>JADKKF010000001.1 GCA_016720635.1 Saprospiraceae bacterium
TATCTGATTGGCCAATCCACAGCAACACCTTCTTTGGCATTTGCCCTCAAAGTCCCACTTATTCCAACGGTAACTCTGACGCCCCCATAGAAGAGATCTACCCCCCAATTGATAACCTCTGTACCAATCGAATCTTTTTCTTCCACATAAGGATTTTCCTTTTCATCAGCCCATTCCCAGAACGGATTCACTCAAGGATAATCCCGCTTTAATGCGGGATAGTCTTTGATCATTTCCTGAGTTCGTTGACCTCTATGAGAATATTCCATGGATCTTTCGAAGCGTTGACGTAATCTTTGATATGTTCATGCATTCTTCCACGTTCGATCATCACACTTTAAGTCCTTTCTCTGTCAGTTCTTTCGCAGCCTAGCCTGAAATTCCTGAGCCAATGACGATGGCATCATATGTATTATTAGCCATAAATATTATTAGTTTTTAAATTTTTCAAACATCACAAATTTCAATTCCTTTCTGAAGGGCAGTCAACTTTGTAGCATTGTCTCCACCTTTTCGCAATAAATTCCTGGGCGACAAAACCGTAAAACCAGTCTCATGTGCTTTATAATTGCAGGATAATATAGTTCCTGAGTTTCATCTATATCGTTACGACCCGGAACACCGGCTGTGTGATAATGACCAAAATATTGATGGTTATCCTTTATGGTCCTGATCACATCCCCTTCATTTATCTGCATGTGATAGATGTCATAAAGTAATTTAAAATTAGGAGAATCAATTCTTTTGCACAATTCGACACCCCATGCACTTTTGTCTGCCATATAATCATTGTGATCGATCTTACTATTGAATAATTCCATCTGGATGATGACATTATTCTTTTCTGCCAGGCTCATGATTTCTTTAAGACCTTTGACACAATTATTCATGCCGGTTTCATCGTCCATGCCATTTCGATTGCCACTGAAACAGATAAGATTTTTATATTTAGCTGCTCCAACTAATGGAATAGACCGCTTAAAATCTTCAATCAACCAGGAATGGTTTTCCGTGTGATTCCACCCTTCTGTTAAACTAATTTTTTCCATCTGTGCAACACATGGAACATTCAATGCCATACTTTTGGAGCATTGACCAGTCCTGTGGTTTAATAAGGTCGATAGCCTTGACATTCATTGAGTTGATCCATTGACACATTTCTTCTAATGTTACAAATGAAACACACCATTGACAAACAGAATGGTTGATATTTCCTTTTAACTGATAAGCTTCATTTTCTGACTTTGCAAATGCATTTAAGGAAGGGGCGGCAGCGAATGCCAATCCTCGCAGCCATTTTTTTCAACATCGACCTTCTGCTATTTTCTTCCATATTATATTGTTTGAGGCAACTTTGCCTTTGGGTTTTTAAAAAATATTAGAAATAAAATTGTCACTACTGCTGCGAACACTGTTGGATACATCCATATTGACTGCCAGTCATGGTTAACAACTTTTCCGGTAGCATCCAGAATTGAATGATCACCGGAAATTTTGCCTGCAGCCCAAAAACCAATGTACATCCCGATACCATAGGTAGCAAGCGTAATCAAACCTTGGGCTGACGAACGGATCTTTGGCCCTGCCTCCTGATCTGTATAAATATTGCCGGTAACGAAGAAAAATCGTAGCAAATGCCGTGAAGAATAACCAACATACAACATCCAAAGATTAGCATCAATGTTGCCATAAGAGAAACAAGGTATCTTGACCCAGGCTATCATTCCAATTAATAACATTTGTTTAATGCCAAATTTTCGAAAAAATAATGGCATTAGAAATAGAAAAATCGCCTCACTCATTTGACCGAAACTCATTTTCTGAGCAGATCCAATCATTCCTGCTTCATTCAAATAAGGTTTGCAAGACCATAATAAAAAAGCCAATGGAATGCATATTAAAATGGAGGCAATAAAGAATACTAAATAATTTCTATTCGCAAGGATTTTCAATGCATCGAGGTCCTAACACTTCCCTAATACTAACGTTTTGACCAGACTTAGAAGGTGGTGTATTTGGCAGGAAAAACTATAAACTCCTAGAATAAGTGACGTGGCAGCTGCAACGAAAGGTAATATCAGACTACCAGGATTAGCTTCCCAGGCCATGTAGCCAACGATTTGCCCTGCGGCGATCCAACCTATTGTGCCCCAAAGACGGATACCGGAAAATTGCTTCTCCGCATCACTGATCTGATGCAATGCAATGGAATTGGTCAATGCCAGCGTCGGCATGTAAAGGACCATATATATAAGGAGTAAAACATAAAAAGAACTAAATTCAGAATTTTGAGAAATAAAGTACAATAGTCCAGCACCCACAAGATGTAATACTGCCAATATCTTTTGTGCTGCGAAATATTTATCCGCAATCAAACCAATAATGAATGGAGCGATGATTGCACCCAAACATTGTGTGCCATATGCCAATCCTGACTGTGCATCCGTAGCTCCAATATCCCCTTTAATCAAGTAAGTACCCAAGGTTACAAACCACATTCCCCAAATAAAAAATTGAGGAACATCATGGAGGATAACTGAAAACGTGTGGTAGACTGCATTGATTTTATGTTAAAAAAAGTATTAGAATTGTATAATTAATTCGATGGAAGTTTAAATGTAATGATTTTAATATCAGAATTTTAAATTTATTAATGATAATTTTACAAAATAATATAACCAACTATGGCTCAATACAGAAAATTAAGATTGGCAATGATCGGTGGAGGCAGAAATGCTTTCATTGGTAGTATCCACAGGTTGGCATTTAATATGGATGGTTTAGCCGAGTTGGTAGCAGGCGCTTTGAGTAGTGATTCCGAAAATGCTAAGCTATCCGGAAGAGATCTATTTTTTGGATGAAGAAAGAATTTATACGAGTTATAAAGACATGCTTGAAATTGAATCCGCTAAGTGTGAAAATGAACGCCCGGATATTATTTGCATTGTCACACCTAATCATATGCACTTCGAACCGGCAATGATGGCGCTCGATCTTGGTTTTCACGTTGCCATTGACAAACCAGTCACTTTTGATCTCGAACAAGCGAAACAATTGGCAGAAAAAGTCAATTCTACAGGAAATCATTGTTATTAACCCACACCTACACAGGATATCCAATGGTCAAACAAGGCAGGCGGATGGTGCTTTCCGGAATATTTGGAAAAATAAGAAAGATCTATGTAGAATATCCACAAGGCTGGTTAAGTTCACCGCTCGAAAATTCAGGAAATGCCCAGGCTGCCTGGCGAACAGATCCTTCAAAAAGTGGAAAAGCCGGAGCAATGGGCGATATCGGAACACATGCATTTAATCTTGCTGAATACGTCTCAGGGCTTCAAGTTTCAAAATTGTGTGCAGACATTAATTCAGTTGTTGAAGGTCGAATGTTAGATGATGATGGTGCAGTTTTATTGAAATTCGACAATGGGGCAAGTGGAGTTTTAGTTGCCACACAAGTTGCAGCCGGAGAAGAAAACAATGTAAAGATTCGAGTTTATGGAGAGCTGGGTGGCATTGAATGGCAACAAGCAGATGCCAATACGCTTAAAGTAATGCGGCCGGACAAAGCTGCTGAAATATACCGAACCGGAACTCCTTATGTTTCATCCTTTGCATCACACAATTCACGTGCGCCTGCCGGTCATCCGGAAGGATATCTTGAAGCATTTGCAAATCACTACAGAAATTTTTTCTTGACCATCAATGCGAATATGAATGGAGAAATTCCAAAAGAAGAATGGTTAGATTACCCTGGGATTGAAGAGGGAGTAAGGGGTATGATGTTTATAGATAAGGTGGTCCGAGTCCGGAAGATCAGCAGATAAATGGATCAATTTTGAATAAAATTAAGTACTTCAGAATTGTAAAAACTATGAAAGACACAATGGTATTGCTAGTTATATTATTGGCAAGTATTCAATGTAAAGCAGAAAACACCCTTAATTGGAATGGCAAAAAATGTGCTGTAGTCCTCACATATGATGACGCACTTAATGTACATCTCGATAAAGTTATTCCGCAATTAAATGCGTACAATTTCAAGGGGACTTTCTATTTAATTGGCTCTTCACCCAATGTATCCAATCGCATTATAGAATGGCGCGCTGCAGCCGCTCAAGGCCACGAACTCGGTAATCACACGCTCAACCATCCCTGTGCGGGAGACCTTCCTGGAAGGGATTGGACAAAAGGCGAAAATGACCTGACTAGATATTCCGTATATCGTGCAACACACGAGATCAAAGTTTGTAACACTCTTTTGGAAGCGATTGATGGTAAAAAAGAACGCACTTTTGCCTATCCGTGCGGTGATTTGATGATCAGGGATACGTTGTTTTATAAATATTCTGAACAAGAATTCGTGTGTGCTCGAGGAGTTGAAACAGGTTATTTAGCAATGGATAAAGTAGATCTGTCGAATGTAAATGCTTTTGCTGCCATTGGGTCGACGGCCGAACAGATGATCGAACAAGTTAAAAATGCAGAGAAAGCAGGATCATTTGTTGTATTTATTTTTCATGGAGTGGGTGGTGAGCATACGCTGAATGTGGATCTTGAAGAGCATCGAAAACTTTTGGAATATCTTAAGAAGAATGAAGGAAATATTTGGGTTGCAACGATGGTAGATGTGGCTAAATATATATCGGAAGTTTCAAAAAAATAAATTTCTATAAAACTATTGGCTTCACTCAATTTGAAGTTAGAAGTTTGGAGTTTGAATGAAACTCAGATGATAATGTTTTGCAAATGAAAACATTTAGATAAAATTTTAATACTAAATTAACGGCACGATTAAAATGATAATATTAAACTTTAGAATTTAAATTATATTCAAAGAAATAAAGATTAGAGCACAAAAAAATAATAGATAATTAGCAATATGCAAAAAGTAAAACTTTCTTCTGACCTTCAACTTTCCCCAATTATTCACGGACATTGGAGATTGCGTGAATGGAATATGAATGCCCAGGAATTATTGGCTTTTACAGAGAGGTCAATAGAATTGGGGGTTACAAGTATTGATCATGCAGATATATACGGCGATTATAGTTGTGAGAAACTATTTGGTCAGGCATTGGGACTGAAACCATCATTGAGAAAAGAGATCCAAATCGTAACAAAATGCGGTATCAAGCTTGTCTCAGAAAAGTACCCTGAAAGAAAGTTGAAAACGTATGATTACAGCTTTAGACATATCATCTCATCGGTGGACAATTCTCTTCAAAATTTTGGAACAGATTATCTCGATCTACTCTTATTGCACAGGCCGTCTCCTTTTTTCGACCCACAGGAAGTTGCCAGGGCATTTGCGCATCTTAGAGAAAGTGGTAAAGTAATTAATTTTGGCGTTTCGAATTTCAATCCACTTCAATTCGAGATGCTGAATGAACATCTTGAGGAAAGACTAGTCACAAATCAAGTTGAAATATCTCCACTTTGTTTGGAGCATTTTAAAAATGGGAATATGGATTTTTTCATGAAAAACAAGATCAGACCACTGGCTTGGTCACCTTTAGCCGGTGGGGAAATAATGAATAAGGTGGGCGATAAGGGAGCAAGGTTGGGTAAAGCTTTGAATAAAGTGGCACATGAAATAGGAATAGAAAGTATAGATAAAGTCATTTATGCATGGCTTTTAAAGCATCCTGCTGGGATAATGCCTATCGTCGGTTCTGGGAAATTTGAAAGATTACAACATGCCGTTGACGCGCTCAATATAAACATGAGTTTAGAACAATGGTTTGAGATCTATAATGCGTCTGAAGGTCATGAATTGCCTTAATTATTTTCTAAAAAGTTGGAGGTTTGAAATTGGAGGTTAGTCTTTTTTTGTTAATCAGATTAGCAATATTGCTCTGATCAAAAGAGAAATACTATATTAATTTTTATAAAATTGATTTATGGCATATAATAATAATCTAGCAGAAAGGGTAAGAGAATATCTAAGTAATTTTCCTGAAATCAATGTGGAAGAAAAAAAGATGTTTGGTGGACTTGGGTTTATGGTAAATGAAAAAATGTGCATTAATATCAGTGGAGAAAAACTGATGTGCCGATATGATCCGGTTTTAGAAGAAGAAATCACAGAAAAGCCAGGATTCGAGCCAATGATTATGAAAGGTAAGGCGATGAAGGGCTATTGCTATGTCCATACCGATGGATTTGACAAGAAAAACGACTTTGAATATTGGCTTGATCTATGTTTAGAATATAACCACCGAGCGAAGTCGTCTAAAAAGAAGTAAATTTTAAAAAAACCAACAACAAGCATCACAACAAACAACAAACAACAAACAACAAACAACAAACATCAAACAATGAATATAAAGGCAAAGGCAATCAGACCCTTCATCGGATCAAAGAATTTTGAAATTTCACGCAATTTCTATCAAGATCTTGGTTTCGAAGAAGTCGTTTTATTTCATAATATGTCATTATTCACAATTGGGAATTTTGGTTTCTATTTGCAGGATGCTTATGTAAAAGATTGGGTAGATAATACGATGGTTTTCATGGAAGTAGAAGATCTTGACCAGTTCTGGAAAGACTTGGATGTATTGAATCTTCCTGCCAAATATGAAGGAGTGCGCACTGTGCCTATTCAGCGGATGGATTGGGGAAGTGAATGTTTTGTGCACGATCCGAGTGGTATTTTGTGGCATTTTGGTGTGTTTGCGAAGTGAGAAGCGAAGATTTGCGCGCAAATTTATTCAGAATCACGCTTGCCTGCCTACAGAGGCAGGGACTTAAAGGATGAAAGGATTTCACTGAAAGGTGTTGGTAATAATCAGTGTAATCCGAGTAATCACTATAATCTGTGATCCAGACAGAAAAAAGGGTTCACGCAAAGTGAGGTAGAAGCGCTAAGTAAGCTAAGATGGAAGTGAAGAGTGAAAATTTAGTCTCCATTAGGAAAATTTTATTAGAATCATACTTGACTGCCAACAATGACGGGATTTAAAGGATGAAAGTATTTCACTGAATGGTCTTGGTAATAATCAGTGTAATCCGAGTAATCACTATAATCTGTGATTCAGACAGAAAAAAAGTTCACGCAAAGTGAGGAAGAAGCGCTAAGGACGCTAAGATGGAAGTGAAGAGTGAAAACTTAGTCTCCGATATGAAAATTTTATTAGAATCATACTTGACTGCCAACAATGACGGGATTTAAAAGATGAAAGGATTTCACTGAATGGTCTTGGTAATAATCAGTGTAATCCGAGTAATCACTACAATCTGTGATTCAGACAGAAAAAAAGTTCACGCGCCTTTGGTTTTAACCAAAGCACTCCATAAGCAATCTCTCTATACTTCACATCTTCATATCAATAATAAATTCCTCCAATAAATGAGCTATATTAACAAAAAATTCCCCTTGGTCAATATCTCAAACCAAGGGGAATAATATATTTTAAAGTAAAAACTTACTTACACTTTCTTCGCCATCACTTCCGCCATTGTCTTTCCAATATCAGCCGGAGAAACTACTACATGTATTCCACACTCCCCCATGATTCTCATTTTAGCTGCTGCAGTGTCATCCTCACCACCTACGATGGCGCCGGCATGACCCATTTTACGACCTTTTGGAGCAGTTTGGCCTGCTATAAAGCCAACTACAGGTTTAGTTCCATGCTCCTTGTACCATTTTGAGGCTTCAGCTTCAAGGCTACCGCCAATCTCGCCAATCATTACGATGCCGTCTGTTTCAGGATCATTCATAAATAATTCGATTGCTTCCTTAGTTGAAGTTCCGATGATTGGGTCACCACCAATTCCGATAGCGGTAGAAATACCAAGCCCTGCTTTGACCACCTGGTCAGCAGCTTCGTAAGTCAAAGTACCAGATTTTGAAACAATACCGATACGACCTTTTTTGAAAACAAAACCCGGCATGATGCCTACTTTAGCTTCGTCAGGAGTAATTACACCAGGGCAATTCGGTCCTATAAGACGTACGTTTTTATCTTTTATATATTCCTTTACTTTGACCATGTCCTGGATCGGAATACCTTCAGTGATGCAGACGATAGTTTTGATTCCTGCTTCAGCTGCTTCCTGAATAGCATCGGCTGCAAAAGCCGGTGGAACGAATATAATGGAGGTATCTGCACCAGCTTGATTCACAGCATCTTGAACTGTATTGAAGACAGGTTTGCCAAGATGAGTTTCGCCACCTTTACCCGGAGTCACACCACCAACTACGGGAGTGCCGTACATGATCATTTGTTCTGCGTGGAAAGTACCTTCTTTACCGGTGAAGCCTTGGACGATGATTTTGGAGTCTTTGTTAACTATTACTGACATTTGATATTTTTTTTACGACAATATCTAAATGACAATCAAGCAGTAATCTCAACAAAGAGGAGGATATAACAACTTAAAGTGATCTTCAGATACCGTTATTCGACTGCAATGATAAACAAATCTTCATCATTTTTGGTCATTAAATATTCTTCACGGCCAAATTTTTTCTATATCGCTGTTGACATCCTTTGTCATTTGTTTTGGTGCGTATGATGTCATTTGACAACTTGTCTTTTTTCTCTTTCATACTTGTAGATTGATCTTTGGAGTTGCCATTGGTGACCCATCTGTTCTTGTCGAATAAAGCCATCCAGATGAAGAGGAAGAGGAAGGATGCTATGTATTTTTTATTTGGGCCTCCGGGAAGAAAATCTTTGATGTCCTGAAGGATATTTGTAAATTTTTGATACATATTAAATAAATTTATAATGCAAATATAGCTATCAATTAATGATATACCCATTGTATTTATTATTAATGTATAAATTTTTATTTTTAAATATGTAAATAGCTATAATTCAAATAAAAATAAATTTAAGAAATTAGAGTTTTGATATTCAACGCCTTATGAATAGTGTTAGAAATACATATGATGGCATATATTTAGTACTTCAAAGCACAATATTCAAATACGCTAGTGGTAAACAGCTATCGCTGATAACTGCCAAAAATTTATTTTAAATTAATATAAAATAAGGCTTATTTTGTTTATATAAATGGTATATCATTGTTAATCAACACTATGGTCAACATCAAAACATTACTTCATATTATAAGATCAATCTTTAAACTACTTTTATAAATTTCCAGGGAGCATGGGGCAACTCATGCTCTTTTTTTATTGGGATTGTAAGCTGAAATACCAAGAATATCGGACCACAGCAGGCGAGATAAGAATATCCAGGGATCGAGGATAAACGTTATAAATTGCATTCAATTTTTTAGTAATTTTTAAACATACCTATTTCATAACGATACATATATCAAGTATTTATATATTTATTTAAAAGAAAACATCCGCATTATTTGTAATATATTTGCAGCGTATCGGTATGTCAAATGATATAATAAGTGACCTACCACAATTAATATTAAGTTCACATTAACCTTCTACCTTTGGTTTATTAATTCTTAATTTAAAAAACATTACAGATGATTAGAAATTTACTAATAATATTTTTATTAAGCTTTTCACTTTTTAGTACTTATGGGCAGGTACTCTTGACAGAAGATTTTGATTACCCAATTGGAGACCTTTTAACTGCACATGGATGGACTGCTCACAGTGGAGCCGGAGGTCAACCAATTGATGTTACAACAGGATTAACTTTTAGCGGATACATAGGCTCTGGAATTGGTGGGGCAGCCGACATTAATAATACTGGAGAAGATGTGAATAAAACCTTTAGTCAACAGACTTCAGGGACTGTTTATGCTTCATTCTTACTAAATGCCGGTTCTACTAACTTTGCAGGATATTTTTTCCATTTAGGACAAGGAACAATTGGAACTAACTTTTTTTACAAGAGTTTGGATAAATGGAACAGGCACAGGTATTGGTCTAGGAAATAGTGCTCCATCAACTTATGTCACTATTACCGCCAACACTATATTTAGTGGTATTGAAATATGAGCTATCAACAAAAGTGAGCAGTTTATTTTTATTTAACTCACTTCCCTACATTGGAACCAATTGGTCTGATATTTTTCCACCTACATCGATTACTGCAACCCAACTAGTAATGAGTGGCGTCCCTCCTACAGCTGAAACCGGCGTCCCTTTTGACATCACTATTTGTGCTCAAGATGCTATGAATAACACCCAAACTGACTATATGACTCCAATTACACTTACTCAAACTAATGGTACCCCTGCGACCATCACTCCAACTTCACCACAAGTACCGGTAGGAGGGTGTATAACTTATACAATTACACCAACTGCTCCAAATGAAATCATAAGTTTCAGTACGACGAGCGGCATGTTAACTCCAGATGCTTCCGGAGATATTAATGTAATACAAGGACAAAGTGCTTGTTACACCGACAACTGTGACTATTCTATTGTACCTGTCACATTAAATATAGAAAATGATAACTGGACTTGCTCAGCAGGGTCTTACACAGTGAATGGATTTTCAACCACATCCAGTCCTAGTGAATTGTGGTTAGTTTCACCACAATACCTTTGGAATGCTACAAATGCAAAATACACTGCTAACGTTGTTGAAACTTTTGACGGTTCAACCTTAGAAGTTCTTTATTCAACAAATTATTCAGGAAATCCTGCCACGGCAACTTGGGTTTCTATTGGTTCATATACTGCTTCTGCAACATTAAACATTGCTGTCCCAGCGATAACGCCAGGTTCAAATGTAGTATTTGGTTTTAAATATACAGCAACAGGACTTGCAGCCGGATCATCACAGTATGTAGTAAGTAATATAGTCCTAAAAAGTACCGAATGTGCCAATATATCTATTACTTCTTGTGATATTTCGGACATCACCAACGCAAATTCTTCTTCATGTAACGATAATGGCACACCTTCAAATCCAGTTGATGATTATTTTACAACCGACATTTCAGTAAGTTATTCAAATCCTCCTGCCACGGGAACACTTGGTCTTTACAAAGACAATGGACTGACTTTACTAACAACTATTCCTGTTGGATCATTAACTCCAATCACTCATGTTTTTGTAGGAGTTCAATTACCGGCTGATGGAAATAACATACAGCTTGTAGCTAAATTCTCTGAGACACCATCTTGTTCATTTAGTAAAGTACTCACAGGGATTACAAATTGCAGCAATACCCCAACTTACATTGAATTACTCCCAGCTCCTGCGGCAAGTGTCTATTTAGGAGAACCATTCAATGTTAATTTATGCTTCACAGATGGCGCTGGTAATCCCATAACTGCGCCAATGTATGCTACATTAATAGTGGATGTATCTCCAATTACAACACTCAGCCTTACAAATACTTCCGGCACTGGCCCTTGTTTTACCTATACATTTAATCCAACTGAAGTAGGAATGGCTACAGTGAGTTTTTATGACGATAATTTTGATTTTTTCACAAGTTTTAATATTAATGTATTGCCTCAACCATGTAGCGATATTTTCATTTCGGAAGTTGCAGATATGGATACGACCAACTCAAATAAATTTGTAGAAATTTTTAATGCGGGAATTTCAACAATCGCTATAGGGGGATACAAGCTTAATATTTATTCAAATGGGAGTAGTACAAACAGCTATAACAATACCTCCGGGAACTATGATTGGTGCAGGTGCAGTTTTTGTAATTGGAACCAGTGGCATGGGAACCTTCCCGTCTATTTATTCACTTTGTAGTGGAAATATGCTTGGTTCAGGAAGTATGACTATCAATGGGGATGATGTTGTAGAACTTACTGATGGCCTAAATAGATTGGACATTTATGGAGTGATAGGTGAAAAACCAGCCAATAATGTTTCATGGAATTATACGGATAAAAATGCTCAAAGAGATCCCAATCTTCTATGTGGAAGAAGGAACTTTAATCTTAATGAATGGTATATTTCTGCAACTAAAAGTGCTCCTAGATATACGACACCATGCTCTAATTGCCTGATGCCGACAGAAGGTGCTGCGTATGGTACGGGAACAATAAATGCGACTCACGAATGGACTGCATCAAATGGCTGGACTGATTACTATGATTGTAATACAAAAAAATTAGTATTGGCAATCAAGAAAAATGGAAATAATATCGGAAGAAAAGGTGATGCAGGATTTCTGGTCTCCAATTTTGCAAATACAGGAGCAACGTATGTTCCTTCAGGATCTGGCAACTATGTCACAAATCCTAATGGATGGGTTATGATGAATCGTTATTGGAATGTAAATCCTTTGACACAACCCACTAGTGATGTTTCAGTTAAGTTTTATTTCAGTCAAAATGACATAGATGCAGTGAATACAGAAGCTGCGGGGCATGGGATACCTGTAATAACAGCTTCAAATGCATACACATACAAAATTAATAGTATTGGGACGGGCTACAATGGAGATCCAGCAACCGGTCATCCAGGAATTCCTTTGGCTACTGCTTATAACAACGATGGATACTGGCAATATAAAAGCGGAAGTGCTTCCACATCCACATGGGCTTTAGGAGGTTCAGCTTCGAATTTCTCTGCAGAATACATCATTTCAAGATTTAGTGGTGGTGGTGCAGGTGCGGGAAGCACATTTAGCGGAGCATTACCAATTGAAATATTAAACTTTTCAGGTCGTGAAGTATCCGGAGGATTTCTAGTAAATTGGACATATCTTTCGGACAAGAGTTTTTCGAAATCTGAACTTCAAAAAAGCATAAATGGAAAAGATTTCGTGACAATTAACAATAAAGTCCAAACAAACAGTGGTGTAATTAAAGACTCTTACTTGGATCAAGACAAAGCCAAGGGTATTAATTATTACCGACTTAAAATTGTTGAAAACGATGGCGCAGTGAAATATACTCATACTATATCGAATAATGTTTCTTCTGTAAATGAATTCAAAGTCTTTCCTTCTATTTTTGAAGATGGAATTTCAATTTCTAACCTTGATGGAGGACAAGTTTCAATCGTCATTACCGGAATAAATGGTGTGAATTATTATGAAGGTAATGTGTTCTTGAATTCTTCTGAACCACACTATATTAAACTTGAAAATTTCTCTGCAGGAGTTTATTTTGTAAAAGTAAATTCTGCCGGGTTATCCATGAGTTATAAAATAGTTAAAAAGTAATTATTTAAAAAGGGAAGTCAATAGTAATTGACTTCCCTTTTATATACCTAAATTTTATGCGCCATTTCCTCCTTTTACTATTTACAGTTATAGGTTCTTTAACTTCTGTTTATAGCCAATGCCCTACAATTACTGGCGCTGCATTTGGTAGTGGATGTATTGAAAACGGGAGTAATTGTGCTACAAGTCCAATAAATACAGGATTTACAGGATTTACAGGAACAGT
>JADKKF010000002.1:0-340000 GCA_016720635.1 Saprospiraceae bacterium
CCTACGCCAAGCAAAAGGCCGAAAACGAATAAAACATGTCGCTGAGATAAATATACTGAAGAACGGTCTCGGTCATTGATTCAAAATTATTACTTGACAAGTTGTCAAGAATTTATTATCTTTGTATCATTGAGTAATTTCTATTATGATACAAACAATGCATATTGGTGATTTTAAGGCCAGATTTTCTGACGTAGTAGAGCTGGTCAAAAAGGGTATAACCATCAAAGTCGTCAAAGGAAAATCCAATGACTTGGTTGGTTATTTTGGCCACCAAAACCCACCAAAGGAAAAGATTGAAAGAAAACTGGGCTTTTTCAGTAATTCTAGCATTGACATCAAGAAGGAAGACCTAGAGTGGACAGAAGAAGACTTAAGAGATATGGGCTTATGAGATATCTGCTGGATACCCATACTATGTTATGGATAGCTTTCAATCAACAAAAACTTAGCCCACGAATTCAAACTATTTTACTAGATAGCCAAAATAATTTTTTCATAAGCGTGGTAAGCATTTGGGAAATAAATATAAAATTCTCATCGGGCAAACTGGATCTCAAGGACAAAACCCCAGCAGATTTGATGGACGGCTTTAATACATATTTCAAGTGTTCTTATCTTGAATTGAATATCAGTGATGCCATCAATCTATACAAACTAAATGCCACCCACCACAAAGACCCATTTGATCGAATGCTTATATGGCAAGCAATACAAAACAAATTAACGATTATAACCGATGATGAGCAAATCCATAAATACAAAGATTGTGGATTGAAGGTAATCTGGTAACACCTTCGCTTGACATAGTTTGAACCACTTTGCAGTTAATTCATGGCTTGACTATGATTGAATTTAAATTTAAATTGGAAATTTGGCAACTGTAAGTCGTAGGCGCAGCCTACGTCACTTTTTTTTTTATTTCTGAGTTACTCATGCAGAGGAGGGGACTGTTGGGTGTTATTTTGGTCATTTTATTTTTACAATACTATTTTTATTGGATTGGGGGCAGGTAAGGGGGTTTTTTCTGGAGCTACGGTTGGTCTTGGATAACGTTATACTTTTACTCTCAGCGGACGATTTTCAAGGATTTTTATAATAACCAACTTATACAATACATATTTCCTTATCTTAACAATATATCACAACCTGTACTGTTAAAAACTTAATAAACTAAAATAAGCTCAAAGGTTCAACAAATTGACTGAAACCTAATAAAATAGCTTACCTTCATTCGACCTAAGGTTATCCCCTTATTGAGACAAGTCTAAGACTTGTGCTTTTATTTCTTACCGATATTAGATCGCAGTTGCAAACTGCGACCATCGGGCTGTGCCTACTTCGAGTGCTAATGTTAGCGCGCAACCGATGGGAGTGGTCTCGCCGATGATCCGTCAGGATGATGGCGAGAGTCTCGGCGAAGGATGAGTCGAGACGGAACCCACAGACAGCGGGGTCCGAGTGGAGCGAGGATGCGCCCAAATATCGATTATTATCTGAGATGAACTGGGGAAATTAATGCAAAAATGTCTTAGTTCTCTAATCCTTTTTGAAGGCAAACAGGGTTTATTGTTCAGGCACTGATTTACCAAGAATTCTTGCCCAGAGCTTTTTTAGCGCATTCGAGAGGCCTCCTTCGATGCCATCTGGTTCTTTGACGCCAACGGTCCAAGCTCCATTTGCGTCTTTATACACCTTGTAATAAAATAAAAATGTCTCGACGGGCTTGGTTTTTTCGTAGTCCATCCGCCCAAATTTGATATTGTAGAAATTGAGGGTATCCTTATTGTTTTCGGCAAAATAATATCCCGTGCTAAACCATTTTAGGGGTTTAATTTTATCGGCGGCGGGATGATTTTCTACCAAGCGTAAATTTCTTGCATAACGAACGAATTTGATGTTCGGATCCGATTGCAGCAATGAATATTCGCCAGTGTAAATGCTGTCTTGATTGGTGGCTACGCCGAACCAAAGCATCGTATTCAGTATGGTAGGGCCTGTCATATTCTTATCTACCACAATGCCTTGCTCTTTCAATTGTTTACTGAAAATACCATCAACATAAACCTTTACCCCTAGCGCGAAAACCAAATATCCAGTGCTAATAACCAAGGCTAAAGTATTCCAGAATTGCGATTTGGGATTGTCCTTTTTGTAACAAAGTCCAATCACCACCAACACCAAAAATGGAATCGTATAGAGCGGGTCGATGATGGAAATGGAGTGCGTCGATACCAAATAGTCGGTAAATGGCAAAAACAAGCGCGTACCATAGGTAGTCAATGAATCCAACATGGGGTGCGTAATCAATCCGCCCAGCCAAAGCAAGTACCAATCTTTGTAACTATGTTTTTTGCGATAAACGACAAAAGTAATCCAAGCAAAGAGAAAGGCAGCCATGATCAGCGGCAAAAATGCGTGGCTATAACTCCTGTGGATCAAAAGATATCCAAGCGGATCTGATTTTGGTATAAATAAAATATCCAAGTCTGGGATGGTCCCAGCTATAGCGCCCCAAAGTGCGGCTTTTCTTCCCATTTTTTTGCCAGCAATGGCTTGGCCAACGGCAGCACCTAGGACGATTTGTGACAGTGAATCCATGGATAGTCTAACCCATATAAAAGAAATTTATCCTCAACCTCCTCACCTGTTTTCATAACATACGTTTTTTTCCAAGATCGACCCTTTTCTAACTAAAAAATATAAAAAAAGCATTTCAGTAAAGATTGCTGCTTTAATCTGCCAATTTTCCCTACTTTTCACCAAATTTTATTATGTTTGTCTTATTATTTTTATAAAAATTATGAACGAAAAAATAACCACCCTCGACGAATTTATTTTTAAGCGTCAAAACGATTTCGAATACGCTGCTGGAGAGTTAACAGCCCTTCTTAGAGACATCGGCGTAGCGGCTAAAATCATCAATCGGGAGGTCAATCGAGCTGGATTGGTCAATATCCTAGGTGTTCAGGGTGATACCAATTTTACGGGCGATACGGTACAGAAATTAGATATTTACGCCAATGACAAGATCATCGAGTGTTTAAAAAATAGCGGTATGTGCTGCGGGGTGGCTTCCGAGGAAAACGATGATTATATTCCTTTCCCAGCCCTTTTTTCCAAATTTGGCAATTACGTGGTACTTATGGATCCCTTGGATGGATCTTCCAATATAGATGTTAATGTTTCCGTCGGTACTATTTTCGCGATCTATAGAAGGACTTCCCCATCAGATGGTCCAGCTACACTAGAAGATTTTTTACAAAAAGGGATCAAGCAAGTAGCGGCTGGGTATGTATTGTACGGTACTTCAACCATTCTGGTTTATACTACTGGAAAAGGCGTCAATGGCTTTACACTTGACCCTTCTATTGGTGAATTTTGCCTTTCTCATAGAGACATCATGATACCAGCTCGCGGCAACTATTATAGCGTCAATCAAGGATATTACCTGAAGTTCGATCTAGAGATGCGACGCTATATCGATTATTGTTCCGATGAAAATCTAGGTCTCAGATATATAGGATCGATGGTAGCCGATGTACATAGAATTATGTTCCAAGGTGGTATATTTCTGTATCCTTCGACTAGAAGGCATCCCCAGGGCAAGTTGCGATTGCTCTACGAATGCAATCCCATGTCCTTCATCGTCGAGCAGGCGGGTGGTAAAGCCATCTCCTGCGATATGAATCGAATCATGGAGATTGAAGCCACTGCATTGCATCAAAAATCAAGTATAGCCATTGGATCACCCGATATGGTGGACGAAATGCAGGCATTCATACAAAAGTATAGTGCGCAACGGGGATAAAACGCCTTTACCTTTTTAGAAGTTCCTTTTTTATCCTTACCTTTGGGCTTTTATTTTTTAATACGATTATTATAGTGAGTGCAATAAAAATAACATTACCAGATGGCAGCGTTAGAGAATACGCCGCAGGTACCAACTCCATGGATATTGCGATGTCCATCAGCGAAGGATTGGCTAGAAATGTCCTTGCAGCAAAAGTAAATGGCGATGTATGGGATCTTACCAGACCTATACATAAGGACTCAACGATTCAATTATTGACTTGGCAAGATAAAGAAGCACAATCGACTTTTTGGCATTCTAGTGCGCACCTCATGGCAGAAGCTCTTGAAGCCATCTACCCAGGTATCAAATTTGGTATTGGCCCGCCAATAGAAAATGGGTTTTATTATGATGTAGATCCTGGAGATCAAACCATAGCACTAGGCGATTTGCCGAAAATCGAGCAGAAAATGCTTGAATTGGCGCGCAATAAATCCGAATATATCCGCACAGAAGTTTCTAAAACCGATGCCATTTCTTTTTTTCAAAAGAAAAATGATGAATACAAGCTTGATTTATTGGAAGGTTTAGAAGACGGTCAGATTACTTTCTATCAACAAGGAGATTTTATAGACCTTTGCCGTGGACCCCATATCCCCAATACTGAAAAAATCAAAGCAGTAAAGCTTACCAACGTCGCAGGGGCATACTGGCGTGGTGATGAATCCAAAAAAATGCTCACAAGGATATACGGGATTACATTCCCCAAGCAAAAAGAGCTGGACGATTATCTAGCATTGGTGGAGGAAGCAAAAAAACGAGACCACAGAAAACTGGGTCAAGAGCTGGAGCTTTTCATGTTTTCAGATCGAGTTGGGGCTGGTCTCCCTATGTGGCTCCCAAAAGGTACCGCATTGCGCACTCGGTTGGAGGATTTCCTGAAAAAGGAACAAATCAAGCGTGGCTATATGCCTGTTATTACGCCTCATATCGGTAAAAAAGATCTCTACGTTACCTCAGGTCACTATGCGAAGTATGGCGCAGACTCTTTCCAGCCCATATTAACTCCTAGGGAAAACGAGGTATTCTACCTCAAACCCATGAACTGCCCTCACCATTGTGAGATATACGGCCATAAGCCAAGATCTTATAAAGATCTTCCAATCCGTATCGCTGAGTTTGGGACGGTATATCGGTATGAGCAAAGCGGAGAATTGCATGGATTGACGCGCGTGAGGTGTTTTACCCAAGACGACGCTCACTTATTTTGTACTAAAGAACAAATTAAAGATGAGTTCCTGAGTACCTTGGATTTGACGCGCTATATATTAGAAAAACTTGGTTTTGACAATTATACAGCCCAGATTTCTCTGCGAGATCCCAACGACTTAGAGAAGTACATAGGCTCGGAAGAAAACTGGCAAGCTGCTGAGGCCGCCATCATAGACGCAGCTGCCGAAGCCGGACTCAAGACGGTTACAGCTTACGGTGAAGCCGCTTTTTACGGTCCAAAGTTAGATTTTATGGTCAAGGATGCCCTTGGCCGCTCTTGGCAACTAGGTACCATTCAGGTCGATTATAACCTGCCTGAACGATTCGAACTCGAATATATCGGCGCAGACAATCAGCCACACAGACCCGTCATGATTCACCGAGCGCCATTTGGCAGTATGGAGCGTTTTATCGGCGTTTTGATAGAGCATTGCGCGGGTAAATTTCCTCTTTGGCTCGCTCCTGAGCAATACGCCATCCTACCTATTTCAGAAAAATATCACGATTACGCCCGTGAACTAGAGCGTAAACTAGCGGAGCACGACATTCGAGGTTATATCGACGAAAGAGCTGAAAAAATTGGCAAAAAAATCAGAGATACAGAACTCAACAAAGTGCCTTTCATGATCATCGTTGGTGAAAAAGAGGTAGAAGACAATACCCTTTCTGTCCGTCGTCAAGGACAAGGAGACCTAGGCACCGTTTCACTTCAAGACTTTGTTCAAATCATCCAAAAAGAAATCAACTAATTGATGGAATTTATCACACATTTAATAGAATTTGTCCTACATATTGACAAATATCTAACTGAAATTATCGCAAATTACGGCACGCTAACATATTTAATTTTGTTTTTGATCGTATTTTGTGAAACAGGTTTGGTTGTCACCCCGTTCCTTCCAGGGGATTCTCTTCTATTCGCCGCTGGCGCATTGGCTGCCAATCCAGACAATCATCTCAACGTTTTTCTGCTCGGTTTACTGCTGATATTCGCTGCACTCCTAGGCGACAACGTCAACTATCAAGTGGGCAGGTTCATCGGCAACAAGGCTTTTTCAGGCAATGTCCCTTTCCTCAAAAAAGAATATCTAGACAAGACCCAAGACTTTTATGAGAAATATGGCACCAAAACCATCGTTTATGCCCGATTTGTACCCATAGTTAGGACTTTTGCACCATTCGTCGCTGGGGTTGGTCACATGCAATTCACCAGATACATCACATACTGCGTATTAGGGGCGATACTTTGGGTCACGCTTTTCCTTGGCGCTGGTTATCTTTTTGGACAGATCGAGTGGATCCAAAAGAATTTTAGCAAGGTCATCATCGCCATCATCCTGATATCTCTTTTGCCCATAGTCCTAGAGTATTTCAAGGCAAAAAGAAGCGCAGCCTAGATTTAGTATTTATTTTGGCGTCTCCCTCACTTCGTCTTTATGACGTGTTCGGGTCGCGGCCTTCATGGGTTCCGTCTCGGTTCATGCTTTCCCGAGACTCTCGCCACTTCTCCTATGGATCATTGCCGAGACCATTCTGGTCGCTGACGCGCAGGGAGATGAAAAATGCGGTAGATAACTTTTAAAAGGAATTTCGGATGATAAAAACGAGTGGCATTCCAAAGAAGTTTTATTGTTGCCTTTCCATTACTTTTTATAATATCGAATTATGGTTGGAACCTCCTCGCCATTTCAATGAATTTATAACTGACTGAACTAAAATTTCATGCATTAAATCCATTTTTTATACTCCAAAATCAATCATTTATATTAAGGTGATTATAACAGCTTTTTTGCTAAAATTTTTTCAAAAATAAATCGGATATAATTGTCTTTTATTTCTGTTTTTTTTGTTACTTTTGTTGCATAAAATTATCCTATGTTATCAAAAACTTGTGAGTATGGAATACGAGCTACAATCTTTATTGCTCTTCAATCTTTGATGGGCATGAGGACTAGTCTAAAGTACATCGCAGAAGAGATTGACTCTCCAGAAGCCTTTACTGCCAAAATACTCCAAAAGCTTGTGCGGGTGAAAATAATCGAATCATCTAAAGGAGTCAATGGAGGATTTAATATGGCTTCAGATCGAATAAAAAGTACCTCGGTTTTAGATATTGTTTATGCCATTGATGGCTATGATATTTGTAATCGATGTGTACTGGGATTATCCCAATGTTCATCTAACAATCCTTGCTCCGTGCACCACAAATTCAGGCCTGTTAGAGAAGATCTAATTGCATTAATGAACAAAACAACTGTAGAAGAAATGGCACTAGGAATAAAAGACAAACTAGCCATCCTAAGATAAGTGAACAAATTAATTATTAAATAATAAGTTATGCGTAATCGTGAAACAAATTTCTACGCCACATATTCGGACACAAATGTCCTATTTTTTAAACTAAATTCATGATTTATGTTATCAAAAAGTCAAGCTAGAGCATTTTTTCTGGGAGGTACTATCCTCACTTTTGCCGTTTTTTTAGGGCTTTCATGGCACACGTTAAGCACTGAAGTTCCTAAGAAAACTAATGAACACAATTTGACCCAGCAGGTAATAAACGGCAAACGTCTTTGGGAAGCCAATAACTGCATGGGATGTCACACCATTCTAGGAGAAGGTGCGTATTATGCACCAGAATTAACCAAAGCTTTTGAACGAAGAGGCGAAACCTATATCAAAGCTGCCTTGATGTCTAAGGAGCCGTGGTCACCACGGGGACGCAAAATGGTCGCCTACGCTTTCTCTGAACAAGATGCGAATGATCTTACCGCTTTTTTAAAATGGATTGGAGAAACCGACTTAAATGGTTTCCCAGCCAAGCCGAAATACAAATCAACCGTTAATCCCTCAAAATAAGATCTTATGAAATTTAAATCACAAAAAGTAGCTTATTGGTTTTTTGCATTATCCATGTTATTATTAACCCTTCAATTGGTCTATGGCTTTATCATGGGCTTTGCTCATATGGGTTATGATGGTTTGCACGACTTTATCCCTTTCAATACTGCACGGGCTGTTCATACTAATTTATTGGTAGTGTGGTTGCTATCTGGCTTCATGGGCGCTGCGTACTATATAATCCCCGAAGAGTCAGAGCACGAACTCGTTAACGTAAAACTAGCATACATACAATTGATCACCTTAGCAATAGTTGGCGTTATTGCAATTATTGGTTATCATTTTAATTACTGGGAAGGAAGAAAATTTCTAGAAATTCCTAGACCTTTGGATTGGTTGGTAGTGGCTAATGTTTTGACATTCCTAGGACTCATTTTGGCTACTTTATACAAAGGCAAAAAGAGAACTACCACGGCTTTGGTCATGACCATGGGATTGGTATTTGCGGCACTTCTATATTTGCCTGGTATGATTTGGTTTGACAATCAAACCATGGACTCCTTTTTCAGATGGTGGGTGGTTCACCTTTGGGTCGAGGGCGTGTGGGAACTTATCATGGGAGGTATCCTTGCTTATCTTCTTATAAAAATTACAGGCGTTGATCGAGAAGTAATCGAAAAATGGTTATACGTCATCGTAGGCCTAACTTTCATTTCTGGAATATTGGGTACAGGGCATCATTACTATTATATCGGAGCACCTAGATATTGGCTCATGATTGGTGGTATTTTTTCAGCTCTCGAGCCTTTGGCTTTTTTAGGGATGGCCCTTTTTGCTTTAGCCATGTATCGCAAGGGTGAAAAAAACCATCCTAATAAGCTGGCCCTCAATTGGACTCTCGGAACCGCTATCGTTTCATTCGTAGGGGCTGGACTTCTGGGATTGGCACACACCTTGCCACAAGTAAATTTATACACCCATGGAACCTTAGTAACCGCTATGCATGGTCATTTAGCTTTTTGGGGAGCTTATGGGATGATCGTATTGGCCATCATTTCATATTCGATGCCCAACATGACAGGTAGAAATTTATACAATACCGTCAATGGCAGTTTGGCTTTTTGGTTATCTAACATTGGTATGATTGGGATGACCGTAGCATTTGGGGTAGCAGGTGTCGCTCAAGTTTATCTGGAAAGAATCATGGGTGTTGAATTTGGAGATGTCCAAAAAGAAATACAGATACACTTTGGGATATTGATAATCTGTGCGACCATGTTTTCTGTTGGGATTGGATTATTCATTTATGAATTTTTGAGATATGGACAACCCAGTGACGAGGCGATTATTTATGAATAATCATCTAAGGGTGGTTTAAGTGAGTTATTTTATCCATTCTCATTTTGGTCTTTGAATTTTAAATTAATCGCAATAATATCCTTTAATAGGTGATGCATTCCTACTCCTTTTATGATCGAAATAGAATCTAAAAAAAATGTGGTTCTATTTCAAACTAGTTGCTTAAATTAAATACATTATAATATGTGTAAAATTATTTTTTCATGTGCGGTTTTGCTTTTCTTCATTTCTTGTGGGAGCAAACAAACCAGTACATCCAATGTTGAACAGACCAACAACACAACATCCACTGACAACATGCTGGCCGAAAAAATGGATCGAGGAAAAGTTATCTATGACAAAACTTGTACGGTCTGCCACCAAGCCACTGGAGCGGGTGTCCCAAAAAGTTTTCCTCCGCTTGCCAGTTCAGATTATCTGAATGCTGATGTCAATAAGGTAATTGATGGATTACTTTTTGGCAACAAAGGAGAAATGGTGGTCAATGGTGAAACGTATAATAACGTTATGCCGCCCCAGGTCCTCACGGATGAAGAAATTTCATACGTGTTGACTTATGTTTACAATAGTTGGCAAAACAGCGCCAAGGAAGTTACTCCAGAAATGGTCGCACAAAGGAGAGCCGCCAATCAATAGAACTTTGGGAATAAAGGCATCGCTTTTACAATTTCTGTAATTTCCCTTTGACTTTTATTGGGTTAAATGATTGTTTTTTTACATTCATCAAGGGTATTTTGTGTGCCTTTTCGTAATTTTATATATCCATGTTTGGTCATTTTTCCATTGGTAAAAAGAAAAATTTATCCAACAACAATAATCTACAAGATGTCTTAACTTAAAAAACCTATTCATCCAATTTAAATATTTTATTTGTCAAAACAACAATATGGTAGCTGAAAGAATTTATTATAAGGAAATAAACAAAGAATCATCTGTTTTTGAACATGCCTTTCATAACAATCTAGCTTTATTATTAAAAGGTCCTACGGGATCTGGCAAGTCCAGATTTGTTGAATATATGTCCGAAAAACTAGAACTCAAACAAATCACAGTCAATTGTCATGAAGAAACATCAGCGACTGACCTAATCGGTCGTTTTATGATCAAAGGCAACGAAACCATTTGGATCGATGGACCCTTAACATTGGCCGTCAAAGAAGGTTATATATTATACTTGGATGAAATAGCCGAAGCCAGACCAGATATTATCGTCGCAATTCACTCTTTAACCGACCACAGACGTGAGCTTTTTATTGATAAAATTGGAAAATCCTTCAAAGCAGCTCCTAACTTTATGCTTGTTGCTTCTTTCAACCCTGGCTATCAAAGAGGCTTTAAAGAACTCAAACCATCCACAAGGCAAAGATTCATAACTTTATCATTCAATTACCCAAAGCCAGAGATAGAAACAGAAATCATAATTGCCGAAACCAATATCATAAAAAGCGATGCTGAAAAATTGGTTAAAATCGGTCAAAAAATCAGAAATCTCAAAGAGCTTGGATTGACTGAAACAGTCTCCACCAGATTATTGGTTCATGCTGCGACCCTGATCCAAAGTGGCCTACCCAAAAGACTTTCACTCAAAATAGCCATCGTAGAGCCCCTTTCTGATGAACACGATATAGTGGACGCCTTGACCGATTTATGCAATCTATATTTTTAAAATATGGCTCTAGACGAATTTCTATTTAGCCAATTTGCCAATTTTTTCAAGAAGAAAAAAAATGCTCAATTGCATCAGCTAGGCAATACAGCCTATTTACACGAAATCAAAACCAAACTAAGCATCATCGCTTCAGCCTCCCTCGGTGAAATAATAGAAATATATCAAGCCGAATTAGAAGGCGGCTACAAAAACAATGTGTTCTTTTTACCTGAACACATCAATTTTTTCGAATCTAAAGAAGACAATTTAATGTTCTTCCTATTTCGCACTCTTTATCTATGTGAACAGAAAAAGCTGCGTATCAACCAAAGATATGGCACTGAACTAAACTATACGGAGAGTGTCCAAAAATCTATTCTTCATGCGGATACCGTGCTTAAAAACTTATTTAAAGAGTTTCCTTCCTTGGAGCCAAAACATCGACATTATTCGGACCTTTTGCAAAAAATCGCAGATGACAAAGACCCTTATAAAAACCTAAATTGGCTTTATGGAAAATGGATGGTCGATGATATCCAACTTTCTGAAAATCCAGAGTTAAAACACTTGAATCCTAAGTCAGCACAAGACACTAAAATTGACATTTCCACCATTATCAAAGCGAAAGCCATCGAGAGCATTAAACGCATTTCTATAGATAAGAAAGCTCAAGAAGATTATGTTTTAACGCACAATTTTGAAAAGGTTGACACAGCAGAAGACTTCAATGGCAACTGGAGAGATTTTGATGGCGAGGATGAACTTGAAAATCATCAAAACGCCCTTGACGAATTATCTATGGGACTAACTGTAAGAGTAGATGAACCGTCTCATTCAATTTATCAAGCAGAATATTTAGAAAACCTGAACATCTCTGAAAGTGCTCAACAAAATCAATCTCCAATTACTTTGAGCTTCCCTGAGTGGGATTATAAAAAGAATGCCTACAAAAAAGATTTTTGCAAATTATACCCCGAGCGACTCACTTCCAAATCAATGGGATTTTACGAAGAAACCATCAAAAATCATAAGGTCGAACTTGTTGTCTTGAAAAAAATCCTCTCCAATATCAACAATAGATTGCAACAAAAAAGAAAACAATACGAAGGCGCAGAACTTGATTTGGACGCAGTAACAGACTTCTATACGGACATCATTGCCAAGACCACTCCTTCCGAAAACTTTTATATTGACAAAAGAAAGATATCTAAAGAACTGAGTATTTTAATCCTCATAGATCTAAGTTTATCCAGCGACGGATATGTTCAAGGCAAAAGAATCCTGGATTTAGAGAAGGAAATTGCAGTCTTTTTGGCGAAATTCTTCATCACGAAAACGTGGATTTTTCTATCGCTGGCTTTTACTCCAATACCCGCAACCACACTACTTTTCAAACCATCAAAGACTTTGATGCAGATTGGCAGATCGGTAAGCAAGTTATTGGAAGTGCAGAAGCGATTGGATATACCAGGATTGGTACGGCAATCCGACACGCGACATCGTTATTGAGCGATCGAAAAAATCCACACAAATGGCTCATGATACTATCCGATGGCAAACCAAATGACTTCGATCGGTACGAAGGAAAATATGGTGTCGAAGACGTCAAACAAGCGTTAAAAGAACTCTACGCCCTCAACATTAATACTTATGCTTATGCTATCGAAACCAACGCTAGACACTATTTGCCAAATATGTTTGGGGCTAATCACTTTCAGATTATTTCTTCCCCTAGCGATGTAGTAGCTGCTTTTACAAAATTATTTTTGAAAATCAAACAAAGTATCTAAGACTGTTTTTTTTCTTACAAACCCAATTTTGCGATTTCCTCTTTGATTTTAATCGCACGATTTTCTGGACTGGGGTGCGTACTCGAAAATTCATCGCGCTCACTTCCTCCCGATGCTTCCGCCAATATATCCATCACTTTTAACATTTCATGGGGATCATATCCCGCCTTATACATGTATCGAATACCATAAGCGTCACTCTCTAATTCATCATCCCTTCCATATTTCATATTTAGAAAATTTCCTAAATACCCAGCGATTTGAGCCGTGGACATGCTCCCACTACCCATCGCTACTCCTTGGATTATGCCATTCATTAAGCCACTTTGAGCCATCTGCTCACTAGAATGTCTGTTGATTACATGCCCTATTTCGTGGCCTAAAACCCCTGCCACTTGATCCTCCGTTTTCAATCTTTTCAACAATGCCATCGTGATAAATATCTGTCCACCTGGCAACGCAAATGCATTGATCGTCTGCTCATCTGCTAAAACATGAAAATTAAATTGGTATGGAGAATTCGCCAATTCAGACGAATTTACAAGTTTTTGCCCCAAAGCCCGAACTTTAAGCTGTACCCTATCGTCTGGGTACAATCCGCCAAATTCAGCAGCCATCTGCGGTGCCGATTGCAAACCCATAGCCACTTCTTGCTCGGGACTGAGATCGACCCGTTGCTTTTCACCAGTCACTGGATTTACTTGGGTTTTCATATAATAAGAGACCACGGAGAACAATACAAATCCCACCATGATCAACAATCGAAATTTCAAATTATTCATAATCTTTTATTTATTGATAGGCACCAAATCTTTAACAAAATATATTATCAAAAGCATCGCAGATATGACCCCTCCGAGATACAATTCTCCCATACCTATACACATCGCCACAGCCCCTGTCGTCCATATCGCCGTGATATTAGATAGGTCGATTCCCTCCTCCGTATTAAGTCCGAATTTTGCCGACAAAATCCCTAGTCCAACTATAATGGCTGCCAATACCACCGAATCGATGGTCCCACCTCCTGCTCTGATACCCAAAATGACCAGCGCACACACACCTAAGCCGATTGTCGAAAAACTCCTAATTCCAGCCACGCGCCCGTGCTTCTGTCTTTCCATCCCTATTGCTGCACCAATTATGGTAGCCAAGCTAATTCGCATCAAAATTTCAATTTCTGGATTCATACTTTTTTTAAAATTTATTATGATGGCGTGTCCTCCGGACCGGGTTTTTCATGGCTTCACTTCGTTTCGGTCTCTCCATTTTTCTTGGAGAGACTCGTCTTGATCTTTGGATCTTCGACGACCATTCCACCCCCTCACGCTCAATGTTATTTCAAATTATTCAGCTTTCGCTATTCCAATTTTATACAAAATATAAGACAAAAGCAAGAAAAAACCAACACCTAGCAACGCAAAACCATTTTCCCCCAATAAGCCCATCAATCCGTGCTCAGCTGATACCTTCCCTAAGCCTGCAGCTATTCCTTCATTTACCGTCAAAAGGGCAACGATAACACCAGCAAGGGCTCCTCCTGCCACCAATCCAGTAGCAAATAAATTTCCTTTGCCCAATTCATCATCTTCGTGTACTTCTTCACCAGATTTCTTCCTTTTTGAATCTACCAACCATCTCACAGCTCCTCCTATAAATATTGGCAAAGTCGTTGACAAAGGTAGATAAGCTCCAACAGCAAAGCTCAATGCCTTCACTCCGCATAGCTCCATAGTCACCGCTAAGAATACACCCGCCAGTACAAACACCCAGTCCAAGTTAAATGAAAGTATTCCTTTGATCAACGTAGCCATCAAAGTTGCTTGAGGCGCACTGTACTTCTCTGTTCCTATGGCGTGATTAATGCCGTTGCTGACCATCTCGCTTGTCGGAGTATCCAAAACTTTTATAGTTATCCCAATGACTATTGATGATACTATAGCCCCTACAAACAAGGCTATTTGCTGGTACTTTGGCGTCGCACCAATGATATATCCAGTTTTCAAATCTTGGGAAGTCGCCCCTGCATTTGCAGCCGCAATACATATCATACCACCCACGACCAAAGCCATGGGCTCATATACATCACCAGTCCATCCCACCATGATAAATATCAAACAAGTACCCATGATGGTAGCGATCGTCATACCGCTGATTGGATTATTACTAGACCCAATCAATCCGACTATTCTGGATGAAACTGTAACAAAAAAGGCACCAAAAAAAACCACCAGTACTCCGATAAGCAATTTACTGAAAACTGAATCCCCCGGTATCATCGGCAATACGGCCATTAAAAAAATTAAGGCCAAACTTCCAAACAAAACTACCTTTATATCCAAGTCTTGTTCTGTTCTACTGGTTACTACTTTGGTATCTTTTCCTACATTTCCTATACTTGATTTAAAAGCTCCAATAATAGTTGGGATCGTCTTTATCAATGTTATAAAACCACCCGCCGCCACAGCTCCAGCACCTATCTGCCTTACATACGCTCTATAAATTGCAGTCGCAGGATTTGAAAAACTATGCGTGGCAGGATCCCATCCGCCAGCACCTCCTGGCGTTAACAAATCTTTCAAATATCCCAACTTGACCAGTTGGCTTGCTATAACATCACCAGGAACTATACTAGCCATTACTGGTATAAATACCAACCACGACAATACGCCACCAGCTACCAACACTCCAGATATTTTAGGTCCAATGATGTATCCAACCCCCAAATATTCTGGCGTTATCTCACCCGATAACTGAGCTGATGGAAAATATTTATTGGCTCGGTCAGTTATATAAGTGGGCGTCTCAGAAATCACGTGAAACACTTTTTGAAACATAGCATAAATGACGGATACACCCAATCCGAGATACGCAGTTTTCGCAAAATCACCTCCCTTTTCCCCTGCGATTAACACTTGTGCGCAAGCCGTACCTTCTGGATAAGGAAGCGTCCCATGTTCATTTACGATTAATGACTTTCTCAGTGGAATCATCATCAAAGTTCCCAGCAATCCCCCAAAAATTGCCAAGGTCAATATCGTCATATATTCAAAATATTGCGCACTCGAGGCATTGCTCAAAAACAAGAATCCAGGCAATGTGAACACCACCCCAGCTGCAATGGACTCTCCAGCAGATCCCGTGGTCTGTATGATATTGTTCTCTAGTATAGTTGTTCTGAATACTTTTTTCCCTAATGAAATAGCCAATACAGCTATGGGTATAGAAGCTGATACTGTCAATCCCGCCTTAAGAGCCAAATAGACCGTTGCCGCTCCAAACAAAATGCCAAAAAACGCACCTAATAAAATTGATTTTACGGTTAACTCGGGAATGATCGTACTGGATGGAATATACGATTGAAATTGTTTGGATTGACTCATACTGATGTTCTTTTATTGATATGGCGTTAAAATTAACTTATTTTTTCATATAATAAATTTATTATATCAATTTTTTCAATCTTTTCGCCAAAAACAATTCTAATTTTTCATGCCTTACGAATTTTGGCATCGGTACTATTCTATCCATCATTTTAGTCAATTCTCTCGCATTTAAGTCTTTTTGTTCAATCCATGTAGCCCATCCTTGAGTTTGAAAATAATTAGCCAAATAAATCTGTTCTGTTTGGTAAGGAGTCGGAATTAAAATCAATTTTTTTCCAAATCCTGAAAGATCCATCAAGGTAGAGTAACCCGACCTAGCTATGATAAACTCCGATTGAGATATAATATTAGCAAGTTCCTTACCATCCAAAAGTCCTAAGAACTTAATAGATTTTTCTGCTAAATATCTTTGATCAATTTTAGTCGCTTCACCAACCACTGATAACGACTTCCCCCACTCCAAAAAATGGCAACACACTTCATTTAACCAAATGCTCTTCATTGGTTCTGGTCCTGACAATATTAATAAGAACTGATTAGTAGTTTCGTCCGATTCCTCTGCTTCAATTGATGGCAATAAGCCTAGGTAAAACTTTTTAGCTATCGAGCTCGATGTGGATAAGTCTCCTGCAAAGTGCGTCTTGTAGTCATCCACAACCCAAATTTCGTTGTACTTATTTAGTATAAATTCATTCAGATGATTGATAAGCCTTTTCACCAAACCATTAGGATGTTGAATATTCAATTGATGGGTAACACAAACGCTGGATATAGAATTACAATAAAACCCAAATCGATTATCACTAATGATAAGATCGACATCATATATTTTCAATATCACGCTTAAGGCTTTTCTATCTTGCCAAATTCGGTAAGGCAAATTGAACGCATTGTACAAATACGTAAAAAATGGATTTCTAAAATACTTTATTTTATAATCCTTTAATCTAATAATTTCTAAATAGGGAAAAACTGTTTGCAAATATGTAAAACCTGAACCACTAGCTCCGATGATTACTCTATGTCCCATCGCATTCAATTCATTGATAAGTGGCACACATCGAGTGGCGTGTCCCAAACCCCAATCTAAGGGTGCTATCAATATTGTTAATCTCTTATCCATAATCCTAAATAAAAATGCCCATGGAAAATTCCACGGGCACTAAAATATCTCTCAATTCTATAGAATTAATATGACCAAAGATCATGTTCGAAGTTGAACAAAGTTTCCTTTATTTTTTGTGATTCCAACAATCTATCTACTCCATTATCTTTAAATGAAGCGTAATCGTGCAATCTCATACCTTGAACATTACTTTCCTGATAAATATAAGAAGAGAAAAATCTCATCTCGAATATATCATCCCACGTCAATGGTGAAGCGTCATTTCCTTCATTAAATACTCTTGTCTTTGCGAATACCTTTCTACAATTAGGATAATAGATCCAAAACATCGGAGCTGAATACTTCAAGTTTCCTTGATCATCCTCCTTGTCTTGTATAGGTGCTATACCCAAGATCCTACACTTTAATGTTGAAGACTCCGCATCAAAATACCAAACCTCTTTGATTCTGAACTTTCTGATACTCGTATAATCAATGTCATTACGAGTTATTTTCAACTCTTCCTCATACGTTTCGGTATTTACAATGGGTGTTGTATCTATAGAAAATAATTTCTGCGAAATTTCATCTACTTTCAATCGAGTTTTAAATTTTTCATCAGCATATGCCCTAATTTGTCCCTTAGAAATGGCTTCTGTCAATACTTTGAAAAATGGCGCTTCGGTGTACATGAATCTTTGATTCATTTTCTCCCTAACATCCAATTCTCTCCAAATTCTTTTTGACCAAAATAAATCAGCCTCTCTCATGGGTTCATAATCAAGAACCAGCTTTTCGTTGATAAGCTTTCTCTCTAGAATATCATCAACTGGAGGCATAGTATCATTTGGATCATCAAAGAATTCCTCAGGAGATTGCTCCTCAGTAGGAGCTGGCTCCTCACTAGATTCTGTCCTCACCTCTTGAGGCTCTTGGGCATACATTGGCAATGTCAATCCTAAAAACAATGCTGCGATAAAAATTTTAAATACTTTCATAATATTTGATTGAAACTTTATGCAAATTTTACTTAATGGTGAAAACCATTTCTCCTAGTTTCCTACCAGCCTGATCACCAGGGCATCTAGCCCTAATATTTTCAAAATAATATCTATCTCCAGGTGTAGCCATATCTACCAATCTTCTTGCCTCGCCACTGAATCTTCCACCCACATTGGCAGATTGCTGCGGATCAGCACGCTTAGCAACCCTAACAAGGTTAAAACCTTCGATATTACAACGTGCATCAAAATCAAAACCAACAAGGTCGGCTATCAAACCATCTTGAGCTTTAAAGGTACCATTACCTAAAGAACCTCCTTCTTCCTTACCTAGTTTGGGTCTTGGATCTGGAATTCTTTTAGCTCTAAAAGGAAAATTGGTAGTTTGTAGACCTGGACCTGATAAACTGATGGTAGCATCTCCTTGTTGAGTTACTCTCGCTACGTATTCTGTATTTCCAGTTTTGTTTAAACTAATACCTGCTCCACTTGCTGAAACTTTAAGGGCATTGGAAGAAATACCTGCTGCTGAAACTGCTACTGGATTGTCCACACCAATATAAAATACGTTCATCTTCTTTGCAGTTACGGTCGCAGATCTTAAACCAACTTCGTACTCAAAATTTCCAGTATAAGTCTCAACCTTCCCTGTTACTGCATTCTTAACAGAAACATTAGCGGTGTATTTTTTTACACCCAGACCATTGGCGACAGCAGTATATTTCGCAACGCCATCCGTTACTGGAAGTCCTCCACCATTTACAGATATGGATAAACCTTTGGTTTCTTTAGTTGTAGAAGAAAGGAAAACGTCAGCTTCAAATTTATCACCCATGATAACATAAGATGATTTTGGCGCAGCCATTACCTTAAACTTATCAAAAACCACGTTGTCTGTTTGTCCGATTTTACCCATAAGGTAGTTCAAAATCGCAGCTTCACCAGACTTAGCGTCATTTTTGATTTTATTCAAAATTGGCATGGTTGCCAAAAGAGGCATTTGCTTGAAATTAAATTCAGCCCAGCTCTTTTTGTCCTTGCTCTTTTTCCAGTCTTCAGACACTCCTAGAGTCATCTTATTTTCAAAGGTAGCTCGGTCCTTTTCATCAACCAATTGTAGAAGTTCTCCTCGAACCTTTCCAATCATATCTTCAATTTCCTTACCTCTTCCTTCCATTACCAACATTCTTGTAGTAATATCTTTATTTTTATATCCAGCAGGCTGCTCAGATGGTTGACCAGTTGCCTTGTCTATTGAAAAACCACCAGATTTTTCAATCATTTCACGTGTAGTATTATCTATTAAATCAACTAAAGGTTGAACTATTTGCTTTGGCTTATCAGCCCTTGCTGCATATGTTCCAAAAGCGGCCATATCCTTTTGAGCGAATTTCTTGATAGACTCTGGCAACTTATTGTTTTGAGAATCTATGGAATTGTTGGCTTGATCAAGTCCTCTATTTACTACTTTGAAAGCATTGAAGATTTCAGCCGAAACGTTCAAAGCCAAAAGCGCAGTAAGAACCAGATACATTAAGTTAATCATTAACTGCCTGGGTTCCTTTGGTATTGACATGAGTTTTTTTTTTGTGTTTAAAAAATTAATTTACTCTATTGTAACGGAGGTAACCCCTAACTTATCTAGCAACATTTGACATCGCTCCTAGCATATTGCCATAAACTTGGTTCAATGATCCTAAGTTCTTGTTCAATGATGTCATATGGTCTTTATATTTTTTAGCATCTTCGGTAGTATTAGCCAATTCTACCATTGCGCTATTCAATTTCTCATAAAAGTTGTTCATCCCAGCCATTTGGTCTTTTGTCTTAGAAAAATCAATTTCTTGAAGTGCTCTAAGTGAACCCAATGATTTTGACATTCCCTGCAATTCAGTTAGCATTCCTTCTAAATTTTTCTCAACATTATCAGCGTTTAATCCTCTCGCTGCTGCTGATATACCTGTTGGTCCCGCAGTCAAAGGATTAATTTTTGCATTATAATCGTCTAATCCTGGATACAATTTATCCCAGTAGTAATCTTTTTCTGGTGGAATTAATCCCAACATTAAGAAAATACATGCTTCAACGGACATACCAATGATCAACATTTCTGATCCTCCTTCCCAGCTTTCAATTTTGAAAAGGGCTCCTAATAGTACTACTGCTGCACCTACACCAATAGCTAGATTTTTTGCATACTTGAAACCAGCGGTTTTGTAAAAAGCCATCTTTGTTAGTTTTTTTTTGTTAACGAATAAATATTGGATTGAATAAATAAATTATTTTTTGACAACTACAATTCCTAGAGAAAATTGTCTATTTCAAATTTTCTCCAATAATGTAATAAAAATCTTTCGTATGATTAAATTTCCTATATCCAATATAAGATTTAGATGAATCTTGATACTCCCATGTTCTCGCCTCATTTCTCAAAAAGTATAGGATGTCTTTCCATGATCCTCCTTTAATTACCTTTCTCTTCAAAAAGTCATTATCAGTTTCTTTGGCGTTATAACGAATGTCTGGATTCATATCGTGTACAAATGAATTGGCATTTTCAACAAATGCTGATCTTGTCCATTCAGATACGTTTCCTGCCATACAATACAAGCCATAATCATTAGGGAAATACGAATCTACCTTAACGGTTCTTTGACCACCATCTTCAGGATAATTTCCACGCCCTGGCTTAAAGTTTGCCAATAAGCATCCTTTAGCATTTCTTGTATAATATGCTCCCCAAGGATATGGTGCATCTTGCTTACCACCTCTTGCTGCATATTCCCATTCTTGTTCTGAAGGCAATCTGAATCCTTCTGTATTGGCTTCTTCTGGACGATACATATTCCAAATTTTGGATCTCCAATTGCAGAATGCCATAGCTTGTGGCCAAGAAACCCCAACTATTGGATAGTCATCGTACGCTGGATGCCAAAAATAGTTTCTAGTAAGTGGCTCATTGTATGAATACGCAAAGTCTCTCACCCAAACCAAAGTATCTGGGAATACAGGTACTTTCATTTTGGTAATATATTTTTTCCTAGAATTTTTTGAACGGTCTTTGACTGCTGCATCCCAATCGAAATAATCGTAAGCATAGATCAGCTTGTTTACGTTAAACTCTTGTCTATTGCCTTCGAATACATCGTCTCCTTGGAAATATAAATCTTTAATGGCTTCATTGCTCCAATCGATTTCAGACTCCCAGTCGACTTGTTTTTCTCCAGTCTCCTCGTTGTCAACGACAAGCTCTGTGGACGTCCTTACCAATGAGTCTCTAACCCAATTAATGAATTGTCTGTATTCATTAACGGATATCTCAGTATCATCCATATAGAATCCATCAATGGACACAACCTTACCTCTAGTCAAAAAAGTACTTCGAAGATCTTGATCTCCTACACCACTCTCAAATGTACCAGAAGGTATGTACAACATCCCATAAGGATTGATACCATTCCACTTGGGACGATCTTCTACACCAATAAGCTGACCAGCTTGTTTTTTTGTCCTACCACCACAAGATACAATGGTAGCCAAGAGCGTAGCAATTCCTAAAAAAACAAATAATTTCTTCATTTTAACTCAAAATTTACTTTTCATGCACTTACTATAAACCAAAATTAGGACGTAAATATAGAACGCTAATTTATAATTGAGTAACAAATTTTTATTTTTTTTAAAATTTATTTCAATTTCTCTTAAAAATAGCGCATTTTCTTACTTTTTATGCCTTAAAATATTCAAAGCATAGCCTTTTATTTCTTAAAAATATCTCAAATTATAAACTGGGGGTGTCCTAACTACGGCCCCAATTTTTTTGTTTAGATTATATTTCACCAAAATCTCATGACTCCCACTATGCGACGATTTGAGCTGTGAAATCCCAATCTCATGCATATATACAAGCCATAGCTTTGTATTTAATTTATACCCTAAACCTATATTCAATCCGTCGAAAGAATTCTTACCATATCCCCTTAACGATGCCAAAACCAACATATTGTCCTGATATGAAATTTTAGCAGCGATGTCTGTTTGGATTATTTTATTTTCAAATTTTACTAGGATTGAAGGTGATATATTTATATCATAAATCATGCCAAATTGTTTTTCCATAAAAATATTTATGCTAGGCGATCCCGTATATGAAAAAAATCCTTGCTTGGATACTACTTTCTTCTGAAATGGTATATTATTAATCGATATACCTATGTCTCCATAATTTGAAACCACTGCAAGGCCTATACTAGCCCCCATAAAACCTACATCGTCCTTATTATTGGGGATGACACCATCTTTGTGATTTATTAAATTGTCTTCATATTCTCCGTCTGGAGTAGTCAGTTGAGCTCCATCTAGTATGATTCGATTATAGTGCAATCTAATGCCCACACTAACCAATCCAAAATTTGAAAATTCTTTTACCTGATTATAGGACAAACTTGTTTTTTGATGATTTAGTGCTCCGCTTTTTGCTTGATTGAATTGTAAAGATGCAGCTCCAGAGATCATATACAAAGGCATCTCTGCCGAAATATTGAATAGGTCAGGATTTTGGGTAAAAGAGGACCATTGTTTTCTATAATGCAGATTGAACTCCGCTGATTGACCTAGCCCTGCAAATGCTGGATTATAAAATGGGCGATTCAACATGAAAATCCCAATTTGATCCTCTTGTTGCGCTAGGCCAAAACCTGTGAATTTTACTAATAATAAAAGTAAAAAGGCGATTCTCCTCATTCCTCCTTGTTGATTGGTAACAAATATAGTCAGTTATTCTATAATTTTATCTATTAATTCTTTGAAATCATCGACTGGTGCAAAACACATATTATTTTTACAGAGAGTGTATTGTACTTTATTGTGCTTTGCTACCTCATGTTTATACCTATTTTCTTCGTTCATATGATGATTATATAATATAACGAGCATTGATGTTTTACATTTTTTAAAAATCTCTTTTAATTCTATCGTTGAAAATTTTGTGTTGGTTTTAATGGAAATAATATTCTCTTTTCTCGCAAAAGTCAATGCCCAATTTGCCATTGAAAAAATGTGGTTTTTAATCTTTGGTTTAATTATATATTCCATTTTACCAATGATCTCAAGATATTTTTGATCAGCAAAAACTTCGTATAAATAAATTAAACAAGAATAGGCCGTCGAGTTTCCACTAGGCATTGTTTGGTCGTAAATGTCATTGTAAGAAGAATGGATTCCCTTTTTTGTGCCGCTATGTGTATAATTGAAAATCCCACGGTCTTCTGAGTAATAATTTTCAATCAATAAATCCATATACCACTTTGCCTGCGCCAAATAATTTTCTTCATAATTTAACAAATAACACCAAATATATGCCTCTATCAGTTGCGCATAATCATCCAAATAGGCTTCAATCCTCATATCAAATTTTTCGTCGTAGGACTGATGATATAGTTTTGTGCTGGTTTCTATAAGTTTTTCGAATGCTTCCAACGCATCGACAGCTAAAGTCTTAGCCTTTTCATTTTCTGTAAATAAATAAACTTGGACTAGCTGGGTAATTAGCAGTGCGTTTTGATTGGTCAATTTCTTTTTATCGGTTATCGGTCTGATTCTCTGGCTTCTTTTTACCAGCATTTTATCAAAATATGGGGACAATTTTTCGTTGGCTTCTAAACAAATATCGAGAGAATTAACGGTCGAATTTAAATACAAAATATTAGTTTTATCCCAATTACCTTCTTTCTGAATGTCACAATATTTGGAAATATCTTCGGGCATTTGTCCAAATAATTCTGTGATCTGATCATAAGTCCAGGTATAAAATTTCCCTTCGACACCTTCGCTATCTGCATCAATACCACTATAAAATAATCCCGTAAGATCTTTCAATTCATCCTTTAGAAAATCAAGGGTTTGATCGATTGTTTTTGCATAAATAGGGTGATTTGTATGTAAATATTGCCAAGCAAACAATCCCAATAATTGAGCATTATCGTACAACATTTTTTCAAAATGAGGAACTTTCCAAGTATTATCAACTGTATATCGCGACCACCCGCCTCCTATTTTATCATAAATTCCCCCTCTATACAGGGCTAACATGGATTTTTCTATAAAATCCTCAATTTTCCTTGTGTCATCGGTTTCAGTGTAGGCCAATAATAATTTCAAGGGCATAACGCTAGGAAACTTTTGTCCATGTCCAAACCCACCATTTTCCCAATCAGCATACTTTAATAAGTCCTCCACCCAATATTCCAATTTAAGTGTTTTAGAACTTTCTACTGGATCCAACTTACTATCGAAAAGTCTTTCATTGTGCGAGTTGATTAAAGAGTGTACTTTTTCGCTTTGCTCAAAGACTACTTCATGCTTATTTGTGTAGGCATTTGATATATTTTGTAAAATTTTCATCCAAGAAGGTTTTCCATAGGCATCCACAGGTGGATAATACGTGCCCCCAAAAAATGGTTTTTTATCATAGGTCAAAAAAACATTGAGAGGCCAACCTCCTTGCTGTTGAAACATTTGAACAGCCTCCATATAATAATGGTCAATATCGGGATGTTCTTCGCGATCTACCTTGATGCACACGAATTTTTCATTCATAAAAGCTGCAATTTCAGCGTTTTCAAAAGATTCTCTTTCCATCACATGACACCAATGACAAGTAGCATATCCGATACTTACAAGAAGGGGCTTGTTTTCCTCCTTTGCTTTCTGAAATGGCTCCTCACCCCAAGCATACCAATTAATAGGATTCGTTGCATGTTGAAGCAAATAGGCACTTTTTTCGGACCTTAATTTATTCAAAATGGTCTTATTTTTATTTTAAAAAAGCATTCATAATGGTGGCGCAATATACCCCAGCCGTTTCAGTCCTTAATCTAAAATCGCCCAAACTAGCAGGCGAAAAATCCCTTTTGATGGCCGCACTAATCTCTGCGCTGGTAAAATCACCTTCAGGGCCTATTAATATGAGGGTGGATTTATTGGGCAACAAGAAGTCTAACAAATCTGACTTGGAAGTCTCCTCACAGTGGGCAATTATTTTTTGTTCAAAGCTGAGATCTTCTTGAAGAAACTCTTTAAAGCTCTTCGGTGCAGAAATAATTGGCTGCCAAGAATTCAAGCATTGCTTCATAGCTGAAATACAAATTTTTTCCATTCGGTCAAGTCTAATATTTGTTTTTTCAGTGCGATCACAAACTATTGGATATATATGTTTGACACCCAATTCGGTTGCCTTTTCTATAAACCATTCGAAACGATCTACATTTTTGATCGGGCTTATTGCGATGCCAGTTTTGGGTTTTGTATGGGGCTTAAACTCAATTATTTGAACATTTTCTAGAACTACCGCCTTATTTTTTAAATTATTATTTCCGATTTTTCCAGAATATACAGAACCTTTCCCATCGGTAAAGAATACTGTCTCTGTCTCTTTTTTTCTTAAGCTTAAAGTCAAATGCCGACTCTCCTCTTCATCAAGCGTAGCAGTGGTTTCATTAATATTTCTCGTGTAAAAAAGTTGTTTTATCGAATCCATTTTTATTGAATGTATTGAAATTATTTTTTGGTTAAACTTAGCTTTACTTCAGTCAAAAACGAGGTCCTAACTGGATAAATTCAAGCGCTCTTTATATTTGGCACGGTTTTTGGACAGCATAGCATAATCTATATAATTGATTGACAGATTTTTCAAAAACCCAAATACAATATAGTATGAAAACTTTTTATTTTCTAATATTATTTTCGTTGATGGCCTTTGGCTCGAGCGCTGACCCTGTTATAAATAATTCTATTTTTATTAAAAACAGTATCAATCTCGCAAAAAATAAGGCTGCAAAAGAAAATAAAGTAATCATGGTGCATTTTTATGCTGATTGGTGCTTGCCTTGTAAATGGATGGATGAAAATACATTCACCGATGCAAGGGTTGTTAGAATTTTAAAGGATGATTTTGTCGCATTAAAGGTTAATATTGATGATTTTGATGGTTTTCCTGTCAAGCAAAAATATAAAGTAGAGTATCTGCCTACGATTTTGTTTTTAAATGAAAAAGGGGAAGAAATCACGAGATTTATTGAAGCATTACCTCCTTCAAAATTGATAACGGCTTTGAATGCTAACAGCAAAAAAGATTCTAAAGTAGTAGCCACAAAGAAGACAGAGGACGCTCCGGCTCCAATGACAAAGGAATCCAATGTCAAAGTTGAAGTAAAGAAAAATGAAGCACCTGTAGTTGAGGTTAAAAAAACTGAAACAGTACCTGCTGTTATAAAATCAAATCCAGCAGAGGAAACAAAAACAGAATCGGAAAGTCAAAATACAGCCGTTGCAGATAATAATGCCATGGATTTGGAAAATATAGAAGCTGATTTGGTCAATTCTGGTCAAAAAGTTTATAGAGTTCAAGTGGGTATCTTTTCAGACATCGTCAAGGTAGATGAATTGAGAAATCAATTGGTCAATAAGTTAAATAAGCCATTCATGATAGAAATGGATAGTAAGCCCGGCAAAAAGACAAGATTCATTCTTTTTTTGGGAAAATATCTTAATATTGCTGATGCACGCGAATGCGCCAAATTGGTAAATCAAGAATTAAATACCGAAAGTTTTGTCAGAGAAATGATTCAATACTAAAATTGCTCAATAAGGTTTCAATACAAACATCAAAAGGATAAGGTCAACTCCCTTTATGAAAAAATTATTCGTCAATATAAAAGGGCTACTGCTGCATCCTAATGAGGAATCAAAATCACCGTTAAAGGGACAAGACCTTGGGAGAAGCAATATCCTTGAAAAAGCTTATTTATATATAGAGCAAGATAAAATCGTTTCGTTTGGTCAGATGGCAGAAACGCTACCAGAGTGTAGCGATACCATTGACTGTACTGGAAGATTTATAATACCTAGTTTTTGTGATAGCCATACGCATATCATTTTTGCAGCGACCCGTGAATCCGAATTTGTAGATAGAATCAATGGTCTGAGCTATGAACAAATCTCTGCAAATGGCGGAGGTATTTTGAACTCAGCCAAAAAATTGGCTCTGGCATCTGAAGAATCATTGCTAGAAGATGGTCAAAAGAGGCTAGATCTACTTAAGTTTTTAGGTACTGGTGCAGTAGAAATAAAAAGTGGCTACGCCCTGACGCTCGAAGGAGAACTTAAGATGCTTCGAGTGATAAAAAGGCTAAAAACCAACAATCCAGATATTGAAATAAAATCAACATTTTTAGGTGCTCATGCGATTCCTCTTGAATTTAAAAGTCAAAGAGAAAAATATATCTCGTTGATCAATGAGGAGATGATTCCAGCCGTTGCAGAAGGGAAATTAGCTGATTATTGCGATGTTTTTTGTGAAACGGGATTTTTCACACCTGAAGAAACACTATCGATACTTACTACTGGCATCAAATATGGGTTGAAGCCTAAAGTCCATGCCAACGAATTAGATTTTTCGGGTGGTGTACAAGTAGGAGTAAAACTCGGAGCATTATCTGTTGACCATTTAGAGTGCCTTGGTGTTGCAGAATTTGAGGCATTAAAAAATTCAAACACGATTGCCACCTTATTACCAGGTACAGCCTTTTTTTTAGGAATTCATTATGCGCCAGCTAGGAGAATAATCAATGAAAATATAGCCCTTGCTTTGGCTTCAGATTACAATCCAGGAACTACACCTTCTGGCAATATGGCTTTGGTGATTGCCTTAGCTTGTATTGGAATGAAGATGATGCCCATTGAAGCCATCAATGCTGCCACTGTCAACGGTAGTTTTGCTATGGAAGTACAAGACAAACTTGGATCCATATCGGTCGGTAAAAAAGCAAGTTTTATTATAACAAAACCACTCTCCAATTTAAATATCATTCCATATGAATATGGCCACGATTTTATAGGGTCAGTTTACCTTTCTGGAAACAAAATTCGCTAAGGGAGACTCTCTTACAATAATGAGGTTTTACCATTCGTTGAAAGTTTAGCATTTTTAGGTATGGAGCAATTTTATTTTATGTAACTTTGTCCCTTATTATTGGTTTATTTATCTTTATTTCATGAGACTATTCCGCTCAAGCGTAGTTTTTTTTGCATTTATATTGCCTTTTATTGTTTGGGGCCAGACTCCTCAAATGATTAAATTGGCCGAAGGGGCGAAAGTTCCAGATATTAATGATATCGATTTTCGGTATTTAGCATGCACCGATCAATTCGCAGGCACCATTTCCTTAGTACCACAAACTGGGCAAAGTAACGATATGTCAAGCCGTAGGATATTTTTATGCAAAAATGATTCAATTAAACTGATCGGAAATCGAGATTATAACTTGACGGGTGATCCTCAGATAGCTTCAGTCCCTGGGATAGCATATGCATTTTATAGATGTGCTCCAACAGTCAATGGTCCAAACTTAGCCTCGATACTTACAGATCCTTGTATTCAAGGGAATCCAAGCCCGCCTCCTACTTCTCCTGGCATTTGGATTTATGCAGACCCGAATAGTCGATTTGGCGATGCAACATTTAGAAATCTTGGACTGGTACAATCGACATTCAATAGTAATTTACCATATGAATTATTTTTTGCCCCTATCACGGTGGATGAAGCTGCTATCAATGGGTATGAATCAACAGGCGGAGGGCCAGCTGGACCTTGTGTAAATGTAAATACAGCTCAAAAATTTTCGGTTGTTTACTTAAATGAATTAACCATAACTAATTTACAAAAAACAGGTGCTTTAACAGGAAATTTTGTCATTGGCGGAGGTCTTTCACAATTTGACAACAGTACTTCATACAACATTACTATTGAAAGGGTTGGTAATCCTTTAATTACCGGTTCAATTATTGGAGGTCCATACAAGCACAATCAAACGGTCAATTTTTCGGTACCTTCTGATGGTACCTACACCATAACTGTAGAAGATGGAAAAAGCTGTGGGGTTTCTTCAGTGATTACGTTTAATTCGGCCAAATTGACTCTTAATATTGGTGCAGGAATAGGCAATATTGGTGAGGAAGTATGCATACCGATTACTGCGCAGAATTTTAATTTAATTTCAAGTATGCAGTATGGAATTCATTTCAATTCATCATTACTTGAGTACACAGGGGTTACTTTTCCTAGTCCCTTATCTATTAATATTGATGAAATGGCATTCAATAAACGTGATCCAAATATTATAAACGTTGCATGGTTTACAGGAACAGCAGCTACTGTTCCTGATAATGGAATTTTATTTAATGTTTGCTTCAAAATTTTAGGATTTGCAGGAGGTCAATGCAATACTATTTCATTTGGTGGCCTTCATGATAATGGACCCATAGAATTTACTGGAGGCAACCCTGAAGAAATAATTACAGAATATACACTAAATCCTGGCACCATATGTATCGACCCAAACAATTTGGTGATTTTTGGAAAATCATGCAGTACAACAACAAATCAAGGTAGTTTTACGATTATTCCTGGCGGAGGTGTGGCCCCTTACAATTATAATTGGGCACATACAAGTGGAACTCCAAGTGGATCTGGATCCATTCCTACTAGCGGAGGTTCTTTTGTTTCTCCTAGTAATCTTGCCGCTGGCAATTATAATGTTACAGTAACAGATGCTGGAGGATTAAAATCAACTACTACAATTACCATAGTTAATGCAGCACCAATATTTGTATCATTAAGTACGATTGATCCCACCTGTTTCGGTATGATTGATGGCACTGTTTCCGTTTCAAGCGTTGGAGGTGGGGATGTCAGCAGTCCCTACAAAATAATTTGGTCAACAGGAACTAGAGATACCATTAATATAACAAATCTCGGCTCTGGTGCTTACACGGTAACCATTGAAGATGCGAGTGGTTGTTCTCAGACAGCCTCTGCGGTTTTAGGTGTTACTCCTATTGTCTTTCCTGCTCCCTCTCTGACTCAACCAAGTTGTCTAGGTAGTACAGATGGAGCCATCCGCGTAACTGCCTTTGGAGGAAAACCTTATACCACACCATTCAATGGTTATAAGTATATTTGGCAATCAAAAACTGATTCGGGAATTTCTGGTAATTTAACTGGAGTTGGTCCTGGTACATATCGTATCACCGTGCAGGATAAAAACAATTGTACAAAAATTGACTCCTTTGTATTAACACCAACTAGAGAGATCAGCATAGCATTTAGCTCTGCCAATCCAAAATGTTATAATGATAGAAATGGTTCGATTGTTATCAGCCCATTGTCTCAACCTGGCCCTGGATCGCCTCCTTATAACTACAGATGGTCGCCCAGCACTGGTTTAGTTTCACCACAAGGGCTTACCGCAACGGTCACAAATCTTCCAGCTGGACAGTATAGCATTACCGTAACCGATCAGGTTGGATGTATTTCATCCACCCTTATTACCATAAGAAATCCAGACAGCATTCGAATTTTTGAATTAGAGCTCAAAAATCTTACTTGTAATGGAAATGGAATGGACGGAAAAATCCACTCTAGCGCTAGTGGAGGAACTTTAATTGGCAATCCTCTGCAATATACCTTTAACTGGACGGGGCCAAACAATTTTAATCAATCAGGAAAAAATATCTTAGTTATAGATAATCTTCGTGAAGGAATATATAATCTTACCATAACAGATGATTATGGATGTAAAAGTTCGAAGTCATATAGTTTGGGCAATGTTGGGGCATCCATTAAATTTGATACAATCCCTCCAAAATGTAAAAATTTTAGTGACGGAGCAATTAACACAACAATAACTTATGCGAAGCCTTACACACTTCGTTGGAATAACGGCTCAACTGCTGAAGACTTGAGCAACCTGAAGGCTGGCAAATTCATAGTAACCATAACCGCTAATGATGGTTGTATCACCATTGATTCTGTTACTATACATGATCCTCTAAGCTTAAATATAGAAAATAAAAACGTTGTAAAACCGAGGTGTTATGGTACTAAAACAGGAAGTATTGCAATAACAGTTTCCACCCCTTTCCCTTTGGTAGACTTCGTTTGGTCAGATCCATCCATAGGTAATTTACCATTTGCAAGTCCCCTTAACTCTGGCACTTATTATGTGACCATGACCGACAAGAGTACATGCCCTTCTATCATCGACACGATCGTCATCCCTGATGCACCGAAAATTGTATTTAATTTTACCAATATCGATTCGGTTTCATGTTATAATACCTGTGATGGTAGAGTTAGATTGACTCCGACCAAACAAGGATTAACTCCTTCTGCGTTATATTCATATGAGTGGTCAAAGCCATTTTCAGAAAACAATAAACTTTCTAGTTATGTCACTGGACTTTGTCCGGGATATCAAAGAGTCCAAGTAACAGATTCACTTGGATGCCGACAGGAAGACTCGGTATTGATTAGTGCACCTACAAAGATCATACTTGACAGTACATTGATTATTATCAATGATGCAAGTTGTAATGGTTCGATGGATGGAAGAGCTACTGTAAATGCCCTTGGAGGTACTCCGCCATATCAATTTATATGGCCTGCCAGTGGAAATCAAATTTCATCTACTATAGGAAATCTTAAGGCTGGTCGGTATCCAATTAGTATTGTGGATTCAAAAAATTGCGCTATTTTGGATTCAATATCTATTGGACAACCCGATACCCTCTTATTAAAAATAGATTCCACCAATACTAGAGGATTAACCTGCTTTGAACGCAATGATGCACAGATTTTTGTAATCCATAGTGGAGGTAATCCTGGGCCACCAATAACTTATAATTGGTCACCAAACTTAAAAGACACAACACAACTAGTTGTCAATTTAGCCCCAAATACTTATTCAGTAACAATCACCGATTCCAAAGGATGTACTTCAAGACTTTCACATACCATCCCTGATTTGTTGCCGATAGAATTTAATTTATCCAATATAATCCCCCCAGTCTGCAATGGTGATAATACAAATATTGGAGTCGTTTTTGCAACTGGAGGATCTGGAGGCCCTTTCTCTTTTGCAGTAGATTTTGGCCCACAAACCCTATTGACTAATGAATTGCCCATATCGGCTGGTCCACACACAATTTCTATATATGACATAAATGGATGTAGTGCAGATACAATCATATCAGTTACCGAACCACCAGCATTACTCGTGGATTTAGGCCCAGATGCAGAAATTGAATTGGGTGACTCATTACAGTTGGTACCGATTATCAGTTCGGTCAATCAAATTTCACGGTTGATTTGGAGTCCAACTGCAACACTTAATTGTACCAACCCTGGATGTAATTCACCCTATGTACGGCCACTCCGAACTACAGAATATACCCTAGAAGTTGTTGATACTTTAGGTTGCCGAGGATTGGATCGAGTTATCATCCGAGTAGATAAGAACAGAAATGTATATATACCAAACGTTTTTTCACCCAATAGAGACGGAAGAAATGACTATTTTGAAATATTTACAGGAAAAGGAGTACGCGCCATACCTCAAATACAAATTTTTGACCGCTGGGGAAATTTATTGAATGAAAAAAATAATCTTCCAGTAATACCATACGGACTAGAAATTTGGGATGGAAAATTCCAAGGAAAAGAAATGCAACCGGGAGTATATGTTTACCTGATTAAGGTTACATTTGAAGATGACCAAACCCTTCTATACAGAGGAGATATTACAATTGTAAAATAATAGTTTTGATGGAACAAAACCAATCGATATCAAATAGTAATAATTCAGACGAAATTACTTTAAAAGAATTGATTTTAAAGCTAAAAGAATATGCTTCAGAATTAGTCCGAAATTGGTATATCATCTTAATTTGCATTTTACCGATAGCTGGTTATATGGTTTATAAAGCAAAGACCACGGACACGACCTATCCAGCCAATTTGACATTTATGTTGAGCCAAGATGACGGGGGTTTGGGAAAATTGGGTGGATTGTTAGGGTCTTTTGGATTTGGAGGATCTGGGAAAAACAATTATGAGAAAATGGTTGAAATTGCGAAATCTAGACAAATAATTTACAATTCCATTTTTAATCGAATCGAAATAAATGGAAAGACTGATTATTTCGCAAACCACCTCATTGACATTGAGAAAATGCATGATGATCTTTGGAAAAAAGACACCTCTGGCCTTAAATCATTCTATTTTGTAAACTCTGATTTCCAAAAATTTTCAAAATTAGAATCAAAGGCATTTATTCAATTATGTAAATATTTAACTGGTTCGGAAGAAAAAGCAGGTATCTATAATTGCTCGTTTAGTAAAACTTCTGAAATTTTAACAATGTCCATCACCACGAAAAGTGAACCATTAAGTATTGAATTGTTAAAATCAATATTTTATAATCTTTCTGATTTTTACGTGGAAACATCCATTGGTAAAGATCAATTCACTTATGATATCATTAAAAGAAAATCCGATTCTATATATAACCTTCTCAATGCTAAAGATTATGCGGCTTCAAAAATTCAAGACGCCAAGCGTAATCTTTTCGAAGAATCTGAAAAAAATTCGGCTAAAAAACTCAATCGTGACGTTAATATGTTAGGTCTGATTTATGGTGAAACTGCTAAAAATGCTGAATTAGCTGACTTTTCGCTCAAATCAAAAACGCCTTTGATACGTGAATTGGATCTACCCATGGCACCACTTGATTCCAAATCTGAAAGTGCATTAATGGCTTTAATTAAAGGGTGTCTAATAGGAGGAATTCTTGCTAGTTTCTTTATTATTTTACGAAAAATCATTAGAGAAGCTATGGCTGCTTAGTGAATTTTCTTTTATTATATTCTTCTAAATTTATCATTTGAATTAATATTAGTATAGAATTTTATTTTTCTTGCACCTTAGTCATAGTTTCAATAAAAAAAATCCATTTATTCCTTGTTTATCATTAAAACAGAAAAGTGAACTATTTTGAGTTTCTTTAGTTCAATCTTATAATGAATTCGATACCCAATACTGACCTTACGGAGGACCAACTAAAGGCTCTTGATAGCATCAAAACTTCACGCGTAATATTGCCAATCATAATTGGTATTTCAATAGCTGCTTTACTGATTTGGAAGCAGTTTGATTTAAAAGAATTTGAAAAAATACACTGGGGTCTCTACACTTTCTTCTGGGTCATTTTAGGAATTGGCCTATTGATTATAAGGCATTTGGCATATAGCCTTAGACTATACCTTTTGTCAAATAAAGCTTTTTCTTACATTAAATGTATTGAATTAATTTTTATATGGGAGTTTAGCTCCTGTGTCGCACCTACCAATGTGGGTGGTAGTGCCGTTGCTTTGGTTGTACTTAGCCTTGAAAAATTAAGCACAGCGAAAACCGCCAGCATTGTAATTTATACTGTTATCCTTGATTCTATCTTTTTCTTGGCCAATATTCCGATCCTTTTAGCACTGGTGGGTCCAACGATGCTCCGTCCAGAATTAAAAACAATTTTTGAATTTAACGGATGGGCTTATTCCTTTTGGATATTTTACATGTTTAAAATAATTTATACTTCGCTTTTCTTTTATGGCTTATTTATCAACCCACATGGCTTTAAATCGCTTTTAAACAAAATCACCAATTTATCTTTTCTTAAGAAATGGAAAGAAAAAGCTAACAAATTAGGTGATGACTTTATCATTTCTTCACGGGAAATAAAATATCAAAGCCCTATCTTCCATTTAAAAGCTTTTGGAATAACAAGCATAGCGTGGGTTTGCAAATTTATGTTCTTAGCCTTTTTAATTAACGGAATTGTAACTACCACTTCATTAGATTTTTTCAATCAATTGCATTTATTTGCTAGGATACAGTCAATGTACCTCATCATGGCATTTAGCCCTACACCAGGTGGATCTGGATTTGCAGAAGCAGTTTTTCCTGGATTTATGCATGACTTTGTTCCCTATGGCATTTGTATAGTTGTGGCGCTCCTGTGGAGACTTTTAGCCTACAATTCGTACATGCTTTTGGGTTTGATTATTATACCAAACTGGATGCGAAAGATCTTATCGAAGCACAAAATATTAAAGTAAAAACCATCGTTTCCAAGATAAGTAATATTAATATTTAGGCAGTTAATAAATTGTTAAAGAGATTAATAACAGGAACTAAATTTCGAGACACATCGTTTTTGAATTACTCAAATCATATATAAATGAAGCAATTAATTTCCTTTTTACTGGCTGGATTTATTGGTGGTATCACTACTTATGGATTGATTCTCTATAAAAATCCAATAAAATCTGATACATCTGTCTCGGAGAAAACCAGCTATTTTGCAGGCTATAATGCTCCTCTTGATTTTACTAAAGCAGCCGATAAAGCTTTGGATGCCGTTGTTCACATAAAAGCAACTGAAAGCCCCGAAGCTGCTGAAAATAGATTCAGACAATCATACCAACAAAGATCCCCATTTAGTTTTTTCCTCGGTGAAGACGATTTGGAAGGATTTTTTGGATATGGTCCTAGGTCAAAACAAGGAACTGGTTCTGGTGTGATAATTTCACCAAATGGTTATATCGTCACCAATAATCACGTGGTTGATTTTGCCGATATGTTTGAAGTGACTTTACACGATAATAAAAAATATGAGGCGACATTGGTAGGGCGTGATCCCATAACGGACTTAGCTGTTCTGAAAATAGAGGCTGGAACGTTGCCATCTATCGAGTATGGAAACTCTGATAATTCTAGAATTGGAGAATGGGTGCTTGCAGTAGGAAATCCATTTAATCTTTCCTCAACTGTAACAGCTGGTATTATTTCGGCTAAAAATAGAAATATTAATGTCAACAGAAATGATGGTGCAGTTGAAGATTTTATCCAAACTGACGCAGCTGTTAATCCAGGAAATAGTGGAGGTGCTTTGGTTGATACCAATGGAAAACTAATTGGAATCAATACAGCCATCGCATCACCGACGGGGGCTTATGCTGGATACTCTTTTGCCATTCCAGCTAATAGAGCTAAAAATGTAATTGAAAAAATTATCAAAAATTATGACCCAAAAGCCATTGCATCAAATAATGGCAACAATTATAACAAAAAACCTAAGCTTGGGATAGCCCTTGAAGAAGTAGATTATGAACTCGCCTCAGAACTAAAATTACCCGTCGATAAAGGTATTTATGTCCGTCAAGTTTTAGACGGAAGTGCGGCTCAGTCAGCTGGCCTTTTAGCAAATGACGTGATAGTTAGAGTAAATAACTCAGATATTAGCAGTGCTCAAAGTTTGCAAAATATAATCGGTAATTCCAGAGTTGGGGATGTTTTGAATTTAACCATAAATAGAAATGGTAAGATAAAGGAAATACCCGTCAAATTAAAGGCATAATAACATTATTAAAATATAGAAGATAGTTGGTTTTTCGTTTTGTTTTGATTTGAACCCGATGCTTCATTTTTATGTTCATCGGGTTTTTTTATCCATTTTGATTAAAATTAACCTAATCTTAAGATTTAGTAATACTGTTTTTAATAAATATTACCATAACTTTGCAGCAAAATATAATATTGAATACGCTTCGTCAACACATAGAATCCATAATATTTACAAGCTCAAGCCCGATTTCACGAGATGAAATTTTGAATTGTATTAATTCTTTTTTTGGCACGAATTTTGATATTGATGTTATACAAGCTTTAATTGATGAAATTAAAGTGGTTTTTGATGCTCCAGAATTTTCTTTTAAACTTATAGAGATAGACAATGGGTATCAATTTTATACTAAGGCGCAACACAATGATTTGCTAAATTATTTTTTGAAGCAACATCATCGAAAAAAACTATCAATGGCGTCTTTGGAAACACTGGCCATCATTGCTTACAAACAACCCATTTCTAAAGTTGATATAGAAGCCATTAGAGGGGTCAATTGCGATTATGCGGTACAAAAACTTTTGGAAAAAGAGTTGGTAAGTATTTCGGGAAGGGCTGAAACGGTTGGAAAACCTTTGCTTTATAAAACGAGTGAAAAATTCATGAGTTATTTCGGTCTAAAAAATATTCAAGATTTGCCAAAACCCAAAGAATTGGAATTGACTGAAAATTCAATCGGACTTGAAGAACCTTTGAATAGCTAGTAAAAAAAATGAACACGATAGTAACAGACACACCTTTAGTAAACAGGATTGCCAATAGTGATTTAATCACTTTTGATATAGAATCCTTATACCCTAAAGAGTCTATTATATTGTTCGATCTTAAAGACTTTTTATTTCATGGTCTTATTCTAAAGGAAAAAGAATTTAGAGAGGCTTTGAAAATATATCCCTGGGAGAACTTAAGCGGCAAAATAGTTGCCATCCATTGTTCGACAGACGCTATCGTCCCAATGTGGGCTTATATGTTGGTGGCATCCCATTGTTTTGGTCTTGTCAAATCCATACATTTTGGCGATCAGGAAATGGCTATAAACGCAGAACTCCTTAAAAGGATAGAAGCCTTGGATATGTCCAATTATTTGGATAAAAAAGTAATTATCAAAGGGTGTAGTGACCAAAAGCTACCAGAGCAGGTGTATCCTGCTATAAGCATGAAGTTTTTACCCTATGTAAAAACATTGATGTTTGGTGAGCCTTGTTCTACTGTACCCATTTATAAAAGAAAATAAATAAAAGCACAGGGGATCCTTCGGGAAAACCTGAAATTATATATTAGTTAGTATTATCCCATTTTAAGAATAATCTTTGGTATAACTAGAAATTGTGCCTTAGATTAAAATTTTATTTGAACATGAAATATATCCTTTCAACATTGGGGATCCTAGGGGTGCTTACCCTGAGTCTCTCTTTATTGTCTCTTGATACCATCGAGAATGCCTCTCCAACACAAATTAAGACTAAATCAACCCTAGTAAAGGGCATTAATCCCAACAAAGATTACTTTTTTTCTGGGGAAAAAGTCCCAGTACACAATTTAGACGTGAGAGAACGACTCGAGCGTGAATTATTAAGCAATTCATATGCCAATGCTACCATCATTTTAAATTTAAAACACGCCAATAGATATTTTCCTACCATTGAAAGAATCTTAGCTGAAAATAATATTCCCGAAGATTTCAAATATCTTGCTGTAGCTGAAAGTAATTTTCGCCAAGGAACATCGTCGGCTGGAGCAAAAGGTTTTTGGCAATTTATGCCCGCCACTGCCAAAGGTTATGGCCTAGAAGTTAACTCTAATATCGACGAAAGAATGAATCTAGAAAAGGCAACTTATGCTGCTTGTAGATTGCTTCAAGATTATAAAAATAAATTTGGAACGTGGACTCTCGCTGCGGCAGCATACAATATAGGCGAAGGTAAACTGCAAGATGAACTGAGAAGTCAAATGGTTGATTCATATTACGACCTAAATTTATATCAAGAAACTTTGAGGTACATATTTCGAGTGATGGCCTTCAAAGAAATCATGTCCCATCCTGAAGATTATGGTTACAATCTAAATAGCGAAGACATGTATTTACCGCTCAACGATATCCTAGATCAAAAACAGGTTAATAATTCTATTCCTAATTTAGTAGAATTTGCGAAAGAAAACGGCACTACGCTGCGTCAATTGAGAGTGTATAACCCATGGCTATTGGGCAATTCCCTTGAAAATTCTAGTGGAAAGGTTTATGTAATAAAGTATCCTAAGGTCGGTTGATTTTAATCCGACTGACGCCTTGAGAATTTATCATTGTACCGATAGGATTCACATATTTATCTAAATTGTTTTCTTTGAAAATGGTCTGAATATCATTCAAGTGTTCAGGGCTTATGGCTACCAATAATCCACCGCTGGTTTGAGGATCCGCTAAGATTGGCAGTAGTTTTTGAGAATTTGTTTCAATTTTCTCACCATAAGATTTTAAATTTCGGTTCGTGCCCCCAGGTATGCATCCTTGGTCTATATAATTCCATAATCCATTATGTCCAAGATGAGAGATCTTCTCGAAGTCTAATTCTGCTGATAAATTAGAACCTTCACACATTTCTAGCAAATGCCCCAAAAGTCCAAATCCAGTCACATCCGTTATCGCATTTACCCATGATTTTTGGCCCAAAACTTCACCAATTTTATTGAGTAAAAGCATAGAATCTGCGGCCGCACTCTTATCTTCAGGCAATAAAAGTCCTTTCTTTTCAGCCGTAGTTAAAATGCCAACACCCAATGATTTGGTTAAAAAAAGCAAATCGCCTTCCTTGGCACCGCTATTTGTTTTTATACATTTTTTGTCAACTATACCCGTCACCGCCAAACCAAAAATAGGCTCTGGTGAATCGATGCTATGACCTCCCGCCAAAGGAATTCCAGCTTGTCCGCAGATAGCCCTTCCACCACTAACAACTGCTCTGGCGTGCTCTATAGGAATCTTATCAATTGGCCACCCTAAAATCGCTATTGCCATCAATGGCTTTCCACCCATGGCATAAATATCAGAAATCGCATTGGCTCCAGCAATCATGCCAAATGTATATGGATCATCTACTATCGGCATAAAAAAATCTGTCGTCGAAATCACCACTTTGCCATCGCCAAGGTCATAAACAGCCGCATCATCACTTTTCTCATTGCCAACCAACAAGTTAGGAAAAGCAATTTTTTTAAGGTCGTCTTCTTTAATTATTTCGCTTAATACACTCGGCGACAATTTACATCCACATCCAGCTCCATGAGAAAACTGGGTTAATCTTATTCCTGACATTTAATTTAGAATATTTTCGCTAAGATAGGTGCTATAACGTTCTGAGGAAAGAAACCCGTTAATTATTCTCCAAAATTATATCAGTTTCGCACCACGAATCGTTATTTTTGTGAAAAAATAAAATAATTTAATTTATATATGAAAAAAATATTAATCCTAGCAATCATAGCCTCTTTGGCAACTTTTGGCTGTAAAGTATTGCAAAATATCAATCTCATCCCTGAGTCCCAAGACAAAGAATTGGGTCAACAACTAAATCTTGAAATTCAAAATAATCCCAAAGAATATCCTCTTTTACAAAAAAAAGGCAATGAAGCTGCTTATGCTTATGTAGAAAAATTGGTGAAAAATATTCTGAATAGTGGTCAAATAAAGCACAAAGATGATTATCCTTGGGATGTATCAATTATAGACAATGACACCATTTTGAATGCATTTGCTTCTCCTGGAGGCTATGTGTATGTTTACACAGGTTTGATAAAATTTCTTGACTCTGAAGACCAACTCATAGGTGTTTTGGGCCATGAAATCGCTCATGCTGACTTAAGACATAGTACCTCTCAGATGTCTCAGAGATATGGAACCCAGCTCATTGCTGATATATTGCTTGGAAAAAATGCTGCGATGGTAAAAGAAATCGTGAGTGGATTGGCAGGACTTTCCTATAGTCGGAACCACGAATCTCAAGCTGATGAATACGCTGTGAGATATACCTGCGGCACTGAATACAATGCCAAAGGAGTTGCTGGTTTTTTTGAAAAAATGAAAGGAAGACCATCCCCACCTCAATTCTTGAGTACACACCCCAATCCTGAAAATAGGGTAAAGGCCATCAATAAACTAGCCGACTCCTTAAAATGCGGCGGTAGAGTCACCAACGAAGCGGCCTACGCCTTGTTCAAAAAGAAATTTTAAAATGAAAGAAACTGGACATGAATCATTTTTGGATAAATTTAAAAAACATAGTTTAAATCGCACCCTTATTCAAATACAGTTCAATAAACCCTTACACAAGTTTGAGCAACCAAAAAAGGTAGTTATTACTAGCTTCGAAAGCGATGGAATATTAAAAATAAAACTGGTTAGCTACAGCGAAACCCAGGCTTTTACCACAGTTCATGATACGGATGAAATTGGAGAAATATTTGCAAAATGGTCTCAATCATTCGGACAAATAATACTACACGCCAATCCTGATATTGAATGTATTTTATTGCAAAGTAAAAATGGGACAAGTACCATTTTAAATAAAAAATTGACAAAAAAAATCAATCAAGCTCAAACTCATAATGATATAAAACAATATAAAATACCTGTTGAAGCTCCATTTTTAAAGGATTTGGGGATAGTAAATGCTTCTGGAAACATATCCCAAGGTCAAGGCGACAAATGGCGACAAATTCAGAGATATATTGATTTATTGATTCCTATTTTGCCCAGTGACAAAACAGAGAAATTGCATATTGTAGATATGGGATGTGGAAAAGGCTATCTTACCTTTGCTTTATACCATTATCTAGCATCCAATCAATTCACAAATTTCGTGGTTACGGGCATTGATATTCGAGCTGATTTGGTAACAAAATGCAATCAAATGGCAAGTGCTCATGAATTCAAGAATTTAAAGTTTTTGCCAGGAGATATTGATTCTATCAATTCATTAAATCCCAATATGGTGATAGCCCTTCACGCTTGCGACACAGCAACTGACAAAGCCATCCAGTACGGAATCGAAAATCATGCCAAGTGGATTATCACCGCTCCATGTTGTCACAAATATGTCAGAAAAAACATGGATGGAGGAACCTTCAAGCCCTATCTTAAGGACGGAATCATGGAAGAGAGATTGGCTGAATGGCTGACAGACTCCATACGGAAACTTCATATGGAAGAACATGGATATAATGTAAAAATAACGGAATTTATAAGCCCAGAACATACTGCAAAAAACCTGATGCTCATAGCCACTTTTTCTGGAAGAAAGAATAACAAAGCCCACACTTCAAAGGTCGAATTAATGCAATGGGCAGGATTAAAAGAATGGATTTATTAAAAAAATTTACAGCGTATTTATTTTAAACCAACTGCTGTATTTTATATAATTATCTGCGATCCGCTTTACCTGATCAGCAAATAAATCGTCAGACAATTGCTTGATTTTCTTAGCTGGGACTCCAGCATATACAAAACCTGATTCGAGTACACTCCCTTCCAAAACGAGGCTTCCAGCTCCTATTATCACATTCGATGGAATAATCGCATTATCCATCACAATTGCCCCCATGCCTATCAATACATTATCACCGACTGTAGCCCCATGGACTATAGCGCGATGGCCGATAGAGACATTATCACCTATAATCGTCTTGGTTTTTTCAAAAGTACAATGGATGATAGCACCATCTTGGATATTCACCTTATTACCAATCCTTATTGAATTCACATCCCCTCTAATCACTGCATGAAACCAAATACTAGAGTCATTCCCGATGATAACATCACCTGCAATGACGGCATAATCCGCAATAAAAACATTTTCACCTATTTGAGGCGTTTTACCCAAAATAGAAATTAATTTGGACATGTTGTATTAAGATTTAAATGAAAATACACCAATAAGTCGGTCATATCGCTGCCCAAATGGACGATGATATATTAGAACAGAATAGGTGTTCTGGGTATCATTAGAATTTCCTTCCCACCTGTCAAAATTTGCCTTACCATTTACTTTGGTTGCAAATCCATATTCATATCTACCTTGTTTCAACAAAACTCGATTCAAGAGGCATTTTGCCGTAGGATCGTATTTCATGCGAAATTCCTCTTTCAGTTGCCAATCCGTCAATTCCCCTACTACATATACGGGTTCCTCGTCTTCATCCCCTGCCAAATCAAATACCACCTCGACATATTCACTGCGATCTCCCTCGTCGAAGTCTTGTCCTTGAGATTGAATGATGAATTTTCCATCTGCATCTATGATTCCACTATTGTAGGTTGATCCACCTTTAGATTTTTCTTTGACCAGCAGCGCTTCTATGCCGTTGTTATATTTATTTATTTTTTTTACAAAAGGCGTGGTAACACGGATATTGCGGATATCAAAATTTCTGAACTCTTTTCCTCCACCGAAAACGATCTTATTTTCATAATCAAAAACTAAAACATCATTTCGTAAAAATTTAGGCCGAACGCCACTAATGGCATTGTCCCACCTATTATTCTGCGTAATGACGGCTTGAATTTCTGTCAAGGGTTGATTCATATACAAACCTTTTATCCCTATCTCAAAATCGAATTCGTGGTGGGTATCCACCAAGTAGGATTCCGTGGGGTTATTCATTGTATAACCGAATTTTGCTAAGGATTCTGTTACACAAAATCTTCTTGTAAAAAGTGGTGTTCTCGGATCATCGATATACACGTGCAAGAGATAGTTCCCACTAAGCAGCCATCTTATATTATCATTAGGCAAATTAAGCGTGTAATGAATATAGGAAACAAATGTGCCTGAAGAAAAAATAAAATCCCTAATCGGCTCATCCTCAAATCCATCCATAAACTCATAACGCTGCACCAGCGTTGGACTCCAGTCCGCATTGCAATATTCAATTTTATATCGAAGCTGCGGGGCATCCTCACCCAAAATATCCCAGTTAAGCTTGAGCGATAAATCTGAATTCAAAGGTATAAACGGTTGCACGGTTTGCAGACCACTAAGATTGAACTTTAAAGACTTTACCGATGGATCATAAATTGTGTCAATATTTACCCAGTTTTGACTATGACATAATACACTACCAAATATTATAAAAATGAATAAATATTTTCTCAATCTAATTATTTTGAAATGGTGTAATAATATGAACCCTCATAGTTTTTATAAAATCCTTCTAAGGTAATGTTTTTATCGGCTTTACGAATTATTTGTAATAATTGATCTGGGTGGGTGGCCTTTTGTCCATTAATTTTGGTAATAACAAAACCTGGTTCTATATTGGATTCAGCCATTTTTCCACCTCTATAAACACTAAGAATTAACAGACCATTTTTCCCGGTTTTTGCTTTTTCTTCCGAATTTAAGATTCTCAAATCACAGCCCCAATCTAAGATACTGACTGTTTGTTGTTCCATTAAAGTTATGTGAAAAGTAATTTTACGGAGATCTCTCCAAACTTCTATTTTCACTACTTCATTGGGTCTGTATCGTGCTATAAGCTCTTGGAGTTCAGGATAGGATTTTACTTTAATATTATCGATACTTAGTATTACGTCGCCTGCTTTTATACCTGCTTTTTCAGCAGCACCATCGGGACTTAGTCCGCTTACATAAACGCCCCTTTCATTTTCTAGACCGATGCTTTTAGCTTGTTCTACATTAATATTTTCAATATTTACTCCTAATAATCCTCGGTGAACCCTTCCAAATGTTTTTAAATCAAAAACAATTTTCTTAACCAAATTGGAAGGAACGGCGAAAGAATACCCTTCATATTTGCCAGACTGGGTCACTATGGCTGTATTAATACCGATTAGCTCCCCTCTTGCATTAAACAAGCCTCCACCACTATTGCCCGGATTAACAATGGCGTCAGTTTGGATGAATGATTCTATAGAATTTGGTGAATCCAAAATATTAATATTCCTTCCTTTGGCGGAAATGATACCAGCAGTGGCCGTGCAATCTAACTTAAACGGAAACCCAATAGCCAACGCCTGCTCCCCTACTTCCAATGAATCAGAATTACCAAAAAATGCAAATGGCAGATTTATTTTATCCATTTTTAATAATGCTAAATCGGTCGAAGGATCCGAACCAACAATCACTGCCGAAATTTCTTCTTTATCCTGGGTTATAATACTTATTTGTTTACTTTTTTCTACAACATGAAAATTGGTGACGACATAGCCATCGGGCGAAACCACAACGCCAGATCCAGAGGTCTGTGGTGCACTTTCGGCATTCCAAAAATCAGTCATAGATTCATTTTTGGTTTTAATTGATACAACAGATGGCATACTTCTCCTTGCAGCTGCGGTTAGTGATTGGTTTTCCTTATAATCAATAGATTTGGAATCATATGCCCTGCCAAAAATAAACTGATCAAATGCAATGAATTTTGCCCTGTTAACTTCGTCTACAAAAACCCTCTTCATCACAAAATGTGTGTATAAAAATACTGCAATCAGCGCACTGACAAAAGAAACTATTGCTGTTTTTAAGTGTTGATTCATTTTGTTGAAGCTATTAAAGGACTAACGAATTAATAGCATTTCTAGTTTTTTATTTAGCAATAAATATTTTTTTTTAGGATTTTTTTAAGAGATAAATATACAAAATGAATTTACCATTCGATAAATACCACGGAGCAGGCAATGATTTTATCCTTGTAGATGATCGTGAAAACATATATCGGTCCTTACTGACCAGAGAGAGAATTCACAAACTTTGCCATCGACATTTTGGGGTTGGGGCAGATGGTCTTATTTTGCTTGGAAATCATCCAAATGCAGATTTTGAAATGATTTATTATAATGCAGATGGAGGCCTAGGTTCGCTCTGTGGCAATGGATCAAGATGTATTTCAGCTTTTGCAAATTTCTTAGGTTTGATTGGAACAAATTTTCGGTTTATTGCATCTGATGGCAACCACTATGGCAAATACAATGGAAACAACAGCTATTCTATAAAAATGAATGATGTAAATTCTGTAAAAATAATTCAACCAGACAAAATTTTTGAAATTAACACGGGATCACCCCATTATATTGAATTCGTCGATGATGTCGATAATATAAATATCGTACAAGAGGGAAAAAAAATTCGCTACTCAGTCGAATATGCGAAAGAAGGAATTAACGTAAATTTCGCATCCATAAAAAATGGTGAATTATACATAAGAACCTACGAAAGGGGCGTCGAAGATGAAACTTTGGCCTGTGGAACTGGAGCAACTGCTACCGCATTGGCCTATTATTCAATTTACAAAAACAACAACGATATTTTATTGAATGCGCTAGGTGGAAAACTATCAATAAATTTCGGAAACAATCCAGATGGCTCCTTCTCTAATATTTGGCTAACAGGCGAAGCTGAATATATTTTTAGTGGAAATACAAAATTCTAAGCTTCTTTTTTCTTTATATTAAATAAATTATTAATATATTTGTGGCTAATATATTTTAGTCATTTAGAAAACTACATTTCATGAAGAGGTTTGGGTCTCACATAAGTCTCATCTTATGTTTTTTTATATTTGGAGGATTTCCGAATATTTTTAGTCAAAACATCAAGGAAACTAGATTCGAAAATACAAAATCTTATCTCATCAAGGTCAAGCCTAACTTTCACCCTGATGCCAACGATAAGTCGTGGATAAAAATCTCAAGTAATATATTTCTCCATTCTACATCTGGACAATTGAGTGTCGCAGATCCCGATATTGAACTTGTTACTGAATTCGATATCCCAGCGAAGATGAGTCCCAGCATCTCCAGTTTACTTAATATCAGAAGGGAAAGATTTGAAAAGCAAAACATAAGCTTTTTGTTGACCAAAGCCGAATTCAAAAATCAAATTATAACCAAATACAATTTAATAGAAGTACAAAGTTCTTTGGCAATTGATCAATTATTAACTGTAAGCATTGAATCCAAACAAGAGCTTTTGGACATATTGAGCGACCAGAATATACTTTATGCGGACGTCTTAACAACAAATCCAACCTTACTAAATGATTTCAAACAACAATCAGAAGGTGCCTATGCTATAAAATCATCCACGGGAGTTGGCGGTGAAGGATTATCAGGATTAGGAGTTACAGTTGGATTAGGGGATGGAGGATTGCTTCATAATCATTTAGACATTTTTGCCCAACAAATTGAAAAAACCAACGCGCCCGATCATTGGCATGCTGCACATGTTGCTGGAACTATAGTTGGTGCTGGTAATGTCAATCCGCGATATGAAGGTTATGCCCCAAATGCTCATATCATAGTTGAATATTTTCTTGAAATAATCAATAATGCGGTGAATAATAATAAAGATTTTGGAATGACTATTACCAATAATTCCTACTCGACCAGCTTTAATTCCGTCGATTGCAACTTATTCGGAAAGTACAATTATTACAGTCTTTTGGTCGATAAACAGCTATATGAAAACAAAAAATTGATCCATGTATTTGCGAGTGGAAATTCAGGTGGTACTGACTGTCAACAAACGGCAATAAAATATAAATCTCCTTATGGTACGGTACTGGATGGGGGGCAATCCTCTAAAAATGCCATTTGCGTAGGAAACTTACAGCTCAACGATTCGCTAAATGCATATTTCGGTTCTTCTTGTGGTCCAACCTTCGATGGTAGGTTGAAGCCTGAATTGGCTACCATAAGTAGAGGAACCATCTCAAGCTATCCCAATCAGGGTTATGGATCCCTAGGCGGGACCAGTCAAGCAGCACCTTCCGTGAGTGGTGCCTTAGCTTTACTTACTGAATATTATAAGAAAGTCAATAATGGCCAAATTCCGGATGGAGCGCTTCTAAAATCCATCCTATGCAATACGGCAGAAGACCTTGAGAAAATTGGCCCAGATTATAAGACTGGCTTTGGAAAGATGAATCTTGTCCGAGCTGTAAAGACCATTAAAAATCACCAATATTTTGCCAAATCGATACCCAATCAAATGCTTCAATCGACGCCTCTTTCTGTACCATCTGGGGCAAAAGCTTTAAAGGTGTTATTGTACTGGCCAGAACGAAATTCATTACCATTTGAGCCAAAGTCATTGATTTCAAATCTTGATTTGACGATTGAAAGCCCTTCTGGACAAGTTTACCAGCCATTGGTGTTGGATCCTCGACCGACACATTGCCACCTTCCTGCTGTACCCGGTATCGATAGCATTAATAATATCGAACAGGTGACTATACTTCTACCCGAACCTGGCAATTACCAAATTAAAGTAAACGGAACCTCCGTATATGGGTACAATGATTACTATTTGACTTATGAAATTGAAAACGATTCCATTGAATTGTTATTTCCTGTTGGTGGTGAAAAATTATTACCCAATCAAAAAAATATGATCAGCTGGTCCTTGGGCAATGTTGATAGGGGAACTTTCGATGTATTTCTCTCAAAAGATGGGGGCACCACTTATGTCCCATTGGCGACCAATCTATATCCTGAAAAAAGAGCCTTCGATTGGACCTCAGACACATCTATTGGTAATAATTTTAAAATAAAAATCGTAAATAACCTTACCCACAATTCCGTTGAATCCAACATATTCACGATTTTACCCGAAGTTAAAAACTTAGTTCTTTCTAGTACTTGTCCAAATACAGTCTCACTGAATTGGGACAAAATCCCTGGAATGAAAGAGTATAAAATTTATTCCTATCAAAATGGAAAAATGAGATCTATACTCACCACCGTGGATACATTTGCTATAGTAAGTGAATTAAAATCTGATACCATCCATTGGTTTGCGATTGCACCTGTTGATTTGGATGGCTATGAAGGGACTCGGAATGTTGCAAAATCCATTGTGACTAACGTTACTATTTGCCAAGGCGTTAAAGATATTGCGCTTATCAAATTGATAACGCCGACATTTGGCAGAAAATTTACCCAAACAACGTTTGGAAATCAAGTACCCATTTCATTTATTGTTAAAAATAATGGCTCTGATTCCATCAACAACATTAAAGCATTTTATTCAATTAACAACACGCTTGTCACAAGCCAATTATTTAATATCAATATCAGTTCAGGGGAAGAAAAGACCCTTACTTTTACTCAAAAGGCAAATCTATCGTCAGCAGGAAACTATAATTTGAAAATTTGGATCGATACATTGGATGATCCTAATATTATTAGAAACAACACCATATCGACCGTAATTGTGCATGCCGCTAACTTACCTATCGCATTATCAAACAACATCACAAACACATTTAAGATAGATTTTGAAAATGAAGGAATTAAAGAATTTGGTGCCTCACAAAATGGTATTTTAAATAAAAATTATTTCGACTACCATGCTGCTGGAGATAGTGGCCGACTTAGGACCTTTGTTTCTTATTCTATGATTCCCAATGGTACAAAAGCCATCACGATAGATTCAAAAAATAAAGAACAAGAGGTAGAACAAGATTTAATCTTGAATCTGAACCTTTCCAATTATATCGGGAACAAAAATGTAAAATTTTATTTTAATTATATCCCTCACGGCATGTCGTATTTTGATTATAGCCGTGTTTATGCGCGAGGAAGCGAAACCGATCCATGGATTGAAATCTATAGCCTCAAAAACTTAAATTCCCCTCTTGGTCAATTGGTCGAAGTCCAATCCTTGCCCCTTGGCTTTATATTAGACAGTCATAACCAATCATTATCTTCTTCTTCTCAAATAAAATTCTCATTCAAATCTAGAAATCGGGCTGTCAGCGTTACTAGAGATGGGAGCATAACCATCGACGATATTTGCTTGGTTGAAACCGAAAAAGATCTTGAAATCAACAGCATTATCACTGAAAATGTTGGTTGTGGATTGTCCGACTCTGAATATATCACTATAAAGATTTGCAATAATACCGACTATTCCCCTAGGAATGTTGATGTTTACGCAAAGGTTAATCTTCGACAAGAACGCAAGTATCATACCATAGAATCCTTTGAACCTTTTGAATGCAAAGAAGTTAGTATCGGTCCTTTCAATATGGCGCAGGAGGGTCTTTACACCTTCAATTTTAGGATAGATCAGGCCGAAGATCAGTACCTCAAAAATAATACCTGGAATAATTTTGATAAAGTAAATTCACCGATTGTTAGTACCCTCCCTTATTATCAAGATTTTGAAAAATCTAACGATGGATGGTGTATTCATGGAGTCAATTCTTCTTGGGAAAAAGGAAAACCAGCCAAATCTTATATTTCGGGAGCGGTAAGTGGCACCAATTGTTATAGCACAGGTTTGTATCGACCATATAACTCTTTAGAAAAATCTTATTTGATATCACCTTGCTTTGATTTTAGCAATGTAACACAAGATCCATACCTTTCATTCAATATTGCCTATCAACTCGAGAAGAACTATGATAAAGCTTGGGTGGAATATTCTGAGGATGGCATGGTCTGGAAAAAACTTGGCAATGCTGGAGAAGGCTATAATTGGTATAATAATGCCACTGATAATGTTTGGGATGGAAATTTTTCAAATTGGCAAGTCTCAAGTATCAAACTGCCTATTACTTCCCTACTGGATAAATCCCAAATTAAAATACGTTTCGTCCTCCAATCTGATGACATCAATGAGGCGGATGGTTTGGCCATTGACAATATTCATATTTATCATGATCTAAATGCATATAATTCTTATGATAATAAAGATTATTTTAGTACCAGTAAAACCCAAGATTGGGTAGATGTGCTCAACACCAATCTCAATATTGCATCAATATTTCCGATGGATATTCTCCCTTCTGGGGCATTTAGAACTTCTTACTTCAAAAATCCAAACCCAGAAATCCGAACCTATTTCAACTCGCTATATCTAGATAGAAATTGGCGGATTATACCCACTAATAACTTTACCGATTGCCGCAATTTCAAAATAAGATTATTTTTTACGGATAATGAAATTCAAAAAGCACGATCACTCAGCAATGGCTTAATTACGTTCAAACATGGCTATGATATCAAAGTCCTAAAATACAATGGCATCAACAAAGATGTTAATATCGACAATAATGACACTTCGATGATAAAATTTATAGAACCAAAAGACTTGCACATTTATCCAATATTCAATGGATACATGGTAGAGTTCATGGTTATGGACTTTGGAGAGTTTTATATTTTTCCTGCTACAATAGGACCACTTATCACTCCAAATCCACCAGAAAATCCCGTTCCATTCGATCTTAGACAATCAAATTCTAATATCAGTACCCAAAAAGAAATTGCACTTTATCCCAATCCAGCCTTTGATTACTTAACTGTATCGATGGATCAAGACCTGAAACCCCTTTCCTATCAAATTATAAACAATTTAGGTCATATAGTTTTAGATAAAAAAATCGAAAAAGAGCCTTTGTTGCATGTTGATTTAAAACCTTTTATGGGCGGTCTATATTTACTAGATATAAAAACTGAAAAGGGAAATTATACAAAACCATTTTTAAAAATCGAATAATTTCTCTATCTTTTCCTAAGTATGAATAGAGAAGATTTTCATAAAGTGGCTGATAAAATACCCAAAATGCCGGGTATTTATAAATATTTGGATGCCGACAATAACATACTGTATGTTGGTAAGGCCAAAAATTTGAAAAATCGAGTTTCTTCCTATTTTTCAGCCCCAAATGGTCAGAATCATAAGACCAAAGTAATGCTTAAGGCAGCTCAGTCCATCGAGTTTTTCGTGGTAAATTCTGAGGCCGATGCTTTGCTTTTAGAAAGTACTTTGATCAAAAAATATCAGCCTCGGTACAATATTATGCTCAAGGATGGAAAATCCTATGTGTATATCTGTATCAAAAAAGAGCCATTTCCAAGAGTTTTTATCACCAGAAGAGTAATCAAAGATGGCTCTTCTTATTTTGGTCCATACACTTCAAAATTTAGAATAGAACAAGTCTTAGAAGTCATAAAAAAGCTTTTTAAATTAAGAACTTGCAATTTTAATCTGTCTCCTGAAAATATCGCTAAAGGCAAAATCAAACTTTGCTTGGAATATCATATCAAAAACTGTGAAGGGCCCTGTCAAAAACTCGAATCTGAAGAAAATTATCTTCAAAAAATTGAATCCATAAAACATATCTTAAAAGGACAAACAGCCAAAGTCAAAGAAAGCTTAAGGGAAAATATGTTTCTCATGGCGGAACTTAATAAATTCGAAGAGGCTCAAATTATTAAGGAAAATATTGAATTTTTAGATGATTATCAAGGGAAATCTACGGTAGTAAGCACAAGTATCGAAGATCTCGATGTTTTTGCCATTCGGGAGGATGAGGATGAAGCCTTTGTCCAGTATATCAAAATCATAAATGGTGCCATCATTCATACGTTCACCCAAGAATTTGAAAAAAATCTTGAGGTCGAACAAGATAGTATTCTCAATTATGCTATTGAAGTTATCCGTGAAAAGTTTAACTCATTAGCAGAAGAAATCATCGTTCCCTTTGATATACCAAGCAAGGATCCAAATGTCCGAATGGTTGTTCCTAAGATTGGCGATAAGAAGAAACTGTTGGAATTGGCAGAAAAGAATCTATTTTATTACTGTGCACAAAAGAAGAGAGATGAAGCCAACAAGGTAAAAAAACAGAGCAGTGAAGAAAGAATCCTCAACACGCTAAAATCTGATCTAAATATGGCTCACCTGCCCATGCATATCGAGTGTTTTGACAATTCCAATATTCAAGGAGCATTCCCAGTGAGTAGCTGTGTTGTGTTTAAAAATGGCAAGCCAGCTAAGAAAGATTACAGATACTTTAACATAAAGACGGTCATCGGTCCCAACGATTTTGCAAGTATGGAAGAAGTGGTGTATCGGCGTTATTCTCGCGTACTTAAAGAAGGAAAACCCTTAGCCGATCTTATCATCATTGATGGCGGCAAAGGCCAGTTGAGCAGTGCCTACAAAATATTGGAATCTCTAGGTTTACAGGATAAAGTGGTAGTCATCGGTATAGCTAAGCAGCTTGAAGAAATTTTCTTCCCTAATGATCCCATCCCAATTTATATCAACAAAAAATCCGAATCCCTAAAATTAATCCAACAGGTAAGAAATGAAGCCCATCGCTTTGCTATAACATTTCACAGAAACCAACGATCTAAAGATTTTACCAAGAGTTCACTTTTCGAAATCGAAGGCATCGGGAAAAAAACGGTTGAAAAAATTTTATCAGAATTCAAATCCATAGAAAACTTAAAAAACACATCGCCTGATATCTTAGAAAAATCTCTAGGCAAAGCCATAACTCAAAAAATTTTAGAATACTATAAATGATAAAATGAGCAAAAAATCCAAATATTATGTCGTCTGGGAAGGTGTAAAACCCGGCATCTACACGACTTGGGATGAAGCAAAAGCCCAAGTTGACGGATACCCTAGTCCAAAGTATAAATCCTTTACGAGCATCGAAGAGGCTACTTTTGCATTTCGAAAGCCTGCAACTGATTCTTTAAATAAATCAACGACAAAACCCCAAGCATCCGCACCCAAAACTGGCCTACACCGCATCATAGAAAAAAGTATTTGCGTCGATGCTGGGTGTCAGGGCAATCCTGGTCTTATGGATTACAGAGGCGTCGATTATCAAACACGAAAAGAAATATTTCATGTTGGACCCATGCCAGATGGAACCAATAATATCGGCGAATACCTAGCAATCGTTCACGCTCTAGCTTTACTACACCATCAAAAAGACACAACCACTGCCATTTATTCAGATTCGGTCATTGCCATGTTATGGATAAAGGCTAAAAAACATAAGTCAAAATTAGCCCTAACTTCAAAAAATCAAAAAATATTTGAGTTGCTAGAAAGAGCTGACAATTGGCTCCAAAAAAATACTTATCAAAATAAAATACTCAAATGGGAAACTGAATTATGGGGTGAAATACCTGCAGATTTTGGACGGAAATAAATAAAATCATTAACTTCGAAAATTATTTTGAAATTTAAAAAATAACTATGGACACAAATTCTCCATTATTTACTAATTATCTAGATTTGGCCGCTGAAAAAATGGGCGGCAGAGCATTGATTTGTTCTGATGATTTCTTTGCTGAAAAAGAAAATTTACTTAAGCCTGGTCGAGGGATTTTTATCCATGACAAATATACCGATAGAGGAAAATGGATGGATGGTTGGGAAAGTAGAAGAAAGAGAGTTGCTGGATACGACTGGTGTATCATAAAACTGGGTGTACCTGGTGTCCTTAAAGGTTTCGACATTGATACCAATCACTTTATGGGCAATCATCCGCCTTTCGCCTCTGTTGATGCGTGCACCGTTTTCGAAAATATATTACCAAATGATTTGGTAGAAAGAAAAGAAATTTGGACCGAAATTCTTCCAAAGTCTCCACTCAATCCTGGGTCGCAACATTTTTTTGAATTAAACAACGCTACGGTATTTACTCATCTTCGATTGAATATCTACCCTGATGGAGGTGTAGCTAGATTCAAAGTTTATGGTGAGCCCTACAAAAACTGGGCTGATATTGCACCAGGAGAGTTGATTGATCTAGCAGCTGCAGTCAATGGAGCCAAATCCATCTTGTGCAATGATATGTTTTTCAGCCATATGGACAATTTGATCATGCCCAATAGAGGATACAATATGGGCGACGGATGGGAGACCAAACGAAACCGAACTCCCAACAATAAAGATTGGGTCATCATCCGATTAGCGCACAAAGGTAGTATAGACAAGATTCTAGTTGATACTTGCCATTTCAAAGGAAATTTTCCAGACTCTTGCTCCCTTGAGGGTTGTTTGATAGAAAAAAAAGATGAAGGCTCACTTTCCCACGACAGCAGTATTTGGGTACCCCTTTTAGAAAAACAAAAATTGATGGCAGATGCTGAACATCTCTTTTCAAAAGAAATAAAACAAAAAGGGCCATTTTCCCATGTAAAATTGACAATCTATCCAGACGGAGGAATCAGCAGACTTCGATTATGGGGAAAAATAGTTTAATATGAAAACAATCAATAAATTGAATTCGCTTCCCAATTTGGATGAAAAGCTATTTAATTGCTGCGGAAGTACTTCTTGGGTTTCCAAAATGATACAAAGCAAACCCTTTTTATCCAAAAAAGATTTGTTTGATAAATCTGAAAAAAATTGGGAATCCTGTGATAAAAAAGACTTTTTAGAGGCTTTTACCCATCACCCAAAAATTGGTGATATTAATTCTTTAAAACAAAAATTTGCCAATACACTCCATTGGGCTTCCAACGAACAAGCTTCAGTAAGCAACGCGGACATGAAGACTTTAGAGCTATTACAACAAAAGAACATTGAATACGAACAAAAATATGGCTATATATTCATCGTATGTGCTACAGGGAAAACGGCTGAAGAAATGCTTACTATACTCCTTGCTAGATTAGGAAATGACCCCCGCGAAGAAATTCTCATCGCCGCTAAGGAGCAATCCAAAATAACTACTATCCGATTAAATAAACTCCTAAACGAATTAACAGAATTATGAGCCAAATTACCACACATATACTTGATACATCTAAAGGCTGCCCTGCCCATGGCGTAAGGATCGAATTATTCCATCAAAAAATCGATTTATCCTGGATAAAATTATCAGAAGGAACTACCAATGATGACGGAAGAATCCCTAATTTAATACCCAAGGAAGCACCTTTGGATTTCGGATTATATAAAATGGTGTTTTATGTAGAGTCATATTTTAATGCTTGTAGAGTCCAAGGTTTCTACCCAAAAGTTGAAATTGAGTTTCTCATTCGAGATGCATCTCACTATCATATTCCTTTGCTTTTATCACCATTTGGATATTCGACTTATAGAGGAAGTTAGGTGTAAGCACATTTATTTTCTTATCTTTGTGGCTTAATGTAATAGAAGTAAATATTCATGGCAAAAGCTAATAAAAAAGATCTAGGGAAAGGTATCAGAGCATTGTTAACAAATCTCGATGATGAAATTGAAGAAAATGTTGAAGTAGTAGTCAAAGAATTGTCCAGCAATGTTGCTATGATTCCATTGTCAAAAATTGAAGTAAATCCATACCAGCCTAGGACAGAATTTGAAATTCAAGCGCTGCAGGAATTGAGCCAATCTATTCTTACCTATGGTTTAATACAGCCCTTGACTGTACGGCGTCTTAATGCCGACACTTACCAATTAATTTCTGGAGAAAGGCGCCTTAGAGCTTCTACAATGGCAGGATTGGAGGAAGTGCCTGCTTATATTAGGCTCGCTGACGATCAAGGTATGTTAGAAATGGCTTTGGTTGAAAATATTCAGCGAAGAGACCTTAATGCCGTAGAAATTGCAATATCCTATCAGCGTTTGATGGATGAATGTAAGTTGACCCACGAAAGTCTTTCTAATAGAGTAGGTAAAGACAGATCTACCGTCACCAATTATGTCAGACTGTTAAAGCTACCCCCAGAAATACAAAATGCCATCAAAAACAATCAGATTAGCATGGGCCACGCTAGATCTTTGGTGGGCATACCAGATATTGCCTTCCAACTTTCTTTGTTTCATCAGATTTTGCGTGAAGGTCTTTCTGTAAGAGCTACCGAACTCATCACCCAGTCTTACGGAAAGCCAACCCAGAAAAAACCACAAAATGGAAATAATAATTCCATTACACCCCAAATTAAAGATATTCAAGACAAATTAAGTCGAATTTTAGGCTCAAAAGTACAGTTGAAAGTTAACTCGGATGGGTCAGGAAAAATTGAAATTCTTTTCAATTCTAATGACTCCCTGTCACATATTTTAGACCGATTAGAAAGTCAATAAAATAAATACTGAGATTGATTAATCGAAAATATATAGCCGTAGTATTTATATTCTTAAGCATATTTTTTGTTAATAAAAACCATGCTCAAGATTCGGTAAATGTCCGAAAACAATCTCAGATGTCTCCTAGGATACCTAAGAAAGCTGCCCTTTGGGGCATACTCCCGTCTGGAGGCCAGTTTTATAATAAAAGATATTGGAAAGTTCCTTTAGTCCTCGGCGCACTCGGTGGGCTATACTATTGGACAGAATACAATAGGTCTTATTACACCCAGTTCAAAGGTTATTTTGAGGATAAATTATTGGGCAACCCCATTCCTTCCCCATACGATCGATTGACCAACCAACAATTATTCAATTTTAAACAGATATTTAGAAAAGACCTAGAGCGATCCTATATATTTTTGGCACTGGCTTATCTACTGTCTATAGCAGAGGCTTTCACGGATGCTCACTTACACTCATTTGATATTTCAGATAAAATCTCCCTGACCACAACCCCAAGCCAACCTTACACTCTTGGAGCCGGCATAAAAATAACTTTAGGAGGTAAATAAAACATTGAAATTTCTTTCGGAAATTATCAAATCTTAGTTAAAGTGAAAATCTGCCTTAAGACTTCTCAACTATTAAAAAATACCAACTCAATTCTATTTCTTCCTTTAAGGCCCCTATTAAAACCTTTTCAAGGCAACATAATTTTTACTTCTAGGCAATTTTACTAAAAAGTAGTTATGTGATCTATACATGGACAATGAATGAATTTATTTTCTTCGATAAGGAATGCGGTCAAAAAACCAAAACCTTCATTTCCTAAATAAACACATCCAGAGTCGAGATTTATGCAATTTCCCTTTTGTGAAATGATATAATCCAGTGGTCTGGGGGTATGCCCATGTATCATTCTAAAAATCCCCAATTCGGATCTATTGGTTTCAAAGTTTCTCCCCCACAATAATTCATCTTCATCCTCAAAAAATCCATTTCCAAAATTAAAGTTCAATGTTCCATGAACGAAAATATCCTCTCCTTTTTGAAAATATACTTTAGTACTTTCTATAAAATCTATATAAATATTGGGAATCTCTTCTATATGGTCAATACCCATACTTGCCAAGGTTTGCTGTCCTCCTGCTTCCAACCACGCCCCACACAAATCTTCATCTTCTAGCCCTTCCAGCAGCATTTGTTCGTGATTACCTCTCAATGAAATAATTTGATATCCAGTCTGGGTTAACCCTATTATCGTGTCTAATACACCAGAACTATCAGGACCTCTATCCACATAATCTCCCAAAAAAATTAGGAAATCGTCTTTTTCAATATCTATTTTATCGAATAATAAACTTAACAATGTTTCATTGCACCCATGGATATCCCCAATGGCTATAGTTCTTGGCATATCAATTTTTGTTTAAATAGTAAGGGTGAATACATTCTATTAATTTTTTGTATCCAATATCAAAGGGGTAGTAGCCTTTCCCATAATAACTATTTTAGCATTTTGGCTTTGTGCCAATTCCTTTTGAGCCTTTATTTGCTCATATATCAATTGTTTTTCAGTAAGCCCCGAGGCAATTATTTTTTGATACTCAGCTATCCCAAGTGCTTCTATTCTCTTGCGTTCCGCCTCTTGCTTCTCTTTCTTTAGAATAAACTGCATTTTATCAGCATCTTGTTCTGCGCTTATTTTATCTTCAATAGCAGTTTTAACTCTTGAGGGAAGAGTTATATTTCTTATTAATAATTGCTCCAAAATCAAACCCCTAGAAGTAAAATCCTTTTCTATACTTTTAAATATCTTATTTTGAAACTCATCCCTTTTCCCTGAAAACAATGATACCGCTTCATAGTAAACCGCATTGTCTCTTATTTTGGTTCGAGTAAGAGGTCTTACTATCTTATTGACAAAGTCAGCACCAGTTTCTCTCAACAGCCGTGGCCCTTCACTTGGAATAATTCTAAATAAGACAGTCAGATCCAAAGTAACTTCTAATCCATCGGACGTTAGTACACGGATGGCATCATCGCCTAATTTATCCCCTTCATCGTGTACATTACTCATGGTATAATTATAAGTACGAGTATCCAGTTCTTTAATTACCAATAATGGATTAATGAAATGTAAGCCACTTTCCAAATAATCATCCTCCACTTTTCCAAATAAGGTTTTAACCCCGATTTTACCCGTATCAACTTGTACAAAACAGGAAAAGATTACTCCCAGTAAAAATAATAACAACGAAAATTTAGATACCAAAGAGCTTATTTTAGCTACATTTTGAAATTCAGATTTTCTTAAAATGAATACACTGATTAAAAATCCAACTAAACCGAGTACAATTAAAACCATATTTATATTTTGGTCTTATAACAATTGGTTTCAAATAATAATTCCAACGTCAAATAATAATAGGAGCTATTTTCGACCAAATCTAATAATATTCCTATTAATTTAATTGCTCCAGTAAATTTTTCGCTTTTGTTTTATAATTGGAAGATGGCGAGGCTTGTATATCGTTCAAAATTTGTTTTGCAGAATCAAAATCTTTGGTTTTTACATAGGACAAAGCCAAAAACCAGGAAGCATCATCAAAATAAACTTTTCCATTCATCCTAGCATCTTCGAAATAGGAAATGGCTTTGGTATAATTTTCCAGCTCTAAATAACACATACCGCGCCAAAAAATTAATTCTTCAGCTCTAGGTTTTGAATTGGCCAGATTATCCAGCTTTTGCAATGCAATTTCGTACTTTGATTGATTATAGTCTTCGGCTATATCGATAGGGAGATTATCAAGGGTTAATTCACTGATAGAATTAGATCCCCTTGTATTTGTACCCTCGTCCATCGCCAATACTTGGTGATATTGGCTGAAAAGTTTGTCGTTTTGAGTTAATTTTTTGTATTCGTGAATGCCATAAATTGACACTAAAATAAGTCCCAAAGACGCTGCAATGGTCAAAAACCATTTTGCAGAAATTAAGGAAACTACTTTCCTTTCGCGAATCCCTATTTCTTCTATGCTAAATTTCCTATTTAATAGGCTAGGATCCTGCTGATAAGCTTCCATAGCGCCTGAACAAAGCTCGCAAGAATTAATGTGGTGCTCTACCCTTCTTTCTAACGCCTTGTCTCCTTTTTGGAGTATATATCGCGCTATTTCATCTTTAGTAAGACAATCTGAATCGTTAAATATTGTAGTTGTATTCTTTTTCATAATTTCTCTCTTGGTTTAGAAGAAAGACAGATTTTCAAATTCCTTTTAGCGTTTTGTATATAACTTTTTATTTCATTAAAACTAAAACTGCTCCGCTCTGCTATCTCCTTATAACTTAATTCTTCAAAATAAAAATATTTTATACACTCCCTCTGGTTGGTTGGAAGTTGGTCGATACATTCTAAAAGTTGATTTTCGGTTCTGTCTCTATCCAATTCACCACTAAGACGAATTTCAGCTTGATTTTCCACAATAGTTTCCAAATTATTTGAAAATTTTTCTTTGCTACTTTTTTCAAACTTAGCTTTTCTAAAATGATCTATTATGGTATTCTTTGTGATTGAAAGGGTAAAGTAGCGAATATTCTCTACTTTGTTTTTCTTTAACGAAGCATAGAGTTTTTCCAAAACCTGTTGGGTTATGTCAGAAGTTATGGCCTCCTCTTTTACCTTCGAATAGGTGTAACCATATATTATCGGATAGTATTTTTCCAATAATTTATTCAATATTTGCTCATCAGCGTTAGCTACATATTGGGTTAAGAGTATATTATCATTATTATTTGAATAGTTCAAATTCGAAGATTTTTATATCTACATCATCTAATATGCAAAATTAAAACTATTTTTATATTATTTTTAAAAAAAGAAAAAAAATAGTGTACTACATTTTGATAAAAAATCTAAACTTCGATTACAAAATATTTTCTACTATTTTATCTTCTGTAATTCCTTCTGCTTCTGCTTTATAATTTTTTACAACTCTATGTCTCAATACATATGGAGCTATCGCTTGCACATCTTCGATATCTGGGGAGTATTTTCCATTCAAAGCTGCGTGACATTTTGCACCTAAAACTAAAAATTGAGAAGCACGAGGTCCAGCACCCCAGGAAATGTATTGATTAACAAAATCCGTTGCATTTGCCGTTTTTGGTCTGGTCTTGGTGGCCAAACCCACTGCGTATTCTAATACATTATCTGCAATCGGAATTCTTTTTATCAACCCTTGAAAATATTTAATTTGATCCGAATTTACGATACTTCTAAGTACTACATTTTGTTCCGATGTAGTCCTTTTTACCACCATTATTTCTTCATTATAAGATGGATATCCTAGTGGGATATTAAACATGAATCTGTCCAACTGTGCTTCTGGAAGTGGATAGGTACCTTCTTGTTCTATTGGATTTTGTGTCGCCAGTACGAAGAATGGTGATGGCAAAGAATGCTTGTCACCAGCGATGGTAACAGTTCTTTCTTGCATGGCTTCAAGTAAAGCAGCCTGCGTTTTTGGTGGCGTTCTATTTATTTCGTCAGCCAAAATAATATTGGAAAATATGGGACCACGATTGAATTTAAAATTTCGATCCTTATCTAGTACCTCGGCGCCCAAAATATCGGAAGGCATCAAGTCGGGAGTAAATTGTATCCTTTTAAAATCAAGATCTAAGACATCTGCAATGGTAGATACCAAAAGAGTCTTCGCAAGGCCAGGCACCCCTACCAACAATGAATGTCCATTGGAAAATAACGATATCAAAACGCCTTTCACCACTTGATCTTGACCTACTATTACCTTTGAAATTTCATTTTTCAAATCAATACCTGCCTGTGCAAGTGCATCCACTGCCTGAGAATCTGAAGAAAACATATTTTATGTAATTTTAAAATATAAACATGCAAAGATTGACTTTTTTAGTCTAAATCTTACATTTTTAACATTTTTTTAAAAAAATTAGCCAACCATCTTAGAGCTTCGGTCCTGTTGTTTGTCAGCGTAGGCCATTGCTGCCTCTCTTACCCATTCGCCATCTTGATAAGCTTTTATTCGTGTTTGGATTCTATCTTTATTGCAAGGTCCATCTCCTTTTACTACCGTCCAAAATTCATCCCAATTAATATCGCCAAATTGATAGGTATTGGTTTTTTCATCCCATTTTAAATCTTTATCAGGGACTGTTAAGCCTAAAAACAAAGCTTGAGGAACGGTCGCATCGACAAATTTTTGCCTTAACTCATCGTTACTAAGTCGTTTGATTCTCCATCGAGTGGACTGTTCACTATGAGGAGAGTCGGAATCCTTAGGACCAAACATCATCAAAGCTGGCCACCACCATCTATTCAGGGCATCTTGAGCCATTTCCTTTTGTTCAGAAGATCCATTGCTGAGTGTTAACATGATCTGATATCCTTGCCGTTGATGAAATGACTCTTCTTTACAAATTCGAACCATTGCGCGTGCATAGGGCCCATAAGAAGTCCGGCAAAGTGCAACTTGATTCATAATAGCAGCCCCATCAACAAGCCAGCCAATGGCACCCATATCTGCCCATGTAAGCGATGGATAATTAAAAATACTACTATATTTAGCTTTACCTGAATGCAGATCTTCAATCATTTTATCGCGTGAAACACCAAGGGTTTCAGCAGCACTGTACAAATAAAGTCCGTGACCACCTTCGTCCTGAACCTTTGCGAGTAGTGCAATCTTTCTTTTCAAAGAGGGTGCTCTCGTTAGCCAATTTGCTTCTGGCAACATACCGACTACTTCAGAATGGGCGTGCTGCGAGATTTGTCTAATAAGGGTCTTTCTATATTCATCAGGCATCCAATCTTGAGGCTCAATTTTGAGATCTTCGGCTATCTTGTCTTCAAACTTTCTTTCTAATGAAATTTCCACCGTTATATTTTTTTAACAAATTTAAGCATTTTTTTTTACATAGCATAATATTATACAATCACATACAAATCTAGTATTTATATATATCAGAAAATTAAATATATAAAAAAGTAAAGAAATTTTATGGAAAAATTATGCAAAAAACGTCTTTCCCTTGAATTTTGTTATCAAGGCCTTAATAATAAATTTCGACAGACATTTTATCACTTTACCAAATTTATCACTTTAAGTACTATTATTATGAACACGACAACATTATCAGAATCAAAAATGATTAAATCGGGAGATAGAAACATTTTTGTTGACCTTAAAAGTTCAAAAACTGGCAAACCCTACGTACATCTTTGCGAATCAAGAATGGTTGATGGCAAGTATGAAAGACAAAGGTTTTATTTATTTGAAAGGGATATTCAAAAACTTAGTCAAATTTTGAACGACTACAACGCACTTCTTGGTGAAGTCAAACCAGAAGAATAACACTCCAAGAGTTATTTTACCAAAAACAAGCTAATGCATACCTATTTGATTTTAGTGTATTGGCTTGTTTTTTATTTTCGTTTAGCTTTTATTTTAAAAAAATTATCGATTGCTTTTATTTTCTTAGGCTTTAGCCTTTGTTCAGATATCTTTCGTTCAATACATTGAGATGATGAATGCCATGCCCATTAACCATCCAAGCCAATGCTTTACTTGGAATCTTATTACCATTTACCAACCCATCATTATCAAAAGCTTCCGAGCGAGTATTTTGCACTAAAAGTATATTAGAATTCCTCACCAAAAGCCACTCTTCGAAAAGAGAATCTAAGGAAGCTGTGGTGGAAATATTACTGTTATCGGCAAATCTATCTTCATCAAAAGAAGGCATATTTGTCAAATCTTCTCGTATAGCCCACAATACCCTATAAAACATTATAATTTCGGTGTCAATGCAATGCCTTATAAGTTGGGCAACTGTCCACTTACCTGGCGCATAAGCGTAATCCTTAATGCCTTCACTTGTCATTTTTTTGAATTCTAAGATTTGCTCTTTACTGTGAACCAATGCAGCAAGTAAATCTATTTGATCCGATAGGTCGATATAATAATGGTAATACTTAGGTGTATTTTCGAAATTTGGCTTTGTAATCATTTGGTGTAAAATTTAGTAATGAATAATTAAGCTAAAAATAATACTTTTGTCATGAGTAATTCACTAATTTGATTTATTTTATTAGCCTTCAAGATAGTTTTAAGGTCAACGCAATATGAAATACGTAATTGGCATCGTTGTTTGTATCCTGATATTTTTGGGTGGTATGTATTTCATGTATCAATGGAAAAATAGCTCTGATTCTAAAATCACTGAGAAATCCGAGGTCATCTTGCAAAGACTGAAAAACGTCAACAAAATAATTACCAAAGAAGGATATTTTACAGAACTTTACGATTATAAAGACTATACTACTTTTAATCTCCCTTGGTTTCGAAAAAAAGCGCTCGTTCGTGTCAAGGCTAAGGCTTCTGTCGGATATGATTTGGAAAAATTAGAATTTGATTTGGACGAATCTACAAAAGAAATAGTTATAAAAAATATCCCACCCCTAGAACTATTAAGTCTTGAACACGACTTAGATTACTATGATATCACTCAAGGCAGTTTTAACAGTTTTGAGGCAGAGGATTACAATAAGATAAATTCAAATGCAAAAAATTTTGTAAAATCTCAGGTCCTTTCAAGTGAATTGATGAAGGAATCAAGTTTTACAGAAAATTTGTTTTTCCAACAATTGAAGTTAATAGCCGATGCTGGTGGTTGGCGGATAAAGGCTAAACAAAATGCTAAACAAAGCTCTACAGTGCCAAAGGATAGCCTAATTAAAAATTAAATGGATACTAAAAAAATTCTAGCATTTAATGTAAATCACCTCACAGATGCGAGGTTTTTCGCTGCAGTTGGTGCGGCGTTTATTTTTTTTGACGGCAATCAACCTCCTTCTAGGTGGATAGAATATTTTTCTATGATGGAATGGATAGAAGGGGGCAATTTTGGATTTTCATTTGATTATTTGCCAGACGAAATGACACTTTCTGAACTATCAGAAAATGGAATTAAATTCATTCTTTTGCCTTCCGAATCTCTTATCAAGCCTTTAGACGGATTAACAGTGTTTTCGAGAGGATCTTCTATGTTTTCTTCTAATATATTGATACAAAACTTGAATGAGATCACATCTCAAACTGAATTATATTGGTTTATAGCATCTGAAAAAATTACAACTCATGATCTTGACCATTTGAAGAGTCACACTAATGTCGGATTGGCATTTGAAGGCACTCCTGAAAGTTTAGTGGGTGTCAAAGACTTCGATACTCTAGATCAAATCATCGAGAATTGGCAATTTTGAGTAGGTTTGGTAAAATTTCCAGGCTATCTTTTGTCTCCTAAACCTTTCAATCCTTTTTTAATATCCTCATTAGTAGGATCTAAAGCCAAAGCTTTTCTGTAGTAATCTATGGCCAATGGTTTATTTCCTTCTTTGTATGATATAAAACCCAAATTATTGTAGGCATTCAAAAGTTGTCCTCTATATTTATTGGGATCGGGATTGATGCCAAGCAAACGGTTAAATTGCTGTTTAGCACCGCTGTAATCGTCTCTTTCCATAGCAATAGAAGACAAGTAGTTAAGAGCTACAACAAAATCTCTAGTATGTTTTGTGCTATCTCCCTTTGCCAAAAATTGTTCATAAAAAGGAACTGCAAGGCCTAATTTTTTGTCAGGATCCATTTTATTTGCAACTTCTGCCCTTTTGATATAACCTGGAGCCCATGTTGGATTCAAGTCAATCATTTTTATATAAGCTGTATCGGCTTCTTTGAATTTATCCAATGCTAGATAAGCATTACCAATATAGAAATAGTCCGTTGCTGATGCCTTCGATTTTGCAATTTTCATCTTATAGGCATCTAGAGCCCCTTGTTGATTACCTAGCTCTCTGTATAAATCAGCTAGCTTTCCGTAGTATTCAACCTTAGAAGGATCCATTTCCAATATTTTATTGTATGCTTCAACGGCAACTGATTCCTTTTTAACTTTTAATGCACTTTGAGCATAGTTTTCATAATCAAATGCGTATATATTTGATTTTTCTGCATATTTAAAAAAATTCTCCGATGCGTTAAAGGCCTCCTGAAAATTTCCTTTTTCCAATTGTGCCCAAGCAATCCAACGGTACATGGTAGGGTTATTGGGAGAAAGTTCCATCACCTTTTTAGCTTCAGCCAATCCATTGTCATAATCTTTGGCATTATAAATCAAATACTTAACCAATCTGATACGAGCATCAACATCGTTTTCTTGTAATGAAACGTATTTTTTCAACATAGTTGAAACTTTGTCAAATTGTTTGTCTTTTTGATAAAGATCCACCAATTCTTTATATGCTGGCGCATAGTTTGGATCCAAAACAATACACTGTTCCATAGATTTTATAGCCTCCTCATAAGCCTTAGCCCGACTAAAAACCTTAGCTCTTTTGAAATAATGTGTCGGATTATTTTTATCCTTTTCTATGGCTCTTTCGTAAGCACTTACAGCGGGTCCGCCTTCATTATTCTCCAAATAAGCATCCCCAAGTGTAGAATAAATGTTAGGGTCATTTATATTAAGGTTTCTAGCTTGTTCGAGATAGCCAATGGCAGCTTTCGCGTCCTTCTTTTCTTGATCTAAATGAGCAACTCCCAATTCATAAAAGATATTGGCATCTTTAGATTTGGATACTTTAATCGCTTTATCAAAATTAACTTTTGCATCAATTGGATTATTTTTCATCAAAGCATATTTGCCAAGACCCACATAATTCAAACCAGCTTTGCTGTTTTCCGCCATACCTTTTTCATATGCCCATTTGGCAGAATCTGGTTTTTCAGTTTTTAAATATACTTCACCCAAATAAAAATAAGCTTCTGGGTCATTAGCCTTAGTTGCAATTATTTGTTTAAATATTTTTTTTGCTGCTCCAAAAGATTCCTTTTCCAAAAGATTTTTCCCTTCTTTTATTGATTGGCCAAATACAAATGGACCGCTTAATAACAAGAGGGATAAAATGCAAATTTGTTGTAAATATTTCATTGTATGTATTTTAAACTTTAGACGCTTTAAGACTTGAAAAATTGTTATAAAATCGTTAATAATTTAATAATAAAGGATTAAATAATTTAGTATAACCAATAGATCAATATATTATTTGGCAATTATAAATAAATCAAACAAAAAACAAAACAATAATTCGTCTATATACTTGATCTAAACTGTCAATTAATTTCATTTATAAATGCGAAAATAGAAAAAATGAATGTAAAAGGATGATACCTCAGATACATAATTTTTATTCTAATATCAATCAACGTTTGATTATGATCTCGCGACCTGGTGGATATAGCGGCATTAAGCCGGCTTTCAATATGATTCTTTGGCCTATTTCACCCGCTATAAAAGAAGCGAAACCTGAACCAGCATCCCCGAGTTGTTTTCTATTGATTACCCACATTTGTCTAGAAAGTTTATAGGTGCTATCGATCAAATGTTCTTGTGAAGGATCCGCGCAAATAATATTTGTCCTATTTGAATCTGATTTTATTTTTATGAATTTTATTTTTCGCATGACGTTTGCTTGTTCGCTCACAGACAGATTGCTCAACCATGCAGTTCCAATGACGCCAATTCCTCCTGTTTTATTGGTTATATAATTGATAACTTCTTCGTTTGAATTCAAAGCCCTGGCCTGTCCTGTTAATTTTGCAGGGGATAATTCCTTCAAAACAAAATTGATATTGCTACTTCCATTATTGTCAAAAACTATTGGCGTATTGTTGTTTTTTTCAGAAAACAAATCTTTTACTTGAGCAATTGAAAGGCAACTATCTTTATATTGAATATTGGCAATTAGCGCCACAGCATCTGCGCCAAATAGCGTCTCTATGGGATATAAGTTTTGCGCTTTAAATTGCATTTTTTCGAAATCTTTTAATTTTCTCAAAGAAACGATGGTCGCAATTTTGTGCTGGTTGAATGAGTCAAAAAGTTGGCTCTCGGGAAGGTATATTGTTTGAGTTTTATATCTGCCATTGCTGTTATTCTCAAAAACCTGAAATGCAGGCTCTAATAAAGGTTTAAGATTTTCATCTACCCCAATTCTCAAATCACCTTTGTAGTAATCAGCTTTATCCGAATCAGAACAGCCATTGATTAAAAGCATAATAGTGCTGACAATGACCAATGTTTTCGCAACAAATGAAGTATTTCGTTTTATTTTTAACTGATTACCTGTCCCAAGCATCTGGTAAATTTTTCAAAAAATGAATCAATGAATGATAAAACAAATAATCAACCAAGTGGTTGTTTCGCTGGCCTTTTTACTATTGTATTTTTATATGAAATATTAAACTAAATTTGTAAAAAATTTTAAAATGAGATATTTGATTGTAATATTATTAAGCTTCCAATTTTCTTTATTAACTTTTGCTCAAACCGATACCACTTTTGTCGATTTAAATTACAACAAGAAAGAGGTCTATATCAAGATGAGGGATGGCGTTCGACTTTATACGTCAATTTACACCCCAAAGGATGCTTCTAAAAGATATGCGATCATGATTAACCGTACCCCATATTGCGTGTGTCCATATGGCGATAGCTTAAAAAAAGAAAGTCTGGGACCATCTGAGATGATGATGAAAGAAAAATACATATTTGTCTATCAAGATGTTCGTGGAAGATACATGTCAGAGGGTGAATTTTTGGATGTAAGGCCTTATGATCCTAAAAAAAGTCCCAAGCAAATAGATGAAAGTTCTGATACTTATGATACTGTCGATTGGCTCATAAAAAACATTGAAAACAACAACGGAAATGTAGGTATTTGGGGAATATCTTACCCTGGATTTTATGCATCAATGGGTGCTATAGATGCCCATCCTGCGGTCAAAGCAGTCTCACCTCAAGCCCCTGTGACCAATTGGTTTTTGGGTGATGATTTTCACCACAATGGAGCTTTCTTTTTAAGTGATGCCTTTAATTTTTATTCATTTTTCGGTCAACCAAGGCCTGTACCCACCCCGAAACATGCGCAAGGATTTCAAATGCCCACTCCAGATGGGTATGACTTTTATTTAAAGGCTGGACCAATTAAGAATCTGAATAAAAACTATTTCAAGGGAAAGCTGGCATTTTGGAATGATCTCATGAAACACCCGAATTATGATACATTTTGGCAAAAGCGCGATGTTAGACAACATTTAAGCCATATAAAACCAGCCACAATGGTAGTTGGAGGTTTTTTTGATGCTGAAGATTGTTATGGGGCTTTGGAGACCTACAAATCCATCGAAAAGAAATCACCTAATTCAAAGAATACATTGGTGATGGGGCCTTGGTTTCACGGGGGCTGGGCTAGAGTGGATGGCTCTTCTTTTGGAGATATCGTGTTTGGGTCCAAAACCTCTGAATACTATCGGAATGAAGTCGAAGCGCCATTCTTTTCTCATTATTTGTATGGAAAAGGCAATGATCCTAGGTCAGAATCATTGGTTTTCGATATAGGCGCGGACGCTTGGCATAAATTTGAACAATGGCCACCCGCAAATATGAAACTAACAAACTATAATTTATCAGCAAATGGGACTTTGAGCACTCTCGATCAAATCGATAATACTTTTTCGAGTTATATTTCAGATCCCAATAACCCTGTCCCGCATAAGGATGGTATCAACCATAGGACCACCAGAGAGTATATGATAGACGATCAGCGGTTCGCCAGCAGACGCCCCGATGTCGTGACGTATGAAATGGAAATCGAAACCGAGCCATTGCAATTGGCAGGTCCAATATATGCTGAATTGTACGTATCCACCAATGCTACAGACGCCGATTTTATCGTAAAAATAATCGACGTATATCCCGATTCAACCAAAGAATATCAACACCAGGGTAAAACGGTAAAAATCGGAGGCTATCAGATGCTGGTAAGAGGTGAAGTAATGCGAGCAAAATACAGAGAATCCTTTGAGAATCCCACACCCTTAATCAAGGACAAAATAGAGAAAGTGCGATTTTATATACCCGATGTCGCCCATACTTTCCGTCCAGGACACAAATTGATGATACAGATCCAAAGCAGTTGGTTTCCATTGGTGGATCGCAATCCACAGAAATTTTGCAATATATACGAAGCCACAGAAGCAGACTTCCAACAAGCACTTATAAGAATCCACGAAGGTGGAAAAGCGGCATCAAGGATAGAACTGCCTGTTGTGAAGTGAAGGGTCAAATAGCTAAAAACAGAAGTTGGGGTTTAGTGCTTTTTTCTAAATTTTAATTTTCAATTTTTTTTATAATTCCTTTGAGCATTAACGGTACAATTAATTTGTGAAATGGTCTAACTGGCAAAAAATATAGTCGTCCAAACCAATTATTAAATTTTACTGTTGTAGAAAGTATTAATTTTTTTTCAATTCTGCTTTCATTTTGTTTGTCAATAAACAGTGACACTCTAAAATTCAAATGTTTGTCGTCTTCTCCCAAAATAATTTCGTCATCTGTTTTATCAAACACTTTAAAAAGTCCAATTTGTTCACCTTTTTCACACTTAAAATTGTCTAACACTTTTTGTTTGTCAACTAAGTTTCTTGACGTTTTTAACCCGAAAGGTCGAACCAAAATGTTTCTAAATGCTAACAATTTATCAACCCATTTTGGTCCACTTTCAAAAAAATATTTTCCAATTTCTGTGGAACCAATATTTCCGTTTTTATCAACAAAATTTCCTTGAAAACTGTCAACATAATCAAATTGATTTTCGACGGTTTTCAATATAGATTTAACAGGAAGTACCGATTTTATTATTGTCATTTTTCGATTATCTTTAAATGTCTTTATCCATTAATCAAAAACAATCATCCTGCACCTTCCTGCGATAGGGATGTGGAGGGCATCCAAAGGATGGTCTCGCCCAGCATGGGTGAGACGAAACCCCGAAACAGCCCGGTGCCACAGAGTGGCAATCGTCCTAAAAAAAAGATTAGGCCATGAGGATTCCTCCTGTTTCGATCAAATGGTCTGCGATGCGGCGTCTGGCGCTGATTGAGTCAAATGGCTCGGTCGTGGTAAAACGCTTTAGGCCCATTTGCATGATTTTCATCATGTCTCCGCTGGCAAAATAGTTGATGGCTTCTCGTCCGCTTTTGGCGATGTCCTCGATGCTGGAATACGTATAGACTTTCACACAATCCGTGCTGATGGATTTTATATGGGCGGGGGCATCTGATTGTAGGATCTGTTGGGCTCTTTCAAGAGAGCTTTCAGCGGTGTAGAGTCCGATCAACATATCGGCAACATCCATCATCACCTCTTGCTCGTTTTCGATTTCGGTGGTATATTTCTGAACTGCGGCGCCAGCGACCATCAGGATGGCCTTTTTGGCATTCGCAATGTATTTCTTTTCATTGTGGAATGTGTCGTCTGGGTTTGGGGTATCAAATCCAGCGAAACTAGTGAGTTCTTTTTGGACTGCAAGTGCCGGTGTCATGATGTCGATCGTGCCTTTAAGAGCTTTTTTGAGCAACATGCCGACCAAAAGGAGGCGATTGATCTCGTTGGTTCCTTCAAAAATCCTATTAATACGAGCATCCCTGAAAGCTCTAGCGGCTGGATACTCTTCGCTAAATCCGCTACCACCGTGTATTTGGACGTTTTCATCGACAACATAATCAAGGGTCTCGGAACCATGTACCTTGAGGATAGCACATTCGATGGCGTATTCTTCGGCGGCTTCAAGTTTGGCCTGAGGCTTTGATTTGCCTGCGGCTACGAGTTCAGATATTTTATTGGTTATGAGTCCAGATGTTTTGTAAGTGGCTGATTCACAGGCGAATGTCCTAATGGCCATTTCTGCCAACTTGTGTTTGATGGCACCAAAATTGGCAATGGATTGTCCAAATTGGTGTCTGTCGATCGCATAATGCGTAGCTACTTCAAGGACTGCCTTACAACCTCCCATGACCAACGCGCACAACTTGTATCTACCGATATTCAGTACGTTGAAGGCTATTTTGTGACCTTTGCCGATTTCGCCAAGGACATTCTCTTTGGGTATTTTGACATTATTAAAAAATACTTGTCTGGTGGATGAGCCCTTGATACCGAGCTTATCTTCCTCAGCGCCAAGGGTCAATCCTTCAGTATTTTTGTCCACGATGAATCCAGTAAAATCTTTGCCGTCAATCTTAGCGAAGACGATGAACATATCAGCAAAACCACCGTTGGTGATCCACATTTTCTGTCCATTTATGATATAATGAGTCCCATCTGGCGACAGATCGGCACGAGTTTTTGCAGCAAGGGCATCAGATCCACTATCGGGCTCTGTCAAACAGTATGCTGCTTTTATTTGCCCATTTGAAAGGCCAGGCAAATATTTGGTTTTCTGGGCTTCTGTCCCAAAATATAATATCGGCAATGTACCTATCCCGCTATGAGCGGCAACAGAAACACTAAAAGAATTTGTTTTTCCTAGATTCTCAGCAATTACCGTTTCTGTGTTAAAATCAAGTCCAAGTCCACCATACTCTTCTGGAATACCAGCTCCCAAAACCCCCAATTCTCCCGCTTCTTCCATCAACTTTGGTGTAAGGCCTGGCTCTTGTTTGTCTATCTTTTGAATATTGGGCAATATTCTATTCTTAACAAAGTCCTCTATGGCACTTTTGAAAAGAATTTGGTCCTCAGTTAAATCTTCTGGGGTATAGATATCGGCAAAATTCATCGAGTTTACTAAAAACTCACCGCCTTTCAAATTGGTTAAATTGGTACTCATAATTTATATTTTATAAAACAAACGATTGGTTTAATCTAATCTTTTAAGTAATCTTTTCATGGTGTTTTTCAAGTATTGGTCCGTATTGAACAATCTGCAGAGCATCAGCGAGCCCTCTATTTCAGCCACTGCTCTTTCGGCCAATTCTTCAGATTCTTCCAGTGGATGGACTGTATTATAAATGGTCTATACAGCGTGAAAAAAATCAAGGAAGAAATACCGAATAATCTCTGCAAACTCGGGACTCATCACGGCGGACTCGACGCCGATATTGCCAATAAAAGTCCCATCTTCTTTGTACAAAAAAACGTGCGAAGCACTTTCGAAAAGCTTTGACATGCGCTCTTTTGGGCTCCATTGGTCGTTGTAAGCGTGAGAAAACACATTTGACTTGAAATAGTCGTGTACCGAGATGATTACCTTTTTCATCAAGTCCTCTTTAGAGGTAAAATAGTGATAAAGGCTACCCTTCAAAAGCCCTGAAGATTTGGCGATTTCAGCCATGGAGGTATTGAAGTAGCTTTGCTTCCTAAAAAGCTTTAAAGCGCTCTTTATAATTTGCTGTTCATCTGTCTTTACCAGTGGCATTGAAAACTATTTTCACCAAAGGTAATAACATTTTCTAAAACAAACGATTGTTTGGTAAATATTTTTTTAGTTTTTAACAATCTTGGACGATAAAAAATCCATCACTTCCCAATTTTTGGTACAAAGGCATGAGGATTCTTCCATCCATGGGGGATAGAACTTTACCCTTTTTGTCATCTGCAAGGTGTTCGGATTTCTTGATGGGCTGAAAATTTGTGTAGCCTGGTTTCATTACGAATTCATCTGTGCTGGTAATTGGATGGTGATAGACCACCTTTGTAACTTTTGGCAAGTTGGTTGAAAACTCGCTCAGGATGTTATCATGCTGGTTTTCTACGTCGCTGGATTTTACACTACCGACAGCTTTCATGCACGATACAATGGCTGCGATGGCGCGATTGATGGACAGTGCTTCAGCGTGCTGTCCTGATTCAAAACAAATGGAGATTGTTTTTACGCCTAAATTTTTAGTATTGAAGAAATGCAGTGTAGTACCAGACACACCTTCTAGGAGCCCACGTACAACGGGTGCTGTGATCGCTTGTGCCACTTGGATGCTTTCGGGGTCTTCTGGCGTAATGGAATAGATCCCTCCGTATGCTGAAGTTGTATGAAGGTCAAGGAAAACCAAAAGCTCTGGTTGGTAGGCCTGGATTTCCATATTTACAGCTACCCAAAGTTCTTTAACTTCTTGATCCTCAGGATCCAAATCCTTTTCTGGGGTGTGGAATATTCGATCGAGATTTTGGTAGTTCCACTGCCGATTTATGTCCTTAACTAGAAATCTCACATCCTTTTTGCTGGCTTTAACGTTGCCGACCATGCCTACAAATCTCCCATTAAATTCAAATTCTGGATTGGTGATAGGTTCTACCTCTAACATCATTTGCATCAATTCGATGGCTTTGATACCAGCATGTTCATTACCATGCATTCCTGCCACACACAAAAATAGAGGACCTTTATTTTTACCAGTAAACTCTGCAATTTTTCTTTTTAGTTTCATTTAAATTAAATATTAATTTGTCAAATAACATATTTTTTATCTCGCCAACTCCATAGGTAAAGAGAAGCTACTGTTTTATGAGGAACCCAATTTTCGGCATAAGCCATTAATTGATTTTTTTGTTCTTTCAAGGTTAATTCTTCAAGACTTAGGAGTTTTACTCCGCTTTGAAGTATGGCCAAATCATTTATCGGGAAAACATTGGTTCTGAGGAGGTTAAAAATTAACAACATTTGGACAGTCCATTCGCCGACTCCTTTGATTTTGGTTAGCTCACCAATGATTTCTTCGTCTTTCATGCTATGCATGTCATCGCCGATGGTTTTATTTTGTGTAAAATATTCTCCAATACTTCTTAGGTAATTCATTTTTTGATTGGAAATTCCTGAGTTTTTATAGTCGATTTCTGACATATCCATCAAAATGCTTGTAAGAGGCATGTTTTGAGGAATGTTTGCAAAAAACTTTTTCTTTATTGCACTGGCTGAAGCCGTAGATAATTGCTGCCCAATGATGGCATGAACTAGTGCTTCGAGGATTGGCATCGAGTTGGGTTGTATATCTGGTCTAGGTAGTTTTTGCACCAAATTTGACATTATTGGGTCTTTTTCTAAAAAAGACTTCGCCACTTCAAAATTTAATTGGTACATTTTAATATCTTGATAAATAAATGTTTGTTCTCAATTGATACCTTTGCTAAAATTGTAAATTTAAAAGAAAAATATCATTAAAAGGTTATTTTGCCTGTTTTGAATGATTAAAAAAGCTAAAAATTATGTACAAATTTTGTTGGTCTATATGTTTGAGCGCAGCCTTGTCTTTCTTGATTCAACTGGAATCATATGGTCAATCTTTTGAAAAAATAGACCCTTTGATCCATCAGATTTTAGAGGCCAAACACGAGTGTGATTTCTTTGTAATTTTAAAAAACAAAAACCCTCAGGTTTTACAAACAAACATTCTTTGGACCAAGGAACAAAAGGCAAATTATGTTTATAACTGGTTGGTTTCCAGTGCCAAATTATCACAGGCTTCCATCATTGATTTTTGCAATGAAAGAAATATCAAATTCAAATCCTTCTTTCTAATCAACGGAATTCTAGTAAAAGGCGATGCCAAATTATTGGATGCGATGAGTCAAAGGTCAGATGTCCTATCCATCAGATATAACGTCAAAAGCTCATTGGAATTTGGCCAAGATCCCTGGGATGAAAACTCTATGGAACTACGAAGCGAGCCTACATGGGGCATCATCAAAATTGGTTCTAATACGGTATGGGCTCAGGGATTTAAAGGCAAGGGCGTGACCATAGGTGGCGCAGATACAGGTATCGAATGGACGCATCCAGCCATCCAGCCCAATTATAGAGGATACGATCAAAACACGAATCTGGCCAATCACTCCTACAATTGGCACGATGCCATTCATGAAATCCATCCTTTAAACCAACCAAATTCAACCAATCCTTGCGGACTATCGACCAAATCTCCTTGTGATGATAATAACCACGGCACCCATACCGTAGGAACATTTTCTGGGCTAGAAGGAGACCAAAACCTTATCGGAGTAGCTCCTGAATCGAAATGGATAGGATGCCGAAACATGGAGCGAGGATATGGTTCTATGGCAAGCTATATTGAATGTTTTGAATTTTTTATGGCACCCACTGACACAAATAACTTGAACCCGAAACCCTATTTGGCTCCTCATGTAATCAACAATAGCTGGAGTTGCCCCGAAATTGAGGGATGTAATCTTACAAACTTTCAAACTATGACAGAGGCCATAGATCGGTTAAAGCAAGCTGGTATCGTAGTGGTGGTTTCAGCGGGGAATGATGGAGGGCAATGTGGAAGCATTAATACCGTCCCTGCAATGGTCGAAAACGCATTCAGTGTTGGGGCGATAAAGCAAAATGATACCATCGCTTCTTTTAGTAGTTGGGGGCCGATTTTGATTGATGGTTCAAATCGCATCAAGCCCAATATTGCCGCCCCTGGTGTAGGAGTTCGATCATGTATCAGAAATAATGGATATGCCAATTTCAATGGAACCAGTATGGCAGGTCCACACGTAGCAGGAGCTGTGGCGTTGCTTATTTCATCAAATATAAAGCTAAGTGGCCGAGTAGAATTGATCGAAGAGATATTGGAAAAATCTGCTAGACCCATGTTTCACCCATCTTATTCGTGCAGCATATCTTCGGGCACTGTTATCCCAAATCCCATATATGGATACGGAATATTGGACATAGAAAAAGCTATCCAAATGGCTAAAAGCATTGATTTAAGCAATAGCCCAGAAGCTTCGATTGTTAATATTTTCCCCAATCCAACGAGTGATTATATAGAAGTTCTTACAAGGTGGTTTGGTGGTGAAACGAAATTTGAAATTTTCAGCATAGATGGCAAGCGAGTATTGTCGAATAGGTTTGAGATAAACAACTATCAAATCAGCACTTTAGACTTGCGTGGGCTGGCATCAGGAACGTATATATTGAAGGTTTATAATGAAAAATCAACTTTTTATAACAAGCTGATAAAAATATAAATTTGTGAAAAAAACGTTAAACAGCAAAGCTTTCGCCACAAGCACAAGCCCTTGCTGCATTCGGATTGTTAAAAATAAAGCCTTTGCCATCCAATCCACTTGAAAACTCTAGGGTTGTATTGCACAAATAAAGAAAACTTTTTAAATCAGTTACGACTTTGATTTCATTGTCAAGGAATTCTTGATCGTTTGGTTTTATCTCATTGTCAAAATCTAGCTTATAGGTAAGCCCGCTGCAGCCTCCGCTGGTTACCGATACTCTGACAAAATATTTCGAGTCAAGGTTTTGGGCTTTCATTATCTCGCCGAGTTTTGTCTTCGCTGAATCTGCTACGAAAATCATCTTCACTAAATTTTTTGTTATAACAAAATTGATACTCGATTGGTTCGGTTTGATTTAGAATGTGATTTAGGAGAATTTAAACACATTGATCTTCGAAGTAGTTTTTTTGTTCATGAAAAAGGTTTTTTAATAAGAATAAACCAGTAAGTTGTTGCACTTTTCAGGCTGCAGTCTTCAATTTTTTTTGAAATATCTTAAAAAAATAAATGGTAAGCAGAAACTGGCTATAGCCATAAACGGCATCTTCTATGGGAATGGTGATCATCCGAATTCCTAAAAATTCATCGGGATTGTAATTCACTATCGGGGAGCTTAGCCCCGTACCTGTAAGGATCCCATTCACCGGAAAAAAACCCAACATCAAGACCGAAAACGTTAAAGATGCCTGGCCGATCCATTCGACTTTTACCACAAAATGCAAATATATCAATGTTGCGATGGTGATTAAGGCAGTTACAAAAGTATATAATCTGTCCGGATACAATAAAGCCACGACCCCACAAACGATTACACTTATGAAAACGATAAGATTATTAAAAGCACTGACCCAGCTCCAATTAAAGAATTTATCAATGCAATAATAAGTAAAAACGCATGAGAATGGGATGCAGTAAAAAAAAAGCCATTCTTCTATGGGTAATCCACCCAAAGTCAAACCTGTTGTATAATCTAAATTGAACCACCAGACACCCACTTTTGTAAACCAAATATCCCAAGCAATAAATACGGAAGCTACCACAGTGCAAGCCAATATAAATGCCTTAAAATGCTTGTAGAATTGAATCCTGCGGTCAAAAGAGGCAATAAAACAAACAATGACCGTAAAAAAATCAATTAGTAAATAAGTTCCGTGTTGCAACATTGGTTTTTATTAAAAAAACATTTTAAAATATTTGACCGGGACCCACAAAAAGCCGAAACATTCTCCTTCCTCCTTGCCCAAATGTTTGTGGTGTTGTTTGTGGGCTCTTCTGATGGCTTGTAGATAGGGATTTTCTGTGTTTTTTAGAAAGTTAATCCTTTGATGGATAAAAATATCATGAACAAAAAAATACGCCATTCCGTAAAACGTGATACCCAATCCGATGAAAAATTGAAAATTAAAGCCATTTTGCGCCCCTAAAAACATCAAAGTGATGGCAGGTATCGCAAATATGAAAAAAAACCAATCGTTTCTCTCGAAAGGTCCATCGTTGCTGTGATCGTGATGGTCTCTGTGAAGCACCCATAGAAATCCGTGCATAACGTACTTGTGTATGACCCATGTTGCGCCTTCCATAAGTATAAAAGTGGTGAGTACAATGATCAAATTCATATATTTTTCTTTAAATAATTTTTAGACACATTTGCTTCAAAGCAGCGGAACTTACTTTGTTCAAATTGTTTTTTATGAATAATTTATCGGTATCAATATGGCTGTTATATCCTAGAAATGAGGGGCAATTTTTTTGGATGGACAACCTAATAAATCGAAGTTCGACATTTTCTGGTTCTGATTTTATTGCCTTTTCGATATTTTTTTTTCCTTTGCTGAATGTACTGAGTTTTGAGATGGGGTTAGATGTGTATTTTGCCCAAATGGTTTGAAATGCGCCCAGATATCCCAAGTAAGTGGTATTCGATGTATTTTTAGAAAGCTCCTCGATCATACTTTTACACAAGGTTTCATTGGAAACTGCCTCATCATAATTGGTCCGAATATATTCTAAATCAACGACAGGAATTTTATCCGTATTTGAAATAAAAAATGTAGCAACCAATACGAAAACTAACTTAATCATAAGATCGCCATTTTGTATTGAACATAAGAACTCATCGCTAGAGAAAGTTTTTGACCGTTGGGAATTCTAATCCTTTCTTTCATGATTCGCTCGGCTGATATCTTTCTTATTTTATTGAATAATGACAAATAATACTTATAAGCCAAATACACTCCGAATCTTGACGATACGGGCAATTGTTTAATTCCCGCCAATGATTCTTTAAATTCTACTGCTATTTCCTCTTCGATTTTACTTTTAACTTCGTTGTTGAATACATTCATCTCTATGGAAGGAAAATATGTACGTCCTAAAACATGAAAATCGTCTTTCAGATCTCTCAAGAAATTCACCTTTTGAAATGCCGAGCCTAGCTTCATCGCGTATGGTTTTAGGTGTTCGTATTGAGCTTTATTGCCATTTACGAAAACTTGCAAACACATCAACCCAACCACTTCAGCGGATCCCAATATGTATTCTTGGTACAATTCTGAATCGTACTCAACTTTTTGCAAATCCATCTCCATACTATGCAAAAACTGTTTGATCAGTGCGCGGTCAATTTGATAGGTTCTCACCGTTTCCTGAAAAGATTGAAGGATTGGATTCAGCGAAATTCCCTCCTCTATTGCTTGCCAAGTTTGCTCAGTAAATCGCCTCAGAAGAGCTTCCTTGTCGTAATCATGGAAACTGTCCACTATCTCGTCTGCCAGCCTCACAAAGCCGTAAATTGCGTAAATTGAATGCCTAATGGCGGGTTTTAAAGCTAAGATCCCCAAAGAAAAGCTAGTGCTATACTTTTTGGTCATAGCTATACTTACCTGATACGAGAGTTCATCAAACAGTTTTTTCATTCAAGTTTTTGATTTTGTCGTTATTGATTCGGTTTATATTATTTATTTCATTTCTAATTTGTTGACTTCCGTGGCTACGATCTTCCCTGAAATAATCGAAGGAGGAACCCCTGGTCCTGGCACCGTAAGTTGTCCCGTATAAAACAAATTTTTGATCTTTTTATTTCTGATAGAAGGTTTCAAGACTGCCGTTTGATTGAGAGTATTCGCCAAACCATAGGCATTTCCTTTATAAGCATTATAATCATTAATAAAATCTTTTACACAATAGCTCCGCTTGTAGTCTAGGTATTCCAATAGATTTTTTTCGCCTGTGTGCTTTTCCAACCTCTTTATCATTTCTACAAAATATTTCTCTCGAATATTCTCATCATCCCTTAATCCTGTGGCTATCGGCATCAATAAAAAAACATTTTCGTGACCCTCTGGGGCAACATATGGATCGGTCTTGGAGGGACAACAAGCGTAAAACAATGGCTTTTCAGGCCATTTTTTGTCTTCGTATATAGTGTGGACATGTGCATCGAGTTCATTTTCAAAAAATAAAGTATGGTGCAACAGCTTTGCTATTCTTTTTTTAAATCCTAAATAATAGATGAGGCAAGATGGTGCAAATGTTCGACTTTCCCAATACTTCTCCGTATAATTTTTTTGTTTTTCTTCGAGTAATGTCTCACTATGATGGTAATCAGATGAAGCAATTATGGCATCAAAATCCAACTTTACACCATTGACCACTAAGGCATTGGCAATATTATTTTCTGTGACAATTTTTTCCACCGAATGATTGAAATGAAATTGCACTCCCTGACTTTCCGCGACTTTTTTCATGGCCAAGATCAATTGATAAAAGCCACCCATAGGATACCAAGTGCCAAGTGCATATCCCCCATAGTTCATTAAACTATATAGGGCTGGGATATTTTGTGGCGCAGCACCCAAAAATATTACAGGAAACTCCATCAAAGCCCTGAGTTTTGGATGGGTAAAATATTTACTCACATAAGATCTAAAATTGGTCAACAAATCCAATTTAATAGCACTTTTGGCTATTTTAAGCGAAAAAAATTCCATCCAGCTATAGCAGGGCTTATTTACAAAATCTTGCATCCCCACTTCGTATTTATACTTGGCTGCTTGCATGAATTTATCCAAATTTTGAGCAGAATCTTTTTCTATACTTTCAAAAAGATGTTTCAATTCGTGATAATTCTTTGGGATAGAAAGATTGCCATCGTCAAAGACCATTTCGAACTGTGGATCTAGCGATATCAGTTTATAAAAATCCTCGACAGTGGATCCAAAGTCTTGAAAAAACTGATCTATGATATCGGGCATCCAATACCAACTGGGACCCATATCAAAAGTGTAACCATTTTCGGTAGTATATTGTCTGGCGCGACCACCTGGCTGAGCATGTTTTTCAAAAACGTGGACAGTGTTTCCGTCTTTGGCGGCATACGCAGCCGCTGATAATCCCGAAATTCCCGCTCCTATGATCGCTATTCTTTTATTCATGGTTTAATTGTGTGTAGGTAAAAATTCGCTAGCAACAACGTTTAACAATTCTGAACTTTCGATATTTTTGTTGAAAATAGGCTTATGAAAATGCTCCAATTTATTGAGCAAATGGATTAATTGCATTTTTTCATTATAGGTCAAATTTCCTGCGACCAATCGAGTTGCTTGTCGAATTTTGTCCATTTGCTGATCCAGTATTTTTCTCCCTTTATCATTTATCGTGATGATCTTACTTCGCCTGTCTAACATGGAATCTGCTTGTTCTATCCAACCATGTTCAAGCAGCCTATTGATAATTTGCATCCCTGTAGGCTTGTCTTGTATATTTCTTTTGATGAGTTCCATTTTATTCATCGCTCCGAATGCTTTGAGATTTATAAGATAAATAAACTCCTCTTGCGTTGAAAAACTAGAACCGTGGATGGCCGATTTAGAATAGTTCTTTGCGTACCTATTTAAGTGAACGAATAATGTATTAATTGCACTCTCTGGACTCCTTCCATTCTCTTTCCCTTCCCAGTAAGGCTCGATTCTAGTATCTACAGCCAAAAAGCCAGCAGCTATCCAACGTTTGAATGCATCTATATCACAAGAGTAACCTTGATTTTCAGATTCAAATTTTTCCAAAAGGCCTATCGTATCTTTCAGCAGTTTATTGTCCATGAATTAAAATAATAATATACTTTAAGGGCAATATATAGGACAAATATATGCTATTAATTGTTCAATAAAGTATATAAACATACCTCTTTTACGCATTTTTAAAATAAAGCGACAATTTATATTTTGCCTGAGCTCCCCCATTCTTAATTCAACTTATCAGTATTTCCACTTTAAATTAGCTCACCATCCCTAAACATAAGCCCTATTTATTCTTCTTTTTCAGGATAAATATTAAAATGGAAAGTATATTTTACCATTAAAAAACTGGCGAGAAAAAGAAAGGCAGACAATATTACAAAACAATAAATGATGTTGTCGTTTTTCCAAAAAAATGGCAATGAAAACAGCGCGATGAAGAAAATTCGGAGTAAGATATTCACCAAAAAGAAAAAACTCGTAACCCTGCCAAAAATATTATTGGGAACCATCTTGTACATAAATGTCCCACGCAAAATCCTCGTTCCACTATTCGTAAGCCCTAGCAAAAGCCAGACTATCAATACGACCGCCACCGACTTAGTTACACTCAATCCCAATAAGCAAATGGCAAAAACGAATATCATCCAAAAAATTCCCTTTGGAATGGTGATCGCACTGAAAAGCCTGATACAAATCCACCCCGAAATAAATGCTCCAAGGCTATAGGCCATTTCAGCGTTGGCATAGACCGTCGCCCCTTTTTGAAGAAAATTTTTGATATAAGGTGCCTCCAAATAAAATAGCACCACCAATGTTACCACAAATAAAGTAGAACCCGCAATCGCCACCATGGCTATACTAAAATTATCTCTCATGAAAACCCAGCCAGTATTTATCCGTTCTATCCAACTGCTTTCGTCCGTTTTATTCTCAAGCTTGTGAACATATGGAATAGTTAAAATTAAACCCAAGGATACAAAATACGTACTGGCATCTAAAAGGAAAATATCCCAAATATTCCACGCTTTTACTTCTAGTGGTATAATGAAATGATTTCCCAAAATCGACCATTGACCTTCCCATGATATTCCATCCAATAGCAGGGCGCATAATGCACCGCTCAGCATCGACGTTATCTGTTCTACGATTTCAATTTGCGCATTGACTCGGGCATAATTTTCAGTTGAACTCACTTCCTGGAGAAAGGCATAGAGATTCGGATAGTGAATATTATAATTTAGAAAAGTAAAAATAAAAACCAATGAAATCCAACTGCTGGCCAATGAATGCGTATTATATCCAATCATAGCGATCGAAAAAATGGCCAATCCACAGATCAAATTTACTGCCAAAAAAATATTTTTCCGATTGTATCTATCGATTATAACCCCTGCATTTGGAGCCCAAAACAGGGACAAAATATTGGCTACCAAAAAACTCAGAGCAAAAAACTGCATATTGTTTTGCTTGGCAAAATACCAAGGAATTGCAATCATACTGATGCCTTGAGCGCAGCCCGAGATGGCATTGGCCAAAAATAATGTTATTATTGGTAGTCGATTTTTCAAATTTGGTATGGTATTTGAATATAACTTTATTTAATACATCGATGTTAAGAATATTTTAGTCATCGAAAGATTTCACGAGGTGATCCTTTTCATCCTTTTCGCTGCAAAAATAGTTTTTTAAGCGCAAGTATTTGTTAGGTCCTCTGGAAAGGCTTATAAATTATGTTATTGTTAAGTTAAAGGGAATTATATTTTTTCTAAAAAGTACTAATTTTCGTTCGAATTCATAAATATAAATTAAATGAACTTAAAAAAGTTTTTCTTGCCCGCTTTGTTAGGGTCTGCTACATTTTTGGCTGCCTACTGTTATCCCAGCAATAGAAATCCACAAGACAAAGAAAGTTGGATTATTAGGGCCGTTCTTCAGGTATTGAAAAGTTATCACTACGAGCCTCAATTGGTAGATGATCAACTTTCTAAAACTGTTTTTAAGGAATATATAGAAAAAATCGACAACGGCAAAAGGTTCTTTATCCAACCCGAAATCGACCAATTACAAGCATATCAAACCAAATTGGACGATGAGGCTACCAATGCAACTTTTCAGTTTTTCAATCTCTCCAATGAATTGATAGAAAAAGCGGTTTTGCGTGTTAATAATTTTTATCCAAAATTGCTTGAAAAGCCTTTTGATTTGGAAAAGGACGAGCTTTTCGAGACCAACCCAGATAAATTAAATTGGGCCAAATCTGAAAGCGACCTCAAAGATTATTGGAAGCAAATATTCAAATTTGAGATCATGACTAAGGTTATTGACAAGCAGAAAGCCCAAGATGTGGATAGCACCAATACTAAGAAAAAGACTTTTGTCGAATTAGAAAAAGAGGCCAGGGCTGAGGTTAAGAAAAATTATGATGAATACTTCAAGCGACTATCACAATGGAGACGCCAAGATAGATTCAATGAATATATCAACTCTATCGTCGTTCGTTTTGATCCACATAGTGAGTATTTGGACCCAAAAGAAAAGCAAGACTTCAACCAAAGCATGTCTGGAGTATTGGAAGGCATAGGCGCGAGATTGCAAGTAGAAGGAGAACTTACAAAAGTTGCTGAGATAATTCCTGGTGGTCCAGCTTGGAAACAAAAACAACTACAAGCCAACGACTATATTATTAAAGTGGCTCAGGAAGGCCAAGAGCCAAAAGATATACGAGGTATGCGCTTGGATGATGCCATTCTATTGATCAAGGGTAAGAAGGGGACTAAAGTTATTCTTACCGTAAAGAAGGTCGATGGTTCAATAAAAGAAATAGAAATCGTCAGAGATTTGGTCATATTGGATGAAAGCTTCGCAAAAAGTGCTATACTTAGCATTCCGAATTCTACGGACAATATTGGGTACATCAAATTGCCTAAGTTTTATGCTGATTTTGAGAGAGAAGGTGGATCTAGCTGTGCCGTGGACGTAGCCAAAGAAATAGAAAAGCTTGGAAAGAATAATGTCAAAGGAATCATCCTTGATTTGCGCAACAACGGGGGAGGTTCTTTGAAGGATGTGGTTCAAATGTCGGGATTATTCATCGAAGATGGTCCGATAGTACAGGTAAAATCAAGAGATCAACAAGCATATGTCCTTAACGATCAGGACAGCAGAGTACAATACAATGGGCCGCTAGTGGTATTGGTTAATCATTTTAGTGCCTCTGCATCAGAAATCTTAGCTGCAGCCATGCAAGATTATAAAAGAGCCATCATCGTTGGATCAACTTCCACTTTTGGCAAAGGAACGGTCCAGAGATTCGTTGATTTAAACCGAACGGTCCCTCAAAATGAAGCCTTGAGCGGCTTAGGGGATATCAAGATCACAACACAAAAATTCTTCCGAATAACAGGCGAAAGTACTCAGCTAAAAGGAGTGATTCCAGACATTATATTGCCAGACAATTTTAATTATATCAAGATTGGTGAAAAAGAATTTGACAATTCATTGGTGTGGAATAAAATAGATCCAGTCCAACAATATGACCAAAAGGTTTATAAATCAAAGGATATGATAAAAATCAAAGAATTGTCCAAAGAAAGATTGGCAAAAAATGCATCCTTCCAGTTGGTGGATGAAAATGCCAAACGAATCAAAAACCAAAGGGACGTTACAAGCTTTCCATTATCTTTGAAAAAGTACAAATCATTTGTAGAAACTAGGGATGCCAGCAACAAAAAGTTTGAAAATCTATTCAAGGAAAATAGGAATATCCAGGTAGCCAATATGAGAGACGATGTACTCCTTATGGCTAATGATTCTTCTAAAATAGCTAGAAATGAAGCGTGGTTTGAATCTATCAAGCGCGATATTCAACTAGAAGAAAGTATGTACATCATCAGAGATATGATACAAGAACGTGTAAATTAAGATTGAATAAATTATCGAGTTCGGCCAAAGCCTCAGATTTTCTGGGGCTTTTTTTATGGAATTTAGTGCCGTTTTTCGTCAATAAATATCAACAATAATTATCTTAGGCCATTGCCAACTCTATGACTTCATTCCAATGCGATGAACGAACTTACCCTACATTATATTTGGCTTCATCAAAGCTTTGATACTTCTGCATTAATTACCGTGGAGGGCTCATCCTTGAAAGTCATCCACCCTGGAACCTATAATCTTTTGGATGGTCCTGATTTCTTGTTTGCACATATTTTATTAGATGGAGTTTCTTGGTATGGTCATATTGAATTACATTTGAAATCCAAAGATTGGGACTATCATGGTCACTCCAACCATCCGCTATATGCAAATCTCATCCTGCACGTTATTCTAGATCATTTTTCGTTCATCCCTTACCTAGTAGATAAAAACATTCACACCTTGATCTTATCGCCCATATTACTCGATAAAAATCTGATTATTAATCCCAAACAAATTGAATCTTCTTTAAACAAAAGTAAATTGCTCTGCGCTCCCATGAATGTCCTGCACCCGAATCCACAGGGGCTAGAATATTTTGAAGAATTAGGATCCCAGCGGTTCTTCAACAAATCCATGATATTGCATGAAACATTGAAAACTGAAAAATATGATTGGGAAAAAACGTGCCAGTACGAGTGTGTTAAAATTTTATGTGGGAATGAGAACGGGCAAATATTGATAAATGTCCTCTCAAAAATCCCAGATCTTCCATTCGTAAAACACCTCGACTATCGACATTATAGCCAAATCTTTGAATTTGTTCTAGGAAATTCAGTAGAATCAAATAATTCTGTGGATACAAAATCACAGATCGTGATTGAAGCCATAAATGATGCATTAAGCGGTCAAAGGCTTTATCTCATTAAAAAAGGATCATTTCCCTCTATGAGTATTGCAAGAAAAACTAAATTGGTCGCTTTATTTTTAGGTTATAAAAATTTTAGTTTTTCAAATTTCTTAAATCATTGGAAAAATGATGAATATCAAAAGTGGGTTCAAATGGCTTTGAATCATTATAAAGATGACTTAAATCTATCCAAAGAAAAACTTCACATCTTGCTCATAAATGTGTTTTTTCCACTTTTACACAGATACTATGCCATTTATCATAATGAGAATATTGCTTTGTCTTTATTTAATATCATGCGAGAATTCCGTCCAGAAAAAAATAGGAAAGTTACATCTTTTGCCAACTTGGGGTATTTATTCACTAATGCTCTACAATCTCAAGGAGTTATTGAACATGTAAACTATTTTTGTCAGCTTCAGAAATGCAATTCTTGCTTTTTTTACAAAAAGTATTTTTTTTCTTAAAATTAGAATATTTCTTCCCTCAAATTCTATAATGTTATTTTTATGAAATATTATATTGCAAAATGTCAAATTAACAAATTATTATAAAGCATCATATTTTTTATTTTTAATTATATTATTAAACACTAGCAGCGTAATGAATACTTTGATCGTTTTAATTATGTTGATAAATGATTTTCGAGCAAAAGACTATGGGGTTTGACAACGGTCAGATCCCATTTCTATTTTTAGCAGCTGCCTATTCTAATCATTTAGTAATTTTTTCCTTTTTACTATAAATAAACCTACCTTCGAATTGTGCTGGATTTAGCGCAAGATTAGTCTTTTTCAGACAGTTTAACTCTTTTCAAAATTAAATTTTTTTTAGGATTGTTAAATAATCCCAAGCCGCCATTTTCTTACAATAAATAAGAATCTTTGGTCGTTTTAAGTCGGAAGCAATTTTTTAAAATATCTAAAAACTGTGTATGAATAAAACAACTACAATAAAATTTTATAAAGAAGAATTGCCACTTCTTTTCAATGGTAAAAATGAAAAAAGTCACCCCATAAACATTGATCTTTTAGACACAAAGCTTTTACCTCGAGTTGTCTTTTTACCTAAAAAACAATCCGTAGAGAAGATTTTAGCTTACGCTTACAATAAATAATATAAGAAAAAGGGCTGCTGCTTCAGCAACCAGCCATTGAGTTATACTTGCCCATAAGGCTAAAATTAGTCTTATAGTTGATTTTATTTGTTGGCTGATTTCGTTTGATAATCCTTAATAGCAGCTTTTATAGCATCCTCTGCCAATACAGAGCAATGGATTTTTACAGGAGGAAGGGCTAATTCTTCTACGATATCCATATTATCTATGGTAAGCGCTTCATCAATAGACTTTCCCTTGAGCCATTCGGTAGCCAATGATGAAGAAGCTATGGCTGATCCACAGCCAAATGTTTTGAACTTAGCGTCTATTATTTTTTGCGTTGACTCATCTACTTCTATTTGAAGTCTCATGACATCACCACATTCTGGAGCTCCAACTAGACCCGTGCCGACATTCGGTTTAGATTTGTCCATCGTTCCTACATTTTTAGGATTTTGGAAATGATCTAATACTTTTTCTGAATATGCCATATTGATTGTGTTCTAATTAAGTTAATAAAAAAAATACCTTCCATTAGATTAATGGGGAGACCATTGCACCGAATTCAAATCGATCCCTTCCTTATACATTTCCCATATTGGACTCAAATTCCTCATATGATTTACTCCGTTTCTCACCCAATTTATTGCCAAATCTATATCCTCATCGGTTGTAAATCTTCCAAGTGAAAATCGAAGTGAAGAATGAGCTAATTCGTCTCCCAACCCCAAAGCCACAAGGACATATGATGGCTCTAGTGAAGCAGATGTACAGGCCGATCCTGAGGATAAAGCCATATCTTGATTGAAGGTCATCATAAGGCCTTCGCCTTCAACGTGTTTGAAGCTAAGATTTGTGACATGAGGCATTCGGCTTTCTTTATATCCGTTGAAATATACTTCCTCCATTTGTCCCAGTTCGGATTCTATTCGATCTCTCAATTTTGATAAACGCTCGGCATCTGTTGCCATTTCAGCCTTAGCAAGTTGAGCAGCCTTTCCAAATCCTACAATTCCAGGCACATTCAGAGTTCCAGACCTCATACCACGTTCATGACCACCGCCATCCATTTGAGCAGTAACTTTTACACGAGGATTTTTACGACAAACATAAAGTGCACCGACACCCTTAGGGCCATACATTTTATGCGCTGTAAATGCCATGAGGTGAATGCCCATTTCTTTAGGGAAGGTTGGAATTTTCCCAACTGCCTGAGTGGCATCAGACATAAACAAAATTCCATGCTTTGCACAAATGTCACCGATTGCTTTAACGTCTTGAATAACACCCGTTTCATTGTTGGCCCACATCACTGAGATCAAAATGGTACTAGGTTTTATGGCAGCTTCAAGCTTTTCGAGATCTATACGTCCATTTCCATCTACATCGAGATAGGTGATTTCAGCACCTTGGGTTTCCAATTTTTGACAAGTATCCAAAACAGCCTTATGCTCGGTTTTAACCGTAATAATATGATTGCCCTTGGATTTATACATTTCATATACTCCTTTGAGTGCCAAATTATCTGATTCCGTTGCACCACTCGTGAATATTATCTCTTTTGGATCTACATTGATTAGATCTGCAATTTGCTCTCTCGCATAATCTACGGCTTCCTCAGCAACCCATCCAGCTGGATGATTTCGGCTCGCAGCATTTCCAAATTTTTCATAAAAATATGGAACCATCGCCTCCACCACTCTTGGATCGCAAGGAGTTGTCGCATTATTATCTAAATATACTAATTTTTTCATTACTTTTATCTCACCTTTTGTATTGTTTTCTTTTAAAAACAGGTAAACGTAAAGGTAACAAATTTTTATTCTCAATGTTGAGAAAGGATTACTTCTATGTTAAACGATATCCATCTTTAATAGTACTCAAAAAATAATTTGTCTTGAATTTTCCAATAATATCAAATGAAACTTGGCTAAACAAAGTCAAAACTGAGTTGAAGTCGAAAGAATTTCAAGATTTAGTTTTCAAAATCGACAAGGATATTAATATTTCACCCATTTATTTTGAAAACAAGTCCGATGTGTCTTTTCCCGCCATCAAAGACTGGCATATTTGCGATATTTTTTCACAAAAAAATTATACCAATGCAAAAGCTCTCAATGAAGCAATACTAGGGGCTTTGAATTATGGTGCCGATACGATCCTAATAGAAAATATGGACTTTTCGGATCAAGCTAACATCATCAAAGGTATAGATCTTGAGATCATGGATTTTTGGATGACCACAGATGAGGGATTTCAAAAACTGAAGACCAACACTTGTATTAATTATAAAAGGATACCGCTGAATTTATCCAAACCCATTGTTTCAGAATTAGGCAATGGACTTAAATTATTTAAACAAAACCTAACAGAGCAGCAAAATTCAATTTTTGTCATAGAGCCAAGCGACGATTTCTTTCTAAATATTGCTACTGTACAATCGTTGCAAATTTTAGTAAAAAATTTAACCAAAGCCTCCGCCAATAATTTGGATTGCAAATATTTTGCTTTAATTTCCAACCATGTTTCCCAAAATCCCATCGAGAAGGCGGTTATACAAAGTACACTCAAAGCACTTTCCTGTGCCATTTCAGGTATTGACTCAATTGCAATTAGACCATACAATGACACCGAGTCGAGCCGTCGAATAACTCGAAATATCCAGCATATCTTAAAGATGGAAACCAAAATCAATAAATCTCAGCACCCACTTGAAAACAATTATTTACTAAATAATATGGTCCAATCTCTCTGTCAAAAAGTATGGGCCGAACTTTAGATCTTATTTTATTTGCTTTTCATTCTTATCACTGGACATATCATTTCTTCCAAAGAAACACCCCCGTGTTGGAAGGTGTTTTTATAATAATTATTGTAATAGTTATAATTGTTGGGGTATAAGAAAAAATCGTCGTTTAATCCAAAAATATACCCAGAACTCATATTGGGCTTAGGTAAAAATATATCTTCTGGATTTCGAAATTCAAGAACCGCTTTGGAGTCGTATTGTAGATTTTTTCCTACTTTGTATCTTAGGTTTGTTGTGGTTTCTCTATCACCAAGGACTTTAACCGGGCTTTTTACTCTGATGGTTCCATGATCCGTCAAGACTATGAGTTGAACTGATTGAGACGATAACTTCTGTAATACTTGAAATAGGGGCGAATGCATAAACCAAGATTTGGTCAAACTTCGATAGGCTGTTTCGTCATTGGCCAATTCTTTCAAAACTTCCATTTCGGTCCTGGCGTGAGAAAGCATATCGATAAAATTGTACACGATGACCGACAGATCATTGTTTAGCAAATTCAAGGCATTGTCCAAAAGTTGTTTTGCAACAGAGACATTCGTAATCTTCTGATAATCCACCTTGACCTCTTTTCTAAGGACTCGCTTTACTTGATCTCGTAAAAACTGCTCTTCATGCATGTTTTTTCCACCCTCCTCATTATCATTTAACCATTGTTCAGGATATTTTTTTGCGATCTCAGAAGGCATCAAACCCGAAAAAATTGCATTCCTACTATATTGTGTAGTGGTTGGCAATATACTGAAAAAATAATCCTCCTCTTCCAACTTGAAATATTCTAAAAATATAGGCTCGAGCACTTTCCATTGATCCAGTCTGAAATTGTCCAATAAAAGAACCACTGTTGGCTGTTTTCCATCCAAATGGGGAAAAACCTTCTCCCGCATCAACGTATTCGACATAGTTAATGAATATTCCTTAGGATTATGTACCCAATGTTCGTAATTTTTTATTACGTATTTGGCGAAAGCATCATTGGCGTCATCCTTTTGCTGAGAGAGTATATTGCTCATTTCTATGTTCCTAGACTCATCTAGCTTTAACTCCCACAAGATTATTTTTTTATAAACTTCCACCCATTCTCTTATATCCAAAGAACTATTCAGTTGCATGAAAATTTGCCTGAAATCCTGCTGATACTCCATGGTTGTCTTTTCTTTGACAAGACGTTTGTTGTCTATCAATTTTTTTAAAGTCAATAATATTTGGTTCGGGTTTACAGGCTTGATTAAATAGTCCGCGATCTGTGATCCAATCGCATCATTCATCAAGTTTTCAGTTTCATTTTTGGTTATCATCACCACCAAAAGATGAGGTCTTATTTCTTTTAATTTTGCTAGAGTCTCAAGTCCTCCAATACCAGGCATTGATTCATCTAAAAAAACAATCTGAATTCCTTGGTCGTTTTCTATCTCGTCGATTGCATCATAGCCATTGGTGACCGTCTGCACCTTGTATCCCTTTTGCTCTAAAAACCTAATTTGAGGTTTCAATAAATCTATTTCATCATCAGCCCACAAAATCCTTATTTCGTCCATTATATATTATTTTAGGGTATAACGATTTTTTCCCTATCCTGTTTTATGTGTGTGTTAAAAAATAGGACAATTGTTAAAATACATATGACCTACTAATGTTAAAATTACCAGAAGGCAAAAACCTTCTTAACCATTTTATTTTGAAAAAAATTTTGACCCCTCAAAAAAAAAATTTCAAGTTCTTTAAAGAGTTATAATAGGTTACTTTTATTACCAGCGAATATTTTAAATCTCACTCCAAAGATATCTATCAATAGACCCAAACTTCTAATTCATAATAATTTCATTATAGTCATTATATTTTACATTTAATTTATTAATTATTTAACATGGCAACATATTTAAATTGTTATATTTAGTCTATTTAATATTCATTTTTGCACAAAAAATGCATTATTTCTACTAAATCCCATATTAATATTGCACGATTATATTTTAACCGATCCCTACAATTTACGCCATTAACAATGCTATTTGTTCTCATTTATTTCTGTAAAATATATATTACAATAAAAAATATTTACAAAAAACGATCACATCTTGATATTTAGATTCGTTATGTAACATGTTATGCATCTTATATCTTACGTGTAAGGTAATACATGCACAAAATTGTTAAATATAATAGTTATCAACATTTTTTAAGCTTGAGAAAAAAAACTAAAATGAAAGAAAGTTTACAATCAGTTCGTCAAAATTTTTGCTCTTATTTTTTTACCAACTCCAACCAACAAAATCCCCAAACGAATTTTTTAAACTCTGTTAATTCCACCAGTAGAAATATTGGGGTAGGTTCATTTGCTTCAAATCTTGCATTGGTTGTCATTTGTTTTTTGGCATTCAATTTAGCGTTTGCAGCTAAACCATTAACCAGCAATGTCTTTATTGACAAAGCATTGGTTGATTTTCCAAATGTTGAAAGTGGCGACCAAACGGTATTTCAACTATTTTCTCACGGTCGATCTGGCGAGTTATTCCTCGATGGTGAGTGGAAAAACGCTGAGCAAATTGCCTCATTTGTTAAAGCTAGAATTAGCAATTCATCATCTAAAGTAAATACCTTGAATATCTATGGCTGTGAATTCGCCAAAGATCAAAAAGGTATTGATGCCGTTAACTATCTTCAGGCAACTTTAAATATTAATATTGCTGCTAGCAATAACATTACTGGTCAAGACGGTGATTGGACGCTAGAAATGGGAGAATCAAAATCAATCATTAAAGTACTTAACTTTAAAGGCAACTTACAAACTACTGTATATGTCAATGCGGCAGCTACTGGTACCAACAATGGTTCCTCATGGACTAATGGTTATAAAACATTAGACGCTGCACTGAAAGCCAATTTAAATACCGCTAATTTATTAGTCAAAGTTGCAGCCGGTACGTATAACGAACCTTCAAACGCACAAGCAACCTTAAAGGGAGCAAATGTTTCCATAATCGGTGGATTTGATATTGTATCTGGCATTTCAAGCCCTTCAACAACACCAAGTATATTGAACTATTCAGCAACTACTACGGCTGGAGGAACCTCTCAAAGCGTTGGTATTATCAATTATGCTGGGACAGGTGGTAGCTTTTTGATGGAGGGATTGACGGTTCAGAATTTAAACCAAGCTGCTTTGGGTGGCGGTGTTCCGACCTCTTCGAATTTTAGAGGTACTTCATTTTATATTAATAACACCAATACTACTTCACCTCAATTATTTAGAAACTTAACTTTAACTAATAATACGAAAGTTACCGATTTATTTCAAATCGGTAATCCTTGGCCATTGGGTTCTCCGACTTCTACATCTTCAGTTACTTTTGACAATGTAACTGCAATAGGCAACTCCACTTCTATGGGGGTATTGAACTATGTTGGAACAGGAGATTTAACTGTATTAAATAGTGAATTTTGTACTAACAGCTCAAGTGGAAATTTTGCTGGAGGTATTTACTACCAAAGCTTAACTGGAGGACTATTGGTTAATAATACCCTTTTTCAAAAAAACACATTGTCTAATGGTACGAATTTACATGCGGGTGCTATATTGATATGTAATGAATATAGTAACAATATGAATGCTAGCATTTCTATTACTAATTCATCTTTTATTGCAAATACAGATGCTGCAGGTTCAACAGGTGTAAATTGTGCTGGAGCAATTTATGTCAGTAACTTTCTGACTCAAGGTTCGGTGTTGATAGATAATAATCAATTTATAAATAATCAAGGACCTTATACTGGTGCTTTGAAATATACGAGTTCGGTAAATGGTATCGTAAGTAATAATACTTTCAATGGGAATAAAGGTACTGGAACTTATGGAGTATCAGGTGCTATTGGTGGTTCAGGATCTTTAACTGTATCAAATAATACCTTTGCAAATAATACGGGAACCTCAGGAGGTGCTATTTATGGTAATGGGTTTAATAGTATAGCATTTGATGGCAATAATTTTTACAATAATACAAGAACAAATTCAAGTACAACATTTCCAACGGATATATTCCTATATAATTCAACCGGTTCGCTTTCAAATAACTATTTGCAATCTGCTTCTACACTTTATACTTCAGAGGGATTAACGCTAGGTTCAGGAAATAATTTTAATGGTGTTGGAGCAATTCCAGTTTCTACAGTACCTACCCCAACAGAATGTGTAGCAATAGTTATTGACAACTCAACCATTTGTTCAGCGGGGACAAATCCTGTTACGCTATCAAATAGCTCTTTAAACAATATATGCCCATCTACAACAGTAGATCTTAGTACTTTGGTTACTTCAATAGAACCCGTAGGTGCTTCTTTGGTTTGGTTTACAAACTCAACACATACAGGTACTGCATATACAACTCCAACTGAAGCTACAGCAGGTACTTACTATGCGTTTTATTATGACGAGTTAAAAAATTGTTATTCTCCTGCTTCATCTCGGGTTATAGTGAATATTGAAACTTGTAATACTACAGGTGGTACATGCGCTGATATAAATTATTTTGGAAACCCTAGCTTTGAATGTTATAATTTATGCCCAACCCCTACAGCCAATCGTGTTACCAATACTGTTTGTGACTGGTTAGATGCAGGATATGCGGATCCGCAACCTTTTTTTTATAATCCAAACGGAGGCTGCGTTTACAACACATTTGTGGGTTCGAACTCAACCTCTGTTTTAACACAAGGACATACTGGAAATGCATGGATGGGTTTAACAACTTCTAACTTTTCTAACTTCGCTTCTATGCATCCTTTGCTAGGAGTACTTAAGGAACCATTGCAACCAGGTACACATACCCTTACCTTTTGGGCTGGTCGGATCCAAAGTGCTTCTTATTACAATAACCCAATCGTCAAAATTTATGGCATGGATAGCATTCACCAAAGACCTTGGACTACTGGATTTAGTGGTGAAGTAACAGGTACTATCAATCCAACTTTAGGAACCGTGACTGTAAATAATTTGCTAAACAATGTAACCAACGATTGGCAACAATACACCATCACTTTTACTACTACGGAAGTTTATGATGCCTTGGTGATGTACCATCAAACAACAAACGCTTATTTAATGGTTGATGATTTTGTACTTATGGGAGAAAATCCTAACTGTTGCGATTTAAATAGTAATAACCAAGGGCTTTATTGTGATTATGATGGTGACTCTAAATTGAACTGGGAAGATTTAGATGATGACAATGATGGCATTTTAGATGCATCAGAAAATCCATCTTGTTTTTATTCGGCAACAGAAGTTAATACCATTTATCCAACTTTTGCTACCACAGCGGACAACATAACCACTGGATTAATAAATTTGGGTTCTTATACTTCAGTTTTTAATGCTTTTGATGGAAATGTGGCTTTAGCCCCACCAAGTCAAGATGGTTCAAATTATACTACTTTTCAAGGTTCTCAACTTTGGGGTGGTAAAACTTTATTCAGTTGGAGTTATCCTGTAGCCCTGCCTGTTGCAAGTTTCACTATGTTTTCTAGCACCAGCATTCCGAGACCTTTAGGCTCTGCTGGTAGTACAATTATGTTAATGGGATCAACAGATGGCGTAAGCTGGCAACAAATGTCTCAAGCTGTTCCAGCCAACGTAAGTACAAATATCGTATTAACCAATACACTACAACCTAATTCATATTTTAAATATTTTAAAATTATTGGAGTAAATGGGTCAACTGCTACTAACGTTGAAGTGGCTGGTTCTATCGTAGAAATAGTTCCTACCGTCAATGGGGCCCTTTATATCCCTAGTTCTAATCCGAAACCTTCTTGCACTCCAACGGATACAGATGGAGACGGAATTCCTAATATGTTTGATTTGGATAGCGATGCTGATAATTGTGCTGATGCCATAGAGGGTGGTGCTAATTTTTCTGGAGCTAATTTAGTTGCATCTTCTATAGATGGCGTCTCGACCAATGTAACCAGCAATCTAGGTAATGTAGTCGGAACTACACCTACAACTATCGGTGTTCCAACAATTGCAGGTACTGGTCAGACCATAGGTACTAGCCAAAACGCAGCTCTTAAAGATGCTTTATGTTGTTCAGCAGCTTCATCTAATATTACTTTGAGCGCAACAACTTTAGAAAATGTATGTCCTGCTGTTACGGCTGATTTAAATAGTTTAGTGGCAATTATCCCTGCAGAAACAACTTTGGTTTGGTTTACCAATGCAACACATACAGGTACTGCTTATACAACTCCAACTGAAGCTACTGCTGGAACTTATTATGCCTTTTATTATAGTGTAGCTAATAACTGCTACAGCGCACCTTCTGCTGCTGTGAATGTAAGTATCATAAACTGTTCTTCTTGTAAACTAGGTGGTACTGCTTGGTATGATTATAATGGAGAAGGAAATCTTGCTGATGGTATCCAAGGCGCATTCCAAATTGGTTCTAACTTAGAGAAAGAAGTTACTGGAGCTGAAACCATCGCTCCTGCCAATATCAACAATATTGCGGCTATTAAGCTAGTTGGTGTAAATGCCACCTTCCCTTATATTGGGGGTGTAGCCAATATCCAAACCACTTTATACAACGCCACTACCAGTGAATTTGTCGCTTCTAAAGTTACCGACTCAAAAGGTAACTATATTTTTACCAATCTTACTTACGATAATTATTATATGGTGACTTTTTGACATCAATGGTTTTACTGCACCTGATGGCGTTGCAATCAATGCTGTTGCTCCTAATCAAGGCACTAATAACCTTAAAGATAGCGATGGAGTTTATGACCTAAAAGCAGCAAAATTCGTTACTGAACCTGTATTGCTTAGCGGTCCAAACGCTGAGGACTATAGCTTAGACTTCGGTGTATCTGCTGCCATCCTTCCTATCGTGCTTAAATCTTTCGATGGCAATGGCAACGATTGTAAAGTCGCATTAACTTGGGTAACTTCAATCGAAAAGGACAACAAACAGTTCATCGTTGAACGTAGTTTAGATGGTTCTAAATTCGTTCCAGTTGGAACTTTGGCTGGTAAAAGAAATAGCTCCGAAGAGACTACTTACTCCTTTACTGATGCTAATATCGCTGCTAACGGTTATTATTACCGTTTGATTCAAGAAGATATCGATGGAACAAGATCCATTGTTTCTTCTAAATACATATCTTCAGCATGTCAGAAATATAACCAAACGGGAATCTCTGGTATGTATCCAAACCCTGTGTCTGGAAATGTAAAAACACTGGTTAAATATAATTCTAATCTAGCCGTAAATGGTATTTTGACTTTAATGTCAATGGAAGGCAAAGTTTTGATAACTCAAAATCATCAATTCATTGAAGGTATAAACAACTTGTCTGTTGATTTATCTACACTTCCTGCAGGATCATACATCATACAAGTTTCTGGTGAAGGTTTGCCTTTGTCAGTAAAGAAACTTTTGAAAACAGAATAATTCAGGAATCAAGTTTTTAAAAGCTAGGGAGAGGTGGTCAATAAGACCACCTCTTTTTTTTTATTTTACCATTAATATATTATATGTATTACATGGATAATTTATTTGGATTGATTTTGAATAGAAACAAGTGTGATAATCAACCTTTTTATATCATACGTTATTAATAGGCAAAACTGAGCGATATGGGCTTTTTTCTGCCTTTTTTTATATAAAAAATATATTATAAAAAAAAATATCTACAAAATCAATTCACAAAGTGATAATTAAATTCGTTATATTCCATGTAAGACAATTTATATTTTACACTTAATATTTTGATTATACATTTGATCAAATTATTGTGTTTTTTCGAATTATTGCTCAAGAAAATTTATCAACAATGAAAAAAAATTTACATTTTCCATGTCAAAATTCATGCGTCTGGTTTACTCTAAAATCCACCAATCAAAATTTAAAAACAAAGTCTATGTCTGCTTTAAACTCCCCTTATAGGAAGAGTTGTAGCGGTTCACTTATTTTGAATTTTTCTTTGTTAATCATTAGTTTTTTCATTTTCAACGTATCACTCGGTGCAAAGCCCAACGACAAGCCAAATATTTTTATAGACAAAGCATTGGTTGATTTTCCAAATGTTGAAAATGCCGACCAAACGGTATTTCAACTATTTTCTCACGGTCGATCTGGCGAGTTATTCCTCGATGGTGAGTGGAAAAACGCTGAGCAAATTGCCTCATTTGTTAAAGCTAGAATTAGCAATTCTTCATCTAATGTAAATACCTTGAATATCTATGGCTGTGAATTCGCCAAAGATCAAAAAGGTATTGATGCCGTTAACTATCTTCAGGCAACTTTAAATATTAATATTGCTGCTAGCAATAATATTACTGGTCAAGATGGTGACTGGACTCTCGAATTGGGAGAATCAAAATCAATCATTAAAGTACTTAACTTTAAAGGCAATTTACAAACTACTGTATATGTCAATGCGGCAGCTACTGGGTTAAATAATGGAACAAGCTGGGCCAATGGTTATAAAACCTTGAATGCTGCATTAAAAGCTAATGCTTCAATTTCTCCTTTAACTGTATTGCTGGCTGCTGGTACTTATAATGAGCCAAATGCGAATGCTCGACTTACTGGAGCTACTGTAAATATTTTTGGAGGATACAATGTTAATACTGGTGTAGCTAGCCCTGCTACCACACCTAGTATTTTAAATTACAGTGCATTAACTATAAGTGGTGCTTCTAGCAATGTTGATACATCTGCTATTACTTATGTTGGAACTGGTGGTGCTTTTAATATGAAGGGCCTAACCATTCAAAACCTTAGTAATTCACCTTATGGACACGCTTATACTCATGGGACAAGCTTTTTTATGGCACCTGTTAGCACATCTTCTACATTTTCATTTAGTAATTTGACTTTGACCAATAATCTTTCACCCATCAGTTTATTCGCGTTCAATTCATATTATAATATCCGATATCCATCTTCTACTACCTGTATGCCAACGGGATCTGTTTCCTTTGAAGCAATTACTGTAACTGGAAACTCTTATGCTCAGGGTTTCATCAAATATTTGGGAACTGGCCCACTAAGTGTCATTAACTCTGTCATTTGCACAAACAAAAACGTAGGTCAAGTCGATAACGCTTCTATTATTTATTTGGGATGCGGTGGACTTGAAGTAGATAATGTTATATTTAATAGCAATTCAAACCTCTCCCCTTCCATAGGACATAATTCAGGAGCTATAGAAATTCGATCTATTTCTGATGCTCCTATTACCATTTCGAATTCTACCTTTTCATGCAATACTTCTATGTTAGATACTGGATCTGCTGGTGCCATCGTAGGTTATGGAACAGGTGGTTCCCCTTTGGTGGTAGAAAATTGTGACTTTATGAATAATAAAGGCTATTTGAGTGGTGCTGTCTTTTTGGAAGGAACATCTATGGTTGGTAGTTCATTTAATAACTGTACCTTTAATGGACATACTTGTACATATAATGGAACCTTAACTACTTATCAAGTACCAATTACCGTATCAAACTCTCTTTTCGCAAATAACAATGGTCAAGGCGGAGCAGTAAGTATAGTTAGATTTGTAACAACCAACCCTACCGTTTCCCAGATAATCAATACGACTTTTATTAATAATACGGCAAAGACTGGAGCTGGTATTTATTTTCATGATCCCAAGGGTGGAAATATTATTGAAGTAAGTAATAGTAACTTTACTTCAAATAAAGCTACTGGAGCGGTAAGTAGTGCCCCAATTGGTGGTGGTGGTGGCATTCATTTTCTAGGTGCGCCTGGCTCTAAAATGATTGTCACTTCTTCTTCTTTTGCAAACAATTTGGGAAATGCTATTATTACAGCAGGTGCAGGAAGTGGCGCAACTGGTTTGTTGACCGTTGACAATTCTACATTTAGTGGCAATTCTGTTGCTGCTGGTGGTGCTCTGATTCCTGACGTTTGGAACGCTGTTTATATGGGATATGTTTGGACTAGTTCTGTCATTACTAATAGCTCTCTTCAAGGAACTACTACTGCGGCTTATACAGCTAATCACTCTACTGTTAATACTACAGATTATTTAGGTAATACAGGGACTCCAGCTACAGCAGCTTCTACTGTAGATCCTTATGTTTGCAACACATTGTGTGTGATTGCTTGTAAAGCTGGAACTGAAGGACCCGTCTTGTCTTCAAACAATATTACGAATACTTGCCCTTCAACTACTGTAGATTTAACCCCACTGGTTACTTCAACGTCTCCTCTTGAGACTTCTTTGGTCTGGTTTACCAATGCAACACATACGGGTACTGCTTATACAACTCCAACTGAAGCTACTGCTGGAACTTATTATGCCTTTTATTTTGATGATACCAACAATTGTTATAGTCCTGCGTCTGTTCCAGTAACTGTTACTATTTTAAATTGTAACTCCTGTAAACTAGGTGGTACTGCTTGGTATGATTATAATGGAGAAGGAAATCCTGCTGATGGTATGCAAGGCGCTTTCCCAATTGGTTCTAGCATTGAAAAAGAAGTTACTGGAGCTGAAACCATCGCTCCTGCCAATATCAACAATATTGCGGCTGCTAAGCTAGTTGGTGTAAATGCTACCTTCCCTTATATTGGGGGTGTAGCCAATATCCAAACCACTTTATACAACGCCACTACCAGTGAATTTGTCGCTTCTAAAGTTACCGACTCAAAAGGTAACTATATTTTTACCAATCTTACTTGCGATAATTATTATATGGTGACTTTTGACATCAATGGTTTTACTGCACCTGATGGCGTTGCAATCAATGCTGTTGCTCCTAATCAAGGCACTAATAACCTTAAAGATAGCGATGGAGTTTATGATCTAAAAGCAGCTAAATTCGTTACTGAACCTGTGTTGCTTAGCGGTCCAAACGCTGAGGACTATAGCTTAGACTTCGGTGTATCTGCTGCCATCCTTCCTATCGTGCTTAAATCTTTCGATGGCAATGGCAACGACTGTAAAGTCGCATTAACTTGGGTAACTTCAATCGAAAAGGACAACAAACAGTTCATCGTTGAACGTAGTTTAGATGGTTCTAAATTCGTTCCAGTTGGCACTTTGGCTGGTAAAAGAAATAGCTCCGAAGAGACTACTTACACTTTTACAGATGCTAATATCGCTGCTAACGGTTATTATTACCGTTTGATTCAAGAAGATATCGATGGAACAAGATCCATTGTTTCTTCTAAATACATATCTTCTGCATGTCAGAAATATAACCAAACGGGAATCTCTGGTATGTATCCAAACCCTGTGTCTGGAAATGTAAAAACATTGGTTAAATATAATTCTAATCTAGCCGTAAATGGTATTTTGACCTTAATGTCAATGGAAGGCAAAGTTTTGATAACTCAAAATCATCAATTCATTGAAGGTATAAACAACTTGTCTGTTGATTTATCTACACTTCCTGCAGGATCATACATCATACAAGTTTCTGGTGAAGGTTTGCCTTTGTCAGTAAATAAACTTTTGAAAACAGAATAATTCAGGAATCAAGTTTTTAAAAGCTAGGGAGAGGTGGTCTTATTGACCACCTCTTTTTTTTTATTCGTGTAGTACACTTCTTTGTTTAGATGAAATATTTAATTTTTTCAATTTATAATATTGTAATAAGTAGTATAATTTAAAGATTTTATTTACACGTAAAAATATTTTTAATACTTATTTTACTTCTAAGTTTGTAAAATAAGACGTCCAAATTATTACCAAACGGAATCTAATTCATTTTTATCACCAGGTTGTACATATTTTTATATGTATAATATATGAAAATTAAATGTGCTATAATCCTTGATTTTAAAGGTTTTTTTTAAAATCCAATATCTTAATATGTCCCATCGATATATATATATAAAAAAAATTTAAAATTTTCCTTCACAAACCAAATATTTCTTTCGTTTATCTTACATGTAACTGAATACATAAATAACATGTAAATTAATATTGTTGAATTTTCATGTTAATTTCTTTTACATATAGGTAAATTTTGTTTTTGATTATTTCGTAAAAAATTCATTAAAATGAAGAACGGTTCACAGATTCGACATCGATTTCAAAGCAGTCTTACTGCTTACTACTTCCTTTGGGGGAGTAAATTGAGGAAAGCGTGCAGTCACTTGGTTAACAGTACCGAGGCTCGCTTTTCTAACAAACTAAGTATATTTAATCTAGCACATGTAGCCATGGTTGGATTATTTGTATTTAGTCAATTCATGGTATTAGCCAAGACACAGACACCCAACAATATTTATATTGATAAGGGAATTGAAAATTTTCCAAAAGTAAGCAACTCCGACCAGTCAGTATTTCAATTGTTTTCTCACGGACGCCCAGGTGAGTTGTTGATAGATGGCGATTGGAAGAATGCACAAGAAATTGCATCTTTCGTCAAAGCCAAAATTCATAATAGCTCAATGGAAATTCAAAGCCTAAATATATATGGTTGTGAATTTGCAAAAGGAAAAGTCGGTGAAGACGCTGTAAGCTATTTAGAATCAACTTTAGGCTTAACTGTTGCTGCTTCCACCAACCTTAGTGGAAATGATGGTGACTGGATATTAGAGATAGGGCAGCCACGAGCTGCTATTGCTGTTTCTGAATATAAAGGAAATTTGCAATGGACTTTGGCTGATATTTGTACAACATGTGATTTTGACGGCGATGGTATTCCCAATAATTTAGATTTAGATAATGACAACGATGGAATTAAAGATGATATAGAGTCTCCTTCATGTTTTTATAATTTAGATGTACTGATGTATGGGGACAGAACATCTCTTATTACAGTTACTACTCCATTATCCTTAGCGGCTGGTTATAGTATAACTGATGCTGTTGATGCATTACCAACGAATGGGGCAACCACAGATATGGTAAAATTCAATTCAGCAACTTTAACAAATCAAGAATTTTTAAGATTCCAGTTTCCTTATGCTGTACCTTTAAATCATATATCCTTACTTTGGTATAGAGGTGCTCCTGCTATTGATTTTACAACTGGAACAACATACTCAATTCAGGGCTCTAACGATCCGTCAAGCGGGTGGACCACAATCACCTCATCTGCAACCATCACTAACAATAATAGAACAACGGAGATGGATTTTACAAATACAACCAGTTATTTGTATTATAGAATTTTTGTAACATCTGGTACATTAAACACCAATGAACTAGAAGATATCATGTTTGGCTTTTCTGAAAAAGTAATGGAACTACCAATCGCAGGTTGTTCAGCAGATTTGGACGGTGATGGGTTTCCGAACCATATGGACACTGATGCTGACGGAGATGGTTGCCCAGATGCCAAGGAGGGTAGCAATTCATTTAATACTAGTTCTTTAGGGGCTGTAGCTACAAACTCTTCTCTCGCCACCTATGGTATTCCTACAATTGCTGGATATGGTCAAGGTATTGGTACAAGCCAAGACAACACACAAGTGTCTTCATCATGCAGTTGTACAGATCCAACAAAAGTTGCTGAAAATTGTGATTATGATGGAGACGGTGTGGTTAACGGAATTGATTTAGATGATGATAATGACGGAATTTTAGATATTGTTGAAGGTTTGGTGTATAGTGGGACTTCCAACTTTACTTCTATAGGCTATGACGTAGTTGATGCACCATTAACTGCATGTACCTATGTAACTAATATGACGGATTATTACGATAGAAATGATTTATATGGTTTACCTTGGTTTCCAGGTTCAGATGTTGTTTCAACTTATCCAAACCCTAACAATCCAACTATTGATTATCCAACTACCTCGCATTGGGTGGGTATCCTTAATGCACAAGCTGATCATCATATTCAAGATATTTATGCTGATTTTTCATGTCATACGAATTTGCAATTTAGAATTACAGGAGACTATTGTCAAAAAACTTGGCTTTATATTAGTACCGATGGTACGCCTTACACTGCGAGTTTAGCAGCTTCTATAACAAGCGGAACAAGCGCAACCACTGCAACCTATAATCCAACAGGTACTGTATTTTTAAGGGTATATCAATACGATGATGCTCAAGGTAATGAATATTACATAGAGTTTAAATCTGATCAACAAACAGATTGGGTTACTTTAGATAGTACGAATCCTGCTTGTAGAAATACTTTAGTGGGCTCAACCGATACCGATCAAGATGGTATTCCCAATTATTTAGATCTAGATAGTGACAATGATGGTTGCTTAGATGCAATTGAGGGAGGAGCTACTTTCTATTCTAACCAACTAGTTGGCGCTGGTGGTCTTGCAATAGTAGGGCCAGGTTCAACTGCTAGCAATTTAAATTTATGTGGAGGAACAACTTGTGTTGATGCCAACGGCGTCCCTACTATAGCTGGGGTAAGCGGTCAAAGTGCTGGTACTAGCCAAAATTCTACAATCCTGGATCCAAATTGTCCTTGTAATGATATTCTTTTGATGGGACCAACTTGCGACTACGATGGCGATGGAATTAGCAATAGTGTTGATATAGACGATGACAACGATGGCGTATTGGATGCTGTAGAAAGTCCTAACTGTTATTATACCCCTGCTGAAGCTAATAATATTATTGGTGTTACAACTGGTTTAAATGTCAGTACTGGCTCTACGGCTTTACTTTATAATGATATAAGCGTATCTGCTTCTCCAAATTTTACTTTTGATGCGGGTCAACAACTTGCTGGTGCAAATATTTTTACGGTTGAATATACTACACCCATTAAGCTTACAAGTTTGACTATTGTAAATGGAGCAAGTTTGGGTACAGGATCAACAGGTAGCTTGTTTGGTTCAAATGATGGTGTAACCTGGACTGATTTAATGACAACTACAACTTCCTTAGCTACAACGGCTAGTAAAGTGCTTACTGTCAATCAAAATGCTGGTGAATACAGATATTATAGAGTTCAAGGCGAGGCGAACTCAACCACTACTTCAGGTGCTGTATATGAAATCACCAGTATCGCCAATACAACAAATTATATCCCTAGTGCCCACCCTAAGGCAAGTTGTGTGGGGACTGACAGTGATGGCGATAATATCCCAAATAATTTTGACCTGGATAGTGACAATGATGGTTGTCCTGATTCCTTTGAGTCTGGTACCACTGCATCTAATACTTCGATTGCCTCAGAACCTTTTAGTGCAAATGGTTTTGCAGATGGTTTGGAAACTTCTATAGAAAGTGGTGTATATAATGACACTTATACTTATGACAAAGCTTTAAACAATACTATTAATAATTGTACAGTTCCTTGCTCCGACCCAACCAAAATGGCAGCTAACTGCGACTTTGATGGAGATGGTATTGTGAATAGTGTAGATATTGACGACGACAATGATGGAATACCCGATGCAATTGAAAGTTGTGTTTCAGGAAATCAGGTTACTTTTAGAAACGTACGGGATGTTAGCAGTAATGGTGGATGGACAACTTTACAAGCTGACATGGTAGTAGGTGGAGTGGTCGTAGGTACCGTAACTTGGCAATCTAATCTCGATTGGACCACAAACGATGCTGGAAGAGGTATAACTTACGATGGAAAGTATTTATTCTATTCAACTTCTACTGGAACTACTGATGCGGATGGAACATCAACTGTTACTGGTTTTGATGGTGCATTATTGACAATAACCCCACTTCCTGGTTATACTTTTTCAGGAACAATAAACTTTGTTGAGAACGCTAATTTATCAACCCTAAATCAAGGTGAAAATGGATATACCTCAGGAGGTATTGACAACTCTGGTACATTCACTCATGAGTTTTCAACGAATGCCGATGGAACTGACATCAACGCTACTTTTGTAGAATATGGTCCTAATACGACTTATGTCGGTAATTACAATACAGGTGATGATTTTAACAATACTACACCTATCATTGATCAGCAAAATGCTCTACCTCAAGGAACCTCTGGAGGATCCACAAGTGCTTGGGGAGCTTTGATTCCTTTCAATTCTACCAGCACTAGTCCATTTACCTTTAATTATTATGCCCCAACAAACGCCGTAGCTTGGGAAACTAGTTCAATAAGCTTTGACAACTTAAATGTTACTTGCGCTAGTAATGATTTGGATGGAGATGGAATAAGCAATGAGTTTGATATAGATAGCGATGGCGATGGTTGTCCTGATGCGGTAGAAGCCTCAGTAGCAGGAACTTTGGAGTCTGGTACTGTTGTTAATACAGGTGAAACAACAACACTTTCAGGTGCAATCGCACAAGGACCTTATGGAGAAAATGGTTTGGCGAATAGCTTAGAAAGCAATGATGGTAGCAACCCATCTATAACTTACAATAACACTTATAATTTGTATGCGATCAATAGTTCGGTTAATTTGTGTTCTGACTTTGATAATGATGGTGTTCCTGATTTTGTTGATTTGGATGATGACAACGATGGTATTTTAGATGCCGTTGAAAGCCCAACTTGTTTCTATACTCAAGCAGAAGCTCAAAAAATTGTAAGTATCACCTCTGATATGACTACAAATACTTATAGTCCTGCGGCTACAAACGCACCTGGAACGAACTTGTCGCTTTTGTATGATGGAAATACATCAAATTACTATACTAGAATAACAGCAAATTCTTTATTATTAAATGGAATGTCTGTTTATACGGTTAAATATAGTACACCGATACAAATCTCAAGCTTGACCTTAGTAAAAGGAGCCATGTTGACTTATAATGTCAATTCATATGTGCTGCAAGGATCTAACGATAATATGAACTGGACAACGATAAGTAGTCCAACCAATGATGTTAATGGCAATCTTACATTAACCAACACGAGTACTACCAAATATCAATATTACAGAGTTCTAGACAATGGTTATGTCTCAGGAACAACAGGGAATATTTCCCAAACTGCTTCATATCCTACTAGATATACTAGTGAAATATCAATAACATATCCAACTACAAGTTATGTCGCAAGTGCTTATCCTAAACCTTCTTGCACTGGATCAGATGCAGATGGTGATGGTATTCCTAACCACTTAGATTTAGACGCTGATGGTGACGGATGCTCCGATGCTTATGAGGCAGGGGTTACTACCCAGTCAGGTGTGACTATGTTGTCTGGTACCGCCATAAACGGCTCACCAAATACTTCAACAACTATCTCTAATGCGGTCGTTGCTGGCCCTTATGACGCCAATGGATTTGCCAATAGCGTGGAGACTACATTAGAAAGTGGTGTTTATGAAAGCACATATACTTATTCAAAAGCAATCAATTCTAGCATTATTAGTTGTCCAGTATGTACTGATCCTCTTAAGCTAGATGCTAATTGCGACTTCGATGGAGACGGCATCACTAATGAGAATGACCTAGATGACGACAACGACGGTATCACAGATGTCAATGAAGGAACAGACGACACAGATGGTGACGGCTTACCTGATAAATTTGACCTCGATAGCGATAATGACGGCATCACAGACGTTATTGAAAGTGGTGGATCTGATCCAGATAATAATGGAATCATTGGTACAGGTCTTGTTCCTGGTGATTCTGATGGAGATGGTTTAGCTGATGTAGTGGATATCGATGGTAGCAATACAGGTACCCCTAATATCGATACCGACGGTGATGGCATTCCAAATACCCAAGATCTAGATGCTGACAATGACGGACTTACGGATGTTGTTGAAAGTGGTGGAACTGATGCCAACAACGACGGAATCGTTGATGGTACCGATCCTGATCACGATGGAATTCTAAGCAGTGCTGACCAAGATCCTACTGGATACGGTGACACTGGAAATACATTAAATCCAACAAATACGGATGGTAACGGTAATCCAAATTACCTAGATATCGATGCTGACGATGATGGTATCGTGGACAACGTAGAATGGCAGACTACTGCAGGATATATTCCTCCTACTGGTCTAGACTCCGATGGTGATGGTATCGACAATGCTTATGATCAAACCAATGGATTTGGAGATGCAGGAAATACAAATACCCCAACCAATACTGACGGTACAGATACTCCTGACTATATTGATTTGAATTCTGATAATACAGAACAGCCTGACAATATAGAGGCATGGGATACTAATAACAATGGTATAATAGATGGTTCTGAGCCAATATCTGGTACTACTACAGACAGTGATGGAGACGGGTTGCTTGATGTATATGATAATATGAATCCGTCAACAAACATACCAACAGATGGACAGACCCCGACAGGATTTCCTAATCTAGATGGCAATACTACTGAGCGTGATTGGAGAGAATCGATAGATACGGATGGAGATGGAATTCCAAATGAAGTTGATTTGGATGACGATAATGATGGTATTACTGATGTTATAGAAGGAACAGATGATACGGACGGAGATGGAATTCCTGATTCACAGGATTTAGATTCTGACAATGATGGTATAACAGATGTCACAGAAAGTGGTGGATCTGATCCAGATAATAATGGAATCATTGGTACAGGTCTTGTTCCTGGTGATTCTGATGGAGATGGTTTAGCTGATGTGGTGGATATCGATGGTAGCAATACAGGTACCCCTAATATCGATACCGACGGTGATGGCATTCCAAATACCCAAGATCTAGATGCTGACAATGACGGACTTACAGATGTTGTTGAAAGTGGTGGAACTGATGCCAACAACGACGGAATCGTTGACGGTACCGATCCTGATCACGATGGAATTCTAAGCAGTGCTGACCAAGATCCTACTGGATACGGTGACACTGGAAATACATTAAATCCAACAAATACGGATGGTAACGGTAATCCAAATTACCTAGATATCGATGCTGACGATGATGGTATCGTGGACAACGTAGAATGGCAGACTACTGCAGGATATATTCCTCCTACTGGTCTAGACTCCGATGGTGATGGTATTGACAATGCTTATGATCAAACCAATGGATTTGGAGATGCAGGAAATACAAATATCCCGACCAATACTGACGGTACAGACACTCCTGACTATATTGATTTGGACTCAGATAATACTGAACAACCAGACAATATTGAAGCATGGGATACCAATAACGATGGAATAATAAATCTTGGTGAGAATGTTACTGGTGTGAGCAGTACACTTGACACTGACGGTGATGGTTTACTAGATATTTATGATAACTTTACAACAACACCTAAAGAAGGTAGTGGTTCAATAGATATAACTGAGGGTCAAACGCCTACCGCCTTCCCGAACATCGATACTGGAACTACCTCAGAAATGGATTGGAGGGAAACGATGACTCCTCTACCTCTAGAATTGATTAGTTTCAACGGTCATAAAGTAAATGGTGGAAATCAATTGAACTGGGTTACAAAAGATGAGAAAGACATTGAAAAATTCAGATTGTACAGAAGTTTTGATGGTATCAATTATCACCTTTTGACTACAGAAGATTCTAAAGCAAAACACAACAATGCAGGTCAAGAATTAACATATCAATTCCTTGATTCTAGACCAAATGTTGGTGTGAATTATTACAAATTGTCTGCTGTTGAGTTTAATCTTACTGAAGAATTCTTCAATGTGATTCTTTTAGATAATTCAATAAAAGGCAAAAAATACACAGTACGGCCTACGATTGTTAGAACCAATGTCATCGTTGATATCAATTCTTTCAGTCAGGTTCAGTTATCGCTTTATAGCTTAGATGGTAAATTACAATTTACTACTGATCTTAAAGCTGATGGTAATGGAAATATACAAGCTGTGGTCAATATGACCAATCTTCCTTCTGGTTTGTATTTGATAAATGGTATTGACACTGTTTCTGGTCAACGATTTACTGAAAAAGTAATCAAGGAATAGTCCCTACATAATTTACCTTAACAACAAGAAAGCCGTCCTAATTTATTAGGGCGGCTTTTTTTATTACAGTCATTACTCACAAACCTTTTTTTATTAAATCTAGTTATTACTTGGATTTTTTAAAAATAAAAGCAATCCTTCCTAACCATCAATATAATAAGCTATAAAATTTAGCCGATTGTAACCGTTTGCTATCGGTTAGTAACGGATAAATATTTTTATTAAAAACATCTAAAATAAGCCTAGCAAAAATACTTGTGATCTCACAAAACATGAGCTGGACTCTATAGCAAAGCTATACCACATTAACTTTAGCCGATTGTAACCGTTTGCTATCGGTTAGTAACGGATAAAAACGATACTTTAAAAATGAAAAAAGTTTTAGTATAAACAAATATTACAATCTGTATAATAGCCTTATAATCAGCACAATAGACGCCGTAGCCAATTGTATCCGTTAGCTATCGGTTAGTAACCGATATTAAATTTTAAACACTCTTTCTTAAAAAGAATGAAAATTTCAATTGCACCATTTCATATCCCTTGTCTCCTTCTAAAGTATTTTTAAAAAACTTTAGCTAATCATTCACAAACCAAATATCTTTCTCGTTTATCTATTGCAACCATAATTTTATTTTACATGTAAACTATAATTATGGTGTACACTTGAGCTTTTTGTTTTATGTATTAAACTTTAAAAAACTTAGTAAAATCTAATCAAAATGAAGAAAGATTCACACACTTGGCCCTCAATCGGAAATAGTATTCCGATTAAACTTTTCCTTTGGAAAAATACCGCTAGCAAAACTAGTATCACTTCTGAAAATATTTCAGAAAGTAGTATTTGTTTAAAGTACTTAATGGTAATCAACTATGCTCATTTAGCTTTGGTTGGATTGATTATTTGTAGTCTTATGTTTGTACTAGCAAAACCAATGCACCAGTCCAATATTTATGTGGATAATGGAATAGACAACTTTCCAGTCATTTCGAACTCAGATCCATCTGTGTTTCAGCTATTTTCGCATGGACGTCCTGGTGAATTACTAATAAAAGGTGAATGGAAAAATGCCAAACAAATCGCAGAGTTTATTGATTCAAGGATACATAATGCAACAACCGAGATTCACAATGTAAACATTTATGGTTGTGAATTTGCTAAAGGAAAAGTCGGCGAAGACGCTATTCGATACTTAGAATCAACTTTAGGCATTTCTGTAGCAGCATCTACCAACCTTAGTGGTAGCGATGGAGACTGGGTATTAGAAATGGGGCAGCCGGTGGCTGCTATTGCTATTTCTGATTTTAAAGGGAATTTGCAATGTGCCGCAGGAACAGTTGCTCCAATATTATCTAAGTACGGTGGATTATGTCCTCCTGCAACAACTCTTGATATTTCTGCTATTACTGCTAGTAATACACCTTCAGGGGCAATGTTAACATGGCATAGTGGTACTCCTGCAACAACGGCAAATCAAATAACTGCACCAACAGCAGCAACTTTTGGTGTTTATTTTGCTGCATTTAAAAGCACATCAGCACCTTGCTATTCAGGTGTTAATGGAGATGGTACAGCTACTACAAAAATTACTATTGGAAAAGATGATAATTGCAACGGAATAGCAGATGCTCAAGAATGTGCCCCTGCAACCCCCTTAATCACCAATGGAAATTTTAATGGAAATTTAGCTGGTTGGACTGGTGGTAGTGCCTCTAGTTGGGAGTTAGCAACAAATAATGGTTATGCTACAAATACAGTTATGAATTCTGCTGATAACGCTATAAATTATCCATTAAGCCAAACGGTTAATTTTAGTCAAGCTAATGTAACTGGAGGAATGGTACATTTAAGTTTTGATGCAGGGACTAATAACTTTATTTGGACTGATGGAACCACTGCATATAGTGCTAGTGTACAAATTAAATTGGGAGGAGTTGTTTATGCCACATTAAATAATCCACCATTAGGAATGACCGCAACTGCAACAGCATCTAATGGAGCTATTATTACGCCTTCTTCTTTGCCAGTTTGGTCAACTTCATCTCAAGCTACTTCGCAAAGTAACCTAACACATTTTGATTTATTTATTCCTGCTACAAGTTTACCTGCTTCTGGTGATTTATTATTCAATTTTAATTCAAGTTTAGCTGGGGATGATTGGTTTTTGGCCAACATAAAATTGGATGGTGTGGGAAATTGTATCTGTACAGCAAATTCAACGGCTCCTGCGATCACAGCTACAACTGTAAGCAATACTTGTCCATCTTCGACATTTAATTTAAATTCATTAGTTAATTCAGGTACTGCTCCAGATGGGGCTACTTTAGTTTGGAGCGGGAATAATCCACCAACTTCTGAAAACGATACATTGACTGCAGAACAAGCTGCTGCAATTAATATACCTGGTACTTATTATGCATATTATCGTAATTCAACTTATGGTTGCTTTAGTCCTGCAGACAGTATTACCTTTGTTCCAATTTGCTGTTCGAATACATTAAGCTACTCGCAGTATGCGACAAGTGCAACTGGAAACGCTGGTGCATCTTGGGGTTCAAATACAGGAGTGGTAGGTACTCCAAATGTAACAAGTGCAGGAGCAGATATTGCTGCAAATAGATTAAGTGTCGCATCTTGGGTTTCACCTGGGGTTGTAAACTTTGCAAACCCAATAACACCAGGAGATACAATAACTATGTATGTAAGGAAATTTAATGGTTATAATGGTGGATTTGCTATATCATTAAATGGTTCGCCTAGTAATACAGGTTTTATTGATACTATCAATGCTTCACAACTAACTACAACAACTTACCCTTATAATATTATTAAGGTTGTTGTACCAATAACACCTATTGATGGAAGTTACAATTCAATAAATATTGTTGGTACAGATTTAGGTGGTGCAAGTCTTTTACTGTTTGATGCGATAAAAGTTAGTAGAACATACTGTAATTCTTGTGCAGCTGGAACAATTGCACCAGCAATAAATGCTACTTCTGTAACCAATTCATGTCCTACAACCACAGTAAATTTAACATCATTGGCAAACACAGGTACATTACCTACAGGAACAACTCTAGTTTGGAGTTTAAATAACCCACCAACTAATATTAATGATACTTTAACAACTGCACAAGTAACATCAGCTGCAACTGGTGTTAAATATTATGCTTTTTACAGAGATGGGTTAAACAACTGTTTTAGCCCAGCTGATAGTGTTTTAGCAACATTGTTTACTTGCCCAACACCTTGTACGGATCCATTATTGATGGCAGCAACATGCGACTTTGACGACGATGGTGTTATAAACAGTGTTGATTTGGACGATGACAACGATGGCGTATTGGATGCTGTTGAAAGTCCTAACTGTTATTATACCGCTGCTGAAGCTAATAATATTATTGGTGTTACAACTGGCTTAAATGTCGGTACAGGATCTACGGCTTTGCTTTATAATGATATAAGCGTTTCTGCATCACCAAATTTTGCCTTTACGTCTGGTCAACAACTTGCTGGTGCAAATATTTTCACAGTAGAATATCCAACTCCTGTTAAGCTTACAAGCTTGACCATTGTCAATGCTGCTAGTTTAGGTACAGGATCCACTGGTAGCTTGTATGGATCAAATGATGGTATAACTTGGACTGATTTAATGACAACTACAACTTCATTAGCTACAACGGCTAGTAAAGTGCTTACGGTCAATCAAAATGCTGGTGAATACAAATTCTATAGAGTACAAGGAGAAGCAACATCAAGTTCAACCACAGGTGCTGTATATGAAATTACTAGTATCGCCAATACAACAAATTATATCCCTAGTGCCCACCCTAAGGCAAGTTGTGTTGGGACTAACACTGATGGCGATAATATCCCAAATAATTTTGACCTAGATAGTGATAATGATGGTTGTCCTGATTCCTTTGAGTCTGGTACCACTACGTCTAATACTTCGATTGCCTCAGAACCTTTTAGTGCCAATGGTTTTGCAGATGGTTTGGAAACTTCTATAGAAAGTGGTGTATATAATGACACTTATACTTATAACAAAGCTTTAAACAATACTATTAATAATTGTACAGTTCCTTGTTCCGACCCAACCAAAATGGCAGCTAACTGCGACTTTGATGGAGATGGTATTGTGAATAGTGTAGATCTTGACGATGACAATGATGGTGTACCCGATGCAATTGAAAGTTGTGTTTCAGGAAATCAGGTTACTTTTAGAAATGTACGGGATGTTAGTAGTAATGGTGGATGGACAACTTTACAAGCTGACATGGTAGTAGGTGGAGTGGTCGTAGGTACCGTAACTTGGCAATCTAATCTCGATTGGACCACAAGCGATGCTGGAAGAGGTACAACTTACGATGGAAAGTATTTATTCTATTCAACTGCTACTGGAGTTACTGATGCGGATGGAACATCAACTGTTACTGGTTTTGATGGTGCATTATTGACAATAACCCCACTTCCTGGTTATACTTTTTCAGGAACAATAAACTTTGTTGAGAACGCTAATTTATCAACCCTAAATCAAGGTGAAAATGGATATACCACAGGTGGTGCTGACAACTCTGGTACATTCACTCATGAGTTTTCAACGAATGCTGATGGAACTGACATCAACGCTACCTTCGTAGAATATGGTACTAATACGACTTATGTCGGTAATTACAATACAGGTGATGATTTCAACAATACTACACCTATCATTGATCAGCAAAACGCTCTACCTCAAGGAACCTCTGGAGGTTCCTCAAGTGCTTGGGGAGCTTTGATTCCTTTCAATTCTACCAGCACTAGTCCATTTACCTTTAATTATTATGCCCCAACAAACGCCGTAGCTTGGGAAACTAGTTCAATAAGCTTTGATAACTTAAATGTTACATGCGCTAGCAATGATTTAGACGGAGATGGAATAAGTAATGAACTTGATTTAGATAGCGATGGTGACGGCTGTCCTGATGCGGTAGAAGCATCAGTAGCAGGAACTTTGGAGTCTGGTACTGTTGTAAATCCAAGTGGAACAACAACTCTTCCAAGTTCTATTGCAGAAGGACCTTATGGAGAAAATGGTTTGGCCAACAACGTAGAAAGCAATGATGGTAGCAACCCATCTATAACTTACAATAACACTTATAATTTGTATGCGATCAATAGTTCGGTTAATTTGTGTTCTGACTTTGATAATGATGGTGTTCCTGATTTTGTTGATTTGGATGATGACAACGATGGTATTTTAGATGCCGTTGAAAGCCCAACTTGTTTCTATACTCAAGCAGAAGCTCAAAAAATTGTAAGTATCACCTCTGATATGACTACAAATACTTATAGTCCTGCGGCTACAAACGCACCTGGAACGAACTTGTCGCTTTTGTATGATGGAAATACATCAAATTACTATACTAGAATAACAGCAAATTCTTTATTATTAAATGGAATGTCTGTTTATACGGTTAAATATAGTACACCGATACAAATTTCAAGCTTGACCTTAGTAAAAGGAGCCATGTTGACTTATAATGTCAATTCATATGTGCTGCAAGGATCTAACGATAATATGAACTGGACAACGATAAGTAGTCCAACCAATGATGTTAATGGCAATCTTACATTAACCAACACGAGTACTACCAAATATCAATATTACAGAGTTCTAGACAATGGTTATGTCTCAGGAACAACAGGGAATATTTCCCAAACTGCTTCATATCCTACTAGATATACTAGTGAAATATCAATAACATATCCAACTACAAGTTATGTCGCAAGTGCTTATCCTAAACCTTCTTGCACTGGATCAGATGCAGATAGTGATGGTATTCCTAACCACTTAGATTTAGACGCTGATGGTGACGGATGTTCAGATGCTTATGAGGCTGGGGTTACCACACATTCAGGTGTCGTTATGTTTTCTGGTACCGCAGTAAATCGTTCACCAAATATATCGGTTACAATGTCTAATGCAATTGTTGCTGGTCCTTATGATGCCAATGGTTTTGCCAATAGCGTAGAGACTACTTTGGAAAGTGGATTATATGCAAATACCTATACATATTCACAAGCTTCCAATGCTAGTATTAATAATTGCTTGACGCTGCCCTTAGAGTTGATTAGTTTCAAAGGTCAAAAAGTTACAGGTGGCAATCTATTAAATTGGATAACTAAAGACGAAAAAGACATCAATTATTTCAGATTGTATAGGAGTTTGGATGGCATTCATTTTCATTTTTTGACAGAAATTGATTCTAAATCCCTTCAAAACAATGTAAGTCAAGAACTTAGATACCAATTTCTAGACCCTAGACCTAATGCAGGGCTTAACTACTATAAGTTATCTGCAGTTGAATTCTCTAACCTTGAGGAATTCTTCAATGTTATAATATTAGATAATTCAATAAAAGGCAAAAAATATACAGTAAGGCCTACGATTGTTAGAACCAATGTCATCGTTGATATCAATTCTTTCGATCAAGTTCAGTTATCTATATTCAGTTTGGATGGTAAATTGCAATTTGCAAAAACTATTGATCCAGTAGTTAGTGGAAATCTACAAGTGGAAGTCGATATGAATCATTTGCCTTCTGGATTTTACTTTATTTCCATCTATGACGCAGGTTCAGGACAACGATTCACTGAAAAAGTAGTTAAAGAGTAGCCCCTAATAAATATGCAGTAACTTCTAGAAAGCCGTTCTAAATTTAGGGCGGCTTTTTTTTTATCCTTAAGTTCATATATACCAATTCTCACCTATTTATTTTGTATTTAAATTAATCCCAGAGATAAATTTAACTTAAAATCAATGCTTTCAACTCTGCTTTCTTTTGTAATAAAAAACATTAACAGATTGTATCCGTTAGCTATCCGATAGTAACGGATAATTTTAATCACCAAAATAAAATCAATAATAAGGTCTATCAATCCCCTCTTTTTTAGGTATCCTTCAAGCCCAATTCTAATAAATAATATGGAAAACAAAAAAATTAACTAACATAAAACACTTATATTCAACGTAATACATATTTTACTCGATTGAAAATGTTAGCTTTCGGATAGCTCATAGTTTTTCAATTTTTCAAATAAAAAAGGGAGCACTTTCGCACTCCCTAAACCTAAATATAATTATCCAACTATTAAAATTTTTCGATTTTTTTAGTAATAATCCCATTTTCAGTTATTAATACCAATATATATAACCCAGAAGGAACCTCAGAAATATCTAGGCTTTCACCTGTAAATCTATGATCTGTTGAATATTCTCTTCCATGTGTATCTATTAGTTTCATTCCTTTGATCTCATTATCCTTGTCTAAATTTTTAATATAGCACTGCCCTACGGTTGGATTAGGATAGACATCTATGGTATTGTTAAGAGTTATTTGTTCAGATGTAGCAGTAGAACTTAAATTCAAATTCCATGGTCCAAATACTTTAGTACATCTGTTAGCATCCGTTACTGTCACACTATAAATATTTGGGCAAAGATTATTTATCATGGAGGTCGTTTGGCTTACGTTCCAGCTATAGGATATTGGTTCATTATAACCACTTGGGTTTATTGTTACTTCGATGAATCCATCGCACGATGTTGGGCTCGATGGCTTTTTGAAATTATCCGAAACCTTTGAAATATTGCTGATACTTATTGCAATTGAGCTAGTGGCTGTACAACCATCTTTGTCCGTCACTTTTACTACATAATTTCCAGCTGGTAGGCCAATGAATGTAGGATTATTTGATTGAATAGTGGTATTTAGTATATTATAATACATGGGCGCAGCACATTCAGATGTATTAAAAGAAATCGCACCGTTGCTCATATTTTGACATGCTTTCAAGTCCTCTTTTGCCGTTAATTTTGGGTACCGAGATGTTTGTATGGTTACGCTATTGAATGTTTTGCATCCTATTCGATCTGTCACTGTAACAGCATATGACCCTGCAGGAAGAGATGAAATTGTAGCTCCTGTTTTACCATTTGACCAATTAAAGGTACTTGGTGGATTAAGTGAAGAAGAGATGGCTGTAATAGTTCCGTTTGAAACAGATGGACAGCTTGGGTTGGTTGCATTAATTTGAAGTGCGTATTGTGGATTTACCTCGATCTCACTTGTTAGTTTACAGTTTCCACTTGTCACAGTTAATGAGTAGGTTCCTGAGTAAAGTGGAGTAATTTGAGCAAGAGTGGAAGTAAAGTTATTAGGTCCAGACCAACGATATGATTGGACTGTAAAATTGGCATTTGCGCTAAGTTTTTGGCATAATGATTCATTTTTTGCAATATCAACAGTTAGCGCGTTTCCTGTATTTATTGCGGTTACATTTATTCCCGGACTATTATATCTAATGCATTGGTTCAAATGTTTTACTTTCAATTTATAATTGCCATTTTGTCTCGCAAAATAAGTATTTTTAGTGCCTACTGTATCATTGTTAAGAGTCCAATAAAACATATAATTAAGTGTATCGGTAATATTAGATTTTAGCTTTATAGCTGAAACGCTACAATTACTTGAAAGCCCAGACGCATCGGCATTTATAGCAAGCGTATTTTTTATTTCAAATGTAATAGCATCTGCCCTCCTATGGCAACCATAGTGACTCCTATCAACCGTATAAGTTCCTCCAGCAGGGGGATAAAAAGCTCCTCCATCTGCATCAATTGTGGACTGATTATTTCCTTGGTTTATCCAAGTATATGATACCGTCCCATTTCCTGGTCCACCAGTTATCAGTGAATCACCGCTACATTCAATATTCGGCTTTTCATTATAAGACACCATATCCACTTGATAATAAATTGAGTTTACCATTTTGGTTGTTATTTCTATTCTGACACCATCAGAGCCAGTCAAAATTCCTCCCTGATAATTAGCTGGGACAAAAACAGATCCCAAAAAGTCATCGCTATAATTAAATGTAAATAATGGACAAAAATGATAATCGGCTTCATATAGCAGAATATCAAATCCTTGTGTGAGGGCTATGCCTGGGATGTCAAATGGAACTGGATAATTCTTTTCTACTTCATCACCAACGAAGAGTAAATCAGATCCTTTTTTAAATTCAAGATAGTATTCTGGGGTCGTCTGTCCTACCCCTTCGCATCCGCTGAATCCCGTTGAATTTGCACCCAAAACAGTAATTTTGTCTATTACTCTAAAAGGTGTAGTTTTAGTCACCTCTAGTCTTAGGTCAAAGGCTCCATCGATGTCACTAAAGCCATTGGGAGGATTGTAAGAAGTCCCAATTACCCGCCCATCAACAGTCCATTTGTAGGTATTGTAAATATTGGGGGTCACCATAGTGACGCTTAATGGGCCTTCATTATAGCATATACGATATCTTTCAGTCTCTCCTTGGTATGGGTTATTTACTTTAAAAAGGGGTTGGCTTAAGCTTACTATTGGGATGATCGCCAATAAAAATAAACTTGTAATTGTTGATTTCATAATATTGATTTTTACAGTTAAATAATGATACCACAAAGATGGGCCTGTAATGGGCCGCCATAAAACACGGCAAAAAGGTATATTGAAAAAATACTGCAAAACAGGTATTAGCCAGTATTTTATATACCGGCAACTGGGTAATTGCTAAAAATATATTTATGAAGCTTCCACTATTTAGTATTTACTATTTACTTTTACGAACTATGAGTGCCAACTTTTTAAAAATCCTCTTCTCAATTTTGATTGCCATTTCGGAGTGTTATGGTATAAATAAGGTTACTTTTCGAGATTCTCTTTATAAACCCATTTTAATCACTCATGATTTTAGCCATAAATTGGTAGGGCAAGAAGATTCTATTTATATTATACTGGATACTTTACAAGAGATAAACCAATTCGACATCCTAAATTTTGATCCGTGTATTTTCAAGATGGTCAAAAAAGCTACTTTCCGCGAGTTTATTTTTGATGCAAGCGATCGCAATATTTGGATGCTATTCGGTTTAAAAAATGAAACAAAATCAAAAAACAAAATATTATTCGAATTTATCGATCCATATATAGAAGTATTGGAGGTTTATGCAAAATCTCAAAAATCTCGGTCATATACCGACATCGAACAACTCGCCTATTATTCATTTGATAAGTTTACGGACTTAAAGAGAAATAATCGATACAACTTTCCAGCAGAAATCACTCTGAAACCTAAAGAATCGCAATGGATCGCAGTAAAAATTAGGTCCTCGAGACACAATCTCAATTTTAGTGCTTTTATTTGGAATCTAGACGTTAGAACTTCGCAACAGTTTTTCGAAGACATCCTATTAGGTACATTTTTTGGAATCGAACTCATATTTCTGATCATCCTAATATTATTGGTTTTAAGCACTTTTGATAAACTCCAGGCTTATTTTTTATTGTTTTTTGTACTGGGAATCATATTTGTTCTAGTGGATATTGGATTTGAAATGTGGCTTTGGTCAAGCCTTTCTATCAATAAACCACTGATATTACTCACCGTTGTTACTTTTTATTTGATCGCTGGAATTCTCTTCGTGCAAACCTATTTTGGAATTCACGTCAAGATTTGGAAGTCTTTGACTTTTTTTCATTTCATTGCCATAATTGGTGCCACCCTGTGTTGCATTATGTGGATTTGTGAAATATTCGATTCCAGTCTCATCCGATCGGTCGTTCAGTATTTGCTTATATTTTTTCTTGCCGTCAACATCTTTATTTTATTGATGGTAGCTAAAGCTATGATTTCTCATTGGAAGCTAGACCACATATTGTTCATCCTTGGCTTTTTGATTCATGGTATCAGCATTTTTATCATTAATTTGCAAATGCTAGGGATTTTACCGCACGGTTTATTGAATTTTTATGTCATGAAATATTTAGGATTTTATCCTTTTACTTTTTATACCAATATTTTGTTTTTACTGGGTGTTATAGTAGAACTCATGGCAGTATTTTATCTTTTGGTAAAAAATTTTATTGGAAATATCGAACTGAATACAAAACTCGCCGAACAACTCGCCAGAGAAAAAGAGCTTAACTTAAATTCTCTAATTCTAGGGATCGAAACTGAGCGGAAAAGAATCGGGCAAGAGCTTCATGACGGACTTGGCGTATTGATCAGCAGCATCAAAATGAAAACTCAAAAGATAATCGAATCCACCGATGACAAACAGCAAAAAGTTAAGCTACAAAACATCACGGCAGACCTCGATCTTGCCTATACCGATGTAAGGCATATTTCTCACAACTTAATGCCTAAAAGCCTCGAAAGGCAAGGGCTTAAAGCCGCAATCGAAGACTTGTTGCATCGGGTTAAAAATATCAGTCCAGACATCGACATACATCTGCTATTTAACATAGATTTGAACGAAATAAATGATACTGCGAAAATCCATATCTACAGAATTCTGCAAGAGCTTTGTAATAACATCGTAAAGCATGCCAAAGCAAAAGAAATCATCGTCCAGTTTTTTAGCAATTTAGATGGCATCATCATCACGATTGAAGATGATGGCATTGGGTTTGATCTAAATCAGCCCAACAAAGGAATCGGATTGCAAAATCTAAAAATCAGGGCTAAAGCCCTCAGCGCAAAAATTAATTTGGAATCAAGAGTCAATCACGGAACCTTTGTATCCATAGAAATCCCTCACAGCGAACTTACAAAAAAATAAACTATGCCATTTTTATGGAATTTTTATATATATTCGTCTTGAATATGTATTTATTCTTTATTTAGATTTAGGAAATGGAAAATGTTATCTCGGTTTTAATTGTAGATGACCAACAAATAATAACTCAGGGATTGACTTCATTATTGGCCTTTCAAGAAGAACTGGAAGTCGTTGGTACCGCATCTGACAATTTTATAGCAGAAGATTTTGTTCGAAATCATCAAGTCGATGTCGTGTTGATGGACTTCAATATGCCTGAAGTTGATGGCATACAATGCACTAAAAATCTACTGGCCATTAATCCAAATCTAAAGATTTTAATTCTTACAAGTTACGACGATGTCGGTTTGGTTCGAGAATCGATCCACCACGGAGCTATGGGTTTTTTATTAAAAAACATAGACAAAGATGAATTAATCACCGCTATAAAAACTGTGTATATGAATAAGCAATATCTAGGCATTTCAATCCAAGGATTGGTAATCAACTCTTTCTTAGAACACCAAAAAGTAGAATGGTCTCCCAACAATCCCGCTCAAGGCAATGGAGATCAGTTCCTTTATACCAAAAGAGAAATCGAAGTTCTCCGCGAGATCGCGAAAGGCAAAACCAGCCAACAAATCGCCAGTGAGTTATTCATCAGCCTAAACACCGTTGAGACCCATCGCAAGAATATTTTATCAAAAAGCGAAGCCAAAAATATGACCGAGCTAATAAACTTCGCCAATAAATCTGGGATCATTTAATTGGTGTTAGGGAAATATACTGAGTGGCTTGATATATTTGAATTGTAGCTAAAACAACATAATATTGAAGGGGGGGTAAGTTTGTCACTGGGGAAGTTGGTAGCAATTCTATCAAAAAACTATATCAAAAAAAAATCGAAGCTATTACTTTTATTAGCACTTTGAAAAAAATACTGAAATGGATTTACAAATTCTAAAATTAAACTTTATTCAAGACTTTCTAAAGCTAAAAAGTGAGAAAGCAATTGCCCAAATTGAGCGTTTGCTTAGAAAAGAAACAGTAATTATTTCAGAGTTTAAGCCAATGACAAATAGTGAGTTTCATAATAGAATTGAGAAATCAACAAAAGATTCAAAAAATGGAAAAATTACGGATGTTGAATACCTAATATCTGAAATAGAAGTATGGAGTTAAGAATTAATTGAACCGCGATTATCAAAAGTGATAGCAAAAATACATTAATTAAAAATGATGAACATTTATATAAAACTCTTAGGTAGTTTATTAACGTTTATACCACTCGTTTCTACTTCACAAATAGCCACTGGCGATGTTTTTATCAACGGTTCACAAGCTGGAGGAATCGATGAGAGAGAAACTGAGGCCTTTCATTTATGGTTAATTTTGGTCGAAAGTAATGGAAGCCTGAATGGGTTTGATTGTGAACATATAATTCGATTAAACAAGCCTTCTAATCTATCTTTTAATCTCGACAATAAATGGATATATGAGCAAGATAACTTTTTTGGTGGAGGCAATACAGCCGTTGGTTATAAGTCATTTTCTATACAGGACACATTGTTTGATGGAATTCGGACAAAGTATATTGTAGGGTTACAAGACACTTTTTATGTTGAAAATAATAAAATGTATTTTTGGGATAAATATTATCATGAGTACATCGCTTATTTTGACTGGCAGGAAACTGATTCCTATGACATCAAATATTACAATCAATTTTTAAATTCTCAAGAAATTGCTACTGTTGTCATTGATTCCATTGCTTATAAACATTTTGGCAGGGATTCACTTAAAGTTCAGCATGTTCATATTTTGAATAGCGGAACATTAGAGGAATATACAGATGTTGTCTATGAAGGTGTTGGCGCTGGCCTTTTCGGGATTAAATTTTTATTGGGTTGCGGCTTTTGTGATGATAATCCACAGACTACCAAGTTAAGATGCTTCACAAATGATTCCATGACCTACCAGTTTGTACCTTATTCGTGTGACAGCACTTGGTTAATAACATCAACTAATGAAATTGATGAAGAAAAGGTGAAGATTTATCCTAATCCAACCAATGAAAGGGTTTATATTGATGGAATCGATTCAGAGATTGAATATCAATTGTGTTCCTTAAGTGGCCAAATAATAAAACAAGGATCAACCTATAATAAGACTGTTAATATTGAGAATACTGGTTTATATATTCTAAAGCTAAAAGTAGATGGTATCTGGATATTTAAAAGAATAATTAAAATAGAGTAATGCTGACTTCAGCGGCTTGATGTAAACGTTGCCGCATCGCTCAGTGCTACATAGCCCTGCCCTATTTCAATAGCGCTTGTCCTTGATATAAGGCAGCTTTTCAAAGGCCTCTACATCCACACTCGGGAATCCAAAATCTTCAACGATCCTACCGCGTATGCGATATACTCCTTTCCCTTTAAAAAGGTATTTTTCTAGGCTTTTGGGGAAATGTACCGAGTCGAAAAAATACCCCTGACGATCTACCCACGTTCCAAAATACATCAGCTTTTTGGTTGATGTGGTGACATACTTTCTCGCAATATAATAGCCCAACATGGTCACCGCTTTACCCTTTTTACTCAGCATTTCATGTGCCATTATATCTTCGATGAATGGTGTTTCTAGTAAGTCAAATGGCGAACATAGCGGAAATCCCAGTAATTCCATCTCATCAAATGCTTGATCCCAAGTATCGTCTTCTAAGGTCGGTATGGTATAAGATTCCGCTGGCTCTTCGAATAGGTATCCCGTAGCACTTCTCGACATATTGGGGTTGAATACGGCGGACTTATTCCACATCAATTCGTATTTATTGAGCCCAGTAAATCTAAAAGCCCCAATGCGAATCAAAATCTCCAACTGTTGCTTGCTCACGTCTAGTCGCCTGACGAAATCTTCCAAGTCTATATATTTCCCCCTAATGGTTCGCTCTTGGACCAATCTTCGCGCCAGTTGCGCCTCCAAATCTTTGATATGAACAAAGCCAACATACACGTCATCGCCATCAATACTGGTCATATAATGACTGTAATTGATACAAGGGGCATGGATGATGCCGCCGCACATCCTAAGTTCGTGAAGATACACTTCTGTCGAATAAAATCCACCAAAATTGTTTATCACAGCTACCATGAACTCTCGAGGGTAATATGTCTTCAAATATAGACTTTGAAATGACTCCACAGCAAAACTCGCAGAATGAGCCTTGCAAAAAGAATACCCACTAAAACTTTCTATCTGTCGCCATACTTCTTTGGTAAGTTCATCTGGATATCCTCTCGCAGCACAATTGTTGAAAAATTTTTCCATCAATCGATAAAATGTATCTGAGCTTTTCTTCTTTCCCGTCATGATACGCCTCAAAACATCCGACTCATCCAGTCCCAAACCCGAAAAATGGTGAACTATTTTCATTACATCTTCCTGATAAACCATAATCCCATAGGTCTCCCCTAGATGTTCTTCGAAAACAGGGTGTAGGTATTTTATTTTCGATTTATGGTGAAATCGCTCGATGTACTCTCGCATCATGCCCGACTGAGCTACTCCAGGGCGGATGATGGAACTTGCCGCAACCAAATGAACATAATTGTCGCATTTTAACTTTGACAACAGCCCTCGCATCGCTGGAGATTCAATATAAAAGCATCCTATACATCGTCCAGACCTGAGCTGCGCCCTTACTTTCGGGTCCATTTTTATGCGTTCTACTTGGTGGACATCGACCTCGAGACCTTTGTTGTTGCGGATGATATCGACCGCCTCTTTGATATGCCCAAGTCCTCTTTGGCTCAAGACATCATATTTATGAAATTGCAGATCTTCGGCTTCATACATGTCAAAATGCACAATTGGAAATCCTTTGGGCATCATTTGCAATGCAGTATAATAATTTAATGGCCTTTCTGAAACAATAACACCTCCCGCATGGATGGATAGATAATTCGGAAATCCCTCCATCATTTTACCATAATAAAAAATATACTCAGCAAAGGGATGATGCCTGGTTTTATCCAATGGGTGATCCACGATGGTATCAATATCTTCTTTCGGCAATCCGAATACTTTACCCAATTCTCGAATGATCGACTTCCCTTTAAATGTATTGTATGTAGCTAAAAGGGCTGTGTATTCACTGCCATATCGCTTGAATATATAGTCTGTCACATCATCTCGCTCGTCCCATGAAAAATCAATGTCAAAATCAGGAGGTGAACTCCTGTGAGGATTGATAAATCGCTCAAAATATAAGTCCAATTCCAGGGGATCTACGTCCGTGATGTATAGACAATAAGCAACTATGGAATTCGCCCCACTGCCCCTTCCTACGTGAAAGTAACCTGCGGATCTGGCATAGCGCACGATATCCCATGTAATCAAGAAATAAGCTGCAAATCCAAGCTCAAGAATTACTTTGAGTTCGGACTCCACCCTATTGACGGCCTTCTCTTGGTTTTTATATCGACGCTGGCAGCCACTCCTAGCCAATTTTTTCAATAAGGCAAAATCACTTTCTTTGCTTTCAGTAAAACAATTTCGATTATTTTTCGTGTCCGACACCAGATCGATGTGGCAATTCTCCAAGATATTTTTAGTATTTTCAAGGATCATTGGAAATTGTGCAAAGGCGGATTCGATGATTTTTTCATCTATATATCGGTCATGTGGCGAGGCCATATCATGTGTTTCCAACTTGCCAATAAGGATATTTTTATCAATACAACGAAGGAACTGATGTATTCTATACTGCTCCTTTGTGTCATACGTGATGGGAGCATAGACAACCATTTTATGGGCAAAAATCTTTTGTGGAGAGCTATAAAGCTTGTTCACCTCACTGGGTCTTACGCCTACATACTCGTATTCTTCTAGATTTTCCCATCTTTTGGGGCATTTGCGGTATATGACATAACAATGCGTAAAAGTCGGTGCAGCCGATGGGGGTTTAATATTCTGTATTGAAATTTTCGTCAACCATGCATTAATTTCTCTCCATCCTTCTTCATCTTTCGCGATGGCTAAATACAAGAAATTTCCTTGATGTCGAAATTCTACCCCAAGTATCGGAGTTATACCATTGGCTCGACATTCTTTTATAAAAGTAAAACTACATGACGTATTGTTAATATCGGTCAGAACCAAATGATTCAACTGGTGAGCACGTGCAAACTCAACCAATGCTTTGGGTGAAAACACGCCATAACGCAGACTAAAATAAGTATGTGACGATAAATACACCTCACAAATGTATTATATTTCGTCATTATATTGATGATTATTTACACATTAATTTGAGTGCGGGAATTCTTTCTGCTTAGAAAGCGCGCTCTGAACAAAATAAGCCTCAAATTATCCTATCGAGTACTATCAGAAGCTGGGACACGGTTGATCAATCTTTTTTCCTTCATCTTCTTTTCCCAAAATTGTCTGGCTGGGCTAATGGATTTTCTAATCCATTTTTCCATAATTAAAGAAGCAATTGGTGCAGCAAAATCAGCACCCCAACCGGCGTTTTCAACATACACCGCCACAGCTATGGTTGGATTGTTTTTGGGTGCAAAGCCAAGAAACACAGAGTGATCCTTTCCGTGGGTGTTTTGAGCAGTACCCGTCTTCCCGCATACTGCGATATCTGCGATAAAGGCAGACCTAGCTGTACCGCGAGAGACCACTTGTTCCATTCCTTCTTTAATGGGCAGGAAATGATGGGGCTCTATCCCCATTGATATTTTATCCGTAGAAAATGGAAGCGGCAATTGTGGATCGTTGGCAAAACCTTTCACCAAATGTGGCCTAATAAACCAACCATTATTGGCAATCATCGCACCAATATTTGCCATCTGGAGTGTAGTCAACTGCAATTCACCTTGTCCGATACCATTGGACATAATCCAAGGAGACTTCCAGCGTTCACCCTTTTTCTTGTTATAATAAGAAGATGTGGGTACAAATCCCCTGGTTTCAGTAGGAAGATCTACTCCGAGACCAACTCCTAAGCCAAGCGTGTGTAGGTATTTGTTAAAAACGTCCAGTCCTAATTGAGGGCGACCATAATGGTCAATGATCTCACGATAAGTCTGAAAAAAATAAGAATTGCAAGACCAAGCGATGGCAGTAGGGAGGTCCCCTATACCTGGGTGTCTGTGACACTTTCTCGCCTGCCCCCCAATGTAGTAAGCTCCCCTGCAAGGATATCCACGATCTGGGGTTATGATTTTTTCTTGCAAACCTATCAATGCAACCAAAGCTTTGAAGATAGAGCCTGGTGGATATTTTGCAGAAACGGCCCTATTAAAAAGCGGCTTTGAAGGATCCGTGAACAAGGCTCGAATCGACTGTTTGTCTTCCTTGCCGATGGTCATAATATTGGGATCAAAACTTGGTGCAGAAACCATGGCGAGAATCTCACCCGAAGATGGCTCTATAGCGACGATACTGCCTATTTTATTGGCCATGAGTTCTTCTCCCAATTGTTGTAATTCTGCATCAATAGATAGCTCCAAATCTTTGCCTGCAATGGCCGTGGAATCTACGTTCCCATTCTTATAAGGCCCTACAAATCTTCCTAGATTGTCTTTTAATCTAAACTCTGTACCATTAACACCTTTCAAATAAGTTTCATACTGCTTTTCCAAACCAATCGCGCCTATATAGTCGCCGACTTTATACTGATTGGATTGGGACAAAAGTTGATTGTTATCCACTTCTTTGATATATCCAAGAATATTGGCTGCGATAGAAGATTCATAACCACGAGTAATTCCTGCTTGAATAGAAAACCCAGGAAATTCGTGAATGCTTTCTTGAAATCGACTATAAATAGCTGGTGAGACTTTTCTTAAAAATACATAAGGAATAAATTTACTGTATCTGACGTCTTTCCAATCTTTGGTAGAGTACTGAATGAATTCATCTTTAGTAATATTTAGCAATTTGCAGAATTTACTCGTATCCATTTTTTTGTTCACGAGATTGTATTGCATTAAAATTTCATAAATTGGCTCATTGAAAACCAATAGTTTTTTGTTTCGATCCAATATAAGTCCTCGGCCGGGGTAAATTACCTTTTTCTCAATGGTTAGATTAGAAGCTTTTTGTTTATAATATGAATCAAATAACTGAATATGGGCCGCTTTAATAAGCATGACCACGCCTATCATGATGAAAAAAGCTATGATATGTCGATGCCGTCCTTGAAATCTATCCATAAACCTAATATTTTGGATTGAAAAGGAAAAGCAGAATAAACACCAGTGGTATATCCACCAATAAACTCAGGATTGTATGCAACAAGATTTGATCAAAATAGAAAAGTGTGAAAGAGAGCATGCTAAAATACCATAAATGATGGATGGTAAAGAGACTAAGCATATAACGCATTGTCCACTGAAATCCTTGATGATACAATGTTGGATTTTGGTGCACGGTATAACCTCCCCGCGGTTCTAGCCATTTGACAATCAAAATGCGCGTATAACTCATCAATAGCAAAGCACTGGCGTGAACTCCAGGGCTATCATAAAAAAAATCTACTCCCAATCCTACCAAAAAAGACAATATAACCAACCATACTTTATTAATCTGAAAAGGAAGCAGCGCAAATATCAATGGATAAATTAATACCACTAAATAATTAAAGCCATGAAAATCCCAAGATAAATTCTTGAACACACTAATTTGAATCAATAGTATGATAAAGCCACGGATAATATGTTGGATATAGATACTCACAGTGAAGATTGATTTAAGAGGGAATCTGCTTCGCTCTTGTAGAGATTTTTTACAACCATAACAAATTGAACATTGGAAAGATCTTCAAACAATTTAACATCAACTGTATAGAAATTACTCCCACCCTCAAAATAAAATTTTTCTATTCTTCCAATATTAATCCCTTGAGGAAATATTTGGGAATATTGCGTGGTGACTACTGTATCGTTCACCGCTAGTTTTGCATGACTGGGCAAATCGATAAGGGTCGTCACGGTTGGATCAATTCCCCTCCATGTTATGGTCCCAAAGTGATTGGACTTAGACAGACACGCGGATATCCGAGTTTGGCTATTTAGTAAGGACATTATTTTGGCGTAATGCTCTGATACATTGCGAACGATTCCGATTACACCTTTGGAGGTAATCACGCCCATGCCTTTTTGTACACCATCTTTCGAACCTTTATCTATGAGTATAAAATTATCCCAAGTATTGACAGAATTATAAATAATTTTGGCCGATATCAACTCATATTTTTGCGTGTAAAGACTATCTTTAACTGGCTCTACGTGAGTCTGAAGATACATCCTATAGATTTCTTTTTCTTCTTCCAAATCTTTTATCCTGTCAGAAAGGCTGTCCAATATTTGTCGACTTATGAATGAAGATTTTACTTCGTCGTATTTTTTTTGGAACTGTCCCGTAAAAGTGTTGGTAGTATTGAAGAAAATTTCTTTTTGGGCTTGATTATAATTGATAATTAAATAAAAAGAGAAAAACTGCAATATACAAAAGAGCATAAAATGGCTATAACGTACCAAAAAAGCCAATAACTCTTGCATGAACCTTTAATATTTTAGTTAAACAAAGGTATGTTTATATGAGCAAAATATCCTTAAAAACTGGTATTCTTTCAAAACACTTCTGGCCTATGCCAATGTTTAAATACTTTTACGATCAATCAAAAAAGTAAATTTATCCGTATTTTTTAACGCGATTCCTGTTCCCCTTACCACAGCCCTCAACGGATCATCAGCCACATGCACATTTAGTTTTGTTTTTTGAGACAATCTTTTGTCAAGCCCTCGGAGCAAAGCCCCTCCTCCAGTAAGGTAAAGTCCTGTCTTATAAATATCAGAGGCAAGTTCTGGTGGCGTATTTTCTAGGGCCTTTAATACAGCATCCTCTATTTTTGAAATGGACTTATCTAATGCGTGGGCTATTTCTTGATAAGAAATTGAAATTTGTCTTGGTATTCCCGACATCAAATCTCGACCATTGACGCTGTAATCAGCGGGTGGATCTTCCAATGTTGTGATAGCAGCACCCACATTTATTTTTATTTGCTCGGCAGTTCTTTCACCAATCAATATATTATGCTGTCTTTTCATGTAAGACATGATATCGCTATTAAACTCATCACCTGCGATACGGATAGATTGATCACATACGATACCAGAAAGGGCAATTACCGCAATTTCTGTCGTTCCTCCCCCAATGTCGATCACCATATTACCAATTGGTTCTTCCACGTCCAATCCTATCCCTAAAGCTGCGGCCATTGGCTCATGGATTAAATAAGTTTCTTTGCTATCCACATGATCTGCAGAATCAAATACTGCTCTTTTCTCCACTTCGGTGATTCCAGACGGAATACAGATGACCATTTTCAGGTGCGTAAAGAATTTTCTTTTAATATTCATCATATTAATGAGGCCTTCTATCATAGCCTCAGCAGCTTGAAAGTCAGCGATAACGCCATCTTTCAGTGGACGAATAGTCTTTATATTGTCATGAGTCTTTTCATGCATTTGCATTGCCTTGGCGCCTACAGCCATAATCTCCCCTGTGGTGCGATTCATAGCTACGATTGAGGGCTCATCGATGACAATCTTGCCATCTTGGATTATTAAGGTATTAGCGGTACCCAAATCTATTGCTAACTCTTGGGTAAAAAAATTGAAAAATTTCATTAATATTATTGATTGAAACTTACTCCGAAAGCTAAAATATTTCTACAGAATGAATCTACTCATAAAATGCAAAAATAATAGAATTTTATGGATTTTTATGTAGATTAAAAAATTTTATAACAAGGAAATGATTAATAATTCTCAACAAGGGTGCCAATTTTCTCTCCCAATGCTATCTTTTTCAAATTATCCTTATCATTCACATCAAAAACTACGATAGGCAGATTGTTCTCTTGACACAACGTAAAAGCAGTCATGTCCATTACATTTAAGTTCATTTTTATCACTTCGTCAAAAGATATTCTATCATATTTTTTTGCATCTTGGTGTTTTAATGGATCCTTATTGTATATCCCATCAACCCTTGTACCCTTCAATATCACTTCAGCATTTATCTCGTTGGCCCTCAACGCTGCGGCGCTGTCAGTGGTAAAATATGGGCTTCCTATTCCCCCACTAAATATAACGACCCTGCCTTTTTTCTAAGTGTCGTATCGCCCTTCTTCTGATATATGGCTCTGCGATTTCTTTCATCTCAATGGCCGAAATTAGTCTCGTGTACATTCCGGCTTCTTCCAAGCCACTTTGCAATGCCATTCCATTGATGATCGTAGCCAGCATACCCATATAGTCACCCTGAACCCTTTCGATACCACTTTTTTCAGCCTGTAGTCCTCGGAAAATGTTTCCACCACCGATCACGACAGCTACTTCCACTCCTAAATCTATTACTGACTTGATTTGTTGGGCATACTGCTTTAGCATGCTTGCCTCGATACCAAACCCTTGGGCACCCATGAGTGATTCTCCGCTCAACTTTAGAAGTATTCTCTTGTATTTAATTGTCATTGGCTTTATTAAAGTTTTATTTTATTTTGGTTAATTATTAAAGATAAAAAAAAAGCGAATGAAAAATTTCATTCGCTTCTTAAATTTTAACCTAGCTTTATATGTTTAAAACCCGTGACGGTTAAGTCTTTGTCAAACGATGCCAAATATGCAGCAACATTTTTACTTGAGTCTTTCACAAAGTCTTGATTCAACAATGTGCTTTCTTTGTAAAACTTGTTAAGCTTTCCTAACGCTATCTTTTCAAGCATTTCCTCTGGCTTACCTTCTTGTCTAGCTACTTCTTTGCCGATTTCTATTTCTTTTGAAACGATGGATGGATCTACTCCGTCTTTATCTACAGCGACTGGCTTCATTGCAGCTATTTGCATAGCTACATCTTTTCCTGCTTGCTCAAATGCCGCATCTTTTTTGTTCAACCCTACGATTACACCAGCTCTATTGCCCATATGTATATAAGGTAAAACCATTTCTGCTTCTATTTTCTCATAGGTCAATTCCATTTTTTCACCGATGACACCCACTTGCTCCAACACTTTCTCTCCAATGGTAATATTGCCATATGGCAATGCAGCCAAAGCATCCGTGTCTGCTGGAAATGCATCGATTGCAGCCTTTGCGAATGATTTGGTCAACGCGATAAAGTCTTCGTTCTTTGATACGAAATCGGTTTCACAACTTACTCTTACGATGATACCTCTTTGTTGGTCATCTGAAGTCAAAGCTATTACTACACCTTCATTGGCTTCTCTATCAGCTCTTTTTACAGAAAGTTTTTGACCTTTTTTTCTTAAATATTCGATGGCTCCTTCGAAGTCACCATTGGATTCAGCTAATGCTTGCTTACAATCCATCATCCCAGCTCCCGTTTGGTCTCTGAGTTTTTTGACATCACTTGCCGATATATTTGCGCTCATGGCGATTATATGATTAAATTTTGATTAATAAAATTAATTAGTTTCTTCTTCTTTTGCTTTCACTTCCTTTCTTTCAGACAATCCTTCTTGGATCGCACTTACAAGATAGTTGGTGATGATAGAAATTGACTTTGATGCGTCATCATTCGCTGGAATGGCGAAGTCAACTTTGTTTGGGTCAGAATTTGTATCGACCATAGCAAAGGTTTTGATACCAAGTTTTTCTGCTTCAGCCAAAGCCAAGTGTTCGTGATGAATATCGACTATAAATATTGCATTCGGCAATCTATTCAAATTCGCAACTCCACCCAAGACTTTTTCCATTCTTTCCTTTTCTCTAGAAAGCGTTAATCTTTCTTTTTTGGTTATGCTGGTAATGCTGGTATCTGTTAGCATTTTCTCGATATTCTGCATCTTTTTTACAGATCTTCTGATCGTAGCAAAATTTGTCATCATACCTCCCAACCAACGATCGGTAACGAATGGCATATTTACACTCGCTGCAGCTTTAGTGATGATTTCTCTTGCTTGTTTTTTGGTAGCAACAAACATGATTTTCTTGCCAGATTTAGCCATTTGCTTCAATGCGGTGGCTGCATTTTCGAGATGCTCAGACGTTCTGTTGAGGTCGATGATATGGATTCCTTTTTTCTCCATGAAGATATAAGGTGCCATTTTGGGATTCCACTTTCTTTTCATGTGTCCAAAGTGTACACCCGCATCCAGTAACTGTTTATATGATGGTTTTTCCATTTAAAATCTTTTATTTAAGAGGATAAAATAAGGTAATTTAATAGTAAATAAGGATTAACGCTTGCTGAATTGGAAACGCTTTCTTGCTTTCGGTTGACCATATTTTTTACGTTCAACTTCTCTCGAATCCCTTGTCAATAATTTTTGGTCCTTTAGTGGTTTTTTGAAGTCTTCATTGATTTTCACCAAAGCTCTAGAAATAGCCATTCTAGTAGCCTCTGCTTGGCCTTTGAATCCTCCACCATCTACATTTACTTTTATGTTGTAGCCATTTTCTAACGAAAGTGTCAAAAATGGTTCTGTCACCTTTAGTTGTATTTCTCTTTGTGGAAAATAGTCTGCTAATTCCTTGTTGTTGATAACAATCTTGCCAGTTCCTTTGGTCAAATAAACCCTAGCAACGGAAGATTTTCTACGACCAACTGCATTAATTATTTCTGCACTCATAGTGTATTAAAATTTAAATGGTTGTGGTTTTTGGGCTTGATGTGGATGTTCAGACCCTTCATAAACAAATAATTTCTTAATCATTGCATTGCCTAATTTGGTTTTTGGCAACATTCCCTTTACAGCTATTTCCACAATAGATGTTGGTTTTTTAGAAACTTGAATTTCAGCTTTTACTCTTTTTTGTCCACCTGGGTACATTGAATAAGTGATATATTCTTTTTGGCTCCATTTAGCACCCGTGAATCGAACCTTATTAGCATTTAAAACAATGACATTGTCTCCACAATCAGTATGTGGGGTGAATTGAGTTTTATGCTTTCCACGCAATACATGGGCAATTTTAGAACAAATTCGTCCTACGGTTTCACCATCTGCGTCGATCACGTACCAATCTCTGGTAACGTCTTGATCGTGAGCTGATTTAGTCTTATAACTTAACGTTTTCACAAATAAATATTTAATTTTTCTAATAAAATTCACAAAAGTGAGTGCAAAAGTAATTCTCTCTATTTAATATTCCAAATAATTTTTCATAAAACACTGATTTTCAATAAAAAAAAGGTAAGTTAATTTTCAACTTATAAATTATACACTGATAATCAAATAGTTATATGATTATTTCAATTTAGATTTTTTTACATTAAAATATCGAGTAATAAAATGATTTGAGACGGCTTTTCTAAATTATTCAGCTTGAAAAAGAAGGTCGAGGCTACAATCTATGAATGAGGGTGGTGGATTTTGGTATTTAAGCTGCAACCTGATTTTGAATTTACCCGATTTAAACTCATCAAGATAGTTTGCTTCCCAAGGCAATAGTTCAAAATTGTCAGACTTTATCGTTTGGTTATTTACTTTATCGAATATCAATATAGGGGCAATGGCAGGATCCTGGGGTATGATATAAATTTTCATCCATTCGATAAAACCCAAATTATAACTTTGTGGATAAGCTCTTAATCTAGCTACATTTGGATAAATCTTTTTGAGGTCGCTTACATTATACCCATGTTGTTGCGTATAAAATTCCAATTCTGAATTGATTGTCGGTAGATCTATATATTGGGTTTCAAATACACTTACGCCAGCTAAAATTTTAAAATTCGTATAGTAAGTCAACCGAAAGCCGTTCAAATCTTTTTTACAAGAACTCGCAGTAATAACGAATGCTGCAAGACATAGGTATATGGCAATGTGACTTACGTTAATTATTTTCATAAAATACAATTCTATATTAGCTTTTATCAGAACGCTTAGCGTTGCAAAATATTTCCTAGCTATTCTCTTTAAACCATTTTTCAGTCATCATCAAAAATTCATAAAGAATCATCGAAGTTGCGCCCCAAAGTATTTTGTCACTTATTGGAAAGTATGGCACATCCTGCATGGTGTAACCCGCTTTGTGATGAATTTTTGTAAAATTAATAATATTTGGTTGTAAAAAATGATTGAGCGGGACAGTGATGATTTCTTCAACTTCCGAGGGCTGGCTCAACATTTCTGTTCCTTCTGCAAGTACACCAACGAAAGGATAAACTAAAAATCCACTTACTGGTATGTACAATGGAGACAATGGGCCTATGATTTGTATTTTCTCTGGCTCTACGCCAATTTCCTCATAGACTTCACGCAATGCGCATGCTTCAAAATCTTTATCGGAGTCATCTTTTTGTCCACCAGGAAAGCTCAATTGGCCGCTGTGATGATCTTTATCGTTAAGTTTGCTGCGTAAAATAAATGTTATACACCACTCATCGTTTTGTAGAGACAATGGTAGCATGACGCTTGAAAGTTTGGCATCAGGGGGTGCTTGAGGCAAAAGTTTCCGGATGGGCGGAGACATTATTTTGTGTGCTTCCTCTCCCAATAATGTTGCTTGAGTAAAATATTCGCGTAAGCTATTAACTTGATTTTCCAAAATTATTATTTCGACGCATTGGAAATAGCCAAATAATTAGCGAGAGCCATTGTCATTGAAGGAGCTTCTGGAGTTGGAGCTTTGATGTTAATGACCAAACCTTTTTCTTCAGCTGCCTTGATGGTCTGGGATCCAAAAACGGCTATCCTAGTTTGATTTTGTTTGAAATCTGGAAAATTGTCATATAAAGATTTTATCTCCAAGGGAGTAAAAAAGACCAAAACATCATAAGTAATGTCACTCAAATCGGACAAATCGCTACTTACGGTATGATACATCACAGCTTCCGTATATTCAACTTGAATTTTATCAAGCATTTTAATCGTATCTTGTGCACCCAAATTAGAACATATCAACAAAAACTTTTCAGTGCGAAATTTCACAAAATAATTTTGGATATCTTCTATAGACTTGATGCCATTAAAGACTTTTCTTTTTCTAAATATTATGAATTTTTGTAGATAATTAGCGACATTTTCTGTTGCACAAAAATAACGAGTGTCGGGATGCATCTTTACACGCATTTCTTCCGTAATCCTAAAGAAATGATCGATCGCATGCTTGCTATTGAATATTACAGCTCGATACTCTTCGGGTCTTATACGTGTCTTTCTAAAATCTTTCTCAGATAATGGATCCACCTGTATGAACGGTCGAAAATCAATTTGAAGTCCATATTTCTCTTCAATCTCGGAGTAAGGTGTCCTCGGTGGTCGAGCTTGAGAGACAAGTATTGTTTTTACTTTTTTGAACTTTTCCACGTAACCAGGTTTGTCCGAATCTTTTTTTGTTATTGCCATTTTTCAGAAGTCTCTGCCAAATTATTACTAAAAAAATTTCATTGAAATTGCTTAAAAAGTATAAATACTTTTGGCAATCAATAGGATTGGGGCGATTTCAGTGGCACAAAGATAAATAAAAAAATGAAAAAAATTATTAGGTAAAAATCGACTACTTAACATTAAGCCTCTCATTTGCCTCAAAATATAAAATAAAATAACTAAACATATCCCAATTACCAACAAATAATTAAACATATTTGTCGTACCAAATGCTAAGAAAATATTGACTGGAGTCAGATATAATCCAAGTATAATATTAAAGTTTTGGGTCGTAAAGCTGTATTGATCCATTTCTTTTTCTACAGGAAATACCCATGACAAAATCCACATGACAATATGTTTTGTGAAATATATCAAACATGCAATGCCTAGACATATTCCATACACTGCCACATTCGAATAGCCGTCCAATATGTTCAAATATTTGAATACAAAAAACAAAAACATTCCCAAATTGCAAAAGAAATAAAAATACAACAATAAATATGTGAACTGAAAATTTGAAACCTGATTCCGGTGTAGGTATTTCATCATATTTTCATTCAGCAATGATTGATTGATTTTAAGCAATAATGAGCGATTTAAACTGACCAAAATCGTCAAGAATAAAAGCAATGTTAGCAAGGTAACAAAGTAAAAATTTGTGTCTTTTTGTGTGCTTGAGTCGTGACTAATTTCCTTATCCTTAATTGATTCTGCTGGTATCAATTTTCCTTGTCCACTTTTATTCGAATCAGCAACAACTTGCTCTTTTTTTCTATTGACAACTTCGAAAGGATTAGTAGGATCTGGAAGGCTCTTTGTCTGACCTAATGAGGAGGTATCAGTAGTTTTAACCACTTGCATAGTAGGATTTGACTTGGATTGAGTCAACTCAAAAGGGTTCTTCTCTTGTGCGAAAGCAATAGTCCACAAAAAAAAGCCCACAAAAAGTAAAAATCCAACCCTCATTTTATTCTTTATACTCTACTATATTAATTATGGGTTTTATTTTGCTATTTTAGCTATTTCTTCTTCAAGATTTTTTTCATCTCCCAATTTATAGCTGCTATGGCTATATACTATTTTTCCTTCTTTGTCCAAAAGATAAAGCTGAGGAACAGTCGGGAATCCCAAAGCATTTTTTAATTCTGAATTTACATCGGATAAAACGGTATAAGTCCATCCTTTTTGGTTGACCATAGGTTTTACCTTTGGAAGCCCTCTGATGTCATCTATCGTCACAGCAATCAACTCAAAATCATATTTTTTTTGCCACTCTGGATACACCTTTTTGATGGCATCAAGTTCTTTTTTGCAAGGAGCACACCAAGTAGCCCAAAAACTGACTGCGGTTATTTTATCTTTTTTGATTACATTCTGAATACTAACAGATTTTCCTTCTAGCGTTTTAATATTAACAGTAGGCATTTTTTTCTGGGCAATTGCGGCGCTCGAAAATAACAATCCTAAACAAACTACAAGTATAAACTGACCTTTAAACATTTCTTCAAAATTTTACTTTTTTAAATTTTTACCACTGCAAATATACAAAGTATAACTTCTATTCAAGTTAAGAATGTCTTAAATCTCAGGCTTTGATACTATAAATCGAAAATATCAAGTAGATATTAACTCAAAAAATCGTAAATTTGCACGGCATAAAAACAACATTATATGAAATTGAGATTTTTATTTTTCTTATTGTTTGCAGTAATTATCAGTTCGTGCAAAGACACAAAAAAGGCAAGTGGCGGACAGACGAGTTCTACTCCATCCAGTTCCAGTACCAATAAATTTGTGTCAAATAATGGCTTAATTTCATTTGACTTTCCTAAAGATTGGCAAAGACTGCCAGATGAAGCGACATATGCAGTATTTCAACATGCCAAAAAGCCCCTTGGAAAGTTTTTCATCACAGGAGCCAAAGTTTCGGGTTCTAAACCCTTTAATTTAGAATCTTATATAAATGATGAGCGTTCTGCCAATTTAAAGAATAATCCCGTCAATATAGTGACCAAACACGGTCTTCCTTTGTTATATTTTTCAAAAAATATTCCTGGGACTGCTGGGGTTAAGGATAATACTACGAAGTTTTTCAGTGGGAAAAATGATTTCTTGATCATGGCGCATTACTTAGTGAATGAAAACCAAGTAAATACTCCTGAGTATAAAAGAGATTTAGACGATATCCTCAAAATATTAAATACAATCGTTTTACCATAATGATATAGAAATGGGGCATATTCTTCGATGGCTGGTAGGTTTTTTGATCACCAATATATCGATTATCATCGCATTTATTGGCAAGTATATAGTACAGATCGTTTCATTTGAGACCGAAACATCCTACAAAATAGAAGCCATGATGGTTTTTGCAGCTCTCTTTTGTCTTACCATGATTATTTCTAATTTGTGGTACCATAAAAGATCCCAAAAAGGGACCTTGTTTTGGGTCTGTGTCATTTGGGCTTTGGTAGAACTTCCAATAATTTGGTTACTGCTATTTTTTTCTTAATATGATGAAATTTTATTAATTATGCCACGTCTCTACAATATTTACAACGGTAAAGAACTAAAAGCTAAGATTCAATCCTCTACGGAATCTAGGAAAACAATTTCTTTTTATAAATATCACCCCATCCCAAACCCTGACTTTTTTCGCGATTTTTTATATTTAAACTTTGAAAAACTTGGTGTTTTTGGCCGTATCTATGTCGCCAACGAAGGGATAAATGCACAAATTTCAGTTCCTAGTGATAATTTTGAATCATTTCGAACATTTTTATACAGCATTGACTTTTTGAACAATTTGAGATTGAATATCGCCATTGAAGATGATGGAAAATCATTTTTTAAGTTAAAAATTAATGTCCGGGACAAAATCGTGGCCGATGGCATAGAGGACCCTAGTTTTGATGTAAATAACTCTGGAGTACACTTGGATGCAAAAACCTTCAACAATATGCTGGAGGATTCAGACTCTGTAATAATCGACATGCGCAATCATTACGAAAGTGAAGTCGGACATTTTAAAAATGCCATCAGTCCCGATGTTGTTACATTTAGAGAGTCTTTGCCGATTATCGCTGAACAATTTGAGGCGCAAAAAGACAAAAATATATTGATGTACTGTACAGGTGGCATACGTTGTGAAAAAGCCAGCGCTTATATGAAATACCGTGGTTTTAAAAATGTCTTCCAATTAAATGGAGGAATCATCGAGTATGCCAGACAGGTCAAAGACCAAAATCTTGAGAATAAATTCATCGGGAAAAACTTTGTCTTCGATGAAAGGCTTGGGGAAAGGATAACTGACGAAATTATCGCACAATGCCACCAATGTGGAGAACCTTGTGATGAACACACGAATTGTGCAAATGACGCTTGTCATATTCTGTTCATTCAGTGTAAAAGTTGTGCTGACAAATACAACCATTGTTGCTCAACAAAATGTAGTGACTTTATCCAATTGCCCCAAGAAGAACAAGTAATTCAAAGGAAAGTCCAACAATTTAATGGGTCAAAATTCAGTAAAGGAAGATATAAATCGTTCAATAACAAAAATGATGTACTTTTGTAATTAAAATATTCGAAAATATGATTCGACATCTATTCTTATTGACCGTTTTAGTTTCTTTTGTAAACTGTAAAAAAGACAAACCTGTACCACAAACCAGCGAAAAAGCCAAATGGCTAACCTCTCAGATTTGGAAATATGCTGATATCATCAAAAACAATGAACCTTTTTTAAAGAATTGTGACCTAGACGACAGGTTTTATTATTATGAAGACGGCACCTATAAAGGCGATAACGGGAGCAATTTGTGTGATCCAAATATTAACACGGTTTTAGAAGGTACATGGCAATTGTTGGAAAATGATACAAAACTTTATCTGACGTATAAAGTTTACGCTAATTATTCCGTGCGTCCAACCGCGAATATTGAGATCATTAATCCTGACACTCTGAAGGTAAATGTAGATTTACCTAATCTTACGGGTAGCGACAACTATATCATCACCTATATTCACCAGTAGTTTATAAAAAAGGATTGTGAGCCATCTCGTATCCGATGGTGGTATTCTCACCATGTCCCGAATAAACTTTTGTTTGTTTCGGAAGGGTAAACAATTTAGTTTTAATACTTTGTATAAGGTTTTCATGGTTGCAGCCAGGAAGATCCGTCCTACCAATACTTTCTCGAAAAAGGACATCCCCGACTATAATTGTTTCACCTTTTTCATCATATAAACATATACTTCCAGGTGAATGTCCTGGCGTTTCAAACACCTGAAGAACCGTTTTACCAAATTCTACATTTATGCCTTCTTGGAGGATCTCTTCAGCTTTTGGACTTGGACGGTGTTTTAATCCATACATCTCGCAGATTCTAGGATAATTTTCTAGCATGATGTTCTCCTTAATATTAATTTTTGGAGTCAACCCATATTTCTCTGCAACCACCCCATTTCCAAATACATGATCAAGATGACAGTGAGTATTTATCAACAATACAGGCGTAAGTTTATGCTTTTCGATGGTATCAAATAGTTCTTTATCCTCGGAAGCATTAGAATTTCCTGGATCGACGATTATACATTCTTTGGTGTGATCAAATAGAATATAGGTATTTTCGTAAAAATCGTTGAATGTCAATTTGATAATTTCCATATGTGAATTGTGTAAAATGAATTTGATATTATAAATCCAATTTTACCCACAAAAGTTGTCAATTAGGCTTGATTAACAACCCATACGAAAAAAATTTAGGATAGAAGATTTGCTTACATTAAATTTTTCAATCTATAAAATATCGAGAAATATCTCAATACCATAAACAAGGGAATGGCTGTTTACATCTAAACAGCCATTATCTCCTAACAAAAGTGTACTCCATTCCTTTAAATTACATTCGACCTTTGCCGAATTTATATTCATTCACTCATTTTATTTTTTGCACAGCTTTTGGTTATTTTGAAGATTTATTCTGACTTTCTCATTCAAAGTATTTTTTAAATTGATTTTTTCATTTAATAAAGAAAATCAATTGCTTCGAATAAAAAAAATATCACAGGGTGTTCATTTAATGAAAATTTACCAAACAACACACGTTAAAAAAACTGTAGTTTTCTTATATATCTTAAATCAGATATATTAATTGTATTACAATAACCGTGCCAAAATTTAATTTTTATTGATGTGTGGTGTACATGTTTTTAAAACGAGTGTACAAAGATTTGTTAGAATTATAATTTTGAATATGTAAGTTCTTGAAATTGTACTTTTTAGGACCGTGCATAAAAACATCTTCTGCAAAACAAAGCTTCAATTTTCCAGATGATTTATCTTCAGTTCTAATTATTATTTTGGGTTCGATTATTTTGATACGTGTTTCAACCGAGTCCTTTGTTTTATATTTTACAATATTAATTTTTAAATACATCGACATAGTGCACCAATCAAAAATATCATCACCAATAAAATCTCCCAGCGCATAAGCCACCAAACTGCATTTTTCTCTTCTTTCAAGCGGGCAATAATACTTATATTTTTCTACTGGTTGAATATTATGCGCATGGTTGCCTATGATCAAATCTATTCCTGTTTCTTCAAATATGCGGTAGGTATTTTCTTTTATATGAGGTGCTGGAAAAAATTGATAAGCAAGTCCATAATGAAAAAGTCCAACTATAAAATCTACTCCTACACTTTTTAAAAAAACTACTTCCTCTTTTATTTTTGAAAGATCAAAATTGTTTGCATTTAGTCTTATATGGTTTATAAGATTTGTTTGATCCAGTGGCACTACTTCACCATTAAGAGAATAAGTGTAGGACAAGAACCCAACTTTTATTCCATTCTTTTCGATAATTTTTACCCTTTTTTCTACACCTTTTTCGATAGATGTCCCTACAGAAATGATTTGTTTTGATTCTAAAAATTTAATCGTTGATATAACTCCAGATGTACCTTGATCAAATGCATGATTATTGGACGTACTCAATATATCAAATCCTTTATATTCATTATTTCCATTAAAAATATCAAATATTTCTGGGTCTCCGTTAAATAAAATTTTCCCAACCATCATCTCTGGACAATTCACTCTGGGATGGGATAAATTTATTGGAGTTTCTAAATTGGCATACACTATATCTCCACCAAAAAAATCTGATCCAATTTCATCCCAAAGATTTTCACAGGTTTGTTTTGTAAATTTTGCATAAGGAAGGAGATCTCCACCAGCGTGAAAACTTATTTCACCAATTATTTCGTATTCCAATGGAATTACTTCTTGATCATAAAGGGTGCTATTAATCACAGGAATTTCTTCCTTAACGTGCCCTACATAATATTTGTAAGCAAAATGAAATATTTCTTTTGAGGGAAATTTATAATATAACGGATTTTCCTCAAAGTCATCTATTGGAAACTTTAGGCGCCCGTTGTAAAATAATTTATCGATTAAATAAATCCCAATATATGTCAGATGAAATAAAATATATCCCTTGAATGATCTCGTTCTGCCTACGCCAAGGTGAAACATTTAAACCAATTCAACAACACTCTTAACAAATAGCTCCCAATCTTTAAACTGCTCATTGTTCATAACTCTAGGGAATTTTGATTGGCCTCCAAGTTTATTTTTTGATTTGAGATAGTCATAAAAAACACTTGGGGTAAGCGTCTCTACACTTATTTTGTCCAAAACCGCCTTTCTTACAGCTTTATAATCATCATTTAACAATTGAAGTTGTCGATCTAATTCTTCGGCCACTATATTTTTGTTAAATGGTTTTTCGACGCTAATGTACCATTTGTGGCTGTATTGATTTGTCCGTCTTTCTCCATTGACCGTAAATTCTCGGATACTGATATTCAAATTGCGCTGAACAGCCTGCAAGGCCTGATTCATATTGTCTATAGAAAGATGTTCTCCACAAATGCTTAAAAAATGCTTAGTTCTACCTGTAATGATGAGTTTGCATTGTTCAGCATCGACAAATTTAATAGTATCTCCTATTAAATATCGCCATGCCCCAGCACATGTGGTCAAAAGGATAGCATAATCAATGCCTTCCTTTACTTCACCAACTGTGTAGGTAGTCGCATTGGGCTTTATATTCCCAGCAGAATCAAAATTATCAGAATTGAATGGGACAAATTCATAAAAAATATCATTATTTAGCGCCAATTTCATATTCGGCTCCTTCATAGAATCCTGATATGCAATAAAACCTTCAGACGCCAGGTACGAATCAAGGAAGATCGTATTTTTACCAATTAGATTTGATATGGCTTCTCTATATGGTTCAAAAGCAATACCACCATGCGCATAGACTTTAAAATTAGGCCAAATTTCTTGAATATTATTTATTTTGTTTACTTCTTTGATATACTCTAGCATCATCTGAACCCATGAGGGAATCCCAGAAACTATACCTATATCCCACTTGGATGCATTTTTTGCAATGGCAAGCATCTTTTCATGGTAATCTTGAATCGATGCTATTTTTAACCCTGGTTTATATTTGTTGGTAAACCAAAGTGGTAATTTGTGAATCAGAATCCCACTCAAATCACCGTAATAATAGTGATTTTCTTTTTTCAATCGGACATTCCCACCTAACATCAACATATGCTTTGAAAACTGCTGAATGGGCATACCTGAAATGGCCAATTCACTATACATTTTGACACCTGTCTTCCTAATACTCTTAATCATTTCATCTGAAATTGGAATATATTTACTAGGAGAACCTGAAGTCCCAGAGCTTAGGGCAAAATAATTTATCTTTCCTTTCCACGCGACATCTTTTCCACCCTCTCTACAAAGGTGCCACCATTCGTTGTATATTTTATCATAATCATGAATGGGTACATTTTTTTTGAATTCTACAATCAAATCATATTTTGATAGTATTTGTGAAAAATTATAATGATTGCCAAATTGTGTATAGGCAGACTTTTTCAACAAATTAATCAATGTCTTTGTCTGTGAATTCAATGGCGCATTCGTATCTGCATTTAGCCTTCGGTGTATTGATAAGCCATATTTTATCAAGGCGGCGGTTAGTTCCATCTAGGGTTTTTCGTTAATTTTAATTAGAATTTTTCCAATCAATTTATTTTTGAGAAAATTGGCACAAATTTAATATTATTTAATTTAATTCACACGTCCTTTAGATAAGTTGTTAAAACAAAAAAAACTGCTAAAGGATTCGATTTATTTCTTTATTTTTGATTTTTATTTCATATAATAAATAAAAGATGAATAAAATATTTTGGGGAATATGTTTTTCCCTTATCTCATATACTACATATGCGCAAGTTTCTTGCAACTCATCACAAGATAAAATCAAAATTTCAGTATTCACAGACTCTTTTCCAAACGAAATATCTTACGCGCTAGTTAATAAATTTGGAACCACTAGGACAAGGGTTTTTCCCTATACTTATAATAGCAGATTTAGATTATATGTAAAAGAACTTTGCGTACCAAAAAATGAATGCCAAATATTTAGCGTTGACGACCTCTCTAATGACGGTATAGATGCTCCTGGTTATATTAAAATTGAAGTAAATGGTGTTTTGGTTGATTCCATCCCTGGATTGTCACCTGGTCAACCATATACTCAGATAGTCCGCAATGTAAATTGCGTAGGCGCTCAAACGTGTGATCATGCTATTTCGATCACTGAAGGAAATCACGTCGCTAAACTTCCCCACTATTGGTATTCTTTTGTTCCTGATAGTACTGGTTATTATAATATCAGTACTTGCAGTCAAGACAACTCTTGCGACACAAAATTATGGATATCAAATAAATGTGAAGTAGATCCTGATACCAATCGAATTGGTGCTCTTTACTATTCTGATAATTCTTTAGAATGTGGATTAAAAGCCAATATCACCAAAGCCATCCTCACTGCAGGTAAAACTTATTATGTACACGTCTTCGCCAGAGCCACCAATTGTCCAGATACCACACTCCCTTGGAGCATTTATTTCGCTGGGAGGATCCATGGTTGTCGTGACTCCTCAGCTTGTAATTTTAATCCCTTAGCACAGGTCGATTCAGTTTGTTATTATCCAGGAGACCCAAACTGCAAATTGCCCGATTTATTATTTAGAGAGGATGTTTTAAAAAGTTCGGTAATCCTAGATACCATTGTTAACAATGATCCATGCCTTATCAATGAAGGCTGTCTCACGGGTTATGGGGTTCGAGATATCATTCGATTTTCAACAAGAATTGATAATATCGGGAATGCTGATTATTTTATTGGAGATCCTAACAACAATCCAGAACAGTTTAGTTTCGACAATTGCCACAGGCATTTTCATTACACTTCATATGCTGAATATCTTTTATTCGATAGTCAAGGTAGAAGATTGCCCACTGCCTTCAAAAATGGATTCTGCGTTTTAGATCTTATCTGCCCTAATCAAAATATGGAACAATACGGCTGCGAATATATGGGAATCACAGCGGGTTGTGGAGATGAATATGAGAGGAGTTTGGATTGTCAATGGGTAGATATCACCAATCTTCCAGATGGAGACTATACTTTTGCTACCAAAGTCAATTGGGAGGATAGGATAGACGCCGCAGGACGCAAAGAATCTTCTAAGATAAATAATTGGGGGCAATTTTGCTTCAATATCAACAGATCCTCTGGAAGATTAAGGATGAATCAGCTAACTGATTGCCCTTTATATAAAGATTGTACGGGTGAAGTTTTTGGTAGTGCTGTGTATGACTGCACAGGCAATTGTAATGGAAGTGTACTCATGGGTGATTTGAACCATGATGGTCAAAAGACCATGCAGGATGCTCTAGAATATGTGCAAGCAATCATCTCTGAAGATATCACCGCCACTGCCTGCAATGATCTTAATGCGAATGGTTCTATTTCTGTATTTGATGCCGATTTATTGGCCAATTGTATCAACTTCGGAATACGTCACAATCATGTCGGTTCTGCACCTCACAATCACTGCGTTTTCCCTTTTGGTACTGAAAATGCACGCGATACGGCATATCTTAAGATTAGCCAAGTCAATCCCGCCGCCAAAACGGTCACGATCGCCCTTAGAAGCCCTAAACAAAACGTTTCCGCTCTGCAATTCAAAGTTTCTGGTATAAAAATAGATAGTATCGTCAATCTCCAAAAGAACAATGGCTATGATGCCAATATTTCCTTCAATCCATTTTCTAGTGAGATAATATCTATGTCTCCTAAAGATTCTAATATCAAAAAATCTAATTCTACCCTTGATATTTTTAGAATCCACTATTCTGATGTTGTTGGAAATCTTGTCTGTATTGATAAAATTACCGATATCGTAAGCGGTAGCCATGAGAGAATTCGCAATAAAATAGATGGAACCTGCTTCACGATTACAAGTACTAATGAGGTTGTTCCTTTTATCAATGTAAGGGTTTATCCCAATCCAGCTACATCTTATGTTAAATTCTCAGTAAATTTACCGCATGGAAATTCGTTTCACTTAGAACTCTACGACGTACAAGGTAATAAAGTATTTTCAAAAAGAAATATTGAAACTTCCGAATATGAACTGGATAAGTCTGACCTTGTTCCTGGCATGTATATTTATAAAATATTCAATAGCACCGAAAAAACACAAGGAAAGTTATTCATACATTAACTGGACTTCATCCGTAGCAATAGTTTTTCAAGACGCTCGATAACCTTTGGTTTACCTAGGATCGTGATGGTTTGAAATAAATCAGGACCCTTCAGAGTACCCGTAAGAGCCAAGCGCAGTATTGGAAATATCTCCCCCATTCCAATGCCATTCTCTTGTAGAAATGCTTTCGTACGTTCTTCAGCATCCTTCGAATCTTCGAAATGGTTATTTTTGAAATACTCCTTCAATAAGGATATTTGACCTTCACTTTTGGGGCTCCATTTTTTATCAACCATCGCCTCGTCTATCTCGAAGTCATCCGAGTAAAAGAACTTGGCATCGGTAAATAATTCATTATATGTAAAAACACGCTCTTTCATACTATTACACGCAGATGCAACGTATTCATCGGAATACTCAGTAGGTACCATTGACCTTATTATTCCGGCCAAATCTTCGCCACTTGTCTTTTTTATATACTGTTGGTTGAACCATTTTGCCTTTTCAAAATCAAATCTTGCTCCACTCTTGCCAACCTTTTCTAAACTAAATGCTTCTACCATCTCCTCCAAATCCATAAGCTCTCGATCGTCCCCAGGACTCCAACCCAACAAAGCCAAAAAATTAACAACAGCTCTAGGATCAAATCCCGATTCTTTGAACCCAGCAAAGGCCTCAGTTCCATCTTTTGGATCCCACTCCAAAGGAAATACAGGGAAACCAAACTTTGCCCCGTCCCTCTTGCTCAATTTACCCGAACCTTCAGGCTTAAGTATCAATGGCAAATGAGCAAATACTGGCATCGTTTCTTCCCACCCAAAATATTTATACAACAAAACATGGTGCGCGGTGCTAGATAACCACTCCTCTCCTCTGATCACATGTGATATCTCCATCAGATGGTCATCGACTACATTGGCAAAATGATACGTAGGCATTCCATCCGCCTTGACCAGTATTTTATCATCCAATTCTTCGGATCGGAATACTACATTTTCTCTAATTGCGTCATCAAAGGCTATTTCCATCCCAGGATCTATTCTCATCCTGATAACGAATGGTGTGCCTTTCTGTCGTTCCATTTCATTTTCCTCAGCAGTCATAGTAAGACTATTCTTCATTCCTTTCCTGGTTATATGGTTATACATTGGGGATGGATTGGATTCACTGCTGTATTCTTGTCGCATCTTCTCCAATTCTTCTACCGTATCATAAGCCACATACGCCAAGCCTTTTTCTACCAATTCTTGTGCATACTTTCCATACATCTCCTTTCTCTCCGACTGTCTATATGGACCAAAATTTCCACCATAAGTCGGCCCTTCTGTTGGCTCTATCCCACACCATTTCAAAGAATTTAAAATATATTGCTCCGCTCCTGCAACGTATCTGCCCTGATCTGTATCTTCAATGCGAAGGATAAAGATCCCTCCCTGCTGTTTTGCAAGTAAATAATTGTATAAGGCTGTTCTAATTCCTCCTATGTGCAAAGCCCCCGTGGGACTTGGCGCAAAACGAACACGAACGGTTCTATTATCTATATTCATATTTGTAATCTATTGTTTATCTGTAATTTATAAATTCAAATAAATATTTATTTGAATTTAGTAGCATAAAGGTATCATTTTCCTATATTTTAGCGTTATAATAGTCAGAACATTATCCAAGTTATAACCCAATTTCAACTTTTAGCACAAGGCAAAAAGTTTTTTTGAGTATTTTTTATATCCATGAACATTCTATAATATAACGGTATGTATTTAACTAAAACACCGAGCTTCGTACAGAGTTTATTTCCAAATTATATTTGGAAAATTGACACCCTTGAAAAAAAGATCTTTTTGACCTTTGATGACGGCCCTATCCCAGAGGTAACTCCATTGGTTCTGGACATTCTAGAAGACGCCAATGCCAAGGCTACTTTTTTTTGCGTGGGTGACAATGTTAAAAAATATCCCGATATTTTCGATAGAATTAAAGCAGAGGGACATTCCATTGGTTCTCATACTTTCAATCACCTAAATGGTTGGAATACAGACAATATTGCTTATTTTCATAACGTCAGAGAAGCCGCAAGCTTGACTAAATCAGAACTTTTCAGACCGCCTTATGGTCGGCTAAAACCAAAGCAATCACAATTTCTTTTGCGCCATTACAAGATCATTATGTGGGACGTTTTAAGTGCCGATTTTGACCAAAATATATCTCCAGAATCTTGTCTTAACAATGTGCTTAACAACGCTGCCGAAGGCTCTATCGTAGTTTTTCACGATAGCCTCAAAGCCAAAGAAAATATGCTGTACGCCCTTCCCCGCACACTTGAGTATTTTAGCAATCATGGTTTTGTATTCAGCGAATTAGCGACACAAAATATCGTACCAGAGCTTTCGAGTCCTATCCCTGTATTGGTTTAGTTTTTTTATATTTTGGGCGGCCTCAAGTCTATGACTTGAGCCGAGCTTTTCGTGGGTTCTCTCGTCTATGAGACGAGATCCCGTCTCCTTTCGCCGATGTCAGAAAGGAGACCAAGCCACTCCAATCTCTGCCGCTGCTCTCGTAGGATGCTTTTTCATGCCAGATTCCACATTGGGTTATAAATTTTTTTTATCCAATCCAAAATCCATTCAAAAACCATATATACACTAAAACTTGCATGGTGAAATTCAATAATATGATGAAAATCCAATGATTTTTTCTGCTATTTTTATTGGTCAATAAATAAAAAAGTATCACTAATAACTTTCAATCTATTTATATTTATTTTTTTTCTTGATTAATAAAAACAACACATGTCACTGACACTTTCCAATATGATGCCTCTCGGGAGTAAAGCCCCATCTTTTCTCTTGCCCAATACCATCGATGGCTTGGATTATAAATTTTCAGATTTAAAAGGACCAAACGGAACCCTCGTAGTATTCATGTGCAACCATTGCCCTTATGTTGTGCACATTATAGACCCCTTGGTTCTTATTTTACACAGATATCAAACATTGGGGATTTCTTCGATTGCCATTTCTTCCAATGATGTATCCAAGTATCCACAAGATGGACCCACTTTAATGAAAGAATTGGCGATAAAGCATGCTTTTAAATTTCCTTATTTGTACGATGCGTCCCAAGACGTCGCCAAGGCCTACGACGCTGCCTGCACTCCGGACTTCTATTTATTTGATAAAAATGATATGCTCGTCTATAGAGGCCAGTTGGATGGCAGCAGACCAGGCAATGATGTTCCAATAACGGGAATAGACCTCACCAATGCAATGGATAATCTCTTAGCCAACACACCAATCGACCTAATACAAAGACCGAGCGCTGGATGCAATATCAAGTGGAAGTCCTAAAAAACGTTCATTAAACCACTTTTTTCTAGCGTTTGTCTATATCTTAATTCCTAAATTATCAAAGATTCCTTATTTTGTAAAAAAAATCAAATAATATGATATCAAATCACGAAATCGATTACAAACTTTACGGAGAAGAAATGCAATATGTGGAGATCGAACTCGACAACGGTGAGACTGTTCTTGCTGAGTCTGGCTCTTTCATGATGATGCAAGAAGGCATCAAAATGTCCACTATCTTTGGGGACGGATCCACTCAAGGTGGAGGAATAATGGGAAAAATTTTTACCGCTGGTAAGAGACTTTTAACCGGTGAAAGTCTTTTTATGACGGGCTTTACAAATGAAAACTCGTACAAATCAAAAGTTTCATTCGCCGCTCCATATCCTGGTAAGATCATTCCACTCGATCTTTCAACGTTAGGCGGAAAAATAATTTGCCAAAAGGATTCCTTCCTTTGTGCGGCTAAGGGCGTACAAATAGGCATTGAATTCCAACGAAAACTCGGCACAGGACTTTTTGGTGGCGAAGGTTTTATCATGCAAAAGCTCGAAGGAGATGGAATGGCTTTTATGCACGCTGGCGGACATGTTTTAGAAAGAGAATTAGAGGTAGGTGAAAAACTTTTAATCGATACAGGGTGCATCGTAGCATTCACCAGCAGGGTTCAATACGATATCGAATTCGTCAAAGGCATTAGAAATGTGTTATTTGGGGGTGAGGGTCTATTTTATGCCGCACTGAGAGGTCCTGGAAAAGTTTGGCTACAGACTTTGCCTATATCCAGATTGGCAAGTAGAATTATCTCCTATGGTGGTGCTACGGGAAGAAAAGAAGAAGGCAGTATCCTTGGTTCTCTAGGCAACTTATTGGATGGCGATTAAACTTTAATTTTAATCTCGCTAAAAAATAATTTGTTATCTTTAAGCCATGATTATGTCTCGTGATACATTGTGGAAAGCATTTACTTTGATGGTAAGTGCCAAGTCCATGACAGAAGTTTATGAAGAAAATTTTAAACTAGTCAGCAAATATGTACACGCAACTTCTCGAGGGCATGAAGCGGTTCAGATAGCCCTTGGCCTTTCGCTAAAATCCTTTGATTTTGTTTACCCATACTATAGGGATGATGCCATGTTATTGGCTATGGGTCTTAGTCCTTACGAGCTCATGCTTCAGTTATTGGCCAAAAAAGATGATCCTTTTTCTGGGGGCAGGACTTATTATTCACATCCCAGCCTCAATAGGATTGATTTTCCAAAAATACCTCATCAAAGCTCGGCCACTGGTATGCAAGCGATTCCAGCGACAGGGGCGGCTTTAGGGCTGAGATACAAAGACTTACACGGACTTACGGAGCCTGGACAAAGTCCAGTGGTAGTTTGTTCTTTGGGAGATGCTTCTATTACCGAAGGAGAGGTTGCAGAAGCTTTTTTTATGGCTTCATTAAAAAAACTACCTATTATTTATTTGGTTCAAGACAATGAGTGGGATATTTCAGCTCATGCCTCTGAATTTAGGGGCAATAATGACGCCTCACAGTTTATCAAAGGGTTTCCCAATATCGAATTATTGCAAATAGATGGGACTGACTTTTCGGAATCTTATGCGGCCATTAATTATGCAATGGATACTGCAAGATCTAAAAGAACCCCATTTTTGATTCATGCCAAAGTTCCCTTATTAAATCACCATACAAGCGGTGTCAGGAAAGAATGGTACCGAGACGATCTTGAACAATCTTCTCAAAGAGATCCTTTTCCAAAATTAATACAAAAACTTTTGTCAGAGGGATTTCAACAAGAAGAAATTGATGAACTTATTGTCGATACCAAAGACTTTATTAAGCAGGAACTGCTTCGAGGTCTCCAAGCGATAGACCCTACTCCTTCAGACTTATATCTTCATGATTTCGCAGCCACTTCAGTCATAGAAGAATCTGGTAACAGAGCCCCCATCGAAAACCCACCAAAAGTAATGGTGGACTGTGCATTATTTGGAATAAAAGAATTAATGACTAAGCATAAAGAATGTCTGCTTTATGGTCAGGATGTTGGTAAAAGATTGGGAGGGGTTTTTAGGGAAGCTGCCACTCTGGCGGAAGAATTTGGGGATGAGCGTGTATTTAATACACCTATACAAGAGGCATTTATCGTTGGAAGTACTGCTGGAATGTCTGCTGTTGGTTTGAAGCCAATAGTCGAAGTTCAATTTGCAGATTACATTTGGCCTGGTTTGAACCAATTATTTACTGAAGTTAGTCGCAGTTGCTACTTGACAAATGGCAAATGGCCCGTCAGTATGATTTTACGCGTCCCTATCGGTGCTTATGGCAGTGGTGGACCTTATCATAGTTCGAGTGTCGAAAGTATTTTGACCAATATTCGTGGCATAAAAATTGCCTATCCAAGCAATGGCGCAGATTTAAAGGGATTGATAAAAGCGGCATATTACGACCCTAATCCTGTGGTTATTTTTGAACACAAAGGTCTATATTGGTCAAAAGTTGCTGGTACAGAAAATGCTAAAACCATCGAGCCCGCCGAAGATTATATTTTACCTTTTGGAAAAGCAAATATAGTACAACAAGCCCAAGAAAATCATATTAAAGAAGGAAAGAGTGTGGGTATCATCACTTATGGCATGGGTGTTCATTGGGCTTTAACCGCTTCGGCAGATTTCAAAGATCAAGTTACCATTTTAGACCTCAGAACTCTTTATCCTTTAGATGATAAAGCAATGCAAGACCTTGTCATTTCTCATGGAAAAGTAGCAATTATCACAGAAGAACCCATCAATAATTCTTTTGCTCAAGCTCTTTCTGGAAAGCTCCAAAGCCTTTATTTTAAACATTTAGATGCGCCCATTATGAATATTGGTTCTAAAAATTTGCCAGCTATTCCTCTAAATCAAACCCTCGAAAAAGAAATGCTACCTTCTATTACTGATATTCAAAATATGTTAAAAGACCTTATAAAATACTAAATCCTAACTTATTTCTTTATTATTGTATTCATATTAAAATTAAATTAGTCGATGAGCTTGAAATTTACCTCCTTCCTTCTTTTGTTGTCATTATTTATTTACACTTCTGACGTAAAAGCCCAAACAGAATTTTGTACTGTAAAATCGAATTTAATCCAAAACACTAATACATCTGAGCTCCCTACAAAATACAAATTGGTTAATTTCGATTTGAATGAATTTAATAAACTTTCTGTTAATATTCCCAAAGAATTTAGCGCTTCTCCAAATTTTGAAATAACATTGCCACTTTTGGATGGCAAAACTGAATCATTTTCTCTTTTTGAATATGAAATAATGGAGCCAGGATTAAGAGCTAAATACCCAAATATAAAAACTTATCATGGATATTCTAGCAATTACACACCGATTAGAATTACTACAACTGATACTGACTTTCAAGCACTTATCCTTGGAACTTATAACACCATCATTGAAAAAAATACATTTCTAGGTGAATATATCACATACCAATTAAATGATTTTAGTGCTGCTTATGATAGAGCTTCATGTGGTCATTCTCTTGAAACGATTGTTAATCCAGATCAACTTATAAATTTTAGATTAGAGAATAAATATCAAGGTGATTCTACAAGACTTCGAAAATATCGCTTTGCTGTAAGCACTACAGGTGAGTATTCTGCAAGGTATGGCGGCACGGCAACTAGCGTCATGGCAGAAGTGGTACGTGTAACCAATGCCATCAATTCTGTTTATGAAAGAGACGCTTCCATTCGTTTGGTTTTAATCGCAAATACTGATATTTTATTTACTTATGATCCCAGCACAGATCCATTTACACCAGGAGTAGCTCTAGACAATGCTGGTGAAAATCAATCATTTGTCAATTCAAAAATTCTTAATACTACATATGATGTGGGACATGTTTTCGGATTGAGTGGTGGTGGTGGTATCGTTGGTTATGGTCCAGGTAGGGTGTGCAGCAACAACAAAGCTGCAGGTTCTTCCAATATGTATTCTGGAGGTACCGCGAGCTTTGCTATTGAATTAGTTTGTCATGAATTAGGCCATCAATTCAGCGCTGGGCATAGCTTCAATGCTTGTTCCTTTACTGAATCTTACGAATGGTCTGGACACGATATGGAACCAGGAAGTGGAAGTACCATCATGTCATATTCTGGATCATGTGGTAGCAACAATTTGGCTTTTAATTCCGATCACTATTTTCATGGAATTTCTATACAATACATCACAGATTTTTCTAGAAATGGAAACGCCGCAACTTGTGCCAATGCAGAAGACATTCAAAATACCGCTCCTAATATTACGCTTCTTCAACCTGATGGCTTGTTTATACCTAAGTCCACACCTTTCGAATTAAACTCAAAAGCCGTTGACAAAGAAAACAATCCCGTGACATACTGCTGGGAACAATTTGATAGTGGCTTAAAAACACCACTTGGATCTCCTGTCGGCGATGGTCCATCTTTTAGATCATTCCTTCCAAAAACGACTGGGCTGAGAATTTTTCCTTCTTTAAATAAAATCATTAGCAATACTTTTGATAATGCTGAAATCTTACCAACCTATTCGAGAAGTTTTAGATTCAGGATGACAGCTCGAGACAATAAACCTGGTGGTGGCGCGCAATCATGGGCTGAAAATACATTTTTCTGTGACAGTACTGCAGGCCCATTCGTCATTACAGCACCGAGTGGTAGTACTTCTATTTCTATCAATGCCCCTTACTTAGTGACTTGGGATGTGGCTAGAACAAATCTTGCACCTATCAACTGTAAGAATGTCAATATTTTTGCATCTTATGATAATGGATTTAATATTACTGATACTCTTTTACTCAACACACCAAATGACGGTTCAGCTCTAGTACAATTCCCCAATAAATTGACTTCTATTGGAAGAATTTACGTCAAGGCAGCTGATAACATTTTTTTCAACATTTCTCGCGGAAATTTTCTTGCAAGCGTGCCAACTACCGCCAAATACGCCGCAAATGCGCTTGAAAATGAACTCACTTTTTGCTCAAACGTAAAGAAGAACATTGTCTTAAAAACGCATTCTTTCAATGGCTTTAGCAGCCCTATTGTCTTCTCCATAGAAGGCAATGTACCTGCTAATGGAGTAATTACTTTAGAACAAAACTCTGTAACTCCAGGACAAAACAATATGCTAAATATTGATTTTAGATCTATAATAGAGGGTGGAACTTTTAACTTTATAATCGTGGCAAGCTCCGAAGGAGATACTATAAGATTACCTATTACCTTAAATGTTTATGCCTCAAACTTTAATGGTTTGACACTGACAAACCCATTGCATCAGGCATCAGGTGTAAGTCAACTACCGCAATTTAATTGGTCTAGCGTACAAGACGCCACTTCATACATTTTCCAATTGGCTACCAGCCCTATATTTGGAGATTCGATTAAGCTTGCAGTTGAAACGGCAAATACAACCTTAACACCTTCTATTCAATTAAAAAGAAATACCGTTTATTACTGGAGAGTGATCCCTAAAAACAACTGTGGTACTGGCGTGCCAACTCCTATGTTTGTGTTCCAAACCGCTTTATTTGCATGTCAGACCGTTAGCAATACCCAATCATTTAATATTTCTCAAAGTGGAACTCCTACTGTCAATGTACCCATCAACATCATCAATGGTGGAGAAATAGCAGATGTTAATGTTAAAAAAATTACAGGGTCTCACGACTATTTCAGTGAATTATCCTTTAAACTTATACATCCAGATGGTACAGTTATTAATTTGGCAGGCAATTCGTGTGGTAGTTTTTCTTTAGGTTTTAATTTTGGATTCGATGACCAAGCTGCTACAGTTTTTACCTGTCCACCTACACAAAACAAACAATTTAGACCGTTGACACCACTTAGCGGATTGACAGGAAAAAACTCTACGGGTCTATGGAATCTTAGGGTTTCTGATGGTATTTCGTCTGGAGGTGGTACCATTACAGGTGTTGAAATTGAGTTTTGCGCTGGATATTCTGTTGCGAGCCCCAATATAACCTCAGATACCATCAAGCTTTGCAGAGACTTGACAGTAGATATTAAAGGAAAATTGTCAGCTTCCAATTCTACACTAGCGGCGAGTCAGTTCAAATATACATTGGTAACCCTTCCTACCAATGGTCGTCTAGAATTAAATAACAATGCTTTATCGGTGGGTAGCAAATTTACCCAACAGGATATAAACAATAATGCTGTAAAATACGTGCCAAATGGTACTTATTGGGGCAATGAAAAGTTTACTTTCGTGGTAGAAGATGCGACTGGTGGATGGAAGGGAATCGAAGCCTTCAATATTTTAATTGATAATTGTAGCAACACAGAAAATGAGTTGCTACCGTCTTTATTTTCAATTTATCCAAATCCAGCTTATGATAAAATAAATATAATAGCACAAAAGCCATGGAGTTCAGACCCTACCATCAAGCTTTTCGCGAGTGACGGAAAATTATTACATTCCAAAAAAATTGACAAAACTCTATTGAATTATTCATTAGATTTAAAAGATTTAGAAAGCGGTGCTTATTTTATTACCATTTTCACATCTGAAGGCTTCTTTACCAAAAACTTGGTAGTTCATAAGCCATAATTTAACAGAAAATTCCAAACGTATAAGACCTTGTCTGTTCATTTAAAAATAGACAAGGTTTTTTTATGTTATTTGAATTGGATGTATTCCTTTATTATTACTAACCGCTCTGGGGTGAGCCCCATTTGATTGATATCATTCATGTCTTTGATTTGTCCATTCTTATTCCTATAATTGATAATTTTCGTGGCAGTTTGCATATCAAATTCTGGATGTTTTAACAAAGTCTCAATTGTAACTTGGTTTATTTTGATGGGCGGCACAAATGGATCGAGCGTTACCAACGGTACTAATTTTCTGAATACACTGTCTGGTAGTTTGGGCGTTTTAGCTATCTGCTCTATAGAATAAAACCCTCCCAATTTATTTCGATAGTTAATGATTTTGGTCGCAGTCGCAGGACCGATACCTGGCAACTCCACCCAATCCTCTATCACAGCAGCATTTACCTTCAGTTTTGGCTTTTCTTTAGCTTTAGGAGCTGAAACTTGCATTTGTTCATTATTGCCTTTTATTGAATTTGACTCAATTTTTGGCTGTACTATCTCGATAAATGGTTCGAGCTCTTGATAAAATTCTGCTTTCAAACCATAAATTTTTAATAAATCCTCTTTCTTATAAAAATGTCCTCCTTTACTTCTAAAGTTCTCTATTGTTTTTATGGTTTTTTCGTCAAACCCCAACTTTTTCATGGCTTCAGGATTTACAGTGTTGGGATCAAACCCAAAAACTTCATGCTCGGCGGCCATTAGTGTGTTTTTATCTTGTTTTTCGTCAAATACAAATAAATTTCCAGCAGTTTGTAACCACTTTTTGTCCATACCATATATTCTGTCTAAATCATTTAAATTTTTAAACCGTGCTCCTTTATTCCTAAAATTAATTAAAATCTTAGCCGTTTTGGGATTCATTCCAACAGAAATTAGCTGTTCTAAAGTAGCATGATTTGGGTTTAATGGGGTCTTTTCAAGGTTAAAAAGAGATTTTTCTTTAGTTTTTCCAAAATCCTCATATTCTCCAATAGGCTGAGGCAGCAACTTGTATATTTCTTTGGGATTTTTTTGCCCAAAAAATCTATGAATATTCGCAGCTAATACTATTAGGAAAAATAAACTTATTAAACCAAGCCTCTGACCTTTTGTGAAATCAAATATTCCCTCAAAATAATCTTCAAAATTTTTCATGCTGTTTGCATTAGAGTTCTAAAATAAAGGCTCCTTGTTTTTCAATATCAAAATAAGGTATATGATTTACAAAACAATATTTAGCCCATTTGCTTCTTATTTTACCTTTCGAGTTGGCCAAACCAATGATCAAGTCTGGATATTTTATCGATTTATATAAATAAGGCTCTTCAGTGTTTCTTCCAACGATCCAATAAGAATTTTCAGGTCCATTGTTATTGGATTTATCTCGATTATCAGCTACTTCGAGATTATTTATCTTTATTTCTTGCTTTCCATTTTCTAACAAAAGAATTGAATCCTTCATTTCATGAATTCTAATTTCGCTTTGACTGCATATAATTCCTAATTGAGAGGGCAAAATATTATTATCTGCTAAATCATCCTTATCTTTCAACATTAATGTGTTTCTGCCGTAAGCATTCACAGCCATAATTTGTAGCTCTTTGTGAAAAAATATCATAAATTGTTTGCTATTTTTTTTAATATATCCTTCGACTTGAAATTGTATGGCTAGCAAAAATAAAAAACTTAATGTAATGAAAATTCCTCTTTTTTCTTTCTCAACCAAATAAAGATACAGTCCATAAATAATTGCAAAAAGCCAAAGTAATCCCATAGGAGAAACAATAATTCCTTGGATACTACTCAATGAAAACTTGGATAGTACAGTGACAAAGCTATTCGAAAAATACGCAACAACCCATAACATGTTTCCTAAAAAATTCGAAAGTGATGCCCAAATTGGGTCTATAACAACCATAAGTAGCCCACCACATAAAATAATATTTGAAATTGGAACTATTATCAAACCTGTCACCAAAAATACAAGTGGTAAGTTATGAAAATAATACATTGAAATTGGACAGGTTATGAGCTGCGCACTCAAAGATATTGCTATGCTTTTTTGTACAACCTTAGAACATGGAAAATACATTAACAACAGCCGATATATCGGATTATAAAATAAAATCATACCCGCTACGGCACTCACAGACAACTGAAATCCAATATCAAACAGATATTTAGTATCCATTAACAAAATCAAAAAGATTGATACTAATAAAGTATTAAGTGCATTAGATTCCTTGCGCAAGAATGTGCCTATAAGTAATAAACTCACCATCACACCAGCTCTGAGAATTGATGAAGGAATACCCGTTATAAACACAAAACACCACACCAAAATGAGCTGAATTATTAATGCTAGGAGTTTGGCATAACGACTATTATTGTTCCATTTTTTGAAAAGAGCCTGGGTGATCCATATCAAAACCATCAAATGACTGCCCGAGACTGCCAAGACATGGGTTGCCCCAGTAAGACTGTAAGCATTTTTTACTTCCTCCTCCATACCAACTCGATGGCCCACCACCAATGCCGAAACCAATGCTCTTTCATTCGGTGTTCGAATTCCTTCATTGATATGCTTCACAATCTTATTTTTAACGATAAAGGCCAACTTATAAATATCAAATCCATCTCCTTTCTTGGCGACTTCCCACGATTCACTATTTGAAATTATCTGATGATATTGATTTTTTGTGCCATAATATTTTTGTGGATTGAAGGTATTTGGATTTTTATTCTTACTGATTTCATTCAAACTACCGTTGATCCATAACAAATCCCCATATTGAATTTCCTGCATTTCAGCTTTAGGTTCAACCACTACTTTGATCGAACCGAAGACGTCTTTCATCTCCCCATTTCTATTTATGGAAAGTACTTTTGCATCGAAACTCAGCCATTTCTTTGTCTTTACCTCAGAGTTTATTTTTATTAGCAGCCAATCACCCGACGAAAAGTGTCTTTGAACATAATCTACTTTGTGCAAATCTATTTGATACAAAGTCAAAGTAAATCCAGAAATAATCAGCAACAAAAAAAGAAATACTTTTTTGTATTTCACCTTTGTATTAATGTAAATTTCTATAATGCTGTAAATCAGCCAAAGAATAAACGTCAGAACGACAACAAATCCCTCTATTTTAGGGTCATACAAGTTTTCATAACCACAATAAGCTACGAGAATCCCAAATACAAACGGGAGCAATATCTTCAAAAATGGAGTTTCTCCAATTGGTTGCATTTCTGTCTTTTGCTATTTATTTTTCCAAATATAACCTAAATCAAATCAAAACCATTATTATTTTGTTAAAAAATGATACATTTGACAAAAAGACCTTTTATTTTAAAAAAACACAATATGGTGGATGATCCCAATGCCTCATCTAGAAAATCGGATCATATAAATTTGACTTTTCAGTCTCAAACTAATAAATCAAATATTGATTCAAGGTTCAATTATGAACCCCTTTTCCAGGGTCACCCCTCTAAAGACATAATTCCTAAATTCGAATTGGCAAAAAAAATAATGAATGCCCCTATTTGGATATCAAGCATGACAGGGGGAACCCAATTTGCAAAAAAAATAAACGAAAACCTTGCTAGGGCCTGCGGATCCTTCGGCTTAGGTATGGGTCTTGGTTCATGTCGAGGTCTCTTAGAAAGTAACGAGCATTTTGAAGACTTCAACGTAAGAAAGTTTCTACCAAATCAACCTCTATTCGCCAATCTTGGAATCGCTCAACTAGAAAAATTGATTCTCCAAAAAAAATTAAATACCGTCAAGGATCTTGTTGATCGACTTGCTGCCGATGGATTGATTATTCATGTCAATCCGCTTCAAGAATATTTCCAACCCGAAGGAGACAAGTTTCGCATGTCCCCAATCCAGATTATTGAAGATTGTTGCCAACATTTTAATTTTCCGCTGATAGTGAAAGAAGTTGGTCATGGGTTCGGACCGAAATCTTTGTTGAGACTGCTACAGCTCCCTTTAGAAGCTGTTGATTTTGGTGCGGCTGGAGGTACTAATTTTTCGTCAATTGAATTGAAACGGCTTGATAACTATAATCCCAATCCCTTAGAACTGGTAGGACATAGTGCCGAAGAAATGATAGAATTTTGTAATTTTATCTCATCAAAAAATAATATTACAACAAAAAAATTGATAATTTCTGGTGGCGTGAAAGATTCTTTGGATGGTTATTATCTTATTGGAAATTCAAACCTACCTGCGATCTATGGACAAGCTGCAAATTTCCTAAAGCAAGCTTTAATTGATCTTGATACACTTGAAAAATATGTCGATGCCCAACTTCAGAACTTGGCTATGGCATACGCTTATTTAACAGTAAAAAAGTCAAAGTTTGAATAATAAGACAATTTCTGGATTTTCGAAATTATCCAAAAGAGGAAAACTCAAATGGATTGTTGAGAATTTTTTTAAGGATCCTGAATATACGATGAAGGAGCTGCAAAGTTACTGGCATGGCAATGAGGACCAACAAAAAGTAATAGATGGCTTTTCTGAAAATACCATTTCTAATTTTATTTTGCCCTATGGAGTAGCTCCCAACTTTATCATCGATGGAAAAGAATACGTCGTCCCAATGGTCATCGAAGAAAGTTCCGTAGTAGCTGCGGCTAGTAGTGCGGCCAAATTTTGGGCTTCTCGTGGTGGATTCAAAACGACCATCCTAGGTACCACCAAGATTGGTCAAATTCATTTTTTATGGCGGGGTGACAAAAACAAATTAATTGCCGCGATGCCTTCTATCAAAGCGCGTATGCTCAAAGATAGTCTTGATATCGTCTCAAATATGGTCAAAAGAGGCGGTGGAGTAGTGGATATTATACTCAAAGACAGGACAGATAAGGAGCCAGATTATTATAAATTCACCGTTTCTTTTGAAACTTGCGATAGCATGGGAGCCAATTTCATCAATTCCTGCCTTGAAAGTTTTTCAAAGTCTTTTTGTGAATGGTGTATGGAAGCAGATGACTTTACGGATGTGGAAAAAGATGTAACCATTTTGATGAGCATTTTATCTAATTTCACGCCCGATTGCCTTGTTAAAGCAGAAGTTTCTTGTCCTGTAGAAGACTTGGGAATCATCGATGACTTGCCCCCAGAAGTATTTGCAGAAAAATTTGCTAAAGCAATTAGAATAGCTCATATAGATCCATACAGAGCAACAACTCATAATAAAGGAATTTTTAATGGAATAGATGCCGTGGTCATAGCTACTGCTAATGATTTTAGAGCCATAGAAGCCGCAGGACACACTTACGCATCGTTGTCTGGTTCATATACTAGTCTTAGTCATTGCACTATCGAAAATGGTATATTTAAGTTTTGGCTAGTTTTACCTTTAGCCGTAGGGACCGTCGGTGGCTTGACTGCTTTACATCCTATAGCTAAGTTTTCTTTGGAATTACTAGGTTATCCTTCAGCTAAAGAGCTGATGTCCATTATATCTTCTGCTGGTCTTGCACAAAATTTTGCTGCTATTAAATCTTTGGTTACAACTGGGATACAAAAAGGCCACATGAAAATGCATTTACAAAATATGCTAACCCAATTGAAGGCTACGGATGAACAAGTTTTAGCCGCTACTGAATATTTCAAAGACAAGGTTGTTTCTTTTGCCTCCTTAAGAGAATTTTTACAAAGCCCTCATGAAGCATAGCATAGAAGATATCGGCTTTTCTTTTTCTGCCCATACAAAATTTCTAATTACAGGCGAATATCTTGTCCTTCATGGTGCAAAAGCTTTGGCCTGTCCATTGAAATTCTCCCAAAAAGCCAATTTTTTCCCTTCTAATAATCCAATTATTTCTTGTAAATCCTTTGATGAAAATAATAATATTTGGTTTTCTGCTTCCTATGATATTCCCAATTTTAAAACTTTAAGTACCTCCGATCCTGCTATTTCAGATACTTTTTGCTCTTTACTCCTGGAAATTTCGAAGGAAAATCAAGCTATATTTGCACACGGTTGGGAGATGATTTTTACCTTAGATTTTAATAGAGCTTGGGGTCTTGGCACGAGTAGTACGCTGGTTTCCATCATGGCCGCTTGGGCAAAAATAGACCCATTTCTTCTACAGTTTAAAATATTTGGAGGCTCTGGATACGACATAGCATGTGCTTCTGCAACTGGACCCATCCTTTACCAACTGGTACAAAAAGAACCATATTTCGTTCATACAAAATGGGAGATTAGTGACACAGAGAACATGGTTTGTGTTTATCTAAATCAAAAAAAAAATAGCCGAAGTTCTTTGTTCAGTATCAAAGACAACGTTCCATCATCCGTTCAATTGGAGGAAATGAATGCCCTTACTGAAGCGATACTCAACGCAAAATCCAGCACTGACTTAATTCCTAACTTTAAACTGCACGAACGCCTTATCAGCCAATTTACAGGCTTTATACCGATACAAGATTCATTGTTTCCAGATTTTCAAGGGGTAGTAAAATCTTTGGGAGCGTGGGGCGGTGATTTTATTTTTGCCATTAGCCCATTAGGGCCTGAATATACCAAATCATATTTTGGGCAAAAGGATTATACAACACAATTTTCTTTCGACCAATTAATTTATAGATAATATGCCAACATCCTGGAGTGAATGTACTTTTTTGAAAGCCGAAAAAATCAGCCCAAATACTCAATTATTTTTTTTCAAAGTAGATACTAACTTTAGTTTCATTGCTGGTCAGTTCATTACTTTTGACTTACCCGTCTCCGAAAAGAGGTCGCAGCGATGGAAATCCTTTTCTATTGCCAATTCGAGTTTTGAAACCAATGTCATCGAGTTGTGTATAAGCCATGTAGATGGTGGTCTAGCGACAAATTTTCTTTTTCAAGAAATGAAAGTTGGAACAAAGTTAAAATTTAAAGGTCCCGATGGACAGTTCGTTTTTCATGAAAAAAATAAAGACAAAAATCATATTTTTATTTGTACTGGAACGGGAATAGTGCCGTGCAGATCCATTTTAATTGCCTTACTTGCAAATTGCAAGTCAGAAAATATTCAACACCATTTGATTTTTGGGACCCGATTTGCAAACGGAATTTTATATGAAGAAGAATTAAAAATGTGGGACAATTCCAATAGTCATTTTAGATATGATATCTGTCTCTCAAAAGACCCTCAACGTATGGATGTTTATCACGGTTACGTCCATCAAATTTATCTCGACCTGTACAATGATGCCTCACCCAATAATATTTTTTACATTTGTGGATGGCAAAATATGGTAGATGAAGCGGTTGAAAACTTAAAACAGCTTGGTTACAGCCCAGATCAAATCCAAATAGAACTTTATGGTTGATGTAAAATTTTAAAACAAAATAACTAATTCACAATGGAAAAGTATGATACCGTTGATGGTTACATTAATTCCTTTAATGGAGATTTGAAAAAGAAATTAACAGAGATTAGATCGGTCATTATTTCCAACTACCCTGATTTGATCGAGTCCATCTCATATGGAATTCCAGCCTACAAACTGCATAAAAAACCCATAATTTATTTTGCCGGTTTTAAAAATCATATTGGATTATATGCTACTCCTACCGCTCATGAGCATTTTTCACAAAAATTAGAAAAATATAAACAAGGCAAAGGCTCTGTACAAATACCGCTATCTGACCAAATTCCTTTTGAATTAATCACTGAAATGATTGCCTTCAATATCCAATCGACAAAATCGAAATCCGATTAATTCTCATAATTTAAGTAACATCTTATCAAAATTTTCAGTAAAAACCGATCTCAAAGATTGCTTTAAATGAAAAAATCCCGCCAACATATTACACTTTTGGCTTATATTTGCTTTTTTATATCAATACTTAAATGTCTGATAACCAAAAGTTTGACCCAACCGATAGAAAAGGCGACTCGCTTTCCGTAACCACCATGTACCAAGATTATTTCTTGGACTATGCCTCATATGTTATTTTAGAACGTGCCGTACCAGCGATTGAAGATGGATTAAAACCCGTCCAAAGGCGTATTCTACATGCATTGAAAGAGATGGATGATGGGCGGTTTCATAAAGTTGCCAATGTCATCGGTCAAACCATGCAGTTTCACCCACATGGGGATGCCTCCATTGGAGATGCCTTGGTTAACATCGGCCAAAAAAACTTACTCATAGAGACCCAAGGAAACTGGGGTGACATTAGAACAGGAGATTCAGCTGCTGCGCCGAGATATATCGAAGCCAGATTGACCAAGTTCGCCCTAGAGGTCGGATTCAATCCAGACATCACTCAATGGCAACTTTCTTATGATGGCCGTAAAAAAGAACCCATCGTCCTACCCATGAAATTTCCACTTTTGCTCTCAGAAGGCGTGGAAGGCATCGCTGTAGGTTTGAGCACGAAGCTCATGCCGCACAATTTCATTGAAATACTAGAAGGCTGTATTGCGATATTGAAGGGAAAAGAAACCATGCTTCTACCCGATTTTTTAACGGGTGGATTGCTAGATGCTTCACTGTACAATCGAGGTAAAAGGGGTGGGAAAATACGAGTTCGCGCCCAAATCCAAGCAGTGGATAAAAAGAACTTAATCATTACCCAGATTCCTTATGGCTGTACCACGGGTTCTATCATCGATAGTATTCTCAAAGCCAACGACAAAGGGCAAATAAAAATTAAAAAAGTAGTTGACAACACCGCCAAAGATGTTGAAATAGCCATAGAACTAAATCCAGGCATCTCCCCTGACCAAACTATTGATGCATTATATGCTTTCACAGAGTGTGAAATATCAATTTCTCCTAACGCATGCGTTATCATCGATTCCAAGCCTTATTTCCTCGATGTCGATGAAATATTGAAAATAACTACTTTTAGAATAAAAGACTTGTTGGGCCAGGAGTTGCAGATAAAACTAGATGATTTACTCGAGAGATGGCATTTTGCAAGTTTGGAAAAAATATTCATAGAAAATAGAGTTTACCACAAAATAGAAGAATGTGAAACTTGGGATGATGTTATAAATACGATTGACGTCGAAATGCGAAAATACATCCTGACACCGTCTATGAAAGCTGAAGCAGGTGATACTAGAATTCAACTCGTTAGAGAACTTACAGAGGAGGACATTTTGCGACTTACAGAAATAAAAATCAAAAGAATCTCCAAATTCAACTCCTTCAAGGCCGATGAATTAATCGTCGATCTCAACAAAGAGATGGAACAGGTGCGATTTGATTTAGAACATCTAAATGATTATTCCATCGCCTATTTTAAAAAACTCATAGATAAATATGGAAAAGGTAGGGAACGAAAAACCACCATCACCGTATTTGACCAAATCGAGGCAAAACAGGTAGTTGCAAATAATTCTAAGCTCTATGTCAATAAAGTGGAGGGCTTTATGGGATATGGTATCAAAAAAGAAGAGTTCATAAGCGACTGTTCGGATATAGATGATATCATTGCTTTTAGAAGAGATGGAAAATTTATTGTCTCCAAAATCGGTGAAAAAGTTTTTGTAGGTAAAGATATAATTCACATCGCCGTTTGGTTAAAAAACGACGACCGAACCACCTATCATGTACTTTATGTGGATGGAAAATCCGGTTTTATCTATGGAAAGCGATTCAACGTACTAGGCATAACCCGGGATAAAGAATATGACCTGACCATGGGGCACCCCAATTCAAAAATATTATACTTTTCTGCAAATCCCAATGGAGAGGCAGAGCGGGTGCAATTTCAACTTTCTCCCTCTTGCAAAGCCAAAATTAAAATATTTGACTTTGATTTTGCTACTTTGGCCATCAAAGGAAGATCTTCTCAGGGCAATATCATCACAAAACATCCTGTCAAGAAAATTACCCAAAAAGAAATTGGTAAATCTACGATCGGAGCTCAAAAAATTTGGTTTGATGATATAACAGGTAGATTAAATAAGGAGATGCGGGGTAGATTCCTTGGTGAATTTGATACGGGAGACAAGATACTGGTGATATTCAATTCTGGTCACTATGAATTGACTGATTTCGAAATGACCAATAGATACACAATGGGCGACATCTATTTGCTGCAAAAATGGGATCCCATGGCTCCACTTAACATCGTGTATTTTGATGGTGAAAGGCAATGGACTATGGTAAAACGCTTTGTCATCGATGCCGTTTCTTTGGGTACAAAATACTTATTCATCTCAGAACATCCCCAATCAAAATTATTGTTCGCTTCCACCCATGACAATGCGCGTATAGCATATACTTATAAATTAAAGTCCAATAAAATGGAAGGAGAGATTACGCTTAACGAATTTGTAGATACCAAGGGTTGGAAAGCCTTGGGAAACAAACTCAGCGATCAATTACTAACCAATATAAAAGAAATTTTGCCACCGAATCCAGAAAAAGTAAAAGTGGGTGATACCATCGAATTCAATTTGAACGAGGGAACACAAGGCACACTATTTGATCCAGAACAATTTTAGCTAATCTGAAATTTATGTCACGCATCAACACACATTTTTTCCTTTGTTTTCTTGCTTTTGGGCTGACTTTTTCCTCAAATTTTATTTTGGCTCAGAAAAAAGAATTTTTTTCGGGTAATAGATGCGATACGGGATCTTGGAAATTGGTTTTTGCAGATGAATTTAATGGTCCTACCTTGGATAGATCTATCTGGAGGTCATACGGAGCCAAATGGGAGGATCAGTCGGACAATTGGGAGTTTGGACGAACTCATGGCAATGAAGGTCAAATTTATACAGACACCAATTTTATTTTTCAAGATGGAATTTTAAAAATTTACACAGAAAAAAAATTGGCAACCTGGTTTACTGCTTCTAGAAATCACACTTCTGGCTTTATTGAATCCATAAATAGTGGCTTCGAATATGGCAAATATGAAATAAAATGCCGCTTACCCAAAGGTGCTGGACTTTGGCCTGCTTTTTGGCTTTGGGGAGGCGATGAAATTGACATTTTTGAAGCCGATGGGGGTGATTCAAAGGTTTTTACATCCAATACGCATTTCTGCTATGGTAATCCTTCCTGCAACTCCATGCAATGGCATAAAGTTCGAGATCTTTCTAAAAAATTCCACGTTTTTACGGTAGAATGGAGCCCACATTTCATTAAATGGTTTTTTGATGATAAATTGGTTAGGACATTATCCAAATACAAACTTCCTGAAGATCTCCGAGATCAATGTTTACTTACTGCAGCTGAATATGAGGTGGATAGCCTTTTTCCCGACCAGAAAATGAAAATTATTGCCAATCTAGCCCTTTGGGATTGGTCAAAACCTTTTGATTCTAAAAAAAGAAATGCTCCCACAAAATATTATTTTGATATAGATTATATCCGTGTTTATCAAAAAACTCCTCAAAGCGATCTTTTCGATTTGTGCGCTAAAAGACAATTAGTCGGCCCTGAAAAAATCATTGAAGATAGTGAATATACTTATAGCCTAGAAGGTCTTGGTAGCAAGGTTTCATCTTGGCAGGTTTCCAAAAACCTTATAGTTATTAGAAAAGATGAAAAATCTATAACCGTTAAGCCCAAATATATCCAAAATCTCAAAGACCGCGATATCGGTTATGTCCAATTGGCTTTGGTTGATCCTCAGCCCTGCTCCCCAAAGTTGTTGAAGAAATATTTTAAGATTCAGTTCTTAATGTAATTTTTTCCCAAAGGTTTAGTGCTTGATTTTCCATTTTGCGCATCTCCTCCTTTTCCTCACTAGATTTGTCTTTATAGCCAATGAGATGTAATAATCCGTGGGCCATGACCCGCTTTAACTCGGCATCCGAGCCGACTTCGTACTTTTTTGCATTCTCATCGGTTCTTTCTTTGCTTATGTATATATCAGCAACTATCGGATTGCTCTCATAACCAAACGTGATGATATCCGTATAATCATCGTGCTTCAAGTATTCCTGATTGATAGAAAGTAGGTATTCATCATTACAAAAAATATAATTGATGTTTTGAATTTGCTTATTACATGACAATGCTAACTCATTAAGCCAAGCTTTATGTCGCTTTCTTTCCTTTAAAAAAGAACTGACGCCTTCAAAATAAAAATTTATCACGGTGAAAATTAATGGATACTAAATTCTAATTCTACTGTCTTACCTTGATTAGAATATTCCACCCTATTACACAAGTTTTTCATGAGATAAATCCCCCTACCTCCACACTTATGGATATTTTCAACGGAAGTTGGATCTGCTACCATTCCTGGGTCAAATCCTCTACCTTGATGGGATACTTTAAAACTAATGCTGGCATTGCAAAAAGAATATGAAATCTGTATCTTTTTATTGGCTGAAAGCCTATTGCCATGAATCATTGCATTATTGACTGCTTCTGTTAGACTGATAAGGATATCAGGATACTTGTCTTCGCTGATATGATATCTCTTAGATATGGTCTCAACGAATTCCTCTAACTCAGCTATACATTTTGGAGAACTACCAATTTCTAACATCAAAATTTCCTGTTTCGTATAATAAAACAATCATCTAGAATTCTGGATATGACGTTGATAACAATTAATTACAAAAAATAATTCCCGATATCGCAATTATTTAAACAAAAATTATGCCAAAAGCTTTTTCACTATTTCCGATATCAACTTACCATCGGCTTGTCCTGCCATACTTTTGCTGGCTAGACCCATTACCTTGCCCATATCCTTCATGGATTCAGCTCCTGTTTCCTTGATTATTTGCTTGATATTTTCCTCGATCTCATCGTTGCTTAGCGCTTGAGGCAAGTATTTTTCTATGACCGCTATTTCTTCTCTTTCGATCACGGCTAAGTCCTCCCGATTCTGTTTGACATATATCTCGAGGGAATCTTTTCTCTGTTTTAATAATTTTTGCAAGATTTGGATTTCTTTGGCTTCATCGATTATATTACCACTTCCATCGGTTTTCACCAACATGATAGCACTTTTGATACCCCTCAGTGCCCTTAAGGTTGCTTTGTCTTGAGCCTTCATACCAGCGATGATGGCTTCGTTAATTTTTACTTCTAAACTCATTTAACTGTGATTTGTGAAATACTTTTTTACTAAGGTTATAAAATCCTCAACAGACAATTGCTCTGGTCTTTTATTAAAAATTGGATCCTCTAGTTGTTCTTTTCGGTCGATAAGACCCGCCAATGTATTCCGAAGCATTTTTCTCCTCTGTCCGAATGAAATTTTTACTACTTTCTTTAAAACATCCCACGGATAGTCAATGTTCAAATCTGATTTTAACTTCAGCGTTATGATCGAGCTTTCTACTTTTGGAGGTGGAGAAAAGTTCTGTGGACCTATATGAAAATTCAACTCTACTTCATAGAGACTTTGCGTTAAAACACTTATTATTCCGTATGTTTTCGAGCCATGTGGCGCGCAGATTCTTTCAGCCATTTCTTTTTGGAACATACCAACCATGCCTTGGACTTTTTCATGATTTTCAATTATCTTAAAAACTATTTGAGAGCTTATATTGTATGGAAAATTGCCCACTATCCAAAATGGCTTACCTTGAAACAAATCTTCGAAATCTACTTTTAATATATCTTGAAATATTATTTTTTCTTGAGGCAATATTTGCTTTTGAACCAAATACTCTACCATATCTCTATCGGCTTCTACTGCGATTAATTTATTAAATTTAGTGTTCAAAAGATGGGTTAATGCGCCTTTGCCAGGACCAACTTCAAGGATTGATGGCGTTTCAATATTATCGGTAGCTGTGGTTATTACACCCAAGATATCTTGCAGTACTTGGTTATTTATTAGGAAATGCTGCCCAAAACTCTTTTTTGCTCTCAAGTCGTCCTTGTAGTACTGTTGTCCCATTTTATTTAATTATCTTTACGCTTTAAAATTAATTTTATCATGGCAAAGCCAAATATAGGCATAACTATTGGTGACATCAATGGAATCGGTTTGGAGGTTATATTAAAAACCATTTCCAATCCTCTCATCTACAAACACTGCACACCAATCATCTATGGATCAACAAAGGTAGTCTCTTATCATAAAAATATATTCGGAATTCCTGATCTCCCATTTCAAACGCTAAGACCAGGTGATACTCCTGCTGAAGGAAAGCTAAATATTGTAAATTGTTGGCAAGACAATGTCAATATCAATTTGGGTGAAATCAATGAATCGGGAGGTAAATACGCCAAGATAGCTTTAGAATGTGTTGTCAAAGATATGGAAAAGGGTATCATAGACGCCGTGGTAACTGCTCCTATTCATAAACAAAGCATGAAATTGGGTGGATTCGATTATATTGGACACACTGAATTCTTTAGCAAAGTATTCGGCGATACCGAAAGTCTCATGATGCTCATCAGCGACAACATGAAGGTCGGTTTGGTCACGACTCATATCCCTGTCAGCAATATTAAATCCAAGCTTACTACAGAACTTATTTCTAAAAAAATAAAGATCTTAAGAGATTCTCTCATTACCGATTTTGAAATTGACAAACCCATAATTGCTGTCCTCGGACTTAATCCACATGCAGGAGATGATGGATTGATGGGAACCGAAGAAAAAACCATAATATTGCCAGCCATTGAAAAAGCCAGAGCAGAAGGGATAACCATTGTAGGCCCTTATCCAGCAGATGGGTTTTTTGGTTCCGGTGAGTTCAAAAAATTTGATGCCATTCTTGCCATATACCACGATCAAGGATTGATTCCTTTCAAATTGGCCAATTTTAGCGAAGGGGTCAACTACACCGCTGGACTCCCATACATCAGGACCTCCCCTGATCACGGCACCGCTTTCGATATCGCAGGAAAAAACTTGGCTGACCCAACCTCATTCAGAAAAGCATTATATGCAGCCATAGATATTTTCACCAGAAGAAGCGAATATTTCGAATTGCGCGAGGATACTATGGAACGCCTTGTGATTAGAGAAGAAAGCGAAGAAGAATTGTTGAGGAACAAGGTAGAATTACCTGAAGATTAGAATAACTTTTTTAATTTCTGTGACTAAGATTCATGAAATTTCCAATATTTTATTGGGCTGGTATCGATTACACAAAAGAGAATTGCCGTGGAGAGACGATCGTGACCCATATAAAATATGGCTATCGGAAATAATTCTCCAGCAAACAAGAGTACAACAAGGACTCCCCTATTATTGGGCATTTATCCACAAATTTCCTACCATCAAGGCCTTAGCCTCTGCCGACCTCGCCGAGGTATATAATTTGTGGCAAGGACTAGGATATTATAGCCGCGCAAATAATTTACACAAGACAGCCAAAATAATCGCTAGCCAATATAACGGCCTATTCCCGCATAGCTATCCAGATTTATTAAAACTGCCTGGTATCGGGCCTTATACGGCTGCCGCCATAGCATCTATGGCTTTTGGATTAAAATATCCTGCGATGGATGGAAACTTTTTTAGGGTAGTTGGTAGGCTTTTTGAGGTTGATGAACAATCAAATTCCACCACAGGTAAAAAATTATACCACAAACTTGGAGAATTATTATTAGAGGGTGTAGATTCTGCAGATCTTAATCAAGCCATCATGGATTTCGCATCAGCAAGATGTACCCCCACTGCTCCAAATTGCGATAGTTGCCCATTAATCAGCCATTGTCAGGCATTTTTAAATGGCTCTGTAAATAAATACCCGCTCAAAACAATAAAAAATCCTAAAAAAGTTCAATATCTATACTTTTTTTATACCGAAAATAAAATCTGGATTAGGCACAGAAACAAAAATACGATCTGGAATAATTTATTTGAATTCCCAAATTTTATTTCATCTGATCCCATTGATATCAGTAATAAATATTTGCAAGTAAAGTTGTATGAAAAAGATTTGCTTATTGAGTTGGATGGCAATCCCCATTATTTAAAACACCATTTGACACATATTACTTTTCATATTTACATTTTAAAAATATTTAGTAATTTTGCAATGGATAAATTGTGGAAAACGAATGGTTTTTTCGTCATTAACCCAAAAGATTACAAAAATTACGCTTTTCCAAAACCATTAGTAGATTTTATCACCAACCATTTATATCACGTATGAACAAAGTATTTTTATTAGGAAACCTAGGCAAAGACCCTGAATTCAGAAAATTAGACAACGGCACCCAAGTGGCTAAATTTCCCATTGCTACCAATGAAAGCTATAAAGACAAAGCTGGAGAATGGAAACAAATAACCGAGTGGCATGATGTCGTATGTTGGAGAGACTTAGCCACCCGCGTAGAAAAAAACCTTAAAAAAGGTTCGACCATCCTCGTAGAAGGTAAACTGTCGCACAGAAAATATACCGACGCCAACGGGGTAGATCGCTACATTACCGAAGTTGTAGCAGCTTCTATCAAGCAATTAGACAAAAAAGATCCTAGTCAAAGCACGAGTACCAATTTTCCTACAAGTATTGCTGCTGAGGAGTCAATTGATCCGTTCGATATACCAATGCCAGCAAGTTCTGATGAAGATCTTCCTTTTTAAAAGATGCTAAAAAAAGTAAATTACCTTTTGTTTTATTGCTGCCTGGGCTTGATTACTTCATGCTCAAGCGACTATACACCAAAGCCTAGAATTTACCCTAGAATTATCTATCCAACCAACAAGGATTTTGTGTTGTCAAATCCGCAAGATTGTCCCTTTTCATTTTATATGCCGCAATACGCCCATATAGAAAAAGAAAAATATTATTTTGACGAAAAGCCGCCACATCCTTGTTGGTTTAATATCCAGTATCCTATTTTTCAAGCTACTTTACATTGCAGTTACTACGCTATCAATGGTTTAAAAGATTTTGAAAAATTACACGAAGACGCCTTTAGGATGAGCAATCACCATCAAATTAGAGCGGATTATATCGAGCCCATCCCGTTCCATAATCCAAAAAATAATATTAGCGGTTATATATTCAGTATAGAAGGGGCCGTTGCATCTCCCTTCCAATTTTATCTGTCTGATAGTACAAAACACTTTTTGAAAGGATCGCTTTATTTTAACGCCCACATTAATATTGATTCTTTATTGCCCATCCAAGAATACGTCAAAGCAGACGTTTTAAAAACATTAAATTCATTTACTTGGCAATAACTGACCCGAGCTTTTTAGGTACGTTCGGTCTTTATAAACACAATCAGCTCTAATTAAGCCTAGTTTATTTTCAACCTTTTTGGATTATAACCATTTTCTATTTAAAAAATATCTTTGGGATCACGCAATTATCATGACATATTTCGGTTTTTATCAAAATTAACCTTGGTAAAGCTGATAAATATATCAAAAATTATTTCTTCCTATTATTTGACAAAATGGCTGAAAAAACCAATTCAATGGGGAATGCCTTTTACAATCTCTATCGAACCAACTACTGCTTGCAACCTAAGATGCCCTGAATGCCCCAGCGGCCTTCGCGCTTTTTCGCGACCCACTGGCAATTTAAAAGAAGATTTCTTTAGAAAAACCATCGATGAAGTTTATAAAACACTCAATTATTTGATTTTTTATTTCCAAGGAGAACCATATATAAATCCTAAGTTTTTGGATATGGTAGCTTATGCTTCATCAAAATCGATTTATACTATAACCTCAACCAATGGCCATTTTCTAAATGATGAAAATGCCAAAAAGACAATAGAATCAGGTTTGGATCGATTGATTATTTCAGTCGATGGTACTACTCAAGAAACTTATGAATCCTATCGGAAAGAAGGCAACCTTTCTGTCGTGCTCCAAGGTGCGAAAAATGTAGTGAAATGGAAAAAAGCCTTGAAAAGCACTACACCTCATATTGTGTTTCAATTTTTAGTTGTAAAACCCAATGAACATCAAATCGACGAAATTTTTAAAATCGCTGAAGAAATAGGTATAGACGAAGTCAAATTAAAAACAGCGCAAGTATATTCTTATGAAAATGGAAATGAATTAATACCCTCTATAGAAAAATACTCCAGGTATAAAAAGCAATTAGATGGTAGCTATATTTTAAAGCATTCTCTTGTAAATCATTGTTGGAAACTTTGGCATGCTTGTGTAATTACTTGGGATGGCGTAGTCGTGCCTTGTTGTTTCGATAAAGATGCAACACACAAACTAGGTGACCTTAAAAAGAACACATTTAAAGAAATTTGGCACAACCAAAATTATTTCGATTTTAGGTCAAAAATATTAAAAAGCAGAAGTGAAATAGATATCTGTAAAAACTGTACCGAAGGATGTAAAGTATGGGCATAACAACATATTAAATATTAAAAATATGTTTAATGTGTTGCATTTTTTATCAAATGTTGTAACTTTGTATAAAATATAATTTCACATGCAATTTAGGATAGAAAAAGACACCATGGGAGAGGTGAAAGTACCTTCCGAAAAATATTGGGGTGCACAAACTCAGCGCTCTTTACAAAATTTTAAGATAGGCGGTATTGGAGATAAGATGCCAATTGAAATCATTCATGCCTTTGCAATCCTTAAAAAAGCCGCTGCCCAAACAAATCACGAACTAGGGATTTTGAGCACCGACAAAATGGATATCATCTCAAAGGTGTGTGATGAAATATTAAATTCTGAGCTTGACGATCAGTTTCCATTAGTTATATGGCAAACAGGCAGTGGGACCCAAAGCAATATGAATGTAAATGAAGTAATTGCCAATAGAGCACACGTTTTGATGGGGGGTAGTCTTGGAGATACCTCTAAATCCATTCATCCGAATGACGATGTCAACAAATCTCAGTCTTCCAACGATACATTCCCAACTGCGATGCACATCGCTGCGTACAAACAAGTGGAAGAAGTGACAATCGCTGGACTAAACCGTCTGCGCAATGTCTTACACAAAAAAGCTGAAGAATTTATGCCAATCGTCAAAATTGGTAGAACTCACTTTATGGATGCAACTCCATTGACCCTAGGGCAAGAATTTTCAGGATATGTTCAACAATTAGACAATTCGATTAGAGCTATAAAAAATGCCCTCCAAATGGTCAGGGAGTTGGCATTAGGAGGAACAGCAGTTGGCACAGGCCTCAACGCACCCAAGGGGTATAGCGAGTTAGTTGCTGCCAAAATTGCAGATTTAACCCACCTACCATTTATCACAGCCCCAAACAAATTTGAAGCTTTGGCAGCTCACGATGCGATGGTTGAACTTTCTGGAGCCTTGAAAAGAACCGCTGTTTCCTTGATGAAAATAGGCAATGATGTCAGAATGCTTTCCTCTGGCCCACGATGTGGTATTGGAGAAATTATTATACCAGACAACGAACCAGGTTCTTCCATCATGCCAGGCAAAGTCAACCCGACGCAACCAGAAGCATTAACTATGGTTTGTGCTCAAGTAATTGGCAACGATGTAGCTGTAAGCGTGGGTGGAGCGACTGGACATTTCGAATTAAATGTCTTCAAACCATTGATTGCATCAAACGTCCTACATTCTGCTAGATTGATAGGGGATGCATGTGTATCATTTGCCGTCAATTGTGCCGAGGGCATCGAACCGAACCGCGAAGCAATAAAAACAAATCTCGATAATTCTTTAATGCTAGTAACTGCATTAAACACCCATATTGGCTATGAAAACGCTGCTAAAATTGCAAAAAAAGCTCACAAGGAAAACAAAACTTTAAAGCAGTCTGCGGCAGAATTAGGGCTCGTTTCAGAAGAAAATTTTGATTTGTGGGTAAGGCCTGAGAATATGGTGAATAATTGAGAATACACAAAAAAATTAAGCAGCGAAAACGATCGCGGCTTCGTTATAGAAATAATGTAAAGTAAGTAATAGCATTTATTTTGGTAATCATTATCTTTTGGTAAGAAAATTAAAAATTCAACGATGAGTTTAGCATTACAGGTAGAAACAAATGAGCAGGACCTTATCGTCGCATGTCTGAATAATCAGAGATGGGCTCAGAAAAAAATCTACGAAGATCACTATGCATCCATGCTCGGAGTATGCATGAGATACGCATCGGATCAAGAACAAGCCATTGATATCGTCCATGAAGGCTTTATCAAAGTATTTTTAAATTTAGAAAAATACCAATCTGGCACTTCTTTACAGGCATGGATCCGTAGAATCATGGTAAATACTTCCATTGATTTCTATAGAAGAAACATTAAAAAAAGAACAGAAGACATCGAGGAGGCGTATCACTTATCCGATATCAACCCCGATGCAGTCAGCAACTGTACTGAAAAAGAAATTATGGCTTGTATCCAACAGCTAAGTCCTATGTACAGAGCCGTTTTCAATCTTTTTGTAATTGATGGTTTTTCACATAAAGAAATTGCTGAAGAATTGGATATCACAGAAAGTACTTCTCGCGCTAATCTAGTTAAAGCGAGATTAAAACTTCAAGAACTACTTTTAACTTCTAAATAGTATATTTACGTATCAATGAACTTGAATTTTGATCATATAATCCAACAAAAGCTGAAATCGTTCGAAAGAACGAGTGAGCAGCCAATGGCGGATGCTGGATCTGAGGCCTTCATTGGCTTTTCGGATACAGAAATGGGTCAAAATCAAATTGATAATACCGCTGGAATGAATTTTGATTTTTTCTCAGATAAGTTGAACAATGCTTTTGGAGAAAAGTCTTTCGATACAGTTATCAGCAATAATATAAGCAATTTCGATGGCGGAAACATAGGATTAGATTTCAGCAAAGTTGAAAATCACTTGCAGAATTTTGATTCCAGTTCTAATTTCGATCAAGCGATAGTTGCATCGGTTTCAAACTTCAATTCAGTCGATTTGACAGGAATGAATTTTGATAATTTTAAATTAGATCTTTCTAAAGCGGAAAATATCAATGAATTTGATGGTAGAGTCAACGAAGCAGTAGCCAATACAAATATTTATACAGATGGTTTAGATTATGATTCATTTGAAGACAAGTGGAAATATAGTGAGTTTGATCAGATCTGCAGGCAACGCCTAAATTTCTTTACCCCAGAAATCGTTTCAGGGATAGATTTTGAACGCGTATCCAGTTCTTTGGATGACCAAAAAGTTCAAAAATTTGATCATTTAGTTGTAGATGCTTTAAGTGGTTTGTCCATTAATTCTAAGGGTGACTTTGATAGTTTTGAGAACAAACTGCAGGATAGCTCTGAAATTAAAATTCAAGCATTTGATTATTTGATTGACCAGAAGGTAGGCGATTTCGTACCAACTATCGAAGAAAAGAATTTTGATGCCTTTTATGCAAGACTTAATAGTACCATCAAGAACAATTCACAGGCTTTTGATAATGCAGTTAAGTCAAATATAGAGTCTAAACTCGACAAGACCATCGGTAGATCTTGGGATGGAATGGAAAAGGTCATCCAACTTGAGAAGTCACGTAGATTTAAAATCTTAGCGGTTAAATTAGTTGAAGCAGCCGTATTCTTGTTGGCAATTTTTACTTATTTGAATTATCAACCCACAATTGGGAAATGGCAGAAAAAAAGTGTGGCCACCGTACAAAATACTGTGGAAAAACAAATTGATGTCGATAAACAAAAGTCTATTTCCATAGATAAATATAATAGTAATAAGAATGAAGCTTTAAGTTATTCGTCTAAAAAAGTAGATGATTTAGTCGGTATTAAAGAAAATGTTTCTGGTTCAAGTGATATTAAATCAGATATTGACAAGAATTTTTCAGCAAAGGATTTATCTCAACAAGGTCAAAACAGCTTGCCTGATACCAAATCATCATCTAAAATTGAAGAAAGTGATGCTAAAATAACTGTTGGTACTGATGTAATTGTAACTAATAGAAAATCGGCAATACTATCATCAAAAGTTAATGGAAACAACACAAAGTCTCATATCGCCTCAAATAGTATTGTTGAAGAAAAAGGAGTTGCTGGCATAACCAACACAGAAAAAGAAACTATTAGGGTAGCCAAATCAAATATGTCCAAAACCGATGCAATAACTGTAGCTTCAGACAAAGCTACAAGCGCAAATAATTTGAAGACCAAAGAATCGGGTAATGTTTCTGCTGGAAATTCTTATACCAATTCCAATAATAGTTCTGTACCAATGGTTTCAACGAACCAAGATTCTAAAATCAGTCTGGATACAGATGCGAAGAAAATTTTAGGTAAGAATGCGGATGATTTGGTTAGCAGCGGCAATTCAAAAGATTTGGTGACAAATCAATCGAATTCCTCTAGTACAGAAAATACTAACAAGGAAATCGATGAATCTACTGCTTCTTCTGCCATAACCCTTCAAAAAGGTACTTCTAGCGCTGCTGCTGCGAGTAAATCTTCAGTACTTACTATGCTTGACAAAAAAGTTTTATCTGAATTATTTGTTAGCAACAATGCAGAAAGTCAATTGAACAATTTAAAATTGCCAAGTAGAAAGAATATTGTTTCTACTTTAAACGGAAATAAAAAAATCAGTGGTCAATCTCCAACTGGTCTTGTGTATTACGCTGAAGTATTCGGCGGAGGTAATACCCTGATTATTCCCCCACCTGATGCTTCGGTTAATGACGCCAATTTGGTCAAATCTCTTATTGGCCAACAGTTTGGATTTAAGCTTGGAGCTCAAAAAAATAAATTCAATGTTGAATCTGGAATTCAATACAGTATCAACAAATTGAACGAAAAGCGAATCAAGTTGAATTTTGAAAGTATAAATATTCCAATTTCAGCTGGATACACAATTAGTGTGAACGATAGGATAAAAATAAATGTCATTGCTGGAGTAGGCCTCAACATAATCACTTGGAGTCAGTTTGATAGAAATATGACCATGGACTCCATCGTAAATGTCTTTTCTACAGCGAATAGTTCTTTCGTCCAAGAGTTAAAGCAACACTCTGTTATTTATAGAGAGAATTATAGCAATGGCATAATGACTTTAGATTCTTTCAAAGAAAGTTCATATTTGACTTTACACGGAGGTTTGAACTTGCAATATATTTTACCAGACAGAAAAACATTATTAGTCTTATCGGGTAGATACTCAACTGCAACAAGAAAATATGCTGAAATTCTACCTAAACTTAATTCCGTGGAAATAAACTTAGGGCTAAGGCGTAATTTCTAATCAGCCTTCTTCAGAACACTTTTTCTACTTTTTACGTCTTATATTTTGATACTTTAAAGTAACTTTGTGTAAAAGTTGGTTGTTTTTTGTTTCCAAAAATTTCAATTATTCAATGACTCAGGCAGAATCACAATTATCCCAAAAGGGCTATTTAGATATCCCAGTAGATCCCAGTTTAGATTTATTTGCAGAAATAACTCGTTTAAAAAAGGAAAAAAATGCTGTTCTTTTAGCTCATTATTACCAAGATAGTGAAATTCAAGACCTAGCTGACTACGTTGGGGATAGTCTAGGCTTAAGTCAGGAAGCAGCAAAGACAAAAGCAGATATAATTATTTTCGCTGGTGTTCATTTTATGGCAGAAACAGCCAAAATATTAAGTCCACACAAAAAAGTAATCCTTCCAGACTTAAAAGCAGGTTGCTCGCTTGCTGATAGTTGTCCAGCCCCTCTATTTCGTAAATTCAAAGAAAAATATCCCGACCACGTAGTGGTATCTTATATTAACTGCAGTGCTGAACTAAAGACCTTGACAGACATTTGTTGTACCTCTACAAATGCTGTCCAAATAATCGAAAGCATCCCCAAAGATAAAAAAATAATATTTGCCCCTGATAAGAACTTGGGTGCATATTTAATAAAGAAAACAGGTAGAGATATGGTCTTGTGGGATGGGGCTTGTATGGTTCATGAAATTTTTTCTAGAGAAAAGATCACTAAACTCAAAGAAAGACATCCGAAAGCAAAGATCATTGCCCACCCCGAATGTGAATCACATATCCTTGACATTGCTGATTATATTGGCTCAACGAGCGGTCTTTTGAATTACACCAGTAAATCAGATGCCACTGAATTTATAGTAGTTACAGAGGCTGGTATTTTGTATCAAATGCAAAAAGCCAATCCCCACAAAACATTTATTGCTGCGCCTCCATTAAATAATTGCACATGTAATGAATGTCCACACATGAAACGCAATACACTAGAGAAGCTTTACGTTTGTATAAAACATGAATTACCAGAAATTTTGCTTCCAGATTGGGTCATCAAAGAAGGTAGAGCATCTATAGATCGCATGTTGGAAATTAGTGCCAAAGCTGGTCTTTAATATTAACTTTTATTATAATAAATAAATACTTGTATATTAATATTATACAGTATTTTTGTGCATTAAATGAATATCCAATGGTTAGAATTCCAGTTTGGAAAGTACTAATTTTACTTTTATTTGCAAATATTTCTTTTGCCCAACGTGGTTGGGAGGCTGGTGGAGGTCTTGGCCTTACTTACTATTTTGGAGATTTAAATACGCAATTTAGATTTGACAAGCCAGGACCACAGGTAAATTTAGCAGCTAGATTCAATTTTAATGAAAGACTTAGTTGGAAATTTGCTGTATCCTATGGCTATATTTATGCTTCAGATTCTACATCACCGAATGCTTTTGAACGAGCTAGAAATTTGAGTTTTAGATCTCACTTAGGAGAGTTATCTGGGCAATTTGAATTCAATTTCCTGCCTTATAATCACTTAAACAGATACGACAATTGGACCCCATATATGTTTTTGGGATTTTCAACATTTTATTTTAATCCGCAAGCAAAATTGGATGACAATTATATTAGTTTGAGATCATTGGGGACAGAAGGGCAATTCAAAGGAGAAGAATATTACACTATCCAGCCATCATTAGTTTATGGTGCTGGTGTCAAGGCAGACTTTAATGAATATTGGAGTATTAATATAGAAATCAGCTTAAGGCGGCTTTTTACAGATTATTTAGACGATGTCAGCAAAGAATACCCAGACAAAGAAGATCTTTTAGGCCTACGAGGACCAACGGCATTGTTACTATCGAATAGAGCCTTGCCCGAAAATAGTTTAAGATATCGCTTTGGAGAGCCGGGAAGACAACGAGGCAACAGTAAGGACAACGACTCTTTCAATTTTGTGTCCGTAAGTGCTTTGTATTATTTTGGAAGTGTCAAATGTCCAAAAATGTAAATACCTCGATAAAGGCTACTGACCGAGCCTAATCTCGTCATCATTTGAGTTAAAAAACTTATACTCAAAAATATGAAAGTCTAAATTAGGTAAAACGGTGATCCACTTCCAATATTTCATAAACCACTTGTATTGCCGAGTGATAATGCCTTGCTTTATATAAGATTCCACAAAAGGATGAACCCTTAGTATCAAACTTGTTTTCTCTCCAGAATTCATAATAAAATCTAAATCGGATTCGATTTTATCAATGATCAATATTGAAGCCGTCACCTTACCTGTACCGTCGCAAACTGGACACACTTCTGCAGTCTGAATGTTAATTTCTGGCTTAGCGCGCTCTCTTGTTATTTGCATTAGGCCAAACTTACTCAATGGCAAAATCGTGTGTTGTGCGCGATCCTTTGCCATGAATTCCACCATTTTCTTCTCAAGAAGCCGCTTATGCTCATTGTTTTTCATGTCGATGAAATCACAAACAATCAATCCCCCAATATCCCTCAGTCGTAATTGTCTGGCTATCTCTTCGCCTGCTTCAAGATTAATTCGGAGAATGGCATCCTCGTGTACGTGGTTGGAATACTTCGGTCCACTATTTACATCAATGACATGCATAGCTTCGGTATGTTCTATTACGATATAAGCACCACTTGACATCGTGGAGGTTTTTCCAAACGATGATTTAATTTGCTTGGTAATAGAATATTGATCAAAAATAGGTTTAGGTCCCTTATGTAACTGAAGAATTCTAGCTTTTTCTGGAGCTATATTTTGCAAGTAGCTTTTTATTTTATCAAAAACCAATTTGTCATCAACGACTACCTTATTGAAGTCATCATTCAACAAATCCCTAAGCAAAGAGTTTGTCTTGTCAATTTCACTCAAGACCCGCCTTGGATTCTCCCCAGTTTTTATATTTTGATATATAGAAATCCATTTCTCTTTCAATTCTCGGATTTCTTCATGCAACTCAGCAACTTTTTTACCTTCTGCCGCAGTTCTCACGATTATTCCAAAATTCTTTGGTTTTATGCTCTCTACGAGCACATGCAACCGCTTCCGCTCCTCTTCGTTGCCAATCTTCTTTGAGACCGACACAGAGTCTGTAAATGGGGTTAAAACCAAAAATCTCCCAGCGATAGTAAGTTCACAACTCAATCTTGGGCCCTTCGTAGAAATTGCCTCTTTGATGATCTGAACTAAAACCATGGATCGTTTGGCCAGAACCAAATCAATCCTTCCAGACTTTTGGATTTCCTCACTTATATTCAACTGATCCAGCATCCCATCACCAAAGCTACCCTGAAGCGCCCCTTTTACAAATTTTAGGCTTGAAGGTAGTTTCGGCCCAAGGTCTGTATAGTGCAAAAAAGCATCTTTCGGATGGCCGATTTCAACAAAAGCAGCATTCATCCCAGGCGTTAATCTCTTTACACGTCCTAGATAAATATCTCCTACTTGAAAATGGTCATTGCCCCGTTGATTGTGTATTTCTACCAATTTGCCGTCTTCGACCAATGCAATCTCTAAATCATTACTTGAAGAAGATTGAATTATAAGTTCCTTTTCCAAAATTTCAATTTATTTTGATTTATACCCAACTCCATACTACATAGGCTCACCTGTTTATTAACAACTGAGCCTCGTAATGGCCGTCTCATCGAAAATGAAATTGGATTATTCAATTGTTCTAGTTAATCCGATGAGATAAACTTACTTATTTGAACTTATTTCTTCTTCTTATGTCTGTTTTTGCGAAGTCTCTTTTTTCTTTTGTGTGTTGCGATTTTATGTCGCTTTCTTTTTTTACCACAAGGCATAATATGTATTTTTTAATTATTTAATAAAATTATTTACAGTTCTTTAAATGTTTTTTTTGACCTTCAACATCGCCCATCAATTTGTAACAATCCACTAGCAAGCAGTCAACTTCGTGATTATCTGGCTCTATTTGTTGCCATTCCTTCAATCTTCCGATGGCTTTGTCTATTTGATTCGTTTTTATAGCCAATCGAACTAGCTGCCTTAATACATCTGTGTTCTTTGGATATGCTTTATTCAACTCTCTAAGCGCCAATATACCTTTCATTGGTTCATCTGCCAAAGGAAACTGTGTATATACAATAGCTTTTTGAATCTTTATGTTTATATCTTCACTATCCAAAGATGCTGCTTTATCAAGACAAAAAATAGCTTTATCTCTCTGCTTGGAAATATCTCCTGCTATCTCTGCGTTTTCAACTTCTCCTAAATATGACGATCCAGCAATAAACCAAGCATTTTTAGAGTTTTCAACTTCAGCTACCTTCTCTGCAAAATATCCAGCTACCAAATACTTTTTATTCTTATAAAAATAACCCGATAAATCCTTCCAATAATCAACTTTTTGGCCACTTTCGGTGGATTTATTAACCAAAACATTCAAGGAATCTAGGTAATCTTTATCTTTTTTATCTAAAGATGGGATAATTTCCTCTATATTAAATTTTTGGGGTTGTTCAACCTTTCCAACATTTGGAGCTTTTTGAGGAAGCCTAAATTGAGCTAAAACGATCAATAAACAGAATATTCCTACCGTCCCTCCAACTATCCATTTTTGTTTAACATTCATAAAATCTCACTATTCACTAATCCTCTTCCACGATTTCAGGCGCAGTAGTTACTTTATTTTTCACTTGATCAACAAATACTTTTGCTGGCTTAAAAGAAGGAATAAAGTGTTCTGGAATTTCTATAGATTCATTTTTCTTTATATGCCTTCCTATTTTCTTTGCTCGTTTTTTTATAACAAAAGAACCAAACCCTCGGATATAAACATTTTCTCCCAAGGCTAGCGTATTTTTTATTTCATTGAAAAAGTGTTCAATAGCAACCAATACATCTACTTTCGGAACTCCCGTTTTATCCGATATAATTGTTACTAAATCTGCTTTTCTCATTATGTATGATTTAATTTTATTTAAAAAATGAATTGTCACTTTTTTGGAGGTACAAAGTTCGCATTTTTCACCATTTAAAAAAATTTTAGGCTCAATTAATTGAAAAAAAAATTAATTAATTGATTGAAAATTAAGGAATTGGGTAAAATTGAAGCGAATTTTATGATTAAAAATAACCAAATCTCCTACTTCGATAATTGCTTAAAATGGTTGGCATTTTATGATATCTTTGCTATTATTTAATTTCAAAATAATTGATTTTAGGCATAATATTTTTAAATGATGGTCTTATTTTCCTTTCTAATTTTAATCTTTTGGGATGGTGTTGATCGCAATTTCCTTATTGGAAATTTTGATGCTTCAAAAAATACCGATTTTGTCGTTATCCAACCAGAATTCACTACAAAAAGCGAGATTTATATGCACAGTAAGGCCTATGAAGCCTTTAAAACTATGTATAAAGCCGCCAAAAAAGATGGAATACAATTGACTATAGTTTCAGCTTTCAGAAGCTTTTCATATCAAAACAACAATATTTGGGAGAAAAAATGGGCCGCACAAGCAAAGTACAATCAACATGATACTATTACCTTATACAATTTATTAAAATATAGCGCTTTCCCAGGCACAAGCAGACATCATTGGGGAACGGATATTGACCTTAATTCTGTTTCCGACCAATATTTTGATACTCCTAACGGCAAAAAAGTTTATAATTGGCTCAATAAAAATGCTTCAAAATACGGGTTTTGCCAGCCGTATAATGACAAAAAGGCAACCAATCGTTCGGGATATGAACCAGAGAAATGGCATTGGTCGTACATCCCGCTTGCTTCTAGATTTCAAAAGGCTCATATTTCATTAATTAATGAAAACGATTTAAAATCTGTAAAAGGCCATGAATGGCTAAAACACTTAAATATATTGGAAAAATATGTTTCTACTAAAGGAACTGCTTGTAATTAACAGAACGACCATTTAAACATTTTCCATAAGTTTTTGGAATTTAGGGAACTCTTCTTGACAAATTATCAAGCGAATTTTATCTCCAAATCTTCCTTTAAATTTTAATTTTAAATGTCCTGTTTTAAAGATAATCCAATCGCGGACTTGGATTTTTTCAATGCTATCAAGAGGTATATTTACATGAGTAAAATAATCAGTGATATAAAGGCTATCTGTGTTGTATTCGACCCTTTTAAACTGAAAAATAGTAAAATAAAGAAGAATAAGTCCCAATATATACATTATAGAACCTACAATTTTAATCCCAGTTATACCCAAAACGGAACCTTGGGCCTCATCTGATATCCAAATTGCAACAAAAAAAGATCCAAAAACACTGCCCAAAAAATTGGGACAAATAATTTATAAAAAATAGTACTTGTACTAGAAATCCTAATCATAATAAATCAATTATTCAATAAATGAAAATTTGTTTTTAAAAATCAAATATCAAAAGAACAGGTGTGATAACAAAATAATACAGATAATTTAAAAAAATTCACTTTTCGATTCCGAACCATTTTACACCTAGGGGGTTAGATCTATCTTGATTTATCAACTCGATAAGCAACTATGATGCTAACTTCATACAATAAATATAACGGAATCGCAATTAACAGCATCGAAAACATATCCGTCGTGGGCGTTATAATTGCCGATACAATTAAAATAATAACAAATGCCATTCTCCTCTGTTTTTTTAAACCTTGTGAACCAACAATCCCGATTTTAGATAAAAAATAAACAACAATAGGCATTTCGAAAACCAATCCAGTCGGCAACGTAAACATCATGAGGTAATCAACATAAGAAGTTAACGACGTACTAGCTCTGACACCCTCAATAGCATAACCTGCTAAAAAACTAATCGCAAATGGGGAAAAAACGTAATATCCAAACAATATTCCAAGTATGAATAAAAAAGAACACACAAAAACAATTCCCTTTGCATTTTTCCTTTCTTTTGATTCTAATCCTGGACTTACAAAACCCCAAATTTCCCAAAAAACATAAGGGAAAGCCAAAATCAAACCAAGGACAATGCTAATCTGAAAGTGTGTCATGAAAGACTCGCCCAGACTAGTAGTAAAATAGTCTATAGCTGGTGGCGAAATACAAAGCTCATCAATATGAATTAATTGAGCTACTAAACAAAGATACCGATAGGTTACAAAATCAGCTTTTGACGGGGCAAAAATAATTTTATCAAAAATAAAATCTTTAAAAAAAAAGCAAACAAGCCCGCCAATAAAAACAGCAATACAAGCTCTTACCAGATGCCATCGAAGAGCTTCCAAATGCTCCAGAAAGCTCATTTCACCTTCCTCTTCCTTTCGTTCAAACATTAATTATCATAATTACTTACGTAAAGGCGCAAACCTATTAATACCTGCTGGGTCACAGCGTGTTAATATCTGATAAACCCGCTCCTTCTCCTGAATGGTTCCTCCTAAAAAAATATCAACCAATTCGGTTCCTTTTGTATAAACAAATACACTGGTCAACATTTGGTTTGGATAGGTTCTATTAGCCTTATCGATATCATCCAATGATTTCAACAAGACCTTTTTAGCATTTTCGGGATCAATATACATATTGTCCATCCCAATTCTATGATAATCGTACATAGCTTTTCGTATCGGCAAACATTTTGGTCCTAGAGCATTTTCAATCAACCAAAACCGATTGCGATCACTATCCGCTTGCTTCCACCCTACATAATTACTTTGCTCAGCTGCGGGTATTGCGTTAATGACGTCTTGTGCATTTCTATAATACTTATCTCCCCCAAGCGGCGAAAATGTATCTGCATCCATCGCTAGGATATAATACATATAAAATCCAATCAAAGAAGTCAAGTTATCGCTATAAGAATTATTAGAAAAATTGATAGGCCGGTTTTCCTCGTATAAAAAATTGGCATTTTTATCGATATGATTAAATATCATCGTTTCATAATTGCTGCCAAAAATGGGTCTAGCCGCCTGGATGATTAATTCAGCTTCAAAAGAATTGGTTGCGACCTCCTTCTTAACATTAATTTGAATTTGGCCAGTAATTCTCTCATTGAGCTCATACACATCCTCCGACCATTTTCGATTATTAACCAAATCTCTAATATTCGCTTCAAGTGTTTTGAATATTTTGGGATCTACAGTTTGTAACTGCTGGGTAGAGATGGATACTCTCATGTTAAATTCCTGTCCCCAAACAAAATTTGAACACAAAAAGCATAAAAATAATATTCCGTATTTTATTTTCATAAATTTATATTTAAGTCTAGGCCCTTTATTAAGTAACTACGCAAAAAATCTAGATTTTATTTCATTTACAATCGTTTTTGCATGTGCTTTTTTAGAATCAAGCCCAAACTCCTTTACAACTTGTTTGTCGATAATTTTTATATTATTGGTATCGTGATTAAAGCCAGCTCCAGCATCATTTAAGGAATTTAAGACAATAAAATCAAAGCTTTTTTTCTCTAATTTTTGCTGCGCATGCTCAATTTCATTGGTTGTCTCCAATGCGAATCCAATTATCTTTTGATGTGGCTTTTTTAGTTTTCCTAGGCTTGCTGCTATGTCCACCGTTTTGGTCAATTCTAATACCAAGTCGTCAGTCTTCTTCTTGATTTTTTCTTTAGCTGCTACCTTTGGTTTGTAATCTGCTACAGCCGCTGCTAATACTGCGATGTCTGTTTCTTCGAATCTAGACAAACACTTCTCATACATTTCATCAGCTGACTTTACTTTAATAACTTCTAAATTTTTGTATTGGGGGTTTGCGAGACTGGTTGGACCACTCACTAGTGTCACCAGGGCCCCTCTCTCGGCGAATTCTTGAGCGATTGTGTATCCCATTTTTCCAGAAGAATAATTACCAATAAACCGAACTGGATCTATTGACTCATACGTTGGACCTGCTGTAATAAGTACTCTTTTATTATCAAAGTCTTTAAAATTGTGAAAATGAGAAACAATTTGTGCAAAAATATCCTCAGGCTCAGCCATCCTGCCTTCACCCACTAAGCCACTCGCTAATTCACCGTGTTGGACATTTATTATTCCCACCCCATCGTTCTTTATCAAATCAATATTTCTCTTGGTAGTTGGATGAATCCACATGTCCAAATCCATCGCTGGGGCAACAAGGGTTTTACATTTTGCAGATAAATATACTGCTAGTAACATGTTGTCACATTGGCCCATTGCCATCTTTGCAAGTGTATTGGCACTCATTGGGGCTACAATCATTAAATCTGCCCATAATCCTATTTCTACGTGGTTATTCCACGTGTCTTCGGACATTAATTGAGTCAACACTCGATGCTTTGATAATGTTGAAATTGTCAAAGGAGAGATGAACTGCGTGGCACTTTCTGTCATAACAACTTTTACCTCTGCGCCGCTTTTTACCAAAATCCTTATCAAAAAAGCCGACTTATACGCTGCTATGCTTCCCGTAATGCCAAGGATTAATTTCTTACCAGCTAGAATCTCCATGACGGCAGTATTTATATTATTTCAAGGAAATAATTAACTATTTCCTAAATGCTTTTGTTTTTCCACCACAATAATTTCATTGTTTAGAAATTCACTGGTGGCAATTAGTGCTGCATTAGGCAGTTTTTCGTAAAATTTGGAGATTTCTATTTGCTCTTTATTTTCATGGATTTCTTCAATTGTATCAGAAACCACCTCGAAATCTTCCAGCTTGGTTTTTAGTTCTTCTTTAAGATCTACTTGAAGTTGTTTCGCTCTTTTGTTAATAACCGCCAAAGTCCTGTAAATATTACCGGTATTTTTTACCAATTCAGAAATATTTTGAGCCTTGACATTGGGATCCATCCCCTGAACTTTGTTTTTAATATCTGACATCTTTAAATGTTTTTAATTTATTTTGGGAAATAACAACCATTTCTTTTATCTCGTTGTCGTATTTGCTTTTTGGGTATTTATTTTTAAAATCGTCATATTTTTTCATGGCTGCTTGATAGCGATCAGCCTGTTTTTCATAAATACTATTTTCGGCATATAGAAATGACGCTTTCAATATCATATATCGCACTTTCTCAGCATGTCTAGTTTCAGGAAAATCTTTCAATAAATTCTCAAACGACTGTACTGCTGATTGGTAATTTTTCAAATCATAATACAAAACTCCTTCTTCATAGGCTTTCTGCTCCAATTTAGCTCTAAGTTCATCTATTTTCTTATTGCAGTCATCTATCCGCGTTGATTTTGGATGCGTATTTACAAAAATTTGAAATTCATCAATAGCTTTTTCAGAATTGGTTTGTTCCAATCTGTAGTTAGGGGACATCTTATAATAAGACATTGCTGTCATAAAATCGGCCTCTTCGCGATTATTTGACGTAGGGAAAGTCTGGCTAAAAGACTTAAAATATCCTGCAGAACTTATAAAATTACCCAATTGATAGTGCGTATTGGCAAAATTAAAATAAAGCGGTTCGGCCTTCGAACGCCCCTTAAAATTTCCAAGGATTTGTTCCATTAAAATTTGTGCCTTTTCAAAATCTCCCTTCTTATAATAATCCATAGATTTATCATAGATAATATCAGGATTGGGATTGGTACGAATTCTTTCAAATTCGGATTTACAAGAACTGATTGAAATTGCAACAATTAGGGCAAAAAATAAAAATACTCTCTTTTTCATGTAGCCTGCAAAGGTATTATTTTTTAATTCAAAATAATAATTTGGTTATAAATAATTGGTTTTCAAATACTTTAATCTGAAATTAAACGTAGCTTTTTACCAAAATGTTACATTTCGGGTTAAAAAGGATTTTGAATAGCTGGATTATTAATCGCCGCTGTGTCGGTTAGAGTATGTAAAAACTTAATTAACTGCTGTTTTTGACGGCTTGTCAAAACCACTTGGGTAATGAGGGGGTCTTTGTTTATAGAAGGATGTCCTCCGCGACTATAATGCTCGACAACCTCTTCAAGAGTAAGAATACTTCCATCGTGCATATACGGAGCCGTGAAGACAATATTGCGCAACGTCGGTACACGAAATTTTCCATTGTCTAGAGCTATTCCTGTGACAATCCCTCTTCCTTTATCCACAAAATCATTCAATGTGGCGGCAGAAGTAAGACCATTGTTAAAATAATCATTTGTAGTGAATAGAGGTGCATTATGGCAATGTCCACATTGAGCATCTGGTAGACTAAAAGTATTATTAAAAAACATATCAAATCCATCCAGTTCGTCATCATCCAACAGGACTTCCCCTCTTAAGAATCGATCATATTTAGATTTTCCTGAGCTTATTATCAATCTTTCAAACTGCGCAATAGCTTTAGTCGCCAATTTTTCAGTAATTTGATCAATAGATTTAATACCAAATGCCTTTCGAAACAGTGTTGGATAATCTTTGTGTCTTTTAAATTTCTCCACAACATTAGGCCAAGTTTCATGTAATTCGACTGGATCCATGACAGGCATTAAAGCCTGCTCTTCCATGTTTTTAGCTCTTCCGTCCCAAAAAAGTCCTTTATAAGAGAATGCTACGTCCAATAAAGACATCGAACTGCGCTTACCTGATAACCCATCTACCCCTAAACTTTTGGCTTTACCGTCTGTAAATGAAAATTCAGACAAATGGCAACTAGAACAAGACATAGAACTGTCTTTACTCAATATTGGATCGTAAAAAAGTCGTCTTCCTAAATCTATCCCTTCAACAGTAGTTGGATTATCTGTTGGAATTTCCAGAATTGGAAATCGTGGAGGTACTACAATTTGATAACTTGTGGGATTATAGGGAATATCCAAAAGTGGGTTGACATCTTCCTTGGGTTTACAATAAGTAAATACAATTGTAATTAATAACCACAAATAAATTGTTCGACCCATCTTCTTCATTTTATTCTAAAATAAATTCATGGGCATTTAATAAATTTTCCATAATATATTGGGAAACAGCCGTAGATCCAGTTGCGTGGTTTTGTAGATTTGCCATGATATCAAAATTTATTCCATCTCTTGAAAAAACCTTTCTTACATCACAATTGATGTTTAAGGTATTAGTTGTGGACGGTTGGAAATTTTTCAAAAATGGGATTTTCTTGAATTTATATGATTCATTCCCTCCAGTATGGTAGGTAAAACTTAACTCTTCTCCTGTCCTTTTATTTTTAACATATCCTTCAAACTGTGCAAATATATATGACCCCCAAGAGGCCCAATACAAGGACTGATTACTCAACGGATGAGATGATAAAAAATCTTCTGGTCTAGAATTATTCAATTTTTGTGGGAGACCTACACCATAAGACAATGAAACAGATGAGCTTTTATTGATTTTGTTTTCAAAAATGGTCGTTCCCAATTCAGCTTTTGTTTTGTCTATATTTTTACTAGTAAAATCAAAATGAAAAACATCGCTGATTATGGAATCATCCAATATTAGTGGAGAAAACATATAGTTAACTCTCAAAAATCTAATTTCCAAAGTGTCGTTAAACGCATACGAATCGCCGATAACTAATGGTAAACCGTCAAATTTTAATTTGCTTTTAACTTTTATTACTGGATTACACTTCCCATCACTACAATCAACATCTTTATCTTTGTTACAGCTAAAAGAATTTAAGGATAATACAATTCCAAAAAATACAGCAATAATTAAATTGTTTTTCATAAATGATGTTTTAATGGTAAAATGATTAAAACTGCATTTTTGTTTTGAATTTTATGGGTTTTAACATAAATATTTTATCCTTTTTAAAGATAAGCCGCCACACATTTGCAACGGCTATCAAATTATTTTGATTAAAACTATTGAGCTATTATTACTGAGAATTGATCAAAGTCAAATCACCAGTGATGATTTCTTTTGTTCCATCTTTGAATAAAATTTCAACTACGTACACAAATACTGCTGGTTTGAGTGGTGACCCTCTAAAATAGCCATCCCACCCTCTCTGACTATTATCAGCCAAAAAGTCTCTTTCTTCATAAAGCATCTCTCCCCACCGATTGAATATTCTCAGAAAATTAATTTTTTCAACTTCGTCGCCTCCATAAATTTTGAAAACACTATTGACCTTATCCAAATTAGGTGAAAAAACATTTGGAATATAGATACGCCTATTTCGCTTAACAATAACTAATAAATTATCAGAAGCCGTACAACCATACGAGTTTGTTATTACAATTCCATAATTGGTTTGAACAACAGGCCTTGTCATCAAATCAATAGTATTCCAAATACTATCGCGAATACCATTAACCGTCCAAACAAATGATCTGAGGGTATCGCCAGCGGTCAAATTAATGATTGGATTAATTAGCACACTATCGCCAACGAAAATTTGTCTGTCTGGTCCCAAATCTACCGAAAGTGGTGGTGGATTAATCAATGTAACGGTATCTTTAGTTTCACATCCTGTCGCATCTTGGATGACTATTGGGTAAGATCCAGGAGCTAAATTCAAATATGAACTTTGGGCATTAAATGGACCATTATTGAATGAAATCAAAACTGGTGGTTTGGCCGAAACCAAGTTGCCAATTATTATTTGTCCATTCAAATTTCCAAAACATGAAGGATCGATTCCCTGAATTACTGCAATCGGTGGTGGATAAACCAAGATGGTCTTGGTTGTGGTAAATGGACAAAACTCTTCAACATATCTATAAGTAACTTGGTGGCTACCATACCCAGCTATATTTGGATCAAAAAATCCCGAACTATCAACACCAGCCCCAGTCCATCTACCGGTACCTGATCCTGTACCGCTAATATTTAATTTGAATCCAGCACTAGGAACATCTGTTAAACAGACGTCTTTAGCACCACTAATTTCGAGATTTACAACTGGACACTTTTTAGATACACAAGTAATCGTATCGCTGCTGTTTCCACAAGTATTTCCGCTTATAGCAACAACTCTAATGAAAACTGCATCTCCTTCTTGAAGACCCCTTACTACATAGTCTGTATTGTTTTGGATGATAGGGGTTGGGCTATTATTAACATAAACTCTATAACCCGTAGCACCAGCAATACCAGGCCAAGTAAAGGTGATTGAATCTAAGGTCGGCGCACAGTCTATAATAGGAATTCCCAATGGCGGCTGTACAAGTATATCTAAAGTATCCCGAGGTCCTGTACACCCATTCAAAGACAAACTTAAAACAGCTTTTTGCCACCCTGTAATAGGATAGGTGACATCTATGATAGGACTTGTTGAGCTTCCATTGGCAAAATTTCCACTTGGAATAACCCAGTCGTAAACCATTCCAGTATAAGGTACTCCTATATTGGTCAATGTCAAAAGGCTATCCTTACAAATGGTAGTATTGCCTGAAATCTGAGGAATCGGAACTGGTTTTACAGTAATGTAACCAAAGGCAGTCAGAACACAAGATCTTACTCTTTGATAAAATATAACCCTATGAGTCCCAACGCCTGCAGCATTTACATTGAAAATACCATTTGTTGTGTCGGAGAATAAATTTGCAGGACCCCAACTAAAAGTATTACCAGCCACTGGTGTAAAAATTGCCTTTAACTGCAAGGTGTCCTTAGCTCCAAAACACACATTTACAGAATCAACTCGAGGATCTACTGCTGGGCAATCATTTGTTTTACATGAAACAGTATCGGGGACACTATTTCCGCATGGTGGATTGCCGATGGCAGTTACTATAAGTTGAACCCAAGTTCCGACAGTTAATCCCGTGGCGGTGTACCTATTGTTAGTTTGGACGAATGGAGCATTGTTATCAACAATAATTTGATAACCTGTAGCTCCTGCTACCAATGGCCAATTAAAGGCAATTGAATCATTATATCCCCTACAGTTTAAATCTGGCTTTTCTAATGGAAGAATGATGTTAATTACTTTTTGTTTCGTTGTTGAAACACACTGACCATCGACTATTTGTAGTGAAATGGTTTTATTTCCACCAGAATTCCATCGCAGTTGATATGGTCCAGAACCGGTGCCTGAAAGAATATTGGCATTATCGAAATTCCATTTGAATACAGCTGTGGGGTTTGCCTGACCAGTAAAACTTACGCTTACAATATCGGTTAAACAGGCCGTATTTGAAATATTAAAGTCAGCAACTGGAGTATTTTGTACTATAAATGTTATCGAATCTTTATAAATACAAACATCTTCCGTAAAAGTAATTACAACCTTATTTTGTCCAATATTCGCCTTGGTAGGATCAAATACCCCCATATTACTTACAGCTCCTGCAGGAGTTGAAGCCCAAGATACTTGTCCATTTCCATTTCCAAAAAGACTATACGTTAGATTGAATTCGGCAGCTATATTGTTAATTAAACAAATTGTATCAACAGGAGCAAGATCAAGCGTTACATTAGGACATGGTCTAGAGGTACAACTTGCATTCGTTAAATTGCTGTTTCCACAAGCACCATTCCCTATTGCTGTCACTTGAATATTGACCAGCGTACCAGGATTTAAGTTATTTATGACGAAAAAAGTATCCGTAACTACCGTCGTATTCCCATTATAAACAACACTATATCCCGTCGCACCAGCTATATTATTCCAAGAAAAAGTTACAGTTGTAAATGTATCTCTGCATGATACAATCGGTGCGGGCAATGGGTTTTCTATTATTATACTTTTTATAGAATCGGTGACACATACGCCATTATTTAAGGTGAGTGTAACAAGTTTTGAGCCTGCTGTACTCCAGGATACACTATGTGGATTTGGTCCAACTGCCGTATTTGGATTGCTATCTGATCCAAAATTGAAACTTGCATTTACACCATTTGGTAATGTCCCCAACACACCTACTGAAACCACAGCATCTTTACAAGCTGTTGTCGGTAAATTAAAATCCGCAAAGCTAGGTGCAGTAACTTGTATATTTATTGAATCCAAATAAATGCACTCTCCACCTGTTGCTATAAACTCTGCATAAATTTTATGTAATCCAGGTCCCGCAATATTAGGATTGAAATCATTAATATTAGCGTTAGAAATACCTGGGCCTCGCCATGTAAGAGTACCTGAACCTGGGGTAGCACCAGATAGCGTATATGTCAATGAAACAATAGAATTATTTCCTGTCAAACATATTGGAACAATTGGGTCAATCAATGTCCTAACTGGTGGGCAAAATCCTGCCGTACAAGTAAGTGTGTCAGCAACGCTGTTTCCACAAACGCCCACGCCATTGGCGAAAACTTTGATAAATCTAGCCTCACCTTCGATGAGACCCGTTATTAGAAAGAATGTATCTGTCGTGATTATTGGAGGGTTATTTCCAATTTGAATGGTGTAACCTGTTGCCCCTGGAATACTCAACCAAGAAAAAGTTATTGTTCTTTTCGTATTAGCACAACCAATTATTGGCTTTTGTAATCTCCTAATAACTGTAATTGGCTTGATGATTGTATCTGCGCAAATACCATTATTTACTATCAACTGAACATTTTTAATTCCAGGTGAAGCCCAAGCTACGTCATGTGGGCCCTGTCCGTTACTGGTGGCGGGTATTCCACCATCAAATATCCAAAAATAAGTAGAAGATGGTGGCTCGGCAGAACCAGTATATGAAACCCTTGTAATCGAGTCTTGGCAAATTTCTGCTGCAATATTGAAATTTGGACTTGGCTTTGGAACTATATTTATAAGGGTTACACCTTTATAAGTACACGCTTGTTCCATATAAGTCAGGGTAATATTGTGTGCTCCAGCTCCTGCGACCAATGGGTCGAATGTGCCGATTGCGGCATTTGTAATCCCTGTACCTGACCATAATAGGGGACCATTATTAAATCCACCAGTAACAGTTGCACTCAAATTAAATCCAGATGTATTTGGATATAAACAGAAAGTGCTGATAGGATTTATAGAAAGATTGATGTTTGGACAAGGCAAAGTAGTACACTGAAGTGTACTTTCACTATTTCCACATGGACCATTATTTATTGCTATAACTCGAATTGAATGTGGGCTATTTGGGGTGAGACTAGTAGCTGTGTAGATAGTATCAGTAATCGTACCAACCAAATTATTGTCGATGTACACTTGATATCCGCTGTTACCAATGATAGAATTCCACTTAAACCTTATACCCGTCGTATATATTGAATCGCATACAATACTAGGAATCGCAGTAAGCTGATCTACTGTGACATTACTCGTAGCAACCGTAGAGTTACAACCATTTAAGCTTACAGTTAAAAATATGGTTTTCAATCCTTGAGTCCCCCAAGTAACCGTATGTGGCCCTTGTGTCGTCCCGCCAGGAGAAGCAACCCCTCCACCAAAATTCCAATTAAAAGTAGAATTAGGTAAAATTGGACCATTAGCCACAATAGTACTGTTTTGATTAATACAAATTGGCGTTGTTGCTGTGAATCCAGCCGTTGGTACAGGCTTGACTATTACATATAAAGTATCTGTAAATTGACATTCTCTTTGAGCATAAGTAAATCTCAATAAATGTGTTCCTACCCCTGCAACACTTGGACTAAACAAACCTGTAGTAGAAACTCCAGCTCCAGTCCAAACACCATTTGTACTATCACTTTGCAACTGGTATGGAGCATCGGTAAGACAGAATGGACCAGCTGGTTTTAATGCTGCCCTTGGGAATGGTTCCACGATAAATGCCAAAGTATCAATAGCAGTACAGCCCCCAACAGTTACAGAGTAAAAGGCAAAATACTGGCCAGGGCCCAATAGCATAGGATCTACGATACCCGTAGCACTTACAGATCCACTCCAAGTACCGCCTACTGGGGTGGCTGTTAATTGTACGGGTGACTTAGAGGCACAGAACGGGCCTTGTATCGGCCCAAATACAATATTAGGGGGGTCAATCAGTATGATATTTAAAGAATCTGAACTTTTACACCCATTACCATCGATTAATAATATTTTTAATTTGTGAGGCGACGTGATATCCCGAATATTTACTTGTCCATAATTTTCATCACCAAAATATTCTCCTGTCCATATCACCGTATTTCCAGGTGCTGGGGTCGGGATTATACTAAACCGTTTTAAACTATCGGGATCAGTTCTGCAAAATTCATATCGCCGTGCTGGATTATTTGGCGACAAAAATGTTAATGGGGCCATATTTACAAATGCCTCCGTAGAAGATGTTCCTGTACACCCATTCACATCTGTCACAGTCACTGTATAAACTCCCGTATGGGTAACTTGACTAAGTGACAATGTCCTTGTTGTAGCATTGTTGAGGCTACCAGGGGCTGTCCAGCGATATCCCTGCACCCCAAATTGTCCTAAGGAAGTCGCGGTCATGACTTTAGGGCCATTTTCTTTACAAAAAATAGAATCTGGCATGGTGATTACTACAGGAAATAGTTGATTTACATTTATCCTAATACTTCCAGAGTATTGGCATCCAGACCCGCTATTGTCAGTAACAATCACAGTATAAATACCAGAAATATTTGGAGTTACGAATATTGTTCTGGTCATTTGACCATTGTTCCATTGATAGTTGTAATTCAGTGTATCACCTGTTACTACAGCCCATATCTTGAAGGTTGATCTTGCGCATCCTGTCGTCGCATTGGCTTGAACCAGAACATTGATAGCAGGGAGCACAGTAACTCTAACATCTGTCCGTCCACCACATCCCGGGATGGCACTGGTAAATACCGAATATACAACTGTTTTGGGACTATTCGTCGTATTCGTTAAGGTACCAGCGATAAACAACCCAGCACCACCAGATGCTCCCGTTACACCGGCTGGTGCGACTACAGTCCAAGTAACTGGGTTGGTGATAGGAACACCGCCTATAGTAAATGGTCCTGCCTGGGGCGTCTGAAACGACCCTCCAGAACATATAGTTATATCTGGTACTTCGTCTACTGCTGATGCTTGGCAAACAAATTGAGGGGATAAATTAGATGGGAAATCCGCATCACAAGCAGTAAAGGCTCCATATGAACCAACTTGCCCATCAGCAAATGGATAAATTTCAACCCCTAAATTTGTGGCTGTAGGATTCTCTGCACATCCGTTGGGACCTGAATATTCTCTAACCTGGAGAGTAAATGTTAATGTCCAAGGTCCAGCATTGCTGGAACAAGATGAGCCATCCCCATATCCAGTTGAATTACCAGGAGAAGGTGCTCCTGTTCCATTTGGATGCGTTTGACCACTACGGATAAAAAACCAACCCGCTGGCATCAATGTCCCTTGAACTACAGGGGTTCCCATACATTGGATATTAGAAATATGACAAAGCCTTAATCTACCAGTTATAGGATCCGTAAAAACTCTTAAATTTGCATTGGGGAGGGGTGATTGATAAATATCGATGTTTTCATCTATCCATTGCCATGTTCCAGGACCATATCTTGTACCTGGTCCAGTCCCAGTCACAGGTCTTCCGTTACTTTGAAAAGATGCGGGATCCCAACCTGGCCCGAAAGAAGGTATCAAAGCCTTTATCCACTGGCAATTACCAGCACCACTATAATTTGTCACAGCATATGTAAAAGATACCCTTTCACCTGGTATGTATGGACCATTAAGTGGTGAACCGCAGGATGTTGAAGTTACAGTAAGAGGAGAAATGCCCGTTGCGCACGCAGTCCCTGCAAAAAAAGTATTAACGCATAAAGTAAATCTACCTGTAGGGCCAGCACCTGCCAAAACCCCAATAATATATTGGGTACTTGGATTACACGCATAATTATTAATTTGAGCTGTGCCTCCAGTTCCTTGAACGCATTGAATAATGTTTCCAACACCAGGACACCCGCCATCCATTAATACTAGTAACGGGGTTGTCAGCCCTGCGGTAGAATTCACTGTGATGGATAATCTATTTGCAGTAGCGTCTGTAGTTACTGTGTACCATGATACTGGTGAATTAAAATTTGCACAAGCTCCTGAGGTAAATCCAGTTGGAAATGCGGATATATTGCAACCATCGATACAAATAGGAACAGGGGTAACCCCAGGTGCTGGTGTTACTGGTGTAGGTAGATTTGTGGGCGTAGAACAATTTTCATTAGTTGCACAACCTGGTGGAGGTGGTGAGACCCCTACCGTTGTACAAAATGGACCTTCTTGAGCATTGTTCGTACCTATTTGATAATAATAGCGCCCTGGTTGCAATCCAGATAAAACAATATTACCAGGAGCCATACCACAATACTCGTCTCCCGATGAAGCTATTGTGTTTAATGTTGCGGCACAATTGTCTCCAGGAAAGCGACCTATCAACATGGAGTAGGTAGTCGTTTCCATACTCTGCACACTCACCGTTATGTCCCGATTCGGCGCTATAAGGTCAAAATAATACCATACTGAGGCAATATCATTGTTGGGGCATATCCCTACATTATATTCAGGATCCGCACCAATGGTTGTACCGTTTACACAAGCTCCATTCGGTGTAACGGCAATTGCATCACAGGGATCATCATTGACTGGAGGATCATAATTATTTATACATAAATTTCCTACTACTACTGCTGGATCAACTGCTGATATAAGAATAAAATACTGTTGTCCCACCACCACTTGAGTTCGTGGTATAATTTGGGTCACACAAGCTAATTCTGTTGCATCTGTACTGTTTATCAATTGGCAAGGGCTGACATTGAACCTGACCAAAGCTACCTCCGCACCAGGTATAGACAAAGAAATATCGAGAAGAGTACCTGTAGCGATAAAAGAGTACCAAATATTTACATCTGTGGGATTTAATGCACAGTTTCCATTGGCGATATCAAATGTCGCATTGTTCATATCTATCGCAAAACAATTATTTGTAACATCTGAAATGGTTGTCGCAATAGTACAATTGTCATTGACAGGAGCGGCAGCAAAATTCGAAAAAGGTAAAATAGTGCAAATACAAAAAATAATAAAACAAACCCGTCTTATACAAATCATAGGGAAAATTTTCAAAAGTTCTAATCAAATAAAAACCAAATCTAAATAATATCCACTGGTTTTATCAAATACATTCAACAAATATAAAGTAACAACCAGTAAATGTAAAAATTTCTTGAAAAAAATATTTCATTTAAAACTAAATATTAACATTTTTTCTTATACCACATGAGGTAATACAAAATAAAATTTTGAAACCACCCCATATTGTTGTTTTTTTAAATTTTTATCTTAAATATTTGATATCTACCAATTTTAATTTTTTACTACCTAATTAAAATTATTTTTCTTTAATGGCTGAGAATAACAATTATTTGGTTTCTAAAATATACAAATTAGCCTATTCTCCTGAGACCATTTTTTTAACTGTATAGCATTGAATTTATCATAATCTTTCTAATAAAGATCTTATTTTTTAAGATAATACTCATCGAGTTTTTAAAAATCCTATTATTATAATATAGTTTGTATTAATTTTGGGCGAACGAGCAGCTTTATTATTTCCTTATTATTTGGCGGCTATATATCAAAAAATTTGCTTAAACAAATATTCTTTGGCTTAAAACAAATTATTTCAAAAAAATTTTATGAAAAACGTAATAATATTTGGATTTCTTTTACTTATTTTTGGTTGTATCCCTATAGATAAAAATAAGCCAAGCACAAACTCAGAATTGGATTTTACGGATATAAATCTGCAAAATTTATATGATATTGGGGATCGCGGAAATACAGACAGCCTGTTGTTATTTCTCGGTGATGAAAACCCAAACATTCGGATTTTAACTGCGACTTTATTGGGTAATATCAAAGATCCCAAAGCAATCGCTGGGCTTGGAAAATTGCTAGAAGATCCTATCGTCTCGGTTCGTGAGCGAGCAGCCTTTTCATTGGGACAAATCGGCGACTTAGCTGGGGAACCTTATTTAGTAAAAGCCTTTGTGGCCGATGATAGCACCAATACACACCAGAACCTCAATGCCATCATCTTGGAAAGCATTGGAAAATGTGGGAGTGAGAAAAGCTTGTCTTTGATGTCCAAAATAACCACTTATGAGCCCAGCCAAGTAGATTTGAATCGAGGATTAATCTATGGCCTATACAGATTTGGTCTAAGAAATATGATTTCACCAGCCAGTACAAAAAAGGTTTTGGATTATATCGAAGATACAAGACAAGATCCCTCCGTACGAAGGGTGGCAGCCTATTATCTCCAACGAGTAAAAAATATAAATCTGGATAGCGCTTCTACTATATTAATTCCAGCTTTTGAAAGAGAGAAAGATCCTGAAACCAAAGCAGCCCTGGCTATACCTTTGGGCAAAACCATGAAAAAAGTAAGTCTTTGGACCCTCCAAAAACAAATGGCTTTGGAAAATGACTGGCGAGTTAAGTGTCAAATCATCAAGGCTTTTGCCTTTTTTGAGTTGAAAGAAGTGTATCAGAATGTTGAAACAGCCTTAAGAAATTCTAATCCTCATATCGCCAAAACTGCTGGACAATTTTGTATCGACCATGGAAATATCATCACGGCTGGACGTTGCTGGTCTATGGCTGTTGATACAATTAATCCCTATCCTGGCTATATGAAAGGTTTGTTATTCTCCGCAGCCAACAAGTGGATTCCAAATACAAATATTAAGAGTAAAACTTTTTTGAATGATGCTATTAAAAGTGCCTACTTAAGAGAACCTAATACAGAAAACAAAGCCAGTCTTTTGAGAGCTTTAGGATTTTATCCTGTCAACTACTTGTTTTTACAAAATGAAGCAACCAATAGCAACAATTCTGTCATTGCAAATTCTGCTTTAGAAGCACTCAAATCCATTCCAGAGTCTCCAGATTTGCCTTTTTTGTTTGGTGCGGGATATTTGAACGCAAAAAAAAGTATGTTTGATTTTACCCTCAAAATGTTAAAAAGCGGTGACCCAGCAAAGATCGTCTTCGCCTCTGAGAACATACGAAATGAAAAAACGGGTTTTAAAAATATTCTTGGCGATAGCGTCCAATTAGATCAAATTTTAAATAATATCAAAATTCCCCAAAACATAGAAGCATATAGAGCCCTGCAAGAAACAATGGCCACACTTGCCAACAAGCTACCCTATAAACCAAGTAGAATCAAGCATAATCATCCCATTGATTGGAAAATATTTTTGGCTGCGTCTGATACAACCAAATTCAGAGTTAAAACCACAAAAGGTGATTTCATTATTGTTTTGTATAAACAAATGGCGCCTGGGACCGTAACAAATTTTATTGATTTGATCCAAAAGCAGTTTTATCGCAAAAAAACATTTCATAGAGTCGTACCTAATTTTGTGATCCAAGGAGGCTGCACAAAAGGAGATGGCTATGGTAGTCTCGACTATACTATCAGAAGCGAATTTTCTCCTATCCACTGGGATTCTGAGGGTCTTATTGGTATGGCGTCGGTAGGTAATCACACTGAGTGTCAGCAGTTTTTTATTACACATAGTGCCACCCCTCATCTTGATGGTAATTATACCATTTTTGGTCGGGTAATTGACGGCATGAATGTTGTTAATTCGATCCAAGAGGGAGACCAAATCGAAAGCATAGAGCCCGAATAAATAAAAATTTTAAACGGTATATTTTTTCAATGTAGAGTCAAATCCACAATATCTTTTGGCCATTTCCCAAGAAATATTTTGGTCGTAAAGGACTTTTTTCTGGTATATCTCTAATTGGGGTTTTGACAAAAAAGGACCCTTCCAGATCAATACCATCCATTCTTTGCCTTTATGGAATAGCTTCACTTCTAACTTCCAACGAAATAATCCAAATAATTTTTTCAAAACTATGAAACGAAAATCGTTGGGAATTTGCTCAACAGAATAATTACTTTGTCCCTTTCCATGGGAAATTGATGCTATTTTTGTTGAATTTTTTTCGTAGAAATGCAGGGACTTTAAACCAACATTGCTGGTGTTTTCAGTAGATGAATAAACCAGAACCCATTCTCCCTCCAATAGACCAAATTGAAGGGTATTTTTACTTTTGGTTAATACGTTGGACAAATAAAAGATAATTTTGAGGCACAAAGTTATAAAAAGGACGGTTAAAGTTTTAGTTCGTGGGTTTTAATATTATTTCTGAGTTAAACTTATTTGATTTAATAAGAAAAACAGTTATGCCCAATGATCAGCAATGGCTATGGCTCCACAGCTAATTTTTACATTTTTATAATTATTCAATATAGTATTAGCTGCTGCATCAAAAGTAGCCCCACTAGTCACCACATCGTCAAGTAGCAATAAGTGTTTGTTTTCTAGGCTCTTAGATGATTTCACAGAAAAAATTTCTAACACATTTTGCATGCGTTGTGCGGTATTTTTATTGGTCTGGGTACTGGTATGTATATCTCTAAATAAAATACTAGTATTGACAGGAATGTTGGTCACATCAGAAATACCTTTAGCGAATTCTTCCGATTGATTGTATCCTCTCCACTTTTGCCTTTCTTTATGCAGGGGTATTGGTACCAAGTAATCGATGCCATTTAAATGATTACTCCATAGATCTCCTGCTAATTTACCAAGTATTTTTGCTATATCTGGTCTGTCTTTATATTTTAGTTTATGAACCATTTTTTGAACCCTACTGGCCTTTACATACCAAAACAATGCTGAACAGCCTTCAAATTCGATCCTATTCTTCAATCGATTAGCGAAATCATTTTGCTTAATATTTTCTTCAAAACCAGTAAATGGCAAGGAAAATTGACATTGGGGGCAAAATACTAAATCTCTATCTAATACCTTTGCACAAGCAATACAAGTGTTTGGATAGAATAATTGAAATAAATCACGACTGATGTCTCGAAATAATTTTGAAATAGGCATACTTAAGAATATTTTATAGTAAAAATAATTAATTAGCATGTTATCACCTAATTTTTCAAACGATTATAATCAAGTTGAAGCTGGATGTGACGAAGCTGGTAGAGGATGTCTTGCTGGGCCTGTTTATGCCAGCGCGGTTATTTTATCAAATGGCTTCGTTCATCCAAACTTGAACGATTCAAAAAAAGTAAATGCTAAAACCAGATTTGAACTAAGGCGTTTTATTGAAAAAAACGTTGACTCTTGGTCGGTTTCTTGGTGTACTCCAGAAGAAATAGACAAAATGAATATACTCAAATCTTCATTTATAGCCATGCACAGAGCGTTGGATGAATTGGTGAAAAAACCATCTCTTATCCTTGTTGATGGCAATCGATTTATACCCTATACCAACACAGATCATGTGTGTATAATCAAGGGCGACGGCCTTTATTCTAGTATCGCCGCTGCCTCTATTTTGGCAAAAACCCATCGTGACGAATTTATGTCTAAAATGCATGAACAATATCCTGAATATGACTGGATCAACAACAAAGGATATCCTACAAGAAGACATATTGAGGCTATCAAAAAACATGGATTAACGCCTTTGCATCGAAGGACCTTTTGTTCAAAGTTCCTAATTCAAGGATTGGAATTCTTATAAAAAAGCCAACTCTCTTTCATAAAATTTAATGTTTGCCTTATCTTTGACGAAACTTAATTAAAAAAATGGATATAAATTTTTTGAAAACCTTGGGTTTGTCTGAAACCAATTGCGGTACCACTTCTGGCAAAAAATCTTATGCTTCGGATAACTGGCTTGAATCTTATTCGCCCGTTGATGGACTATTGATAGGAAAAGTAAGCGTGACAAGTAAAGAATCATATGATCAAATTAGCGCTACGGCCACTCATGCTTATAGTTCATGGAGGCTAGTTCCAGCACCCAAAAGAGGTGAAATCGTACGACAATTTGGTGAAAAATTAAGAAAATATAAAGAACCGCTAGGAAAGTTGGTATCCTATGAAATGGGTAAAAGCCTGCAAGAAGGATATGGTGAAGTCCAAGAAATGATCGATATCTGTGATTTTGCTGTTGGACTATCTAGACAACTTTACGGTCTCACTATGCACTCTGAGCGTTCTGGACATAGGATGTACGAACAATGGCACCCACTTGGGGTTGTTGGGATTATATCTGCATTTAATTTTCCAGTAGCAGTTTGGGCGTGGAATAGTGCATTGTCCTGGGTCTGTGGCAACGTGTGTATTTGGAAGCCTTCCGAAAAAACGCCTTTATGTGGTATTGCGTGTCAAAACATTTGGAACGAGGTTGCGCAAGAAAATAATTTGGAAGACGGAATCTGTTCTCTCATCAATGGAGATTATACCGTTGGTGAATATTTGACCACAGATACCAAAATACCGCTCATTTCAGCGACCGGGAGTTCACGAATGGGTAAAATTGTAGGCTCAACAGTTGCTGCGAGGTTCGGACGCTCACTCTTAGAGTTGGGAGGAAACAACGCCATCATAATCACCGAATCAGCCGATTTGGACGCCGTCCTTATTGGAGCGGTTTTCGGGGCAGTGGGAACCTGTGGCCAGCGCTGTACCAGCACAAGGCGACTAATTATACACGAATCGATTTTTAATCAGGTAAAAGAAAAACTTACCAAAGCATATAAGCAATTAAGAATAGGAAATCCTTTAGATCCTTCTAATCATGTCGGGCCGCTTATCGATAGGACTGCTGTTGAATTGTATCAAAAGTCTATCAAGCAAGCAATCGAACAAGGAGGAACCGTTGTCGTGGCTGGAGATGTTTTATCAGGAGATTCATACACTTCAGGATGTTATGTTACCCCTTGTATTATCGAAGCACAAAACCATTTTCCTATCGTTCAGCACGAGACCTTTGCACCCATCCTATATATAATGAAATATGCTGATCTTCATTCGGCCATTAAAATGCAAAATGATGTGCCCCAAGGCTTATCTTCTGCCATCATGACCAACAATTTGCGTGACGCTGAGACCTTTTTGTCGGTTGAGGGTTCAGATTGTGGAATAGCAAATGTTAATATAGGCACGAGTGGCGCGGAAATTGGGGGTGCATTCGGAGGCGAGAAAGAAACAGGCGGTGGACGTGAAAGTGGTTCAGACGCATGGAAAGCCTATATGAGGAGACAAACCAATACGATTAATTATAGCAAATCCGTGCCATTGGCGCAAGGGATTCAATTTGATTTATAAACTTCAAAATGCACCTTTATGAAAAAAATTTCATTTCTCTGTTTGTTGTTGACGATATGTACTTTCGTCTTTGGACAAAAATTTGGTGGTGCGCAATTATCTTATGGTTTTGCTACTACTTCTTTTGGATTTGAAAAAAATTTAAAGGAAAAGCATTTTGGATCTGTAATTTCTGTAGAAGGGCGATTAGCCAGCAAATCCTATTATTTATCTCTTGGCTTGACATATCATAAACTGAGAATAAGTCCTGACATTATCGATAAAAATCTAAAACCTTTCGAAAACAAAGAAGACATACATGTGGTAAAGATCCCTGTATCCATTGGTTATATGCCCTTTAATCGCAATTGGGGTCGATTTCGAATATACACCGGAATTGGTTTGAATATCGTAACGAATGTAGATGAAAATTCTATTCCTGTTACATTATCACAATTCGAAAATTCTACCATGTTTTATCACTTTGGCGCTGGATTTGACATAAAATTTATTTCGCTCGATTACGTATTTGAAAATTCATTTGGCAATTTTATTAATACCGTTGAAAATTCTAGATCACAAACCCAAATGGTTAAGCTTGGTGTCTTTTTTTAATTTTATATATTTATGAACCCATCGATGGTTGATTTATTATTGTCTAAAGCATTAAAAATGCAATGGCTTACTGTTGAAGAGGGTTTGTATTTATTCGAACACGCCCCTATTTCCGCTTTGATGAGTGCGGCTCATACCATGAGGATGGCTCTTGTCCCGAATAACGCAGTTACTTGGATAATAGACAGAAATAGCAATACTACGAATGTCTGTGTTGCAAATTGCAAGTTCTGTAATTTTTATAGGATTCCTGGTCATGCAGAAGCCTATATTACGACCATTGATGAATATAAACAGAAGATAGATGAGATGTTTTCTTTAGGTGGAGAGCAACTCCTTCTTCAAGGGGGGCACCATCCAGATTTAGGCCTTTCGTTCTATACTGATCTTTTTTCGACTTTAAAAAAACTCTATCCAAATTTAAAGTTACACGCTTTGGGTCCTCCTGAGATTGCTCATATTACCAAATTAGAAAAATCAACCCATTTGGAAGTCTTGACAGCTTTAAAAGAAGCAGGATTAGATTCATTGCCAGGTGCTGGAGCTGAAATATTGAGTGATAGAGTTAGGCGGTTGGTATCCAAAGGAAAATGCGGCTCTACAGAATGGTTAGACATCATGAGAACGGCTCACTCTATCGACCTTACAACAAGTGCAACGATGATGTTTGGGCATGTTGAAACTCTTCTTGAAAGAATGCAACATCTAGCTTTAATTAGACAAGTTCAATCTGAAAAACCCAAAGATGCCAAAGGCTTTTTAGCGTTTATTCCTTGGCCATTTCAGGATGAGGGCACCTTGTTGAAAAAAATAAAAAGAGCATCTAATCAATGTACAGCAGATGAATATATCAGAATGTTGGCCATCAGCAGACTTATGTTACCCAATATTATAAATATTCAAGCTTCTTGGCTCACCGTAGGAAAATCAATCGCGCAATTATGTTTGTATGCAGGGGCGAATGATTTCGGAAACATTATGATTGAAGAAAACGTGGTTTCAGTCGCAGGGGCTCCACACCGTTTTAACTCTACCACTATCCAAGAAGCAATACGTGAAGCTGGATTTGTTCCGAAATTAAGAGACCAACAATACCAAAATCGTCCCTTGCCTCCCCAACTCAAAACACATATTGTGGCCTAGTATTGTATATTATTTATAGAATTTTGGTTATATTCATCATTTAATAGTAAGTTTTTTCGTTTATATTAGATTTTATTAGTGAATATTATCATAATCAGCCCATATTTTTATCCATTGAATAATCCTCGTGCCCATCGATGGACCTCTTTGGCCTTTTATTGGGCAGATATGGGTCATAGCGTAGTCGTTTTTACTTCCAATAATTCTAATGTTTCCACACATGATATAAATCTACATCAGAATATTAGGATTGAATACTTGGGTCCACACACCATCCTGCCGATTGCCCAAAAAGCTAAGAGTGTTGGTTTTATTTATTTTATCTCTCCAATAATGAGTTTTTTTAAGTCCATTTTGCGCTTTTTCTGGAAGCGTTTCTACTGGCCTGACTCCTCATTTTTATGGTATTTTTCGTCAAAAAGTGTAATGAAAGAGCATATATGCAATAACCCTGTAGATAGAATGTACACAGTATCCCTTCCTTATACTTGCCATGTAATCGGTCTTTCACTCAAAAAGAAGTTTCCAAATCTTTGGTGGGGTGTCGATATTGGCGATCCATTTTATTTTTCTAAGCATTTCAAAATTAATAATAGATGGCTCTACAATCGACTCAATAAGTATATCGAAGGAAAAATTGTAGCCGCCGCCGACAAATTATATGTTACTAACGAGGTATTAAAAACACAATATTTGTCAACCTTCTATTGTGAACCTAAAAAAATAGATATCACTTTGCCACTTTTGCATGATAAAACCTTCTATTTTATCCCTAATAAACGTAAAAAGCAAGATCCAATAAAGATATTGATGGGAGGGAGATTTTATAACATAGTAAGGCCATCTTTACCCGTTTTGACATTTATTCATCGTTTTTTTGAAAAATATCCAGAGAGTATAGGAAAGATTATTTTCAATTTATACACTGAATTGGACGAAAGCACCTTAACAAAAAAGCTGATTCGGGATTTGCAGCATTCCGTTCAAGTTTTTCCCATTATCTCAAAAACACTGATGCAAGAACTTTATAACCAACATCATTTTATTTTACATATATCCAATCTATCTAAGAATCAAATTCCAAGTAAATTGCCTGAAATTATTAGTACGGGATTGCCGATTGTTAACTTTACTTTTGCTTTGAATGACCCACTCCCTACTTTTTTAAATAATGAACACTTGATTGTGAATATTCCTATTTTGGACAAAGAAAACGAAAATAAAAACCTAGAAATAATGCATAACTTTATTATAAGTTCGGCCTCACTCAATACTCCAAGCTTTACGGTTGACAATAGCTTGAAACCCTATAAACTGGAGTATATAAGTGAACAATATCTTGCACCCTAGCCCATGAATACTAGTCGTCAAAAACTTTTAGTCCTGTCATTGGGTACCACGGGTGGACATCCTAGATATGCTTTTAAGGTATGTGAGTGTTTTCCGTCCGATTTGAACTTTATGATGTTGGTAAATGAAGGGGCTGATTTCAAATTTCAATTGCGTGAGAATGTAATATCGATAAATACTTTTAGCAGTCTCATACAAATGGTGATTAAAACATTGTTTTGGTTGCCTTTTTGGATATTAAAAAACTTGAAGTTTCTTAAGTCATTTGACGTGGTATATGTGCCACATCCCCATCCTTGGCATACTTTCATCGGATTAATAATGAGCGCATTTAATAAAAAAATAATATTCACGATACACGATGCACAAACACATCCAGGAGAAACGTATCCAATAGAAATGTGGTTTACCAATTTATTGGCACAACGCAGCAGCATGCTTATATTTCTATCTAATTTTGTTAAAAATCAATATTTTAATAAACGTACAAAGAAAATACCTTTTAGTATTGCCCCTCAAGGTTCGATTGATTTGATGGGTACTTTTAAGCGAAAAACTTATACGAATAAACCTAAATTGCTTTTTTTAGGTCGAGTTTTGGAATATAAAGGGCTGGATTTATTACTGGAAGCCATAAAAACGCTGGATGATATCAAAGAACTTACTGTAGCTGGTAAGTTTAACTATGATTTTCAATATCACAACAATAAAGTCAAAATAACGAATTCCTACCTTTCGGATGAGGACCTGTTTAATCTATTGAATGAGGCCGATATTTTAGTACTTCCTTACAAAGAGGCGAGTCAATCTGGGATTATTACATTAGGAATCAAAGCCAAAATACCCATGATAATCACCAATGTTGGAGGCTTACCTGAACAGCTAGACGGTGACTGCGGAATTATATGCGAGCCGAATGCACCCAGCCTCCGCAAGGGAATCCAATCGATAATGAACTCTCCAGAACTTTTTGAGAAAATTCTAAATTCATTAGAGGTAAAATCAAGGCAGTTGGACGAAAATTGGCAAAAAACTGCGCAAATTATCTTGGGCCAAAGCTATAAATAGTTGGTCTCCCCAGCTTCTTTCAATTGTTGGGTAATATTTTTGACCTCCTGCTCTTTGTCCATAGGATATATCAATAGTGCATCAGGTGTATCTACTATCATGAAATTCTCTAAGCCCGAAACCACAATTTTTTTGTTCGAGGAGCTGCTCCTTATCAAACTAGACTTAACACCCTTGAGGGTTATATTGCCTTGGGTTACATTGTCTTGGCCATCTTTTGGTTGAATCTCGTGGACAGATTTCCATGTCCCAAGGTCAGACCATCCTATATCTACCGGCATGGTATAAACGTTATCGGCTTTCTCAAGTATGGCATAATCAATCGAAATATTCTCTGTTGTAGGATACTTTTCTTTAATAAAATCATCTTCTGCTGGGGTATTTAACGACTTTATATTGTCATTAAACAACTCAAACAATTTCGGTTGATATTTTTCGAAAGCATTGCAAATAGATTTTACACTCCATAAAAAGATACCCGCATTCCACACATATTGTCCTGAACTATAAAAATAAACAGCCGTATCATAGTCCGGCTTTTCTCTAAAATTTTTTACTTTCTTTATGTCAGATGTATCGGTTTTTTCAAAATGGATATAGCCATAGCCTGTATCTGGCCTTGTTGGTTCTATACCCAATGTCAGCAGCGCATCGTTGTTATTGCAAAATGCGTATCCCTCCAAAATTTTACTCAAGAATAAGTCATTTTTCTCAATCAAATGATCAGATGGAGCCACTAGGACGACTGCGTTTTCATCGTGTTTTTTTATCTTAAAACTAATATATGCCACACTTGGAGCTGTGTTATTCCTTGAAGGCTCACACACGATATTGTCAAGAGGAATTTCAGTCAAATGTTCCCGTACTAGATCCTTGTACATAACATGTGTTACCACAAAAATCCTTTCAGGGGGAATAATTTTTAAAAATCGCTTATAAGTAGTTACTAAGAGAGATTCTCCTGTGTTCGTAATATCGTGAAATTGCTTTGGGCAAGACTCTCTACTCGCTGGCCAAAATCGACTTCCTACCCCTCCTGCCATGATGGCTACATATAAATTATCACTCATTTTGTTAATTTCTTTTATAAAAAAGCAGCACCAAATACGCCCGCACTATCGCCCAAACTAGGCTTAACGATAGGCGTATTTAGCTCATTATTAAATATGTATTTTAATATATGGTCACGACCTTCATCATACAAAAAGTCCACATTTCCAACACCTCCACCGATTACAATGATGTCAGGATCTACGATATTTATCAAATAAGACATGGCTAAACCATAGTAATCCAAAAGTCGCTCTTTTGTCTTTCTTGCAGCTTCATCTTTAATCAAATTATTATTTTCGAAAATTTCATTTAAACGTTTTTTTATACCCGTCTCTTTTTGATAATATGATTCTAAAAATGTTCCAGAAATATAGGTCTCTACACATCCTTTTTTCCCACAATAACATTCGTTGCCATTTTCAACCAATCGTATATGACCCCACTCTCCTCCGATTCCATGCAAGCCGTGTATGGTCTTTCCATCTATCACCAAACCTCCACCTACACCAGTACCCATTATTACTCCAAACGCAACTTTTGCTTCAGGATATCTTTGTTTTATGACCCCAAGATGATATTCAGCCATTGCAAAACAATTGGCATCATTGGCAATTTTTACTTCTTTCTGCAATAGTTTTGACAAATCTTCTTCCAGTGGTTTTCCGTTCAAACAAGTGGTGTTACAATTTTTCATTAACCCCGTTTTTGGCTCCTTTGCCCCTGGGGTCCCTATGCCGATATTTTCGAATTTTAGCCGAGTTGAATCCTCAAGGTCTTTTACCAAAGCTGCTATGTTATTCATTACAGTTTGGTATCCTTTATTGGATTCTGTGGGGATTCGTTTTCTAGCAAGGACTTGAGGGTTTTGTCTTGATTCTAAGATGACACCTTCTATCTTAGTCCCTCCCAAATCTATTCCTATGATTGGATTCATTATACGCTTATTTAACCCGGTACCAGGATTGTTTTCTTGACAAACCAGACCAGTGTTTACCTTTTACAATCAGGATATCCTTATTCTCTGGTGATAACCAAAGGCTACAGCTAAATTCACCCTTTAATGGGTCAATTATCGTCCCATTTTGATAAAAGCCATCCTTGATTTGCAGATTTTCGATTATATCTACTGTTTCTAATGCTTTTCCCTTCTTGTCGCCTGGGCATTTATCACAAGTTTTAGTTGCTGCTGCGGGCAAAAGCTTAACCACTTTTCCAAATAATTTCCCATTTTTCTCATAAATCTCAACATGAGATTTTGGCTGGTTGGATTTCTCATCGATTGTTTTCCAAACCCCTATTGGAGACTGTGCAAACAAACCAAAACCAGAGAAAATCATCAAAAAAAATAAATACAATTTCATATTAAAACATTTCATGCTCAGAACGTTTACTATATATCTAATATTTTCAAGCAAGATATTACTTTAGAACAAATTTCTCAACATTTGAATTAATTTTACAATAAAATAAAAATAAATATCCGCATGGGCTCCTGGGTTTTATACGACAATTCTTGTGATTTTACCATTTATAATTTTCCTTTAGGAGTAGCTTGGTATAAGGAAAAATACTCGGTCGTTTCTGCTATTGGAGATTTCGTCATTGACTTAGATTATTTACAACAAAATGGTTATCTTGATCCGATTTCACTCCCAAAAGGTATATTCTTTAACCAGTTTATAAACGATTTTATTGGTTTAGGAAATGAAACAACAAAACAAGTCCGCGAACGATTAATTTTTTTATTTGATTCAAAAACTGCTCCTAAAGATTTCATCCATAGACAAGAGTTTTATTTGATACCTATAACGGATGTCTCATTAACATTACCCCTTAATATCGGTGATTACACGGATTTTTATAGTAGTAGAGAACATGCGACCAATGTTGGCATTATGTTTCGTGATCCTGCCAATGCTTTGTTACCAAACTGGCTTCATTTGCCAGTAGCATATCATGGAAGAAGTTCGTCTATACAAGTCAGTGGACATGATATCAAAAGACCTAGTGGTCAATTAAAATCGGACGCTGATCCAAATCCAATCTACGGAGAAAGCAAACTCGTAGATTTTGAATTGGAAATGGCGGTTGTAGTAAGTAAAAATTCTAAAAATGGACAACAAATAGGTACTGGTGAAGCAGAGAACTATATATATGGGATGGCACTATTCAACGATTGGTCAGCTCGTGATATTCAAAAATGGGAATACGTCCCCTTGGGTCCATTTTTGTCCAAAAATTTTGCTTCGACACTCTCTCCTTGGATCATTTCACTAGAAGCATTAAAGCCTTTTAAAGTACCTGGTCCTGTAAGTGAAAAATCTCTTTTACCCTATTTACAATACGAAGGAGATCAGAACTACGATATTCATTTAGAGGTTGAAATCGTTTCAACAACTGGCGCAAAAGCCATTGTTTCAAAATCAAACCACAAGTATTTGTATTGGAATATTTTGCAACAACTAGCCCATCACACCATAAATGGCTGCAATATCCGAGTGGGTGATATATATGCGAGTGGGACTATTTCTGGTCCAGACTCAGATAGCTTTGGATCCATGTTAGAGATTTCTTGGCAAGGAACCAAACCCATCAAACTCTCGGATGGGTCTGAACGCAAGTTTATCCAAGATGGAGATACTGTCATCATCCGTGGATTTGCACAAAAAAATGAAATACGGGTTGGGTTTGGAGAAGCATTGGCCACCATTATTACTAATAAATAAAATATAATCTCATTATTCTATGGATGCATTTGTTAAAAAATCAATTTCAGAAAATGGATTGGGTACGATTGAATTCTTTACCCCTGCACAAAATTCACTTCCAGCAACTATTTTAAATCAATTGGTAATCGCTATCAACGAATTTAGCGAGGACTCCACGGTCAAGTTAATACTGATAAAAAGTGAAGGTGAAAGAGCATTTTGTGCTGGAGCCAGCTTCACAGAACTGGGTCAAATTAAAAACGAAACTGATGGTCATAGTTTTTTTATGGGATTTGCCAATGTTATAAATTCAATAAGAACTTGTAATAAGATGGTTTTGGTCAGAGTACATGGAAAAGCTGTAGGTGGTGGTGTCGGTCTCGCTGCTGCATGCGATTATGCATTAGCCACAAAAATGCCAGCATTAGACTTTAGCGAATTGGCGGTAGGTATTGGACCCTTCGTAATCGGGCCCGCTGTAGAAAGAAAAACTGGATTTTCCGCCTTTTCACAGCTATCTTTAAACGCTACAGAGTGGCAAACCGCTAATTGGGCTAAAGAAAAAGGGTTGTTTCATGAAGTTTTCGAAACTACGAATCAGTTAGATGAATATATTGCTTATTTTACGGAAATTCTTTTGTCATCTAGCCAAGAAGCATTGTTCTCATTGAAAAAAGTATTTTGGGAAGGTACCGAGCATTGGGGTAAACTATTAAGCGATCGTGCCGCTATTTCTGGTAAACTGATCCTGTCAGATGATGCACAAAATGCTTTAGCAGGATTTAAATCTGCTTAACACGCAGAATTTTAATATTTTTTTTCACAATATTTTGTGTATCAATGAATAAATTGTATCTTTGCACACGTTTTTCAAAAGCGAACAATTTGTTTATTTAAATAGAAGTAAGAATGGAACATGTAAATATTAGTGGTACTGTAAGAACTGAAATGGGCAAAACAGCCGCTAAAAATTTAAGACTTAGTGACGAAATTTTATGTTCAATATATGGAGGTAAAGAAAACATTAATTTTACTACCAAGTTGATCGATGTTAAAAATTTGGTTTATTCTCCAAGTTTTAAATTGGCTAAAATTACTGTTGGTAAAGAAACTGTAACAGCTATATTGAAAGATATTCAGTTTCATCCAGTTACTGAAAAAATATTGCATATTGATTTTTTAAGATTAATTGATGGTCATCCAATCAAAGTAGAAGTTCCGATTGTATGTACTGGAAATTCTTCTGGTGTAAAAGAAGGCGGTAAGTTCATTCAAAGCTTAGAACTGCAAAATCAAGTGTCTTCCTAAAGACTTGGTTTCAGAAATGACATTGGACATTTCTAGTCTTGGACTAGGTGCCACTACAAGGGTTAGAGATCTTGTTCAACAGCCTGGTATTGAGGTTCTGAATAACGGTAGCGTACCCGTAGCTAGTATTGATATACCAAGAGCATTGCGTTCTTCGAAATAAAAATATATACAGTATTAAAGCATAAAAAAAGCCTTCTGTTTACGCAGAAGGCTTTTTTGTTTTTCTATTTATTTACTTGTTAAAAGTTATAATTAAAACCTATTCTAAGCTCAATTGGAAGGTCGACTGTTTTCTTATAATAATCCCTGTTTGAAAAAATATAAAGAAGAGAAATCTCATACCCCCATAATCCAGCACTGGATTGATATCCAACCACTGAAGACTTAGGCAATGTTTCTTTAATTTTATAGATTGTGGCCGTACTTGTATTAAAAACTGGGCTTTGATAAAAATAGTACATGCTCTCTAAGTGGGCAAAGATCATTGGTAAAAACTTATATCTCGCAAAAGCTCCCAAACCAAAATTATGTGTATTCAATTTTTGAATGGTGTTGCCAATAGCATATTTATAATACGAGTAATCGTAATCTATCCTAGGGCCAACTGATAGCTCTGGGGTGATCTTATAACCAACTATAGGTGACAAGCCAAAGTTAAACAAAGAAAGATCTGGACCTTGTGAAAATCCAAGATTGATTCCACCACCATACCATAGTTTCTCCCTCCAAAACATAGACCTATCCGTCTTTTCTTTGGTGGTTTTATTTTTTGAATTTATCGACCGCTGTGCTTGTACGAAACTGGTCGTCATAAACGAAACCAATAAAATGAATACTGTTGTTTTTTTCATGAATATTTAATTAATGATTTTTGTTTTGTAAAAATATATATTCAAAATGCTTTTTTCATTCATATTGTTATACTCATGCATCATTTTTTAACTTTTTATTGCAATAAATGGTCATAAGCTTGGTTGTTTCTGTTAATTTTGCGGTCAAAAAGTGAGTCGTCGCAATAAATTAATGAAATTCGCAGAAATTCAATCTCTGCCATTCGTCTTTGAAAATTTTTCTTTTGAAAATCCCGTATTGTATAACACTCCTGACGTTGTAGTAGATAATAAGGGCAAGTGGAATTTTTCATTTTTCAAAAATCTAAATCCTATCATTCTAGAGCTTGCATGTGGAGGAGGGGAATATAGTATTTCTCTTGCTCAGAACTACAGAGATTCTAATTTTATAGGCATTGATATTAAAGGTGCTAGGATTTGGAAAGGAGCAAAATATGTTATGGAAAAAGGACTAACCAATATTGGTTTTATTAGATCGCGAATTGAACTGATTGAGCATTTTTTCGCAGAAAAAGAATTGTCGGAAATTTGGATCACTTTCCCAGACCCATTTTTAAAAGAATCTAAATCCAATAAGCGGTTGACCAGTCCATATTTTCTAGACAAATACGCACAATTGATAAAGCCCTCAGGAATCCTACACCTCAAGACAGACGACGATACATTGATGGATTTTAGCATTGAGTCTATTGGAGAACATCCTGCATTTGAAATAGTCGAAACATATTTTGATCTCTACAATGATTCCGAAGCTGTTAAAAATACAAATTTGGTAAACATTCAAACAAAATATGAAAAAATGCACTTAAGTAATAATAAAACTATCAAATACATTAAAGCACGAAGAATATAAAGCTGATATGAGTATCCAGACCGCCGAACGTTCCACCCACATTGATCCTAGCGAAAACACAAATTTTCAAAGGCATCTAATTGCGTATAAAGAAGCCACAAAATATGTAACTGGACATCTCTTAGAGCTGGGATCTGGCGAAGGCTACGGTATTCAAGAATTGAGACCGTTTGTAAAACGATATTTAGCTTTAGACAAATATAGACCCAATTTTGATTTTGAAAAATTTGATGTAACCTTTGAAAATTGTACGTTTCCAAATTTAGATAAGATAGCTGACAATACCTATGATTGCGTCGTGAGCTTTCAAGTGGTTGAACACATCGAAGATGATTTCACTTTCATCTCCGAAATATATAGAGTCTTGAAGCCTGGAGGTAAACTTATCCTTACCACACCCAATAGACTTATGTCTATCACGAGAAACCCATGGCATATCCGAGAGTACGATGCCAAATCTATGGCTGCACTCATCTCTAGCAAATTCAAAAGTTTTGAAATGCTAGGAATTGATGGAAATGACCGCGTAAAAGATTATTATAGAAAAAATAAAATTTCTGTAGAGAAAATCACTCGTTTTGACGTTTTTAATCTCCAGTACAATTTGCCTCGCTGGATGCTAAAAATTCCCTATGATTTATTAAATAGATACAATAAAAATAAATTATTAACCAATAGTGGGCCATTAAGCGACACTATTAATTTTTCAGATTTTTTGATTCGGTCATTTGACGACACTTGTTTGGATTTTTTCATCATTGCTACAAAATAAAATATGGCAACACCAAAGACAGTAGCATTTCACACACTTGGCTGTAAATTAAATTTTACAGAGACCAGTTCGCTTTCAGACATTTTTGAAAATGCTGGATATCAAGTCATTAACTTTGAGGATGAAGCGAATATCTATGTGATTAATACCTGTTCTGTGACGGACTTTGCCGATAAAAAATGTAGGTACACCGTAAGAGATGCTCTCCGAAAAAATCCAGATGCAAATGTCATCGTTGTAGGATGTTATGCACAGCTAAAGCCTCAAGAAATTGCTGAAATTCCAGGAGTTGACTTGGTCCTCGGGGCAGCAGAAAAATTTAGGATTTTAGAATATATTGACCAAATCGATTTAGCCCAAAATAAAGGATTGATGCGGGCTGGGGAAATAAAAGAGGTTTCTACTTTTAGTCCTTCCCTTTCTTTTGGCGATAGAACGAGGGCCTTTCTTAAAATTCAGGATGGTTGCAATTATAAATGTTCGTTTTGTACCATTCCTTTAGCCCGTGGAAAAAGTAGGAGCGACACCATAGAAAACTTAGTGAATAGCGCCATTCAACTTGAAGAAAAAGGTATAAAGGAAATCGTCCTAACAGGAGTCAATGTAGGTGATTTTGGCAATGGAACAGAGGTAATAGAGGGCCTCGCTCCTAAAAAAGAAGCCTTGTTAATTGATCTTATGGCAGAATTAGAAGCCCAAACCAACATAAAACGGTACAGAATCGGTAGTATTGAGCCAAACCTTTTGACCGATGAAATCATTCATTTTATTGCTAAATCCTCCAAGTTCGTTCCACACTTTCACATACCATTACAATCCGGAAACAACAAGCAGCTTTCCCAAATGCGTCGTAGATACAAGCGCGAACTCTATGAAGCACACGTCGTAAAAATCAAGGAAACGATACCTCATGCTTGTATTGGAGCCGATGTAATCCTAGGGTTTCCAGGTGAAACAGATGATGATTTTCTCGAATCCTATCGATTCATAGAATCCTTGGATCTTGCTTATTTACATGCATTTACTTACTCTGAAAGGCTAAATACCCCTGCGTCAGAATACGAAGATATCGTGCCAATGAATACTAGACGTAAGAGAAATGAAATGATCCGAGTATTATCTGACCGAAATAAAGAAGCCTTTTATAAAAAATTCTTGAATTCTAACCGTGAAGTTTTAATAGAAGCAGGGGACGCTGATGCTGCGTTTATGTTTGGATTTACAGATAACTATTGCCGCGTTAAAATGAAAAATGATTCCAAATTTTATAATACGATTCAACCCTTGTTTTTAGAGTCTATCGATGATCAACTTGAGATTAATGGATTTCTGGTCAATCTTTAAAAAAAAGCCATTCGACTGCTCTAGGAAATTCATTGCTCCATTGCTTCTCATTGTGCTTCCCTTTACTATCCAGTGAAAGGTTGAATTCGATAAAGTCTGAACCTAAACCTCTTTTTTCAAAAATTTCTTTGAATTTTCTAATATTTGGTATCATCGACTTACTTTCAGACCCACCGGCGTAAAGATATATTTTGGTTCTCAGTGCTTTTTGAAATTCGATGGCATCAAAATAAATTTTAGGTGATATCCATAAAGAAGGTGAGAAAATAAGCAATTTTCCAAATGTATTAGGAAACATAAGCCCCGCATATATGCTGATGAGCCCCCCCATTGAACTTCCCCCAATGCCCGTTGACTCCCTTTCGGGTTTGGTTCTGAAATGGGTGTCTATATATGGTTTTAACGTTTGCTCGATGAATTCTACGTATTTTCGGCCCTCTCCGTGTCCAAGACTGAAATTTTTATATGGTGAAAATTCCGAAATTCTATCTTTGCCCCCATGGTCTATTGCTATGACAATAAAATCACCTATGCCCCGCTCCATCATTCTAGCCATATGCTTATCTACGCCCCATGTACCAAAAGGTGCACTTTCATCAAAAAGATTTTGACCATCTTGTAGGTATAATACTGGGTATCTTTTTGTACTAGTCCAATAACCCTTTGGCAACAATGCAAATACTTTTCGATGTTTATTCAATTGGGGCATGAAAAAGGCTTTATCTACCAAATTGATGGAAGGCAAAAGATCTTCATTATATGACTTCCCATCTCTAGCCCAATGAGGAACATAATCCTTTTTATTTCCGTGATGCCTAGAGGTAATTCTATTTTTGGTTAATTCTCCTGCTTCATCAAGCTCTATATTCGACCATCCACCTTTGTTATATTTGTATTGAATGGGAAATTTTATTTCTGGGGTTATTCTCATTTCATATATATAATGAGTAGAATTAATTGGGGTCATTTTGTACGCCTCATCCTGTTCAGACCAGTTATTAAAGTTACCTCCTAAATATATTGGTCTCTCGTCTTCTATTGGCGTTTGCATTAAGAAAACTACCGTTTGTAATTCGTCCACTATCTATAATTGTGTATATATAAGACCTTTTATAATTAAAAACGCCTCGTTATTGTTTAATAAATCACGCTTTATTTTCATCCTTAATTCAGCCATTTAAGGTGGAAACTTGGGCGTAATTTAGTGTTTTCGCGGATAAAGCCAAGCCCTCTAAAGCAATATTTTTCTCAAAACTGGGAAAAGTTTCTATTTTTTACATACTTTTGTGCCAGAAAACTATCCTAAAAATTTATTTACCAGAACTACACAAAGGACTCTGTTGATTCCTTTCTAGGATTTTTATGCTAAAAGTTACATTATCATTTATTTTAATATTTGTCGTTACGGTTGCTACCTTTGGCAATATTAAGTCTTCTGTTGACCCAGAGTTTATCGTCAATATGAAGAATCGATTACTCAGGATGGATTGTTTGGTTGATGCTCGTCTCACCACTGCTACCTCCAATTATATCCAACAATATTTGGTCAATCATAAGGCTTCAACCGAAAAATTACTCGGAAAATCTGCATTGTTCTTTCCGATAATTGAAAGTTTTTTAATAGAAAATAAACTCCCAAAAGAATTAAAAGCGATGGCGATAATGGAATCCTGGTTGGATCCCGAGGCCATATCACGTTCTGGAGCAGTGGGATTGTGGCAGTTTATGCCTGGGACTGCTAAGGATTTTGGATTAAATTTTAATCCTTATGTAGATGAACGAAGAGATCCATGTAAATCAACATTAGCCGCTATTCAATACCTCAAACATCTCTACGGCATATATGAAGACTGGGCTTTAACTTTGGCAGCATATAATAGCGGTCCTCAGCGTGTCAATTACGCAATAGAGCGTGCTGGTGGTGTTCGTGATTTTTGGGCAATTCAACAGTATTTGCCAACTGAAACACAAAATTATGTGCCTAAATATATTGCTATCAATTATGTTTTAAATTACTATAATGAACATGATTTGAATCCTATTTTACCAGAACTTGATCTACAGATAACGGCATTTATTAAAACTACTAAACGAGTCGATTTTCGAACTTTGTCAAAAATAACTGGATTGAGTGTCCAAACGATTGAATCGCTTAATCCTTCTTATAAAAAAAATATAGTACCTAAATCATCGGATGGTCAATATTTGATATTTCCTAAAAGAGTCCTCAAAAAAGTAGAGAACTTTTTGTTTGCTACCGAAGATGAGCAATTGTTAGAATCACTTTCTTCAACCAGTACCGTAAGCAACGAACTGCTGGCATCGCTTCCTTATGTTGAGATTGATTACACGGTAGGATTGATGGAAGATCTTTCTTTTATTGCCAAAAAATATAATATCGCCACCTCTCAGATCATGTTATGGAACAAACTGACCACCGAATACTTGGCTACAGCGCAAATATTGAAACTTTATATTCCTATTGATAAGTTCAAACGACTCGAATTAATGATCGAACCCAATAAGATAAATGATTTACCGTTAAATCACAATCTCAAGACGACCTGCAAATCCAATATTTTCAATTTACGTTCTACGCTATTAGCTGCAAAGTCTGTGAAAAAAGTGAAGCATGTCGCTGGTCCATTTGAAACAATAAATTCTATCCTTTCACTTTATCCTGAGACCTCCTACGAAGAGTTTTTGGCATGGAATGAGCTCAAAGAGGGTGAAGCTATTCATGAAGGTGCTGTTTTGCTTTGTCAATCAAACAATACACCCGTGTCCTATTAAAAATAAATTTTTCTCATTAAAATAAAATATTATGAGTACTCAGACTTGGTTTTTTGTTTTTTTTATGTTTTCAACCTTTATCACCAGTGCTCAAGATGATTTAATACAAAAAATAAAAGACAACAAATCCGAAAAGGTTGACCTTGTTTTTACACCAATTTGCCAAATTGCAACGACATCAATTAAAGACCAAGGATCCTCGGGCACATGTTGGTGCTATAGTACTAACTCCTTTTTGGAATCTGAAATATTAAGAAATAAAAAAGAATCCATTGATATCTCTGAAATGTACACTGTCAGAAATATGTATATCGATAAAGCTGAAAACTATGTTAGAATGCATGGGAATTTAGCTTATGGTCAAGGAGGTGCCTTTCACGATGTCCTCAACATGTACCGCAGATATGGGGCCTTACCTCAAGATATCTACCAAGGGCTTAATTATGGAACGAATAGAAACAATCACGAAGAATTAGAAACGGTATTGAAAGGTATGTTGGATGCTATCATTAAGGGTAAAAAATTGACCCCAATATGGAAAGTTGCGGTTTCGAAAGTAGTGGACACGTATCTCGGAGATGTTCCTGAAAAATTTAATTACAAAGGTAAGGAATACACTCCTAAATCTTGGGCTAGTGATGTAGTTGGTATAAATCCCGATGACTATCTCGAGTTTACTTCATTTTCTCATGCCCCATTTTATCAAAAAATGCTGGTCATGGTGCCAGATAATTGGTCTTACGATTTGTCATACAATGTCAAAGTTGGAGAAATGACCGAAATAATGGATTATGCGCTTAAAAATGGTTATTCCATCGCTTGGGCGACCGATGTTTCTGATAAAGGGTTTTCATGGAAAAATGGTGTAGCCGTTGTTCCTCAGAAGTCATTTGAAGACATGGATGAAAAAGAAAAATCTAGCGTATTCAGCTCCTCTATTCCAGAGAAGAGCATTACTCAAGAATTGCGTCAAACAGAATTTGACAATTATCTGACCACGGATGACCATGGGATGCATTTGACTGGTATAGCCAAGGATCAATTTGGCAAAGAATATTATATTACCAAAAACAGTTGGGGAGAAAAAAACGACTATAAAGGATTTTTATACGTATCAAAACCATTTGTTGAATTAAAGACAACAACCTTTATTGTGCACAAAAATGGGGTTCCAAAGCATATCCTTAAAAAATTAGGCCTTAATTAATTTCGTGTTTATATGTGTGGTCGGTCTTCATTGACAAAAAATGAAAAAGAATTGGAGGCTCGTTTTGGTTCCACTTTCTATTCTGAAGATTTAGAAAGATATAACCCCTTGCCTAATTTTAACGTCTGCCCTGGCCATGTTATGCCAATTAAAGACAAACCCAATGCGACACATTTTACACCTTCTACTTGGGGAGTTAATCTAAAATTTGGTCCCAAAACCCAACTTCTCATAAATGCTCGCTCGGAAACAATGGCTGAAAAAAAAACATTTTCATCGGTCTTATATTCTGGTCGATGCATTGTTCCAATGGACGGATATTATGAATGGCGTCGATCTGAGAATACTTTAGTTCCCTATTATATTCATTTTGAAAATCGTATGCTGGTAGCTGCCGCAGGTTTGAGTTTTGTAAACTCTGCGACGAATGAAAACCATTTTATTGTTTTGACAAGGCCCTCCGAAGGCTCATTGCGTGACATACATGATCGAATGCCTGTTTTTTTAGAAGAAAAGGAATATTCAGATTGGCTTACACCTTTGATCAATTCTAGTGATATACTTTCTATTATAAATCGAAAAATAATTATTCCTCCGTATTTTTATCCTGTAAGTAGTAAAATCAATTCTTCAAAAAACAACGAGCCAGATCTTATCCTGCCTTCAAAAAATATCGATTTTAAACAGGGAAGCTTATTCTAAAAAAATTGTCAAGAAAACATTTTATATGGGTATAAAATCTAATTTAATAAAACCATTTGCCAAGCTCATTTCATCTAAAATTGATAAGATGAGCCAAAATGCGCTTAAAGACCAAGAGAAAATTCGCAACCAAAATATTTCTTTCGCAAAAACTACACAATTTGGCCAAGATCATCAATTCGGGGATATTAAAACATACGAGGATTTTAAAGCCTTGGTCCCCATCAATGATTATGAAGGCATAAAAAATTATATTGAAAAAATAAAACAGGGACAGTCTAATATTTTGTGGCCTGGTATCCCAAAATATTTCGCTAAGACGAGCGGAACCACCTCTGGTGTGAAATATATACCACTCACCAAAGAAAGCCTCCCAAATCATTTTGAATCAGCAAGAAACGCCCTTTTTCATTATGGTATAAAACAAAAAAATCTTTCTTGGTTAGATGGGCGGATTATTTTTCTATCTGGCAGCCCCACTCTTGAAAATGTTGGCGGCATCCTTACGGGACGACTTTCTGGCATTGTCAACCATCAAGTTCCTAATTGGCTTAAAAAAAATCAACTTCCATCCTGGGAAACCAATTGTATTGATGATTGGGAAGAAAAACTTGATAATATCGTAAGAGAGACTATTGACAAAGACATGCGCCTTATCTCTGGGATTCCACCTTGGGTTCAAATGTATTACGAACGGCTGTTGTTACTATCTAATAAATCGACGATCAAGGCTCTTTATCCCAATTATTCCGTATTCGTTTATGGTGGTGTGAATTTTGAACCCTATCGATCCAAACTGGAAGAGTTGGTGGGTAATTCTATAGATAGCATTGAAACCTTTCCTGCATCTGAAGGCTTTTTTGCATTTAGAGATGATCTAAATCACCCTGGCCTGCTATTAAATACAAACTCAGGAATATTCTTTGAGTTTGTTCCTTTAGAGGAATATGGAAAAAAAGATGCTAGAAGACTCGAGTTAAAAGATGTCCAATTAAATCAACAATATGCGTTGATTATCAATAACAATGCTGGTCTTTGGGGATATGATATCGGAGACACTGTAGAATTTTGTTCACTGGAGCCCTACCGATTGAAGGTCACCGGTCGGGTAAAACATTATATCTCTGCATTCGGTGAACACGTTATTGCAAAGGAAGTAGAAGAGTCAATAAAACTTTGTTCCAAATATTTTGGCTTTAATATCATAGAATTCACGGTTGCTCCTCAAGTCTCACCCCACAATAGTTTGCCTTATCATGAATGGTTGGTTGAATTTGATAATATTCCTTCTGACTTAGAGGCAGTTTCTAATTACTTAGATCTTGAGATGAGGAAACAAAATATATATTATGAAGATCTTATAAGTGGTGGTATTTTAAGGCCCTTGGTTATTTCTTGTCTCAAACCAAATTCCTTTATTGAATACATGAAAGAGGAGGGTAAATTGGGGGGTCAAAATAAAGTACCTAGACTTACCAATGACCGAAAAATAGCTGATCGCTTGTATAAATTTATTATTAGATAAATTATCTAATTTGACGGGAGTAATCCATCTTTAAAAATACGCCTAACAAGAGTGAAAAACCCATCATGGATGAACCGCCATGGCTCAAGAAAGGCAAAGGAATTCCTATTATAGGCATCAGTCCTATGGTCATGCTAATATTGATAAAAATATGAATAAAAAAAACTCCAGCGATACAATATCCATAATTTTTGGCAAAATTTAATTTTTGGCGTTCGGCCAAAATAATTATCCTTGTAATCAACAAAATAAACAAAAAAATAATAAATCCTGCGCCTATAAAACCAAATTCTTCACCTACCGTACAAAATATAAAATCTGTTGATTGTTCTGGCACATAATTCAACTTTGTCATCGTTCCTTCCAAAAATCCTTTGCCAGTAAATCCACCTGATCCAATGGCCATTTTAGATTGCAAAACATTGTATAATGATCCTTTAGGGTCACATTTTTCAGGATGAAGCCAAACATTAATTCTTTCTTGTTGGTGGGGTTTCAGAAAGTCAAAAATTATATTTGCACCCAATGAAATAATATTCAATCCGATAAAAGTAAAAAGTATTAATACCAAATCTTTGGGAGCCCTATTTTTCCAAGATAAAAAAAGATTGACTCCAAGCAGTAGTAAATAAAAACTCAATAAGTAATAAAAATTTGCTTCCGAATAAAAGAAAAAATAAACTATCATAAATACGATTAAGGAAAGAATCGTAATCATTTTATCTTTTATATAAAAATAGCAAGCCAAAATGGTGAAAAAGATTAGGACTATGGTCGAACTATGTAATCCTAAAATCAAAGATCCCACAAATCCAGCTGCACACAAAAAAAATATATAATAATATACTGGATTTAACCCTTCTCTATAAAGTAAAATAAAAAAAGAAAGAAAGACAAGACACGATCCAGCATCTGGTTGAAAAATAATTAAAATTACCGGGAATAAGAAAATTCCAATAGCTGCCAAGACCGATTTTGAGTCATTAATCTTAAAACCAGGGGCACTCATAAATGTGGACAAAGCAATAGCTGTTGCAAATTTTGTAAATTCAACTGGTTGAAAACTAAATGCACCAAATGAATACCAAGCCTTAGCTCCATTAATTTCTTTACCAAAAATCAATACCCCTACCAATAAAAGCAGGCTAAATAAATAAAAAACGTAAGACAGACCTCGCCAAAATTGAACAGGAATGATGAATGTTACCCCTATTATCATCAAAGAAACAATAACCCAAATGAATTGGCGACCAGTATTTACACTCATATCGAATGCACTTGTATGAATTTTGCCATCGTAGTTTACGGCATATACAAGCATCCATCCTATAAAAATTAAGGCTAGATATAGACCAAATGTGATTATGTCAATAGAACCCTCTGATTTGGTTATTTTCATTCTTGCTCGAAGTCTTTAAAATCTTTTACGTCAATTTCATCAACCGTCAAAAATGAACCAGGATATGTTTTTCTCAATTCCACCAACATTTCTTGAGCAGAATAAACGTCTCTAAACGTCCCTATTTTTAAATGAAAATACGGATCAACAAATCCCCAAACTACTTTTTCTTCAGGATATTTTGATTCCATTTTCATTTTTGTATCTTCCATAATCCTTCTATCCGCAGTAGAATAAAACTGAATCCTCCACCCTTTTATTTTCTTAGCATACTTGAATTGATTGGTATATTTAGTAATTAGCTCCGTAATAGCTGGAGATTCATAAATATTAACGCTTTGGCCTAATGAAATATTACTCACCAAAACCAAGCAAATGAACCAACCCAATTTAATAATTACCTTACCCATACTTTTTATTTTACAAATGTACAACTAAATAAAAAAAGGCTGCCCAAATAGGCAGCCTGGTCAAATATCTTATTTGTTTAGTTTTATTATAAACCAAACGCTGATTTAATTTCACCAACCATATCTGTTTTCTCCCATGTAAATAGCTCAACCTCTTTTGTTACAACCTGCCCATCTGGTGATACAAATGTCTTGGTTACGACCTCTGGGTTCCTACCCATATGCCCATATGCTGCTGTTTCACTATAAATTGGGTTTCTAAGTTTTAATCTTGTCTCAATAGCATATGGTCTCATATCAAAGATTTTCTCTACGACTCTTGCTATCTCACCATCCGTCATTTTTACCTTAGCAGTACCATATGTATTTATATAAATACCCATGGGCTGTGCTACACCTATTGCATACGAAACTTGAACCAATACTTCATCACAAAGTCCCGCGGCTACTAGATTTTTTGCAATATGGCGAGTCGCATAGGCAGCTGATCTATCAACTTTTGAAGGATCCTTACCACTAAATGCTCCTCCTCCATGAGCGCCTTTTCCTCCATAAGTATCCACGATGATTTTTCTACCCGTAAGACCAGTGTCACCGTGTGGCCCACCTATCACAAATTTACCAGTAGGGTTTATATGATACTTTATCTCACCATCAAATAGGTGCACATATTGAGGATATTTAGCCTTTACTCTAGGAATTAATATTTCAATTAAATCAGATTTTATCTTAGCTAACATTTCATTATCTGCTGCTATATGGGCAGCATCAGAATCATTGGCTGGCTTTACAAAATCATCGTGTTGTGTTGAAATTACGATGGCGTCGATGATGATTGGTCTATTATTGTCATCATAAACTAAAGTCACTTGAGATTTCGCATCGGGCCTTAAATATTTAATTTCCGTATTTTCTCTTCTAATAGCGGCCAATTCGATTAACAAATTATGCGCAATATCCAATGCCAATGGCATGTAGTTGGATGTCTCATGTGTAGCATATCCGAACATCATACCTTGATCTCCAGCTCCTTGTTCCATTTTCTCCTTGCGATCAACACCTCGGTTTATATCCGCAGATTGTTCGTGAATAGCCGACAAAACACCACAGCTATTTGCCTCGAACATATATTCACTCTTGGTATAACCAATTTTTTGAATTACATCTCTGGTAATTTTTTGAACATCTAAATATGTATTTGATTTTACCTCTCCAGCCAATATAACTTGTCCAGTAGTTACCAATGTTTCACAGGCAACTTTCGATTCTGGGTCAAATGCTAAAAAATTATCAATTAATGCATCTGAAATTTGATCTGCAACTTTATCCGGATGTCCTTCCGATACAGATTCTGATGTAAATAAATATGCCATTGTTAAATTTTTTATTAAAGACCGCAAAATTATCAAATTTATTTTACAAATTCCAACAAATGCCTAATAATAAGATGAGAACTGCTTAATGCTACTAGTTTACGAACAAAACTTGTCATATCTTTGCTTTTTTTTATCTCTATTTCAATCAAAATGAATAAATATAGGACACATAATTGCGGACAATTAAGACTTGACGATGTTTCTTCTTCTGTAACTTTAGCTGGATGGGTTGATATCGTTCGGGAGTTTGGAGCCTTGACTTTTGTGGACCTTCGAGATAGATTTGGAATTACACAACTCGTCTTTGACAGTCAAAAAGATGTTGAAATCTTTAATACTGCTCGAAAATTGGGAAGAGAATTTGTAATACAAGCCACTGGGACAGTCCGCGAAAGGACTAACAAAAATCCCAACAGAGAAACTGGTGAAATAGAAATCGAGGTCGATTCTCTTAATATTTTGAATGTCTCCAAAACTCCACCGTTTACCATAACCGATGTTACAGACGGAGGCGATGACCTTAGGATGAAGTATCGATTCTTAGATTTAAGGCGCAGTCCCGTCCAAAACAATTTGTTTTTTAGGTCTCGTGTTGCTTTAGAAGTTAGAAAATATCTTTCGGACTTAGATTTTGTAGAAGTTGAAACACCATTTTTGATTAAAAGCACACCTGAAGGAGCAAGAGATTTTGTCGTCCCAAGTCGCTTAAATCCCGGTCAATTTTACGCTTTGCCCCAGTCTCCACAGACTTTTAAACAATTGTTAATGGTCTCTGGATTTGATAAATATTTTCAAATAGTAAAATGCTTTAGGGATGAAGATCTTCGAGCCGACAGACAACCAGAGTTTACGCAAATAGATTGTGAGATGTCATTCGTAACTCAAGATGAGATACTTGACACATTCGAGGGACTTACTGTACATTTATTTAACGAGGTTTTAGGTATTCATTTAGACACCTTTCCAAGGATGACCTATGATGACGCCATGGCGTATTATGGTGTGGACAAACCAGATTTGCGTTTTGACATGAAAATTCAAAATTTAAATCAACTTAAGGATCATGGGTTTTCAGTATTCGATTCTTCTGAATTTGTTGGAGGACTAATACTTGAAACAGGTGGCGAAAGTTTCTCTAATAAGGACATCAATGAATTAACAGAGTGGGTCAAACGGCCACAAATCGGTGCAGCTGGCCTGGCTTATATTAAATTCAATGTTGATGGAAGTATAAAATCTAGCATTGGTAAGTTTTATTCTGATGAGTTTCTTCAAAATCTAAAAAATGATTTCTCCCTAAAAGATGGAGATATCTTCTTCATTTTATCAGGTGAAACAGAAAAAACGCTTCGTCAATTGGGTGAATTGAGACTAGAACTAGGAAATCGATTTGGTTTGAGAGATCCAAAGGTTTTCAAACCATTATGGGTAATAGACTTTCCTCTCTTAGAGTGGGATGATACTACACAGAGGTTTTATGCCATGCACCACCCATTTACTTCGCCGAAAAAGGATGATATCCACAAAATGAGCGATACTGATTTAACTGTTCTCAAAAGCTTGAGAGCGGACGCTTATGATTTGGTATTAAATGGTGTTGAAATTGGTGGGGGATCTATTCGTATTTTTGACCGCGACCTTCAAGCAAGAAATTTTAATTTGCTAGGCTTTACTCCAGAAAAAGCCGAGGAACAGTTTGGGTTTTTGATGAGTGCCTTTGAATATGGTGCTCCTCCACATGGCGGCATTGCTTTCGGGTTTGACAGACTTTGTTCTGTTATGAATGGTCAAAATAGTATTCGGGACTTTATTGCTTTTCCAAAAAATAATCAAGGAAAGGATATGATGATTGATGCACCAGCCAGTATTGAACAAGAGCAACTTAAAGAATTGGCAATAAAATTAGATTCATGAAATTCTCGTAAAGACATTAATAAAAATGAATAAATCTGCAAAATCTAGCTTTTATAGATGGCAATATCTTTTTGTCTTTTTCTTTGCTATCTCCTTGTTTGTTTACTTTCCAGGAAGACATGGTGGGTATTTCACCGACTTTATTGGATTCATTTATATGTATCACAAGGATTCCCTGAGTGATATTTTATTGTGTTGGCACTACCATTCCATTTTATATTTATTTCATCTTTTTAACTATATTATTTATAAAATTTGGGGCGTTCCATCCATTGCTTGGCATATCGCTTTTTGCTTATTGCATGCGTTGGTGGCTACTTATTTATTTACCGTCATTAAAAATGTTTTAACTTGGTTTGATCATCAATCCAATCAATTAGAAATTGCTTTTACAGCAGCTCTTTTCTTTTGGGTGTCCGTGTATCATTCTGAGGTAGTAATTTGGAGGGCTTGTGCTCATTATATGCTGGTAAGTTTGTGCATTTTATTTTCACTAGATTGTATCATAAAATTTCTGACCACTAAAACATCCAAATATTTCTATTTATCTTTTTTAGGATTTGCCGTGGGTCTGTTATGCTTAGAATTTTCTTTTGCTATTCCCTTGATGATTATTTTCATCCTAATTGTTCATGCCTGGTTTCATTCGGAGTGGAAACAGGGATTCAACAATATTGGCAAAACAATTTTGTTTTCAGCCTCAATTTTAATCGTCTATTCCTTGCTTTCGAAGTTAATCCTTAACAAATTCATAGGGCATTATGGCGCTGAGGCACATACTGCGTTTCATCCCATACAAATGATGAGTACTGGAATAAAATACCTATTTAAACATTTGTTTTTAATTAGAGAATATGATTATGATTTGCGTCTGGTATTGTTTACTTTTTTTGAAAAACCATGGTTTGTCATTTCCTTTTATGCCATATTAATCTGTGGATTTATTTATTCTATTTATAAAAAATCGATGGGTTGGGTGATTCCAATTTTTTTCGTTATTGGTGGGTTAATTTTTGTCATTCCCGTTAGCAACCTCTTTTTTGTAATTTTATTAAAAGGTGAAAATGATCGCTACGGCTATGTCTTTTTTATGTTTATCGCCGCGGCATTAGCTTATGCATTTTTTAGAATCCCCAATCCCATACGATGGGCATTCATTTTTGGTTTTTTCATTTGTAATTTCATTTTTTTAGAAAAAATTATAAAGGACTATGGTGTTGGTGGGGATGTATTTTTTGCTTCCGTGGAAAATTTTCCAGATATTAATCCACGTTCTAAAATGCTTCTCAATATTCCCGACAACTACCGCGGCATTCTCCTACATAGGATGTATGGCTATAAAAATCATTCCTTCGGTGAAGCCATGGAATTATTCAGAAACGATCCGTATAAAGGCTCATATGCGGAATGTATTCTTTTCAATATGGAAAAACCGACTGATGGATGTGAGATAAAAAAAGCTGACAAGAATACTTGGCATATGAAGTTCAAGCAATTTGGAAATTGGTGGTGGAAACAAGGTCTTGGCGCAAGTAATTTTGAAAATGATTCGATGAAAATATCAATCGACCAATGGGGCTTAGCCGAAATTGTCTTAAAAAAAGAGATGCCCTCGACTGATTTTTATATCTTTGATAACTTGCACTGGCAAAAGGTGCAAGATATGGTTTTTGAAAAATAAAGTTATTTACTATGAAAATTAAGTTTTGTGGCGCCGCTCAAGAAGTCACAGGTAGTGCGCATCATTTATTAATCAATGATTCTTTCAGCGTATTATTAGATTGCGGTTTATTTCAGGGCATTGATGAAGCGGAAGCTCTAAATCGAAAATGGGGATTTGAGCCAAAAGATTTGGATTGTTTGATTTTGTCACATGCACATATAGATCATTGTGGAAGAATACCTAAGTTAGTAAAGGAAGGCTTTCGTGGTAAAATATATTGCACCCCAGCTACGCGATCATTGGCAACGATATTATTGCTAGATAGTGCTAAAATTCAAGAAAATGATGCAGAATATGAAAATAAAAAACTTGCCAAAAAGAAACATGGTCAATTCGAAAAAGTCCAGCCTCTTTATACCATTAAAGATGTTCTAAGCTGTCTCGACCTTTTTATCACCATTTCGTATGAATCTGTCTATAAAGTCAATAAGTATCTAAGCCTTAAATTCAGAGATGCTGGACATATCTTAGGTAGTGCTAGTGTTTTTTTAAACATTCATGAAAATGACAAAAATTTTAGTCTCGTGTTTTCTGGTGATCTTGGTCGTCCCAATAGACCGATTTTAAGAGACCCTATACCATTAGACCCTGCGGATTATGTCATTTGTGAGTCCACTTACGGAGACAAAATACATCAAAGTGCACCGAATGAGCTTGAAAAGTTTTTACATATTGTAAATGAAACATGCATCCAGAATCATGGAAAATTGATCATTCCCGCCTTTAGTGTTGGACGTACACAAGAAATCGTGTATATGCTGAATCAATTGTCTAATAAAGGACTATTGCCCAATATACCTGTGTATGTCGATAGCCCTCTTGCCATTGATGCTACACAAATTTTTACCGAACATCCCGAATGTTATGATGAGGAAATTCTTGAATACCTCATATCAGATCCCAATCCTTTTGGATTTAAAAACTTGCACCTAATCAAAGATGTCGAAGGCAGTAAAAGATTAAATACTGATAAAAATCCTTGCATAATCATCAGTGCAAGCGGCATGGGCAACGCCGGGCGTGTAAAACACCATTTGTACAATTCCCTATCCAATCCTAAGAACACGGTTTTGATCGTGGGATATTGCTCTCCTAATACGCCAGGTGGTCAGCTCCGAGCTGGGGTATCTTCTATTTTTTTATTCGGGGATGAAATACCCGTAAGAGCAAAGATTGATACGATGGATTCTTTCTCTGCTCATGGTGATCAAAAAGAAATGCTTGGAGCTTTAAAAAGTAATCTTTCTTCCCACAAAAAAATGTTTTTAGTCCATGGGGAGCTAGATACACAAAAAGCTTACAAAATTTTCTTGCAAGAAAATGGTTTCCATGATATTGAAATTCCTCACTTATATCAATCTTTTGTTATTTAAGCTATTTTTTTTATTTCCTTGTATTTAAATTTATCCAATTTCTATATTAGCTTTTATTAATTATTATTTCATTTATTTTTTAAATCTGATATGTTAAAAAATTCGATAAATATTACCAATTGCTTCCAAGGATATCCTTCTTTTTGAAGTCAAAAAACTCCAATAAAAAAGTAAAGTTTTTTCCCTAAAATCCTTTATTTATTTTAAACTTTTATTATTTCCACAGCGTTTTTATAAATAGGATATAAATATCCTTTTATCTTTTATAACAATAATTATCCGCTATGAAGTATTCATTTTTTATTCTTCTTTTTCTTTCATTTAGCTCTTGGGGGCAGCAAAAGTTTGAATTGTCCGCTGAGTTTCGTCCACGAATGGAGCAGAGGCTGGGCTATAGAACCCTAGCCCCTACTGATGCAAAAACAGCCTTTTTTATTTCGGAAAGATTTCGACTTCAATCTCTTTACTCTACAGATCAACTGAAGCTTTTAATTTCTTTGCAGGACTATCGCGTTTGGGGTAATGAGGAACAAGTCAAAAACATTGGATCGATTGGATTACACGAAGGTTGGGCAGAGCTTAGACTGAAACCTAACAATTTTTTAAAACTAGGACGCCAGGAAATATCCTACGAAGACAATCGGTTATTGGGAAACCTCGATTGGGTTCAACAAGCAAGAAGCCACGATGGTGTGGTTTATAAATATGTAAGTCCTAAAACTAATTTTCATCTTGGTAGCTTTTTTAATCAATCTGCCGAACAGATTACTGGCACCGTTTACAAATTAAACAATTACAAATCCATGTCGTATGCCTGGTATAATCAAAAACTGGACAGTGGCCGAATTTCTTTATCTTATTATGCTATTTTAGATGGACTTCCGAACAAAGACAGCATTCCAAAATCTTTTTATAGATTCACCACTGGTCCAAACACGTCCTTCAAATTAGATCGAATTACATTAAATGTTGGGGCTTATTTACAATTGGGTAAAACCATCTCCAACCAATCAATTAAGGCATTTTTCACCAATATATATGCTGAATATGCCCATCGCAAAACATTTTTTGGTCTCGGATACGATTTCCTATCAGGAAATAATGCTAAGTCATCTGATCAAACAGAATACAAAGCCTTCCACACGCTATATCCTACCAATCATAAGTATTATGGACACATGGACTATTTTTTGGATATACCTTCTGACACAAAACAAGGTGGCTTACAAGACATATATGCGAGAATTCAATACAAACCCAATACCAAGGGATTGATCGGTGTCGATGCTCATTATTTTTCACTGGGTAATAATGTAAAAAGCGTGGTCAATCCAGCACAATATCTTGACCCGTATCTTGGTGTTGAGCTTGATTTCTTCGGCTCATACAAAGCTTTAGATTTTATGACCATAAACGGGGGGTATTCTTTGATGCTTGCCTCTGACTCGATGAAAGAGATCAAAGGTGGCGACAACAAGAGATACAATGGCTGGAGCTTTATTTCTTTAACACTCAAGCCGACTCTATTTCAACACATTAAATAATTATCATAATAAAATAATATTCAATATTTAAACACAATAAAAATCAATTTATGAAAAAGTATTTTAACCACTTTAATTCTGTCAAATATTTTGGCGCCCTTATGCTTCTCTATTCTATCTGGTCCATTGGATGCAAATCAGACATAGAGAAGAAATCTTTGTGGTCACAAGATCCAACCGAAAAAATTATTGGTCAAGAAAAAGCTATCTTGACTGATCCGCCTTTGGTACCGCCTCCAATAACAAGAACTCATGCGACTAAAGTTATTGTTGAGCTCGAAGTTATTGAAAAAGAAATGGAAATAATGGATGGCGTGAAATATATGTTTTGGACTTTTGGCGGGACTGTTCCTGGTAAATTCATTCGAGTTAGAGAAGGTGATCTTGTTGAGTTTCACTTAAAAAATCACCCTACAAGTAAAGTTCCACACAATATCGACCTACACGCCGTCACAGGACAAGGTGGTGGAGCATCTTCTACCTTTACTGCTCCTGGCCATGAGACCGTGTTTACCTTTACGGCATTGAATAAAGGATTGTTTATATACCACTGTGCTACTGCTCCCGTTGGAATGCATATCGCCAATGGTATGTATGGCCTAATTTTTGTAGAACCCAAAGAGGGAATGCCTGCTGTTGATAAGGAATACTACGTTTGTCAAGGTGATTTTTACACAAGAGGCGAATATGGTGAGTCTGGCGTACAGCCTTTTGATATGGCAAAAGCACTGCAAGAAAATCCAGATTATGTCTTATTCAATGGTAAAGTTGGTGCGCTAACAGGCGATAATGCTATCAAAGCAAATTCTGGCGACAAAGTAAGACTTTTCGTAGGTAATGGCGGACCTAATCTTATTTCTTCTTTTCACGTTATTGGAGAAATTTTTGATAATATTTATGTCGAAGGGGGCGAGATGATAAACCATAACCTTCAGACTACTTTGGTTCCTGCTGGCGGATCGGCAATTGCAGAGTTTAGGTGTGAAATCCCTGGCAACTACATTTTGGTAGATCATGCATTGTTCAGAACATTCAATCAAGGGGCTTTGGGTATATTAGCCGTTGGTGGAGATGTTGATAAAACAATATATTCAGGTCAATTGGACGAAAGAATTTATCAACCAGAAGGTGGCGCGATTCAGACTATGCCTGATGTTGTCAAAGCGCCCGCCAAAGTATTGTCCAAAGACGAGCGGATTTCAGTTGGAAAATCCATTTACTCCCGAACTTGCCAACCATGTCATCAGGCCGATGGAAAAGGTATTGCTAATTCATTTCCACCTCTTGCGAACTCTGATTATTTCAAAGGAAATTCTGTCAAAGCGATTAACCCCATCGTTCACGGGCTTTCTGGCAATATTACAGTTAATGGAAAAACTTTTAATAGTATTATGCCTAAGCAATCTTTGAGTGATGAAGAAATAGCTAGTGTTGTTACCTTTATCTTAAATAGTTTTGGCAATGAAGGAGGTGACGTGACACCAGCTCAGGTGCTTGCATCTAGAAAAACTAGCAACAAATAATATTATTGGATGAAAATACTTGTTTCATTGATTTTTACCTTAATTGCCTATATCGGGCTTTCACAAGTTGAAAAAAATATGGTATTGATAAAAGGCGGCACATATGTGCCGCTTTATTCTCTCGTCACAGGTAAGGTAACCGTTGGATCTTTTTACATGGATAAATATCCCGTCACAAATGCTGATTTTGAATTATTTATACAAAAAAATCCAAGTTGGGCCAAAAACAATATCAAGCCCATATTTGCTGATGAAAAATACTTACAACATTGGGCTTCGCCAACTAAATTGGCAATTACCAAAACTCCAAATCTTAGAAGCCCGGTTGTCAATGTATCTTGGTTTGCAGCTAAAAAATATTGCGAATGTTTAGGTAAAAGATTGCCAACCGTTGACGAATGGGAATATGTCGCTTTAGCAGATGAAACCCAAAAAAATGCATCAACAAATGCAGGTTTTTACCAAAAAATATTGGACTGGTATGCGCAAAAGTCTTCAAAAAATATTCCTGCCGTGGGCACCAATTTTAAGAATGTATATGGTGTTTATGATATTCATGGTTTGATTTGGGAGTGGAATTTGGATTTCATTTCCGCATTGTCCACCAAAGACTCTAGAGATGGCAATAATTTGGATAAAAATGAGTTTTGTGGTGCTGGGTCTAAGGGCTCAAAAAATCCTTCTAATTATGCCGCATTCATGCGATACGCCATGAGGTCTAGCCTTAAAGCCAATTATAATATCCACAACTTAGGATTTCGATGTGTCAAAGATTTTAATAAACAAAAAAAATAATTATGAAAGATTTCATTTCTCTATCTTTGATATTCTTATCAATTTTCTTTATTTCTTGTGATAAAAAATCCAAGTCGGGGGATTGCTGTAAGAAAGAAAGTATTACTACAAAGACCACAACCGAAGTTAAGTCGGATATTACATTATTTGACATTACCTCTACTTGGACGACTCAAGATGGTAAAACGCTTAAGCTTTCTGATTTTAAATCAAAAGTAATTTTGATGGCCATGATTTTTACCAATTGTGAGGGAGCCTGTCCTAGGATTACCGCCGACTTACTCCGAATCGAACAATCAATACCCAAAGAAAAGCTGAAAGATGTTTCGTTTGTATTGGTGACAATGGATCCATGGCGGGATAATCCTCAGCAACTGAAATCATTCGCTAAAGAATATCAATTAGATCCAACCAGATGGACTTTACTTACTGGTTCCGAATCTGATATCTTAGAAATCAGCAACGTACTCAATGTACGTATCAAGAAGGATGCAAATGGAAACTTTGATCATTCTAACATTATCCATGTTCTAAACAACAAGGGTAATATCGTTTATCAACAAATTGGTTTAAATATAGAGCCCACCGAAAGTTTAAATGCTATAAATCAATTACTTTCTGAATAAAAAAAAGGCTTCTATTCGAAGCCTCTTTTTTTTATGACATTGTTACAATCTGTCTATTTGTGATTGTGACCATCGTGGTTTTCGTGTTTGATATTTTCGCTAGCTCTATCTTGTTTACGGTCTAAAACTTTTTTTTCTTTTTTTGTCATTTGACCATCGGCTTTCATCGCTCGTTCTGTTCTTCTAATATGCTTTTGTTGGGCCCTTAGTTTTTTTGCTTCTGGCTTAGTAATTTCTCCTGATCGAACTCCTTCTTGGATTCTCTCTTTTTGATTTTCTTGTCGGGCATCAACCTTGGGTGTTGCTGTTTGTGCATTGGTTGTATAAACCATGCCACCTAAAATAATACTGGCTAAAATTAATCTTGCTTTCATTTTTCTAGTTTTTATTTTAAAAAATTTATTCTTTGACTTTACTGTAATACCTTGGTTTAACTGTATTCTTTTTTTTAATATTTTCTTAACTTTTCAAATTCTAATAATTGTTCAACTTTTTCAAAGCAGCCTCTAGTCTTGACTTTGCCATATAATTTGTTTCCAAAGGTTTAGTAAAGGGTATCGGTGTATCAAGACCAGCTACCCGCACTACTGGCGCATCCAGCATGGTGAAATAGTTTTCTTGTATAAATGCAGATATTTCTCCTCCTATTCCTCCAAACATACTATCTTCATGCAATATCAGAACTTTCCCTGTGTTTTTAACGGTTTGTCCAATCGTATCAAAGTCCATCGGAACCAAAGTTCTAAGGTCCACTATATCAGCTGAAATGTTCAATTTTTCTACAGCTTCTTCTGCCCATTCTACTCCAATGCCATAGGTTATAATGCTTAATTGCGAACCCCTTTTTGCATACCGCGCTTTACCAAAAGGAATAGTATAATATCCTTCTGGCACTTTACCAGATTTACTTCTGTATAAAAATTTATGTTCAAAAAATATAACTGGATTTGGATCTTCAAATGCTGTTAATAGCAATCCCTTTGCATCATACGGATTTGAAGGATAAACAACTTTTAATCCTGGAGTGTGAATAAACCATGCTTCATTAGTTTGACTATGAAATGGCCCAGCAGCAACATTTCCACCACATGGCATCCGAATCACCACATCAGCATTTTCACCCCAACGATAGTGTAATTTTGCTAAGTTATTGACGATTTGATTAAATCCACAAGTGACAAAGTCCGCAAATTGCATTTCAACCATGGACTTAAATCCTTTTAGACTTAATCCAAGAGCCGTGCCTATAATTGCACTTTCACAAAGCGGCGTATTTCTTACTCTGGCCTTGCCAAATTTTTCCACCAAACCCTCAGTTATCTTAAATACGCCTCCGTACTCAGCTATATCTTGACCCATTAGGATTAGATTTGGATGCTTTTCCATGGCTTGGTTCATTCCTTGGGCTATGGCATCGATCATCCTTATTTCTGAGTTCGGTTCAGTAATTTCATCTTTTTGAATCTGTTCATAATGAAATGGAGCATACACATCCCTAAGTTCTTTTTGTGAATCAGCTACAACTTCTTGTTCATCATATATCGCATCGACTCCTTGTTCAATCGAGGTTTTTGCCTCGCTTTTAATTTTTTGAACATCTTGTTCTGATAATATATGATTTTCTAAAAGGAATTTTTCATAATTCAAAATAGGATCTTTTAGTGACCATTGTTCCAATAGTTCCTTTGGTACATATTTGATTCCAGACGCTTCTTCATGACCCCTCATCCTAAAAGTCATACATTCTAACAATACGGGTTCGGGATTTTCGCGCATAGCGGCTGCAATCTGACTTACGGTTTGATATACTTCTACTATATTGTTCCCATCGATGGTTACCGATTTCATGCCATATCCTAGTCCCCGATCTGAAAGTTGTCTGCAAGCATATTGTTCTGTTGTTCTAGTGCTGAGGCCATAACCATTGTTTTCTATAATAAACAAAACTGGCAATTTCCATACAGCGGCGACATTGAGCGCTTCGTGAAATTCACCCTGGCTTGTACCGCCTTCTCCCGTAAAAGCCACAGCTATTTTTTTTTCACCTAATAGTTTATGAGCCAAACCAACTCCGTCTGCCAAAGAAAGTTGGGGTCCAAGGTGAGAAATCATTCCGATGATGTGATGTTCTGGTGTGCCAAAATGGAAACTCCTATCCCTTCCTTTTGTAAATCCTTGCATTTTTCCTTGCCACTGACTGAACAATCTGGCAAAAGGCACCTCTCTTGTGGTGAAAACTCCTAAATTTCTATGTAGAGTGAAAATGAATTCATCTGCCTCCAAAGCTGCCGTTACACCCACACTAATGGCTTCTTGGCCGATACCAGAAAACCATTTGCTTATTTTTCCTTGTCTCAGCAAGAGAAGCATTTTATCTTCAATAACTCTTGGAAGGATTAATTTTTTATATAAATCAATTAATGTATCGTTAGATATGTTCTTTGTGTTGAATGTCATACAAATTTAGTTTAATCGCTTTTGAAGGCTATCTTTAAGCTTTTGTGCTCGCATTTCATCTAAAATTGGATTGGAAAATACGCGCATAGTGTCAGTAGAAAAACCTAAACTATCGGGTACATCTTGATTGTTATAATAGTAATTAGAAAAAATGCAGGCATAATTATTTTTTAAGGAATCCGAAGGTTCTGCAAATTTCTCGTCTTTGATTTTTGTTGCAATTTTGGTAATCAATTTTATTTTATGATTAAATTTTGCCCAAATTGGCAAAGCAGCATTAGCACCCTGTCCAAGATTGCCATACTTGAATTTGATTACAGGAGATTCTGCTCCAACCCATACTCCAGTTAAAAAACTAGGTGTAAATCCTATAAACCAACCATCCGCATTTTCTTGAGATGTTCCTGTTTTACCCGCTATTTCTCCTTCGAGTCGATAAACAGACCGAATTGCTGAACCTGTACCATTATTCACTACCTTTTCCAACATTTTTATCAATAAATCAGCTACATCTTCTAGTAAAACTTGTTTGGGCATTTTCTTTTCTACTTCATAATCAAAAAGTACTTTCCCATTTTTGTCTTCGATACGTTTTATACATTGTATTTCAAAGCTTTTACCCCTATTGGCTATAGTACCATAAACTCTACAAAGATCCAGTAAATTCCCATCGACAGATCCTAAAGATAAAGAAGGAACTGCAAGTATCTTTTGGCGAATACCCATTTCGCTGGCCAATGTAGCGATTTCTGACAATCCTGCTTCCATTCCTATGGCTGCTGTAATCACATTTATAGATTTGGCAAGCGTCTGAGGCATATTGTTCGATCCTCCTTGGCTATGATCTACATTTTCTGGTTTCCAATTATCCCATTCTGGATATGTTTTGACGATATTGGGATAAAATTTACAAGGGTCCATCCCAATTGAATGGCTTGTGCAAAAACGATTGGCTTGAATGTAGATCCGACTTGTCTAACAGCTTTAACGTGATCAAATTTATTAGAATTATAGTCATAACCACCTACCCATGCTTTTACTAGACCGGTCTTATTATCCACACACAATAAACCACTGCGCAACATTTTACAATAATGTTTCAAAGAATCTAATGGCGAAATAACTACATCGACAATGGAGTCCTTTTTTACATCATACAATTTGATATTGGATTTTGTATTAAATGATTGTAGGATTGCTTCGTCTGATGCACCCGCAGATTTCATTTTTTGATATCGCTCGGTTTTTTGCATCTGTTCCATCAGATAGTTTTCATCTGGCCAAGGATCTTTTCCTGCCCAAACTCTGTCAAATTCCGTCTGCAAATAAGACAAATGTTCCTTAACTGTCTTTTCAGCATCCAGTTGCATTTTTTGATCTATACTCGTATAGATCTTTAAGCCATCAGTAAATATATTATAACTAGAGCCGTCGCTTTTTTTAACATTTTTTAGTACTTCGTCTATTTCTGTTTTGAGATGCTCTCTAAAATACTGTGCAATGCCCAGTGACGATGGGTCAATGGTATGATTCACCAATAGGGGTTCTTTAATGGTGCGCTGGTATGTTGAATCTGTAATAAACCCATTTGACAACATTCTTTTTAAAACAATATTTCGTCTTTCAGTAGCTCTTTGAGTATTTTTAAGTGGGTTGTATGCGGTTGTTGCTTTCAACATCCCAATCAAAGTTGCAGATTCGCCGATGGTTAATTCTTTTGGGGTAGCTGAAAATATCTTTCTCGATGCTACCCGAATTCCATAAGCATCTCCACCGAATGATACCGTATTGAGATACAATGTCAAAATTTCTTCTTTTGAAAATACATCTTCCAATTTTCTTGCTATGACGATTTCCCTCATTTTATTGATTGGCATTGAAAATATCCAATAGTTTTGCCTATCGTATAAATTTTTTGCCAATTGTTGACTGATAGTCGATCCCCCACCCGATCCTTTTTCTTGAGATAAAATGGTTTTGAATAAAACACGACCCCAACTTTCTATATCCACTCCATTGTGCGAATAAAACCTTTCATCTTCGGTCGAAATCAATGCCTGTATTACGGATGGTGCGATATCGTCGAAAGAGGCATTGGTTCTATTTTCTATATAATATTTTCCAAACAATTTACCTTCTTCGTCATATACTTCTGATGCCAAGGGATTATTTATTGCCCGCAATTCATTGTTGCTGGGTATATGTCCAAATACACCAATTCTAACGAAAAAATAAAAGAGAAATAAAAAAAGAAAAATTGAAAATATTGCCCAAAGAATTCCTCTTGCCCAAGTGGGCATAGGACGTATTCTTGAGTCATAAAATGTAAGAATTTTGGTTTTTATAAACCCGTAATAGTGTTTAATTTTATTCATAATAGACTGCAAAATTGCTAAAATATGCGTTAATTTTGATCAGTTTGATAAAATAAATCATTTTGGTAGTTATTTGTACATTGGCAGTATGATAGATATTGTAGTTCCTATATTAAGCTGGGATTTCTTCACGAAAATTTTTCCTTTGTGATAATTTTCTATGATACGCTTTGCTAAAGACAGACCTAGGCCCCAACCTCTTTTTTTTGTAGTAAATCCTGGGGAAAATATGAGTTTTTGATTCTGTGGCAAAATCCCTTTGCCTGTATCTGTTATATCTATATGTACATCCTGTTCTTTTAATAATATATGGACGACAATTTGACCCTTATTTCCCATGGCATCTAACGCATTCCTGATAATATTCTCAATGACCCAATCAAAAAGATGTCCATTTAATTTAACATATATATCTTGTTCATTTTTATCTATGATCTCAAACTGGATATTTTTCGAAGCTCTTATCCTCATATATTCAACCGCTTGTTCAAGCTGGTGATATATATTCACTTTTGACAATTCAGGGGCTGATCCAATTTTTGAAAATCGGTCAGCAATTAATTCAAGGCGCATTACGTCATTATTGAGCTCCCCTATTATTTCCTGTTGTTCTTTGTCAATGTTTTGCATTTTTAACAATTCTATCCACGCTACAATTGCTGATATTGGTGTGCCTAGTTGATGTGCTGTTTCTTTGGCCATACCCACCCACACCTGATTTTGTTCTGCCTTTCTTACTCCACTGAATCCAATATATCCAAGCAATACAAATGCCAAAATTAAAAAAAATTGTATGATTGGGAAATATGTTAAAAGTCGAAGTATTTTGCTGTGTTTATAATATAATAATTGGGTATAAAATTCGGTCTGTATAACAATTGGAGCGATTTTAGATCTTTTTATATCACGCAGCTCATCCTGCAAATAAACGATACTCGTATCCTTGTCTTTGCCAAAATTTGCTCCTTCTACAATTATTTCTTTATTTTCATCTTGTTGAACCAATATGGTTGGGATGTCTTTATTGCTTCCAACTATTTCTAACTGAACAGTCATATCAGTCTCACTATCTGCCGTATTTTTACTGATGGATTCGTAAGCTTTAGCCCAAAGCAACATTTTGTTTTTTTCTCCTTCTGTTAGTTTTTGGGCAAGATAGTTGGTATAAAACAATGAAAATGCCAGTACCAAGGCACCCGCTGCACCGAGATAAAGTTTCCACTTTGATTTTTTCTCGTAATATGGTATCATGTTATTATAACATTCCTTCAACGAAATTACAGATATTATGTTATAAAAATATTATGGTTATTACTGGGTTTATTTATTTTGATATATAATGGTTAAATTAAAATTAGTTTTTGAACTAATAAGTTGGGTTATTTGTATGCTTTTGGTTTTAATCTGTTTGATTCCTATTTATCAAAATGTTCCAGATTATCCGTTTTATTATCTTACTACTTTATTTATTGTTTGTTTTTGGACGCTTGGTAGATATATTTTCTTTACAAAATTTACTTGGTTTTCACATCTACAATTTGTAAAAGCGGGCCTAATTTTTGTTAGTATTCCATTAATTTTTCACCTTATTTCTCAGCTTAATTACTTCCAAACTTTCATGGACGAAAATGGAATAAATTCTCTTCTTGGTCATTTTACAAATATGGAAAAATTGGACTTTTATAACTTTTATATTCGAAATATTAATATTTTCTTTGGTGTAGGAAGCATAATAACAGCATTAATTTTCCCTTTTCGCATGTTAAAATCAATTTGGACTCTTAGAAATATGGACAAAGCCTAAGGATTAAGTTTTTTATTGTTAATATGTCGCTCTGCATCTCTCTTGGTCTTTTTAGCAAAATTTCGATGGATTATTTTTTCTAAATCCATCCCCATTTGATTTGCCAAACATACAGTTACAAATAGTATATCAGCCAATTCGTCTTCGAGTTGCAAATTTATATCGCTTTCACTTTCGGATGCTTTGAAGGATTGTTCGCCATATTTCCTCGCAATCAATCTTGCAAATTCTCCAACTTCCTCTACCAATAAAAGTGTATTAGTTTTTTCTTCAAAATACCTTACCCCATGTGTTTTTATCCAGGCATCGACTTTGTGTTGGTATTCTTCTAAATTCATCATTCTCTATTTTTTGTATCAATAAATATTGTAACTGGGCCATCATTAACAAGCTGTACTTTCATGTCGGCTCCGAATATTCCTTGCGCTACATTTGCTATGTCTTTTTCTTTAAGTTTCTTTAAAAATAATTCATACAAAGGCTTTGCAATACTTGGATTTGCTGCCTTTATATAGGATGGTCTGTTTCCTTTTTTGGTGGATGCGTGCAATGTAAATTGACTTATCACTAGGATTTCTCCTTTCAAATCCAATAGACTCAAGTTCATAATTCCTTGTACATCATCAAATATTCGCAATTGCACTATTTTATTCACCAACCAAACTACATCTTCTTCAGAATCAGTTGATTCTATTCCTAAAAGTACCATCAATCCTAAGTTAATGGAACCAACTGTTTTATCATCAACTTCGACTTTTGATTCTAGGACTCTTTGTATCAATGCCCTCATTTTTTTTAAACATTAAATTTATAATATATATGTATCTTTCAGATTTATAGAGTGGCAAAATTTATTTTATCCACACTCAGCTCTGCAAATATTGTTAATAACTCTGTTTACTACCAACATTATAATGAAAATATTTTAGCATTGTTGAATTTGTTAAAAATACTACCATTCGTCATACGTTCTTAGACATGGTTTCCACACTTATATTATTTTTTGTTATTCACATTTTTTTGTTGATAACCGTTTCTTCTGTGGATAACAAATTTTAAACACCCATCTACACTAGAGTTTTATTTGTTATTTTTTATTAATTCTGTTGATATTTTGTTGGTAAAATTATTGATAAAATATTTATTAACATTTCAACAGCGCTAATAATAAGTATTTCTTTTATTTATTTAAATGAATATATTATTATTAATGAAGGTTTGCGACTTTTTACTTTTGATTTTAATTTGCTCTATCTTTGTTGGGTATTAAAAATTTGACATTCGATGATTAAAACGATTGAGAATAAATGGTTTGTTTCGGTAAATAGACTGTTGATAATTTGGCTTTGGATTGGAATTTTTATGGTTTTAGTTCAAATCATGTTGGGGGGGATAACTCGATTAACGGGAAGCGGATTAAGTATTACTCGATGGGATATAGTGACTGGTACTTTACCCCCTTTAAACAATGCACAGTGGGAAGAGGCATTTGATTTGTATAAAGAATCTCCTCAATACCAGAAGATTAATCAAGACTTTTTACTTTCTGACTTTAAGTTTATTTTTTTTTGGGAATATATTCATCGACTGTGGGCAAGAACACTAGGTTTTGTTTTTATTTTTCCACTTATATATTTTGCAGTAAAAGGATTTTTAGATAGATTTTTGATCAAAAGATTGGTCATGATTTTTGTTTTAGGAATTTTAGCTGCGGTTTTGGGTTGGATAATGGTACAAAGTGGATTACAAGATCGTCCTTGGGTAAGTGCATATAAATTGTGCATTCATTTAGGATCGGCGTGTTTGGTGATTTTGGTCATGTTGGATACACTATTAACTATTAGAATAAAGAATTTGATGCTGGTTAGTTCGCATTTAGTAATGAATGTCAACATCTTGTTTGTTTTGATTTTTGTACAGATACTTTTAGGAGCTATTATGGCTGGCACTAAAGCAGCTCTGTTCTATCCTACTTGGCCAGATATGCATGGAGAATTTTTTCCAGATTATTTATTCAATGGTAATAATTGGTCTGTTTCTAATTTTTTGCATTATGATAAGAATCCATTGGTAATTGTTTTAATCCAGTTTTTGCATAGAAGCTTGGCTTATATAATATTTGCTTATTTTGGGTTTATTTTCTATTTCTATTTTTCTTATATAAAAATCGTTCCTAATTTAAAATCTGTTTTTTATATTTTAGCTTTATTATTATGTTTACAAATATGTCTTGGTATTGTTACTTTGGTTTTAAGCTTAGGAAGTATTCCAATATTTTTTGGGGCATTTCATCAGATAGTTGGGGTTCTATTTTTGCTTGCAGTTTACTTGCTTAAATATATAATTGTAAGTAAAGAATAGATATCGTTAAAAAATTTTGGATGAATGTTAAATTTAATTATCTTAGCGAATAATATAATAAAAGATGGTTGTACGGGAAGAATCGAATTTTAAATATATAGAAACGAATCCAGAAAGCAAAGATGTGCTATTGCTTTTGCACGGTTTATTTGGAGCATTGAGTAATTTTCAAGGCATTATAGGTCATTTTGGACAAAAGTATAATGTTGTTGTGCCTATTATTCCTATTACCGAGTTACCTTTACTTAGTGCTACATTAGGAGGGATTTTGGAGCATGTAGAGAAATTCTTGAAGTTTAAGAAAATCCAGAAAGTCAATGTTTTGGGTAATAGTCTTGGAGGTCATATATCGCTTTTATATACCTTAAAGAATAGAGATACGGTTAATAGCTTGATACTTACAGGTTCTTCAGGTTTGTTTGAGGAGGCGATGGGTAGTTCTTATCCAAAAAGAGGTACATTTGAGTACATAAAAAATAAGACAGCGGATACTTTTTATGATCCTGCTGTAGCTACAGACGAATTGGTAGACGAGGTGTTTAAAACAGTAAACGACCGTAGTAAAGTATTGAGAATTTTATCAACTGCCAAGTCAGCTATTCGACATAATATAGGAGATAAACTTAGTTCTATCAAATGTCCAACGTTATTGATTTGGGGAAATCAAGATAAGGTTACTCCACCTTTTGTAGCTCATAAATTCCACGAGTTAATCGAAAATAGCGAGTTGCACTTTTTGGATAAATGTGGTCATGCACCTATGATGGAGCTTCCTGATGAATTTAATATAATATTAGAACAATTTTTAAATAAACACATAAAGTAGTTTCACGTGAAACATTTTATTTTGTGTTTAATAAATAATCTTTAAAGGATTCAAACTCTGCTGGAAGTTCAGTATAGACTTCATTTAATTCATTTAATTGGTTAAGTTCGTTTGGTATCGGGATTTTGAAAGATACTCTTCTTTCTAATTCTTCGTAGAACTTTGCAGGATGAGCTGTTTCCAAAAAGACACCTACCAGATTTTTGTTGTATTTCAAGTATGATTTAAGAGAACTGTAAGCGATGGCACCGTGAGGATCGAGAATATATTTATTATCCTCATAACACTTCGTAATGGTAGCAATCGTTTTTTCGTCCGATAGAACATAAGGGTTTATTTCTTTAACAATGTTGTTCCACGTGGAACCATACAAGTCCAAAATTCTATAAAAATTACTTGGGGCACCCACATCCATTGCATTCGATAATGTGATAACTGAATCTTTAAAGATTGGATTTTCTGAAATCAAATAATTTGAGAAAAAATCATTCGCATTGTTAGCACTGATAAACTTGTCAATTCTCAAACCCATTTTTTTAGCATAAAGCCCCGCAGTTATATTTCCAAGGTTTCCTGAAGGTACACTAAAGTACAAAGATTTGTTTTTATCTAAACTTAATTGTTTTGCTGCCTCAAAATAATAAAATGACTGTGGAATTAACCTTGAAATATTGATAGAGTTAGCAGAACTCAAAGAACAAACTTTGTTAATTTCATCATCTAGAAAAGCTTGTTTTACCATTCTTTGACAGTCGTCAAAACTACCATCGACTTCTATGGCTTGGATATTATTGCCAAAAGTTGTTAATTGCTTTTTTTGATAATGGCTGACACGCCCTTTTGGATATAGAATCACTACTTCAATTCCTGACAAACCAAAAAATCCAGAGGCTACCGCTCCTCCAGTATCTCCAGAAGTAGCTACTAAGATTCTTAGTTTTTTATTTTTGTTTTTGTTGAAATGGTGCATGATTCTTGCCATGAAACGAGCACCAAAATCTTTAAAAGCCAAGGTAGGTCCGTGATATAATTCAAGACTATAAATGTTTTCCTCCACATGGACCAAAGGCGCGGGAAAAGACAATACTTCGTTAATTATTTCATTCAGTATCGAAGTTTCTATTTCATTTCCAACAAAATGTCTGGCGATTTCCATTCCAATTTCTTGAAATGAATATCTAGAAAGCTGGCTTAGAAAATCAGCATCTAATTGTGGTAAATATTCTGGTACGAATAAACCATTGTCTTGTGGTAAACCTTTCAACACAGCATCTTCAAATGAAAATGCAAGAGTTTTATTTTTGGTGCTAAAATATTTCATAATATTAGATAAAATGATCGCTATAATAATATTGCCCCTTCGTTATTGATAGGACTTATATAAGAAGTTGTATGAATTTTATTTTTCGAAAACATATCAACCATCGAGTTGCAAATTTTCTCTGCTGTAAATGTATTTTGAGCTATGGCAAACATTGAAGGACCTGCACCACTTATACTACAACCAAGAGCACCAGAAACGATGGCAGCTTTTTTAACGTCCTCAAAGAATGGAATTAATTTAGATCGTTGGGGTTCAATAATAATATCTTTCAGCCCACGTCCAATACACTCGAAGTCCCCTTTCATCAGACCTGTTATAAACAACCCTAAATTTGCACTTTGTTCGACATGAGACTTTAGACTTATTTCAGATTTTAATATAGCTCTTGCTTCTGATGTCAATATTTCAATTTGGGGATGAATTACTACTAAGGTAAGCCCCTCAGGAGAATAAAGCCTCTGATAATACAAACTATTATATTCGAATAATAGAACACCGCCCAATAAACTTGGTCCTACATTGTCTGCGTGAAAAGCACCAGATGCCAATTTCTCGCCTTCCATAGCAAATGGCAATAATTCTGGTTTTGAAAGAGGACGTTTGAAGTATTCATTGATTGCAAACGCTCCCGCTACTGCGCTAGCTGCACTCGAACCAAGGCCGCTGCTGAAGGGCATTTTTTTATAAATTTCAAAAGAAATAGGTTCCTCCTCTTTACCTAAATATTTCATAAGTGCTAAAGCAGATTTACCTGCTGTATTCTTTTCTACTTCCTTGCTAAGTCGTCCATGATCACCAAATATTTTATCAATAGTCAGTCCTGGAGCGACTCCTTTTTTAACGACTATTTCATCTCCAGGATTATTAATAGCTGCTCCCATTATATCAAAACCAACTCCAATATTTCCAATGGAAGCTGGCGCAAAAACTTTAATTCCACTCATAATTATTACATTGAAAATTGAATAAGCTCGGCAAAAATACCAGCAGCTGTAACCTCTGCTCCTGCTCCAGGCCCTTGTATCACCAGCGGACGATTTGCGTATCTTTTAGAATAAATGACCAACATGTTATCGCTTCCATTTAGGAAATAAAGCGGATCTGAAGAATCAACAGCTTTTAATTCTATCGTAGATTGATTGTTCTCAATGGTTCCGACCAATCTTAGTTTTTTATTTTCAAGCTCGGCTTTAGTCACTAATTCTTTAAAATAATCATTGTTAATCTCTAATGATTTTAAAAAATCGGAAACGGTATCGGCTTCTAAGCATAGTTTAGGTAAAAACGATTCGAAGACAACATCTTTCAATTCTTGATCTAATCCACATTCACGAGCTAAGATTAACATTTTTCTTCGAAAGTCCAAACCAAATAAATCAATTCTTGGGTCTGGCTCGAGAAAACCCAAATCACCAGCTGTTTTAACCAAGGATGAAAATGATTTACTACTATCAAAATTGTTGAATATAAAAGATAAAGAACCGCTGAAAACCCCATTGATTTTAGTAATTTCATCTCCACTAGAAAGTAAATTTCTAATAGTACTAATTACTGGAAGGCCTGCACCGACATTCGTTTCGTAACCGAAATTGGTGTTTTTCTTTTTTGCCAATCTGCGCAATGTTTTATATTCTTTAATATCTTGTGTTATTCCATTCTTGTTGGGTGTGATGATAGAAATATTGTGCTCGAGTATTTTTTCATAAAAGGATATGTAATCAGATCCCGCGGTATTATCTATGAAAATAGTATTAGGTAAATTATATTGAAACATCAAGTTGATAAAATAATCAGGATTCGCATGGACAGATGAGTTGGCCAACAGTTCAGACCAGTGATTGTAGTTTATCCCCTCATAATCTTGGTTGAAAACGATTTTCTTCGAATTGCTGATGCCCATCAATTTTAAGTCCAAGAAATTGTTCTGTCGGATATGTTCGTATTGTTCCTTTATTTGGTTTAATAAGGCACCACCAATGAGTCCAACTCCAGCAATGAAGATATGCACATTTCTAGTTTCGCTAATGAAGAAAGCATTGTGTATAGCGTTCAAAGCTTTGGATTCATCGTAGTTATTGATGACCACAGAAATATTGAGTTCAGAACTGCCTTGGGCTATGGCAACAATATTGATACCATTTTTGCCCAGACTTTGCATCATTTTACCAGCAATTCCAGTTGAGTATCTCATACTTTCTCCAACTATCGCTACAATAGAAAGGTTTTTTTCTACTTTGATAGGAAGGATTATGTTCTGCTTTATTTCCGTTAAGAACTCGAAGTTTATTGCTTCTATGGCACCCTTTTCATCATTTGGATTTATGGCGAAACTGATCGAATGTTCAGAGGATACTTGAGTGATTAGTATGACGTTGATTTTATGGCGCGCTAAAGACATAAATAGCCTTCCTGCAATTCCAGGAACACCAAACATTCCACTACCTTCCAAGGTAAGCAAAGTGGTATTAGAGATTGAACTAATACCTTTAATCAACCGATTGTCATCAATATATTCATTGCTGATTTTTGTACCAGGAAATGTCGCATTGAATGTATTTTTTATAAATACTGGAATATTCTTTAGCGTAGCGGGTATAATAGTAGGCGGGTAAATGACTTTAGCACCGAAATGTGACATTTCAAATGCTTCAGCATACGTCATTGTATCAATACACATGGCTTTTTTTACCTTTCGAGGATCTGCTGTAAGTACACCATCTACATCAGTCCAAATTTCTATACTATCAACATTCAAAGCAGCACCTATTATGGCTGCCGTATAGTCTGAACCACCACGACCAAGAGTTGTAGTTTCATTTTTGGTAGTAGCGCCAATAAAACCAGTTATGATTGGAATTCTATGTTTTATTTTAAAATAGGCATTAATTTTTTCATTTGTGGATTCAAAATCGACCAAAGCATTACCAAAAGAATCATTGGTACAAATAAATTGCCTTGCATCACAATATTCAACAGGAATATTTTTTGATTCGAAATAAATAGCCAGAATAAAATTGCTGATGATTTCCCCATGAGCAGCGATATAATCGAGACTTTTAGGAGTATGTTCTTGAAGGGCATAAATGCCATCAATCATCTGCACAATACCTTGATAGCAATGATTGAAGTGTTCTATTGCCTTGCTCTTATGTGTGGACTCTTCTGGAAATAAACCATTAATAAGATCTAGGGATTTTGAAACAAGATGCGAAAGACAATTTTTATATTCGGGATTGTTGGCAGCAGAAAAAGAAGCAGCTTGTAAAAGTAAATCTGTGGTTCCACTAAATGCAGAGCAGACCAAGGCAATTTCTTTCTTTTCACTTATATATTGGCGAAGTATGTTTTCGATGGTATGAATGCCTGAAACAGATCCAACAGACGTTCCTCCGAATTTTAGTATGACCATTAAAAATAATTTTTCGCAAAAATATCACTTTAAATAATAATTTAATATATAATTGTGTGATAAATAAAAAATTATATCAATTAATGCAAAACTATGGTAACGCGTCCTTCGCTTTTGAAGGCAATTTGTTCATTTTTGGAAGTATAAGTTTTGGTAAAATCAATCATTGCATCTCTGATTAAGACGCTGGATTCCCATTTTGGAGCATTGGCGATAAAATCACATCCATCTCCACCAGAGGCAACATAGTCGTTCATGGCAACCGCATAAGTTTTATCCTCTAGGGGTTTGCCATTTATTGTAATTTCTGTAGCTTTATTATTAACAATAAAGTACTTAACTCCTTTAGATACAGGCCAACCACCTTTCTGTGCCATATAATCAAATAGCTGAATGACTTGATTTTTATCTAATAAAACAATCGTAAGAAAATTATCAAAAGGCAAAAGTTCAAATATCTTTCCAACGGTTATGGCCCCTTTTGGAAAACTGGGTAATCGAATACCGCCTTGATTGCAAAGTCCAAAATCAACGGGTTTATTGTAATATTTCTGTCCTTGGACCTGAGTCATATCTGCAATCCAATTTCCGAGGCCCCCTTCTGGTGATGCCTTTACCATTTCGAAAGAAGCAACACCAATGATTTCATTCATTTCCTGTTCTAGCTTATTGCGGTAAGGCTCGATGGTTTTATTGAATACTGTGGTGGTTTCAGAAGAGTCTTGTGCCGAAACACGATAATCTATGTAACGAGTTTGCTGGGCTTTGTAATGTTTATTGCATGAGATAAACCCACAAAGTACAAAAGCGAAACTAAACAGAAATATTGGGCGCAAAGATTTCATAATATAACCGGTTTATAGAAATAATTGGATTTCGTGACGAATGGCATTAAGAGCAATATCAATATAATGCTTATCATCTATGGCAAAAAGTGCTTCTTTCAGTGCGGGTTCGTCTTTGGCAGTTGTTAAAGTTATGTCCATTTGGTGTTGTTCCTTAGCGCTGATAATTATTTTCCACAAAGCATCAGAAACATAAATTTGCTGCGATAAATTGTGATCAAACTCTTGTTGAATAGCCAATGCCATAGTTTTTTGAAGTCCATCTACTTCTCGATTAGGAGTAGCTAATCTGAACCATAAATTTTTAATTTTAAATCGCTCCAGCATCAAAGCCAATCTTTCATATGCTTGCAATTTCATGGGAAGCGTTGTCTGCTTTTGCATGATTGACAATTCAGCTAATTTATCTTGTCTGTTGTTATCAAAATATAATTTTATAATAAACAAAAGTCCCCCTACAGTAAAAATCGAAGGAACGATGATTAACAGCAAATCGCGCCACCATATAGTATTTTCCATAATAATTTATAATTCAAGTTTATGACCACAATTCTTACACACGAGCTGATGAATCTGCTTTAAATTCTTCAATAGCTGCCTTAATCTGAGTACCGATGTCCTTTAGTTGGAAACCAGCTTGATGTATTTTTTCGTGACAGTTATCACAAAACCACAATAATTTATCAACTTCACCTTCTTTTCTATACCTTTCTATAACTAAGCCAATGGTACCCTCTGGTCTTTGCGGCGAATGAGGAACTCTTGCAGGCAAAAGAAACATTTCACCTTCTTTGATGTCTACGGTTTCTGGCTTGCCATCAAAGTTTATAATTTTTACTTGAACATCGCCTTCTAGCTGATAAAACAATTCTTCTCCATCTTCAAAATGAAAATCTTTTCTACCATTAGGGCCGGCAACAACCATAACAATAAAATCTTCATTTCCGACATAAACTTGTTTGTTGCCAACAGGAGGTTTTAAAAATTCTCTATTTTCAGCAATCCACTTTTGTAATGGAAAGGGTTTTAAAATTTCCATATCAGTATTTATTTATTTTTAACAATAGCAAAATTAAAGGATAAATATTAAATAAAAGACCTAATCGAATGTAATTCTATTTTATCAAATAAAAATGGGTAGGCTATCCCAAGATTAATTAAACTATCATACCTTTGTAACTTCATATAAAAGCGATTTAAAAACGATGAGTAGCGTAAAAACTGACCAATATCAACACCACGATTATTACAGCATAGATGATTTACTTTCTGAGGATCACAAATTAGCTCGTGATGCGGTAAGAAATTGGGTAAAAAAAGAAGTTAGCCCAATTATTGAAGATTATTCCAATAGAGCTGAGTGTCCTTACCATTTGTTCAAAGGATTGGCGGAAATTGGTGCATTTGGGCCAAGTATCCCTGCAGAATATGGCGGAGGGGGTATGGATGAAATGGCGTATGGTATCATCATGACAGAATTGGAAAGAGGTGATAGCGGGATTAGGTCTATGGCTTCTGTACAAGGTTCATTGGTCATGTATCCTATATTTAAGTTTGGAAGTGAAGAGCAAAAGCGCAAGTATTTACCCAAACTGGGGTCTGGGGAATTCATTGGTTGTTTCGGACTCACCGAGCCAGATCACGGTTCTAATCCAGCAGGGATGATTACCAATATTAAAGAAGATGGAGATTCATATATTTTGAATGGTGCAAAAATGTGGATAACCAATAGCCCAGTAGCTGATATTGCCGTAGTTTGGGCAAAGGATGAGCAAGGAATTATTCGAGGATTGGTAGTTGAGAAGGGAATGCCTGGTTTTACAGCCCCAGAAATACACGGAAAGTGGTCACTTAGAGCATCTATTACGGGAGAGTTGGTTTTTCAAGATGTTAGAGTACCCAAATCAAATGTATTACCCAATGTACAAGGACTCAAAGGACCTCTTTCTTGCTTATCTAAAGCTAGATATGGTATAGCTTGGGGTGCTATAGGAGCCGCATTGGATTGTTATGATTCAGCATTAAGGTACTCTAAAGAAAGGATTCAGTTTGGTAAGCCATTGGGGCAATTTCAACTTACTCAAAAGAAGTTAGCCGAAATGATCACCGAGATAACAAAAGCACAACTTTTGGCTTGGAGATTGGGTTCACTCGCTAATCAAGGCTTGGCTACTCCTGCTCAGATATCAATGGCCAAAAGAAATAATGTAGCCATGGCATTGGAAGTAGCAAGAGAAGCAAGACAAATACATGGCGGTATGGGAATTACCAATGAGTATCCGATTATGAGACATATGATGAATTTAGAAACAGTATTGACATATGAAGGTACCCATGATATACATTTGTTGATCACGGGAATGGATATAACTGGACTTAACGCATTTTCTTGATTTTATAACAATTTGTAGGGAAAAACCGTTTTTATACTTAATATAATTTCTTCAGAGTGTTTTTTAGGAAGCGCCGAACATGCCTATTGGTAATTATTTTTGTTTTGGTTGTGGTATGCAAGGGCTACAATCAAGAAAAAATTATACCCCTATTCAACAAATCTTTCGAATCACCCCCTAAGCCAGGAGATTCTCCTATTGGATGGTCTGATTGTGGCATTTTTCCACAAGAATCGCCCATTGATGTTCAACCAGGTTTTTTTGGTGTGACCCAAGCACCTTACCATGGTCGATCCTATCTAGGAATGGTTACACGCGCGACGAATACCTGGGAAATGGTTGGTCAAGAACTCTATAGGGTTTTAGAAAAAGGTAAATGCTATGAATTTACACTTTATTTGGCAAAATCTAGTACGTATATAAGCGGATTTGCGTTAGACTATAACACAAAAGTAAATTTTGATCAACCAATAAGATTGTTGATTTGGGGAGGTTCTGCTATTAATAAAAAAGAAGAATTACTTGGTCAATCAACCCCGATTAAGCACTCGGATTGGAGACAGTATAAATTTATTTTTAAGCCAACAACTACACATCGGTACTTGCTCTTGGAAGCTTATTATTTAGCCTCAAATAGTACCCCATATAATGGCAATATCATTTTGGATAATGCTTCGGACATTGCTGAATGTACTGAAAAAAAAGAACCTGAAAAAAAACCACTCCAAGAAAAACCAATTACCCCAGAGCCTCCTAAAATTTTGAACCTGAACAGAAAAGAATTGACAAAGAATCAGGTAATTAAAATCGACAAGTTATATTTTCTTGCAGATAGCTCAACAATACAAAAAGAATCCTATGATGTTTTAAACGAATTGTATTTGTTCTTAAAATCAAATAGCGACATTTCAATTGAAATTGGTGGTCACACGAATACCATTCCACCTGACTATTTTTGCGATCGTTTATCTACTAAGCGAGCCAAAGCTGTTTACGATTACTTGGTCAAGAAAGGTTTGCCATCAAAGAGACTCAAATACAAAGGATATGGCAAGCGATTCCCTATAACAAATGATAGTACACCCGAGGGTAAAAAATTAAATCAGCGTGTCGAGATAAAAATATTGGATATAACATCAACCAATTAAGCCATATAAATTGATTAAATACCTAAAAAATCTCGAGAAAGGTGAAGCCAATCGGTTAAAACAAAATATTTTGGAATGGTGCAATGCCCAGGATGAATATTGTACTCTTTTTGAAAACATAACAATTCAATCAAGAGATGAAAATCAATTTATTTGGAAGCTCGGGGTAATTTGTCAATCCGAGTATTTGTATGATTCTCTCGATTTTCCACTAACAAAATTCGAAGAATATATACAAACCAAAGAAAATGAAAAATTCTGCTTCATCAGTTACGATCTAAAAAACAATTTCGAAAACTTAACCTCTCGAAATGAAGACAAGGTTGATTTTCCTTTGATTTTAGCATGGGAACCACAATTGATATTTATTTATAATACCCAAGGGTCTTTGGAGATACATTATACAAATGAAAAATCACATCAACAAGCTGAAGCCATACTAAATTGGGATAAAAAGACTAATAAAGTAAAAGAAGATGGCGAAATAGTTAACAAGATTTCGAAGGGAGAATATGAAAACGCTTTTAACAAAATCGCTAATTATATAAAAGTAGGAGATCTATTCGAATTGAATTTTTGTAAAGAATATTTTATCAAAGATATAAAGCTGGATTCTTTAGCCTTATACGAAATCATGAAAAGTAGAACACAAGCCAATTTTTGTGTTTATGCTCAGTTGAAAAGCCACAAAATAATATGTGTAAGCCCAGAGCGTTTCATTACCAAGAAGGGCAATTCCATATTAAGCCAACCGATCAAGGGAACTAAAAAATCTTCTTCCAATCAAGAGGAAAACCAAATTTTTATAAAACAATTGAGAGAAAGCCAAAAAGATAGGGCAGAAAATACAATGGCAGTTGATGTCGTTCGAAATGATTTTTCAAAAATATGTGTTCCTGGATCGGTCCATGTTCCCAATTTTTGCGATGTTGTTGATTACGGAAATGTCATTCAAATGTTTTCGACCGTTGTAGGAGAATTAAAAACGAATACAAGCTTTATTGAAATTTTGAGAGCGGTTTTTCCAATGGCTTCAATGACAGGTGCGCCTAAAATACGAGCTATGGAGATTATAGAAGAACTTGAATCCAGTAAGCGAGGACTATATAGCGGTACAATTGGGTATATCTTACCTAATGGTGATTTTGATTTCAATGTTGTTATAAGAAGTATTATTTACGAAAGAAAAAATCGATATTTATCCTTTCATACAGGCGGAGCAATTACAGTACAATCCCAAATGGAAGAAGAATATACCGAGACAGAACTTAAGGCCTCTTCCTTGATTCTGTCCATCCAGGATCTTATATACGGAAAGTAACAAACTTTGGCAGACCGTCGAATTATATTTTAGCACATTGGCGTTGCAGCCATTCTTTTTCTCCACTATCAAGATATGGTAAAAACGCATTGTAAACTCGATCGTGGTAATCATTTATCCAAGTGATTTCGTCTGATGATAAAATGGACAAATCAATGAGATTTAGATCAAAAGGATACAGAGATACCGTTTCAAATTTAAGAAAACTACCAAAATCAGTCTCTTGTGATTTAACAGCTAGGATTAGGTTTTCAAGGCGAATACCATACTGTCCATCCAAATAAAAACCAGGCTCATTTGATGTCAAACTTCCTTCCATAATCGGTGTCACCCCCCGCTCGTTTAAGCCAGAAACAATGCCTTGGGGTGGTTCGTGAACATTGAGAAAAAAACCAACGCCATGTCCAGTACCGTGGCCGTAATTAAGTCCAGCTTTCCAAAGATACATCCTAGCCAAAATATCGAGTTGTACCCCTTTTGTTCCAACTGGAAATTCGATGGTAGCTAATTGAATATGTCCTTTCAAGACTAGAGTATAATTTGTTTTTTGTTCGGCAGTTGCCATTCCCAAAGCCCAAGTTCTCGTGATATCGGTGGTACCAAAATGGTATTGCCCCCCACTATCGACCAACAAAATTCCTTCATTTTTAATATCTGCACAAGATTCCTGTTCAGGTCTATAATGAATTATAGCACCATTGGCTTGATATCCAACGATGGCATTGAAACTTTCTCCAAAATACCCTTTATTCAGGCTTCTGTTATTTATTAAATTTTGGGCTACGTCGGTTTCTTTGACGGTTTCTGATTTTAATTTATTTTCAAGCCAAATTTGGGTTTTTAGTATAGCGACGCCATCGAGAATCATTGCATTTTTTAGATTCGCTATTTCAGTTTCATTTTTTTGTGATTTCAAGATTGTAATCGGAGAGGTATCCAACACCAATTTCTTGTTTTGAATTATAGAATACAAATAAGCATTTATTCTGGCAATATCAATTAATAAACAGGTATCAATAGGAAGATGGGAGAGAAACGCAGGCAAATCAGTATAAGGCATACATGTTATACCGTCCCCACACAAAGCTTGGTTTATTTCGTGAGGAATCTTATTATCATCAATAAATAAATAAACATGAGTCAAACTGACGTAAGCAAAAGCAAGAAACACAGGATTGCACTCAACATCAGAACCACGTAAATTAAATAACCAAGCAATATCATCTAATGCCGTGACAAGATAACTGTTTGCTTTTTTATTTTCTAATACTTTGCGAACCGATTGTACTTTTTCCGAAAATGATCTACCGGCATATTTTAATTCATGCTCAAAAACAGGACCATTAGGCAGTGGTGGCCTATTTTTCCAAATATTACTTATCAAATCTATGTTTAAAACATTTTGGCCTGATTGTGATAATTGTTTCTTCAAAGCAAGGATTTCACTATGACTGTTTAATGAAAAGTCAATACCAATGTTCTTGAACTTGGTTGAATGGGTACATATATAGTCAATATACTCTGAAATGCCTTGAGATTTTAATTTCATAAGTGTTATTCCTGTATTCTCAAGCTCTCGTTCAGCTTGTAGAAAATACCGAACATCGGTCCATAAAAAAGCCTCATCCAAACCAACAACAACAGTTCCAGCAGAACCCGTGAAACCAGAAATCCAAGCCCGAATCTTCCAGTGATCTGGCATATATTCGCTTAAGTGAGGATCACTACAGCCAACAATAAATAAATCAATATTATTGAGTTGCATTTCCCTTCTCAATGCTTGTAGGTTTTGTTCAATTGTGTTCATTACCATGTAATTATAAATGTAATATATATATGTTTTAAAAAAATATGAAATAAAAAGGCAAAATAATTTGAACAACCAAACATATTAAATATATTTGCAATACGTTAGGGGTTGTTTATAAGCGCTTTGCGTTTAAATTAAAAAAACAAACAAAATAGAGAAACTAATCTCAAGTAGTCTTCGTTTTTATATAATTAATAGGATTAGAGTTTATGATAAAACAAAATTTAAGTCAGAAAATGTTGTTGAAATTGTCTCCGCAACAGATTCAACTTATGAAACTATTTCAAATCCCTACGGCTAGTTTAGAACAAAGAATTCAACAGGAGCTAGAAGAAAATCCAGCATTAGAAGAAGGGGAAATGTATGATGATATGTATTCTCATAGTACAGAGACGAGTACAGATTCAGATTTAGTAAAAGAAGACTTTGGCAAGGACTCGGAGACCTCAGAAACCTACGAGCTAGATGATTATGTAAATGAATACATGGAGGATGATCCTAATATATACAATTATGGATCCGAACAAAATTCTGAAGAAGGGGATAGGACCATTCCTGTTTCTATGGATTTTTCATTTCATGAGCATTTGGAAAATCAACTTAGTTTGCTCAACTTGTCAGAAGATCAAATCATTGTAGCAAAGCAAATAATAGGAAGCATCGATGACGACGGTTATCTTAGGAGGGATCCAGACGCCATAACGGACGATTTGTTATTTTCACAAAACTTGATAACTTCAACAGAGGAAATATATAGGATATTACGGCAAATACAAAAATTTGATCCCCCAGGGGTCGGTGCTAGAAATCTACAGGAATGTCTTGCTTTGCAATTAGAGTATAAGCTTAGTTTTGAAAAGAATATAAGCAAAAATGACCCTTTAAAAATTGCATATCGCATCATCAATGAAATGTTTGATGAATTTTCAAAAAAGCATTTTGAGAAACTTAAAAAACAGTTGTTGATGGATGAAAAAGATCTAAGAGCAGCTATGGATGTGATATTAAAGCTCAATCCTAAGCCCGCATCAGGATACAGTCGATCAAAGGGTGAGTTTCAGCAATATATTGTTCCTGATTTTATCATTGAAAACAAAAATGGAGAATTAGAGCTATCCTTAAACTCCAAAAATGCTCCTGATCTAAAGGTGAGCAATCAATACAAGGAAATGCTTCGTTCCTATAAAAGAAACGCGGATAAGGGTAAAATAACAAGAAAAGACAAAGAGACAATCTTATTTATTCGTCAAAAAATAGATAGTGCAAAATGGTTTATTGATGCTCTACAGCAGCGTTATGAAACGTTAATGGCAACCATGTATGCCATCATGCAGTTCCAATATGAGTATTTTTTGACAGGAGACCCGAAAAATCAAAAACCGATGATTTTGAAAGACATTTCGGACGTTACTGGTTTAGATATTTCCACCATATCAAGGGTTGCAAACTCAAAATTTGTACAAACAGAATTTGGAACCATGTTGTTAAAAAACTTTTTTTCTGAATCTATTCAAAATGAAGAAGGCGAAGAAGTTTCTACCAAAGAAATAAAAAATTTATTAACAAATATCGTAAAAGAGGAAAATAAACAAAAGCCCCTTTCGGATGATGTATTGAAAGAAATATTAAAAAATAAAGGATTTAACATAGCTAGGCGCACCATAACGAAGTATAGAGAACAACTCAATATACCTGTAGCCCGGCTAAGAAAAGAATTGTAGTTTTTTTATAGTTTTAACGTGTTTCTTAGTTGTCCCAATGGTTTGAAAGCCCATTGGGATTTTTTATTTTGATAATATTTTATCTTTAGGAAATTTTATTTTGTATCCAAATTTGAACTTTTTGGTTTCTGATGGACCTAATTCTATATTCCAAGTAATAATTCCTGTTTCTTGATTTAATATGCCTTTACCCTGCTCTTCTATTTCTACCTCGATTTCTTTATCTGTACTAAGCGGTATTTGATCTTTAACCGTGAGTGATATTTTGTCCTTGCGATTATTCCTTACAGTATATTCGAACATCGTTTGCTCTTTTTTATAAATACCAAATAATTTGGTACTGCAATACTCTGAAAGTTTTTCTCTTTTTACCAAGGTTTGTTTATCGTTGCCAAGGGTCAAAACGAGTGTATCGGTGGCCAACTGAGGTTGAATATAAGTTTTGCCCACAAAATTTCCATCAGAGACAATATTAGCTTCGCCGGGTAACAAATTAAGGCCCGCCCAATCTACAATCTCAGCGGTTAAATATGTTTTAGGATCCATTTTTGGAATGGACAAATGTCTAAAGTCAGCTTTAATCAGAGAGGATTTCAAAGTCACCAAATAAGGTAACCCATTGGATGGTATATTATATGGCAAATCGATGTCAAACTGAGTGTTTAACGTATTTTGTGTAATTTGAATATTATCAGAGACACCATCATTGGCTTGCTGGGCGAGAACTTTGCCACCAGCCGGATATGCATTTTGTTCCCCATTTTTCATAGCTTGATATCCAACGCCATCATAAGCAGCCTCAAATCCCGCAGTATAATATCCTAAGAACCAAGGATTCATGCTTGGGATGTTGTTGGAAACGTTTGGTGTACCGGAAGAAAGACTTATTTTAACCTTTTGCCAATCAATACCCGAGGATTGTGTTAATTTGGCTTTGTAAATTATCTGTAGTGGCTTTTCGGAGCCAGCTGCCCGTATTTCATAAAAAGGTATCCAGTTTGCTGAATAAGTGATATAAGAACACACAAGGGAAACATTGTTTTGAGGTTTTTCTGAAATTACCTGCAATATTATTTGTCCCGATTTTTCATTGTTTTTACTTGCGAGTTGATTGATTTGTGCCTGCAGTTTATTTTCAGACTCTACCAATGTTTTTTCTTTCTCCACAAGATCTACGTGAGCTGTTCTCAATTCGGTAGATTTAACTTGATAATAATCCAAAAAACGAATGAAATTTCCAGTTTCGATCCCTGTTTGCGATCCACCAACGCTTTTGTTGGCTTCTAGGGCAGCGTTGGTACTTTCGATGATGGATTTTTGGAGGCGAAGGTCTCGAAGTTTATTCTTAACAATCGATAAATCATCTTCTAAAAGTTTTTGTTCGGGCGTTTTCGGTTGATTGGGGTTTAAAAAATCAACTGAATGTTTTGAACTGAGAACAGTGATGGGGTTCTCACATCCTATTTGTATCGTATTTAGATCGAGGTTATGGGCAACATTTTGAATGATGATTTCTTGAGATCCGCTGGAGAAATTAACAACGGTTTTGTGCGTAATTTCGGCTGCGTTTTGATATACCAGAATATTTTCAATTGTAGAATTATATTTTGTTTGCCCTAAAATATTTGTCCAAATAAACCCACAAAAGCATATAGCAATAAAATTTCTCATAAGTTGTAATTTAGAAGTCCTAACGCAAATAAGCTGGATTTATTATTTTTTTTCGGAAATCAATAACAATCAATAACCATAGCACCAAGCGGTAGGACACGTAGGTTTTGAATATCGGACACTATATTTTCTTGGATAATATCCTTAAATGAATGGAATGATTTTAGTTCTTCCTCGTAAACATAATTTGGAAGCGTTTTTTCCTTGTCAGAAAAATTTAATACTACTAATACTTTTTTATTCTTCAGGGTACGGCTATAAATATATAGCCCATCACTTGGAACAAACTGCTTTAAATGACCAAGGTATAAATGTGGGTTATTTTTCCTAAAATGAGCTAATTTACTGATGAATGTTACAAAATCATTTTCCAACTTGGTTCGTCCTTTTTCTTCGAATTTGTTAATTGAATCTTCTTTCCATCCACCTTCGAAATCTTGGCGTACTTTGCCATCGGGATCGGTAAATCCCTTGTATAAAAGCTCCGTTCCATAGTATAATTGAGGGATTCCTCTAAAAGTCATGAGCCACGTTAAAGCGATTTTTGTTTTTTCAACATTTTCATTGAGCATAGAAAAAATTCTCCCTAAATCGTGATTATCCAAAAAAATTACTTGCTCATTGGGTTTTTCATAAAGGTAATCCTGGGCAGTGTTGGTATAAAGCCTTGCAGCACCTTCCACCCAACCCTGGGGCTTTTGTAATGCTTCTATTATAGAAAAATAAGACTGGAAATCAGTAAGAGCGGGCATATTTGAGTTAAACGGCTTAAGGTTCTTTTTTCCTTGTGCAAACCAAGCCTGAGCTGCAGGTCCGTGCACCCATGTTTCAGAAAACAAGCAAAAATTTGGATACTCATCGAGAATAGCTTTTGCCCAATTACTCATAAAAACCTGATCACAATAAGCATATGTATCCAAACGATAACCGCTTATCTTAGCGTATTCGATCCACCAAATATGATTTTGGATAAAAAATCGCTCGATATGTTTGTTTTGTTGATTGATATCAGGCATGTGGAAATCAAACCAGCCATTTTTCATTAAGCTTTGGTCATAGTCGGAACTATAAGGATCGTACCACACTTGATCGCGATAATTACTGCGTGTGAATGTTGGCCAATTATGGATCCAACTTTCAGAAGGTAGGTCCAAAATGAAATCATGTTGATCTCCAAAATGATTGTGAACGATATCCATCACCATTTTCATCTTAAGAGATTTCATCGTATCACATAAAAATCTGAACTGTTTGTTATCACCAAGTCTTCTATCGATATTATAATTGTCGGTTATGGCGTATCCGTGATAGGAAGCATATGGTTGGTCGTTTTCAAAAACGGGGTTTAGCCACAAGGTGGTGACACCTAAGTTTTTAAGGTAGTCTAAGTTATTGACAATTCCTTTTAAATCTCCACCATGTCTAAAAAACATTTTGGTACGATCTATCTCTTTTTGATTCATGGAGGGTATGATATCGTTCGAATAGTCTCCATTGGCGAATCTGTCGGGCATAATCAGGTAAATCAGATCCGATGCATTGACGTAATCTTCTTTTGATCTCATGGATTTTTTGCCCAAAAGTTCAAAAGAATATCGTTTTGCATTTTTTCCAGTTGTTGCCACTAAATTAAAAGATCCAATCTTAGCTGTAGGGGCTATTTTTATAGTTACAAATAAGTAATTAGGATTGGTTTCTTTTTCGATTTTTACGATGGAAACGCCTGGATAATTTATTTGAATTTTGGCTTCAGCAATTAGATTGTCATGTATGATGACTTCTACCTGATTATGTTTCATACCAACCCACCAAGAAGATGGGAATAACCGAGGGGTTTTAACCACTGTTGGTGCTGCTGTTCTTACTTTATATTGAGAAAGTTGAATTCCCGATGGCAATAATTGTTGACTTTCGGGTACTATTTGGCCAAAGACATTTGTATTCGAGGCTATAAAGAAAATCAAACCGAAAAAGGATAAAATACTATTTTTCATAATCGGCAAAAGAATTATTTTTAAGTAATTGGAAAGCTGAATCTAAATGCGGATAAAGAATGATATCTGAGTCAAAATATGGGATAGTATCTCTCGTTTTTTCTAACAAATTATTTAAACCACCTGGGTTGAAGGAAATAGATTTAAAATATAGGGCTTGGTTGGAAACAATTAATTCAATACCTAAAACCCGCAAGGTGTTCAGAACTACTTGGTAACATTTAGTGGCTGCATTAGCACCCATAGATACATGGTCTTCTTGTCCATTGCAAGAGACAATGGAATCAACACTTGCTGGAGTACATAACTGTTTGTTTTGGCTCACGATACCAGCGGCGGTATATTGAGCAATCATCAAGCCAGAATTTAGGCCAGCATTGGGCGTCAAAAATGCAGGTAGTTCTCGTTTTCCGCTGATGAGGTGAAAGATTCTTCGCTCAGATATATTCGCTAGTTCTGACAATGCCATAGCTAGAATATCTAGTCCAAGTGCGATGGGTTGCGCGTGGAAATTTCCACCACTTAGGATTTTATCCTCTTGATCAAATACGGTTGGATTATCAGTAACTGCATTTATTTCATTGTGAATTGTATTGGTAAAAAAGTTAATCAAATCCAATGAAGCACCATGGACCTGAGGAATACATCGAAATGAGTATGGATCTTGTACGTATTGGCTGATTTCTCCGTAAGAGTTAATTTCACTTATTAAGGATACAATACGGCGACTTATACTAATTTGTCCAAATTGTCGGCGAACTTTGTGTAATGAGGCATCAAAAGGCTTAACAGAACAGTCAAAAGCAGATAGGGAAAAGGCGGAAATAGCATTAGCCCAATCTATAATGCGGTAGGCACTTAATAAATTGAAAACACCGTATGCAGTACAGAATTGTGTTCCATTTAATAGCGCTAGGCCCTCTTTTGATTCCAAATTTGTAGGTGAAATGTTTAATTTTTTGAGTATTTGTGCTGCAGGATATTTTTGACCACCAAACCACACATCACCTTCACCAATGAGCGTGAGTGATAAATGAGCCAAGGGTGCCAAATCTCCTGAAGCCCCCAGAGATCCTAAAGTATATATAACAGGGTATATTTCGTGGTTGAAATATTCAATCATTTTTTCTATCAAAGAAAGGCGTACGCCTGAAAAACCTAGGCAAAGGTTCTTTATCTTTAATAGAAAAATAATTTTTACTACTTCTAAAGGAACCAAATCCCCCATTCCACAAGCATGGGATCTTATCAAATTTAATTGAAGCTCTTCTAGATTTTCATCGGATATCCTTATATCACACAAAGATCCAAAACCAGTATTGATGCCATAGATTGCAGAAGAAGAACTGGAAATGACCTTTTCAAGGTATGATCTGTTTTTTGCAACTTTTTGAGCTACACTATCACTAAGTTTTAATTTTAAATTATTGCTGATAATTCGTTGTATATCAAAGATGTCCCAATCTTCGTCAGCCAAAATATAATAATCAACCACAAATAATTTTTTTTATTTAAACAAAGGTATAAAGGTATTGGAAAGATTTGAAGCGTATAGTCAAAATATCATTCTTATATGATTAATTTTGTCATAAAAAAGTGTCGTTCATAAAATACGGATCCATAAATGAGTATAAAATAGAATTCGACTGTTCTAGCATTCATATACTAGTTGATTCAAATACTAAAAAGCATTGTTTACCAAAACTTCCTGCTCGATTAACAGAACAGGCTAATATAATCGTTGTCAAATCTGGTGAAATGCATAAGACCATCGATTCTGCAAAAATGATTTGGGAGAAATTATCAAATAAAAATGCGGATAGAAAAGCTTTGATGATCTGCCTTGGAGGAGGAATGGTGGGCGATTTGGGAGGGTTTTGTGCTGGTACGTATAAACGCGGAATAAAATATATCCAGATTCCCACCACGTTGCTGTCTATGGTTGATTCGAGTATTGGCAATAAAACAGGGATCGATGTGAATGGAATAAAAAATCTTGTTGGATTATTTAACCCCCCAATAGAAGTATTCATAGACCATCGCTTTTTAATGACCCTCCCATCACGTCAAATTTTAAACGGCTATGCCGAAATAATAAAACATAGTCTGATTGCCAAGGAAGACACGTTGTTTGATCAAATATTTGAAAAAGATTTGTTAAAATACAAGCTAGAAAAGTTGATACCATTGAATATAGAAATTAAATCTCAAATCGTCGAGAAAGATCCATTAGAACAAAATAGCAGAAAATGGCTGAACTTTGGTCATACAGTAGGTCACGCGATCGAAGCACAGGCTATGCAAAAAGGGATCGATATGCTACATGGAGAAGATATCATTATTGGTATGATGATAGAACTGGAGCTGTCCACCGAGAAATTAGGATTTTCAAAAGAATTAAGAAATAAAATTATAGTCTGGATTAAAGAAAATTATAGAATCGACTCAGAGTGGTTAGATGGAGAGGCAAAAAGTTTATTATTTTTCATGAAAAACGATAAGAAAAATTGTGAAAAAAGAACTTTATTTTCGTTATTAAAATCTAAAGGAGATTGTATTGAAAATGTTGAATGTGACGATAAATTAATTATTCAAGCATTACAAAGGCATATAAAATGGTAAAAAATTCGCATATTTGTAAGGAGTTTACTTAAATATACTGTAAAACTTATATTATGCAGAGATAGAAACATTGGATTTTGGTTGACAATAATATAATATTACTAGCTCAACAGGGCAACCGCAAGGCTATCAAAGTCATATACGATGATTTTGCAGGAAAGGCTTTTGTGATTTGTCTAAGATATGCAAAACGCAGAGAGGATGCCGAAGATATGTTGCAGGAAGGATTTGTCAAAATATTTCAAAATATTAAACAATTTGATTTTAAAGGAAATTTTGAGGGTTGGATGAGACGAGTTATGGTCCACGCCTGTATCAGATTTTTAGGGAAAATAGAAATTTATAATGATATAGAGCAACCAGAATTCACCAACTTAAAAACGAATACTCCTACGATTATCTCGGAATTATCCGAAATGGAAATTTTAGCCTTAATAGAAAAACTTCCAAATGGATACAAACTAGTATTTAACATGTATGTATTGGATGGATACGACCACGCAGAGATAGCAGCAAAACTATCTATAACGGAATCCACGTCCAGAAGCCAATTGGTAAAAGCAAGAAGAATGTTGCAATCTTTTAAGCAAAAACAATATTGAACCACAGACAGTCTTAAAAATAGTCGAATAGAATGAGAGAACAAGATAGAAAATTAAAGGGCAAATTTCAACAATTTTCAATTGTACCACCCGAAGATGTTTGGTACAAAATAGAACAACGGTTGTCTAGCAAACAACGCGGCCTTTTTTTTATACAGGAAATTCAAAAAATAAACTTTATTGCATCCATGGTTGGCCTTCTACTTATCATGTGGCTGAGCTATGATCGGATATCTGGAGAACAACCGTCCAATTCATATAATATGGAGATAACCAATGGTGCGGAAAGTGTTAATCATAAAGCTAATAAATCCGAAGAAATACAATACGCAAATAGTCCAGTAGAATCTATATTTAGAAAAGACGCGAAGGAACAATTAGGTGGTATTACTGATAGGAATGGAAGTACTAATACAAAAATAAATGATAGAATTGTTAAAAGCGCCATCTCTGACGATGCAGATACAGAAAATTCAATAGTATCTTTTGATAAGAATGGAATGGAAGACTTGAAGATTAATGAAAATGAATTTGTCAATTCAAAGGAAAATTATAATAATATTATTACACCTGAAGTTTCAATACTAGGCATGCACAATGTCTCTATCCAAGATGCCCAAGTAGTGTTTCCATCAATAAGTTCAAAGCGAATAACTAAATTAAAGAATCAGTATTATTTGGAAGTATTTACAGGAGCAGAATACATTTCAAGGAAACTAGAAGCGAAGTCGTCTGAGTACAATGATTTTGCTGTTAATAGAAATGAAACTGAAAAATTTGTTTCTAGCATACAAGGAGGAGTATTAATAGGAGTCAATTTTCCTTCAAAATGGAATATTGCAGCAGGATTAAATTATTCAAATGAAACGTATCTATTTAACGCAAAGCTCAATGCTTCACGCTGGAAGACGGCATTAATAGCTGTAGATACGCTATTTGTTAATCCACAAAATCCAGAAATAGTCTATAAAAGCATCCAATATACAGAGACTGGCGTCTTGAACACTAAAGTTTATAACAGCCTCCATTCGATACAACTTCCCGTTAAGGTTGGATATACTTTTTCACTACCCAAATTTAGAATTAATCCATTTGTTGGGCTAAATACTGGCTATTTGTTGTATACCAGAGGCCAAGTCGCTAATACGAAAGGCTCTTCTCAGAATATCCAATATGCCCACGAAGATAATCCATACAAGTTAGGGATTAATATGAATGCTACTACAGGTATCAGCTTAGCGTATCTTCTGAATAGCTCTATGGCCATTACATTAGAGCCACAAGTCCAAATACCAATAATTAGCTATACGGAATCAACTTATCCACTACTCGAAAAACAAACGAGATATGGATTGAGGTTGGGTTTACGGTATGGATTGAGGTAAAAGAGCAGAGGATTACCATGGATTTTCATAAGTGCAACCAATTTTTATATAATTTGAAGTTTTCGTACCTTTAATCCAAAGTAATTATGAATAAAACTTTGGAAAAGAAGTCCTTACAGTACATTTTTACGATTGGTTTTTTTATATTAATGTGTATTCTGGCAATCCTTACAGACGGTACGGGAGGGGATGGCGATAGTGTACATCATTACTTATATTCGAGCTTAGCGTTTAAACACCCAGAAAATTTTTTTAATCATTGGGCGAAGCCAATGTTTGTAATTCTTTCTGCCCCTTTTACACAGTTTGGATTTATAGGAATGAAGATTTTCAATGCACTTTGTGTCAGTGGGTGTATTTGGTTGCTTTTTGAACTTAGTAGTTATTTTGGAATTAAACGAAAATGGCTTGCACCCACCTTTTTGTGCGCTATGCCTCATATCTTACTATCAACACATTCAGGACTAACAGAACCATTGTTTTCATTCTGGCTTTTGATTTCAATATATTATTACACAACAAATAGACCAGTATTGGCAACTGTCCTTATTTCCTTTTTGCCAATGGTAAGATCAGAGGGGTTAATTATTTTTATTCCTATAATTATTTATTTGCTCAATGTAAGAGAATACAAGTTATTGCCATTGTTGGCAATCGGACATTTGGCAATAGGGATAATAGGTTCGCCAATACATGGGACAATATTTTGGACTGTTTCAGAAATTCCATATTTAAAATTGAACACCAACTATGGGAACGGTGATTGGGGTCATTACTTTAGTACATTTCACGAAGTTACGGGGCGGGCTATTTGTTTGCTTGTGTTAATTGGAGTTCTTTATGGGGCTTTTTATCTGTATGATTTTATCAAATCAAAATTTAGAAATAATATCCAACTCATTTGGTTGATTTACGGAAACTTTATCTGTTTTTTTCTCGCACATGTTATTTTTTGGAAGTTTGGAATGTTTAATTCGTTTGGTTTATATAGAGTGATGGTTTGTGTCTTGCCATTGGCTGCCTTAATTGCTACATTTCCCATTGACGCGCTAGAAAAATATCTCGAAAGTAGACGAATAATGTGGTTTGGAAATCTTGTGCTGCCCGCATTAATATTGGTTTTATCATTTGATTATTATAAAAAATGCAATTTCAATGAATATTTAGAAAAATCACCATTGCAGGTTAAAATAGACGAAATTGCCAATAAATACAAGGAGTATTACAAGAAAGAAGGATATATATTTTATTGGGATGCGGTATATCCAAATATGGCTTTTGATGTTGATAGATTTAATTTGGAAGAATATCGGTCAGGAGAAAAAATTCACTCAATGCCTATTCCTGTAAAAGCTGTTTATTTGTGGGATGATTGGTTTAGTCCAGTTGAAGTTGGAAATACCCTTGAAAAGATGAAAGCAGATAAAAGATTTGAGGAGAAAGATGTATTTTCGGTATTTGATGTAAACGGGGGTAGGACAAGATATTTTTATTTATTCGAGACAATCCTCGACCAATCAGCCTCAAAAGACACCATCCTTAAACTAGACTTTTTACAAGGATATAACGTAGCCAACACTAAAGAGTATATGACCCACGACTTAAAAGTGGGAAAAATATTCAATAAGGCCAATGAATATTCTGAAAATTTAAAATATGGATTTATTGCAGGAAACCAAGATTTTATAAAAGTTGCCATTAAATCAAATATTTATTCGGAAGAAATTCCAAAGGAAACCTGGAATAACTCAAGCTTTGTAATCGTGTCAGAAGATAAAGATGGCAAGATAATAGAATGGAAGGGAATTCCAATAGAAAACCAAACGAAGCTTAAGGAGTGGACAGCGGTGAATTCTATAGCCAATATTAAGGTAAATAAACAAGAGGCAAACCGAATAACTTGTTATATTTGGTCACCTACATCTCATACTATTTTGGCAGATAGCCTGATAGTAAAGATTGAAAAACTATGATCGGGGTGATTAATAAATGGTTAAATGAGCTGTTGGATAGTCAATTTGTTGATTTGATTAAACGTTACAATCTTGATTTAGTATTGGCATTCGCAGGATTGTTTTTTTATTATAATCTAAATCAGTATTTAAACCTTGGTCCCTGCTCTGTCCATACTTGGCGTCAGGCAGATAGCGCTTCTTTTGCTCTATCTTATTATAATCAAGAGTCTATTTTTCTTCTCAAACCACAAATTTTAAATCAGGAAAGTATTGATGGAAAGGCAGCCAGTGAATTTCCAATTATTTACTATTTGGTTTCATGGCTTTACAGGATATTTGGACCCAATGATGGCCTGTTTAGAATGTTTTCATTTGGTTTATTTTGTACAGGATTGATTTATTTTAAGAAAACAATATTGTTATGGACCAATGATTATCTTTTGTCGAGCATGCTTGCAATTATCCCACTTTTGAGCCCATTGCTGGTATTTTATAGTTTTGGATTTATCCCAAACACATCGGCTTTAGCCGTAAGCTTGATTGCTGGTTATTATTCAATGAGTTATTTCCAACATAAAAAGGAGAAAGATTTGTTTTGGGGACTTGCATTTTGGACTTTAGCTGGTTTGATAAAAATAACAGCATTGATAGGATTTTTGCCTTTTTATTTTTTTTGGTTTTGGGAGGTGACTAAAGAAAACTCAACTGATAGATTTTTCAATAAGCCTAGACTTTTGCTTGTTTACATGAGCTTGGTTGTTATAATAGATTTATGCTGGGTAATATTCGCTAAAAATTATAATCAGATTAATAATTCATCATTATTTTTGATGGATATAAAACCATATTGGAGGACTCCCCAAAATGAAATTGATTATATTTGGTACCGCTATGAAACTGAATGGGTACACGTTGTTTTTCATCCTTTAATGATTAAATTTTATTATGGATTAATAGCTTTGGTAGTTTTGTTTTCATTCAAAATAAGCGCTTATGCAAGATTTTATTTTATTGTCTTGTCAATATTAACAAGTTTGGTTGTAATCTTGTGGTTTAATCAAATTATAGTTCATGACTACTATATCATAGATTGGTTTCCATTGGTTTTCTTCGTATTATTAGCTGCTGCACCTATTATCAGTAAATTAAAATTGAATAAGATTGTATTTGTACTTATCTTGTATGTGATGGTTATAAGTGTTCACCACGCCAAAAAAGTCATCGACAACAGGTATGACATAAATAATCCAGATAGGACATATCTCAATCAGTCGTTTTACAAAAAGCAGGATCTTCAAAGGTATATGAATGAAATAGGATTAACCAAGGAGAAAATGGTGGTCTCCATTCCAGATAAAAGTCCAAATATTACGCTTTATTTCTTGAATAGAAAAGGTTGGACAAATATAAACATAGGCGAATCAAATATTGGTCCGAATATTGTGAATTTAAAAAATTCAGGTGCCGAATATTTGGTAATAAGTAATCAGTCTGTAATGACGGATAATTCTTTAAAACCACTTTTGAACAATAAGATTGGCGAATTCAACGGGTCAATTAGTTTTTACAAACTTTAAATCCTAATCAAAACGTCTTTTGATGAACCAACCGTTATCGGTAAAAGCAAATCCTAAATTTAGCTTAATATAATTTTCAGTGAGGTTGTTGTATCCTGTCAATTTGCCAAATTCACAACCAATATTCAAAAAGGATAATTCTCGAGCTACTATAAGTGGAATACCCAATCCAACCGTAATACCTTGAGTCTGTAATTGTTGATTAAGGATTACTCTAGGATCTTTTTGATAAACATAACCTAGACGATAAGAACATTTACTAAAAAACTTATTAAATGCTAAAATATTTGGTGTAAACTCACCACCAACACTTAGGCTGTATCCATTGCGTAGGGATTCCGATTTATTCGGATTGGTGTATTTGCTCCAGGCATTATATGAAAAGTCAGATCCAATTTTAAATTTATTACCATATCTATACATAAACCCAATACCGAGGGCTTCGGGAAGGTTACCTTTGGTGGACTGATCTTGCACTAAAAGGGCGGTGTCAGTGATCCCCAAGTAGTTATGTACGCGATAGAATGCAGTATCAGCGGTTATTTTGGTTGGATTTTTGCCATTGCCGTATATGCCGAAGGTCAAGACTTTCTCTTGATTGCGTACGTCCGTATCTCTTGTTCTTCGCAAGTACCAATCGTATTGCGCACCAACATTGTAATAAAAGGACTTGATGGTAATGTTATTTTGAAAAAAGTCTTCGTACCCAAATACTCCGGATGTAATGGCGATATTTCTTTCGAAATTCATTTTACCAAAAATTAGACCTAAATTGGCCCCAAAAGAAAAATCTTTAATTTTTATTCCATTTCCCCACAAAAACTTATAAGTACCGCCACTACACTGAAATGTTTTTTCGAAAGGTAAATTATTTACAACTTCTGTAGTTACAATTTTATACCCCAATTTGGTGTATGGGATGAGTGTAAAGCTCATACCCCACTTTAATTTATACGGTTTTTTGGCTAATACTTCATTGATAGGATTAAAAATGGCCAAACCTACGGATAACTGCCGCAAGTTTCCACTCCAAGTATTTTTCTTTTGGTCGCCCTCTGTCAATTGGCTGTATCTAGCATTAAACCCTGATTCAAATATGGTCGTTCTCAAATCTCCTAAGCTAGCAGGGTTTATCAAATTAAGCGAATTTGGATCATGAAAGGAGGCGCTGAGGTTTCCCATCGAATTGATAGAAATGGTATTTTGATCTAAAAAATCTCCCAATCCAAACCTAGAAAAAGGAGAATAATCAGCACTCAATTCTTGATTATAACCCAATACTGGTAATAAAAGAAGAAGATATGTAGATAACAAATTGAATTTCATGAATGAAATATGAATGTTTATTTATTTAAATTAAAACAATGGACAAGTCCATCTAATACGAGATTGGGTGCAAAAATACAATTTTCAACCCTATTAATGAAATAAACTGCATCCCCACCAGTTAAGAAGACCGAGGAAGGTTGGTCAAAGTGTCTAATATATCCTTTTATTTCGTTTAATAAACCGCTCATGGCTCCTGCGACAAGGGCTGTTTGTGTATCACTTCCTATCACCTTCCAGTCCGCTATAGGCTCAACTAAGGGTAATTTGGAAGTAAACTCATGCATTGCTCTTAACCTCATTCGCAATCCAGGAGCAATATTGCCCCCATAATAATTCAAAGACGAATCCAAATAATCAAAGGTTGCACAGGTACCTAAGTCTATGATTAAGTCCGCCATTGATTAAATTTGCTTTTTGTGAAATGGCACAGAGAACGGCTTTTCTGTCTTGTCCGAGAGTTAGAGGACTTTTATATAAATTATTGAAGCCCAACTTTTGAAATTCGTTTATATTTTTAAAATGGCTAGCATAAAGTACAGAAAGGATCTCTTCGTCGAGCGTTTTTGTGTGACAAAATATACCATCAGATGGATTATGTTCCTTTAAAAAAATATCTAAAGCGCCATCATCATATGGAATAAATCCGTATTGTGGAGTATCTGTATTATTAAATATACCATATTTTATACGAGTATTTCCAAAATCTAATGCACACAAAATTGCCATACAAAATTAGAACTTATAGGCAGCCCTAAGACCAAAGTTACGCGGAGCATCCATCAAACCAGGCCTGATAGAATATTCTAAATTAAACAAATTCTTAGCATAAAGGGTTAAATCTATTTTGGATTTAAATTGATAACCCAATCTAAAATCAATCACCGTAATAGAACGGTTATGTTCTTGTCTATATTTTTGTAAACCTGAAACAAATATTTCAAATACCTTGTCTATTGCCTCCATTGGACTATATATCGAACCCAGACAACCAATGACCCAACGATTATATCCAAATTCAATGTCAAATTTTGTATTGTTGCGAAATCTATATTTGAGAACATTGTAATCCGCAGAGGATCCATTGTCAATGGCAGCTGTAAATTCCTTAAATTTCGGGTCTATATGTGTAAATGAAAAAAACTGTTTTATTTCAAGCTTATTAAAATTCATTTTGCCCATTATAGAAAAATCTATGCCACTAATTTTTGTGTCTCCAATATTTATAGATTGAAAACCAGTAATAAGATCAACAAAGGTAAACTCCATCATATTTTGGTACTCGGAATAAAAATAAGCTAAGTCTATCATACCACTCCACGAACCCATTTTCATTCCCTGTTTTATCCCAATTTCTGTTGAATAGCCAGTTTCCGATTGTAACTTACCATTTGGGCTTATGCTAGTGGCTCCAAAATTTGTTTTCACAAACTTCTCAGCAATCGTTGGATATCTATAACCCTGGCCCCAGGATGCTCTCAAAAACGTATAAGGCATCAGCTTATAATTGAGTCCACATCTGTACACTGGTTTTGATTCAGAGGTTTTACCGTGAGGGATGGTATCGTTTCCGACAATCTCAGGAGATTTTTGTAGATTATGTTCCCATCGTACACCACCAGTCAGGATTAATTTTTCAAAAAACTTTTGTTCGTACTGTGCATAAATCCCAGTATTGTAAGATGTGTAAACTGCGTCGCCATAAATTTTGGCATCCACGGAGGTTCCTGTATATACTATTCCAGCACTGAGAGTAGCTTTTTTATCACTAAGATGCTTTACATATTGATACTCTGAATAAAATAAATTGGACTTATTGGATCGATTGGCGTTATTGTCATTGTTAACAAAAAAAAGTCGAGATAAGAACTTATGTTGTCCCTTGCTTTTATCAAAGTAGGTCACAGATGGATCGACAAAAAATCGAAGCTTTTTGGATGAACTGATGGTGTTGGGTGCAGAAGAATATTTCCCAGTAGTTTCATTTTTCCAGAAAAAAAACTCTGAGCTTTCTCCTGTATTAAGCGTGAAATTGATATTGGCCGATAAATTATCTTTAATCCGATACCGTGATCCCAGCGTCAACCTAAATTGCCGAAGAAAAGTACTGTCATTAAAGCTTTTGTTATCAAAATAAGCTAAAGAACCAAGTACATCAAATTTGTTTATTTTTCTTTTATGATTTAAGATAATATTGGCTTCATAGGGGGTATAATTGAGTGGGTCGTAGTTTTTGTCTTTGGGTTTATCAAAAAGAGTGCTTTGGACGACCAAGTTGGATTCAGGCGTCTCAGATGGATAGCTAGTCAGTACATTTACTACACCATTAAGAGCTGAACTCCCATATAATGTGGAGGCAGCTCCTTTTAAGATTTCTATTTGAGCAATATTTTCGATGGGTATATCAGCCCAATTGGGAGTTCCAGCATCGGATTGTAAAGCTGGTATGCCGTCAATCAGCAATAAAACACGAGAACCCGCACCATAGGAAAAGCCAGATCCGCCACGGATATTGGCTTGTCCATCGATCATGGTCACTCCCGGAACTCGCTCTAAAGCGTCATCAAGGGCTTTCGCATTGATGGTTGCAAGGGTTTGGGGCTTCATTATTTCTAATGAACTTACCACTTCATTCAATGCTTTTTCATACTTTGAAGAAGAAATGGTAACTGTACTTAAAAAGGTATTATTAGGACTTAAATAATAAATTTTATTTGTAAAGGACTCTTTTTCAGTTAATTGCATCATTTCATAACCAAGAGAAGTAATGTTAATTTTTAAAGGAAAAATTACTCCAGAAATCAATGTCTGACCTTGTGTATCCGTTTCGAAATAAAGAGAATCGTTGACCTGGACAACGCCCCCAACGATAGGAGAATTATTGGTTTTGTCTAGGCATTGAACTTGGAATGATTGACAGAAAAGGGGCAATATGGCCACAAAGACTATAACAATCAGAAATAAAAGTTTTTTCAACATAGTTTTCGGTTTTTAGGTCAATTGTGAAATTCAATTTTCATATAGTTGAATTTTTCGATTTTCTATAAATCAAGATTGAATAGTTCTCTCAACAATAGTGCCATCAGACATTTTAATTATTTCATTACTCATTTTGGCGAGTTCTTGATTGTGGGTTACTATTACCAAGGATTGCCCAAAGTCATCTCTCAGTTTTAAGAATAATTCATGCAATGAGGTAGAAGACTCGGTATCAAGATTCCCACTTGGCTCATCTGCAAAAATGATGATGGGATCGTTGATCAACGCTCTGGCCACAGCGACACGTTGTTGTTCCCCCCCGCTCAGTTGAGAAGGCTTGTTGGTCAATCTATGAGAAAGGTTTAGATATCCAAGGATTTCTCTAGCCTTTTTTTCGCCAGCTTTAATATCGTTTTGACCGATCAGGTAAGGAAGTAAAACATTCTCTAGGGCATTAAACTCTGGCAAAAGATGGTGAAACTGAAAAATAAATCCCATGTTTTTATTTCTAAACTCTGACAATTCTCGCTCACTTAGTTGCGTAAGATTTTGGTTATTAAAAAAAACAGCACCTTTATCGGGTTTATCAAGAGTACCCAAAATATGCAATAAAGTGGATTTACCAGCGCCAGATTTGCCGATGATTGAGACAATTTGTTGCTTGCCAATGGTCAAATCTATACCCTTTAAAACAGCTGTGTCGCCGTGGCTTTTAAATATATTAGACGCAATGAGCATTTTCTCTTCTTAAGTTATTGAATGTCGAAGATAATAAAGCTTTATAAATTTTTATGACTATTGGAAATATCGATTCACAAAAGGTAATAAAAAATTAATGTAACCTAACAGAAAGAAGCAAGAAAAAATATTAATTGGGGAATAAATTTATATAAACGTATTTTTGTATAAAAATAAACTAATGAATGCATACGGCAGGGTTTTGGTCGTTGGTATTCCAATATTGATCGTAGGGGCCATTATTTATTATTTCAATGAACTCGTAAGCTATCTTTTATTAGCTTGGGTTATATCGATGGTGGGCCGCCCTATTAATGATTTTCTTTTGGATAAAGCTAAGCTATCTAAAATCAAGATTGGAAATAGTATTTCTGCCTTTTTAACGCTTGCCATATTTGGGTTTATGATTTATTTATTGATAATTCTGTTTTTGCCCGTGTTGATCGAACAGGCGCATTTTTTATCAAAAGTTGATTATCAAACCTTAGCTAAATCTTTAGAAACACCACTTCAACAGTTTAACAACTTGTTAAAATCTTGGGGAATCGAGGGGCTGTCAGATAGTTCTGCTCAGTTAAAACTCCTTTTTCAAAGATACTTTCTTCCTGATAAGTTAGGAGATTTATTCGAACAAATCATACCCATGGCTGGCCATATGCTTTTTGGTATTTTTTCAGTTATATTTATGTCCTTTTTCTTTTTAAAAGAACACGGGTTATTTGTTGATTTTTTAGAAAATTTTGTGCCACAGAGATTTGAATCAAAAGTAAGAAATACAGTCGATGAGTCGAGTAGATTGCTAATCAGGTATTTTAGTGGCATTTTAATACAAATAACACTAGTAAGTGTTTTGACTTATATTGGGATGCTGATTTTAGGAATAAACAATGCACTAATAATTGGAGTGTTGGCTGGTTTATTCAATGTTATCCCATATTTAGGACCGTTAATTTCTGCTTCAGTAGCGGTTTTTATTACACTATCATCCTATATAGGATTGGATTTTTACGCTGAAATGTGGCCTTTGCTTCTCAATATTTTGATAGCTTTTGCAATTGTAAAAATAATCGATGATTTTATTATTCAACCGTTTGTCTTTTCTAATCGAATAATGGCTCATCCGCTTGAGATTTTTATTATCATTATGATAGGAGCTAGGATTTCGGGGGTATCTGGTATGATATTGGCATTGCCGACCTATACTGTGTTTAGAGTTTTTGCAAAAGTCTTTTTAAGCGAGTTTGAAATTATCCAGAGAATAGTAGGTGGTATCAAAGCCAATCATTCGGCCGAACAAATAAATGCCGATATATTAAAAGATTAACTAAATCTCATCTTATAATAATTTTCAGTATATTCGTTTTATAATTAATGTTTAATCAAAATCACAATCAATATGAAAAATTTTTTTAACCCAATCGGATGTTTTTTGTCTGTTGGTTTTTTGGCAATGGTGATGATTCAGAACCCTTTGCTAGCGCAAAAAAAATCACCAGGGAAACCAAACGATTATAGAAAAACTAAGCCTGTGCCACCACCACCACCACCACCAATTGCTGTGGAAAACGACAATTTTAAAAAAACAGCAGAAGCTGAAGGTATAACTGAATATGTACTTCCTAATGGGTTGAAAGTATTGTTGTTCCCAGATCAGTCTAAGCAGACAAATACTGTGAATATAACCTATTTAGTAGGATCTCGAAATGAAAATTATGGAGAGACAGGAATGGCTCACTTGCTGGAGCATCTTGTGTTTAAGGGTACGCCCAAGCACCCAAATATTCCAGCTGAGTTAACATCCCATGGTGCTCGACCCAATGGTACTACTTGGCTTGATCGAACCAACTATTTTGAAACGTTTGCAGCAACAGACGAAAATCTAAAATGGGCTCTAGATTTAGAGGCTGATAGAATGATAAATTCATATATCGCTAAGAAGGATTTGGATAGCGAGATGACAGTAGTAAGAAACGAATTCGAATCGGGTGAAAACAACCCTTCGAGAATTTTAAATCAAAGGATTGTCTCCACAGCCTATTTATGGCATAATTATGGAAAATCCACCATCGGTGCCAGGTCTGATATAGAAAATGTTCCTATCGATAAACTCCAAGCATTTTATAGAAAATATTATCAGCCAGACAATGCCATATTATTGGTTGGAGGTAAAATAGATCCAGCAAAAACTTTGGCCCTAATCACAGAGTATTTTGGCAAAATTCCCCGTCCGACGAGAGTTTTGGACAAAACATATACCAGTGAACCGACTCAAGATGGCGAAAGAAACGTAATCTTAAAAAGATCGGGTGATATCCAAGTAGTGGCTTGTGCTTATCATATCCCACCAGGGTCACACCCAGATTATGCAGCCATTGAAGTATTGATAGAAATGCTTACGGCTGAACCAAGCGGAGCTTTATACAAAGCACTAATTGAAACCAAAAAAGCAAGCCAGCAATATGGATATTCCTACGCATTGAAAGAACCAGGGATTGCTTATTTTAATGCAGATGTTCCGAAAGAAAAAAGTTTGGAAGATGCAAAAAAAACAATGCTTGATTTGTTTGATAATTTAAAAAATGTAACTCCAACGAAGGAAGAGGTAGAAAGAGCAAAGAATAAATTGCTTAAAGACTTCGATCTTACCTACAGAAATACAGAACGGGTTGGTGTAGGAATAAGTGAATACATAGCTACAGGGGATTGGCGTTTGGCTTATATTTTCAGAGACTGGTTGAGAAAAGTGAGCGTGGATGATATTATAAGGGTGCAGAAAGCATATTTTAAGCCATCTAACAGAACCGTTGGTATCTTTATTCCTGAGCAAAATCCAGATAGAGCCGAAATACCACAAGCACCAGATGTTGAAAGTTTAGTTAAGGACTACAAAGGTGATCCACTCGTCGCCGAAGGAGAAGCCTTCGATCCATCCCCAACCAATATAGAGAGCAGAACTACTAGAAATCAAGCTGCGAATGGGATGAAATATGCATTTTTGACAAAGAAAACAAAAGGGAATGTTGTTTCAGCTAGTATTACTTTGAGATTTGGTGATGAGAATTCACTTCAAAATAGAGGCGCTACCCCAGATTTCGTTGGAGGATTATTAGAGCGTGGAACCACTAAAATGAGTCGTCAGCAGATCAAAGATGAATTTGATAGATTGAAGGCTAGAGTGAGTATTTATGGTGGGGCAAGCAGTGCTAATGCAAATATTGAAACTACAAGAGAAAACCTCCCAGCGGTGATTAAACTAGTAGCAGATGTGTTCAAGAATCCAATATTCCCTGAAAAAGATTTTGAAGAATTGAAAGCTGAATATATAGCGAATTCAGAACAACAAAAATCAGATCCTCAAGCGTTGGCAAGTATGAACTTTTCTAAAAGTATGAACCAATGGCCAAAGAGCGATCCCCGTTATGTTCCTGACCTTGATGAAGAGATTGCCAATTATAAGGCCGTTAAAATTGAGGATGTTAGGGCATTTTACAGAGATTTTTATGGTGCCAATAATGCCACCGCTTCTGTTGTAGGTGATTTTGATGAAAAAGAATTGAGAGCCATATTGGACCAAGAGTTTGGAAACTGGAGAAGTAATAAGCCATTTTCACGCTTAACCAATCCATACAAACCTAACAAGGTTGTGAACGAAAATATTAAGACTCCAGACAAAGCAAATGCAATGTTTTTGGCAGGTATGACGATGCCACTGAAAGATACAGATCCAGATTATCCCTCTTTAGTCATGGGTAATTATATGCTAGGAGGTGGATTTCTTAACAGTCGATTGGCTGTAAGAATAAGACAGAAAGAAGGACTTTCATATGGTGTAGGATCTATGTTAAATGCTAACGCATTGGATCAGAATGGATCTTTTTCGGGTTATGCTATCTATGCTCCAGAGAATGTTGGAAAACTTGAGCAAGCTTTCAAAGAAGAAATAAATCGAGTTTTGAAAGATGGCTTTACGAAAGATGAGTTGGAAGCTGCTCGCAATGGATATCTACAGTCAAGACAAGTGGGTCGTGCCCAAGATAGGTCGTTGGCTGGTACATTGAATAATTATTTGTTTTTTCAAAGAGACATGAAATGGGATGAAGCTTTTGAAAATCAACTAAAGGCGGTTACTCCTGAGTCGATCAAGGCTGCATTTAACAAGTATATCGATCTAAGTAAAATGACGATCATTAAGGCTGGAGATTTTGACAAAATCAAAAAACCATAAACAAAAGAATTAAACGATTTTTTTAGATATGAAGAAGGGAGGATTATATAATCTTCCCTTTTTATTTGCTATAATTTGAGTATATTTGAAAAAGAAAAACTACGGAATTACGATAATATAATTTATGGAATTGATTTCCAATTTGGTGAAAGGCGAAAGGGATAGTAGAGGCACTCATTGTGGTTAGGTCTTAATAAAAGACCTAACGGAACGAAGTGAACCCTCGAATAGCCCGACCGCAGCGAAGCTGAGGTTTCGCCCAATAATATTTAAACTAAAAAATGAGTATTTAGATAATGAATGATTACTTTAATCAAGTTTGTTGGGAATTGGTACAACTCACAGAAAAGATCAGTGAGGAAGACTATTCTATGGCCAGGACGGAGCTTCAGGGGGCAAGCGTGGGTCAGCACGTTAGGCATATGATTGAAATGCTGGAATGTTTGGAGCGGGGCTATGATTTGGGCGAGGTAAACTATGATAAAAGACCAAGGAATCGGATGATTGAAGAAAAGCCAGAGCAGGCTAGAAAAGTAATCGAACTACTATCTATGCAACTGGCGAAAACTGACAAAAATTTGGCGTTGAAATATGAATTGAACGGTAAGGATATCACTATACAAAGTACTTTCTATCGAGAGCTTTTTTACACAATAGATCATTGCATTCATCATCAAGCGATCATCAAATACGTAATATTGGAGACCTTAAAAATAGAATTACCGTCAGATTTCGGAATTGCTTATTCAACCAAAGTTTATAAAGAAAAATGTGTACCGTCAGTTTTTGTATAAATCGAGATGAAGTTATTCTGACATCAAATCGGGACGAAAAAACGATTAGGCCGGCGTCCACAATGCCCATAATTGAAGATCTTGGCGATAAAATAATTATATATCCGAAGGATCCACAAAGCGGGGGAACATGGATTGGTTGTGACGATTGGGGTAATTGTATCATTTTGTTGAATGGTGGATTTGAAATGCATCAATTAAGGGCAAAATATCGAATGAGCCGAGGAATAATAGTCAGAGATACCATTTCTAATAAGGTACCATTGAATTATATCAGGGAGGTGGATTTAAATGATATTGAACCATTTCAAGTGATTTTATTTGGTATGGGGCGATTGGATAGGATGGTTTGGGATGGCAATAAAAAGCATTTTTTCAATTTAGACTTGAGGAAAGCCCATATATTTTCTTCTGTAACTCTTTATGATGAAAAAATGAGGACAGATCGCGAGAGGTGGTGGGAGGATTTTCTTAAGTCACATGAAATAAATGAAGAGAATATCTTTAAATTTCATGCATCTTACAAATCCGAGAATCGGAATTCTGGCTTGGTAATCAATCGCGAAAACAAAGTGAAGACTTATAGCGTAAGCCAAATAATACATCACAAAAATCAGGGAAAATTTACCCACCTTGATATGCAAACAAATGAGTCAAAGACAATAAAGTTTTCAATTCCGGATGGTGAGGGGATTTAGGTATTTTATCCATCGATGGGCTCACTGGGAGTATTGGCCGGATTGGCTAGTATTTGCACCGATAGCCCCGTATTATTTATACCTAGCAGTAAGAGCAAAGTCTTTGTTTTTTTTTAGTTCGTCAAACCCAACGATGGAATACGGTGGTATGGCTGGCGAATCAAAAATGGATGTTTATAGCTTAATCCCGAGTGAATACCTACCCAAAACCATATTATACAAGAAAGGAGAAGAGCTGTTGAAAATAAGAACGTGGATGAATGAGGAGTACATCGACTATCCGATTTATGTGAAGCCCGACAAAGGGGGAAAAGGAATGGGCGTCGAGATAATAAACAAGTGGGAAGAACTAGAAAAATATGCCCAAGAAATGCCCTTAGATATAATATGTCAAGAGAAAATTGATTTTCCGAACGAAGTGGGGATATTTTATATAAAATACCCCAATTCTGAACACGGTATTATAAGTGGAATGGTTGGAAAAAAAGCAGTAAAGGTGGTCGGTGATGGACAAAATACGCTCGAAGCATTAATCTTAAACAATCCGAGATTTTATTTTCAGAAGGAGTATTTATTCAAAAAATTTAATCATTTATTAGAAAACGTAATTCCTCGGAAGGAAGAAATCACGCTTTCAAGCATTGGTAACCATGCGAGAGGTTCAGAATTTGTCGATTTGACAAGCATGGTCGATGAAAAACTGGAGCAGCAAATTGACTCAATTTCAAACAAAATCCCCCAATTTTATTTTGGCAGATATGATATAAAATACAATAGCTTGGAAGAATTATCAGAGGGAAAAAACTTCAAAATAATCGAGCTGAATGGTGCAGGCAGTGCTCCAACGCACATTTATGACCCAAATTTTAGTCTTTTAAATGCTTGGAAAGTATTGACAAGACACTGGAAATATTTATACGATATCTCTATTATGAATCAACAGAGGGGCATTGGGTTTATGAGTTTTAAAGACGGAATGAGAATGATCAAAATAAACAATCAATTCATAGAACTATTGGAGGATTATCAGCGAAAATCCTGGAAGAGTGAATAATTATTCAAAAACGGTACATCCTGTTTTCCTTGGATTGCTAATATCTTTTATCGGGACCTTGCCACTAGGGGTTCTTAATGTTTTGGGAGCCTATTTTTATCAAAAATTCGGACTTGAATATTTAATTTCTTTTGGATTAGGCATTGTAGTGATTGAAGTAATAGTATTGCTATTGATTATTTATTTATTAAATTGGATACGCAATCAAACTCAATTGATAACAATACTGACAAATCTGTCTAATTTGGCGTTTATTTTGATTGGGGTAGGATTATTAATGAAAGACCAAAATGTAAAACCCTTTCAGAGCGAAAATACAAGTATATTGGCCGTTTTTGGAATCGGCATCCTTGGTAATGCAATCAATCCTATTCAAGTGGGATTTTGGATCCCTTGGACGATAAAAGTATTATTTTCAGAAAGAGATGATAGTCGAGAGCACAAAAGGAAGAATATTGGGGTGGGTCCTTGGAGCGAGTTTGGGAACGATGTTGGGATTGATTTTTTTTGCAGTATTGATGTCTGCATTTCACGAAAAATTTGTAGCCAAGCTAGCCAATATTGATGATATCATTGGTATCGTACTCATTTTGTATGGCCTTTTTCAAATCACTTTGTATGAAATAAAAAAGGGCCGCCTTAAAGACAGCCCTTAATAGTATTTATCTAAATTAATATTATTTAATAATAGAAATTTTCTTTGTAGTTTCTCCAGATTCTGATTTGGTGCGCAATAAATAGAAACCAGCGGCTACGGTTGGCTTCCAAACCAAAGTGTGCTTTCCAGCGGCAAAAGGTGTGTTATTGGTGATATTTTCAACTACTTTACCAGTTAAGTCGATGATATCTACAGAGATATTTTCTTGCTTATTGGGCGAAATTTCAATATTCAATTCGGTTGAAATTGGATTTGGGTATAAAGCAATTTTACCATCAAAAGCAACAGGGTCACCAGTTGAAGTTATTCCTAAAAACCTAAGATTGTCAAGCCAAAGATAGTTACCATAATCTGAAACACCTGTTATGGAGAAGAGTATTTCAGAGTCCGCTGCAAATGTTGGTAGATTTATCGTATCTGTAGCCCATTGATTAGAAGTCGGGATGAATGCGGGTTCTTGAGGAGCAGCTGTTTCAAGCTCTGCTCCAGTTTTTTCGACGATTGTAGTCCAAGTTGAACCGCAGTTGGTTGAATATTCAAAACGAAGTCTGTCATCAGGAGGAGTTGGAGTCGATGCGTCGGTATATTTAGCATGTGCTCTATCATAAACAAGTTTCAAGTTCGTAGCATTAATTTTTAACTTTGGCATTAACAATCGACCAATTTGGCCATAAGTATTTGTATTCCACCCGTAATAATTTACTCCTAAAGCTTGGTCACTTGTGCCATAGGCTCCAAGTTCGTTTGGACCAAAACCTACATCAGCTGAACTGAACACTCTGAAAGCACTGTTGTAAGTCGAAGAATTTACATAATTAGCAGGTAATCCTGGGGTAGAAAAATTTTCAAAATTTTGTTCTAACCCAGCAACAGATACTACTGCTCTTGGTGCCGTAATGACACTATTCGATGTAATAAAATTATTCAAACTATATAAATCCCGAGGCGCACCATTAATATCTGATAATTTGTATGAAATAACCGATTTACCATCAGCTAATTGCACATTATTAAATTCTGCAATAATGGTATCATTTGTATTAAGAGTCCTATTATAAGGAATGCTACCGCCCAAAGTACCGTTTACAAAGTATTCAACCTTAAAATTATTAATTGGCAATGTTCCAAGGTTTTTTACAAACAATTTAAAACTAACATCATAGTCACAAAGTCCAGTATTTGCAACAAATGATTTGGTGGTTATACCTAAATCAGGTAAACTAATATCGGATGGTCTAGGTGCAGATACCTCAGCATTATATACAAATTTGGTATCCCAGTTTTGTAGATAAGCAATTATTTCTAACTGGCGAGGATCGGCGATATAGCTGGGAACATAAGATCTAAATGCCATTACAATAGAATCACCTGCAGCGATGGAAGTATAAGGAGTTCCTGTTTTATTTGTTAAAAATTTTCTCAATACGTGATTGAAAATTCTTTCGCCGTTAGATCCAGGAGCAACAGCATAAGTTATTACCTTTTCATTAAGTGCAACAAACGCTCTTAAATCACCAGTTATCGTATTTGCACTAACATTTTTATATTTCACGTTGATTGTGATAGAATCTCCATTTGTATCAACTTGGTGATCCATGGTAATTGCTATCGGTGAGGTAGCGGGCAAAGAGCCTAAAACACCAGCTGTTACTTAGGTTGGTGAATAATTAGAAAGCCCATCAAGGATAACCGTAGGAACTCCAGTTATTAATGACTTTCCATCGCCATCAACATATACGGAATCCGCATAATAATCCAAAACAGCTTTGTAATCATTATGCATAGGGTCATAACCAGGATATGAAACTTGGATTTTAGAAACAACAACTTTGTTGGAATAAGTATTTAGCCTTGTATCAAAGGCTGGGATTTGAGCAGCACAAGGTGCACAACTAGCGTTAGTCCACTCTTGGACCAAAGATTTTCTAGGTGCCTGAGCAAGCAAGTTAACAGTAATGAACAAAGAAAAAACCAGTATAAAATTTAATTTCATAACTATTGTAATTTAAAATAAAGGATTAAATAATTACACAAATTTATAATTATAATTTACAAATTCTTAAAAAAACAACCATTTGATAAAAAAATAAATGGAAAAGCATATAAAAGCAAGTCCAGATAACGTATTCACATAATAAATATTCTTTTTAGAGAGAAATTTCTTAAGCGCTGAAGCAAAAAATCCAATACCTAACTCAGTTAAAAATATTCCCAAAAGGCACCCAAAATATACAAAATGAGCTTTGGCACCATGGTTTTGGTGTGCAAAGTTTGAAAATGCAATCCAAATAAAGAAATTGGCGGGATTAAAAAAATTGAGGGCAAAACCAGAAAAAAACCCAGAATAAGTTCTTTGACCTGTTTCTGTCGATTCCTGATTGTTTTTGAATAAAATAAAAAGCCCAAATAACAACAATATGACAAAATTAATAAAATGAAAATGAGACGAATGGGTGGAAATAAAATTTGGGTCCAAAAACCTAAAACCAAAAAGAATCAATGATATAATTATTATATCAGCAAAAATCACCCCTAGAGAAATGGGAAGCACAGACCTAAAACCCCCAGATAAGACAGAATTTATGATAGAAAAAAAAACGGGACCTAGGGCAAAACTCATAAAAAAGCCAATAGGTAACCCAATCAAAATTAACCGAAACTCCTCCAAAACTATTATTTAAAAAATATTGTATTTTATGATGCAATAAATGGCTCGCACTCCGTCTTTCCATCCAATTTTTTTTCCTTCCTCATAGGACCTACCGTAGTACGAAATACCGACTTCATAGATTCGAATATCCTTAATCTTGCTAACTTTTGCTGTTACTTCTGGCTCAAAACCGAAACGTTTTTCGCACAATTCAAGTGATTGGATATGTCCAGCTTTGAATAATTTGTAGCAGGTTTCCATATCCGTCAAATTTAAATTTGAGAAAGCATTGGAAATAAAAGTTAAAAATTTGTTTCCAATCGAATGCCAAAAAAATAAAATTCGGTGCGGCTTTCCACCAATAAATCGGCTTCCATAGACAATATCAGCAAACCCGTCCACAATGGGTTGTAATAAGATATTGTATTCTGCTGGATCATATTCTAAATCTGCATCTTGGATGATTATATAATCACCCGTTGCTTTTTTGATGCCTGTGTGCAATGCTGCACCTTTTCCTTGGTTGGTTTCGTGTTTAAAATATTGAATATTAAGGCTAGGATTATTCTTCATATAATTAAAGATAGACTCTTCAGTATTATCTTTAGAACAATCATTGGTGATGATTATCTCCTTTTCGATTTCATAAAATAAGGTTACATTTTTGATGCGATCAAGAATGCGGTGAATTGTAGGACCTTCATTGTATGCAGGTATTACGATAGATAGTTTTTTTGACATAAAAAATAAAATAATGCCAAAGATAATTAAACATCGTAGTTTAATATAGGAGATAACCACTTTTCGACAAAATCTATCGATTTCCCTTTTCTGTCTGCATAGTCTTCTACCTGATCTTTAGATATATTACCGAGACCAAAATACTTTGAGTCTGGATGAGAGAAATACCACCCAGAAACGGAAGATGCGGGATGCATGGCAAAGCTTTCGGTCAATTCCATACCTATATTTTCTGTTACATTCAATAGTGAAAATATTGTTTCTTTTTCGGTGTGGTCGGGACACGCAGGATAACCAGGTGCTGGTCGAATTCCTACATATTTTTCTTTTATTAGATCTTCATTTTCCAAATTTTCATCAGGTTGATAACCCCAATACTCCTTCCTTACCAGATAATGTACATATTCGGCAGTTGCTTCAGCAAGCCTATCTGCCAATGATTTTAACAATATTGCTTGGTAGTCATCATTTTTTTCTTCAAAGGCTTTGACGATGGGATCTATTTGGTCACCTGAGGTGACTGCAAAAGCTCCAATATAGTCGGTTTTCTTGCTTTGGACTGGAGCAATAAAATCACTTAAACAAAAATTTGGCAACCCTTGTGCTTTTTGGTTTTGTTGTCTTAAATTATGAGAAGTTTTTATCACCCTAGAGGGCTCAGACGGAGAATAAATTAAAATATCATCACCAGATGAAGCCGCTGGGAATAATCCAAAAACGCCTTTACATTCCAACCAACGTTCATTAGCTATTTTTTCAAGCATTGCCTTTGCATCCACATAGAGCTTATGTGCTTCAGCCCCTACAATTTCGTCAGTAAGAATATTAGGAAATTTTCCCGCAAGCTCCCAGCTTGAAAAGAAAGGTGTCCAGTCTATGAATTCATAAATTTTTCTAATATCAATATTTTTGAGGACAGTAACCCCTAGTTTATTAGGTTTGGGTGGCGTGTATTCTGACCAGTTTAAAGCCATCTTATTTTTTCTGGACTCGTTCAAGGTAAGATATTTTTTATCGGCAGATCGACTTAGTCTTTGTACTCGAATTTTTTCATATTCAGAAATTATCCCAGCTAAAAACTGATTTTTTATTGCTTCATCAGAATGTAAAAGAGATGAAACAGTAGATACACTTTTGGAAGCATCTAAAACGTGTATTGTGGCTCCTTTAGAATATTGAGGTTGTATTTTTACTGCGGTATGGGTTTTGGAGGTTGTAGCTCCACCGATGAGTAAAGGAATATTATAGCCGTTTCTTTCAAGTTCTTTGGCAACAAATACCATTTCATCGAGAGACGGCGTGATTAGCCCACTTAAACCAATTACATCAACATTGTGCTTGATCGCCTCTTCCAAAATTCTTGTAGAGGGAACCATGACACCAAGGTCGATTACATCGTAGTTGTTACAACCAAGGACTACCCCTACGATATTTTTACCGATATCGTGGACATCACCCTTTACAGTAGCAAGTAATATTTTCCCTTTAGAAGATTTGGTATCTGTTTTTAATGCCTCAATATAAGGTGTAAGATAAGCCACCGCTTGTTTCATGACACGTGCACTTTTGACCACTTGGGGCAAGAACATTTTACCAGACCCGAATAAATCACCTACGATATTCATCCCATCCATGAGAGGACCCTCTATGACATCAACTGGCAATTCATACTTTTGTCTAGCCTCTTCGACATCCTCTTCGATAAATTCAGTAAGTCCCTTTACCAGAGCATGACTAATGCGTTCTTCTAGGGGAAGAGTTCTCCACGACAAGTCTTTTTCTAGGGTTAAGCCTTTTCCTTTATATGAATCTGCCAAATTGGTCAGATTTTCTGTTGCTTCTTTTTTTCTATTGAACAATACATCCTCAACGGCAATCAGAAGATCGTTTGGGATATTTTGATAAATTTCAATCATACCCGCATTTACGATACCCATATCCATACCTGCCTTGATGGCATGATATAAAAATGCAGAATGCATCGCCTCTCGCACTTTGTCATTGCCCCTGAAAGCAAAAGAAATATTACTTACACCACCACTTACTTTGGCAAAAGGAAGCTCAGCCTTGATTTGTCGTGTTGCTTCAATAAAATTGATGGCATAGTCATTATGTTCTTCCAATCCCGTGGCTATGGCGAATATGTTGGGATCAAAAATGATGTTTTGGGGTGGAAATTTTACTTTTTCTACAAGGATTTTATAAGCACGTTTACAGATTTCAACTTTCCTTTCGATGGTATCAGCTTGACCAAGTTCATCAAATGCCATGACTACGGCTGCTGCGCCATACCTTTTTACCAATTTTGCTTGGTTAATAAAGGTTTCTTCTCCTTCTTTCAAAGAAATAGAATTGACGATACATTTGCCCTGGACACATTTTAATCCCGCTTCTATAACACTAAACTTGGACGAATCTATCATAACGGGCACTTTGGAGATATCGGGTTCAGTAGCAATGAAATTTAAGAAAGTTGTCATAGCTTTTTCACTATCCAAAAGCCCTTCATCCATATTTACATCGATTATTTGGGCACCAGCATCTACTTGTTGTCTTGCAACTTCAACAGCTGCCAAAAAATCACCACTTTTTATCAATCGAGCAAATGCTTTAGAGCCAGTAACATTTGTCCTCTCACCAATATTTATAAAGTTGGTTTCCTCGGTAATTTTTAAAGCCTCAAGTCCTGATAACATAGAGATCGGCTCCTTAGGTGTTAGTTTTCTAGGAGAAATACCATCAACTGCTTTGGCTATGGCCAGGATATGTTTTGGAGTAGTACCACAACAACCACCAACGATATTAACCAAACCAGATTTTGCAAAATCCTCGATGAAGACTTTCATTTCTTCGGGTGTTTGGTCGTACTCACCCATTTCATTTGGAAGCCCAGCATTCGGATATGCACTGATATAACATGAAGCAATATCAGACAGCTCTTTCACATGAGGTCTCATCTCTTTTGCACCCAAAGCACAATTTAGACCTATACTAAACAAAGGGAGATGACTAAGAGAAATATAAAACGAGCTTACGGTCTGACCAGATAGCGTTCGACCACTTGCATCGGTGATCGTCCCAGATATCATGATGGGCAGCTTTATATTTTTTTCATCAAATAAAAGATCAATGGCGAACAATGCCGCTTTGGCGTTTAGTGTATCAAAAATTGTTTCTACAAGTAATATGTCCACACCGCCATCTACAAGTCCTTTTGCCTGCTCCAAATATGCATTTACTAGCTGATCAAAGGTTATATTCCTTTGAGATGGGTCGTTGACATCTGGAGAAATAGATGCTGTCCTATTGGTGGGGCCAATCGCTCCAGCAACGAATTTTATACTATTAGGGAATTTTTCTTGATACTTATGGATTGCTTTCTTGGCGACAACCGCAGAATCAAAATTTATTTGATAAGCATAAGATTCTAGACCATAATCCGCTTGAGCGATCCAGGTTCCACTGAATGTGTTTGTTTCAATGATATCAGCCCCAGCATTCAAATATTCCAAATGAATCTCCTCTATGATATGAGGTTGAGTGATGGAAAGTAAATCATTATTACCTTTTAGGTCCTTTGGATGATTTGCAAAAAGAACACCTCGATAATCCTCTTCCGACAAATTATATCGCTGTATCATGGTACCCATAGCCCCATCCAATATCAAAATTTTCTGGTTTGCTAGTTGTTCAAGTTTTGTCATGTATCATTTATAAAAATAAAAAAAAAGATGAGGAGGGTTCCGAATTATTCAAAAACAAAATTGATTTTTAATATAAACGTTTGAAATCAATATTACACTTCGATTTGTAACAACATTTGAGAAATTAAGGTTTTATGACTTGCCAAACTTAAATTTTGGTCTACCTTAGGTTTTCGAAAAAATGTTTCAACAATTCAGATGATTCTTCCTTGAAAAGCCCAAGTGCAACCTTCGTTTTAGGATGAAGGATTTCTTTCCCAAATCTAGCAAAACCACTCTTTAAATCTTCTGCACCATATATTAATGAGTCTATCTGAGCCCATTTCATGGCACCAGCGCACATAGGACAGGGCTCCAAAGTCACGTACAATCTGCACTTGTTGAGATATTTCCCTCCTAAATAATCAGAAGCAGAAGTTAAAGCCAACATTTCAGCGTGCGCAGTAACGTCATTAAGGGTTTCTACCATATTGTAGGCTTTGGCAATTATTTGATTCTCATAGACAACAATAGCACCGATAGGGACTTCGCCAAGCTCTAAAGCTTCTTTGGCTTGTATCAATGCTTGCTTCATAAAAAAGTCATCTTCAATGACGATTTTGCTCATAAAAGATCCATTTTAAAGTGCAAACATAAGCTCCTTGATAAAAACTAAAGAAGAAACATGAAAAAAAAATATATAATTTTATTTTTTATAAAAATTTGATTTAACTTCGCAATGTTTACTTAATGTATTTTATACACTATTATTAAAACATAAAATTCTGAATCTGGGGAGATTTCAGTTAATTATTTTGATTACACAGTGACAAAGAATTGGTCTCAATATATGATTTTAATAGATGTAAAAATTCAAAATATAGTTTTGTTTGCTATTTAATCTGTTTTCATAAATAAATCACTAAAAAAGAATAGAAAAGTATGAAAAAATCTTTATTCGAAAAAATCTTTTTATTTTTCATGCTACTCGTCAGTTCCTATGCTTTTGGGCAGGGAACCGTAAAGGGGGTAGTAAAAGGAGGCGATGGTTCTCCTATTATTGGTGCTAGTGTTGTCATACTTGGATCGGACTTGGGATCGATCACGGATGAGAATGGTGCGTTTGAAATCGGAGGAGTTCCCTCTGGAGAACAAACGGTAGAAACTAGTTTTATTGGACTTCAAACCAGTCAAAGAAAAGTTCAGGTTGTAAACGGTGAAACCACCGAATTGGATTTTGATTTGACCAGTTCAGATGTCTCTCTTAATGAAGTTGTTGTAATTGGATATGGATCGACCTTGAAAAAAGACCTTACGGGTTCGGTTGCTTCCGTTAACTCACGTGAATTCAACAAAGGTGTGATTACATCTCCAGACCAATTGATTGCAGGAAAGCTTGCAGGTGTCCAAGTCCAAGGAAATTCAGGGCGCCCAGGAGCAGGATCGACCATTAGAATCAGAGGCGGAGCATCACTTAATGCAAGCAATGATCCACTAATAGTTATTGATGGTGTTCCTGTGGATAATGATGGCTTGTCAGGGGTTTCTAACCCTCTGGCTTTGATTAATCCCAACGATATTGAATCGTTTTCAGTTTTGAAAGATGCTTCTGCTGCAGCCATATATGGTGCTAGAGCATCAAATGGTGTTATCATCATTACTACAAAAAAAGGATCAGGTAAGACCAAATTTAATTTTTCAACGAATTTGGGAATAAGTAAGATAGCAAGGAAAATGGACGTACTAACTGCGGATGAGTTCCGAACATTTGTCAAGGAAAAAGAAGATCCAAATAATCCATATTCGCAACTTTTAACTGAAGGATCTGGTACAGATTGGCAAGATCAAATTTTTCAAACTGCGTTTGCATCTGATAATAATTTTAGCGTGAGCGGTACTGCGCTTTCTATGCCATATAGATTGAGCCTAGGCTACTTAAACCAATCAGGTATATTAAAAACGGATAAACTGAATAGACTTTCTGCTGGAATTAACTTAAATCCGAAATTTTTGGAGGATAATTTAATTTTTGATTTCAATGTCAAATATTCAACTTCAAAATCAAATTTTGCGAATCAGGATGCAATTGGTGCGGCTACGAATTTTGATCCTACCAAGCCAGTGAATTCTACAAATAATAGATTTGGTGGATACTGGGAATGGTTAAATCCACAGTCGGTTTCTGGCTTAAAAGCATTGGCTCCGAGAAACCCAGTGGGTCTATTGAATCAAAAAGAAGACCTAGGATATGCTACCCGAGTATTGGGAAATGTCTCAGCAGAATATAAATTGCCATTCGTTAAAGGGTTGTCAGCAAAAGTTAATTTCGGCTTGGACAATGCCAACGGTTATGGCTATGTTACAATAAGTGATAGCGCAGCCTCGAACTATCAACGTTATAAAGACGCTGCAGGAAAATTGCACGGAGGAATCAAGAATCAATATGCTCAAGACAAATTGAATTGGTTGATTGATTATACTGTTAAGTATGAAAGAGCCATCAATGATCAATTCAGATTTGATGTATTAGGAGGCTATTCATTCCAAGATTTTAAGATCAAAAATTATTTCTACGATGACAATACCTTTGATGGAACTGTGGCAAATAAAAGAACATTTGAATTTGATGAGCCGCGAAATACTTTAATCTCATATTTCGGTAGAGCTAATTTTGTTTATAGCGAAAGATATTTATTGACCGCTACATTAAGAAGAGATGGTTCTTCGAGATTTAGTGAGGATAACAGATGGGGATGGTTTCCATCTGTAGCATTTGCATGGAAAATAAAAGAAGAGGGATTTTTGAAAAATTCAAATGCATTCTCTGACTTAAAACTTAGATTGGGTTGGGGTACAACTGGTCAACAAGATGGCATTGGAAATTACACATATTTACCTAATTATAGTTTGGGTAACTCAACCGCACAATACCAATTTGGATCTAATTTCTTCCAAGTGTATAGACCTGCTGGGTACAATCCAAATCTTAAATGGGAGCAAACTTCCACTGCCAATCTAGGTATAGACTTTGGAATCCTCGATAACAAGATAACAGGGTCATTGGATTTTTACAATAGAAAAACCAAAGACTTGATCAATGTCATTTCTCAATCAGCTGGTATCAATTTTTCTAATAAAATAACGGCGAATGTCGGTAATATGGAAAATACTGGAGTTGAATTGAATTTGAATACTCAACCGATAACCAACAGTCAATTGACTTGGAACTTAGGATTTAATTTTACCTATAACAAAAACAAGATTACTAATTTGACCGCAGTTGAGGATCCAACATATCCTGGAAATCAATTTGGCAATATTTCAGGAGGAACAGGAAATACTGTTTTAATAAATTCAGTCAACTATCCTAGAGGTTCCTTCTATGTTTATCAGCAAGTTTACAACGCAGATGGATCACCTGTGGACAATGTTTTGGTTGATCAAAATGGCGATAACAGCGTTACTGATAAAGATTTGACAAGGTTTAAAAGCGTAGATCCTAATTATTTGATTGGATTAACAACTTCGGTTTTGTTAAATAACAGACTCAGCATTGGAACAACTTTGAGAGGTTCGATAGGAAATTACCTATATAACAACGTTAACTCTGCAACGGGTACAAAGAGAAATATTTTGAATCCTCTTGGTTATCTTTCAAATGGTTCAGCAGATGTCTTGATAAACAATATGAGTGGAACAGGACAACAATATTTTTTGTCTAATTATTTTGTAGAGAATGCATCATTTTTGAAAATGGACAATATTTATGTAGGTTACAATTTTGGAAATTTGTTCTCTCAAAAAACCAATTTCAGTGCTTCATTTACAGTTCAGAATGTATTTACTTTGACGGAGTACAAAGGGATAGATCCTGAAATAAGCGGTGGAATAGACAACAATTTTTATCCAAGAGCTCGAACCTTTATGTTGGGATTGAGCCTAGATTTTTAATAAATAATATAATAATAATTAAATATGAAAAATATATTTTCAAAATTAAGTCTCGGATTGGCTTTAACCTTGTGGATGAGTGCTTGCTCGGATAGGTTAAATCTCACTCCAACAAACGATGTTACCTCTGAGTCTGTATTTAAGTCAGTAGGTGGATATAAACAAGCTTTAGCTAAGGTATATGCAAGCTTTGCTACGACAGGGAATGCTGGTCCAGCAGGTGCAGGTGATGTACAAGGAATTGACGAGGGTACTTCGGACTTCTTAAGACTCTGGTGGAAAGCACAAGAATTATCTACAGACGAAGCCGTAGTTGCTTGGGGCGATGCTGGTATTCAAGATTTTCACAATATGAATTGGTCTTCAGACAATCCGATGTTGACCGGCTTATATTATAGAAGTTTGTACCAAATTACACTTTGCAATGAATTTATTCGCCAATCAACGGACGATAAATTAAGTTCTAGAGGAATTTCTGGTGCTGATGCAAATCAAATTAAAGGATTCTCAGAAGAGGCTCGTTTCTTGAGAGCATTTCAGTATTGGGTATTGATGGATTTATTTGGAAATCCTCCATTTGCAACTGAAAATACCGAAATAGGAGGAGCACCTCCTGCACAGACTTCAAGAGCTGCTTTATTTAGCTATATTGAGTCGGAATTGTTGAGGTTAGAAAACTCGCTTCCAGCACCTAGAGGTAACGAGTATGGAAGAGCTGACAAAGCTGCAGCTTGGGCTCTATTGTCAAGACTTTACTTAAATGCGAATGTATATACAGGATCAAGCAAAAATAACGAAGCAGCTACCTATGCTAAAAAAGTGATAGATGCTGGTTATAGCCTAGAATCAGATTACACAAAATTGATGAGAGCGGACAATCACAAAAATACCAAAGAATTTATTTTTACGATAAACTATGATGGACAGAAAACCCAAAACTGGGGTGGCACAACCTTTTTAACACACGCTTCAATCGGTGGTTCTATGAATGCGGCTGATTTTGGTGTTGATGGTGGTTGGGGTGGAATCAGAACCACTAAGGCATTGGTGAATCAATTCCCATCTCAAACAGGAACTCCAGATGCGAGAAGCCAGTTCCACAGTGCGGGTCAAAATCTAGAAATATCTGAATTGACCAAATTTGGAGATGGATTTGGTGTTACTAAATTTAAAAATTTAACAGCTACTGGTGCGGCTGGATCTTCTTTAGAATTCGTTGATATCGATTTTCCATTGTTTAGAGCAGGAGAAGCTTATTTGAATTATGCAGAAGCGGTAGTTAGAGGTGCAACAACAGGAGATAGATCAACGGCACTTTCTTATATCAATGGCCTAAGAACTAGGGCGTATGGAAATACCAATGGTAATATTGGTGAAGGAGATATGACACTTGACTTTATGTTGGCAGAAAGAAGCAGAGAATTATACTGGGAAGGTCTAAGACGGACAGATTTAATAAGATTCGATAAGTTTGTTGAAGAGTCTTATCTATGGCCTTGGAAGGGTGGAGTGAAAGATGGTAAGAGCGTGAGTTCTCATTTAAAGCTTTACCCTTTGCCATCAGCAGATTTGATTGCTAATAGAAATTTGAATCAAAATGCGGGATATAACTAATTATAAACGATTTAATTTTAAGAATATGAAACAATTTAGAATATTATTTATTTTTGCGGTATTGGCATTTGCAGCGATATCTTGTAAAAAGGATGAGGTTCAAGCCATCCTTAACCAGCCCGTTACCGCTCCAGTACTAAGTCTTGATAAAACGGATGTCGTATTATTGAAAGACAACGCTAACGACCAAATATTAAAGGCAAGTTGGACGAAGCCTGTGTATGGCTTTAATGCTGCGCTTTCTTATAAACTTTCTATAAATGTCAAAGATAGTTTGGCTTCAAAAGCTATCAATATTGATTTGGGTGGTTTTGAATCAGCTAAGAATTTTACACATGCTGACTTAAATAGTAAACTCTTACTATTGGGCTTGGCACCAGAAGTAGTGGCAGATGTCGAAATGCAGGTAACCTCTTATGTCCAATCGACATTAGTTCCTTCAGCCTCTAATAAAGTTTATCTAAAAGCAACCCCTTACACTACTAGAGTTGATTTATCTTCAACATGGGGTGTTGTAGGAGGTGCAACTCCTAATGGATGGAACGGCCCAGATATACCGTTTTACAAAGCGAACCAGTCTGGAATATTGAAGGCTTGGGCTACTTTGAATGATGGAGAGATAAAGTTTAGAGAAAATAATGATTGGGCCAATAATGTAGGTGATAATGGTGCAGATGGCACTTTTGAACCCAATGGGGCTAATATTGCCGTTACAAAAGGGATATATGTTATTACCATGAATCTGAATAACAATACTTATACGATCGTACCTCTTAGCTTTGGACTCGTTGGCAATGCTACGCCGAATGGTTGGGGTGGTCCTGATGTTCCTATGCAATATAATCCATACGATGACACATGGAATGTTATAGCTAAGCTAACAGCGGGTGATATGAAATTCAGATTGAATAATGACTGGGGAACAAATTATGGTGATGATGGAGCAAACGGAGTTATGGATTTGAATGGCGCTAATATTGTCATTGCAAGCGCTGGCACATATATAGTAAAAATGAATCTCACAGATAAATCTTATTCAATAACTCCAGGTAAGATTTTTGGAATAGTTGGAAATGCTACCGCAGGTGGTTGGGGTGGTCCAGATGCCAAATTTAATTATAATTTCATAAATGGGATTTGGTCTTTGTATAATATTCCTTTAACCGTTGGAGATATAAAGTTTAGAGCAGATGATGATTGGGCTGTAAACTATGGTTCTGAGGCTGCTGGAAAACTCAAATTAAATGGTGGAAATATACCAATAACTGAGGCGGGTAATTACGATTTTACTTTAGATTTTAATGACGCAGCTGATCCAAAATTCACTATTAAAAAGAGATAAACTTTTTTAGATTGAATATAAAATTGGCCTATATAATGTAATGTTGTATAGGCTAATTTTTTTTGCTATATTGGCTTAAAATACTATAATATTATGCGCTTTTTACTCCTTGTTTCGCTTATACTTAGTTGGGTAAATGTTTGTTTATGTCAAGTGATATATACGGATAACCCATTTCCCAAGGAAGATCAACCTCTCAATATTTATTTTAATGCTGCATTGGGCAATTTGGGCTTAAAGGGATATACTGGGGATATTTATGCTCATACAGGAGTTCTTACTCAAAATAGTACTGGATCTAGTGATTGGAAACATGTGAAAACCTCCTGGGGGCAAAATACTCCAGAAACAAAATTGGAACGGGTAGATACAGATTTATATAAACTAACGATTCAACCCAGTTCTCGAGATTATTATGGTCTTAATACCGGTGAGACGATTGTCAAACTTGCATTTGTTTTTCGCAGTGAGGCTCAAGTTAATGGAGCTTGGAAAGAGGGTAAAACAGATACTGGAGGTGATATATTTTTAGAAATGTACAACGATGCTCAAGGGTTTCAAGTTGCGTTTGTAAATCCTGAAAAAAGAACATTTTTTTGCACATTAGGGCAAAACTTGAGTATAAAAGTTGCCTCTAGTACCAATAGCAATTTATTTATTTATAAAAATAATCAACTTATAGCCAGCCAAAATGGAGTCTCAACCATCAACACCAATGATATTGTCTCAGCCAAGGGAAATTATCGGTATATGGCGATAGGCGTGGATGTCCAAATGCGTCGGGACACAACTTATTTCCAATGCATTATTCCAGAAGATCCTATCATACAAGATTTTCCAGTACAAACACCTCTTGGTCTCAGTAGATATGACAACGGAAGTATTCGATTAAGACTGCAAGCACCTCTTAAATCTTCCGTATTCGTAGTTGGAACATTCAATGATTATTATTTAGACAATAATTTTCAAATGAAAAAATCCTCCAATGGCGAAGATTTTTGGTTGGAAATAAATGGAATTGCATCTGACAAAAACTATACCTATCAGTATGTGGTCGATCAAAGTATAACAGTAGCTGATCCCTGCAGTGAACTCATTTTGGACCCCAATAATGATAAGTACATCCCAAGCAGCACGTATAGCAATATTCCCATGTACCCAGTGGAAAAAACCACAGGTATCGTTAGTAGCTTTTCGGTAGAATCCAATCCATATCAGTGGTCATCCAATACCTATGCAAAACCAGAAAAGGCCAAACTCATCATTTACGAGTGTTTGGTTCGAGATTTCAGCAACGCTCGAAGTTTTCAAGCAATCATCGACAGCCTAGGATATTTGAAGAAATTAGGGATTAATGCCCTAGAGTTAATGCCAGTCAATGAATTTGAAGGTAATATTTCTTGGGGATACAATCCATCTTTTCACATGGCCATTGATAAATATTATGGTTCGATAAATAAATTAAAAGAACTGGTGGATAAATGTCATCAATCCGGCATAGCGGTCATCATGGATGTAGTATTTAATCACGCATTCTCGCAGTCTCCACTTTGTCAAATGTATTGGGATCAAGCCAATTTCAGGCCCTCAGCCAATAGCCCATATTTTAATACGGTGGCAAAACACCCCTTCAATGTTGGTTATGATTTCAACCATGAAAGCAAGTTTACAAAGGCATATATGGATAGAATATTGGCTTATTTGATCACAGAATTCAAGGTAGATGGCTTTAGATTTGATCTTTCTAAGGGATTTACCCAAGTATATAATACAGATGTAGGATTATGGAGTGCGTATGACGCTAGTAGGATTGCTCTTCTAAAGCGTATGGCTGCAGAAATTAGAAAAGTTGACCCCAATGTATTTATGATATTAGAGCATTTTGCCGTAAATAGTGAAGAACAAGAATTGTCCAATGAGGGATTCATGCTATGGGGAAATGGCAATTATGACTATTTGGAAGGGGCCATGGGATATACATCCAATTTTTCTAATCAAAATTACAAAACAAGGGGCTGGTCTACGCCCAACTTGGTTTCATACATGGAGAGTCATGATGAAGAACGAATGGGATATAAACTAAAGAATTTTGGAAATTCCAATGGGGCATATAATACTCGGGTACAGCCTACATTTTCTGATCGGATAAATTTAAGTAATTTGTTTTTTTTGTTGATTCCAGGTCCGAAAATGATTTGGCAATTTGGTGAACTTGGTTATGACTATTCGATAAATACTTGTGAAAATTTTTCAATCAATACCAGTTGTCGTTTAGATCCCAAGCCCGTTCGATGGGACTTTTATCAGGATGCGAATAGAAGAAAAACGTACCAATTCATTGGTGATTTATCCTATTTAAAAAAGACATTCAATACATTTAGCCAATCAGATTTCGATTTTTCATTAAATTCGACCATGAAATATTTTAGGTGGAATGATAGCGAAATGAATGCTTTTGCCGTTGGAAATTTTGGAGTTCAAGCAAATTCGATTTCTATTCCTATACAAAAAGTAGGGTGGTGGTATGACTATATTTCTGGCGACAGCATTGAGATTTTGAATCAAAAAGAGACTTTTAATCTTCAACCTGGGGAATATAAATTGATGTTGGATAAAAGGATCAATCGTCCAAATTTATCTACAAATACGAATGAAAACGTAAAATTTAACAATACATGGCGGCTTTTTCCAAATCCAGTAAGCTCAGATATTTTATTTTTGAAAAATTTAGGGAAGGAAATTTCAGAGGCAGAGGCTGAGATTGTAAATATCAATGGACAGATTATTTGGCGCGATAAACTTGTCTTTTCTGGTCAAACAGCTGAATTGTCCATAGGAAAAATCCCAGCTGGATTTTATTCTCTCGTCCTAAAAAATAAAGCGGGCTTTTATTATTCAAGTTTTATAAAAATTTAGTTTAGTGAAAAAAATTTATTTTGTTTGTTTTTTGATTTCAAATATACTTCTGTATGGTCAAAGCAGTATTACTCCTTGGCCCGATTGGGCAAAATCTTCTACTATTTATGAAATAAATATCAGGCAATATTCTAAAAAAGGTGATATCAAAAGTGTACAAAAAGATTTACCGAGATTGAAGAATTTGGGTGTAGATATTTTGTGGTTGATGCCCATTCATCCGATAGGAAAGATTAAGTCTAAAGGGGAATGGGGCAGTCCTTATAGTGTGAAGGATTATCAAGGAGTGCATCCAAAATATGGTACAATAATGGACCTTAAAAACTTCGTAAATACAGCTCACAAAATGGGGATGAGGGTAATACTTGATTGGGTAGGAAACCACACAGCTTGGGATCATCCTTGGATCAAATCCAATCCAGAGTTTTATGTTAAAAGAGGAGATACCATAAGCCATGCAGCTAACAACGATGGCAGTTTGACCGATTGGTACGATGTAGCTGATTTGGATTATGAAAATAGGAATATGCGTAAAAAGATGATCGATGCCCTTTCATTTTGGGTAAGAGAGGCCAAGATTGATGGCTTTCGCTGCGATGTGGGTGGTATGATGCCAGTAGATTTTTGGAATGAAGCAAAGATAGCCCTTGCAAAGATTAATCCCAAGATCTATATGTTGGTCGAATGGGAAGAGGACAGTAAATTGATCGATGAAGGAGGATTTCATACGTTGTACGGATGGTCCATGCATTCATTGTCCAAGGAAATCGCTAAAGGAAAAAAAAATGCAACTGATTTCGAAACTTACCTGAATAATCGCAGACTTAAATATCCTGCCCAAACGACATTTATGTATTTTACATCAAATCATGATGAAAATACATGGAGTGACATCGCTAGTAAAAGATATGGAAAAGCGGAAGATTTGATGAGTGTTTTGACCTTTACAATGGAGGGTGGAATCCCATTGATTTATAATAGTCAAGAAAGTGGTGAAAAGCATAGCCTCAAATTTTTTGATAAGGATGAAATTAATTGGGGAAACTATGGAAAAACAGATTTTTATAAAAAATTAATTCAACTAAAGCACCAGTATAAACCGCTATGGAATAGTACTTATGGGTCAAAAATGGATAGGGTAAATCAAGGCGATGATGTCTATGCTTTCGTTCGGAAAAAAGGAAATCAATCGGTCTGGGTTATCTTGAATTTTTCGGATAAACCACAAGTTACCACCCTTACAGAAGAAATAAATGGCGCGAAAGATTGGTTTTCGAATACTCCTTTCAACTACTCCTTCGACAAAGAAATAAGTTTGGACCCGTTTGAATATAAAGTAATAGTAAAATAAATAACATGGAAAAACCACGGTTAAGTTTTTGGCAAATCTGGAATATGTGTTTTGGGTTTTTTGGTATCCAATTCGGATGGACGCTCCAGATGAATAATATGAGTGCGATCTACCAGTATTTGGGTGCAGAGCCTGATAAAATAGCTGGATTATGGTTAGCGGCACCGATGACAGGATTGATTATTCAGCCTATTGTCGGTTATCTCAGCGATAGAACCTGGCATCCTAAGTTAGGAAGACGAAGGCCATATTTTATGGTTGGAGCAATTTTAAGTAGCATTATGTTGTTGATTATGCCCAATTCACCCTCTGTGTGGATCGCTGCTGGGTCATTGTGGATATTGGACTCAAGTATCAATATCAGTATGGAGCCATTCCGTGCATTTGTAGGAGATAAATTGTCTGAAAAACAGCAATCTTTTGGTTATGCAATGCAAAGTATGTTTATCGGTGGAGCATCTTTTATTGCGGGATTTTTACCCATGCTACTCAATAGATATTTTGGCATAAATAATGAAAGTGTAAATAATAGTATTCCAGATAATATCAGATGGTCGTTTTATATAGGAGCTATTGCATTTTTCTTATCCGTATTATATACAGTATTAAGGGCGGACGAATATCCTCCAGATGAAAAAGAATTGGATAAATTGAGGGCTCAGAAAATAAGTCCAAAGGATATCGTTAAAGAAATTTTCCAAGGAATCATCAATATGCCTTCAAATATGAAGCGATTGGCACTCGTACAATTTTTGACCTGGCCAGGACTTTTTTTAATGTGGTTTTATTATACACCAAGTGTTGCCAACTATATATTCAAGGCGACAAGTACAAGCGACCCAAATTACACGAGCGGGGTTGAATTTGCGAATATGACGTATTCTATAGAGAACCTTGTGACCTTTTTGTTTTCATTTACATTGCCTTTTTGGGTTGGATTTTTAGGGAAAAGAAATACCCATATCGTTTGTCTGCTTATTGGAGCATTGGGGTTATTTAGCATTCAGTACATTCATAGCCCCAATATGCTGTTTTTGACCATGGGAATGGTTGGGATAGCTTGGGCGTCAATTCTATCTATGCCTTATAGTTTGTTAGCTGGGACGTTACCGCCTCAAAAAATGGGATTCTACATGGGGGTTTTTAATTTTTTCATCGTAATTCCAGAGATATTAGCCTCTTTGTTTTTTGGATGGATTTTAAAAAATTGGCTTGATAACAACATGATGCTGGGCGTTGTAACAGGAGGTGTTCTAATGGCATTAGCTGCCTTGGCTTGTTTTTTTGTAAAAGAGAATGTGCCACAATTTCAAGAGGAGGGGTCCAAAATAAGTCATTAGAATTCGAGAAAAGTAAATTCTTGATTTCTTTATCCAACCGATTTGCTCCTAACTTGCATTTTGCAAGTTGGTTATTTGATGGCTTTTACTTTGGTGGTTACTTTCTCTTCATTGGCTTTTGCGTACGAGGACCAACCGCTATATTTTTTACCTGTAGTTACTTTACTATTTCCTTGAAAATAATGGCAAACAGCAACACTCAATGCATCCGAAGCATCTAAATATGCATGATCCATGGGTGTATTTAATATTCTCTCAAGCATCGCAGCTACTTGTTCTTTTGAAGCATTTCCGTTGCCCGTTACGCTTTGTTTGATTTTTTTTGGAGAATATTCAAATGTTGGTAACCCTTTTTGGAATCCTACCGCTATGGCTACTCCTTGCGCTCTTCCTAGCTTTAACATAGACTGTACGTTTTTACCAAAAAAAGGTGCTTCAATGGCCATTACCGTTGGTTTGTATAGAGTGATCATTTCCTCAACTCTTGTACATATCATTCCGAGCTTTTGATGTGCATCGTCTAGGTAATCTAGTCTAATGACGCCCATATGAACTAGCTTTAAGTTTTTATTTTCTGAATCAATGATTGCGAACCCCAATATATTGGTACCCGGATCTATTCCCAATATTCTGGACATAGTTATAATTTTTCTTTTATAAAGGAGGTCATTTTAGTAAATAAATGAAGCCGCGTATTTCCTCCTGAAATTCCATGATTTTTGTTGGGATAAAAGTAAGTATCGAATTGTTTATTGGCTTTGACAAGCGCAACCACCATTTCGGCAGTATTTTGAAAATGAACATTATCGTCCGCCATGCCATGAATTAGCAAATAATTGCCCTTTAGTTTATCAGCAAAATAAACAGGAGAGTTATCTCTGTACCCAGCCTCGTTGTCTTTTTCGTCCCTCATATATCGCTCCGTGTATATAGAATCGTACCACTTCCAGTTGGTAACTGGTGCCACAGCAATCGCCGCTTTAAACACGTCGCTGCCCTTAAAGAGGCAAAGCGAAGACATGTAGCCGCCATAGCTCCAGCCAAAAATTCCTATCCTTTTTTTATCGACAAAATCCCACTCAGCGATCGATTTAGCGGCATCAATTTGGTCATTTGTTTCTAGATTTCCTAGCTGTAGATAGGTTTGTTTTTTGAAAAATTCTCCTCTTCCTCCTGTTCCTCTATTGTCCACACAAACTACAATATACCCATTCTGACTTAACATTTGAAACCACCAATAATTACCTCCGTGCCAATTGTCAATAACCTGTTGGCTACCTGGACCACCATACAAAAACATAAAAACTGGATAGTGTTTTTGTGGGTCAAAATCACGGGGTTTTATCATCCATGCGTTTAGTTTTTCTTTATTTCTGTTGGAAAATTGAAGAAACTCTATGGGTTGGGTTCCAAATTGTTTTTGTAATTCGCCTATCTTTTCATTGTCTTCAATGCCCCGTATTTTATTACCATTGTTGTCCAAAACCTCATAAGAAGCAGCTTTGTTGATAGTACTGAATGTATTCACCCAGTATTTATAGGTAGAACTAAATTGAGCATTATTATCACCTACTGATTTTGAAATCATCGTTTTCACATCATTATTCAAGTCTATTTTATAAATCTCTCTTTGCATGGGCGAAATTTCTGCGGCTTGGTAATATAAGGTATTTGACTTTTGGTCCAACCCGTACAAATTCGTGACTTCATAATCACCTCGTGTCAATTGCTTGATTATTTTTCCATCCATCCCATAAAGATATACGTGGTTAAAACCAGAGAGTTCACTGGTCCAAAGAAATTCTTTCCCGTTTTCAAGAAAAGTCAAATTATCATGGAGGTCAATATAATATTTGTTATTTTCTTCCATCAAAAGCCGTGTTGAACCAGTTTTTGCATCCACCAAGATTAACTCTAAGTGATTTTGCCACCGATTCATCCTGGTTACGCAAAGCACATTTGGATCTTGAGTCCATTTTATTCTAGGTATGTATTGATCTGGGTTTTGGCCTAAGTTTATTTTTATGGTTTTTTTTGACTTTGTGTCATAAATAAATAGGTCAACGATGGCATTCTTTTCTCCCACTTTTGGATACTTGAAAGAATACGAATCTGGATATACCCCATCATTGAAATATTCCATTGTAAATTGTTTTACCTCTTTTTCGTTGAATTTTAAAAAGGCTATTTTTTGACCATCTTTATTCCATTCGAAAGCCCTTGTTAAAACGAACTCTTCTTCATATACCCAGTCAGAGGCACCATTTATAATTTCTTTTTTCTTGCCATCTGTGGTTATTCTATTAATCTTACTGGTGGATAGGTCTTTATAATAAAGGTCGTTATTAAATACATAACCAACTTTTGTACCCTGGAGATTAAAGTGCGAATATTGGACTTTTTGTTGTCCAGCCAGTGGCTCAAGTTTCTTTTTTACACGATCGAAAATATAGTTAATTGAAGTGTAGCTATGGCGATAGATTGGTTCTATTTCGGTTTCAAGCATTATTAATTGCTCGTTACTACTCAGCGCATATGAATTAATATTTGATAGCCCATTGTAGTTGGCAAAATTAAATAGCGTGTCAGTTAGTAGCCCAGTTTCGATGGAGTAACCATTTATTTTACCCTCCTCGAGTCTAGTAAAAGTTTTTCCGTCATTCAAAAAATTAAAGCCAGCAACGTAATTTGTCCTAAAAGTTCCTTTTTGAAAGATATCCTCAAGCGTAATCGAGTTTTGTCCCCAGCTTATTTGGACGTATAAAAAATATATACAACCCAAGACAAATACTTTTTTCATTGAAACCAAATTATGAATGTGTAATAATATTAGAAAAGCCATAGGCATAATGATGGTAGTCAAGCCTATCAATTATGAAAATTTATAAGCAAAGTTAATAATAACCCTAAGTTCGACAAGTAAAATTTATGAAATAGCCTCATACTAAAAATCTAAACCCATTGACAAATGGAATCTTGGCGAAGTTATTTTATTGGTCTCTATACCCCATGCATAGTCAGCCCTTAGGAAATAACCAAAAATATTTGCCCTCATTCCAAATCCATAACCAAGTACGATTGGGTTTCGATAGTAATTTACCTTTAGATAGATTGAAGGTGGATTTTCTATTAGGACTGTATTTGACGGATTTTTATTGTTGAATGGTGCAGGGCCTGTCCAAGCTGTTCCGCCGTCGAGAAAACCAACGGCTTGTATGCTTCTCAAAAAGGCTGACCGAAGTGGTTTTTGACTCAAATATTTTAAAAATGGAACCCTCAGTTCAATGTTGAAAATCCCATAGGTAGTCCCATTTCGAATATTGTATTCGAATCCACGTAGATTTGGAGCGGTAACTTGATATGCTAAAGCTACATCTACTGGATGAGGTATATTTGAATTAAATCTTGGAAAAAGCCAATTGTCGGTTCCACCGATATAGTGTAATATTCGCTCAGTACCAAAAGAGTATGCACCCGCAAACCTACCTGCCAAAATGCTATGCCTGTCTAATCTCAAAAAGTGACGGATGTCAATGCCCAAAATACCAGTATAACCTTTCTGAAAATCAAAATCTAAAGTCCCTAGATTGACCGATAACGGCTTTATCGTCTCCAAATAAATCTTGGCCTTTGTACCATAATTTATATTGATATCCACATCGATCGAATTGTCATAGACATAACTGAGCTGAATTCCAAGACGCTGGTTTAACAAGTCAGGGGCCTCCAGCGACACAAAATCAGAAGCCAAAGGCGTGAATTTATCTTGGCGGATGGTACTTATCGCGCGTAAGCTTTGATGAACATCGAAAGCATACTTCAATGTATATTGACCCAATAGTGTAACTGTTTTGGCTCGATAGGTTATGATTCCGCTGGAACCTATATTTTCATTGAGTACTTTTCTGTATAAGGTATATTGGTGGTCAAAACGATGTTTCAAATCCTCAAAGGTTAAAAAGATCTCAGAACCGTTGAAACTGGTCGGAATTCTTACCCCACCTTCGAAAATATAGTTTTCAAGGAGGTCTTTCCATTTGGCTTTGGCTAGAATCCCTAATGGTGCAGTGTTAAAATCGGATGGTCGATTGATAAAACTGTTTAATCCTCCAAATAAAGGATTATTATCTATGGTCGTATTAAAATCAAGTAGTCGAAATCGCAGTCTATATGGGACGACTTTAAGCGGATCTATTCTGTATAAGCCGTTGGCGTTCAATATCTCAGGGACATTGGATGTGTTTTCAATGATAGGTGTTTGGTTAGGATTTTCACCATTGATGATGAAGGGTGTCTCCTCCCGCTTTTGTTCTATATTGTCAAATGGTGTCTGAAAATATAAATTGGGGTTGGTTTCGCTGAGGGTATCCAAACTTTCAATAAACGGATCCTTGGGTTTGGTATAGGGTTTTATTTTTATTTGATCAGGTCTTAATTGCTTTATTGTTGGTGATCTTTTTTCTTGCATAAATGCAGTGAGTTGAACGGAATCGGCTGATACAAACAAAGAATCTTTCGCCGAAACAACAAAACTTCTACCCCGAATTTCACTCACCAAAAACTGTGGGGAAAAGTTATAAACAGGAGTATTTAGTTTTGAAAAAAATTGATTTTCAAGCCGTAATTGCAAAATCGATAGAGGCTCTTGGCGTTCTATTTCCCAGCTTTTAGGTATGGTGTCCGTACTCGATATGATGCGATAGGTTCCATCTCTTAGCAGAATTCTTTCGAATCTTAGTTTATCATATCCATCGATGGAACTAACAAGCAGAGACTTTATCCCTGTTTGATCGGTCAAATAACCAAGTTCAGTCGAAGAGTTTTGTCTAGGTTTTCTTTCGTTTATCTGTGGAGTTTCAGATAATCGTTGCAGTTGAGGCCATTTAGCATCCAATTGATAATAAAAAAGGTCAAAACTAGGATTTACAAGGATCGTATCAGGAATGACTTTTTTTAATTCTGTATCTGGACGATTGGAGCTAAAAACCAATCCTTTGGCCCCTTGAAAGTTTAATATTTTAACATCTAAATCATCAAAAATGTCATTGGTAAGGTTCTCGATGCTATTATTTTTTATATTGTAATAATACAGGTCTGTAAATTGCTCACCCAAGGCAGAAAGGACCAAGCCTTTATTTTCATCAAAATCAAAAGCAAAAATTCTTTGTAATTTTTCGGGAAGTTTTATTTTGTATCTAGCTTTTTTCTCCTTTAAATCATAGTAATAAAACCACCATCGATCTCTTTTATTAAAAACAACCCCAAGAGCCTTGTGATTAGCTGTCCAAGCGATAAGGGGCATTTGAAAATCTTCTTGTTGGACATTGTTGCGATGCCCAAAACACAATATGTTTTTTGTTTTTTTTGACTTTAGGTCGAGTAGTTTTACAAAGGTCTTGTCCATATGGTTAAGAACCATTGCAGCAAGATTATTTTCTTTGTTTTCCTCTATCTGAGTGATTTTGAAGCCTCTTTTAGCTTTGTAAAAAGCATCATTTTTTATAGAAATTGAAGCTAACTTTGCTTCATCGTTTAAATAAAAAGTTGAATAATACTCCCACATTTTATTGATTTCATTTTCAAAACTATTGCCAAGGACGTAAAGAAAACTACTCTCAATGTTTTTATTTATTCTCGCGACATATAGAATATTGGGTATTTCGATTTCGCCATGAAAATCAGCAATATACTTCCAAAATGCTTTTCCAGCAGTTCTGCCATCATTCGCCATCCAGCGATTAAAATTTTTATATTGTTGGTGCAGAAAAACCTCGCGTGTGAGATTATCATCCTCGATGGTCCAGCGATCGCCAATATAAGAGACCAGACCATCTACGAACCAATTGGGGATTATTGGGGTATTGTTATTTTGTAATGCTTGTTTCCACTCGGCACCATAAAACATGTTTTGTATGAAGGCTTCCGCTATGCCTTCGCGGATCTGTGTCCGCAGATTATTCATATCTCCATTATAAAAGACAAAAATTCTATTTCCCTCGACTTTTACCTTTCGTTTTTCTAGTATAAAGGCCTCCGAAATTCCAATATTACTTTGTTTTATATCATTTAAATCACTAAAAACTAAAATGTCTAATTTATCATTTAATTTAAATTCTAAAAGTTTGATGAGTTCTTCAAAATCTTTTTCTGCATATTGTACCGTTTTGTAGCCTAAAGGTCTAGATTTTCCATAAAAATAGGTTACAAAATTTTGACTTTCAAAATAAATCCATTCGTCAAAATCGTCATTGAATTGGACTCTATTTTTTCCATATTCTACTTGTGAGACTTGGCTTAAGAGAGGGTGAGATGCTGCGAATACCAAAGTTGTAACCAGTAATAACACCAAGTCTATTTGGTAATATCGCCTAAATTTTTTCCAGCACACAAAGATTTGTTTTTTATTATTCATCCTATAAAATTCCAAAGTACCGCATTTTGCAAATAATGACTTTTATAAAAATATCAAAATCAATGAAAGTGAATTTCAATAAAATAAATTACTTTTGACAACAAATTTAGCGAATTAAACTTTCAATATACTTTAAAGTCAATTTTTCTATCTGACATTTAACGAAAATTTATGGTAAAATTATCAAAACTTCCTTTGCAAGCCTTGATTTACTCTGTGATATTATTTTCTGGGTTTCTCACTTTGTCGAATTCAGGTGGTCGTGCAGCCGCTACAGGTCTAGGTAACACGGGTGCTCCTGGCGATCAATATATGGGGCAAAATCCAATATATTGTAATAATTGTCACGGCGGAAACGCTTATATACCTCAAGCCAATATTGCTGTTTTAGATTCTGCAACAAATCTGCCTGTATCATCTTATATACCTAATACAACGTATAAAATAGTTACAACCGTTAGTTCTACCCTTGGTACTCCTAATAGATATGGATTTCAATTATGTGCAACTAAAGGAACTACAACGTCGGGTATAAATACTTGGCATAATCCTAGTGCAAATGCAAGAATCACCCCAACGAATGGAAAGACCTATGTGGAACATAATTTAAACAGTACCTCAGGAGTTTTTAACGTATATTGGAAAAGCCCACAATCGGGTACCGGAAGGGTGAATTTTTATAGTTGTGGGGTAGCATCCAATGGCAATGGGAACGACAATGGAGATGGTGCAAAAAACACCTCATTATCTTTGTCTGAAAGTACAACTGCGACGAGCCAAGTATTAAATAATTTCGATAAAATTATAATTAAAAACACTATTGTTAAGGATGGAATAAATATAGACATCAAAGATTTGGATGTCGAGCATTATAATATTTATTTTGTTTCTATCGATGGACGGTCAATTTTTAAATCACCCATTAAAAATTTCATATCTTTAAATCAATTATCTGAAGGAGTGGTTTTCTACTATATCCTTGATAATACCAACAAAATAGTGGACAAAGGAAAATTATTGAAGTTAGAATAAACTTTGGCGTTAAATTGTGTTATTATGATATCTTTGCGCAGTAAAAGTAAGGTAAATGTTTCCTTTTTATGATGTAATTGTAGTCGGTGCAGGTCACGCAGGTTGCGAAGCTGCCGTGGCTGCTGCTAATCTAGGCTCAAAGGTATTATTGGTTACGATGAATATGCAAACAATAGGACAAATGTCCTGTAACCCTGCCATGGGTGGTGTTGCTAAGGGTCAAATAGTAAGAGAAATTGATGCTTTATGTGGTTATTCTGGGATTGTAACAGATGAAACTACGATACAATTTAGAATGCTCAATAAGAGCAAAGGTCCAGCAATGTGGAGTCCACGAGCACAAAATGACCGATTCGAATTTGCACAAAAGTGGCGCTTAATGCTTGAAGGCCATCAAAATATTGATTTTTGGCAAGAGATGGTTGGAGGGCTGCTGATAAAAGATCAGAAAGTGCAAGGTGTGGTTACTGCTCTTGGATTAGAAATCAAATCACAAACCGTTATTTTGACGAATGGTACCTTCCTTAATGGTTTGATTCATATTGGAGAAAAGCAATTTGGGGGTGGCCGTGCTGGAGAGAGAAATGCCACGGGTATTACCGAACAGCTTATAAAATTGGGATTTGAATCTGGAAGGATGAAAACAGGCACACCACCTAGAGTCGATGGTAGAAGCTTGAATTGGGATGTGATGGAAATTCAAGATGGAGACGAAAATCCCTCAAAATTTTCATTTCTGTCAACGCCAAAGGTCGGAAAACAATTGCCTTGCCATATCACATATACCAATGAAAAAGTACATGACGTGTTGCGGACAGGCTTTTCAAAGTCTCCTATGTTTAGTGGTAGGATTCAAGGCTTAGGCCCGAGGTATTGCCCCTCGATAGAAGACAAAATAGATAGGTTTTCAGATAAAATAAGGCATCAACTATTTATAGAACCAGAAGGTCGAGACACCTGTGAGATATACGTTAATGGTTTTTCGTCTTCATTGCCAGAAAATATCCAATATGAGGCATTGAAGCTGATTCCAGGATTTGAAAATGTAAAAATGTTTCGACCAGGGTACGCCATTGAATACGACTATTTTCCGCCGACACAATTAAAAAATACTTTAGAGACCCACTTGATACAAAATTTATATTTTGCCGGGCAAATAAATGGTACGACGGGGTATGAAGAAGCAGCCTGCCAAGGGTTAATGGCTGGTATAAATGCACACCTTAGGTGCAAGGAGTTGGAACCATTTGTCTTGAAAAGATCGGAGGCTTATATCGGAGTACTTATCGACGATTTGGTTACAAAAGGAACCAACGAGCCATATCGCATGTTCACTTCAAGGGCAGAATATCGAATCCTACTTAGGCAGGACAATGCTGACATCCGCTTAACTCCTTTAGCCTACAAGTTGGGTATGAAAGGAGCAGATTTGAGGATGGACAATGTAAACATTAAATTGGATGAAGCGGCAAAAATAGAGACTTATTTAACCGAAAATAGTGCTGACCCAGGCGTGTATAATGAATGGCTTGAATCCGTAGAAAGTGCGCCTCTTAAGCAAAAAATAAAGCTTTCTTCTTTATTGTCTAGACCTCATATTGGGATATTAGACATGGCAAAAAGCGATGCTCAATTGAATACTTTTATACAGAAATTTTCTTCAGAAAACATTGAGTTTGCTGAGATCAAAATGAAGTATGAAGGCTATATTCTTAAAGAAGAAGAGTTGGTGAAAAAAATGAGCCGATTGGAAGACTTTAGATTACAAGAGAGTTTGGATTATTTTCAGATGACTTCATTGTCAATGGAAGCTAGACAAAAGTTAAGTAAAATTAAGCCGTCAACATTGGGACAGGCAAGTAGAATAAGTGGTGTTTCTCCTTCAGATATTTCGATTTTATTAGTTCATATTGGAAGATAGTTATGAGCATATATTCAGGCGTTAATTTTATAATGAAAAACTATTGTGCGTATCGCTACGCCCATATAGCTTCATATAAAAAAGACCCTGCATCTATACAAAAGACAATATTCAAATCGATAATTTCAAAAGCCAAAGACACGGAATGGGGTAAAAAATACGACTATGCTTCCATAAAATCGATTAAAGACTTTCAAGCGAGAATAGAACCACAAGAATATGACCAAATAAGAGACTATATCGCTAGGATGATGGATGGTCTGCAAAATGTTTTATGGCCAGACAAAATTAAGTGGTATGCAAAATCAAGTGGGACTACCAACGACAAAAGTAAATATATTCCTGTTAGTGATGAGAATCTCAAGAACTGCCATATTAAAGGTGGGTGGGATGCGGTTACGTTGATTTATCATAACCTAAAAGACGCTAAGTTATTTCAAAACAAGAGCATATTGTTGGGTGGGGCATTGGAGACTTTTCCGAATAATCCAAACATTATGGCCGGTGATATTTCAGCGATCATGTTGAAAAATTTTCCTGCAGTGGGAAGGTATTTTTACGTTCCAGACTTTGAGACAGCTTTGATGAAAGATTGGGAAAGTAAAATAGAAAAAACAGCCCTTCAAGCTTTACAAATCCCCAATATGGCCATGTTTGGTGGAGTCCCTACTTGGAACCTCGTTTTGTTCAAAAGGATGTTGGAAATATCAGGTAAAGACAATCTTCTAGAAATCTGGCCTGAACTTCAAGTTTATATGCACGGTGGGGTGGGTTTTGGTCCTTATAAAGCACAATTTAAAAAATTAATACCCAAGGATGATTTTATATATCAAGAGATATACAACGCATCCGAGGGCTTTTTTGCCATTAAAGACGATTTTACTAGAGAGGATATGTTGGTTCTCCTTGATAATGGTATATTTTATGAGTTTATTCCATTGGAGACTTACGGTAATCCGAATGCAACTGCATATACAATTGAGGAAGTTGTCGAAGGTGTTCCTTATGTTATTTTGGTTACGAATTTTGCAGGACTGTCTCGGTATGTACCTGGAGATACGGTGATTTTTACCTCGCTATACCCTCATAGAATCCAAGTATTTGGAAGAACGCAGCAGTTTTTGAACGCTTTTGGAGAGGAAGTAATGATCAGCAATGCTGAACAAGCCATAGCCCACACTTGTTCTCATACAGATGCTGTAGTCTCAGAATATACAGTAGCACCGATATTTCTTGATATTGCCAATAAAGGAGGACATCAATGGCTTATAGAGTTTGAGAAAGATCCAAAAGATATAAATGAATTTGGCATATTGCTAGATAAAAAACTACAAGCGCTTAATTCAGATTATGAAGCAAAGAGGTCAAAAAATCTTGCGTTGGATTCTTTAAAACTTACCAAAGTACCCAAAGGTACTTTTTATCAGTGGATGAAATACAAAGGAAGGCTGGGCGGACAATTCAAAATCCCACGATTGAGCAATAGTAGAAAATTATTGACGAAATTTTATTTTTTTAAAAACTAGGACCACAATATGATCAACGAATCAGAAGAGTTGAAATCCGTGATGGTACATTCGTTTGAAATAACGCTAAAAGACCATGAAAACAACTTGGATGATCTTTATCCTATTTTATTGGGTCATATCGAGTGGATGATAGAAAATAGAATGGAGGCCTTATTGAGCACTCTTTACCGACTAGATGTTTTAGAATCAAAGATAAACGTGGTTTTATCCCCTGATTTTCCACTGTCGCCCGCGCAGGGTATTACCAATCTAGTGATAGAAAGACAAAAGGAGAGATACCAGACAAAATTGAAATACCACAATACTGAGTACACAAAAGATTGGATAGAGCTGAAATAAAATCTTTTCCTATTCGAGATCTATTTTTATTCAACTTTTAATGTTTGAATATTGGCCTTTATCAAGACACAAGGAATCATACTTAGGACTTTGGATTATAGTGAGTCAAATATAATCGTACATATTTTTACCAAAGAATATGGATTAATTACTGGGATGGTCTATGGAGCAAAAAGTACAAAATCTAAAAAGAAGAATTTTATTTGGAAACTTGGCAATATTGTAGCGTTAGATTTAGATTTTAAAAATTCCAATAAGATACAACCGATTAAAGAAGGTGCCATTTTTTACCAATATAAAGAGATTCCTTTTGATATCTATAAAAACGCCCTAACGACGATATGCATAGAAATATTGACCAAATGCATCAAAGAGAATCAAGCCAATCTACAATTGTATGATTTTGTTTTAGAATTTTTAACTCAAGTAGATTCTACCCAAGAGTCTATCAAAAATTATCTAGTTTATTTTCTCTTGCATATTACAAGTCCCTTGGGCATACAGCCGATATTAAAGCAAGGTGGGACTTGGATTGATTATGAAAATGGAGAAATTACAACGATTAAATCAACGGAGAGCCTATATTCTCATGAATATTTATCATTGGCTCATACATATGATTTTTTTAAGATGGAAATAAAACAGTTGGGAGCCTATAATCTCCCAGTTTCTGAACGACAGGAGTTAATTTCAGTTTTTTTTAGATACTTAAAAACACATCTTCCAGATTTCTCACTGCCCAAATCTCTCCAAATTTATAAGGATATTCTGTATTAAAAAAAAGGAGGAGTTTTTAGGCTCCTCCTTCGAAAATCTTAGAGATTTATTTTTACAATTTTTGGATTTTAAATACTTCAGTTTGGCTATTACCTAATGTCCTGATCACATAGTTTCCGATAGGTAATTCGTTTAAATCCATTTCGATACTTTGCGAACCACTATTCAGATCAGCATAAAATTTGAAAGCCTTTATTACAGTTCCTTTGCTATCGATCACTTGTACTTCATTGATACTAGATGAACCAGTACTTACGATGTACAATTTGTTGTTTGTAACGGGGTTAGGGTACAGACTGATACTAGATTTTTTACCAAATACCACTTGGACTATTTTCGAATATTCGCTTTTCTGATCTAAAGAAACAGATTTTAATCTATAATAAGATACCCCAGATAGTGGTTGCTGATCTTTACTCGAATATTTGGATAATTGGGCACCTTGTCCAGCTGGTTCTTTTGTTAATATTGGATAAAAATCTTGCCCATTCGCCGATCGCTCGATTATGAATTCTTTCAGGTTGATTTCATTCGAGGTTTCCCAAAGCAGATCTACCGCATTTTCATTTTTAAGCGCTTTGAAAGAAATTAAATTCAATGGCAAAAGTGCTCCAGTATAACTAGTCACTGCAAATCCACTAAAGGTTGCGAAACTCGAAGTATATGTATGGAATGTAACCCCATCTGATGTAAAAGTTCCGTAGGTAGGAACTACCAATTGCGCACCCACACTTGTAGTTGTGTTCTGAATTTTATTGGGTGTCTTTATCATTTTATACGAAGAAGCAGTCCCTCCCAAGGCGGATATTTCGGAGGCTTTATAGATTAAAGTAATATCATAATTTCCATTGTTTGTAGAAGTTATATAAAAAGTTTTTTGAGAAATCTTCGAAGTGGCTGTTGGGTCAAGCCATGTTGGAGAAGTCAAAGCACTAGACCCTGCTCTATCTATTGAAACATTTACACATTCTAAATTAGTCCCACCTGTCTGTTGTATTTTGACCAATGCTTTATCTTGATCATCGTAAAAAAATGCGATGTCACCAGTGGTTAGGTAAGAGACTGCAGATTTATTGGTAGCATTGGAAGCATCCATTATCGGTGTATAATTAAATCGTAGGTCGGGTTGTTCTGTTTCGCTATAGAAGCCAGCTAATGAACATCCATTATCAGACCCTGTACTGCTTATATTGAACATTGCAACGTTGGAGGATTTCGACGTGGAAGAAATGACATCTGAATTCGACGAAGAGGTGTTATTAAAGCAAAATTCAAATAGGATATTAGAGCTACCGTCCCAATAATATGGAGAACTTATATTGAATGTATTCCACCCACTCACTACGGATACTGAAGCGTTGTTGACTAAAGAGGTTAGTCCTGTTTCGGTATAACTTGGAGTGGTCACTGAAGTGTTTTTTGCAGAAATATTAAAATTTGAATAAGCCTGGGTACTGTTTTTTGAAATAACATTGAATGCGATGCTATTGATATAGCCTTTTTTAAGACCAAAACCAGTTAGGTCGGCGGCGGTATAAATGACTCGAGCCCTTGCATCGGTATATCCACCACCAAATGGGTAATAGTTGACATTAGAATCGCCAGCACCATAAACAATGGTTCTATTGGTGGCTATACTTGGATCAAAGTCATTGTCAGAAACGGATACATTAATGTTATCTGTAGAGCAAACTAAATTGGCTCCAACACTTAGATTCAAAATAATATTTTCAACCGATTCATCGATGGCGTCTTCAAAAATTGCCAAATTAAAATTAGAGGAAGCATTAGTGGATCCAGCTGCAAAGGTTACGGTACCAGAGACGATTGAATAATCTCGGTTTTGAAGTGCAGTAGAAGCTCCGTCTATCGATAAAGTTGCAGTAACACTTGACGTGGCAATCGTCCTATATAACTGAACTGGAATTGTAACAAGCGTGTATTTCATGCCACAATTTGCTGCTGCTGTCCCTGAATTGCTTGCTTCATAGGCAGCTTTGGTTGGCGTACCCAGTTTTAGTCTTGTGTCAATTGGCTGGAGGCAAGTTAATGAAATATAAAAAGCATTCAAAGTTGAAAGAGAGACTGGCGACCACGTAGAAGTACTGGCAACTGATGGCGACATGATAAACCCAGACGAAACATCGTGAGATAGATTGAGATTGTGTCCAATCTCATGAGCAGCCATTACCTGAAGCGTATAATTAGAATTGTTTCCGCTCCATTCTTGTAATACATGATATTTACTGCTGGTGCAAATCGCCCCAACATAAGCAAGACCAATGGTAGATCCAGCAAAATCGCGTTTTGTCCAAAATTGTCCGAGATCAAAGGTGACGCCAAAATTACCAGCTTCGCCCCAATCAGAAAAATTGGACAGAATAGTGTTGGCATCATTCGATGAAGTTATAGTTCTTTCCAAACCATCGCTAGCACTTGAAGAAACATAATGAGCAACGATAACAAACTTGAGGCTGTCTTGAAATTCTGTATCATAAAGAAGTTGAACATTGTTCATGACTGCATCTACAAATGTATTTGTGTTGGTAGTTCCGCCTTTATTTTGAGACATGGTCCAATCACTTGCGATGGCTAGTTCAATTTGATAAGTACAATTATTAGTTCCTAAAAGTAAATTTCTTTGCTCGACCGATTGATCCAGCTTTTCACTGGTCGTTTCAACCCCACATTTGTGTTCTGTGGTATATTTAACATTTTTAGCATTATAAACCACATAAGTATCAGGGGCTAAATTGTCTCCAAAGTTTGATACGGGTTCTATCATCCAATGCTCATCATCTTTAATAAAAAATCCAAAAATGAAATTATCTGTCACTGTCAACGAAAAAACATCCTCTGGATCATCCCAAAAATGCCCTCTATAGTTGAAGGATTCTCTTTCTTTTGTTTTCTCTATTTTTCCATTTACTTCTTTCAACAACACATGATCCTGAGATTTCATATTGTATGATTCAATGTGCACATTGCCTTTTAATGCGTCACCTAGGTCTAGAAAAAGCTCTTTATTAAATCCTTGTGAAGTCAAAGATTGGCTCAATGATTTGGAATCGATATAGAATACATCGAAAGCACTAAATTTATTAGCTAATAAATCATTGGTCTTGAAATCTAAGTTTTTTTGGCCACCTAATACTAAACTTTGTGCTTGAAGAAAAGGAGATTTAAATAGAATAAGAAAGCATATCAAAGGGATTAGACGAATCATGATGAACAGTATTGAGTTAAAATTTAAAACGAATTATTATTCAAATTTCCAAAAAATGAATCTATTAAACGAATTTTTTATTAAAAATAAATGTAAAAATGCAATATTAAATTTATTCAATATATAAAACCACAAGATAAGCAGTAACTTCGCCGCATGAATTATTTGACTTTAGAAAATATAACCAAGTCCTACGGGGACAAAATACTATTCAAAAACATCCAATTGCACATCAATAAGGGACAAAAAATAGCCTTTGTTGCAAAAAACGGAACGGGAAAATCTACGCTGTTAAGAGTATTGACAGGGATGGAAGGAAGTGAGGGTGAGAACGCCAAAATATGGATAAACAGCGATGTCCAAATGGGGTTTTTATTGCAAGAGCCTCAATTCAACTTCAATTTAAATGTGCTTGAGACCATCTTTGATACCACCAATGAAACCCTCCTTGCGGTAAAAGAATACGAACACGTTTTGGCACTTGGCAATGTTGATCAAATACAAGCTGCAACAAACAAAATGGATGATTTGAAGGCTTGGGATGTTGAGTCAAAAGTCAAAGAAATCATTTCAAAATTAAAAATTGTTGACCTAGAGCAAAAGATTGATACTTTGTCGGGCGGACAATTAAAGCGTTTGGCTTTGGCCAAAATATTGATCGAAGAACCGGCATTCTTGATATTGGATGAACCGACCAATCACTTGGATCTCGATATGATAGAATGGCTAGAAGAGTACCTTTCAAGGCCGAACTTGACCTTGTTCATGGTGACGCACGATAGGTATTTCTTAGAGAGGATTTGTGACACGATCATAGAGCTAGAAAATGGACAACTGTACAAATACAGCGGAAATTATTCTCAATATTTGGAGAAAAAGGCCATCCGAGTCGAAAACGAAGGAATAGAGCATGATAAGAACAAAAAACTTCTGCGTAAAGAACTCGATTGGGTCCGCAGGATGCCCCAGGGAAGGGGTACAAAAGCCAAATCTAGGGTAGATGCCTTTTACGATCTCAAAGAAGTAACGGATCAAAAAAAGACCGAGGATAAAATGAAAATTGAAATCAAGGGCCAGCGACTTGGTTCTAAGATTTTGGAGGCCCACAATGTTGGTTTAGATTATGGGGACAAGCATATTTTTTCAAATTTCAATTATAAATTTAAGAAGGGAGAACGGGTAGGTATTATCGGTAAGAATGGAACGGGCAAATCCAGCTTTCTTAAGGTTTTGACACAAGAATTAAGCCCAACACAAGGTAAAATCGTCGTAGGAGATACTTTGGTATTTGGATATTATAGCCAAGATGGCATGGAGCTCAATGTGGACAAAAGGGTCATAGAGGTCATCACAGACATAGCAGAATATATCCCATTAGAAAAGGGTCAAACGCTTTCTGCTGCTGCACTTTTGGAGCGATTTTTATTCAGTAGATCGCAACAACAGGTATTCGTATCACAGCTTTCTGGAGGTGAGCGACGACGTCTTTATCTGCTTACGATTTTGATCCAAAATCCCAATTTTCTTATCTTAGACGAGCCGACGAATGACCTAGATATATTGACATTGCAGATACTGGAGGATTTCTTGCTTGACTTTCCTGGTTGCCTATTGATAGTTACCCACGATCGATATTTTATGGATAAATTGGTCGATCACCTTTTTGTTTTTGAGGGCGATGGTCAGATTAAGGATTTTAATGGAAATTATTCTGAATATAGAGAGACTCAAAATAATCTACCTACCAAAAGTACCAAAACAGAAGCCAGTTCGGACCAAGAAGTAACGCCAAAACCTAGTTCTGAAGGCCTTAATTATGAAGAAAGGAAAGAATTGAAACGACTCGAAAAAGATATCGAAAAGATTCAAGAAAAGATTAAATCCATCGAAGACCGCTTTACTAATGAAAATCTTAACTTGGACGATATCCAAAAATTGGGTGTAGAAATCCAAAAGCTCAGAGACGACCTTGACACCAGAGAATCTAAATGGTTAGAACTCGCAGAACGGGAATAAAAAAAGGTTCCAGCCTTATTCAGATTGAAACCTTTGGAGGTCGAAAGCGGATTCGAACCGCTGTGGAAGGTTTTGCAGACCTCTGCCTAGCCACTCGGCCATTCGACCCTGTTTTTTTCTTTAGGAGGGCAAAGATATGATATTTTGTAATTAAAAAACCACTTTCTAAGAAAAATTCCTATTTGTCGAAGCGAATTTCTTGTATTATGGTCTTGTTTGGATGATTTTTTATAAAAATATACACGCGATAGGAACCGGAAGAGGTTTGAAGATTTGCGATGGTATATTTGCTATTACTGTTTTTGGAGGCACCTTGGTGCGCTTCTTTTATGCTCACAGGTTTGTTGTTTTTCAAAAACTGTTGGATTACCTGAATTGCGTCTTGTTTGCTATATATTTCTTGAGAATTGTTGATGCAAACTTCGACCGACTCTTCGAAGTATTTACCTAGATTTTCCGCATTTCCAGACATGATGGCATTGAAAATATCGGGATTACCAGCAATAGAAAGTGTTTTTATCGCTAATAATAGACAAAATGTTATGATGGACTTTTTCATTATATGCTTTTTGATTAAAAACGTATTCCTTTTCCAAATAATTTCGAAATTTAGTTAATTAATTACTAATGTTGGTGCAATTCTATATTTTTTTCACAAAATCGGAAACAAAACGGCATCAAAAGTTTTTTTATATGGCTAGAATTCAGCAAAAAATCAAAAACAAAAATTGACATTTTCCGTTTAACCCTTAATAAACTGAGCAAATATGACAACAACAGATACACAGACGCCTATCGTATTGACAGCAGGAGCTTTAGAGCAGCTGCACCTCATCAAAAAGGATCAAAACATTCCAGATGATTTTGGACTTCGAGTGGGTGTGAAAGGGGGTGGATGTTCTGGATTTAGCTATATCCTTGGTTTTGACAAACCGCAAGAAAACGATCAATTTTATGAAATTGATGGATTGAAAGTAATGATGCAAAAGTCTCACAGCATCTATCTTTTGGGTATGGAAATTGATTTTATCAATGGCTTAGAAAATCGCGGATTTATTTTTAATAATCCAAATGCCAAATCTACTTGTGGGTGTGGCACCTCGTTTAACGCTTAAAACGAGACAAAACTTGGCTTTTTAAGGCTAAAATGGTTTCTTTTTCAAGAAAATAAATAAATAAACCATATAGAATAAAGAGGAATATTGGAATCAAGATAAATTCTTGCCCTATATACTTATTTATTAAAACTAAAAAAATACTCAGGGTGAAAATGCCATTTATCTTTCGCCAATTGTACGGGATTTTTATATATTTTTTCCCAGCATAATATACCAAAACACACATCAAAAAATAACAAATCAAAGTGGTCCACGCAGCTGCTATATACCCATAATACGGGATAAATAGGACATTAAGGACGATTGTAGTTATAGCTCCGAAAAGTGAAAAATATATACCTAAACGGGTATTATCTGTCGTTCGATACCAAATACTCAGATTGTAATATAGCCCATTGAACACATTGGCCAACGTGACAATTGGGACGATGATCAGACCAGAATCATAAGAACTGTTGAATACAAGAGACTTGAGTTGTGGCGTAAATAGAACGGTAAAAAGGAATCCCGTGCAAGCAAAAATAGTAAAATAAAGTGTTGCCCTAGCATAAAGCGCTGGAGCATTTGCTTCGTTTCTGGTTTTTAGAAAAAAGGGTTCGGCACCTAGGCGATACGCCATGGTAAAAAGATTTATAAATATGGTCAAACGGTAGCAAGAGCCGTATATAGCCGTCATCTCTTGATTTTCACTCATAGTACCTGGCAATAATTTTACCATGAAAAGACGGTCAAACATCTCATTGATGATATAAGAAAAACTGACAATGACCAATGGCCAAGAGTACGACCACATTTTTTTAAGCAATTCATAGTCAATTTCCCATTCGATTTTGGGGAGCTTTTTTAAGGCAAGGAGCAAAACAACCAAACTACCGATGATATTGGCTATCAAAACATAGAGAATTCCATGCTTGGGTGAGTAAATCGTATGTATCAATGTGCTCATCAAGCCTTCTGGCAAGGATTGGATGTATTTGGGCAAAATCCAAAGAAAGAGTACATTGAAGAATATGAGTAAAAAAATATTCAGAATCTTTAAGACAGAATAGAGTTTCGCCTTGCCGTGCAGTCGTAGATACGCAAAGGGTATTTCGGACAAAGTATCCAATGCGATGATGATTAGTGCCAACCACAAGACCTCGGGCCTCGATTCCAGGCCATAAAAGGATCCAAACCAAGGGATCAACATAAAAAACAACAATGAAAAGAGAATCGTCGATAGCGAAATCGAGCTGATCGAAGAGTTAAGCACTTTTTGATCTATATATTCCTTATCAGTAGCGTATCTGAAGTAGGCGGCTTCCATTCGATAGGTAAATAATACCAAACAAAATCCGATGAGCGCATAGGTACTGACCAAAATTCCAACATCCGCTTTGCTAAATACATCCGTATGCAATCTATTGAGCAAAAAATAAATCATCCTGCCCAAGACGGTGCTTAGGCCATAAATCAATGTTTCGCTCCATAATTTCTTGAGCATAATAGAAAATACTATTTACAAATAGCGATATAATTGAAAACAAAAGTAATGGAATAATAAGAGAACCAACCCATCCATGAATTTAATCTTGTCGAAAACCTTGAAATATTGGATATGGTCGAATCAAAAAATTGTAGTAACTTTAAGAATGAGCAATGGATAAAAAGCTGTTGCAACTAGGCTATTTTTAACTCACAGAATCTTCAGTCAATTTAATTTATGGTATCACAGCATTATAGAAACTATGATTATGGGCAATATCCATGCTTTATCCCTATAACCAATCACGCCATTCAAACGGTACACAAATTTTATATCTGGGAATGAAATCCAATAGATTTATTTTTTTTATTGCTCTTGTAGTCCATGCGTGTACCGCAGAGATGCATTATACTTTGATAAACTATAACAATGGAGAGTTTAAATATGCTCCAATGTTACAGGGCGATGAGGAACACCATATATTTATAACTGGAAAGAAAAGCAATCTGAAAGATACTTATAAATTAGAAAAATTTTGCTTGTATTATACGGATAGGTATAAGATAGAATTAAAAGAAAGGCATTCTATAACTTTGTGGCTGATGTCCAAAGAGTATTTTTCTATGGACCAGATTCATGATGAAAATTTTATAGCGGCTTTAACAGTAAGATGTTCTAATAGCAATATGATAATTTCCAGAATTTCAATCTTTAAGAATGAAAATAAAGATTACCCAATAGACTATCCGCCAAAAAACGATCACGATGCAATGCCCTGCCAATGATGAAGCGACAGAGGAAGAATGTAGTTTTAACGTTTTTATTTTCAAAAAGTGGTATATTTCAGGGTAAAAGTTAATTTTGGAGTAGGGATGAGTGATGGAGCAAAATGGTGGTTTTCTGGCGCAGTCGAGCAATGGGTTTTGCAACATTATAGAAACTACGATTATGGTCAATATCCATGCTTTATCCCTTTAACCAATCACGCCATTCAAACGGTTCACAAATTTTATATCTGGGAATGAAATCCAATAGATTTATTTTAATTATTGCTCTTGTAGTCAGTGGGTGTACCGCAGAGATGCATTATACTTTGATCAACTATAACAATGGAGAGTTTAAATATGCACCAATGATAGAAAGCAATCAAGATTATCATATTTATATCACTGGACGGAAAAATGATCTAAAGGATACCTACAAACTGGAAAAATTTTGTTTGTATTATGCTCAAAAATATGGAATAAAATTAACCGAAAGGGATTCTAGAACCATGTGGTTAATGTCCAAAGAATACTTTTCAATGGATCAAATTCATGAAGACAATTTTATCGCAAGAGTTACGATCAAGTGTATTAATAATAATTTACAGATTTCTAAAATAGCTCTTCTCAAGGGTCAAAATAGAATTATCCTGTGCTTTACCCCCCTCAAACGAATCACGAAGTGGTGCCGTGTCGATGATAAAGGGACAAAGGAGGTATCTTCCCATCCCTTCCATCAACCCACAGAACCCTTAAAACCATCTCTCCTCAAGCCCCACACCCCCCGCCCATGCGTCAGCGATCGTAGCCGTCTCGTCGATGACGAGAGTCCGCAGGACCACAGCGGCGCAGAGCGCGGCCCTCGACTCGTCGAGGGAGACGCCATCAAAATTCATTTTAATAGAAAGATATTCCGTAAATTTGTGGATTAAAGGATTGATATGAAGAAAATTGTATTGTTATTTTGTTGTTTTTCGATGTTTCATATTTCGATGTCGGGGCAAATAAAATTTGGTCTTAGGGCGGGTATGAATATGTCAAAACTGCTGATACCGATTGAAAAAAGTAGCACGGGAGACAAATTGAATTCCAATGAATTTGTAACTGGGGGCGTGCACGTAGGCATCCTTTTTAAGTATGAGTTGATGGAAAATTTGTCTGTGAATAGTGAGCTATTATATACGCAGAAGGGCACTAGGAGGACATTCGAGGGAGATGGCTTTTATATCGTCAATCCAAAGATTGCGAATCCATTGATTATAAAAGGGGATAAAAAAAGCTTCGTTACCATCAGTAACTCTTATCTGGAAGTGCCGCTCACGATCAACTATAAGCTAGGGCCTGTGGAGCTGGGAGCGGGGTTCTATTCAGGTATTTTGTTAAGTTCGAAAGGATCTGGTGAAATCAATATTATAGGCAAAAATCCAGTTTCGGATCGACTTTTGGTGCTTCTCAACCATAATTATCTTCGCGATAAAACGGTGGGGGCGAGTGAATACTCAAATATCAAGAAAAACAAGGTGAACGTGGCTGGCTCGATTATTGACTACCCATATGAGCAAACTGCTTACCACGATTTTGATCAAAAAGATGGGAATTGGTATTCAGCGCTTGATTTTGGTTTTGTGGGCAGTTTGTACTATTATTTCAACAAGAACTTTTTTGCTGGTGCGCGCGTTAACTACGGCCTGAAAAGCATAGCGAAAGACCAATATTTACTCTCTGACGCGTATTTGGATGGCACCAAGCCTCAAAAACTGGACGGAGGAGTCAAAAACTACAATTACCAATTCACGATTGGATTTACTTTCTAGTATCTGCCTCTAGTTTTTCCAATCGCTTCAAGAGTTCTGGAAGCTTTTTGAAAATAGAAAACGATCTCAAGAATGCCGTATAATCTAGGGCTGGTGAGCCGTACCATTTGGTTTTGGTTTCTTTTATGGAGGCATTCACCCCCGACTGCGCTTGGATCATGGTACCATCAGCTATTTGGATATGACCGACGATGCCTACTTGGCCCCCAATGAGGCAATCTTTGCCGATTTTGGAGCTACCAGCTACGCCTGCTTGGGCAGCAATGACTGTATTTTCGTTTATTTCGACATTGTGGGCTATTTGGATGAGATTGTCTAGTTTGACGCCTTTTCGTATGAAAGTAGAGCCCATGGTGGCTCGATCGATTACCGTATTTGCCCCGATTTCGACATTGTCTTCTATGATCACATTGCCGATTTGATTGATCTTGATATACTCGCCCTGTTCATTCTTTGTAAATCCAAAACCATCGCTCCCGATGACCACATTGGAGTGGATGATGACATTGTCTCCAATGATGCAATCGTGGTATATTTTCACGCCAGCGTGGATGATGACATTGCGACCGACTTTTACATTTTCTCCGACGAAAACATGGGGATAGATTCGGGTATTTTCACCGATACTAGCATTTTGGGAAACGCAAGAAAAGGCCTCAATGGTGCACTGGGTCGGGAGTACAGCGTTTTTGTCGATAAATGCAAGGCTAGAAATATGGTGATCGGTGGTTGGGCTGACATTGAACTGAGAAAGTAAGGTTGCCACAGCTCCATATACGTCTTTGACACGAATCAAGGTAGGCGTATAGGGCTGGCTTGGGACAAAGTCTTCGGATACGATGATAGCACTGCACTGGGTGTTGTACAAGTATGACTCATACTTAGAGTTTGCTAGAAAACTAATTCCACCAATTTCTCCTTCTTCAATTTTACATGGTTTCCAAACTTCAACATCGGGATTTCCTTCGCAGGTGCCATTCAATATGATGGCTAAAGACTTGGCGGAAACTTTCATCAAAAGATATCTATTAGTTTAAATTTTTTAGCAAGATAAATTTTTTTTATAAAAATAGAAAATTCAATGGCTGGTATATTACATATTTCTTCGGTATTGACCCCCGACGGCATAGAGGGAATGGGTTAGATCACCCAATGTTGCGTGTTTTGAAGCGTCCATTAGGGCATCAAAAATATTTTGGTTATTGATGGCTACTTGTTGGAGACCTTGGAGTTTTTTTAGAGCATTCTCCCTATCGATGGATTGTACTCGGGTCCTTGTATTGATTTGTTGAATTTTTTCAGATTCATTGGCGCGGATGACTTCGCGTGGAAGTATGGTCGGTGAGCCATCCTTAGAAAGGAAGGTGTTGACCCCGATTATTGGGTATTCGCCATTGTGTTTTAAGGTCTCATAATAGAGACTTTCTTCTTGGATTTTGGACCGTTGATACATGGTCTCCATAGCCCCCAAAACGCCCCCTCTTTCAGTTATCCGTTCGAACTCGACCAAGACAGCTTCTTCTACCAAGTCCGTAAGTTCTTCTATGATGAACGAGCCTTGGAGTGGATTTTCATTTTTGGCCAATCCCAGTTCATGGTTGATGATGAGTTGGATCGCCATGGCCCTTCTCACTGACTCTTCCGTAGGCGTGGTGATGGCTTCATCGTAGGCGTTGGTGTGAAGAGAGTTGCAATTGTCATATATTGCGTAAAGCGCTTGAAGGGTCGTCCTAATGTCATTGAAAGAAATTTCTTGCGCGTGCAAGGATCTTCCGCTGGTTTGGATATGGTATTTGAGTTTTTGGGATCGCTCATTGGCTTTGTATTTCAGCTTCATGGCTTTTGCCCAAATCCTCCTAGCGACGCGGCCGATGACCGCATATTCTGGATCGACGCCATTGGAGAAGAAAAAGGACAAATTGGGTGCGAAATCATCGATATTCATCCCCCGCGACATATAATATTCGACGTAAGTAAATCCATTGGCGAGCGTGAAAGCCAACTGGGTGATTGGATTCGCTCCAGCTTCGGCGATATGGTATCCAGAGATAGAAACCGAGTAAAAATTTCTAATATGATTTTGGATAAAATAATATTGCATATCCCCCATGAGCCTAAGGCTAAATTCGGTAGAGAAAATGCATGTATTTTGAGCTTGGTCTTCCTTCAAAATATCGGCCTGAACCGTTCCACGGACAGATTTTACAGCTCCCATCATTAGATCATTATAGATATCGGGCTGTAGCACTTCGTCCCCTGTGATTCCCAAGAGCAGAAGCCCGAGTCCATCATTTCCCTCAGGAATGGGTCCATGATATTTTGGCCGTTCGATGCCCTTTGCATCGTATTTGGCGGACAATTTTTCCTCGACCAAAGATTCTAATTTGTGCGCTTTGATGTATTTTTCGCATTGTTGATCAATCGCTGCATTCAAGAAAAAAGCACAAATAATGGCTGCAGGGCCATTGATCGTCATCGAGACGGAAGTTTTTGGACTGCACAAGTCGAAACCAGAATACAGTTTTTTAGCGTCATCCAAGCAGCAGATGCTTACGCCAGAGTTTCCGATCTTACCGAAGATATCGGGTCTGTAATCGGGATCTTCACCATATAGCGTAACCGAATCAAAAGCCGTGGACAACCGTATGGCGGGCATATTTAAAGATAAATAATGAAACCTCCGATTCGTGCGCTCGGGACCACCCTCTCCAGCAAACATACGCGTCGGGTCTTCACCCTCTCTTTTGAATGGGAATACGCCTGCGGTGAAAGGAAATTCTCCCGGAACATTTTCATTGAGCGACCATTTTAAGAGGTCCCCCCAATCTCTATATTTTGGCAAGACGACCTTGGGAATACGAGTATTGGACAAGGAGAGCGTATAGGTAGTTTGTGCCAATACTTTGTCTCGCACCTTATACTCGAAGACATCCTGCTTATATTGTTCATATTTTGTATTCCAATGGGCTAAAATACGCCGAGAATCACCCGTCAAGTCCGACTCCAATTGGTTGTACAATTCTTCTAGACGCTCGACATCGATATTTACCTTCGCATCTGCCTTCAAGATATTGATGGTATTGCGGATGGCGTACAAGCGCGAAGCCAAACTAGACTGCTGTCCTATCCATTGATCAAAAGCGCGGTTATTTTCAGCAATTTCTGCCAAATATCGAATCCTAGCTGGTGGAATGATATAAATCTTTTCGCTCATTTCATTCGAAATCTCCAGCGTCGAAGCGAAGTTTGATTGTGTTTTATTATTTAATAAAGAAATGATTTCTGCATAAAGCCTATTGGTACCGGGATCATTGAACTGCGAGGCGATGGTTCCAAATACTGGGAGGTCCTCCTCCTTCACATCCCATAGGTTGTGGTTTCTTCGATATTGCTTTTTGACATCGCGCAAGGCATCGAGCGCCCCTTTTTTATCGAATTTATTGATGGCGATGATATCGGCAAAATCGAGCATATCGATTTTCTCCAATTGAGAAGCCGCACCATACTCTGGCGTCATGATATAAAGGGTGATATCGGAATGGTCCACGATTTCAGTATCAGACTGACCGATACCCGAAGTCTCGAGGATGATAAGGTCAAACTGTGCCAATTTTAATATATCAAGCGTGGATTGGACGTATTTGGAAAGCGCGAGATTGCTCTGTCTCGTAGCCAATGATCGCATAAATACCCTAGGGCTATTCACACTATTCATCCGAATCCTGTCGCCTAATAATGCCCCACCAGTTTTTCTTTTCGAAGGATCAACAGAGACCACGGCTATATTTTTATCCTTAAAATCCAAAAGAAATCGGCGCAATATCTCGTCCACCATGCTGGACTTTCCCGAACCACCCGTACCCGTTATACCGAGGACAGGGACCTTGGATGTGGCGATGATGGGTTGGATTTGTTCGCTGATCGAAGCATAAGCTTCGGGGCTGTTCTCTGCAAATGAAATGAGATGGCTGATGGCCACGTGCGATGTGCTTCGCAAGTTCTTTAGATCGATATTTTTATCAAACGGAACTTCAAAGTCCGATTTTTGCAACAAATCATTGATCATGCCTTGAAGGCCCATATGTCGGCCGTCGTCTGGCGAATACAATCTTGTGATGCCATATTCCTCCAATTCCTTGATTTCTTCAGGCAAAATGGTACCGCCTCCGCCTCCAAATATTTTTATATGGCTGGCATTTTTCTCCTTCAAAGAATCAAAAATATACTTAAAATACTCGTTGTGGCCGCCTTGATACGAGGTGATGGCGATGGCTTGGACGTCTTCTTGTATGGCAGTATTGACGATTTCGTCCACGCTGCGATTGTGCCCAAGATGTATGATTTCAGCACCAGAAGCCTGAAGTATCCGCCTCATAATGTTGATGGCAACGTCATGCCCATCAAATAGCGAAGCAGCGGTTACTATCCTAATCTTGTGGATAGGCGTATAAATATCAATTGGATCCATTTTCCTAATATTAAGTATCGTATCTGCAAATTTAGTTCAAAATACACTACCCATGTACCCTTATCATTCCAAAAAGATTCCCGCCGTCTTATTCTTCCGTAACTTTTTACCTAGTTTTCCACTTTATTGCCCATCAAAGCAATAATCTCCGACCTTTTCATACCCTTTAAAATCAACCTCATGAGGACTAGGTTTTTTATTTGGGCGTGCCCCTCGCGATGCTCGGGTCGGGTCATCCGCTTTACTTCGTGTTCGCTCCTACCCCTCACGCGAGGGGGGATTTTTCTCCTTGCAATTACCAAGAAAAAAACAACGAGCTACAAATTTTTTCAAGTGAAAATTGTATTTTACTGAGATTCTGGAGAAGGTTCATTAACTTGTCGGTATTATATTTAGGTTGTTTATTAAAACGAGGCAGATAAATTCGGTTATAATGGATTATATGTATCAATTAAAGAGTTAATTCAAGCTTGCAGAATTGAACCCAGCCAGTACATATAAAGATCCTGTTTTTTGATATTGTCTTAATATTTATAGAGGTGAAATCAATGTTGTCGGACTTTTATTTTGTATATTTGTATAACTATATTACGAATTGAAGAATATTGGGGCTGCTATCGAAATGCTTTCAAACTAATTTTCATATATTTGTAATGGTTATCATTAGGAAGGGGTCAATAACCATATTGTAAATTTATTTTAATGAAAATAATTATCACCTCTTTTACAATTTTATTTGAAATAATTCACTGTTCAAATGCAGGTTGCGGGATTGGGTCAATACACTCTAGCCTTTATTTAGCATTTTGATGCAAAATATTTATTTAACGTACTTGAAAAATCTATCTAATTTTTAAATTTTATGAAGCAAATACTTTTAATTTTCATCGTAGCCTTCACAAACTTATGTAATGCTCAAATAGTTAACATCCCTGATGCCAATTTTAAAGCAAAATTATTAGCAGCAAATGCAAATAATTCAATTGCTTCAACCCAAACTCCAGATATAACTTCCTCAGTACAAGTAAACACATTTAATAAAATAGACACCAATGGCGATGGTGAAATCCAAGTAACTGAAGCAGCAGCAATTAAGTATTTAAATGTGACAAATTCATCCATCCCAAATATGGAGGGTATTGAATATTTCACCAACTTGCTCGTTTTGAACTGTTCGTATAATTTACTTACTAGTTTAAATGTTTTGGACCTAGCCAGATTGAGACAGTTGCGATGTGATGTAAATAAACTCCCGAGCTTAGATGTTTCAAGGATAACTAGTTTGATAGAATTGGATTGCAAATATAACAAGCTCATAAGTTTAAATGTTTCTGGATTGACCAATTTGGAAAACTTATATTGTGAATATAATGATTTTGAGAGTTTGGATGTGTCTGGATTAACCAACTTAAGAAAATTTGAGTGTCAAGCAAATGAACTTATAAGTTTAGGTCTAAATGGATTGACCAATTTACAACACTTCTCATGTGAATTTAATCAGCTTCCTAGTCTAGATGTGTCGAGATTAACCAATTTGAAAGTTTTAACTTGTTATAATAACCAGCTCATTAGTTTGAATGTTTCAGGGTTACTCAATTTGGAAACCTTATATTGTAATTATAATCAGCTCCCAAGTCTAGATGTATCAGGGTTAACCAACTTAGTATCTTTGAAATGTTCAAATCAGTTTAAATGTGACTGGAATATCCAACATACAACAGTTGTATTGTCAAAAAAACCAACTCACGAGTTTAAATGTGTCTGGATTAACCAATTTGATGGATTTAAATTGTAATACTAATCAACTTGTGAATTTAAATGTGTCTGGATTAATCAACTTACTAAATTTAGATTGTCAAAGAAACCAACTACCGAGTTTAGATGTGTCTGGATTAACCAATTTGATGGATTTAAATTGTAAAATTAACAACCTTATAAGATTAAATGTAACAGGATTAACCAATTTGAAAGTTTTAACTTGCAATAATAACCAGCTCATTAGTTTAAATGTTTCAGGGTCTTTCAGGGTTACCAAACTTAATAACTTTGCATTGTTCTGATAATCAACTTACGAGTTTAAATGTTTCAGGGTTACCCAATTTGGAAAACTTATATTGTAGTTATAATCAGCTCCCTAGTCTGGATGTATCAGGGTTACCCAACTTAGAATCTTTGAATTGTTCTGATAATCAACTCTCGAGTTTAAATGTGTCTGGAATAAACAACTTAAAATCTTTGGATTGTCAAAGAAACCAACTCACGAGTTTAGAAGTGTCTGGATTAACCAACTTACAATTTTTGTATTGTTATAATAATCAACTCACGAGTTTAGATTTGTCTGGATTAACCAACTTAAAACGTTGTGGAGTGATAATGAATTGGTTGTTTATAAAAATGGTTATATTGAGGATAAATCTTTTCATAATAACACTAACCTTTTCTATATTTGTGCAGATGAAGGACAAAAATTACATATGTCCAAGACTATTTAGATGACCTAGGTTATACTAATTGTAATATTGGTACTTATTGTAGCTTCACTCCAGGGGGTACGTTCTACTCGATTCGAGGAAATCAAAAATTTGATAGCAATAATAATGGCTGCGATAGTACTGATATAATATTTCCAAATTTTAAATATTCCATTACTGATGGTACTAATGTTGGTTCATTTATATCGGATAGTTCTGGTACATATAATATACCTGTGCAAGCAGGAATACAAACAATAACGCCAATTATTGAGAACCCAACTTATTTTAACTTTAATCCCAGTACTTTTAGTGTTGGGTTTCCTGGGACAATAAGTCCCCACATTCAGGATATTTGCATTACCGCAAATGGCACACATCATGATCTAGAAGTATTACTAATTCCAATGAATGTAGCGGGACCAGGCTTTAAGGCTAGATATAAATTAGTGTATAAAAACAAAGGAACAAGTACACAATCTGGCACTATTGATTTTTCATTTGATGATACCGTTTTAGATCTTGTATCAAGTACTCCTAATTTCACAAGTCAATCAACTGGAAAATTAATTTGGAATTTTACAAACTTGCTTCCCATTGAAAGCAGAGAAATCATAATTGTATTAAAATTAAACGCACCAACCGCAACACCCCCATTAAATATTGGGGATATCTTAAGTTACACGGTTTCAATAAATGGGCAAATAGATGAAACACCGATCGATAATATTGCTACACTAAATCAAAATGTTGTAAACTCTTTTGACCCGAATGATAAAACTTGTTTAGAAGGTATTAGAATTACACCCGATAAAGTTGGAAATTATGTTCATTATTTAATACGTTTCGAAAACAAGGGAACTGCAAATGCTCAAAATATCGTCGTTAAAGACATAATAGACACAACCAAATTTGACATAAATACACTAATACCCATAAAAGCAAGCCATAATTTTGAAACGAGAATTTCAAATATAAATAAAGTAGAGTTTATTTTCCAGGACATTAACCTCCCTTTTGACGATGAAAATAATGATGGTTATGTAACATTTAAGATTAAAACGAAACCTAATTTGGTTTTAGGGGATACTTTCAGCAATGTTGCAAATATTTATTTTGACTACAATTTCCCAATTGTTACAAATAACTTTATTACAAATATCCAAAATGCATTAGGAACCCAGCAAAACTATATTGTTAATGACATAAATACTTATCCCAATCCAGTATATAATGTGTTACATTTTAAAACAGAAAACAAGATTATCAAGGTTGAAGTATATGATGTTTTAAGTCGAATAATCAGTACAAATCCCGTCATAGACAATAAAGTTGATTTAAGCGACTTAAAAAACGGAAGCTATATTTTAAAGCTTTTTACTACAAAAGGAGTAGCAACTACAAAAATAATAAAAGCGTAACTAGACAAGTCTCAAGAGTAAATTACACGGGTATAGTTGATGTAGAATTATGTCCAAAAGAGTTTTTAGGTATGCGACAGAAATCCTTGCCAAGTTCAGAATAACAATTGAATGGGCGAAAAACTGATTTATACAGCGACATTCAAGATTTTTTGATTTTAGTAAAATAGTAAGGCTGCATGATTTGGGTAAAAAATGGAGTCTGAACCAATTTGAATTGATATTTAAAACATAAGACCATCCACGGACAAAATTCCAAAAGCTATCAACCCTTCTAATAATTTAAGAAAAATTAAAAAATACACTTACGACTCAGAATGAAAAATCAGCGCTAGATAATTTATCATCCATTTACAAGATTCAATAATGTATGAAATGCAAAATTAATTTCAGTTTAGTACTAATGTTGGCTTTGCCTTTGTTTTATGCATGTGACCCTTACTTCGGTAATAAAGAGTGCCAAGAAGAACAAACAATCAATCAAACGATGACCATATATCCTTACCGTGACACATTTGCCTTAGGAGATACTATATGGATAGAGACAAAATTTGAATTACCAGCCAATAGTCCAATATTAAACGATAGTATTTATTTAAGCATACCATTTAACTTTGGAATCGCGTATTTAAGTACTAATCCTTGGCAATATGCATTTTTAAGCTATTTTTCATTTGGTTCCAGTTTGGGAAGCTATATTTATCGACCACTTTCTTCTTCTGAACACGGTCAAGATGCTGGTAGCCTTCGATTAATATACAACAAAAACGGGAATAGCTTTTCCAATAAATTATTCATAGTGTGTAAAAAATCTGGAATTTATCAAATTGCACACATAAACCCCTCCACTGTAAAGTTTTTTAACAATAATTTAATGTGCAATCAAGATCTTTCAATTTTAACTAAAATAGATAAAGATAAGAACAACTTTAATTATTTGTTAAAGCACAGTGTAGATACAAGCTATTTGAAATTGGACCCAGCTAGCACATATAAAGATGGGGCATTTTATTTTTTCGTAAAATAGTATAATGACCCAAATGTTAGTAGAAGGCTTGTATTGTGTATATTCGTAAAAGCTATTTACGTTATTATCATATAAGAGCTGTTATCAAAATGCTTTCAAACTGAGTTTGAAGATTTAACTGTCCATACTCCAAGATAATTGCAGGGCCACAAAATTGGATAAAAAAGGAGCTTAAGTATTATTTGTGTGGAGTGTCAAGGAAAAATTTCAAATATTTTATCGAATAATGACGATAAGCCAAAATTAATTTTATTATCTTCATTCTACAACATTAATTAATTATGTTAAATTCAATGCATGTCAAGAAGCTAAGAGTATTTAACGAATTGATTTTTTCATTTTGTTTTATTATTTTTCTACTTGGAAGCTTTTTTTCTTGTGGAGATAAGGTTTTTAATATTAATAAATCTGATGATCCGTGTTCAAATAAAAAACAAGTAAACATTTCTATCTTTCATACTCCTTATAAAGACACAATAAAATTAGGAGATACATTAAAAGTAAAAATAGAATCTTTTTTTTCTGAATTCAATAATCCATTAATTCGTCTAGACACCGATAGCTTAGATGTTCCTGTAGAATTGTTTATCTCAAGAATAGATACATCAAATTTTATTTGGTCTTATGACAAATACTTTAATTTTCATAAAGTTCATGGTGATTTTGTTTTTAACAAAGTATGTGATATAGGCCAAGAAGAGCCTGGTTACTTATTGTTAAACTACGATAAACAAAACAATTTATTTATTAATGAACTGCACCTCGTTCCTATTAGAAAGGGTACTTTTGTTATAGGTGTTTTTTCTTCTTCAGAATTTAAAAAAATAGATCCTAATGCAAATTGCCTACAAACTTTTGTTTATAAAACACAAGCAAATATAGCTAAAGACAATCACTACTATCTAAATCAATCTAGTTTAGATTCAAATATAAGAAAA
>JADKKF010000002.1:345000-629541 GCA_016720635.1 Saprospiraceae bacterium
GCAATACGCTGGTAGGGGAGCATTCTGTAAGCCATTGAAGATTAGATGTGAGTCTAGTTGGAGGTAACAGAAAAGAAAATGTAGGCATAAGTAACGATAATGCGGGTGAAATACCCGCACGCCGTAAGACTAAGGTTTCCTGGATCCATGTTAATCAGAACAGGGTTAGTCGGGGCCTAAGGAAAAGCCGCAAGGCGGATCCGATGGGAAATCGGTTAATATTCCGATACCTCTAAATATTTCGAAGCGGGGACGAAGGAGCGTAAGGCATGCGTACTGACGGAATAGTACGTTAAAGGCCATAGGCGTTGAGGATAATAGTTAAGTACGTTATCCGAGCTGAAAGCTGATAGTACTGATTACTCTTCGGAGTAATTAGATAATTGCCCCAAGCAGGCTTCCGAGAAAAGCCGCTAAGGTTAGGTATTTAGAGCCCGTACCGTAAACCGACACAGGTAGTCGAGGAGAGTATCCTAAGGCGCTCGAGTGATTCGTGGCTAAGGAATTAGGCAAAATAGTCCCGTAACTTCGGGAGAAGAGTCCCTGAGTAATCAGGGCGCAGTGAAAAGGCCTAGGCGACTGTTTAACAAAAACACAGGACTCTGCTAAATCGTAAGATGATGTATAGGGTCTGACACCTGCCCGGTGCTGGAAGGTTAAAGAAGGGGGGTTAGTCGCAAGGCGAAGCTCTTAACTGAAGCCCCAGTAAACGGCGGCCGTAACTATAACGGTCCTAAGGTAGCGAAATTCCTTGTCGGGTAAGTTCCGACCTGCACGAATGGTGTAATGATCTGGGCACTGTCTCAGCCACGAGCTCGGTGAAATTGAAGTATCGGTGAAGATACCGATTACCCGCAACGGGACGGAAAGACCCCGTGAACCTTTACTATAGCTTAACATTGTGTTTGGTTGTATGATGTGTAGGATAGGTGGGAGACTTTGAAGTGGTTACGCTAGTAGTCATGGAGTCGTCGTTGAAATACCACCCTTTATGCAATTAGATTCTAACCGTGCACCGCATGGGACATTGTTTGGTGGGTAGTTTGACTGGGGTGGTCGCCTCCAAAAGAGTAACGGAGGCTCGCAAAGGTACCCTCAGCATGGTCGGTAATCATGCGCAGAGCGTATTAGTACAAGGGTGCTTGACTGGGAGACGGACGCGTCGAGCAGGTACGAAAGTAGGCTAAAGTGATCCGGTGGTTCCGTATGGAAGGGCCATCGCTCAAAGGATAAAAGGTACTCCGGGGATAACAGGCTGATCTCCCCCAAGAGCTCATATCGACGGGGAGGTTTGGCACCTCGATGTCGGCTCGTCACATCCTGGGGCTGGAGAAGGTCCCAAGGGTTCGGCTGTTCGCCGATTAAAGTGGCACGCGAGCTGGGTTCAGAACGTCGCAAGACAGTTCGGTCCCTATCTGTTGTGGGCGTAGGAATATTGAAGGGCTCTGACTCTAGTACGAGAGGACCGAGTTGGACGAACCTCTAGTGTATCAGTTGTGCCGCCAGGTGCAGTGCTGAGTAGCTACGTTCGGTGTGGATAAGCGCTGAAAGCATCTAAGCGCGAAGCCCTCCCTAAGATGAGTATTCCAGCGAGGCAACTCGCGAAGGGACGTGGAAGATGACCACGTTGATAGGCTATAGATGGAAGCGTAGTGATACGTGCAGTCGAGTAGTACTAATTACCCAATAACTTCCTTTTTTTTCTTTTTATTCTATATTCCTCCAGCCATTTGTCAATAAAATACAATATCGTAACCATTTTGGTTACTTTAAGATTTGTTGGTGGTTATAGCGTGAGGGCTCCACCTCTTCCCATCCCGAACAGAGAAGTTAAGCCTCACAGCGCCGATGGTACTACCCCTAAAAGGTGGGAGAGTAGGTCGCTGCCAACTTTGATACACAGCCTTGAGGTCTCCTCAAGGCTTTTTTTTTGCCTCCTCTCAAATATTGAAGATATTATTATCTCTGTATATGGATTGCAAAGATATTTAAAGGAATAATAGTACATTCCAAAGCTGTAAATTAGAATTTCTAAGTTTACTTAGAATGAATCGCTTTCAAACTTGATTTCTAGGGCTCCATTAGGCAAACGGATCCTCCAACCCAATCATGATGCTCATTGTAGCGTACACCAATCATTTCGCCTTTGCTTAATCGACTAAGATTACTCGCTAATATTGGTTTATCAGCATTTGGTGGCCATATGTACAATAATCGGACTTCACACTTTACCATTCCATTTGGCGACTCGATCACAGGCGCATATTCTACCTTTTTTTGTAAAATAAATTGCGTTTTATCTTTAATTGCTTCTATATCCGACGGCTTAACATTAAAAATAACTCCTTGACCACTAAATGAAAAAAGTGGCTTTAATACATAATTTTCTAAATCACTTGGTATTACTTCGAATTCGTGTAGATACTTTGTTTCAGGAACGTATTTACTTTTCAAATAGGGCATTGTATATTTACTGATTCTAAAGAACCAATTGGGGTGCTCTGCCCATTCTACTTCGTATGGTTTTGTAAAGTCTAAATACTGATAAAGTACCCCTGTTTTTTCCAATTCATCGAAAATGACTCTGTTATAAATTCTTTTGATCTGCTGATTGGCGCCATTTAGTTTGTAATATAATTTGTTATCAACAGCAAAGACATCACTGAGGCATACTGGCTTTATACCCAATTTACTTTCAGTCACATAGAAATCTACATTTGTTTTTTGTTCATGAGGTTTAAGTTCTAACAATACAACTTCTTCCTGTTTGTGCCCATTTAAAATGGATTTTTCTAGTAAATCAAAATAATCCTTGCTGGAAAGATTGTTGAATAAAAATGTAAAATCTTTAGGACAGTCAAAATGTTCAACATATTTGTTGGCGACTAGTTCTTGCCAATAGAACAAGGATGGAAATCCTTGAAATTCAATTAGTTGTGGGGTTAGTGCACCCTCTTTATCTTTGCAAACGGCAAAATCAACGCATACAAATAAGGGATGTTTGTCTTGATTGGGTACATTCAAATGACTTGGTATGGCATTTCTAGAAATTTCTTCAAAATTATCTTCAAATAAAATTGACATCACATCCGTGCCCGCTTCTATAAGTTTATTTTTAAAAATTTTATCAATAAAAACAGGAGTTTCGGCCACTCTGAACTTTACATCGTGGCCTACGGTTTTATTCAAGTCATCAATAAATGAATTGTATTTTTCAGTTGAAAATGACTTATTATAGGTTTCTCTGATTGATTTAATCATAGACAATGTGTTTTATTTGGGCAATTTAATACTATTATTTTCAAGAACTATTTTTCTTTCTTTGTAAAGCAATCCAACAGCTTTTTTAAAGCTTTTTTTGCTGCATTGGAATGTAGCTTTGATTTGTTCAGGATCTGCCTTGTCGTCGAAATCGATTTTTCCACCAATTTCGACTAATGTACTGAGTATTTTTTCAGAGAGTGCGGGAATATTATTGTCATAGCCAGTTTCATTTAGTGAAATATCAAGTTTTCCATCTTCTCTCACATTGGTGATGAAGGCAGAAGTTTCTTCACCTATAGCTACGTTTCTAAAGACTGTATTTCGATAAAGCATGGCACTGTGTTTGTGGTTCACGACCATTTTATAACCCAATGGTGACTCCCCGTAACATATGGCGTTTACTAGTTTACCTTTCTGAATGTCTTCTTGAGCAGGTATAAGAAATTTTTCTATTCTACCATTGGCGAGGAGCCTTTCGGATACTTTATCAAAATCAATCCGAACCACTACGAAATCCCCTTTTCGGGTTGGATATTTTAAGGTACTTAGCGGTAATAATAAATCTTTGGCAAGGCCCCAATCTAGAAAAGCAATATTTTCCGTAAGTGAAACTACTTGTAACGCAACAATATCCCCTAATACCCCTTTGGGAGTTTCAGTGGTAGCTACTAAACGATCCTCGCTATCAAAATAAATAAAGACATGCACTTCATCTCCAATATTATGGCCTTCTGGAATGTATCTTTTGGGCATTAAGATTTCACCCAAGTGGCCCGCATCTAGATAAAGACCTTGAGGGGTTGTTCTAGTTGAAATTAACGTTTGGTATGTTCCAGGTTGTATCATCAAAAATCCATTTTAAGTTTTAGATTAATACGCCTAGAGGTAAGGTAGTTTGGAAGGGCGTAAGAGACATTAAAAATATCTTTTATCCAATTATTCGATGCAGCATTTTGTATTTTCAATAAATTAAAAACTTCTAGGCTTAGCCAAGTATATTTGGTGAATCTCAAAAAATGGTTCGGCTTGTTTTCTTTCCACTTTCTATCGTACAATGTCACAGAAAATCCAATATCGACGCGGTGGTAAGGGTTAAATCTGTAAGTATTTCTAAAAATTCGATTGTTGTCAGGTATTCCGAAAGGAAGCCCTGTGCCAAGGGTAAAGCCCATATGCATTTTGAAATTTTTGTTTTGAGGCAAATAATCTTGAAAAAAGATGGCTAGGGTAGCTAACTGGTCAGTTGGTCTCGGTACATCAGAGACTTCTTTTGCCTCCGTTTTGTATGGCTCTCTTTTAAGATGGGTTATGCCGTCGATGGCTTCTCTGGTTCTTAGTAAAGAAAAATTAAACCATGACTCTGCGTCAGGAACGAACTCGCCATTTAATCTCACATCTAAGCCCATAGCATAGCCTGTGGCCTCATTGGCACCATAATACCTTACGCGGACATTGTCCACGTCGTAGGGTACCAAATCCCATAGTTTCTTGTAATATCCCTCAACGATCAATTTATATTTTTTCTTGCCTTTGCTTGAGTGCCCAAAATCGTAAGTCCAACCCCCAACAATTTGTGCAGATTTTTGAGCCATCAAATTGGTATCCAATTGGCCAGAGAAATTTCTCAATTCTCGATAAAATGGAGGCTGGTAATAGAGTCCACCGCTCAGTTTGAAGGTCATTGTTTTTGAAATTGATTTTGGTGTATAAATCAATTGCATTCTTGGGGTGATGAAAAAATCATTGTTTAGTGTCCAGTAATTTCCACGGATTCCAGCTATTACTTGTAATTCATCATTATTTTGGAATTGAAAAGTGAAACCATCTTGGATATAAGCAGTAAAACGATTTGAATTCAGGTCGTTGGTCGTTTTTAAGACGTTTCTGATTCTAAAATAATTGGTGTCCGTAGGTAGCGAAAAACCAGCTGAATCCAATCTTTCCCATTCATTGATCTTGTCGTTTATTTTTTCAGTTTGAAATTTAATACCATACTGCAAAAACTGATAGGTTAAAGAACGACCGCTATAATTAAATTCTGTGCCACCCTTTAGTTCAGTATTGGCTACGGTAGATCTAAGATAGTTGCGAGCAAATCGCTGTTGGATTCCTTGTCCTAAAAGAGATTTGTCCTCCCCAGCACCATCGGAGCCCAAGCTGGTTTCTACTTCATACAAACCGTAAGTCCCAATTAAATCAAACCTTTCATTTTCTTGACTGGAATATACGGATGCTAACCATTTTAGGAAAGTAGGATTCTTCTTATTGTCTGGTAGATAAGTAAGTGAGATTCCACCCATTTGTGTATAAAATTCATCAACCTCCTGGCCTTCATAATCTGTCCTCAATCTCAAAGTGAAATCAATCAATCCTTTGGCGGAGATGCCAGATTCTGGGATGAGTTTATATTTGGCTAAATTATAATTGCCTATCAATCCAAGTTGAAGCGTCTTGCTGATGTCGTATGTGATATATGTTTGAAAATCAAAAAAATCTGGTTGATACTCGCCTTTGATGCTCGTAGTATTCAATAGATAGCGCGTAGTTTTATGTCTTGCACCAAAGAGAAAACGTACTCTGCGATAGTTGTCTTTGCTGACTTTAAAACTGCCTTCCAAATGCGCTGAAGTCCCTAATAGGCTCAAACCCACAGATGCAGCAAAAGAAGAGGGCAATTTATATTTAACATCAAGTACGGAGGACATTTTATCGCCAAATTTAGCCCCAAATCCCCCAGAAGAAAATTGAAGATCCTTGATTAAGTCTATATTCGGAAAGGAAAGGCCTTCTTGTTGCCCACTTCGAATCAACTGAGGTCTATATATTTCAAAATCATTGATATACAACAAATTTTCATCATAGTTTCCGCCTCTTACATTGTATTGTGATGATAGTTCGCCCCCAGTACCACTGCTGGTGCCAAGTGCTATATGCGGCAGCAAACTCTCAATATTTCCGCTGGCAGAGGGCAAGAATTTCATTTCGGTGACGCCCTCCCGAATCATGGTTTTGTCTTGGATAGCATAATCTGAGACGACGATTTCATTTAAAACATTTTCATCTTGGGCCAATTTTAGGACGACATTTTTAGTAGCGCCTGGGGCTATCTTTTCTATTTTAAAAGAAAAGGATTTATAATCCATACGAAAAACATCAAGCTCTAATTCAACATCTGAGGGAACTTCTAGAATAAAATAACCCTTTGCATCAGTTTGGACGGCAGTACCAGTACCCTTTAGGTTTATAACAGCAAATTCGATGGGATCTGAATGCACTTTATCGACAATCGTTCCTGTGAGTTGCGATTTGAATTCTTGAGCAGAAATATGATCTAAAACAGTAAGAATTAAAAACAGTAATAAAACTAAAATTCTATTCACGAAATATTATTTATTAAATTTTTGAACGAAAATATTGCACAATATGGCGAAAAACTGGAATATTAACGTAAAATTGTGGTTTTTACTTTTGGCTAATTTATAGGCAAAAATAAAATTCAAAATAATGGGAAGATTGTAAACATCTAACAAAACTACCGAAAAGCTAATATTCTAGAACAACTAGAAAATATCGTAAAAATATTGCGTTCCGAACATTGACGAAATCAAGTATGCAAAACAAATTCACCCAGCACTTAAAGTTTTTTCCAAGATGTCCCCTCTTTGCCATCCATGATTTGGATTTTGGCGTTAGCCAAGGTATCTCTTATCTTATCAGAAGTTCCCCAATCTTTATTTTCACGAGATTTGGCTCTGATATCGATGATGAGATCCATAATCAAATCTAAGGAAGCGGACGAGCCGTTGGTCCCACTTTCATCCAGTAAGCCGAAAACTCCAAAAACAATTTCATTGAAAGCCGTTTTAATCCGTTCTATTGCATCTTGACTAATGGCATTTGGTTCTATCTGCCCATTAGCGTATCCGTTGATTTTAGTAGCCAATTCAAAAAATTTGGAAAGGGACTTAGGAACATTAAAATCATCGCACAAATCCTCCAAAATTTCAGTCAATAACTGGTATATCTCTGTATCCAAAGTGCCACCAGACACAATCGGGGATGAAATGGTTTGAACCAATTTTGCAGCATCCATCAAGCGCAAATAGCCTTTTTCAGCCGCAGCAAGGGCTTCGTCATTGAGATCTAAAGTACTCCGATAATGGGACTGTAGCGTCAAAAAGCGTAAGGTCATAGGTGAATAACCTTTGGATATCAATGGACTTTCGCCAGCAAATAACTCATAGGGCATGATATAATTTCCATCGCTTTTGGACATCTTTTTACCATTCAGTTGGAGCATATTGGCATGGATCCAATAATTGGCAGGTTGAGAGTTGCAACCGCCATAGTTTTGGGCAATTTCATTTTCGTGGTGAGGAAATTTTAAGTCAAGCCCCCCACCGTGAATATCGAATTTTTCACCGAGATATTTAGTACTCATGGCGCTGCACTCAAGGTGCCAGCCTGGAAAACCCAGCGACCATGGGGAGTTCCATTTCATGATATGGGTGTCGTCCGCCTTGATCCAGAGGGCGAAGTCTGAAGGATGTTTTTTGGTGTCTTGGTTCTTCAAGTTTTCACGAGATTCTGCTAGGAGTTCTTCAACTACACGACCAGAAAGCTGACCATAGATATTTGGATTTTTCTTTATAAAGTCCAATGTAGAAAAATAGACTGAACCATCTTGAACATAGGCATAGCCATTCTCCAAAATTTTTTCAGTTAATTCAATTTGTTCGATGATATGACCCGTGGCTCTTGGTTCGATATTTGGGGGTAGATTGTTCAGGATCCGCATCATTTCGTGAAATCCGACGGTATATTTTTGGGCAACCTCCATGGGCTCTATCTGATTAAGCCGAGCGCCTTTCGCCAATCGATCTTCACCGTCGTCCAGTAGGTGACCTACGTCCGTAATATTGCGCACATACCGGACCTTATATCCCAAATACACTAGTAGGCGATATATAATATCAAAATTGGTAAATGTTCGGCAATTACCAAGATGCACATCGTTGTAAACCGTAGGACCGCAAACATACATGCCAATGCGTCCAGGTTCGATGGGAGTAAATAGTTCTTTTTGTCGAGTAAGACTATTGTGAATGTACAGCTTGTGATTTATCATCTTTATTTTTTATTGAATTTTTATCAAACTATGGATTGGAAAATGGTCGGAAATATTTTGATGGTTCGTGGATTCAAAACTGATGATTTTATAACGTTTGTCAGTAAAAATATAATCAATCTTAAGCCCAGGAATAGCACCGTCATAAGTAATACCGTAGCCATGACCCTTTTCTTTAAATGCATCTTTGAAATTATTGTTTAAATTTCTGTACACATAGGAGGCTGCCACTTCGTTGAGATCGGTGCCAATAATGATGGGATATGGACTTGATTTCATATGCTCGAGGACCAATTCTAGCTGATCTACCCTTTTCAAAGCCGAGCTTTTGTATTTTTTGACCATTCTCCAAGCACTGCGCCAGGTAGCTTTTTCATCCAAGTTAGCTTTTTTAGAAAAGTTTTCAGCGTCTTTGGATATGGAACTGGATTGTAGGTGCAGTGAATAAAATCTAATGATATTATTTTTGATTTTTATATCGGACCAAGTAGCACTATTTCCACTTTCAATAAAAGGGATGTCTCCTGTTTCTAGTATTGGATATTTTGAAAAAATGGCCGTACTGCCGTCTTTGGGTTCGATGATATGATAATGATTATAACCTTGATTTTTTATAAAAAAAGTATCCAGAATGCGGCTGTATTCCTGAAAAAGCAAAATGTCGGGACTTTCGAAGTCTTGGGAAATCTGCCTCCATGCCTTTTCGGCCTTTTTAATTTTATGTCTAAAATCATATAGATTGATTTTGAATTCAAAAGCATTAAAGGAGCAAATATTGATGGTCTCAGGATCTATATTATTTTCAGGCTTAAATCGTAACCCGTAGTATGCTTGTACTAGAGAATAATTGAACAAGAAACCAATAATTGGAAGGATGGCATATCGATATTTTTTAATGAAAAGCCAGAAGATAAGAAAGAGGAAATTAATACCAAAAAACACTGGGTATAGCAATGCTAGCCCAAAGTACACGCCCAAAGACTTAGGATTAAACCATGTGCTCAGGTACAGTAAAATGAGAATCCAAGCACATATAATTGAACAAAATCTTAAAAAATTTATCAAAAATTAGGCTTTATAATATTTTAAAAAGTCTTTCTCCGCTTGACTCAAGGATTCATACCCTTTCTGTCTTACCTTTTCTAGTATAAAATTTAATTTGGTCTCTTGGTTAAAATCTTCTTTGGTTTTTGAGTTTATGGATACAATTTTGGATTTTATTTTGTTTGATTTTCGAGGTAGTTTTAAGTTGAGTATATCATATAGCCAATTGGGCAAGTCATATCCCGCCTGAAGTCCTTTTATCAATAAAATACCCGAAAGAGCCGCCCCAATGTGCGAAATGGCACCTCCTGTATTCGATGCCATGGAGATGGCACTGAGATCGATGATGAAATACACAAAAGCTATCCACTTTAACTTTACTGGCCCCAATATGATGAGGTGCAATGTATAGTCAGGGGTGATGGTAGCAGCTGCAAACATCAATGCCATTGCTCCAGCTGATGATCCTATCAGGAATTGACCTTGATTGAATCCTGAAGGTAAAAAATGAAAGGCCAATGAAAAGACAAGTCCTCCAACCAGCGTTCCAATAAAAAAATAAGGTAAGAGCCTTTTTTCTCCAATTAAATCGGCTAGGATGACGCCAAACCAATACAATATCAATAGATTGAAAATTACATGCAAGAAGCCAGAATGTAAAAATGCGTACGTGATCAAGGTCCATGGTCGATATATCCAGTAGTTGATATCTCCATTTAATCGGAAGGAATTGAATAAAAAGTCGTACCAAGGTGGATTATAACCTCCATTGGTCATCATACCGATTATTTTTAATAATATAAAAAAGAGAAAGACACCACCGATAAAATAAATCAGCCGTAGAAGATTATTGCCAAGCCTAAATCCATTTTTTATGTCGTCAAAAATACTCGTAACCATGTCAGAATTTTTTCCACAATAAAATCATAATAAACCCAGCTAAAGCACCACCCAAATGCGCAAAGTGCGCAATATTGCTCTGTCCAGGGTCTATACCTACTCCACCAAACAATGCCAAAGCGATATAACCTGGGACCAACCACTTAGCAGGAAACGTAATTGGGATAGGAAAAAGTGTAATGGGGTTGTTTGGGAATAATAATCCAAATCCTACAACTAGGCCGAATACACATCCAGAAGCACCCATCATACTTATCCTTGAATGGATAAATACTTCATACATTTCAGGCCCTTGTGCGTGAAAACTAAAGTACCAATAAATTAAATGTCCTAATAAGGCACCCAATCCTGACAGGAGATAAAACTGCAAAAACCGTTGTGGTCCCCAGACCATCTCGAGAGCTGATCCGAAAAAATAAAGCCCCAGCATATTCGACAATAAGTGGGTAATATTGGCATGCATGAACATGTGGGTAATTAGCTGAAAAGGCCTAAAAAAAGTGGAAGCTGGATAGTATAAAGCAAATATCATCCTTCCGTCAAGTCCCATGATAAAAATGGTGCCAAAAAATACCGCAACATTTATGATTATTAAGTTTTTGACCACTGGGGTCACTGGAGGAAACATCATAGTTAAAATCGTTTTGAAATATCTTCTAATTCAAAGGTAATGAAACATTTTTTGCCATTGGGGCAATTGTAAGGATTTTCACAAGCGAAAAGCTGATCTATCAATGCGATCATCTCTTGATTGCTGAGTGCCTGACCCTTCGGCAAGGCTGAAGATTTAGCCATCGACCAAGCCAATTTTTCATGGAGGTTTAGCTTTGACTGAAAATTGCTTTTGTACTGAAATATAAAATCCTCAATGATTTGTTCGACGTTGTTTCCGTGAAGGCTGGTCGCAGGAATCCCTTGAACGATAAAACTATCATGACCGAATTCCTCTATTTCGAAACCCATTTTATGGAGTTCGGAAAGATTTTGCTTGAGCAATTTTGCATCAGCAAAATTTAATTTGATGGTTTTGGGGAACAATTCTTTTTGTATCGTTTGTTCTGCTGAGTTGAGCGAATTTAAGTATTTTTCGTAGAGGATTCGCTCGTGGGCAAACTGCTGATCGATGAGTATATATCCAGATTTGATATGATTCACGATATAAGATTTGTGAATCTGAAAGGGATTTTTGGCCAATTCTGCAAACAAAGAATAACCTGTATGGCTATGATCTGTATTGCCCCACTCAGGCGATAGGGTCAGCGTTTTTTCCTCTTCTTGGATTGGTTTTTGGACATATTCGTATAAATCGGCCCAGTTAGACTGCTGTTCTTTATCTTCTTGTCGGAATGCGGGGTGATTAGAAGGAGGATTGTTTTGATTTAACCTTTCTTGACGGGCCGCCAATACCTCATTTCGATCGATGGTTTGCATAATGAAAGGATCCCCATCGAAGTCCAATGAAGGCGTAAGAGCAAACTTTCCCAAGGCGTGTTTTATACTGACTTTGAGATAATTGTAAATGATTTTCTCATCTTCAAATTTGACTTCATGCTTAGTTGGGTGGACGTTCACATCTATTTTGGATGGGTCCAGGGTCAAAAAAATCACATACATGGGGAACGTGCCGGGAGCTAGCATTCCTTCAAAAGCCCCGAAAATGGCGTGTTGCAGGTAATTGTTCTTGATAAACCTTTTATTGACAAAGAGGTATTGATCTCCACGGGTTTTTTTTGCGACTTCGGGTTTGCTGATATATCCCGTTATATGGACGCTTTCTGTGTCCTCGAGAATGGGAATCCACTTGGACTGAGATTGAGGTCCAAAAACGTTGAATATTCTTTGATTCAAAGGACTGGCTGGGAGAAACGCCATCTCTTCTTCGTCCAGAAAGAATGAAAATTGGACAGAGGGATTGGAAAGGGCTACCCTTTTGAACTCTTCATCGATATGCTTGAGTTCTATGTTGTTGGACTTGAGAAATGCTTTACGAGCAGGCACATTGTAAAACAAGTTCTTGACCGTGATGCTCGTGCCTTTGGCAGTCTGACAAGGTTCTTGTGATTTTATGTCTGAGCCCTCGATGATTATCTTGGTGCCGAGTTCTTGGTCTTCTTGTTTGGTTTTGAGTTCGACTTGGGCTACGGCAGCGATGGAAGCCATGGCCTCGCCTCTAAATCCAAAGGTCTTGATGGCAAATAGATCCTCCGTCTGATGTAGCTTAGAAGTGGCGTGGCGTTCGAAACATAGCCGTGCGTCCATAGCCGACATTCCTTTGCCGTCATCTATGATCGTGATGCCTTGTTTTCCCCCTTCTCTGATGATCAGCTTAATCTTGGTAGCTCCCGCATCGAGTGCATTTTCAAGCAGTTCTTTGACGACAGAGGCAGGACGTTGGACGACTTCTCCAGCGGCTATCTGATTGGCCAATGCATCGGGCAATAATTTTATGATATCAGACATGTAATAGTTTCAGGTGCAAATATATAAAATAAGTAGCATAAGAACCCTTGAGCAGTAGGCATAGTTTTTTTGCCGCACAATGGATGGTAGTGGTGTCGAAGACAGTCGCATCATATCTGAATCTTTCGATAGGATGGGACGGAACCCACGAACAGCCAGGTCCTCACGAAGTGAAGATGTGCCATCATTCTAAATCTAATGTAATTACTGCTTGTGCAGCCAGTCCTGGAGTGCAAAATAACGCCATATCCAGCGAGCATTTTTGTTGTCTCCATTTTGGTATTGGGCTATGATTTCACGAACTTTTGAATTTTTAAGGTAGGGCAGATCGGTTAAGGGCTGATCGAGAATGAAGCGGAGTGGGCCACGCAGCCATTTTACCTCGCCAGGGGTTACGAAACCCTTTTTGTCCTTGCGCAAAGCAATGGCTGAAGGCAGGATAGGTGCTAATGATTGGCGAAGAATGTACTTGGTATCGGTGCCTCGAATCTTGAAATGGTCGGGCAAAGAAAACAAAAACTCAACCAAACGATGGTCCAAAAAAGGCACCCGAGACTCTATGGAAAAACGCATCGAATTGCGATCCTCAAAATGCAAAAGGTGTGACAGACTCGTTTGAAAAACGCTTTGGTACAAAAAAGTATTGAGGGCGGACTGGCTCGGAAAAGGCGCAAGGGCAATTTTTTGCTTAGGAAAATCAAGAGAAAGAACCTTGCCTTTATTCAATTCTAGGGCGGTGATGTCCTGTTCGGAAAGGAGGGTACTCAAGAGGGATTTTCCGAGGACTTCCCATTTTTTGGTCAAAGAATATTCCTGGGCACGTGACAGTTGATTCCATAAAGAAAGAGCTTTCCAGGGTTTTGTAGATCTCAAATGGGACCCAATGACCCGATAGTAAGCGTGCAGATAGCCTGCCATAAGCTCATCCGAACCTTGACCATCTAAGACGACTTTGATTCCGTTTTCGGCCGCAAGACGCATGACAAAATACTGCGAATATGGGCTAGATCCTCCGATAGGAACGTCTTGGGCTGTGGTATAATCGGCGTAAGATTCACGGATGGATGCTTCGGAAGGCTCCATATAATGGCTCTCGACATTGGGATATTTTTCGGACAAAAGTCTAGCGAAAGGCCGCTCGTCGATGGCATTGTCTCCAGTATAATATATCGTAAATGTCTTCAATGCAGAAAACGGATAAAGCGAGGCCACTGAGGAAACGATCGCACTGCTGTCCAGACCTCCACTGAGACATGACCCGACGCTGACGTCGCTGCGCATGTGCTGCTGGATGCTTTGGTCGAATAAATGTCTAAACTGAGATATCGCTTCTTCTTCAGAAATTTGGATTGCCGAACTTTGGGCGATGTCCCAATATTTTGAATGTGAAATTTGGTCATTTTGCCAAATAAGATTATGTGCAGGCTCGATTTGATGGATATTGGAATAGTAGGTTTCGGATTTATAACTGGTCCACCCCAGTTGCAGACCACGGATGCATTGGTCTTCGTTTATTTGAAGTTGAATTTGCGGTATATTTTGGAATATTTTTAGCTCAGATCCAAAATAAAATTTGTCACCATATCGATAGTAGTAAAATGGCTTAATGCCAAAACGGTCTCTCGAACAGAATAATATTTGCTTCTGATGATTCCAGATGGCAAAAGCCCACATGCCAGCGCAGTATTGGACGCATTGGTCACCATGCTTGTGATAAAGTGCCAACAGTACTTCTGTGTCGCTCTGGGTTTTGAAAATATAACCATCTAGTTCAAGGACTTTTTTGAGCTCAAGATAATTGTAAATCTCTCCATTGAACACTATGGTCGATCCCCAACCGTGCATGGGCTGATCGGCCTCATGGCTTAGATCTATGATGCTCAGTCGATTGTGACCAAGACAGATAGCGCCCTCCTGAAAGATATGAGAGCCATCTGGTCCTCGGTGCTTGATGGACTGGAGTACCTTTCCCATCAAATCTTTACCCTTGGTACCAGTATATTGATTGTCAATGAATCCAGCTATTCCACACATGCTCCTTTTGGTTGATTGAAGTGATTATGAGGGCAAATTTGAATTAAAAAATTAAAGATACTATATTCTTGTAAAAAATCTTGGATTCAATCTCCGAACCCAATGATAGGCTTTTGATGAATTCTCTTTGGCCGAGAAACACGTTGTCAGTCCCATAAAATACCTTGTCGGCATGTCGTGAGAGGAATATTTTTGTTTGAGTGTGGTTCCTATTCAATGCGATCCAACCGCTATAACCAGATATGTCGCAGAAAAAATTGGAATATGTATTCAACAGCTTGTCGATCACTCCAAAAGATTGGTAATCGCCTTGTTGGTAGGTGTGTTTTGGCGATAATTGAGCGCCTAGATTGTTCCAAAAATGGGGCCCATGTCCGATAAATTTGATATTGGGAAACTCCTTCACCCGCTGCTCCAACCCTTCAAAATCGTATAAATATCCAGCAAAATCAACCAAATGGTCGTCTAGCCATGGCTCCAAAACCGCGGTGCTGCGGATGAGGCGTTCGGTATAGTATCTCGTGACGCCATTTTTGTAGTTATTGAACCATTTGTCGAGCACCTTATCCCATGTGTAGCGCTTTTCGATGAAAAACTGCCTTCTTGGAAGCTCCATATGGATCAACAACGGTAGTCCTTTTTATTCAAAAAGTCTAGGTAATCATCCAAAGCATGGTCTGACCACTTCAAATTGACTTTCAGTTCACCACACCCTTTGACTCCATTAGCCAATGCAGATTCCATCAATTGCTGCCAATTGGGATCGGTGGGGTCTGGAGCGAAAAATGGTACCAAACGGTCTGGATATTGGCTTTTTATTTCTAATATATCCTCCAGAGGCAACGGCTGATAGAGCGATGGTATGCTCGGGCGCAGCTCTTGCCATGTATGCAATAGGCAAAACTCTAGCTCAGGATCCTTGAGATAGTTGTCGATTAGCTCTTTGCGAAATCCACTGTAATTTATGTGCAAATGTGCATCAATATACTTCATAGTCGAGCAATATCTTCCATTTCTAATTCACGGGGATGCCAAAAATATTTTCCAAAATCCTGGATTTTATCGTTTTTTACCAGTATTCCCTCCGATTTGAGCAACAATTCCATCGTATCTACCTCTCCAAAATGCAATTTACCCGTCAAGTAACCTTGGCTATTCACCACTCGATGCGCAGGTATATCCAGCGGAAATTGATGGCTTTGAGTAAGTGCCCAACCCACCATACGAGCCGAACCCAACGCCAAATAATCAGCGATAGCCCCATAACTCGTCACGCGACCCTTCGGTATCAGCGCCGTCACCGCATATACATCTTCAAAATAATGGTTTTTAGCTTTTTTCATACCCAATATATAGCAAAGATATATATTTTTTGAGAGTGGGCGTGCCCCTCGCCATGCTCGGGTCGGGCTATCCGCTTTACTTCGTGTTCGCTCCTATCCCTCACGCGAGTCTGGGAATCAAGAAACAGTGAAACATGAAAATTAATGAAATATAAACGATTGATAATCATCAATATTTTTTAACTTTTTAATGAATTCTTGCAGACATAGGTAATAATTAAAAAAGTATTAATTTTACAAAAAGATGAGATATGACTTACACAGATAAACATATTGTCGAAACATATTCTGGACTTTTTGAAGGGCTTAGTACGATGAACAAAATTGAATTGATAGAAAGCCTTTCTAAGTCTATAAAGATCGAAACAAAAACCAAAGAGGAAATTTTTTTTAAATCCTTTGGAGCGTGTTCTTCAGAAAAATCAGTAGAAGATATTATTGTTGAAATAAAATCAAGTAGAAAATTTAGAAATAAAGAAATTAGTATTTAATGTAATTTTTGCTTGATACAAATATTTGTGTTTATTTTCTTCGAGGAAAATTAAAATTAGATGAAATTATAAAAGAGAAAGGGAGAGAGAATTGCTATATTTCTGAAATTACTGTTGTTGAACTGCTCTATGGTGCAGAAAATAGTGAAAACCCTACAAAATCTCACAAATCAGTTGATGCCTTTTTGAGTGGGATTACAATAATTCCTATTTATGGAAGTATTAAACGTTACGCAAAAGAAAAAGCTGGATTACGAAAAATCGGAAAACCAATGCACGATGAATTTGATCTTTTAATTGGTGTGACCACCATTGAGAATAAACTTACTTTGGTTACTGACAACTTTAAAGATTTTGAAAGGCTAGATGGAATTAAAATAGAAAATTGGATTAAGAGAAATTAACAACTCCTACCTACTATAAAAAAATGACTTCGTGTAAGACGATGACTTTACTTCGTTTACTTGCTTGATGTTTGCCATTTTGCAGGCACCTAACACATACACAAACAGAAATAATATTTGTAAATTGCAATCTTTACGAACTTACAAAATAAATGGCTTAGTTCATAAAACAGAATCTAAAAAAAGTGGACAAGACTTTTATGAAATACTAATAATCAAAAGCTAAGTAAAATGAGCGTTGAAAATAAAATACTTTTATATACTACACCTCAAGGGGATATCCGCATAAGTGTGCGATTTGAAAATGACACTTTTTGGCTAACCCAAAAGGCAATGGCTATGCTTTTTGATACTACAAGCCAAAACATTACTTTGCATTTAAAAAATATTTATATTGATAACGAGTTAGATGAAATAGCAACTTGTAAGGATTTCTTACAAGTTCAAATTGAAGGTAACAGGAAAGTAGAAAGAACCCAAAAATTCTATTCTTTAGATGCTGTAATAGCCGTAGGCTACAGAGTAAATAGTAAACAAGCCACTGCATTTAGAATTTGGGCTACCAATACCCTTAAAGAATTTATCATTAAAGGTTTTGTGTTAGATGATGAACGATTAAAACAAGGAAAAACTTTTGGGAAAGATTATTTTGATGAATTACTGCAAAGAATTAGGGAAATTCGTGCCAGTGAAAAACGCTTTTATCAAAAAATTAAAGATTTGTTTGCATTAAGCAATGATTACCAAACAACATTAAAGGAAACGAACACTTTTTTTGCTTTTGTCCAAAACAAATTATTATATGCAGTTACCAAACAAACCGCGGCTGAATTGATCTTGAGTCGTGCCGATGCTTCAATGCTCAATATGGGTTTAACCACCTTTAAAGGGAGCAGAGTGCGAAAGGAGGACATTTTTATAGCCAAAAACTATTTAACAGAAAAAGAAATAGATACTTTAAACCGGTTAGTTTCTTTGTTTTTAGATACAGCAGAATTGCGAATACAAAACGAAGAAATACTTACTTTGGATTATTGGAAATCCGAAACTGATAATTTGTTGTCATTTAGTAAAAAGCCAATTTTAGAAGGCTCAGGAAACATCAGCCACGATAAAATGGAGCAAAAAGTTAGTAAAATATATTATGATTTTGATTCTAACAGAAATAAAATGGAATTAAAAGAAGAGGATGAAATTGAACAACAAGCGATTAATAAATTAATCCAAAAGTCAAGGAAAAAATAATATATTATTAGAACAGTTGTACTTCAATGACCCTTAGTGGTTTTTCGGAAATTTGAGCCTCGATTTCCCCCAATTCGCCAAGTCCCATATCAGACTAAGAACATTATTATGAAGCGATGAGAATATTTTAATAGTGAATTTTTGATCCCATCTAGGCTAAGCTGTGCCTATGTCTTACCAAGGGCAAAATTTTAATTTGAGATAGACTATAAATCTATTAATCTAAAGCCATGATTACATAACAACCTAGGTTCAGTCTACTGTGGACATAGGGATCACAATTTTACTGAGCACAAAAAAAACATTAAATTTTATTTGCTGTTTGTTAACTTTGGGGATAACTTTGTCTAATGAGGAGAGAAATTATCTTTTACGAAAATCATTTTATTGAGTTTTATCAAAACCAAGATGAAAAGGTAAAAGAAAAAATTAATACACTCTTGAATTAATAAAACAGATTGATAAAGTTCCTGAAAAATTTTTAAAACATTTGGCGGGAACAAATGGACTTTATGAAATTAGAATTGAATTTCAGTCAAATATTTATAGAATATTTTGCTGTTTTGACAAAGGAAAATTGGTTGTACTTTTTAATGGTTTTCAGAAAAAGTCCCAATTTACCCCAAAAAAATGAATTGGAAAAAGCTTTGAGATTAATGAACGAGTATTTTCAACAAAAAAAAAATTTAGAATGAAGGACTATAAAAATATAAAAACTTTCGACCAACTTATTGAAATGGAACACGGAAAAATGGGAACAGAAAGCAGAAATAGTTATGAAGAAAAATCTCAGATGTTTATTATAAGTGAAATGCTTAAAAATGCACGCAAGGAAGCCAAAATTACTCAGGAACAATTAGCCGAAAAAACTGGAACAAAAAAAAGTTATATTTCGCGAATCGAAAACGGGAAAGGAAATATTCAGCTTTCAACTTTAATCAGAATTTTTGAGTTGGGACTAAACAAAAGAATTGGTTTAACTTTTTTGTAAACGGCGATTTCATCCATCATTTGCGTATTCGAGTTGCAAGGTATCTGGGACTGACCCCTTGCTGGTGGGGGAAGAAAGAAGAAGTAAAGGGACATGGCAATGCCTATCCACATAATGGTTAAGGTTTTCATAAAAAATAAGTTTTAAAGCAGCTATCTTGTTTCAAAAACAAAATTAAGACTAAAAAACAAAACCGACAACTCCCAAATTTACCATTGAATTTTTTTTATGGTAAAATTTTACCACTTTTTAGTTAGCAATAGTCGTTATAGTATAATGAAAGATAAATCAGTTTTCTGGTAAAGAAAGAATTATTAAAATTTGGTAAAACAGTATATAATTTATAAATTTGTATTATGGTGGTTGATGAAATTTTGCAAAGCATAAAGGAACTTCCTTTTCACGAAAGACTTTCATTGATAGAGAAAGCCTTAAAAACGCTCCATGAGCCATCAGATCGTCAATTAATTAGGGCCTCAAATAAATTAAAGGGTGACTATATGAAAGACGATGACCTTACTTCGTTTACTGCATTGGATTACGAAAAATTTTATGAAGCGAGGTGAAATCTGGCTAGTTAACCTTGACCCCACTATTGGGTCTGAAATTAAAAAAACAAGACCTGCTATAATTGTAAACTCGGATGATTTGGGAGTATTGCCACTTAAAGTTATAGTGCCAATAACTGATTGGAAAAATCATTATTCCATAGCTCCTTGGATGATTAAGCTTATTCCAACCGCTCAGAATGGATTACCCAAGCTTTCATCTGCTGATTGTTTCCAAGTGCGCTCTGTTTCAGAAATTCGATTAATTCGTAATATGGGAAGTCTAAACAAAGATCAAATGGACGACATCGTTCAAGGGCTATCCGCAATATTAGTAATACGTTAAAATTATGTGATTTGTTCTGGTAGAACTGCTTTGCTGTTAGTAAGTCATTGGATTAATAAAAAATATCTAATGGGATGGTGTCGTGGGCTGGAGTAAAAACCTCAATAGAATCGCTATATTTGATGTTTGATTTTATATATTTATAATATATTAATATTTTATAATTACCATAGGTTGGTTCATAAATAATTTTATCGACATTCATCCCCATATAAATATTGTCAGCTGTTGATATACTTCTTGCAAAAGAACCAAAAAATTCAACCCAATCCGATTCATTTACTGGATTCACATTTTTTAAGTGAATCTTGACCCAAGCGTAGGGCTGCAGTTGGTAGTCGAAATTATGTGGAAATCCATTGTCGAAGCCATGTGGCGGATTAGCTGGCTGATATTTATCTTTGGAGATAAGGATAATATACCCTCCAAAAGGGCTTTCAACATTGCGGTACGAATAGTGCCCATTGGCATCTGTAAAAACAGAATCTACGATAGCAGAGATCCCTCCGCCAGATAGCCAAGGACTCCCATCGGATCCTCTGCCTACTATGGTGACCTTAGCCCCAGAGACGGGCTTGCCGCTGCCGACTTCGGTGATGCGCCCTTTGATCTCGATGCCCTCAAAGTCCTTTTTGCAGGAGGCGAAGAGTAAGATCGAGAAGAGGAAGATGATTGCGTTTTTCATGATTAAGAGGTTTTTAAGAAGATTATAAAATTATGTGATTTGTTCTTCTGATAGAACTGTTTTGCTGTTAGTAAGTCTTTGGATTAATAAAAAATATCTATAGGTATGGTGTCGTGGGGGGGGGGGGGTTAATAAGCTCGTGTCCCTTTTGGTTATATTGTTTTTGGTGGAATACCAAGAGATAAGATTGGACTTGTTGCCATATATTTTTTCTACACGGTAAACATTAATATTAGATCCAGTATATATACAGTTTATACCAGGATCATAAAACCCAAGAACTTTGATTCTATCCCACTCATTTACGGGATTCACATTTTTCAAGTGAATCTTGACCCAAGCGTATGGCTGCAGTTGGTAGTCGAAAGTTTGTTTTACATCATTGTTAAAGCCTCTCGAAGGTTCTGCTCTTTGGTATTTGTCCTTAGTGATGATGAGGTAATATCCTGATGCTGGATTGTCATTTCTGGAAAAAATGTAATTGCCATCATTGTCTGTAAATACAGAGTCAACAATAAAACCATTACCGCTGCCAGGAGACAAAAAACCGTCACTGTGACCGATACCTTCAATGATAATTTTAGCCCCCGCGACGGGCTTGCCACTGCCAACTTCGGTGATGCGTCCTTTGATTTCGATGCCCTCAAAGTCCTTTTTGCAGGCGGCGAAGAGTAAGATCGAAAAGAGGAAAATGATTGCGTTTTTCATGATTAGGAGGTTTTTAAGAAGATTAAATAAAATATCCAAGGGGATGGTATCAAGATAGAGTTTAAAATTTCATTAGAACGCCCGAGCATATTGTATATAAGGTAAAACTGGAAAATAGCTATTAGATTGTGAGGTCGTTAATAGTCCAATGTCGAAGGCGTTTTTTGGAGATAAAATTCGAATTCCAAATATGCCAACGTATAAAGCACCACTTTTTTGAGCGATAATATAGTTTTCAGTTAATAGAGAGATGTTGTTCGAAACTCTGACCGTCCCACTTAACATAAAAGCCGAATAATTGACGTGATCACGAGATGATGTACCATAACCTCCTCCAAAAGTTAAATTGTGTTCACTGGTACCTAACGTCAGAGCGCCATATCCTAGACTTGCCGTTCCTCCTGTTTGGCCACCAACAACAAAAGCTCCACCAGCTAAATGCACGTTTTTTTTGAGTTTAAAACCAATTTTTGGCATAAAAAACCAGGTAGGATCTCCATAGATCAAAGATAGGAATTCAAATCCGCCAGCAAGTGAAATGTTTTTGGTAATACCATAATTGACGAAATTACCGACTACTAAGATGTTTTGGTAATAGCCTTTATTTTTTTGTGTTGGGATGGCTGTCGGTCCAAAAAAATATCTCGTGTCATGAGAATTGGGGAATCTGTAGATGCCTTCGTAAGTGTCAAAGTAAATTGATTTAACATTGGAGGTAATTATGTTTATCACACCATTTTTTGTTGATAATACGATTATTGAATCAGTTTTACTGTGGATGCCCCCTCAGTTCATCGCCATCTTTCATGGTAACAATTACTTTTTCTTCATTTTGACTGAATCGACTGCGCCTTGTCCCCTAGCCATAAAATTCGCAAGAATAAGGAATGAAAGAAATGCTAGGTTTTTAACAATGGTTTTCATATTTTTTATTTTAGTTATTAAGTAATACAAAACTATTACTAAGTAACAAAACCATCAACTCCCAAATTTACCATTGAATTTTTTTTATGGTAAAATTTTACCACTTTTTTGACCCTAAATTTCGTTTTTTGAAAAATCTTGTTATATATTTACCATTGTTGTAATGTGATAGTACGTGGTTTGTATAATCCGCCATAAAATATAGAACCGTTATGAACCTGCAAGAAAAGATTATTTCCATTTTATTGGACAATTCTAAAAATAAAAAGCAAGCCAGCGAAAAAATTCAATCGCTATTGAATATAAGTGAGAAGACGGCTCGGTCTATCCTAGACTGTATGAGGCCACTGACGCTGTACGAAGCGGAGATCGTCATACATTCATTACAGTTGAATCTAGAGTTGATTTTGTCAACACAGGATGATCAAAGTAAAACCCCGTACAAGTCCATTCTTTTGCCTTTTATCAACGTTAAAAAGTCGCCAGAATATTTTCTCGATACTTTGTTGGCCAATATTGACATGTTGAATGTATTGAAAACAAAAAATATAAGGTACCTTTCGTCTGAGTTTCCGATATTTTATTATTGTATGATTCCCGAACTGATGCTATTCAAACTCTATAGTTTCAATCAAATACTGTGGAAAGATGAAGCGTGGAGTAAGAGTAAATTTTCACTAAAAAAACTGAGTGAAAACGGGGATATTATAGATAAAATAAAAAGACTGTGGAACTTTTATAAGGATGTACCTTCGGAAGAGATTTGGAGTGTAAAATGCTTGAATAACACGATGAACCACTTAAAAATATTGAGAGATATTGGTGCATTTGAAGACGAACAAGACTATTTTATCCTACTAGACAAAATGAATGATTTGCTTCAGCATTTGGAAGAAATGGCAGCCAGTGATATCAAGAAAGACAAAACTTCATCGGGTGCGAAATACTTGTTTTATGTGAATAAATTTGTCTTTTCGACGAATATGATCTACGTTGTGACAGCAAAGCAGTCCATGATCTATATCACGATCGACAATCCAGACTTTGGAATCGCAGTAGATGATGAAGTGGTAGAACACTTCAATAATCAATGGTATCATGTTAAAAATAACTCATCGCAAATCAATGTTTCAGGCCATCAAGAGAGAAAGAAATTCTTCAATCAACTACACGAAGCCATTAATAGCATGAGGTAATTTCTTATTGGTTAGAGCCTAAAGAAACCCCTAGAATCTACTTAAAAGGTACTTGGTATCGACAATAATCTGCATGGTTAAACAAAGCATAGATTTTAGGGATTGGGCATTGTTGAAAAAATTCTTTAATTTTCCGAAATAAAAAATATTTAATTTGATGCGTACAAGTGGTGCCATGAGGTACTTTCAAAATGAGCGTTGGCTTTTGATATTCATGTCATTTGTTATCACCACCCTGTTTTTGATAGTCAATGGATACTTATTCAATCAAGAAGATCTCGAGGAAGTACTGCCACCGATATATAAAGGACTCAATCCTAGCCTATATCCCTACGACACGTATGTGAATGAGACCCTAGCCCAATACACGAGTAGGACGCCATATATACATTTTTTGACGGTATTGTACAGGGTATTTAATACCGAGCTAATCTTTTTTGTGATTTGTTTTGCCAGTATTTTATTGAGTGTTTGGTCGTTTTTGAAAATGGGCATATTTTTTGGCATTGACGCATTTAAGAGTGGGTTGATCGTGGCGCTGATTTTTGTCGGCTTTGATTTTTTGCCGATTGGGGGCAATTTTATTCAGGATAGTTACTGCACACCAGCCAATATAGCCCTAGGGCTAACAGCATTTTCCATTTATTTATATCTCATAAAAAAATATTGGTTAGCCGGTTTGATCCTAGCCATTGCGACGTATTTTCAGCTTTTGGTTGGACTTCAGGTGTTTGTCATACTGTGCATTTACAGCGTCTTGGATAGCAATTATAGAGGGTTTTGGCGTGCTGGGCTTATATATTTAAGTCTCTCGATGCCGCATATTTATCTACTGTTTTTATCGCAAAATGGCCAATATGATATAGATTTTTATTCAAAAATAATATACACCTACAGAAATCCGCATCATTTTGTGTTTTCCACGTTCTCCAAAAAATCGTATATAATGTATTTTTCGCTATTGGGGATCTACTTTGTCACCTATCCTTTTTTGCGGGTTTCGGATGCCTTAAAAAGATGGAGTCTGGTGTGGGTTGGAATCAGCACATTGGGCATCGCAGTATATGTCGTTGGATTTGAATATTTTGGTATGGAATTGTTCGCTAAGACCCAATGGATCAAAACCAGTATTTGGGCCTATGCGTGGGCTTTAATGGTGCTGTTGCACGCTCTGCCCAAGTTTAGTAAAATTTCTATATCTCGAAGATCACAATGCAAAATTTCACTAGGAGGGTTTTGTCTAAGCATCGGTATTTTAGGTTTGATTTATTTTAATAAAATAAGCCTTATCGAGCCTTTTCAGATCGGATATTATGCGAAAACAGATTTGGGGAAAATGCACGATTGGGTAAAGGCCAATACGCCGACAAATGCGGTGGTACTGTCCTTTCCAAATGACTTTGGGGTCATGAGTCAAACGCAGCGATCGGTACCTGTTTCGTACAAGGCGATCATCCATAATCCAGGATTTATTTTGCCTTGGTTTTCAAGAATGAAGGAATTGTACGGCGCAGATCTCGTTCAGACGCAAAATAATATTTCAAATCTTCAAGAAATTGTAGAACTTTGGCCTCAGAAATTAGAAAACAGCGATTTGGTTAAATATAAGATCAATTATATCATAGCCAATGACTCGGATAAGTTGTCGATTCGTTCGGCAAAAATTGTACATCGAGAAGCTGATTTAATTTGTTTAAAAATAGAACAATGAGTCGTAAAACGTGTTTTCATAATTAATTAAATAACCAAAGCGAATTAAATAACCAAAGCCATTCGTTTATTATCAAAATGAAATAGACAGGGTTTCGCCAGATTGTAGTGGATGTATTCAGGATTTAAAATCATTACCTTATCCCATAAAGAGCTGAATCTTAGAGATTTAGGCAATTTTGTAGTTCAGAGCAACGATGCGAATGCTAAGGGTGAGAAGCTCAAGCAATTGAAGGATTTTTTCGCCTTGGATGAGTTATTTTATATGCAAACGTGCAATCGGGTAGTCTTTTTTCTTTATAAAAAAATAGGAATAGAGCAGATAACACCGATAGATTGGTTCGAACAGCTCAATCCAAGTCTAGATTTACCCCAATTGAAGTGGGTTTCTAAAAATGCGTTGGTATATACACAAGAAGGGGTCGTGAAGCATTTATTTCGATTGATGTCTTCGCTGGAGTCATTGGTAATAGGAGAAAGGGAGGTTTTCAGACAAAGTCGAGAGGCGTATGATCAATGTGCTGGTTGGGGTCTTTGTGGGGACAATATGAGACTGTTGATGCGCATCGGAGTAGTGTGTTCGAAAGAGGTATTTACGGATACCAAGATCGGAGACAAATCGGTTTCCATCGTTTCGTTGTCCATTCAGAAATTTTTAGAGCAAGACCTACCAAAAAAATCTAGGATACTAATCATAGGCGCGGGTCAAACAATATTGATGGTATCAAAATTTTTATTGGCCAATAATTATAAAAACGTATCAGTATTCAATCGTACCGTACAGAATGCCGACCTCATCGCCCAAAAATTTGGTAAAAAGGGGTATAAGCTTTCTGAGCTTCAGGATTTTAAGGAGGGATTTGACTGCATCATACTTTGTACCGCTTCTACCAAAATCATATTGACAGAAGAGCTTTATGCCAAACTGTTGCAGGGTGACAAAGGCCAAAAAGTGATCGTGGATCTATCGATTCCGTACAATTTTGACAAGCAGATTATCAATAGCTTTGATGTAAACTTCATCGGCGTAGAGGAGCTGAGAGAGATTGCCAATCAGAACATGGAATATAGGAAAAATGAGATGATCCTTGCGAATGCCATCGTTCAAAAATACGTTGAGGATTTTAAAAATATCTATCACCAAAGGCTTATAGAGCGGTCATTTCAGCAATTTCCAGTGCAGGTAAAGGAAATCAAGGAAAAGGCATTGAATGTGGTGTACAAGAAGCGTATCGATGCTTTAGACGGGGATTCAAGAGAGCTTCTCAACGAGATTGTCAATTATTTTGAAAAAAAATACATTGCCCTACCGATCAAATCGGCCAAAGAGTCTATCTTACGGTAAAATCAACCGTTATCAAATAAATTTGCGATGGCATTAGCTGATGTTTTTATATTCACTACCCAAAGGTATAAGTACTTGGGTGACAAATTGCTACAATCTACGGGTTTTAAAGAAGGCTTATTTTCAAGCAGTACCTTTCCAGATGGAGAATATTACCACAAATTGCTTACGGATGTCGAAGGAAAGAAGGCGGTCTTAGTTGGTGGTACGATCGACGACAAAGAAACCTTAGAGCTATTCGACAAGGCTTGTGGGTTGATCCAATATGGCGTCGATTCACTTACGATTGTGATTCCATTTTTCGGGTATAGCACCATGGAGAGAGCGGCAAATGCAGGTGATGTCGTGATGGCAAAAAATCGGGCATTGCTCTTGTCGGCGATACCCAGTGGCGGATTGACCAACCGTATAGCCATGCTTGACTTGCACACCGAGGGTTTGCCCTATTACTTTACAACGAATTGGCGGCCTGTGCACCTATATTGCAAATCGGTCATCATCCAAGCGGCTACACAGCTTTATGGGAGGGATTTTATACTGGCGAGTACGGACTCGGGACGGGCCAAATGGGTCGAATCCCTAGCCAATGATATGGAAGTAAAGGCAGCTTTTGTCTATAAAAAGAGATTGTCTGGAGAAAACACCCAAATAACTGGAATAAATGCAGATGTGGAAGGCTGTAAGGTCATCATCTATGACGATATGATACGGACAGGAGGCTCACTGATCAAGGCGGCAAAGTCCTATAAAGCGGCGGGTGCGGAAGAGATTTCAGTCATAGCCACGCATGGGATATTTACCCCAGGATCTTTCGAAAATCTCAAAAATTCAGGGCTTTTCGCCAATATCATCTGTACGGATACCCATCCCAATGTCTTCAAAATACACGATGAGAACTTTCACATTCATTCGGTGGCACCCGTCATTTCAGATTGGCTGATGAGAATCAGCTGGTAAACCAAAATCAGGTAAACAGTTAAGTTTAATACAACCCAGCCAAGCGATAGGGATGCGGAGGGCAGCCATAGGCTGGTCTCGACCGAATGAGGGCGAGACGGATACCCCGAAGCAGCCCGGTGCCGCGAAGTGGCAATCGCCATAAAAATAAAAAACATTAGACAGACTCAATTCTCTCTAGGAAAATCGAGGGCATTTGGATTAATCCACCAGCGCCAAAGCGTCATTTAGATCGCCGATGAGGTCGTCTTGCGACTCGATGCCGATGCTCAAGCGAATTAGAGAATCCGTCAAACCAACTTTCATCCTTTCCTCTTTGGGGATGGATGCGTGGGTCATGCTGGCAGGGTGACCGATAAGGGACTCAACGCCGCCGAGGGATTCCGCCAAGCTAAATAGTTTGGTTCCGCTCAGTAATTTTTCCGCATTTTCATAAGAATCGTTTTTTAGATCGAAGGACACCATCGCACCGAAGAGTTTCATCTGCTTGGCAGCGACATCGTGATTGGGATGGTCCTTGAATCCTGGCCAAAATACTTTGGACACTTTGGGGTGTTTTTTGAGGAATTTGGCTATTTTTTTGGCATTTTTACATGCTCTATGAACTCTAACGTGGAGCGTCTTGATCCCTCTCAATACGAGAAAACAATCCTGTGGGCCTGGAACTGCACCGGTGGCGTTTTGAATAAAATGCAGTTGATCGGCTAGTTCCTTGGTTGAGGCTATGACGCAACCAGCTATCACATCTGAGTGTCCACCGAGGTATTTTGTAGCGCTATGCACGACCAAGTCAGCACCAAGTTTTAGAGGCTGCTGAAGATAAGGAGATGCGAAAGTATTGTCCACGCAGGTCATGATGCCGTGTTTTTCGGATATTTTAACGATCTGTTGGATATCGACGACGGAGAGCATCGGATTGGTTGGGGTTTCGATCCAAACCAGTTTTGTATTGGGGTTGATGTGTTTTTCGAGATTTTTGGCTTCCGAAAGGTCGATGAAATGGAACTTGATGCCGAACCTTTCATAAACCTTGGTCATAAGGCGGTAAGTACCGCCGTAGAGGTCATTGGTAGCGATGACTTCATCACCAGGGTGGAGCAATTTCATCACCGCATCCGTAGCTGCCAGACCACTGCCAAAGCATACCGCATCTACGCCTCCTTCTAATGCGGCCAGATTTTGTTCTAGGACCTTTCTGGTGGGATTTTGAGTTCGGGCGTATTCAAAACCCTTGTGCGTGCCAGGGCTGTCCTGCACATAGGTGGAAGTCTGAAATATAGGTGTCATGATGGCTCCAGTACTTGGATCTGGCTCGATGCCTGCATGTATCACTTGCGTATTAAAATGATATTCTTTCTGAGCGACTTTTTTTTCTTTTATAGCTTTCTTTGCCATTGGATCTATTTTTTATACAAAGGTAAGACTAATGTTTTAGTTTATGAACTAAAGCGAGGAGAGGTTTCATTTGAAAAGTGGGAATCGTTGGGAAACTAATTCGCCAGTTTAAAATAGGTGGGAAATGAGAACCACGATCTAACGGGTTCACCGTTTATCATCCCAGGTTTGAATTTATTACTCAAGTTAAGAGATTTTATTGCAGCTTCGGTGAAGCATTTATGAGACGTTTCTAACACGACGATCTCTCCAATGGAACCATCCTTTTCTATGACGAATTTTAATTTTACGCCGCCTTGGATAGAATTTTCACGCGCAAGAGTGGGGTATTCAACGGTTTTTTGAATATGCCGCAAAAAATTTAGTGTAGTGTTGGAGCCTTCTCCGTATTGGGGCTTAATGTCCAAATCTTCCATTTCATAAATGGAATCAGTTTCAGTGATTATTGTGTCCAAAGACGTGTGCTTAAATGCAATATTGGATGCACCTAAATGTTGTACCAAAAAGCAACTTGTGAGCAATAGGAAAAATGTTATTTTGAACATAAAGTTGATATTTTAATGAAAAAAGATTTGAGAGCGACTAAAGTTAATACTTTTTTTGGGAGAAAGGTATAGTTCTAGTAAAGGGCTTTTATTTTACTAGCTGATTTTTCAAAGCCACTTGAACTAATTGGTTTAAACTTATGCCGTCTTTGGTGGCTTTAATATATGCGAGTTCATGCAGCTTTGGATCAATTCTAACATTGAATGACCCTTTGAAAGTTTTACTAAAATTCTTCCCAGTTTGTTCGCACAGTTCTTTATAATCTTTAACCGCTTCAATGAATGACCTCTTTAATTCTTTAACAGAAGAACCTTCAAAAGTTACTAAATCATTTACCCCTTCAAGTTTTCCAAAAAAAGTTTCATCAGAAGAAGAAAAGTGTACAGATCCAATAATACCTTCAAAATCTAACCTATCGATCATATTAAATTATTTTGTTCAAAATATGCCTTTACAAGTTTAATTTGGTACGAAATTTGGGGGAGCCGACGGTAAGGTCCGCAGCTATGCCAAGTGCGGGATTGCGCGATTAAGTCCGTATCACACGCAATAAAACTTGTATGCGGGAACTTAACTTTCAAAACCTCTAAAACCCGCATTTGGTATAGGTGCTGTTAGTGCCTGTGCTTTTAATATTCTTGTATTAATACATCAGTTGGGATATGCATCTGCTTATTAATCCTACGAATCATTGGTAGTGAAAGCTTTCTCTTTTTATTAAGTATTTCAGTCACTCGGCTCCTAAATCCAATAACATTTGCTAAATCTTTAGCCTTGTAATCCATTTGTTCCATTCTAAATTTTATAGCTTCAACTGGGTCAGGCAAATCAATCGGATAGTTAATCTTTTCGTAATTATCAATCAATAAAGATAATAGCTCTAATTCATCCCCTTTTTTAGTCCCAAGTTCTGAATCAAAAATCAATTCTAATCTTTTAAGAGCATTTTTATACTCCTCCTCGGTCTTTATAACTTTATGTTCCATAATCTAAATAGTTTCAGCGTTTATCTTATCGTAATCACTATGAGTGCCTATAAATCTAATCCAAACGAGTCCGACCTTATAGTTTATTTTAACAATCAATCTGTAAGTATTACCTTTTATGTTAAAGACAACTCTGTTATCAGGTAAGATGCTCGCTGAAGGATAATCAAATTTTATTGAATTTGGTGAAATCCAAGTCGATTTCTCAGCTTCATTAAACCATGCCTTTAATTGTTCCTCTGAATCCTTATGTTTAATCCAGAATACACGTAATGTACTTTTGGCAATTACTCTCACAGTTTTTGATTGCAAATATAGCACAAATATTTCCCAATATGGTAAATTTGGTTACGATTTTTTTGGTATTGCTACTAACATATCATTTACAAACTCGACTGAAAAACTAACCCTCGCCTAATGGGCTGTAATGAGGTCTGTTTTTGAGGTTTTTCGGATTTTAATGGATTATGGTGAAGTTGTGCAACAGTTACCCCTGTTACCAGTAGTTTTTCTCATTTGTCAAGCAGTGGATAATACATCATTATTGCATTGTTTTCTGTCACAAGTTCTTCTGATGTAGTGTTGTCATCAAGTGTAGTGATTTTTTTCCAAATTCTATTGTGTCTTGTGTAACCGCCCCACCATTGTTGCTTAAACATATGGTCTGTTTCGTAAATTTCGTATTTTGTTTTTAGGTCGATGTTGCAAGTAATTTCTCCATTCAAATTTTCGTTGTCAAGCCACAAACTAATTTGAAAATATTTGTCGGTATTATTTTCTAATTGAAGGTCGATATAATTATATGCAAGGGTCGCACCACAAGCAAAAGGAATTGTTCTATTAATGTCGGGAAACACGTCATAGCTGTGTCGCCATCGTTCTTTAATTGTCAAAGGTGTATGTAAAGCCATCCAATAAAGTAAGTTTCCCAATTGGCAAAGTCCACCACCTGTGTCTTTTGAGATTTTACCATTGTACAATGTCATACCGTCAAGATAGCCTTTTGATTTTGTTGGTCTGCCAACAAGTCGCCATATTGAAAATGTTTCTCCTGGTTTAATTACAACTTTGTCCAAATGTCTTATTGCGATTTTCAGGTTTGTTACTTTGTTATGTTGTAAATACATTTCAACATCTCTTAGTGGTCGGAGCAAAAATGATTTATGCTTAATTAAAGAGTTGTCGTATTTAATGTTAGAGTTAACTTTTGCAAAATTGTTGCTGCCAAATAGCCAGTTAATTTGTCGTTTTACAATAAAGAATTCTTTGCCTAAAAACTTTCTTAGGTTACTTCTTTGTTGTGGTTTGTCTACTTGCTGTTGGTGCGTCATAAAATTACTGGTAACATATCATTGCCAAAATCGAATCATTGTCTTTCAGCCTTGCAGATCGGCTTATAGCTGCCTTTCAGCCCCCTTACGCATCTATGGAAGTGAGTGAATTTTAGGTTAATTATCAATCTTTTTGAGTTTAAATACAATTGGAACAGAAAGCCACACTCTTATTGGTTGGCCTTTTTGCCTGCCAGGTTTCCACAGGGGCATGCCCTTCATAAGTATAATTGCCTCCTCAGCCATCCCATACCCTGGATCTTCTAATACAAGGACTTGGCCTATACTGCCATCATTTTCAACTACGAATTTGACGGGTACGGTTCCTTCGATTTTTTTGTCAAAAGCCTCTTGCGGATATTTTAAATTTTCCTTAATGTATTTCATAACATTTTTGTAAGTGTTACCTCCTTCGCCAAATTCAGGCATTTGTTCTACGAGAGGAAAGTTTTTATCGTCTTTTTTATCCTTAACTTGCCCCAATGATATCGTAGGTAAAAATATTAGACAACTCCAAAATAGGAAAGAGAATTTTGTATTTGTAATATATTTCATTTTTATAAAATAAATTACGTTGGTGTCATTATTGCTTCAATTGAAATCTAATGGGAACAGTAAACCAAACCCTTACAAGGTTGCCTTGTTGTTTGCCAGGCTTCCACTTTGGCATTTTTTTGATAACCAATATTGCCTCATCCACCAAGCCATAACCCGGGTCATTTAATGCAAATACTTCACCAATACTGCCATCTTTTTCAACTACGAATTTGACAGGTACAGTTCCTTCAATTTTATTGTCGAATGCTTCTCGTGGGTAATACAAGTTTTTTTGTATAAATTTCAGCACATTATCAGTAGTGTTTCCATCCTCGCCAAATTCGGGCATTTGTTCTACGCGTAAAAAGACTTTACCCTCATCGATGATGGTATTATTCGCGCCTGGATGGGAGTACGATAGTACGTTAGAAGCAACAGATTGTCCTATGAATAAGAATAGGATAAAATAAACGGAAGCCAATAGTTTTGTCATATTTGTAGATTAAAAGATTAAAGAAATTTGATTATTACATTAAAGATAGGATATCTTTTTAAAAAATGAAATTTTTTTTTCTTCAATGTGATATTATTGCATCGTATATGGCGCTTTGGATGCGGTCTCGATAGTCTTTGTTGTTCATTAGGTTGTTTTCCATAGAGGGATAGGTTCGATTCGATAAAAATACATAAACCAGTTGGTATTTGGGATCGATCCAAATACAGGTTCCCGTAAAGCCCGTATGGCCGAAGGTTTCAGCCGAGGCATTTCTGGACATATTAAATTTTTTGGAGCCATCCTGTTGTGACATGTCGAATCCAATCGCCCGTCGGGTATCGTCGGGGTGCCTATGGGTGAATAAGGCTACGGTTTCAGGCTTGAGCAATTGTATCCCACCGTAGTTGCCGTTTTGGAGCAACATCTGGCCGATTACAGCTACTTCGTAGGCATTGGAGAATAGACCTGCGTGACCACTGACTCCACCTATGATGGCTGCACCCATGTCGTGGACGGTGCCTTGAATTTTTTGAAATCTGAAATAATCATCTTGTTCAGAAGGTACTATTTCATTTTTATCATAAATGGTTAAAGGTCTGTACAAAGTCGATATTAAACCCAGTTTATCATAAAATTCGGTTTTGACGAATTTGTCCAAGGTCACACCTCTCAATCTCTCCACCAATTCAGCCAACAGGTAAAATCCCAAATCGCTGTATCGATATCTTTTACTAGGATTGACCTCGGAGTTTATAATCTGTCTCATCACCTCACGCTTATACTCGGAGTTGATGAACAAAGACTCAGTAACCTCTATGTTGAAGCTATCGCTTTTTACTTTTCGATAAAGGCTATCGCTGTATTTTTTTATTCCAAGATTATTCTGCAAGGTATTTTTATAAAAAGGAATCCATGCTTGAAGCCCTGCTATATGTGCCATGATATCTTTGATGGTCATGAATTCTTTGTTGGTACCCTTAAGTTCGGTTAGGTAATCGCTTAGAGGTTTATCTATCGAAATGGACCCATCTTCTTGCAATTTCATCATGGCCAAAGTCGTACTAAGAATCTTAGTCATCGAGGCTATATCGTAAATAGACTTTTTGGTTACAGGCTTGATATTATCGTAAGTATAATACCCGAATGTTTTATCATAGATGATGTCGCCATCTTTGGCAATAAGGATTTGACAACCTGGTGCAGCGTGATTTTGTATGATATCTTTGGCCAATTCATCTACTTTTTTCAATAAATGGGCATCCATGGACTTATTCAAAGGATGGTCGTAACCAAGTCTATTTTGTGGGATGAGATGAATACCGCTGTACAGTTCAAATCCATTGACTGAAACTGGAAGTCGGCCTGAAATAGGCTTTAATCCTAAAATTGCCTGTCCTATAGCTTTGTGTGCATTTGGATCGTCTTCGTAAGCGAGAAGAATGGTTTGAATGTTCTGAAAGAATTTCAAGGAGTATGGATTTCCAAAAATGGTCAAGATGACCTGCTTGGTGGCTTGAATTTGGTTTATATATTGCAAGGCACTATTCGATATACCAAAGTCCTTGGAAGCGCTTCTAGACATACCGTGGAGCTCTATGATAACGATGTCAGCCTTTTCGATTCGGTCCTTGATTCTTGTTTTTTCCAATTCAAAACATTCTTTTGAGATTTGAATTTTGTCAACTGGAAAGTGCAACTCTAGCATGGAGGAAATTTCAGTTGGGTCATTGGCTCCAATACCCAGTACGGCGACTTTTGTATTCTTTTTTCCAATCAAGGGGATTAAAACTTGATTGTCTTTTACGAGGGTGACAGCTTTTTGATAAAGTTTTTCTTTAAATGCTTGTGCTTTATGATCTCTAAGGTCTTTGTCTAAATTAGTATTATCCAACAGCGAAGGTGGATTGTTTAGACCCATTTTATATTTAGCCTTTAAAACCCTTTTGACGCTTGTATTTAATTGTTCCAGGTTCAATTCACCCATCGAAATGGCTTTTTTGATGGTCTCGAAGGCTTTTTTGATATCTGTGGGTAATAATACAATGTCATTTCCTGCCTGTAAGGCCTTTAACTCTGCTATGCCTGGAGGATTATATTTTAAAACTCCTTTCATCTCCATGGCATCCGTAAAAATTATGCCATCAAAACCCAGTTCATTCCGCAATAAATCGGTAATAACGGGTCTTGAAAGACTTATCGGCATATTGGGACTTGCATCCAAAGACGGTACATTCAAATGCCCGCTCATACAACTTTGAAGACCATTTTGGATTAGTAATTTGAATGGAAAAAGCTCGATATCATTTAGGCGATTTAAGCTGTGATTGATCGTCGGTAAATCTAGGTGGGAGTCCACATCTGTATCTCCATGTCCTGGAAAGTGCTTTGCACAAGCCATGATACCATTTTCTTGAAGTCCACTCATATACATGAAAGACTTTGTAGCTACATTGTATTTGTCTTCGCCAAATGATCGATCATTGATCACAGGGTTGTTGGGATTGTTATTTATATCGACATCTGGTGCGAAATTAATATGTACCCCGAGTCTTTTGAGGTGTCTAGCAACCGTCGAACCGTATTCATACATGAGGGTGTTATCCTGAATTGCTCCAAGTGTCAGCTGTTTTGGCAACTGGAGTACATCGGTTTTTAATCTCATACCTGGACCCCATTCGGCATCCATGGCGATCATAAGCGGTAAACTTGGATTAATAGCTTGGTATCGATTTGTTAGTTCGATTTGTTTTTGCGGAGTTCCTTGGAAAAAGCACAATCCCCCGACTTGATAATTTTTGATTTGGCGAATGACTTCGTTCACATGGTCCTCACCGAGGTCAGAATGGGCTCTTATCATAAAAAGCTGCCCAATTTTCTGATCTAAAGTTAATCTTTGAAAAATGCTGTCAACCCAAGGTTCCCCCTCAAATTTTGCAGTTGGCCTCAATAATGCAGTTGATCGAATAGACGCATCTGGATAGGTAGAACAGATGATCATCAATCCAATGAAATATGTTAAAATTTTATATTGTAGTTTGAGACCCATAGTTTTTTTTCAAATTACTAAAAATTATTTGGGTTTAAGTGTCGGATCAAGCTGAAACGCTTTTTGAAGCGCTTCATTTGCTTCTTGAATACGACCAGCCTGTTTATAAGCTATTTGTAAATTTAAAAACGCTGTGGCATTTTTAGGCTCAATTTTAGTAGCTTTTTCAAAATAACGTATCGCTTCGACTGTATTTCCTTGCATACCATAGGCGATACCAAAAAGCCGATTTACCTCGAAGTCATCGGGAATGATCTTTTGAGCCTCCAACAACATCTGAAGACTACCAGCCAAGTTGCCCTCTTTTTCTCCCAAATATCTGGCATAATCTCTATAAACAAAACCTTTATTGCGTATGGCATCCTTATAATTGGCATCTATTTTTAATGCCCCATCATAATGTGCCAATGCCATTTTAAAGTTATTTTCAGCGTACAAAACGTTACCCATCAAAAGATGTGCTTCCTTATAATTGGGGTGTATCTCTAAGGCTTTGTTCAAGTGAATCTTGGCTTCAGCCCACATTTCTTTTCTTTTTACGCTGTCTTTTTCGAGAACCGACAAGTCCCAAAGTGTACCTCCAGCCGCGTTTTGTAGTTTCGCGCTGTTCACGGAAGTTTTAACATCGGTAAGGAAAAGTGAGCTGTTGCTTACCCAAACGGTATTCCTGCTGATGGTCTTATAGGAAAACCCTAAGAAGATGATCATCAAAAGTCCAAGAATCAATGACGGGTTTAATTTTCTTTTCCATAAATAAGAAAAAAGTAATCCAATGCCTAAAGCAAAACCAACTGATGGCATATACATGAAGCGTTCAGACATATTGGTTCCTATTGGGAACAAAAGATTTGACACAATAGAAAAAGTCAATAAGAAAAATAAAATGGCAAATCCCATTGGCTTTTTGTCCAAAAATGATCGATATGCAACAAAAATAAGCCCTAAATAAATCAAGATGCTTATCAACACTTTTGGATTTCCGAAAGTCATCATATCGACATGGCGAGGATAATAATCGTGCGTCAATGGGTGCGGGAAAATCAATAGTTTTAAGTATAACCCCCATGTATAAAGGATTGTGGCAAATTTCTCTCCTGTTGTGAAAGGCATGTATTGGCCATTTACGATTTTAATAAATGGATTATTCATCAACTCGGTGCCAGAGGGAGCTGCTAAGGATGCACCCAATATCCTAAATCTTATCACTAGAAACACTGCGGCGCAAACCCACATCACGCTGGATTTTACAATGCCTTGAGATATGGATTTATCATAAAAAAAGTAAAGTATTAATGGAAAAATGGCTAAAAAAGTTATGGCATTTTCTTTGCTCATCAAGGCAAAAAAATAAGAAACGCCACCAAGGATAAGCCACAATATTTTTGAATTGTCATAATAGTTTAACAAACACCAAATGGCTGTTAAGCTCAACAATAAAGCCATGATTTCATCGCGCCCCTTGATATTGGCAACTACTTCCGTATGGATCGGATGTATGGCAAAAATTAAAGCCGCAACAAAAGAAACGATGGCAACCATGTTGACATCAAGCTTTTGAGATAAAACACGCCACAATAAATGATAAATCAAAAAGCAGCTCAACGCGAAATATAGTATATTGAAAAGGTGTCCGATGAATGGATTTTTTCCAAAAATCTGGTATTCTATGGCAAATAATATCAAAGTGAAAGGACGGTATCGACCCCCGGATACCAAATTTTGCTTTCCAGCTTCTTTGAAAAAACCAAAGAAAGTATCGTTTGATAATATGCCTGAAATACCCGAAAGCCCCTTGGTTGTAAACATATTGTCCGTGATAACGATGGCGTCGTCTTGGGTATATTCATGTCCAATGGTGTTAAGATAGACCAATACAGCTATGGCAAAAATAACCCAACCAATGGTTTCTTTTTGCAACAAATATTGGAAAACCCCACTCATGGTCGAGGTATTTTCGATATTGGGTACAGCCTTAGGAATGGGCTTTTTACTAATTGATTTGGCCATTTTTATCTTTGTATTTTAAAACAATAATCAAAAGTATTAAAATATAACGCAAATATGGACAATATTTTACAAATTACAAATAAATATAATATAAAAATACTTGTAATACAGTCTATTGGTGGATAAGTGGTCAAATTTCTAGGTTATTTTGGTACATAATAGCGGATTTAAAGCGATCTTTGCAGTTAATATTAATTTGAACAAAATTATGACCTCCCGCCAGGAAGAAGATATTTTATTTGAAGATTCCATCAATATTTATGGCGCTAAAGAGCACAATCTCAAAAATATCCAATTAAAAATACCAAGGAACAAGCTCGTTGTAATCACTGGAATGAGTGGAAGCGGAAAATCCTCCCTCGCATTCGATACTTTATTCGCTGAAGGTCAACGGCGATATATGGAGACATTCTCAGCCTATGCTAGGCAATTCATCGGTAAAATAGAAAGGCCAAATGTGGAGAAAATTGATGGATTAAGCCCAGTCATTTCTATCGAACAAAAGACCACGGGATGGAACCCACGAAGTACCGTTGGGACGATCACGGAGATTTATGATTTCCTTAGATTGCTCTATGCAAGGATAGGAGAGGCTTATTCATATATTTCAGGAAATAAGATGGAAAAGCTAACAGAGCAAGAAATCATCTCCAAGGTGCTGGAAGATTTTAAAGAAGAGTCCATCATCATATTAGCTCCAGTAGTCAAGGGACGAAAGGGTCACTACAAAGAACTATTTGAGCACGTAAGAAAGCAAGGATTTACTAAAATGCGCATAGACGGAGAGATCCAAGAACTTAGGTCTGGGATGCAAGTGGATCGTTTTAAGGTACACGATATAGAGATAGTCATCGATAGAATAAAGGTCCAAATGGACAAAACAGAACGGATCACATCTTCTTTACAAGCTGCCTTAAAGCTGGGTGAAGGACTATTGTATATCCAAAAAATGGAAGAGGCTACAACAAAGGCCTATAGCAAACACCTGATGGAAGAGGAGGATAATATCTCGTATCAAGAGCCGTCGCCAAATTCATTTTCTTTTAATTCGCCGTATGGATATTGTCCTACCTGCAAAGGACTAGGATTGGTAACCAGCATAGATATGCATAAAATCATCCCAGATGATACAAAATCTATCAATGAAATCGGAATTGTTCCTTTTGGTGAAGTTAGAGAAAACTCGCTTTTTACTGAGCTTAGGATTATATCTAATAAGTTTGGTTTTACATTTGCTACTCCAGTTAAGGATATACCCACAGAAGCGTTGGATTTGATACTGAAAGGTGGGCATTCTGGAGATAAAAATAGGCCTTTGTTCGCAGATGAGCTGGCCAATATTACTAGGCACGGTCTGAACAATATGCTGACCAAATGGTATATAGAATCAGATAGTGAACGCATCAAGAAGTGGGCTGAATCTTTTATGTCCATCAATCAATGTCCAGAATGTCATGGTCAAAGATTAAAAAAAGAATCCTTGCACTTTAAGATCGGAAATAAGAATATTTCTGAATTGGGCCAATTGGATCTTAAGGAGTTATTTGATTGGTTCGAATTGCTGCCGATGAAACTATCCGAAAAGCAAAAGACGATAGGCCAAGAAATATTGAAGGAAATAAGGCTTCGATTGTCCTTTTTATTAGAGGTGGGTCTGGATTATTTGACCCTTGATCGTCCAGCTAGGACGCTTTCGGGAGGAGAGTCGCAACGAACCCGTCTCGCCAATCAAATAGGCAGCCAGCTTTCAGGTATAACCTATATCATGGACGAACCCAGTATAGGACTGCATCAAAGAGACAATCAAAGACTCATCCATGCGCTAAGAAAACTAAACGAGATCGGCAATTCTGTTATCGTGGTAGAGCACGACAAAGACATCATGTTGGCCGCGGATTATATTATAGATTTAGGCCCTGGAGCAGGCAAAAATGGCGGTGAGCTCATCGCCCAAGGCCGACCCATTGATTTTTTAAACCTACAAAATTCGCAAACGGCCGATTATCTTGCTCGAAGATCTAATATCGAGATTCCGTTGAAAACCAGAAAGGGAAATGGTCAGTTATTGGTCCTCAAGGGTGCTTCAGGTAATACGCTGAAGGATGTAGATTTGACGATTCCATTGGGGACATTTGTATGTGTCACGGGTGTCTCGGGCAGCGGTAAATCAACGTTGATCAATGAAACGCTCTATCCTATACTTCGACAAAAATTGCACCATAGCCATCAAGCGCCACTTGCTTATAAAAAACTAGAAGGACTCGAGTACATAGACAAAGTGATCGAAATAGATCAGTCACCGATAGGCAGGACACCTCGGAGCAATCCAGTAACCTATATAGACGTGTTTTCAGATATAAGAAAATTACTTTCAGATGTACCAGAAGCCAAGATCAGAGGATACAAGCCTGGAAGATTCTCGTTCAATGTCAAAGGGGGGCGATGTGATGGTTGTGAAGGTGGTGGACAAAAGGTCATCCAAATGAATTTTTTGCCCGATGTATATGTCGAGTGCGAGACTTGTTTCGGCAAAAGATACAATCGTGAGACGCTTGAAATACTTTATAAGCAAAAAAATATCTCCGATATCTTGGATATGAGTGTGGATGAGGCGGTGGTATTTTTTGAAAATATTCCAAATATCTATCGAAAGCTAAAAACGCTGCAAGATGTTGGTCTCGGCTATATAAATTTAGGCCAACAGGCTACGACCCTTTCAGGTGGTGAAGCGCAGCGAGTAAAACTATCTGAAGAATTATCCAAAAAGGATACGGGTAAGACATTATATATCTTGGATGAACCTACCACGGGACTACATTTTGGAGATATAAAAAAGCTATTGGAAGTGCTACAGAAACTAGTGGACAAGGGCAATACGGTCATCGTGATTGAGCATAATTTGGACGTAATAAAAGTTGCGGATTATATCGTGGATCTTGGACTGGAAGGAGGAAATAAAGGCGGCTCCATCGTATATCAAGGGGATGCGAAAGCATTTTTGAAATCTGAAGATAGTATCACGGCTCATTATCTTCGTCGAGAATTGGCGGAATAAAGGAATAACTTGTAAAAAAAGGATGATTAAAATTTGGTTAGAAGCCACTTTTTAAACCTTTTTTAGCTTATAAATCGGTATCATTTGTAAGAAGTCATACACACATAAGAGCATTTAAATTTGCTAATTTCTCAATGTTTATTAACGCAGATAAAAAAATGTGACCTACATTTGTGACAATAAAAATACTTAGTGCAAAATTAAGCAAGAAATCATGTGTCAAAACAGTATTTGAATTCGTTCTGGATATAGCAAAAATGCCATTTGGCAGAGATTGGAACGCATCTTACATAGGGTTTAAACTAGAAAATAGAAAAGGGATGTAACCTTTCTTTTTTTTTACGTCAAAAAATTTGTATAATATGATATGTCTATCGTATTTCGTTTGTAAAAGTGCATCGAAAAACAAAAGACATTGTCTTAGTATAATTAATGTTAGAGACCCCAAATAGACTGAAGCAATTAAGCGATGAAGAGGTAATCGTGCGTTATCTTGATTCCCAAAAGAGGGTGTACTTTAATATTTTATATGATCGTTATTCTAATAAAATATTTGCAAAATGTATATCCATACTTAAGGATGAGACGAAGGCCGTTGATGCGTCTCAAGAAATAATAATCAAGTTAGTTACCAATTTATCCAAATTTGGAGGGAACTCCAAGTTTTCAACATGGGTATATTCTATTACATATAATTACTGTATAGATATCCTAAGAAAGACAAAGAAGGAGCAACTCTTATTTAAAGATGAGTCAGCTTTTAATGAAAATATCCCTGAAGACGAAGACGATGTATTTTTGACGGAAATTATGTTTGACAGATTGAAAATCTTGATAGATAAGCTAGATGAGACAGAAAGAGCGCTATTGCTCATGAAGTATCAAGATGACATGATGATCAAAGAAATTTCTTCAATCATGCAGATAACGGAAAGTGCCATCAAGATGAGATTGAAAAGGGCCAAGGATAAATTAAAAAAATTCTATACGGCTACTTTTGATGATTAAAATGAGTAAATGGAGCATGGTTAATTTTTTATCCAAGGAGAAAACTAATAGTTTATATGGAGTTTAAAAATTTTAAAGACTTAGCCGATTATGAAATCGCTAAAAACGGCGAGTTGCCACGGCAAGTAAAACACAATGTAGAAAAGAATATCAACCTATTTAGCTTTATGGGCGATATAGTTGATACCTATTTACCTAAGATAATTTCTATATTTGTGGGAGTTAGTGGCGGAGATATGTCAAAAGCAGAAGAAAAAATTAATAATAAAAAAAAATCTGAGAAATACCCGAATCAACTATAACCAGTATTACCCACCCCAAAAACGTAGCAAAAAATTAGTATGGTATCTGATATTTTATACAAATTAAAAGATGATTTTGTAACCTTTTTTCCCAATATGGTGGCCGCATTCATCATCTTGGTCATCGGACTTTTTGTTGCTAATTTATTGCGAAAATTTATTTTTCTTTTTCTTTCAAAAATAGGAGTTGACAAATTTGCTGACAAGATCAATGAAGTAGATTTTATTGCCAGTACAAAATTCAGATTAAAATTTTCTACCTTAACATCAAAGACGGTATATTATTTTGTGGTGATCATAACATTGATCGTAGCAGCCGATAAGCTACAGGTTAAGGCCATATCTGATCTGCTGACCGATTTGATTAACTATATTCCAGTACTTATATCTGCAATCATTTTATTGCTCATTGGCGTATTTCTCGCCGATTTACTCAAAAAGACTGTTTATACCAACGCAAAGTCCTTCGGTATTCCTTCGGCTGGATTTATTTCAAACTTCGTGTTTTATCTTGTGATGATTATGTTCGTTTTAAGTGCTATGACGCAAGCGAAGATCGACACAACATTCTTTTCTAATAGCATCATTTTGTTTTTAGGGGGTACGGTGCTGGCCTTTTCGATAGGTTATGGACTAGCATCCAAAGATACCTTGGGCAACTATTTGGCGTCATTTTATTTGAAAGACAAGTTAGAAATAGGTGATGATGTAACCATCGATGGCATCAGAGGGATCGTCATAGTTCTGGATAAATCATCGCTTACACTTCGTACTCAGCCATCAGATTCTATCGTATATATTCCTCTTAGCAAACTGATAGGAGCCAAATTTGAAATTCATTCTAGAAAAAAAACATTTGACAAATACATAGATTAATTATTCACTAAAACATTTATTTATGAAATTAAATTTTCTTTTTTCTTTATTAATTGCTGGGTTTTCGTGTTCAGTATTGTTTGCTCAAGATGATAAGGCAAGCTTGGAAGCAAGGAAGGCTGAATTAGCCAAGCAAGTAACTGGTCTAACTGGCGAGTTAGCTGGTGTACAAGCAAAATTGGATGCTCTACCGGGTTGGAGAAAGGGTTATGCGGGATTGGTTGGTTTTAATTTGACCAAATTGACCAACTGGAGACAGAATCCACTTCCTTACTCAACTACCAACAATATCAACTTTAATGGATCTGCATTTGCTCACCTGATCCAAGACAAGTATTTTTGGAGAAATAGCGGTACCCTATCTTTAGGATGGCAAAAGCTTCAAGCTGATACCGCAAAGTCTGAAAACAAGAGCGATTATGTCTCAACGGTGGATGTACTTACCTTGTCCTCTCTTTATGGATATAGAATAACACCAAAATTGGCTGCATCTGCCTTGGCAGAATTCAGAACAGCTGTCATCAAAAATGCTTTCAATCCAGCATATTTGGATTTGGGTATTGGAGGTACATGGACACCTATACCTGAGTTGATCGTGGTATTTCATCCATTGAATTACAATTATATCTTCTCAAAGAATGAAACTAAATTCACGTCTTCTCTTGGATGTAAAATCGTAGCAGATTACAATAAGGAAATATTCAAAGGAGTTAAATTCAAAAGTAATTTGTCAGCATTTTTATCGTACAAAAATCTACAAGATCTTTCTAACGTAACTTGGGCAAATGGTTTGAATTTGAACCTATACAAAGGCTTAGGTCTTGGTGTGGATTATACCTTAAGATGGAATAAGCAAGAAACTCAAGGCTTGGGCAATGATTTGCAAAGCTTCTTGTTCTTCGGTTTATCTTACGCTTTGTAATATAAATTTTGAATTAAATTAATATTTTATGCCTTGGCCTAGTGCCAAGGCATTTTTTTTTATTTGTTAAAATATACGCATTAAATCAAATAAATTGGATTCAGAAAAAGTTATAATGCGAATTATCCTAAGTATAAAATTTGAATCCGTGTGAAGGGTGGTAGTGGTCATGTCTCGAATAAGAAGTAGGAGAGACATGAGTCTCGAAGAGACGGAACCCACGAACGACCTGACCCGATCTCGTCTGTAAGACGAGGGAAGGGACACACCCAAAATATATTACGATTAAATATCATATTAGGATAATAAGTGGTATAATTATTAGATATTTGTCACCAAATTAAAAAAAGTCGATTATGAGGAGATTATGGTATTTGTTCGCGTTCCAAATTTGTATGCTAGTCTCTACAAATGCCCAAGAATGTGTAAGCGGAAATTGTGTAAATGGCAAAGGGGTGATGATCCTCGCTAATGGTTCCAAATATATTGGCTATTTTAAGAATAAAAGGATGCATGGCTTAGGGGCATTTTACTATCAAAATGGAATCACGTATGTGGGTCAATGGGTAGAAGGCTGGAAGCACGGCAAAGGTGAATTGACTTTTAGCAATGGTGAAAAATATACGGGAGATTTCCAAAAAAATAAATTCAACGGTGCGGGAGTTTATCTCTTTCAGGACAATGAAAGATACGAGGGCAACTTCGTTGATGGCAAGTTTAATGGACAAGGAACCTACTACTATAAAGATGGAAAAATAAAGACAGGACAGTGGGTTAATAATAAAATGATTGAAAAAATGAGACGGCGGAGGCTTCTACGCCCCCTAAGGCAAATATTCCAGACTGTAATATAACCCCCTGCAATAGTGGCAAAGGAAAGTTGACATATTCTGATGGGTCGGTTTATGTCGGAGAATTTAAAGAAGGGCGTCCACAAGGGCAAGGATATTGCAAGTATTCAAATGGCGATGTATATTTTGGTGGATGGCTCAATGATGCTCCAGAGGGTAGCGGTAAGATGACTTATGCCAATGGAAAGGTACAGAGTGGGGTATGGAAAAATGGAAAAATAGGTACACCACCAGCAGATCCAGTGACGCAGACCAATACCACGAAACCGGTGGAGAAAAATGATGTAGATATCTACGCAGTCATAGTTGGAGTATCCCGATACGAAACGTTTCCACACTTGAAATATGCGGATGACGATGCATTTCAGTATTATGCATTTTTGAAAAGCCCCGAAGGAGGTGCTTTGGAGGATGATAAAATAAAAATACTGGTGGATGAAAGTGCTGTCAAAGACAATATCGTAAAGGCTATGGAAGAGCTTTTTTACAAGGCGGATGAAAACGACGTGGTTATGCTTTATTTTTCTGGGCACGGTATCAATGGATCATTCTTGCCAATTGACTCTGATGGGTACAAAAATCGACTTACTTACGACGAGTTGAAGACCATCTTAGGAAATTCTAAGGCCAAGCAAAAAGTTTGTTTGGCGGATGCGTGTTTTTCGGGAAGCTTGTTGGCGATGAAGTCGGCTTATTCCCAATCTTTGAATTTATTTTATACCTCACTAAGAGAAAGTGCTGGAGGAACCGCTTTTTTACTATCTAGTAAACAAGAAGAGGTGTCGCTAGAATCTCAGGGATTGAGACAAGGACTTTTTAGTCATTATGTCATCAAGGGCTTAAAAGGAGCAGCTGATGTCAACAAGAATAAGATTGTTACCATCAAAGAGCTTTATGATTATGTGTATCAAAATGTAAAAGAATACAGTCAGAGTGCACAAACGCCTACCATAGCGGGGAATTACGATCCCAATATGCCCGTTGGAAATGTGCGATAATCGATAGAAAAAGTGGTAATTTTGCACCCAATCAACTGAAGACTAAATGTTGCGATTATTATTATTTGCATGGACATTAATCTTATTTAATGCCATAGGTTTTGGACAAAAGCCATATTTTCAAAACAAAAAATTTACGTTAAAAGATAGCTTAAGAGGGGCATTGAGGCCTGAGCGCACGTGTTATGATGTCATCAGTTATGACCTAAATATCAAGGTAGAACTGGATGAGAAGACGATCATGGGGTTTGTAAAGGTGAATTTTGTCGCCAAGGAAGATTTCGAATGGCTTCAAATAGACTTAGACAGCACGCTTAATATTTATAAGATTGATTACAACCAAATTGAGCTCAAGTACACCCGAGTTGGGGATGCAATTTTTGTTCAATTTCCAAAGATATCAAAAGGTCACCAACACTTTTTTAGGGTCTATTGGTCTGGGAAGATTAGAGAAGCGCAAAATGCTCCGTGGGATGGAGGATTCGTTTGGGATAAGGATTCTAAGGGTAATCATTGGGTTGGAGTGGCTTGCGAAGGCGATGGTGCCAGTATATGGTGGCCTTGTAAGGATCATCTCAGTGATGAGCCAGATTCCATGTCTATAAGCATTTCTGTACCTAATGGTTATCAGGCGATTTGCAATGGTAATCTCATCAGCGAAACAAATTTCGGAGATACCCATACGAAGTTCACGTGGAATGTAAGCTACCCGATCAATACCTACAATGTTTCGATGTATATTGGAAAATATGCACATTTCAGCGATGTATATACAGCAGCCGATGGAGAAAAATTGGCGTTGGACTATTATGTGCTTCCAGAGAATCTTTCAAAGGCCAAAAAGCAATTTGAACAAGTCAAAGGCATGTTGGCATGTTATGAAAAATACTTGGACAAATATCCATTTTGGAATGACGGATTTGCGTTGGTTGAGACGCCCTATCTCGGGATGGAGCATCAATCAGCGATTGCTTATGGAAATAAATATAAACGAGGGTATCTTGGAGGACGCAACCCCAAGGGCATAGATTTTGATTATATTATCATCCACGAATCTGGGCACGAATATTTTGGAAATTCTGTTTCGTGTGGCGATCACGCTGAAATGTGGTTGCACGAATCATTCACGACTTATTTAGAAAGCGTATATGTCGAATGTACTTATTCTTACGATGAAATGCTGAGATATATCAATAACCAGAGATTTCAAATATTCAATAGTGAGCCCATTGTGGGTCCGAAGGACGTGAATTATCAGGATGGTCAAGACAATTATTTTAAAGGATCTTGGATATTACATACGCTGAGAAATGTCATCGATGATGATGCGAAATGGTGGGCTATGTTTAAGGGATTCTATCTTCAACAAAAACTGAAAATAACGACTACTGAAGATTTTATTCGATATGTGAATAAATATACGGGTAAAGACTTTGGCGCGTTTTTTGAGCAATATTTGTTCAACGCCAATATTCCTACCTTAGAATATCAAATTGAACCCATTGATAAGGATAATATCTCTGTTCGATATCGCTGGAAGGCCGATGTATCGGATTTGGCCATGCCCGTTAAGGTTGGCAATAAAAAGAAATACCTCACCATATATCCAAAAGTGGGAGAGTGGCAATCAGAAAAAATCGCCTGTTCAATCGATGATTTTTCAGTTGCAGAAGAATTATTTTTGATAAATTCTGAAATATTCCGCAATTAATATCCTTGCTTTGCCAAGGTTTTCCATGCATTGATGAGCCCATTTGTTGCAGGATCATGTGAGGATATTGTTTCGTCATTAATCAATTCGGGCAAAATATTATTTGCCAATTGTTTTCCTAGCTCGACGCCCCATTGGTCAAAAGAATAGATATTCCAAATGACACCTTGAACAAAAATCTTGTGCTCATACATCGCTATTAAAGTGCCCAATGTGAATGGATTGAGTCGATCGTATAAGATGGAATTGGTGGGTTTGTTGCCCTCAAATACTTTAAAAGGAACAAGCTTTTTATAATCATCCTCACTCACTCCTTTATTTTTAAATTCAGCGATGACTTCCTCTGCTGATTTACCTTTCATCAAGGCTTCTGTTTGTGCAAAAAAATTGCTCAATAAAATGTTGTGGTGTTGATTGACTTCTTCATGAACTGGTTTTACGCCAGCAAGGAAATCGCAAGGAATAAGCCTCGTGCCTTGGTGGATTAATTGGTAAAAAGCGTGTTGCCCATTTGTTCCTGGTTCGCCCCAAATGATAGGTCCTGTCGTATAATTTACTTTTTGTCCATTGCGATCAATCGATTTTCCATTGCTTTCCATATTTGCCTGTTGAAAATAAGCAGCGAACCGATGAAGATATTGGTCGTATGCGAGTATCGCTTCGCTTTCAGCGCCCAAAAAGTTGGTATTCCATATTCCGATCAAGGCTAAGATAACGGGTATGTTTTTTTCGAATTCAGAACTTTCAAAATGCAAGTCCATGGCTTCAGCACCATCCAATAGTGCTCTAAAGTGTTCATAACCTATAGCCAAGCAGATAGAAAGACCAATCGAAGACCACAATGAAAAGCGTCCACCGACCCAATCCCAAAATTGAAAGATTTTGTTTTCATCGATTCCAAAGGCTTTACACGCATCGATGTTGGTGGATATGGCCACGAAGTGTTTTGAGACGTCTCCATACGGTAATTTATCCATAAACCATTGTCTTGCTGTATGTGCATTGCACATGGTTTCTTGAGTAGTAAAGGTTTTAGAGGCTATCAAAAATAAAGTGGTTTCAGGATTGAGCGTTCTTAAAACTTCATAGATATGGCTTCCATCCACATTCGAAACGAAATGGCAGTTGAGTCTATTTTTGTAGGCTTTGAGGCCTTCTACTACCATTAATGGTCCCAGGTCTGAGCCTCCGATTCCTATATTTACTATATCTGTGATGTTCTGTTGCGTACAGCCTTTTTCAGTTCCTTCGATGATAGCAGAGCTAAAGGTTTTCATTTGGTTTAGTACATGGCTGATTTCTGGGTATATGGGTTTATTTTGAAAATGAAATTTGTGCGGATCCTTGGATCTAAGGGCAACGTGGAGTACGGCCCTTTTTTCTGTTTCGTTAATTTTTTGGCCATCGAACATGGCTTGAATGGCATCTTTGAGCTTACATTCGTCGGCTAATTGTACCAGCAGTGCGAGAGTTGTCTCGTCTATATTGTTTTTAGAAAAATCAACTAATAGATTCTTCCATGAAATGTGATATTTTTGGAATCGTTCAGGGTCTATTTTACATTTTTCATATATTGTCGATTCTAAACAGATACTTTTATAATCATTCAGTTTTTGCCAAGCGGAGGTTGAAGTTGGGTTAATATTAGCTAACATCAAAAAATTATTATAATTTGGATATATGATAAAGAATAAAGCTAAGACAATTTTTGTTCTTTTAAGATTGGAAAAAAATATTTTTGTGTGAAATTAGATAATTGAACCAAAATATCGTTTATATGTTAGCATAACATTGCAATTTGCTTGACTTGGATTCCTACTAAATTATTTTATCAACCCATTGGTTGAATTTTATTTATAAAATTAATATTGAAGGAAATTGATGAAGATCAAAGTATTAGGAGGTAGTACCCGTAAAAATTCAATAAACAAAATTTGGGCAAGTTATGTGGCTGGGTTGTTTGAAGGTGGCCAAGTAGAGGTTTTGGATTTAAATGATTATAAAATGCCAATATATGACGAAGATTATGAGCAAGAGCATGGAGTTCCAGCTGCGGCAGTAAATCTTTTAGAAAAATTGCAAGAAGGAGAACTTTTGGTTATATCTTTGTCAGAGCATAACGGTTCTTATACGGCAGCATTTAAAAATACTTTTGATTGGCTTTCACGTGTTGAATCAAAGTTTTTTAATGGAATTAGGGTTTTTCTTATGGCTACGTCTCCTGGAAGCCGTGGAGGGATCGGTGTGTTAGAAGCTGCTCGTTCGAGATTTCCAATACATGGTGCTGATATCGTTGGCCATTTTTCATTGCCATTTTTCAATGATAATTTTGAACTTGAGAAAGGCTTAATAGATAAACAACTAAAAGATAAATTGTTAAAAGAAATAGACAGTATCAAGCACTTGTTTAAATAAATATATTAGAAGAATTAGCCCTGGTTAGGGATTTTATTTAACTAAATCAAAGTAACGTGAAAATAGGAATAGTATGTTATCCGACATATGGAGGTAGCGGAGTGATTGCTACCGAACTAGGTTTAGGTTTAGCAAGAAATGGGCATGAAGTACATTTTATTACTTATAAAAAACCAGCAAGGTTGACTGGATTTCATGCGAATGTTTATTACCATGAAGTAAGCACACAATCCTATCCATTGTTTGAATTTACCCCATACGAAACCGCATTGGCCTCAAAATTGACCTATGTGATCAAGTATGAAAAATTGGATATTTTGCATGTACACTATGCAATACCACATGCATCAGTAGCGTATCTTGCCAAGCAAATACTTAAGAAAGAAGGAATAAATATTCCATTCATTACGACCCTACATGGTACAGATATTACTTTGGTAGGAAATGATAGTACCTATAGCCCTTTGGTGACATTTGGTATAAATGAAAGCGATGCAGTGACTTCTGTTTCAGAAAGTTTGAAGAAGGCAACCCAAATTTCTTTTGATATAACAAACTCTATTGAGGTTATTCCAAATTTTATTGATTTTGCAAGATTCCAACGGAAGAATAAGGATCATTTTAGAAAATTTATAGCTCCAATAGATGAAAAAATTATTATCCACACATCCAATTTTAGGAAGGTAAAGAGAGTTGAGGATGTCTTGTATATATTCGGATTGATTTCGGAGAAAATACCATCCAAGCTATTAATGGTTGGTGATGGCCCAGATCGGGCTAGGTGTGAAGAAATATGTAGAGAGAATCACCTTTGTGATAATGTAACATTTTTAGGTAAACAAGACGCAGTAGAGGAGCTTCTAGCTGTTTCTGATTTGTTTTTGATGCCGTCAGAACAAGAGAGTTTTGGTTTGGCAGCTTTGGAGGCTATGGCTTGTCGAGTCCCCGTAGTTTCTTCCAATGCTGGAGGTTTGCCTGAAGTTAATGAGCAAGGTGTGACGGGCTATCTTTGTGAGATAGGCGATATAGTAAATATGGCTCAGCGGTCGATAGAATTGCTATCTGATGAGGAAAAATTGCTAGAATTTTCTAATAATGCCTACAGAAAAGCCAGGGAGTTTGACCTTGTCAAAATCCTACCTATGTACGAAAATCTCTATCAAAGAGTCTTGATGGAACAATAATCAAATATCCCTATACTACATTAATTAAAACTGTATCTGATCCGCATTCCACCATTAAAAGTCACAATCGGGTTAGCAATGGAAGTCGCCGGTCGAGAATTTGAATAATCGACAAACAATCTCATAGAAAGATTGGGCGAAAGATCATACTCTACTGAAGGACTTATTTTCAATAATTTCATTCCTCTAGTTGGTAAGGCCTGTGTCTGTTGATCGAACATATGGATTTGAGTGATATCATTTCTATAGCTCATGTCCAAACGTACTTTTAAATCACCTTTTTCAGATAATTGTCTAAGTCCTTGCACTGGTCCACTACCTCCCGAGGCTGCAGCTGTTGCAATATTTTTCTTGGCACTTGTTGGAGCTTTTTTCTTACCTTTTTTTCTTTTATAAAAAGGATTCTTAACATTTTTAATGTCGTAACCTACTGTCGCTTGATATTCAGTACCTTTAGTTTCATTCAGTTGATAGTCCGTAAAAGATATGGCCAAAGTTCTAGATTTTTTCATTTCCAGTTCTAGATTAAAATTGGACCTTGTTTTCATTTTTAGTGAAATCAGAGGTGAAAAATTTTCATTGATAACGATTGCTGGAATGTCAATTCTTGAAAAATAATTGAACGTTGCCGTATTGAGCAAATAAGGGTTGTTTTCGTTATATTGTGAATTGTTGGTAAATGAATTGACCGAAAGTGTTGACTTGTAACTATGAGCTACAGAAAACGAAGTAAAGTATTTTTGGAAGAACGGAATTTTGGTCAAACCGCCATAATTAAGAGTCCAATTTATTTTAGGTAATAATTTAAACACGGACCAATCGCTGTTGATGCTGTTTGGGTCTTTGCCCGTATAAGCGGTAATAAAAGCTGGGATTAGTACGCTATTCTGGTTAGGGCCGTAGCCTTTGGTATAGCCAGGGTCTTTGTCATGGGTACCTGTACCTATTCTTTGAGAAATTATGGCTCGATTGGCTTCGAAAGTTCTGAATAGTTTTTCCAAGGAAGAAGAATCGTCTTTGAAAAGTGTTTTTATGGCCATAAATGAGATGGTATAGGATCCATTCTCAGTTTTACTGGTATGGAAATATTGATTACTCCTACTTGCTATATGAGCTGGAAGGGTATCTTTGTACATTTCCATATTGTTTTTTGTATAATTTCGTGTGACATCCAAATCAATTTTGAAATCAGCAAATGGCTCCAATGTTATACGAGCATCCATGGTCTGAGTAAAGGTACGGCTAAGCCTTTGATTTAAATTCACATTGTCAGTAATCCAACCTTTTTCGCCATAGGCATCAATTTCTCGATCAGATGGTTGAAATCCTAGGATGTACTGATAGCCTGGAGCTTGCCAATCATCGGACAAACCAAACAACTTGGTTCGTGGCTTAAAGCCCGGGACAATTGAACCATAAGTTTCAGAATAGTTGAATTTTGCCTTTCGAAGAGATAACAAAGGACGAATCAAAATTCTTTCAAGGGTACCTGGGATATGTGGTCCCTTAGCTTTTTTTGCTATGGTATCAGTGCCATTGCTTGTACCATCGTCAGCGGAAACTTGACCACTAGAAGAAGGAGATGATGGAGGTAACTCCGCGCCACCTATTCCACCTTTTGTTTTGGCGCTTTTATTCTTTGAAGATTTGGCATCAGCGCCTCCACCCAATTTTGGTCCATCGGCATCATTTGAGTTATTTGGATCACTACGACGAACATTATTTTTTTCTTCAAGAGCCTTTTGTTTTTTACTTAAAGCAGAATTAGAAGGTGTTCGAGGACGTTCAAGACTTGCAAGATACTTGGATTTTGCATACAATCTATCAAAATTGAAGTCTCCTCCGATTTGCCTAACTTGGTTGTTCTGAATTACATTGCCGAGTGAGTCAATGATTTTACTTGTGGTATTTTCCCAAGCCAGCTGGCTATTACTACTCCATTGGTAAGTTGCAGTTCCAGAAGCTTTGACATTTATCCAATCCATGAAAGGAATATTCTTAAATGGAAGACTATAATTTATCCCTATAGAATGTCTGTAATCCTTGTTTCTACCAGCAGACAATAAATTTTCTTTAATAGTTTGATCTTTTAAAGATTTTTCATAATTAAATCGATCGCCTGATATACGGTCTATTTCTGGCAATTCATCGATGATCGACTGGTTATTTGCTGTAAAATTAAATTTCAAACTTCTTGTAATATCCCAGTCCAAAGCGTATTGTCTGTCCCATGTAAATCGCTTATCAACCCATTTGCTTTCTGAAGGAACTGTAAAGCGATAGTAACGCTCTCCATATTGCCTATCGAGGACATTCGACATACGAAATGAATTCGGCCATAGATTGAAGTGAAAATCAGAAAGTAGCTTTAGATATTTATCTTTTTTGATGATTTTCTTGAAAGGACTTATATAAGTTGCGGACCTAGAATAATTATAATCAATGCCCCCTTTATGCTGTTCTAATTTATTTTGAGCGATGATTGGATCGTGTTTGTTGGTCTCGGTATAGGAGTAATTTACGTTGAAATTTTCAACATTCCAAGGCATGGGTTTGGCTTGGCTATTTGTACGCTCCTTTCGTACATTCGTAAAATTAACGGTTTTAAAACTCGTAAAGTCAATTGCTTGTTCTTTGACGGAGTCTCTTTTGACTGGATCTTGAATGGATCTAAGTTTAGATTTAAGTTCTAAATCGAGATCATAGGGGTCATATTGCGGGGTTTTTATGGTCGATGAATATTGTGCATAAACAGGAATTTTAATACCAGATTTTTCAGGTAAAAACTTGCCCAATTCGAGTGTGGTAGAGAGATCATACTGGAGCACTTCTTCACGACTTCGCTGTTGCAATTTTTGATCTATACCACCCCAACCAATGCTGGCATAATTTGTACTCGCCTTGAAGTCTCCAAGGTCTGCTAGATTTACGTTCATTCTAGCTGTGGCGGCGTATCCACCTCGCTCGTCAAAACCGGATGCTCGCAACTCGTTTACCCATACTTCGACACATCCCGCATCGAAATTATCCTGATTAATATTTCGAACACCGATAAAAAATGTCCTAATATTTCCTAGGTTGGGATTTCCCTTTACCCCTATTTTGTTGTTGGTTTTATTCTCTCTAGGGTCATTGATGGCATACAATATATTGTAAGGCTGGTTGGTATTGTTTCGCTCCTCTTTTAATTTCGTGAATAGGGACAATTCTAAGTCCATTTCGTTTTCAGCTTTCCATACTTCTTGGGCATAATCTTGTATAGAAGCCAGGGGGTTTTTGGAAAAGGTGAGAGGAATTTCATATTCGTAATAGTTTTCTTTTATATCACTTCCAACTCTAAAGAACAACGCATATGCGCCATCTTGTAGCGTATTAACAGGCTGACTTTCAGCATGAACATACATCCTCAGTCTTTCAAACAATCTTATATCTGTATTTGAAAATTTATAGACACCAGTTTGTTGACCTTTTTGGAGATTACAAATATTGATACCCAGAGATTGCTCATTTTGTTGGAAGTCGGAATATGCTCCAACGAGTCTCTCACGTGTGATACCTGGAGGCAAGACGTATTTGAATGGGACTTTGCTAGAGTTCTCCTCGATATTTACAGCATTTACATCCATGATGATTGGCGTTGGTGGACCAGGGAAGATGGGTGCGCCTGCTCTTGAGTCCAAGGTGTCCAAATATCTCCTCCACTGATTTCTTACCAAATCAAATTTGATAAATCTAAAGGTTGTCTGTTCTGTGAAGTCGGTAAATAGCATCCTTAGATACTGAACGGCTCTAAAATCCGAAATAGAACCATTTTTGCCAGTATATTCTTTAATTGGAATTTTAAAACGATACCAATTTTCTTTGATATTGTTTTTTGGAACCTCTACCAAATCAGTTATATAAGGATTGTTTTGATAATCGAGGCGATATCCACCAGGTACGCTCACCCTTTTTACGGGTATTTCATATTCAAAATAAGAATCTGATTCATTGAGGGTATTGTCGCCATTGATATCTTCTGTGTCGGGATAACTGGTCGAGGCGTTGTCTTGCAGATTGTTGGTTGATATGGCTGAATTGCCTTGAGGATTGTTAAATTTCTCGTATTTATCCGTAATATTAATACTGTTAGAACTTACGGCTGCATTTCGGAAGTGAACAAAATTATCATTAGCGGGGTCAGCTTTAATGTCATTGATAACATTAGGGGATAAACCTTGAGACTCAGAAGTTGAAATGAAGGTGCTATAAAAATTGAATTCTTCACCATCATTAAGACCATCAAATCCAACATCTTGATTTTCTCTCGCAGTACGGTCATTGGAGAATGCGTTCACTGGCGGGATGATATTGGGAATAATAGCCCAAGCCGTTGCATCGAGATTTACTTTGTCTGAAATTTTTCTGGGAGACCATGCTCATAAAACAAGCGACTATCCTTTAGTATATCCTCAGAAATAATACCTAGCTGTAATCTGATTTTTCCTGATTCACTGATTAATTGTGTAGAATCGGGTTTTGCCAAAAAGGGGTCTAACATCCAAAATTCGATATATTCTATATTCGAAGCTTCAAAATCATTGATGGGTAATGATCTCATCATTCCGGCCCATCGAGTCTCTGGATTTTTCAAAGCTCCATCTACATCTACCCCTTTAGAGTAAGGAGTACCGAAAGGAAGATCAAAATTGTAAGGACCTCTTTTTCTTGGAAAATAGCTGATGTCAAAAGTGGCTAAATTAGAACTAAAAGCTGGGTTTGGATTGGATTTATTGACAAATATCTCGGTTTGGTTTACGGTACGAGTATAGGCATTTCTTTCAGCTCCATTTGCAGTAGTTCTAATACTTGGTTCTACTCTATACCAAGCAAGCCTCGCCCTATTTACGCCATAATTCAGACTGTTGGTGATCCGACTTTCTGGGAAGATAGGGATACCGTTTTCATCTTTCATTCCACTAGGCAAACTGGCTAAAGCCCAAGTATTTGTCTGAGCTTTCAAGTCATAATTGCTCACACTTCCTTCAAAGTCATCGATGAAAACACTTCCTTCTTTCTCGCCATTGATGTTGATGTTTTTAGAATGGCCAGGAATCAAAGCGGCGCCTTCTGCAGCAAAAGAAATTTTTGAAATTTCCTTAGTCGAATATAAGGGAAGTTTATCCAAAGCCTTGGTTAGCCATGGCAGTTCTTTGGTAAAATTTAAATCTAGGCCTACTACTTTGTTATTGATAGGATCTTCTCCAATATTTACCTTAAACGTATAAGGTCGCTCTCTGAGCGTAAGGAAAGTACCTCCGACATTAAAGTTTTTATTGATGGCATAATCGGCACGAATACCGAACATTGTTTTTTGATTAAAATTGAAAACGGCGTTATCTTCAAAACTCACATTAATAGGAATTCCAGAGGCTAAATACCCATCATTCAATAATCGTATCCGACCAAGACTATAATCAACTTCATAATCTCGACCCTCTATCAATAAATTACCTCCAGCGGTGACCCTGACAGACCCTTGAGGCACACTAAATGCCCCTAAGGGAATATCTGTTGAAACGGATGTCTTGAATTGTCCCTTGATTAAAAATCTATTCTTCTCTGCTTTCTCTCGGGCTAGAGTAATAGTATTATCGTAAAGGTCTTGGTAAACGTATTTTTTCTTTTCCGCAGGGTCGGTTATTTTTTTAGACAGCGATGAACCAAATGGCTCTAAGACAGGAAACATGATACGACCATTCCTTTGGTTGATCGTCATGCCAGGCACGAAGTCAAATATACCGTCGGGAACTGGATCATTCACTTGATTCATGTTATCAAGATTGAATATCCTGATTAAGGGCTTATTGGCAAGATTGGAGGTCGGTAAAAATCTTGTTTCGAGCTTTTTCTCTCGGTCTTCATAAAAAATATCTAGACGAAAGTCTTGGGGGTTCACTTGAAAAGCACCAATCGCATAAATATTTTTCATCATCAAGTCCCACAAGGTCGTATTTATATTGGGCGAAGTACTCTTGATTAATTTTGTAAAAAGGACTTTTGGACGTGTCGAAACAGTAGAGTTGGTTGTATTGGCGGCAGGATTGAATTGTGGAAAATCTTTGGTAAATTCCCCAACTCTGAAAGTTCGGCCATTATAGTCATACTCGAAAGAGACAGCCAAAGCCTCATTTTGCTTAAGAGGGCTATTTAAAGAGATGTACCCGAGTGTTTCATTGAGATAATACTCCGTAGGCTCCAATTTTCTCATTCTTTGCTTGACAAAGTCCCTAGTGTTTTCCAATTGAAATTCAGGACCCGTGACATAATTGAGTATTTTGTCTAGTTCTCGGTTTACGATTTGATTAGTGTCTAAAAGTTGAAAAAGCTTATTGCCATTATTAGATGGAAGATAACTTAAACCTGTGATATCGATGTTTTCTCCAAGATTGTTAACAGGCAAACCTATCTTAGAGAGCGTGTCGTGTTCGCCCAAATCAGACAATGCAAGAATATCCCTGTATGTCGGAGGATTGCCATTTTGAGAAGTGGAGCGGATATCATTGGGCGGTGGAGTTACCCACACCTCTAGAGTCGATGTTCTGATTGAAACTTTGCTATTGTTGATGGGCAATGTACCCAATGATTCTTCAAAATGATCTCTAAAGTAATGGGTTAAAAAGAAGTTTCTATTCTCATCGTATTCATCCGCACGTACATTAAATTGCTGTAATTGGGCACCACCCTGAACGGTAATATTTTTTTGTTGACCCTTTTGTTGTGAAGCAAGCAATGATAGCTTTAGGTGTCCGAATTGTAGGTCGGTTTTGAATCCGAATAAGCTTTGACTTCCTTGGATTAGCGAACTTTTTAAAGGAAAAGTCACATTTCCAGCTTCAATTTTTTTGACGATTTCATCTTCAGAAAAATTGTCTGTGTCATAGCTTATTTTCATTTGATTTTCAAAATCAAATGAGGATTGGGTATTATAATTGGCAGAAAGTTTAAGTTTTTCTCCGATACTACCTGAAACGTTCATATTGATTTGCATGTCAAAATCAAAAATACCATAAGCTTTTTGGATTTGCGGTAGAATGGGGTTGTCTATCTTTTGATAATTATAACCAAAAATTAAATCTACGTTACCTTGGGGTTTAATAGTGATATCGTTACCACCAAATAATCGGTCAATCAGTGATTTTCTTACGTCGTATCGCTTGATGGGGTCCTTGATTTCTCGTTTGTTTTTTGAATCTCCGATTCCTGCTAAACGATTGAAATAATCTCTTTTTTGCTGCTCATCTTTATATTTGAGATATTCATCGAAAGTCATATAGGTGGGCATCCTGTAGTAATCATTTCCAATCATCTCAGTGATAATATATTGATTGGAAACAGGGTCATACTCGACCTTTTTTTCAATATTGGATGGATCTTTGAGGTCTATAACATTGTTATTTGGTTGGGTGATAAAATCACCTTTGCGATCTCTCAATGGAATGGTATCCAAGGGAGCCTTTTTAGGTAAAATTTGTTTTTTATGGTCATGAAATTTCAATGCTGAGTGGTGGCGGATTGCGACCAATGAACTTGAAATAATGACAATAACAAATATTTTTAAAGTTATTAATTTCCAACTATTCATTCAAACGTAGTACTTTTTTGTGCCAATTTAACTGATTTGTATATTATAAAAACTAGCAAAAATTATTGATCTGATTATTCTTAACGATTAATTGGCTAAGTATTGTTAAGATTAACATATTTATTTTTTAGGACGCAAGTTGCTTAATCGCTTTTTTAATTAGATCTTCGATGGCTAAGCCTCCTTCCTCCTTTATGATTTTGCTTAAAACAATTTGAACCTTTGGTCTTGCAAACCCAAGAGCCAATAGGGCCGAAAAGGCCTCTTCTTGCATGATGCCGCTTTCGGTTGTTTGTGAAATAAGAGTGGACGCTGATGTCCCGCCATCTTTAACGATCTTATCTTTGAGGTCTAGTATTATCTGTTTGGCAGTTTTAGGACCAACTCCTTTTACGTGTTTAAAAGCGGCAATATTCTCACCAACGATGGCCAATCTTATATCGTCACATGTCATAGACGAAAGTATGATTCGAGCTGTATTCGTTCCGATGCCTGACACTGAGATCAAGTGTTGAAAATAAGAACGCTCTTCGTCATCATAAAATCCAAACAACAAATGTGCATCCTCTCTAACGTGCAAGTAAGTCAAAAGCCTTACTTCTTCCAGTTTTTCGATTTTAGCATAGGTCTGGAGGCTGATATTGATCTGATAGCCGATACTACCAGCTTCTATGACTACATAGGTTGGATTTTTGTAAATAATGGGACCTTTAATATATGCGTACATAGTAGTACTAATGAACCTTAAGTTATATATATAAGCGACAAAGGTAAGGAAATATTTAATACCTGTTCAAATATTGTAAAAATATTTAATATGTTTTCCGCTAATTAATTTGCGATTATGGCCTTTTTGCTTTTTTTATCTAGGAAATTTTGCCTATCATGAAATAAATTGTCACAAAATAAATAATGGCTACAGGGTTAAATACACACAAAAATGCCAATAAATCAATGCATTTATTGTAAATATAGGAATTAAATAAGGGTGCTGATGGACTATTTGCTATTATTTTGTAAAATGTACTACCTTTGTGCCCGCAATGAAGAATATAAGAAATTTTTGTGTTATAGCGCATATCGACCACGGCAAAAGTACTTTGTCTGACAGATTATTAGAAGCTACAAAAACCATTTCGGAGAGAGATATGATGGCTCAGACTCTGGATGACATGGATCTCGAAAGAGAAAGAGGTATTACCATCAAAAGCCACGCCATTCAGATGTACTATAATCATTCGGATGGACAGCGATACACGTTCAATATGATAGATACTCCTGGTCACGTGGACTTTTCATATGAAGTATCTAGGTCTATCGCAGCGTGTGAAGGTGCTTTGTTGTTGGTAGATTCAACTCAAGGAATTCAAGCACAGACGATATCCAACTTATATTTGGCTATCGAGCACGATCTAGAGATCATCCCTGTATTGAACAAAGTAGATATGGAGAATGCAATGATCGAGGAGGTTTCAGATCAAATCATAGAAATGATAGGATGCAAAAAGGAAGACATCATATTGGCAAGTGGAAAAACTGGTATCGGAGTGCCAGAGATTTTGGCAGCGGTAGTAGATAGAATCCCAGCACCTAAAGGTGATCCAAATGGCCCACTCCAAGCCTTAATTTTTGATTCGGTTTTCAATTCATTCCGTGGGGTGATTGCATATTATCGAATCATGAATGGGAGTATCAACAAAAACGATAAAGTTCGATTTTTCAATACTGGAAAAGAATATATAGCCGATGAAGTTGGAATCCTACAAATGAATCTTATGCCCAAGCCAACATTGGGGTGTGGCGATGTAGGATATATCGTAACTGGTATTAAGATTTCAAAAGAAATCAAGGTAGGGGATACAATCACTCAAGTAATAAATCCGGCAAGTGAAGCTATCCATGGATTTGAGGATGTAAAGCCTATGGTTTTCGCTGGTATTTACCCCGTAGATTCAGATGACTATGAAGATCTTAGAGATTCGCTAGAAAAATTGCAGTTGAATGATGCCTCATTGGTTTTCGAACCCGAGACTTCTGCTGCATTAGGCTTTGGATTTCGATGTGGATTTTTGGGGATGTTGCACTTGGAGATTATTCAAGAAAGATTGTCTAGGGAATTCGATCAAGAAGTCATCACGACCGTACCAAACGTTTCTTATTTTGCTAAAACAACAAGAGGAATCGAGATGGCGGTCAATACACCCAATGACCTTCCCGATCCGACCAATTTGGATTATGTGAAAGAACCGTATATCAGAGCACAGATCATAACCAAGCCAGAGTATATTGGCTCTATTATGTCTCTTTGCTTGGACAAAAGAGGGATATTAACCAAGCAATATTATATTACGCCGACTAGGATAGAATTATCTTTTGAAATGCCGCTGGCGGAGATTGTATTCGATTTTTATGACAGATTGAAGTCAATTTCTAGAGGATATGCATCATTCGATTATTCACCACTGGACTATCGAGAGTCTGATTTGGTAAAATTGGATATACGCTTAAATGGCGACCCCGTTGATGCATTGTCGGCCTTGGTGCATCGGACGAAGGCAGAAGGTTTTGGGAGAAAAGTTTGCGCTAAACTTAAAGAGTTGTTACCAAAACAACAATTCGTTATAGCTATACAGGCATCCATTGGTGCAAAAATAATCGCAAGAGAGACCATCTCCGCGATGAGGAAAGACGTTACCGCGAAATGCTATGGTGGTGATATTTCTAGAAAACGAAAACTTTTGGAAAAGCAAAAAGAGGGAAAGAAGAAAATGCGTCAGATTGGAAGCGTAGAGGTACCGCAAAAGGCCTTTTTAGAAGTATTAAAATTAGGAGACTCGTAATGGAAGAATGGCAATTAGATTTCGAATGGCTTCGCATAAGACACCTTGTGAAGGACAAACTAAAACAAGATAAACTCCCCGATCTAAATGCCATCTTATTGCTCATCGGAATACAAGAAACCAATATCGTCCGCCCAACCTATTCTAAAGAAGAAAAACAAGATCTGATGCACGTCGCGGTATGCAGCCTCTTGGCACAAGATGGATATTTTGAGCTTGAGGGCCGAGATCAAGATGGGTGGCCGCACTTTATTCAGATAAAAAGCGTAGAAACCCAAGGAGAGCAAGAACAAGAAACACTTCTTAAAACTCTGGCCATTCGATATTTTTCAACTTACTATTCAGATTTGTTTTCAGAGCAAAATTAATCAAAGTAGAACCATCTTTTTACTCTCTTGAAATCGTCTTTTTAAAATATATCTGACGATCCATCATGCTTGAATTAATAAATAATACGTCGAAGTTCATTCATAAGATCCATGTGTAATTTTGCACTTTAATTTCATTCTCTTCGTTTTAATCTGTGATATAAATTTAATTTGTATCATAAAAATTTTTCAGACAAAATAGAATAGAGGCATTAAAAAAAAGATATTACATATAGTTTGGAATTTTTGCTTGTTATGTATCCTTCCATTGTGCAGTATATATGGCCAGGTTAGTTATTCTCCCAATTATAGATTTGCTAAAATATATACCACGACCGATACCTTACTGTTAGATACGCTTTATATAGCTCCACAATCGGTCAAAATCTGGAGGCAAGATGGTAGCATGCTTCAAAATAATGAATTTAGGACTCATGGAAATGTGATCTTACTGAATACACCGATTCTAGATAGTTTGACCGCACAATATCGGGTGATTCAGTTCCCCAAAAGCCAAGAAATTCAAGCTTTTTCTTATGACGAAAAAAGAACGTATGATGGATCTTTGGGGTCAGCCTTTTATGATCCATTAGCTCCTAAAAATGACGATGAGCCACCAATAGGGCTTAAGTATTCGGGCACTTTTGCTAGAGGGCTTTCCTTTGGAAACAATCAAAATCTGGTTTTGAATTCGGCATTCAATTTAGCCATTTCAGGACAATTAACGCCATCGATAGAAATCGTTGGGGCATTGAATGATGACAATTTACCGCTGCAACCAGAAGGCAACACTCAAAAACTAAGTGAATTCGATAAAGTATATATAGAACTTAGGAGTAAAAACAGCAAGCTAATAGCTGGAGATTATGAAAGTCAATATAGGCTGGGGCATTTTATTAGATATCAAAAGAAAATGCAAGGTGCCTTGGTGCAGCATCAACAGCTTTGGAAAGACAGTACAGAAGCCAAATATACAGCGTCCTATGCCTTGTCCAGAGGAAAATACAATCGCTATTCGCTCCAGACGATAGAAGGCAATCAAGGGCCTTATAAATTGATCGGATTGAAGGGAGAGGTTTTTATCATCGTTTTAGCGGGTACAGAACGAGTCTATTGGGACGGAGTCTTGTTGGAGAGAGGATTAGATCGGGATTATGCGATCGACTATAACCTTGGTGAAATCATATTTACTGCTAAACGTTTGATTACCAAAGACAGTCGAATCGTGGTAGAATTTGATTATACGGATCAGAATTATACCAGATCTCTGTACACTTTAGGTACAGACATAAACTCTAAGAGATGGAAAACGGGATTTCATTTTTATAGTGAGCAAGACCATAAATACACTGCTACTTTATTTAGTCTGGATTCTACCATAGTTAGGCAGTTGGAAATGGCGGGAGACAATGCTTCTAATACGGGCATTAGTAGTATCAGATCCTTTGATGAAGGCTTTACCATTGATAAAATATTGTATAAGAAAATAGATACACTGGGGTTTAATATTCTAAAAGTGGCTACGGCCAAAGACTCTGTATTATATACCGCCAATTTTATAGATGTTGGTTATAAAAAAGGAAATTATATAAGAAGTAATGATGCCCAAAATGGGAGGGTGTATGAATGGGTCCCGCCGGATCCAGTGACAGGCCAACCCAATGGCAATTATGAACCCATATCTTATTTGAGTACACCTACTCAGACGCAGCAGTGGGCTATGAGGGGGGAGTATGATTTTTATAAATGGGGAGTGGTCTCAGCCGAATTTTCAATGACGAATAGAGATAAAAATACGTTTTCAGGGCTGAATGACGAGGATAACAGAGGGTCAGGAGGGTATTTATTTTATAATAATTTGATAAAAATAAAAAAAAGTACTTTAAAGATTGGATATCGGGGTGAATACATAAATCAGTATTTTGACCCAATAAATCCTTATCGCGCCATAGAATTCAACAGAAATTGGAATTTTAATAAACAAACAAAAAGCCAAGAATTCAACCAGACTTTTTCTTCGATTTTACAAATTAATCCTAATTCACAAGTTCAATATAGCCTTTCTAATCTCTATTTGCCGAATCTGTATAAAGGCACCGAAAATGGGTTTGGATGGGACATTTCCTGGAAAAAATTACAGATTTCTTCAAAAAATAGCATTGTAAACACATCTACGGATACGAGCTCAAGCCAATTCATTAGACCCAATATTTCACTTTCTATAGCATTAGATACCTCTAGGGTTCAGACTTTAAAGTTTAATTTTGAATCCGATATCAACAAATCCCAGATTAATGGAGCCGATACCTTGGAGCTAATAAGTCTTCGTCGAGATCAATACAGGATTGGGTATGATTACAAGCTGAGTGAACAAAAGTATTTGAGTTTTTTTATCAAAAATACGGTGGATTTTGATCGAACGAGCTTTTTCAAAAAGTACTCTTTTCAAGCAATTGACGTTGGGTTAGATGGTGCATTTTCTATTAATAAAAACCATAACCTCAATTGGAATGGGACGTTTAGATCGCTATATGACCGAGGCTTGGATAAAAATACGCGGACAATTCTGGCACGAATAAATCATCAATTAACCGTTAGGAAAGGAACATTTAGATTTTTTACCAATCTAGACCTTAAAACGGGGCTGGAACCGAAAGTTGAATACACCTATGTCAAGGTCAGGGCAGGAGATGGGATATATTTTTGGAATGATTTTAACAATGACAGCATAGCTCAAGTCAATGAATTTGAAATCTCACCGTTTAAGGACAAGGCTGAATATATCAGATTGGCTACTGTAAGTAATCTCTATGTAGAAACCAGACAGGTGGGTTTTGGGCATACTTTTAGGATTGAGCCACAGGCCATTTGGCAAAATGAATCTGGCATAAAAAAGGTGCTTTCAAAATTTTCTAACCTTTTGAACCTACAGTATTCGATTAAATCGCCCTCTGGTGAAAAAGATGCCTTGCTGTTGCCCTTCGCAGTAAAACTGGACCATGAAGGCATCATTGCTGGACACAATATTATAAAAAACACAGTCTATTTCAATCGAGCAGATCCTTTGTATGAGGTGTATTTGGGTTATGCAATCAATCAAAATAAGTCATTTTTGACCATTGGTACCGAGTTCAGAACGCTAGAAGATAAATTTATAGGGATAAGGTATAGCTTGAATAGCAACTTGACAGTCAGGGGTACCTTTCATCAATATTTGAAGCAAAATCAATCCCAAAATTTTAGCAATCGAAATTATTCTATCATCATCAATCAATTAGATCCTGAAATAGAGTGGCAGCCCAATAATTGGTTTCGTCTCGAAGGAAAATTTAGTCATTCTTTAGGAAAAAATGACGCCAGGATCGGCAATGAATCTTATCAAAAAGACGAGTTGAGTAGTATTTTTACCTTGCAGGAGAGCAATAAATCGACCTGGAGAGGCAGTATTCAATATAGTAAAATTGCCTATAATGGTGAAGCCAATAGCCCTATTGAATTCGTCATGCTGGATGGTTTAAAATCGGGGAATAACTGGGTTTGGAGTACACAATATGACCGAAAAATAAGCGATTCAGTGACGTTAAGCCTTGGGTACGATGGACGCAAAACGGGCAATTCTGCACGAATCATCCATGTAGGAAAAGCACAAATGAGAGCTAATTTTTAGAAATAAAAATTAACGCTGCCCTTGAGTGTAAAAGGTGGAGCTTCCTCATTGTCGAGATAGTTAAGCCTCCAAATCGCGTCAATCCTAAAAAACTTAAAAATATTCTCAATCCCGATACCAGCTTCCATGAAAGGGACTCTTGTCGGAGACCGGATGGGTATCGTACCCTGAGTATTGCCGAAATTAAATCTATTATTGTATTGGTTGGTTTCTGTCATACTCCCAGTCACAGCTCGGAACTGAATGATTTCTCGCCATTTTAGTTTTCGGATAAGAGGTATATGGTTTAAGAAGAATCCTTCAAAATGATGAGTCATTCCGAATTGGGCATATTGGTCACTTGCAAATTCATACCGATTCATGGTATTGAACACAAAGCCACTATAACCATATGTTTCATTACCTGGATGCACTTCCATCAAAAGGTAGGGCAGATTACCAAAGGTTTTGCCAATATTGAAGCTATAAAAAGTCCAACCAAAGGGATTTAAATACAAATAATGTTCATATTTTAATGAAATTTTGTGGTATGAATAACGAGAACCCATCACACCCTGAAGACCTGCTGTATAATTGAAGGTAATAATTGGAAATTTTGATCCAAGGCTCACTCTTTCAAAATATCCGTCTATAAATTTTTCCTTAAATGCATATTTCAGCTTAAAGAGGATTTCTGATGCGATGACATTGCTGTCCCCGTAGGCTGCATTTTCGGGAGCATATCTAAAGTTGAATTTATGTGTAGAAACGCCATTGGTGCCTATGGGATCTAGCTGTCGGTGTAAAAATGTGACCCGTTGACTCCAACCTTTTAACCAGTATTTTTCATAGAATAATTTAGACTCCTGTACATTCATCATTTTGAGGGGTACATCTCGGCGGAATAGCGTCGCAAAAATGTTTGATCCAGTATTAAATTCTTCGCTGCTGGTGCTGCTAAGATCTAAAACCGATCTATGCGCTATTCCTGCTACTTCCCTAGGAAATTTATTTAAATTGTATTGAAACCATCCCCCATATTTCCATTTTTCATCCTTAACACCATAACCAGCAAATCCATATAGCCAAAACTTTTTACTCAATTTGACTGAGGAGCCTATGCCAAGTTGAAAGTGCAGTTTCTCAACTGGGTTTTGATTAAAAACGCTGTATATGGAGCCGAATTCAACGGGGCCAGCTGGGATATAACCAGATGTTAATGTATATAGGATTTGGGAATATTTTTTATAAATAGGTACATTTTGAATGGAATCAATGAGGGTATATACGGAGGATTCATTTTTGGTGAGCGTGTCATGTCGTGACCCAGCCCAAAACTCATCTTGTTTAATTAAAGCGTTGGGGTCATAAAGTTCTGGATCCAAATCATCGTGAAGTCTTTTGATTTCATGGTTTAAAAAGTTATATTTTGCATACGAAGTAGTTCGCCTTCCAATCATCCCAGGGGATTTTTCCTTCACTGGGTGGATATCGAGGATGAGTTTTTCTTTGATAGGAAGCCATACGGAATCATTAGCCAATGGAAAAAGGTTGTATTCGGCATAAATCAGCACCCTGTCTATGAGGTTGATGTTGACACCTTGACTCATACGCATATTGACGATAATGGGTGCTTTGGTTCTCTTATCGATCCAAAACTCCCCAAAAAATGTCGGCTCTTGAGACCTTTTGGGTTTGAATTTAAGTTTATAGGCATAATTTCCCTTGATGTATTGGCTATCCAAGAGATAATATTCATAGTAGTTAAGTCCATGATCATTGAATGGGCTCACCAGCGGTCGCTCAAGGATTTTTATCCTATTATCATATACATCGAAAGGGTCTTGAGCGGTAGCGATAGAGGTAATAATTGACTCATTGTCCAAACCAGAAACTTTTCTGGCAACGGGGATGAACTTATCTATGCTAGATTTTACATGATAAACATTATGAATCGTTTCGGTGATATAAATGGGTAAAAATGGCTTAACATCGGAGGTGCTATCTACATTGTCAAATACGAATTTGAAATCTTTTAGCAGTTTGTTGTTGGTCCATTTATTGTCAATATTGTCTATATCTAGCTCTAGTTTTGTATAGTTTTCAACGCTATATTTTTCGAGATTTGATTTGTGATTAATATCCTTATTATCAAAAACCGCACGCATCAATCTTTTGGCGGGATTCTCACCTGAAAGTACGATAACTTCGCCCAAGTCTAAGGAAGAAGATTTCATGCTTACATTGAGCTGTATCAAGCTATCTGTCCCAAAATATCGCCTTGTCTCTATATAATTCATCGAATTAAAGATGAGCGTATCTCCGCCTTTTGTCAATTCAAGTTCATAAAAGCCGTCGCTATCGGCTTGGGTTCCTTCGGACAAATCGCTGGTGGATATGGTTACGAAAGGTATTGGCTCCCTTGTGTCTTCATCAAATATTTTACCTACAATTTTGATGGTTTGGGCATCTGCATCATTGATAAAAGTGATCCCAGAGAGGAAGGCAAGCGCGAAGAATATTTTTGCACACAAAGAAGAATTAAATACTGATAAACTCAAATTGGTAATCTTTATTTTCAAAAGTAATGAATAATCGAAAAGGAAATTGATATTTAGACTAGGTATTAACAAAAAAATAACCATAAAAATCGGTATTATTTTCCCAAAATAAACCATTTAAGCCGATGTTTATTAAATTTGCGCATAAATAAAAAATTCATGGCAGATCAAAAGTTTAATCAAGTACAAGAAATTATAAGTGAAATATCTGCTGAAATCATCTCCACCCTTCAAGAATTAGAAGCCTTTAAAATTAAATATCTGGGGTCAAAAAATGTCTTGAAACCATTGTTTGGTGAAATAAAAAATATTTCAAACGAAAGAAAGAAGGAATTTGGCAATTTATTGAATCAAGCGAAAAATACCGCTGAAGAAAAATTCAATGAACTCCAAGAGCTTTTGTCTAAGTCCTCCAAAGCATCTGCTAAGGTGGATGCAATTGATATGTCAGCACCTGGGGAGCCATTTCCGATAGGAGCTCGCCATCCTGTGTCTATAACGATGAATCGAATCATCCAAATCTTTTCCAAGATTGGATTTACGATAGCAACGAATAGGGAGATAGAGGATGAGTGGCATAATTTTACGGCATTGAACACGCCAGATGATCATCCAGCACGGGATATGACCGATACTTATTACTTGATGAACGATCCTGCTAGGATGTTGAGATCGCAAACTTCTACGGTTCAAATTCATGTGATGGAAAGTCAGGCACCCCCAATAAGAATCATTTCGCCGGGTAGGGTTTATCGCAATGAAACCATCTCAGCCAGATCACATTGCCAGTTTCACCAAATCGAGGGGCTTTATATCGACAAAAAAGTATCATTTGCGGATTTGAAGCAAACACTCCTATACTATGCAAAAGAGATGTACGGACAAGATGCCAAGATAAGACTTAGGCCATCCTATTTTCCATTTACTGAGCCAAGCGCAGAAGTGGACGTATATTGGGGCTTGAACAATGAGCATGATCATAGGATTACAAAGGGGACAGGATGGTTAGAGATCATGGGATGCGGAATGGTAGATCCCAAAGTACTCGAAAACTGTGGCATTGATCCAGAAGAATATTCAGGTTTTGCATTTGGTATGGGTATAGAGCGTCAGGCCATGCTTACTTATAAGATTACAGACATTAGGATGTTATTCGAGAATGATGTCCGCTTTTTAAAACAATTTTCAGGAAATATTTAAAATAAAAAGTATGATTCAAAGGTTGCAATCAATCTATTTACTATTGGCTGGGTTGTCGATAGGGGGGCAATATACGGAGTGGGCTTATTATTTAAAGTCCAATAAACCAGATGGAGGGGTATTCGCCGATAGCACGTTCAATGTATGGGACAATATGGTACAAGTGGTTTTATGGGGAACTAGCCTTGTTTTATGCTTGGCTGCGATTTTTTTGTATAAAAACAGAAAGCTACAAACAAGTATTTTGAAAACTGCCTTATTTGTTCTGACAATGCCAGTAGTATCCGCTTATTTGGATGTTTGGGAATACATAAAAAATGTACAAGATGGGATGGTGTATTCTTGGGGTATTGTTACGCCAGTATTGTTGTTCGTAACATTTGTGCTAATTCTTTTGGCATTGATGGCTATAAAAAAGGATGAACAAACGGTGCAGTCTATGGATAGGCTGAGGTAAAAATCCCCCCCCCCCCCCCCCCCAATTTACTAATAATTTTCACTATTTTTTACCCTAATTTTTTTTCCCATTTTTTCTCTCCCCTTTTTTTTTACAATTTTTTCTTCAATTCGTTGATCTCATCCCGATATCTAGCGGCCATGATAAAGTCCAAATCTTTGGCTGATTGCTTCATTTTTTGTTCGGTTTCGTGGATTAGTTTTTCGATCTGATCTTTGTTCAAATAGTCAAAAAGTGGATCAGCAGCAAATGCAGTTGGTTCAGGATCAAGATAATATGTCCTAGCACCTCGGATGTCCAAAATGGATTTTCCCTGCATGATTTCTTCTTTAGATTTGCCTATTGTAGTAGGTGTGATATGGTGTTCTTCGTTATATTCTATTTGAATAGCTCGGCGCCTATTGGTTTCGTCGATGGTTTTCTGCATACTGAAAGTAACCTTGTCTGCATAGAATATTACCATTCCATTGGAGTTTCTAGCAGCACGACCAGAAGTTTGAGTGAGCGATCTCTCATTTCTCAAAAATCCTTCTTTGTCGGCATCTAATATGGCTACAAGGGAGACCTCTGGCATGTCTAGTCCTTCTCTGAGAAGATTGACACCAATGAGTACATCGATGACTCCAAGCCTTAATTCCTTGATGATTTCGACTCGTTCCATAGTGTCCACTTCGGAGTGGATATATTTGCATTTTATCCTCAATTTCAACAGATATTTGCTGAGTTCCTCCGCCATCCTCTTTGTAAGCGTTGTCACCAAGACCCTCTCATCTAGCTCTTTTCTTTTTCTAATTTCCTCCAATAAATCGTCCATTTGATTTTTGCTTGGACGCACTTCGATAGGTGGATCCAGAAGACCTGTAGGTCGAATAAGCTGTTCGACGATGAGACCTTCGGTTTTTATGATCTCGTAGTCAGAAGGGGTTGCGCTCACATATATTACTTGATTTAAAATGGATTCGAATTCTTCAAAACTTAGAGGACGATTGTCCATGGCCGAAGGAAGTCTAAAGCCATAGCTCACTAGATTGTTTTTTCGGGCTCTATCGCCGCCCCACATACCTCTCAGTTGTGGTATCGTAACATGGCTTTCATCAATGACCAATAGAAAATCTTCTGGAAAATAATCCAATAAACAAAATGGTCTAAGCCCAGGAAGCCTGCCATCGAAGAATCTTGAATAATTTTCAATACCGCTGCAATATCCCAATTCTTTGATCATTTCCAGATCAAAGGTTGTTCGCTCACGGATTCGTTTGGCCTCGAGCAATCTGCCTTCTTTTTCAAAAAAGGCTTCTTGTGCGACCATTTCGTCTTGAATTTCTCGAATTATTTGATTGATTTTATCCTTGGGCGCAATATATAAATTGGCAGGAAAGATGGTAGCGTGTTCTATTTTTTCGATTTTCCGCCCCGTCTCTATGTCCAACATGGCTATTTCTTCTATTTCATCGCCGAAGAAACTTATTTTGTAGCCAAAATCTGCATAGGGCAAATTGATGTCAACCGTATCTCCTCGTACTCTAAAATTGGCTCTACCTAGATGGATATCTGACCTTGAATACAATATTTCTACCAACTTGTATAGAAAGGTGTTTCTAGAGATGATCATTCCCTTGTGGATTTTGATGATCCCAGTCTTATAATCTTCGGGATTACCCATACCATAGATACAGGAGACCGAAGCCACGATGATGATATCTCTTCTTCCAGAAAGTAAGGAGGAGGTTGCTTTTAACCGTAGTTTGTCAATTTCTTGGTTTATTTGGAGATCCTTTTCGATATATTTATCGCTGACGGATAAATAAGCCTCTGGTTGATAATAATCGTAATATGAGACAAAGTATTCTACGGCATTTTCAGGAAAAAACTCCTTAAATTCACCATAAAGTTGCGCAGTAAGTGTTTTGTTGTGGGTTAAAACGAGCGTTGGTCGATTGGCTTGTTGGATTACATTGGCGATGGTAAAAGTCTTACCCGAACCAGTGACACCGAGTAAACATTGATATTTTTCACCTTCCATGACCCCACTAACGAGTTGTCTTATAGCCGTTGGCTGGTCTCCAGTTGGTTGGAATGGTGAATCAAGTATAAATCCCATAGCTGATCAAATCAAACAGCTAAGATAATACTAATTCCTGTCAATTTTTAGATAGAATCAAACCACTTTTTATTAAAAAAAGGATAAAGATTAAAATGAGATAGTAATGGGAATTTATTTATTCAATTCGTACTTTTTCGACTTTAAAATGACCTAATTCGTCAAATAAATGCAAGAAGAAAAGTCCAGAGACTTTCGGAATGGGAACGACCTCTGTAGTGGCCAAGGTTCCTCCGTTTATCATCCAATGACCTTCTTCGATGCTTCTACCATCTATGGCTGTCAATTTCCAGCGGATTTTTTGATTATAATCGCTCAATATTCTGATTCTTAGTTCCTGAGAAGTATTGATTGGATTTGGGAAGACTTTGTAGGCAAATTTGACATCCGCAATATTGGTTGTCGCGATGGTTCCTACCATAAAGCTAAAAATATTACTGCACCCAATGGCGTCGGTGACAGTTACCGTATAAATTCCTTCCGCAAGATTAGTAATAATCGGACTCAAAGCACCTGAATTCCAACGGTACTGATAAGGCCCAAAGCCACCAGCGATTGATAGGTCTATAGATCCCCTGGCTGGTTGAATATCTGGCATTATATTAGCTCGTTGCACTTTAATAGAGTCATTGATGATCAATGTTAAATCGACGATACTATCACACTGGTGTATGGTGTTGAGCGTGTCTGTGTACATGCCGCTTGTGTTGTAGGTATGGGTTCCAACAGTTAGCGCATCGCCAAAGCATAACCTTCTTTCGATACCATTTCTATATGTCGGGAAAGTTGTCAATCTTAAACGCACGGTGCTATCACAACCCACTGCATTTCCACCAACGATTGGAATTGCATACACGCCATCATTTCTATAATAATTACCTAAAAACAAAAGGCTGTCACCTGAACAAATTTGTTCGTCGCGGTCGGTGAAAGAATGCAATTTGACGGTAATTCTAGCGGAATCTTGTACAAGTCCTGAGCATCCGTAGGATTCGATGGCGACGGGCTCATACAAAGCAGAGACCAATGGTACTTTTTTCAAAATAAATACAGAATCCCAAAGGGATAATGTATCATTGGCAGCATTTTCCTTATATACCAGTGAAAATGGCTTAGCTCCATTCAGTTTGATTCTTATAAAAGCGGTATCTCCTTGACAAATTGAAGCATTTCCAGAAAAAATAGCTCGAGGAGTGGGAACCACAGTAACTTTGAATTGGTCAAAACCTCCCTTACAACTGTAAAGCGAAGAGGTTAAGTTATAGGTATAAGTCTTTATAGTATCGGTTAAATTAACAAAAGTGTCTCGGATGAATTTGGTATTTCTGGTTATAAAATCCGATGAATCGCTAGATTTTACCAAGGTATAATTATAATCTTGGAAAGGATCTCCTGTGCCTTGCAATGTAATATCTATGGGCACCCCACTACATACCGACATATCAGAAGGTACGAATATGGCTGGATCCGTACAGCAGTACATTGAAGCATTGAACACAACTTGTAAATCCTCAAGGCACGCTATGGTGGATTTTTTACCGATTTCACCATCAGAATAGGTTTTCATTTTGATGGAACAGTCTGAATATCCATTGCATGAATTGAGCGATCTCACTTTTAGTTTGAAACAAACCTGCCAAACCAATTGGTCTCCGAAACAATTAAGACCATCTCCTTGAGTGCTGTCTGGCGTAAAATTATTAGGGAAAGGAGTGAGATTATTAGTAAAATACCATCCCGCAGGCATTGGTTTTTGGCTTGTAAGTCCGTTGAATGGGTTATTTAGGTTGTATCGCACGACGTCCTTGATTATCCAATTCCAATTGCCATATCCATAAGGAAGGAGAACGCTTTGCATATCAGCGGGTTCACCATCGGGATTGAAACTTGTCGAATCCCATCCAGGTCCAAAAGTAGGGATGATGCCTTGTAAGAAATTGCATTCTTCAGATTTCCAGTTATTGATTTGATAGCAAAATTCTACCTCTTCTTCTGGTAAATACGGGCCCCCTAGAGGCGATCCAAAGGAGGTGTTGGTGACATAAAAAGCAGAAGAAAGATTGCATGAATTGGTATTCTTCTGTACCCCAACGCAAAGATTGTATTGCCCAGTTTTATTGTTAAAATCTGAAACGGCAATGACGTATTTTTTATTAGGTTCGACGGGTACTTTTTCTAATTTTGTCAAACCTTGGTAACCTTGATTGCAGGCAATATTTTTCCAAATACCACAGGTATCGTTGTATTCGTACACAGCGATCTGGGGCTGAATCAGCCAATCGCTATTAAAGTTAATATTCAAAAATCCAGCGTCAGCATCGGTATCAATCCAATGGTAGGTAGTTGGAGTTCTGAATGAAAAACAGGTGTTATCAGAGAGATTTATGCCCAATGTGGCACTCGAATTGCATCCAACCACGCAGTTCATACCTTGGTCTGTATCCAACGAAATATAGCTTGGCCCATCGGATTGACCAATCTTGCATTGGTCATTGAGCCCACATTCTAGGATGGGTCCATCCTCTTTGATGCATATTTTATAGTTTCCTGCATTGAAAAAATCAGTGGCAAATTGAACATAATATTCAATACTATCCCGTAATGAATCACAAGTAATGGTCGATCCTGTTCCACAATATAGTCCATTTCTCACGGGTATAAACTGCCCACTACAAGGTGGCTCTGAAAAATATCCAACCATCAAAGAAAAATTGGTGAAATTCGTTACACCTTGGGTATTAAAAATCAGCTTATTTTTTTGATCAGAAAGTTTTACTTTAAACCAAACAGAATTGGAGAAATTACAAGGCAAAAACGCTTGTCCTATGTCTCTGGTGGCATCAATATTGGAAAAACCCTGACAGGCTCCATTGGGTGTAATCGCTCGAGCATTGCAATACAAATCATTGGCGGGTGGTAAATAGGAAATGGGATTGTTTATCCTAAAATCAAATGAAAAATTAGAGCCATCGGCGATACTCAAAGAAATAAAATATATCTGTCCTGGTACTAATATATTGCTCAATACGAGGGCATTTGATCCACACCCTATTTCTACGGCATTTTGACCATCGCAAGGAGTTCCATCAAATCTCAATAAAGAAATTTCGACCTCTGGCAAGAAAGTAGAACGTGGAACATTCAAGACTATATCTTCTCCAACAGCGGTAAAATAGTACCAAACATTATTTGATCCCAAAACGCAAGAAGATTGATAGGTATCAGGACTGGCATTGTTTATTTCTACCCTAAATAAATTGTTGTCTAAATTAGAAATTCTGGTCGCGTTCGAACATTCATCATTGCCAGAAATCAGATTGAAAACCAAACGAATAGTCCTTGAGTAAAGAACTAAGTTGGGAGCAAGAGGACTGGTTACTTCACAGTAATACTCACCTGCATCAAGAACATTGAGTGAGTTTATGACCAAGGAGGTGTTATTGGAAGTAAAAAGTGGTTGTCCGTCTTTATACCATTTGTACTGGTGGCTTGGATATCCTCTATCGATGTTTAGATCATATACGAAAGTGTCCCCAGTCGCTACATAAAACAGTCTTTTTAGCCCAAATGTATCTTGAAATGAATAAGTATAGCCATTGGAAGCAAGGCCATTGTTGGGAATGATATCGTCGAATGTCAACTTATTTTTCGAAACATCCAAATAATTTAAGCCCGTCAACATCGTGAATTTTGGTATCGAATCTATCCTATTGTTGCTGATATTTATAGTTTTGACGTTCCATAGATTGCTAAAATTTGGTACGGTACCTATCAGCTTATTATTTTGAAGGAGTAAATTTTCATTGAGAGCGCTTAAATTCGTAAAATTTGGGATTTGACCTGAAAGCAAATTGTTGTTCAGGATGAGCGAATTTAGACCAAATAGAGATAAAAAGTTTGGAATTGGCCCTATTAATTTATTGAAACTTAAATCTAAAATTTTGAGGCTATCTTGATTGAGAAAGGTTGGAATAAACCCTCCCAGTTCGTTATGAGCTAGATCAAGCACTCTTAGATTAGTCATTTCATTAAAATTAGGGAGATTGCCAGTCAGTTTATTGTTGCTGAGCTCCAAATTGAGTAAAGTATCTAATTTGTTAAAATTTGGGATAGAACCCGATAAATAATTATTGCGTAAATCTAACATTTGGAGTTGTGTCAGATTTTGAAAATTCGGTATGACCCCAGTTAACTGATTGTTGTTTATTTTTAGGAAAATTAGCCTCAGATTGGTGTTAAACAGAGGAAGATTGCCTGAGAAAAGGTTTTTCTCTAAATTCAAAGATTCAATATAAGGGCAGTAAGTAAAATTGGGAACCTGACCTGAAATGAAATTTTGGGATAAATCTAAAATCCGCAAATTGGGTAGATTTAAATCACTAACGGTCCCAGAAAGATTATTATTTCCGAGATTTAATACTCCCACCGTTCCATTCCCATTGGTGATCACCCCGTACCAATTTCGCATAGGTTGAGACAGATTCCATCGTATGGTCCAATTTTGCCCATTGGTCGTATTGTAAAGTCCAACCAATGCTAAAGAATCCGTGGTCGGGTCCGCCATAACATTTCTCGCCCCTAACAGTAAAAATATCAAGGCAAATATGATGTTTAATCCCCCACTTTTGTAAAACAATAATTTCATACTTTTTACTAAATTCTTTAGTAATCTTTAAATACTAGACATCGAAATTTATACAATTCCTAAAGTGACTAAATCAAAAACCGTACCGAAAAAATATTTACAATGAAATCGCTATTCCAAATATAGGTAATAACGAATAGGAAACTTGGAAAAATTACCTTTTTAACAAATTAGGGACCCAATAATTTTGCCAAACGGTGATTAGAGAGGTCTATTTTAATCAGGATGGCAATGATGAATAAAAACCAAGACCCTACCTTGTCTGATTCTAAAAGATCATTGATTAGTAGCAGTAAGAGGATGCTTACGAAGGATAGAATGCAACAAACGATCAACATTTTGGTGTCACTTTCTTTGGTCTCATTATAAATCCTTTGTCCAGAAATCAATACGTAAAATACTAAGGCTAAAAATATAATAAAACCAAAAATACCTTGTTCGATGAATACCATAAAATAGTAACAATGGACACCAGATTTTTCGGGATTATCGCTCACGTAGGTCCTAAAGCTTTTTACGGTATAATTTTTATAATTAGGATAAAAACCATTGGGTCCAAACCCTAGAAAAGGTCTATCTTGTACCATCTGTATCCCTGCAACCCACCTGTACAAGCGCTCCATGGTGGAGATGTCCTCCATATTATATGTAGCCTGGATGAGTTTGTCAAAGTCTTTATGCGTGATGGTTTTGTTGAAGTCGGGGGCTAAATTTAGATAGCTATTGTTTTTATAGGTCGTATAAATGCCATAGGAAGATAAAATAATGACAAGGATTAATACGTATTTGGTCAATTTCCACTTATACATAATCCAAGTAAAAGGCATGCTCAGCAGGCAGATGTAGGCGGCCCTTGTATAAGAAACATAGATGCCAAACACAAAACAAGCCAAGCAAATTCCCAATAAAAATCTATATTTTTTAAAATGAAAAAAAAGATAAATTAGAAATGGAAAAAAAACGACTAGGATAGAAGCGAAGGTCACATGATTTCGGAAGAATGGATTTAAAACAAAATTGATAGACTCAAAACTAAACCCTTGTGCTCCATGCCTAATTAGGATTATGATTAGTGAAAATATGAGACTAGAAAAACACACGAGGATAAGCGTCCTGAAGGTATTGAGATTCTGAATAAATAGCCATGGCAGTAGCAGGAATGATACGATATACCAAATTTTGGCCACAAAAAATTTTAAAGAAAGAAGGGGTACTGTTGAAAAGAAACAAGTAAAAAGAATCCAAGAAATATGTAATAAAATCAATAATGTAATGGGGTGCCTGATATAGTTGGTATTGATATTTGAATGGTTTTTTAAGACCCAAAGAAATGCAAAACCTAGCATAAGCCACATAATGGGCTCAGTCGGAAAATCAGTACCTAAAGATCCAAGTTCCAATTCGGTAGAAACTGGAATAAAGAAAAACAATAAGCAATAGAAAATGAATGGATTGGCGAAAAACAAATAGATTGGGAAAATGCTAAACAATAATATAATGGGAAGATAATTTTCCAATAATATCGAAAGTCCACCCAAAACAATCCAACTTAGGATGACAACGAAATCTAATTTCGAAAAAACTTTGGATATATTAATTGGCAGCATTCTCTAAATTATTCACTTTCGAACAAAGGCTTAAAGGCTGAGTTTTCCCAAGAATCTTTTGCGATTATCCATAGTATATAAAAAATAAAGAAGCCAAGCATAGAAGCCAAAATGATGATGCTTCTAAAGGGCCCAGATTTTTCTTCGGGTACTCGAGCTTTTTCTATAATGTGAATGGAAGAAATGGGAGCGGCGTATGTTGCTTCCAACTGTTTTAACCGTTCCTTGTCAAAAGCTAGATGCTCTTTGGATAATGTGAAATGTTGAGTCATTTGTTCGATTTGCGACATTCCTTCTACAAGAGTATTGATGTTAAAGTCGCTTTTATTTTTGCCTTGAAGTGACGATAATTGTGCTTTAATACCTGCCACTTGTCCAGTTAGGTAGCGTATCGTATCAGGGTGAACCCCAGGGATTGTCTTTAATTTTGCCAATCTCGCTTCTTCTTTTTTCATAAAAGCTTCGGTAGTGATTGCTTGTTCTATAAGGTTGGCCATTTGGGCTGGGACATCATATACTTTTAAGGATTTGCGAAGGTGGGACAAGGTGTCTTGCAGGACATTTATTTGTTTTTCACGGTTAGCAATGTTATTGATAAACGTTTGCATCATATCCATTTGGGATTTTTTCAAAAGATTCAACCCAATGTCGTTGATATAAGTTAATACTTTATTTGTCATGCGCGCGGATAATTCAGGATCGGTGTCTTCGATTTCAACCTCAATGGCATCAAATTTGGTTTTTGTAACCGTATATTTGGAATTCAGGGCTTTCAAAACTTTGGTTCTTGCTAATTTTTGGGTAGAATCGATTTCATAATGCGTAAACAAATCAAACTCTTCAATAAGTCTATATTTAAGATCATCTGAATTGGCAATTGTCAAAATTCGATCAATATCTTCACCAGTACCGTAAAAATCCATACCTCGATTGGCCGTACCGAATATATATTCGGGTTTAGCCATATCGGAGCTGGCGGCATAAAAGATTGCTTTGGATTTATATTTATTTGGAATAAAAAAAACAAATACAGCTGCACACAATCCTACCACCAATGTAGCTAAAAAGATCTTTTTTCTATTATTTATAAGAAGGGGTATGATACCCAATAAATTATTCTTTTGATCCATGATATCCTTAAATTAGTCGTAAAGATAACAAAATTAAATTTCCTAAAAAGATAGAGGATTTGATAGGCATATATGAGTCTAATGCAGGAATACTTTGAAAAAATTTTTATATTTGCTAAGATATAATCAAATACGATATGTTAGCCAAATCTTATGCTTCAGCGGTACAAGGTGTAGATGCGCAAACGATAGAAATAGAAGTCAATGCTGGTGGGGTTGTAACCGCAGGTAAGCCTGGATATTTTCTGGTAGGATTGCCAGATAATGCCGTAAGGGAGGGCTATCAAAGGATTGAGTCTGCAGCTAAAAATTCAGGATATAAAATACCCCGACTAAAAATAGTCATCAACATGGCTCCAGCTGATATACGCAAGGAGGGATCAGCCTATGATCTACCCATTGCTGTAGGGATTTTGGCGGCTACGGAACAAATTAAAACCGATTTGCTGGATAAATTTTTAATCATAGGTGAGTTGTCTCTAGATGGTGGACTTCGACCGATCAAAGGCGTATTGCCGATTGCTATACAGGCAAGGAAAGAAAAGTTTCGAGGAATCATTTTACCCAAACAAAATGCTAATGAAGCAGCGATTGTTAATGATTTGGAGGTTTATGGTATCAGCGAACTGAAGGAAGCGGTTGACTTTTTGAATGGAGATAGGACTTTAACTCCTGTCGAACTAGACACTAGAGAAGAATTTTTTAGTGCCTCAAATAATTATGATCAGGATTTTATCGATGTTAAAGGACAAGAAAATATCAAACGGTCTATGGAGTTGGCGGCTGCAGGAGGCCATAACGTGATTCTGATAGGACCGCCAGGCGCAGGAAAAACTATGCTAGCGCGAAGATTGCCAACAATACTCCCCCCATTAACTTTACGTGAGGCGTTAGAAACGACCAAAATACATTCAGTAGCTGGTAGTTTACCATACAATACCTCGCTGATGACCCAAAGACCGTTCAGATCCCCACACCATACAATTAGCGATGTGGCACTGGTGGGAGGAGGAACGCACCCGATGCCCGGTGAGATATCCTTGGCTCACAATGGAGTGCTTTTTTTGGATGAATTGCCCGAATTCAAAAGAAGTGTTTTGGAAGTGATGAGGCAGCCTATGGAAGAGCGAAAAGTAACCATTTCTCGAGCTAAAATCAGCATCGATTATCCGTCTAGTTTTATGCTAATAGCCTCTATGAATCCTTGTCCTTGCGGCTATTATAATCACCCTACCAAGGAATGTACCTGCGGACCAGGTGTCATCAAAAAGTATCTGAATAAAATAAGCGGCCCACTTTTAGATCGTATAGACCTCCATGTAGAAGTGACCCCAGTTGGTTTTGAAGAGATGTCAAATCGACAAAATACGGGTGAGCACAGCCATGTAATTGCTGAGCGAGTGGTAAAAGCCAGAGCCATCCAAGAAGAGCGTTTTAAGAATGAAACCATGATCAATTGCAATGCACAAATGAGCACAAAGCTAGTACAATTGCATTGCCAACTAGACCATCCTTGCCAAATATTATTGAATACAGCGATGAAAAGGCTCCAATTATCTGCTAGGGCTTACGATAGGATCCTCAAAGTTGCAAGGACTGTTGCCGATCTAGCTGAGACTCAAGATATAAAGGTGGAACATTTGGCAGAGGCCATACAATTTAGGTCTTTGGATAGAGAGTCTTGGGCGGGATAATTAATTAGTCTAGACCCTGTTTACTAGGCATTGTGACCTCAACCTGGCTGTGTGGATATGTGCGCCATTTTTTATTTTGCAGTATTTCTCTTACTATTTTTTCATTAATATCGCATTTCAAATGGAAGGCATCATCGCTATTTCTAGCCCAACAATAAGCCCTTATTTTAACGAAATAATCCCCAATTTCTATCATTCGGACGGGGACAATTTCATCACCCTGAAGGATTTGGCTTTCTGTACGGTTGTCAATGAAAAGTGGATGTTCTCGAATATTTTCTATGATGAATGCCTTGACAAACTCTATGTCGGCATCAATAGGCATATTAAATTCTATGAATTTGTGAATTTTTAAATCTTCTAAATCGGAATTTAGCAAAATCTCGGTGTTCATCACTTGATTTGGAACGATGATCCTCCTGTTTTCAAAATCCCTAATCACAGTATGTCTTAGGGTGATATCTTCTACGACACCGCTTATGAGATTGTCTTTCATTTTAAGTCTATCATTCACCCTAAATGGCTTAAACATGACGATAAAAAGACCTGAAATAATATTGCCCAAAGCCTGCTGGGAAGCAAAACCAATCGCTACCGCAGCTACACCAGCACCAGCCATTAATGACTTGGCGATGGGGCGAAATTTATCCATTTCATATAAAGCTAGCGAAAACCCAACTATGTAAATCAGCGCACTGATAGCATGTCCGATGAACTTATAATTTGTTGGGTCGTTGTGCATGATGTGCGTGGAATCTCGAATAAATTTTTTAAAAATCTTTCTAAAAATCCAAGCTAATACGATGGTAGTCAAGACGATACCAAAGAAAGTCGTAAATTCAAAAATGTTATGTAATACGTTTGATTTCATCTTTTAAATATACCAATTCAACTAAAGTAACTATATTGTGAGGATAAAGGTTCTGTATATCGGTATAGTTCTGATTTGTAATTTGAAAAGGAAGTGTAGTTCCTAAAATTTTAATTAAATGCACATTATTGAAAACATCCTAGTAAGCGATGATATATTAGAAAGAAAATTTGCCTGTCAACTCTCCGCCTGCAAGGGAGCCTGTTGTTGGGAAGGGGATTTGGGAGCACCCTTAAAAGAAGAAGAACTGCCCATCTTAGATCACCTAAAGGAAATACTTTGGGATGATTTGACCGAAAAGTCAAAGGTGACGCTAAAAGATGCTAAACCTTACAAATATTATGCAGGTCTAGAAGGTTTTGGGACAGAATTGAATAGAGATGGCTCCTGTGTTTTTTTAAAAATCGGAGAAGAAGGGATCGCTAAGTGTATCATAGAAGAAGCATATAAAAATGGAAAAACGGATTTTCAAAAGCCGATTTCTTGTCATTTGTACCCAATAAGGGTAGAGTCGAATCCCGATGTTTTTTTTACAGCACTGAATTATGATGAATGGGATATCTGTGCAGAGGCCTGTAAAGCTGGAGAATCCATGTCGATACCAGTATATAGGTTTTTGAAAGAACCATTGATTAGGGCTTTTGGCGAGGATTTTTACGAAGCCTTGGAAGCAGCTGGAGAATATCATGCGAACTCGAGCACGAAGCCGTAAGATTATTTATGGAATAATTTTGTTTTTGCGTCCTTTCTATTAATGATGAAAATTTTACCTGAAAATATTATTGAAAGTCTTATTCTTCAATTCACCAAATATTGGATTGATCCGCATAAACAAATCCAACAGAAAGTACAGCAGTCCGTAGATCTTTGGCGGAATCTGGTCAACGAACTTTCCAAAGAATCTGGCATTCATTTGCATACATGGTTTGTTAAAATTGCTTATTTATCCCAAAAGGGGCAGCTGGGTGATATCGACAGCCAAATACTACATTTAGGTAGGAAATGGATCGAAAAATACAATCCGAATCAAGAGTTGATAGGTCCGAAATATATCCATGATTTATTCATCTCGAATCTTCATATTCTTTTTTTACAAGCTGGATATAACTCACAGCCAGATGATTGGATAGAGATCTACAACCGCTTTATAAATAATTATAAATACGTCGAAGGGAAAATAACAGAAGCTCAGGTCAAGGGTATCATCTTGAATGGAAAGGCGGATGAAAATATTGTTGGAGTACTGATACAAGGGGATCCTGAGTATAAAATAGGACTACTTTTAGATAAAATATTTGAGAATTGGCGTTCAGATATCGTTAAAAATGTGATTTTCAATCCCCAATCTCTTCCAATTACGTTTAGGGCTTTTCGTTTGGAAAAAATAGAGGACGGAAAACTCAGACCGGCCTTAATCGTAATAGAACCAGACTATTTGGTAGATATAACCTCTATATCCGAATGTATGCTTCCTGGTGGCGGGCATGAGTCTTTATTATATTTATTAAAAAAATTCAGCCTTTTCAAAAGTTCTAGGCAATTATTGGTGGGAAATATTGCCAACTTTTTCTTGGATAGCTTGGTCACTGAAGGAAAAGTAGAGTTCAGTAGGCTTTTCAAAAGAACCTTCAAGTTAAACCCAATGGCGTTTGCCTGCCTCACTGATCAAGATATTTTGCAAATGCAAAAAGATTGCCAAAATCACTACAACAACCTGTATCGAACACTTTTTGTTGAGTGTAGTAAGATTGGGATAGAAATCGATAAAGTGCATTTAGAGCCTTCATTTGTAGATCCTGTGCACGGTCTTCAAGGACGGTTGGATTTGTTATATATTAGCGAAGAAAACAAACAGAATGCTGCGATTATAGAATTGAAAAGTAGTACTCCGTTCATGCCCAACAAATATGGATTGAGTGCCAATCACTATACTCAAACGCTCCTATATGATACGATGATTCGATCCGTTTATGAAGGGGCGGTAAAACCAACCAACTACATTTTGTATTCGTCTCGAACCGAGGACTCCTTGAGATATGCACCACCCTTTGACATAAAAATCGAGGAGGCTATGCAAGTGAGAAATGAAATGATATGTTTGGACAAATGGCTCTGTCAACTAAGAGATGATACGGAGATGTCAAGTACACCTTTTGGGATGGTTTCAAAGGAGAATTTGAAAAATATAAAAGGTTTTGCCGCCAAGGATATTGACCATTTTGAAAAAGTGTTGTTAGGGCTTGATAATTTAGAAAAAAGATATTTTATTGGGGTGGCTGGCTTTGTGGCAAGGGAACAATGGATTAGTAAGGTTGGAAATCAACAATCGGAACAAGCACATGGTCAATCAAGCCTTTGGTTGAATAGTACACTTTCAAAATTGGATCAATTTGAGTTTTTGGGGTATCTCAAGATAGAAGGCAACATGTCAGGAGCAGAGGATCCTATGCTTTTTTTGAGAAGAACAAAATTTACATCGGAATTGGCTAATTTCAGACCCGGTGACGTAGTCATCCTCTATCCTCACCAAGAAGGCAAGGACATGGGAATACACGGTCAGCTTTTCAAGTGCACCATTTTAGACATTACAGAAAGTCATGTTGCCATTAGATTGCGATCCAAACAAATCAATCAAAGTATATTTACTGATTTTAAATTTTGGCATATCGAGCATGATTCCATGGATCATAGCTTCAATTATATGTTTAAAGGGGTGTTTGAATTTGCTACGATGCCCAAAAGTTGGCGTCAACTGTGGTTGGGTATAACAGCACCTCAAGAACCTCATGCAATTCCAAAACTTAATATTGAAAGTCTTACAGAAGAACAAAATAGGATCATCGGGAAGATCATCGGTGCTAAAGACTATTTTTTACTGTGGGGACCACCAGGTACGGGTAAAACCTCGGTAATGTTGAAGCATCTTGTACAACACTTGATAAAAAACTCGAGTGAAAAGCTTCTGTTGGTGGCTTATACGAATAGGGCAGTTGATGAGATTTGTGAAGCCATAGAGCTTGTCTCTGATTATATACGAATTGGAAGTAAGTACAGCACCAACAAAAATTACGTAGGAAAGCTCCTAGAAGGGAGGATCAGCACCCTAGAATCGAGAGCTGAATTAAAGAGATTTTTACTAGAAAACCGCATTTATTTGGGCACGGTAGCTTCACTTTGTGGAAAATCAGAGATATTCGATTTGGTGCAGTTTGACCGAATCATCATCGATGAAGCCTCCCAGATCTTGGAGCCACAGATGTTGTTTTTGGTAGCAAAGGCCCCAAAAGTTCTCATGATCGGAGATCATAGGCAGCTACCAGCTATCGTCGTTCAATTCGAGAAAAGCAGTCAGATCAGGAGTAAGGAATTGCTGGATATTGGTTTTGAAAATTTGAGGTACTCTTTGTTTGAAAGATTGTACAAGAAAGTAACGCTCGAAAATTGGCATTGGGCATTCGATAAACTAAGTTTTCAAGGGAGGATGCACCAGGATATTCAAAACTTCCCTGCGAAGATATTTTACGGAGATAATTTGAATCCACTTCCGAATAATTCGATCCAAACGGTTGGAATGAATTGGAAAAATCCTGAACCCGAAAACTTACTCATGGGTACACTTTCTAAAAAGCGCATGATTTATATAAATACGCCTATAAATGCAGACGTACAAAGTCTCAAAACGAATGAGGCTGAAGCGAAATTGTGCAATGATTTGGTGGACTATTTGAGAAAATTGTACTTGCATAATGAGGTTCCATTTCAAAGCAAAAAAATAGGAATCATCACCCCGTATAAAGCCCAGATTGCTGCCATCGTGAGCGAATTGGATCGTGAATATTTAGATATCACCGTGGATACTGTTGAGCGGTATCAAGGCAGTTCTCGAGATATTATCATTATTTCATTGTGCCTTAATAGTGCTGCACAATTGCGAACTTTGGTTTCTAACAATAGTGAGGGAATCGACAGAAAGCTAAACGTTGCCATAACCCGTGCAAGACATCATTTGATCATATTGGGCAATAAAGAATTGATGCAAGTGAATTCAACCTACAAATTACTGATAGATGAGTGTACGGCAGTGAGCTTAGGTTAATTTTTTATTTTTCCCGTTTTATTTTCTCTGGTTCTTGTCTACAGTCAAAAACGTCAGCAATTTTCACTGTTTTATTTTTGTCCATTACAAACTATCATCTATCAAAATAGCCTACTTTTTGTCCATTATACCTAACTTTTGGATTTTTGCTCATAGAACGCAAAAATATCATCGATTTGCTCTTCAGAAAATTTTGACCAAATTACTTTGTAGTTCAAAATTTAGTATTTTGAAAGTAATTCCGAGGTAGTTTTGTATCTTCCATTCTCAAAATCATCTTCAGATTTCGCAATTCTTTCATTGAGTTCTTCAATAGTGAAAGGTTTAAATTCTTTATCAGAAATTGTTTTTTTTGCTTTTTTCAAAAGTGTTTCAAATTGAGAAATCACTTCCTCGCTTTGAAGTTTTAGGAAAGCCTGAACAAATTCTATTTTTCTCGTTTGAATATCCATTGTTAAATTTAAATTATTCAAAAGTATAAATTATTTTTCAAATACTCATTTTTTAGGTTAACTGTTCTGTTAAAATTTCCTATAACATCCTGATCAATTCAAGCTCTAGCTTATCAAAGTTTTCCTCGTTTTTATCTACTACGTGAGGCTTGATTTTCTGACATAGCTCTACTGTTTCAAAAAGCATTTTAAACACAAGTGTTGTTTGGTCTTGGGCAATTTCTTCAAAGGTGGCTACAACCTGAAAATATGGTTGAGAATACCGCTTCCATGCAATCAGCGTTGGCTCTGAAATCTTAATAAATTCACAATCATTGGCATAGTTTCCTTTTTCGGGACCATGCATGATAAAACGCCACCTTCCACCTTCTCGAAAATCAAACTCCTCAAAAGTATTGGTAAAGCCCGCGGGGCCCCACCAGTTTTTCAAATGTTCGGGTTCAGACCAAGCGCGAAAAACGATTGAAATAGGTGCATTAAAAATTCTCGTACTAACTATTTCGCTTTCTGATGTGGTTTTTAGAATTTTCGTATTCATATGGTATTAAGTACTTTGTGTTTTTCTTTTAAAGTTTTCGAAAATTGAATATAATATAGTTGTAATTATAATAGTACACCTTATAAAATATATTTTTTAATGTGTGGTATTGCGGTGCACTAAATCTTATGTTCATGGCTGCATATGTTTTATTATTTGTAAAAAAATATGTCTGTTTTTGATAAAAAAACTTTGTCAATGGTAATGAGCGTGTACTGCGTCAGCGATCGGAATGGTCTCGTCTAGGATCCTTTAGGAGACGTGACGAGAGTCTCGGCGAAAAATGAGTCGAGACGGAACCCATGGAGGCCGCGACCCGATCTCGCCTTCTGGGCGAGGAGGGGGACGCCCATATAAAAAATAATCCTAAGCGGTAATCGAAGTAAACTGAAAAGTATCTCCATCGAATAGGCCCTTATCGCTGAGTTTGAGGTGCGGGATAACCAAAAGAGCCATGAATGAAAGGCTCATGAAAGGTGACTTCAGCGTGGATCCGTGCGATTTGGCCAATTGGTCAATGTGGCTATATCGTTCGGCAATTTTGTATCCGTCGTCGGCACTCATCAGTCCACCTACGGGTAGTGGTAAAATTTCTTGGTGTGTAGGGCTGGAAAGGCTGATTCCTCCACGTGCTTCTATGATGAGATTGATCGCCTTCGACATGTAGTCATCGTCTGTTCCTACGGCTATAATATTGTGGCTGTCGTGCGCTACACTTGAAGCAATGGCCCCGTGTTTTAAGCCAAAATTCTTGATGAATGCTATCGCTGCCGGAGCATCTGAGTAACGGTTGACACAGACCATCTTGAGAACATCATTTTCTGTATCAGAAACATAATTTCATCTTCGATCTTGGCACCTTACCAGACTGTTTGATCAGCTGCCCATCCAAGGCTTCAATGACTTTTATCTTAGAAGAGCTGGCAGGAGCTGCTAAGTCTTTTTGATTAATGAGTGAAATATTGAAATTATTTATGGGTTCTTCAGATACTTTTGGGATATTGGTTTTGCCGTTTTGGGTCCACCAATGTACCATCTATATAAGTCTCCAGAATATTGAACTGTTTTGGATTGTCGATGACGATGAAATCAGCGGGATCTCCAACGCGCAATAAACCAACTTTCATGGCATATTGTTGGACTGGATTCAAGCAGGCCATTTGCAGAACATCGAAGAGTTCTATGCCTTTGGCAATGGCGCGTTTGACGAGTGTATTGATATGACCTTCGACGAGATTGTCGGGGTGTTTGTCGTCGGAGCAAAACATCATATTTGCACTGTATTGTTTTGCTAAAGGAATTAAAGCTTCAAAATTTTTGGCGGCACTGCCTTCACGAATAAGAATTTTCATGCCGAGTTGAAGTTTAGAAAGAGCCTCCTCTGCGTGAAACGCTCGTGGTCTGTGCTAATACCTGCACTGATGTATTTTTCAGCAAGGTCTCCCATGAGCCCAGGAGCGTGGCCGTCTGTGGGCTTGCCAAAATCGCGTGCAATTTGGATTTTTTCCATCACTAGCGGATCTCTAGCCAAAACGCCAGGAAAATTCATCATTTCTGCGAGGTAAGCTAAATCGTATTTTTCAAACAGATATTTAACATCTTCGGCATTGAATCTCGGCTCCAGCGGTTTCAAAAATGATGGCAGGACGCAACTAGGTACTCCGAAGTAAATTTTAGAGGAACTTTTTGGGCATTTTTATCATAAACTCAACGCCTTGACCCCTAGCACGTTGGCGATCTCGTGCGGATCTGAAATGGTGCCCACAGTTCCATGCATTACCGCACAATCGGGCAAATTCACTCTGGTATAAGCATCGAGCCCTCGATATGAACGTGCGCATCTTCAAATCCAGGGAGGATGAAGCGATCAGAATCATTCTCGCATTGCAGTTAATGGAAGCAATGATACCGCCAATGATCTCGAAATACAACCCTTGAAAATCCTGCGGTTGTGGATGTCGATATTGTTGCATATTTCTTTTTTTATGTGATGTCCTAAAAATATAAAAATGAGGATGTAGTAAAATAAATTTATGCCAGAGCATCTATTAATCTCGCCGTAATCCTCCAAAAATCCATTTCGGAAATGATACCAATCAGCTCACCCTTTGCACGACAGGGAGACAACCTAGCCTTTTAGTACGCATGAGGTTGAGAGCTTCCCTGAATGGTCGCATGAGGGTCTTGGTGATAGGCTTTTTTATCATTATCTCTTCGACGGTAGTTCTTTTTCTTATTTAAATGTGCTTTGGTAAAATGTCGAAGTAATAATCTAGCAGAAATCAGTCCAATAAGGTGACCTTTTTGTCGACGGGCATATAATGAATCATTCGCCAATCCATGATTTCGGCTACGAGTTCTATGATGTCATCTCTTTGAACCGTGACGGCTAAGACGTTTGTATAAATTCTTGAACCCTGAGATTGGAGGAGAATAATTTTCAAGGTCTTTAACATTTGGCATTTCCCAAGTATGTACTGGCATGTGCTTTCCTGGATTTTTAATGATAGAAGAAGTTAAAATGGTCACAGCTTCGTCGTTGCTTATTTTTCTTTAGGTCGGTATAGGCCACAACATCCATCCACGCCATTCATATGCGATTTTGTACGCCCTTCAATGACCCCAAGATATTTGTCAATTTCGGCCGGAATTTACTTTTTTTTTTTAGTCCTTCCCTTTACCAAAGGCAGAAGTTTCGTAAAATCAGATCGCTTGCATTGATTTTGTCTTTAAACCAAGTAAACTTACTATCCATACCCGTCATGGCAGCTTTACCAAAATTATCTCGAGCGTCTTCAAAACCTCATATGATCACGGATATCTTTTATTTGGTCGCCAAGCCCTATCATAGCTCCTAACCAAAAAGGCAGAGTTGGCAATTTCGTCCAAAACTGTTGGGGCCAGAAGGCATCACTCGGTTTTCTATCCTTAGGTGAGGTTTCCCATTTTGGGGGAAATGCCATAGCAAGGTCTATTCCATCGATACGCACTGCAGAATTGTGCATGAGTAGCGACTTTAGCTTTGGTATTTCACCCTTGACTATTTTCTTAATGCTATCTTCTTCTAACTTTGCCACCTAGTAAGACACGGAATCTAGCTTAAGGTCTTCCCGATAGATTTCTAAGAATGACTCCTGAGCCATTGGACTCTAAAATCGACCCGAGGGCTGGTTTCTCTCAAGTGATCATGGCTCGTACGTGTGTCGATAGACTGCTGGAATAGAGCTATGCGTGACTCGTGCCAAAGCCTCCTTCCAAATACAATGGGCGAGTTAGCGGCCATGCCACCGTAGGACCGGCCAAACTTTGCGCAATATGTACATTTTGACAAAAATCAATTGGGACACCTGTAAGTGCACCTGAAAAGATGTGTTACAAGCCTCAAAAGAGGGGAATCGTGCTTTAAATGGATTTCATCGATACCGCCTCAACCGCAGTTCATATGAACTTCCCCTTTCATCTCGGCATCGATGCGGCCATCAGTGCTCGATATCGGGGCTTATCTGTCAGATTTTTTAAATCTAAATCAAATTTCGAAGCGTGGGCCAAATTCCAGTCATTAAACGGGCATCAAAATCGACCAGCACGTCTTTGATCATTTAAGGAGACGAAGATTCTCGTTCTCAAGTTCTGAAAAGCATTTACCCTCAAAGACAAGTGGCGAAAGGTTGGTCTCTAAGTTGAACTTAGCCAACTCAGTCACGACTTGCGGATGGTTGTTGAGTCTTTCAAGAACATCAAGGTTGATAAGGGCTGGTTTGAAAGTTTTTTTATCTACAATTACCAGTTCTTGTTCTGCACCAATTCGCGTGATATCATTCTCAAACCACTCATTTTGAGCATGTAATCGAATGCCTGAATATCATCTAAAAGTGCTTTGACGAATTGTTGTCTCTCTACATCATCTTTCAATAAAACGGCTTTGGCCTCTTCCCATATGTCAATTTGAATAAAATGAAATAATATCTTTATTGTATCAATATGCTAATATACAAGGTATTTTATTTGATATGATTTTATTTTTCAAAAAGGGAAATAATAATTTTAAAAAAAGTAAAAGACCTAGCCAATTGATTGCTTATATGCTCCTTTTGCAGCAATTTTAAGTGATTGTTTTTTGGTTAAAGATTCAATCTAAATCAATTTTATAAGGTAGTAGTATAGTTCTTTAACTTTGATGGACCTAAAACTTTATTTTTTCTGTAATATAAAAGATTTGGGCAGGGTATTTTCACCTATAATGATCATGGAATACAAGCCAGAAGGCAATGCTGATAAATCTAATTTCTGTGGTGGATTGAATAAACTTAAAATAACTCGCCCCTGAAAATCAAGAATAATCAGTTCTTCGATAGAATATTTTGCCTCAATATTTAAATATCTTTCGATTGGATTTGGGTAAACCTTTATGTCCAATTCCTTAAGGTTGCTTATATTCAATATTTTGGTGTAAGTGAATTTTCCATCAGCATCAATCTGTTTTAATCTATAATAGGATTGTCCCACTAGGGGTTGTTTATCACAATATCCATAATTTGAAAAATTGGCATTTTTACTTTTAATAAATCCGATTTTCTCAAACGATGTCCCGTCGGAGCTGCGTTCGATCTCAAATCCACGACTATTCGTTTCTAACTCGGATTTCCAAGTCAATTGAACCGTTTTTTGAGGAGTTAAAATTGCTTTAAACTCTGAAAGTTTAATTGGTAAAAAAATTGCCTCAGGTTCAAAAATCCATATGTCAAGGACTCCATTGTTTCCTGTAAGGTCGCCATCGGTGGATTTTGAACTGCCAATAATTCTATTACCTAAAAGGTTAAATTCAATGTCGAATGCTTTGTCTTCACCAGAACCACCATAGGTATTTTGTGACAGAATTGCCCCAGTGGATTTATTGAGAGTGGCTACCCATACATCATAGTCGCCTTTATAATCTGTTATATCACCACCAGAACCGTTTATCCAACCCGAGACGATAGGATTGTTGGCTGCATCTACCGCGACACAGGTTAACACATCGAAGGTGCCTAGACTTCCCACGCAATTAGTCCATTGCAAAGTTCCACTTGCATTCACACATACTACGAAGCCGTCACTTTCCCATACTCCACCATATTTATCGGTACAGTTTACATCAGTACTATTGGCATTCCCTACTGCGAATATAGTCCCATCACTCGCCACTGCCAAACCATGTCCTGCATCAAATGCATTCGTACCACCATACATTCGACTCCATACCAAAGCTGTTCCGCTAGAGTTTATCTTGGTGACGATCATATCTGTTCCCCCCAATGGACTAGGTGAGGGCATAACGGGTATGTCAGGAGAGGCTCCTCTGCCAACTAGGACATAAGTATCATCGACAGCAGAATAAGCAACTGCAAACATTTCATCACCCCAAGATCCGCCGAATAGGAGTTCAAACATTTTAGCAGTGGAGGTTGTATTTATCTTAAAAAACCAAGGTCCAGCTAGTCCTCCTGGGCTATTGATTCCAACTCCGTCATGTCCAACATTTGTATTTGCTACCATAGCCAGATTGCCATCTGGAGCAATAGCGACTGAAGCATAATTGGCTACGGTTTCATCACCCAACGCTGTCCCATAACAGGCAGCCCAGACTATTGAACCAGTGGGAGAAATTCTGAAAATGCATATATCCTTTCCACCTGGTTTGCTAGCAGGTAAATCTCCATCGGAAGCATTAGAATTAGAGTGCCCGACTGCGATAAAATCGCCTGTTGGCAATTGTTGAATGGTTGACCCTTGTTCATCATTACTGCCCCCAATACATCGTTTCCATTCGATTGTGTTTGCATTTGACATTTTTAATACAAAAATATCTGTTCCGCCATGATGCGCTTGCAATCCTCCAGGAATATCAAGATCGTTTGAACTAACTGTTGAGATAGAAATATAACCACCATCCGAAGTCCTAACCATGTGATTTCCATAGTCATCAAGAGTACCGCCATAGTTATTTTGCCATGTTACTTGGGAAAAGCAAACCATCGAATATAAGTTTACTAATAGAAGGAAGAACAATTTTGATTTCATAATTTTGAATTTGACGTTATTAATATTGATTTTCTTGACTTAGTTATTTATTGTGGGAATTTATGTGATGACTCGAGTTATTTTTATTAATAAATTGATATTAGCTGTATATATACTAGAAATCACCGATAGCAAACTGGATCCCCTTCTTCCCTTTTAAATCCTTATATTGCGATAATATCCAAATTCGGTTTTTCATTTGAATAATACACTTTATAATTTAGATATATGTGCTATAAAATACAAACATCATTTATCCTAAATGGCTATTCAAATTTAAATTGAATCATACTGAACGTAACTGAAAATTGAGTAAACGGTCGAGTAATTGAGAAAACGGTTTTAATCTGCATGGATTGGAATAAAACTAGGAGAAAAAAATATTTAAATCTAATAAAATGAAAGCGGTAATTATTGATGATGAGCGTTTTGCCATTTCACTGCTAAGTAAAATGATAGTTGATAATTTTCCTGAAATTTCAGAATTAAAGACAACCAATCATCCCCTAGAAGGGATTGATTTGATAAATACATTTAAACCTGAAATCCTGTTTATTGATATCGAGATGCCCCATATGAATGGTTTTGAGCTGCTAAGCCAATTAGAAAATGCTGAGTCGATTAATGTAATATTTACTACAGCATACAATCAATATGCCATCAAAGCGATTCGATTCAGCGCTCTGGATTATCTTTTAAAGCCTATCCAACTATCTGAATTGAAGGAAGCCATTGCTAGACATATCTTACAAAAAAATGAAAGAGTCAATCGACCTGATCGCTATCACAACTTATTATACAATTTGAGGGGAGAAAATCAAAACAGGAAGCGAATAGCGATACACTCCTCAGATGGCAACTCCTTTGTAGAGATTTCTGAAATCATTTATCTGCAAGGTGACAATAACTATACTTATATTTTTACACAAAAGAGAAAATATGCATTGGCAAAAACGCTAAAGGAATTTGAAGAAATACTCAGCGAAGATGGATTTTTTAGATCCCATAAATCAATTATAGTAAACCTAAATGAAATCAAGTCAATCGATGCCGACCAAATAGTTTTGAAAAATAATCTTCGGGTTGCTGTGTCGAGACGAAGGAAGCAAGAGCTAGAACTAGCATTATTATATAGGTAGTTTAAAGTACGGTTTCGTCATTTCTAATTTGGCAATAATACGACCATTTTCTGCTCTCTTTTTGGTTTTGTTTTCAGATCTAATGATAAAACAGAACCCATACTAGATTAATTTGAGGTATTTCTAGTTAAATTTTTTGTATTGTAAATGAGGAGTTCAATTCGAAAATCCATGGTTTTTGCAAAAATCAGTAAAAGTGTTTCTTGCTAGTGATTAGCAAATTTCAATTGGATTGGCTACAAATTTGGACGAAAAAGCGGAATTTTTTAGGTTATTTTTTCATAACAAAATATATTATCGAATAAAAGTTAGGTTTGACAATAAAGATATTATATAAAAAGCATTTTCGTAAAAAAATAAGGCAATAATCATAAAATTCAAACTATAAATATATTGTTAAAACCATGAAATGACAAATAAAAAACTATTTTGTGCTTAGAATTTGAATATTTATTTTATCAATATTAATAAAATAAATGGATAAGCCATTAAAAAATAGGCACTAAAGGTTTAGAATTTTTTATCATTTCAATTTTACCCAGAATGGTGTAATGGTGCAAAAGCCAAATCAAATACATTTGCATTGATAAAACTAGATGACTCATTTGGATAACAATTTGTCCAAAGGTGTTATCATGGTTTATGCAAGAATTATTTTATTTTTTAACAATAACTTTATCTCATGACAAAAATGAACAATTATTTTTTGAAGTGCAGAAGTTTAATGTTTTTGATGTTTATAGGAATTTCTGAGCCTTTTACATCAAGGGTTATTAAAGCAGACAATGAATTGCTCCAATACAACAATTAATTTGTTGCCTGGAGAGTGTACTACCAATTTCTCCCCAAACATTATCTCTACTGCTGTAGCTCCTGGATATACATTATCTGGAGGTACTACTACCACGATTGGTACGATGACCAATGGTGTTGTAACGCAGACGGGTGGACCTACTATTGGTACGCCTCTTTCAGCTGGAACCTATACATTGACTTTTAGTGCAACAGATCCAGGGTTAGTGGTTCCAACTGTTACTTGTTCTATGACAGTAACTGTTGTCAACTACGAAAACCAACCAGGGAATGTTGTCAATCACAGCTTATTGTGCAATCAATTAGCCAATATTTCATTGGATGAGGATTGTAAAGCTCCTGTAACACCAGGAATGGTGTTGGTTGGCGGGCCTTTATGCTTGTTTTAATCGATACCAAGTAACGGTAATGAATACCAACGGTACGGTTGTACCTGGTGCAACGGTTACTTCAGCTCATTTAGGACAAACGCTACAGGTTAAAGTGACTGATCCTGTCGTAGGAAATTCCTGCTGGGGATTTATCAAAGTGGAAGACAAAATGCCACCAACATTCACTTGCAGAGACTATACTATACCTTGTACAGATACGAGAGATGCTAACAGTTTTAGACCTACAATTATAGATAATTGTGGAACCGTTGTTAATATTAGATATAGCGAAACAATTCTTTCTTCTGATCAATGTAATGGTCAATATTGGAGAGTAATTAGAAGAATTTGGACAGCCGAAGATACTTTTGGCAATACAGGTACTTGTACTCAGTATATCTACTATACAAGACTTTCAATCATTGGATTATCATGGCCTTCTCACTATGATGGAGTTTCTGTAGGAGCTTTACCAGTTTTAGAGTGTGGTGGTTCTTGGGATAGCAATGGAAACGGGTATCCAGATGTATCTGAAACGGGTACTCCAGGTGGTACTTCATGTAATATTCAAGCTACCCATAGAGACGAGGTGATCAAAGTTTGCGGTGATGATGCTGGTACAACAGCTCTTGAAGGAACTTTCAAAGTTTTAAGATTTTGGACTGTTTTGGATTGGTGTACAGGCGAGATTGCTTCACATCTGCAGCTAATCAAAGTGGGTGATCATGGAGCTCCAATTGTGACTTGCCCAGTTTATCCAACTCGTCCATTGGCATTGGGAACAGGTGCACCTGGTTCTTTGGTTGCTTCTCTTGGAAACAACGTTACATTGAGTACAGATTACAATTCTTGTACTGCATCTTATAACTTCCCACCAGCTACTGTTACTGATGGTTGCTCTAGTGTTATTAGAAGAGGTTGGTTAGTTGGTACAGATGTAGTTACTGGTCTTGAAGCATTTAGAATCAACACGAATGGTGGTATTGTTAGAAATATCCCAGTTGGAAATTACAGAGTATGTCATTTTATCGAAGATGAATGTGATAATATCGGTACTTGTTGTTTTAATATAGCTGTAAGGGATTATGTATCTCCAGTAGCTATCTGTAAAACATATTTGACTATTGGCTTAGGTGATAACGGAAGAGGAAGAATCCAAGCTACTGACTTTGACAACGGATCATATGACAATTGTGGTATCGTTACTTGGAGAGTTAGAAGAATGTCAGATCCTTGTCATAGCCCAGCTATTACAACTTTTAGAGATACTGTTGCTTTCTGCTGTACAGATGTTAACAAGAAAATTGCAGTTGTAATGAGAGTTACTGATGCTAACGGAAATTACAATGAATGTATGGACTCAGTATTGGTACAAGACAAATTGCCACCAATCATCACATGTCCACCAGACATCAACATCGACTGTAGATATCCATATGAACTAGGAAATCTAGGTATATTTGGAACCGTTGTTAACGGTGGAAATGGATCAAACTATGTATTTAGAGATAGTATTTTCATTGATGAGCGTTATGGTCATATTGGCAGACATTCAGAAGGTCAGCAAGATAGAAGACATTTCGTAGGTGTAAATGGAATTGCTTATGATAACTGTTCGTTGAATTTGGCTTATTCAGAATCTCCAAGTATTTTCTGTAACAGAGGTTCTATCACAAGAAGATGGACAGCTTCTGATGCCGCTGGATCAAGATCATGCGTACAGTATATCAATATTTACAATACTTATGAATTTAACGGAGCTGATTTTAATGTATTGACCGCAAGTAGCGGACAACCACCTTACGATGTGCCGTTCTCTAATTATAACAATACTAGAGATTACAACTGGGATGATATGCACGATATCTACTGGCCAGCAGATTATACAACCAATCAGTGTGGAGCAGCTTTAGATACAGCCAATATTCCTTGGCCTTACAAGAAGCCTTGGTTTAGAGAAGATATTTGTTCTAATGTAGGTGTAGGATATGATGACTGGTACTTTGATTTTGAAGTAGGTTCAAGTCAAGGATGTAAGAAAGTTATCAGAAAGTGGAAAGTTATCTACTGGTGCCAAAAAGACCAAGCGGGCAACTTTGCAACATGGATGTACGATCAAGTATTGGTGGTAATGAATTCTTTAGCTCCAAACTTTACAAATTGCGCACCTGTTTCATGGTGTCATAATGGTCCTGGTTGTGGTCCTCACTTCCAATCATTGACAATCACTGCTACTGATGATTGTGATCCAGAAACTAAGTTGAGATACAGAAATCAAGTAGATATTGACAACAATGGTACATTTGATTTCTTTGGTACAGGTTCTACTATTAATCCTGCATCTGGATGGCCATTAGGTACACACAGAGTTGTATGGGAAGTAGAAGATGGATGTGGAAACAAGGAAACTTGTACTCAAATAGTTACGATCAGAGATTGTAAGAAACCAAGTCCAGTATGTATCGAGTTGATTGCAGAATTGATGCCTACAACTTGTATGATCGAGCTTTGGGCGTCTGACTTTGTCGCTGCCAATAGCTCAAACGACAACTGCCCTGGTCCTTACAGATATACATTCGATGCAGCAGGAAATCAACCAAATAGAGTATTTACATTGGCTGACGTAGGTCGTGTACCAGTAAATATCTATATGTGGGATGCAGCAGGAAATTCTGATTTCTGTATTACTACAGCAACTATCCAAAACAATATGCCTTGTAATACTGGCGTAAGCAGATTATTATCAGGAACAGTTAAGACTGAATTGAATACCGATGTAAAAGATACAAAAGTATCTGTCATGGATGCCAACAACAATGAGGTAAGCTACAGGATGTCCACTTCTACAGGTGAGTATGATTTTGGTGTAATGACTGCATCTAATCAGACTGTTGTACCAACGAGAGATGATAACCACAGAAATGGTATCAGCACAGCGGATATCATTGCGATCCAAAAGCATATCTTGGGAAGCCAAGCATTGTCAACTGGATACAAGATGATCGCAGCAGACGTTAACAAGTCTAATAGTATCACAGCGGCGGACTTAGTAGAATTGAGAAAATTGGTTCTATTCAAGATCGATAAATTCTCTAACAATACATCATTCAGATTCGTAGATAAAAATACAATTTGACAACTGGAAACGTATTTAGCACAAGCTTCCCTGAGAAAGCAACTTTGACAACTGCAGAAGTAAATAATGTGTTTGTTAATTTCGTAGCAGTGAAGGTTGGTGATGTTAATGATAACGCAGTAGTTAACTTAACTGGAACACCAGAAGAAAGAAGCGGAAAGACATTTTCATTCAATGTAGCAGAAGCTAATTACACAGCAGGTGAAACAGTAAAAGTAACTATGAACGCAGCATCATTCAGCAATATCAACGGATATCAGTTTACAACAAACTTTGATAACCAAAGATTGGAATTCGTAGGATTCGAAGCTGGTAAATTGAATGTAAATGATGATAACTTCGGATTTACAATGTTGGAAAATGGTAAGATCACAACAAGCTGGTCAAACCCAACAGCAGTAAGCGTAAATGATAACGAAGGATTATTCACATTGGTATTCAAGGCTAGAAGCAACGGTACAGTAAGTGAAAGCGTTTACGCTACATCTGAAGTAACCAATGCTCAAGCATACAATGCAGCAGGAGAAACCATGAACGTAGGATTGAACTTCATCGGAAAAGATGGTGTAAAAGTACAAGGCTTCGCATTGTACCAAAACCAACCAAATCCATGGGGAACAGAAACATTGATTGGTTTCAACTTGCCAGAGTCTATGAAGGCAAAAGTGAGCATCTATGATGTTACAGGAAAAGTACTTAAAGTAGTAGAAAGAACTTTCAACAAAGGATACAACAGTGTAACTTTGAACAAAGGAGAACTTCCAGCTACTGGGGTTATGTACTATCAATTAGATGCAGCTGATTTCAGTGCAGCTAAGAAAATGATTATACTTGAATAATAGAATCTAGGTTCTAGAAATTCAAAGAAAGAGCAGAGCCTCGACGCAAGTCGGGGCTCTTTTTGTTTGTGGGATGTACTTAGCGCATAAGGTGGATGGAGGATGACGCAGTCGGTCTCGCTCATAAGCGAGACGAGACTCCGCAATACACCGACCCCGAACCGCAGGGAATGGGAAATGCCCTAAAAATAATTGACTGGAAAGAATGTAGATTTAATTGTAATAATTCTAAATAAAGGGAATTTGGATTAACATTTTTTGCCGCAAATTTGTTACTTTTGTGTTAAATTGAATACATAATGAATTGGTTTAGTAAGTTTTTAACCTCCTCTATCGGCCAAAAAGTGATAATGAGTATTACTGGTCTATTTCTCATCCTTTTTCTAGTAATTCATTTGATTGGGAACCTTCAGTTGCTGAAAAATGACGGCGGAGAGTCTTTCAATATATATGCTGCTTTTATGGCGCATAATCCGCTTATTAAGGTTGTTTCGATTACTCTGTATGCATCCATATTGCTGCACGCCATCCAAGGAATATTGATTACGCTAAAAAATAAAGGCGCAAGAAAGCAAAAATATCTGGTGTCTAACACTCAGACTACGAGTTTTGCGAGCAGACAAATGGCACTGTTGGGGACTTTAATTTTTGTATTCATTTGTATCCATATGGGTGATTTTTGGTACAAGATGAAATTCACAGATGAATTGCCTTTGCAAAAATACGCCACCCACACGGAGTACGTTAAGGACTTGTATTCAAGGGTGTATATCGCATTCCAACAGCTTTGGATAGTGGTGGTATATGTCATATCGATGGTGGTTCTCACCTTCCATTTGTTACACGGATTTCAATCTGCATTCCAAACTTTGGGTTTGAATCATCGGAAATATACGCCAGTGATCAAAGCGATCGGTACTGTTTTTGCCATATTGGTGCCATTGGCGTTTGCATTGATACCTGTGTTAATGTATTTTAATTAAGACTAAATTTTCATTTTATACCAAAATAAAAATAAAGAAATGCTAGATTCTAAAATTCCAGAAGGCGAGTTATCACAAAAGTGGACCAAGTATAAATCTTCAGTACCATTGGTCAATCCTGCGAATAAGAGAAATTTGGAGGTAATAGTCGTTGGATCTGGATTGGCTGGTTCTGCCGCAGCAGCTTCTTTGGCAGAGATGGGATACAAAGTGAAGGTTTTTTGCTTTCAAGATTCTCCTCGAAGAGCGCACTCTATCGCAGCTCAAGGGGGAATAAATGCCGCCAAGAACTACCAAAACGATGGGGATAGCGTGTATCGATTGTTTTATGACACCATCAAAGGTGGCGATTATAGAGCTAGAGAGGCCAATGTGCACCGACTGGCCGAGGTGAGTGGGAATATCATAGATCAATGCGTAGCCCAAGGCGTTCCTTTTGCAAGGGAGTATGGAGGGTTACTGAGCAATAGGTCTTTTGGTGGAACCCAAGTTCAGAGGACATTTTATGCCGCAGGGCAAACGGGCCAACAACTATTGCTTGGCGCATATAGTGCGCTTTCTAGGCAGATTGGTATGGGGGGCAGTAAAAATGTACTCTCGACACGAAATGCTGGATGTAGTAGTCGTGGATGGCAAAGCCAAAGGAATCATAGCCAGAGACCTTGTGACTGGAAAATTGGAAAGGCATTCAGGTCATGCCGTATTGTTGTGTTCAGGAGGATATGGCAACGTATTCTATCTCAGTACCAATGCAATGGGATCTAATGTGACTGCTGCGTGGAAAGCGCATAAGCGAGGCGCATTGTTCGCAAATCCGTGTTTTACACAGATACACCCTACTTGCATACCCGTATCGGGAGACCATCAATCAAAACTGACATTGATGTCAGAATCTTTGAGAAATGACGGAAGAATATGGGTGCCTAAAAAGAAAGATGACAATAGAAAAGCCAATGAGATACCAGAGGAAGAGCGGGATTATTACCTAGAAAGGAGATATCCAGCTTTTGGGAATTTGGTGCCTAGGGATGTTGCGTCTCGTGCTGCAAAAGAGAGGTGTGATGCTGGATATGGCGTAGGAACATCTAAAATGGCGGTTTATCTAGACTTTTCATTCAATATGGATCGATATGGAAGAATCGAGGCTAATAAGCATGGATTGAACAATCCATCGGCCGAAGAAATAAGAAGAATGGGTAAAGAAGTTATTGCCGAAAAATACGGCAATTTGTTCGATATGTACAAGCAAATTACTGGAGAAAATCCTTATGAAGTACCTATGAGGATATATCCTGCAGTACACTATACGATGGGTGGACTTTGGGTCGATTATAACCTTATGACGAATGTACCTGGCTTATATGCCTTGGGTGAAGCTAATTTTTCAGACCACGGAGCCAACAGACTAGGGGCTTCAGCGCTCATGCAAGGCTTGGCGGATGGATATTTTATCATCCCTTATACTATCGGTGCTTATCTTTCTAATGAAATTAGATCAGCAGCGATTCCGACGGATCATGCCGAGTTCGTAGCTTGTGAGGATCATGTCAGAGACCAATTGGAAAGGCTGAAAAATGTAAACGGTACCAAGTCTGTAGATCATTTTCACAAAAGCCTAGGTAAGATCATGTGGGACAAATGTGGTATGGGAAGAAAAGAACAACTCCTAAGAGAAGCCATCCAAGAGATTAGAAAATTGCGTGAAGAGTTTTGGGCAGATGTTAGAATACCAGGGCCATTGAATGGACTTAATCCGGAATTGGAAAAAGCAGGAAGGGTTGCTGATTTTATGGAATTGGGTGAGCTCATGTGTATCGATGCGTTGCACCGCAATGAAAGCTGTGGCGGGCACTTTAGAGAAGAATATCAAACAGAAGAAGGTGAAGCGATGAGAAATGATGAGGACTATAAATACGTCGCAGCGTGGCAGTTTAATAATCTAAACGAGCCAATCCTACACAAGGAGCCTTTGATTTATGAAAATATAAAAGTAGCACAGCGGTCTTATAAATAAGCGATAGGTGGATGTAGGGCTTGGTCTTGCCATTGCGGAGAATAAATAAATGAGAATTGGCAAGACGGAATGAAATGAACCCCGAAATACACCGACCATCCATCGCATAGCGATGATGGGATCGCCCAATTAAATAATCGATTTTTTAAAATAAGTCTATATGAAATTGACATTAAAAATATGGAGACAGGAGAACAGTAATGCTTCTGGAAATTTTCAAACGTATCAAGTTTCAGATGTGTCACCTGATATGTCTTTTCTTGAGATGATCGATGTATTGAACGAAAAACTGATTGTAAAGAATGAAGATCCAATCGCGTTTGACCACGACTGTAGGGAAGGAATCTGTGGAATGTGTAGCATGGTAATCAATGGAAGACCTCACGGCCCGCTCAAGGGGGTTACAACTTGTCAATTGCACATGAGATCGTTTAAAGAAGGGGATACCATCGTGATAGAGCCTTGGAGGGCGAATTCATTTCCTGTCTTAAAAGACTTAATAGTGGATAGAACGGCTTTCGATCGCGTGATCGCGAGTGGAGGTTATATCTCTGTAAATACAGGTAATGCCCAAGATGCCAACAATATACCGATTAGCAAGGTAGATGCTGATGAAGCATTTGGTTCGGCATCGTGCATCGGATGTGGAGCTTGTGTAGCGGCATGTCCGAATGGATCGGCTATGTTGTTCGTATCTGCCAAGGTAAATCAGTTGGGTAAATTGCCTCAAGGACAACCTGAGAGGAATGTGCGTGTACTGGATATGGTGGCACAGATGGACAAGGAGGGATTTGGCTTTTGCTCTAACACTGGAGCATGTGAGGCTGATTGTCCGAAGGAAATATCATTAACCAATATTGCAGCCTTAAATAGAGATTATCTCAAGGCAAGTTTAATGGATCAATAATGTTCTCTTGGCTTAAAAAGAGAATTAAGTTTCAGATAAAAAATTTATTTTTCAAGCCGAATTATAAAACATTTGGGTATGAAAAATGGAGTCCTCAGGTAAAGATAGGCATCCGACAACTTTGGCATTATCATCAAGACAATGCCAATAATGGAAAGGTTTTAGATCTTGAAAATGCTGGATTTAGGGTGTTTTCAGAGGGGGATGAAGATGGCAAACTGCTTGCAATATTTGCGTATGCAGGTATATTTAATAAAACATTCGTAGATATTGGGGGGGCAGATGGAGTGAACAGCAATTGTGCAAATTTTGCCATAAATCTCGGTTGGCATGGTTTATTTATTGATGGGAACGACGAAAATATAAGATTTGGCCGCAAGTATTACGCCCTGCATCCTGACACTCGAGTATTTCCTCCTAAATTTTGTCAAGCATTTGTAAGCCGAGAGAATATCAATAAGATTTTAGAAAGCGAAGGGATGAATGGGGAAGTTGATTTGCTATCTCTCGATATCGATGGCAACGACTATTGGATCTGGGATGCATTAGAAATCGTCTCTCCGCGTGTTGTCATCATAGAGACACATATTGAATTCGGCTATAACAATATCGTAGTGCCCTACGATGCAAATTTTATTCCTCCAGGTAAGCATCCAGATTACCATGGTGCGTCTCCAGTAGCTATGGTGGATCTTGCAAAGAAAAAAGGTTATCGGCTGGTAGGGAGCAATCTCTATGGGTACAATACGATATATCTCAGAAATGATTTGGCAGTAGGCCTAGTCCCTGAAATATCTGTAGAAAAGGTATTGAGCCATCCTAGAAATGTCGAAAGATACAAATGTTTTGAACCGATCAAGGATTGGGATTATGTGAGAGGTGGTGAGTAAAAATAAAAAAGGAGTTTGAATTTCAAACTCCTTTTTTCTGTGTGGCGGAGGCAGGACTCGAACCTACGACCTTCGGGTTATGAGCCCGACGAGCTACCAACTGCTCCACTCCGCGGTATTGTGGTGCAAAGGTAAGGTAAAATTTGCTAATTTTACTATTTATTTTTACTTTTTCACGAATTTAATCAAAGGTGAAGAAGTTTTTTCCTTTTCTGACCATCGAATAAAATACAATCCTGGCAAGAGCGAAGTGCAATCGATGGGCTGTTGGGCACATTGAATTCTGTCTTTTGAAATCAATCTTCCTGTAGCGTCGTATATTGAATAATCTATCGCATCATGTGTGGATTTGTCCAGAGATTTCAACCAAATTTGACTTTGTACAGGATTGGGATATACTTGGAAAACTTGATCTGAATCTTTAGACTGATCTAAGGTACTTGTCGAAATTACTCGTTTTAAAGAATCATAACCAATGACTTCAATATCATCGATATAAAATCCATCTTTAGGTTCGATGGCGGCTTGATTTGACTCCATCACAACTTTGATATATAAGTCTCCTCCGATATATTCATTCAAATTATAAGATTCCATAACCCAATCTTTTTGAAGGTCGTCATATATCGGTTCGCAATTAGCTTGCCACAATGATCCTAATTTAGTTCTTGTTGTGGTGATCGGTGTAAAAACCAATCCATCGTGTGAAACCAATACTTGGGCATAGTCAAAACCTCTAGCAAGATCCCATTTGGCCCAAAACCTTAATTCTGCCATCTCAACCAATGACACTGGTGTTGGAAGCTTGTAGGTCATCGATTTGGATGTTCCGATGACATAGGATGCATTGGGAGAATCTGTTATACAATTTGGAGCACTATGATAAGTCTCTGTCGTCAGTGACCAGGCTTTGTCAGGATTCATAATCCAAGAATTGAGAGCAGCTGAACTGATATTATCTTCAAACTTAGTATCACCAAGAACAAACTGTACGATGGTATCTTCATAAATAATGCCTTGGGAGATTCCAGTTATTTTACATCTAAAAACTTCACCAGAGAGGGTTTGATTGGTCATACTCACCTCAAAACTGGCAGTACTTTGGGTATTGGGTGAAACGAGGATATTTTGTGTTGGGGAAATGGAGCTAATATTTGAAGAAATAGGTGTCAACCGAAGTTCAACAGACTGCTCAATCGATCCAAAATTGTTAATTTCGACATTAATCGATTGATTTCTGCCAGAAAAAACAAACCCTGGGCTTGCTTTTAAGTCTATGGTGCTATGCGCCAATTTTGCAAGCTTTAAATTGGTTTCTAGCATAGAATGGCAGTTGGGAATGATGCTCGAAGTAGGAGGCCAGAAGCCTTCTTCACTACAACCAACTTCAGGGGTAAAACTGAAGACTCTTTCTTTATCTAAAGTCTCAGCAAAGAGCCAGTCGTCTGATGATCCATTGGTGCTGTATCCTACCGTCTCGAGATCGCTGCCATAATTATAATGGTTGTCTTTACTTAAAAGGGAAGCAAATTGGTTTAAAAGTAGGCTGTCGGGGATTATTTCAAGGAAATTACTAGGATGGACCAACAGATTTCCATAAGAATGATAATTTAAGCATTGTTCGAATTTGTTTGTTTCGGAGAGCCATTTTATGGCTTGTGTTTCTGGTTCTGAAAAAGGTCTTGGACCTCGATAGACTTCGCTATTGGCCATATTGCTGCTGCCAACATTGTCTCTACCCCAACCATAGCCATAATTTCTGTTTAAATCAACACCACGAGAATTATTCGTATTGAGACTTCTGTTTTTACGCCACATGCCACCTCCATTTGGATTGGTACTGCAATTGTATTGGTAACCATCCGGATTGACACAGGGTACAAAATACATTGCAGTTTGATTGATTAATTGTTTTATTTCATCTGAAGATTCGTAATTCTCCAACAAATACCACATATAATAGATCATCTGGCTAAGGCTCATGGGCTCTCGGGCGTGATGAAGGGCGGTATAAAGAACCTTTTTTTCATTTTCCTCCAAATAAGGATTGTCTGAAATGACTACATATTCTAGGGGTCGATTTTCAAAGGTCAAAAAATTTCCTATGGGTCTTTTAAAGGTAATGAGAGAGGGGTATAACTGCTGCATTCTACTTAGTTCTTGGCTAATTTCTTCATAGGTAAAATATCCACGCATAGATCCTAGTCGAAATCGTGTAGGAACCTCTCTGTTACCAGCGATTTCTGAAATGCACTGACAATCAGCATTTCTCGATTCAAGGTCATTACTTAAAATATTTGCATAATCAAAATATAAAATTTTATAAGGAACAGAAATATCTTCTAATTCATGCAGTTGTGTGTGTGGGACGATTAGTTTGATTTTATTATTTTTTGGGTGGCAGTGATCCAAATCTAGACCCGCTTTCATTAAGTTTAATATATCTTTTTTTGCATCTTGAAGGGTGAATTCAACTTGTGCAAATTTTTCAGTTTGAGCAAAAATATTGTTAGAAAAACCAACAGCAATTAATAAAATAGAGGTAAAAATGAAATGCCTACACGAGAAAAATAAATTCATCCAAATCTGTTTAATTATTTAATAAATTGAGTGTAGGCCCTGAAACTTGTTGGCTAGTCTTTAACCACGAGAATTTGAAAAAAATCAAATGAAATGCAAAGATATCAATCCAAAGCAATTCCACCAAGAAACAATCATTCTAAAATTTGAAAAAGGTCTCTATCTTCTAAAAAGGGTGTCTTTTGTCTTGTGGATTTGACCAATTCTTTGTCCAATTCAGCTGTAATTGTTGTTTCCACATCCCCTATAAAAACATTGGTTTCTCCGTTGGGAAAAAGGCATTGTGTATGACCGTTGACCTGCCATCCATTGCCATCTGCGCCAACTCTATTGACAGCTATTACATATGAAACATTTTCTATTGCCCTTGCTTTCAACAGGTGATCCCAGTGGTTGATGCGCACACTTGGCCAGTTGGCTACAATCATCATGATATCGTATTCTAAATCATTGCGAGACCAAATGGGAAATCTTAGATCATAACATATCAATGGCAAAATACGCCAACCTTTATACTCGATTATAGTCCTCGCCGCACCACTTTCGAAACTTTTATCTTCATTGGCCAGTGAAAATAAATGCCTCTTGTTATAGTATTGGTAACCATCGGGCGTAACAAAATATAAGCGATTGTAATATTTTGATTCATGAATTATACTTACAGATCCAGTTATTGCGAGGTTATATTTGGTTGCTATTTGTGACATCCATTGATAAGTAGGACCTAGGTGTTCCTCAGCACATTCTGAAGGATTCATATTAAATCCAGTTTGGAACATTTCGGGCAAGACTACAATGTCTATGGCTGTATTTTTGATCTCTTTGGACAGAATTTGTTCTATTTTAGTAAAATTGGCATGGATGTCGTTCCATTTTGTGTCCAATTGAACCAACAGTGCTCGCAGTTTATCTTTTGTCCTTTTATTTTCCACGTTGGTAAATATTAAGCAAAACGGCTATCAAAATCTCTTAATAACGCTGGCAATAATGGCACAGGCCTCCAGCATTTGATCTGAATTGATGATGAGGGGAGGGGCAAATCTTATGATATTGCCGTGCGTTGGCTTAGCCAGTAAACCTTCTTGTGCCATGGCAAGGCAAATATCCCAAGCTGTATCGCTGTCTTTATCGGCATTAATCTCTACGGCATTGAGCAATCCCATTCCCCTTATTTCTTTGACTATATTCAAATGCCCGATGGTTGAAGTTAGATTTTCTCTGAACAATCTTCCCATATTTTTAGCATTGGTGATGAGTCTTTCGTCTTGTAGGATTTGTAAGGCCTCGATAGCTAGTGCGCAGCCAAGGGGATTTCCTCCATAGGTGGAGCCGTGAGTACCCGGTGTGATGACATCCATGATTTCATCGTCACAAAGCACTGCGGATACAGGATACATGCCTCCTGACAAAGCTTTTCCCAGGATGATCATATCTGGTCTTATACTGAAATGGTCACAACATAAATTAGCTCCTGTTCGCCCAATGCCCGTTTGGATTTCATCGGCGATAAACAATACATTGTTTTTCTTGCAAATGGCTAAAGCGATGGACAAATAATCTAAATCAGGAAGAACAACACCAGCTTCTCCTTGGATAGGCTCAACTATGAATGCTGCTATATGCGGATCTGATTCGATTCTCTCCTTCAGAGCCTTTAGATTGTTGTACGGAACGGTTTCGATGCCACCTAGGAAAGGACCAAAGCCAGATTTAGAACTTGGGTCGGTGGAGGCGGCGATGGCGGTAGGTGTTCTACCATGAAAATTGCCGGTAGCAAAGAGGATTACAGCTTTATCTTGTGGTATTTTTTTGACCTCGTATGCCCATTTTCGGGCAATTTTTACAGCGGTTTCTACGCCTTCAGCACCTGTATTCATCGGTAAGACTTTGTCATAATCGAATAAGGCGGTGATATACTTTTCGTAAGGACCTAGCTGATCGTTATAAAAAGCACGGCTGGTTAGTGCTAATTTCGAAGCCTGATTGTGCATGACTTCCACCAATCTAGGGTGGCAATGACCTTGGTTTACAGCTGAATATGCAGATAAAAAATCAAAATATTGTTTGTCATTTACATCCCAAAGATATACCCCTTTTCCTTTAGATAGAACTACGGGTAGTGGGTGGTAATTGTGGGCCCCATATTTTTCTTCCGCTTCAATAAAACTTTGTGCTATTCCTTCCCTTTCAAATACTTGAGACATGACTATTTATGATTTTTAAAGCAATAAAGGTAATAAAAAGTCATCAAATCGGGGATCAGATGCTCAGATTTTCTAATTTAATGTTTGATATACATAGAAAAAAGGGATTGCGATGAGAAGTAGAGAAAGTCATTGGTTTGTCAATGGTGAACAAAAATTTTGGCACAAAAATGGGAGAAATCAAAAACCAAGTAGGTATAAACATCAATAGCTTTGGAAATGTAAAAATCCAAAGCTATCAATTGAAAAGAACTATTGTGGAACCAATTATTCTTCTGATTCTTCTACAACAGGGCCTTTGATTAAAACCCTACCGCGATAATATGTATCGCCGTCATGCTTGTAAGCTCTATGCATCAAATGCACTTCGCCTGTAGCAGCACAAGTTGTCAAATTAGGAGCTTCTAACTTGTAGTGCGTCCTTCTTTGTCTTTTTCTTTGTTTCGAATGTCTCGTTTTTGGATTTGGCATAGCCGAAATATTGTAATAGTACTAAAAATCAATTTTCTTAATCGAATCCCACACCGTATTTTCATCGTCTGGAGGGGATATATTTTGTTGATGCTTTTCTAATATTTCCAAAACTTTCATATTGCATGGTCTTGGTGTATCTTCTTCGCAATCATAAACTTTGATGATGGGCATTGAAATGACGATACCGTCGTAAATGATTTTGGAAGTATCGAAATGATGTTGGGATGTAAGTATATAATAAACTTCATCTTCTTCTCGCTCTTCCTCGGCATATTTTAAAACTATAGACCAATTGCCCTTGGTTGGAAGATTAATGTCTGCAGTGCATCTATCACACACTGCCTCGACAGCTCCTTCTACCCAAAATTCCAATTGAAAAAAATCTATCGTTTTGAAAACTCTCAACTTTACTTGGATCAGACCTCGTTCTATTGGGCTATCTTCGAAGTGACTAAAAAATGTTTCGTCACAGATAAAATCAAACCAATGTTCCCCAGGTTTAATCCCATAAATCGGAATTACAAATGTAGATAGTGGATTCATGACATCGTTATATCCTTACCAATTTTTCGTTCGGACTGCAAAGGTATGTATTATTAACAAAAAAATAAAATTTCTTTTTGAAGATAACGTAAAAATTAATAAATCTCCGTTTTGTAGCGGCCATAATTCGATGTGCAAGGGGTGGGAGAGATTATCTCCTACTGCATAAATTAGGAGATAAGTCTCGTAGAGACCGTAACGAAGTGAAGTCTCGGACGACCCGGTCCTGACTCGACAGCAAGGAGTGGTCAGGGATGCACCCTTAAAACAATGATTTAGGTAAAATAGGAGGATGAAACTGCAATGGGAAGCGACGGAATGGGTTCATATTTTGACTTAAAAAGTATTTAACCAGCTATTGGATACTGTGATTTTACGTTAAAATTAATACCTTTGTTGCCACAAAAATACGAAACATGAAAAAATTTAAATTAAGCCTTGTTTGCTTGACCTTGTTGGTAGCGGCATCTTGTGCGGTAAAATATGCTGGTCCTACACAAAAGATGGCAGATCAGTGTTCTACGGATTTAGCTTCATTAGAGATGGGTAAAAGCCTATTAGAACAAGAGTGTCAAGACTGTCATAAGCTTTACAGAACGACTGATTTTGGGCCAGAACAATGGCAGCACATAATGGATGAAATGGCACCCAAGGCAAAGATCACCGATGCACAAAAAGATCAAATCTTGACTTATATAACTTGTGACATTAAGTCTAAAAAATAAATTATATGTTTTTAATACCGATAATTTGGCGATTCGTTTTGATCGCGGTGTGTTTTATTGCTGGAATTGGTCTGAATGTCGCCTATGGGTTTTGGTATGGATTTCCTTTCTACTTATTTGGGATATTCTTGGCCGTGGGATATATATTAATGGGGACATTGCAGAGTGCTGCGATGAAACTCCAAGAAGGAGACTATCAAGGAGCAGAAAAGCAATTGGCTTATACTTATTTTCCCCAAGCTTTGTTAAAGCCATTTAGAAGTAATTTTTATATGCTTAAGAGTGCTATCGCGATGCAAAATAAGGATACCGCGACGGCTAATAAATATATGGCATTGGCGGAACAAACAGGATTCCAATCTGATGATGAAAGGGCGATTTCCTATTTGCAACAAGCTGGTACAGCTGTCAATACGGGGAACTGGGTAAAAGCTCAATCCATGTTGAAAAATCTCAAATCTTTGGACGTGAAAGAAGATATGGTGAAGCAACAAATAAAGCAAGTAGAACTCGCGATAAGGAATAAAGGAAATTATACAGCAGCCAATCGTGCCCAAGCAGCCAAAATGGGTTCGAAGAGGAGACGACCACCACAACGTTAATTGAATTAACACTTAATTGTTTGATTTGAAAAGAGATTTCACACAGTGGAGTGGTACAGCTCTACTAGTGATCATAAGTCTGATTTGGGGGTCTAGTTATCTATTCATGAAGAAAGGCTTGATCGCTTTTACTCCAGTAGAAATGGCCAGTATTCGGCTTGCTTTTACCTCATTTTGCTTTTTACCCATTTTCTTAGTTCATAAAAATAGCATAAAGCCCCATCACTGGAAATATCTCCTAATCATAGCCATCACGGGTAGTGGAGCACCAGCCTTTTTGTATGCAATCGGGCAGACAGGTATCACCAGCAGTGTGGCAGGTATATTGGGTGCACTGAATCCAATATTTACTATTTTGGTAGGTGTGACGCTTTATGGGCTGAAAATCAATACAGAAAAATATTTGGGCATCGGAATAGGCTTTTTAGGAGCGTTTATTTTGATCATTTCAGGTCCCAATGGTTTAGATTTTAGCAGTCAAAACCTGGGCATGAGTTTTTTGGTCGTTTTGGCGGTATTTTGCTATGCTTTTTCAAGCAACACTATACAAAAATACTTGCCTACCATGAATCCCTTGGCGATAAGTAGTGGGGCATTCTTTTTGTTGTTGTTTCCAAATTTGGCAGAAGCGGTACACGTTGGCGTTTTGCAAGAGAGTTTTTGGACCACAGCGAGGAAGGAAGTTATCATATTTATATTGCTGCTTGCATTTCTAGGGACTTTTCTAGCAAATATTTTATATTTTCATTTGGTACAAAAAAATGGTGCCGTCATGGCGGCGACTGTAAGTTATTTGATTCCCATCGTTTCGATCTTGCTGGGTGTATTGGATGGTGAAAAATTATCTGAGTGGCAAATACTGGGAATGGTAACAATTCTCGTCGGTGTATATCTCTCGAGAAAATAATGATATTTTATACATCATTAATCCGATAAAAGCCTAAATTTACTTGAAATTACGACGAAAAAAGTCTTAACTATGGAGAAAGTAAAACACTTATTTATAGCTGCCAATAGCCAGCACGTAGGTAAAACAACTTCGACATTGGGTTTGGTAGCTGCCTTTATGAATCGGGCAATTAAAGTCGGTTACTGTAAGCCTGTTGGTCAGCAGATTTTGGATTTTAATGAATTTTCGGTGGATAAGGATACGGTACTTTTTGCTGACTTGATCAATTTCGATTTGCGTCCTGAAGTACACAGTCCTGTAATACTTGGAAAAGGGGCAACGACGGCATATCTGGATGATCCAACAAAATTTGATTTTGCTACAAGAATTCAATATGCAGCTCAAATCCTAGAAAGAAAAACCGAAATAATCATTTATGAAGGAACAGGACATCCTGGAGTGGGAAGTGTCGTGAATCTTTCAAATGCGGATGTGGCCAAAAAAGTAAATGCAGGGGTAATTTTCATCGTCGAAGGTGGTATCGGTAGCGCCATCGACGAGCTCAACATGTGTTTATCTCTATTTCGTGAAAAAGGAGTACCCATCGTTGGCGTGATTGTCAACAAGGTCCTTCCAGACAAAATAGAAAAAGTAAGGCATTATCTCAATATTTGGTTGAATTCTCAGAACATGAAACTGCTTGGGGTCATTCCCTATGATAAGAGTTTGGGCTTTCCACAAATGCGTATGGTAGCGGAAGCTATAAATGGGGAGGTAGTTGCCTTTAAAGAAAAACTTGACAACAAAGTGGAAGACTTTCTTGCTGGATCTTTGATCGACCCGAATAAGATAAAAAATGGCTCTAATATGCTTTTGGTGGTCAGTGCTCAAAAAGCTGGTGAAGCGCTGAAAAAGATTTCCTCCTTGCAAAAACAATTTAATTTGACGGGGTCTCCTCTAGCGGGAATAGTGGCAACTGGAACTGGAATAGTCAGCGGAGCATCTTTAGAATATATCAAAAAATACGAAATCCCTTTTGTAAGGACTGACTTAGATACCTACGGGTCTGTAGTTAAAATCAACCGAATCGAGGTCAAAATCAATCGCAATACTCCTTGGAAAGTAAGTCGAGCCATTGAGTTGATCAACGAAAACGTGGACATGGATTATATATTATCCTGCTGCGATCTTCGGTCTTAATCCTTTATTAAATCATAAAAAAATATTCATGAGAGTATTAATATTAGTATTTGTATGTTTGGGAATATGCATCAATGGTGCAGAGGCTCAATTGAAATCACTTACAATCGACGACACCAACGATTCAAAATTAAGGCCTAAGCAGCCAGGTGAATATGGATGGATTCCTAAAAAAGATGCCTATTTTTATTTTGAAAAGGATAAAATGGCTTGGCAGATAGTCGATTTGCCCTCCAAAAAGGAGCATTTATTGTTCGTAGATTCGATGATTAAAGATCTGAAAAGAGGAAGGTTAGATACATTTTCAAGTACGCCCAGTCTCACATGGATATCCTTGGACACCGTTCAATTCAAAGTAAATAACAAATTATATTCCTATAATATAAATAAAAGATCAATTCAAGAGGTGAATCAGTGGGAGCCTGAAGCAGAAAATATGGAATTTTCAAAGATGAATGACCTCGCTTATACCAAATCGGGCAATATTTATCTCAAGCTAAGGGATTCGAAAACGGCCCAAGTCTTGACCGATGGTGATGGCTATCAAGTTGTTTTTGGAGAGGCAGTGCATCGCAATGAATTCGGGATCAATAAAGGCTTGTTTTGGAATGATAACGGCGATAAATTGGCGTTTTACAGGATGGATCAATCTCAAGTTGCAGATTACCCTTGATAGATTATAAACCTGTACCAGCTATCGTCAAAAATATAAAATATCCAATGGCTGGACAAACGAGCCACTTTGTTACGATAGGTATTTACGACATAAAAATGGGTTCCATTGTTTATCTCAATACGGGACTGCCAGCAGACCAATATTTGACCAATATAGCTTGGGACCCAAGCGGTGAATATATATATGTGGCAGTCATCAATCGAGACCAAAACCACGTAAAATTAAATAAATACAGCAGCGTTGATGGGTCTTTTAAAAAAACCATTTTTGAGGAAAAAAATGGAAAATATGTCCAACCAATGCATCCTTTGACATTCTTACAAAACAGTCGCTCCAAGTTTATTTGGATGAGTCAACGCAGTGGATACGACCATTTATACCTTTATGATACATCTGGAAGACTAGAAAGGCAGCTTACACGTGGAGACTGGTCGGTTGACCAATATACTTTGAGTGCAGATGGGAAATATTTGTACTATCAATCGAATCAAGAGAGCCCATTGGCAAGTATGCCGTTTCAATTAGATTTTAAAACTTATACTACATCCAAGCTGGTTTCAGAGTCTGGGTGGCACCGAGCATCGATTTCTTCTTCAGGGAATTATATGTTAGATCATTTCCAGTCTGCCAAACAACCCGGCGTATTGGAACTAGTAGATCTGAAAAAAAACAAATTGCTCAAGAACCTATTTCAAGCATCAAATCCACTCGCTGAGTTTAATATTCCAAGCATTGAAATTACCACTTTGAAGGCGGTAGATGGCAAAACTGATCTTTATATAAGGACCATAAAACCCAAAGACTTTGATCCCAACAAAAAATATCCCCTTTTAAATTATGTCTATGGAGGTCCTAGCGTCCAATTGATTCAGGATAGATATTTGTATGGGGCTGATATGTTTTTGATGTATATGGCATCGCAGGGGTTTGTGGTAACGACCATCGACACCGAGGAAGTGCTAGACGAGGATTTGACTTTGAATCCTCCACATTTAGAGAACTCGGAAAATTAGAGTGCCAGGACGTAGCTTCTTTGATGTCTTTAATGAAATCATTACCTTATATTGATACTACTAAAATGGCATGCTTCGGGTGGAGCTTTGGGGGATTCATGACGACTTCTTTGATGACAAAGTATCCAGATCTTTTCAAAGTTGGCGTAGCTGGAGGTCCCGTGATGGATTGGGCTTTGTATGAGGTAATGTACACGGAGAGATACATGGATACGCCAAAGGAAAATCCTCTTGGCTACAATAAATCTAAATTAGTAGATAAATCTGAAAGTCTTAAGGGCCGACTTTTGATACTCCAAGGATTACAAGATGATGTAGTCCTGCCACAGAATGCTGATTTGTTTTTGAACGACGGAGTCAAAAAAAGGAAACTAATTGATTTTTATCCTTATAGTGCCCATCCACACAATGTAAGAGGCAGGGATAGAACTCAAATGTATCAAAAAATAGAAGATTATATCAAAACCCATTTGGGGATTTAAAAGGGTGGATTGACCAATTGCGTGGTCCAGGCTTCAGGTTTATCACCAAACCATGGTTTGATGGTGGTCCATGTCTGTCGAAATAATTCCGACATTCTGTAGTTTTCCAAATCGGATTCGCCCTGCCAAGTGCTTATGGTAAAAAATACCGAGGGATGGAGATTGGATTGAAATAAATCGACCTCAACACAACCATGCATATTCAAAATTTTATGTTTTGTTTGGTAAAAAAGGTCTTTAAAATCATCCGATTTTCCCTCAATAAATGTCAACTTTACCATTCTTTTGATCATCATATATATATTCGTTAGTAAATTATTCATCTTGTATCAGGTAAAAATAATTTTTTTTAATGTCTATTTTAATAAAAATAACAGATAAGATTGTAGAAACACCTAGCACGTGCTCATTTAGATTTGAGGCAATCGAAGGTGAATTCAAATATCAAGAAGGACAATTTATCACGCTAGAGATTCCTATTGGCAAATCCATCTACAAGAGATCGTATTCTTTAAGTTCATGTAATTCGGATGACTTCACCCAATTTACGGTTAAACGGGTTCAAGATGGACTGGTCTCAAATTTTTTGTTGGATAAAGTCGCTATTGGCTCTCTTTTTCGTATCCAACCACCAAAGGGATATTTTGTTTTGCCCAAAGAGACCAAGTATTATCATTATGGATTTATAGCTGCTGGTAGTGGAATTACTCCCATTTTTAGTATGATCAAATCGCTCCTAGAAACCCAGCCATTGTGCACAATTTATCTATTATATTCGGTCAATTCACCAGAAGAAACAATTTTTTTTAAGGAGATTACCGCTTTGGTGAATGAATATAACGGTCAATTTTATCTGGATATCGTTCCTACAAAAGGGTATTCTAATAGCAATAGTTTTCTTGGAAGTTTTTTGAAAAAAGGCGACCCTATATTCCAAAAATTTGTTTTTGCTTCAAAAAGAATAAATTTCGATACGCTAAAGCAGTGGATTGAATATCGACAGGTATCTGCTAAAGAAGCGGAGTATTATATTTGTGGACCTGAAGGCTTGATTGATCAAGGACTTACCTTTTTGAAAATGGAAGGCATACCGGATGAGAATACCCATTTTGAATACTTTAATACCACCGTTTCTGACATCGATGAGAACGCAGCAAAAAGCCAGGTTACAGTTATATTTGAAGGCCAAACCATAGAAACCTCTTTAGAACGAAACATGAATGTATTGGATAAAATGTTGGACCTTGGGTATGATATGCCATATAGCTGTAAAAATGGGGCTTGTTCGACCTGTATTGCCAAATTATTGTCTGGTGAAGTAAAGATGAAAGTCAGCCAAGGGCTGGACCCTGATGAAATAGACCAAGGATATATACTCACTTGCCAAGCGCTTATTATTAGTGAAAAAGCTGTCATTGAATACTAATATTTTGTTAAATAGTCCGATTGGTACCGTCTCTCAAATTCCTTTACATTAATTTTGCCAATAATATTTGAAAATAATCGTTGTTGAACTAATGAATTTTTTAAAAAAAATAATACCCATTTTAATCCTTGTATTAGGCCTTGGTGCTTGGTATGGCTATAAAGAGTATAATCGAGGACACGAAGATTTGTCTTCAGCCTCCTCCGAAGTTTTTATAGATGCAAAGGATTTATTTGATCAGTTTACTTCCGATGAAGCAGGATCTAATACAAAATATTTGGATAAAATCATCACAGTGGAAGGAACGATTGCCGCCATCGAAAAAGATGAAAAAGGACTTATTACTTTTTTGTTGGATGTGAAAAATGACATGGCCAATGTAACCTGTCAAATGGATGAAAAAAAAATGGAGCAAGCCTTAAAATTTAATGTAGGAGACAAGATCAAAGTCAAGGGTCAATGCTCAGGCTTCCTCATGGATGTGGTGCTGATTAGATGCGTTATTGAAAATTAGTAAAATGTTAAAAGCGATGAATATTAGAATAGTTATAGTTTTATTTGGGCTACTTTCTTTAAATTTTGCTCAAGCACAGAATAGAATATTTACTAAAACAGGTAAAATCACCTTTGATGCTACTGGAAATTTGGAGAAAATCCAAGGCGTCAATAAAAAGGTAACCTGCGCCGTAGATAAATCATCGGGTGCTGTAGAGTTTGCAGCTTTGATGAAAGCATTCCAATTTGAAAAAGCCTTGATGGAAGAGCATTTTAATGACAATTATGTCGAAAGCGATAAGTTCCCCAAAGCGACTTTTAAAGGTAGGATAACCAATGCCCAGGCAATCAATTGGTCTAAAGATGGTAAGTATTCGGCCAATGTCGAAGGAGATTTAACCATCCATGGCGTTACAAAAAAGATTGCTTCTAAAGGCACCTTTGTGGTCGATAATGGTGTGGTTTCCGCCAAATCAAGCATCTCTATTAATTTAAAAGATTATGGAATAGAAATACCTGCTCTTGTGAAAGAAAACATCAGCGAAAAAGTTTCTATCGATATCGACGTATTACTCAATAGCGTAAAATAATTATCTCCAGATATCTAATTCAGAATTCTTATCTTTGCGCTTTAAAAAGTGCATTTTACTAAAAGTTTGTTCATTTTAGACCTTTTTTACGTATAAAAGGTCAATAAATAAGGAATTATGATAAGAATTTTAGCCAACGACGGCATTCATGCAGATGCACTAATGTTATTAGAAGAGGCAAGCATAGAGGTAGTTACTACCAAAATACCTCAGGATGAATTGATTCAAAAATTGCAAGACTTTGATGGAATAATAGCCCGTAGTGCTACAAAAGTACGCAAGGAGTTGATCGAGGCATGTCCAAGGTTGAAAATCATCGTCAGAGCTGGTGTAGGTCTTGACAATGTGGACGTAGACTTTGCCAAATCAAAAAATATATCCGTATTCAATACGCCTGGTGCAAGCACTAGGGCTGTAGCTGAACTTACCCTGGCTCATATCTTTGCTTTATCAAGAAACCTACATACTGCCAATAGGAGTTTGGCTGGTAAAAATCCTGATTTTGCAGCCTTAAAAAAGTCTCTTGCAGGTGGTATGGAGTTGAAAGACAAAACGGTTGGGATCATTGGGTTTGGGCGGATTGGTCAAGAATTGGCCAAGCTATGTCTGCCTATGGGTATGAAAGTTATCGCTTATGATCCCTATGTAGATAAGGGAGTTATTCATTATGACGTGTTTGGAGACACGGCGATAAAATTGACCGTAGAGATAAATACAACGGATTTTAACAAAGTCATTCAAAAGGCTGATTTTATTTGCGTCCATATTTCAGGAAAGGATGTAATCATAGGAAAAGAGCAAATGCTTCAGATGAAGAAAGGAGCTTGCCTGATTAATACTTCGCGAGGGGGCGTTATTAGTGAAAGCGATTTGATAGAAATGCTGGACAATGGACATTTGGGAGGAGCCGCTTTGGATGTTTTTACGAATGAGCCCAATCCGAATCCAGCCTTATTGAATCATCCAAAAATATCCGTAACTCCGCATATCGGTGCTGAAACAAAAGAAGCACAGGTAAAAATAGCCATGGAATTGGCGGATAAGATTATTCATTTTTTTGAAAATTGATCGAATAGCTCTAGGAAACAATTACCGTTGTCCAGTCTTCCATTTTAAGATAATTCTGAGCTAGGCTTTGAAGTTCACCAGCCTCTATGGTTTGAATTTTATTGACCAAAGTATCGAAAAAAGTAAGAGGTAGGTCGTCAGCCACTATCGATTTTACCAAATCTGAGGTATTGAGAGGGCCATCCATCGCAGCCAATAAATATCCATTCAAATAGTTTTTGACCATTTGCAATTCTGGTATAGGGATGGGTTCGTCTTGGAGTTTTTTTATTTCATCAGAAATCAAACCCAAGCATTTTTGAACATTTTTGGGCGAACACTCAACACTTGTCATAAAATAAGCGGAGTATTTATGAGCATCCAAAGAAGAATAGACGCCATAGGTATAGCCTTTGTCTTCTCTAAGGTTGAGGTTTAATCTCGATCCAAAATATCCCCCAAGAATGGTATTCAAGATATATAAGCCAGGGAAATCTGTGTGATTCCTTTGTATGGTTCTACCTCCAAGTTTTATTGCAGCTTGATTTTTTTGTTTTCCTTTTATTTGAAATATCTCACCTGCGTGGTTCTCGAATTTTTCAGGAAAAAGGTAAGGTGTTGCCATAGATGTATTTGGGGGAATATCCGCCAACAGCCCAGAAACAATAGAAATGATCTCGTCGTCAATGTCTCCCGATAGGATAACTTTGGCACCGTTGGATATGAAATGTCTTTGATAATGATCGACCAAATCTTGTCTTTCTAAGGCTTCGATTAAATCTTTGGAGGTATTGTAACCATAAGGATGATCTTGCCCGTATAAAAGACTTGTAAATTCTCGATAGGCTACGATTTCATTTTTGGAAGTATCGAGGGCCAGCTTTTCTATTTGATTTTTCTTATAAATATTTAACTCCTCCTCTGGAAAAGTAGCCAACAGAAGGATTTCTTTTACGATTGGGATGAGGGCTGAAAAATAAGGCTTCAGGGAATAAAAGATTACAGAAATATGATCCGTTTGTTCAGGAACGTGTAAAGAAGCCCCATAATAGTCAAATTTTTCTGCGATTTGGTGGGAGCTAAAATTTTTTGTTCCATCTTTCATCAATGAGGCACAAGCCTTGGCCACAACCTTTTTAGACTCAAAAGTTCGACCTGCGGGGAATAAAATTTCAAGCTTGAGTATAGGATGTTTGCCCTTTTTTATCAAATAGCCATTGATATTTTCATTGAAAACATATTCTTGAATATGATCCAATTTTAAATTAAAGCTTTCAGAAATTATGGGGCCATTTTTTCTCTCCGCCAGGGTAAGATTTCTATGCGTCATATATGTCTTTCTGCGTGGTAGGATGATCTGACCAATGGACCACTTTCTACGAAGTCAAATCCTTTTGCTAGTCCGATTTCTTTATATTCTGCAAATAAGGTTGGGTGTACAAATTCTGCGACGGCTAAGTGCATTTTCGTGGGTTGTAGGTATTGCCCTAGCGTCAATACATCACAACCATGAGCAAGTAGGTCATCCATGGCTTGGATTACTTCTTCCTTGGTTTCTCCTAGACCTAGCATTATTCCAGATTTAGTTCGTTTACCATATTCCTTGGTTCGTTTTATTTGTTCCAAGCTTCTAGCATATTTGGCTTGAGGGCGCACTAATCGATACAGACGCTCTACGGTCTCCATATTGTGAGATACGACTTCCTGACCCGCTGAAATCATGGTTTCTAGAGCATCCCAACTTGATTTGACATCTGGAATTAGCGTTTCGATGGTGGTATCAGGACATAGACTTTTGATGTTCCTTACAGTTTGGTGCCATATCGCTGCACCGCGATCTTTTAGTTCGTCCCTATTGACAGAAGTGATCACGGCGTGTTTGACTTTCATGAGAAATACCGCCTGTGCAACTCTGAGTGGCTCATCTTCGTCATATTCAGTCGGGCGACCCGTTTTTACTGCACAAAAAGAACAAGATCTGGTACAGACATTGCCCAAAATCATGAAGGTGGCCGTCCCTTCGCCCCAGCATTCGCCCATATTGGGGCAATTCCCACTTTGACAAATCGTGTGTAATTTATATTCATCGACCAGTGATCTAACTTTTCGATAGCTCTCACCCGTGGGAAGCTTGACTCTTAACCAATCTGGTTTTTTTTTATGCTTGGTGGCAGTGTCATCAACAGCACCAATTATGGGTAATTCGATCATCGGTGAAAATATTTTGCTAAGACCTTTTTCCTATTTGAAATGTCAAATATAAATTAAATAATAAAGCATTATTTTTTTGATTGGCCATAAGTGGCATCTCTTGGATATAAAAATCACTGCTAATGCCTACCTCTGCGCTTTTAATAAATACAGGGGATGACCCAAAGGAGAAGTGTGCCCCTATTTTACCCGTTAGGCCAGGTACAAGTTTTATTTGATCTATGCCTTTAAATATCGAAGAGTGTCCAAATATCCTTGTAATGTCTAAGAATACATCTTTGTTTTCCTCACTGTATTTTTCATCTACCAAAATAGGATCACCAGGCTTTCCATCGGGTCTTGATAATTTTAAGTAATAGGGTTTTAAAATGCCCAGTGCAACCCCATACATATAAGTAAGACCAACAGAAACCCCCTTTGTTCTAGCTTTTTCGGCATAGTACTTTCGTACCCCTTTATACATTCTAAAAGTATAAAGATTGTTTATTTTGCCGTATTTGAAAGCTGTGGAAGTCTGACCTGTAGTGGGGATGATATATTTAAAATTCTGCTTTTTTTCTTTGGCATGGTGAATTTCACCAACTTCGTATTGTGTGAAAGTCGTTTTGGTCAATGATTTTATTTTAGCATTGGTAAACGAGAAGGTAAATCCTTGGGTATTCAATGAAAAATTGATGGTCCATTCTTTATTATACAATATTCCCATCTTACTAGCCTCTTGCAATGGCTTAGGCTGGAAGGTATTTTGACCAATACTCCAAAAAGCGCCCAATAGGCAGCCAATGATTAGGCATATTTTTTTTAATTCTATCATGAAATTCAACTATAACAACTTAAGTCCAATCGATATTGTTTTTAGTTTTGAAAATTACAATTATTATCTAAAGGTAAGTATATTTTTAGAATTTCTTTTTTGAACTTAGGTAATAATCGACTCCTTAATTGAGTTTTTATCTGTTTTTTGCTTTATTTTTGCACGTTATTATGCTCTCCGTCTCAACTGCTTAGTACCAAAGATATTCTAAATTAAGCAAATCGTATTTTTTATAAAACTATCTGAAACGTATGTATAAAGAATTTAAAGCGCTGGACTTGGCGACTATTGATAAAGAAATACTGGATTTTTGGCAAAAAGAGTCGATTTTTCAGAAAAGTATCGATCAAAAAGATCCGAATAATCCATTCGTTTTCTTCGAAGGGCCGCCGTCTGCCAATGGACAACCCGGGATACATCACGTTATGGCAAGAGCCGTGAAGGATTTGTTTTGTCGATACCAAACCATGAAAGGTAAGCGAGTAGATCGAAAAGGTGGTTGGGATACTCACGGACTTCCCATCGAATTATCTGTAGAAAAAGAACTGGGAATCACCAAGGAAGACATAGGCCAAAGCATTTCCATCGTGGATTATAATCTAAAGTGTCGTGAGACGGTCATGCGCTACAAGGATATGTGGGATGATATCACCATGAAAATGGGCTATTGGGTAGATTTAGAACACCCTTACATTACTTTCGAGAGCGAATATATGGAAAGTGTTTGGTACTTATTAAAAATGCTTTATGATAAAAAATTGCTGTACAAAGGTTATTCGATACAACCGTTCTCACCAGCTGCAGGTACGGGATTAAGCTCTCATGAATTAAACCAACCTGGTACTTATAGATTGGTAAAAGATACTTCAGCGGTAGCTCAGTTTAAGTTGAAGGAAAATGAAGCCTCTGAGTTTTTATTTAAAAATGGCTCAGATCATGGCTCCGTTTTTGCACTAGCGTGGACTACTACTCCTTGGACTTTGCCCTCTAATACCGCATTGGCAGTGGGAGAGAATATTGATTATTGTCTAGTGAAAACTTTCAACCCTTATACTCACCTTCCTGTACGTGTGATCGTAGCAGAAGCTCTTATTCCCAATTTTTTCAAGAAAAATGAAAGAAAAATAGAAGAATATAAAGCAGGAGACAAGGAGATTCCATTTGAAATAATAGATAAATTCAAGGGAAAACAACTAGAAAATATAAAATATGACCAATTGCTGCCTTACGCCATTCCCAATGATGGAGACGCTTTTAGAATCATAATCGGTGACTTTGTTTCTACTGAAGATGGTACTGGTATCGTCCACATAGCCCCATCATTTGGAGCAGACGATATGCGGGTTGCTAAAAAGAATGGGATAGGCTCTTTAACGCTTGTTGATAAAACAGGGAAATTCGTGGAAGCTGTGACTGACTTTGCAGGCAGATATGTAAAGGATTATAAAGACGAAGGCAATGACTATAGATCAGTTGATGTGGATATTTCCATAAAATTGAAGGAAGAAAACAAAGCCTTTAATGTTCAAAAGTATGAGCATAATTATCCTCATTGTTGGAGAACTGACAAACCGATACTTTATTATCCACTTGATTCTTGGTTCATTAAAACGACACAGGCCAAGGATCGTATGATAGAGCTGAATAATACGATTAATTGGAAGCCTGAATCGACTGGCTCAGGAAGATTTGGCAATTGGCTGGAGAATTTGCAAGACTGGAATCTTTCTAGATCTAGATATTGGGGTATTCCATTGCCAATATGGCGATCTATCGACGGTAAAGAGGAGATTTGTATTGGATCGGTCGAAGAACTCAATTCGTATATCAAGGAGGCCAATGAAAAGCTTGGCTTAGATCAAGTGCCACCAGCTGATTTGCACAGACCGTATATCGATGAGGTGATTTTGGTTTCGCCAACTGGCCAACGAATGACGAGAGAAACAGATTTGATCGACGTGTGGTTTGACAGTGGGTCTATGCCGTATGCACAGTGGGGATATCCTAAGCATGAAATCAAAGGATTTCCAGCAGATTTTATCGCAGAAGGGGTGGATCAGACGAGAGGATGGTTCTTTACTCTGCACGCAATTGCAGTCATGTGTTTTGACAGCGTTGCCTTCAAAAATGTGGTGTCAAATGGCTTGGTTCAAGATAAATTTGGTCAAAAAATGTCAAAAAGGCTTGGTAACACAATCGAGCCATTCGAGACTATAGCCAAATATGGCGCAGATGCCACGAGGTGGTATATCATTTCCAATAGTCAACCTTGGGACAATTTAAAGTTCGACGTCAATGGTATCGACGAGGTTCGACGTAAATTTTTAGGAACTTTATACAATACGTATTCTTTCTTTGCTCTGTATGCCAACTTGGATAAATTTGAATATAAAGAAAACGAAATACCAATCCACGAAAGACCCGAGATAGACCGATGGGTCATCTCGCTTTTGAATACCTTGATAAAGAATGTTGATGAGGATTATGCTCAATATGAACCTACAAATGCCGCCAGGAAAATTCAAGAATTCGTGGACGAACATCTGAGCAATTGGTATGTAAGATTGTGCAGAAGGAGATTCTGGAAAGGTGAATACTCAAAAGATAAAATCTCGGCCTATCAGACTTTATATACCTGTTTGATTGAAATTTCAAAAATGATGGCTCCTGTTGCGCCATTTTTCAGCGATTGGTTATATAAAAACTTAGATGGTTCAACTCAAAAGGAAGGCATCGAATCTGTTCACCTAGCAGATTTTCCAAAATACAATGAATCCTTGGTAGATAAGGATCTCGAGGATAGAATGGAAATGGCACAAACAACTTGTTCTCTAATATTGTCATTGCGCAAAAAGGAGCGTTTGAGAGTACGGCAGCCGCTTAACAAGGTGATTATCCCCGTTTTTAATGCGGAAACAGAACGTCAGTTCAATCTTGTGCGAGATTTGATATTGTCAGAAGTTAATGTCAAAGATCTAGAATTGGTCAGAGAAGATACGACGTTGATCAAGAAAAAGATAAAGGCAAATTTCAAAACCTTGGGTTCAAGATTGGGTGCGGATATGAAATCAGCGGTTAAATTAATCGAAGAGATGGATCAAGATGCCATCAAACAAATCGAGACAACCAAAGAATATCAAATGGTCATTGGTTCGAATACGTATGATTTGACTTTAGAAGACTTCATTATCAGCTCAGAGGACATTCCAGGTTGGTTGGTAGCTTCTGACAAAGGAATAACAGTAGCATTGGACATATCATTGAATGAAGCATTAATGGCTGAAGGATATGCAAGGGAATTAGTGAATCGGGTGCAAAATATGCGTAAGAGCCAAGATTTTAAAGTTACAGACAGAATTTTAGTTGTAGTTGAAAAAAATGAGCAGACCGAGGAAGCTATTGCGCATTTTGCGAATTATATAAAAGAAGAAATCCTAGCAGACGATATCCAGTTGGTACAAAATCCAGAAGGAGAATCTGTTGAGTGGTTAGACGATAAATTTATCACCATCAGTGTAAAAAAGGTTTAATCCTATGGAAAAGTTTTTTGAAGGATTAAATGACGTACAAAGAGATGCGGTAAAGACCATCGACGGCCCAACAATGGTAGTAGCAGGGCCAGGTAGTGGGAAAACGCGCGTTTTAACCAGCCGGATTGCCTATATGATTTTTCAAGGCATTCCGCCGCATCAAATATTGGCACTTACCTTTACGAATAAGGCGGCCAAGGAGATGAAAGAGCGTATCTATAAAGTTATAGGTGATCAGGCATTTCAAGTGTGGGCAGGTACTTTTCATAGCATTTTTGCTAGAATTTTGAGGATAGAATGTGAAAAAATAGGTTTTGCTAAGGATTTTACCATTTATGACTCGGATGACAGTAAAAATTTGGTAGCAGCCATCATCAAGGATATGAAGCTTGACGATGATGTTTATCAAGCAAACGCCATACGCAACAGGATCTCTTCGTGTAAATCAAACTTGATTACGCCGAAGATGTATGCGATGGACGAAAAACTGAAAGAACAGGATCGAGCCGCAAAAAAGCCTTATTTAGTGGACATATACACCACTTATGTCGCGAGATGTCAAAGGTCTGGAGCGATGGACTTTGATGATTTGTTGTATCAGATGTTTAGACTATTGCAGCAACATCCGGAGACTCTCGAAAAGTACAGAGCTAGGTTTCCTTATGTTTTGGTAGATGAATTTCAAGATACCAATTATCTCCAGTACGCTATTTTAAAAAAGTTGTGTCTATATGAAGGATCTGCTCAGAATATCTGTGTTGTGGGTGATGATGCCCAGAGTATTTATGGATTTAGAGGGGCTACGATTGAGAATATTTTAGATTTTGAAAAAGATTTTAATAATTTAAAGGTATTCAAACTAGAACAAAATTATCGTTCGATAGACTCCATCGTCAAAGCCGCAAATGACCTTATTTCGAACAATACAAGACAAATTCAGAAGGAAATTTGGACATCAAACGACAGTACTGAAAAAATCAAATTGGTGAGTGCCCTTGCGGATACTGAAGAAGCCAGGCGAGTTGTTGATTTTATATTAGAACAAAAAAACCGAAACCACCTGCCCAATAGAGATATTGCCATTCTGTATCGTACCAATGCCCAGTCAAGGATTTTTGAAGAATACCTTAGACGTGCCAATATTATTTATAAAGTTTTTGGGGGGCTTTCGTTTTATCAAAGAAAGGAGGTCAAGGATATGCTCGCCTATATGAGGCTTTCGGTTAATCAAAATGACGATGAAGCTTTCAGAAGGATTGTCAATTATCCTCGTAGAGGTCTAGGACAGTCCTCCCTTGAAAAAATCATGGAATTTGCCCTTCACAACAATTGTAGCTATTGGGATGCCATTAAAGGCGTGGATCTGCCGAATAGGGCCAAGTCTATCTTGTTGGACTTTGCAAAAATGATTTTGGATTTTAAAGAAAAATCAGCTACGCTGGATGCCTACGAACTCGCCAATCATATCGCTCAAAAAAGCGGAGTCCTCAATGAACTAAAAGGAGATAAAACGATAGAAGGTATAGGGCGTATAGAAAATATTGTAGCCTTGTTGGACGGTGTGAAGGAGTTCGTTGATAATGATGAATTATTGACCCAGAATAATATCGAGGACAAAACCTTAACGAGTTATCTTCAATCCATCGCATTGGTATCAGATTTGGATAACTTGGAAGAGGACGCAGATTATGTGACATTGATGTCCGTGCATGCCTCCAAAGGGCTTGAATTTCAGTCAGTTTTCGTCGTGGGTATGGAAGAAGGGTTGTTTCCATCCCAGCTTTCTATCAATGAAAAAAATGAAATCGACGAAGAGCGGCGCTTGTTTTATGTAGCGATCACCAGAGCAAAGAAGTATTTGACTTTGAGCTATGCAAAATCTAGGTATCGTTTTGGTCAGATGAAACAATGCGAGCCGAGTAGATTTTTGTTGGAAATAGATGCAAAGCGATTTGAATCAACCAATGCCATAAAAACGAGCATCGCGCCAAGTACCACTGCCGCAGTGAAGAGCGGACTTTCAGGATTTTATAAACCCATTTCTAAGCCACAGCCAGTCAACTTGGGCATAGATATTGCTGATTTTAAAGCTTCACCAACCAATCAGTTGGCTATAGGTCAGGCTATTTTGCATACCAAATTTGGGAAAGGAAAAATATTAAAAATAGATGGTGCAAATGACAACAAAGTGGCCACAATCAAATTCGACGATCTAGATGATCCAGAACGCCGAATAATGCTTCGTTTTGCTAATTTAATGATATTGAACTAATTAAGAAAAATTTAATTGAATAAACTTTAAAATACGCCAAAGACTAGGTTTGTTAATTTATTTAATAAAAAAAGACAAAAAAGCCTTTTATTTGTTAAATTTGTAGCATTAAATTCAAAAGTGTACAATAAAGTTCTATGAAAAATTTAATATTTATATTGTTTTTGATGGTCACATCGGGAGCATTTGCGCAAGGACCTCCGATTTTAGTTGAAAAGCCAATCATGTTGGGACAAAATCGCTCAGAACTAAGGCTATTTTATAGAAATGAAACGAGGCCAAATCTAAAGAAATACCAATCTGCCAATTTTTCTTATGACATCGTAGGCAATCAGTTTTGGAGCATTGGGGTAGCGGGTTCATATTATATGAACTCGTATATTAATACATACGATGTTGTAAATGATAAAGTGGAACCATTCGACGGCTTTGGTGATTTGGCCATCAATCTAAAATATCAATTTTTACGAAAGGATTACGTAGGCAAGACCTATAGAATGTTAGGAAAAATCAAGCAAACATTTCCTACAGGAGAATATAAAAATGACCCATTTATTGGAAATAACGAATATGAAACTGCCATATCCATTGTAGGGGGATACGAAAGCCTAAAGTATGGAATATTGCATGAATTGGGCTATAACTATAGTCCAACAAAAGAAGGGAGATATATAAAGTTTGATCTCGGATTTGGGTTGCCATTGCTAAAATCTAAGGTACCAATCAGGCAGATTAACTTGTATTTTGAATATCAAAGTAAGTACCATCCTTATGACGAAGGTCCTACCCATTTTGATAATTTCGAAGCCTATTATGCTCAAAGCATCCAATTTGCAGCGGGGGTATTTACCTTTGAAGCCACCTATTTATGGCCATTATATAGAGTACACGACGGACATTTTTCTAAAAAGGAAATGTTTCAGATTGGGAGCCGGATGATATTGTAATGGGCTCAAAATGTTAATAATTAAATAAAATCAATACAATTGGTATAAACTTTGGTTTAATGTTGTTATTATTCAAAAAACTAATAAAATGAGATACTTTCTATCCGTCCTTGCAGCCCTTTTGATGATTTTCAATGGAAATGCTCAAGAAACAATCACTTATACCGCTAAAATAAAAGGTATGAGCTGTAATTATTGTACCAATTCGGTGAATAAAAAATTTAAAAAATTGCCAGGAATAAGCCAGTTAAACATTGATTTAGAAACGGGAATGTTGAGTTTTGTTTTGCCCAAGGAAAAATCATTTACCATCGAAGAAATCGAAGATAAAATAAAGAAGACGGGTTATACCCCAGTTTGGGTGAAGGCAAGTGAAGCAGAAATCGGAACCAAGCCTGTAGGCAAAAACATGGATGAAAGCAATGGATTGATTACGGTTTCAATTTTTGTAAAGGGAAACTGCGGCATGTGCAAGGACAGAATCGAAGAGGCAACCACTAAAGTCAAGGGTGTAAAAGAGGCAAATTGGGATTCCGAAACACAACAGTTGAAAGTTGTTTTTAACGATAAAAAGACTTCTTTGGTAGCAATAGAAAAGAAAATTGCCTCAGTGGGTCACGATACAGAGCATGAGAAAGCCCCAGATTCAGTTTATAACAATCTTCACGGATGTTGCAAATACGATCGGGAGGCGTCTATGCCAGCGGGTAAAGAATAAACTATTTTAGCTGATTGATTTTTGTCATCAAATTTTCAGTTTCTTTATATTCCTCACCATTTTTCTTAGCTATTTCGATGGCTTCTTTTCCAGCAGCCAAAGCTTTTGACTTTTTACCTAACTTGTACAAGAGGGCACATTTAGTATCCATATTGTAGTAGCTTTTGTCCAACTTACAGGATGTTTCAGCCCATTTCAGTGCCTTTTTTAACTGAGATTTATCGTCAGATTTTTCATAAAATTCCCACGCAGCAGCATTCAATTCTTGCGGATCTTTGCTAGGGTATTTATTGTAATATGAAATAACTTCTTTGGCATAAGCATTAAAATCTGGTTGTCTTTCTAAAAAGGTCAATTTATATCGTTGGAATAGTTGGTCGCTTTTTTCAGGATAAAACTTCTTAAATGCTTGCTCAGCCTCTTGGAAATTTCCAGATGTACTGGTTAAATATTTTCTAATAACGGCATTATTTATGATCTTGGTAACACCTTCTTTGCCTATTTTTTCCTCAAAGAAACCTTTGTTGTCCACAACGTATTTAAAAATTGGAGAATCCATATTGGTCGCAAAGTCGGTTACAAACTTATAGTTTTCTTCGGATTTCCAATCTTTGGTTTTCATCAAGTATTCTTCAGCAACGTATGGTGCTCTTTCATCGCCTAACTCGTCAAGAATAACAGCATAGCTCCTCAAAAAATCAGGAGATTTATCGCCTTTATTATATCTGGCGTTCAAAGCTGATGTGCTTTTTGATGGATCCGTGGCAGCATCTGCAAGTTCCAGAAACTCCTCTATATCGTGATAGCCTAAAACGCGATGCATTACGTCACCGCGATGATTGATAAATAGAAGGGTAGGATAAGCTTTTACCTCATATCTTTTGGCTAGGATAAGCCCCTCGTCTTTTTCCATATCCATCTTGACATTGATGAACTTATTATTGTAAACTTCGCCAACTTGGGAATCCGTAAAAACGTTTTTAGCTAACATTTTGCATGGTCCACACCAAGTGGTATAGGCATCCAGAAAAATCAACTTGTTCTGTTCTCTAGCCATTTGCAATGCTTCTCCCCACATTTTATTGTGCAAAAAATTGATGCCTTTGCTTTCCTGTCCGAAGAGAGAAATCATAAGGGCAAATTGAACGAAGAACACTGTTATTAACTTTTTCATGGTTAATTATATTTTACATTTAGAAAAGTTGATTAAAGGCTTTTGGACTTGTCAAGGAGTTTTTGGTAAGCATCACTGGGCTTAGCGCTCTTTTTATTAATTTTTACCGCACTCTCAGCGAATTTTACAGCGTATTTTTTATCTTTATTTATCAAAACCACTCGGCAATTTTACCAAGTACTGTCTCATCTTTAGATTTTTTACCAATTTTAACCAATAGAGATTTTATATTTTTGGAAGTCTTGGATCCTGCTGGTGTAGTGTTGTTTAAATCCATCAACTTGTTGACCGCGGTAGTTTCATCTTTCGAACAAGATTTTATAAAGTCAAAAGACGACTCAGCGTTCAAGGCTTTGTCTGGGGATTTAGAATTGAATACATAATCGGCTTCTTTCTCAAAACAAGGAATGTCGCTCAATTTTTCAGATGAATAAATATCTTTGATTGCCTTCAGCATGCTTTTATCTTGAAACTCAGCTGCTCGGTTCAAGGAATTTCTACAAGCTTCCCCAATCTTTTCAGTTACGGCACTCTTGCCTAAAAGGCTGGTAATTTTAGCCCTATTGGCCGTCAACAACTCAAATGCTTTGCTATCAATGCCTAAGGTGCCTTCATGGATGATTTTGAGCGTAAAGGTATCCGTTTTATCTTTTGCTTTTAAAAGATAATCATTGATGATTTTTTGACTTGGAATGCCCTGTCTATTCATAGATTTTATCAATGCATAGACCGTTTCCGGGTCATGATTTCCTTCGTCGTATTTTTTTTTTAGTTCGGCACTCGAATCGAATCCTTTCAAAGCTACATTTCCTTGTGCTATCAGTGTTTCTGGAGGAGCACCACCGACGAATTCGTGAACTTTTTTTCCAGAGTTGGGGTCAATCCAGAATAAGGTTGGATAAGCTCTCAATGGATACTTAGATCTCAAACTAGGGCCTTCGCCTTTTTCCATATCAACTTTCAAATTGATGAAATTGGCATTGTGAAAATCACCAACTTCTTTGGTAGTAAATACGGTGGAAGACATCCATTTGCATGGCCCGCACCAAGATGCGTAGGCGTCCATAAAGATTAATTTATTCTTAGCTTTGGCTTCTTTTACAGCTTCGTCAAAGGTACCGTGGAAAAAATTTATACCCTGTCCAAATACAGAGAAGTTCAGGGAAAGGATAAGCACTAAGCTTAAAAAATGTCTAAATTTCATTGCAAAATAATTTTACTTTTAACGCAAATATAGCAAGATAATATTCAAACGCGGCGTTATTGATTTGTTAATAATATTTTCCTGCAGTGCAGGTAAGTACTTATTTGTTTTTTTGAAAACCTTTAATGAGATCTTCTGGCGATTTTCCCAAGACACCTAAAAGTTGATTAACCTGAACAGAAAGAGGGTGGTTGGGATAGTTAGTCAAGAATTTCTCATAGTAAGTTCGAGCCATGGCTGTATCCCTTCCATCTGAATCGATGGTAAATCCTTGGAAAAATAAAGCTTCAGGCGAGTACTGACATTTGTAATCTACCACTGTTCCCCAAATATAAATAGCCTTCCCGGGTTGTCCAGTGCTTTTAGCTATTTTACCAGCTTGCATCAAAAAATAACCAAAGCTTGTGTCGGTCCGAGCGTTGTCTGAGAGATCAACTGCATGACTGATCACTTTATTAATGACTTGTGTATCTCGCAAAAATGTATCTTGCTTTATCTGAGCTATAAGGTCATTAGACTTGACTTTTGCCTCATTCAAATCAAAGCCATTGGACTTGGGTTTATTGTCTTTACAGGCAATTATTGATGCTAAAATGAAAATACTAAGAATATACTTAACCATAAATTTGTTTTTCAAATAAAATTCGATGAATATCCATTTCACTAAAATTCCTTGTAGATTTCACTGAGTTTTTTATCTTTTTCAAACGCTTTAATATCTTTCAATTTTTGATTTAAAATGGGGATATAAATATCTTTGTCTGCGCTCGATTTGGGATTCTTGGCTTTACTAAGGATAAACTCGTCTAGAATGTTTTTTATAATTTTTGTTGAAGCCAATCGCTTGTTAGTTCCATTTTTAGAATTTAAAGATTCGCCAGTTAGAAAATTAGCCACATTCATTTTGGTATCATTCGATATAGAGCCTAGGGACGAAGTCCAATGATTGCCAAAACTCAAAATATTGTTGTCCTTGACCGACGACCAGTTTTTTTGAAAAAACCCAAATCGGGTTGTGTCTTTTGCCGTTGCATAAAGGTCGCCGATTGTATTCAACAATTCACTGTTATAGTCCTCTGTTTTCAAGATTCTATCAGCTTGAGCAAAAGCCAAGGTTGGCTCTAATTCTTTAAGAGATCGGATCCCTTCGGCAGCCACAGAATATGGAGAATTACCAGTTATCGCATTGTCTATCAAGTGGGCTAAATTAGTGGCATTGGCTTCTTTTAGTTTTTTCATAGCTAAAATTTGAACATTTGAGTTGGGATCATTTGTCAATTTGGCTATAGCTGAAGTTATCTCTCCAGTAGAATTACCATCTAGTTGCTTGAGTGCAAATTGTCTGACTCTCCAACTTGGATCATTTAAAGCATTAACCCAAAGCTGGGTGATTTCGGGTCCAGTTTCCTCATTTAGTGCCAACATTGCTTCAATTTTTGTAGCAAGGTTTTTGGCTTTTTTAAACAACAGGATATTGGCATCACGGTCCCTCTTATTTTCCAATTCGCACAAGAGAGACTTGGATGTATCAAAATTTACCAATAGAGGTTTGTCAGAAACTTCAAATTCAAAGGATTCTGTGCGTTTAGAGACATAAATATTTTTGGTTAAGACCTTTCCATCGGCAGTGTGGATATCGACAGTGGTTGGAAACTGAAAGATTGGGACACCAGCAGCAAAATCTTGTATTTGTTCGACGTTAACTTTGACTGTCTTTTTGGCGGCATTGTACTGATTGCTGACGATGAGATGTGGATGTCCAGAAGCTAAAAACCATTGATTGAAAAACCAATTTAGATCTTGGCCTGAGACGTATTCGAATGATTTTCTTAAATCATGAACTTCAACTGCGGTGTATTCATTTTCACGTAAATAGTGGTTAAGGCCTTCAAAAAAAGTATTATCACCTAGATAGTTTCTCAACATATGCAAGACCAATCCTCCTTTGTTGTAGCTATGAGCATCGAACATTTGTTCTTTATCTTCGTAAGAATACCAAATCAAAGGGTGAACGCCCTGAAATGCAGAAGATTGCATATAGCCCATTTTCTCATCATAACGGTGAGCCTCGGCCTCATCTTTACCATATTTGTGTTCTAACCAAAGATATTCACTATAATTGGCAAAGCCTTCGTTTAGTGTAAGATTGGACCAGCTTTCACAAGTGACCAAGTCTCCAAACCAATGGTGAAACATCTCGTGTGCTACGATAAGTTCATTCATTTTATTGTCAGCTATTTCCTTAGGATGTCTTTGGACAAATTCACCAAAAATAACCGCTGTAGTATTTTCCATAGCCCCAGAGACGTAATCTCGGACTACGACTTGTCCATATTTTGACCATGGGTATTTATAATTCAATTTAGTAGAGAAAAATTCCAACATCTCAGGTGTATGAGGGAAAATATTCTTTGCATACGGACCATATTCGGGCTCTACCATATACAATAGGGGAATATCTCTCCAAGTATCTTTAACTACCGCAAATTTTCCAACAGCCAGCATAAATAAATACGGCGCATGTGGCTTGGTAATGCTATAATGATCGGTACGTGTATTATTTGCGTTTTTTACAGAGCTCAACAAAGTTCCATTGGCAAGGGTCTGCATCGTATCTGGAACTGTGAGTACGATTTCGCCTGTACAACGTTCGTTGGGTTTGTCAAAGGTTGGAAACCAATTCGAGTTGCTTTCTGTTTCTCCTTGAGTCCAAATCTGCATAGGTTTGGTAGGATGGGACTGATCGTGATTGATAAAATATAGTCCTTGGTCCGATGTAATGGCCTGACTTCCTTTTTTATTTTCACGTTCAGCAGGTCGCGCTGTGTAGGATATTACAATGGTTAAACTATCGTTTTTGGAAAGAGTTTTATTGGTCTGAATAGCAATCTTGTTTCCATCATAACGGTACAAGCATTGTTTTTGGCTAGGAAGCTCTTTTATATCATGAATAATAAAATTTCGACCATCCAAATAAAATGAATCTAAGGGATTGTTATAAGGTCTAAGTTTTATCGTTGCCTTTCCGATGACATGTTGTTTTGCCCAGTCAAAACTCAAATCAAGTTTGGTATGTAGAATGTCTATAAGGCGAGTTTGTGAAGGTCTATAGACTGGTATGGTGTCGGCAGAAATTGAACTATGTGTGACTTCAGGAGATATCTCGATGGGTTCTAATTCTTGATTGATTTCTTCTACAGTTGGGGGCTTAGGTACTTGGGTTTTCTTAGGCGCGGCACAAAAATTAAAGAACAACAATATAAAAACCAAAGACGAAAGAAGTTTTGGAAAATTCATGCTTAGTATTAATGTATTTAAAAATTGAAAGAAGGGTCAAATCTACAATGATAAATCATTATAAACAACTTATTTTAGGTGAAGAATGCTCGTAAAGAATATGTTTTAAAATGTAGTTAAACCTCAATTGTAGAAAATGTCTTTTTCACTTTTCTTCCGCTTGTTTACTTTCTTTTTGCGAAGGAGAACGAAAACATTTTGTTCGATTTTGAATCGATCAAATAGATCGCCACCCACCAGCAGAAATAGGCCAAGGCCAAAACTTATACATTGTAAGTAAATAAAAGGAAGGTGAAGCTGGGGTTTTATGTTTTTTATGATTAAAATATCTAATAGAATGATGACGGCGGTAAATAAGAATAGAAACAAACTTATCGCCCTGGTTTTTTTATGGATAAATGTTTGTTTTGCTATCGTTTTTTTGAGTAAGTTGATGGCTAGTACGTCATCGGGATTGATTCCGATTAATTCATTGAGGACGAGTTCTGCATTTTTATATTGACCAAGATTGAAAAAGGCGGCGGCCTTTAAAAACAATAATTCTGAAAAAATATCCTTGCCTTTGAAAGAATAAACATTGAGGTCTATAACCAGCTCGATGGCTTGATCGACAGAAACGATGAATTTGGAATAAGCGCCGACTTCAAATAATGATTTGTTATAATGCATAAAAACATCCAAATACTCTTCAAAATCAAGATTATTTATCTCTGATTTGTGTTTTTCAAAGAAATACACCACACTCCTATACGAAGTATATTCCAATTCTAAATATCGATCATACAAATCAGACATGTATATTAACTAGCTTTTTTCATTTCATACAAAATCGGGTTACTTGGACTGGCATCAATGGGCAAAGGAATAATCTGCATATTGAGAAAATAATGTCCATCCTTGATTTCAGAGGGGATGTACGCCAATTCAGTGATGGTAGCGTTTTCTCTTATTGTGCCCTTTACCTGCCAAAATGCTTTATGTCCTAGAAGTTGTCCATTGTCAGACTCTCTGTCCACGCTTGGTATGTCGCAGATAATATGCAAAACACCTAGCTCGACGATATATTGTAACGCTTGATCCTCAAAATATACAGGATTGGTTTCAGAATAATTCTTAGCCATTTTGGTATCGTCGTTGGGCAAAGTCCTTATAATTAATACTTCTGGGATCATATCTTTAGTAACTAATCTTTCTAAAGTATATTTTGTGATGACTCTATCTCCATTTTCCAACATAGTGGGATAAACCGATAAAAGTTCTGACACAAAATGATATTTCGTCAATGTAGAAGAAATCGGATAATGACCATCTAATATATGTCCAACAGATTCTGTATGGGTTCCATTGCCATGAGGATTAATTTTAACATTAAAAAAATTAACCGGGCTGCCTTCTTTTATGGATCCAACGAAATCACCTGATCTAACGGGTACTACCTCAAAATATGGTGCCTGAAAACAATTAACTTGTTGAAAGGGATTATCATTAAAAGGGATAGCAATAGTCATGGGCGAATCCAAATTAACTTCAAACATTATACCCCAATAAGATACCGTTATAACCATATTTGTTGCTTTGATATCAAGCGTTTAAGCAAATTAATTACTAAAAATTGTTCACCTTTTGTGCCATATTATTTTTTAATTCTACCAAATCTATACCATCAATCGAATCGATCTTTTTACAGAAATCAATCAGCCAGTTATCCTGCGCTCTTCCTCTAACCATAGCTTCTGCGTAACTCATATCTTCCCTAAACGTAACCATAGAGTACTTTGAAAAATAATCTGGAAAATTTTGTTCCAACTTAAATTCAAGGGCTGCTTTTTTGACGAAGGCAATGTCATTTACGCGATCTCTCATTTCATAAAAATTATCAACGGCCAAATCTGCTATGGCATCGCTATGTGGCTTTCTGTAATTTTCGAAAAGTTGAAATATATCTTTGCTAAATCCTCCTTGATCCGCCAAAAGCTCTGAAAAATAATAACAGTCTTCGAATCCACAGTTCATCCCTTGTCCATAAAATGGAACAATGGGGTGTGCTGCATCTCCCATCAACAAAGCTTTATCTTCAAAGGACCATTTGCTACATTTTGTCGTTCCCAATAATCCGATGGGATTGTTGAAAAATTGACGATCAAATGTCGGCATTAAACCGATGGCATCATGGAAATATTTATTGAAAAAATCGATGACAGATTGCCTTGATTCAAGCTTTGCAAAGTTTTCTTCTCCTTGATCATTCGAAAGAAATAAAGTAACGGTAAAGCTTCGATCAAGATTGGGCAAAGCGATCATCATAAAGTCCCCTCTGGGCCAGATATGCAGAGCATTTGGGTCCATTGCAAAATCGCCCTTTTCAGTGGCTGGTATGTTCAATTCCTTATACCCGTGATCCAAAAATTCCGTATGGATATCCATGTTGTTGGTACCAAGCGATTGGTAAATAGCTTTTCTAAGGGTTGAATCCGCGCCGTCGGTGCCTATTATTTTATTGAAATTTAACTGCGAAATTTGGCTATCCTCCTCATTTTTAAAAAACACAAGATTGTTGTTGAGATCAACATTTGTACATTTTTGATTAAAGTGAATGGTCGCGTTTGGATAGGAACTCAATTTGTCAAGTAAGAGCTCATTAAGATGGCCCCTGCCGATAGAATTAATAAAATCACCTTGCCGTCCTGAATAACTCAAGAGCCTTAATTGTCCTTCCAAAGAGTGGATCATCCGCCCCCTCATCTTGATAGCATGTTCATCGGCTACGGTATCCATTCCTATCATTTTTAGGGATCTGATACCTCGATTGGACAAGGCGAGATTAATAGAGCGTCCACCGACCAATCCTTCTTTTCTAATATCTGATCGGCGCTCGAATATTTCTACTTCATAACCCAGTTGGCAGAGTCTTACGGCCAACATAGACCCTACGAGTCCTGCCCCGATTATGGTGATTTTTTCTTTTTTCATTTTTTAAATGTATAATTATATAAATGCTTTATAGGCATTCTCCCACTACAAAAATACTACCTAAAATTAATATCAAATCATTTTCTTTTGCCGACCGAATGGCGGCTATTTTACCTCTTTTCGCCGATGTGTATGATTTACCTTTTAAACCGTGATATGAGGCTAAGGATTTGAGTTCTGAGGATGGAAGAGCCCTTGGTATATTGGCATTGACGAAGAAATACTGAGCATTTTTGGGTAACATTTCAAGGACATTGGTGACATCTTTGTCATTCACAAAGCCAAGTATAATTTTGATATGAGGAAAATGATATTTATTTATTTGGTTTAAAACCATCGAAATCCCTGCAATATTGTGCGCACTATCGGCAATGACTAGGGGCTTATGCTGCAATACTTGCCATCTTCCGATAAAATTGGTAAGCTTAGGAAAATTTTCAAGGCCAAATTTAACCCTAGAAATGTCCACCTTCATTTGGCAGTTTTCCATAAATGTTTCAAATGTATGGATAGCGGTAACTGTATTTTTTTCTTGGAAACTTCCAGCACATGGGATGTTCAAATTAGACAAGTAGGGTTTATTACCTTTATTAATAGAAACGCAGAGGGAATCGATATTTTCTCTAATGATTTTACTTGAAAATAATCGATCAGCAAAAAGGATTGGGGCGTTGACCGATGCTGCTTTTTGACGGAATACATGCGCTACTTCTTCTTGCGTCTCACCTATGATACAAGGAACGTTTGGCTTAATGATACCCGCTTTTTCTGCGGCAATGAGCTCCAGTGTATTCCCCAACATTGCTTGATGATCAAAGCTAATTTGAGTGATTGCAATAGTTTTAGGCATTAATATATTCGTGCTGTCTAATCTTCCTCCAAGACCCACTTCGATGACGGCTATATCAACTTTTTTTTCTCTAAAATATGAAAATGCCATGGCCACGGTTATTTCAAAAAAAGAAGGTTGGATTTCTTCTATTAATGGCTTGATATCTTGAATAAATTTTACGATGAATTTTCGATCTATGTATTGGCCAGCTATTTTTATCCTTTCTCTGAAGTCTTTGTAGTGAGGGGAGACATAAAGACCCGTTTTAAAACCGTGGGTTTGCAATAACGATGCAACCATATGGGAGGTTGAGCCCTTGCCATTTGTCCCTCCAATATGTATAGCTTCGAAAGAATCCTGAGGGTTGTCTAAGGCTGTGCACAATTTGGTGATATTGGTTAGGTCTTTTTTATAAGCGGATGAACCAACCCTGTGAAACATCGGGAGCTTTGAATAAATGTAGTCTAGGGTAGCGGCGTATTGTGAGTCCAAATTTATTTTGTATGATTAATTAATATTTAAAAAAATGTAATGCACAAAGGTAACCCAATGGCTAGAATTCAAATTCCACAGTTTGAATTATTTTGGGTAAATCTCCAATTTTTCTCTTACTTTGCATTTCAAACAATCAATATTAAAAAATGATAGTCATCACTGGAACTGCGGGCTTTATTGGATCTTGTCTTTTGGCAGAGATGAGGCATCATTATGATGGCGAGATCATCAGTGTGGATGATTTTAAGATATTGGGTAAAAAAGGCAATTGGGAATGCGCCACGCACCAAGTGACGCACATCGAACGAATTGATTTTGTAGAATGGTTTAGAACTCATAGTAGCCAGGTTGAGTACGTATTCCATCTGGGGGCAAGGACGGATACAACTTGTATGGATCCTCAGATATTAAGTGAATTAAATCTCAACTATACACGCGACCTTTGGAGGATATGCAGCGAAGAGGACATCCCCTTCATCTATGCCTCTAGTGCGGCAACATACGGCATGGGAGAATATGGATTTTCGGATGACCATGAGACTCCATTCAAGGTAAAACCCCTCAATTTATATGCAAAATCAAAGAATGACTTTGACAAATGGGCATTAAAATCAAGTTTTAATCCTCCCGTTTGGGCTGGTCTGAAATTTTTCAACGTTTTTGGTCCCAATGAATACCACAAGGGTAGGATGGCATCCGTCATTTGGCATACGGTCCAACAGATCAAGTTGTCAGGATATATGAAGTTGTTCAAATCACATCGGCCTGATTTTTTTGATGGACACCAAAAGAGAGATTTTATCTATGTACAAGACGTAATCGATATCATTTTATACTTATACAAAAATGATTTTAAATCTGGTTTGTACAATGTCGGTTCTGGTAAAGCGAGGACTTTTCTCGATCTAACAAAAGCAACTTTCAAGGCTTTGGGCAAGGAAGAGCAAATCCAATTTATCGATATGCCAACTGATTTGCAGGACAAATATCAGTACTTTACAGAAGCAGATATGCGCAAGCTAAAACGAGCCGGGTATAAAACAGCCATCCGTCCACTGGAAGCCACCGTTGAGGAATACGTTCAAGACTATTTGATTCCGAATAAATATAAGATTTAATCTAGACTTTGGAGAAGAGAATGGTTCATTAAAATGGCTTTTAATAGATATAGATGGGAGAATTCAAGGTTCTAAATAACGAATAGATAGAACTAAATAAATCTGCTATAAACGGAGTAAACCATTCTGTGAAAAGAGGGCTTAGGAATAATTTCTGAATAATTGATGGAAATAAATACAAAAACAACAAATGTACAAAATCCATAGTTGATTGAGAAAAACCTAATTAACCAGCGTTGAGGTCCTTATAAAAAACAATTGAAATTTTGTTAATGACAAAAATTAATAAAGAAAAATAAAAAATAATTTGAATAATAAGGATTAAAAAGCGCTATATTTGCACCCCAATTTGAGATGCGTAGTCTTTTGAAAAAATACAACCAATTTGGAGGGGGGCAATACAGCCTTCTTATCTTGTTAGTTTTAGTACTGGGGCTTTCAGTCAGAACTGTTACTGCATATTCATTGGAACAAATCAATCTTGAGATTTCTTCTACTCAAACTGTATCGGACATTTTTTATAAAGGACAAAAAAGCATTGAAATCAATCTAAAATGTGTCAAAGGTGATTTCAACTCGATACCTTTATACTCTAATTATCCAAGTTTTATTCTGGAAGATTCAGAAAATGATGACGAAAAATATACGGCTGAGAATAATATAGACGATGATTTTTCAACAATTTTCAAAAGCAAATTAAATCTAGTAAATCGAGCATGTAAGTTGCCCTTAAAACAATTCGTTTACATAGAATTTACTTTAGTTTCTTGCCCACTTTATATTCTTTTCCACTCCTGGAAATCACATATTTTTTCAGTATAAACCTCTGACTTATTTTGAATTAAGTCAACTCCGATCAACTCTACATGTAGAGTAACATACATTTTTATAATCTTCTTAAAATTAAAATTTTACGATGAATAAATTCATTTTTGTTTTTATTTATGCCTTAGTGCTATTGGTCGGCTGCAACCACAAAGAGCAGCATGAAAACTCTATTTCTATTTTTAAAGTAACCAGTCCGATTCAAAGGGATACAATAGTGAATCGTGAGTATGTTTCTCAAATTCATGCTTATCAGCACATTGAGTTACGAGCATTAGAAAAAGGATATTTGCAAAAAATATTTGTAGATGAAGGTCAGTTCGTAAAAAAAGGGCAGTTGCTTTTTCAAATACAGCCAAACATATACCAAGCGGAAGCTGAAAAAGCCCAATCTGAATTAGAATTCGCTGAAGTTGAATATCAAAATTCTAAAGCACTGGCAGAAAAAAATGTCGTTTCACAAAGCGAAGTAGTATTGGCTAAAGCTAAAATGTCGAAGGCAAAGGCTGATTTAAGTTTAGCACAAACACATCTTAAATTTACAGAAATACGCGCCCCATTTGATGGTATCATTGGTAAGTTTGAAAATGTTCGATTAGGAAGTTTACTTGACGAGGGAGAGCTTCTGACTACACTTTCCGATAATAGTAAAATGTGGGTATATTTCAACGTCCCAGAATCTGAATATTTGGACTACGCAATGAGAGGAAAACAAGCAAAAGAACATGTTTATCTTAAACTTGCAAACGATCAAATGTACAAAGAAGGGGGTATCATTGAAACGATTGAATCAGATTTTAACAATAAAACTGGAAATATTGCCTTCCGTGCAACTTTCATAAATCCTGATAGACTTTTACGGCACGGTCAAACTGGTTCAATTTTATGGCATAAAGCTCTAAACAATGCCATGTTAATTCCGCAAAAAGCCACCTTTGAAGTATTAGAAAAGAAGTATGTCTTTATAGTTAACGATGGTGGTGAAGTACAATCAAAAGAAGTAGAAATAGCAGGCGAACTTAATCATATTTACATAATAAAAGCTGGCTTAAGTTTAACCGATAAATTTCTTTTAGAAGGTATTAGAAAGGTAAAAAATGGAGATAAGATAAAATTTGAAGTAATTGAACCCAAAACAGTTTTTTCTAATCTGCATCTCCACGCGGAATAATCCATTCACTTAATAAAAATCTAATTGATATGTTTACAAATATATTAAGGCGACCTGTATTGGCCATCGTACTATCTGTTATGACTATTTTTTTAGGGTTATTAGCCATTAATCAATTGCCAATTTCTCAATTTCCTGAAATAGCCCCTACTACGGTCAATATTTTTGTCGCTTATCCAGGCTCAAGTGCCGATGTGCTTACAAAATCTACGCTTATTCCTCTAGAAACTTCTATTAATGGCGTCCAAGGTATGCGTTACATTGCTTCTGATGCAACCAGTGCAGGGGAAGGAACCATAAGAGTAGTTTTTGAACCAGGAACTGACCCTAACCAAGCTGTCGTAAGGGTAAAAACCAGGGTTGACCAAGTAATGCCAAATTTACCTGAATTGGTACAGCGTGAGGGTGTTATAATCACTCCAGTTCAACCAAGTATGTTGCTCTATTTGGATCTTTACAGTGACAAGGATGCGAATATAGACGAAAAATTCCTTTATAACTATGCTTACACTCGCATTGTCCCTGAACTTCAACGAATCGATGGTATAGCTCAGGCACAAATATTAGGTTCTAGAAAATATGCTATGAGGGTATGGTTAAAACCAGATAGAATGAGGGCCTACAATATTTCTGCTGAGGAAGTTTTAGAGGCGATGAATGAGCAAAGTGTAATTGCAAGACCTGGGCGTTTAGGACAAAGTTCAGGAATCCAAGCGCAAGCATTAGAATACGTATTAAACTATAAAGGACGTTTCAATAAGCCAGAAGAATACGAAAATATCATCATTCGTAGTAATGAAGAGGGCGAGCTGATAAAACTTAAAGATATTTCTACTATTGAGTTGGGAAGTGAGTTTTTTGATATTTATTCGAATTTAGATGGTCGCCCATCTTCCTCAATAGTGTTAAAACAAACTCCAAATAGTAACGGTAGTGAAGTCATTGCTAAAGTAAAAGAAAAACTAAAAGAGTTGGAAACCGATTTTCCTAAGGGTATTCATTATAAATACAGTTATGATGTTTCTAAATTTCTCGATGCTTCTTTAGAACAAGTTATACATACAATACGAGATGCGTTTTTCTTGGTGGCATTAGTCGTATTCCTTTTCTTAGGTGATTGGCGATCTACTTTAATTCCGATAATTGCTGTGCCGATTTCGTTGATTGGGGCATTTTTTGTGTTTCAAATGTTTGGTTTGTCTATCAACTTAATTACTCTTTTTGCATTAGTGTTGGCTATTGGTGTGGTCGTGGATAATGCCATAGTTGTTGTAGAGGCCGTTCATGCTAAGATGGAAGAGGACCCACATCTTACGCCTTATAAAGCCACCCAAAAAGCTGTTGGAGAACTTAGTGGGGCTATCATTGCTATTACGATGGTTATGATTTCGGTATTTGTGCCAATCGCTTTTATGGGCGGACCAGTTGGAGTTTTTTACCGCCAATTTTCCATTACGATGGCAAGTTCAATATTAATATCAGGTGTAGTTGCCCTTACTCTCACACCTGTTTTATGTGCCATGCTTTTAAAAAATCATCATGGAAAACGCAAAAAATCCTTGTTTGACAAATTCATTGATGGTTTTAATCGATTATTTGAAAAACTTTCTGGAGGATACGTTAATATCCTCAACAAAATTGTGGCCAGACGAATTGTTACTTTTGGGATTTTAGCACTTTTTGTTATTGGTATTATATTTACGAATAAAATTTTACCATCAGGGTTTGTGCCAAATGAAGATCAAGGAACTATTTATGCCATTATTCAAACACCTCCAGGTTCTACCCTAGAAACCACCAATAAAGTAGCCCAAGAATTACAAAAAATAGCCGAAGAATTGGAAGACATCGAATCGGTAACTTCTTTGGCGGGTTACGAAATTATGACTGAGGGTAGAGGATCCAATGCAGGAACTTGCTTGATCAACCTCAAACCTTGGAATGAAAGAGAACGAACTGTTCACGAAATCATGGAAAAATTGGAGGAGGAGACCAAAAACTTGGGTGCGGTTGTTGAATATTTTGAGCCACCAGCGGTGCCTGGTTTTGGTTCATCAGGAGGATTCTCATTGCGAATGTTGGATAAAACTGGGGGCGAAACTGATTATCAAGAGTTTGACGAAATCAATAAAGAATTTTTACAGGCTTTAAAAAAACGTAAAGAGCTAAAAGGCTTATTTACTTTTTTCGCAGCCAACTATCCACAGTATGAATTAGAAATTGATAATCAAGCCGCAATGCAAAAAGGAGTTTCCATTGGAATGGCTATGGAAAACTTAAATATTTTAATAGGAAGCACCTACGAACAAGGATTTATTCGATTTGGACGATTTTTTAAAGTGTACACCCAAGCTGCACCAGAATACAGGCGATATCCTTCAGATTTGACGGGTTTATTTGTAAAAAATGAAGGTGGAGAAATGGTCCCATACTCTGCATTTATGTCCATAAAGAAAACTCAAGGACCTAACGAAATCACACGTTACAACTTGTTCAACTCGGCATCTATCAGAGGATTACCGGCGGAGGGATTTACCTCTGGTGATGCAATACTCGCCATAAAAGAAGTAGCCAAAGAGACATTGCCTAAAGGTTATGATATTGCTTGGGAAGATTTATCATTTGATGAGTCAAGAAGAGGTAACGAAGCAATCTACATTTTTAGCGTCGTACTGTTGTTTGTGTATTTGGTTTTAGCTGCTCAGTATGAAAGCTTCGTGCTGCCATTTGCTGTTTTACTTTCTTTGCCAATTGGTATTTTTGGCTCCTTTCTCTTTTTAAAAATGATGGGACTTGCCAATGATGTTTATGCTCAAATTGGTATGATAATGCTTATAGGTCTGTTGGGTAAAAATGCGGTTCTAATTGTGGAATTTGGTGTTCAACGGAGTAACGAAGGAGCCTCAGTTTTAGAAGCAGCTATTGAAGGTGCGAGGATGAGGTTTAGACCTATTCTAATGACTTCTTTTGCCTTTATTGCCGGTTTGATTCCGTTGGTAATAGCACATGGCGCGGGTGCTGTTGGAAATAGAACCATAGGCTCTTCGTCCATCGGTGGTATGTTGGTGGGCACCATTGTCGGTGTCCTGATTATACCTGGCTTGTATTACACCTTTGGTAAAATGATAGAGGGCAAGAATTTGCTTCAAGACGAAACGCATTCATCATTGACCGAAGCTTTTGTGGAGGAACAACAATCTAGAGCATCCTTGTTGAAAAAGATAGCCAAACTTAACATCATTCTTAAATTGACCAATAGAAAAAATAAGAAAAATGAAAAATAGATCATTCATCTATAAAATTTTATGCTTTACATTTCCTTTATCCATGTTTTGGAGTTGTAAGACCGCTAATATTGTATATAAAAAAAACGATCAAATCATTCCTGGGACCTTTGTGGATTCAGTGTCAATTGATAAAAACATCGCAAAAATAAATTGGAAGGATTACTTTGGAGATGAAAAACTAATTAGTCTGATTGATTCTGCAATAGCAAAGAATCAAGAGCTTAAAATCGTATTGCAAGAAATTGCCATCAGTCAAAGTGAAGTTTTAGAAAAACAAGGAGAATATTTGCCTTTCGTTGATATTGGAATTGGGGCAGGAACCGAAAAAGCGGGTAGATACACTAGAAATGGAGCCGTTGAACATAATTTGGAAATAAAGCAAGGCAAAGAGTTTCCTGATCCATTATCTGATATTAAGTTGGGAGCTACTGCTTCATGGGAGGTAGATATTTGGCGAAAATTAAGAAATATTAAGGATGCTGCGCAATTGCGTTATTTAGCTCAAACAGAAGGTAGAAACTTTTTAGTTACGCAGTTAATTTCAGAAATTGCCGAAAGTTATTATGAATTGATGGCTTTGGATAATTTGCTGCTTACCATCAACCGAAATATTGTTATTCAACAGTCAGCTTTAGAGAAAATGCAAGCGTTGAAAGACAACGCTAAGGGCAATCAATTAGCAGTAAATCGATTTGAAGCGCAATTGCTTAACACTAAAAATCAGCGATTTGCTATTCAACAAAAAATTACTGAAACTGAAAATAAACTCTATTATTTATCGGGTTCCTTTCCATCGAATGTTGCTAGAAATTCTATGCAAATGATGACAGTCAATGTTGATAGTCTAAAGGCTGGAATTCCGTCACAATTGCTGGAAAACAGACCAGATATTCGACAAGCAGAAAGGGAAATGGCGGCCGCAATATTGGATGTTAAGGCAGCTAAAGCAAATTTTTACCCAAGTTTGAATTTGAAAGCTGGGTTAGGATTTCAGGCTTTTAACCCAATTTATTTGGTTAATCCAGAATCCATAATTTTCGATATAGCAGGCGACCTTATTGCACCACTGGTTAACTTTAAAGCCATTCAAGCAAAATTTAACCGTGCAACAGCAACGCAAATTCAGAGTGTTTTTAAGTATCAACAAACGGTATTGTCTGCTTATACTGATGTGCTGAACCAACTGGCAAAATTGGATAATTATTCTCAAAGTGTTGATACAAAAACCAAAGAAGTAGAACTTTTGAAACAATCGGTGGATATTGCAAATAGCCTTTTTCAGTATGCCAAAGCCGATTATGTTGAGGTATTGCTAACACAAGAAGAAGTGTTGGATGCACAAATGGAACTTATCGAAGTAAAACTCAAGGAGATCCATGGAAAAGTTCAGTTGTACAGAGCTTTAGGTGGAGGTTGGCAATAACCATTTTAAAATATCCCTTAGCCCATCTTCATTAACTTTATCACGAATTCTTTTTTAAGGGTCGAAGTCGAAACCTCGACCCTTGATTTATATAATTTTTTAATTTGATTCTTATGAACTAAAAGGTAATTTGTATTTACTTACATTGGCCCAACCAATGGTTAAGTGGTGTCGTTAGAAAAATACTTCTAGTAAGCCAAAGTCTCCCAAAAATTAATATCCTTTATTGCGATTTTGAAATAAATTCTGTAAGTTTGGGGTATAAAATTCAAACAACTACGGTAGTGTAAAGCCCAACGATGATAAATACAACTGCTCCTTTGTAATAGATATTTCTAATTTTTGGCATTTAATTAATAATACTGCCGTTTCATAGAATTTTTTATATTTACATAAAATTTTTAATCATCATCACTTTAGACAAACTTCATACCGAAAGCATTAAAGACCATTTCAAAAGCAAAGCAGTTTTTGAAACGAAGGATATAATTGACTTTTACGAACAATATGGAAAGGTCCTAAATCCTTCAACGATTAATTGGCGTGTTTACACATTGGTTCAGGAGGGTGTTTTGCAACGTATAACGAGATGAAAATTTATGACAGGACCAAATAAAGACATCAAATTTCCACTTGACGATTATGATAGACTTTGCTTTTTGAAGAATGTTGTTAAAAATCCCAATATTATCGTTGGAGACTATACTTACTACGACGATTTTGATAATGTTGAGAACTTTGAAAAAAATGTAAAATACCTTTTCGACTTTGTAGGCGATAAATTAGTAATTGGAAAGTTTTGTATGATTGCTTCTGACGTGAAATTTATCATGAATGGAGCAAATCACTTGACCAATGCTCTTTCAACTTATCCTTTTGCAATTTTTGGAAACGGTTGGGAAAATGCAATGGACAATAAATCCTATCCTCAAAAAGGAGATATAAATATTGGAAATGACGTTTGGATCGGTTACAATGCGACAATAATGGCTGGTGTAACAATTGGAGACGGTGCTATAATCGCAGCAAATTCTACTGTGATAAAGGACGTAGAGCCTTATTCAATTGTTGGAGGAAATCCTGGTAAGGAAATTAAAAAACGATTTTCCGAGGAAACAATTTCTAAATTATTAGAACTCAAATGGTGGAATTGGGACATTGAGAAAATAACTAAAAATATTCAAAACTTGACAGATATCGAAATCGATAAACTAACAGAATAGCCACCTCCTCGACTTTTTTCCTCAATAAATATCCCAAGCCCAGCCTAGCTTATAGGGACCATATAGGACATCAAATCTTCGTCTATATACCTATTCTCCGACTTTAAAAAGGAGTAGTCCTTCATCACGCCTTCGTGCTCGAATCCTAAGCGCAAGTAAAGATTTTTAGCCGCAATATTTTTGGATCCAACGCTCAGTTCTACCCGGTGAAACCCTTCTGACTTCGCCCATTTTAGTGCTTCCTGGAGCATTTGTACACCGTATCCACGCCCCCAGTGTAGCGGATGGATGGCTACCCCGCCTAGATACATGATATGCCCATTTCGATGCTGAAGAGGCTGCATTTTAATCATGCCCACCGCCTTGTCGTTCACCTGAAAAATATACTTTATACCCCTCGCGACCAAGTCGGCATATATCGACTCAAACTCTCGTTTTTCTTGCCGCTCATACAGAAGATGTGGGTTGATCTCGGGGTGCATATACAGTTCATGCACGAATGCAAAATCGTCCATCGTGGCTTTCCGCAGCATTTTTTCCTTTTTTGTTTACCTCCAAAGATAGCGGCTATTTGGATTTTTTTAAAATATTTGGGTGCATCCCATGTCTGCGACATGGGTCGGGTCGTGCGTGACTTCACTTCGTTTCGGTCTTTCAGACACCTACAGCATTTTGCTGCGCCTCATGCTATAGGTTCACTTCCACCCCTTGCACTCTTTGTTTGGGTTCTCGCTATATTTTTAGCACTCGGATGGGCTTTTCGCCATTGGGGAATACGATAATATAAACCCCAGGGCTTAGATCTGAAAAATCTAGATTCTGAGTATATATGAATGAATCTATGGTTTTACCCAGACTATTGATCAATTTTGCTTGGGTTGCAGTGTAGTTCTTGACATACGCCATATTTACCACAGGATTGGGCATTATGGTAGGTGTGGGGAGATATTGTTTGTTGTATATACTTATCATAGGTGAGTATTTGCTATGATTTTCCATTAAATCTGTCATGTTTATCCGATAATAAGTGACAAAATCTTGTACATCGCCATCTATATAATTCAATTCATCCCCAGGCTTGGCTTCAAGTTTTGCTATCGCAGTAAAATGTATTCCATCGGTACTCTTTTCCAAATACAGGGCTTGCGGAGAAGAGTTTTCAGTTAAGCAATATTCTAGTAGATTGTCATTTTTTATGGCCTTTCCTCTGAAGCACAATATATCGCTGGTAGCCAGTATGGTTTCGAAGCCAGACCTCGGGTACATTTGTACAACTTTTAGTGCGATTTCTTGCATTTTTGCCCGAAGGATTGGGTCGAGTACCGCCATGTTTTCGGTGTATGGGCCCGCTTTTACACTCGGCAATCCTACGGGACTCGAGGAGTACAATGCGGCATACATGACGCAGGAGACAAAATAATTGCCATTGTCATTCATGTGGATATCGTCAGAGAATAATTGACTTATATGTGTCATAGAGCCAACTGGGTGCAGCGCCAAGGTGTCGTACAGTGCTCCTAGCGCCAATCCAGCAGGTATGATATACATATTATTGGAAGAGCTAGGGGTGTTGATCTTGGTGACCCTTTCTTCCCAATTGGGCAGCAGGGAGGTAATGGATGCTCGCCAAGCAGTCCAATTGTTGTCGGTTACGTGTTCCCAAGTTTGGAGCATAAAGGATTTGATGGTTGGGTTGTGATTTTTTGCTACATCAAAAAAATATTTGCCGTATTTGGCGGTCGTGTCCACTGGCATTTCTAACAAGGGTACGCTCTCCGTGATGACTAGGCTAGAAAATACTGGAGAGCTGCCCGCACCCAGGGCGGTCATAAAATTGGTGCCGTGTTCTACATCTGTTCCGGCGATCGGATCCCAAATTGGGTTAGAATTGAAGTTTTCAGGGGCGCTCCATTGCAATGTCAGAGGCGCTCCGATATTGATATGGTTTCGAAATAAGGTAGATTGCCCTGCCGCTGTGCGCAGTTCTTTGACGATAAAGGGTGTGTTGAGATTGATAAGACTGTGCCCGATATAATAGGCGCAACATTGACCAAAAATAGTCTGTGTTAAGAACATCAAGCCCAATAGACTCGATGCCTTGAAATAGTTGTTTTTCATGGTAATAGTGTTTTAATGGTGTGTAATTGCAACAAATCTAGTATTTAATTTGAATTATGCCAATGTTTTTAACATTTTATTTCAATTTATTTTATAAAATACTACCCAACAAAATACAATAATTATTAGCACAGGATCAACAATGTTGTAAAAAACATCATATATTTGTGTAAAATATCGTCGAGCATGTTTGTTGAGAAAGCGGTAGTACATATGGATTTGGATTCTTTTTTTGTTTCAGTCGAATGCTTGAAGAATAGCCAATTTTTAGGAAAGCCCTTGATCATCGGCGGGATGGGAGATCGGGGAGTGGTGTCATCCTGTAGTTATGAAGCGAGGAGGTATGGAGTGCATAGCGCGATGCCGACCAAGATGGCGAAGAGACTTTGTCCAGATGCGATATTCCTACGTGGAGACATGGACAGCTATATAGCGCACTCGCAGATGGTGACAGAGATTATAGCGGAGGATGCCCCGATTTTTGAGAAGGCGTCGATCGACGAGTTTTATATCGATGTGAGTGGGATGGACAGGTATTTTGGCTGTTATCAATGGTCGCTTGCACTGCGGCAGAAGATAATCAAGGAGGCTGGACTCCCTATCTCTATGGGCCTCTCCGTCAATAAGTTGGTGTCCAAAGTAGGCACTGGCGAGGCAAAGCCCAATGGGGCTATTCAGATCGACCAAGGTACAGAAAAGATGTTTTTGGCACCCCTTTCTACTCAAAAAATCCCTGGTATCGGCCCTGAGACCTATAAAAAACTCTCTTTTATGGGTGTGAGGACGGTCAAGGTGCTGAGTGAAGTGCCTGTACGACTGCTAGAGCGAGAGTTCGGCAGCAGTGGTGGACGTACACTTTGGGAAAAAGCCAATGCGATAGATCATACCAAGATCGTCCCCTATCACGAGGCGAAGTCCATGAGCTCAGAACGAACGTTGGGTACAGATACGATGGATATAAGACTACTCCGCGACATGCTGACGGCCATGACAGACAAGTTGGCGTTTGATTTGCGGAGCTCTTCCAAGCTCACCTGTTGTGTTGCTGTAAAGATTCGATATGCGGACTTTAATACGTACACCCAGCAGCGCAAAATATCCCATACAGCCAATGACAAAGTTCTTTTGAGGGTGGTGCATGCACTATTTGAAAAAGTGTATGATCGGCGACAAATGATACGATTAATCGGAGTGAAATTTACCGATCTAGTGCACGGACATACGCAGATGGATCTATTCGATGATACAGAAGAAGAACTGCGCTTGATGGAGCAAATGGATCATATTCGCAAGAGATTTGGCGCCAAGAGTATCTTGAGGGCCTCTTGCATGGAAGTAAAGCGATAAATTTAAATGTGAATAAAACATATATTATAAAATTATATCTATCTTTGATTTTTAAACTAAAATTAAACAGCCCAATATGTCAAACGATAAAGAAGAAAAACTAAAGGCACTGAAATTAACCGTGGATAGGCTCGAAAAAGCATACGGAAAAGGTACGGTTATGAAATTGGGCGACAAGCAAGTCGAGGCAGTGGAAGTAATATCTACGGGTTCGGTGGGTTTGGATATAGCCCTTGGTGTCAATGGATTTCCCAAAGGCCGTGTCATCGAAATTTACGGTCCTGAATCCTCAGGTAAGACGACTCTCGCCATACACGCTATTGCCGAATGTCAGAAAAAGGGTGGGATAGCGGCTATAATAGATGCAGAGCACGCATTCGATAGATTTTATGCAGAAGCTCTAGGTGTCAAGACCGAAGAATTATTGATATCGCAACCCGATAATGGAGAGCAAGCCCTAGAAATTGCCGAAAATTTAATCCGTTCTGGAGCCATAGATATCATCGTGATAGACTCCGTAGCTGCACTCGTTCCAAAAAGTGAGATCGAAGGCGAAATGGGAGAAAACAAACTTGGTTTGCAGGCGAGATTGATGTCTCAAGCACTGAGGAAATTGACAGGAACCATAGGCCGTACAGGATGCTGCTGCATCTTCATAAACCAATTGAGAGAAAAAATTGGCGTAATGTTTGGAAATCCTGAGACAACAACTGGTGGAAACGCGTTGAAGTTTTATGCTTCGATAAGACTTGATATACGTAAAAGCGGCAATTCGATCAAAGACAAAGAAGGAAACCTTACAGGAAATCACGTCAAAGTCAAGGTCGTCAAAAATAAGATGGCACCGCCGTTCAGAGTAGCGGAGTTCGATATCGAATTCGGCCAAGGTATATCAAAAACAGGCGAAATAGTGGACTTAGGCGCGGATCATAATATCATAGAAAAAAGCGGATCTTGGTATAGTTACAATGGTACCAAAATAGCTCAAGGAAGAGAAGGCGCAAAGCAGTTTATGGCAGATAATCCAGAGCTGGCTCACGAAATAGAAGAAAAAATCAAGGAAAAAATAATGTCAGGTGCAGTAGCACCAAAAATCAGTAATTTTATCGAGGCAGAAGATTAAAAAAAAACCGCTATTGATGCTTCAATGGCGGTTAATACTGTTATAATAGCAAGGTATCCCGTAAGCTTAAAAAAAGGTATGAGAATACTTTGAGCTATATAAGATACTCGACACATTAAAAATGCTGCATCTATAATAAAATTTTAAAATACAAAAGTACAAAATCCTTAAAAAAGTTAAGCATCAAATATTATTTTTTACCCAATTATCGCTGGCGATTTGTAGATCCGTGTAAAAAGTTTCAAAGCCCAAGCTGAGGTTTTTTTCTTCTTTTTGTAAAAAATCAACAACAGGTGCTGCGTGCATTTTACCTTTGGTTCTGGCCTCTATCCTAAAAAGTGCTCTGGAAATGCCATCCCAGGTGCGATAAGTGTGCAACCAACGTATATTTACTAAGGATTGGATAAAACCCTGCGCAGGCTGTTTGATAAGGGTCTTTTGAGTGCTGATGATATCGAGGGCACTTTCACAAAAATCATTAAAATCTTGATTTGAAAAACTTGACCAATTATTGGCTAATACGTAATCATGAAAAACGTCGAGAATTACAGGGCTCCACTTGTCAAAGTGCGGTCGAAGATAATGTCTCATTTTTATAAAGTGCTCATGACTGTCAGTAAATCCATCTATGAATTGGTGCATTTCTACACCTTTCAAGACACCCTCTGGGTAAGATTGTAATTCAGTGTGCGTGTGCAAATCGGCTAGAATATTACCCAACATTCTGTCGCTGTGTGGATAGGATAGTGCGATATGCGCTAGAAAATTCATCGATTTACTTTGGTTTTGGTTTAGACTCACAACTCCATTTCCAAGACCTAAGAGGCCAAGCTCTAGATCCTTTATAATCAAAATGCCACCATTCTGTCCTGATGCCGACAAACCCCGCGCTGTACAATAGGCTGTCCAATAATTTTCTGTTTTTAATCTGCGCAGTTGTCAAGCCTTTGGCATTGCGATGTGATTTTTCTAAAAAAGAATCATAAGGTGTACCAAAATCCAATTCATTGCCTTTGCCATCGGCCAGCCCAATATCTAGAGCGCCCCCACGAGAGTGTATCGAGCCTTTTTTTGGGTGCATCACATATCGCGAATCTGGCTTTGTTTCCCAAAGTTTCCATTGATATGGCGATGGGCGATAACAGTCGTACAATACAACCTTATACCCTTTAGCATCAGCCAATTTTATTACCTTATCCAAGGCAGTTTTTACGTCCCGATGTACCCAACATTGAGGACAGTCGTAGATCTGTTTTCCAGTAAAATTATCCTTGGTAGCATATTTTATTTGGTAAATAATGCTTTTGCTTTGATTCAACAAAACTAAATCTTTCGCCTGAGCCCTAGCTTCAAAAATAAAAAACATCAAAATGCCCCAAATCAAAACAGCTTTCACAAAATAATCGTTAATTTTATATTTCAATTTGTACAAATATAATGGATAGGCGCGACTTTACGAAATCTCTATTGGGAACCTTGGGTTTTGTTGGCTCTTCTTGGAGTGCTATGAATTTCGGATTTCGCCACAACAATCCTAGGACTATAAAACCCATGCGTCTCAAAAAAGGTCAGAAGATTGGGTTGATTTGCCCTGGCAGTTCTGTCAGTGCAGAAAGGCTCGAATTGGCAAAATCGAATGTGGCGCTATTGGGATGTGAGCCAGTCGTAGGCAAAAACGCACTAGCCAAAAAGGGCTATCTCGCAGGTGAAGATGCTCAAAGACTCTCTGATCTTCACGACATGTTCAAGGATCGATCTATAAGCGCTATTTGGTGTGTCAGAGGAGGATATGGCTGTGGAAGGCTACTGCCCAAAATGGATTTTAATTTGATTAAAAAAAATCCTAAAATTCTGATTGGATACAGCGATATCACGGCATTGACAACGTCTATACATATGTTGACAGGATTGATCACGTTCCATGGTCCAATCGCTGCAGCTGATTTTCCAGATTATAGTCAGATTTTAATGCAAGAAGTTTTGTTCGCGGGTAAATCCCGCATCGAGCTAAATCCATTCCCTAATCCTGCTATTACGAATGAACCTACCAATATACCATACACCATAAAGAGTGGATTAGCAAGAGGACGATTGATGGGTGGGAACTTGAGTGTTTTGGCATCTTTGGTGGGTACCCCTTGGCAGTTTAATTCAAAAAATCGAATAATATTCTTAGAGGACATTGATGAAAAACCGTATCGGATTGATCGTCTGCTCGTTCAATTAAGACAATCTGAATGTTTTGAAGACATAAACGCCTTAGCTTATGGGATGTTTAAGGGCTGTAACCCAGAGCCTAATGATGCGTCTTTGACGCTGCAAGAGACTTTGAAAGCGCAGTCAGAAACGTTGAAAATACCATGTGCCTACGGAATGCCATTCGGCCACATCTCAGATCAATGTACCCTCCCACTAGGAGTGATGGCAGCTTTCGATGCGGATAAGAGAATCTTAAGAATCGAAGAGTCCGCAGTAAAGTAATTGTTTTTAAAAAGTGTCGTATGGGTGTAGTTGAGCAAGGAATGCGGTTCAATCAATTTCTTGGTTTTGAGGGTAGTATCACACTCCCATGCCACATAATATTTCGTGTAAAATGGCAACTAATTTAGTTTTTTTCTTTCAATTATTTTCTTTGCAGATACTTCACTTACCACTTTTTTACCGGTTTTTTCTTCAATTTCTTTTCGAGTATTACCTGCAATGGTGCCGCCTTGTTTGGCTATGGCTTTGTTTTCTTTAAAAGTATTTGGTTTTTTTTCTTTGCTTATTTCGGTGGTAGTGGCTTCGGCTAGCATATTGAGTACCAATTCTAAATTGGTCATGTTATCCCTTAGATTTTCTTTCTTTAAATCTTTGTATTTTTTATATTCTTTAACACTAAATCCGCTCCATGCCTTTGTAATTTCATCAGTCAATATAGCATATTCTTGTCCTTTATTCACACCTCGTTCGTCCCACTCATCAGTTAATTCCTTTCGTACTTCAATACTTTTAAGTCGTTGATTAACCCATTCTTTACTGTATCCTTTTTTAAGATATGTTTCCATTAACCTTTCAATGCCAATTTCGGGATCTTCAATTTCGTCTATTCGCTCACGGGCTACTTTAGCTATCCATAATTTAAATGGTTCTGCTTTAGGCGATGGCACGGATTGAATAAGTCGAAACAGTTGCTCTGTGTCAGCAACGTCAGTAAGCCGCATTTTACCATCATCTGCTATCATTTTCAACTGGTGACTATTTGTCACCGTTTCATTTCCTTCTTTTTTTAATCTTTCTTTTAATTTATTCCAGTATTTTCTAGCTTTTTGAAAATCACTTTGTTCGGTGAGTATAGCAATAATATCAACAATAGAAAAATACCATTTTTCTTCGTCTTCGCTCCATAAAGTGCGTACTTTTTTATTTTCAAACATTTTTATAGCAGATTCCTTAGACATAATATTCTTTTTTAGTTTGTAAAATTATCGTGGTGCTTTTCTGTCATTTTCTTACGGCATATATTTTATCTTATTTTGTGGATATTGGATAAAAACGGAAATATCAATTTTCTCTTTTATAAAATACTTTTCCTACTCTATTGATATGATCCAATAACTCTTTGTTTTGAATAGTTTTATAGATGGAAACATCGAATTTGTATGGAAGCATTAAATCGTCAAGTTCTATTTCTATTTTTTGCAATGAGGTTAAGTTTATTTTGTCGCTAACTATAGTTATGTCAATATCTGAATATGGTTTTTGGCACCCTTTTGCCCTTGATCCGTACAATATTACTGTTTCAATTTCTTTGTGATTTGAGAATACAGTTACTATCTGGTCGAATTGTAATTTTTTTAATCCAAATTTCATATCACAAAAGATTTTGCTTATCTCCGCTTCTTTTTTCTTCCATCTTGTTTCTAAATTTTAAAAAAAGCGGAAAATACTCTTCAAGGATTTTATGATAGATTTCATTTGCAGTTGCTTCGTTGTAAGTATATGTTGTTTTATTCCTACTTTGTATCATGTCCATCCAAATCTCTCCATCTTCTATTATTTTTAATTGTAGTGCCTCCCTTGTAGCATCTCTCGACCCACCAACATTGTTATTGCCTTGGTATTCTGCATAATCCTTCATTAGATTCCATGCCAACTCGTGGGTATATTCAAATCTTTGGATAAGACCTTCTTTTATCATTTCGTCTAGGACTAATCCTAGATCCATTATCTTTTTTTCATTTTCGTCCAAAAAACTAATATTAATGAATTCTACCGCATTTTCTAGTTTATTCAATGCTTTATTATAATTGGATAACCTTTGATGCCATCTATTATCTATTTCCATGTATTTAATTTTATAAATTAGTCTTAAAACTTAAAGAACTTTGCTATAAATGTGTAAAAATTTTTACCGTTAAAATAAAATATTCTAGGATAAAATTGTTTTTGCTCGACTTAAACTCAATGGTTTGTTGTCCTTGTCGTTAAAAATTAACACCTTGATTTATAGAAAATATCTCTTTTTTCTTATTGTAATTTATTAAGACTTTAGCTCCTTATCAATATTCATAACACCCGATGTCTGGGGTAGAGGCGTCGCGGATTTTATCCTCAATATCTATGGCTATTAAGGGTAATGGTAGTGCCTTTTTTTCAACGACTGACAAGCTATCTAAGTGATAGTTTTTTCGATTGATTTCCTTGAAAACTTTATCCGTATTTTTTAATAAAATGCATTGTGATATCTTTGAAAAAAAGTTCCCAAAGCCTTTTGAATCAACGATTTTTTCAGCCTTAATAGCACTATTACCAACGGTATAATTAAAATACCCTGGAGTTACACCTTCAGTGGCATCCACAAAACCAATTGCATCCTTCGCAGAAGAATAAATTATGGAGTTTTTAATATCGATATTTGTGATTTTTACATCGGGGTCTTTACATTCTTGATCGAAACACTTGTAATTAGTCGCTACTAGGATATTATTTGCTGCGCCCATTGCCCCACTTGTCACCCCATAATTGGCCAATGTACAATAATTGAATTGGGAAGTACCGCCATGCGTTAGGGCTACGCAGTGCGTATTGCAATCTGTGATCAGGCAATTATTAGCTTTGACGGTCGCGAAATCGCCGTAAAGACCAACTGAAGACATGGTTTGAATCCTAGTATTGTTCAGAGTAAGGGACGCCAAAGAATCAAGCCTAAATCCAATTACCCCATTTTTGATATTGGCATAGTTCACTATGTTTCCACGTGAAGTTGCCGCTAAGATTATTCCTCCCCACTGACCCGCCAAATCCCGATAGTCTTCTTCCAGTCTATCTCCTTGGATGGTTACGGGTTTGTCATGAGTTCCTCTAATCTCGAGACTAGCTTTCGGCCCGATGATGATTAAGCCATCGTTATAATAGTTTTTATTTTCATCTCGCCCCAATCCTCCATGTACGTAAACTCGGCATCCAGCGGGCATGATCACTTTGCACGAATCAAAATAAAGCGCACCATAGATTACATATGGCTTGGGATCTGACCACACGAATTCTTGAAAATTTCCTCCATAATAGCTGATTTTACTTTTAGAATATCTATCAGGTACATAATTAGCATTTTGTCCCCAGGCCTCTAAGACGATTCTTTTTTGACCATTTTTAACTGAAATATTGAGAAGTTCGTTAAATATAAATGGGCTTATACTGACGGGTTGATCTGGATCGACAGTAACCGATGCAAAGATGTACAAACTATCGTTGGGAGCTATCTCAAGATCCTTAATATCCAAAGTACTTACACCATCTACATTGATTTTAAATCGCGAAGCCGAACCCGATTCTAACCAGATTCTATCTATTTTTATCCAGTCTTTGTGCGGATTATATAATTTAATAATCCTAGTGGAGCTGCCAATCGTGGTGAATACAGTATCAAATCTCAGAGTGTCAGTAGAAACACCCAACTGAATGTCCCCATCATAGTATTTTATTTTATTACAAGAAAAAATACCAATACAAAGAAAGACAAACAAAGCTGCTATCGTGGAGTAAATGATTCTATTCATCAAAGTTATAGTGGACAATGGGTTATTAATTTATATTAAAATGTAAATTTCTACAAAATATTGCAAATTCTACATTTATAACTCATTGTATTTTATTTTGGGCGGTATTTTGATTCCTTCAAAATTTTCTCTGCATCCAGCTCATCCAATAAGTTTTGAAGAGATAAGTCTGGGTTTCGTTCCATATATTTTTGCACTATTTTGTACCCAATAAAATTCCCAGTTTGACCAGGAGCTTCGGATGGCATGTATGGAGAATGTGGGCTCGGATAGATGAATTTTGCAAAAGCGGTCAGTTTTCTATTATAAATTAAGTCCTTGTCTATGAATAATTTCCAGATTTCTGCTTCGTTTTGATTGCACCAGTTCCATTGGTTTTCGGTGTATTCGTGGATCATATAGCTAGGCTTGAAAGGCAATAATTTTTCTACAATGTACAATATTTTGCCATGTAAAATCATCATGTCGAGCATCCGTTGATCTTTGGATTCTATGATCAAATTCTGAACGTAAGATTGCATTGATTTTATGATGATGAATTCTTTTTGCATGCTATTTTTCAGATATTCTGGGAAAATATTAGGATCATATCCACGATGATCTTTGCCAAGAAACATATCCAAATTGAAGGCCAAAGTATCCTCCCCAACTGTAAAAGCGGCATAATTATAGGCGGAAATATAGGAAACAATTGTCGGGGTATTTCTCTCAGGAAAATAATATTTCAGGTAGGCTAATGCCAAATTAAATTCTTTAGTGATGGACGGAAACTTTCCTTCGTATTGCTGTTCGACCGTATTGTAAAGGTTTTGAATAAAGGTATCCCTCAAAAATGCTTTCAAATTAACATCTATCGGCAGAGGCTTGACGGGGTCATTATACAAAACCTTGTTAAAAAATATCTTCCCAAATCCTGGATATTCGACAAGTAATTTTTGAATAGCATCTTGCATATGGAGCGTATCAACTTGAAATAAAGCCAAATCAAATCTTTTTATCTCGGTATTTATTTTTAAATGATCAATAGCAGGTGTATCTTTGTTTGCGGTTTTGCAACTAAATATTCCGAAGATAAGTATTACTAAAAAGTAAAATTTACGTCGTAGAATTGTATGATATGTCATTTCTTTAAACTTAATATGCTGGTTATGAAAAAATTAACACTTCTCTCATTCTTTTGTTTCATCGTGATTTTGGCACAAGGCCAATCCAAAATTGATAAAGTTACCTTAGGTGTCCAAACTGGATTAACGTTCTCTTGGATGAAAACAAATGACAACAAGATTAATTCTAACGGAGTTCCTTTGGGTTTTCGTATCGGATTAAATGCAGAATATGCCTTAAATGAAAAATTTTCTCTATGCAGCGGGCTTCATATGGCGATTGCACAAGGGGGTCATCTAAAACATGATGTTGGAGGAAATTTTTTTCCTAATTCAAAATTATCAAGTCCAATTCTTAACAATGGAGATAAGCCGCTACCCGATGGTGTGGACATCAAGTATAAATTGCAGATCTTCGAAGTGCCGTTTAGTTTGAAAATGCATACCAGAGATTTTGGATATATTTCCTATTTCGCCGAATTGCCAATTTTTACTTTGGGATTAGTGTCTAAGGCTAGAGGTTCTTTCAATGGTGATAATGTTAAAGCTGAAAATGAAAATATCAATGGCGATGTTGTGGCCTTAAATCTAGGGCTGGGTGCTGGTCTTGGAGTTAAATATGCCTTAACTACGGAGACTGCTATTTATTTGGGAGTTTATTATCATTCCATTTTTACGGATATGACAGAAGACGAAGGTTTTAAAGCTATAGAAAAAGTTGGAGGTGGATATGACCAAGTTTCTGAAAACTCCAAGGGAACCATGGGTCAAATAAGTATCAAAGTTGGGGTTAATTTTTAAAAATAAAATCAAGAATACAGATAAAATATGCCTGATAAAGAAACGATGCTAGAGTTTATAAAAGCCAGTCTTTATGAAGATATAAGAGAGGGCGACCATACTTCTCTAGCTTGCATACCCGCTGAGAACACCAATATAGCTCATTTGATTGCAAAAGACGATGGCGTTATAGCTGGGGTGGAGTTTGCTGAAATCGTGATGAAATATATCGATCCGACCTGTGACTTTGAGACTTTGATCAAGGATGGGGAGGATATTCAATACGGCGATATCGTTTTTAAATGTAAGGCAAAATCTCAAGCCCTTTTGGCTGGAGAGAGACTGATATTAAATGTTATGCAACGCATGTCGGGCATTGCTACACTTTCCAATAGATTTGCTTTGGAAGTTCATGGATTGCCTACCAAAATTTTAGATACCAGAAAAACAACTCCGCTCAATCGGTTTTTAGAGAAATGGGCTGTAAAGCTGGGAGGCTGCGAGAATTATAGAATAGGTCTTTATGATTGGTTTATGATCAAAGACAATCATGTGGATGCTTGTGGTGGTGTGAAAAAGGCGATAAAGAAAGTCCTTGACTACAAAGCAAAAAATAATTTGGATATCGGGATTACCGTAGAGGTTAGAAATCTAGTTGAGATCCACGAAGTCCTCGAAATTGGCAAAATCCAGAGAATCATGTTCGACAATTTTGAAATCCCAATCTTGAGAGAAGCAGTAGCTATCGTAGGCCAAACTTTCGAAACGGAAGCTTCTGGCGGGATTACCATTCAAAATGTCAGAAAATATGCGGAAACAGGGGTAGATTATATATCCGTAGGTGCTTTGACCCATTCAGCTGGTACGCTAGATATGAGTATGAAGATAAGGGGTTAAATGGCATTTTTGTTTTGAAAAAAATAATCGAAGTTTGTGTAGATAATGTTGTCGCAGGACTCGAAGCGTTAGATTTAGGTGCCGATAGATTGGAGTTATGTAGCGCTCTAGGTCTAGGAGGACTTACTCCGTCACTTGGTAGCTTTATTATACTTGAAGAAAAATATCCAGAAAAAACCCACGTATTGATACGACCCCGTATGGGTAATTTTGTTTACAATAAAGTTGAAAAAGAAAATATAGAAGCAGACTGCTCCATCTTCGCCGAAAATAGGTGTAAACATCTGGTCATAGGGGCTTTGCTCGAAGATAATTCGCCCGATTATGAGTTTTTAAATAAAATAGTCAACCTACATCCCAGCATTAATTTTACTTTTCATCGAGCCTTTGATGAACTAAAGGACCCAGATCAACATATTCAACAACTGGCTGAAATTGGATTTCGTCGAATTTTGACCTCTGGCGGATATAACACCGCTTTGGAAGGAATTAATAATATTGCGACTTGGCAATCCAAATTCGGTCATCTCATTGAAATCATGGCAGGTGGTGGGATAACTGAACGTAATATTGAGGAAATATTTGAAATATCCCAAATTAAAGCTGGACATCTTTCTTTGAAGGAATGGTTTGAGCCCGAAAATACTTCTCATTTAAACTTAAATTCAACCTTATTTTCTGGATCTGGGTATTGGAAATTGAAAAAAAATGACCTTAAAAAAATATTGATCAAAATAAATCAATGATATAAATTTATATTTATTTGGGTTTCTTTGTAACAATATTTCCACCCAATACCCTAAATCACCCTAAAATTACTCGCATTTCAATATATTATAATTAAATAATATATAACAATGATAAATTTTTGTATTTGTCGTTGGTTGTTTATGGCCTTAATATTGTATCATGAATTAAAGGCTATACAATTTCTCTCAGAAAATCGATAGCCGTACTTCAGAACTAATAAACGTATTAGTTTTTTTATTGGATATGTTCATGGGATAATTATTTGTTGATAATGGGTTGCTAAGCGACTCGAAAGCTTCGACCCATTATTAACAATGTTAAATTGAAATGAGTTAGTTTATAATATATTGCTTTTAGTTTTAGATATGTTCATGGGATTATAATTTGTTAGAACAAGTCGTATAAAGTGTTATACGACTTGTTTTTTTTTGTGGCATATTCAAAGTTGTTTTTCAAGTTTTTTAGTATTTAAATTGCAAGCCCCAATCTCATTAAGATTTTAAGAAAGTAGAATTCGACACATCCATTTGCATTTCTATTTGGGTTTTTCGAGAAAAGAGTTTTTATTTAAAATGATTTATCCCGACTGGAATTAATCTAGAATTGTATAAGCAAATACTCATTACCATATTTTTTTTCAATGACTAACAACCGTATTAAATTAGCCAATTATTCAGGAATTCTAACAGATAGAAATAGGATATATGCTGTATCTCTCGACAATTGATGGCTACCCTACCAGCCAAGATCAATTTCCATATTCTATAAAATTTAATCAAATTCTAGTTTTGATCGTTGTTATATCAGATGGTTTGATGATTTTTGAACATTCATTTCACAAGGCGGTAATTTTTACTTATTTTTGAGACTTAAAATACTATGAGATATGACTTTTGACTATACAGAAGAGCAAATAGCCGTAAGAGATGCAGCACGTGATCTAGCACAGAAGACTTTGAAAAAAGGGGTAATTGAGCGTGATACACACATGAAATATCCCACGGAAGAGGTTCGACAAATGGCAGAAATGGGCCTTTTGGGCATGATGGTCGATCCAGCTTACAACGGAGGTGGCATGGACACCATTTCTTATGTTTTAGCAATGGAAGAAATCAGCAAAGTGGATAATTCTTGTTCTGTGATTATGTCAGTAAACAATAGTCTAGTATGCTGGGGATTGGAGAGATTCGGTACTGAAGATCAAAAGGAAAAATATCTCAAGAAATTGGCAACAGGAGAGTGGATTGGTGCGTTTTGTCTTTCTGAACCAGAAGCTGGCTCTGATGCAACCAGTCAGCGTACAATGGCCATCGACCAAGGAGATTATTATTTACTCAACGGTACTAAGAATTGGATAACCAATGGTGGTACTTCAAGAATACATCTCGTTATAGCCCAAACGGATCCGAGTTTAGGACATCGGGGTATCAGCGTGTTCATCGTGGATACCAGCTGGCCAGGAGTGGTGATAGGAGCCAAAGAGGACAAATTGGGAATTAGGTCTTCTGATACCCACACGATCATGTACACGGATGTGAAAGTTCCAAAAGAAAATAGAATAGGCGAAGATGGATTTGGTTTTAAATTTGCAATGCAGGTATTGTCAGGAGGGCGTATCGGTATAGCCTCACAAGCATTGGGGATAGCTTCAGGGGCTTACGAAATGGCATTAGCTTATAGCAAAGAGCGAAAGGCCTTCGGCAAGCCAATTTATGAGCATCAAGCCATCTCATTCAAATTGGCCCAAATGGCCACTGAGATCGAAGCTGCAAGGCTTTTAGTTCATAGAGCTGCTAGACTGAAAGATGCAGGTAAAGATTTTTTAGCTGCTGCGTCTATGGCGAAAGTTTTTGCCTCTGAAACTGCGATGAGGACAACCATTGAAGCGGTTCAAATACACGGAGGATATGGCTTCGTAAAAGAGTATCATGTGGAAAGATTGATGCGCGATGCTAAAATCACCCAAATCTATGAAGGAACATCTGAGATCCAACGCATCGTAATCAATAGACAGATTCAACTTGGAGAATTATATCCTGAGCTGTCATAAACATGAAGCTTTTTGGCTTTTTTCATTTTAATTTTTTTCATAAAATATAAAATAATTAATGTTTAATACCCTCAATATTGGCAAAATGTTCGGAATACCTGTCAAAATTCATTGGACATTTTGGTTGTTAGGGCTTGTCATTACCTTTGATGCGTGGCAAGAAAATCAATCGATGTATGTTGTTGGGTTTAGCTTGGCATTGATTATTTTGGTCTTTGGGTGTGTGGTTTTACATGAATTTGGACATGCCCTGACAGCTAGGAGATTCGGCGTCGGTACGCAAGATATCCTGCTGACTCCCATAGGGGGCATCGCAAGAATGATGGGAAATCTCAGGACTCCTACCGCTGAGCTGTTGGTCGCAATCGCAGGACCAATGGTAAATGTCGTCATCGCGCTTTTGCTCTATTTGATCTTGGAGTTTGGTAACATTTCCTCCGATATTTCAGATTCAGAGATTAGTTCTTTGGGTAGTTTTTCAGTTTTACTGTTAAAATATTTATTTTATATCAACAAAATGCTTGTGCTTTTCAATATGATTCCAGCCTTTCCAATGGATGGCGGTAGGGTCCTTAGAGCACTTCTTGGGTATGCTTTCAATCTAAAGACAGCTACCAATATCGCTAGATGGATAAGTCTTGTCTGCTGTGCAGGGTTTGTCTTATACGGGCTATATTTTGGCCAATATACGCTTGCAATTATCGGTTTATTCATATTTTCTGCCGCCCAACAAGAATATCGCTCTTTAGAGAATGAGGAGAAAATTACAAAAACTTCGTTGATAAACTTGGCAGATTATCGTGTTCAAAAGATAGAAAAAAACCAACCGATGTACTTGTTGTTGAACCAAAATTTAGAGCAGCCTTATATCGTTGAAAATGAAGGAATATTTTGGGGAATTCTAAGTCCCAAAAAATTGAAAGAGGCAAAAATTGCAAATGATATTTATGGAACCGTAGAGGATTATGCTCAGAATTTGACCATCGAAATGTGTGTGGAGGCAGATAAAACCATTGCTGACATTCCAGTAGATATTTTACAATTTTTTAGTGAAAAGACCGATGGGATTATCCCAATAAAAGATATCAATGATCGAGTAAATGGTATAATAGTCACAGAAATTCAACCCCAATTTGGCTAATGCCCTGCTCCCAAAAAGATAGGGACAAGACATTTGAGAACGTCCTATCCCTAAACTGTTGATAAATGCTATTTCTTTACTATTAGCTTTTGACTTAGACTACTACCTTGTCTCAGTATTATAGCGTAGATACCTGCGGGGAATAATTCGGTATCCAAATAAAAATTGTTGATCCCTTCAAAAGCTAAATTTTCACCTTTAGCTATAATTTGTCCAACACTATTGACTACAGTATATTCTACCTTGGTCATTTGATTTGAGGAAAATTCAACTTTTAGCCTATTACCAAATGGGTTTGGACTGGTTTTTCTTATCTCAAATGTATTCGAGCTGTTGATGATTACTTGTCTGATAGGAGAATATGTCTTATTGCCAGTTGCCTCTAACAAAGCCAATCGATAATAATTTGTTCCTTCTTCAGCATTTTCATGCAAAAAATAATAGTTACTCTTAGACTCAATATAATCGTTGCTGCCCAAAGCATTCCACTCCAATCCATCAGTAGAATGTTCGACAATAAATCGATCACCAACGAATGCTGAGGCGATTTCCCATGAGATATTTACCTTTTTGGTTGCACCTTGACGCTGTGCTTCAAATTTCTTTATATTGATAGCCAAAATGTTGACCTGGGTGGTAACTTGATATTTATACGGAGTAGTCCAAGCCGTCTTTGCTGCACTATAGGTGCCGCCAGTCATATCGTGGGTCACTCTAAAATAGTATGTTCCTGCAGCTAATGATCCAGGACTATTGAGGGATAAAAGCGCAGAACTTCCTGCCGCTCTCGAGATATTGACTGTTGCGTCGCTATTGCTATAATCGGTAGGAGAGCCAGAAGTGTAGAAATCGATTCTTACAGGATAATTTGGGTTCGGCCAAACTTTAACCGTAGCTAAATCTACAGATGAAGTTAGAGTAAAAGTGTACCAATCACCGTCAATTCTTCGATTGTTGGTGCCTCTGTTTGAATTGGCAGGTAATTTTTCTGGACGCATTTGACAGACTCCAGCATAAACAATTCCTGTGTCTATTTTCCAATTGAATTTCGGGAAATCACCTTCATCCAACCCATGGAGGATGAAATCTACATCATCGGTTTGACCTAAATGTGAAGTGCTGTTTTCACTAGTGATTCTATCAGATAGCCGATAATTGACTCCGTCGGTTGGTCTAGGGAAGCTTGCATCTGCCATAAAATCATTTGTATTACCTGAACCTCCACTATAGATCCATTGTCTTTCGTCATCAACTACTCCATCGCCACCATTTCCATAACAAGGACAACCGATGATTCCTACTACAAGATTAGATACAAACCAAGTATAACGGACATTGGTGGGCAATGCCATCGCAGTATTATCAGTGGTTCCATCCCAAGCATTGCCCGATCCAGGCTGATTGATTGGTACGACATTGGTACTTGTCTCGTCTCCATCGCAATCTACGTCATAACTTTTGTATGTATTTGTAATCTGAGTTTCATTTGACCCAAATAAATATACGCCAGGTTTGTCACAAAAACCTAAACAATCAGAATAGCTATATCTTAAATCTCTGACGGCTTCAGAACTAAGATCTGGATTAGAATTTCTGAATTCTACTTCTCCTTCTTTTTTAATGAAAAGGCTTGAAAATGAATTGCTGCCACGGTGTGGGGTTCCTGCAGTCAGAACTTTAGCTACTTTATGGCCATCTGCTTGAGCTGGTACTTGCCAAAAAATGTGACTGCCGCTAACAGTTCTTTGCAAATATTCTCTTATGGCCAAGCCTCCCATAGAGTGTCCTACCAATATAACTTTGGACTTGGTTGGATTCGCAGCCAATACTTTTTCTATGGCTTTTTTTACACCGTATCCCTGCTTTCTAGTTGAAGACTCATTGGAGTCTGATTCGAGTAAAGGAGAACTACCGTTGTATATAATCTGTGGGTTGCTACTGCTTTCATTCCAATAATTATCAAAATTAATAGCATAGACACATCCAGGTGCCAAAACATTGGTTTCATTGACGAATTGTGTTTTGACGTCGTCGTCTAAATCCCAAGCGATATTATTCGCACCAAACATATTTGACGAGGGATATGCATTGAGTACCGCATGAAAATCATCGGCTTTTGCACCCCAAATTCCTTTAAAACTTGTATTGTTATAGGTACCTGCCCACGAAGTTCCATTCCCGTTCCACCCATGGATGAATATCACAGGATATGGGCAATCTCCTGCTTGTCCAAAAGTAGCATAACCCAGCATCATGCTCGTTAGCACCAATAAAATTTTTCTCATTTTTTTCTTTATATTTTTCCCCTAAATAAGAACTTCCTAAATTCTTCAAAACAAAAATATGGAATTTTCCTAAAAAATAAAATATAAAGACCAGTATTTTTAAAATAGCTTGAAAGATTGCAGTTTGCAATTTAATGGTCCATTCTTCAATGGGATCTTTTGGCTGGGTTTGAGACCAATGCTTTTGAGAGCAATTTCATTGGAGGTAATAATCCATGCTGTTGACCCCTTCCAATGGTGCTTTAGTTGATTTCCTATCGATTGATAAAAGCCCTGTACGTCATCTATGGCCAGTCTTTCGTCATAAGGAGGATTCATGACCAAAGTACTAGGAACCACTTGTGTATTGTTTTCAAATGATAAAATATCCACCTTTACCAAATCAAAAATCTTTGCTTCCAACAAATTGTCTGAGGTGGCTCTCATGGCTTTCATGCTTCTGTCAAATCCCAAAATATCGACTTTTGCTTTGTCCCAATTAGGCCTATGTTCTGACTTAATATTGTCCCAATCTTTTGAGTTCACAAAATCCCAATTCTCAAAATTGAATTTTTTTCTCCGCCACTGGGACGGGATTTCATAATACTTGTATGCAGCCTCGATAAGTAGGGTTCCTGACCCGCACATTGGATCTATCATAGGAGTTTCTCCATTCCAACCAGAAAATTCAATAATGCCCGCAGCTAAAATTTCACTCAAAGCAGCTTCGCCCATCACTTTTTTATATCCTCTTTTGTGCAAGCTTTCACCACTCGTATTCAATAAAAGCTGGATTTCTCCTTCGAATATATTCAATAACAGAGAATAGTTTGGATCCTGAAGTTGAATGCTGGGCCTGGCTCCTTTTCGATCTCGAATTCGATCAACGATGGCGTCTTTTACTTTCAACGCAGCATATTGGGAGTGTTTAAAATAATTTGACCAAACAGAGGATTCGATGGCTATGGTTTCTTCGGGTTTTATCCAATTTTCCCACGGCAAACTATATACTCCGTCGTAAAGCTGTTTTTCTGAAGTGGCTTTGAATTTTGAAAATGGAATCCCTACTTTGACCGCCAGTCTTGAAAGGTAATTTAGCTTCATGATGTCTTTGAAGCTGCCAGTTCCCGTCACGGCTCTATTGGCTAATTGTAGGTTTTTTATGCCCAAAGATTGCATTTCGCTGTGCAAAATGTTTTCTAGACCAAATAAGGTTGTAGCGACCAAAGGGATGTCAGGACTGTCTATCGGGATATTGAATTTCAAAATACTTAATTTTTTTATGGCTTATCAAACTTGCATTACGCCTACATTGAATTTTTCTACGGGAGCGTTGTTGGCAGCTTCTATTGCAGTTGAAATAAAATCTCGGGTCTTTCGAGGGTCGATGATGGCATCTACCCACAATCGTGAAGCAGCATAATATGGCGTCGTCTGTCGATCGTACTTTGACTTTATTTCATCAAAAAGTTCTTTTTCCTTGACATCATCTACGGGCTGACCCTTATCTTTTAGGGATTGTACTTGTATTTGTGTAAGGGTTTTTGCCGCTTGAGATCCTCCCATAACAGCTATTTTAGCCGTAGGCCAAGCCACTATCATCCTAGGGTCATAGGCTTTTCCACACATGGCATAGTTTCCAGCTCCATATGAATTGCCCATAACGATGGTAATTTTTGGTACGGTAGAGTTCGAGACGGCATTGACCATCTTGGCTCCATCTTTGATGATACCTCCATGCTCTGATCGCGTTCCTACCATAAATCCAGTGACGTCATGCATGAAAACCAAAGGAATTTTCTTTTGGTTGCAATTCAATATGAACCGCGTAGCTTTATCCGCAGAGTCTGAGTAAATCACCCCTCCGAACTGCATTTCACCCTTTCCAGATTTAACAACCTCTCGATTGTTAGCCACGATGCCGACAGCCCATCCGTTGATACGAGCATAGGCGCAAAGGATAGTTTTTCCGTACTCTTCTTTATATAAAGTTAGTTTGGATTCATCTACTATTCGCTTGATAATTTCAAGGGTACTGTATGGCTTTGTGGGATTTTCAGGAAAAATACCCATGATTTCTTCTGGGTCCAGTGCAGGAGCTTTTGCTTCGATTCTGTCAAATCCCGCCTTGTCGAAAGACCCAATTTTATCAATCAAATCCTTAATCGTATCCAAGCAAACCTTATCGTTGGGTACCTTATAATCCGTCACACCTGAGATTTCACAATGTGTGGTTGCCCCTCCTAGCGTCTCCTTGTCAGCATTTTCACCGATGGCAGCTTTTACCAAATAGGGCCCAGCAAGGAATATAGATCCAGTTTTATCCACGATTAAAGCTTCATCAGACATGATAGGCAGATAAGCACCCCCAGCGACACAGCTCCCCATAATGGCAGCTATCTGAGGTATTCCAGCAGAAGACATCTTGGCGTTATTTCTGAATATTCTCCCGAAATGCTCCTTGTCAGGGAATATTTCATCTTGCATCGGCAAGAATACACCCGCAGAATCCACCAAATACACGATGGGCAGCCTGTTTTCCATAGCTATTTCTTGAGCCCTGAGATTTTTCTTACCAGTGATTGGAAACCAAGCTCCCGCTTTTACCGTAGCATCGTTAGCTACGATCATGCACTGACGTCCACGGATTCGCCCTATTCCAGTCACTACGCCACCAGCGGGGCAGCCACCATATTCTTGGTACATATCGAGTCCTGCAAATCCTCCTATTTCAAAAAAATCCTTGGTATCATCTATCAAATATTGAATTCGTTCTCGAGCAGTCATTTTGCCTTCAGCGTGCAATTTTTCTATCCGTTTGGCCCCTCCGCCCAATTTAATTTCGCTCATTTTTCGCTCCACAGCCGAAAGGAGCAATTTCATCGCATCTTCATTCTGGTTGAATTCTAGATCTTGTTTTATAGCCATTATTCCCGATATTATATGTTGGTATGAGGACAAATATAAGCAAGAACCCTTATAAAGTTTAATTTTTTGGGCGAGTGGTCTCGGATTCCTTCCTCGACCATCGGGTTTTCCGCTTTACTTCGTGTCCGCTCCACCCCCTCTCGCGCTAACAAACAAACCTGAGATAGATTGATTCCCTAGATAGTCGTAGTTTTTATTTAATTTTGGATTGATAGTCATAACTCTTATTTTTGTTCAAAAAATCAACCGTAAAATATGACATTAAAGGATATAATTAGCCAGTTGGGGGAGATGGGTTCCGAATCGACAAAAAAGACTCTTTTAAATCACGGTGCAAAAGAACCATTTTTTGGAGTTAAAGTACAGGACTTAAAACTCATCATCAAGAAAACCAAGTACAATCAAGCTTTGGCCGAGGAATTGTACGATACGGGTATAAGCGACGCTATGTATCTAGCGGGACTCATGGCTGAGCCACAGAAAATATCCGCTCAGACATTACAAAAATGGGCAGAGAAAGCACATTGGAGCATGATAAGCGAATACACAGTCCCTTGGGTAGCATCCGAAAGTCTTCATGGTTGGCAAAAAGGGCTAGAATGGATTCAATCGGATGGTGAACTCATGGCTAGTTGTGGTTGGGCGACCCTTGCGAATTATATTTCGATTACTCCCAATGACCAGCTAGATTACTCAAAGATTAAAGAATTGTGCCAATTGGCAGCAGATACCATACATGATACGGATGACCGCGTAGCCTATACGAAAAATAACTTTCTGCTGAGCGTAGGTGCCTACATGCCAGAATTAACCAACTATATTCGAGATTTGGCCCTATCTATCGGCAAGGTTAAAGTAAATATGGGCAAGACTGCTTGTAAAGTTCCAGATATCAATCAATATTTAACCAAAATGGAACAAATGGGGAAATTAGGACATAAGAGAAAAGAAGCAAGATGCTAATTTTTTAGGTTCGTTTTTTTTACAATCTGATTTTTTTATTACTAAATAAAAAATAATAAAATTTGTTATTCTTTCTTTATAACTATTTTTGTAAAAATAACGTATCTTCAATTTTCAAATTAATGGGTAACATAGTCCCCAAAAGTTTCAAACAGTATTCAACTGAACAATATCAATATGTCCGATAAGCGAAAGCAAATATTTGACGCCTTACAAAAGTTTTTTGGATTTTCACAATTCAAAGGCAACCAAGAGGATATAATTAGCAACGTCTTAGACAAAAAGGACACATTTGTTATTCTGCCTACAGGAGGTGGCAAGTCACTTTGCTATCAGCTCCCAGCCTTAATGATGGAAGGTACTGCTATCATCATTTCTCCTCTCATTGCCCTTATGAAGAATCAAGTAGATTCTATCAGAGGATACAGTCAGGAAGACAATGTGGCTCATTTTCTTAATTCATCGCTCAATAAAGCCCAAATCAAACAAGTTAAGGACGATATACAAGATGGCAAAACCAAAATGCTCTATATCGCACCAGAAACATTAATCAAGGAAGAAAACCTAGAATTTTTCAAAAATACATCCATATCCTTTGTAGCCATAGACGAGGCACACTGTATATCAGAATGGGGACACGATTTTCGACCTGAGTATAGGCGTATCCGCGACATGATAGATATCATTGGAGAAGATATACCCCTAGTCGCCTTGACGGCAACGGCCACGCCAAAAGTTCGCACGGATATCATCAAGATCTTAGATATGGATCAGGTATCTGAGTTTGTCCTTTCATTCAATAGAGAGAATTTATATTATTCTGTCAAGCCAAAAGGCAAAAAAGATCAAGCATTAAAAAATATCACCCAATTCGTAAAGTCTATGGGTGGAAAATCAGGCATCATATACGTACAAGGAAGAAAGACTACAGAAGACATCGCAGAGGCGCTCAACGTCAATGGGATAAAGTCAGCTCCTTATCACGCTGGCTTGGATCCTAAGACCAGATCCGCCACCCAAGATGCTTTCCTCATGGAGGATATAGACGTAATCTGTGCAACGATTGCCTTTGGTATGGGGATCGACAAGCCTGATGTAAGGTTCGTCATCCATTATGATATGCCAAAAAGCATTGAGAACTATTACCAAGAAACGGGTAGGGCAGGGCGAGATGGTTTGGAAGGAGTTTGTGTTGCTTATTATTCTCCAGCGGATCTTTCAAGGCTTGAAAAATTTTTAAGAGATAAGCCTGTCGCAGAAAGAGAGATGGGATCGCTTTTGATGCAGGAAGTTACCGCTTATGCCGAAACATCAACTTGTAGGAGACAATTCCTATTGCATTATTTTGGTGAAGAATTCGATGCCAAGGAGTGCAATGCCATGTGTGACAATTGCAAACATCCCAAAGAAAAAGTAAATATTCAAAGTGCCATGGTCCTAGCACTTAAATGTGTCGAAGAATTGAATAATAATTATGATATCCGAATGATGGTGGACTTTATCATCGGCAAGGCTTCGCAGACCATATTGGACTATGGGTTCAATAATAGACCATTATTCGGAGTAGGTAAAAACGAAACCAACGTTTATTGGAATACGGTCTATCGACACGCCATCCTGCTGAATTTATTGACCAAGGATATCGAAAAATATGGGGTACTTAAAATCAACGACAATGGGCGAGCATATATAAAAAGACCGCATCCAATAGAAATACCACTGAATACTGACTATAGCCAGGAAGAAGGTGACGATGATGGTGCTCAAGGGGGAACTGCGGTGCTTGATGACCAATTGTTAAAGCAGTTGATGAACCTCCGTCGCGATATTGCTAAGAAGAAGAATGTACCACCTTATATCGTTTTTCAAGACGCGTCTCTCATGGAAATGGCAACTCAATACCCCATAACCATGGATGATGTAGCTAAGATCTCCGGAGTGAGTTTAGGTAAGGCCCAAAAATTTGCACAGCCTTTTATAGATCATATTGCAAAATACGTGGAGGACAATGATATAGACCGACCTACAGATTTTGTGATGAAAACTGTCGCAAATAAATCTAAAGTGAAAGTGCAAATTATTCAATGCATCGATCGCAAAATGCCCCTTGAAGATATAGCCGCCACGAATCAATTAAAGGTTTCTGAATTGATGCAAGAGCTTGATATGATCGTCTTAAGTGGTACAAAAATCAATATTGACTATTATATTAATGAGGTGGTGGACGAGTATGTTCGAGAAGAAATCTACGATTATTTCAAGGAGGCTGAAACCGACGACGCTGTCACAGCTTTTCATGAATTGAAAGAAAATGACATCACGATTGAAGAAATTGAATTGATCAGATTGAAGTTTTTATCTGACCTTGCCAATTAATATTTTACAAATAAAATAGGATGGAATACCTTGATATTGACCAACTCCTGATTGATCAAGGTCGATATTTTTGGATCGATGTTAGATCTCCAAAGGAATATGAGCATGCACATATCCCCAACGCTTTGTCGCTTCCGATTTTCTCGGACGAAGAACGACATATCATAGGCACCCTGTATAAGCAAGAATCTAGAGAGAAAGCCATTTCTAAAGGCTTGGATTTTTTTGGATTAAAAATGTCAAATTTTGTCGAAATTGTAAAAAACACCAATGTTGAAAAAAAGACTTTGGCGGTTTATTGTTGGAGGGGCGGGATGAGATCAAGGGCGATGGCGTGGCTTTTGGATTTTTATGGATTCGAAGTAAAGGTGGTCAAGGGAGGATACAAAGCTTTTAGAAATTGGGCGCTGGCTCGATTTGACGATAAATATACATTTAAAATCCTAGGAGGATATACTGGTTCTGGAAAAACCGAAATCCTGAATAGCCAACAAGAGTTAGGCCTCCCTGTAATTGACTTGGAAGGATTGGCTAGACACAAGGGTTCTACTTTTGGAGGATTGGGTTTGGCTCCTCAACCTTCTCAAGAAATGTTCGAAAATATGCTTTCTTTGATGCTGTTTAGATTCAAAAATCAACCTATCTGGCTGGAAGACGAAAGCAGTCGTATCGGTGCTTTAAGCATACCAAAGGGCATAAGAGAACAGATGATACAGGCGCCATTGTATTTTATTCAAATCTCATTTGAAGATAGGCTGCACCGAATCATGGAAGATTATGGCGGCTTTGAATTGGATGATTTGATCGCCAGCGTGTTGCGGATCCAAAGGAAATTAGGAGGATTATTGACCCATCAAATCATAGAACACATGAATAACAAGCAAATAAGGGAAGCATTTTCTTTGTTGCTAGGGCATTATGATAATTTGTATAAAAAGGGTATTCATTATGGAAAGCCCTTAGAACGCCCAGTTTTCATGGTTGATATTGGAGAAGAATTGGATATTTTTAAAAAATAACAATCATTAAAAATGGATGCTTAAAATTATTTAAAATCTTGCATCAACAAGCGTTTTTCACAAAGATCTAAATCGAATATCTCGTTAGAAGCAATTAAACTCAGTCTGTTTTTACCATAAGTTTTAAACAAATCGGCGAACCAATTTTGAGCATTTACATCTAAATTGGTAGTTGGTTCATCCAAGATTATAACATTTGTATTCGATAACAGACAAAGAGTCAATTTGAGTCGTTGCCTCATCCCTGATGAAAGAAATTTTACAGGACGTTCTTTTGCCAAAGCCAATCCCGATAATTCAAGAACAGATTTATTGTTAAGGTCAGCATACCATGATTTAAATTTGCTTTGATAAGAAATGCTTTCTGATACGGTAAGATCGGGATACATCTCAACGTATGGGGCGGCAATGCTCACGTGCCGATACAAGTCTTCGATTTCGACGGCTTTATCGCCATGGATAAAAGAAATATTGCCGGAAGTGGGCGTCAGAAAACCGCTGAGTATCTTGATTAAGGTTGATTTGCCACTCCCGTTAGCACCCGCTATCCCATAGCTTCCTTCGTCAAATTTATAAGTGAAATTTTTAAAAATTGGAGTTAGACCGAATGATTTGGATAAATTATGGCAATCAATTTGAAACATCGTAACAATCCTAAGTTCTCTTGACAATCTGTGCAGTAAATTCTCCTTCAGAGACCACTTTGTTGCCCACGAATGCAGTACCTTTCATCTTGACGATTCCTCTTCTAATCGGTTCTAAAAGTTCAAGTTTCATGATAAGTGTGTCACCCGGAAGGACCTTTGCTTTGAATTTAGCATTGTCAATTTTTAGAAAATAAGTGTCCCAAACTTCTTCGTCAGGCGTATTAGCTAGTGCCAAAATCCCTCCTGTCTGAGCCATGGCCTCGATTTGCAATACACCTGGCATGACTGGATTGTCCGGAAAATGTCCTTCGAAATAATATTCATTCGACGTAACGTGTTTGACCGCTACGATGGAATCTTTGTCCATTTCGATGACTTTATCTACCATCAGAAATGGATATCTATGTGGTAATTTTTTCATAATCCCAAAAGTGTCCATTACAGGCTCTCTGTCTGGATCGTATTGAGGTCTTTCCTTAAGTTGTTTTTGCTCCATTGCTGCTTTTTTCAATAGTTTCGCAAATTCTACATTGCAAGAATGACCTGGTTTCTTAGCCACAATTTTACCTTTTATTGGCATTCCAACAAGGGTTAAGTCGCCAATGACATCTAGCAATTTATGTCTGGCTGGCTCGTTTTCGAAATGTAAGACCATAGTGTTTAGTATCCCTGTTTTTTCAACTTTAACACTTGTTTTACCCAATTTTGCGGCGAGACTGTCCAGTTCTTCTTGATTCATCACTCTATCCACGATGATGATGGCGTTTTCAACATCCCCACCTTTGATGAGATTTTGGTCAAAAAGTTTTTCGATTTCGTGTAAAAAAACAAAAGTCCTGCAAGGTGCTATTTCGGTTTCGAACTTCTCTATATTTTCTAAAGCTGCAAATTGATGTCCAACGACGTCAGAATTGAAGTCAATAAGAGACGTAAGTTCATAATGATTATTGGGCAGAGCGATCAATTCAGAGCCTCTTTCGTCATTCTTGTAAATAATTGGCTCTTTGATTTCAAAAAAAACTTTGTCTGCCTCCAACTCCTTGATACCAACTTTTTTGATTGCATCTACAAAAAATCTAGAACTACCATCCATAATCGGCATTTCGGGTCCATCCACCTCGATATTTATATTGTCAATTCCCATTCCAGTCAAAGCGGCCAAAACGTGCTCTACAGTAGCGATTTGGGTGTCATCAGAAGCTATGGTTGTACCCCTGGCTGTAGAAACCACTTTCATCGCATCAGCTGGTATAAACACATGGGGTGTTTTATCAGTACGGACAAATTTTATACCTTGATTTTCGGATGCGGGTTTAAACGTAAGCTTCACATTAGCTCCCGTGTGCAATCCTACGCCTTCTAAAGTACAGGGATTTACTATGGTTCTTTGTTTCATAAAAACAACAACAAAAAATAAATATTTAGAAAAATATTACCCACTACGACCTGCAAAGATAATATTTCTGAATAAAAAGGGGAGATATTTTATTTATGAAAATTAAGCAAGCCAGTTTGTTATAATTTACAAAAAACGCAAATGAAAATTCTTATTTTGATGATTTAATATATGAATCGAGGTTTAAAATACCGAGTTTTTGCAAAAAATGCGTAACCGAAACTTGTAAAACCCCTAAACCATACTTCGAGCTCCTTGTAAAATTTATGGATGAGGCTTCTTCAAAATATTTTGTAGGACAAGTGACCTCCGCTATGTCAAAACCAGCATAAACAATTTGTGAAAGCATTTGATTGTCAAACACAAAATCGTTGGAGTTTTTATTGAAAGCGATGGTTTTCAATACTTCTTTTGAAAATGCCCTATAGCCCGTATGATACTCAGACAGTTTGTATCCAATTAACAAATTTTGTGTCATGGTCAAAAATCTATTGGCAATATATTTGTAGAGGGGCATCCCTCCTTTTAAAGCACCTACTCCCAAAATCCTACTTCCAAGCACTACTGGAAACAATTCATCACCTAAGATATTGACCATGGCTGGAATTAATTTTGGTGTATATTGATAGTCTGGGTGTAACATGATGACAATATCTCCATCCAATTCCAAAGCCTTATTGTAAAGTGATTTCTGGTTGCCACCATATCCTTTGTTTTTCTCATGTTGAATGATATGGTTGATACCAATCTCTTTAGCTTTTTGTACGGTTGAATCTTTAGATGCATCGTCACAAAGGACCACTTCGTCCACAATGTCCAGAGGGATTTCTTTGTATGTTTTTTCTAGAGTCGCTGCTGCATTATAAGCTGGCATTACGACGATTACTTTTTTGCCTTTATACATGGGGTTATTCTTCTTCGTTTGATTTTGCTATAGATTTTGGTTTTTCCGATTTTTCATTTTTAGAATCTACCAATTTATAATTCGCCTCAGTGATGATATTTTTTTGAACCAAAAATTGGTACCATTTGATCAATTTTTTCATATCACTTAGCGAGACCCTGTCCTCATCGTAGTTGGGAATTGCTTTTCTTATATAATTTTTTATCTCTGAAGGTTCCCCTTTTGTTCCTAATGTAGGTAAATCATTGCGGTGTTCAAACATCGATGAAAAAACGTCTTTTAGGCCGATAGATTCTTCATATGTATAGATAGAAATCGTCTCTAAGGGTGTAAATTGATGCTGACGAGCAGTAACAAATGTTCTCTTTTTTGTGTCAAACTCTTCGATGATTATGCCATTTCCCCTAGATGTTACCGCCTTATAAAGGCCACTTAGCCCCGATACGGCTATAATATTTTCAATATTCATTGATTTATATTTTCAAAGCAAAAATAAAGCTATAATTTTGTTTTTCCTATTTTAGGACAATTATTTGAAATCTTAGGATAATTTAGATTCAATTTTATGAAGATTAATAGCATAACGAAATGCGTTCTTTCTACGATATTTGCGATGGTGGTGTATTCAAATGTCATCGTTTCGCAAATAGCAATGACCGTAGGATATCATTATTCAGCGGGCAAATTCGATGCTATCAATGAACTCATTGAAAGATCTAATACGAAATTTATGCCCAATAATAAAGCCTGGTCTTCAATAAAAGGGATGAATGGCCTAAGTTTAGGACTCAAGTACAGATTTGGAAACTTCGGACTTAATGCGGGCTGGCGCTATTTGTTTAGTATAAAATCCGCAAAAGGATTAACAGATGGATCCACCAACTCCTTTGATTGGCAATGGAACTTTCAAAACAATTCATACAATTTTGGTATAGAAGGATTTGTTTCCAATTATTTTAGCTTAGGTTTTGATGTATTGTGGGATGGATATAGACTTAAATCAAAAAAATCAAACCTCGGTAGCTCTAATATTTTATGGAGAGATGACATTATTTCGTCAACCCTTTATGGAAGTTTAAATATTCCAGGGACAGAAATTATAAGCATGAGTATAAGGCCATTTGTCCAAATACCGTTAACAAAAGTATCATTGGAATCATTGGCAACTGAACTTAGCATTGAATCTACCACACCACTGCCTAAGTTTAATTCCTTAACTTATGGTATTTCTATTATTTTCAACAATGGTCCCCAAGCGGAGGATTCTGAATGAGCGCCCTAATTTTTGTTAAATAAACCACAGTTTTCAAATTTGGAAAACTGAATAAATGTATTAACTTTTAGTCAAAATATCCTACCTAGTCCAATTGATTTATCATTATGATTTGCAAAGATTTTTTAGTTTTCCTTTAATCTAAAAAACGTGCACTAAGAGTATCAAGATTCTATTGACTTTACTTTAATGGAGTATATCCAACTAATCGTGCGTGAATAAAACTCTGAATGCCCAATTTCAGTCAATTAAGGCACATGGATAAAAATTTATTGTTTTTTTTGAAAATATTTAGATTGTATTGCCGATTTGATATGAGAAAAAAGTTAATATTCTTAATTGTTATAATGAGGAATATAATATTGATTAAATTAAAATATATAGTATTAATGTTTTAGAAACTGAGGAAGTAACGCCCGAAATGATGCGTCCCCTATGAATTATAAAAAAATGAATATCAGCAATATAAATATATGAAAAAGAAATAATGTATTAAATACCACAAAACGGCTAATATATTAAAAAAGTTAAATTGTAGTTTTGTGCCCTATTACTATGTAGAGTCTTGACCATAGTAATAATATTGGTTAAAAGCATTATTTATATACATTTTTAAACATTAACTAAAACTCATGAAAGGAAACAATTTTTCACTTTCTTCTGTAAAGAAGAGACTCGAGAAACTAAGCATTCTCACACTGGTGGTTTTTGGTTTTAGCTTTTTTGCATTTTCTGGTCAAATGTCTGCACAAGACAGAACAGGGGGGGCAAATTTGAAAACTGGTCAAGCAGCCATTGAGGCCGCTTCGGTTTACTCTCAAGCTATTTCATCCACTATGCCAAATGACGTGATCTACAGTTTACCATTAGAATCTCGTGGTAACCCAGATCAAATTGCCACTGTTACGATTGCGAATGAATTCATTACCAATCTTCAAAATGGAACTGTTAACTCCACCACTGCATTTAACAATGCTGTCAATAGTTGGATTTCAAAGGCTCCAAATGAAACAAAATTGGTTCTAAGAGCAGCGAATAATTTATTAAATGTTATCAGACAATAATTTTGTCGCATTTAATTTATGTAAAATTTTTTATAAACGTTAAATCTCATGAAAAAAATGAATTTTACTTTTTCTAAACTTCGGAGTTTTATGTCCTTTTTGGGGTTGGTTTCAATCCTTTCTTGGTCTTCATCGACTCTAGATGCACAAACTATGAATTGTGCTAACACAACAATAAATTTGTTGGCAGGAGAATGTACTACTAACTTCACTCCAAACATTATTGCAACAGCGCCTGCAGCCCCAGGTTATACACCATGGGCTACAGCTGCACCAGCTGCTTTGACTTCTAATAATACAACTGGAGCAGCTGCTGGATCGTCTGGTACATCAAATGTTTATTTTGATTTGCAAAATGCTTCTGGTAGCGGCAAGCAGCTATGGGGTATGACATTTTATACCAATGCCGCTATTCCTGCTCCTGCTGGAACAGTTTATCAAGTATATCGTACCACTAATCCAGGCTCATATGGCGGTGCTAACACATATAATGCTGCAAATTGGACTTTGATAGGAACTTATACTTCTACAGCTGTCGCAACGTCAGGACAAGCAATCAATGTTAATTTTTCTTCTCCAGTAAATTTTGCAGTTGGAACATCGTATGGGTTTTATGTACAAAGTTCTTATACTTATCCAGCTTCAATTGTATATTTGGCTACGGGAAGTCCTACATTTGCATTCCCAGGAGGTTTAAACTTTTACGCTGGTATTGGTGGAAATGCAATTTTTGCAAATAATAACACTTTTGGAACGCCTAATCCATCTTCTACTACTCCGGCAGCTGCAGCAGCAGGTACCTTTAGAAGGATTACAGCATCTTTCCATTGGGCAACTCCTCCTAGTACAATGGTTGGTACTTTAGCAAATGGTATTGTTACACAGACTGGAGGACCAGCAATCGGATCTCCAATGGCTGCGGGAAATCATACTTTGACTTTTACAGCTACTGACCCAGCAGGGGTAGTTCCAACTACTTCTTGCTCTATGGTTGTTACTGTTGTTAACTTTGAGAATCAACCAGGTAATGTTGTTAACAACAATTTGGTTTGTAATCAATTAGCAAATATATCTTTGGATGAAGACTGTAGAGCTGTCATCACCCCAGGTATGATATTGGTTGGTGGACCTTATGCATGTCTTAACAGATATGTAGTTACAGTAATGAATGAAAATGGTACAGTTATCCCAGCGGCAACTGTCAATAGAACTCATATCGACAGAACTTTACAAGTGAAAGTAACAGATCCAACAACAGGTAATACTTGTTGGGGATACCTAAGAGTTGAGGACAAAATGCCTCCAGTACTTACTTGTTCTGATTTGACAATTGACTGTAATGACCCAGTGGCACCACTTGGATCATATAATTCAGCACAAACAAACTTTATACCAACTGCACCAAGAACAGGTTCTTTGGTGGTTTCAAATAATGTTCCAGTTCAAGTTGTGGACAACTCTTGTGGTACTATGACATTCAATGTAAATGCAGGATATCCAATTTCTGTGACTGATTTGAATTTATCATTGAATTTTGACCATACTTGGTTATCTGACAATGTTATTACATTAACATCGCCTAATGGTACGGTATTTACCTTATTGGATGGTGTGTGTGGAGGACCATTCCCTATTAACACAACATTTGATGATGAATGTACAAATACTAGTACGTTATGTGCCGATTTAGCAACGGCTACTTGTTTCAGACCAACATTTGGACCTTTGTCTATTTTTGATGGAGGAACTGGAAATGGTGCATGGACATTATCTATTTGTGATGACGCTGCTGGTGATGTTGGTACAATAATATCTGCTTCATTATCAATCAGTTATGTTGAGAGAGCACCAACAGCTCCTGCTGTTGCTGAAAATTGCAGTTCTTACTCATTAACTTACAGAGATGTTGTAAATAATCAACAATGTACAGGTGACTGTTGGAAGACTATCACACGTACTTGGACAGCAGTAGATGCCAGCTCTTATAGAAATGTTGGAACTTGCGTTCAAACTATTTGTTTCAAGAAATTGGCTATAAATGGACTTGCTTGGCCATCTAACTATGATGGATTGGCAGGAAGTTTAGCTGTTCTTGAATGCAAAGGCCCTTGGGATGTAAATGGTAACAACTATCCTGATGTAACTGAAACAGGTAAGCCTGGAGGAGACGCTTGTAATATCCAATGTACTTGGAGAGACGAGGTAATCAAAGTTTGTGGCGATGATGCTTCTACATCAGCTATCGAAGGAACTTTCAAAGTATTGAGATTCTGGACTTGTCTTGACTGGTGTACAGGTGAAACTGCTACTCACTTACAAATCATCAAAGTTGGTGATCATGGAAGTCCAGTAGTTGCTTGCCCAGTATATCCTACTAGAGCATTACAATTAGGATTGGGTGGAGCACCAGGTAATTTAGTTGCTTCTGAAGGTACTAACGTAACTCTAAGTACAGATTATAATTCTTGTATGTCGGCTTATAATTTCCCAGCAGCTACATTTACAGATGCATGTGGAAGTGCAATTAAGAGCGGATGGTTGATTGGTACTGATGCTACTTCTGGAGCTGAGGCTTTCAGAATAAATACAAATGGTGGTATCGTTAGAAATATCCCAGTTGGAAATTACAATGTTTGCTATTATTTAGAAGATATGTGTGGAAATGTAGGATCATGCTGTATGAATGTTGCAGTAAGAGATTATGTTTCTCCAGTTGCTATTTGTAAGACATATTTGACTATCGGATTGGGTGATAATGGTAGAGGAAGAATCTATGCTACTGACTTTGATAACGGATCATATGACAATTGTGCAATCGTATCTTGGAAAGTTAGAAGAATGTCAGATCCTTGTCATACCCCAGCTATCACTACATTGAGAGATACTGTTGCATTCTGTTGTACAGATGTTAACAAGAAAATTGCAGTTGTAATGAGAGTTACAGATGCTAACGGAAATTACAATGAGTGTATGGACTCAGTATTGGTACAAGACAAATTGCCACCAATCATCACATGTCCACCAGATATCAACATCGATTGCAGATACCCATATAGCTTATCAAACTTAGATATATTCGGTACTGTAGTAAATGGAGGTAGAGGAACAACAGCAGTTACAAGAGATCCAATCTTCATTGACCAAAGATATGGTCATATCGGAAGACACTCTGAAAGCGAGCAAAATCCACACTTCCAAGTTGGAGTAAATGGGTAGCATCGATAACTGTAGTTTGACACTTTCTTATTCTCAATCACCAGATATATTCTGCAATAGAGGAAGAATTACAAGAACTTGGATAGCTGCAGATGCAGCGGGATCTAGATCTTGTGTACAATACATCAACATATACAACACGTATGAATTCTCAGGAGCTGACTTCTTTGTATTGAATGACAATAGCGGTCAACCACCTTATGACGTACCATTTGTAAATTACAATAGCGCAAGAGATTACAACTGGGATGATATGCACGATATCTACTGGCCAGCAGATTACACAACTAATCAGTGTGGAGCAGCTTTAGATACAGCAAATATTCCTTGGCCTTACAAAAAGCCATGGTTTAGAGAAGACGTATGTTCAAATGTAGGAGTAGGTTATGATGACTGGTACTTCGACTTTGAAGTAGGTTCAAGCCAAGGATGTAAGAAAGTAATCAGAAAGTGGAAAGTAATTGACTGGTGTCAGAGAGATGACGAAGGAAACCATCCATCTTGGATGTATGACCAAGTATTGGTTGTAATGAATTCATCAGCTCCAACATTCACGAATTGCGCTCCAGTTTCTTGGTGTCATAACGGACCTGCATGTGGTCCTCATCACCAAGCATTGAGCATCACTGCTACGGATGATTGTGATCCAGAAACTAAGTTAAGATACAGATACCAAGTAGATTTGAATAATGATGGGACATTTGATTCATTCGGAACAGGATCTACAATTGATCCAGCAGCTGGATGGGTACTAGGTACACATAGAGTTGTTTGGGAAGTAGAAGATGGATGTGGAAACAAGGAAACTTGTACACAGATACTTACCATCAAAGATTGTAAGAAACCAAGTCCAGTATGTATCGAGTTGATCGCAGAATTGATGCCAACAACTTGTATGATTGAACTTTGGGCTTCTGACTTCATCGCTGGTAATAGCTCAACAGACAATTGCCCTGGTCCATACACATACACATTTGATGCAGCGGGAACACAAGCAAATAGAATATTTACATTGGCTGACGTAGGTCGTGTACCAGTAAATATCTATATGTGGGATGCAGCAGGAAATTCTGATTTCTGTATCACAACAGCAACTATCCAAAATAATATGCCTTGTGGATCAACAGCTTCAAGATTGTTGACAGGAACTGTAAAAACTGAGTTGAACAATGATGTAAGAGATGCGAAAGTATCAATTATGGACAACAACAACAGTGAAGTTGGATACAGAATGTCAACAACAACTGGTGAATATGCATTTGACCCAATGGTTGCTGCTAACCAAACAGTTGTTCCATCAAGAGATGATAACCATAGAAATGGTATCAGCACAGCGGATATCATCGCTATCCAAAAGCATATCTTGGGAAGCCAAGCGTTGACAACTGGATACAAGATGATCGCAGCAGACGTTAACAAGTCTAATAGCATCACAGCTGCTGACTTAGTAGAATTGAGAAAATTGGTTCTATTCAAGATCGATAGATTTGCTAATAACACATCATTCAGATTCGTAGATAAGAGCTACAATTTGACAACTGGTAACGTATTTAGCGCAAGCTTCCCTGAGAAAGCTACTTTAACAAGTACTCAAACAGGTAATGTTTTTGCTAATTTCGTAGCAGTGAAGATTGGAGATGTTAATGATAACGCAGTAGTTAACTTGACAGGAACACCAGAAGAAAGAAGCGGAAAGACATTGTCATTCAATGTAGCAGATGCTAATTACACAGCAGGTGAAACAGTAAAAGTAACTATGAACGCAGCATCATTCAACAATATCAACGGATATCAGTTTACAACAAACTTTGATAACCAAAGATTGGAATTCGTAGGATTCGAAGCTGGTAAATTGAACATAAATGATGATAACTTCGGATTTACAATGTTGGAAAATGGTAAGATCACAACAAGCTGGTCAAACCCAACAGCAGTAAGCGTAAATGATAACGAAGGATTATTCACATTGGTATTCAAGGCTAGAAGCAACGGTACAGTAAGTGAAAGCGTTTACGCTACATCTGAAGTAACCAATGCTCAAGCATACAATGCAGCAGGAGAAATCATGAACGTAGGATTGAACTTCATCGGAAAAGATGGTGTAGCAGTACAAGGCTTTGCATTGTACCAAAACCAACCAAATCCATGGGGAACAGAAACATTGATTGGTTTCAACTTGCCAGAGTCAATGAAAGCAAAAGTAAGTATCTATGATGTTACAGGAAAAGTAATCAAAGTAGTAGAAAGAACTTTCAACAAAGGATACAACAGTGTAACTTTGAACAAAGGAGAGCTTCCAGCTACTGGAGTTATGTACTATCAATTAGATGCAGCTGATTTCAGTGCAGCTAAGAAAATGATTATACTTGAATAATAGAATCTAGGTTCTAGAAATTCAAAGAAAGAGCAGAGCCTCGACGTAAGTCGGGGCTCTTTTGTTTGTATGATATACCAAGCGCATAAGGCGGATGGAGGACGACGCAGTCGGTCTCGCGCACTAGCGAGACGGGACTCCGTAATACGCCGACCCCTCTCTCAGGAGAGGGGATATGCCCTAAATAATTGATTTTCGCGGGAGGTTAAATGAGGAGAAAGGTGTATCTTTGTAGCATTAAGAAAGTTTTGATATGCATTATTATAGTTTAGGTCAGATTCCCGCCAAGAGGCATGTTCAGTATCGAAAGCCTGATGGTCAATTGTATCATGAAGAATTATTTTCAACTGAAGGTTTTTCTAATAATTATTCGATTTTATACCATTGTAACCCGCCGACTCAGATCATACAGGTGGGAGAGCCTTGGTCTGTTCAGCCGAAAGGAATACATGATAAGCAGCTGAAGCATCGTTGTCTAAACGGATGGAACGTTAAGCCAGGTGGGGATTATTTGGAGAGTCGGACACCATTGCTTTTCAACACTGATTGCATCATTTCTGTCGCGGCTCCTACAAAAGGTCTGACGGACAAGTTTTATAAAAATGCCGATTCAGATGAATTGATATTTATACACAAGGGGACGGGAGCTCTTCGAACGATGTATGGCACGTTAAGATTTGAGTATGGCGACTACATAATTGTGCCGCGAGGAACTATATACCAGGTTGATTTTGATGGAGAGGACAATAGGCTTTTGATCGTGGAGAGCAATGGTCCAATCAATACACCACGCGGTTATCGCAATCATTTTGGACAGTTGATGGAACATTCGCCTTTTTGTGAGCGAGATATAAAGAAGCCGTCTGAGTTGGAGACTATTGACGAGAAGGGAGATTTTAAGCTTTGGATTAAAAAGCAAGGGCTTATGTATCCTTACCATTACTTGAATCACCCATTTGATGTGATTGGGTGGGATGGGTATGTCTATCCTTATATATTTTCTATTCACAATTTTGAACCAATAACTGGAAGGGTGCATTTGCCGCCGCCGATACATCAAACTTTCGAAGGGGCAAATTTCGTGATTTGTTCTTTTGTTCCGAGGCTATATGACTATCACCCGTTGGCGATTCCAGCCCCATATAATCACAGCAATATCGATAGTGATGAGGTTTTGTATTATGTGGACGGAGAGTTTATGAGTCGCAAACATGTGGAGGCGGGCATGTTTACTTTGCATCCTGGTGGCATCGCTCACGGACCTCATTTGGGCAATGTGGAGAAGAGTATTGGCCAAAAGGAAACCAAGGAGCTAGCAGTCATGATTGACACGTTTAAGCCCTTGTTGATGACTGAACAAGCCGCAAATATCGAGCAATCAGATTACTACAAAAGTTGGCTACCAGAGTCGTAAAGTATAACTATTTTGGTTAGAAAAATCTTCTTATGCCAATCCCCAGCATAAAATGATTGTACCTAACGTCAATTGGATATTCCTCATTCATCCAATTGGAAAAATACCGTTTGTATTGCATAGTTGCATATACAGAGGTTTTGTCATTTAATGCGTAGTGAAGAGATAGTTCACCTTTGATGCCAAAGCCTTCATTGGATTTGAATATGAGATCACCGTAAGTCGTGTTGGTAGAAATAGAGTCAGGTTTAAATGTATTATTTAATATATTCCCTTTTCGCTTTAGATTAAAATTGTAAGAGACACCAAGGGAAGGCTCCAATTGAATCCTACCAAAGTTAAACCTATAACCGAGATCTAGCTCTGCATCTAAGGTTTTGTAAACATTGGTGGTTTTGACGATATGTATTCCTTGTCGTATTCCATCTGTAGGAGATGTTAATGTTGTGTCGCCATAATAGTCAAAATATTCCCTCATAAAATGATAATAAGCCCCACCTTTAATCACAAGATTATTGGGTAATACCACACCAGCTTTTAATCCTAATCCATAGGAGAATAGTGGAGACTCGGTTTCTTTTCTCAATTTTACTAAACTTGAGACTTCAGATTCCGATGAATCTTTATAGTTCTTTTGATTGAAAGTAGCTAAAGCATCTAATTCTAAAAACCAGTATGATTTTGATTTGTGTGAAAATGAAAAACACTCAGTTACCTCGTCAGGTAGGCGGAATTGGTTAAAATCAGCTTCAAAATTGGGTTTATAAAAAGGAATCGAAATATGATTAATCATAGATCGATCAAACGACTCTTTGTTTTCTATTGAAATAGAAGTTGTAGCTTGGGGTTGGATTATTTCTGGTTTGGTTGGTTCGGAAAGAATTATCTTGTTAGAAGAAATTGTTTCAGAAAATGTATTTGTATGGCCCTTCGTGCCTTGATTATTATTTATTTTTTGATGATGAGCGTTTGATAAATCTTTGGATTTAGGTTCTGATATGAATTTGGTTTTGGAAATATCTGCAAGTTCTATATTTTCTAGTTGATTATCTGAAGCTATGATAGAATTTGCCTGAGACATAGCATTTTCAGAATTAGAAATATTGGTCAAATTTTTATTGGTAGTGGGTTTATTGTCAATTGCAAAATAGTATTTAGGAATCAGTAAGGCTAGTACGACTATAAAGGCAATTGAACCGAATAGCAGAAAGTATTTTGGAAACTTTGCATTCATTATTCTTTTATCTTTCCCATACGTAGGTATATTAGGCTCTAGATTATCCCAGAAATCGTCAGGCAATGATTTTTTCTCATTGCGCATATTTTCTATCAGTTGGGAATATGATGTATTTTTCATGATCATAAATATTAATGGTGCATTTGATAAAGTCCAGAAACCATTTCTTGCAATAATTCTTTAGCGCGAAATAATCTTGACCTCGATGCTGTGGATGAAATATCTAACAAACTGGCTATTTCTTGATGTGTAAAGCCGTCAATTGTATATAAGAAGAAGATTTCTTTATACATAGGAGGTAGTTTGTGAATTGTCTCTAATAGCACGTTATATTCAATAGTACTTTCAATTTCAGGGGCCCAACTAGATTCTGGGAATGTTGTTTGGTCATGATGATCGACAGCGTTATTCCATTTTATTTTGTGTTTTTTAAAAATGGTATGGAGGGTAATTTTTTTTATCCACGCCCCAATGGTACAGTCGAATCTAAATTTGGGTAGATTTTGAAAGACAAGAATAAAGACCTGTTGAAGAATATCTTCGGCTTCATCAGTCTTAGTTTGATACCGAGAGATAATCGCATACATAGCAGGTCCATATTGATTGACAAGTTGCTTTTGCGCCCTGCGATCATTATTGAGACAATTTTCTACCAGTATGCGATCCTCGGAATTCAATCTAAATATTTTGAGTTAATAACAAAATTACAAATTAATCAGCACATTACTGTTTCCGCTTTAACCTAAAAGATCCTGTCAAGTTTACGCCAGTTGTGGTGATGGTGTTATATACTTGAGTAGCTCCATTGTAATAGAAAGTACCTTCGTAATATTCACCAATGGTGGGTGCAACTTGAGAACAGGTTACGGCGCCATTGCCTTGAGTTATCGTACCTGCAGAACCTTGAGCAAAATAACTATGACCGTCATTAGTACTTCCAGAAATATAAAATATATTTGTTGGTTGTCCAAGAGTAAAACCAGCGCAACTAAGTGACATGTAATGCAATGAATCTTCTGACGTTATGGTAGCCCCTGTTGTATTTCCACCCGGATTAGTTCCTGATAGCCGTAAATTTAGATTGGTCAAGTAAATGGTATTTATCCCTGTAGAAGATTGAAGGAGAATGTATTCATCAGCAGTAATAGGATCAGAACAAACGGTTAGGTCGGGAACAGAAACAGCACCTGTATTGGATACGCTGACTGTATTAGATTGTTTGAATGTGGATAAATTATACGCAGTAACGGTAACTGGATTTGAATTGCACATGATGATTCTAGCGGTATAGTTGCCACTGGCGTCAGAGGAAAGAGCTACATCCGTACTTCCAGACTTGACTAACACAAATGCATTCGCTAAACCCAGGTTGTTACAATCAAGTACTTTGCCTGTCAATGTTAGAATTTGGCTGGTACTAGGCGGAATTACAATATTGCCGAGATCGGTATTATCACTCAAAGGACCAAATGCTTGGGTGTAAATAATGACGCCACATTCGTCTGTTACCTCAAGTTGCAAAAGCTCATTTTTAGGAACTTTTCCTTCAAATACTCCATCTTGATTTGTTCTTCCGTAACCATAATTTCCTGTGGAGACGAATTTAATTCTCACAGAAGCATTTGCAACAGGGCCATCGCTATAGACTAACTTTCCTTTCAGACTTACCAATGGAAACGGTGCATCACAATTCCAAAAAGAGAAGTGTTTTACTTTTCCGATATAATAACCACCTGTCTTGGTAGCAGACCCTTCTTCTTTCCATAGTCCTATGTTTTCATCAAAATACCAAAGAGGAATCGTATTAGGGGCAGAAGACTGTAAAGATGAAGGAATCAATAATTTGAAATCTACCTCAGAACCTGATTTTACATTAAGGGACTGTCCAGAGCTACCAGTCAAAGAAATGGCAGCCATTCCGTAAGACCCAAAGAATACTTGTTCATTTTGAGTATTCAATCCAACCAAATCTCCTGGCATGGTTTCTCTTTGGTCAAAGGCTGTTGGATCGATATATTGCCAAGAAACTCTTACCGTTCCATCGTATGAATTACCATTAGCATCTACGATTGCATTGGCTGGAAATGTCAATTCCATTTTTGAAAATGCTGGGGCAGTTATAGATTGATAAATTACTTTACCTCCCGTGCTAGCCGAAAAACTCTCAGAATTTAACCCACTGAGGCTCTTTTTAATTAATTTAATTCTTACATGATGGTTGGAGGAGAGTTCAGGAAAAACAGTCCTAGAGCCTAGAAAATAGCCTGACTTTTCAACTTTTACGTATAAGTGGCCAGAGAAGGATACTTGTTTGAATTTGAAATATCCTTGATCGTTGGTATTGACAGATTGGGAGCCGATGGTGACAAGGGCTTGTTTTACTTTATTACCGTTTTCATCGAGTACAAAACCATCAATATCTGACTTTTTTTGCGTGATGATGATGTCGTTTTGGTCTTTTTTACAAGATTGGGCAACAAACGAAAACCCAAGGATTGCGAAAAAAGCAAGCTTCAATAAATCTTTCATAATTCTATAATTCAATTTTTTACTATAATATTTTCTTCAGGTTAAATGACCCTTCTACTTTTATTTTTGTTGCAAGGCATAAGCTTTTAATAAAAAAAAATTAAAAGATTGGGTGATAAAATATATCTTTATAGTGAGTTCTTGGATGGGTGGGTAGTGCTTATGAGATTAGTGTTAAGTTGCTATTCATAACAGTTTAACACGATAATATTACCCCAAATATTTGACAGTTGAAAATTAACTTTAGTTTTGGTTGTAAGATTTATTTTTTAAAAATGAGAGTAATTATTATTTGCACATTGTTGTTTACATGCCTTATGATGGAAGCACAGGTATTATTACCTAATTCTTCGAAAAAAGTACCCTCGATACCTATAGATAGTTTAGAAAAGTATTTTTATGAAATCAACCAAGTAGATTATGTTTTTCATGGGATGGGAATGAGTATGGCTGTTGAAAATCAAGAAGAAGCAAAGGCAAATATTGCCATGTTAATTCCAAAGTCTGTAGAATGGACTGATTGCGAATCGATTGGAAAAATGTATTTTTTATTAGCTGATGGCCGATTATTAAATACAGATTTATATCACGAGGGCAAATGTAAATTTTTGATATTTTTAAATGAAAATAACAAGCCAGCGTTTGGTGCTGAACTGAATGAGCGCGGTCAAAACCTAATAGAGCAAGTTTTATCCATGAGAAAAACAGCAAACCCAGAAACGAATGAACCCAATAAAAATTAACATAATGAAGTCAATTGTAGCCGTTGCATTCTTATTTTGTACATGGATTTTATCCGCTGGAGAATTGTCAGAAGTGGTGACCTCGCCTAATGGAAATATCAAAGTAGTCGTTTCGTTAAGTAAAAAAGGAAAGATTCAGTATGAGGTTGCCTTCAAAAATAAGAAATTGATTGGCAAATCCAAATTGGGTGTTTTACTTGAAAATAGGGATTTGACAGAAGGTTTTTTACTAGAAAATATCAAACGCAATTCAGTGGATGAGGTGTGGGACCAAGTGTGGGGTGAAGAATCAAAAGTAAGAAACCATTACAATGAATTGGCATTAGTTTTTAAGAATAATAAGGGACAACTAGGAGTGATATTTAGGATATTCGATGATGGAGTTGGATTCCGCTATCAAATACTTTCTGAAAATGGTAAAACGGAGGATTTATTAGTTAAAGAAGAAATTTCAGAATTCGACTTGGAAGAAGACATGGTGGGATTTTGGCAACCAAGCGATTGGGACAGCAACGAACACGTGTATGAGACCACAAAAATCTCCAAGATTGATGGGTTCAAATCCGTTCGAGAAGGTTCTATCCACACCCAGTTTATTCCCGATTTTAGGGCAGTTCAGACTCCTATTGTCTTAGTTGGCAAAAAGGTACATATTGCATTGCATGAAGCTGCTTTGGTTGATTATCCTGCAATGCACCTAAAAGTAGATAATGAAAATTTTAAATTTACCTCGTTTTTGATTCCAAATGCTGGATTGTGGCAAAAAGCAAAGATAACAACACCTTTTAATACGCCTTGGCGTACCATCATTATTTCGGAAGATGCAGCTGGTCTTTTACGATCTAGAATGATATTGAACCTTAATGAGCCTTGTAAAATAAAAGAGACATCGTGGATAAAACCAATGAAATACATGGGGATATGGTGGGAAATGCACCTTGGCAAAAGTAGTTGGGAATATTTGGACAAAAATACGATGAAACCCAATGGAAAACACGGTGCGACCAACGCAAATACACGTCGATACATCGATTTTGCATCAAAAAATGGTTTTGGAGGTGTATTGGTCGAGGGCTGGAATACAGGTTGGGAGGATTGGTTCGGGCTTTGGAAAGAAGAGATTTTTGATTTTCAAACTCCTTATCCTGACTATGATTTGCCTGCCTTGGCAAAGTATTCTATTGAAAAGAAATGCCCATTAATAGTGCATCACGAAACATCTGCCGCAGTGACGGCTTATGAAAAATATCTAACTCCCGCTTTCGACTTGATGAAAAAAAATGGCCTTAATGCCATAAAATCAGGGTATGTGGGTCGAATTATACCTAAGGGTGAATGGCATGATGGACAATGGATGATTAACCACTACAATCGTGTCATTGAAAAAGCAGCTGAATACAAAATTATGGTAGATGCCCATGAGCCCGTGAGGCCAACGGGATTGCACCGTACTTGGCCAAATTTTATGGCATGTGAAGCGGCTAGAGGCAATGAATTCAATGGATGGAGTAGTGGAAATCCACCAGAACACGAAACCATATTGCCATTTACAAGGCTTTTGGGAGGACCGATGGACTATACACCTGGCATTTTTAATATACAATTCAAAGAATATAAAGACAAAAATAATACCAACCAAGTACATACGACTTTGTGCAAGCAGCTTGCATTGTACATAACGATGTATTCTCCACTCCAAATGGCTGCAGATTTTCCCGAACATTATGAAAAACATATGGATGCCTTTCAGTTTATCAAAGATGTTGCAGTGGATTGGGATGAATCAAAAATATTAAACGCTTCGATTGGAAACTATGTGACCATTGTTAGGAAGGAAAAGGGCAAAGAGAATTGGTTTTTGGGATCGATTACCGATGAATTTCCAAGGGAGTTCGATTTAACTTTTGATTTTTTGAAAGAAGGTGTAAATTATCAAATGGTGGTGTATGCAGATGGGAAAAATGCACATTGGAAAGAAAATCCAACAAGTTATGAGATCAGTTCACGCAGCGTTAAAAAGAATGACAAAGTAAAAATTAAATTGGCATCAGGAGGCGGATGCGCCATTTCATTGATTTCTAAATAAATATTATGAAGAAATTTAAAAATTTTAAAATAAGAATAGTTGTACTGTGCTTTACGTGTATTTCAGTTGGAATCATGTTGATGAGCAGTTCAGGAGGGCGCGACGATAACAGGAGTGGAGCTCCTCCAGGTACTACTTGTAGTTCATGTCATTCTAATGGTGGGGGCGGCGGCAATATAGTTATTTCAGGGGTCCCAAATCCATATACCCCGAGTACGATGTATCGGATAACCATCAAAGTTTCTGATGTAAATGCACTGGTTGGAGGATACCAACTGGTTGCAAGAAACTCAGCCAATCAAAATATTGGAACTTTCAACACATTGACAGGTTCTAGATTTGCCGCTCAGGGAGGGGTAACACATAGCACTCCACGTTCGTTTTCCAATGGGATGGTTAGTTGGGAAGTTGATTGGATCTCACCTTCTGCTAGCACTAATATTACTTTTTACGCCGCTGGAATTGCTGCGAATGGCAATGGTAATGATGGATCTGGAGATGATACATATTCTACCACTCTGCAAGTATCTGGAGGAGCTAGTTGTACGCCTCCTGTAGTTGGATTGACTAACAATGGAAACATTTGTAGGGGACAATCTGGACAAATATCAGCTAGTGGGGGGATTACTTATCTTTGGTCTAATGGTCAAACTTCGAGTACTATAACGGTAAGTCCACAATCCACTACAAATTATACAGTCACTGTAACGGATGCATTGGGCTGTACAGCCACAAGTTCAATCAGTCAGCAAGTTTACCAACCTCCAGGGTTAGTTTTGACGGGCATAAATCCAGCGTGTGCAGGCTTAAATAATGGTATTGTTGTTGTCGATGCTGCAGGTACTCCTAATTTTACCTACAACTGGAACAATGGACAATCATCGAATACAATCAGCAACCTTTTTCCTGGGACATATACGGTCACTGTAACAGATGGAAATGGGTGCAGAAGTTCTGCCTCGAAGTCTCTGGTTTATAATAGTACTTTAAACCTAGCATTGACGACTACTCAAGGGGCATGCAATGGACAAGGAGGAACTGTCCAGGCAACGGCAACTGGAGGAACCTCACCTTACCTATACACACTCGGGCAAAATCAAAATAATACTGGATTGTTTAACAATATTGCTGCTGGTACCTACTACGTAACTGTTAGCGATAATATCGGTTGTAGATCATATAAATCGGCTACAATTACTCAATCTTCGAATATTTCATTGTCTTATGTTTTTTCTCCATTATCCTGTTTGGGAGCCATAACCAACCTCACAATAAATGCGAGTGGTGGCCAGAGTCCTTATACCTATGATATCGGAAATGGGCCACAAAGTGGCAGTACTTTTTTTGGAGTGAATGCAGGATCATTCCAAGTGACGGTCACTTCAAGCAATGGATGTCAGGGTGTAATTACTGCAGTTATCCCAAATGGGCCTCCTGTTTCTGCCTCTATAACTGGTCCCAGTATATTGTGTCCTGGATCAGTTGGAACCTTAATTGCGCCATCAGGATATCTCAATTATTCATGGAACACGGGCTCCAACAATTCAGTGATTCAATTCACCAGCAGCGGTACGTATAGTGTGACGGCCTCTAATACGAGTGGTTGCATCGCGGTTGGATCAAAAAATGTGACAGTGGTGTCAGGAGCTAATATTTCCATTTCCAATAATTTAAATCCGCTTTGCGCAGGCTCGTCAACGACTTTATCAATTCAAAGTCCTGCCAGTTTTATACCAAGTACATACTTTTGGAATAATGGTCAAACGACTAGTAATTTAATTGCGGTGAACTCAGGAGTATATTCTGTGACAGTAACCGATGCAAATGGATGTGTGAAAACGAGCCAAACTACCATCGCCTTAAACACAAGTCTTGATGTTAATGGTACGGTTGTTCAATCTACTTGTGCCAATAATAAGGGAAGCATTTTTGTGAGTCCCAATTCACCAAATTTTATTTGGATTTGGTCAGATGCAGGCCCTTTGGTCCCATCTAGGACAGATTTGTCACCAGGCACTTATACTGTTACGGTTTCCGTAGCAGGAAATAATGCATGTAAGGGGTCGAGAACTTTTGTGATAAATGATGCGTCGATTCCAACGCTTGGGATCAATTCAACCAATGCTCATTGTGGTTTGTCCAATGGAGCCATTAATCTAAGTCCCGCTAATAATAATTTGCAATTTGTATGGGAAAATCAAAGCGGAGGGCCTAATAGATATAACCTTGGGGCAGGCACTTACATCGTTACAGTAACCAATGCTTCTGGTTGCACATCCAGTTTGAGTGCCAATATCATTAATGAATATACACCTATAAGTCTCAATCTTTCAGCCTCATGCATCCCAGGATCTAATACGGGCAATATTACAGCTACCACTTCTTCAACAAATCCAGGGACCAGTATTTCGTACGGTTTAAATGGATTGAACTTTGGGAGTACCTATGTTTTTTCAACCCTTTCTAATGGTGGGTATTTTGTCATCGCCAGAGAGATACCCACTGGATGCGAGACCACTGCAACAACTCAACTCAATTGTGGTTGTACCCCAATAGAAATCCAAGGGGCTAGAACGATTTGTAATAGCTTATCGACAGGATATCAAACGAACCAAGCACTTCAAGGGAGTTGGACCATTTTGCCTATTGAAGCAGGGGCCATTAATGCAAGTGGTATCTTTACTCCCAGCTCAGTGTATCATGGAAATGCAACCATTTGCTTTAGTGAGTCTCCACAATGCACACAGAAATTACCTATTTTCATCTTTGGGCTTCAATTGATCAATACCTCCACCGGGACCACTTGTGGTTTGGATAATGGATGTTTGGTGATCCAATCGCCCAATGCGAGCAGTAGCGAGCTTAGTTTTACGAGTGGTAATACAACATTAAGCGTTCCAAATTGCAATATGTCGGCAGGAAACTACCAAATACAAGTGATTCATAACCCTACTGGTTGTCACCAAGTTGCTCCTTTAAATATTGGAACTTCTCAGCCGCTGGTATTAAATTCTAACGTCTTGAATCCATCATGTTATGTAAATGGCACCATACAAATTACTGCTAATTTACCGATATCTTCATTCAATTGGAGCGATATAGGACAGGGGACAGCTACAAGAAATAATCTCAATCCAGGTTTCTATCGAGTTACTGTGGTGGCAAGCAATGGTTGTGCAGCTGTGGATGAATTTTCGTTGGATAGAACAAATAATATGTCTGTTCAGGTTGCAACAAGTGGCAGTAATATTACTGCATTGGTTACTCCTAGTAGTTCTCAAGTGAGTTATTCTTGGAATAATGGAAGTACAACTGCGATTCAAAACAATCTTCCGAATGGCAACTATTGTGTGACTGTTACCTCATCTCAGGGATGTATTTCGACTTCTTGTGCACAGATTATGGGTACGTCCACGCTTGAAAATGATTTGGTAAAATCATGGAAGTTATACCCAAATCCTGCAAGTAGATGGATTAATATCGAAATGGAACTTCACAAAATATTGGATGTCGAAATTGAAATATTGGATTATTCAGGCAATAGAATAATAACTAAGAAAATGAAGAATTTGAATCATATATCATTGCCTCTGGACTTGGGAGAAACTCCATCAGGATTGTACTTTATAAAACTGAAAAACGGTTCTAGTTTTTTTGGAAAATCATTCATATTGCAGCATTAAATTATATAAACTTGTTAAATATGAGGGTTTCGACTGGCTATTTTAAGAATAGTTACAAAATTATATTTCATAGTTTAGTTTAATTTTTTAATTCATAAAATAATATTTTGAAAATTGGTAAAATATAAAAACAAATTTATCATAATTTTTAAATATTAAATTATATTCATAAGTGTATTGCGTTGATTATGAACACGTTTCATTGTATAATGCTTTGAATAGCGTGTGAAAGCCTATTGAATTGAATCATTTGCATTTGCAAAAGAGAATATTTAACTTTGTTAGTGGGAAATTAAAGTCTATGCAGTAGGGCTTAGAGCCTTTTTATTGTTCGTCAAATACTATATTTTAAGTTATTATGAGTAAACATTGGGTTGTCAAGCTATTTTTGCTGTTATTTTTATTTAATATAAATTCTATCCAAGCTCAGGTAAAGAAAGTTGCACTGCAAGGCTTTTGGTGGGATTATAAAAACAATAATTACCCATTTGGCTGGGCCAATTATTTAGCGGATCTAGCACCTCGTCTGAGAGTAGCTGGACTTGATGCCATTTGGATCCCACCAGTTTATAAAAACCAAGAATCAACGTGGGTAGGTTATGGCCCAATGGATCACTATGATTTAGGGGATAAATACCAAAAAGGAGGAGGATCGAATCGCCTAAAAACGGGCATGGGGACCAAAGATGAGTTTTTGCGAATGGTCGCTGTCATGCACGCCAATGGGATAGAAGTAATCCAAGATGTAGTCCTTAACCATACAGATGGTGCTGGTACCATTACTGGTGCAGGCGGACAGGATCCAGCAGCGCTATCAATGGCGACCAACGGAGGTTATAAAAATTTTAGATATGTAAGTTTTGGGACACCTTCCATTGATGAATCACAAAATGATTATTGGACTAGATCTGGTCGGTGGTCAAAAAATTATACCAATTTTTATCCTAATCCTGGTGATGGATGTACTACAGGTGATATTTGTTCGCCTTATTTTGGCCCTGATATTTCCTACAATCCTGCCTCCATTGGCCAAAGTTCAAATATACCCACTAGTGGCACGGTAACCGTTGGAGGGATTACAAGAACCTATCACAACCCAACCCAAGCATCTAATTATATGTATGACGGGGCACTGAATTGGTTGGGTTGGTTTAAAAAGCAGTCTGGAGTTGATGGATTTAGGTGGGATGCGGTTAAGCATTTTTATCTTAACATACAAGAGGGAGCTACTAGGTATGTCAAATATGGGTTGCCTTCTTGGGCTCAAGGGGGAAATACTATGTACAATATAGGAGAATATATAGGCAGTACGGGCGTATTGGATGGCTACGTAACGGCTATGGCTCAGCCGAGTGGATCATATGGGTATGAGGAGCATACGGGTACCTTTGATTTTAATTTGAGAGGTTATGGATCAAGTGGAGGTATTTATTCTATGGTTCTAGGCCTAGGTGGATACAATATGACCTTAATGCCAGGAGATCAACAAGGCAAGAGAACCTATGATTATGGAGGAAATCTTGTGCATAGGACGGTACCTTTCGTCAATAGCCACGATACTTATCGTCCAGTTCTTTTATCCAACGGAAACTTTAGTCAACCTTTGGGTAACTCAAGTGGATGGAATACAGGAAATGAATTGGGAGGAAATGGTCAGCATATTGACCCATGAGAACCAAGATTGGCTGCTGCTTATGCAATAATCCACGCTGTGGATGGAAGCCCAATGGTATTCTTTGAAGATCTTTTTGACATTGGAACGACTGGCAAAAGATACTCACATTCACCTGCAAGCAGCACCGATTTGCCAACCAGGGGAGATATTGTAAATATCATCAGGGCGCATCAAGGTCTTGACTTCAAAGGAGGGGCTTATAAAGTTAGGAGTTCTAGCTCCAATGGAGGGTGGGTCGCTGCTGGTTCATTTGAAGACCATTTGGTGATCGAAAGAAGTGCCAAAGCCATCATAGGTATTACAGATAAATATAATACAGCCAGCGATAATTCGCAAGACGAACAAATGTGGGTTGATTCTGATTTTGCTTCTGGGACCATGCTTTACGATTATAGCGGAGCTCATGGGGTGACTGGCACGCAAGTGCAATCCGATAAACGTGTTTTGATAAAAACGGCACCAGTTTCGCACACCATACCCAATGTTTTTGGCCATGGATACTCTATCTGGGCACCGTATCCAGGCACACCCAATTCTGTGAATGATTTGTTTAATGCTATACAAGATGTGGGCGGCGCAGCGTCTTCTGTTACTACCCAAGAATGGGAGATGGATAATGATTTAGGTGACAGTCATTGCTTATCCCTTAGACAGGGAGGTAGGACACCTGATAATTTGTGTACTTGGCGCATTGTAGGGAAAGTATATACTGACCAAGCCATTTCATATACTACTTATCTTGGTAATACAGCCTTAAGTCTTACTACTGCCATTTTTGATAAGAATGGCATGTTGTTGAGTGCTGTTTCTGGTGCGGGAGCTTCTACATCCGAAACATTTACACCTGGAGTTCTTGATTGGTACGAAATAAGGGTAAGAAATACGGATTGTACACTGGGTCAAAAATCATGGGTAAACGTAAGTTATGAGACGCCTTCTACCATCTCAGCTGTAAGTTCGCCTTCACAAAATAGCACGGCATATATTTGGAATACTCAGGGGACTACCGATTGGAATAACTGCGATAACTGGAGGAACGGAATCGTACCGCCTACATCTGATTGTTCTAATCTCACAATTGTCCTTCCGACGTGTGCTTGTACTGGTGGAGAACCATCAAGGCCCACTTTGCCTGCGGGATGTTCGCCAACATTTATATCAGAATTGGGATCAGTATTTTTGCCCATTGAGTTGTTGGTATTCAATGGAAAGCCTGAAGGAACAAAAGCTCAGCTCAACTGGGAATTTGGATCACTCGATGGTGTTAAATATTTTATCCTTCAAAAGTCTAATAATGCTTTTGATTTTTTTGATATTTTCCAACAAAATATTGCCAGCCCATTCGATAAAAAACTATATAAATATACAGACAATAGTTTTGAGAAATCATCTTATTATCGCCTGAAAATAATCAATGTAGATGGATCTGTCGAATATTCAAAAATAATATTGTTACAAAAAAGCAATATATTCAGTGAATTTAAAATGTACCCTAATCCTGTATCTGATGTCCTAAATGTATATTCTGAGAATGCCCAGTATTATGAATTCCCATTAAAAATTTCTATCGCCGATCTTTTGGGAAAAAAATGCTATGAGGAGATAATTTCAGATGAAAATGCTTCAGCTATAATGAGACATATAGATACTCAAAACCTATCTAAAGGATCTTATACGATAAAAATAAACTCAGAAAACCAAGTGTATTTCATTCAAAAATTTATTAAAAACTAAAATTCAATTTTGCTATGCGTTCGTTCATTACATCTATTGTTTTGGTGTTTTTGGCATTTGGAATAAATGCCCAGGCTACATATATTGCTCTTACAGGAAATAACAATGGGAGCGGAAATCACAATCTTTTTGGAAATTGTCTGACTGCTGGCCAAAATGCATACATTGATTGGGAAACTTATGTGGATGGTGGAAGTTGTTCGGGTATTTCATCATCGGTTTCAGGGCAAGGATCGAAGTCCAGGATAATACTCCGCACCAGCTCGCCTAATTCTGATCCTACGAGCGTAATCGCCTCAAATCCTATCTATATAGATGGTATTTTTAATGGTGATAGCGGCAATAATGACAAGTATTATCTCAATCTAGCTCCATATATCACTTCTCCAGGATATTATTCTGTTGAAATTCAAGTTACTTGTATGGATGGAACTTATGATGCTGATGCGAGGACTTCTTGGACTTATGCATATCCAACCCCATATTGGCACGCTTCAGATCCTTTAAATGTAGTGGGAGGCTCTGATATTCAATTGGTTAATAATTTTAATGGCATTAATGGGGCATCTTTTTTGGGATATTTTACCGTTGGTGATGTAGCCATGTATAGAAGCATGGTTGTATTTGGAGGGACCTACTACGACCTATTGAGATTTACTCCAGGAAATCCTCCTCCACCGACATCTTTGACAGGATTGCATGGAATACCTACGGGTGGCATTTGTGCAAATGGGTCTGTTCCTCCAACGCTTACTATGGGGGCAGAGACCAATATTTTTCATAGGTCATATGGCGGATGCTCTGCGAACGTTCCAGATTGTAGGACATTTTATAGAGTGTATAAAGATGGAACAGCGCCACCTGCTTTTTCTTCATTTAATGTGCCTTGGCGAGACGATTGTCCAGGTAATTATAACGCTTGGACAGGTACCATTTCGACATTTCCTTCGGGAGGATCATGCTATTCTGGGTTAACTCAGGGCACGAACAATTCAAATCTGGCAGATTGTATTCAATCCAAGAGATATCAGACATATCCAGCTCCTGGCTCAACGAATATCTTGCCGACTTCATTTAGTCCTAGCGATGCGGGTCTTTGGAATATAGATTATTATAATCAATGTACGCTAACGGATTGTGCGGGTACGAATACCACACAAACTGATCCTACAACAGCACCAAGTACCTACTACAGAGCTACATTTGATGTCTCTGTACCACCAGTAGGGACTACCATTTGTTCTGCTACTCTATTACCTCTTAATTTGCTGAAATTTGAAGGGTACAAAAGGGATAATAGTGGTAATATCATCATAAAAACTGCAAATGAGCAAGATATAGAATCCATCGTTTTGGAGAGAAGTTCTAGTGACTTCTCATGGGTGGCGGTTAAGACTTTTACTCCTCAAAATAAAATAACTAATAGTTATACCTATATTGATGAAAACTTGATCAAAGGGGTAAATTATTATAGACTAAAAATAACCGAGAAATCTGGATTGGAAACTTATTCGAAGATCATCTCGATAGTGCAAAATTTGAAAAACGATATTAGAATTTATCCGAATCCAGTAGGAAATGGTCCATTACAAATCAAAAATGAAGGAATTGAAAATAAAGTTTGGATTAAGATTGTCACTGATAATGGCACGGTAAACTTTAATCAAGCATACGATTTGAAGTTCGGAACGCATGTCATCTCTCCTGAAAAATTGCAAAATATCAGTGGAATGATGACTGTATTGATTTACGATGCGGGTTCTGGAAAACTATTGATGTCGGAGAGAATCGTCAAATAATTTAGTCAATTTATCCTTAAGCATATCATCTGAATCCCACTATTCTTAAAGAAAGGTGGGATTTTTTTTTTAGCTATTGGTGCAAGCTAAGAAAAGAAATATTTGTGTAAGAAATTAATCAGCTACAGATCAGCTCTACTAAAAAGTGCTAAACCCAGCGCGTCAGTGGTGGAAGTGGCATCCATCTGGACTAGGCAGATGGATGGTCGCAGCATCGAAGATGGTGTGACGTAACCCACGTACGACACGACCTGAGTAAGCCTTTAAGGCGAAACGAAGGGGACGCCTGTTATAATATTCTCTAAATAAATTTAAAAGGTAAAATATGAAGCCGTTATTTTTGATTCATATCAGTTTTCACTAGTTGTGAGGATACAAACCCAACTATTTTGAATTTACCAGAGCGGGTTAAGACGCAAGGAAATTTCATAAGATAGGTATAAATTGGTTCGTTTACGGTTGCAACATGCGCATGAATATAATACAGCATTGCCATCGAAATCTCCCCAGATTCTCTATTGTATTGATCGGATTTGGTAAGACTAATGTTGCTAAATATCGCATTTTTAAGGGTAGGGTGGACCATTTTTTCACTACTGCCGATGGATTTATTGGTGACAAATGAACCCAATGAGCGAAAGCCGTCGTCTCTTTGGATTTCTTTCCAACCATTTTCGACTGATGCGTCGAATTTATCATTAATTTTTCGTCTTTGAGCGGCATTGTATTTTCTTTTCCACTCGGAATCTAAAAATAAACGAAGATCCTCTTTGCTAACGATACATTCTGATTTTAGTTTTTGGACATCTCCTTCCTTGAGTAATTTACTAAAGTTCTCAATAAAAATTATAGCCTTAGATTCATCTTCCTGGGATATTTTTTGAGACTGCTGACTGATGCTCGATTGACATTGGAAAAGGCAAAAGCAACAAAATAAAAGAAGTCTCGACGCCATAGCACTTTGATTTTGTCAAAAGATAAAGACCTTTTGAAGGAAAAAATATTATAGTAAAAGTGCTAAATCGGCAAGCCGTGCAGAATATCCAGCTTCGTTGTCGTACCAGCTAACTACCTTTAGGTTGGTGCCACTAGCGGTCGTAAGCAATGAATCGAAGATGGAGGAGTATTTAATGCCAACGATATCCGAGCTAACAAGTGGAGACTCGCTATACAAGAATACATTTTTCATGCGGCCTAGGGCAGCTTCTTTATAAATAGCGTTAACTTCCTCTTTAGTAACTGGTTTTTCTGTTACACAACTTAATTCTACGATAGACCCAGTGATGATCGGAACCCGATAAGACATGGCAGACATTTTGTCTTTGATACCTGGAACTACGAGGCCTGCAGCTTTGGCAGCACCAGTGGTCGTTGGTATGATATTGACAGCTGCTGCACGAGCCCTTCTAAGGTCTTTGTGTGGAGAATCTTGCAGACGTTGGTCTTGGGTGTAAGCGTGAATAGTCACCATCGCACCAGATACGAAGCCCCAGTTGTCGCAAATGACTTTTGCTAAAGGTGCAAGGCAATTAGTGGTGCAAGAAGCGTTGGAAAAAATCTGGTTTGATCTATCTATTTGGTCTTCATTGACACCCATCACTATGGTCTGAATGTCCGTGCCATCAGCAGGAGCAGAGATAATCACATATTTAGCACCGGCTGTGATATGAGCGGAAGCTTTTTCTTTAGAAGTAAAAATCCCAGTACATTCGAGGACTACATCGACCTTCAAATCAGCCCAAGGCAATGTGGCTGGATCTTTGATAGAAAATGCATGAATTTTTTTGCCATCAATGGATATGGAATTATCGTCAAAATCAACTTTGTTGTCTAAAACTCCTTGTGCAGAGTCGAATCTTAAAAGGTGAGCCAAAGTTCGATTGTCGGTTAGATCGTTGATGGCTACGATTTCAACATCTTTCATGCCAAGAAGATTACGAAAAGTAAGTCGGCCAATTCTACCAAAACCGTTAATAGCAATACGTTTCATTCAAAAAATTTTAATTAGACAAAAAAATCTACCCTTAGTGTATAAAGGACAATAACTATTGGTTTAACAATGGGATGCAAAGATAGTTCAAAATTTAAACAAATTAACGGGCGAAATATTTTTGTAAAAAAAGTAAATAAGTTTTGGTTAGAAAAAAATTTAATTGTAGTTTTGCCCTGCTTTTGACGAAAGGCAAAAAAGATGGCTCGTTCGTCTATCGGTTAGGACTCAAGGTTTTCATCCTTGCAAGAGGGGTTCGACTCCCCTACGAGCTACCAAGCCCTGAAATTTTCAGGGCTTTTTTTATTTGAATATATAGGGTTTAGGATCCAATACTTGAGTCTTGTAATAAGCTAAATCTACCTCTGAGCAAACCCCTGGGTAATCCCCAAAATGATCTTTTATGTCCACAATAACCTGAATGTGCAAATGCGGAGGCCAGCCGCCGTTGTCGTGTCGATCACCAAGATGACCAATGGTCATGCCTTTTTTCACAGGTATTCCAACCTCGATATGTTCCAAGTCTTTTTGGATAAATGCCCAAATAGAGATAAGGCCATCATTAAGTGCTTCATGGTAGGTTATGATGGTTGCTCCATAGTCTTGAATTTCACCATTGAAGGCAAAAGAATGAATGATGCCATCGAATGGCATGGAAATCGGGGTGTCGGAAGGGCCCCAGATGTCGATCCCAAGATGAATATTTCGTTCTTTCTCAGATGAATTAAAGTGAGGGCTGCTCTGATAAATGGACCTTTTTTCTAGAAAACCGCCAATACCCAATGGCTTTTTAGCCACGGATAATTGCTTGTTGATATAATGCTCTAGACTTTCATAGGTGCCAAGAATCAAATTTTGCTGTGAGATCCAGTCTATACTTAAATCGATGGGTGCAAAATCGGAAACGGAAAAACTGGGTAATAAAAGAGAATTCAAAAATTAAGGCTTTTTTGCTTTTAGGATATATTGATAATCCAAGGAGGTGTCATCAACGGATTCGATGATAAATCCAGCCTTTGAAATTTCATTTTCAACGGTATAAATATCCAACCGCTGTTCCATTGGAGGTCCTAGTGGGGTGGTCTTGGTTTTATAATCTACGATCAAAAGTGTACCATTTTTTTTCAAATTTTTCAGCACTTTAGTGAAGTAGGCGGTTCGATTGGATATGAAACTGTAGGTATTTACGCAAAGGATAATGTCGGCTTCATTTTCACCCAATTGTGCTTGATATGTTGGTGTTAGTCTTGTGATGAGCCTTGCTCTATCGGATTCTGGGAGATTCTTTTTAAGACTATCGATGATATAAATGGCTCTTTTGTCGATATCCAGAGCTATGACTTTTTCCGCTTTGGTCAATAATCGAAAGGCAAAGTATCCCGTACCTGCGCCGAGATCTGCTACCGTTTTACCCTTTAGGTCTCCCAGCATATTGACCACTAGTTCGGGTTTTTGCCAAACGACGCGATCGGGGCTGTCTTGAACTTCGTGTATGGACTCAAGGGGAGATTCGCTTTGGGTATTAACATAAGAAGTAGAAGAAGACTGCTTACATTGAGTTAGAAGTAAGAAAATGGAGGTTAGGGTGAAAATAAATCTTAAGGTCAAAGTTTTGTTTTTTAGTCTGTCAAACCTACTAAAAATTGATAAGAAATAAAAATATTTGTGTATTCAAATCTGAAATGGCATAGAGTACCTTTCGGAAATTTGAAAAGATATCTTAAATCATAAAATAAAATTAATACATTCATGGTGAATTATTAAGAACTATTGAAAATTTGAAAAAATCAACGATGATTTGGGGCAAGGTGAAGTCTCGTTTTCAAAAATAGTTCATTAATAATGAAGTTTGGATAGTTTCTCTAGATCAAACTTGAATCAAAAAACATTAGTGTCAAGGACGATTTTATGTATTTTTTCTTACTGCTCTTGCTTCATTTGCAATTTCGTCCATCGTCATTTTAGATAGTACATATTTATTTGCAAGTTCAACACACTTGTTGAGGTTTTGACGCATCAATTCCGCCTAGTACATGCGTCGTGCGACGTAAGGAGCATGATCGTCATGTACATTGTTAGTGACAGTTTTACTATTGACTTATTGTATCTACTTGAATAATTTCAAAATTTTGGATTCCTGTTAAAGAATCTGTTCTTAGTTCCATATATTTTGCTATTTTAAAGCCATTTGCATAATTATAAATAATTTTAGATGAAATGTATCCACTGTAATTTGCTAAGGTGTCAGCAAGTTTGTAATCATAGTATGTTTCATAATAATTTTCAAATTGATTTGAGTTGCCTAAGGTATCAAAAGAATAAATTAATTCTTCAGAAAGTGTGCCATTCAAATCATATTTAAAGACTGATTTAAATTTTTGACCATAATGTAAAGATCCGTATTCACTTATTTTATTTCCCAATGAATCAAAATTAATAATTGATAGAAAAGTGTCTTCACCAGGAGTTCTACCTTTTATAACTCTTGTTTTTATTAGACCATTTGGAAAAAATGACTCTCCTAATATCTGATCCTTATATAAGTTAATTTCTGTACTTTTTTTGTTCGAGCAATTCAAAAGGAAGAATGGAATTAGGTAAAATATTAATCTCATATTATTCTTTCAATGGTCACTAACTTACTAATAAGTTCAACAAAGTCTGTAAAATTTAATTGTTCTTGCTTGAGCCAAATTTATTAAATTCTATATCCGAAATTAAGATATTAAAAGTTCTCATCGTTGAGTATACTTACACTCAAATTAATACTTTTTGATTTAATTCAAAGTTCCTCTATTCTGGCTATTTTCTGATATAATTCTACTAAAGTCAAAAAATGTTGTTGACAAACAAGGATATATTTCTTTTAAAAAAGCAGCAATGATGCCTTCCCACCAAAACGATGGAATGTTCAGGGTTATTTTGTGTAAAGTTTTGCACTGTTCGACTTCAAATATTCTTTTATCTGCTCAAAATTCATATTTGCCATTTCCAAAGAAATTTTGTCCTTGATGGCTCTAAAAGTTTTGACCGTGTCAAACTCTTTTTCTGGAGTTGTTTTTTTTGTTTTAGTCTTCATACTCTAATATTTCTTTTGGTGAACGTATTTCTAATGATTGATAATTAGAACGAATATTAATGGAATTATAACCTCTAATTCGATAAACATTAACGATATGTTTAAAATTCCAACTTACCAAAATGTCCACCTTGTAAATTGTCGCAGTAGCAATGTGTACACAATCATCAAAACTCGTTTTTCCAACCACATTTTCGGTTACATACTTTGTAGCAAGTGTCAATATTTCATCTGTTACTAGAACTCGCTCAGAATTTTCTTTTGGCAAATTTTTAAAATGCTTTATCACATTTTCAGGTGCATTTAGTAACTCTGTCTCAGACAAATCCGAAAATACGCAAATAACTTTTCCCAATTTTACTCTCTCAAACAACTGCAAAGTAGCCTCTTCGAATTCATTATCGAACGCTCCACCAAAGACGGAAGTGTCAAAATAAAACCGTTGCATTTTACCTAATTATAATTTCTGGAGTAAAGTTACAAAATTTTCTTCCATCTTGGGCGGGTTTCAAAGTATTGCGCACTATAAAACGTTCTGCACTCTCAGAGTAAACCAATCCCTTCAAATCTATCATCTCAGACGGTAAATCAACCCAATACTAGATTTTTGACTAAAGGGGCTTGGGTAGAAAGCGGTTTTGCTGCGAATATCGAAAAAATGGCTGGCTTGAATAGCCCAAGTCTTATCTATCCTATACTCAATGCCGACGAAGGGATTTAAACGAAGCCTATCGAATATTTCTAGATCAACGTTTTCAGATGGACCTTTCAGATTGTTTTCAGTGAATTTACCTTTTGCATTGATTAAAAAATTGGATTCGATCCCAGAGAATAAAGAAAAACTAGGGGCAATCTTGTATTTTAAATTGACGGACAGCAATCCATAGTGTGTATTGAGTAATTGAAGCTCTTTTCCAGACGATAAAGACAAGGTGTAATCGACAAAATGCATAAGATAGCCCAAGCCCAGCCCAGCGGATAGACTTTGGTTCAGCCTCCACTGCCCATTTAATGATATAAATCCGAAAATATTTTTATTTTGGGTAAAGTCAAGTCCAGTACCGACTTGTCCTGAAAAAATAAAGTTTTTGGGAGGTGTATGTGAACAAATCAATTCAATGCCCTTGATACTAGACATCGAAAGTCTTGAAATGCCCAAATCAGTCATATCAATATTTATTGGTTTTAACGGATTAGAAGGTAAACTCGCTATAATCGGCGTGTTGGTTTTGGTTTGGGTAGCAACATAATCTTTTTCGTTAAGGTTACCTTCAGAATTGATCGCTTGAGTATTATTCAACGGTGTATTATTCTTTACTTCCAAAAATTCGCCTTTAGTAGAAGTCAAGGCTACAGGAGAGGTATTATTGACCGTCCTAGTAGTGGCGTTCTTAGATTGCGCAACACTAGTATTTGTGATGGTAGATTTTGTCGTTTCGGTGGTCGATTGCTGCGTTACGGTTGCAAGCTTAGAATCGTTAGAATGTGGATTATTAGCAATGCTTTTTGAGGTTACTACGGTTTTGTTTGAGTTTGTATTTTCTGAAAAGTTTGAAGTATTTGAGCCAGCTCCATTCATGTACCAAAGACCAGCTAAAGCTATGATAATAGCCGAAGCAGCACCCCAAATCCAAAATAAAGGTCTTTGTTTTTCCTCACGAACTGGCATGTATTCATCGAGAATCGATGACATATTTTGCCAAGCCAAGTCTTCGAAAGATTTATTTGTATGTAGATTATTTTTCATAGGCAATGTTGTTAATTCCTTGGTTGGTTAAAATTTTTGTCAATTTCGTTCTAGCTTCGGAGACATGCCATTTGGAGGTCCCCTCTGAAATGCCTAGTTTTTCACTAATTTCTCTATGTGTGAATCCGTCTATAGCGTATAGTTTGAAAGCGGTTTTTGTAGCTTGAGGCAAAATATCCACAATTTTTAACAAATCGTATTCGAATAAATTTTGTTCTCCATCGGCGTTCACTTTTTCTATTTCAGGACTCAATTCTACGGTATCGTATTTTATTCTATTTTTTACTTTAAAAAAATCTGCCATCGCATGATATACACATTTCCTAATCCAACCTTCTAAAGAACCAGCAAATTGAAAAGTGTGGATATTTTTAAAAACTTTTAGAAAGCCATTATTCAAAATACTCATTATTTCATCGTCGTCGTCAGTATATCTTTTGACCATTTTGAGCATTGTCTGAAAATATTTTCTATAGAGAAATTCCTGCATCTTTCTGTTATTTGAGACACAGGCATTCACCATTTCTTGTTCACTATATTTCTCTACATTCATGCGTAATTAGTAACCATAATTCAATGAAGAAAAAAACTTAATTTAAAATTACAAATATTTCACCAAAACAAAGTCATAATAAATCATTTGATTTAAGTGCTATGAAGGAGTAAAATAAAGTTTAAGGGGTTATCGGGTCGTCCTTGTAAGTCCAAAAAAATAAGAGAATCCAAAAAATTAGTCGTTTCTAACTTTATGAATTCCCTTATTTCAATACTAAGTTCATTTTCTTCGTCAAAATTGCTATACCCTTAAAGACGACATCTCAGTATATAATGGTTGGGTAAAATAAAATTATTTTTTTTAAAAAGCAGAAAACCACTTTTTTAAGCATAAATATTGTCGATGATATTTTTGTATTTAGTAAGCAGAACCCTTCGTTTTAATTTCATTGTAGGCGTGAGTTCAGCTTCCGTGCCATCTGATTTGTTGAATTCCCAAGTGTCTGGTACCAGTACGAATTTTTTGATTTGTTCTACGTGGCCAAAATGAGGATTTATCTCGTCTATGATGGACTGAAATTTGGCGATGACTTTAGGGTGAGAGACCATTTCTTGAAATGTCTTGGATTCGATTTCATGTTCTTTGCACCAATTATGCAATGCATCGTGTGCAGGAGCGATGATGACGCTGACGAATTTTTGGTTATCTCCAATCAAAATGGCTTGTTCTATAAGAAAGTTTTCTCTCAAACTGCTTTCGATGGGAGCTGGAGCGACGTATTTTCCACCCGATGTTTTAAAAAGTTCTTTTTTTCGATCCGTTATTTTTAAGAAATTTTCACCATTGGGACCTATGATTATTTTTCCAATATCACCCGTTTTTAGCCATGTTTTTCCATTGATTTGTGTCAAAATTTCAGCAGTTTTTTCAGGTTGTTTGTAGTATCCTTGCATCGTGTTTGGGCCCGAAGATAAGATTTCCCCTTCATCAGCGTTGTAACTCTTGTCGCTCTTATCTATCATAAACTCTACTTGATCGAAAGCATATCCTACGGTACCCAAGAGAGCGCCACTTTTTTCAAATCTATTGAAAGTAATGCCTGGTGATGTTTCAGTGAGACCGTAACCTTCTCGAACTGGAATCCCTGCGGCGGAGAACACTTTGGCTATCTTAACAGGTAAAGGTGATGCCCCTACGAGAATTCCTTTGACATTGCCGCCAAGAGCTTCACGCCATTTTGAAAATATCAATTTATCGGCTATGATTCTTTTTATTTTTTCTAAACCTTTGTACTCTTTGTCATATTCGTAATCGTCTGTCAAGGATAATGCCCAAAAGAACAAGGTTTTTTTAATACCAGTCAGTGCTAAACCTTTGCTGTAAATTTTCTCATAAACTTTCTCTAAGAGCCTTGGCACACAGGAGAAAAAATTGGGTTTTACGGCCGCTAAATCACCAGACTCACCACCGAGGTTGTCCACTCCTGTAAAAGTGACCACGATAGATCGCCCTAGATAACAATAAATTACTGCTTTTTCAAAAATGTGGCATAGAGGTAAGAAACTGATAGCTTTTTCACCCGGACTGATAGGCAAAAGTTGTTGGACAGCTTTAATATTACTGACTATATTAGAATGGCTCAAAACGACTCCTTTAGGATTGCCAGTAGTCCCTGAAGTATAGATGATGGTAGCTATATCGCTGGTTTTTACTTGGTTTATGTTCTCTGACAGATCAATTTCTGGACTCAAAATATCTTCCCAAAAAGGCAATTCACTGTTTCTGTCAAAAGCATAAACTTCGATTAAGGTGGGCAATTTTGGTCTGATTGCTCTGACTCTCTCACAGATATTAAGGTAATCAGTAAAACAATAAACAATATCGGCATCTTTGAAAATAAATTCGTATTCTCTCTCACTCAATGTAGGATATAAGGGCACAGTAATGGCGCCCACTTGTTGGATTCCAATGTCGGCTATAATCCACTCTGGTCTATTTTGATTGATTATTAACGCTATTTTATCACCTTTTTTAACACCAAGTTTTAATAAACCAGCAGAAAATTGATTGGCTTTGGCAATAATTTCTTGTGTGGTAAAACTGGCCTTAGTTCCGTCTTTGTACCGAACGCTAAGAGATTCCGTCAAAGGATGATTAGATGCTTGAAAATGTAGAAAATCAAATAGTCGTGTGATTTCAGCCATTATGGATATTTATTTAAAATCCAAATATACCAAAGGAAGGATAAATAAATGTACTAACGATTGAAAATAGTAGATTTTTTTAGATCATTGTTTGAAATAAAATTCATCAAAGGCTCCAAGCTATCGAAACAATGGCAATTGGAAATTTTTTGTATAGGATGGTACATTATTTGCAAGCCCGAAACAATGACATTCGACTCTTGGAAAATGTTACATAGCTCATCTACATAATTTTGAAAACTGATGCTCGGGTCATTCCATTCAGAAACAATGGTAATCATATTTTTAGGACAAAATATTTTTTTCAAATCCCTCAAATCATCTAGGCTAACGCCAGCGCCTAGATTAATAACATTGTATTTTTTTAATTTTAATAAATAATGAATAAAAAGCAAACTTAATTCTTGTGATTCACCTAAGGGTAAAAATAACAATATCTTAGAGTGATCTCTCGAAAGACACGCTGGGATTTTGTCTATCTCAGCATAAAGTTTTTGCTTGAATAAGGTGGAAATATACATTTCTTGGACTGTGTTAATACTTCCCGTGAGCCACAATAGATGCAATTTTTCTAAAAAAGGCAGAATCAGGTTTTTCATGGTTATTTCAAAGCCATATTTGCACGAATGGCTATCTAAGATAGAATTGAACTTAGTCTCGTCCATGTCAATCACGGACAAAGTCAATGTTTCCATTTTGGTATCCAAAGTCTCGGTTTGAGTAGATAGAGAACACACCTTTTCAAAAATTGCTTCATCGCTCATTTCAGCTATTTTAGAAATTTTATATCCTAATTTATTGAGTAAAGCAATATTTAGGATTTTTTTTAGATCTTCATCTCTATAAAATCTAATGTTGGATTGAGTTCGCTCAGGATTGAGCAAGTTGTACCTCTTCTCCCAAATACGCAATGTATGGGCCTTGATACCAGATACTTTTTCTAGGTCAGCTATCGAATAAATGGACAATTTGTTTATGTTGTTTAATCTTTTATTAAACAAACTAGGACACACAAGGTTTACATAATCCTCCCAACAGGGTAAAGTTTGTAAGTCGTCTCGCTATATTTTGAATTTTCATAAACGAATCTCAATTGTGCGCCAAAGTCTTTGGCAAAGACTGAATCTGCTTTTATTTTATTGTCCAAATTTGTTTTGATGGTAGGATTATTTTTCAAAATCTCAGAGGCAGTATCTTCGAAGACATAATCAGAATAGTATTCTTTTCTCATTAAAATCCCATCAAAAAAATTCCATGCAAAAAAGGAATCACCCGATCTTGGTTCAAGCCCTTGAACAATGTATTTTATGGCCTTTTGGCGCGTCGGTACGAAATAATCTCCCTTATAAAATTTTTGCGCAGTAATAAAATCAGTCGTATTTATGTCGTAGTGTAGATAATGACCCTCATAGGGTTCTTTAACCGTCTGATACGTATTAATTTTGGACATTTGGACATTGATTAGTGTATCTTTTGTCAGTCTATTCAAGGTTACACCATTCATTTTTAATCGCTGGATTACTTCACTATAGGCTTGAGGAATCACATAAAACCGTGGAACTTTACATTTCAAACTCGATTCATAAAAATCGAAAAATGGGATATTTGCTGTTTTAGTTTCGCTTTTATCGTAATATAAACGTTGGCCCAAGTGTACGTCGCTTTGCTTATATTTGGGTAAATATCCCTTGAAAAGAAGGCTATCGGACTTGGATTTGTCCATTTTCCACCATAGAGTGAGGGAGTCAGAAGTTAAATCTTTTTCTAACTGCATTTTTTGAGTATTTTGGATTTGGTCTCGATAGCTATGATTGGTTTGGAGAATGACATTGAGGAGATTCAGATTGCTCAAAACACGTTGTTTGAAAGGCTTGAGCATATGCGTCTCGGGAACCAACCCTAGGGCTCTAAACAAGGAAGTATAACCCGAAGAATATCTAGGTGTATCATAAAATCCATAAATACCCGTGAAGGGATTGTCATTGCTCATGACATACGGAACCATGGGGTCATCTAGCGCTTTCATTCTTTTGAACAAATCTTGGGCATAATGATTTTTTAAAAAATCACCCAAATCAGCCCCTAAATTTTCGTACATCGTACAGAGCAGGGTCATGGTGTATGGGTAGTCTGCCCCATCTGAAACATGATTGTCAACAAACACTTGAGGATCCAATCTTCTGATGATTTGAACTAGAGACTTGGTATTTTCGCTATCCATTTTGATGAAGTCCCTATTGAGGTCAAGGTTTTTAGCATTGCCCCTGAATCCATATTCTTTAGGTCCATTTTGATTGGCTCTAGAAAATGAATTTCTATTAAAAGCCCCATCGATATTAAAAAATGGAATAATCACGATGGTTTGATGATCCAATAGTGAGATTTTGGTTTTATCTGCTAGGAGTTCTCTTGCAAATATCATCGTCGCATCGACGCCATCGGGCTCACCAGGGTGGATGGCATTGTTGATAAGGGTAACCAATTTCCCTTTATCCTTACCTCTTTTTGAAATTGTCACGATATGTAGTGGTATCCCAATATCGGTGTTGCCAAAGGTTTCAATCGTCACATAAGATGGATATTTTTTTCGTAAATTTTGATAGAATCGAATGGATTCATGGTAGGTTGCGCTCCTATTAGGGTCAGAATCCAAGGGAATGCTCAAGCTTTGCGCTAACAAAGATTGATAACCCAAAGCCAATATCAAAATGCAAAAAATTGAAATTGGCTTCATCATTTAATATTTAACTTGGCCTTTAATCTTTTCGTTGCTTTTTCTCCATCTTCGTATCCAATGACCATTTTGGTGGATTTTAGATATTGATCATATGCTGCTTGAAGGTCTCCCATCGCTTCATAAACCACGCCTTGCATATAAACTCCTTGATAGCTAAGTGGATCTTGGGTAGTCAATAGTTTAAAATGCTTTAGGGCGAGATCTAGACTATCAAGATTATAATAGATGGTACCAAGGTTATAATAAGCCTCATTATATTCTCTATGATTTTCGATAATGGATTTGTAAAGCCCGATGGATTCTTGGATTTTATTTGTTTGATATAGATAATCGGCTTTCATATGCATGACAATAGGGTCGTTGGGTTTGATGGCAAGTGCATTGTCAAAGTAACGTGCCGCCAGTGGATTTTTTTTGGCGTGATAAAGTTGGCCAAGATTTAGCCAAGCGTCTATCATTTCGTGGTCATTTTCTGTTGCCGTCTGAAACGCGTTTATAGCCCTTGTGGTGTCCCCCATCTCTTTAAATGAAATACCAATGTATTGAAAAGCTTCTGCATTCAAAGGATCTATTCTGATGGCCTCATTCAAAGCATTTAGACCTCTGTCGTACTGTTTTAAAATGATGTAAACTCGAGCTGTTTTGATTAAGTTTTTAACGTTGGTGGGTTCAAGTTTTTCAGCTCTTTCTACTGTGATTAACGCAAGACTGAATTGGCCATTTTTAGATAAACATCTGCCAAAAGGTGGTGATAATCGACATTCATAGAATCGATTTTCATCGCAGTCGCTATGTCAGCTACTGATTCATTGTACATATTATTTTTACTGAAAATCACAGCTCGATTTATCCAGCGATTTGGATCCTTCGGATTTTGGTCAATCTCGCTGGTAGCTATATTGAGTTCAGGGATAGAATATTTATTCGTTTGTGTTTGTTGCTTTTTGCTATTGCAACCAATAAAAGCAGAACAAATGAATAAGAATGTATAAAATAAAATTTTTGGAAGATTCATTTTTTTAAAAATTAACGCGCCTTAAAATTACTCAACTATTTGGATTCTGCTTCCTTGATTTGAAATAATAGTTTTTTAAATGCCTTTTCTATTGTCGAAAGGGGTTCTATTTGTTTGCCAATATAGATAAAAGTTATTCTGAAATTTAAACTATCCGCAGGATCAAAAATAGCTCTCGATTGAATCCTATAGGCTTCTCTGCAAAGTCTCTTAATTTTATTTCTATCGACGCTAGATTTAAAATTTTTTTTGGAAACAGAAAATGCTACTTGAATATTCCAATGATCTTGGAGCTGTGGGGTTGGATCCGAAGGGACAAAGAGCAGTTTTATGGGATAGGAAAAAAGAGAATTTCCATTTTGAATATATCAGAAATAACTTTTTTATTTGAAAGTCTGGCAGATTTACCAAGCTGAAATCCAATTTTCGATAACATGGCACATTATAAAAAAGATAGATCAAATATAAACAAAATAAGGAATAATGAAATTTTTCATTATTCCTTATCATATTGAAGCAAATAATTTATACTTATTTCGCTCCTCTTTCGTCGCTAACAGAGACTTTGTGTCTGCCTTGAGCTCTACGAGAGTTTAATATCTTTCTACCATTCTTAGTGCTCATTCTCTGGCGAAAGCCGTGCTTATTGGCTCTTTTTCTTCTAGATGGTTGGTATGTTCTTTTCATTTTCCAAACTTTTTAATATATTTCAATGCTGCTTTTCGTAGCGGACTGCAAAGGTACATGGAAATATTTAATTATCCAATTTATTTCATAAAATTATCCATTCATGGACATTAAAAACTCTTCGTTCGTCTGTGTATGTATCATGTGCTTGCGAATGAATTCCATGGCTTCTACTGGTGTCATATCAGAAAGATGGTTTCTCAAGATGAACATTCTTTGCAATGTTTCCTTGTCCATCAACAATTCATCGCGTCGTGTACTTGATTTGGTCAAGTCAATGGCTGGGTACAATCGCTTATTGGCCAAGCTTCTATCCAATTGAAGTTCCATATTACCAGTACCCTTGAATTCTTCGAAGATAACGCCATCCATTTTAGATCCAGTATCTATCAAAGCTGTCGCCAAAATGGTCAATGAGCCTCCGTTTTCTATTTTACGTGCAGCACCGAAGAATTTCTTTGGTTTGTGTAGGGCATTGGCCTCCACACCTCCAGACAATACTTTTCCGCTGGATGGCGATACCGTATTGTAAGCTCTTGCTAGTCTCGTGATGGAATCTAGGAGGATCACTACATCATGACCACATTCTACGAGCCTCTTTGCTTTTTCAAGGACTATTCCAGCCACTCTTACGTGATTTTCTGCTGGTTCGTCGAAAGTTGAGGCTACGACTTCAGCCTTTACGCTACGCTTCATATCCGTTACCTCTTCTGGCCTTTCGTCGATTAGAAGGACTATTAGGTAACATTCTGGGTGATTGGCTGCGATGGCGTTGGCTATATCTTTTAATAAGAAAGTCTTTCCTGTCTTAGGTTGAGCCACGATAAGTCCCCTTTGTCCCTTCCCGATGGGAGTAAACAATTCTATGGTACGGCTGCTAAAATCCCTACCTGCCTTTGAAGTCAATAAATTGAATTTTTCGGTAGGAAATAACGGAGTCAAATAGTCAAAAGGAACACGCTCCCTGATATCTTCTGGGCTAAAACCATTTATTTTAGACACTCTCAAAAGTGCGAAATACTTTTCTCCTTCTTTGGGTGGTCGAATGGCACCGAGAACTGTATCTCCAGTTTTCAAGCCAAATAATTTTACCTGTGAAGGCGATACATAGATATCATCTGGTGAGGACAAATAGTTGTAATCAGAAGATCTCAAAAATCCATATCCCTCTTGCATCATTTCTATGATGCCTTCGCCTTCTACCATACCATCTAAATCAACATTGAATGCTGGCAAGGCGGGAGCTTGTTGTTGGTGCTGTTGGTTTTGGTGGACAGGCCGTTCTCTCGGCTCTAATTGAGCTGTTTCCTCCGTACGGGGCTCATTTTGATTATGCGATTTTTTGAAATTATTATTTTGTGGGTTGGGTCTTTGGTCGTTTGAGGTTTTATTTTGTTGATTTTGATTTGGATTAGGGTTCTGATTGGGGTTTTGGTTTGGATTTTGTCTTGGGTGAATGGGTTTTTTATTTTGCTGATTTGTTTGATTAGGTTGAGCAGCGTTGCTTTTTTGCTGATCGTTTTCTTTGGCGATTTGAGGTGCAGTGGGTGTATTATCCGCGGCTTCTCTTTCTTTCTTTTTTTGATAGTATTTTTCTTCTCTTTCTTTTCTCAATCGCTCTTGTTCATCGTCAATCGTAGGAGTCGGGGTTGAGGTTGCTTTTGGTACTGCGAATTCAACGGCATTTGGATTTTTCTCTGAAACTTTGGCTATCAACTGTGGGGCTGCCTTGGCTGGAGTTCTATTCCTTTTGGGTTTAGAGTCGGTAGAAGCGGGCTCATCACTACTAGCTGGGGAGTCTATGATGACCGCACGGTCTAGTTTATCGCTGTGTTTTTTAAGAGAACGATCAATAGTGTTTTCCAAGAGTGGCTCTTTTTGTTTTGAAAGGGCCTGCTCATCCAAAATTTTGTAAATTAATTCTTGTTTTGGTAACTTTTTGTACCCTTTGATGTCAAGTTTTTCTGCTACTTCACGCAATTCTTGAAGTAACATGTCATTCAATTGAAGAATGTCAAACATATGATAATTTGTTTTTAAAAAAAATAGACAAGTCTGCCTAGTGCTTTGAATAAAAGAAATGAATAATTAGAATGGTTGAGTTGTAAAATCTTTATTAAAACAACGTCAAGATATTAAGTAGAGGTTGAGAAGATTTTGCGCGGACTGAATCATTAACATCACAAAAATAAAACTTATTCTTGAATGTCACACTATATTTGCAAAAAAATTAGAAATTATTTTAATAAACATACAACTATGCTTGAAATAGCCATCTTAAGGAACGAGAAGGAAAGAGTGCTGACGGGATTAACAAAAAAAAATGTCAGCCAAGGAATTTTAGATTCTATCAATGAGATAATAAACTTAGACGATCAGAGGAAATCCGTACAGTCAAAACTAGACGAAAAACTGGCGGAATCTAACAATTTGGCCAAAATTATTGGAGATCTATACAAGAGTGGTCAAACGGAGGAGGCTAATCACAACAAAATTAAAGTTGCCGAGCTCAAAGAAATTACCAAAGAACTTGAAACGGAACTCCATAGTATAAAAAATATGTTGGAAGACAAGCTCTATGCCGTACCGAATCTTCCACACAGCTCAGTACCTTCGGGTAAAATACCAGAGGACAATGAGGTATTTAAAGCTTGGGACAAGCCCATGCCGCAATTGCCCGAGAATGCATTGCCACATTGGGAGTTGGCCGATAAGTATCAAGTTTTTGACTTAAAATTAGGTGTAAAGATCACGGGTGCAGGTTTTCCATTGTATCGCGGCAAAGGGGCCAAACTACAACGCGCTCTGATTCAGTTTTTCCTAGAAGAAGCCATCAAAGCGGGCTATGAGGAGATCATCCCACCATTATTGGTGAATGAAAGTACGGCGTTGGCCACTGGACAATTGCCCGATAAGGAAGGACAGATGTATTATTGTGAAAAGGATGATTTGTATTTGATTCCGACGGCTGAAGTTCCTGTGACCAATATTTATAGAGACGTCCTAATGGAGGAAAAAGATTTTCCAGTAAAAATGACAGGATATACACCTTGTTTCAGACGTGAAGCTGGGTCTTATGGAGCTCATGTGAAAGGTCTTAATAGGGTACACCAATTCGATAAAGTAGAAATAGTCCAAATAGCACATCCAGCTCATTCATACAGGATTTTGGATGAAATGTTGGCTCATGTTTCTTCATTATTGGATAAATTGGAACTACCGTACAGGATTTTACGTTTGTGTGGGGGTGATATGAGTTTCGCATCGGCTTTAACTTTTGATTTTGAAGTGTGGTCTGCAGCCCAAGAGCGTTGGCTCGAGGTAAGTTCGGTTTCTAATTTTGAAACGTTTCAATCCAATAGGATGAAATTGAGATATAAGGACGAAACGGGTAAGTCAAGATTGGCACATACATTGAATGGAAGTGCGTTGGCTTTGGCAAGAATCATGGCTTCGATCCTTGAGAATCATCAGACTCCTGAAGGAATACGGATTCCTGAAGCACTGAGGCCATATACGGGATTTGATTTTTTAACTTAATATAAAACAACGAAAAAATTAGAATTATGGGAGATTATATGATTTATATGATTTTGACCGCGGTGATGTCTGGGATAGGGATGTTGGTGAGTGCGCGATTGAAAAGTAAATTCAATCATTATAGCCAAATTCCTCTTAGCAATGGCATGACAGGAGGTGATGTGGCCAAGGCTATGTTAAGACATTATGGAATCCATGATGTACAAGTAGTACCAGTATCTGGTATGCTTACAGATCACTATAATCCTGCTAATAAAACCGTAAATTTAAGTGAAGGTGTTTTTGCCTCAAATTCAGTGGCTGCAGCTGCTGTAGCTGCCCATGAATGTGGACACGCAGTACAACATGCCACTTCTTATGCTTGGCTTCAAATGCGATCAAAAAATTGTACCAGTAGTGAATATTGCGGCTGGAATGCAACAATGGTTGTTCATGATAGCACTGGGTGCTTTTGGGACGAGTTCGAATCCAACTATATTGTTGGTGACGATTGCAGCTTTTATGGTAACCCTTGCATTTAGTTTGATTACACTTCCAGTTGAATTTGATGCGAGTAATAGGGCGATGGCTTATTTGGATGAGAGTGGCTTTGCCCGTGGAGCAGAACAAGCAGGTGCAAAAGATGCCTTGTGGTGGGCTGCCATGACCTATGTTGCAGCAGCGTTGGCCGCTTTGGTCAGTGTGGTATTCTTGGTGCTAAAATTCTTAGCAGCCAGTAGGGATTAATAAAGTAAATTATTGTCAATATAAAGGGCTTCTTGCATTTTGCAAGGAGCCTTTTTTGTTGAGGGGGCTTCTAAAGAATAGCTTTTTAATTTTTGTGCTAAAATATTCTTCTTAATAGAAATATGTTGCCAAAAATACGATGCTTAAATATGCCCAAAAGAGCGAAAATATTATATGTATTATAGTTTCAAAGGTCTTGCCCTTCCACAGGCCTGTCGAATAACCAAAAAACTGCATGAAAAGCCTAATACTCCAAAATATACCAAGTCCAAGAGATATTTTGTTGCCAAGATTGGTTTCAATCAATTCGGTTGAAGACGTTAGGCAAAGCAAACCCATTAGAAATATGGCCAAAGCAATAAAAAACGTATGCATTGTCATCAATTGCCGATTGATTAAACTTAACGATTTAAGCTCTAAATCCCACTTAAAATACCTAGGAAAGAAAACGTGAACAACTGACAACAGGATTAATAATACACCAATTACTTTAAAGTGAATTTCCATTATTAGTTGCAAATAAATATTGACATAAATGGAGTAAACTTTTTTTCCTTGAATGAAATAAATCCAGCATCTTCAAATGCCTTTGCCCAAGTATCTTTGGAGAAAAAGTGTGTAAATCCTATGGTGAAAGCTAAAAAGTTTGGCAAGTCACGTAAATGTTCAACCATGATGACCTGGCCGTGTGGCTTACAAACTCTCCGACATTCATTTAAGAACTGTACTTTTTCATCATAATTGCGGATTTCGTGAACTGCTGAGATCAAAAAAATATTATCAACCGAACTATCATTTATTGGAAAAGAATTTGAATTGATTTGTTGTGTATTTGGATAAACAAAACTTACATTTCTCGCTCGGATTATTGCTGGTTCCGTATGACGCTTGGCGTCATAAAAGTCGAACACTTGAAGATTCGAATGTGGCAAAATGCTGTTAAGAATATAACTTGTTTCGTCGAATCCAGCGTTAATATTTAAATTTAAATTTCCCTTTGTGTCCACTATATTCATTTTTCTTAACCAATCAAAATTATAGAAGCCAGAGAAATCGTACACATAAGCGGAAACTATTAATGGCATCGTTAAGCCATAGACGAATGCCAGAATAACAATCCAATACAAATTGTTTGGCCAATCCATTATAAATTTACTGGAGATAATCAGAGCTAATGTGATGAATCCAAACCAATAAAAGTGCCTGTTAAAACTTAAAATATTTAATACCCCTTGAAAATTTTTTCGTTTTATTTCCATGGTTCTATTTTGCCTTTTTTCCAATAATAAGGTACATTTTTTATGATGAATGCATTGGCTAAAATAGGCTCTTTAAGTTTTAACCCTTCTAAAAAGTCGAAATGATAATCAATGATTTTTACTGGAGTTGGAGTCCAGTTTTGTCTTACTCCTTCGATGATTAAAACTACATTTTTTTTAGCATTAAATGTAAATGTAAAGGGCAAGGGGCCTGCAAATCTTCTTGCTTCTTTCCAGTCTGTGAATGGAGAATCTTCGGGTAGGGAAATTTGGGCTTCAGCCTTGTCAAATATGATTTTAAACTTTGATTTTTCAGAGAAAATTTCAGTTGAATATTGATTCTCAATTTGTTTTATTTCGGTTGTGGAATAGTTATAATGAGTAAATATATTTCCCCAAAATTCCATTTTTATTTTGTCCGTTTCAGATTTGAGAATATAAAGTCCGCGTAAACTTTTGCCAGCTCTGTTGGTGTAGCGAACAAAAATGCGATAACCTATAAGAAAAAAATCATTTCCCATAAATTTTGGAAAACCTTTTGGTCGTAAATTCTTAGTTTGTACCATGGCAATAGCTACAAATGCCCATTTATCTTGAAATGTATCAAGCTGTAAACAATCGGGTATGTAATCCTTTAATTGCTCTTTAGGTACCGCAAAAGTTAAAACCAAGGAACTTTCAAAAAAAGCTTCTACAGCAAATGGATGATCTTTTAAAAATGATAGCATCGAGTTATTTGAGTTATTTTTTATTGAGATAAAATTCGTTGAAGTAAACTACTAAAATGAATAAAAGTGCAAAAATCGAATTAATCTTTCCCCAAAGCAACAAATCTGGAACTAGGATAAATTCAAGGGTGTTCATCATCAGTACAACGCCAATTTGTACGATTGCGTTTAATTTTGTTTTATATCCACTTAGAATCCAAGCAGCCATGATGATTTCTGATAATCCGATAAGCACCGTCAATTGTCTAGAGTGGTCGCCGCCTAATATCCTAGCCACAATTTGCTCATGCCTGGGAACAAAATTTAAAACTTTGCAAAAAAGACCGTTAGCGATCCATACAGTCGCGATACAATAAGTCAAAATTTTATGAAGTTTAGATTTTGTCATTTTTTTTTGAATTGTAAAACTTGGTGTTCCTGATCTCTGGGTTCCAATCGTGGTTGGTTTATTATTCCCATCTCTTGCAAATATAATATCGAAACTCAATGTTTTCAATTAATTAGGGCTAATAGACATTTATTGTGTTAAAAAGTTTGCAAAGTCAATGAGGACGTAGCTTTCCGCAAATGAAAGGTTATGAATAAAAAAATTGCTAAACAACATAGGAAAATCAAAAGACCAAAAATATGTAGCAGATTTATTGACAAAGAGGTTAATGTTACATAATTTTGAAGTATGGACTATATTGACTATTATAAAACCTTAGGAATTTCAAAAGATGCTTCGGCGGAAGAGATAAAAACAGCCTATCGGAAGTTGGCACGTAAGTATCACCCAGATTTGAATCCCAACAACGCCGAGGCTGTAAAGCTTTTTCAACAACTGAATGAGGCCAATGAAGTATTGAGCGATCCCGAAAAAAGGAAAAAATACGACCAATATGGCTCTGATTGGAAACACGCCGAACAGTTTGAAGAAGCCCGTAGGCAACAACAATCTGCTGGAGGTAGTAGAGGAGCTTTCAATGGTGGAGGGCAAGGATCATATACCTATAGTGGAGGAGATGATGAGGGAGATTTTTCTGATTTCTTCGCTTCGATGTTCGGAAATCGTGGAGCTGCTGGTAGTGGTAGGCGGCAAGCACAATTTAAAGGGCAAGATTATCGAGCAACCTTTGAATTGAATTTATCTGAGGCCTACAAAACCCATCAACAAACCTTTGCAGTCAATGGCAAAAATATACGCATTACTGTTCAGGCGGGCATTGAGAATGGTCAAGAAATAAAAATTACTGGCTACGGTGCTACGGGTGTCAATGGTGGGCCCAATGGAGATTTGTACATCACTTTTACCATAAAAAATGATACTGCCTTTGTTCGCAAAGGCAATGACCTCTACCTCGATTTTCCGTTGGAGCTGTACACTGCAGTGCTCGGAGGCGATGAAATTATCGATACTTTAGCAGGTAAGGTAAAAGTAAAAATAGCCCCCGAAACGCAAGCAGGAAGCAAAGTACGGCTTAAAGGCAAGGGTTTTCCTGTATATAAGGAAGATGGAAAATTCGGGGACCTTTACATCACTTTTCAAGTGAATATTCCAAAAAATTTGTCGGACAAGGAAAAAGAATTATTTAAAGAGCTTGCAAAAGAGCGCCAAAAAGGATAATTATGGAGAATTCAACAGTTATATCAATCGAGCAATGTTGCATTTATTATAAAATTGAAACCGACTTTGTTCTCAAGCTAGATAAGCACGGCCTACTTGAACTGTCAAAATCCCAAGAAGAATATTTTATAAGTTACGAGCAACTGGGCGACCTTCAGAAGTACATACATCTGCATTATGACCTCGACATCAATATGGAAGGGCTCGAAGCAATAACTCACCTACTGGATCGAGTAACAAACCTTCAAAATGAAGTGAAAAAACTCCAAAACGAGCTAAATCAGGGGTGAGATTATGGAGCTTGGGTTTGTTATTACGGTCGGCACAAAAAAGTATTGTTTTTTGATTTGATTTTAGGCTGTCATATCCATGACTTATAATTTTTTATACATCAAAATAAAGGTTTATTTCCAAACTTCGTTGTGTTCTGAAGAAAAATTAAGTCCGTCCACATTTAAATCTACGAAATCTTTGCCAACCTTACAAACCTAAATGTAATTTATGTGCCTACTTCTTGAAAACCCCCGTTAGCAAATATGATTATTTTATTTTTCTACGTTTAATATCCTGGCGATTATCCCAAAATGATACAATCTCAATTCTATTCCCATTTATTTCGTAGAATAAAAGATAGACTTTCATGGGAATTATACGTGTAAACTTATTGGAGGTTAATCTTCCGATTAGTTCAGATTTTGAAAGTGTGTTTAATAAATTCTCTACTTCGTCAATTAGTTTTAAGCTGTATTTTGCATTACCATTTCTTTCAACATAATATTCCAAAATATTTGCAAATTGAAGTTTTGCTATTTCAGACCAAATTATTTCTTTTTTAACCATTTTCGCATTTCCGAAATTACTTCATCATTTGTGTGGAACTTACCAACTTTATTTTCGCTTCGACCTTTTTCGATACATGATTGTTGGTCAGAGGATAGTTGATATAAAGCTTGATCTGACGAATCAAAAATAGTTTGAAGTGCATTTAGAAAGTTCAAATCTTCAGAGTCTTTTATTCTGGAAATTAAACTCTTTTTTAGCTCGGCTGTCATATCCATGACTTATAATTTTTTATACATCAAAAATAAAGGTTTATTTCCAAACTTCGTTGTGTTCTGGAGAAAAATTAAGATTGGCCATATTTAAATCCACGAAATCTTTGCTCCTCATACATACCCACAACTATTTCCTTTGATTTTTAAAGGTCTAGAAGTTCCTTAAAAATCATCAACTGAACCAAAATCCCAGCGCGTCAGCGACCGTAACGGTCTCGGAGCAAACCATCGGTTTATGCGACGAGAGTCTCGAAGAAGTATGAGTCGAGACGGAACCCGTGTAGGCCGCGACCCTCTCACGGCTTTATGCAGAGAGAGGGAGACGCCCCAAACATTTACTTATAATTTTTGGAAAGGTAGGATACCGATCCCTTGGTCGTAAATCAATTGTAAGAAGTAATGGCCCTTGGAAAATGGGTAGGTTGGAATGGTGAAATCGTCATTTGGCGCGGTAAAAATGCCTTGGTCGACCAATCTGCCTTGGTTATCATAGATGCGATAAATAAGGTTTTTCGTGAGGGCGGTGGACGTGTTCAGGTGTATTTCGTGGCTGCTCGGGTTGGGGAACAAAATGGTCTCAAAGGGCAGCGTGCTGTATGTAGGTGTGGATAAAATCTGACCAATCTGGCTGTACAAAGTTGTCTTGCGCGTGGCGAAAAAGGGCTTTAGCCCGTATGGAGTATGACTATCTAGGGGCTGATCAAATGAGCTGATAAATGACTGATTGGTATAGCCCCAATCCAGCTGTTTGTAGGTGTCGAGAAACGCGGCAGGCGTGATAAGGGTCTTGTACTTATCGATGATCTTGTTGATGGAATCAGGATTGGTGTATTTTTTGTTGATAGTATCCAAGTAATCGACGAAAAGCCTTCGAAACTTGGGAACGGCTAGGAGTTTGGTGGCCAGCGGCCTAGCTTCGGCGGTGTTGTACCAAGTGAGGGCATTGCGTGTGCCCCAATCTTCCCCAGTAATCCAGTTGATGCCGGCAGAATTGTCCGTGTCATAGACTATGAAATCAAATTTTTGGGTTGTAGGATTGAAATAAAGAAAATAATTGTTTTTCAGGTAAAAATAGTCATCCCAATTGCCAAAGCAGACGTCCATGGCAAAAGCTTTGAGGACTCCTTCGACATTGAGGATAGAGCGAATTTCTGATTCAAAATTGGCATTGTTGGGCAAATTTAATTTGGTGATTAGCGTCACGAGATCCGAATAGTTGTCAGCAGATTCGTTGGTTTTGAGTTCATATGCACGTGTTTCTGCGTCGTGATATATGTCCTTATACTGCTGCTGATCGGGTCCAATATAAGCCAAATCTGCGGGCCAAGTGCATTTGTATAGATTGCCGCTATCCACTGCATAGTTCTGTTGGATCCATTCTTTATCCATGTCTTCGATATTCGTATAGAGGCCTCTATACTCTCCATTGATATAGAGTTTGGCGAATCCAACGCGTCTTTTAGGCAGTTTGAATTTATTCCAAACGGTGTAATAAAGCGCTTCTCGAATCATGGTTGGATCGACGGCTTGCCCTCGGAGGATTAATTTTCGCAATCCACGGTATCGACCCCCTTGTGTGAATTCGTTAAAGCTGATTTTGAAAGTTTTTTTGAAAGAATTGAGCGAGGTATTACCGCTGAGTCTAATCCCGACAGTTGCGATGGTGTCGTTAATGGTGTCTCCCGTGCAAATGAATTTGGCACGAAGATATCTGTCCTTGATTTTCTGATCGATCATCTTGGTTACAGAATCGGCGGGCATTTGGATATAGACCGATGTGATGTGGTTGTCGCGAAAGAGGACATTTTGTGCAGTCAGCGAAATGCATATGCACAATAGCAATGTTAGGGTAAATGTTTGTTTCATTGGTGATTTTGTTTTTATGATATAATTATACCAAAAATACGTATTTTATTCAGGAATTGAAGAATAAAATAAAAATAAATGCGTGAATGAAGATAAATCCATCGCCCAGCACATAAAAGAAATCATAATCAAAATCGCTAGTTCTGAATGACTGAAAACCGAATAAGAGAAAATAAAAAAGGCTTAAACTTATGATAAAAGGCCAAGAAAATGGCTGAAAAAAAATGACCAGTAAAAATGATGCTAGATATAAAAAGGCTAATAATCCAGTGATTACCTTGGGATTGAAAAGGGCGTAAAGATTGTACGGGTTGGTTTTGCCGTCAAAGTGGTAATCTTTGTATTCAAAAAGGATGCATAATCCGCTCATCCACAGGAAGTTGGAAATCCAAATTGGTGAGTACATTTCTGGCAGAAGCGACCATCGTTGCAGTAGCCAAAATTGAGGGATATAAATCCATGCTGCGGCTAGAACGAAGGGTTTTAGGCAGTAGGCTATGTGATTGGGGAGCTTTTTTAAAATGAAATAATAAATAAAAATGATGATAATGGGCCAAATTATTCGAAGTAATTCGATATTCAGGCTAATGCAAAATAAAACAATGCCTAAAAACAGTGGTAGGTAACGCAATTTGAAAAGCGCGCGCCATGTAAATTTTCCAGGTTTAAAGGTGGATTGGTGGATCCAATAAAGACCATGCGTGCATAAGAAAAGTGCTAGGATGTCGATTTCCCACCTAATCTTTCCGATGGCAATTATTTGGGCTTCTAAGCTGAGACAGACTGCAGCAAGGGCAATCCAAATTTTTTTTTCACCGAGGAAATGAAAAAAGGCTAGTGGATATTTTTTAAAAATATTTAAAATTATGCTTGTATTCGATTTTTTGTACAGCATAATAAATTAGTTTAATCAAATTTTCTATGTCCTTGATATGCGCCATTTCTACCGTTGTGTGCATATACTTCAAAGGTAGTGAAATAAGCGCAGAAGGAACCCCTTCATTCGAATAAGCAAAAGCATCGGTATCTGTACCCGTAGATCGAGAAGAAGCTTCTTTTTGTAAAGGAATGGAATTTTCTTGAGCCGTTTTGTCTAGGAGATTGTACAATATTCGATGAACTGCAGGCGCGGTAGTAATCGTTGGTCCTAATCCGCATTTGATATCTCCTTTGGCTTTTGGATTCATCAGTGGTGAACGGGTGTCATGGGTTACATCGGTGATGATGGCAGCATTGGGTTTGATGCGATGAGCTATCATCTCAGCGCCACGGAGACCTATTTCTTCTTGGACCGCATTCACGAAATATAGAGAAAATGGAAGATTTATATGGTTTTCTTTTAGCAAGCGAGCTACCTGAGCGATACAGAATCCGCCGATACGATTGTCCAATGCTCTACCAGCGATATAGTTTTCACCGATCCTCATAAATCCATCTGTATAGGTCACTACGGTGCCAATTTCAATGCCCAAAGCAAGCACTTCATCCTTGGAAGAAACACCTAGGTCTATGAATATATTTTCTATGGTTGGGGCGAGATTTTCGTCTTTACCGATTCTTGTATGGATGGCAGGCCAGCCAAAAACGCCAGGAACTAAGCCATTTTTTCCATGGAGGACGACTCTCATCGATGGTGCGATGATATGGTCAGATCCACCGTTTCTTATGACTTGGATATATCCGTCGTCGCCGATATAATTGACAAACCAACTGATTTCATCTGCGTGACCTTCTACGACTACTTTGAAATCTTTACCCGGATTGACGATGCCAAAAGCGGTGCCATAATCGTCCAATTCCCAAGTGTCCACAAATGGTCTGATATAATCTACCCACAATTTTTGTCCTTCAGCCTCGAATCCCGTAGGCGAATGATTGTCCAAATATTTTTGTAAAAAATCAAGTTCTTTCTGACCTAATATCTCCTGTGTCATAAATTTTTTTAACGTTTAAGCTTTTAGATAGTTTGAGACATTTGCAACTCCCATTCTTCGGTGAGTTGATTGATTTCGGATTTTAGTGACTTATGCTTTTCAACGATGGTATTGGCATCACTTCTATTATAAAAAGCCGAATCAGCCATTTGAGCTTCCAAGATAGCCAATTCTTCTTCTTTTTTGGTGATTTTTTTTTCAATTTGAGCTACGAGTTTTTGGGCATTCCTCAATTCTTCTGTGGACATATTGTCCTGCGACTTTTCGGGAGTCTTGGAAGAATTGGCTTTTTGGTTGCCCAATTCTAAAGTTCTCATGTCCTCAATTTTTCTTTTTTCAAGGAAATAATCAATATCTCCTAGATATTCTTTGACGTTGTTGTTTTTGAATTCAACTACCTTTTCAGTCATGCCCTTGAGGAAATCTCTATCGTGTGAAACCACAAGCAAGGTACCGTCATATCTCAACAAGGCCTTTTTTAAGACTTCTTTGGAAATCATGTCCAAGTGATTGGTGGGTTCATCCAATACTAGAAAATTAATTGGTCGCAGCAGCAAACAAGCCATAGCCAATCTTGCTCTTTCACCTCCACTTAGGACACTCACTTTTTTATCTACATCTTCACCAGAAAATAAAAAGGATCCAAGGATATTTCTCAATTTGGTCCTCATTTCTGGAGGGCTGTGCAGCTCCATGGTTTCCAATAAGGTGATTTTTGGATTGAGTACTTCCGCTTGATTTTGTGCGTAATAGGCTATATGGACTGAACTGCCAAGGCTATGTGTACCCTTGGTGGCTTTTTCGACATCCACTATGATTTTTGCCAAGGTGGATTTACCCTGTCCATTCTGCCCGACGAAGGCTATTTTCTCTCCACGAATGATCTCTTGGTTGATGTTTTTTAATACGTCAATATTGCCATAAGACTTGTAAAGATTCTCGCTTTTAGATACCACTTCACCACTTCTTGGGGCGGCGGGAAAGTGAATTTTCATGGCTGCAGTATCTGGATCATCCAATTCGATTCGCTCTACTTTATCCAACATTTTCGCCATGGACTGAGCCATTTTTGTTTTGTTGGCTTTGGCCATGAATCGACTGATGGTTCTTTCTTTATCGGCAATCCAACGCTGTTGGTTTTCGTAAGCGGCTTCCAATTTCTCCCTTCTTTCACTTCTTAGCTCTACATATTTAGAGTAGTTCGCTTTGTAGTCGTACACGTTGCCCAGTTCTACTTCGATGGTCCTTTTGGTTATTTTGTCGAGGAAAACCTTATCGTGCGAAATCAAAATTACGGTGCCATGGTAGTTCTCTAGGACTCCTTCGAGCCAAATGATGGACTCAATATCCAAGTGATTGGTAGGCTCATCGAGCAGCAAGTAATCGGGCTTTTTGAGGAGCATTTTTGCCAATTCGATACGCATCCTCCAGCCACCACTGAATTCATCTGTCATCCTTGAAAAATCGGTCTGCTTAAATCCGAGTCCCTTTAGGACCCGCTCGGCTTGGGCTTCCATATTTGGGCCCCCAGCAGTATGCAGTTTTTCATTGATAAAATCTATCTGATGCAGTATATCTTCGTAAGCTTCAGATTCGTAATCGTCCCTTTCGGTCAATTCGTTGGTTAATTCTTCTAGTTGAGCTTCGAGGTTATTAATTTCATCAAAAGCGGATAAAGCCTCATCCAAAACAGTTTTTCCAATTTGAAGGTCGATATCTTGGTGCAAATAAGAGATAGAAGCCGTTTTTGGCTTGGAAATGCTACCGCTATCGGGTTTCATTTCTTCTGCGATGATTTTAAGCAAGGTGGACTTTCCAGCACCATTTCTTCCTACGAGACCTATTTTCTCGTTGGATTTGATGGTAACATTGATGTCATCGAATAAAATTCTTTCGCTATACTGTAAGTATATATTGGTCAAAACAATCATAAAAACAATTGATGGTTTTAATTCTGGTGGTAAAATTTAGGTATCTCAGAAAGGATGGCGAATGTCTCTCCCTTTTGTTTGAGGGCATGGGACCAGCTTGAATGCACAGGTCTTGGATTGTTGAAAATAAGTTTTTCGTCTATTTCTGATGGAATCCAGTATCTATTGGATATTTCCTCGCGCAACTGTCCAGCGGTCCATCCCGTATAACCTACAAAAAATTTGAAATTATCTTCTGTCAAATATCCAGCTTTCGCCAATCCTTTTATTTGCTCAAAACGTCCACCCCAATGGATTTTTCCAAAAATTGGTATGCTGTCATAGACAAAATCTTGAATACTATGTATAAAATACAAACTGTCGGTATTCACAGGTCCTCCAATATAAACTGGTAGGTTGACGTCTTCCAAATCGTTGATCAAATCGGAAATGGTGACGTCTTGTAGCTTTTTGTTGATGATGAATCCTACGGTACCGTCTTGATTGCTATGATCGGCGATTAAAATGATAGATTGTTTAAAGATATCATCTTGAGCAAAAGGCTCAGCAATCAAAAAATTACCTTTTTCGATTAAAGTTTCTGTATTGCTAGCTTTTTGGTTATTCAACGAATTTAAAAATTATGATATTCACGAAATGGCAATATTGTCAATATTGACGCGGCAAAGTTAATAATATTTTCTGGGTTAAAAATAATTTAACAAAAGGCTATTTGTTTTTGATAAGATTTAAAAATTCCGTTCTGGTCGCAATATTGTTAAACTCACCCTTGAACGCAGACGTAGTGGTCATACTATTTTGCTTTTGAACGCCTCTCATCATCATACACATGTGAGCCGCCTCGATTACAACGGCCACTCCTTGGGGTTGTAGGGTGTCATGGATACAATTCAAAATATCTGTGGTCAATCTCTCTTGGACTTGCAGACGTCTTGCAAAAACATCGACAACTCTTGGGATTTTACTGAGACCTACTATATAACCTTTGGGTATATATCCGATATGTGCCTTCCCAAAAAATGGCAACATGTGATGTTCGCACATGGAGTATAACTCGATGTCACGGACGATGACCATTTCATTGTATTCTTCTTTAAATTTGGCACTATTCAAAATTGCAACAGGATCTAATCGATATCCCTGTGTTAGAAATTGCATAGCTTTTGAGGCACGGCTGGGTGTTTTTAATAAACCATCTCTGTCTGGATCTTCACCCAATTCTCTTATAATATTGGAATAATTTTCTGTAAGCGTCAATAGCTTATTTTCATCCATCAATGAACTCATAATTCTCTAACCTTCAAGTTTATAATTATTCACCATAATATTCCGCATAAATTTTGTCAGTTTCTGACAATTTTATACAATGCAAGGTAGCCCCTTCAAAGCAATTTTCAAGTTGTTTCCAAAATAAAATCACAAGATTCTCGGTAGAAGGCTGGACGCCTTTGGGGATGAAATCTACGTCAATATTCAAATTAAGATGATCTACACGGTCTAGGATAACTTCGTGCATGATTTCGCTCATCTTCCTAGCATCGAATAGAAAACCTGTCACTGGGTCAGGATTGCCTTTGACTGTAACGGAAAGAATATAATTATGTCCGTGCCAATTCTTGTTGGCACATTTGCCAAAAACGCTTTTATTTTTTTCTTCAGACCACTCCTCTACATACAATTTGTGCGCTGCATTAAATTTTTCAACTCTTGTCAGATATACCATTTGACTATTAATTATAATTTCGTCAAAGGTACCACTTTTTTAAAAAAATCAATTAAGAGATATGGCTGCAAAACTTCGAGAAAGTCAATTTAGAAAGCAGCAGTTTGGTATCGGTATGTGCACCAGTCAATTAATTGCATTGACTTTGGATTAAAATATTGCATTTTATTAATGTACATATATTTTATTTTGATATTTTAACAATAAAAATGTATAATTATGAGAGTATATTTTTTAATAATAATAGAATAAAAAGTTAGGAAAATTTTCAAAACTCCTTACCTTAGCAAGTTCTTGCGCTATTTTTCCTATAAAAATTGGGAATTCTATTAGGAAAAGATGGAAAGGGACATAATAGCCAAGGTTTAAGTCTTTGAATAGTAAATATTAAATAAGATAAAAGAGACATGATAGCACCTTCAGAATTAATAATAAACGATAGGGGAGCCATTTATCACCTAAATGTCAGACCCGAAGAGATTGCAGATACGGTGATTTTGGTGGGAGACCCAGATCGAGTTGTAAAAGTTTCAAATCATTTTGATAAAATTGAACACAAGCTTCATCATCGAGAGTTCATTACGCACACAGGGTATATTGGACAAAAGAGATTATCCGTAGTCTCTACTGGTATTGGTCCAGACAATATAGACATTGCTTTGAACGAATTGGATGCTTTGGTAAACATTGATTTTGACACAAGAGAAGTTAAGCCTGAACTTAAGTCGCTTAACTTTTTTAGATTTGGAACGTCAGGGGCATTACAAGCTGATATCCCAGTTGATTCATTTGTCGCAGGGACCCATGGTTTGGGTTTGGACAATGTTTTGAATTATTATCAGCACAAGGCACAACCAAGCGACCAAGCAATAGTAGATGCATTTGTCACTCATACTGCACTTGGTGTTGAAACGACAAATCCCTATGTTTTCGAAGGAAGTAAGCAATTATTGAGCCATTTTAAGGAAGATTATCACAAGGGTATAACAGCCACATGCCCTGGGTTTTATGGGCCACAAGGAAGAATATTGAGGCTGCCCATTTCAAATCCTGGTATTATAGAAAAATTTACAAGCTTTAGATTAGGTGATATTCGTATTTCAAATTTTGAAATGGAAACTTCGGTGATATATGGTTTGGGTGCATTGCTTGGACATCATTGTTTAAGCTTAAATGCCATCATTGCCAATAGGGTTATCAAGGAGTTTTCTAAAGATACGAATGTAGTGGTTGAGCGATTGATCGAAAGGTCATTGGGAATTATTTCCAAAATTTAATTAAAAACTTAAGTTTTATAATAAGAAAAAATCATACTTGGGATGAAGCCAAATATAAAAATTCCAGATTTTTCAAATACTGCGATTGTAGATCAAGTTGGTGTTGAAGAACGAGCTTCGAGATTTACGAAAAGAAGCATTAAGAACGAGACCAAAATGAATGGCTTGTTACTAGCGCTAAATATGATCGATCTGACTACCTTGGAGGGAAAAGATACGGTTGGAAAAGTCAAACAATTGTGTACCAAGGCAGTACATCTACATGAAGCCTATCCAGGTCTGCCAACGGTCGCTGCGGTATGTGTGTATCCATCGATGGTGGGAGTGGCCAAAAAGGCACTCGGAGATTCTGGAGTCAAAGTTGCCTCTGTTTCTACTGCTTTTCCTAGTGGACAAGCACCCACTCAGGTAAAAATAGACGATACAAAATATGCCGTAGAAAATGGAGCCGACGAAATCGACATGGTTATCTCAAGAGGAAAATTTTTGCAAGGAGAATATAATTTTGTCTTTGATGAAATAGCTCTGATCAAAGAAACTTGTGGTGATGCTCGATTAAAAGTGATTCTAGAAACAGGTGAATTAGGTACCTACGATCGAGTAAGGAAAGCCAGCGATATAGCCATGTATGCGGGTGCTGATTTTATCAAAACTTCTACTGGAAAAATCTCACCAGCGGCTACGATGCCGGTTACCTTGGTGATGCTAGAGGCTATCCGTGATTTTTATTATAAAACGGGAAAAAAAATAGCCATGAAACCAGCTGGAGGAATCTCCAAAGCTAAATTGGCACTTCACTATTTGGTGATGCTCAATGAAGTTTTGGGCGAAGACTGGATGAATAATGAATGGTTTCGATTCGGTGCAAGCAGCCTAGCCAATGATCTCTTAATGCAAATTATGAAACAGAAAACAGGCATCTATCAAAGTTCAAACTATTTTTCAATAGACTAATAATATAGTTGGCCAATAACTTTAAACATTGTTTTAATATTTTATAAAATGGCAAAAGACGATAAAAAAGACAATACGCTCAAGCTTAAATTTGATAGTGCAAGAAATTTAGCGCCTGCACCTGAAAGCAAGAGCATTGCTAAAATAAAGCCACAGTACGAGCTTTTTATAAATGGCAGTTTTGTCAAACCCGAAAGTGGTAAATATTTTGATACCATCAACCCAGCAACCGAAGAAAAGCTGTCGCAGGTAGCCGAGGCCAGCCCAGCCGATGTGGACAAAGCCATAAAATCAGCTAGGTCAGCATATCAAAAGGTTTGGAGTAAAATGCCTGGCAAAGAACGTGCGAAATATATATTTCGTATTTCGAGAATGATACAAGAAAAAGCTAGGGAATTTGCCGTCGTAGAGTCCTTGGATGGCGGGAAACCCATAAGAGAAAGTCGCGATTTTGATATACCCACAGCAGCCAATCACTTTTTTTATTATGCAGGATGGGCTGATAAATTGAACTATGCATTTCCAACCAAAACGCCTAGACCAGTGGGAGTCGCCAGTCAAATCATACCGTGGAATTTTCCATTGCTCATGGCTGCTTGGAAGATAGCACCAGCCTTGGCTACTGGTAATACGGTAGTTTTGAAATCTGCAGAGACGACACCCCTGACTGCTTTGATGCTCGCTGAACTGATCCAAGAAGCCGACTTGCCTCCTGGAGTGGTCAATATCATCACAGGTGCTGGAGAGACGGGTGCAGCCATGGTTTCACATCCCGATACGGACAAAATAGCCTTTACGGGGTCAACGGATGTCGGTAAAATCATACAAAAGGCGGTTGCATCTACACATAAAAAAGTAACGCTGGAATTGGGTGGAAAGGCAGCCAACATCATATTCGATGATGCACCATTAGACCAAGCGGTAGAGGGAGTAATCAACGGAATATTTTTCAACCAAGGTCATGTATGTTGCGCGGGATCTAGGCTTTATGTTCAAGAGTCGGTATATGATATCGTGCTCCGAAAATTGAAAGATAGATTAGAAACCTTGATAGTTGGCGATCCTTTGGATAAAAATACGGATATCGGGGCTATTAATTCTAGGGGTCAATTGGAAACCATTCAAAAATATTTGAAGATTGGAGTTCAAGAAGGAGGGGAGATACATCAAAGCTCATGTCCATTGCCCAAAAAAGGATTTTTCTGTTCGCCTACCTTGTTTACCAATGTCAGTCAATCGAGTAGGATAGCTCAGGAAGAAATTTTTGGACCAGTTCTTTCCATTCTTACCTTTAGAACAGAAGATGAGGTCATCGAGAAAGCGAATAATACCCCTTACGGACTTTCAGCTGGGGTTTGGACGGACAAGGGTTCCAAAATATTTAATATGACGACCAAGCTTAGAGCAGGGGTTGTTTGGGCAAATACATTTAATAAGTTTGATCCAACTTCGCCATTTGGAGGATTTAAGGAGAGTGGATTTGGAAGAGAAGGGGGTCTTCATGGCTTGATGCCCTATTTGCATTTAGATTAATATTTAAAATAAAAAAATAAAATTTGGTATGGCAAAAATAAACAATACCAATGAAGAGCAGAGATTGGAAGTATTGAAAACTTATAAGATCTATGTTGGAGGGCAATTCCCTCGGACAGAATCTGGGCGATATTATGTCTTAAAAAGTAAAAATGGGGATCACCTCGCCAATGTTTGTCAATGTTCGAGAAAAGACTTTAGAGATGCGGTACTGGCTGCAAGAAATGCCTTTGGAGGCTGGAGCGCTAGAGCGGCATTCAATCGGGGTCAAATTTTGTATCGAATCGCAGAAATGCTTGAGGGTCGAAAGTCTCAATTTGTTGATGAGATGACTAAGCAAGGGCTATCACTCAAACAAGCTAATGAAGAGGTCAATCTATCGATAGAAAGACTTATCTACTATGCAGGTTGGTGTGATAAATATCAAGCAATGGCCAGTACGGTAAATCCAGTAGCATCTTCACATTTCAACTTTTCAAGCCCTGAACCAACAGGAGTTGTCTCTGTCTTGGCACCCAACGATAGCCCTTTGTTGGGCTTAGTTTCGCTGATGGCACCTATCATCGCTGGAGGAAATACATGTGTGATTTTGGCTTCCAGTAAATATCCATTATCCGCTGTTACATTCGGTGAGGTATTGGGGACATCGGATCTTTCAGGAGGTGTGGTCAATATCTTGACGGGGTTCGTTGATGAGCTTTTACCGTACTTTGCGGATCACATGGACGTCAATGCCATAGTTTTGTCCGATCAAGGCGAACCTCAAGTGACACTCGCCAAGGAGAAATCAGTGTTCAATTTAAAAAGGGTATTTCAATACAAAAATATCAATTGGTTGACAGAAAAGGGTCAATCTCCCTACTTTATTCTTGATCTTCAAGAGATTAAGACAACATGGCACCCAATAGAAAATATCGGTGGAGCCAAGGCAAGTTACTAACATTTACTAACAAAAATTAAACGAAAATATGGGATTTCATATAGTGACAGATCAGGGAAATATTGCAGAAACGGTGCTTATGCCAGGGGATCCTTTGCGCGCAAAACACATCGCTGAAGCTTTTTTAACGGATGTTAAACAATACAATTCTGTAAGAAATATGTTGGGTTTTACAGGGATGTATAAAGGCAAGAGGGTGTCAGTCCAAGGATCTGGAATGGGTATTCCATCAATATCGATTTACGCCACGGAGCTTTTTATGAATTATGGCGTAAAAAATATCATTCGAATTGGTACTGCTGGATCATTTCAGCCAGATATTCATATTAAAGATATCGTGATGGCTGTTTCTTCTTGCACGGATGCTTCTTTCAATAAAATAAAGTTTTCAGGATGCGATTATGCCCCAACGGCGAATTTTGATTATTTGGTTCAAGCATACAATATTGCCAAGGAAAATAATTTTCCGTTAAAGGCTGGTATCGTTTATTCTTCTGATATATTTTATGGAGACGATCCAAATTTTTATAAAGTTTGGGCTGACCATGGCGTTTTGGCCGTTGATATGGAGACTTCTGCTCTTTACACCATTGCTGCAAAGTTCAAGGCAAGGGCACTTACATTTCTTACCATCAGTGACAGCTTAGTAACTGGGGAAGCAGCATCTTCAGCCGAAAGGGAGACTATCTTTCACGACGCTGTCAAGATTGCTTTAGAATTAGATTAATCAAGACTTTTTAAATCCAGAATATATCGTACAAATCCCAAAAGTAAGCGGGTTGCAGGTACATTTTTCAAATCCAGAAGCGGAAAGTATGTCCAGGAAATTTTGTCCATCTGGAAAGGCTTGTACCGAACGAAAAAGGTAATCGTATGCCGCTGGGTCTTTGGATGTAATTCTCCCTATTTGAGGTAAAATGTTTTTAAAATACCATTGGTAGATTTTGCTTAGAATGGGATTTTTTGGCATTGAAAATTCAAGAACTACCAATTGACCCGAAGGTTTTAATACTCGGTTTAATTCTGTTAGACCTTTGCCTAAATTCTGATAATTTCGGACACCGAAAGCAACCGTTGCTACATCAAAGGTATTGGAAGGATGATTTATATTTTCAGAGTCACCAACTTCAAATCTGATGTTTTTTTCTAGGCCTTTTCGCTTGATTTTAGATTCACCGATTTCGATCATTTTGTCAGCTAGGTCTATGCCTAGAATTTGTGCGCTGGGGTATCTTTTGTTTATTTCTAGGGCCAAATCTCCAGTTCCAGTCGCCATATCTAGGATGTGTTGGGGTTGGTCCGTTTTGATGGTTTTTACGGCTTTTTTTGCGCCAATAAAAATCCACGCCACCGCTTAAAAAATGGTTTAAGAAATCGTAAGTTCCCGCTATTCGATTGAACATGGTACCGACTTCTTCCTTTTTATTCGTATCAGAATGCTGATATGGTTTTAATTCTGGATTCAAAAGAAAATTAATTTTGGGTGGAAACCACCGTCCTGTGATTAAAGTCAAATGCAAAGCTAAGATTTATTTTTTAAATATATCTATCGATACTTTTGTTATACCTTTGCATTAAATTGTAGAAATTGTACGTATTTAAGCTTTTATTCACCTTTCTTCGCCCATACAAATCTCTTGTATTCCTAAACATTGCGTGCAATATATTAGTGGCCATTTTTACCGTCGTTACCATCCCGACTTTAGCACCCTTTCTGCAGCTTATTTTTGGAATCCAGCAGACTTCTCCAGTATCTAGTTCTTCGAGTTATCTCAAGACTCTAAACCAATTCATGGCCAATGAGATGGCTACTAGCGGCCGCGAAGCACTCTTGATCAAGGTATGTCTATTCATGGTTTGCGTGTTTTTTTTAAAGAATCTATTTCGATATCTTTCTATGTATTTTATGGCACCCGTGCGAACAGGAATCGTCCGAGATATCAGGGGAAAGACCTTCTCGAAACTGATGGACCTACCGCTATCTTATTACACAGATGAGCGAAAAGGAGATCTAATCGCCCGTATGACCTCGGATGCCCAAGAGATAGAGTGGAGTATGATTCAAATGTTAGAATCCTTTTTTGAGCACCATTTATAGTTCTTGGTTGTCTTACTTACATGATTACAATCAGCCCCAAATTGACATTATTCGTTTTCATATTGATGCTATTTACCGTTGGAATAATTGGGGGCATCTCAAGGAAGTTAAGGGCAGGCTCGTACTTGGCCCAATCCAAACTCGGCCAGGTCATATCCATGATCGAAGAGACGCTCGGAGGCATAAAAATTATCAAAGCTTTTACCAATGAAAATTATATAGAACAAAGATTTTCTCAAGAAAATAATTCCTATCGATCGCTCACAGCTAGTGTCCTGCGGAGGAAAGATCTATCTTCTCCACTATCGGAATTTTTGGGCGTTAGCATAGTGTGTTTGCTGTTGTGGTTTGGCTCTAGGATGGTTTTTGGAGGTGAAATGGACGGCGGTGTTTTTCTAAGTTTGATCTTTGCATTTTATAGCATTATCGACCCTTCTAAAAGCTTTGCCGAGGCATATTTCAATACCCAAAAAGGATTGGCCGCCTTCAGTAGGATAGAGGAGATTTGGAATGCACCAGTTACTGTCCAAGATATTAAAAACGCAGAAACCAAGACCAGTTTTAATTCGGAGATCTCCTTCGAAAATGTTAGTTTTCAATATAAAAATGCCGAATATAAGGCATTGCAAAATATCGACTTGGTGATTCCAAAAGGTAAGATAGTCGCCTTGGTGGGCAGCAGCGGATCTGGCAAAACCACGCTTACGGACATGGTATTGCGCTTTATGGACCCTACCGAAGGAAGGATATTATTCGATGGCATCGATATAAAAAATATTAAAGTAACCAGTCTTCGATCCATGATAACTCTGGTGTCTCAGGAACCGACTCTTTTTAATGATAGCATCAGAAATAACATCTCTTTTTCTTCTATTGAGTACACCGATGAACAAATAAAAAAAGCAGCAGAAGCCGCCAATGCATGGGAATTTATACAGGCCAGTGAAAATCAGCTCGATACCAATATTGGAGATCGCGGTATGAAGCTCAGCGGCGGACAAAGGCAACGTCTCACCATCGCAAGAGCTATACTCAAAAATCCACCCATTCTAATCCTTGATGAAGCCACATCGGCCCTTGATTCAGAATCAGAGAAACTGGTCCAAGAAGCCCTCCAAAGGCTAATGATCGGTCGGACTACCATCGTGATAGCCCATAGATTGGCTACCATCCAACACGCTGATATCATTTGCGTCATGAAGAATGGCATGATCATCGAGAAGGGTACTCATGAGTCGTTGATTAAGCTAGAGGGCGAATATGCTAAGTTTGTTTCCATGCAGGGCCTACAATAAGTCCCTCAGTGGCAACTTTAATTTGATTTTTTCTCCATTTCTCATGAGCCCCAAGTTTATATATTTTCTATTTCTTTTGGTGAATGATTTTTCGATATCTTCAAGGGTATAATAATTTATAGACCAACCACTTATTTTAGTCAAGAGATCCCCTGCCATTATACCCATATCTGCTGCTGGACTTCCTTCTATGACGTGATGTACAACGTACTGGGTTTTGGATTCTCCGCCCTTAATCACGATGATGCCAGTTCTATTGAATCTGAATGGCTTGGTTTTACTAGAATATGGTTTTAAATACAGCTTTTTATGGATATAATCAATCGTAATTTTATGTTGACCCAATATCAAGTTCCCCAATAGTCCATCCTTTCTAAATCCCTCTTCGATTCCGTCATCGTCTTCGAATTTCTGAAAATGGGTTATGAGATTATTATAGGTTCTACCCGCAAGATCGAGTTCAAATACCCGACCAATATAGCCCTTGATATACCCTCCGAGTCCTAGCCCAAGTGGACTCAAAATCATGTGTTCAGGCGGCTTTAGGTCAGCGCGTGTATGTGTGTATAGTAGCAGTCCCAGCGCAGCCCCAGAGTCCAATAATAGATTAACTTTCGTCGAATCATCAGACTTTATTTGCACTTTTGCCTCTAGAAAAGGTTTATTTTTATTCAGTTCGATACCAAAGGATTTGCAAGATTTACATGGCTTTGGTTCTTTGAACTCATTCGGACTTTGGAGCAATATTTTTGACTTTCTATAATCAATAGTTACCGCAAAATGCCTCAAAAAATTGCCCCCGATGATGCCATGAATTTGTGCATCGATATACTTTTCTAATTGAAATACATCCTCTTCCATCACCAAGACATCCGTAGAAATGGTTTTATTGCCGACACTTACCTTGACATTTCTCGATACATGCGCTTGTAATGTGTCGATTCTATCGGCTCCCCAAAACAGCACAGTCCGATCTAATTCTAAATTTAGCACCGCTGCCATTTCCTTGTCGAAAAGTATAGTGTACCCCGCCCCTGTGTCCAAAATAAATTGCAATGGAAACCCATTCATGCGCACTTTAACCAGAATAAAGTGATTGGTATATTCAAAATAAATAGCATCATCTACCTTTTCCCATGTGTTCAGATCTGATAGCGAATTGCTTGTGCTAATATGCATTTGACCAGTTAAAATACTAGGAAATGCCCAAGTGAAAACCCAAGCAAATACCCATATTTTTACCTTATTGACAAAAACCAAATCCATACCTTAAAGATATTAAAATTGGAGGATTTTAACCAGTTATTATTTTGGGCGTCACCTTTCTCTCGCCTTCATGACGAGATCAGGTCGCACTCTTCATGGGTTCCGTCTCTCCTTGCAGTCGCGACTCTCGGCCTTCCAGCCGAGACCATTCCGATTGCTGACGCGCTGGGATAAGCACTCTTGCGCACCATATTTATTTTCCAGCCCTCGAGTACCAAATAAAATTGTTAAATTTGCCTTCTGATTCAAACCAAAGTATTTTATTTTATAGGACTATGATATACACAAAGAGACTCATTTTACTTATCAATTTCTGCTTTGTTATCTTACAAAGTTGGGGACAGGTTGCTGTCAAAGATTCCTTCAAATACGCTCCGTTTCAGGTACCCAGTTTTGGAAGGATTGAGCGAATTGATTCTTTTGTTTCGATGTACGTAGATGCAAGAAATATCGATATTTGGCTGCCAGAAAACTATAATGACTCCACTCGATATCCTGTGATTTATATGCACGATGGACAGATGTTGTTTGATACTGCTCATACCTGGAATCATAAGGAGTGGCGGGTCGATGAGACCATGCATGATTTGATAGCAGCCCGAAAGGTACCTCCAGCGATTGTTGTCGGAGTTTGGAATAGTGGTAAAATGCGGCATAGCGATTATTTTCCAGAAAAACCCTTCAATTATTTGCCTCAGACCACCCAAGACTCAGTATATAAGGCCCTGCGACACACAGGACAAAATTATTTTTTCGGCAAGGTCCAATCTGACAATTACCTTAAATTCCTTACTACTGAGTTAAAGCCTTTCATCGATAGTACATTTCGAACCAAACCCGACTCCATGAATACTGCTATCATGGGTAGTAGTATGGGAGGGCTTATATCCATTTATGCGCTTTGCGAATATCCACATATATTTGGGCGAGCTGGGTGTCTGTCAACGCATTGGATTGGGGTAGGTCCCAATGAAAAATTTCCGATACCCGAGGCATTTCAAAAATACTTGAAGAAGCATCTACCCAAATCGAAATACCATAGGATTTATTTTGATTATGGAATGGTGGGACTAGATAGTCACTATAAGACACATCAAGTTTTGGTCAATAGGATCATGAAATCCAAAGGATACTCAAAGAAAAATTGGCTGACAAAAGAATTTAAACACGACGACCATACGGAAGTAGCTTGGAGCAAAAGACTACATATACCTTTGTCTTTTTTATTCATGCATTATAAATATTAAATAAAGGATTGGACAACAACAAGCAAAAATATTATTTGCCCGAATTCCAAAAGAAGCTGCCCATTTTTATGCAAAAATGGTGGTTGGATGCTGTATGTCCAAATCAATGGGATGTCGTATGTTCCTTTGACAAAGAAAATAATATCAATGGGGCATTGGTGTATTATTATTTCAGAAAATTGGGAGTGTTTAGCGTCATTGGAATGCCTCCATTAACCCAGTTTTCTGGTATTTGGATAGATTATCCTACCAATATAGTCCATCTGCATCAACGCTACAAACACGCTAAAGATATAGCCGACATACTAATCGATCAATTGCCCAAAGTTGATTTTTATCAACAGCAATTTCACTTTTCTTGGGGCGATTGGCAGCCATTTTATTGGAAGGGATACAGGCAGGGTACTCGATATACTTTTTTTATCGCCAACCAACCCAATTCGGATATTTTATGGGATAATCTTAGGGGAAAAGTAAGGACGAATATTCGAAAAGCTCAATCAATTCTTACGGTAGAAGAAATTGTTGATGTTTCAACCCTGTTTAAGTTTCAAGCCATGACTTTTTCCAAAAAAAACAAAAATATTCCGCTTACAGAGACTTTGATCCAAAACATAGTTCACCATTCATCTCAAGAAAACTGGGGTAAATCATGGAAAGCCATCGATAAACAAGGGACGATATATGGAATCGTTTATATAGTCTATGACGAAACGACGGTTTATCTGCTTTTTTCCAACATTGACCATACATTGCCGAACCTCGGTGCAATATATTTATTGATCTGGGAGGCTATATTATTTGCTATGAAAACGGGTCGAAATTTCGATTTTGAAGGGACGATGCTACAAGAGGTGGAGTCTGTTTTTAGAGGATTTGGTGCCGAGATGAAACCTTATTTTAAAGTATATAAGTTCAAAAATAGGTGGATGGAAGCCCTTAATTTTCTCACCAACCAAAGATTCATTAAACTTTGAAATCCGCCGTTTGGACCAGCGAATTTGAAGTAAGGACGAAAGATTCCTTGCGATGGCTCAAACAAAGCTTCGATGCAACCAATCAACAGGGATCAGCAGCCTCGTTTGTCCTTATGAGCAGAAAAGGGCCCTTTTGGAATAGGGCCTATCCAGAAACCACAGGCTATATCATCGAGACCATGCTGGATTATTACAAGATATTTGAAGAGCCTTGGATCAAGGATTATGCGCTCAATGCCGCTGACTGGCTTCTTGGATTGCAATACGATGACGGTGCTTTTCCTGCTGGGTATCTAGGGACACAACAAAAAAGTATATTCAATACGGGGCAAATCCTCTTTGGTCTTCTTGCTGCACACGATTTAACAACGGATGCCAAATATTTATTGGGAGCTGAACAAGCCACGAAGTGGTTGGCAAATTCTATTTCTAATGAGGGTTCCTGGGATAAATTTAATTTTGTGCCAGGTTATTCTCCAACGTATTACACGAGAGTTATTTGGCCAATGATGATGGTGAATTCACATCTGAAGGATAAAAACATCACAGAACAAACTCTTAAAGCACTTACATTTTATAAGCAAAGAATTAAAGGCGAAAAAATACATGGAATGGCGTTCCAAGAAGATCATGCAGCATTTACACATACGATTGCATATACTTTGAGGGGTTTTTTGGAATGTGCTAATCTCTCCAATGACGCGGAGTTAATGGAGGCAATTTCTAACCATTTTATTTTACTATTGGAAAAAATCAAGCATGACGGTCGTTTGGCGGGCCGATACGATACAAATTGGAATTCAGATTTATCCTTTGAATGTCTCACAGGAAATGCACAAATGACATTGAATTTTGCACGTATGTTTGAACTAACTGGTGACAAAAAATTTTTTGAAGGGGCACTCCTTTTGTGGAATAAAAACTATGACATGCAATCGAGAATGCCTTTTTCCAGCTTAAAAGGTGGTATCGCTGGTTCTAAACCCATTTGGGGACCCTATATGACATGGGAATATCCCAACTGGGCAGTAAAGTTCTACCTAGATGCCTATCAGATTATGATGAAATTGATCAATGCAAAAGCCTAGGTTTTAGCCCTATCTGGTACTGGGGCACTGGCATGAAATTCCTTTGCAACAACCCCTGCATAATCATCCAACAATTGAATGACTCGCGCTCGGCTTTTTGATGTGACGATACAACCAACGTGATTGGCTTTATTGAGCTTCCAAACTACTTCTTTGGCATTGAAGCAAGTTTGGTCGGGGTGTTCTTGTCTCGCTAGTGACACGATGATACCACCTGTTTCATCTTTCGATTTTGGAATTTTATATTTTTCATTGGCAGCCATAGCTCGCTCCAGCCTAGCCCATTCCTTCCAAAGATTTACGCCTTTGGCAAAATAAACCATCTCTGCCAGATGCGCACCTCCAACACGACTTGAAGTTTCCAGAAATAAAAATTCACCTGTTTCTTTTGATTTTATGTATTCTGAATGGGAAGCACTGTATTGCATCCCAAATGCTTTCAATACTTTAGCGTTCAATTCTCTCAAAGCTTTGTCGTCCTCTGATCCAGTCTCTACCGTCATAGACCTAAATATACCACCTCCGTGCGCGACTTCCATAGGTGTAGCCAAATATCTGGAACAACAAGTAAATACAATCTTACCTTCGTAGCTGATAGAATCTACGTGATAGACGTCTCCTGGCCTAAAGGCCTCTATTAGAAAATTGCTTCTTCTGTCTCCTTTTTTGTTGATTATCGCCCAAGCCTCATCTTTTGTATGAACCTTTGTGATACCCGTTGCGGAGGCCTCTGATCTCGGTTTAATGAGCCAAGGACCAGGCACGGTATCCAGATAATGATTTATTTCATCGTTGTTAAAAAGTTTTGAAAAGGCAGGAACGGCAATATTATTGTCCTTTGCTTGGATCCGCATTGCTAGTTTATCCCTAAAATATCTTGCGGTAGTTTGTCCCATTCCTGGTATTCTAAATTCTTCCCTGATTTCAGCTCCTTTTTCCACATCAAAATCATCCAATGAGACTACTCTATCTATCTTTTTTGAGGTTAGCAAGTGGGCGATTCCCGCTTTGACATGCTCCATATTCCAGTTATTATTAATGTCTTGTTGTATAAAAAACGTTTCATCGATGTGGTTTGTAGGCCACGGCTCGTTTTTTAATTTATGAGAAGTCAATAAATAAACAGTGCAACCCGCTTCTTTCGCACCAATCATAAAATCTTCACCCTTGAAAAATGAAGTCACACACAATATGGAAATGGATTTCATATATTATTAATTATTTTTTTGTTTGAGTTTTTAAAAATTCAAAAAGAAGTCTAATACCCCAAGAGGTTCCGCTGCGATTCATTGAAAACTCATTGTCGGTATAGGCTACACCCGCAATATCCAAATGTACCCATTTTGGATGCTCTTCGGTAAAATATTCTAAAAATTTTGCAGCGGTAATTGCACCTGCTACTGGCTTTCCACTCAGGTTTTTAATGTCTGCAATGTCGGATTGCATATCTTCCTTATAAATGTCCCAAAGCGGCATCCTCCAAACCTTTTCACCAAAGGTGTGTCCCAGATTTTCTAGACTTGTGGAGATTTCATTGTCCAAAGTGAACATTGCCGCTGCTGCCGAGCCCAGTGCCATAATGCAATTGCCAGTGAGCGTAGCTAAGTCTATAATTATTTGAGGGTTGAAATTTTTGACGATATAGGAAAGTCCATCAGCTAGGATCAATCTACCTTCGGCATCCGTATCAATGACTTCTATTGTTTTTCCACTATAAGACCCTATTACATCCCCAGGCTTGATGGCAAGTCCATCAACGGTATTCTCAGTCGAAGGTACGATGGCTACTAGGTTGACATTAAGCTTCATTTTTGCTGCAATATCGATGGTTCCGAGTACCGCTGCAGCACCGCCCATATCGCTTTTCATCATATGCATATTGGCACTTGGTTTTAAGGAAATCCCCCCAGTGTCGAAGGTTACTCCTTTGCCTACCAGACCTATCGTTGGGCCTCCAGGATTGCCAAGGTACTGAGCTATGATGAAAACTGGAGGATTTTCACTTCCTTTGCTTACCGCCAGTAAAGCCTCAAGACCCTTCTTTTCACATTGATCTTTATCAAAAATTTCTACTTGGTATCCATTTTTATTTCCACTATTTTTAGCCCAATCTGCCAGGATTTGTGGATATTTTTTATTGGAAGGACTGTTGACCAAATCAAAAATAGACATCTGAGTTTCTGAAATTAGACGCGTTTCTTCGATCCACTGATTCCAGTTGTCGTTTTTGGCATCACTTTGTAAGGTGATTTTGGTTATTTTGTCGCCATTGAAAGGAGCGCACCCATTTTTATCGGCCTTGTATAATTTTATACAATATCCACCCAACAATACGCCATTCAAAGCTGCTTTATATGACCATTCTAAATTTTCAGGACTAGCCATGGTTTCGATGGCAATATCACCATTCAGTTTGTTTTTGTTTTGATGAACATAAATCCTGAATGCTTTCAAATATTCAGCAAACCCAGGTTTTTTTCCTAAGCCTAAAAGGACTACATGCTTGTCATGATTTAAAAAATGAAAAACTTCTTTAGCTTCTGCCTTAAAGTTGTTTTGTAGAACTCCTGAGCTCAACTGATATCTTGATTCTAACGACTTTAGGTTGTTTTCTAAATTTTGATTGCTTTCTAAGGCAATTAATGTAAAGTTGGACAATTCATTATCTATTTGCTTTTGAAGAATATTCATTAAATCTTTTTTTATTGAGTGCTAAAAATATTATTTTTTTTATAAATTTTTTAAGAAATATTACAAACCAATTGATTTGTTTACCCCAGATATTTTTAATTCGTAAATGCTTCCTTCTTGACTAGATTCATCGTCGTTATCAACACAAATCCAAAAAAACATATCTTCATGACTGGCTCCTACATAAGTGAGTCCTTCCACTTTGAGGGTATCATCGATTTTGATAATTCTCGAAGTATTCCAGGTATTAGGATCTAGCTCCGCCCAATATGAGCCTTTATTCACCCCATCTACATAAGGGTCGATAGTATCTTCGCATGCAGCTGTAATATACACCCTAGAATTGTGGTAGCAGGCATCGGTTATCGTAGCTTGGATATTATCTATTTTTGGAAGGCTGATGAGATTAAAGCTTAAAAGTTTGAATTCAGTAAATGATAAATTGCAACTAATCGTAAAAACACCATTTTGAGCCTTTGGGCCATTTCCTCTATTAAATAGAAAAAGGATTTCTCCAACCATAAACCCTCCTTCAATATTTAAATCTTCAGCACTGAGCCTATACACATCTAAAAATGTTTTATAGATCTGACTGAGGTCTATCTCTTTGTTTTTATTGGGATTTTTTATTTCAAATAAATAGCCATTTTGTCTTAGAGGCCTCGAACCTGATCCAAGGGCTAATAGATTCCCATCTATTTTCAAAAGAACTTCAAGGTCTTTTTTTTCAGCTTTGATTTCAATTCTAGGCCTTTCTGTTAGGGCTTTTATGGGATGTTCTATACCTTGATTTTTTGAAATATCCAATGAGTACAGCGCATTGTAATTGTCACCGATAAGGTATAGTTTTTTATCGATCAACTGCAGTCCAGAGCAAGAAGGTACGGGTACGGTAAATAATTTATGTAAATATTTTTCCATACATTTTAACTTATGAAAAATATGAAGAAAAAATAATGCTGCCAAACAATACAGAAACAAACCCAATGAAGTACCCTCCCAAAATTTCATCTAGTTTGTGCGCTTTTTGATACATCCTCAGACTACCAACCGCTCCTACAAGAGCTACACAAAATGCTATGATGACCACGTAATGTACGTGGAAAGACAAGCCAAATGGAAATGGGAAGGACCAATAAAATACCTTGTATCTAAAAATTAAATAAATCACTAGACAAAGAAAACTCATACTTCCAATGCTATGAAGACTAATTTTAGTAAATAAATTCAATAAAAAGGTCAGCGACATGGCGATGGTGGCGGCTAGAAGTGCTATTTTTACAGGCTCTGGAAACCCATTATTATGCCTGAATGTGAAGAAAGTCCAAAGGTATAGGATGATCGTCACCATGATTGGACCGATTCGCTCATTTTTTGTTTCTAATTGGATCGAATCTACAAAGCCAATCATTTTCATCAACCAAACAGAAATCGCCGGTAAAAAAAATGTAGAAAAACCTAGAATCAACCACAAATGTTTGTTCCCTCCAAAAGTATCATAAGGAAAAAGGATAGGATTCGCTATGAAACATAAGATACTAAAATAGGTAACCATCCATAAAGGATGAAACACAAAAGCTAATAATGAACTGATTTTCGTCTTCATACTAATCCACCACAAATCAAAAGTAATATAAACACAAATCTATTATAAATGCTAAAAAAAATAGACTAACTGAATAGAATTGCACCACATTTACCGATTTTTATTCAAAAGCGTCCAAATGATCTAATTTATAAAAACTTAAAATTGAGTTAAATATTTAGACATTTTGAAAGACAATAATTAATGTAAGTAACAGTTATATAGGAGATTATATATTGGTAATACCCAACTATATTAATAAATTTAACTAGAAGAGTCGCTACCTGGTTTTAACATTTAGTCCAGTTTAAATAATTATATTATTTTTGTGATAACTTATATGATTAAGAAATTATTTGAGTTCTTTATAAATGTATTTTTTAAAATTTACTTAATTTATTAAAATTAAAACTGATGAAAAAAATAGTCGTTCTTTTAGTCTTTTTGATATCAAATATTGGATTGGGTGTAGCCCAAAAAGTTGCCATTGTCGATATTGGTGCTGTATTGGAAGCTGTCCCTGAATACAAAAAAGCGCAAGAAGATTTAGATAAAATTTCCACTCAATGGAGGCAAGAAATAAACCAAGAATTGGACAAGATCAAAAGCATGTACAATAAATATCAAGCAGAGCAGGTGATCATGAGCGATGAAATGCGTAAACAAAAAGAGGATGAAATCACTAAAAAAGAGAAAGAAGTGAGAGAATTGCAGAAAGAAAAATTTGGCCCAGAAGGCTCACTTTTCAAAAAAAGGCAAGAACTCATCAAGCCTATACAAGATCGTGTATTTAAGGCAGTAGAGGACTTTGCTACTGAAAAAGCTTACGATGTGGTGCTTGATAAATCATCTTCTTCCGGTATCTTATTCGCCAATGCCGCTATTGAAAAAACGGCGGATATCATCAGAAAACTTGGCATTACCATTAAGTAAGCCTCGGACTCAATCAAGTATCTTTAATATAAAATCAATAATAAAATTTAAATGAAAAATTTTCAAATTGTAATTTTTGCTGTTATTTGTACATTAGGTACACTTAACTTGAATGCTCAAAAAATAGGATATCTCAATTCACAAGCTCTGTTAGTGGATATTCCAGAGGTAAAACAAGCCGATAGCGCTTTAGATGATTTGCAAAAAGTCCTCCAAAAAAAGGGACAGCAAATGGTCGAGGATCTACAAGCCAAGTATCAAGATTTGGCCAAAAAGGAAAAGCAAGGTGAGATAGCTCCCAAAGTTTTGGAAGAAGAAGCAAAAAAACTAAAAGAAAAAGAAGCTGAAATTGGTAAGTTTGAGCAGGATATGCAAAAACAACTGGCCGAAAAAAGAGAAAGCTTGATGAAGCCAATTTATGATCGAATCAATGTTATCATAAAGGATATATCAAAGGAAAAAGGATTTCAATACGTGCTCGATGCGTCCAATGGATTTATCCTTTACGCCGACGAAACACAGGATATTACAGCTTTGATAAAAACAAAATTGGGTGCCGCTACAACATCTCCAGCAGGTAAGTAAGAATAACCCCATAGGTATATTTGACAGTGGCATTGGTGGCTTAACGGTTGCCAATGCCATTGCTTCTAAATTGCCGTTGGAAGATTTTATTTATTTTGGGGACACCGCCCATCTTCCCTATGGCGACAAATCCTCGGATGCCATCTGTTATTATTCATTGAGGATCACCCGATTCTTGATAGAAAAGGGTTGCAAAATGATTGTTATCGCTTGCAATTCAGCTTCGGCAACAGCCGCCAAGGTTTTGCATGAATTTTATGGAAAAGAAATTCCCATCATAAATGTAATAGATCCACTGGTCAATTATGTGGTTGATCACAAATATCAAAAAATTGGCGTAATCGCGACAAAAGTTACCACCCAATCCAATATTTATCCCTCGAAAATCCACGCACTTAATCCAGACATTGACGTAAGACCCCTGGCCACACCACTCTTAGTTCCGATGATAGAAGAAGGATTTATTTCCAACAATATTTCAAAATCTATATTGGAGAATTACCTATCCAATGAAATGTTTTCAGATATAGAAGCTTTGGTCCTAGCTTGTACACATTTCCCTTTGTTAAAACCAGCTATTAAAGCGTATTTTAATGAAAAAATCGACATTTTGGATTCTACGGATGTTGTCTTGACTGAAATAGAGAACACATTGGAAAAGTATGGGTTGAAGAGTGAACATAGGGCACAGCCCCATCAATTTTACGTTTCAGATTTTACTGAATCATTCGAAAAAACCACCAAAATATTTTACAAAGAGGAGATCCATTTGGAACATGCAGCGATCTGGTAAAAATTTTTATTGAAAAAATAATTTTGAATTCTGATACAATATCCTTTATTTTGCCGTTATGTATGATATGACCATTTCAAATCTGATTATTGTTAACAAAAATTGTTGTTGCTGCTATCTTTTGTAGATGGTCGGCTGCATATGTATTAATAAATTAATATTTTATCTATAGGAGCCTTCCATTTTTGGAGGGCTTTTTTTATGTTTTTAATGAAATAAATATGCTAAAAGAACTGGCCCATTCAATCGTCAAAAATCAGTGTCCGGCTTTTGACTTAGACAAAAAGCTATTGGAAGAGTGGATACATGATTTGTATGATTTGCTTTTTTCTGCAAAGATTAAAGACGAAGAAATATTAACCCAAAGGTTAGTAGATTCTCAAATGATATTTAATAGGCTAATAGAGAAAGTAGATAGGTCTTCTGACGTATTGAGGAGTATTTCACAACAATATTATGAGCAACTGGAAGTAGTTTTTGATGCTTTAATGATGGATTTGGACGAATTTCTCGCATCCGATCCAGCTGCTTTTGATAAGACGGAGATATTATTGGCTTATCCTGGGTTTTATGCCATTTTTATTTATCGAATCAGTCATGAAATTTCTAAGCTTGGGCTGCCCATTTTGGCGAGAGTTATCAGTGAAATAGGCCATAGGGATACGGGAATAGATATACATCCAAATGCAAAAATTGGTACACACTTTTTTATAGATCATGGGACTGGTATAGTCATCGGCCAAACGGCAGAATTGGGCAATCATGTGAAAATATATCAGGGCGTTACCCTTGGGGCCTTGCAGGTAGATCGAAGTTACCAATTCAAAAAGCGACATCCTACCATCGGGGATCAAGTCACCTTGTATGCGAATTGCACCATTTTGGGAGGAGAAACCTATATAGGAAAAGGTTCGGTCATCGGAGGAAATGTTTGGTTGACAAAATCGGTACCACCCAATTCCATCGTTTATCACAATCCAGAAGTGAAGGTAAAATCACTCGATAATTCAATTAAAGATTATTTTGATTTCGTAATATAATTTTTTTAAATATAAAAATAGAATCAGTATGTTATACTCAAACATTTTAGAAACCATTGGGAATACCCCACATGTTAAAATCAATAAATTATTCGGACAAGATTACCATGTATGGTCAAAGCTTGAAAGAACTAATCCTGGAGCCAGCATTAAGGATAGGATAGCTCTAAGTATGATTGAAACGGCTGAGAAAAAGGGTTTGCTAAACAGTGAAACGGTCATTGTAGAGCCAACTTCTGGTAACACTGGGATTGGACTGGCCTTGGTGGCTGCGGTCAAAGGTTATAGGTTGATATTGGTGATGCCAGAGTCTATGAGTGTGGAAAGGAGGCGTGTGATGGCCGTTTACGGTGCAGAACTTGTATTAACTCCTAGAGAAAAAGGCATGAAAGGTGCCATAGAGAAGGCGCAAGAAATTGCGAGCGAACATCCCAATTCTTGGATTCCACAACAATTTGAAAATGATTCCAACCCAGAAATTCATAGGACGACTACGGCATTGGAGATTTTGAATGATTTTCCAGATGGATTGGATTATCTTATCACGGGTGTGGGAACTGGCGGCCATATCACGGGTGTGTCAGAAATACTGAAAAGCAAATTTCCAAACCTAAAGGTTTATGCAGTAGAGCCTGAGTTGTCTCCAGTCCTTAGCGGAGGTAGCCCAGGGCCGCATCCTATACAAGGGATTGGAGCTGGATTTGTTCCTAAAGTTTTGAATACTGATATTTTCGATGGGGTCATCCAAGTTTCTAAAGACAGTGCCTTTGAATATGCCAAAAGAAGTGCACTCGAAGAAGGTATTTTTATTGGAATTTCTTCGGGAGCGTCTCTAGCTGCCATCGCTCAAAAAATTCACGAGTTTCCAAAAGGGAGTCGCATTTTGACATTTGCATACGACACCGGAGAAAGATATTTGTCTATTGAAGGACTGTTCTAGGATTGATTGAACATTGATAAAGACTCATTCTGAGAGGTGTACATTGGATTGGTAGAAAATGGTATTTATCAGTTATTTAGTATCATTGTAAAAAGTAACTACCCTTGGATTTTGGGTACAATTTAATTGGCTTAGTTATGACCAAATAAATCATATTAATTCAGTAGTTTTGTGGATGGATTTTATTGTATATCTCCTTACTCGTGCCTTTATAGGATTGGTTTGGTTAATACCGTTCAGATTGATGTATATTCTTTCGGATGGTTTGGCATATTTTATGTGTTATGTCCTTAAGTATCGAAGGAAAATAGTTGAAGGCAATCTCAAACGGTGCGGGATAGAAATTCCCCAATTGGTGGATGTGTATAAAAACCTGTGTGACATTGTCTTGGAAAGTTTGAAAACTCCCACCTTATCTGATACTGCATTGAGTGAAAGATACGTGATGAAAGGTATCGAAATATGCAATAATTACAATAAGGAGAATATTTCTTTTGTCATAGCTGGCGCGCATATGTCCAATTGGGAATGGGCAGTTTTGAAATTTCCGATGATTTATAAAGGTAGAACATCCGGGGTTTACAAGCCACTCAATAATAAGTATTTGGAAACGTATTTTTCAAAAGTACGATCGAGGACAGGTATGGGATTATTGGCCATGAAAGGATCTTTTGAAGTAATGCTGAAAGAGTCTCGTCCAAGTAGTTTTATATTGGTTTCAGATCAAAATCCCTCTAATGTTAAAAGAGCACATTGGGTAGATTTTTTTGGAAATGACACAGCCTGTCTGCATGGGATGAGTGAACTGGCATTTGAGAAGAAAATTCCTATTGTTTATTTTGAAACAATGAGGGATCGCCGCGGTTATTATACATTGACTTTATCAAAATTGGTAGATGCTGACACGGATATGAAGCCCGTCGAGATAACGCAGCTTTTTATGAAAAGAGTAGAAAAGTCCATATTGAAGCAACCTGCCAATTGGCTTTGGACACATAAAAGATGGAAACACAAGCGAAAAAACATAGTTTAACATTAAAATAAATGGATAAAAATAAAATCAATTGGATGAAATATGGTGCTTTTGCATTAGCACTGTTGGTGAGTTCTTGCTGGTCGAACAAAAAGGAGCGAGTAATGCCCGCCTTTCCTCCAGCCACCAAAAAGCAGGTTTCGATTCCTCGATTTGACGATTCTTTGGCATACTCGTATGTCGCAAAACAAGTATCCTTCGGCCCAAGAGTGCCCGGCTCTCCAGGTCATAAAGCATGTAAGGCTTGGATCATTGAATATGCCAAATCACTTGGATTAGAGGTTCACGAGCAGAATTTTGAGGCAAAAACGTATTACAAACAGAATCTTCCAGCAACGAATATCATCATAAGTATAAATCCTACGCACAAGCGGAGAGTATTGCTAGGAGCACACTGGGATACAAGGCATATTAGCGATAAAGATCCCGATCCAAACAATAAGAATAAGCCACTTCTCGGTGCTGATGATGGAGGAAGTGGAGTCGGAGTGCTGCTGAGCCTCGCCAAGACGCTTAAAGAGAATCCGATCGATTTAGGGGTGGATATCATCTTGTTTGATGCAGAAGATTTGGGCGAAGATGGCGGGCAAAATGAATTGAGCTGGTGTTTAGGATCGCAATATTGGGCTGAAAATCTTCATGTTGAGGATTATTGGGCGATGTATGGCATCCTTCTCGATTTGGTAGGTGCGCCCAACCCTAGATTCTCAAGGGAGGGATATTCTATGAATTTTGCTCCAGAGTTGACCAATAAAATATGGTCGTTGGCTAGAAGCATGAACCTTGGAAACTCCTTCGTGGCTGCCGAGATAGGAGGCATAACCGATGATCACGTATATGTCAATAAAATTGCAAAAATCCCGATGGTGGATATAATCAATGTACCGGGCTTAGAAAATCAATTTTTTCCAGCCCACCATCATACCCAAAAGGATGATATGACGGCGATCGATAAGAACTCTTTGAGAATTGTAGGACAGCTTGTTACAGCGATCATATATCAAGAATCTGGAGGGATGTTTTAAAAAAAAGAAAAAAAATATTGTTTTTTTTATAAAAAAGCATAGCTTTGCACTCGCAAAATTTAGTTTGACCCTTGGTGTAACGGTAGCACAACAGTTTTTGGTTCTGTTTGTCAAGGTTCGAATCCTTGAGGGTCAACAAAAAAGCTGGTCGAATAGACCGGCTTTTTTATTTTAAGGAATCGGTGAGCCGTGAGGATCTTGTCGTGGAAAATCCAAAAACTCTTCCAATTCTTTGAGGTATTCCTCCGTCATTACATGTTCTAATCCTTCTGCCTCTCTATGAATTTGGTCCTGTGCCATTCCCATTTTATTTACCATGAATGTTTCCCACAGCCTGTGTGCTCGTATTATCCTTTCTGCAACAGCAAAGCCATTAGGGGTCAATTCTACTTTTTGGTTGGTATATTTGGTAAAGCCAAGATTCTTTATCTTAAATTGGGCATATTTTTTTGTAAAATAGGGCGCTTTTTGAGATTTCCAATAACCTTGAATTTCTAAGTCTGTGGTCGTTTCCCTTTTGTACATCCATTTCAAAAAATCCTCCGTAATGATCTTGGCATAGTGTTTTTGAGAAATGAAAAGCTTGGTCCAAAGACCTTTTTTGGGCGCAAAAAGGACTGCTAATAGATAAATGCCTGTCGAAACCAATGCGATAGCAGGACCTGGAGTCGTCTCCAAATATATACTGAAGTATATCCCGAGAAACGCTGAGACAGCACCCAAAATACCTGAAATAACCAATACCCATGGCAATCTTTTTGCCAATAACAAAGCCGTACTACTAGGTGCAATCAGCATGGAGACCACCATGATAACTCCTACCGTTTGTAATGCGGATACCACGACAAAGGAGAGCAACAACATAATGAAATAATGCATAAAGTCTTCTGGAATACCCAATGTATTGGCTACTTTGGGTTGAAAACTGCTGATAAAAAAATACTTATAAAAACTGACGATACACAGTATGACAAAGCCTAATATCAATGCTGAGACTTTCAAATCGAAGTCAGATACGCCCAACACATTGCCAAAAAGAAAATCTTTGAGATCAAGATGAACACCCTGGGTTCTGCTCAAATACGAAATACCTATAACTCCCATGGCAAACATCGCCGAGAAAACAATTCCAATGGCGGCATCGCTCCTTGCTCCTGCTTTTTTCTGAAGCCATGTAATAGCAACAGCACACAATAACCCAGCGATGACAGCTCCTATATAAAATCCTAAAACATTGTACCCCAGAAACAAATAGCTGACGACTATCCCAGGTAAAACCGCGTGGGATAAGGCATCGCCAAGCAATGACATATTGCGCAATGTAATAAAAGTGCCCAATATACCACAAGATACAGCAACCATGATAGAAGCCAGCAGCGCTCTCCAAGCCCAAGGATATTCCAAAAAGTCACGCAATACTTCCACTATATTTAGTCTAATCTAAAATGAAGATTCGTTAAATATAAATATTTTTTTTAAGCTAAAATGTAAATTTTTAATATGTTTTTAATTTTGTAGTTGCATAAAATGCAAAAAATATTGTAATTTTCTTTTCTAAAATCATTTTTCGTGGAAACCATCGACTTTCAAAATAGTTTTTTATACAAAATATTAGGTCTATATCCCAAAAAATCTTCAGCCATAGACGATATGGGTGGTGTATTGTCTTTGAGTAAAGATGCCATATATAGAAGACTTAGAGGGGACTCTGTCTTGACGCCGACAGAAATGGCAAGATTGGCGGTCAGATACAATATTTCGCTAGATGATTTGGTCCATCAAAGTGAAAATAGGGTCTTTTTTGATTTTAATGCATTTAATCGCAAGATTGACAATGTTGAGGATTATATCGATGACCTTTTGTTGGGTTTGAAGAGGTTGACTTCGCTGCCCAAAATCCACTTATACTATCCAACTTGTGAGATTCCAATATTTTATTATTGTTATTTTCCAGAGTTATTTTTTTTCAAGCTTTATGTGTGGGGTAGGACCCTCTGGCAAATGGAATACTTGATGAAAGTGCCTTTCTGTGCTAGCCATTTTTCGTTTTTTGTGCGGGAGAAGTCCTTAGCAACGATAAATGAGTACATGAAAATACCTTCCACAGAGCTTTGGAGTCTTAACATTTTTGACAATACGCTCAATCAAGTCGAATATCACGCAGAGAGCGGTTATTTTGCTAGAATTGAGGATGCTTTAGAGCTTTGTGATATGCTAAAACGAATAGCCAAGCATATGGAAAGTATGGCGGAAAGGGGTGAAAAGGTGGATTTAGAGGGAAATAAAATAGGTGCGTCTTTTACCCTATTCCAAAATGAGATGATATATACCAATAATATGGTATTGGTGAAATCTGAAAATTACAGAGCGGTTCATAGTAGCTTTTGCAATCCCAATTTCATCACATCTGCCGATTCAAAGCTTTTTGAATATACTGAAAAATGGTTTAAATCCATTATCGCAAAATCAACTCCAATCGGCTCTATGGATGAAATGAATAGGAGCAAATTCTTTTCAAAGATTATTCAAAAAATAGATAGAGCTAAAATGCGTATAGAATCATTTAGTCAAGATTCTATATAAGCTTGGTTAAGCCAATGTATTAAGTTGTTGAGCCCGTGCTCAGGGTGCAACACTTGTCTAAATGTATAATATTGGTAAGGATCTAATTAAATTAAAGAAATTGTAATATAAAAATTCTATTAGCTTTGTAACTTTGCTAATATTCAAGCTTTAGGTTGTTGCCGAGGCTGTTTATAAGCGCAAGAGGGATAGGAATGGTCGTCTGAAAGACGAGTCTCGTAGAGACCAAGGCCATGAATAGCCCGTTCCATCCCTTGTGGATGGACTTGCCCTCATCTTTACTTTTTTCAATTTTAAAAAACGCCATTTAATGTCCAAAAAAATCGAGAAAACAACGGAGAAACATGATATCGTAACGGAACCATCTAAAACACGACCTTGGCTACCGCATTTGGTGGCAATCGCCGTATTTGTGTTATCGTGTATCATCTACTTTTACCCTCAACTACAAGGGAAAGTAATCTCCCAATCGGATATCGTCAACTGGCAAGGTGCCTCCCATGAAGCGCTGTCTTTTAAGGAAAAAACAGGAGATGAGACGCTCTGGACCAACAGCATGTTCGGGGGAATGCCGACCTATCAAATATGCGCAGACTCTAACGAAAAGAACAGTCTCAAATACCTCAATTCGCTGTTAATGGGCTTTATGAATGCCCCAATAGGATTCTTTTTATGCGCCATGTTGGCTACGTATTTGGGGTTGATTTTGCTAGGAATATCGCCTTGGATAGCCATGATTGCGGGAGTTTGTTTTGCGTTTTCGCCCTATACTATGATCCTATACGAGGCGGGGCACAACACCAAGATCAATACCATAGCTCTAAGTGGATTGGTACTTGCCGGAGTGATCATGACCTTTAGAGGTAGATTGGTGCTCGGGGGGATATGCTTCGCTGTGGGGATGGGATTGAGTCTATTGGCGAATCACGTTCAGATGACCTATTATCTGGGCATTATGGTAGCATTATACGGCATATTTAGATTGGTAAAAGCGATCAAATTGGGGATGGTACCAGCCTTCTTAAAACAATGTTTGGTACTCATATTTGGATTGTTGTTGGCGGTTTTAACCTCGTCGCTGAATCTATTCATGACTTATGATTATGCTAAGGATACGATACGCGGAGATGATATTTTGACAAAGTCCACCGAAGGAAAGTCTTCTGGCGAGGTCAAAGGGTTAGACTGGGACTATGCCACTGATTGGAGCCATAGCCCTTTAGAACTGTTGACGGTCGCGGTACCAGGTATCTTGGGTGGCAGTTCATCGGAAGAAGTTGGACCCAAGTCAGCTTTCGCACAAGAGTTAAGAGCGAAAGGATATGGTGGAGGAAAATCGATCCAAGCTCCTTTGTACTGGGGAGAGTTACCATTCACGAGTGGGCCTGTTTATTTTGGCGTAATTGCACTTCTGTTTTTTATATTGGGGGCTATCGTAGTAAGAGGCAGCACAAAGTGGTGGCTGGTAGCGGCTACGCTGCTGACCATGTTGCTTTCACTTGGAAAAAATGCAGAATGGTTTACTAGGCTATGGTTTGACTATTTCCCGATGTATAGTAAATTTAGAGCTCCGAATTCCATCATGACGATTACGAGTATTTTTGCGATTTTCCTAGGAGCTTTCTTCTTAGATGGTGTTCTCAAGAAGAAATATGAAAAGGAAACAATCCTAAAAGCGCTCAAATACGGCGGGGGCGCTCTTGTCGGCTTGTTGCTGCTATTGGGAATCTTTGGCCCTATGATGTTCTCATTTACGACAGCAGGAGACGCTAGGTATCAAGAGATGGGATTGGTACCTGCTTTGATCGATGACCGAAAATCTCTCTTGATGCGCGACGCATTCAAAGGACTATTTTTAGTTTTGGCAGCCTTGGGTTTGTTATGGGCATTTATACAAGAAAAAATAAAGTCCAACATATTTATCATAGGTTTGACATTGCTTACGATCGTTGATTTATGGTCTATCGGAAAGAAATATCTAGATGCGGATCGATTTGTGTCCAAGAAAGAATCCGCCAGCAATACCGTGCCGCGTCCCGTAGATTTGGAAATAATGAAGGACACAGACCCCCACTATCGTGTATTGGATTATTCTATCAATACATTCAATTCAGCCCAATCTTCATATTTTCACAAGACGATTGGCGGATATCATGCAGCCAAATTGCGTCGAATACAAGACGTTATAGAAAAGTATTTCAGCGGGGATAATTTCGGACTTACCGTTCCTTCTATGCTGAATACGAAATATTTTATCATGCCTGGAGCTACTGAAAATGAGCCCCCTGTCGCTAAGCTCAATGAGTCTCATGCCGGCAATGCCTGGTTCGTGAGCGATTGGGTCATAGTGAGTACAGCCAATCAGGAATTAGACTCTATCGGTGGGATCATACCCAATAAAACTGCCATCATCCATGAAGAATTCAACGACTATCTAAAGGGGATCAACCCGACAGATTCGAGCAGTTCCATCCGATTGACATCTTATGCACCGAACGAATTGAAATACGCCTCCAAGTCGGATAGCGAACAGTTGGCCGTTTTTTCTGAAGTTTGGTATCCGAAAGGCTGGGTAGCTACCATTGACGGCAAGGAAGTGCCTTATATTCGGGCTAATTATCTGCTGAGAGCATTGAAAGTGCCAGCGGGAAGCCACGAGATCGTATTCAAATTTGAGCCGAAGGCTTATAGCCAGTTCAGTAGCTTAACGCTGCTTAGCTCATTGGCATTGCTTTTGCTCCTGCTCGGAACGATATATTACAGTTGGAATCACAAGCGGAAGGAAGAGAACTTGCCTTCTTGGTTTTAAATCATCGAAGTTATAATTATTTTTAGGGCGTCCCCATCCTCCGTCTTTTAGACGGGGATGGGCGCACTCTACATGGGTTCCGTCTCGTGGGGACGAGACTCGCGACTTGCAGCCGCGACCATTCCGATTGCTGACGCGGGGATAGGAAAAACTAATAAAGAAGGTTTAAAAATCACTGATCGTCACAGTTTGTAGCTGCGATGCCATACATTAGGAATTTGTGATTCCACTAGCTCTGACCCAGAGCGAAGTCTCAGATTTAAACCAACATGGATAGGTTGAGCAACAGTTATGGATGTTATAGCCAGTTTTTTAGTCAGCATATGGAATGCGCCAAATTGATGTAGCTTTTTTTGCTAATTCGTTTTGTCTATTGTCCAAGGTCGTGGGATTCCAATCATTTCTCACTTTTGGCGAACTGTGATGGGCGCTTTTTTATTTTTTGTCTTTAGTTGTTCGTAATGCAAGCAATTCTGTTGTATTGAGTAGTTTTTTAAAAGCTAATTTTTTAAGGCCGTTGTATAGAACTTTGTCACCTGTCCATAATGTTGCTTTAAGAAATTTGGTCAGTGCTACAAAATCGATATCATCGATATCAATTCCTTTTGCAATTTGTTCTGAAGCTATCCATGTTTCATCAGGTATTATTTCTTCATTAATAAATTTCAATTTTGAAAGGACTAAAGTGTAAGAAACAGTTAATTGCTGGTCTGATAATTTTGATATTTTTTTAAGCCTTTCCCAATGTTTTTGAATTTCATAACGCAAATAGTTGCAACTATAAAACTCAAAATGCTTGTCAGAGTTAAATAATAGGTCTCCAATAGTGCTGTTAGAATTTAATAAAGCGCTGAAAATGATGTTTGTATCCACTACAATTTTCATTTTACAAAACGGCTTTTATTTTTAAGCCACCAACCTTCTTTTACTTCCTTAACCAACGCTTCAACGTCTGATTGTTTAGCTTTTGATTTAGCTGTTGCTTCTTTATATGTCAAATAGTCTATCAAACATTGCAATCCCTCTGTATCAACATATGATGGAAGTCTGATAATAACTTCTTTATTAGTTCTTTCGATTACCATAACACTAAATAATTTGAATCAAAGTTACGAAATTAAACGGTTAGCATCAAACATTACTTGGTTTCCATAAACTCAATCCCTACCTTCGAACCAAATGCTAATATCTTCCAGTTTTTCCTTCGATATATTAGGAACTAGGGCATTTTCGCTAGGATATCCCACGGGTAGGAGTAAGTAGGGTTTTTCGTTATCGGGACGGTTCAATATTTTTTGAAGGAAATTCATTGGGCTTGGTGTGTGGGTAAGCGTGGTCAAACCCGCCATGTGAATGGCGCTGATCAAAAACCCGCAGGCTATGCCAACCGATTCTGAGACGTAATAATTTTTTAATTGTGAGTTATCCTCACTAAGGCGATAAGATTTTTTAAATACAACGATGAGCCAAGGTGCTTTTTCCAAAAACGGTTTTTCCCAATCTGTCCCAAGATGAGCCAGATCTTGTTTCCATGATTCGGGCATACGCCCGTTATAATTCTCGAACTCTTCCTTTTCAGCGGCGACTCTGATTTCTTTTTTTATTTTAGGATCGGAAATGGCTACAAAAGTCCATGGTTGCATATTGGCTCCAGATGGTGCATTTGAGGCTATTTCTATGATTTTTTCAACGATGTTTTTAGGAACTGGTTTTTCTGAAAAATCACGCACCGATCGACGTGTTATCATCTTATCATGAAAGCTGTTAATCTTGTTTTCTACTTCACCGATACTTGGATAATTATATACGAGTGGCTTGAAATCAGAGTCTCTCATCATTCTACGATACCGAATTTTTCCTTTGCGGATTTCATTTTTGAAGGCAATTGGCCAGTAATTGTATCCCAAGCCATGATAAAATCGCTCGCTAGGCTAAGTCCTGGATAAACGAAGGTTGCTGGTCGATTTTTTTCAAAGAAAAAATGTCCAATCCATGCAAAAAAATAACCACAAAAGACAGCACCAAGACAAAACCAAAATCTACCAGAAAACAAACCATATAAAAGCAGTAATACAGCAAAACAAGTTCCAATGAAATGTAGATATCTACTCGTATCATTTCTATGTTCGGTCAAGTAGTAGGGATAAAAATCTTTGAGGCTTTTATATTTTTTTTCCATAAAAAATGTATTTAAAATGTAAGATTGTTATTTGAATTAATAAAATTACAGATTTCTAAATAAATCAAATAAGTTTTCATTCGAATATTGTGCAAATTATCAAAAGCTGATACAAAATAAATGGAAAGTGCCAAGCGCAGACAAATTTAATAATGAAAGTATAAAAGACCGCAATTAGAAAGAAAAATAATCTAATTTATTTCCTATTCACCCATTTAATTGTTTTTTGTAGGGCAATACCTGTGACAACCAAAACGACCATCAAAATTCCGAAATTAACAATGGACTTGAATACAGCCAGTGCAAGTATTGCTACTAAGCATAACGTTGGAATTTCATTAAACATTCTCATTTGTAATGGTGTCATCGTACACTGATTTGAAGCCAAGGAATGGATTAATTTTCCACAATACCAATGATAATAAACGAGTCCTGAGACAAAAATTAATTTACAAATCAACCAAGGGAAAAAGATATAACTTGGCTGGATCGCGACCATACAAGTTCCAAAGATCAAAGTTATAACCATGGCTGGATTCATGATGAATCGGTATAATTTGTGCTCCATTTGGCTGAACTGTGTCAACAATATTTGTCTTTCTGCCTCTGGTTTTGAGAATGCTTCTGTATGATAAACGAAAAGTCTCGGTAAATAAAATAGACCAGCAAACCAAGATATGGCTCCAATTAAATGTAATACCTTGAAAGTTAAAAAAAGCATGATTACTAGTCAAATGATTTGTTTGAAAGCCCAGCCTTACGCACCAATTGTTCGTATTGAGAAGGAGTCAGACCATCCATGCAATACTTGATCGGATCTACAGCATTGCCATTGAAATGAACTTCATAGTGTAAATGTGGAGCAGTCGAAGTCCCTGTACTCCCTACATACCCAATAAGCTGCCCTTTTTTAACAACTTGACCTGCCTTTACTTTGGTGCCGCTCATATGGCCATAAAGTGTCTGATATTTATATCCGTGGTCAATCACTACATGCAAACCATAACCAGAACCCGATTGGCCAGATTTTAAGACGCGACCATTGCCCGTTGCACGTATGGGTGTCCCGTGGGGTACATTGAAGTCAAGGCCTGCGTGCATCCTTAAGATTTTGTGAATTGGATGGACCCTCATGCCAAATCCTGATAACTGATCGAGATTGTCTTCATTCATGACCACAGGCTTGATAGATGGCATCGAGGAAATATAGTTTTCTCGCTGATTGGCAAGGATTTGCAAGGAATCCAAGGATTTTATTTGTAGGCCTATCCGTCGTTCGAGGTCATCGGTTTTGAACAATAGGTCTTTTAGTAGAGCACCAATATTTGGGTAAGAATTTAGGTCTTGGTATTTTTCGTATTTATTCGAACCTCCGCCCCACCTGTTTTCATCTATAGGACTGACACCAAAAATATTTCGATAGACCTTTGCGTCACGAAGTTGAATTTCATTGATTTGTCTCGAATAATAGTCTAATTTGTTTTGAACGGAGTTGGTATGGTACTTCATCGTTTCTAATTCACGAAGAAGTGCCTGTTCTTTTTGAGAGGGAAAAAGCCTTTGATACAATGCAGATACAAATACACTTGAAATAATAATACCTGAAAGTATGCCAATACCATTTATAAATCGGTCTCTCCAGCTACGAACGAATTTTTCGTAACTGAGTGTTTTAGGATTATATACATACCTTTCCTTTTTCATTGACTATTGATACCAAAAGTAATCACGAAAATAGGCTAAAATGTTGAATTGAGAGAAATTTTTTCCAATCAAAACCCCAAAATGAATTGATAGTCAATATTTTTAAAAGAAAAAGCCTCACAAAAAAACTGCAAGGCCTTCGAAAAGTAAAATTTTGGTAATCTTCAAAAAATGAAGTTTTCAACTTAGATTCGCATTAGAATCTATGGTTATAGTTAGTTTTTGTGGTTAAGGTCTTTGGACCAATTCTGTGTTTTTATACATTACATTCTCGTGAAACTGTAGATTTAGTCTTTTTTTACCACCTTCTACTATATTGAGGTGATCGATAAGAATATTCTCGCCAGTAAGGGTACCTAGGCCTACGTTTTCATAGTCTAATTCATTGATATGGCCATCCAAATATAAATCTCCAGCATTTACAACCAATGCATTGATTTTGTCGCTTTCAACCTGCAATTGTATCGTTTCAGAGCTGTTGGCGTTTACTCGCAAATCATCTAATTTTATAGTGAAGGGAGTTCTTAATTTTGTGTTTCCATGGACTTCAATTTCGGAGATATTTTCGACTGCGATTCTTACTTTTTGTCTGCCTCCTTTACTTTTTGAAGTTGATTTTAATACCAAAACGCCATTATTTATACGGTATTCAAAATCATTTTTGTCAAAAATGTGGGTATCATAGGAAATAGATGAAGTTTCTTCCTGCAATAATGTAATGTCAAAGTCGCCGTCAATGAAAATAGAATGAAAGTGAAGATTTTCAATTTTTTTAGTTTCAGAAATAAAAAAGGGAGTGATGGTTGAGCCAGAAACCGTGGATGAACCAAATACCATTAATCCAAAAAACAAAATTAAATTTGGGATTAAATTTTTCATAATATATATAATTTATTTTAACTGTAAAAATCAGAATATCAATCGTATAAGAAAAAATGATTCAATTTTATTGGATCGAAAGTGATTAATTTACATTTAAATTTCCAACTTAATCCAAATTGGCTGTATTATACGATATTATATTCTGTACATTTATACAAACGAAACTTAGTTACAATTAGTTGCACAGGTTGCGAAAAAAAATCAAAAATTAACATATTATATTTTGCCATGAAGCATAATAAGGTATTCGCTTAAAATAATATTTTGTTTTGTGGTTAAAAAATTTATTTATTTTTGGAAACCAACTTCGATGCTTTTACTTAATTGTACCATTTTTATGGGAACACTAGAGATATTTTTTATAAATAAAAAGTCGATTTATCAACATTTTGAATTCATCTCAAAGGATTGTAACTGAAAGCAGTTTGCCATGAGATAATCAAGAAAATTTCTAATATTGTAAGAATTTCATTAATTATTTGGTAATTTATATTCTATTCTTTATTTTTAACCCCAATCCAAATTTCCTTTTGAGATGAAGTATATAATTTTTATTATCTTTTATTTTTGCGCGAACTCCATTAGTTTTGAATGTCGGGCTCAAAATTGTACTGGGAAAATAAAAGAAAGTCAAGTGGTGGGTACGATTCACTTTTTGAGTACAAATAAGGTATTCATCCTAAAGAGACCGACATATTCCTACCAAATTGCCTTTGTTTCAGATGGTGAGGGTGTGAGTGCCGACATAACTTCACTCATGGGAGATAGACTCGAATTTGGTGACGAAATTATTTTTCAAGACAATTCCAATAAAAGACTTAATTATTACTTCGTTGATCACCTAAATAAATCCAATTCTACTCAAGCCAACTCTACGAATAAGATTAGGCTTACTATGGATGATCTGAAATGGCTGATTTCAGGTGAAATTAATGCATTTTATGTAAAGAAAGGCGATCAAAAGGAGATGAAAAAATTTACTTTGTTGGCAGAAAATTCAGCTGATTTGGTGTACTTGGGTAGATGTTTTATGTCCACAATGGATCTTGCCAAGGTGGAGCAAGTGTCTAATGCAAAAAGTAAGCTCATCTCATTTCAGTCGCGAGATAATTCTCAAGCAAGCAGCAATAGTGGAAGTTTTTCTAAACCAGGGGGTCCGGGACAAAGCCAAGCTACTGATTCAGAATTGACAGATTTGAGAAAACAGTTGGCAGAATTGAAACAAAGATTGCGAGAAGAAATTAAAATCGAATCTGAAAAAGCGGATAAAGTCAAAGCTCAATTGGTTGAGGACTTGAGTGAATCCCGCAGAAAAGCCAATGAACAAAAAAATGTTTATTCTCAAGAAATTATAGAAGCAAGAAAGAAATCGCTTGAAGAAATTGAAAAAATTCGGAAAGAACAATCAAATTTTTTGCAAGCACAAAAAAATAATTTTAGCAATGAAGCACAAAGATTGGACAGTGTGCTTATGGCTCGTAGGGCTGAGATAGCTTTAGAGATAGAAAAGGCCAAACTTTTAGGGGAGGAAAAGATTTTAGCTATACGCAAACAGACCGAATCAGAAATTTTAGAAATTCAAAAATCTAAAACGGGAGTCAAGCAGGAATATGCTGACGAAATAGCTAATGCTCGATCAGCTGCAAATGCTGAATTGTTAAAAATTAGGGAAGAAACTGCGGAGCAGATGAAAAATATTCAAGCCATGTCCGCAGAATTTAAGAATAAAAATGCAAATGATGTGGACTATTCACAGAAAACTGCAGGTGAAAAAATTCGAACCATAATGCAAGAAACTGCCCAAAAAATTAATGAGATTCGAGAAAAAAATGTCCTAGAAAAAGAAAGGTTGGCTACGGAATTGGCAACCATAAGATTGAAAAATGGGGAAGAACTTGCAAAAGTAGCCGAGACTCAGTCACGTCAAGTAGCACTTTTGCGTGAAAATTTTGAAAATGAAAAAAATAAAATAGCCACAGATATTCAATTGGCAAGGGAAAAAGGTGCAGAAAAAGTAGTCCAAAATAACGAAAATTTGGAGCAGATTCAAAAAAAGCAAAATGAAGCCATAGTGAGAACTAAAGCTCAAGCTGATTCTGCAATGGCTGCAATTCATAAGCAAAATGCTGAGTATCAAAGTAAATGGCTACAACAAATCGAACTCCAACGAAAAAGAGCCGATTCTGTTAAAACTGCCATCACAAATGATGCTGTAACCGCCAAACAAAAAATGAATCTCGTGATAGAGAGCCAAAAAAAGAGCACAGATAGCACCATCATGGCCTTAAAAAGCAAAGAGTTAATGTTTGTGCAAAAAAATGCAAGGTTTTTGGATAGCCTTAAGCGCAAATTGGCTGAGGATGTCGCCCAGCAAGAAAAAGCCATCAATCTAAAACGAGAGGCACTCAGCAAGTCTATGGACTCCTCGGCTGTAGCCTACAAAAAACAATTGGACAAATCGATTGAAAATTCGGTGGCTGAAGAAAGGAAAATCGAAGATGATAAAAAGAAGCGCATCACTGAGATAAAAGCTGATAATAAGAACCCTTCCAATAATATTCCGCAGAAAGAAGCTGGATTCAACAAAGAAGCCGCAGCCGAGGATATCGCTACTGCTCGCAAAGAGTTTACACAAAAAAAGTTATCCTTAGAAAAAGATTTATTGGAAATGCAAAAGCAACTGAACGATAGCATTTTCCGCACGCAACTTAGAAATGCCGAAAGGCTCAAACTCTTGACTGAAACGTATCAAAGAGATCAAATGCTACTGCAAGAGATGATGTCAAGACGCGAAGACTCTATGAGAAATATTCTATCACAAATGCAGATCAACCATGCTGAAGATGTCAATAGGCTGAAACTGTCTCACCTCTCTACCTCAGATTCGCTTACCCAAGTCATTTCACATGAAAAGCAAAAGGCCCAACAAGAAATTATGAAGAACTTTGAAATGGCAGCGGAAGAAGTAGAAACGATCAAGATTCAAAAGGAAGAGGCAATCAAAGAAGAAGACCAAAAATACCAAAAGGCAAAAGATAGCCTTGCCACAGAACTGAATCAGGTCCAACAGAAATTTAGTGTAGAATTAGAAAATTTGAGGAAAGAGAATTTAAAAGAAAAAGAAAAACTTGTCCTAGAGCTTCAAAACGAAAAGACCAAAATAGACAAATATGGTGACGAAGAGAGGGATAAGATGGAAGCTGAATTAACTGCACAGAAAAAGACGATTACCGAAGAACTAAAGACTGCTAAGGATGCTGCAAATAAAGAATTTGAGGCTGTAAGGGCTGCTAACACAGAAAAATTGGATCAATTATTGCAAAAAATCAAAGAAGAGGAGGAAAATTTGAAGAAAATCCAGGAAGAAGTTAAGAAAGCTAGAAAGGATTAGATAATTAGGAAATTATATTTTTGATTCGGTAATTTTCACCACCTAATTTATATTATATTTGGATTTAAAAAAAATCTTGTATAATTATACATATATTTGGCAATAAGTGTAATTTTGTATCACAATATTAAAATGAACAATAGTGGAAAAAGATTCATTTGCCCCTAGACAGGACACTGTATATTCAAAGAAATTGCGTGCAGGAAAAAAGAGAACCTATTTTTTTGATGTTAAGAAAACAAAGGGTGACGATTATTATGTCGTACTAACTGAAAGCGCAAGGAGGCCTGATGGAAGCTCAGAAAGGCACAAAATTTTTGTTTATAAAGAAGATTTCAATAGATTTGTTCAAGGCTTGAATGAAGTTGTGGATCACGTAAAAACAGAATTAATGCCACACGTCGATTATGACGAATTTACTAGAAGACAAGAGGAGTGGGAGGCCAGAAATCAGGAAGAAAAACACGGCGACAGCGACCTTTCTTGGTAATTTTTTTTATTTTATTGTCCTTTTCTATTTATTTTTTCGCAATTACTTAATTATTTTCAAATCGAATATTTTATTTTTATTTTTCTCAAATTTTAAACATTATTTTTATTAATGAACATTTATGTAGGTAATGTCGATTTTGCGGTCGGCGAACGGGAGCTAGTTTCTCTTTTTATTACTTATGGAGACGTTGATACCATCAAAATCATCTCCGACAAAGTTACTGGAAAAAACAAAGGTTATTGCTTCATCACCATGCCCAATGATGCCGAAGCGAATGCAGCCATCAATGCCCTGAATGGCACAGAATTTGAGGGAAGAAACCTCGTTGTGAAAGAGGCCAAACCTGCTGAAGAGCGCACCAACGATAACAACCAAAGACCGTATAATCAAGGTCCTCGTCGTGAAGGTGGCTACAATCAACGTGAAGGCGGATACACTCCTAGAGGTGGTGGATACCAAAATCAGCAAAGATCTGGCAATTATCAACCAAGAGATGGCGGATACAATCCTAGAGGTGGTGGATATCAAAACCAACAAAGGCCAGGAAATTATCAACCAAGAGATGGAAACTATCAACCTCGAGACAATAATAATTATAGGCCACGTCAAGATGGTGATTTTAATAATTACAACCCTCGTCGCGAAGACAATCCTGGTTTTAGAAGACCTTATACTCCTTACAATAATGAAGGCCCTAGACCAGAAGGTGGTTCCCGTCCAAGAAAGCCTTTTGTACCACGAGATCAACAACCTATACAGCCACGAGATAATGATCAGGATAGAAACAACAACGATGGCTCAGAATCTTAAGATGGCCATTTGGTCCTTTGAGTCTTGAATGTATTTAGATAGATGGTTCAATTCACGAAGTGAGAGGATAGCTATGATCTTCAAAAAATTATACAAATAAAATAGCGGTTGGCTTGAGTACCTTTAGCCAATCGCTTTTTTTATTTTTTACCCTTATTGAGAAATGATATGAGCCCCTTAAAATAAGTCTGCTGGTCGTCATACATACACATATGACTGCCATCTGGACAAAGGAGATATTCTCCCTTTGGAAATTCTTTTGACATCCATTCCATATATTTTGGGTCCATGGTATCGTGTGAAGCTCCAATGACCAACGTGGGTACTTGAATGTCCTTTAAAAATTGGGATTTATCCCAATTCGTAAGTTTTCCAGATATACCAAACTCGCTAGGGCCTTGCATGGTCACATATAGCGAATTGTTTATTTGATCAAATGATCTGGTCATGGGATTGGGCCATTTCTCAATAGGAATTCGACAAATGTGTTTTGCATAAAAATGAGGCATTAGGAGCTCCATGTATTTTGGATTTTTAAAGTCATTTGCCTTTTCTAAGCTTCGAATTGTATCCAGTACTTTAGGGTCAAACTGTTTTGCCAATACATTTTGGGCATATTTACCATATTCAGGACAACTGGCCATCATATTAGAAATGATGAGACCTTTGAGGTTTTTTTGGTATTTAGTAGCATATTCCATGGCTAAGATACCTCCCCAAGAATGACCCAAAAGATAGAAATTATCCTTGTTTAAGCCCAGTGATATCCTTACTTGCTCTACTTCTTCAACATATCTCGCTAAATCCCACAGAGAGGTGTCTTTTGGATTTTCTGATCTTCCACAACCTAGTTGGTCAGAATATATCATCTCTATATCTTCAGTGGGTAGAAAACTCTCAAAGCATTCAAAATACTCATGAGTACAACCAGGGCCTCCTGCCAATAGCAATATTTTCACCTTAGGGTTATTGCCTATTCGTTTAGTCCATATATTAAATTTGCCTTTTGCAGTCTCGATAGGGATTATCTTCGTGCCTCCTACTTGAATTTCGTTGGGGTTTTGGGCTAGTTGTTCTTTTTTTGACAAATTAAAACATCCCACATTGAAACCAAGAATTAAAATAAGGAAAAGGGTTAATTCTTTTGAAATCATGATGGATCTGTTGTGGGTGAAAGGAATAATTGTGATTGTAAAAACTTAACCTTTTTGGCGTTATCGCATTTGGCAATAAAATCTTGACTTTCAGCAATTTCAAGCAAGATATTTATCCTACTTTCCGTATCAGAAAATTTATTTAAAACAACAACTTTTTTGTCTAAGACCAAGCAATATCCACCCTGGAAATTACCTTTTTCATACCTTACCTTATATCCGAAGTCCTCAAAAATATCCTCAAGTTTTTTGAGCTTATGGACGGTATAAACCAATTTATGCGTACTTTTATCTTCTGAATCCATAGACCAAATATAAATTATTACCATGATATAAAAGAAATTACTATGAAATATTTGTTGATGTTATTGTTATGTTGTGGTGTCAACCTGCTTGGAGCTCAGACATTTAGAGGGAGTTTGATATTGGGATTTAATGCTTCACAGATTGATGGAGACTATACCGCAGGATATAACAAATTGGGGCTACTCGCAGGGGTAGGAGGAGGCTTTGACTTTGCTAAAAAATGGGCTTTTAATGTTGAATTGTTGTATAACCAGAAAGGAAGTCAAAATAAATTTATCAAAGGAGCTCCAGAGCTTTTTTTTAATATCAAAACGGATTATATTGATATGCCGGTTTATATTTCATTCAAAGATTGGTATGATGATGAGCAAGAAAGATATAAATTCAGTTTTAATGCGGGACTTTCTTACGGAAGACTTTTTTCATTTAAAACCTCTGTATCTGAATGGGCTTATATCGAAGAATTTTTGAACAAGCAAGATATAAGTTATCTGGTGGGATGTACCTATTCGTGGTCTAAAAAATGGTCAGCCTCAGCCCGTTATACGAGGTCTATATCAAAGCTTTACTCAAATGATGGAGATGCACTCGTTTGGCCAAATATCAATTCTCTGATAGGGTATATGATATCATTTAATGTTGCCTACCAGATATAAAATATTTATCACTCTTCGTTAAGATTTTAAATAGGAATTTGTTTTATAACAATATAAACTATTGAGGTATCTTTATAGTACTATGAAGAACTTAAAGGGCGGGTTTATGGTCCTTTTTATTGCCATTTTTTGTCATGTACAGTTGATGGCCCAGTGTTCTTTTGATATACCAACCCCTATTGTGGATCAAGATACCACCCGATTGGTATTAAATGTTACGGGTGCAGACGTCAATAATCTGAGCACATTTGGGCAAGGAGTATGTGGGGTGGAATTGGACTTTCGCCATGATTTTGTAGGGCATTTGACGATAGAGCTTATTTCTCCTTTTGGGCAGTCGATATTCTTGATTTCTGAACCAGCTATGGCGGGTTTTACAAGTTTTACTAGGTGGCGAGTTAGATTTATTCCATGCAATGATTTTGCCAATCCAGATCCAGGTTTTTTACCTAGATGGTCAAACAATCAATCTTGGGGTATTTTAGGAAACTTTACAGGTACATACTTTCCTCAATTGGGGTGTTTGGAAGATTTTAATACAGGTCCAGTAAATGGTCGATGGACCCTTAGAATAGTTGATAATGGACAGTTTTATACAGGAAATCTATTAGCCTGGAGGATTCAATTTTGCAATATTGCAGGTATTCAGTGTGCACCTTGTGCAGCCAATGCACCTGATATTACAGCTAGTGATATTTCTATGTGCCAAGGAAATGCTGGTTTGAATTTTACTCCGCAAGGACAATACAATGGTGCCCTGCCTGATAGCAATTTATACAAAACAGAATGGATGCTCCTTAGACATGATACAATACTAAGACTCTATAATGATATTCAACTTTCACCCTTTCCTACAGGCTTGTATGAAGTGTGTTCTTTTTCATACCAAAAAAATGATAGCATACAAATACATGCAACGTTGCCAGGTACGACAAAATCTTCGTGGATAATCAATCTAAACAGCAGTTTTGCCCAATTTTGTGGTAAAATCGGAGATAAATGCCAAACAATTAAAATTTTACCAAATAGCACCTGGAAGAATATCGACACGATTCTATGCCAAGGCGATACGCTAAGATTGGGTGTAACGGATATTTTTAATCCAGGCAATTATTCCCTTAATTTTCAGAATATTTATGGATGTGACAGCCTAGTCAACTTAACCGTACAATCGATCGACGTCGATATCAGTTTGCCAGAAACAGATACCCTTTACTGTCATCAAATCAAGGTAATCAGCCCTATGTGGAGCTCGATTAATCCTTTGGATTCGATCCATTTTGATTGGATAAATCTACAAACTGGTCAAATTTTGGCGACTGGCCCTGACTTGTCCGTAAGTCAATTTGGAAATTATACATTGCGAACTACTTCTTATAAATCAACCAAGACCTGTTTAAATTTTGATACCATAATTATCCACAAGCATCCTGTGTTGAACACTACTAATGCGATTCTGAATATATCAAATTGTGTACTTTGTGTTGGCCAAGAATCCACCATCACCTTGAATTTTTTGGATCCTAAATTGCCGTATAGTTGGAATTTTGCCGCTGATGGTTTGAATATCACTAATTTGAATGATTCGACCCTATTGATCAAAGGTCAAGTGCCTGGAGTTGATACGATTTTAGTTACCATTTTTGATGAATGTCATGATATGAGTATCAGCCAGATGAGCACTATTGTAAATACACAAATTGGGATCATAAATGCTTTTCCCGACACATTAAAAATTTGTGGCTTGGAGGGCTTTTTGGCATCAAATGACCCTAGTCCTGGAATATGGAGTGTGCTTGGCGCAAGTAAAGATATAACGATTGTAAATACAGCGGATCCAAATTCAGCTATTCTGGCGAGCTTTCCTGGTGTTTTTAGGTTAAAAAGACAATTCGACACAGGGATTTGTATGGGCTCAGATACGCTGTCAGTAGTATTTAATGTACCTCCAGCTTTAGCTTTAATAGTTCCAACCAATGTTTTATGCCGCGGAGATGAAGTTTGGTATGGATTTAACGTCCCAGTTGGTACGATGGATGTCACAGTAAATTTTAATAACGGAAATCAAAATTTGACCCAAATAATTTCTGACACACGGTCGGATACAATCAGGTTTATGAACAATACGGATACGCTGATTTTGGATAATATTTGTTATCGAAGTAAAATGTATCCAAACTGCCCTACCCAATGTTCAATCATAAACTTTAATTATTCTTTTGTTGATGAAAACCAATGGTCGCTAGACAATACATTGAAAATTTGTAACGATACTTCGAGATCAGATGGCAGATTGAAGCTTGAGAATTTGATTTTACAGGGAGATAGACAAGGCACATGGTTGGATGCATTAGGCAATTCACTGAGTGACCAGACTTCTTGGGATTGTAATGATTGTTTAGCAGGAGTTTATAAGCTTAGATTTAGTCCATCGATAGCTAATTGTTTAGACGATCTAACGGTCAGCGTATTGGTTGAATCGTGTGTTTGCTCACCATTGCTCAATAGAGATTCCCTAGCCTTTTGCTATTCTTCTCGAAATATTGATATTTCAAGCGCACCTAGCAACATAAGTTCGATTGACTCCATCAATATACTGGGAGACGGGAGCGATTATTTGATGCCAATGGGGATAAAAGGCCAATTTTCTATAATTCAAAACTTAGATGCATCGGTTTTGCTGGAAATAATATCAAATGATAGCATAGGACGATGCTACCTCAAGGATACCATAAAGGTCAAAATATACGCTTTTAATGACGCTGGAGCTGATATTAGTCTTTCTTACTGTGCTGATTTTGATGAACTGATAAATTTGCCAGGGTTAAATAGAGGTCAAAGTTCCCAAGGAAAATGGTATTCCTATCCAAAGGGTGATTTGATCGTTGGGGTAAATGATACATTGATTTTGATAAATTATAAATCTGCGGATAGCCTTCAAGGATATCAATATATCACAAGTAAAAATGAGCTCTGTGAAGGCGATTCGGCGATTGTTTTTCTTACACCAAAGCCTAGCCCCAAGGTAAATATTGGCGATAGTTTGTTGATTGATTGTGCAGGCACGAATATTACCATTTCGGATGGAAATGCATATAATTCTCAAAATTATTATGGATGGTATTTGAATGGATTTTTTTATGCGGATAATACAAATTATATAGTTACTAATATTCCTGGGCGATATGAATTGGATGTAAAAAATTCATTTGATTGTTGGGGAGGAGATGGGGTAGAAGTAGTGAAACAACCGAATTCTATAATTAATATTGATTTTGAAAAAATAAATCCAACTTGCAGTTACAACGATGATGGAATGCTCGTTATAAAGAATGTGGATGGACAATTTCCACCATTTGACATGTTTCTAGACTCAAATTCATTTATTGGCACTGTTTTTGATATAAAATCAGGCAGTCATTCACTTCATATAATCGATTCAAAAGGTTGTACCCAAGATACCATCTTGGAGTATGTCAATCCCCCTGCTTTAGTCTTAGAACTGGGGCAAAATCGGACCCTTATCAATTCCCAAAGTGTTACCTTGACTCCAATAAAGCTTGACTCGACAGGCATTGATTATTATTGGTTGAATAGCGATTTTAACAGGTTGTGTGGAGTTAATTGTACTTCAATAACGGCATTTATCGAGTCTGATACCATTTTTTATTATGAATTGAAGGATAGTAAAGGATGTATAGTGGTAGATTCAATTTTTATAAAAGTAGTTAAAAACAAAAATTCAAGTGAAGTCGTTGTACCCAATATATTTTCTCCCAATGGGGATCATATCAATGACGAACTGGATGTTTATTTTAATGAAGATGTGGCTTCGATACAGTCTATGTTTATTTTCGATAGATGGGGAAGCCAATTGTGGAGTCAAAAAAATATAGGAGAACCTAGTCAATTAATAAAGTGGGATGGAAAAACCTTATCGGGGAAGCAACTTAATATTGGGGTTTATGTTCTTATGGTTTCGTACAAAACCAAACAAGGAATTCAAAAGACTTATGTTAAAGATATTACCTTGGTTTATTGATTTGACATTTATTACATATAATATTTAATATTTATATAATTTAAAATTAATTTTACACAAAATTTTGATAAAAAAGTGGGTTATATTTTAAGAAATTTAATATATATTTTGGTGTTCTTGGCCTCTTTCGATGCTCAACATTTGAGGGCTCAATGCACCTTTAATAAAGTAAAGCCCATCTACGAAAATGGCTTTTTTGGTGTAAAATCAATAGTAAGTGGTGCAACAAATAATATACTTGGAAGCAATGGGCAAGGTGTTTGTAAGGTTAACTTGCATTTTCAACACGAATTGGTAGGAGATTTGAGGATTAGGCTGATTTCACCTTCAGGACAAAGTGTTATTTTAGTCGGACCTCCAGTATTGGCATCTGTAACCACGGGTACGGATTGGAATATCGGTTTCGTTCGTTGTGCTGCTGCTGCCAATCCAGATTTGAGTTTTAACCCAACTTGGAAAAGTAATAGTCTTTGGGGACAAAATAAGAACTACACAGGAACTTATCACCCACCTTCAGGCCAGTGTTTAGAGAATTTTAATACGGGAACTGTAAACGGTGTTTGGGAATTAGAAATATTGGATAATTATGCTTTAAGTGCTGGAGAATTGCTTGGATTTAGTATTGAATTTTGTGACAATTCAGGAATTTCATGTAATTCATGTGAAGCTTCCTCAGGGGCTATTCCAGCTTCATTTACTGAAACTTGTGCAGGTGATCCCGCTTTGAATCTGAATCTTTCACCGACCTATAGAGAGCCAAATCCTAATGCAGGTATTTTTGGGTATAAATTCATAATTACCGATGGTGCAGGTATCATAGTAAGCGTTGCTAATACAGCTGATTTAAGAAATTTTAGTGCGGGGCTTTATAAGATTTATGGATTTTCTTATGCGTTAAGCGACGCTGGTCAACTGCCTGTACCCAATGGCGTGTTGACTATAGGTGCTTTTAGTCAGAGATTTTCTGGTTCAAATCCTAGCATGTGTGGAGATTTAACGGAAGGATATGAATCTATTTTAATTCGAGGGTCAACTGCTGCTAACCCAGTTATTGCTCGCGATACCATATGCAAAGGTGAGGTTTTAACCATAAATGGACAAAATCTATCCACGACAGGCAATTTTGTACTAAATCTTAAGACCAGCAATAATTGTGATTCAGTTGTTTCGTTAGATCTTGTTGTGTTAGACATGGTTGCTAACGTGGCTACTCCCAATTTGGTAACTTGTGCTAATAATATTGTGAGTATAAATGGAGCTGGATCTACTGGTGGTAATGCAAGTACTTATAGATGGGAGACTGTCAATGGCTTTTTTCAAGGAAATGTTAGTGGTCCCATCTTTGGTAATCCTATCAATGTGGAAGGCATCGGAACCTATTCGGTAACTGTTACTTTGGCGGGATGCACCACTACTACAAGTATTACGGTTTTAGCGGATAATTCACTGCCTACAGTTATTGGATCAGATAGAAATTTTGATTGTATAAATCCTAATAATATTACCCTTTCTGTTTCTACCAATGCGACTAACCCTAGTTTTGCCTGGACTGGCCCAGGGCTAATAACAAATCCAAATTCCGCCAATCCCATAGTGAGTTCAGTTGGTACTTATACATTGAGGGTAACCAGTATGGGTTGTACTATATCTAAGAAATTTATTGTTAGTCAGGACCTGGCTCAACCTACGATTTCAATATTGACCAATCCCTATAAATGCGAGTCAGATACAGTAAAATTGGATATAAATTCTAATATTGGAAATCTAAGTTATAATTGGCAAGGCCCAAATGGTTTTGTTAGTAATATAAAAAATCCAATTAATATTGGTCCAGGTATTTATAAAGTGACAATCACAGCGGCCAATGGTTGTACCAATGACGCACAAGTCAATTATACGCCAACGCTTCCGCTTCCGAATCTAACCATAAATGGACGAAATATTGATTGTGCTGAAGCGTCAATTGATATAACAGCCTCATCACTGACGCCTAGTGTAACATACGCTTGGTACAGTATGGGCAGCTTTATTTCCTCCAATTCAATTTTGACCAATATTACTAACCCTGGATCATTTGTTTGCATAGTCAATGACCTAAATAATTGTAAAAAGGTGGATACTTTTAGGGTGAGTATGGATACTATAAGGCCATCATTGATGGTTACTGGAGGCTTAATCGCCTGCAATCAAGATTCGATCCGGATATTTGCCAATTATAGTCCTATCAACAGTACTATTTTCTGGTCAGGAAATAATTATGGCGAGTCTGGGGCATCTGCAGATTTTTTTGAAAAAGGTTCTTATACTGTGACAGCCATAGCCCAAAATGGATGTGCTATTTCGTCCAATATTTCAATTGATTTTGCGCCGAATAAACCAATCTTAACACTTAATCCAGATACTATCACCTGCCTGAAGCCCAATGTAACTTTAAATCCAACCAGCAATATGCCAATGGTGACCTGGGCATGGACGGGTCCTTTGAACCAAGTCTATAATGTACAAAATCCCGTTGTTAATTCACCTGGAACCTATCGATTAAAAGCTACTGCCATTAATGGATGTCATTCGGTAATTAATACTGAAATATCAAAGGATATCGGGTTGCCTTATATCAGGATTTCATTTGATTCCATTACTTGTTCTAAAGATTCAGCCTTATTAAGGATAGATACCCTAGAGGCAAATGCCTATTTTAGGTGGAATCTTTTAAATGGGGATTCGCTGAAAGTGAAACAATTTTATACGAAAATTGGTGGGAACTATAGTTTAAATCTCATAGGTCGAAATGGATGTTTGGTAGATACAACTCTTGCGATATTTGTGGACACCCTTAGTCCATTTGCCAATATCACCAGCTCAGGAGTTGGATGCCTTAATACCCCCTCAAGGATAAATTTATCAACAAATATTCCAGTAAAAGCTTATAATTGGTCCAATAGTTTGGGCTATAATTCGAATTTACAAAACCCAACTGATATCTTAGCGATTGGGGATTATAATATCAGTTTAGTTGGAGTAAACGGTTGTACCAATAATCAAATATTCAATGTGGGATACGATACCATAGTTCCAAAAATTGAAGCCAATGGGGGCCTTTACAAATGTTCTGATCCTAATTTTACCCTGGATGTGGTTACAACGGGTCAAGTACAAAGTTATTTTTGGACGGGCCCAGGTGGTTACGACGAGAATTTTAGAAATCCTAAGCCTACAGGCCCAGGACTTTATCAAGTTTTGGTGAAATTCCTTAATGGATGCGAAGTCATTGATACCGCCATGGTCATTCCATTTGATTCAATACCAAGTTTGGAAATTTCTACAGATACATTGTCCTGTTCTAAACCCAATATAGCCCTTAATATTACAACAAGCACGAACACTTTATCTTATAATTGGGTCAGTGGAGGATTCTCATCCAATCAAAGAAATCCAACAATCTCTGTGCCTGGAATTTATTTGTTGACTGTCACAGACAATACCAATCAGTGTACTTCCCAAAAAGGAGTAACGATTACCATCGATACCATGAGACCGTATTTTACGCTCAATTCTGCGACTCAATTGACGTGTCAAAATCCGTCCATAAATACTTTCCCTAGCATTTTGTACCCTTCGGGCTCTTATGAATGGTCTTCTTCTGGGAATGTTATTTCTATGATGCCTGAGACTATCGTTGGTGGTCCAGGAGTATATACGCTAAAAATAACATTACCGAATGGTTGCGTTGAAACCCAGAGCCAAACATTTGTTGCAGATACATTGAAAGCACGAGCCGTTTTTGCGACAGATACACTAACATGCAGTAAAAGTAAGGCTGAAATTATTCCCACGATTGATTTGTCAGATGTTGGTATTAGTTGGGCAGGCCCAGATAATTACACCTCTACGGATTCGATTGCTTTAGTACTTTTAGCAGGTACTTATACAGTAACAATAACCAATAATGACAATAGTTGTCCTAATATATTCGAAGTGGATGTAGTAGAGGACAGAGTCAAACCAGCGCTCAATGCTACAGGTGGAACACTTAGATGTGATACACGGACACTCCAACTAAAGATTGATAATTTGCCAAGCAATAGTTCAGTGGCTTGGTTTGGTCCCCAAATGTATATTTCAACCAATGCATCCCCAACCATATCCGAGATAGGTCAATATGTCGTACAAGTGACACCTCCTAATGGCTGTCAAGCCGAGGATACGATTTTTGTCGATGATAATTTTATTTTGCCTCAGATAAACATTGCATCAAATGGCAGTTTGAGTTGTAGCTCTCCAACGATGACATTGGAGCGCATCACAAATAGTAATATAAGCTCATTACAATGGTCTGGACCAGGTGTAAATAATAGTCAAGATTCTATCATTACGATATCTATACCAGGTGCTTATATGGTCAGTATCACCGACGTTAATGGTTGCAAGAGTTCTGCATCCATTTCAGTGCCTGGGGATTCACTTAAACCGCGATTTGTTTTTAAGCCTTCAAATCAAATCAGATGTGAATCAAAGTCCTTTCAGTTGCTTTTGGATTCTTTACCTGTGGGAGCCAATTATTCATATCAGTGGGCAGCTACGAACAATGGTAATATTACGGGAAATAATATTCAAAAAAATATACTTGCCAATGGAGCAGGGCGTTATGAAGTGACTGTAACAAATAGATTAAATGGCTGTAAAACCTTTGCATATTTCGACGCGATCCCCGTGCCATCAGACCTGACAGCCATGAATTTGGAATTTTCAAGCCCAAATTGCAGTAGCAGAAATTCAGGGGTAATCAGATTTTTGAATGTCCAAGGTGGGACGCCGCCTTATTTGTATTCGTTGCAAACTTCAATTGGTTATTCAAGCAATACATTTTATGAATATTTGCGTCAAGGAACATATAATCTTTCGATAAAAGATAAAGATGGATGTCGTATAGATTCAACGGTAATATTGACCCAACAAGAGGATTTAAATATTAGTCTAACTGCCGATAAATATGAAATTTACTTAGGAGATTCGGTACTTATTGATCTAAATATTAATCGTAATTGGGCTGAGATAGCCAACTATGCATTTATACCTGATTCGATAGCCTGCCTTCCATGCAATCAATTTTATGTAAAACCTTTAAAGACAACTAATTACATATTCACCGCTATTGATACCAATGGTTGCACATCTAATGTCAGGATAAAGATATTTGTCAATGGAAAGTACGATGTTTTTGTGCCAAATATTTTTACACCGAACGGTGATGGTATAAATGATGATTTGATCATAGGTGGGGATCTTAGCATCGAGCAAGTAAACTTCTTCGAGATTTACAATAGATGGGGTGGCTTGTTGACCCGAAAAGAAAACTTTGTATTAGAAGGCAATGTACCTGTTTGGGATGGAAAATTCCATGGTACAGTGGTCCAGCCTGGGGTATATACTTATCTTATGGAGATACAACAAGATGATGGTTATACAAGTATGAAAGCTGGAACCATAACAGTATATTACTAAATCCAGCTTACAAAAGTGGAGAAATCGTCAAAATCTTTTGCTGGCTTTTGGGCCTCCAAGTCAATTTTACCTATGTAAAATAATCCTTTGCAAGTATAAGGATCAGAAACCAATCGAGTTTGGTTGATAAAATACGATGGAGACGACCAATAGCCTCCTAGGCCGTAAGATCGGAGACTGATCCACAAATTTTCTACCGCACAGCCTAGGGAAGCATCTTCTTCCCACTGGGGTACTTGGTCTGAATATTTGAGAGACAAAATTAAAACTGCACTGGATTTGTTGATATTAGATTCGATTTTGTGTTTTGCTATTTCGGTTACAGTTTTATTCTGGATTTCAAAAGTCCTAAGCATTTCTTCCTTCAGTTTCTTTTTTGCTTCCAAGCCTGAAAATATTAAAAATTTCCAAGGTTTGGTCAGTTTGTGATTAGGGGCAGACAATGCATTTTTTAATAATTCATTTAAAACGGATGCATCAATTTCCCCATTTGAAATAAATTCATTGGGATAATAGCTACGCCTTGAACGGATTAAAGCATTGGTTGAATCAAAATTTATATCCATAATCAAAAGATTAAAACAAAAGGTGTCTTACTGTCTGCGATTTATTGATTAGCTGCTTGAGGGAATCGATTCCAATTTTTAGATGCGTTTCTGCAAAAGTGCTTGTTACTTGAGTATCCCCTACTTCTGTCTTTACGCCTTCTGGGACCATGGGCATATCAGATACCAACAACAAAGCACCAGCGGGAATTTTATTGTGAAAACCAACAGAAAATATGGTCGCTGTTTCCATATCAATGGCCATCGCCCGAGTTATTTTTAAATATTCCTTAAACTTCAAATCGTGTTCCCAAACTCTTCGATTGGTCGTATAAACTGTACCTGTCCAATAATCTAATT
>JADKKF010000003.1 GCA_016720635.1 Saprospiraceae bacterium
GGATTCAGTGCACCCAATATACTGCCACGCACGGTGATACCTGTCTGCCCGATTGCATACAAAAGGCGGCATACTACCCGTGATGGCTATGATTGGAATATTTCAGTGATGGGGCTTTATGCTATTTTTATGAACTAGAAAATGGGTAAAAAGCAAAATGAGGTAAAAAGCAAGCCGAATACTGACCATTTCTACTGGAGTAAAGCTTGATCAAGCCTTTCTTCATGAATTGATAACTAGACCCCAAATCAGACTTATGATCACGACGTAGAGCTGTTGCACTCCACTGTGCTTGAAATCTCTTTTCAAATCAAACAATTAAGTGTTAATTCAATTAACGTTGTGGTGGTCGTCTCCTCTTCGAACCATTTTGGCTGCTTGGGCACGATTGGCTGCTGTATAATTTCCTTTGTTCATATCATGATTCTACTTGCTTTGTTGTTGCTTCACCATATCTTCTTTTACGTCCAGAGACTTGAGATTTTCAACATGGATTGAGCTTTACCCAGTTCCCCGTGATGACGGGCGTACCAGCTTGTTGCAAATAGAAATCGCCCTTTCATCATCAGATTGGAGATCCTGTTTGTTCCGCCAATGCCATATATTTTATTGTGATACGCGGTATCCTTTTTGCATCGCGATAGCCTCTTAAGCATATAAAAATTGCTTCTAAGTAGCTTTTTTAACAAAGCTTGGGGAAAATAAGTATAATTTAATTGCTTTTCTGCTCCTTGATAGAAAAATCTAACTAAGTTTCATCAGCACTCTGCAATATACCATTAATATATCCCACGGCTGAAAATATCCCAAATAAGTAAGAAATCCATACCAAAACCCATAGGCGACATTCAGACCGAAATTTCAGCAATAAAACACACCGCGATCAAAACGAATCATAGGTATAGATATTAAAACATATAATTTATTTTTTGAACGTAGCCACAAGTTATATAAGTCAAGATTTGATCTTTTTGCATCGGTAGATCTTTGCCTTGGAATGCATTTCATCATTATATGCTGCCATTGTTCTGGCCCAAAATCCAGTCGTTCTATAAAGCTTATGACAGTCTTGGCCTCTTGTTCTAATGAAGCTTACCCATCTCTAATGAAGCTAAATCCGTGAGAACACTGATCTGCCATCTTTTATTGTAGGACCAGCATATTTTACCGCACAAAGATGCCGCTATACCAACAAGGTCAAACAAACAAAACTGTTTAAAATTTTTCATGTTTCGTATTGCTGTGGCAACAAGGTATTAATTTAACGTAAAATCGTATTAAATAGCTGGTTAAAGTACTTTTTAAGTCAAAATATGAACTTATTTAAATCAGCTTACATTGCAGTTTCATCTCTATTTTGCTGAAATCATTGTTTTTAAGGGTGCATCCCTGTTACTCCTTGCTGTCAGGTCAGGACCGGGTCGTCCGAGACTTCACTAGGTACGGTCTCTACGAGACTTATCTCACTAATAATAATTTATGCAGTAGGAGATAATCTCTCCACCCTTGCACATCGAATTGTAGGCGCACAAAACTTAAATTTGTTAATTTTTGCGTTGTCTTCAAAAGAAATTTTATTTTTGTTAATAATACATACATACACAGGTCAGAACTGAAAATTGGTAAGGATACTAACGATGTCTGTGAATCCACTATCTACATTTATGTAATTCAGATTTATAGGATTAAACCGCAGGGGAACATTGGTTTGATTTTATCTGTGACGAAACATTTTTAGTCACTTCGAAAGTAGCCCAATGGAGCAGGTCTGATCCAAGTAAAGTTGAGAGTTTTCAAAACGATAGATTTTTCAATTGGAATTTTTGGGTAGAAGAGGCTGTCGAGGCAGTGTGTGATAGATGCACTGCAGACGTCAATCCTCTTCAACCAGATAGTGGTCATGGTTTTAAAATATGCCCAGGAAGAGCGAGAAGATGAAGTTTATTATATACTTACATCCCAACATCATTTCAATACTACCAAAATCATTTACGACGTTATCGTCATTTCAGTACCCATCATCAAAGTTTATGATTGCGAAGAAGATACACAAGACCATGCAATATATGAAAGTTTTGGAAATATTAGAAAAGCATCAACAAAATATATCCCCACAGACAATGAAAATACTGTGTAGGATTCGATTGAAAATTGATTTTTAGTACTATTACAATATTTCAGCTGTGCCAAGTCAAAAAAAAGAGACATTGGAAACAAAGGGAAAAGACAAAGAAGGACGCACTACAAGTTAGAGCTCTGAATTTGACAGCTAGCGCTGCTACAGGCGAAGTGTTTGATGCATAGAGCTTACAAGCATGACGGCAGTACATATTATCGCGGTAGGGTTTTAATCAAGGCCCTGTTGTAGAAGAATCGAAGAATAATTGGTTCCACAATAGTTCTTTTCAATTGATAGCTTTGGATTTTTACGTTTCCAAACTATTGATGTTTATACCTACTTGGTTTTTGATTTCTCCCATTTTAATGACAAATTTATGTTCACCATTGACAAACCAATGACTTCTCTACTTCTCATCGCATTCCCTTTTTTTCTACGTATATCAAACATTAAATTAGAAAATCTGAGCATCCAGTGCACCGATTTGACTTTTTATTACCTTTATTGCTTTAAAACTCATAATTAGTCATGTCTCCGTATTTGAAAGGAAGGAGCTATAGCACAAAGTTTTATTGAAGCGGAAGAAAAATATGGGGCCCACAATTACCACCCACTACCCGTAGTTCTATCTAAAGGAAGGGTTATATCTTTGGGATGTAAATGACAAACGATGTTTTGATTTTTTATCTGCATATTCAGCTGTAAACCAAGGGCATTGCCACCTAGATTGGTGGAAGTCATGCACAATCAGGCTTCGAAATTAGCACTAACCAGCCGTATTTTATAACGATCGGCTAGGTCCTTACGAAAAGTATATCACCGCCTGATTCGATTATGACAAAGTCTTACCGATGAATACAGGTGCTGAAGGCGTAGAAACCACTGTAAAATTGCCCGAAAATGGGCATACGAGGTCAAAAAATACCACAAGATAAAGCTGTAATCCTCCTTGCTACCGGCGTTTCTTGGTAGAACACCTACCGCCATCGCCGCCTCCTCAGACCCAAGTTCTAAATCTGGCTTTGGTCGCTTTCTGGAAATTGGCATCGAGACAGTTCCGTACAACAATCTAAGGGCTCTGAAGGAGAGAATCGAATCAGATCCACTATGGCAACATTCATAGTTGAGCCTATCCAAGGAGAAGCTGGTGTTGTTCTTCCTGATTTAGATTATTTGTCCATCGCTTTAGCCATTTGCAAGAAAAACAATGTATGTTGTTTATCGCCGGTGAAATCAAACGGGCATTGGGCGAACAGGAGCTAATTTGTGTTGTGACCATTCAGTATAAGACCAGATATGATCATCCTGGGAAAAGCTTTTTGTCCGGGAGGCATGTATCCTGTATCACAGTGCTTTGTGACAGATGAAATCATGGATGTCATCACCAGTACTCACGGCTCCACCTATGGAGAAATCCTTGGCTGCACTAGCTATCGAGGCCTTACAAATCATACAAGACAAAGACTCATCACCAATGCTAAAAATATGGGAAGATTGTTTCCAGAGAAAGTCTACTTCAACCATCGGGCATTTGAATATAGTCAAGAAATAAGGGCGTAATAGGATTGCTCCAATGCCCGTAGAGATTAATGCCGATAAAGACACCGATACAGCTTGGGATATTTGCCTTGCCGATGGCACAAGAAGGTTTGCTGGCTAAGCCAACGCACGGCAATATCATAAGATTGCCCCCCCTCATCATCAATTCAGATCAAATGCAGAGGCCTGTGCCATTATTACCCAGCGTTATTAAGAGATTTTTTGATAGCCATTTTGCTTAATATTTACCAACGTGGAAAATAAAAGGACAAAGATAAACTGCGAGTATATTTGGTTCAATTGGACACAAAATGGAACGACATCCATGCCAATTTACTAAAATAGAACAAATTCTGTCCAAAAGAGATCAAAAATACAGCCATAGACATTGTAGTCTTGCCCGAAATGTTCCAAACTGGATTTAATATGAATCCTTCAGAATGTGCTGAAGAACACCTAGGTCCTACTTATCAATGGATGTCACAAATAGCAACCAAATACAACCTCGCAATAACTGGATCTTTAAGTATAATTCATGAATCAAAATATTACAATCGCTTATATTTTGTTACGCCCAATGGTTACCAATACTATAACAAGAGGCATTTATTTTCACTGGCCAATGAGGATAAAAGTTTCGAAAGTGGTGCGGCGAGGACTATAATCGAGTATAAAGGTTGGCGTATTTTGCCTTTGATATGTTATGATCTAAGATTTCCCATTTGGTCTCGATGATTTGGAATACGATATCATGATGATTGTAGCCAACTGGCCAAGTGTGCGCATCAACCACTGGGATCACCTGTTGAAAGCAAGGGCAATAGAAAATGTTTCATATGTAATAGCTGTCAATAGAGTTGGCGCAGATGGCAATGGATGGCAGTTCAACGGTCATACACAATGCCTTTTTCCCAACGGAGAAACCAATGTTTTTATAGGGGATGTGGAAACAACAATTACAGCTGAATTGGACAAAGGTGGTCAAATCCACAAGACAAAAGACACCCTTTTTAGAAGATAGAGACCTTTTCAAATTTTAGAATGATTGTTTCTTGGTGGAATTGCTTTGGATTGATATCTTTGCATTTCATTTGATTTTTTCAAATTCTCGTGGTTAAAACTAGCCAACAAGTTTCAGGGCCTACCTCACAATTTATTAAATAATTAAACAGATTTGGATGAATTTATTTTTCTCGTGTAGGCATTTCATTTTACCTCTATTTTATTATTAATTGCTGTTTGTTTTTCTAACAATATTTTTGCTCAAACTGAAAAATTTTGCACAAGTTGAATTTACCCTTCAAGATGCAAAAAAGATATATTAAACTTAATGAAAGCGGGTCTAGATTTGGATCACTGCCACCCAAAAAAATAATAAAATCAAACTAATAGTCCCACACACACAACTGCATGAATTAGAAGATATTTCTGTTCCTTATAAAATTTTATATTTTGATTATGCAAATATTTTAAGTAATGACCTTGAATCGAGGGATGCCTATTGTCAGTGCATTTCGAAATCGCTGGTAACAGAGAGGTTCCTACACGATTTCGACTAGGATCTATGCGTGGATATTTTACCTATGAAGAAATTAGCCAAGAACTAAGTAAGATAAGCAGTTGTACCCATCTCTCATTTCTTTCAAAAGACCCATCGGAAGTTTTTTGACCTTTGAAAATCGACCGATCGAATATGTAGTCATTTCGGATAATCCGTATTTGGAAGAAAATGAAAAAAAGGTACTTTATACCGCCCTGCATCACGCCCGAGAGCCTATGAGCCTAAGCCAGATGATCTATTATATGTGGTATTTATTGGAGAATTACGATTCCTCAGACGAAATAAAACAATTAATCAATCAAACTGCAATGTATTTTGTACCCTGCTGTCAATCCGGATGGTTACCAATACAATTGCAGTACCAATCAAATGGAGGAGGCATGTGGCGTAAAAACAGAAGTCTCAATGCCAATAATTCTCGTGGTGTTGATTTAAACAGAAATTATGGCTATGGTTGGAAGTAGAACAATGTTGGCAGTAGCAATATGGCCAATAGCGAAGTGTATAGGGGACCCAGACCATTTTCAGAACCGAAACTCAAGCTATAAAGTGGCTCTCCGAAACAAACAAATTCGAACAATGTGAAATTATCATTCCTATGGAAATCTGTTGGTCCATCCTAGTAATTTTCTTGAAATAATCCCCGACAGCCTACTTTTAGACCAATTTGCATCCCTTTTAAGTAAAGACAACCATTATAACTATGGAAGCGATCTCGAAACCGTCGGATATAGTACCAATGGATCTTCTGACGATTGGCTCTTTGCTGAGACTTTAGATAAAGAAAGAGTCTTCAGTTTTACCCCTGAAGTTGGTTGTAGTGAAGAAGGCTTCTGGCCTCCTACTTCAAGCATCATTCCCAACTGCCATTCTATGCTAGAAACCAATTTAAAGCTTGCAAAATTGGCGCATAGTACGATTGATCTCAAGGCACGCCCAGGGTTTGTTTTTTCTGGCAGAAATCAATCGATTAATGTAGAAATTAACAATTTTGGATCGATTGAGCAGTCTGTAGAACTTCGGTTGACACCTATTTCTTCAAATATTAGCTCCATTTCCCCAACTCAAAATATCCTCGTTTCACCCAATACCCAAAGTACTGCCAGTTTTGAGGTGAGTTTGACCAATCAAACCCTCTCTAGTGAGGTTTTTAAATGTAAAATAACTGGAATCTCCCAAGGCATTATTTATGAAGATACCATCGTACAGTTTGTTCTTGGTGATACTAAGTTTGAAGATAATATCAGTTCAGCTGCTCTCAATTCTTGGATTATGAATCCTGACAAAGCCTGGTCACTGACGACAGAGACTTATCATAGTGCTCCAAATTGTATAACGAGATTCTCCCAATGCATCCCTATGTCATCGGAACATCCAAATCGATGACCTACAAGCTTCAACACCAGTGTCATTGGTTGAGATGGCAGAATTAAGGTTTTTGGGCCAAATGGGATCTTGCTAGAGGTTTTGACTATGCCCAAGTATTGGTTTCACACGATGGATTGGTTTTTACACCCCGATCACCACAACAAGAACTAAATTAGGATCTTTGTGGCAAGCTAATTGCGAACCGATATATGACGACCTTCAAAAAGATTGGGTTATGGAATCATACAATTTGAATGAATATATCGGCGGAGACTTATATATCAAAGTTGTGATGGAATCAAATCAAGCCGCCATTGAACCCAAAGATGGATTTTATATCGATGACATCGAAGTCATTGGTTATGATTCTTTAAAACAAGTAATTTCGACAAGTACCTTAGATCAGTCTAAAGATTCAGATCAAGTTTTCCAAGTATATCCCAATCCTGTACAAAAGTCAAATCTGGTTGAAATCTCTGGACAAATCACACATGATGCGATAGATTATTCAATATACGACGCTACAGGAAGATTGATTTCAAAGACAAATTCAATGTGCCCAACAGCCCATCGATTGCACTTCGCTCTTGCCAGGATTGTATTTTATTCGATGGTCAGAAAGGAAAAAAACTTCTTCACCTTTGATTAAATTCGTGAAAAGTAAAAATAAATAATAAAATTAGCAAAATTTTACCTACCTTTGCACCACAATACCGCGGAGTGGAGCAGTTGGTAGCTCGTCGGGCTCATAACCCGAAGGTCGTAGGTTCGAGTCCTGCCTCCGCCACACAGAAAAAAGGAGTTTGAAATTCAAGCTCCTTTTTATTCCTCACCACCTCTCATAATCCCAATCCTTGATCGGTTCAAAACATTTGTATCTTTCGACATTTCTAGGATGGCTCAATACCTTTTCTACAGATATTTCAGGGACTAGGCCTACTGCCAAGTCATTTCGAGAGATATATCGTATTGTACCCATAGAGATTGCTCCCTACCAGCCGATAACCTTTTTCTTTGCAAGATCCACCATAGCTACTGGAGACGCACCATGGTAATCTGGATGCTTACCTGGAGGAATAAAATTTGCATCGTAGGGCACTACGATATTGTTATAGCCAAATTCAATATGTGTCTCTATGATGACAACACGCGGAGAGACGATTTCTAAGGCATCCCATATCCAATAGTCGTTACCATCGATGTCGAGAGATAGCAAATCAACTTCCCCATTCATTCCTTCGCTTTCCAAAATTTTATTGATATTCTCTCGGCTTACAAATGCTTGACAAAATTTTGGAGGATAAACTCGAGTGTCAGGATGCAGGGCGTAATACTTGCGGCCAAATCTTATGTTTTCATCACTTCCATCGATAAATAATCCATACCAACCGAGATTTATGGCAAAATTTGCACAATTGCTGTTCACTCCGTCAGCTCCTCCTATATCTACGAATGTCTTATTGAATATGCCCGCATACGCAAATAATGCCAGCAGTTTGCCATCCTCATCCCCTTCTGAAAACACCCTAAATCCAGCATTTTCAAGGTCTAAAACCTTTCCTTTGTTGGCATTGTCTTGATGATAATGCCAAAGTTGTCGGATGCCTATCTTTACCTGAGGACTCCATTTTTCATACCCAAATGTTTTATAATTCGGCTTGAAAAATAAATTTTTTATCTGAAACTTAATTCTCTTTTTAAGCCAAGAGAACATTATTGATCCATTAAACTTGCCTTGAGATAATCTCTATTTAAGGCTGCAATATTGGTTAATGATATTTCCTTCGGACAATCAGCCTCACATGCTCCAGTGTTAGAGCAAAAGCCAAATCCCTCCTTGTCCATCTGTGCCACCATATCCAGTACACGTACATTCCTCTCAGGTTGTCCTTGAGGCAATTTACCCAACTGATTTACCTTGGCAGATACGAACAACATAGCCGATCCATTCGGACATGCCGCTACACAAGCTCCACATCCGATGCACGATGCCGAACCAAATGCTTCATCAGCATCTACCTTGCTAATCGGTATATTGTTGGCATCTTGGGCATTACCTGTATTTACAGAGATATAACCTCCACTCGCGATCACGCGATCAAAAGCCGTTCTATCCACTATTAAGTCTTTTAAGACAGGGAAATGAATTCGCCCTCCAAGGCTCTATCACGATGGTATCCCCTTCTTTAAACGATCTCATGTGCAATTGACAAGTTGTAACCCCTTTTAGCGGACCGTGAGGTCTTCCATTGATTACCATGCTACACATGCCGCAGATTCCTTCCCTACAGTCGTGGTCAAACGCGATTGGGTCTTCATTCTTTACGATCAGTTTTTCATTCAATACATCGATCATCTCGAGAAAAGACATATCGGGCGACACATCTGAAACTTGATACGTTTGAAAATTTCCAGAAGCGTTACTGTTCTCCTGTCTCCATATTTTTAATGTCAATTTTATATAGACTTATTTTAAAAAATCGATTATTTAATTGGGCGATCCCATCATCGCTATGCGATGGATGGTCGGTGTATTTCGGGGTTCATTTCATTTCGTCTTGCCTATTCTCATTTATTTATTCTAAACAATGGCAAGACCAAGCCCCACATCCACCTATCGCTTATTTATAAGACCGCTGTGCTACTTTTATATTTTCATAAATCAAAGGCTCCTTGTGTAGGATTGGCTCGTTTAGATTATTAAACTGCCACGCTGCGACGTATTTATAGTCCTCATCATTTCTCATCGCTTCACCTTCTTCTGTCTGATATTCTTCTCTAAAGTGCCCGCCACAGCTTTCATTGCGGTGCAATGCATCGATACACATGAGCTCACCCCAATTCCATAAAATCTGCAACCCTTCCTGCTTTTTCCAATTCCGGATTAAGTCCATTCAATGGCCCTGGTATTCTAACATCTGCCCAAAACTCTTCACGCAATTTTCTAATCTCTTGGATGGCTTCTCTTAGGAGTTGTTCTTTTCTCCCCATGCCACATTTGTCCCACATGATCTTACCTAGGCTTTTGTGAAAATGATCGACTGATTTGGTACCATTTACATTTTTTAGCCTTTCCAATTGATCTCTGACATGGTCTTCACAAGCTACGAACTCGGCATGATCCGTCGGAATCGCTGCTGATCTAATTTCATTAGAAAGATAAGCACCGATAGTATAAGGGATGATAAAATATCCATCCGCCAAGCCTTGCATGAGCGCTGAAGCTCCAAGTCTATTGGCACCGTGGTCTGAAAAATTAGCTTCACCCAAGGCATACAAGCCTGGTACATTCGTCATGAGGTTATAATCGACCCAAAGTCCTCCCATCGTATAGTGCACTGCTGGATATATCCTCATAGGTACTTCATAGGGGTTTTCCCCAGTTATTTGCTTGTACATATCGAACAAATTGCCGTATTTCTCGGCAATAACTTCTTTACCCATTTTTCTTATTTCTTCCGGCGATGGATTGTTCAATCCATGCTTATTAGCCTCGATTCTTCCATACCGATCCATATTGAATGAAAAGTCTAGATAAACCGCCATTTTAGATGTTCCTACGCCATATCCAGCATCACACCTCTCTTTTGCAGCACGAGACGCAACATCCCTAGGCACCAAATTCCCAAAAGCTGGATATCTCCTTTCTAGGTAATAATCCCGCTCTTCCTCTGGTATCTCATTGGCTTTTCTATTGTCATCTTTCTTTTTAGGCACCCATATTCTTCCGTCATTTCTCAAAGATTCTGACATCAATGTCAGTTTTGATTGATGGTCTCCCGATACAGGTATGCAAGTAGGGTGTATCTGTGTAAAACACGGATTGGCGAACAATGCGCCTCGCTTATGCGCTTTCCACGCAGCAGTCACATTAGATCCCATTGCATTGGTACTGAGATAGAATACGTTGCCATATCCTCCTGAACACAACAATACGGCATGACCTGAATGCCTTTCCAATTTTCCAGTCACAAGGTCTCTGGCTATGATTCCTTTGGCTTTGCCATCCACGACTACTACATCCAGCATTTCGTGTCGAGAGTACATTTTTACTGCCCCCATACCAATCTGCCTAGAAAGCGCACTATATGCGCCAAGCAATAGTTGTTGGCCCGTTTGCCCTGCGGCATAAAATGTCCTCTGAACTTGGGTTCCTCCAAAAGACCTATTGCTCAGTAACCCTCCATACTCCCTTGCAAAGGAACGCCTTGGGCTACGCATTGGTCAATGATATTCCCACTCACCTCCGCTAGACGGTGCACATTGGCCTCTCTAGCTCTATAATCGCCACCTTTGATGGTGTCATAAAACAATCGATACACGCTATCCCCATCGTTTTGATAGTTCTTAGCGGCATTTATTCCCCCTTGGGCTGCGATAGAGTGCGCTCTTCGAGGAGAGTCTTGAAAGCAAAAAGGCAGAACCAGCCAACCCAGATCCAACGACTATTACCTCCAAATTTCTCTTATTCGCAGGATTGACCAATGGTACTGAAGATTTATACTTGGTCCACTTTTGTGATAACTCGCCTTCTGGAATTTTAGAATCTAGCATTTCTTTATTTTTATTTTGGTATAAAATGAAAATTTAGTCTTAATTAAAATACATTAACACAGGTATCAATGCAAACGCCAATGGCACCAATATTGCAAAAACAGTACCAATCGCTTTGATCACCGGCGTATATTTTCGATGATTCAAACCCAAAGTTTGGGATAGATTGAAATCCGTGTAACAAATGGAAGGTGAGAACCACCATCGATATGACATATACCACCACTATCCAAAGCTGTTGGAATGCGATATACACCCTTGAATACAAGTCCTTAACGTACTCCGTGTGGGTAGCGTATTTTTGCAAAGGCAATTCATCCGTGAATTTCATCTTGTACCAGAAATCACCCATGTGGATACAAATGAATACAAAAATTAATGTCCCTAGCAGCGCCATTTGTCTGCTCGCAAAACTCGTAGTCTGAGTGTTAGCCACCTGATATTTTTGCTTTCTTGCGCCTTTATTTTTAGCGTAATCAATATTCCTTGGATGGCGTGCAGCAATATGGATGCATACAGAGTAATCGAAACAACCTTAATAAGCGGATTATGCGCCATAAAAGCAGCATATATATTGAAAGGCTCTCCGCCGTCATTTTTCGCAACCAGAAGGTTCCCAATCAAATGAATTACTAGAAAAGGATGAGAAATAGACCAGTAATACTCATTATCACTTTTTGGCCGATGGAGGAGGTTAAAAACTTACTAAACCAATTCATTATGTATTCAATTTAACACAAAAGTAACAAATTTGCGGCAAAAAATGTTAATCCAAATTCCCTTTATTTAGAATTATTACAATTAAATCTACATTCTTTCCAGTCAATTATTTTTAGGCATTTCCCCTTCCCTGCGGTTCGGGTCGGTGTATTGCGAGTCCCGTCTCGCTTGAGCGAGACCGACTGCGTCATCCTCCATCCACCTTATGCGCTAAGTACATCCCACAAACAAAAAAAGCCCCGACTTGCGTCGAGGCCCTGCTCTTTCTTTGAATTTCTAGAACCTAGATTCTATTGTTCAAGTATAATCATTTTCTTAGCTGCACTGAAATCAGCTGCATCTAATTGATAGTACATAACCCCAGTAGCTGGAAGTTCTCCTTTGTTCAAAGTTACACTGTTGTATCCTTTGTTAAAAGTTCTTTCTACTACTTTAAGTACTTTTCCTGTAACATCATAGATGCTCACTTTTGCCTTCATAGACTCTGGCAAGTTGAAACCAATCAATGTTTCTGTTCCCCATGGATTTGGTTGGTTTTGGTACAATGCAAAGCCTTGTACTTTTACACCATCTTTTCCGATGAAGTTCAATCCTACGTTCATGGTTTCTCCTGCTGCATTGTATGCTTGAGCATTGGTTACTTCAGATGTAGCGTAAACGCTTTCACTTACTGTACCGTTGCTTCTAGCCTTGAATACCAATGTGAATAATCCTTCGTTATCATTTACGCTTTCTGCTGTTGGGTTTGACCAGCTTGTTGTGATCTTACCATTTTCCAACATTGTAAATCCGAAGTTATCATCATTTACATTCAATTTACCTGCTTCGAATCCTACGAATTCCAATCTTTGGTTATCAAAGTTTGTTGTAAACTGATATCCGTTGATATTGCTGAATGATGCTGCGTTCATTGTTACTTTTACTGTTTCACCTGCTGTGTAATTAGCTTCTGCTACATTGAATGACAATGTTTTTCCACTTCTTTCTTCTGGTGTTCCTGTCAAGTTAACTACTGCGTTATCATTAACATCACCAACCTTCACTGCTACGAAATTAACAAACACATTATTTACTTCTGCAGTTGTCAAAGTTGCTTTCTCAGGGAAGCTTGTGCTAAATACGTTTCCAGTTGTCAAATTGTATTTTTTATCTACGAATCTGAATGATGTATTGTTAGAGAATTTATCGATCTTGAATAAAACCAATTTTCTCAATTCTACTAAGTCTGCTGCTGTGATGCTATTAGACTTGTTAACGTCTGCTGCTATCATCTTGTATCCAGTTGACAAGGCTTGGCTCCCCAAGATATGCTTTTGGATCGCGATGATATCCGCTGTGCTGATACCATTTCTGTGGTTGTCATCTCTCGTTGGTACAACAGTTTGATTAGATGCAGTCATTACACCAAAATCATACTCACCAGTCGAAGTGGACATCCTGTAGCTTACCTCATTGTTGTTGGCATCCATGACAGATACTTTTGTATCTTTAACATCGGTATTCAATTCAGTCTTAACTGTTCCTGATAATAATCTGCTTACGCCAGTATTACAAGGCATATTGTTTTGGATAGTAGCCGTTGTGATACAGAAATCAGAATTTCCTGCTGCATCCCACATATAGATATTTACAGGTACACGACCTACATCAGCCAATGTAAATACTCTGTTTGGTTGATTTCCTGCTGCATCGAATGTATATCTGTAAGGACCAGGGCAGTTGTCGTTTGAGCTATTGGCAGCGACAAAGTCAGAAGCCCAAAGCTCGATCATACAAGTTGTTGGCATCAATTCTGCGATCAACTCGATACATACTGGACTTGGTTTCTTACAATCTCTGATCGTAACTATTTGAGTACAAGTTTCCTTGTTTCCACATCCGTCTTCTACTTCCCATACTACTCTGTGTGTACCTAATGGCCATCCAGATGCAGGATTAATAGTAGAACCTGTACCAAAGAAATCAAATGTACCATTGTTGTCAATATCTACTTGATATCTGTATCTCAACTTAGTTTCTGGATCACAATCATCAGTAGCAGTTATTGTCAATGGTTGGAAGTGAGGGCCACAACCTGGACCATTATGACACCATGAAACTGGAGCGCAATTTGTAAAGTTTGGAGCTGAAGAATTCATTACCACCAATACTTGATCGTACATCCATGTTGCAAAGTTGCCCGCTTGGTCTTTTTGACACCAGTCAATAACTTTCCACTTTCTGATAACTTTCTTACATCCTTGGCTTGAACCTACTTCAAAATCAAAGTACCAGTCATCATATCCTACACCTACATTAGAACAAATATCTTCTCTAAACCAAGGCTTCTTGTAAGGCCAAGGAATATTGGCTGTATCTAAAGCTGCTCCACACTGATTAGTTGTATAATCTGCTGGCCAGTAGATATCGTGCATATCATCCCAGTTATAATCTCTAGTATTGTTATAATTTGAGAATCGTACATCGTAAGGTGGTTGTCCACTACTTGCGGTCAATACATTAAAATCTGCTCCGTTAAATTCATAAGTATTGTAGATATTGATATACTGTACACAAGATCTTGAACCAGCGGCATCAGAAGCTGTCCATCTTCTAGTGATAGAACCTCGGTTACAGAAAATACTTGGAGATTCTGAATAAGCCAAATTCAATGAACAGTTATCGTAAGCAATCCCATTTACACCTACGAAATGTCTACTATCTTGTTGACTTTCTGAATGTCTTCCGATATGACCATAACGCTCGTCAATGAAAATACTATCTCTAAATACAGAACTTGATCCATTTCCACCGTTAACAACGGTTCCAAATATACCTAGATTTCCTAGTTCATATGGATATCTACAGTCAATGTTGATATCTGGTGGACAGGTGATGATTGGTGGCAATTTGTCTTGTACCAATACTGAGTCCATACATTCATTGTAATTTCCGTTAGCATCAGTAACTCTTAAAGTTACAGCAATTTTCTTATTTACATCAGCGCAGCAGAATGCTACAGTATCTCTAAATGAAGTGATGGCAGGGCTATGACAAGGATCTGACATTCTTCTAACTTTCCAAGTAACGATACCACAATTGTCATATGATCCGTTATCAAAGTCAGTAGCTTGGATTCTTCCTCTACCATTATCACCCAATCCAATAGTCAAATATGTTTTACAGATTGCAACTGGAGATACATAATCCCTTACAGCTACAGTAAAACAACAAGTACCAATATTATCGCATTCATCTTCTATAAAATGACATACTCTGTAATTTCCAACTGGGATATTTCTAACAATACCACCATTTGTGTTGATTCTAAATGCTTCAAGACCAGTAGCTACATCTGTACCTACTAACCATCCTCTTCTTATAACACTAGAGCAACCATCAGTAACTGTTGCAGCTGGGAAGTTGTAAGATGCAGTACAAGAATTGTAATCTGTACTCAATGTAACGTTGTTTCCAAGAGAAGCCACCAAAGAACCTGGCGCACCTGTTCCCAATGCCAATGGACGAGTTGGATAAACTGGGCAAGTCACAATTGGAGTTCCATGATCACCTACTTTGATAAGCTGTAAGTGAGAAGCTATCTCGCCTGTACACCAATCCAAAACAGTCCAAAATCTTAAAACTTTGAAAGTTCCTTCAAGAGCAGTTGTACCAGCATCATCACCGCAAACTTTGATCACCTCGTCTCTGTGGGTAGCTTGAATATTACATGAAGTACCACCTGGAGTACCCGTTTCAGATACATCTGGATACCCGTTTCCATTGCTATCCCAAGAACCACCACACTCTAAAACTGGTAAAGCTCCTACAGAAACTCCATCATAGTGAGAAGGCCATGATAATCCAATGATTGAAAGTCTTGTATAATAGATATACTGAGTACAAGTACCTGTATTGCCAAAAGTATCTTCGGCTGTCCAAATTCTTCTAATTACTCTCCAATATTGACCATTACATTGATCAGAAGAAAGAATTGTTTCGCTATATCTAATATTAACAACAGTACCACAATTATCTATAATTGTAGGTCTAAAACTGTTAGCATCTCTCGTATCTGTACAAGGTATAGTATAGTCTCTGCAAGTGAATGTTGGTGGCATTTTGTCTTCCACCTTAATAAATCCCCAGCAGGTATTTCCTACTATAGGATCAGTCACTTTAACCTGTAGCGTTTGTCCTAAATGAGCTGAAGTAACTGTTGCACCAGGTACAACCGTACCGTTGGTATTCATTACCGTTACTTGGTATCGATTAAAACAAGCATAAGGCCCGCCAACCAACACCATTCCTGGTGTTACAGGAGCTTTACAATCCTCATCCAATGAAATATTGGCTAATTGATTGCACAATAAGCTGTGATTGACAACATTCCCTGGTTGGTTTTCGTAGTTGACAACAGTTACTGTCATAGAACAAGTAACAGTTGGAACCACTAACCCTGGATCTGTTGCACTAAAAGTCAATGTATAGGTTCCAGCTGAAAGAGGCGTACCAATAGTAGGTCCACCCGTCTGCGTTACAACACCATTGGCCATCGTACCAATCGTGGTAGTAGTACCTCCAGATAATGTATATCCAGGAGCTACAGCAGTAGAGATAATGTTTGGGGAGAAATTGGTAGTACACTCTCCAGGCAACAAATTAATTGTTGTATTGGAGCAATTCATTGTCTGCGCCAATAACCCTTGATGTAAAAGGCTCGAAATTCCTATAAACATCAAAAACATTACACTTCTGCACTTCAAAAAATAATTGTTCATTTTTGTCATGAGATAAAGTTATTGTTAAAAAATAAAATAATTCTTGCATAAACCATGATAACACCTTTGGACAAATTGTTATCCAAATGAGTCATCTAGTTTTATCAATGCAAATGTATTTGATTTGGCTTTTGCACCATTTACACCATTCTGGGTAAAATTGAAATGATAAAAAATTCTAAACCTTTAGTGCCTATTTTTTAATGGCTTATCCATTTATTTTATTAATATTGATAAAATAAATATTCAAATTCTAAGCACAAAATAATTTTTTATTTGTCATTTCATGATTTTAACAATATATTTATAGTTTGAATTTTATGATTATTGCCTTATTTTTTACGAAAATGCTTTTTATATAATATCTTTATTGTCAAACCTAACTTTTATTCGATAATATATTTTGTTATGAAAAAATAACCTAAAAAATTCCGCTTTTTCGTCCAAATTTGTAGCCAATCCAATTGAAATTTTCTCATTTATGGCAAAAGTACCTTTGTTATAAATAAAGAAATTCAGGTATTCTAAACCAACAATAGTAACTAATTTTTAGCCTTTGAGATATATATTTTGTTAATTAAAGAAGCTATTGGTCGTGTTTCAATATATCAAAAAGGTACCTTACTGCCAACTTTCATGATTAAATTAACTTCTATCGCAAAGCAAAATGGTTTGATAGAAAATTTGACTTTTCTCATATTTCAAACCAAATCATTGCCAATGAATATGGCGTAAAAAGCTTTCCAAGCCTCTACCTTCAGAAATTAAATTCCAAACGAAAATATTGTTATCAGCCCGTTTAAAAATTAGGCTCATTATTAACTTTTTTTAATTGAAATATAGCTTGGATATATTTATTTTAGGCTCAAATGCTTCGAACAAAAGTTCTTTGCATAAAATTAAGTTTTCGATTCATTTGAAGGCTTTGTCTCTAGGACTTTAAATTAAAGTACTAATATTCAATACTAGGTTGCCCTTCTTAAAATCCATCTTTGCCTGAGATCCTATCCAATAACCTTAGATGCACATAATTAAGTTTGGCTAATATTTTCAATTTTTTAAAATTATTATTTCCCTTTTTGAAAAATAAAATCATATCAAATAAAATACCTTGTATATTAGCATATTGATACAATAAAGATATGATTTCATTTTATTCAAATTGACATATGGGAGAGGCCAAAGCCGTTTTATTGAAAGATGATGTAGAGAGACAACAATTCGTCAAAGCACTTTTAGATGATATTCAGGCATTCGATTACATGCTCAAAAATGAGTGGTTTGAGAATGATATCACGCGGATTGGTGCCGAACAAGAACTGGTAATAGTCGATAAAAAAACTTTCAAACCAGCCCTTATCAACCTTGATGTTCTCGAAAGACTCAACAACCATCCGCAAGTCGTGACTGAGTTGGCTAAGTTCAACTTAGAGACCAACCTTTCGCCACTGGTCTTTGAGGGTAATTGCTTTTCTGAACTTGAGAACGAGAATCTTCGTCTCCTTAAAATGATCGAAGACGTGCTGGTCGATTTCGATGCCCGTTTAATATTAACTGGAATTTGTCCCACTCTTCGAAAATTTGATTTAGATTTAAAAAATCTGACAGATAAGCCCCGATATCGAGCACTGATGGCCGCCATCGATGCCGAGATGAAAGGAAGTTCATATGAACTGCGATTGAGCGGTATCGATGAAATCCATTTAAAGCACGATTCCCCTCTTTTAGAGGCTTGTAACACATCTTTTCAGGTGCACTTACAGGTGTCCCAATTCGATTTTGTCAAAATGTACAATATTGCGCAAAGTTTGGCCGCCCCTACGATGGCCATTGCCGCCAATTCACCCATTGTATTTGGAAGGAGGCTTTGGCACGAATCGCGAATAGCCTTATTCCAACAGTCTATTGACACTCGCACGAGCCATGATCACCTGAGAGAAACAAGCCCTCGGGTCGATTTTGGAAACCAATGGCTCCAGGAGTCCATATTAGAAATCTATCGGGAAGACATCGCTAGATTCCGTGTCTTACTAGGTGGCAAAGTTGAAGAAGATAGCATTAAGAAAATAGTCAAGGGTGAAATACCAAAGCTAAAGTCGCTACTCATGCACAATTCTACAGTGTATCGATGGAATAGACCTTGCTATGGCATTTCCCCAAATGGGAAACCTCACCTAAGGATAGAAAACCGAGTGATGCCTTCTGGCCCAACAGTTTTGGACGAAATTGCCAACTCTGCCTTTTGGTTAGGAGCTATGATAGGGCTTGGTGACCAAATAAAAGATATCCGAGATCATATGAGTTTTGAAGACGCTCGAGATAATTTTGGTAAAGCTGCCATGACGGGTATGGATAGTAAATTTACTTGGTTTAAAGACAAAAAAATCAATGCAAGCGATCTGATTTTACATGAACTTCTGCCTTTGGCCAAGGAAGGACTAAAAAAACAAAAAGTAAATTCCGGCGAAATTGACAAATATCTTGGGGTCATTGAAGAGCGTACAAAATCGCATATGAATGGCGCCAGATGGATGTTGCGGGCCTATACCGACCTAAAGAAAAAAGTAAGCAACGACGAAGCTTTGACCATTTTAACTTCTTCTATCATAAAAAATCAGGACAAGCACATGCCAGTACATACTTGGGAAATGCCAAATGTTAAAGACCTTGAAAATTATTCTCCTTCCAATCTGAAGGTTCAAGAATTTATGCAAACTGATCTTTTCACGGTTCAAAAAGATGATATCATAGAACTCGTAGCCGAAATCATGGATTGGCGAATGATTCGTTATATGCCCGTCGAGGACAAAAAAGGCCACCTTATTGGACTGATTTCTGCTAGATTATTACTTCGACATTTTACCAAAGCACATTTAAATAAGAAAAAAAGAACTACCGTCGAAGAGATAATGATAAAAACGCCTATCACTATAGACCCTGATGCGACCATTCAGGAAGCTCTCAACCTCATGCGTACTAAAAGGCTAGGTTGTCTCCCTGTCGTCAAAGGTGGTGAGCTGATTGGTATCATTTCCGAAATGGATTTTTTGAGGATTACGGCGAGATTAATAGATGCTCTAGCATAAATTTTATTTTACTACATCCTCATTTTTATATTTTTAGGACATCACATGAAAAAAGAAATATGCGGCAATATTATCGACATCCACAATCGCAGGATTTTCAAGGGTTGTATTTCGATCATCGGTGGTATCATTGCTTCCATAACAGAATGCGAGAATGATTCTGATCAATTCATCCTCCCTGGATTTGTAGATGCGCACGTTCATATCGAGAGCTCTATGCTTATACCGAGTGAATTCGCCCGATTGGCTGTGGTACATGGCACTGTGGGCACCATTTCAGATCCGCACGAGATCGCCAACGTACTAGGAGTCCAAGGCGTTGAATTTATGATACAAAATGCCCAAAAAGTTCCTCTAAAAATTTACTTCGGAGTACCTAGTTGCGTTCCTGCTACCATTTTTGAAACCGCTGGAGCCGAGATCAATGCCGAAGATGTTAAGTATCTTTTTGAAAAATACGATTTAGCTTACCTCGCCGAGATGATGAATTTTCCTGGCGTTTTGGCTAGAGACCCTCTGGTGATGGAAAAAATCCAAATTGCACGTGATTTTGGCAAGCCCACAGACGGCCACGCTCCTGGGCTCATGGGCGACCTTGCTGAAAAATATATCAGCGCAGGTATTAGCACAGACCACGAGTGTTTCACCGAAGAGGAGGCTCTTTCTAAACTTCAACTCGGCATGAAAATTCTTATTCGTGAAGGCAGTGCCGCCAAAAATTTTGAAGCTTTAATTCCATTAGCAAAACAATACAGTGCAAATATGATGTTTTGCTCCGACGACAAACACCCCGACAATCTCGTCGAAGGTCATATCAATACCCTCGTCAAACGAGCCCTTGCCAAAGGCATTGAACTCTTCGATGTACTACAAATGGCCTGCTTGAATCCAGTCCAGCACTATGCCATGAAAGTTGGCTTATTGCGCGTAGGAGATCCCGCTGATTTCATCGTCATCGACGATCCTAAACAGTTCAATATTCTGGAGACTTATATAGATGGTACATTGGTGGCCCAAAACGGCAAAACCAATATCCCAAAAGTATCTGAAGAACCCATAAATAATTTCAATATTTCACCCATTCATCAAAAAGTCCTAGCAGCTCCTGCCAGCTCTTCTAAGATAAAAGTCATTGAAGCCTTGGATGGGCAGCTGATCACCAACAGTCTAGTGGCTGATGCCAAGATCGAAGATGGAAATTATGTTTCTGATACAGAAAATGATGTTCTAAAGATGGTCTGTGTCAACCGTTACTCAGATTCTCCAGTAGCGATAGCATTCATCAAAAATTTTGGCTTAAAACACGGGGCCATTGCTTCAAGTGTAGCGCACGACAGCCACAATATTATAGCCGTAGGAACAGACGATGCCTCCATGGCGAAGGCGATCAATCTCATCATAGATGCACGCGGAGGAATCAGCCTTTCCAGCCCTACACACCAAGAAATTTTACCACTACCCGTAGGTGGACTGATGAGTGCCGACGACGGATACAAAATTGCCGAACGATATAGCCACATTGACCAATTAGCCAAATCGCACGGATCCACGCTGAAGTCACCTTTCATGAGCCTTTCATTCATGGCTCTTTTGGTTATCCCGCACCTCAAACTCAGCGATAAGGGCCTATTCGATGGAGATACTTTTCAGTTTACTTCGATTTCCGCTTAGGATTATTTTTTATTTGGGCGTCCCCCTCCTCTCCCAGAAGGCGAGATCGGGTCGCGGCCTTCATGGGTACCGTCTCGACTCATTTTTCGCCGAGACTCTCGTCACGTCTCCTAAAGGATCCTAGACGAGACCATTCCGGTCGCTGACGCAGTCCACGCTCATTACCATTGAGAAAGTTTTTTTAGAAACAGATATTTTTTAGAAATCGTAAAAACTATGCAGCCATGAATATAAGATTTAGTGCACCGCAATACCACACATTAAAAAGTATATTTGACGAGGTGTACTACTTTAATTACCAACTATATAATATTCAATTTTCGAAAACTTTAAAAGAAAAACACAAAGTACTTAATACCATATGAATACGAAAATTCTAAAAACCACATCAGAAAGCGAAATCGTAAGCACGAGAATTTTTAATGCGCCCATTTCGATCGTTTTTCGCTTGGTCTGAACCCGAACATTTGAAAAACTGGTGGGGCCCCGCGGGCTTTACAAATACTTTTGAGGAGTTTGATTTTCGAGAAGGTGGGGAGGTGGCGTTTTATCATGCATGGTCCAGAAGAAACTATGCCAATGATTGTGAATTTATTAAGATTTCAGAGCCACTGATTGCATGGAAGCGGTATTCCCCAACAACTTTTCAAGTTTTAGCCACCTTTGAAGAAATTGCCCAAGACCAAACAACACTTGTGTGTTTAAATGCTTTTGAAACTGTAGAGACTGTCCAGAAAATCAAGCCTCACGTATTAGATAAAAACGAGGAAAACTTTGATAAACTGAGCTTGGATTGATTAGGATGTTATAGGAAATTTTAACAGAACAGTTAACCTAAAAATGAGTATTTGAAAAATAATTTATACTTTTGAATAATTAAAATTTAGCAATGGATATTCAAACGAGAAAAATAGAATTTGTTCAGACTTTCCTAAAACACAAAACGAGGAAATGATTTCTGAAATTTGAAACACTTTTGAAAAGCAAGAAAAACAATTTCTGATAAAGATTTAAACCTTTCTCTATTGGAAGATTCAATGAAAAAGTGCCGAAATCTGAAGATGATTTTGAGAATGGAAGATACAAAACTACCTCGGAATTACTTTCAAAATACTAAATTTTGAACTACAAAGTAATTTGGTCAAAATTTTCTGAAGAGCAAATCGATGATATTTTTGCGTTCTATGAGCAAAAATCCAAAAGTTAAGTATAATGGACAAAAATAAAACAGTGAAAATTGCTGACGTTTTTGACTGCAGACAAGAACTAGAGAAAATAAAACGGGAAAAATAAAAAATTAACCCAAGCTCACGCCATACACTCATCTATCAGTAATGGTGGTAGGTTGGATTTACTTGCATCAATTCTTTACCCCTTTAATGTAGTCAAATGATGTCTTGCACGGGTTGTGGCGACGTTTAGCTTTCTGTCGGTTCCTTCACTATTGTTTGAAACCAAAGTTCACAATTGTACAGCACTATTAAGGGCTAGAATGGAAATAATGATAATATCTCGAGAACTGCCTTGATACCACTCAACAATATCCACGGTAATATCTAAATATCCACGTTCCAATTCACTCCCACGATGGCAGCAATCTGGGCTTTATACGGGGGTGATGATTCCTATTTTTTGCTTTGAAATGGGATTTCAGTGACACAAGTACAATTTTCTCAAAATAAACCACCAAATCATTACTTACAGTTTCGCTTCAGCCTCATTCGTTTTTGAGACTTTGTACGTCTGCATTCATAGGCGTATTTATATAAATCATGCGCTTTTTTGAAAGTGTACCCATGAGTAAGTTTTCGGGTTCAAGATTTTCCCAATTCAATGCCTACCGTTTGGATCGAATTATTCGGAGTTGGATTCAAATTATCTCCGTAAAATATCTTCGCTGGGAAGTTTGGAATATCCTGGTGCATCCTCCCTCGAAAACTTAGTTTATCAGATACCCAATGCCATTTTCGAGCGTTACTTTCTTGTACAATCTTTCAAGCAAGAGTACCTCAAATTTACACAACTAATGTCCTCCTTAATTCCTTACTTCTGATCCTGACTGCTTCTCTCGAGATTGGACGACGATAGCTGGTAGCTGCTATGATCTCACAATCTTGAGAACTTTGGGGCCTTTGCTCCAAACAACATCGTGGCTCCAAGATCTGGGAGGCTTCATCGATGATGGTTTTGGTCAAACTGCACCAAATCGAATATGTCTGATTTTCCACAAAGTGAAGCTACCGTGCCCAAATAAATGCGGTTTTCTAGTCAAATCTCTTTAATTCAGCTCTTGATTCTGGGGTGTTGATTCTCCTTCTAGGAGCTTTCACACGTTTGTTGGTGCTGTACTTACTTCCAATTCGTATATAATCAGAGACAGGCTCTCTATCCTTCACAAGTATCATCAACTTCCCTATTCATGTAAGCCACCAACAGAAGCTTTTCAATCGAATTTTTTTATCAAGTGTTGGCTAACAAGATGCTTCAACATTACCGAGGTTTACCCGTACCTGAGTGGTCCCCACAGTAAAAAATAGT
>JADKKF010000004.1 GCA_016720635.1 Saprospiraceae bacterium
AAATATAGACCAAATAAGACTTGATGCACAGAGAGAATGTTCACGGAAAATTGATAATATCAGAAATATGCAATTTAGAATAAGTTGCTTTTCAAATTTTCAGAGTGAATCAGAACTTCTTTCAAATACTACTATGTGGTCTCACTATTCGGCTAACCATAATGGATTTTGTATTAAATATTCTCTAGATTTTCAACAATTGGAGAATAAAAACTCAATAATATGTGGATTATTCCCGGTGACATATACTGCAAATGTTCCAAAGATTTCCCCGAGAGAATTATTAAGGTTGAGATATGAAAATGGTAAGCTTATGTTAAATAAACATGTATTAAAAACTACATACAAGTCATTGACTACTAAATCTAAATTTTGGAATTATGAGAAGGAATGGAGGCTAATTATTGGTGATAGAAATTCTGAAATCATATTGAATAATGCAATTCCTTTTCTTAAAATTGACACCATTTATTTAGGCTGTAGAATTGAACCAAATTTCAAAAAACATTTGATTCATTTCGCTGCAGATAATGATATTAAAGTTTATCAAACAAAACAGAACAACGAAAAATTTATTTTGGACGCTATTCATCAAGACTTAAACACATTAAAGCATGAAGAATTCTTTGAAAAACTAAGGTTGTTAATGAGTATTGAGGATAAAGATGAACGTTTAAGAAAAACAATACTTTTATACGATAAGAATGAAATTTAATAAAAGCCAGTTGGCAACACACAATATACGTAAACAAAGGGATGTGGGTAATTTGAACATTTTACACTTACTCAAAATTGTAATGATTTGATAAGTTAGAGCTTCGAAATCCCAGCCTCCGCATATTGCCATCGTTCTATAGCAATGATTTCGTCATTTTGATAATTTAGCGCTTTGGCGAAATTTTTTCCAATAAACAGAAATAATCACCCCTAAACAGAATATCACGAAATGAAAGATTTTAATTTTTTTGATTTCATAAATTTGCATAATGGAGAGGAGGCGAAGGATAAAGTGCTAGAAAATGTAAAGTCTAGTATTTCCTTTCGCGGTTCAAATCTCTGGATATTAGCATGTGCCATTGTCATCGCGTCTGCCGGTTTGAACGTAAATTCTACCGCAGTCATCATCGGTGCGATGTTGATATCTCCTTTGATGGGTCCTATCGTAGGGGCTGGATTTGCCCTTGCGATTTATGATTTTGAGTTGCTGAAAAAATCAGGTAAAAACTTGTTTATAGCTACGATAGTTGGTCTTATCGTTTCGTTTTTATATTTTTTCATAAGTCCATTCAAGGAAGTCCAGTCAGAGCTTTTATCGAGAACTGCCCCTAATATTTATGATGTGCTGATCGCTTTTTTTGGAGGATTGGTCGGTGTGATCGCATTGACTAGAGTAGAAAAAGGCAATCCAATCCCAGGTGTAGCCATAGCTACAGCCTTGATGCCACCCCTTTGCACAGCAGGTTATGGTTTGGCCATCGGCAATATTTCGTATTTCCTTGGTGCATTTTATTTATACACCATCAATTGTTTTTTTATCTGCATTTCTACTTTACTTATCATCAAATATCTAAAATATAATCCCGTAAAAAGCCTCAATCCGAAATCACAAAAACAAATCAGATATGGAATTACCGCTTTGATTTTCTTGATGGTGCTCCCTAGTTTTTATTTGGCATATAGCCTGCTTCAAGAAAAAAGATACAATCAAAAAGCAGATGAATTCATCACACATGAATTTACCAGCAAAGGACATACCGTGCTTTTTAAGCATACAAAATACCACTCGAGTCCAAAAAAAATTGAAATTGCTTTATTGACAAAAAAAATAGGAAAAGACGAATTGAAAGAATTGAACGATAGATTGGTGCTGTTCGGATTGACCAATACCCAGCTAGAAATACGACAAGATCCAAAAGACAAAAACGACGAATACCTGAATGAGGTGACTCTTCAAAACAAAGAATTGATGGAAAAAGATATCCTCATCAATAAGCTCAAAAAGGAACTTGACATGTTCAAAATGGAGGATCAAGAGGCCCTGAGAGAGATAAATATTTTATTCCCTGAATTAAAAAACGTATCATTTGGAAAACATCTCCTGCATCCAAACACAGATAGCTCAAAAGTCATGACGGTAGTTCTCTATCAATCAGATCACTTATCCAATCAAAATATTCTAAAAATAGAACAATGGCTCGGCGAAAAATTTCAGACTAGGGATTTGGTTTTGGTCCGACAATAATTATTTGACAAATTATTTCTTTCATTAGCATCGATACTTGCAAACACAATCCTTGGGATTGGTTATTACTGACAAAATAATTTATCGATATCAGAATTTTAAGGAATATAAAGAAAAGTCAAATTTGCTATTGTAGTTTTTACAAAAGAAAATATCATCCAACGAGATAACTTAATCCGCTGTTAACATTTTCATACAAGTCACAAATTCTCTTTTCCACGCACATTTGTTTGAACATTCCACGTATTGGCATAAAATCATTGTGAAAGGGACAAGGATGATTGTTGCTGCATTTGCTCAAACCCAGCCCACATTGGTTAAAAACCTCCTTGCCGTCTATAGTATGTATGATATTGATGACGGGTTGATTTCTCTGGTCTTCCGTAATAAAAAAACCACCATTGGGCCCTTTCGTACTGTTGATAATATTTTCTTTAACTAATTTTTGCAACAGCTTGCCGACAGTGTGTTCATTTTCATTGGTAAATTCAGATATTTCCTTTATACTCGCCTTGGTGTTGAGATGCGACCTTGATCCGAGATAAATCACCGCTTTTATAGAAGCTTTACAAGTAATGCTTAGCATAATTTTATCTATTTAAATATTGTCTTCCTAATTCTGAAATTTGCTCAAAGCTCCAAGGTGGATCGAATGTCAAATTGACTTCCGCCGTATATTTTGCAAACGAGGATTGTAAAGATAACTTGACATTTTCGACGATGGATTCACCCATAGGGCAAAACTGTGTGGTCAGTGTCATAGTACATGCTATCTTTTGTTCATCCTCCATAAAATTTATTTCATAAATCAAACCTAAATCAACAACATTGAGACCGATTTCTGGATCATTTACCAATTCCAATCCAGCCAAAGCCATTGCACATTTTATATTGTCATTGGTTATTACATTCATGAAATTGTCGCCTTATGGCATATTATTTTTAAAACATTAAAATTATAAAAAATAGATGTAAATATTAAAAACATCGATCCAATTTTTAACAAAGGCAACCACATAAAAAAAATCCCAAAAGCAAAAGTCAAAAATCCTATCAAGTAAGTGATGCTCATTACCTTAAAAATGAAGGAATCGAAAAGGTCTTTTGGATTGGGTGTCTTACCAAGGGCAGCCCTTTTGTGATAGACTTTGTTCCAAGTGATGAATGGCAAGGTTTTGAAGGTCATACCTAAAATGATGGAAGTGAGCCATCCAAAAAATATTACAAACCCATAAGTTAGCGACAATTCAGTATTTTCGCTATTTCCTATTAACATCAAAATAATTATTCCGAATAAAATAATCATAGGCAACAATATCAAAAAAACGGCCAATAGGGAGATTTTCATCTGTTCATCGATTGACTTTCGCAAGCGATTTTTATATGCTTTGTAGCAATAAAATATGAATAATACCACTGCCACCAAAGTCAGCATTGGAGGTATCAATGAAAGCAATTTATTTTTTTCAAAATAAAATAAGACCAGATAAAAAAGCAATCCAACATTAATCAGTGTATAAATGACCCAAAGCAATTTGACATTTGTATATTTTGAAATTAGGAACATGGGTATCAACCGTGAAGCAACGCCAAACACCAAAAGCAAAAACCACCCCACTATGCCTCCATGTGCATGCAATGGCAAATAATGCTGTGAACCACTCTCCAACAAGGGTGTGTGAAAATTATATACCAAAATCAAACCCATAAGTGCCGTGTACATCAACCACAAAGTAGCGGTCATCACGAATACGGCATGTATATTTACCCGCTTGGTTCTTGCTATACTTCCACCCAAATTGACCATATAAGCCAGTATGGCCAGTACGACAAAACGCCCACCCCATTTGGCTGGTGCTTGCATATTGAAGGTAAAGAATCCATACACCAACAAGGGTATCCCAATCGCTGCCAGTACCAAACAAATATAGGCCAATCTGTCACTGTATAACTTGCCTTCGATGAATACTGGGACCAACTGGTGGCTAGCTCCAAGGATCAACATCGTAGCCCATCCTAGAGCCATCGTATGGGTGATTGCCAAGATTTTGGGATGAAAATAATGCATCAAAAAGGCATCGCTATACACAAATAACAACAATGTTGCCAATAGAAATGATACGGATGCGTACATGTAAAATGGTAAAACTACCTTGTACGATGTCGTCTTGGTATTAGGAGAGTTAAACTGAGGATTGAACATTTTACTTTTTGAAAATTAGAAGATGGACGGCGGTTTCACTTACTTCATTGATTAAATAATCAAAATTTCTTTCTTTCAATTCCGGCAATAAAAAAACAGGGATTCTTTTGTGGTAAACAAACAATGCTTTTTGTGGGCTTAATCGATCTAACTCCTCCAGTATCGTGAGCATTGGCAAAGGCGCCTCAAGCTCTCTGACGTCAACATACTCCAAATTTTCTTTATATTTATCCAATATCTGGCTCCAATCTTCCTTGTTGTTCTTGATGATTGGCTCTGCGATTTTAACAGGTTCTGTATTATAAAAATACGTGTGAACGAGATGATCGTTGAGGGTTTCGGAATAGGTTTTAAATCCCTTCTTTTCCAAAATCTGGATGAGCGGCGTGGGTTCAAAGCTATTAACCAATTTCAATACTTGAAAATCTTTCAAGCCATTGACCGTGTTCAGAATTAGTTGGAAAGGGTCTTTGCCGCTATCCAATATCGGACGAACATCTAACTCGACTATGTTTTCGTCTTTAAGATTGTCCATAAATTGTGGTCGGGGGGCGCTGGTTTGGGATTCTACCACTACGTTGTCATCAATTTCAAATCCAAGAGGTTTCAATTTTTCAAAAAAATCATTAACAGAGCATCCCCCGATACCACTAGCAGTAGCAATAGAAGTTCTAGAAGCTATCAATTTTCTTAGCAGTGGATTTCTCAATTTGTTGAATTTTGAAGAAATACTTATAATCGCTTCTAAGGCCTCGGGATTTTGTTTTATAATATTAGATATCTTTGTATTCGCATTTATGGTAGCCATAATTTTTTAATATTTATTTTTTTGTAATCCAGAACTTATCTTGCCAATCCGCTGTAATATCTATCGGTTTTTGGCCATATTTTGCTGCTAAAACAGACATTTCATCTTCAGAAAATTTATCTTGAAAATAATTAAACAACACCCTTTCCTCAAAACGAATATGCTTTTCCAAATATTCTGAAAATTCCAACAATAACTGTACATTATTTTTGTCTTGTCCAACTTTATCAATCAACTCACGAAGTAATTCGTGATCTTTCAATACCTTCACCAACATTGGATCCGTAATGGGTATCTTATCAAACAAATCCAACTCCTCATTCTTGAGATGAGAATCCAACTCTTGATCAAAGAAAAATAGCACAAAATCCGAGATTCTTTCAGCTTTTATGCTATTCCTCAATCCCTCTTTTATTTGCCAAACTAGCAATAAATTATAGTGATGCTCCTGTGAAAACCGCACAAGAGCCTTGCTGCGTTTGATAGGCTTAGTGGTCATACCCAATTAAATTAATTCCTTAAAAAAGTCTTTTCTATGGCAAGTGACTTTGGAAACAAAATATTATTTTCCAAGTGTATATGCAAATGCAAGTCATCTTCGAATTCATCCAAGGTCCTATATAGAAGGCTATAACTCGCACATGCGTCCTCTGGCAAAGTATAATCCTTACTCAAGGCTCTAACCTCTTCCATATATTCACCCAAAGTCTCGTGATCCCTTTCCATCATATTGACTGGCCCTTGCACCGACCCAAATGGACTTCTCTCAAAGCCATCTTTTTCTTTTTGTGACATGGCCAATTTTTTAATGTAAGGGAATAAAATCTCCTCTTCTTTTTCCATATGGCCATACAATTCTTCTACGATGTCCTGAACCAATTTATTCACTCGGATCAATTCAGGGTGGTTTTGATGATGAACTCTCATGACCTTATTAGCATAAGCTTGAATATCTGGCAATGTCTTTCGCACATAAGCGTGATGTGTATTAACAATATAGTCCGTAAGAAAATCAATCTCCCAGTCGTTGTACGGGATTGGGCGAGCTTGATATTCTGAATTGGTTTGTTCTAGTTCTTTTTGTATTTGCTCGGGGTCAAGCCCTTTTTCTTGGCAGGCCTCTTTTACAGTCTTTTTACCTCCACAACAAAAATCCAAACCATATTTTTTGAAAATCTGTGCCTTTTTAAGGTCTTTTGCAGCTATTTCTCCCAAAGTTTCAGAACCTCCATCTGACTTGACTTTGCCTATCCTAACACGCCATTGGTCAGGACCTTGCTCAAGATACTCCCATACAAAAATATTGCCCCTCTCTCCTAACAGCTGATAATACAAAGGTTTGGGGTCGTGATCATTGAGTATAATAAACTCTTCTCCTTCAGACAGATCGTCAAAACGAGCAAAGATAGTGGGATGTTTTAGTCTTGGTTCAATCAGTGAAACATTGAGCATTTGCTGTGTAGCATCCATTGTTATTGCGTTTTAATATTTAAAAAAAAGTTATATCACCGCAAAGATACATATATTTTTATAATAAAAGTATTTTAATACTTTTTTATTTGAACTTAAACGTAACACTGCGATTTTTAACTCAGTAATCGAGAAATCAACCAAGGCATATTTCAAATCGCACACCCAAGTGATGCCAGCTCATAGGTTACATATTGTGTATTTTATTTCTGCTATGATTACACTCTTACACTTTTATTGGTGTTCTACATTATATTTTATTATATATCGTTAAAAAATAAATTTCACCATCGCCTTTGTGAGGATTTATTCTGGATTGGTACTATCTTGGTCATACAATATAATTATTTTTATGGAAAATATCATTATAAAAAAGGTTGAACTAGTCGATCTTGAAACACTACAAAACATCAGCAAGCTCACATTTACTCAAACATTTGCAGAGGCGAATTCGGAAGAAAATCTACATAAATACTTAACAGAAGCATTTTCTACTGAAAAACTATCCGAAGAGCTAAAAGATCCAAATGTTGAATATTATTTCTCAGAAATCAACCAAATTGTTATCGGCTACTTGAAGATAAACTTTGGGTCTTCTCAAACCGAATTGCAAGATGACAACGCACTTGAAATCGAGCGCATTTATGTTTTAAATGAATATCTTGGAAAGAGTGTTGGTCAAAATATGTACGATTATGCAATCAAAAGAGCCCAGAAAACCTCCAAAGAATATGTTTGGCTAGGCGTTTGGGAAGAAAATTCGAGGGCAATTAATTTTTACAAAAAACAAGGATTTATTGAATTCGGGGAACATCTTTTTATCCTTGGCGATGATTTTCAAACAGATATTTTAATGAAAAAAACCATAAAATAGAATCAATCAACTCCAAATAATACCTTTCATTATACATTCAATACATTTTATTATTCCTTTTTTATAACATAATTTAATTTTTTGTGTTATCATTCATATACCTAACAATATATGATAATGCAAACACCATTGAATTATTTTTCTAATGAAGGGGCGGCTTTGCCTTAAAAAAATATTATGTACTTATGATTACTGTAGTTATACCAACACTGAATGAGGAGGAAAATATTGCGAGTGTAGTAAACTTTGCCAAAGGCCATCCCCTTGTGACTGAAGTGATAGTCGTGGACGATCAATCAATCGACAAAACTGTCAAAATTGCGCAGAAAAATGGGGCTAAAGTAATAACCAGCACTAAGCTTGGTAAGGGGGCTTCGATGAACGATGGCGTCTTATGTGCCGCTAATGATATCATAGTTTTTTTGGATGGAGACATTGATCCATATCCACATTATACCATCAAGCTGTTGACAGATCCTATTCTACATAGGGAAGTAGATTTTGTAAAATCTTCCTTCAGCCGCAATGCTGGAAGAGTTACGGAGCTGGTAGCAAAACCTTTATTGAGCATTTTTTTTCCCGATTTGCTTCGCTTTACCCAACCGCTCAGCGGGATGATAGCTGGGAGGAAATCATTCTTCGAAAAGATTGATTTTAGAGATGATTATGGCGTGGATATTGGTATTCTCATCGATTTCTACTTGATGAATGTACGCATGAAAGAGGTAGAGATTGGGTACATTGAGAACAAAAGTCACTCTTTACACTCCCTTGGAAAAATGAGCAAAGAAGTCGCCCAAACCATCATACTTAAAGCTGCAAGCACCAAAAATCCACATTATAATTTCGAAGAAATGGGTGTCTTGAATGAGATTAGATCCCAAATGGATTTTGCATTGAAAGCTCATCTAGAAGATCTTGATAAACTTTTTGTATTCGACATGGACAATACCCTTCTACAAGGGAGATTTATAGACGCCTGTGCCGAAAAATTTAATTTTAAAAAGGAACTGATGGATATAAGATCTTCTGAATCTGATGGTATCATTCTTTCCAAACGTATTGCAACTTTGTTAAAAAATAAAAGCATTATTGAGCTTATCGAAGTCGCCGATAACATCCCCATAGTCAAAGGTGCTAAAGAAATAATCAGCAAACTCAAGAAAAGAGGATATATCGTCGGCATCATTTCAGATAGTTACAATTGCATCACCAATCATATTAAAAACAAACTCCACATGGATTTTTCATTATCTACAGAATTGGTATTCTCCAAAAGTGTCTGTACTGGTGAAATCCAACTGCCATCTTTTTTCATAAACAACGATCAAAGCCTTTGCAGACATAATATATGCAAAAGCAATGCCATGATTTCTTTACTTGAAAAATTTAATATAAAGAGGGAGAACACGCTAGCCATTGGTGACAGTATCAATGATCTTTGCATGATTAAAGCCTCTGGTCTAGGAATCGCATTTTGTTCTTCCAATGAACTACTAAATCACCACGCAGATATTGTAATTAAACAGCCAAGCTTTACAAGGTTACTGGATATAGCCAAATAGATGGGGGTATTTATTTTTAAAACCAAAAATAGGCGTCAGGTTTTCTTATGCGCCTTAGTTTCTTAATTCGGTCGTTTTCCACGAAAAGTAAACGAAATACTGGCAAAATTTTCTACATTTGAGCAATATATTTGCATTTTAATTAATCAAGGCATTGAAGTATGTTTCTTAAAAATAGTAGAATTGAAATACCTCTTTTTAAACATTTGAGCGATTCGTATCCGCTTTATTCTTTTCAAACTGGCAAAACGCAAGTTATTACAATCTTAATAATTTTTTCATTTTTCAAACTGTCATACGCTCAAGATACCCACTATTGGACCAATCAGTATGGACCACGAGGATCTATCCTTGGAAATGCAATCATAGGAGGGGTAAAAGACAATAGCGCCATTTATTACAATCCTGGCTTTTTGGCTCTCGTGGACTCAAATAATATCTCTGTAAATGCCAATATATATCAATTTGATGCTTTAAAAATCAAAGATGGAGCTGGCAAAGGCATCGACCTAAAATCAGGACAAACCCAAATCTTACCTTCTATGGTTTCGGGTACATTTAGATTTAAAAATTTGTCAAATCACAAATTCGGTTATGCGATTCTTACAAAAAATCAAACAGGAATTAAAACTTCAGCTAGAATCGACAAAGAGCTAAATGTTATTTCAGACTTCAACAATCCAGGTGATGAAGAATATATTGGGCAGTTCGGTTTAAAAACTGCACTAAATGAACAATGGTTTGGTGCATGTTATTCTTACAAACTAAATAAAAATCTGTCTTTTGGATTCTCAGCATTTGGTGCTTATAGAACTCAATTGTCAGAATATTCGAACACTGCCAAAGCCATACTTCCAGCTCAATCTAAATATAGCCTTTATATCACTCCATTGGTAGCATATAGTGATATCCAATCTGCTGAAATTACTACTTTTAGAGGGCTTGGAAAACTAGGACTTGCGGGGAGTTTTAGACATATTGACTTTGGAATTTCCATCACCACACCTAGCATTCCTATACTAGGTCTAGTAACCATACAAAGAGATGAATTGTATAGCAACATCAATCTTAACGATTTAAATCTAACAGAATACACCCGCCACACATCCAATGAGACAGAATACGTCATCGCCGCCGATTCTTTTAGATTTGATTTAAATCAAAATACTTTCACGGTCAATGCACGGCAATCAAGCAGTACTGACAAAATAAAAGCGGTGTACAAAACCCCATTTTCCATAGCTGGTGGCATCGTTTTCAAATCTGATAAGTTGGACGAGTACTCCATACCTACCAGCAAGCTATATCTTTCATTTGAATATTTCACGGCGATCAAATCCTATCATATGGTCAAGCCAGAAGAACGCGGCGTAATCCGACCCCTTAAAGAAAATTACCCATACACAAGCATTGATTTTATGGGTATTGTAGAAGCACCTAAAAGTATCTTGAATTTTGCACTTGGGTATGAACAAAAAGTATCTCAGAAAATCATGTTGTTGGGAAGTATTCGCACGAACAATTCTTACAATCAAGGAAATTTTTCAAGCCTCAGTATAAGCCAAACTTTTTGGGATCTGTGGCACTTCTCAGTAGGGGGAATGTACAAAAAATTGAGATCTGATATTTTCGTAGGGTTTAGCTATTGTCATGGATTTGGCAATATGGATCCATATGTGGTTCTAAGCGATCCCCAAGAAAGAATGTTGCTTCAAGGTGAATTGTATGAAACCAAAGCATTGTTCCGTTCATTTTCGTTTTCTTTGGGCTACAATTATTATATCAAAAATCCTAATTAGTACTTTCTATAATTTTATTATTTATAAAAATAATTACTAAAAATCTTTCCCTAAAGCCTCAATATAATTTAATACACCATCACATAATAATTTGATCTAAAAAGTAGATTTATTTGGGTATATTTACAAAATCAAAAATCAAAAAATCATGTCAAAAAAATTTGGAGTTTGGATTAATACTCAAAAAGCTGTCATAGCAGAAATCATCGACAAGGACACCTGTCGTATTGTCGACCACGTCAAAGCCGAGCATGGTGGAGGCAATTCAAATGAGAATAGCGCGCATAATTTAGAAAAATCATTGCAGCACAAGTTCTTTAAAGAAGTGTGTAAGGATATGCAAAATGCAACCAGTATTCACATCACTGGCACAGGAAACATCCAAGAACAATTTGCTCATTATCTGAAAGAAACGCCTCAATTTAAACATGCCGAAATCTCGGATTCTACCTCCAATCCTATGAGTGATGAAGCTCTTGTTCGATTCTTTTTAGATAAAGCTTAAGCCGCAATAATAAGAATATTTCTGGTCCAGGTTTTATACAGGTCTGGATATAATAAATATTACCTTGAGGGCTACCCAAGGACAAAATCTTAATGTCCTTAAAAGAATGATTTAATTTAATGTTAAATAAAATATTTGGATTTACACAATTTCAAAAAACTAATTACATTTGTGCCGCGCTTAAAATAGGCTTGAATTCATGATCAACTTATCAGATTGTTAGGGCATTTTTTCAACTTCTAACTTCGATTCTTCCCTTGACTTATTATCCATAAACAACGATAAGAATCGGATCAAATTTCCCAAAATTAAACTTCTTAATTTATTACACGTTCTATAAATCATTAAATATTTTTTTTATGAAAATTATCATTAAAACTTTGTGTTTATTTTTCGTTGCCTCGAATTTTTTATTTGCACAAAACGGGGATAAACTAGACAAAATAGTCAAAAAAAACTATGAAGTTTTAGACGTTAACATCAAAAGAATAACAGAAAAAGAAGTCGAATACAGTTTTCCGAATGAGGATCTTGTTACGTCTTTAGATCTATCAAAAGTAGCAAAAATCACTTACAAAAGTGGACGAACACAAGAATTCACTGTTTCGGAACAAGAACAAATGACAGCAAGTCCCGAGAAGAAATCTTATACTTTTATACCTATAAAACCTAATACCATTGCTGTATTATTGGTACCATTTTTGAATACAGAAAATCAAAGGAGTTCTGCTGAAATGGCTAAAATCGCCCAAAATGATATATATAATCGGTTGATAGACAAGACCTCTAATATTTTCCCTTTACAAGTCCAGGATATACGCACTACGAACAGTTTATTAAAAAAATCTGGTATTGACTATACAGAAATCGACGAAATTCCAATAGAAGATCTAAGCAATATCCTAGGGGTTGATAATGTTTTGGCCTGTAAAGTCAATTATACGATGTCCATAACGAGTGGTACTTACGTCATCGGAGATGATGACTTCTTTTCTAAAATTTCTGAAGAAGATAAAAGCTTTGCTTATACCATTTATTTTGATTTGTATAAGAAAAACGTCAAAATTTATTCAAAGACCAGACAACCATTTTTCAATATGCAAGATTCTTGGATTGATTCTGTCAATTATTTGTTGAAAAGGAGTCCAATTTACACTAGGTAATCACGCCTTTTTTTATTTAAATTTATCAAAAATATTCTGAACTGTGCCAATGCAGGGCAGGTATTGATATAGTAAATTTAATTTTATCCGTATGGACCCACATTTTTTTGCCTCCCAAGACGAATTTAGGGCGTGGCTAGAAACGAATTCACATCATACAACAGAAATCCAAGTTGGTTTCTACAAAGTTCACACAGGCAAACCTTCGATGACATGGTCACAGGCTGTGGATCAAGCGCTGTGCTATGGGTGGATAGATGGCGTAAGGCAGTCCATAGACCATGGCAGTTACAAAATTCGATTTACTCCTAGAAAAAAATCAAGCATTTGGAGTGCTGTCAATATCAAAAAGGTCGAAAATCTGATAGAAAAAGGTTGGATGAAAGAAGCTGGCCTTGTAAGCTTTAGTCACAGAACCGAAAGCAATTCAAAAGTATATGCATTTGAAAACGAAGAGATAAAATTACCAACTGAGTATGAAGATTTGTTCAAAGCCAATGTAAAAGCTTGGGCCTATTTTGTGTCCTTAGCTCCAACATACCGAAAGCCGTCCACTCATTGGGTTATGTCCGCCAAACAAGAGGCGACTCGCCTAAAAAGGCTCCAAGAGCTTATATCTGACAGCTCGCTTGAGACCAATAAATGGAAGCACAACAAATATTCTACAAAGAAAAAAGTAACAACGAATAAAGTTTAGGACATCTATAATAATTATCCCAATATTTTAAATAAAAAATCCTCAATAAAATCGCTTGTAAACTCTGAATTTTTCTTGGATTTTATATCTGTCAATTTTGGCAAGTTCACGCTAAAAAACTGTTGATGGTGTGAGGTCTCAATCAATGTAGTACTCAATGATCTTGGAAATTGATATTGAGAATTGTAATCAGATATTACTGTAGCTATTTTTGAACATAAATCCTTGTAGGGTTTAAATGATTCATTTTTATTAATCTCAGCTATCTCTTTTACAAGGTATGTCTTACTGCTTTCAGAAATAACAATTTGGTTTAAAAATCTTTTGTTGTAGTCAAATTGATTCTGGCTTTCACCCAAATCATGGGTGAGCAGGTGAACAATAATTCTCAATCTATCCTTTTTGTTGGATACGTTCTCCAATTTTATAGTAAGTAAAAACTCCATATAAGACCAATACCAATTCAAAATATATAGCAGTAGTCGATGCTTATTTTCAAAATACCGATAGATAGTAGCTTCTGTGCTATTTATTTCTAAAGCCAATTTCTTAAACGTAAAATGTTCAAAACCAAGCTCATATATCAGATCGATAGACTTTTTGACCATCAATTTGCCCACTTCGCTGCTTTCAGGATTTCTTAAATAAATCCTATCGTTGATATCAAATTTTACTTGAAATTCCATTTTAGTAAATATTTTTTACAAAGTTAGCAAATATTTTATTTATAATAGTTTTTGTAACTTTTAATTAATTTTTTAAACCTTATCAATAGTATTGCTATTATTATAAATAGCTAAATAATTCGTTTATCTTATCCATTCATAAAAACTAAAACTTTAAAGTATGAGTAACTTTTTTAAAGAAATAAAAAACGATCTGCCAGCGAGTATTGTGGTATTTTTTGTAGCCGTGCCTCTTTGTCTTGGCATCGCCTTGGCTTCAGGTGCTCCGTTATTTTCTGGTATTATATCAGGTATAGTTGGGGGAATAGTAGTCGGGATGGCCAGTGGCTCTCATCTTGGGGTGAGTGGTCCAGCAGCTGGATTGGCTGTTATAGTCTCTACTGCGATTGCCTCCTTAGGCGGATCATGGCAAGCTTTTTTAATGGCAGTAGTTTTAGCTGGATTCATCCAATTGATTCTAGGATATGCCAAAGCTGGCTTCATTGCTTTCTTTTTTCCTTCATCTGTCATAAAAGGGATGCTAACGGGTATTGGCCTTTTGATTATTCTCAAACAGATTCCTCATGCTATTGGATGGGATAAAGATGCTTTTGGAGATACTGAATTTTTTCAAGCTGATGGCGAAAATACATTTTCAGAAATCATGCTTGCTTTCAATTTTATTAACCCAGGAGCGATTTTCATTGGTTTACTTTCGTTGGCTATCCTGATACTTTGGGATAATGTATTAACCAAAAAGAACAAAATTTTCAATCTTATCAACGGTCCGTTGGTGGTCGTTGTCATTGGAATTATTATTTTTAACCTTTACAAAAACGGATTTTACGGATTTGCTTTGGAGGACACCCAAGTGGTTTCATTACCCGTGCCAGATTCTATTCCTGACTTTTTAAAACAATTTACTTTTCCAGATATCAATGCTTTGAAAAATCCTGAAGTATGGAAGTTAGCCTTCGTTTTGGCCATTGTGGCGAGTCTTGAGACACTACTTTGCGTAGAAGCTACAGATAAAATCGACCCAGACAAACACGTCACTCCGACCGACAGAGAATTAAAGGCCCAAGGACTAGGAAACATCGTTTCTGGACTCATCGGCGGTTTACCAGTTACACAAGTAATTGTGCGCAGCTCCGCAAATATTTCTTTTGGTGGAAAAACCAAATTATCGGCCATTTTACACGGCGTATTCTTATTGCTGAGTGCCTTGACCATAGCCAGCACTCTCAACATGATTCCCTTGGCAAGTTTAGCAGCGATCCTTCTTATGGTAGGTTACAAATTGGCCAAACCATCACTATTCAAAGAGATGTATAATTTAGGTCACGAACAGTATGTTCCTTTTATTGTAACTATCATAGCAATGTTATTGACCGATTTGTTGAAAGGCATTACTGCAGGGATGATCGTTGGTGGAGCTTATGCTCTTTACCATAGTTATCGCAATTCTCACTATATGAAGGAAGATATTTCTGACGAAAATGGTACGAAGGTTTACCATATTATACTAGCAGAAGAAGTTTCGTTTTTCAACAAAGCCAATGTCGTAAAAGCCCTAGACGAGATCCCTGAAAATTCCAAAGTAGTCATTGATTTTTCTAACTCTAAATCCATCTCTTACGACGTCTTGGAGCTAATTCGTGACTATGAAATCAATGCTAAGACAAAAAATATTTTAGTAGAAAAAATAAAATATAAAGATCCCTATGCTTTAGGCGCATCTTAAAAAATTAAAAATTTGGGCTTTTATTAAAGGTCTATCTCTCCAAACCTTTGTGTGTGGCCAGAGATAGGCCTTTTTATATTGCCCATCTTTTTGACGTAACATTTCAATTAAAATAAATTTTCAAAAAAAATGAATTTTATTTGTACCGACCGTTCTGTTTGTTTACATTTGCATCAAAATATATGATTTATCATAAAGCATGAATCTAAAACACGATAAGAATTCGGTACTAAAAATTGGGCTCAGTTTGTTTTGTAGCAAGGGGTATAGCAATCTTGGTGTGGATGAGATCTGCAAGATGACAGGCATGACAAAGGGTGCATTTTATAATGCATTTAAGAGCAAGGAGCAATTTTTAAGCGAAGCCATTCAGTTGTATGGGACCAATAATGTGCAGAGAATTAAAGCCCAATTGTTTCCTTCCGATGGGTGTTCTGCCTTCGAGCGATTGCAACTTTTTTATCACAAAATGTTAGAAATTCAACCAAAAGTCGATTTCACTGGATGTTTTATCAACAATATAATGTCGGAGATGGGATTTCTTAATGAAATGGTGGGTCGATCTAGTAAACTTGAATACGATAAGTTCATAGATGCCATCGAACCCACTGTATTGGAGGCCCAAAACAAAGGGGAGATTGACTCAGAAATGGATTCAAGGGAGCTCACCGAACTCATCCATTCCACCTTTTATGGGGTGCTAACCATCGCCAAGAGCTCGAAGGATATCAATCAGGGTATTAAAACAATTAATTTATTATTTAAAAATATCAAAACACAAAAAAATGGGTAAAGTAACTACAATCAAAAGAGAGATTGTCGTCAATCAACCAAAAGAAAAGGTCTGGAAGGCATTGGCCGATTTTGGTAAAATTTGTCATGGACATCCAGCAGTGAGCAAATCATTCATCACTTCGGCACAAAAAGAAGGCGTTGGTGCTACTAGACACTGTGACTTTACTATGATGGGTGCCAGTGCTGAAGAAAAAGTAACTGAGTGGAATGAAGGTAAAAACATAAAAATCGAGGTTTATGAGCTTAATAAAATGCCTGGAATCGATACTATGGCCTTGGATCTAGCCATCAAGGAACACGGAAACAACACAGTACTTTCTAGTACCATGGTTTATACTATGAAAAACGTTTTTTTTGATATCATGAATAGCATGATTATGAAAAACATGAATGCCAAATTATTAGACGGTATTATGGCTGGGCACAAATTGTATATTGAAACGGGAACTATTGTGAATGAAAAAACTAAATTGGATTTATCTCAAGTAAAAATAGTGGAATAATAATTATCGGAAAGCCCAAAGTTCATAATATTCAAATAAAAGCAATTTAGCCAAACTAAATTTTATTATTATTTAAAACAGTCAACATAAAATGAAAAAAATTATTTTAATCCTAATTGGTATTTGTACTTTTAATTCAATATTTGCTCAACCTGCAAAATTAGGTCGTAGTGCTACAGAAATCACAATGGAAGTTGAGATCAACCAACCCCTCGAAGTCGTTTGGCAAAATTTCAAAGACATAGGTGGTATCTACAAAAATAGCCCTACGGTTGATACTTCGTATATCATTTCAAATATCAAAGAAGGTGTTGGGGCTAAACGATACATGGTAATGTCTAAAATGTTCAAAGGAGCCATATTAGAGGAAGAAAACATTATATGGGATGAAATGGCTCATTACCAAAAATTCAATGCGTACAAAATACAAAATGTTAAAGGAATCCAAACGATGGGTGGCGATTTCAGACTTACTGCTCAAGGAAATAAAACCATATTAACATCTACATTGAACTACTCAATGAAAAATAGAATGTACGGTATGATGAATGGTATTATGGGCCGCAAGAAATTTACAAAAACTTGGGCTTCAATCCTGGCAGGATACAAATTCCACTCTGAAACAGGTCAAAGAGTCACAGAAAAAACTGTTTTACCCATCAAGGATGTCAAATTAATCGAAGTTAAAAAAAATCTAAATAAGTAACAAATGACAGAAAACAAAACTTTCTTAATCGTGAATGCCATCCCAAATATGGATGATATGGCAAGTTTCCAATCTTATATATCTCAAATCATAGGTATATTCACCAAGTTTGGTGGCAGCGGAATGCAACGGTGGAAAACAACCGAGCAAATTATGGGACAAGGGGGTATAAAAGCCATCGCTGTAGTTGAATTTCCATCATCACAAGCTATAAAAGATATGTTGGCCAGTGAAGAATTCAATGCTCTAAACGATCTTCGCCGTAAAGCATACAAACAAGAGGTCGATCTGATGATTTGTGAAACGCTTTAGAAAATAGCCCATAAAGCAGTTTTGAACAATTTTTGATAATAATATAATCAATATTTATAAACAGCTTATAGTCAAAAGCAATTAGAAAAATCCCATAGTTATGCTCAAATCATTGGTAAATTTTCAATGGCTTGCAATATGCAAGTTTTACCAAAATTACCAACAATGCAAACCTTCCCTTTTAATTCTTGAAAAGAATTAATACCTATTGTTGTACTTTTGTTGTAGTTAATTTCTTTCATCTTTAGATTAATTTTTTAATCATAGAAAAATGAAACTCGAACACCGAAAGCAACAAATAATCCCACTGCCGAAATTTTTAAAGCGTTTGGGCCACTATAGCCTATTCGCAGTCGGATTGATCTCGATTTCTCTACTATTCGGAACCATAGGATACCATTATTTATGCGCCATATCTTGGATAGATGCATTCCATATGACTAGCATGATATTGACAGGGATGGGACCCGTATCAGAAATGAAAACTACAGAAGCAAAAATATTTTCTTCGTTCTTCGCACTATACAGTGGAGTTGCTTTTTTAAGTATAACCGCCGTATTCTTCACGCCAATTATTCATCGGCTTTTGCATATTTTGCACGTTGAAGACACGGACGACGAGATATAATCAGGTATATTTAATTGCTGTTATTCTGCAATTATTTTTAAAAAAAATGGTTGCATTTTTCGGCCTCATTAGAAATATTTTATACGGAATATTCTTCGCCCCATTTGTGCAAATCCTTTATGATTGGAATTAATTTTTCGCATTTTTCAGTGAGGGTATATTCTACTGTAGGTGGAACTGTGGCAAAAACTTCCCTAATCACAATCCCATTGGCCTCCATGTTTTTTAGTTCTTTCACCAACATCCTAGTATTGATATGCAAAATATTCCTTTCCAATTCTTTGAACCTCATCTTACCATTTGACAATGTGTAGATTATAGGCATAGCCCATTTTCCACCCAAAATATCCAATACTTCTTTTAAAGAACACTTGGTAGTAGGGTTTGCTACTTTTTTATTCGCCATAAAAACTTCAATTTAAACAATGCTTTACTTAATGTTACTACTATACATTTGAGTAACTACTTGCAAATGTAAAGCTATTGCCATACTTTTGCAAATTATAAATTAAAAAAATATATTGTATGAATCTAAAAACAAAACAAATCGTAGAATGGATTTTGACAGGAATTGTCGCATTGGTATTTATCGGCAGCGGCTCGCTTAAACTATTTGGTGGGGAAGGTTCGGCCGAAATGGCAAAAGGTGTCGGTGGGGCTTCTAACCTAATTATTCTTGGGATTTTAGAATTGTTCATTGTCGTACTTTGGTTTATTCCTAGAACTGGAGTGGTAGGGTCACTTTTAGCAATAGCCTATATGGGTGGAGCGATTGCCGTTCATTTTACGAGCAATCAACCAGTTTTAGTTCCAATAATCATCCAAATACTTATTTGGGCAGCAGCAGTGATAAGATTTCCAGAATTAGGATCGAGATTATTTAATAATAAATAAAAATGTACAAAAATGAAATTATTAGAAGTAGGTCAGATTGGCAACCATCGTCTGCAAAATAAGATGGTTATGTCAGCGATGACAAGAAGCAGAGCCAATGTTCAGGGTGTTGTGAGTGACTTAACCGTTTTGTATTACACTCAAAGAGCGGGTGCAGGGTTGATATTAACTGAAGCGATAAACATTTCAAATGACGCGATAGGGAGTCCATTTACGCCTGGTATTTTTACCCAAGATCAAATAAATGCTTGGAAAAAAGTAACGACAGCCGTACACGAAAAGGGCTCATTAATATTTGCACAATTATGGCATACAGGGCGTGTCGGACATTCGATCGATAGAAACGGAAAATTACCATTAGCTCCATCCGCAATTCCGATCGAAGGAAGCAAACATTTCACTTCACAAGGTCTCCAAGATTTCGAAATCCCACAAGCGATGACCATTGAGGACATAAATCAAACCAAACTGGATTATAAACAAGCGGCATTGAATGCCATCGAAGCAGGCTTTGATGGTGTGGAATTGCATGGTGCCAACGGATATTTGCCCAATCAGTTTTTGGCAGAAAGTTCTAACCAAAGACAAGATAATTATGGTGGAAATATAGAAAATAACTGTAGATTCATGTTGGAAGTCATGCAGACTTTGATTGATGCAATAAGCGGTGATCGAGTTGGAATAAAACTATCACCGTTTCAGCCATATGGCGGAATTGTTATCAAAGATCCAGTTGCTACTTTCAAATATCTTATAGACGAACTAAATAAAATGGATTTTGCATTTGTCGAATTGATGAAAAAGAGTCCAATGTTTCCTGCCCCAGAGCACTATCCTAGCGATGATGAAATCGAGTTGTTTGGTAAAAATGTAAAAGCAGATCTTATAGCTAACTCAGCATTTACAAGGGAAACAGGTGAAAAAGAACTAGAAAAAGGAATCGCGAAAGCCATCTCTTACGGTGTTCTGTTTTTGTCCAATCCCGATCTACCGAAGCGATTTGAATTGAATGCAGAAATGAATCAACTAGACCCTAGTACTATGTTTGGAGGAGGTGAGAAAGGCTATATTGACTATCCATTCCTTTCATAAAATAAATACTACTTGCTTTTTGCAAGTTAGGATATTTTTGGGGCTGTGTGTGATTGATATTTTAAAAATATCTTATTTAGATTAGACTTAAAAAATCTTCAGTCCCAAATTTTATTCTAAAATGATGCTAAATCAGCAACCACGCGTTGTATAAAATAGCTAATTATCTAAACCAGATGAAACAAAAAAATAGTATGAAAATTACTTCGCTTAGAATTTTAAATATGCTATATTTAAGCTAGTTTATTAAGACAAAACTTAGTTAAATATGCTCATCTTCAAGGCCATATTATCCTTTTTACAGGATAAAGAATATTTGGAATTGCTTTATACCACTGCAATTGTTTTAGTTTTTGGAACCTTCGTTTTCCACTATTTAGAAGGTTGGCGCTGGCTTGATTCTTTATACTTTTGTGTAATAACCTTAACTACTATAGGTTATGGGGATTTCACACCGCGAACTGATTTAGGCAAAATATTTAATATTTTTTATATCATCATTGGTCTAGGATTGATTCTGAGTTTTATCCAAACGATCCGTGATCATTATATGAATATCAAGCAAAAGAACCAATAAATAGCCTAACTTTCATTTTGCAATTTAATTAGCTAAGATTAAAATAAAAAGCTTTCAGCTGCAATTTCTTAATTTTAATTAAAATTTTATTTTCCATTATCTATTCAACCATTTCAGCATATTATATGCTCTATATTTTGTATTTTTGTTTTGAAAAATCAATTATACTGAAATGAATAACAATTCCGTAGTTTTACATAGAGTCATCAAAGCCCCAATATCCAAAGTATTTAGAGCTTTTTCAGATTCAAGAGCGTTAAAAGCATGGATTCCGCCTTATGGGTTTTTATGTGAGATACAAGAGATGGATTTCAAAATTGGAGGGAGTTTTAAGATGTCATTCTTTAACTTTACAACAGAAAAGAGTCAATCTTTTGGAGGTAAATATTTGGATATCCAGCCAAATGAACTGTTGAAATATTCAGATACATTTGACGATCCAAATCTACCTGGGACTATGACGACAACCATTTGGTTCAAAGAAGTCATTTGTGGAACGGATATTATTGTCACCCAAGAAGGAATACCACAAATCATCCCAATAGAGATGTGTTACTTGGGCTGGCAAGAATCGCTGGATAAATTAATAAAACTCGTTGAACCCAATATAGAAGATTAATCAATAAAAACAAAATATACTATGGCAACAGTTAACGTTTATCTGACATTTAATGGCGATTGTGAAGCTGCATTTAATTTTTACAAATCGGTATTTGGAGGAGACTTCCCCTATATTGGGAAATTTAAAGATATGCCACCCAGCGATGATAATTCGCAAACTATATCCGAATCTGATGCTGAAAAGATCATGCACGTAACCCTTCCAATTAGTAAAGAAACCTGTTTGATGGGCAGTGATACAGCTGGAGAATGGTCCCCCAAATTAATTCAAGGGAATAATTACTCAGTTTCTATCAATACAGAAAGTAGAGAAGAAGCAGACAAATTATTCAATGGATTATCCGCAGGTGGCCAAATAACTATGCCTTTGGCTAATACATTTTGGGGTGCTTATTTTGGAATGTTTATAGACAAATTTGGAATCAATTGGATGGTCAATTTTGACGAAGCTCCACAAGCATAATGTGAATACATGGAATTTTAATGTGGTTATTTCTTAAATAGTCGCAGTGATCAATATATTTTCAGAATTAAAAATAATTCGAAGGTTATAATTTTGATACAATTACCGCATTTTTTAAATACAAAGGCCAATCTGCATTTTTTTATCAATTAAAAATAAAAACATGGAAATAAACAAAAATGAAGATCCAAATAACAGGGATTCAACGCCAAAGGTCACGGGCATTGGGGGAATTTTCTTTTTTTCAGAAGATCCCAAAGAATTGAAAGATTGGTACACCAAGAATCTTGGGCTCGAGATCAATAACTGGGGAGGAGCCACCTTCGAATCTAGAAATTTGCACAATCCCAATGAAATAAATGGTCTCCAATGGAGCTTATTTAAGAAAGGAAGTGAATATTTCGCCCCTTCTACCAAAGAATTTATGATCAATTATCGGGTTCAAAATATAGAAGGTATGGTTGAAAAACTTAAAGAAAATGGAGTCAATGTTTTGGACAATATTACAGCCTATGAATATGGAAAATTTGTCCATATCCTAGACTCCGAAGGCAATAAAATCGAACTTTGGGAACCAATTGAGTAAAATTTTTGGTTTATACAGTAAATAATTAATTAACTCCAAAGGTAGGATGTCATAAATCTTGGCATCCTGCCTCTGGGTTTTTGGACAAACTTGCAAAACACAAGTTTCAATTTTTTTCAATCCCACCCACGCCTATTTTCATTCCATCCAAAGTAAAACCGTGCATAAAGCCATGTGAAAGCAGCTATGGCCATTCCATCTCAAAGATTTTGAGATTAAATATTTACCTTTGTGTATAAATATTTTCTAGAAGAAATTCAAAAGTTGTTTTTTAATTTTTTATAGGGAATTGTGAGATTCAATATAAATAGATCGTACGCCTAAAAAAAATAGAACTAGATGGGTAATATCGTTAAGAATACACAGAAGAAATTGCAATTCGACAATTTCATTTGGATAGATATTTGCCAACCTTACAAAGAGAGCCTTGACAAAATCGCTGAAGAATATGATTTGGATTATTTTCAAGTGAAGGACAGTTTAGAACAAGGGCACTTACCAAAATTTGAAAAACTCCCTCAATATAATTTTTTGATATTAAGGGCATTTACTTCAAATCTCAAACAAAATGCCACAACAATCAATGAATTATCAAATAAAATTGCTTTTTTTTATAATAAGGAAAAATTGATAACGGTACATAGGAGCCCTTTTAAGTTTCTAGAGCTTGAAAAAAGTGAATGTACTGATACTGAAGAAATCATCTTGTTTCTCATTCGCAAAATGCTGGACACTTACCAGCCACCTCTTGATGTTTTAGACAACAAAATAGCCCAAATAGAGAAAATAATTTTTCTAAAAGACTATTCAAAAATATCATTGGAGGATTTATATTTCCTAAAAATACAAACTCGAATCACAAAAAAATTGCTCCAAATATTTCAACATGTGGTGAACCAAATGGAGGTTGCAGATAATTATAAAACAGCCTTACAAGATGTAAAGGATAGGCTACTTAACCTTATTTTGAATTATGACGAGGTTATAGAAAATGCTAACAATCTTATGAATACTTATTTGTCCGTCAATGCTCAAAAAAGCAACGATGTGATGAAACTTTTGACTATTTTTTCGGCATTTTTTCTCCCACTTACTTTTGTAGCGGGGATTTATGGTATGAACTTTGAATACATGCCAGAGCTCAAATGGCCCCATGGGTATTTTCTCTCACTCGGAGTTATGGCGGTGATATGCTTGGTTATATTTTTTTGGTTTAAGCGCAAAAGGATATTGTGATGAATCATCCCATTTTAATGCCTACTTAAATTGATTTTTCCAAAATAGAAAAAAGTGGAATTCATACGGGCCTGAAAGAATTTAGTCCGTTATATTTTTCATTTTATGGTTGTTTATATTATTTTTATTTTAAATTTCGTTCAAAATTGTACCACCCTAAAGTAAAATCCTCCCAAGGAATCTTGATATATTCTCACCTGTTATGGTATTAATAATGTAATGGCAAAAATCATGAAACAAATATTTATTTTTCTAATAGGCCTTTTACCTATTTTTTCTTTCGCACAAAAAGTTATTTATATTGATGTAAATGCCACCAACAGTATGGGCAGCATTCCCCCAATATGGAGAGATCATTATGAAAATCACCTCATGGCAGGGTACGGAGGCAATCCACGCATTTCTGGGCCTCATACCTCCTTCGTGTCAGATCCTAAATTTCAGACAGAAATGAAAGAGCTCAAGCCAAGGTATGTCCGAATATCCATAGGGAGAATAGACAATCCACCCGATACCAATTATTCATCAAGCAACATCAATATCCTGCGCAACTTGAAATATGAATTCTACAAAGGTGAAAACTCGATCCTTGCTGCTGATGATCCAACGAATTACGATTTCTCTTTCATCGATTCAATAATAACAGTAGTCAAGTCAATCGGGGCAGAGCCTTTTATTACGATGGATTATATGCCTTTTACTTTGAGTCGTACACAGATTCCGCGTTACCAACCAACTATGAGCTTGATCTATAATTTGGCTTTTGATAACGGTATAAGAAACGCTCCTCCTGCTGATAATGCGGTGTATGGCAGGGTAATGTACCATTTTATCAAGCATTGTCACTCCGTGCATGGTGCTAGGTATTTTGAACATTGGAATGAACCAGATCAGATGTGGGCAAACCCTATCATGGCAAAATTTTTTTGGCAAGGAGATGAAATCGATCTTTACAATTCATACGCAGCCATTGCAGACCAAATCACAGCCGATACTGCTTTATCCAATCATATCAAACTTGGCGGGTGTAGTTTTGCTTTTTATTCCATAGGTAATTTGATACCAATTAGATTTTTGACGCTCATTAAAAATAATGCCAAGAAATTTGATTTCCTATCTTTTCATCCCTATTCAGATACCCAATTTAAAGGGGGCTATGACACAGCAAAGGTAAAATTGGCCGTAAATTGGAGAAACATTTACGTTCCAAATGCAGAATTGATCAATGCTGAGTGGGGACGATTAGATCCAAATACCACCACGTGGGGTGATTTGGATTATGGACTGGATAAATTTCGGCATTTAATAGATATGTTGAATAGAGGTATTTCCATGTCACATGATGTTTGTCTTTTCGATGGAGATTCTTCGACTGATAATTTTGCTAATTTGGGAACTTATCGCGTTGGGCCTATCGTTCCTAAGCCGAGTGCTTATGTATTTTACAACTTAAATAAAATGAATGAGGCTTCAGAAAGGCTTACTCTGTCGATCTCTGACCAAGAGTTTGCCCTTGCTTGTAAAACCAAAAATAATGATAAAATAGTAGTCATTTACCCTGCAGAAGCCCCAATTAGTGGATCTGATTTAGTAAATTTATCGGTCAAAAATTTACCATGGGGCAATTCAAATTATTTCCTATACAGGTATGAGTTAACAGAGCAAAGTTATTCAGAAGGGATAAAATACAATCTGACATCTTTTTTCAAAGGAACTGGAGGGACAGCACAAGATCGAATTAGTTACTCGAAAATTGGAGGAAGTGGCAGACTTATAATTTGGGAAATATCCCCTACCCCATTAGATACTAAGGACAATACTGTTCCTGAACAAATGGGCTATGAAGTCTTTCCAAATCCAAACAATGGTAAGTTTTTTATAAGGAATTTTACAAAAAATAATGAGCTAATTCAAGCTAGTATTTACAATTCACAAGGGCAACTTGCATTTAGCAAGAAACTATCAACCGATGAAGAAATAATAGAAATTGACACAAAACTACCAAATGGAACCTACTTTCTCCACCTTTACAATTCGAGAGAAAATATCACGACTAAACTATTGATATCCAAATAATTATGAAGGATAACGATTTGTAATTATTAATAAAAGTACAATATCCTGGTACGATTTAATTATAAAATATTTCAAAGCAAAGAAACCTTTTTCTAGATAAATGCGTAGTGATAAAAGAGAAAATGTAGCACCACTCGAAAGAATTTTAATATTTGTGGAACTAGAACCATCTGTTCAACTTATTTTCCATCAAATAATTAAGTTTTTAACAAAAATGTGCCAAAGTAAGCGAATTTAAATGAAAGAAAAGAAATTTCTCATCGAGTAAAAATATATTTCGTTATTTCGCAGACCATGAATAGATTATATTATTTTTAACAAAGTAAACACCTGATTTTATGAAAGAAAAAAAGCCCAAAAAGACATTCAGTGCACAAAATATTTTTGTGTTAATTTCATTCCTCAGTATCTTAGGTTTATTCTTCGCTGGAGAGAATCCTAAGCATTTAAATGTAGATGAGCCCAGTGGTGTCTATAATTCTTCCCAAGCTGTACAAACTTTGGCGTCAAAAGGCAATATTATGCCACCACAGTTGGACATAACCCAATTGGTGGCAGATGCTCAGGCATTTTACAATTCATTAAGCACCACACAGCAAGCTACTTTACAAAAATCATATACAACCACTCTTGCTAGAAAATGGAGCAATTTGCCATGCGCTTCGAGTTGTCGAAATGGAATCCAAATAGGATCACTTACAACGGCACAAAAAGCATTGGCTCATAAAGTGATAGAAGATATTTTGGGTACTGGTACTACCAATGGTTACAACGAATATTCACAAATCACTTTGTCTGAAGATGCACTTGTAAATGCTGGTGCCAACAGCAGTCAATATAATTCTGGTTTGAGGTGGCTGGGTTTTCTCAATGCTCCAAGTACAACGGGTGGTTGGATGCTGCAATTTGGAGGGCACCACTATGCCGCAAATATTGCATTTAATAATGGGCACGTGATTGGTGCGACACCTTTTTTTGTTGCCTTAGAGCCATCAACCTTTACCATAAATGGAACTACATATGGACCAATGGAAGATGAACGTACCTCCTTCAGATCGATGCTGGCTTCACTAAGTACCTCCCAACTAGCCACAGCCAAACTCAGTACCACATTCAGTGACTGTCTTATGAGCCCAGGCGAAAGCAATGGAAATTCTAATACATTTCCAAGCACCAAGCAAGGATTGGCTGTAAACACCCTAACTTCTGCGCAGAAAGATTTGGTTTTGGCTGCCATAAAAAATTATGTTTCTGACATGGAAGAAACGACTGCGAATGCTATTATGGCTACTTATACTGCAGAAATCGACCAAACTTATATAGCGTACACTGGAAACGGAACTTCGGGCACTCCAACCTCATTTTTAACCTCCAATTCCAATTATGTTAGAATTGATGGGCCAACGGTTTGGATAGAATTTGCATGCCAAAATGGTATTGTAATTCAAAACCAAATTCACTATCATTCAGTATGGCGTGATCGTGTCCATGATTATGGAGTAGATTTAAGTGGTGATGCAATTGATGTAAATACCGCCACCCGCAACGTAGAATTATCTTTGGATATCAAACTTTATCCTAATCCAACATCAGGTTCCCTTAACATTTCATTTCCAAAAGAATTGAAAAATGCCGAGCTGACGATTTCAGATTTGTCAGGGAAAAAAGTATTAACAAAAACTGTTAGTGGAAAAACTATTTCGTTAGATGTAAGCCATTTGCCCATCGGAAACTATATCTTCAAGGCCCAAGAAAGTACTAAAATTTATTCTGCAAAATTCATCCGCAATTAATAAGAGTATATGTATAAATGGCCTTTAATACTGCTATTATTACTTTATATAAAATCCAGTGGAATGGGGCATCCAATGCCCCACTCCATATTTTCTTTAAGCATAAAATCAAATAAGATACTTGCTGAATTAAATCTGCCTCTAAAGGAACTTCAATTGGCAGTACCTTTCGATGTAACCAATCAAGTAAATACATTGGCAAAGGATGAGAGAAGAAAGCTGCTTATAGGCTATCTCATGGCACATATCCACCCTAAAAGTATGGTTGGAACTCTTTGGACTGTTGATATCTATGACTTAAAAGTGGAGGAATCACTCCAGGAAGCTACGGGAAAATACCAGGAATTGGTTGTATTATTATCCATGACCCCACCAGTGGGGGAAACAGTCAGATCATTCGAATTGAATTATGATGCAATCTTACATCAAGTCATCACGCATAAAGTTTTCGTGAACTTAAAGCAAGATTGGCAAAATGGGAAGACAGATCGGAGTGAGCAAAGTCTAGGGGTGATTGAATTCAATATTGGTTCAAACAAGATCCTCCCACTTCCGATAAGATTAGATGAAGGCAGCATGTCCAAAGGTTTCATCACCATGGTAAGGCTAGGTATGAACCACATTTCAGAAGGTTTAGATCACTTATTGTTTTTATTGGTTTTGTTGTTGCCCGTGACATTAAAAAATAAAAATGGTCGATGGACCAATTTTGTAGGCACAAAAAATAGTTTCATTAATATAATAAAAATCGTCACAGCATTTACACTAGGACATTCAGTTTCACTTTTCGTTGGCGCACAAAAATGGTTAGTCTTACCGCAGCAGCCAGTAGAAATAGCCATAGCACTCACCATACTAATAACTGCAATACACGGTTTGTATCCAATATTTAAACATAGGGAGATATTCATTGCCACTGCATTTGGATTGATTCACGGCTTGGCATTTTCAACCATCCTATCTGATCTCAATCTGGAAACTAAAGAACTGTTTTATAGCATATTAGGTTTTAATATCGGCATAGAACTCATGCAAATATTTGTTATCATATTAATAATCCCTTGGCTCATAATTTTGAGTAAAAACGATCATTATACTTGGATTCGATTAGGCGGTGCGGTGTTTGCGATGATCGCAGCATTGGCATGGATGATAGAACGAATTCAATTTTCACCAAATTTTGTATCCACTGCAGTTGATAATTTTTTAAGCAAAGGAAAGTGGATAGCACTTTTTTTGATGATTTGTGCAGCCCTAAGCACTATGACAAATAAGAAATACCCCAAAATAGGAGTATAAAAATCCATAATTGAGTTAATATTAAAATCCAATTTATATCTTTTTTTCGCAATAAAACACTGAAAACCTTTACATATTATTCTTATCTTTGTAAGAGACAGATTTTCCAATAATTGCTTAAAAAAAATAGAGTTACATAAACTACCCGCAATCATGGTTGGCAATTGTCACACTTTGCTAGTAGTACCCAACCAATAGATGGAATTAGTTTTATTAACTTTTTTATAAAATATTTTTCTTTGGAAAAAACAATAAATATTGACAACTATCTTGACAACCACTATATCCACAGGAGCAACTGGCTGAGAGCTGCTGTGTTGGGTGCCAACGATGGAATCATCTCTGTATCGAGTCTAGCCATTGGAGTTGCTGCAGCTAGTGTCACAAAGGAACCCATCATTTTATCCACAGTCGCAGGTCTTGTGGCGGGAGCATTGTCAATGGCTGCTGGTGAGTATGTTTCTGTAAGTTCACAGACCGATATAGAGAGGGCAGATATAAAAAGGGAAGCGGAAGAATTGGAGGCAATGCCTGAAGAAGAATTACAAATTTTGGCAGCTATATACGAAAGGAGGGGATTGAATAAAGAGACCGCATTGAAGGTCGCCCAAGAATTAACAGCTAAGGATGCGCTTGCGGCTCATGTACGTGACGAATTGGGGATCAACGAAATAAGCCAAGCAAATCCTATCCAAGCAGCATTCGCTTCTGGTGCGGCTTTCACCGTAGGCGGTATTTTGCCATTATTGGTCACATTATTGGCTCCAATTGCAAAAATGGAAATATCCCTTTATGTTTCGACTTTGTTCTTTTTGGTCATATTGGGTATCATGTCCGCCAAAACGGGTGGGTCAAGCATAAAAAGTGCCATCTTGAGAATCTGCATTTGGGGAACATTGGCTATGGGTCTTACTGCTTTGGTCGGTTATTTATTCGGAGTAAATATTTAAATCAAAAATACGAAAATCATGAACGCTGCACATTTCCATCTATTGGTAAATCATTTACCCATTATGTTTCCTTTGATAGGAGGCATTGTTTTCGCTGTTGGTTTATTTTTTAAAAATGAGCCCATAAAAAGGACTTCGTTCTTCATAATTCTGCTTGGAGGTATTTCAACTGCTCTGGCCATGTTCAGTGGTGAAGGTGCAGAAGAAATTGCAGAAAAAATCCCTGGTATCACAAAAAAAATTATCCACAATCACGAAGAGGCGGCAGAAGTTTTTGCCTTATTGAATTATATCCTAGCACTCTTGGCTGGATTCAATTTGTGGGCGAGCCTAAAAGGAAAATTATACGCGAAATATTTGAATTATGCCATCATCGCAGGTCTATTGCTTGTATTGTTTCTTGCAAAACAGACTGGTACCTCGGGAGGTGAAATTAGACATACTGAGATACGAGAAGGTGGAAACATTGGCACCCAAGAATCTGGAGAAACAGATCAACATGAAGAATAAACCCCTCTAACACTCTAGGCATATGAATTTTTTGAATAAAAAAACAACTTGGACGAATTGGGAGTTCATTCCATTGAAGCTTTGTATCGCTTCTGCCTATCTGTTGATCGGTATGTATTTTTATGAATATGTCAAGGCATACAAATGGCTTCTCGTAGCCATATTTGGTGTAACTTGGGTCATTTCGATGAGTTGGTGGATCAAAAAAATGCGAAATGAAAATTGATGGAAGAAAAATATTATCTATTTCTAATTTTAGCATTTGTTTCTGAAATATTGGGGACGATTTCAGGGTTTGGATCTTCCATACTTTTTGTGCCCATTGCATCTATATTTTTTGATTTTAAATACGTACTAGGCATCACAGCTATATTTCATGTATTCAGCAATCTATCCAAATTGGCGTTGTTTCGAAATGGCATAAATAAGGAACTGGTCATTAAAATTGGGCTTCCAGCTATAATTTTTGTAATCATTGGAGCCTCCCTGACGACTTTTTTACCTACTGAAAAAATTGAGCTTTTCATGAGCATAGCCTTGATATTTCTGTCGGTTTATCTTATATGGCATTTCAACAAAATCGTCCAAAAAACGGATACGAATCTCATCCTCGGTGGTGTTGCTTCGGGATTTTTGGCAGGGATAGCAGGGACTGGAGGAGCCATCAGAGGGATAACTTTAGCTGCCTTCCAGTTGCCCAAAGAAGCCTTTATTGCGACTTCTGCATTCATCGATCTAGGAGTGGATTTAAGCAGAGCTGTGGTGTATGTGAGCAATGATTATTTCAAAAAAGAATTTTTATTTCTTATTCCTTTTCTGATTGTAATAAGTTTTGCAGGCAGTTATATCGGTAAATTGGTGTTAAAAAGAACCTCAGAAAAGATGTTTAGGTATTGGGTACTAGGTATAATCATTTGCGTTTCGATATTTCAGATTATAAAATATTTTAATGGGTAAAAAAAACAAATACAAGGTCAAATAACCAATCCCAATTCTATCTAAGAACAAAATAAAATCCTAATCAATATCTTGATTATCTGCTCATTATACATATTTATTTTCAATAAATAAATATCACAGCGCTACCTTTTTTACCATTTTATCCAAAATTTTCATATCTTTACTTTAACAATTTGTATTTTCAAATACTCTAATATTTAGTATCTGTTGATTCGGGATTATTTAATTTCGATTGCGAATTAGTTTTTAATTGCCACCTTATAACTACTTTATAGACAGATCCTAGTTCAATATTTGATACACAAAGGAAAGAAAGACCGAGTATCATGTAAGGGTGCATGATAAAATTTGTTTAAAATAAAAATTTAACAATGAAAATTGGTATTAGAATATTATTGACATTCTCGTTGATAATATTTACAAAATCTTTTGGCCATTCACAAAAAATTGATTCAACTTTAACACACAACTTATCTCCTGTAACAATCAAGGCCTATCGGTTCCAATCGAATGAAGTAAAACAATTGGAAAGCGTTCATCAGACTTATATCACCTCAGGCAAAAAACATGAAGTTATACTAGTACAGGATTTACCCGCCAATATTGCAGAAAAAACTGGGCGGCAAATATTTGCCAAAATCTCTGGAGCCTTCATTTACGATATGGATGGGTCTGGCAATCAGGTTAATGTATCGACACGAGGTTTAGACCCTCATCGCTCTTGGGAATACAATATCAGACAGAACGGAATCATGACCAATTCGGATATCTATGGTTATCCCGCCAGTCATTATAGCCCTCCAATGGAGGCCATAAACAAAATAGAAATAATCAGAGGCTCTGCGTCTCTCCAGTATGGATCTCAATTCGGAGGGATGATAAATTATATCACCAGACACCCCGACACAACCAAGAAAATTGGATTTGAATCATTGAACTCAATAGGGTCTTTTGGGTTGCAAAGTACTTATAATGCAATAGGTGGCAAAATCGGGAAATTATCTTATTATGCCTACTACCAGAGGAGGATATCGACTGGATATCGCAAAAATGCGCGTTCCGAGGCTGACGCCCAATTTGTGAGCCTTGAGTATGCGATTAACCCATCTATGAACTTAAGGGCTGAACTAGGACGAAGTCAATATTTATACCAAATCCCAGGAGCATTAACGGACGATATGTTTTATGCAAATCCAAAACAGTCCACACGAAGTCGGAACTATTTTAACCCAGACATTTATATTCCATCCTTCAATTTTACTTGGCAAATAACTAATAATACAAAGCTCAATTGTATTGGGTCGGCAGTCCTAGGTGTCCGCAATAGCGTCCAATTTATAGGATTTGCTGATACAAAAGATACAATTGACGCACTTACCGGTGAATATAAGCCAAGGCAAGTTGATATCGACAATTTCAATAGCTATACCTTTGAAGCCCGTTTGCAACACGACTACAAAGTTTTTAATGGCAAGCATACGCTCATAAGCGGCATCAGATATATCAATAATGATCTCCACAGAAGGCAACAAGGGAAAGGCACCACTGGTACTGATTATGATTTGACCATTACAAGTGATCAATTCGGTAGAGATTTGCACATGAAGACAAAAAATATCGCCTTTTTTGCTGAAAATTTGTTTAGAATTACAAAAAGACTGGAACTCTCTTTAGGGTTCAGATTTGAAAGTGGGCTCAGTGCTGTTGATGGGGTGATCTCATATCTCCCTAATGAAAAAGTACCTCAGGACATCTCTCACAAATTCCCACTTTTCGGCATCAGTGGGCAATATCGCTTGAACCATAGCAACAAATTGTATGCAGGTTGGTCTCAAGCTTATAGACCGGTCATCTTTGCCGATCTAATTCCAGCAACTCCTCTAGACCAAACCGACCCCGATTTGAAGGACGCATTTGGGCACAATTTCGAAATGGGTTTAAAGGGTGAATTATTTAATCGATTAACCTATGACTTGACTTTTTTCCAAATAATTTATAAAAATCGTATTGGAAGTCTTGTTCTAACTGATGACAATGGCCAGTCGTATGTGTGGAAGACAAATTTTGGGGACAGTAAGACTCAAGGGATAGAACTATATGCCGAATACAAGATAAAAGAAACGATGAAATATCGGATTTCTGTTTTCGCTGCCACCTCGTATTTCGATGGAATGTATATGCGTGGAACTATGAAAAATGGTGCAGTTAATACCGATATCACACATAATCGATTGGAAACGGTACCAAAGTGGATTCACAGAAGCGGCTTGCAGATAGGTTATAAAGAAATTTCTGCCATCCTTCAATATAATTACGTTGCCGAAAGCTATTCGGATGCGCTCAACACGAAGACACCTAGTGCAAATGGAGCCTCGGGGATAGTACCATCTTATCATATTTTTGACGTCAACCTTGCTTATCGGTTTAACAATAATTTGAACTTCAAATTTGGTATCAATAACTTGACGAACGAGCAATATTTCACCAAGCGACCAGCGGGGTATCCAGGACAAGGCGTTTGGAGCTCAGATGGCAGAGGGTTTGTGGCATCGATTGGTATAAAAATTTAATTTTCTCGACAAAAAACTAGGTGTAAAAAGCTGATTTTTAAAAAACATTATCTTGAAAAGCTTTGTGCTAATTTGATATTTTTTCTAATCAGCACTTTCTGCGTATAAGCTGCCCCACTAGAATAGGGTAATATGGAATAGCTTATGCATGCATAATTAACTGTTAAGTAATTTATTTACTTCAAAATTTAGAATAGGTAGGTGATTAATGATAATATTCCATACTTGTGTACTTTCTATTTCATCGTATCCATGGGTAAGACGGTTTCTGGCATCTACAATTCTACGAGCATTAGTAATATTTATTTCTGGAGCTTTTCTTAGCAATACATTCATCGCTTCGCCAATGGTAATAAGGTTTCTTTCAACAGCATCTTGGAGTTGCAAGTTTGCATCATACTGGATAAATATCTTATCCTCACCAATATAATTTTCAATATTCTGAAGGCTAATCAGGATGTCTTGAAGCAATTTTTTTATCTCATTATCCATAAATGGCGATTTTTGTTTCATTTACTTGCTTTATAAAGTAATGATTTTTTAAAGATCGTTCAGTTAACAAATCCACATGTCTTTTTAAAAGATCTTCTAATTCGTATGTTAAATCCCATAAATGGCCTCCAGTTTCTACAGGGTCTAAGCCCTCTTGAATATTTACTAAAAAATCGACATCACTTTGATCGTTGAATTTATCCGTTAAGACTGATCCAAAAACATAAGCAGATGTAATTTTATGTTTCCTGAAAAGCTCAATAACCTTAGGTAAATAGGGTTGAATGGACTGGTGTATCATTAATATAATTCTTTAATCGATAAAAAACTGGTTAATTGCTTCAAAATACTTTGCAATCTTCCCTTAGCTTAACAGCAGCCACCGCCAGGGCTACAGCAAGCCTGCACCTTCTCTTTGACAAGATTAAAGCTAGGAATACCGCATTTCTCCTCGGCAAGACACTGGGTTTTTGTGCTTAATAGTTTGAACTGATTGTCCGAAAAAGTAACACCATACTTTCCGATTGTATTGCCTTGGTATTCGATTTCGATTTCATGATCTTCTATACCTAATTTTTGGATGCTTAGATCGATGATGGAAATCAACTTAGATGGTTCCAGTCTATGCCAAAAATCGATGCTTTCCCAAAGTTGCATGCTGATTAAATTTTCTTCCCTTACGGTACCTCCACAATCTATAAATTTCTTAGAAACTTGGCCTATTTCGGTGATGTGAAAATGCTTTGGCACTAAGGATCCATCTGGCAATTTAAAATTCAATTCGGTTAGATTGGACAGGGCGGCTTTAAATTCAGATAGTTTCATGTTATTAAATTTGGGTAAATAGAATAGAAAAAAAATAATATCTCAAAATCCAAATTATAAACAAAGATGTGCTGGCGAAGTTTAAGAATCCGATCGAAATAAAAACAAATATGCTAACTGAAATTCTTTTGTGCAAATCTGGTATTTAACACATTGCAAATGAGCAAACAAACAGAATGTCAACAATGCCCGTCAAGGATCGAAACGATCTCCGAAGGAGAGTCTGTAAAGACCGAAACGAAGTGAAGTCGTGGAGAGCCTGGCCCCACGCATGGCGTGGGGGACGGCATAAAATAAAATAAATTTCTAGTAATAATGAGCTCTGCGAACCTTAGCTATCCACTTCGCCAGACGAATAACCTGGCAGGTATAACCATACTCGTTGTCATACCATGTGTAGAGGGTCGTCGAGTGTCCATCCTTGGATACGAGAGTCGAAGGCGAATCGAAAACCGTCGCAGCAGTAGCCCCTACCGCATGGCTGGAAACGTATTCATCAGATGTACTGTACTGGATTTGCTCAACGAGGGATCCATGCATAGCGGCATCTTTAACAGCCAAATTCACCTCTTCTTTGGTAACACTGGCATCCAACGTAAGATTCAAAATCGCCAGAGAAACATTGGGTGTCGGTACCCTCACGGCATTGCCGGTTAGCCTTCCCGCCAGATGTGGCATCACCTTGGAGACAGCCTCCCCTGCCCCTGTCGAAGTAATGACCATATTAATGGCTGCAGCCCTACCCCTACGCGGTTTTTTGTGGAAATTGTCTAGGAGATTCTGGTCGCTTGTATAAGAGTGAATGGTCTCAATATGGCCTTTCTGAATGGCAAATTTATCATCTATCGCTTTGATAACCGGCACTATGGCATTCGTGGTACAAGAGGCGGCACAAAGGATATTTTCTTCAGGGTCGATGGATTCGTGATTCGCACCATAGACGATATTCGGAATGTCCTTGCCTGGAGAAGTTAAAATCACGTGTGAAGCACCAGGTCGTAAGTGTTGTTCTAGGGATGCACGATCACGCCAAACCCCGGTATTGTCGATCACGATCGCATCGTGGATATCGTATTGAGTATAATCCACTTCTGAGGGTGCTGAGGCATAAATAAGGTGGACGTGATTTCCATTGATGAGCAAAGCGTGTCCATCTGCTGCAACTTCAACGGTACCTCTAAACTCTCCGTGTACGGAGTCCGTGCGCAATAAAGCAGCGCGTTTTTCAGCCTCTTCGAGCTTATTTTTCATTTGGGGGCGGATGACAATAGCACGCAGTCGCAGCTGTTCTCCCCTACCCGTTTGTTGCACCAATCTCCTAGCGGCTATCCTTCCGATACGTCCAAAACCATATAGAATTACGTCTTTGTGGATGAGCTTTTTCTCTTCGCTCTCGACCAGATGGCCCAATTTTGAAACCACGAATTCATTTACGCTCTCGTTTTTATTTTCAGTCAGCCACTCGACGCCTATGGTACCAAGATCTATGCGAGAAGGCACCATATTTTTTTGTCGATAGATGGCTCTAGCGATGGCCAATGTATGGTCAATATTGAGAGGATCTTTGTCATGATAATGCTTGGATAGAGCGTGGATTTGGAGCAGTTCGCTAGGTCGCGAATCATAAATATCTCGTCTAAAAAGCACCAATTCGATGGATCTATCGAAGCGCAATTCTCCTACAATTTGGAGCAACTCGAGTGCTTTTTTCTCCATTTCCCGCCATTCACGGAGGAAATTTTCACCCATCTGGGTATCATTGAAAATTTTGTCCATTGTTGTTTCTTGTTTATTTATTGCAAAAATATCAAAATAATTGGTTGGAAGTACCTTTTATTTGCGCAAAATACAAGATTTCAGCCAGTTGTAAAAATAAGTCTTGAGCAAAAGCTTTTCGACCAGTATATCCTATTCAATGATGGTTCAAAATGCTCAAAAATTTGTGCCATAATTATTAGGGCGTGTCCACACTCTGTGTGGTCGGGTCGTGCATGGGTTCGCGGTGCTCCGTCTCGTCAAGTATAGCCATACCTGACGAGACCAAGCCATTACCGCCCCTCACGCGCTAGTATGCGAGTTCTTTCTCCGCATAATGGAAACCCGAGACATTGGTAGCCTCGATGCGCAATCTATTAACCCCTTTAATTAAGTTCATCACACCTGTAACCATCCCTGTAGTTGGATTAAATACAAAGTCAGTGACAGGAACATTGTTGATCATGACTTTTAGATTGGTGCTGTTTGAAATACCCGTAATTTTCGCTACATAAGTGCTTCTAGCGATACCCGGTTCGAATGGATTTTCTGTCGGAACAGAAATAGACTCTATCGAAACAGTCGGTGGAGGTACTGTTTGAACTGCAAAATATTTTACCTGCCGCTTCTCGGATCTAGCCCCAGCGCTATTGGAAGCATCGATCTTAAAGTTGTTCTCGCCTTTGTTCAGCATCACCTGATAAGTCAATCGCTTGGTTTGGTCATTCCATTCAAAATTTGGCGTCACCCTACCATCGATATAAAACACAATGTCCTTACGCTCCACATTGAGAATTTCCGCTACGATCTTCATAGTGGATTCTTTGGTGATTTGTGGATTTATTCTAGGATTTTCGAAATTGATGATTGGTGCTGCTACGCTTTGAGTCACCGTGAATCGAACATTTTTTTGGTCAGATCCGTCGTCATTGGTAGCGTTGATTTGGGCTGTGTTTGTCCCTACGATGGTCAATATATTGCAAGTCAAGGTATTATCTACCCACTGAAAGTCGGTTGTTGGCACACCGTTGATGACCAAATGTATCTGAGACTTAGATGTAATATTGTCAATTTTAGCAACCAATGCAACTATTTTTTCACCAGTACTCATACCATCGGCTGGCTTAGAAATAGATATGACAGGTGGTCTTTTTTGGATAATTTCCTTGGTTACTTGAACAGAACTTTCTGCTTGACCAGAGGCATTTTTACCTTTTATGACGATCGTATTTGTTCCATCGGCCAATGAGATAGTCGCCGTCAAGTTGGTAGAAGCTGGGTTGAATTGAAAATTATTGTTGCGACTGCCATTTACCCAAAACTCAACATTGTCCTTGTGCGTGACGTTTCGGATGGATGCTTTTACCTCTATAGAAGATTCTCTTGTCTTATGTCCATTAGAAGGCGTTTGAATCTCGATGATGGGTTTTCTCGCCAAATTGATGCCTCCGACTTTGGTTATCTGGACTGATGCGCTACCGATACCTCCTTGATTTGAAGCGATAACTTCGACGGTATTTGCGCCATCATTTACCAGTATATTGGCCTTTAATTGTCCATTGACAAATGTAAAATCGTATTGAGGCTTACCATTCACTAACAATTTGATGTCACGGGAATTGGATATATTTCGCACATCAACCAAGATACTGGTTAGGGAAGTTTGGGTAGAACTAGGCGAAACCGCTGGCGTCACAAAAGTCACCAAAGGCTTAGAAACTGATGCTGTAGTGACACATCTTCCAGTTATTCTATCTTCTGCTCTTCCTGATTGGTTGATGGCACTAGCATACAATTCATGTGTTCCCTCTGAGACATTCACAAGCACATATATTTTGCCCTGAGTGTACGAAAAAGGTACTGGTTGTCCATTTAGTCTCACATCTACTTGATCCTTGCCTGAAACACCCGAAACAGTCGCTTCTGCGCTCCACTCACACTGCTTTGTAGTTGAATTTTCTTTAATACTGTGATTGGTCAAGAAATTAATCCTAGGAGCTGGTACCTGCTCGATAACTTTTTCTTCAAAGTTTATAATCAATTCTTCAGCCGCTTGTCCAGATGGATTGGAGGCCTCAACTCTGAAAATATTTTGTCCTCGCATCAAAGGATAAGCATAAAATCTTACCTCTCCACTTGAATATTCAAAGTCATAAATTGACTGGCCGTTGAATCGCAATGCGATTTGGATTTTTGGAATCTACATGTTGTATTCTTGCTTTGATATACTCTCTATTAGCTTGTGTTGTGAATGTTCCTTTGCCAGGCGCATATATATCTACTATGGGCTTTGGTAGGGGTTTTTCGTAGTAAATAGATGTGACTGCCTCGTCGGAGCCAAAAGCATTTTCGACCCTAATTTTGAAAGAATTGTACCCTTCTCTCAAGCCAACTCCATCAGAAAATTCATTCTTTTTGAAAAAATAATCGCTCTTAAATTGGCCATTTACGTAATAGAAGATTTTATCACCTTTGTAAATATCAGTTATGTCTGCTTTCAGGACAAGCTCCCCCTCCTGAGTTTTTTTATCTGAAATGGAAGGATTCGTAAATCGTACGGTTGGTTTTTTCTCCGCTTTGGGTTCATTATAGGTGATCCTAAGGATTTTTTCTGCTGCGCCAACTGAATTGACGGCTCCTATTTTGATGACATTTAATCCTGGATTCAAGATTATATGGCTAGCAAATTTCGGTCTATAAAACTCAAATGCTTGAGCATTTCCATCTTGGGTAAAATAAACTTGCTTCGACTTTTTCACATTTTTTATAGTGGCTTGAATATCTACATCTGGCTCCTTGGTGGTATATTCCTCCATGGTTGGCTGGTGAACCATTATCTCAGGTGGCAATTCTTGCTTAGGTGTAGGTCTAAATTTCCATTCCAAATTCAAGAAACTATAATGTCCAAGATCTTGATTTGATTTTTCAAAAGTAGAAGCATCCAAATTATCCTTTTGTGTCCATGTCAATCTATGTCCGATGCCAAGGGTGAATTTTGGTGTCAGTTCATAACCCAGCTCAAATCCAACATATGGCATCAAGCTCCAATGATTGGACGCATTGTCAAAACCTGAACCCTCTGTTTCGTAAGTTTTGTCTCTCAGGTCGCTCAGGGACTTGCAAATATCCGATTTGGATTTGCTCGTATCGATGGCCGCATAGCCAATTTTATAATCAGCATTTTCAGATTCTTTGTATTGATTTACATATGTTTCATAATATGAAATCTGGGCTCCTCCGTAAAAATTAAGCACCCAACCCGTTCTTTCTCGGAGCCGATTCATGGTGAATATGGCATCCAAACCGAGGGATCCCATCTGGTTTTGAAAGTTTTGAAATACGAAACCATTGGGAATGTTTGGAGAATTGTAGTTGGTATAATTCAAAGAATGCGTACCGTTCAAGGTAGTATTTTTGAGGATATTATAATCCCTAACCACATCAGATCCAACAGCTTTTTGGTATTCGAGTTTGGCTCTCAAATTTACCAACAAAGGCTTGGTGTACCAGATGTTCTTGCCAAGGCTTAAGTTGGCGCCCCAGCCACCCCAAGCGGCTCTTACGTCAGATTGTAAAAAATTAGTACCGCCGCTCAATCCGAATGTGTACCATCCAGGTTTGTCCCAATAGGATCGTTGAGGGGTATCAGAATTTTGAGCAAATAATGGCATTGCCATCCAGCAAAGAAATAAAAATGTAAGTCGTGCTTTCATAATCAGATGTTTTATTACCTTAAAACTACTACATTATGTGCTAATCATCAAATGTTTACATAATGTTAATTTAACAATATGAACCAACCTTTTTGTTGAGTATCAATAATTTAGTGCCAAGGTGAATCTTAAATTTAGGACAAAATATAAGCAAAATTAATGCATATTTAACACTTTACAGCACCTCATTAACTTTTGATTTTCCGATCCATTGAAAACTCATGGCAGTAAGGGCAATGGCGAAGGAGGTAAAAACGGGAATCCACCAAAAATTAAGATAATGAGAAGACGAGGCCAATATCGCCCCCCAGCTGATCCTGTCGGGACTGAAACCAAATCCAAAAAATGAAACCGTGGCTTCAAGCAAGATATTACCAAGGATTACATAAGGCAAATGTCCTAGCAATAAAGGCAAGATATTGGGCAGTATATGTTTTAAAATGCCAATTATTGGTTTTAATCCTAGCAATTTAGTTTGTTGAATATATGGCAAAGGTAGAATCCTTGAGGCTGTTTCATCTGCAATTCGGTAAAAATAAGTCCATCGGAACAGCCCAAAAACGATGGTCATTTGCCAGTACTCTTGACCAAACCAAGGTAGAATAATCAATAGAAGAACAATGAAAGGAACCGTTTGGATGATATCTACAATACTCAATATATAAATATGAATGGGCGATGGAGAAGCCTTAATCCTCTTAGCTAGGATAATGGATAGAACAAATAAAAACAGAAGAATGACTAAGATAGAAGTACTCCACCTTGATTGAAAAACTAAGATGGGCAATAAAACTATAAAAGGAATCAACCATGCAAGAAAGGTCCAGATTGAAATCTTTATCATCCCTTCTTTGGACATCGCGGATAATATCCCCAATATAAAACCAACCAACAAACTGATCAAAGCAGAGCAAATCCCAATGACCAAAGAAACTTTCGCCCCTTCGATGAGCATCCCCAATAAATCTCGCCCTAGATGATCTGAACCTAAAAAAAACAATGCCCTAAAACTAGGGGAAATGTGAACCGAATCTAAATGAATTAGCCGTCCTTCTTGCCAAAATAATCTAGCACCTAGCACATCGAGCAAAATGAGTACAATCCAAGCCACAATGAAGCTATAGCCTATCATTCCCATCCACTTTGTGCCCTTATTTTGCATAGCTGTGGATATTTGGTGTAAATTTTGACAATAATCCGTATCACAAAAAGAGCAAAAATCAAGCACTGAACTATCAGCCACACGAGTATCCATTCGTTGCTTTCAATGCATTTTATGAGCAATGTTCCTATACCATTGATATTAAAAACCCATTCAATCCCAATCACACCCGCCAATGAGACAGGAAAAACCTGAATCATGGTTTGCAACAACATGGGTTTGCTGTTGGGAAGAATGTGTTTTCTCAATAAATTATTTACATCATTCCCCTTGGCTTTGAGGCCGAGCGTATATTGAAGATTGCTTTCGGCTTTGATTATTTCATGAAAATGATTAAATAGCCAAAAAAACAAAGGGATGCCAAGACAAAAAAAAGGAAGGATCAAATAATGCATAAATGAAAGTGAAAATCCCTGTTCGGGTATCCAACCTACTGAAGGAAAAACTCCATAGCGGTCTCCGCTTAAAAAGGCTACCGACAATGTCGCCAATATAAAAATAGGTATTATTTGCACATAAAAACCAACATTATTAAGGAATTGTAATAAAAACTGTGAGCTGCCTTTTAGGGATTTAACCAACACCAATAAGGCTAAAATGGCGCAAATAATCAAGCAAAATAAACCAAAAACCAGAGAAAAGGAAAATGCTTTATAAAATACCTTTAAATAAGATTGTCCACTGAACTCGCTATAACCTTCAGAAAGGTTTATTATTTGACTAAAAAAAACATGGCTGTAACAATCTTTGCCATTCCACGAAAAACAAAGGATATCCAATGGTAGCTGTTCGATTTTTTCAAATCCAAAATAAAAAAATGGCAAGCCTGCACCTTTTGATTCTGCCTGAATTTTTATTCCCGCGAGGCTGCTTTCGCTTTGACCTTCTTGTCTGGCAATCAACAACTTATGCTCAAGATCTTTGGATAATTGGGTATATGAAACCCACGACAACAAAAGACCTAATAAAAGAGAACTTATGATGAAGGAAATGATCGTATGTTGGATAGCTCGAATCATCTCAAGCAATTTGCTTTAAACATTTAATTATAGATGCTCGAAGGCATTTTCAAAATACCCAGGTCTGATGGCCGATATCGCTGGTTTCCATTTTTTACTAACAATCAATTTTTCTAATGGGGCGCACAAAAATATAATGGGCTGCTGCTTGTACACTTGGGCTTGAAAATCAAAAAAAATCTTTGCCAATCGCTCAGTATCGGTGGTCTCTTTGGTTGCCAAAATCAACTGATCCAGCACTGGATCTTCAATCCTAGCATAATTCGTGCGATCGTGGTTGGCACTATAAGAAAACCAAGAACCATACAAATCTTCGACTCCAGGGTATAATTTTGTTGCCAAAGCCGCACAATCGTAATTACCAGATTTCACTTCTTTGATGAGGGCTGGAGCATCCAAAGCTTGTATGTCCACTTTGATGCCGAACTTAGCCGTATATTGTTGGAATATCAGCGCAATGTCTTTCCCTAAAGCTTTCTGCGTAGTGAGAAATCTAAGCACGAAGGGTATTCTTTTTTTTCCTACCATTTTATCCAAAATACCATCTTTATCGGAGTCTGTCCATCCTGCCTTTTGCAAATATTCTCTAGCTCCCAAAGAATCAAAATCCAAGGGTTTCAAATCAGTATTGTAATAAGGTCTGATGGGATGTATTGGTCCAACTATTTTTTTTGCCATGCCCGCAAAGCTATTCTTGATGATGGCATCAATTGGAACCATTCTAGCCAAAGCATTCCTCGTATTCGCGTCACCTAAAATTGGATTGGCATTATTGAGGGAAATATAAAAATACTGCAGTATCTCAGGATTGTAAAAATCGTATTTAGAAGTGATTTTAGGATCTTGTTTTGCTTGTACAAAGGCTAAACTGGGCAATTCTGATAAAACGTCGATTCCATCGGAGTTTAAAGCGGCTATCGCAGTTCTTTCATCCTGAATTACTTGATATCTAATCATAGGGGTTATGGCTGGATATACATTTTCATCACCCCACCAATTGTCAATTTTTTCTATCTCCAAAAAATTATTGGGCTCCCATTTCTTCAATGCGTATGGTCCAGAGCCAATAGATTTACCTTTGATGCCAGCAGGTGATTTCCAAATATCCGCTATTTTTGATAGTTTTTTTAAAACAGTAGAGCTGGTGTCGGTCGGAGATAATTTCAAGATGTCTTCAAAGCTTATTTCATTCATTTCTCCGTCAGGATCATAAATATGCCTTGGCAAAATTGGGACATCACAAATAGAAATGGGCGAAAGGATATCGGTAGAATCAATATAGAAGTCCAATGTTCTAGAATCTGATTCGCTCTTGGCGACAAGTCGCAGATTGGCTAATGTTGATTTCGAATTTATACCAACTAAAATTGGGTTGGCAATCGTCTTAAAAGTGTACAAAATATCCTCCACATCGATGGACTTACCATCTTGCCATTTTGCATTTTCTCTGATACGCAAAGTCCATTTAAAACAATCTCTGTGAGCGTCAAGATCCGACTGGGATTTAATCGGGAGATTTTCAGCCAATACGGGCATCAAATTAAGTGTTTTGAGATCGAATCGCCCTAAACTTAGATATAAGTGCTGAATGATTTGTTGCCCTGATGCTGATTTAGAAAACAAAGGGTTAAGATTGTCTGGATTTTCTGCCAAGCGTACTCTTATAAAATTGTCCTTTTTAGGGCCGTTTTCACATGAATTCCATCCCAAAATAAACAATCCAGCAAGCAGACATATCCATATTTTTCTATAAAACCCAAATATTTTCATGGCATAACTTTATTACTCAGGATAAGAAGAGTTGGCCCAACATTCCAGCTTTTTTATAATATCCGCAGAAAGCTTCCCTGCATTTTTTGGCATTGGATCACAACCACTTGCATGATTGATGCTACATATTACTTTCGAATTTTGAAAAGCGCTTTTGGAAGCCACATAACTAGAAAGGTCTAAATTTTCAGCTTTGGTTATAGCGTCATGGCATCCTGCATACGCACAAGAAGCATTTAAAATTGGCTTTATGGTATTCGAATATTTATTATCAGCTGCCACTATCCCATCACACGCTGTCCCTGCCGTACTGTTATTATCATCTTTTTTACAACCCCAATAATTAAAAACCAGAGCCAAGCATACTAGCGAGCTTCCTATAAATCTCAATTTTTTATTCATATATTCAATCATTTTAAAGATACCGTAAATTTAACCAAGAAATTTTAATAATCAAGAATTTTTACAATTGTGAGGATATCTATTTCTAAAAAGGCTCCGTTTACATTTTAAGGCTTATATTTGGGAAATTTATTTATATCCAGTTTTTCCAAAAATTATTGGTTTTCTTATGAAAAAAACCATCCAAGAGCTGTCCATCAGATGGCATGACTATCTTAAAGAAATCAGAAGGTATTTGCACGCCCATCCTGAACTATCCTTCCACGAAGAAAAAACTGCGAAATACCTTGTCGATATTTTACAAAAACACCAAATATTATTTGAAGATAACGTTGGCGGCTTCGGGATAATTGCCAAAATAGAAGGTAGAAATCCACATAAAAAAATCATTGGACTCCGAGGCGACATGGATGCTCTTCCGATTCAAGAGGAAAATGAAGTCCCTTATAAATCTATAAATCAGGGCATTATGCACGCATGCGGTCACGATGTTCATACTACATGTTTGCTTGGAGCTCTGCTGATACTCAACGAATTAAAAGACCAATTTGAAGGTACTATTCTCTGTGTTTTTCAGCCTGCTGAAGAAAAATTGCCAGGAGGTGCCTCTCTCATGCTTAAAAGTGGAAAACTTCCCTTCAAAGAGATGGCATCGATGGTAGGGCAGCACGTGTATCCATCGCTTGAAGTCGGAAAAGTTGGATTTAGGTCGGGCATGTATATGGCCTCGGCAGATGAATTATATTTTACCATAAAAGGCAAAGGGGGACACGGTGCGATGCCACAAGAATGCATTGATCCGATTTTGATCGCAGTACATTTTATCACCAATCTCCAGACCATCACTAGCAGATACGCCACACCTGACATACCTACAGTGCTGACCATCGGCAAGATAAACTCCAAGGGTGGAGCCACGAATATCATCCCCGATGAGGTGTATTTAGAAGGCACGCTAAGGACTATGAATGAGACTTGGCGAGATGAAATCCACCAACATATTATGCGAATTGCAGAACATACAGCAGCTACTTTTGGAGGTGAGATCCTCAGCCGAATAGAAGTGGGATATCCATGTCTTATCAACGAACCCCAGCTGACGTCTAAATGTAAATCTTGGGCCAAAGAATATCTTGGTGACGAAAACGTAATCGAACTCCCTCTACGGATGACAGCGGAGGATTTTGCTTATTATTCACAAGTCATGGATGCCTGTTTTTATCGACTCGGAACTGGCAATATTCAGAAAAACATCACCTCACCTATCCATACTTCCACCTTCGACATCGATGAAGACGCCCTCATTACAGGGGCTGGGTTGATGGCTTACCTTGGATTCAAGCAACTTTCCTAGGAATATTTTCGACTGGCGGGCATTATTTCTAAAAACTTTACATTTCCAGATAACATTTTGGGGTTTGGGTGCTTCTTTATAGGCACGCGAAAACGCTGTTTTTGACAAATAATTTCTCATACCCGTACATTTCAATCCAAATCGCCTCGAGCTTTCTGTTTTAAGAGCCTTCTTTCGGGGAGGCTCTTTTTATTTTACTACTTACGATTTAGCCAAAGCAGTTCAGAATTTTTAGGGCGTGCCTCTCCCTCGTCTTTGGACGAGATTCGAGTCGGGCTGTCCATGGGTTCGCTTCGCTCCGTCTCTCTTTCCATTCGAGACTCTCGTAGTCACAAGACCATTCCCATCCCTCACGCGGCTAGGCTTACCATCCTTTTTCAATAAATAAGCCCCAAGGGACCGATGTCTTCTTGGGGCTTTTTGCTTATTCTACCTTTATTCTTTTTATTCTGTCAACGTCACATCTCCTGTAAATTTGACCGTCGATCCGTCCTTGAGTTCTACTTGAATATCATATACAAATACCGCTGGATTCATCAGCTTGGTTTGGAATACCCCATCCCAGCCTTTCTGTGTGCCATTGATCGTAAAGTCCTTTTCTTCATACGTCATATTACCCCAGCGATCAAAGACTCTCAGGTAGTTCACCTTCTCGATTTTAAGATCCTCTGAGTATATTCTAAATACGTCGTTGATGCCGTCTCCGTTAGGACTGAATACATTCGGTACGTAGATCTTCAGCTTCTTCTTCACGATTACATTCACTACATCGTCATCTACGCAGCCATTGATATCCGTCACTCGGATTCTGTATGTACCCGATACTTGCGGTGTATCTATCAACGTCGTCGTATAACCTGGGAATGTCCTCACTCCGCTAGTCCAGTTCCATTGGCTTATCTCATTGAGAGGCTTGTTCACCGTCGCGATTATAGTCAAGATATCACCCAATTCTAATTCGATCAAGTCTGGTACATTTACTTCCACTTTTGGCACATTTACGAGGATGATTGTGTCTGTACTTGCACATCCATTCGCATCCTGCAACTGGATGATATGAACTCCAGCCTGCCATCCGCTCAAGCGCAATGGATTCGTCGCTACTCTAAATGGCTGACCTGCTGGATATGAGTACTGATATGGCCCTACACCGCCCGTTATGCTGCTCAACGTCACTCCTCCTGTCGGCCTCAAGCAAGTTATCGAGTCTATCCTCAAGCCGTAACTGATCGAAGCTGGGTCCACCAATTGTAGGCTATCTCTTATCTCGCAGCCTATCGCATCCGTTATCGTGTAGTAATATGCTCCTGCTCCTAGATTGTTCAATACTGAGTTTACGCTGCCCGTACTCCATCTATAGCTGTATGGCTCTACTCCTCTTGTTCCCATTGCTGCCAACGTTCCATCTGACAAGCCTGCACAACTGATATTCATCACGATCCTAGAGCTGTCTCGCAGATTACATGCCGCATTGCTTATGATGAAGCTACATGATATAGTACAATTGTTCGCGTCTCTTACAACAACTCCATACGTACCGCCTCGCAAGCCGCTGATATTGTAACTGCCTGCAACCACTTGGATGCCTGAGCCACCACCTGTCCATGTCACCGTGTATGGCGCTACTCCTCCTTGTACCGTCACAACTCCTACCCCTTCGATGCCACCTATCGTCACCGCTGGGCTCACTTGGCCACAACTCAACGTCATGCCTATTGGACTCAAGATCACTACCGTATCCGTCAATCGACAGCCGTTGGTATCTGTTATCGTCACCGTATGTACTCCTGCACATAGGTTGCTTACTAGATTTCCTGTTTGACCGCCTGACCACGTATATGCGTATGGGCTCGTGCCTCTAAGTCCCGTCACTTCTGTGCCGCCATCACAACTTCCAAAACAACTCGGCATCCTCCTCCACAGTATGCTGTCGCCTAGCGCTCCTGGCTCACCTATTGTCACTTGTTCTATCGTCTTACAGCCCGCATTGTCCGTCACCGTCACGATATATGTTCCTGCTCTTGCGCTCGTTGTAATGCTCGTATTGCCTATCGCCGTCGGGCCACTCCACGTATAAGTATAGCTTGGACTTCCGCCTGTAGCTGTCACTTGTAAGCCTCCATTCGAGCCTCCGTTACAGCTGATTGCACTCGTAACTCGGACTCCAGCTCTTACTCCACACGATGGCTCTGTTATGATAAACGTCGAACTCGTCGTACACCCTTTGGAATCCGTCACCGTCACTGTATAGGTCCCTTTAAACAAGTTGCCAATTACAAACGAGCCTGGGCTACTTATCGTACCTTGACCTCCTGCTCCTCCTGTATATACATAGCTATATGGTACTCGACCATTGCCTACCGTTACTATTGCACTTCCGTTATTGCCTCCAGTTATCGACACATCCTGCGGAATGATATTCACGATCGATACGATGCTGATCGACGCTATCGTCGCCTGCGCTGTCGTCACACAGCCATTCGCATCCGTCACCGTTATAATATAGTTGCCATTGCCCAAATTCGTGAACACATTGTTGGTTTGATTTTGTCCTGGCACTGCGCTGTAACTGTATGGCGGTGTGCCTTGGGTCGCCGTCACCGTGATACTGCCATTGATTCCTCCACATGAGGTACTATCGCTTATTGCCGTAGCACTCGGGCCTCCTATATTTGTCACAATCGCTCCAACCGTCGTCGTACACCCTTGATTATCCGTCACCGTTATCAAGTAATTTCCTGAGCCGACATTCGTCTGATTGTTCGATTGCGAACCACCTCCAAAGTCAAAGTCATAAGGCATTTCTCCACCTACGACCACTACTGTGATGCTGCCATTTGTCTGGTTGCACGTAGATGCACTTACCGTTGTGCTGGCATTTGGACCATTCTGATTGTAAACTTGCGTTACCATGCTCGTTGTACAACCTAAGCCATCCACTACCGTCACTCCGTATGTACCCGCACCTAGATTGCCAAACACATTCGTACTCTGTAAGGCTCCTCCTATCGTATATTGCATCGGGCCATTTACCCCACTTGCATTCACCGTTATTCGTCCATTCATCATCCCGCAACTGCTGCTATCCGCTTGAGCCGTTGCCGTCGGTGCTACCGTCTGTGGTACTACGCCTATTCCTACTACGCTACAGCCCAAATTGTCCGTCACCGTGAAGTTATAGCTACCAGCACTCAGCAAACTGATATTCTGTCCAACCACTACCCCGCTTGTACTGCTTATGGTATATGGAGACTGACCGTTCAATCCACTTATTCTGATTACTCCACTTGGTACTGTACAGCCCGCCGAATCAACTCCTACTGTCTGCGTCAGGTTGTTCGAGCCATTGATTTGTACACCTCGGGTGATGGCACAGCCATTGGCGTCTGTTATCGTTACCGTATAGTTTCCTGAGGCTAAATTCACAAAAGATGAATCCGTCACAGATCCTGTTCCTATATCATATCTAAATGGTCCATTGCCGCTTATCGTACTCACTTGGAAACTTCCATTGTTCCTACCACAGCTAGTCTGTGTTAGATTCGTTATGTTCACGTCTGGACCATTCAATACACCTACTACCACCTGACCTGTCACTGAACACAACTGCGCGTCTTGAACTGTCACGTTGTAAGTTCCTGATCCTAAATTATTGAACACTCCAGTCGCCTCTTCTCTTCCTGTTATAAAATATCGGTATGGGCTTTGGCCTTGCTGGCCTACCAATGTCAATGATCCATTATTTTGTCCACAACTGGCTGGACTGCTGCTGCTCGTCAACGTCAATGTACTGCCCGAGTTCACTTGTCCATTCATCACCAATATACAGCCCTGGCTATCATTCACCGTTATATCATAGGAGCCTGAGCCTAGATTATTGAATACGCCAGTTGTCTGTGGTGTTCCCATGCTATAGGTATAGTTTGGCCCTCCATTCAGACTCACTACACTGATCGATCCATTGCTCTGTCCACACGTAGCCGATACGATACTCAAGCTGCCATTCAACGCGGTCGATACTCCTACGGTTAGATTTGTCAATTCTCGTACACAACCATTTGCATCCGTTACTGTCACGCTATATGTACCTGAGCCTAACCCTGGGTATGGCGGAGATACGCCTGGTCCACTCATCGCATAGGTGTATGGTGCCATTCCACCTATCACCGATACGTCTAATTGACCATTGTTCAAGCCACAACTCGTATTGATTATACTGCTATTCAAACTCATTCCATTCACTGAATTGATCTGCGCGGTACTCACTGCCACACAACCAGATTGGTCGGTAACCGTCAATCCATACATTCCCGCAGTTAGATTTGTGAATACTCCCGTGCTATTTGGTGTTTGACCCGTTACCACATACGTATATGGGCTTAGTCCTCCGCTCACTTGGATGCTCAATCCTCCCGTCGAACTCGTACATTTCGCTACGCTTGTATTTACTCCTGTTATCGTTTGACCACTAGCATTTCCAACCGCTCCAGTCGTCACAAAACTACATCCATCTTTGTCTTGTACCGTTACGGCGTAAGTTCCCGACCCCAAATTAGTGAACAAGCCCGTTCCATTTTGGGTACCGCCTTGAAGCGTATAAGTAAATGGACTTGTGCCACCCATTGTCGTCACTTGTAAACTTCCATCTGTCCTACCGCATTGTGCGTTCGTCGTATTCGTAGATGCCGTCAAACCACTTGGGGAGGTCACAGTTGTCTGTCTTATTGCTGTACAGCCCCAGAAGTCCGTCACCGTTACTGTATAGGTGCCTGCTGCCAAAGTTCCGAATGTATAATTATTTGCCGTGATACCGCCTTGACTGGCGATACCTATGTCAAATGTATATGGCTGCGTACCTCCTCCTCCAACTTGGACTCTGATCGTTCCTGTTGGTCCATCGCATCGAGTTCCCGTAGAGGTTGTATTCAGACTCATTGCCACAGAACTTGCTACTTGTACCGTTTGGGTATTCGTACAGCCATTCGCATCCGAAACCGTTATCCTGTAATTACCCGACGGCAAGAAATCAAACTGACGGTCTGGCACTAAGCCATTTCCATCTCCTATATCGAACAGATATGGGGCTAAGCCTCCTCCAGCGTTAATGATAATTATCTGTCCATTATTATTTAGTCCACATCGAGTCGGGCTGCTCGTCGCCGTAACGCTTGGAACTCCCGATGGTGCTATCACAACGCTTGTTGTCGTCCTACAGCCTAAGCCATCGGTTACCGTCAATACGTAATTACCTGATGTCATATTCAAAAACTCGCCCGTGGTATTCGTTGGATATGGCGGCAATACATACGTATATACCCCTTGACCATTGGTTGGGAATACGTCCAGTCTTCCATTTTGCTGATTACACAACGTTCCTGTTGGGAAAGTGGTGATCTGCAAACTCTCTGATGGGGTTATATCATAGCTGCCCCTAAAGGTACAGCCTATCGCATCCGTTATCGTCAATGCATAACCTCCTGCTGCCAAATTGCTTGGATCCTCTAGATTCCCCAGATTTGGATTCCATCTATACGTATAGCCTCCTGCGCCTCCACTCACTGTTAAATTTATCTGTCCATTACTCTGCCCACATCGTGTATGCGTCAAACTGGACGTACTTTGTATCGATGGCCTCACTACTACCGTGGCACTCGTTGTTCCTTTACACCCATTATTCGTCACTGTCACCGTATATACTGTCGTTGTCGTTGGATTTATCGTCAATGTATTGGTGCTGTTGCCCACTTCACTCCAATCGTAGCCACTACCTCCCGTCGCCACCAGCTGCGTGGTTTGACCTGAACAGATACTCATATCTCCAGTTATTCCCGCTACTGGGTTCGGTACGCTTTGAACTACTACACTCGATGTTCCACTACAGCCGCCTCGTGTTACCGTTACCGTATAGGTTCCTGACATCGATACCGTTAAGGTCTGACTCATTTGGCCTGCAACACTCCATTCATAGGTATCATAACCATTACCTGCATCCAAGACTACGCTAGAGCCTGAGCATATCGATGGTATCGCTGGATTTATCACAGGGGCTAACGACGCACTCTGGATCACTTCTACACTCGTCGTTCCACTACAGCCAGACACATTCGTCACCGTCACTGTATAAAATCCTGCAATCGATACGGTTATTTGTTGACTGCCAGAGCCTTCTGACCAACTATAAGTCGAATATCCCGATCCCGCATCCAACTCTACATCTGATCCCAAACATATTCGTGGATTGCCTGGTGTTATACTCGGATTCAAGCCTGAACTCAACACAACTTGTCGACTCGATGTCCCTTTACAGCCATTCGCATTCGTTACCGTTACCGTATAGAATCCTGCCATACTCACCGTCGTCCTATCTACATTGTCCCCTGTTGACCACTCATAGCTGCTGTAACCACTATCCGCTACCAATTCTATACTCGAACCTGCACATATGGCTGCATTTATTGGCGATATACTCGGTGTCGGAGATAAGCCATTTGTCGCCGTTAAGCTTCCTACTGCTGTACACTCTCCATCTCCTACCGTCACTCGGTAGGTGCCCCCAGTTGTTATATTGATCGATTGGCTTACGGCTCCTGTACTCCATACATACGTACTGTAACCTGAGCCCGCATCTATCGTCTCGATTTCGCCTGGACACAATACTACTGGGGTTGGCGTTATCACGGGTGGCACCAACGTACTCGCCGTCACTACTACCTCGCCTGTCGCTTGACAGCCGCCTTGCGTTACCGTTACCGTATAGGTGCCCGCCATATTTACCGTCGTCGTTCTTGAACTCGAGCCCGTACTCCATATATACCCACTATAACCTGATCCCGCATCCAACACTACTACACTGCTTGGGCATATCACGGGTGATGCTGGTGTTATACTTGGTGGTGTAACCACCGTTTCTATAATTTCTTTGCTCGAGGTTCCCTTACAGCCACTTGCATTCGTTACCGTCACTGTATAAAATCCTGCCGCATTCACTACTATCATATTGCTCGTACCTCCAGTTGACCACATATACTGGCTGAAGCCTCCTCCTACACTTAAGGTTTGACTTCCTCCTGGACATATCGACGACGGGCCCGTTATATTTACGCTTACACTCGCTATATTTACTACTTCAACACTGCTCGTTGATACGCATACCCCATCGCTCACGCTCACCGTATAGGTACCTGCCCCACTTACAATATTTGGATTGCCTACAAATCCATCACTCCACGTATAGGTCGTTCCTCCAGTGCCACTTAGGGTCGCGTTCGATCCTGCACATATACTCAAATTACCTGTAATCGAAGCAATTAAATTCGTCGATGTATTTACAACGAAACTTGTGCTGCTCGTACAGCCCGATGCCGTCTCCGTCACCGTTACCGTATAAGTGCCTGGACCTACATTCAATGGATTTTGCCCACTCAAACCGCCTGTCCATGCATAAGTTACTCCTGTGCTTGGTGTCACGCTGATGGAGCCATTGGTTTGTCCGCACGTCGGTTGCGTGGCGCTTCCACCTGCTGTTATATTCGTCGAGGCGTTTATCGTAAAGCTTGTGCTGCTCGTACAGCCCGATGCCGTCTCTGTTACTGTTACCGTATATGTTCCTGGGCCTACATTCAATGGGTTTTGTCCACTCAAACCGCCTGTCCATGCATAGGTCGCTCCTGTGCTTGGGGTGACGCTAATAGAGCCATTGTTTTGTCCACACGTCGGTTGCGTGGCGCTTCCACCTGCTGTTATATTCGTCGAGGCGTTTATCGTAAAGCTTGTGCTGCTCGTACAGCCCGATGCCGTCTCTGTTACTGTTACCGTATAAGTGCCTGGGCCTACGTTCAATGGATTTTGTCCACTCAATCCGCCTGTCCATGCATAAGTTACTCCTGTGCTTGGTGTCACGCTGATGGAGCCATTGGTTTGTCCACACGTCGGTTGCGTTGCGCTTCCACCTGCTGTGATATTGGTTGATGCGTTTATCGTAAAGCTTGTGCTGCTTGTACAGCCCGATGCCGTTTCTGTTACTGTTACCGTATAATGTTCCTGGGCCTACATTCAATGGATTTTGTCCACTCAAACCGCCTGTCCATGCATACGTCGCTCCTGTGCTTGGGGTCACGCTGATGGATCCATTCGTTTGTCCGCACGTAGGTTGCGTTGCGCTTCCGCCTGCTGTTATATTCGTCGATGCGTTTATCGTAAAGCTTGTGCTGCTCGTACAGCCCGATGCCGTCTCTGTAACTGTTACCGTATATGTTCCTGGGCCTACATTCAATGGATTTTGTCCACTCAAACCGCCTGTCCATGCATATGTCGCTCCTGTGCTTGGGGTCACGCTGATGGAGCCATTGGTTTGTCCACACGTCGGTTGCGTTGCACTTCCACCTGCTGTTATATTCGTCGAGGCGTTTATCGTAAAGCTTGTGCTGCTCGTACAGCCCGATGCCGTCTCTGTTACCGTAACCGTATAACTACCTGGACCCACGTTCAATGGATTTTGCCCACTCAAGCCGCCTGTCCATGCATACGTCGCTCCCGTGCTTGGTGTCACGCTGATGGAGCCATTGGTTTGTCCACACGTCGGTTGCGTTGCGCTTCCGCCTGCTGTTATATTCGTATGGTGGCGGCTGTCGTGCCCCGGTGGGTGCTTGCCTCGCGTCGGCTGGGACGCTGTATGGTCGTTAAGGTTATAGTGGATTGAGCGGAACTCATACAACCGTTATTTGTAACCGTTACCGTATATGTACCAGAGGAATGTCACTATATTCACCGCTGACGTTGGACCGTTGTTCCATGCATAGGTTCCACCGCCACTCGCTGTCAAGGTCGCATTGCCTCCTGTACACATCGTTGTCGCTCCACTGATGGACGCTGTTATGGTCGTTAAGGTTATAGTTGATTGGGCGGTACTCGTACAGCCGTTATTTGTAACCGTTACCGTATAGGTACCTGGGCCTGTAACTACGTTCACCGCTGTCGTAGGACCGCTATTCCATGCATACGTTCCACCGCCACTCGCTGTCAAGGTCGCATTGCCTCCTGTACACATCGTTGTCGCTCCGCTGATGGACGCTGTTATGGTCGTTAAGGTTATAGTTGATTGGGCCGTACTCGTACAGCCGTTATTTGTAACCGTTACCGTATAGGTACCTGGGCCTGTAACTACATTCACAGCTGTTGTTGGACCGCTATTCCATGCATACGTCCCACCGCCACTCGCTGTCAAGGTCGCATTACCTCCTGTACACATCGTCGTCGCTCCGCTGATGGACGCTGTTATGGTCGTTAAGGTTATTGTGGATTGGGCCGTACTCGTACAGCCGTTATTTGTAACCGTTACCGTATAGGTACCTGGGCCTGTAACTACGTTCATTGCTGTTGTTGGACCGCTATTCCATGCATACGTTCCGCCGCCACTTGCTGTCAAGGTCGCATTGCCTCCTGTACACATCGTTGTCGCTCCGCTGATGGACGCTGTTATGGTCGTTAAGGTTATAGTTGATTGGGCCGTACTCGTACAGCCGTTATTTGTAACCGTTACCGTATAGGTACCTGGGCCTGTAACTACATTCACAGCTGTTGTTGGGCCGCTATTCCATGCATACGTTCCACCGCCACTTGCTGTCAAGGTCGCATTACCTCCTGTACACATCGTTGTCGCTCCGCTGATGGACGCTGTTATGGTCGTTAAGGTTATTGTGGATTGGGCCGTACTCGTACAGCCGTTATTTGTAACCGTTACCGTATAGGTACCTGGGCCTGTAACTACATTCACTGCTGTTGTAGGACCGCTATTCCATGCATACGTTCCACCGCCACTCGCTGTCAAGGTCGCATTGCCTCCTGTACACATCGTTGTCGCTCCGCTGATGGACGCTGTTATGGTCGTTAAGGTTATAGTTGATTGGGCGGTACTCGTACAGCCGTTATTTGTAACCGTTACCGTATAGGTACCTGGACCTGTAACTACGTTCACCGCTGTCGTAGGGCCGCTATTCCATGCATATGTTCCACCGCCACTTGCTGTCAAGGTCGCATTACCTCCTGTACACATCGTCGTCGCTCCACTGATGGACGCTGTTATGGTCGTTAAGGTTATAGTTGATTGGGCCGTACTCGTACAGCCGTTATTTGTAACCGTTACCGTATAGGTACCTGGGCCGGTCACTACATTCACTGCAGTCGTAGGGCCGCTATTCCATGCATACGTTCCGCCGCCACTAGCTGTCAAGGTCGCATTACCTCCTGTACACATCGTTGTCGCTCCGCTGATGGACGCTGTTATGGTCGTTAAGGTTATAGTTGATTGAGCGGTACTCGTACAGCCGTTATTTGTAACCGTTACCGTATAGGTACCTGGGCCTGTAACTACGTTCACTGCTGACGTAGGGCCGCTATTCCATGCATACGTCCCACCGCCACTAGCTGTCAAGGTCGCATTACCTCCTGTACACATCGTTGTCGCTCCGCTGATGGACGCTGTTATGGTCGTTAAAGTTACTGTTGATTGGGCGGTACTCGTACAACCATTATTTGTAACCGTTACCGTATAGGTACCTGGGCCTGTCACTGCATTCACCGCTGTTGTTGGGCCGCCATTCCATGCATACGTCCCACCGCCACTTGCTGTCAAGGTCGCATTACCTCCTGTACACATCGTCGTTGCACCACTGATGGACGCTGTTATGGTCGTTAAGGTTATAGTTGATTGAGCGGTACTCGTACAGCCGTTATTTGTAACCGTTACCGTATAGGTACCTGGGCCTGTCACTACGTTCACCGCTGTCGTAGGGCCGCTATTCCATGCATATGTTCCGCCGCCACTAGCTGTCAAGGTCGCATTACCTCCTGTACACATCGTTGTCGCTCCGCTGATGGACGCTGTTATGGTCGTTAAGGTTATTGTTGATTGGGCGGTACTCGTACAGCCGTTATTTGTAACCGTTACCGTATAGGTACCTGCTGTGGTGATGTTGTTTGCAGAGGTCACTCTTCCATTATTCCATAGATAAGTACCTCCACCACTTGCCGTCAGGGTCGTACTACCTCCACTACACATGGTAGTTGCACCGCTTATTGAAGCGGTAGTCACAGCTTGGACAATCGATACACTTGACGTACTTTTACACCCAACCGCATTAGTTACGGTAACAGTATAAGTTCCAATTGCTGTAATATTGTTGCCAGCGGTACTCCGCCCATTACTCCAAGTATAGTTGCCCCCTCCCGTTGCCGTTAAACTGGTAGAACCTCCTAGACAGATGGTCAAATTACCCGAAATACCTGCTACTACAGTATTAGAAGAAGCAGCTACAATAAAACTGGCAGTCGTACTACATGGCGGAACACTTGATGTTGTTACAGTTACTGTATATGTATTTGCAGCTAAGGCAGAAATATTTTGCGCAGACGATCCATTTGACCAATTAAAAGTATAAGGTAGTGTCCCACCACCAACTGAAAGATTCACTGCACCATTCGCTAATCCACAAGTGGTAGCTGTGACAGTACTATTGATGGTTGGCGTAGCACAAACTATACTGCAATTTAATGAAGCGGTTCCGCCAAAAGTAATATTATAAGTGGGATCAGAAGGAGATGCAAATCCATTGACCAATAAATAGTATGTCAAACCTGCAGTAACATTAACTGTACTACTATAATTATTACATCCCAAGGAAACTGGTACAGAAGCTTGAGTACCCGTTGGCCCAATTCCGGTAGCTCCATTTCCGTCACAATAATTACATCTCAAGGGTGCCCCTAAATTGCTACAATTATTGGATTGCCAAAGAGCAAAATCATAATCATCTTGATTGGCAGAGGGGGCAATATTTAATGTCAGTGTGCCTGAGGTTTGAGGTACAAACCTATACCACCGAGAGTTGTGTTCTCCTCCTCCATATGGATTCACGATGGCCTGTGCTGTTAAACATCCTCCATTTGACACACCATTGACACCTCCGCACATAAACTCTTCAAATCCTTCCCCACTGGCATTTGCTGGATAGGTTCCTCCACCGCATACTGGCGTAGCTGATATACAATCGGTCGATGGACCAGAAGGATAAGGAGCCACTGTTCCAGCACCGCTACAAAGGCTGGCACCATTATCTACCGTAGACCATGACAAGGTTATATCTCCTGAATTGCTGGCACAAATCTTACGTATGTCCATACATCCATCACAAATGTTTAGTGACATACAGTAACCGACTGGAGTTGATTGATTTATTACAACATATGGCGAAAATCTTGTACAATCATAAATATATATACCTGCATCATTTCCACTACACATACTTGCAACGAATGTATTTCCTTCAACACAAAGGCGCACCATACCCGGGCCTGCTCCTGATCCTATGGTAGTATATGCCCCACTTGCGCCCATTGCAGAATAAGTAATTCTACCAGAACAAGCTGCACCAAAAGAGAAATCTGCCAAAAAAATAATAAATGCTATTACTAAACCTATTTGCCTCATACTTTTGTTCGTTTTTTAAATCGTTCTGTCTAAATTTTCTATTTCAAAAAGCTTGTTCTTAATAAATTGCTTCTTTCAAAACTTAAAACCTCCATATCTGGAGTGTCATCATTAAAAGGGAGGTGATTTGTAAAACTTAAAGTCTGAGTGCTATTTTTATAATTTTTCCTGAGATTTACAGCAAATGGCATCCAAGAACAACATTCATTTAAGGTAGTTGTATCCTGGTCCATAGCAATTGCTGACTTGCAGCCTAACAATATTTTTTCATGAGCAAAATAATCCAACTCGGTTGTTGGGATACTATTGGGTTTGTAAAAATCTTTAAAATAAATCGGATTTAAATTCGCAAAGTTCATCCCAGCTAGAACCCTTTTGGTTATCGTCGCTTTTGATTCTTCCAAGAAATCTACCAAATTGACAATAACGATTCCATTTTCACTAAGACTTTTCGCTATACTTTGAAATGCTTCTTTAGTAAATAAATGATAAGGTTGCTGTTCTGCATTCGATACGTCGAGGACTATCAAATCAAATTTTTTATGGCTAGAATTTAGATATCTGCGTCCGTCCTCTTCCAAAAATGAATAAGAACCTGGCGTTACACCAAAATAATTCTCAGCAATATAATTCATGCGACGATCATTATCCAGTACTGTGATATTTTTATATCCTGCATTCACAAACTCTCTAACTAAAGATCCTCCAGCCATACCAATTAACAATATATTCGCATTTTTATCCGTAATGGTTCCAGTAACAATACTAGCTATTGCATGCGTGTACAATAAATATGACACACCGCTCTGAAAGTCAATGACCGATTGATTAGTTCTATTTGATTTTAGAACTCGCGATCCATTCGGGTATTCTAAAACTTGAAGAAATCCCAATACATCGTCTGATTGATATAATACCTTTGAATTTACAGGGGAAGGTAATGGTTTACTAGATATCCCCAATACCGAAAGTAATACAAGCATGAACACTAGGAAGTATAAATTTCCTTTTTTAAATCCAAGAATTGTCAATAGATAGGCTGGAAAAATAAAACTGGCACATCCAATCATCAATGCGGTCATTTTCGTACCAAAGGTTGGGATTAAGTACAAACCCGTCAGAAATGTACCCACAAATCCACCTATTGTTGAAATTGTATAAATTCTTCCCGCTGAAGTACCCGCTACAAGTCCTGCTTCATTCATCGCTTGCACCAAAATGGGTGATATCAATCCCAGCAAAACTATCGGAATAAAAAGCAATAACAATGAACCAAATATACAGCCAGTAATCATACCCCAGCTAAGCCCAATCGCTCCAATTTTTGCGCCAATTAATGGACTAACGCAGAGATAACAACTAGCAACCATCAAGGCTATAAAAGCCGTGGGCACTTTCACTTTTCTAAGCACTAATTCACTTCCAATAAAATATCCTGTCAAAAGCGATAAAAGCGTTATACCCAAAATAGAGGTTATTACATAGAGGGTCGATCCAAAATATGGTGTAAGAAACCTCGACCCCAAGAGCTCAACACTCATAAGGAGCAATCCCTCAACAAATGCAAGGATAAAAATATTTCTTTCCCAACTTTTCACTTTCTCCTCAACTTCTTTATAAAATAATTTTGACAATAGTTCCCTTTAAAAATCCAAATCATACTTGAATAAAAAACACGTAATTTAATTAATATACTGAATTATAAATATTTATATATTTTGTAATATAAATATCCTTTCCTTGGATTGGCGAGCATTAAATGGAATTGAGCGGGAAAATATGACTAATAGTTCAAATTAAATAATTTTTAGTCAATATTATTTTCAAAATAATAAAAATTTCTATTATTTAATTGGTTTGCGCTAACGATATAATCTTTCTAATCTTAAGGAGATCCTTTATTTATTCAAAATATAATTTGCTACGATTGAACTCAAATCAGCTGATACAGCTTCCATTAGCCCAACCTTCAGGTGGTGACATCATCCCTAGAGCTCCTTCGTGATTTTCAGCCATCAAGATCATGCCATTGGACTCTATACCTTTGATTTTTCTCGGGGCCAAATTCACCAGTACCATCACTTGGCGACCAATCAATTCTTCTGGGTTGAAGTGCTGAGATATACCGGACACGATGGTTCGCTCTTCGAATCCAATATCCACTTTGAGTTGGAGTAGTTTGTCCGCATTGGGTACTTTTGCAGCTTCGAGGATGGTTCCAGTGCGGATATCCATTTTACTAAAATCCTCAAATTGTATGGTTTCTTTCACGGGTTTATGATTTTTGGATGTAGCTTGAGATTGGGCAGAAGCGGTTGCCAATTTGCGTATTTGTATATCAATCATTTCGTCTGGAATGCGCGAAAACAAGTGTACTGGCTCCCCTATTTGGTGACCAGACTTCAAGATAAGCCTTCCATCGGCAAGTTTATTTTGCATGTCCACGAGTTCTCTATGATCCTTGAATGCAGGCATATTAAGCATCGTTCGCAACTTGTCACTTGTAAAAGGTAGAAATGGTCTCATCGCCACTGATAAAGCAGCCACTATTTGACCACACAGTGCCATACAAGCTTTTACCTTGGCTGGATCTTCCTTTTCTATCTTCCAAGGCTCGTTCGCTTGCAGGATCTGATTACCCCATGACGAAATGTCCATAAGCCATTTGAGCCCTCCTCGAAAATTGTACTCCCAGATACAAGTATTCATCTCATACACCTTGTCGAAAAGCTCCATCAATTCGGCATCAACAAAGGTCGGAAGTCCGCTTTGATCCGCAGCTTCGATTTCAGTATCTTCGTCGAATTTTGGTATTTTTCCCTTATAATATTTATTGATCAACACCATAACGCGCTGGACGAAATTCGCCAGATTGTTCACCAATTCATTGTTCACCAGTTCTTGAAATCCTTTCCATGTGAACTCGCTGTCCTTTTGTTCTGGCATGTTTTTAATCATTACATACCGAAGAGCATCTTGCATTTCTGGAAAATCCTCCAAATATTCGTGCGCCCAGACAGCCCAACCTTTTGAGGTCGATATCTTCCTTCCTTCCAAATTCATGAACTGGTTGGCAGGCACATTTTTAGGTAAAATATACCCTCCATGCGCTTTCAATATCGATGGAAAAATCAAGCAGTGAAATACGATATTGTCCTTGCCTATAAAATGCAACAACCCAGTATCTTCGTCTTGCCAATACTTTTTCCAATCCTTACCGTTATCCTTGGCCCACTGCTTGGTCGCGGAGATATAGCCTATCGGCGCATCCAACCAAACATATAGTTTCTTCCCTTCGTGTCCTGGTATTTCTTTAGGGACATCGACCCCCCAATCGAGATCTCTCGTCATGGCTCTGGGCTGCAATCCACTGTCAAGCCACGAATTGCATTGACCCGTTACGTGATCCTTCCAAAACTCTGGCTCATGCTGCTCTACCCCATTTATGATACCTTGGTTTATCCATTCCCTCAGCCACGCTTCGTGCTTTTCTAAAGGAAGATACCAGTGTGTCGTGGATTTAAGTATGGGCTTTTCGCCCGAAAGGGTCGATCTAGGATTGATCAAATCCAGAGGGCTCAAACTCGACCCACAGCGCTCACATTGATCGCCATAAGCCTCTTCGTTTTGACATTTTGGACAGGTTCCTATGATGTATCTATCCGCTAAGAATTGACCGAATTTTTCATCGTAATACTGCTCTGATTGCTTTTGGATGAACTCCCCTTTTTGCCACAATGTCTTGAAAAACTCCTGCGAAGTCTCGTGGTGAATGGCTGAACTCGTCCTATGATATATGTCGAAGGAAATCCCTAATTTGCGGAATGTATCCTCGAATGACGCGTGATATTTGTCGATAATTTCTTGCGGTGTTTTGCCTTCTTTCGCAGCCTTCATCGTAATGGCAGCTCCGTGTTCATCCGACCCGCAGACGAAGAGTACCTCCTTGCCATTGAGCCTTAAAAACCGCACATAAATATCCGCTGGCAGATATGCTCCCGCCAAGTGTCCGATATGCAGCGGTCCATTTGCATAAGGCAATGCTGCAGTAATCAAAAAGCGCTTCGGAAGTTTCAGCATGAACGATTAACGGGTGTTTTGATATGAGTGCAAATATAGACATTTTTTATATTTAAAAAAATACAATATGAATTATTGCTCCATATTTTCAAAATTTAATCCATTTAACCACTTTTTTTAATCCATTCTATGGCTAATTTCGGCTGGGCATATGGCATCGAAACTGAAAATCACAGAAATCAATCTTACATCCTTCTCTTAAAGTTTATTTTGGGCGTCCCCCTCGCTCCGTCCTTTGGACTGGCTCGGGTCGCGACTTGCGTGGGTTCCGTCTCTCCTTAGTGTCGAGACTCTCGTCGCATCGGGGATGCTCGAGACCACTCCACCCGCTGACGCGCTGGGTAAAAGCCAGCACCCGAGGGTACGGGCTTATATAAATATTATTAACTTCTTTATCTCAATTATTTCTTCATATAAAAGGTTCGGGTATGGTCATCATAAGTAGGGTTTTCTTAATCAAGCTGCATACAATATAGATAATATCCATCTCCTAGATACAAAAGCCCTTTGTCTCGATCTATAGCCAAGGTCGATGAGCCAAAATTGGCTGTTGAATATCTATCAAATATAGTACGCTGCGGTGATAGATATGCGTGTTCCATCACAAATGTATCAAGATTGAATACAACCAATTCATGGGTTCCCCATGATGCATAGTATAATTTATTTTTGTAAATAATGGTATTAGAAGATGCCCCACCATCCACTGTGGTACCAGACCGCTCAATCACACCACTTGCTTTATTGATTTGGTGGAAAATGCCTATATTGGTTTTTACTATCAGTTTGTCATTACAAAAGATAAACTTCCAGCGTATAAGGCATCAAGTTTTCCTTGATTCATTATATCTCTATTCCACTCCAGTTGACCCGTATTTATGTTTATCTTATGAATATGGCGGTTTGTTGGGAAATAAAAATAATCCCCATCGTATAGTCCTTCGGTTTGTACCGCTTCTCCAGACTCTCTTCCTCTGACGATTGAGTTTATCCGCCAATGTTCTTGACGTTTTGTGACATTATAACAAATCAAATCTACGAAAGGCAAATAGGTAGAGTCAGGTGGCTTGGTTACATACTGCCATCTATTATAAATAATGATATCGTCGCCATTAGCTAGTTTACCTGGCACAGGGGCTCCTAAGGCCATTTTATCGGTCTCCAGATTGTCATCCTCCATCGTAAGTGAGTCTCTGTAATGGTCGGCAGTTCTTATTTTAACAATCTTTTCTTTTTGTCTATCTTGAGGCAAAGTACAGTAAGCAAAGGTTTGATAAACTGACTCTCCGTCATAAGTTACTAAGTGATGTCCACATTCGTTGTCAGGTGCTCTGTTTTTCCACAACGTATAGCCATTTTTGTCGATTTGAAAAAGAATGTCGTTCTGCGTCATTAGCAAACCCTGAGCCGTAATATGTGAAGATAAAAACTTACTTCCTAAATCTAATGCAATAGTATTAGTGAATCGTTCTGCCCAAGCCCACTTTACTTTTCTTGTATTCAAATCTATGCCATAAACTGTATCCCGACCACCCCCGAGATCAAGTTTTGCAGTATAAATTATATTATTAGCTTTGTCAAAATGTACAAAATTAGAGAATTTGTAATTAAGTTGATTGCCAATCTGAATTCGCCAAAGAAAAGGCTTGATTAAAGTATCTACTATGGGCGGTGGGATGGGTCTAGGGGGAATCATGTCTTTGTGGCAGGAAAGAACAAAAAAGCAAGTGATAATAAAGAAGAGAATTGTTTTCATTTTACAAAATTAAGCAAATTTTGTTAATGCAAGAAACTGAATATCTACAATAGGATTTTGTCTTTAAGATATGGAAATCTGACCTAAAAGAGGTCAAATTTTTCTAAAAAATAAATGAAATGCTAGGCAACAAACGTTCAATCCTTTCAGGATTGGAAAATAAAAATTGAAAATTAATTCCATCTGCGATGGTCGAAGTCTGTGACTTCGATCCGATAATTTCTGAATTTAAAAATTCATCAGTAGCAATGTTCTGGAAATCTCAATGTATATGGAATTGTAAATACCTATTGTATTGTGTCGCAGTTACAAACTGCGACCATCGGGTATCGGTCATAATAAATCTCCAACTTCTAGGGCTATTTGAGTCCTACGGGGCAACTGAGGGACATTGTATCCAAAATATTTATTAAATATACCACCACCAATTTTAGCCCCCAAGGTTAAATTATTTTTAAGTACTTTTTGATAACCAACATTGACCATGATACTAACCACTTTTTGGGGAATGTCATAACCACTTGCATAGGTCAACTCTGGACTTATCCTAAACGGATTATACATGATATTGAAGTCTGCAAAAATACCAGAAAGCGATTTTGTCCTTGAAAAATAATAACGTGTTTCTAGTCCAAAACTTCTTACGCTTGCTAGTGAATTAGCTCTGTTATATCCGATGGTTAATCCAGAAGTAAGGTTTCTTACCAGTTCCATTCCTATATGCAGTTTCGCACCATAATAGTTGACCTCATAGAGATTTAGGTCATAGCTATCCATACCGAGTTCTGCCTTAAAATGGATTCTTTCTTGCGTAAAAACAAAAAATTGCATTAACAAAAAAGTTAGAATTGAAAAATATTTTTTCATTTTTTCAGATTTAAATCAATTAAAATAAATACCCAATTTCAAATCCCGCAGTTAACTTCATAGGAGGTTGTGCAATTCCTAAGCCTTGGTATGGCCCAAAAATTCCACCACCTATTCTCATTCCATAGGTGATATTATATCTAAAAATATTTTGAAATCCTACCACAATAAGAATACTCTTAGTTTTATCGGGTTCATACAATGGGTTTGTTGGAGGAGGACCTATCAACTTAAATGGATTGTAGGTGCCTGCCAATTCCGTAAAGAAGCCTTTAAAACAGGCTTTACCAAAATAATATCTTGCATATATGCCATAATGATATGTTCGAGAATTTATACTGCTCTCATTGTATCCAAAAGACAGGCCTGCTACTAAGTTTTTATATACCTTTTTCTCAACGAATATTTTGCCCCCAGGATAATACAAATCGTCAGAATCCAAATCATAAATATCTAAATCTATGACTCCTTTTATACCAATATTTTGCTGTGAAAGGGCTACAAAGCCATGAAATAACAATAAAAATATAATGCTTTTTTTCATAATGTTTGTTATTTTAAATAAACTGCCTATACCCTTTCGAATATAGGCAGTACAAAAATTAAATTTATCTTTTGAGGTAAAACTCGCAAGAATCTAGCACGGGGACGCTTCCCATTTCATGAAAATAAATTTTGGTGCGTACTGAGTCCTTTCCTACAAACTTAAAGGTACCTGTTGAATAGTATCTTTTGGGGCCTATCTCTGGGCAGTCAAAAAAATCTAATAAGTATGGATGATTAACGGTTACATTGATGCTGTCACCAGAATCAGTAGAAATTGCACTTCCAACATCACCAGAAAAAATAAGACCTTGTCTCAATGGGCTACTGTGTCTTACATTTATAAAATAACTATTTATCCCACTTTTATTAATGGTAAAAATTAAAGTATCTTTTAAGTTAAAACAGTTACAATTTAAATTTGAAATAATATAATCATTCTTGCCATATTCAATACAACCAGACCTAAATGGTATAAAGCCTGGACTACACTCGCAAATACCTTTATTGCACGTGGTTTTGCCATACTCACTGCAGTCACAGGGGACTTGATAGCCATCAAAGCATGCAGAAAATCCAGCTAACAAACAAAGGCACACCAATATTTTTTTCATACTATTTAATTTTTAATAAATGATTTAGATACAGTTTTATTATCATCAAACACCTTTACAAAGAAAATTCCCATTGGAATATCCAAATTAAGGGTAATATCGCTTCCAAATAATGAAGCACCACTTGATAATACCTTTCCATCTACGCTTATAATTTGATATTTCAAATTTAGGTTATTTTTATTATCAATTTTTAAAATACCGTTATGATACTGAATATCGGCCGTATTTTGGTCATTTATTATTGGCTTCTTTGTTGACCTTGTATTTATATCAATCACAGATAAACAATTGTCCAGGTTTGATGCCATTGTTCAAATATCCAAAATTCAGAGGTCCAGTTTCGGTACTATTTCCACCTAAATCAAAAAGTGAATTTATTCCAGCCCAAGGTCCATAAAGATTGATATATGATTTTGTTTTGTACTTAACAACTTGGTAATCATGTGGTGCACCTAAAGTAGATGCAAAAACAAAATTAGCAAATTTTGTATTGCAACAGAAAATATTATTGGTATCTTTATCCATAACCTGCGGAACCATAACACTTGCCAAATGAAAATCCGATACAAGCTTTGATGTGATTTTATATGATGTTGTCCCATCTCCCCTCAATTGATTTTGAGAAAACATTATAAGATCTAACGCTTGGTTCGATTTAAATTTAATATCTCGTCTTCCATTTAGAAGGCTTACAGATTTTTCAATATTATCACAGGATTTTTGAAAATAAAAAGGGGTTACCACTATCCTTTTTAATCCTGCACTAACCGAATCAATTAACACTGTTAACTTTATACCAGTACTATCTTTGTCTTTATCTTTGGTCACAAAATATTTCCCTATATTAGAAGCAAGGTCAATAATATTAAGAAATGCTTCTTTATTCCAAGTCTTATTACATTCGGATTCTATGAAAATATGTTGTTTATCTAATACTTGTGCAACACCTGTAGTGGCATTTCTTTGAACTAATATGGCGTGATCTTCCGCAGAAGCATAAGCACCTTTACTACCACATAACGAACAAGTTGGTAAAGCTGTTGATACCTGTACTTTGGTATTGTGGGAATAATCGATATTTATTGTCTTCTCACATAAACATTCTTCTTTGTCCAATCCACCAGCTATATTTTCACAAAGAAAAGTATATCTGAGAGATGCCGAATGTGGAGAGCGGTCGATTCCATCTTCATTATGCCCAGTCTGTCGAATAACGTTATAGTGGCTTCGTTTACCCCTCATATCCAATTGTAGCCATCTTGAAGGACCTTCCACCGCAGCTTGATATTGGTACCAGTCCTTATATCCTGTACTCTCGCTAGTATTCTCACGCACATAATCAAAAAATCCAATTCTATCATTTGTATTTGGATAAAAGAAATGCTTTACTGGCTCAGCTATTTGGGTTGTATTCATCACAAAATTACATTTGCACTTGTTACCAAACTTTCGATCCTTTATACTTGGCAAGGTTCCTTTGTAATCATTTGGAAAGACCTCACCATCAAAATAAAATTTTTGAATGAAATATGACTTTTCAAGTAAATCAAGGGATTTGTCTTCAATCAAAAACTCATAGAACCGGATTTTTTGCTCGTTTTTAACCTTTGTCCATTCTACGACTTTTGAATAAAGATCGTCATTCAAACCAATAACTTCATCCTTTTTGGGGATGGTAGAAAAACCACCTAGTAGCATTTCTTGGCCACAACTGTTATACGTTTTTATGGTATATTCGTAGTTTAAAGGAATGTTCGATAATACCATACTTTCCCCGGTTTTGAAATCAAGAACTTCTGGCTTCTGATCTTTACCAATAATTTCTAAAACAATAGGAGAAAAATTATACTCTAATTTTTTGAGAACAATTTTTACTTCAGCTCCAGTCTCATATAAAACAGTTGTAGTATTCATAATCTCCACCGAATTGCATACTTTCTGAGGATCAAATATTGGATTTGTGGGTAAATCTTCATTAACCTCTAATTCGTGAGCTGCTTGTCCATAGGATGATATATACTGAAATATCAGTATCAAGGACAATAAAATTAATTTTTTCATTTTTCAAAATTTAAACAGTTTTACAAAAAATTTTGACTTGAGTGTGTATGGCGTAGTAGTAGTATTGCCTTGAGTATATCAAAGCGGTTTTGTTAATGCTATTATGCCGAGTTCTAGTTTTAAGTATTGGAGCTAAAATTGGATAAATGCAGGTCTCACCTAGGACAATTGGGCCCTTGATTGCTATAGGTTGCTTTGATTGGTAGGTCATTGTTAAGTTTTTGTCCATGGCTAAAACCAGACAAAAACGCACCAACAAAAGCGTAAGACGTTGCTTTTACACTCGTAACCAAGGCGGTCGAAGGCCCTACACACAAGCTAAGCAACGCTCACGCTTTATTCGTGAGCGTTTAAATGCTTAGACTCTCAGTGTGTAAACCTTTAAATTCGACTCTTTTGGTTACTGAGTTCTTTTAGCTAAAACGCTTTATTTCTAGATGAACTTATTTATCAAGTCACATCAAGTTTTTAAAAGCAAATATTATGCCGAAATCCATAAAAGATGTCGAAATAGTTACTTCGGAATAAACTTTAACAAATGGTAGTAATTTATTATGTTTATAATGCTGGATATGAGATGTATAGGAATGTGAAAAATATAATATTGTTTTAAAAAATATACCAACCCTAAAACCTACGATGGTCGAAGCCTGTAACTTTAATCCGATATTTGATGAATTTAAAAATTCATCAGCTACAGTCTATTGTAAATGACAATGTCTATGGAATTGCAAATTCCAAATTAGTATTGCATCGCAGTTACAAACTGCGACGATCGGGTTCCTAGTTCGGTTTGCATCGCAGTTACAAACTGCGACGATCGAGTATTGTTACTAGGCAGAATTACAAGCCCCAACGCTTGGATGTGCAAGGGATGGGAGTGGTCTCATCGCCTATCCGCTAGGTAAGGCGGTGTGAGTCTCGGATCGTCTAGAGGGCGAGTAGAGACGGAGCTTTGCGAACCCACAGACAGCCCGGTCCACGCGCTGGGTGGATGCACCCTAACAAAAAAAAAGCCCCCAAAACTGGAGGCTTTCAATCTATCAATTTGTAATCCTATTTTATCGAATAAACATCAGTTCGCGATACTTGACCAAAGGCCAAAGTTTGTCGTCGATTAGATATTCTAGGCGGTCTGCGTGGAGCCTAATTTTGTCCATATGGGGCTTCACGTTGTGGCAATATGCCTTAGCCATGTCGATGCTCGTATCCTTGGCATTGGCCATGATGCGCTCTTCCCTCATCTTCTCGATGCTGGACTTCATACCCAAGAGATTCTCAGAAATCCGCTTGACGATGTCCATCTGTGATGCCGTGTGAACATCTGAAAAATCGAGATTTTTCAAGCGCTCGATATTGATCAGAAGCTCGTTCTGGTACGCGATGGCGGCAGGGATGATCTGATTGAAACATATCTCTGCTAGGGTGCGGGATTCGATCTGGAGATTGAGGATATAATTATGAACTTTCACGTCATAATGTGCGTGCAATTCGACTCTTGATAGCACTCCACTTTGTTCAAACGCTTTTTCAACGTTCGGGGCGATATAGGCACCTAGCGCATCTGGGGTATTGGGATGATTCGAAAGTCCTCTTTTGGCGGCTTCATTGCGCCATTCTTCGCTGTATCCGTCCCCTTCGAAGAGGATCGGGGTACACTCTGTAATGTACTGCTTCAATACGGCTAAGATTGCTTCATCTTGGGTTTCTCCTTTGGAAATATGGTCGTTGACTTCCTTGTAAAATGACTTCAACTGCATACCCACGATGGTGTTCATGACGGTCATTGGACCTGCACAGTTTTGGTTGGAACCGACCATTCTGATCTCGAATTTATTGCCCGTAAATGCGAATGGAGAAGTACGGTTTCTATCGGTATTGTCAAGTTCGAGATTGGGAACCTTGGACAATAGATCGAGGACTTTTTTCACGCCTTCGGTGTCGGTATTACCCGCCAAAATATTGTTAAATACTTTGGTCATGGCGTCCCCTACGTAGATCGAAACGATCGCTGGAGGGGCTTCGTTGGCTCCAAGTCTATGGTCGTTGGCAGCCGAAGCGACGCTGGCTCTTAGCAAGTCGGCGTATTCGAATACTGCGCGACAAGTATTGACAAAAAAGGTTAAAAATCGAAGATTTTTGCCTGGATTTTTACCCGGGGATAACAAATTGACCCCAGTATTGGTGCTCAAGCTCCAGTTATTGTGCTTGCCGCTTCCGTTCACCCCCGCGAATGGTTTTTCGTGCAATAATACTCTCAAGCGATGTCTTCTAGCTACCCTGTCCATAAGGTCCATCAAGAGCGAATTGTGATCCACAGCCACATTAACTTCTTCGAACATGGGTGCTAGTTCGTACTGTCCCGGTGCGACCTCGTTATGTCTTGTACGCACTGGAATACCCAGCTTGTGACACTCGTTTTCGAGGTCTCTCATATAGGTATAGACCCTTTCTGGAATGGTTCCAAAATAATGGTCTTCGAGTTGTTGTCCTTTGGCTGCATGCTTACCGAGCAATGTCCTACCACATACCATCAAGTCAGGTCGAGCGATGTACAAGGCTTCGTCCACGAGGAAATACTCCTGTTCCCAACCAAGTGTACACGACACTTTATTGACCTCCTTGTCAAAGAAATGGCAAACTGGAATGGAAGCATCTTCGATGAACGCCTGAGATTTGAGTAAAGGCAGTTTATAATCTAGTGCCTCTCCGCTATAAGTCACGAAAATAGTGGGAATGCATAGCGTACGCCCCTCTCCTACTTCTAGTATAAATGCTGGAGAAGATGGGTCCCATGCGGTATATCCCCGAGCCTCGAAGGTAGATCTGAGACCTCCACCTGGGAAGCTCGAACCATCGGGTTCTTGTTGTGCCAATTCTTTGCCTCCAAACTCTTCGATGGGATTCCCATCATTCGAAAGGGTAAAAAACGAATCGTGTTTTTCTGCGGTCTTTCCTGTCAAAGGCTGAAACCAGTGAGCGTAATGCGTGGCTCCTTTGTCCATAGCCCAGTTTTTCATGGCAACGGCCACATCGTCTGCCAGTTCCCTGCTTAATTTCGCACCCTGCTGGATGGTCGCCTTGACGTTGATATAGGTCGTTTCATCCAAATATTCTTTCATTGGGGTATCCCCAAATACGTTGCATCCGAAATAATTCGAAATGGTTTCAGAAGGTTGATCCACGTACTCTAAGTCATAACCGGTACGATTGAGGATCAAATCAAGGGCGCTAAATCTAGAAAAACTCATACATTTAAAATATTATAATTCTTATGAAAATTGACTACAAAGATAGGTAAGTTCTAACATTTATATAACGTAGAAAACCTCGTAAGTAACCACAAAGATTGGAGATTTGTTTGATTGTCAACGATTTTTTTAGAGCATATTCAAAAACATGGCTGAAAATCCGATCAAAATGATGACAAAAAAGTTAAAAAATGAAATTATTACAAATTTTGTTGTGGTGAGAACCCAGCCCTGTTTATAATAGTATTTTAGTCCTAACAGGAAGTAAATCCCCATCCAAATCCAAATAGCTAGTTCGATGTACGGAAGCCACTCTGCTATTCCTAGAGCCTGCAAAATATAATAAATGCTGAACCAAACGAAAACAGCTGAAAAGAGATAAAGTGTAAAAAAACCATGCTCAACCAAATAAAATTTCTTTTTTGAATATAAAAAGAACAAACTCAAGGCAAATAATGGCAAGTAAAAAAACATGAGCTTCGGCAACTTCAATATGACATCTCCGAACAATTGTTTTAAACTGGCATTGACTTCTGATCCGTACTTTTTATATTTCCATTTGATGAGTATCTTTTCGAAAAACGACATCTTTCCAGCTTTTTGCAAGGAGTCAAGGGTGGATTCCAACGCCTCGACATTTTGTGGAAAAGGAATCTTAAGGCCATCTGCCAAATCCAAACTGTCCGAGAGTACTAATTGAAGATATTCGGGCAAATCTTGTGGGACCATGCCAGCTTTGTTGGAAGGGAATTTATGGACCTGGTCCAGGACCTTCATGTCATATTCTAGTTCTTCTTGATCATCTTTAAAATTGGTATTCTTTATATAAAAACTGCCGTCATTGTTTTGGACAAACTCTGCTGTATTTGATTTGTCCAGTTATAGAATCGATATCTGATTTACCCTGTTGCAATACTGGCTGAATCTTTGCTATAGCTATTTTGGGTTTCATTGATTTCTTTTTCGAGCTTTTTTATTACATCCTCTTTGGGTATCAAGGCATGTTTCTCTAAATGCATAAACTTCGATACCCCCGAAAGGCTAAAAAACAGGAGAAAAAAAATAGTAGCAGAGAAAAAATACAACCTAAGTGGATTTATATAAGTAACACGACGCCCCTGCATATATTCCTTGAGCAGGAAGCCGGGATTGAAAAGCAGCGGAACCATGCTGCGAAAAAATTTATTGTCAAAATGCAAATAATCCGCTGCGAATTCGGTCACCAGATGAACGAACGGCACTTTCAAATGATCTACTTTTTGTCCGCATTTTGGACAGTAACTACCGATGAATTTTGTTCGGCAGTTCAAACATTTTACTTCACCCTTGACAGGCCTTTTAAGGACGAGAATGTGGCGGTCCGACTTTTCAATATCAAATGGCTCCAAACCATAACTCCCATATATCGCAGTCACCTCAAAGCCCACTTTCGAAGCCATTTTCTTCCAGTCATCGCTGGTATATAGCCTGACCATCTCCTGTACTTCATAGGGCTGGTCGCCTTCTTTGGTAACCCCAATGGTTTTGATGACTCTGCCGTCTTTAACTTCTCTTTTGATCTCAAATGAGGTATCTCCAATTGTTTTTTCCTCTTGTGCTATAAGATTTTTAATCGTAAAAGCAGGATTGAGATAATCGATAATATAGTACCCACCCTCCTTCAATGCGGCATACACATGTCCTAGTACTTCAAGATCCTCATTAGTCGAGTCAAAATATCCAAGACTGGTGAATAGGGAGAAAACAGCATCAAAATTTCCCTCAACCATTGGAAGGCGCATATCGTGCTGGGTGTATTGTATATTTTTACGAGGTAAACTCCTAGCTATTGCCAAACTTTTTTCAGAAAGGTCGTATCCATAAACATGCAAGCCTAAAGATGCAAGAGCCCTAGCGTGTCTGCCCGAGCCACAAGCCATGTCCGCCACCTTGGCACCGACTTTTAGATCCAGGACTTGCAGGATCGATTCGATAAATGTCGATGCTTCAGATTCAGTCCTATTGGCATACAATGTATGATAAGCCTCCGTATCGAACCAAGTCTGAAACCATTTTTTTTCTTCCACGCTCATTGCAATTTTGACCAAAGATAATATCTGGCATCCAATTTGGGAAACAACTTAAAAAATTCCACCCACAGGTTACCAACTGTTGGCTTTTACCATTTCGGATGCTACCTTTATCCAAGCAGGGTCGTCGTTAAGACTAGGCACCAAGACCAACTCTTCCCCTCCGCATTGTATAAATTCATCCCTATATTCCATCTTGATCTCCACCAAAGTCTCAAGACAATCTGCCACGAATGCTGGTGAGAATACCAACACTTTTTTCTTTCCTCTCGCAGCCAAGTCCTTCAGAACGTCACTGGTATATGGTTCTAGCCACGGCTCACTTCCCAGGCGAGACTGGAAACACAGGGTGTATTGATCCTCCTTCAGACCCAATATTTTAGCAATTTCTTTAGTTGTAGCATGACAATGTGCTCCGTAGCAATGCTGATTTTCAGGGATGATTTTATCGCAACATCCTTCTTTTGATTTGCAAAACCCCGATCGACATCCTTCGACCAAATGTCTAACCGGCAAACCGTGATAACTGAATAATACGTGATCAAATCGCTCAATATTCAATTTCCTAGCGTGATCCGCAAAGATATTATTGACGCTTTCCGAATCATAAAATGGGGGAACTACTGTCACAGGTACTATGGTCAATTCCTTGGCTACACATCTCAGCACCTCCTCGACTACCGTCCCCGTGGAGGACGAGGCATACTGCGGATACAAGGGAAATACCACCATCCTAGCAATATTCGAATCCAATAATTCATCAACGGCACTTTGGATGGATGGATTTTGATAACGCATACCCAATGCCACAACATATTGATTACCAAGCATTTGTTGCATTTTATCCTTCAGCCCCTCACCATAGACTTTAAGCGGCGAACCATCTTTGGTCCAGAGCTGCTTATACCCATGAGTCGAGTTTTTATACCTATTAGGCACGATGATACCGCGCACGAGAATTTGTCGCTTCCACCAACTCAAATCGATCACCCGCTTATCCGTCAAAAACTGTATGAGATATCTGTACACCGACTTTGGTTCTGGCGAATCAGGCGTACCCAGATTCACCAATAAGACCCCAATTTTACCGTCAATTACTGCCATTCATTTCATTTTAATACTAAAGGGAATAAAATTATGACAAGATTGTTTATTTACTTCCATAATTAATAAGTGGGCGTCTCCCTCGCTCCCCTATAGGTAGAGCTCGGGTCACGCTCTCCATGGGTTCGCTGCGCTCCGTCTCTTCGAGACTCACACCTCATCTCGAGGTGTGACCATTACGATCGTTGACGCAGCTTGGACTTTAATTTCAGTTGTTACGTCATTTCCTCAGATTGAACTTTTTGCCATCAGAAAATTAGTGTAAGCAATCATAACAGCAATCTGAATGCCCTCACAAAATCTCCAATATTTGACAGTTTTTATCCAAAATAAGACAATGTTTTTTCTAACTTTACACGCATATTTTACTAATAATTTATATCAATGAGAATAATTATCACGGGATCGAGTGGCATGGTGGGCGAAGGCGTCATGTTGGTTTGCTTATCGCATCCAAAAGTATCCAAAGTATTGATTATCAATAGAAAACCTAGCGGATTCACTCATCCAAAACTGACTGAACTCATCGTCCAGGATTTTTCAAAAATAGCCCAATTTGCTTCATCTTTGCAGGAATACGATGCCTGTTTTTTTTGTGCAGGCGTAAGTTCTGTGGGTATGACGGAAGATACATTCACCAAAGCTACCTATGATTTTGTAGTACCATTTGCGAAGTTTTTATCCGAAATCAACCCCAATATGGTATTCAACTATGTATCAGGAACAGGCACCGACAGCACCGAACAAGGCAAAGTGATGTGGGCTAGAGTCAAAGGAAAAACAGAAAATGCCCTTCAAAAATTACCTTTCAAAGGACAGTATAATTTCCGCCCTGGATTCATGAAACCCGTCAAGGGCCAACAAAATCTTAAAGGCATCTACCGCGTTATTTCGCCGCTTTATCCTATTTTTGCGACCTTGACACCCAATTTTACTTCTACCTTGGAAGATTTGGGTTTGGCGATGATAGATTCTGTAGAGTTGGGCTACAAACAGCCCAATATCGAAGTGCGAGATATCAAAAAAATGGCAAAGTAAATCCAGTTATATATGATTATCTTTAAAAACATCACTTTTCGTGGGCTGATGGGCTTTGCAGGTCACCACTTAGTCTGGCTGACTGCATGGGACTTGTCGGTCGCCGCATTGTACTATTACACCGAGTTCAGAGCATTTACGATACCTTGGATACCCCTTTCTGTGATAGGTACGGCCGTGGCATTTTATGTAGGCTTCAAAAACAATCAAGCCTACGACCGTTCTTGGGAAGCTCGCAAAATCTGGGGAGCAATTGTCAATAGTAGCAGGGCTTGGGGTACGATGGTCAAGCACTTTGTTTCCAGCGAGTTTGCTGAAAATTCCTTACCTAATGATCAAGTCGAAAAATTAAAACGCAGAATCATCAATCGCCATATCGCGTGGGTCTATACCCTGAGAAGTCAATTGTTGACCAGCACATCATGGGAACATATTACCTTGAGAGGACATTTTGGCGTCTATGGACGAAAAATGCAAAGAAAATTTGGATTAGGTCTTTTTGAAGATGAAATCACTGCACACAATTTATCCAACTATCTCCCAGAAGATGAACGGAAAGCTTATTCAAAATATGCAAATATAGCCACCCAGATCATCGATAAACAATCAGGAGAATTGGTTGCTTTAAAAAAATTAAATTTGATTGATGATTTTAGGCATATGGAATTACAAAAGATTCTCACCGACCTTTATATTCATCAAGGGATGGCTGAACGCATTAAAAAGACGCCATTGCCCAGACAATATGCCAATGTCAGCTTTATTTTCATTTGCCTATTTATCTTTATGTTGCCCTTTGGCATGATTTCAGAATTTGCGAGAATTGGCGATTGGGCGATATGGCTTTCTGTGCCCTTTGTGGTCATTGTGGGTTGGATTTATGTCATCATGGAATTGGTTGGAGATTATTCCGAAAATCCATTTGAAGGATTGGCCAATGACGTCCCAATGTTTTCCCTTTGCCGTACGATAGAAATTGATTTATTGCAAATGATGGGCGAAGAAAAGACCCCGAAACCCGTCGAACCGAAGCAAGGAATACTCATGTAATCCTAATTCGCCCCTTTGTACATTCAATATTCTTATATTAGTGAGGCAACACTTTTGTACTCTTAAAATCTGAATTTGTACTCTAGGGCTATCACCACAGAACGAGTCAATCCATCGGGCATGGCTTCGCGCACCACCAATGGGAATCCCGCATTTAATTCTATCCCTTGATTGGGTTTGAAATTGTACAAAGCGCGAATATTGGCATTCAAAGTAAGACCTTGAGAGCCTTCTATGCTTTTTTCATGGTGGTCCACTCCTGAAACTGCATAAGTATAGGTATCCTCCGCTGTATGGATAATCCCAAGTAAACTTGGTACTATGCTTAACTGATCAGTAGTATAAAGATCGTATGCAGCACGCAAGATAAAATCAGATTTTCGGTTCAATTTGTTGGTGGAAAGGTAGGTAGTATCAGTACTTGATCTTAAATACGAATTAGCACTTTTGGTCAATGGTTGTTGATAGATAGCTGAAAGACCTATCTTCTCCCATCGATAGCTAACACCAGCGATGGCATCAAAAATACCTAAGCTCGGTTGGTATGGCATCGGCATCGAAGCACCATTGAGTTTGACATCTCCATTAGAGAGCGGGATTTTTGTTCCTAGGGTAAATCTCCAATTTTCTCCATGGCTATAATTGGCATTCAAAAACAAATCACCGAGACCAGCGACATCCCCGAGTCTTCCCGAATTGCTATTGAAAGTGCCCTTTGCTCCAAAGCTCCATGTATCGTTGATTCGTCTAATATACTCAAGGTGTCCTCCCAAAACTGATATGTCATCGAATCCTTTACCAAAAGACCCTCCTAGCGAAACTTCATTTCGCGGCCCTTCTGTTAATGAGAATTGGCCCCCTTTGAATGGGCTCAGAGAACAAGAACCAGCGTCGCAACATCCTTGGGCAATGGTCTCGTTGGCAACCAGCATCGCTCCTAATATCAATACTAAAAAGATTTTTTTCATAATAATTATTTTCAAATGTGGGGCAAAGTTAATGTCAGCATTCCATTATATTTACAATTTTTTGAAGAAATATTTTTATAAAACATGGATTACGTTTTATTTACGCTGTGGGGATATGACATGACCTATATGGAGATGACAGCCTTGTTGTCAGGGCTTTTGGCAGTATATCTAGCCGTAAAAAACAATGTATTGACATGGCCCATTGGGCTATTGAATGTTACCCTTTCTGGGATCATATTTTTTCATATCCAGCTTTATGCCGATATGTTCTTGCAGATGTATTTTTTCTTGTCGGGGCTGTACGGCTGGTATGCTTGGTCCAAAGGGATGCATGAAACTCCCATAAAGGTACTCAGCAAATCTACCAAAATCAGACTGGCTACTCTCGTCTTGGTATTGACATTTGTGGTTGGATTTGTAGTGAGCAATTTGCACGAATATTTTCCTTCCTTCTTCACAAAAAAAGCATCATACGCTTATTTGGACACCATGTTGGCTCTTCTGAGCATCTTGGCCAATACACTGCTGGCCTTGAGATATTTTGAAAACTGGATCTTGTGGATCGTCATAGACGTCATCAGCGTCGCCTTGTATTTTCAGAAAGGAGTTAAGCTCATCGCCTTGGAGTTTATGGTATTTTTGATCCTAGCGGTCATGGGCCACCTTGAATGGCAGAAAGAAATAAAAACCAATTCTAATCAAAAGCCCTTGATTGTTTAGAGTTACACTTAGCGCGTCAACGATCGGAATGGTCACACCTCAAACTGGGGTGTGAGTCTCGGAGAGACGGAGCGCAGCGAACCCATGGAGAGCGTGACCTGAGCTCGTCTAGAAGGCGAGAACAGGGGACGCCCAAATAATAATTCTCCCTTGATTTGGATGTAAAATAGGGATGAAAACAAAATTAAAACAGATAATTATTTTTCCAATTGATACGAAATATGGTAAATTGTGTTAAATTTGAGCCGCTTTAAAAAGCACCTAGAAAAACGGAAATTTGACAACAAAACATCATTGGATATGACTTTTAAAGAAGTACAGGAATTGATTCGACAGGTGGACAAATCCAATCTTTCAGAATTTAAATTGAAGGAAGGTGAGTTCGAAATAACCATCCGTACTGCAAAATATGCTGAATCGAGAGGGACAAAATATGTGCAATCAGGACCTGTGATGAGCAGTGCCCCATTACATAGTGCCGCTCCTCAGCCAAAAATGGAAATCGTAGAAACCAAATCCTCATCGGATGACGACTCAGCAGCTGCGCCTGTATCTACCGCAGGATTGTTAGAAATAAAAGCACCGATGGTAGGGACATTTTATAGATCTTCATCTCCTGATAAGCCACCATTCGTCAAGGTGGGCGACACCGTGGACAAAGGCTCTCCAGTATGTATCGTAGAAGCGATGAAATTATTCAATGAAATAGAATCAGACGTGAAAGGCAAAATCGTCAAAGTCTGCGTTGAAGATGCGTCTCCGATCGAATACGACCAGGTGCTTTTCCTTGTCGAGCCTGCCTAGTCCGATATTTTTCGAAATTCCAATTTGCCGAATTTGATATGTTTAAAAAAATACTGATAGCCAATAGAGGTGAGATAGCCCTGAGGATAATCCGAACTTGTAAGGAAATGGGCATTAAGACCGTTGCTGTCTATTCGACTGCGGACAAAGAAAGTCTGCACGTTAGATTCGCTGACGAGGCTGTATGTATAGGTCCTCCGCCATCCAAAGACTCCTATCTCAACATACCTAGGATCATGGCGGCCGTAGAGATTACCAATGCCGACGCGATACATCCAGGCTATGGTTTCTTGTCAGAAAATGCAAATTTTGCTGAAGTTTGTGCTGCTTATGGCGTCAAATTCATAGGTCCAACCTCCCATATGATCGCCAAAATGGGCGATAAAATCACCGCAAAGGAGACCATGATCAAAGCGGGTGTACCCGTAGTTCCTGGTTCTGATGGATTGCTACAAGATGTAAAGGAAGGCATCGGAATCGCCAAAGAAATAGGGTATCCTGTTATCATAAAGGCCACCGCTGGAGGTGGAGGAAAAGGCATGAGGATTATTTGGGAGGAAAGTGAATTCGAAAATGCTTGGGATTCAGCTAGAGCCGAAGCAAAAGCTTCTTTTGGCAACGATGGGATTTATATAGAAAAATACGTAGAAGAGCCGCGCCATATAGAATTTCAAATTATAGGCGACCAAAAGGGTACTGTAGCTCACTTGAGCGAAAGAGATTGCTCTATACAGCGTCGCCACCAGAAATTGGTTGAGGAATCTCCGTCCCCATTCATGACGGAAGAATTGCGTATCAAAATGGGTGAAGCCGCTATCAAGGCTGGTCAGTCCATAGACTACGAGGGTGTGGGTACAATCGAGTTCTTAGTGGACAAGTACCGCAATTTCTACTTCATGGAGATGAATACGAGGATCCAAGTTGAGCATCCCGTCACAGAAGAGGTTATAGATTACGATCTTATCAAAGAACAAATAAAAGTAGCCGCTGGTATCGAAATCAGCGGTAAATCATACTTTCCAAAGCTTCACGCAATGGAGTGCCGGATTAACGCCGAGGACCCTTGGCACGATTTCAGACCCAATCCCGGCAAAATCACCAGTTTTCACTCTAGCAAAGGCCACGGTGTGCGCGTAGATACGCATGTATATGCTGGCTATACGGTGCCACCTAATTATGATTCCATGATAGCCAAGCTGATATGCAAGGCACAAACTAGGGAAGAGTGCATCACAAAAATGTCCAGAGCATTGGATGAATTCATCGTAGAAGGCATCAAGACTACGGTTCCTTTCCATCAAAAACTGATGAAAAACCAAGACTTCCGAGATGGCAATTTCACGACTGCTTTTCTGAATAATTGGGATTTTAAGAATGCCTAGGATAGGATAAAGGAAAGGAGCTGAATGGCTTTCTTTCTTGAAATATCGCCTTATGGCGCTTTTATTAATCCTCTGTCCAAAAGCGGATTACTTGATTTTAATTACAACTTTTCCTTTGGCTCGACCGCTTTCGACGTAAGCCAACGCATCATTTGTTTGATCAAATGGAAATATCTTATCGATTACGGGTCTTATAATTCCTGTTTCAATCAAGGTCGTAATTTCCGCCAATTGCTTGCCATTTGCTTTCATAAATAGGAAGGAATAATCGATATTTAGTTTTTTCGCCAAGCTTCTTACTTTATAACTCAAAAAGTAAATGGCCATTTTCATAAACCATGACAATCCCATTTCTTTGGCATATGTCGGGTCTGGTGGCCCTGAAATTGAGACCAGTTTTCCACCAGATTTCAGGATTCGCAACGATTTTTCTAATGTCGCAGGATCTTGACTGTTCAATACCAAGTCGTAATTCTTCAATAGGCTCTCAAAATCTTCCTTTTTGTAGTCTATTACTAGATCAGCCCCAAGGCTTTTCACTAAATCTACATTGGCCGCACTCGTCGTTGTAGCCACCATGGCACCCAAATGTTTTGCTACTTGAATGGCGATGGTTCCAACGCCTCCCGAGCCTGCTTGTATGAATACTTTTTGGCCTTTTTGTAAATTTGATTTCTGCCGAAATGCTTGCCAAACGGTCAATGCCACCAAGGGAATCGAAGCCGCCTCCTCCATAGAAATATTCTTTGGTTTCAAAGCCAAATCGCTTTCATTCACGGCAATAAATTCTGCAAAAGTACCGACATGAAAGTCTGCTGGCCTAGCAAAAACTTCGTCTCCAACTTTGAATTTTGTCACTTTTGAACCTACTTTCGTAACTACACCCGCCACGTCATGGCCCAAAATCAATGGAAGCTTATAGGGAAGAATTAACTTAAATTCCCCAGACTTAATCTTCCCATCCAGTTGATTCACACTGGCGGCATGAACCTCCACCAATACTTCATTTTCTTGAATTTCAGGCACGGGTAGCTCTAGTAATTGAAGACTACTCTCCTTGCTATATTTAGTGATGGTAAATGCTTTCATTTTTTAAATTTTATTTTTCAAAAACTGCTAGTTCAGTTCCGTTTTTAACAAAAATAATAAAACTTAATCCAAGTTTTCTGCATGTCATGGAAAAATCTAGTTGTTTATGGACTTGCTCTTCCATACGGGAGAGTTTGAGAATTTGAGTAGTTACAGAAGTTTTCCCTGAGCCATTTGGACCTGCAATTACTATAAGTTTAGGCTTATTGGTGGCCATTCTTCTTTTGTTTTTGCCGCCAAACCTCTTGGACTTGTGCTAATGTTTGAGCTTGCATGGCTTTATACTTTTCTTCAGCTTTTGTAGCACGTTTTTTTACATCATCCAATACAGCAAGCATTAATTCATCTAATTGCTCTTTGGTCGGTTCGTTGTCTGAAATAAAACGATACAAATCAATCATTCTTGCAGCTTATTTTTAAACGAAGATAAGAATTATTTTGTAAAAAAGGAACTGATTACTGAGTTAACTCCTATAGCAAAATAACAGAAAAGCTAATACCTGTATCATGGCCTTTAAGATCATTTTTTAACTGCAAAAATTCTCAGATATACCAGTAAGATGGTTTACACTCAAGCAGTACTAAAACCTATGCCACAAGCCATTAATATGCCACATTGTTAATCCCTAAGTTTTACTTCTTTTTGTCTTTTAAATCTATCCATATTATGTTTGAAGGGATTGAATGATCATGATAATTTTCTGAGGCTTGAGCATAAATTTTATATCTGCCAGGCTTGTTTAAGATAAACTTACCTGGAGCTTCATTATAGGAATCCCTAGCACTGCTCTCAATATCCCAAGTTTCTCTGTAAGTATTATTTTTCTCAATTAGGGTATCAACTAATACCTTCCCATATCTTTTGTGGCTCTCTCGAGCTTGATATTAGTATAATTATATGGATCATCATGTAGGTACATTTCAATGTGTATAGAGAAATTTGGGATTTGATTTTCTTTTAAAATTTTAATTGCCTTTGGCTTAGTGTCAATATTTTTAAGGTTAAAAGTAATTACAATAGGTTCGTCAATTGTATATTCATTTTTGCTTGATGAAATATGTAGTTGCCATAAGAATTCAGAAATTGACCGTTTGATTGATATTTTATCTTCTAAAACATTATTTTCCTTAGCAAATTTAGGATATTCGGTAAGTATTTTGTCAACATAATTTAAAGCCAGTTTATAATATTTTGGTTTGTCCTCAAATGACGATTCACATTCATTATATAATCGATAAACTATATAATAAATTTCTGGAATCAATTCTGATTTTGGATATTTTTTTAATATTTTTTTGTATTCTTCAATGGCCTCTAAGTTATATGAATTATCTCCACCTTCATGGGAACTCTCTTCATCATGTTTAAGCATCAAAAATTCTGCATCATCAGCATATATACTGTTCGGATACCTCTTTAACAAACTTTTTAAATATATAAAAGGAAAAGTCATATTATAAGAACTTGATTCATTTGTTGGACCGACATGAAAAAACAATTCATAATATGTCTTACCTAGCCTCCATAATTTAACATCTGCTGGTTCTTTAGAAGAATTTATAGATTGGATAATTTTATAACTTTTTGCTACTTCAGTCATCTGCATATCATGATATTCAGATCTGTTAGCTGGATAGTTTTTTCTAAGTATGGAGTCGTATTTTAAAGATTCTTTTAATTTACCACAATAATTGGCAGCCATTACTGCATGTAAATAATATGAAGCTTTAAGTTGATTCTCACTAATTGAATCACGCACATACTCTTCCATGGCTTTAATTGGCTCAAAATCATCTGGAAGCCCATAACTTAATGATGCTTGAATCATTTCAAGCTGTTGAAGAATCCTTTTATTCGTAGATCTTCTAAATCTTGAGGATAGTATTTTGATGGAGTTATAATATCCTTTAAAATCAATTGATCTTAGTATCTCCAAAGAATCCCTTAGTTCTTTAAACTTATTCTCTTCAGTTATTGATACTTTTATATCTACAGAATTTTGAAGCAGATAATTTTTTTATATACTTCAAAACTATGCCAAGTATTACAATATAAATATTTTGAATCAACAACTAGATTATTTATGCTTTTTTCTAACTGAATTTGTTTAGTTGAGCCATTTTTTTTGTTAAAACATAAAATGAAAAGGTCGTTGTAAAACCAAATATTCTCTGGTTCATCTTTTAATTTATAGCTACTAAAATCTAACCCTATTTGAATTGTGTCAACCAGATTTTTATAATAATTATATTTTATTATTCCATTTTCCAAATTTTGAAATGGTATCCAAATGTTTTCCTTATCAATAGTTACGTTATCGATTAAAAACCTATCGTATTTAAATTCCTTTCTAATATTCCCCTTTGATACAGCTAAAGTGCCATCATTGTAAGTAGTTATAGAAAACCCATTTAATTCTTTTTGCGAATAAATCTTGTTATCAAGTTCTCGAACTGACAAGACTTTGTCAAATTTGTGGTTATACTCATATTTATTATTTATTAAAAGCCGATGCTCGTCTATTTTTTCGATTTTGAAAACATTAATTTCAGCAATATTTTCACTTTTAACCACCTTATTCTCTTTCCTATCAATTGTGTACAAACCACTCCATGTTCCGATGATTACATTGCTTTCCAGAAAACATATACTTGAAATAGGCTTTAATTCCTTAAACTCAAAAAAAGTATCTTTTTTAATATTATATGCAATCAAACCTTCATGAAAATTAGAAATCCACACTAAATTTTTATCTTTTGGATCAATATTTATATTATCTCTCTTTAAATAGCCTTTAGGTTTGAAAACAAAATGATTCTCAACATTTTCAAATTTTGTATTTATTATAATGTTACTATTCCAATTCATTTTAAAGTCCAACAATATATTTTTTTCGTCTCTAACTTCAATTGTAGTCCCCCAAAATCCTTTTGGCTCAATTTGATATCTTGAATGTCAGCTAATATGATTTAGGCTATAAACGAAATCCATTTCTTTTCTAGGTCAATTTACCTAGAAAAATGTCTTTTGAGTCAAACTAAATTTCCTAATATAAAATTTACTTGATATTTTTCATATGCAATTTTTTTTAAAGTTTCGTCACTCCCCTTCTACCCAATCACCACTGTCCCTAGGTCTTGGAGCATCTCATTGCGCATGTCGAAGAGCTTTTGCTGCACCTTGATCGCCACCGTAAGATCCTCCTTTTGGTTGTTGTCGATGGCCTCTTGAATTTTTAACTTATTGAGGTCGATCAGATAGCCAATTTTCTTCGCTTTGAATCGGTATAGTGCCTGCTTGGCGTCGTTTACTTGGTTCTCCTCGGGCTTGGGTTGAGATTGGAGGAATGACTCCTTTTTGATCTCCCAATTCTCGCTGTATTCATAGGGAGAAGTCATCAAGTCGATGACGAACTGCTTGACCTCATCCGTGCCTTCGTAGATGAAATAATCGAGATCCAATACCTTCTCTTGATTTTCTTGGGTATATTGCTTTACGATCCATTTGCATTGTTCATTTTGAATGAACTCAACGACATCCTTGATGTTGTCGGCTATATACTGGCCTACTGTCAAAGGCTCGTCGGGATCCAGCCGTTTTTGATTGTGCGTGAGCAACATTCTGACCAAATCCTTTTCCTGATATTCATCTCGAGATATAGGCGAACTGGCCTTAACTTCGCGTTCGCCGTCTGGCGTTTCATCAGGGTAAAAAGAATCCTGCGCCTGTTCTGAGGCTCGGGCTTTTCTTTCGACGTAGATATCCTTTTGAACCGCCTTGTTGGTCTCTCCCACTAGGATGGCCTCATCCACGTGTGTAAGCAGAGAACATTGCTGTATATAGACAGCCCTTTTGATTGGATCGGGAATTTTTGCGATGGACTCTACCAGTGACTTGACCATTTCGGCCTTTTGAAGTGGGTCATTGGCCGTTTCTTTGAGCAACAAATCCGTTTTGAAAAGGATAAAATCCTTCGCCTGATCCTTCAAGAAAAGTTGCAACTCTTCATCCGACTTGCTCTTGGAGAACGAGTCTGGGTCCTCTCCTTCGGGTAAGAGGATCATTTTCAGGTCCACGTCTTGGGAAAGGACCATATCCATGCCCCGCAGGGCGGCCTTAATACCAGCAGCGTCTCCGTCGAATATAAAGTGAATCCGCTTCGTATGTCGCTTGAGGATTTTGATATGATCTTGGGTTAGAGATGTACCCGAAGTCGCCACAACATTCTCCACACCCGCTTGATGCAGTGCCATAACATCCGTATATCCCTCCACGATATACACTAAGTCTAGTTTTCGGATGGACTGCTGTGCCAAATTCAGACCAAAAAGTACCTTGCTTTTATGATATACCTCCGTTTCTGGGCTGTTGATATATTTAGGGCTGTTGTCGTTTTTGCCCATTTTACGGCCAGCGAATGCGATATACTTACCATTGGTCTGCTGTATGGGGAAGATGAGTCGATCCTGAAAAAAATCTCTGTTTCCGTCCTTGCTCGAAAGTCCTAGGCTTTGAACCAACTCGAGGGCGTACTTTTGTGCCTTACAAGCCTCAAGAAGTTGCGTGCGACCCGCTGGGGCATAACCGATTTTGAATTTGCGTATCACATCTTCTCTAAATCCCCTCTCCTTGATGTACTGAAGCCCAATACTGCGCCCATAATCGGTGTCCCACATCTGCTTTTCGTAGTATTCCGCTGCGAATTGATTGATCAGATAAAGGGAATCCAAGCGCAATGCCTCACTCTTAGCCTCATCCGTCTGCTCTATTTCCTCTAGGGTGATCCGATACTTTGCAGCCAGTTGTCGGATTGCATCGGGAAAGCTGATATTGTCGTGATCCATGACGAACTGTATGGGATGACCCGCCTTCCCACAACCGAAACATTTGTAGATATTTTTGGCAGGCGAAACGACGAACGATGGCGTTTTCTCATTGTGAAATGGGCAATTACCCATGAGATTGGCACCACGCCTCTTGAGACGGAGATAGTCTCCAACGACCTCTTCGATCTTGGCTGCTTCGATAACCGCGTCTATACTCGTTCTTTTGATCATTTCGCGTAACTCTAGTAAAATGTTCCCATGATTTGAGCATTTTCAGGCCACTAATTTACCAATTTTCTTTCAACTATGGGAAAAATTAATTTTTTAGTTATATCTAAATTTATTTTTCGGGCTCCCTGCGAGCAGGGACCAGGTCGTCCGTGGGTTCGCTGCGCTCCGTCTTTTCAAGACTCTCATTTATAATAATAAATGAGACCACTCCCACCCTTGCCCGGCTTGGGATTCTGTCCAGTCCTTGCCTAGGATTTGATTTCTGATTTCAATAAGTCTTGCATGGAATATATACCACTGGCCTGTCCGACCAACCACTTGGCGGCTACCAATGCGCCATTGGCGAATCCATTGCGATTGTGAGCTTGGTGGATGAGGGTGATTTCATCAGTTGGGCTGTCCCATCGGATGGTATGCGTCCCAGGAACATTGGGCTCCCTCAAGGCTTTGACTGGGATTTGAGATCCTTCATCGGTTGTGGATGTATTGGGCTCGAGAAACCAAGATTTGTAATTTGGGTTTTCAGCGATGATACCTTGTGCCATGTTAATTGCCGTTCCACTTGGAGCATCCAGCTTTTCAAGATGATGGGTCTCTTGGATTGAAGGTCGATATTCTGGATATGAGGACATCCATTTTGCCAATTGGCGATTGAGCGCAAATACCATATTGACACCCAAGCTGAAATTGCCGCCATACAGGAGTCTTCCTTGATATTCGCGGCACCAGCCTTCCACTTTGTCTATATTGTCCCACCAACCAGTGGTACCACAGACGATTGGAATCTCATGCTGAAAACAAAACAATATATGATCTAGGGCTGCATCTGGGCTTGTAAAATCAATGGCCACATCGATGGAGCCGATCAAGCTGGACATTTCTGTATCCATGTCTAAGCTTACGATGGTTTCCACTTGACATCCATGCTGGGCGGACAAACTATGGATCGTTTTGCCCATCTTTCCATATCCTATTAGTCCTATTTTTAACATCTTTTAGCTATTTTCTTCACCATCCAAGATAGGCAAAATAAACGAGCCCGTACTCTCCAAAAAATATCCAGTTGCACTTCGCCCATTTGTCAATCTCTTTTGGAGAAACGATTCGTGCATACTGATCACTTTTTCCAATGCTAGAGGAGTATTCCCTGTTTGGACTTCAAGGTGATTATTATTATTTTTCAAGGTAAAACTTTGACCGTTGTTCTTGTATTTTTGGACTATATTCTTTATCGCCAAAGCCTTGATTTTCAACAGAATATAACAAATCAAACTTACGATGAATAAAACAGCTGCCCCTAGTAAAAAAAAATAATTGGTCGGGATGCCCCACGATCGTAAGCTTGGATTTACGAATAAGAATGCGACCAATACGCATACCCCAACCAAGGCGCTGCCAATCGCCAAAAAATTCAAGGTAAACCTTTTTTCGGCCCACTCGTGCTCTAGGACCCGTGCATCATAGGTGCTACAAAAAATATGCATAATTAAACAAATAATTTTTATAAATAAACTGCAGCAAAATTAAGGCATCACCCATAAAAGACCTAAGTCTCACCATTAAAAAATTCAGTTTCGAGCAAAATTGCTTAAATTTGTGTCCTTTCTTATGATGATGTACAAAAAAATAGAATACCAAAAATTTACTCTTGACAACGGTCTCACTTGTATTTTGCACCAAGATTTGACCACGCCATTGGTAGGCATATCGATGGTCTATAAGGTAGGTTCCAGAAATGAATCACCCCAGATGACTGGTTTGGCGCATCTTTTCGAGCATCTGATGTTCAGCGGAACCAAATATATCAAGGATTTTGACATACCGCTGCAGCGAGCAGGAGGCGATGGCAACGCCTATACCAATCAGGACATTACCAATTTCTATTGTTCATTGCCAGCAGAGAATCTCGAGGTGGCCTTTTGGCTAGAAAGTGCGCGCATGGAAGAGCTAAAGATCTCTAAGAGAAAACTAAACACCCAAAAAAAGGTGGTCATAGAAGAATTCAAAGAGACATGTCTGGACGAACCCTATGGCGACGTATGGCACCATATATCCAAGGCGTGTTATCAAGAATATCCCTATCAGTGGCCCGTGATAGGCTTAGAGCTGGACCATGTCGCAAGAGTGGAGATGGAGGATGCCATGAGCTTTTATCAGGAGCATTATACGCCTAAAAATGCAATATTGGCCCTTAGTGGAAAATTTGATTTAGATCATGTAAAAAGTCTAATCGAAAAATGGTTCGCTAAAATTCCCTCGACAGGACATAACCACCTACTAAAAAAATCCGAACGAACGCACAAAGGGTATAAAAAGCTGGAAATCACTGGTAACGGCAGCAATGACACGCTGTACCTATGTTTTCTGATGTGTGAGCGAAATGACCCTCGATATTATGCAGTAGATCTGCTATCTGACTTATTGGGATCGGGCAAATCATCGCTCTTGTATGCAAAGCTGGTCAAAGAGACGGCAAAATTTCTAGCGGTGGATGCTTATGTGACGAGTACCGACGGACCTGGCCTGTTGATTATAGAAGTAAAGCCCCACAAAGAGGTAAGTCTTACAGATGCAGAAGCCTTAATCTGGGCACTTTTGGATGGAATAAAGAAAGAAGAAATCCCTGAAGAAACGGTCGAAAAGTTAAAGAATAAAACGCTAAGCTCTATGATATTTTCTGAGCTCAGTCCTAGCAATATGGCGATAAATTTGGCGTGTTTTGAGGCATTGGGGGATGTCGAAGAAATCAATAGAGAAGTAGATTCCTACCTGGCGTGCCGCAGTGAAAATCTGCAAGAAGCAGCTAAGTATTTTCTAGACAAGGACAATTGCGTCTCTATTCATTACAAAGGGACCAATACCTAGCGCACTAGCTGGCTGGAGGGCGATGCAATCGGTCTCGCAGGACCAAACATTTGGGATGGCGAGACGGAACCCCGTAAGACAGCGACCGCCTATTGCTAGGATAAAAATCGAGAAAAGGCGGGAGTGCCCAAAATAAATTGACCAAAAAATAAAAGAAATCGCAGCAACATTTTACCTTTGCATACTCTATACATTTGTACGAATACATTATAATTTACATAGTAATAATTGAATACCATAAAACTAAAGTAAGATGAAGGATAAACTAGTCGTTTGGGGTACCAACAAAGATGAAAAAAAGGTTCTACTTGGGATTGAATTGAAAGAAGCTGACAACAAATTCACAATTTATGAATTTGACGCTGAGGCGTGTACAGAAGAATTTGTTTCAAAAATCACCAAGGATTGGGTTGAAGGCAAAGACGTAGAATTGCCTGAACATAAAACGATCATCAGGGAACTAAGCTCGGAACAAATCCTGCCTGAGGGATACACTTGTCAACAACCTGATGTGTTAAAACGAGCTAATACGGAGTGGCATTTCATCGTACTTTCGAACAAGCTGTTCAGAACTTATCGCTCTGAAATCGAGATGATACACGACAAAATATCCGTCGCTGAAAAATATGGCAACAATCTTTGGGATGAGCTCAAGGGATTTTGGGATAAGGTCCAACATCAAATCAACGAGAAGAATTTACTTCGCGATCATATAAGCGCCCTAAAGGGTGAGACGAATCAGCTTTTTGACAATTTGAAGGAATTGAGAAAAAAAGCGGACGAAGAATTCAATAATTCGTCGAAAGAAGTTTTCAACCAGTTCAATACTACACTGGATGGCATCGCCGAGAAAATAGAGAAAGGCATGAGTTTGCAACCTCTTTTTGACCAGTTGAGAAAGGTGCAAGGAGAGATCAAAGTGGCGACTTTGGGAAGGAAGGATCGCAACGATATTTGGGATAAATTGGACGCAACATTCAAGGCCATCAAAGAAAAAAGATTCGGCAAGGACGCTGGAAATGGCCAAGGCCAAAATGAGGAATTGGGAAGAAATGAGAAGAGACTAGAGGGGCTCCTTGAAGCCATCGACAAGATGGAAAAATCCATCCATAGAGATAGACAGGACTTAGAATATTTGGTCAATAAAGGTCAAAATGCAGATGGTCAACTAGAGGCTTTGTTGCGTCAAGCTAAGATCAATATGGTTCAAGAACGAGTGGACTCCAAGCAACTAAAATTGGATGATATGCTCAAGACCAAGGAACAAGTACTCCGCAAGATAGATGGCTTGAAGGCTCGAGAAGAAAAGCGCAAAGAGCAGGCTAAAGTTGATGAAGTAAAAAAAGAAATCGAAGCAAAGATAGCTGACGACATAAAAGTAGCAGCTGATTCTAGACATGATCTCGATGCTAAATTGGAGAAAGCTGCTTCAGAAATCAAGGCTACTAAAAAGCCGAAAGTTGCGGCAACGGCACCCGTAGTAGTCCCTGTAGCTTCAAGTGTAACGGAGGAGACAACAGCATCTCCAGATGCGGAAAGCACAGAAAAAGTAGCTGTTTCTGAAGAAGAATAAAAAATAGAAGAATTATCTTTAGTGAAAATCCAAGCTTCAAGGTATTTATTAGCCTTTGTCGCTTGGATTTTTGCGTTTTAGGCGCAGCATTTCCATCATCTTTTCCAGTCTGCGGGTATTGGTTTCTTCGGTTTTGGCAGAAAGAATCCACACCAAATATTCCTTTCTGTGGGTATAGGCAAGGCTTTGATAATAAGCAAAAGACGGCGGATCTTGGGACAAAACTTCTTCGAAAAACGGAGGCAGGTTGATGATTTTTTTATTCATGTCGATCCATGGTTCGTATAGATTGATGCACTCTCTGGTTTCGACGTATTGAGGCTTAGTTGAAGGGATGTTTTTAATGGCGAATGCGCTCCAAGTATCGTCGAAGGACACCAAAGTAATCCATGTGATGGCATAGGTAAATAGCATATCCCAGCCTTTATCGCGAGTGAAATCTGTTTGTATCTTGGAGGTTTTCTTTGGGTAATATATCCACAAGATTCCTGCGGACGGAAGATTGGCCATGATGGACGAAAGACCCAACTCAAATTCAGCCTTATTTTGGACAAACCAATGGATTTGGTTAAAGCCTTGGACAGCTTCCCTGGTGTGCATGGCAACGCCGTCCGTGAGGCTCAATTTGGTATCAAAATCCTCAGGTCCGTTGACAACCAAGATCTTCTCATTGGGAACCAACTTAAATTTTTTGTGCAGAGCATTTATCACCGATTGATCCACTTGATATCTTCTTTTTGATTATAAAAATTTATATAACGCGCTAAGACGAACAAATAATCTGAGAGTCGATTCAAAAATACAATGGAAAAATCAGGTACAGACTCTTGGGAAGCCAAGAGTGTCAGCATCCGCTCTGCCCTTCTACATACACATCTCGCGACGTGACATTGAGCAGCAGCAGGAGTACCTCCTGGGAGGATAAAATTTTTCAATGGGGGTAAGATGGCATCCCAGTGGTCTATTTGTTGCTCTAGGTCTCTGGTGGCGTTTTCAGGCCATGTCGGCAATGGGAGACTTGTCTCTACTGGATCTGTGGCGATATGAGATCCTAAGATAAAAAGTTGGTGCTGGATCGACAACACCGATTGTTTGATTTCTTCCTCAAGTTCGCCAGCGGTCAAGGTACCCAAGAAAGCATTCAATTCATCGATGGTACCATAGGTTTCAACGCGTATATGGTATTTGGGTATTTTGAGTCCACCGTAAAGTGAAGTATAGCCTTTATCTCCTGTCTTAGTATAAATCTTAAAGGCCATATTAAACGGTTTTTATCGTGTATCTGTGGTTGGGATCAGCTGCGGAGATGATGTTTTCATTTAATACATCGGCGTATATTTCGCCATCCTTCATTTTTACAATTCGGTGGGCGTGTTCGGCGATATCTGGCTCGTGGGTGACTAGGATTACGGTGTTTCCATTTCTATGAATTTCTTCAAAAATGGCCATAATTTCGATGGAAGTTTTGGTATCCAAATTGCCCGTGGGCTCATCAGCAAGTATAATGGCTGGATTGTTGACCAAGGCGCGAGCTATGGCTACCCTTTGCCTTTGACCCCCAGAGAGTTCGTTTGGCTTATGGTCCATACGATTGTCCAACCCTACCATGGTAAGCACTTCTTCTGCTCGGCGATTTCTATCTTCTCTATTCATACCTGCATAGATCAAAGGCAATGCAACATTGTCCAAAGCGGACAATCGAGGGAGTAAGTGAAATGTCTGAAACACAAAGCCAATTTCCTTGTTTCGAACGATGGCAAGGTCCTCATCCTCCATGCCTGAAACGTTGATCCCATTGAGAAAATAAGTACCACTGGTGGGAGAATCCAAGCAACCCAACATATTCATCAATGTTGATTTTCCACTACCAGAAGGGCCCATGAGCGCCACGTATTCGTTTTTCCGAATGATGAGATTTAAGTTTTTTAAGGCTTCAACGGTCTGTTGGCCCATGATATAAGTCTTTGCGATGTCTTCCAACTGGATGATTATCTTAGATTCCATCTTAGATATGATTTTTAATAATATAATTTCTAATAATATATTGCTAAATACCGCTTAAATTTATACTTTTGTACGACCTAGCAATCGGAATAAAATTAGTCCAAATTTAGGTCTTTTTTTAAGGGCAAAGGAATAAAATTAGATAAGAGGCTGCAATTATTCGTTTAAAATCACGCGACGAACCAGTTAAAACTAAAATATGCCTAAAAAAGAACTCAAACACATAGCCGTAGCCGGGAATATCGGTGCTGGAAAAACAAGTCTTTCTGGCATGTTGGCCAAACACTACAATTGGGAAGTTCACTACGAAGATGCAGACAACAATCCTTATTTGGAGGACTTCTATCACGATATGCAGCGATGGTCTTTTAATCTCCAGATTTATTTTCTCAATAGCCGATTTCAACAAGTCCTTCAAATCAGAAATGGCGATAAGGTTATCATCCAAGACCGCACGATTTATGAGGATGCCAAGATATTTGCACCCAATCTGTACGAAATGAGTCTGATGGAAAAGCGTGATTTCACGAATTACCAGCGATTGTTTGAGAATATGACGCAGCATATCGACGCACCCGATCTTTTGATTTATCTTAGAGCAAATGTTTCGACCTTGGTGGATCATATCAACAAGCGGGGAAGGGATTATGAAGGCAATATGAGTCTTGAATACTTGAAAAAGCTCAATGAACGATACGAAAATTGGATCGAGGGGTATTCTCATGGCAAATTGCTCATCATCAACGTAGATGACATAGATTTCATCAAAAATCACGAGGACTTTGCCTCTATCATTGATCTCATAGACGCCCAACTCTTTGGGTTATTCGAATAAGCAAGGAATATGTATTTAACCGTATTGCAGGAATGCAACCGAAGTCAAGCGACATTAGTCGCTGTATCCAAATATCGCACCATGGAAGAGATAATGAACTTGTACCAACAGGGGCAGAGGATATTTGGTGAAAATAGAGTCCAAGACCTTATACTCAAGAAAAAGGCTTTTCCCAAGGATATTGAATGGCACTTGATTGGAAGCCTTCAAAAAAACAAGGTAAAAATGATCGTTGGAGAAGTGGCGTTGATGCATGGCATCGATAACATAGAATTGCTCCAAAAAGTCGATGAGGCATGCCAACAAAAGGGTTGTATCCAAAATGTATTGTTGCAGGTGAATATATCCGAAGAACCACAGAAGCATGGATTTTCGCTGGAGAATTTTCTTGAAAATTGGGAAAAGATAAAGCCGTTGGATCTTCGTCATGTGCGCATAAAAGGACTGATGGGAATGGCAATTCTGACTGAGGATGAATCGCTTATCAAGTGCCAATTTGTTGCTTTAAAGAGTCTGTATGATGGCATCAATACGAAGGATGGACATTGTTTCGAAATATTGTCTATGGGAATGAGTGCAGACTACCCGATAGCACTGGCCTGTGGAGCTACGCATGTCCGAATAGGCAGCAAACTTTTTGAAGAATAATGCTTAGAAATCAAAGCAAAACCGCCCGATCAATGCGCCAGCAGGAAGCACTAAATATCCAGGTTTGGTAAGAAAATTCTTATTGTAAGGTTCGAGTGCTTGAGCGTCCAAATTATCATGTCTCTTGTATACCAAGGCTGCACCCAATTGCCATTCTAATTCGATGCTTCCGTATTTGAATATTGAAAATTTCCGACCTTGCCCATAAGTGATACCAATCGACTGTGTCACAACCGTATAATCAAATATTTTATTAACCCCTGTCGAAATAAGAAAGCTGCTCTCGTCATCAAATTGACTGCGCTTGTAATAAACTTGGTAAGAGGAGTAATTATACCATTTGGTCATTTTTTTAGAAAAATGTCTAATGCCTACTTTGGCTTTGAAAGACTCTCGATTTTGATTCAATTTCTTAAAAATACCAGGAATGAATGCCGCATTATATCCAAATTCATAGATTGCCTTCCAGTATTTTGTAAAACTATGCTCAATACCCACTTGGTACATCGGTGTGTAAATACCTAGTAAAGCAGTAGGAGTAAGTTTTATAGAAAAAGAATATGGTTTTAGCCTAATTTTTGTTTCTCTACTTTTTGAGAACTAGCTTGACTAAAACCTTCAAAAGGGTTGACGACCAATAGTAAAAACCCTAATGAGAAAACAATAATTGACTTCAAAATCACTAAAATAAATAATTCAAATTTAAGTAAAAATTCATTTGGTTTTACTTAATCCTGAGGTGAGGCGCAAATATAGATGGTATTCACGAAAAATGAGCAATTAAACATCAACTTTTCAATAATTAATGTTCGATGTGAATTTTATTTGTAACACAATATATCGCATTATATTTTGAAATTACATTTAAATACTATATTTTATTTTATAATTCAGGAATAAAATCCCGATACAATGGAAGAAACTAGCAAGAATTTATTTCCTATTATCTTTGGTTTCTATGAAAAATCCCAGCGCGTCAACGATCGGAATGGTCACACCTCGTATCGAGGTGTGAGTCTCGAAGAGACGGAGCTCGCGAACCCATGAAGAGCGTGGCCCTAACTCGTCTTCTTGACGTGTGAGGGAGATGCCCAAAATAAATCGCTTTTAAAACGTATTTTTAGGTTAAATCTTGGACAGGCCTTGGTGTTCGAAATGCCTGAAGTCCACAGCACTCACCGAGCTCACACCGGGCTCATCCATATAGACCCCGTAGATGATATCGACGGCTGCCATCGTGGATTTGTTGTGAGTCACGACGATGAACTGGCTGTCCTTGGAAAACTCCTTGATGATGCGGTTGAACTTCTCGATATTGGCGTCGTCAAGCGGTGCGTCCACTTCGTCGAAAATGCAGAATGGCGCTGGCTTGAGCAAATAAAGCGAAAAAAGCAATGCCGTGGCGGTAAGGGTCTTCTCTCCACCGCTCAATTGGTTCAAAGATTGGGGGCGTTTGCCCTTGGGCTTGGCGATGATCTGGATGCCCGTCTCAAGCGGAGAACTTGGATCTTCGAGGATCAAATCACAGGTATCGTCGTTGGTAAAAAGGCTTCGGAAAACCTTAATAAAATTGTCTCGGATCTTCTCAAAGGCGTCCATAAACTGCTCTGTGGCGGTCTTTTCAATCTCTTTGATGGTCGAACTGAGGTTGTCCTTGGCTGTAAGGATATCGTTTTTCTGTTCGTTGATGGTGTCGTAACGCGTTTTCATCTCCTCGTAGGTATCAACGGCCATGGGATTTACCTCTCCGAAATTCTCGATGCGATTGCGCTGTTTAAAGACTTCTAAGGTCAATCTGTCCAACTCCGTAGCGTCAAAATCGACTGGATTATTGATCAGATCATTGATGGAAATATTAAACTCTACTTGAACTCGATCGGCGATGGACTGGATGGCGTGCTTGGTTTCGTTGAAGCTGTCTTTGAGTTTTTGAAGTTCTCCTTGCTGGGTGCTTTGGCTTTTGAATAGCAGGTGGAGGTTATTTTCTAGGTTGATGATTTCTTCCTTTTTTTGAAAATATTGCGACTCTACTTGGGTCAGTCCTTGTTCTATATTTTTTTTGGTTTCATAATGTTGTGCAATGACGGTCTCAAAATTGGATATTTCGGCAGTCAATCGCACTATATCTTTGGTATTGTTGGCGATTCGGAGCGAGACTTCTTGCTCGGTTTTGGAGATTTCTTGTATTTGTCTTTCAGCGAACTCCTTTTCTTTTTGGAGCGCGGAGACTCTATTTTGCTGCTGGATGAAAGCAATTTTCTTTTGGTTGAAAAGATTGGATTTTTGGCTTATTTCTTCTTGTTGATCGCGGGTGATGGCCTCTTGTTCGACGGCTTCTTTCTTGCGCAACCCAAGAGACTCTACCGTGATGGCGAGCTCTGATTGCATGGACTGGATGGCTTGGGTATTGGTAGCGATGGCTTCGATGATTTCCGCTTCTCGCTTTTGATTATTTTCAGAGAATTGAAGGATGGAATGTTGTTTTGCCTCCATTCCTGCGAGTTCGTGCTGAGAGCGATTCAGTGCTTGGGTGATTCGAGCTAGCTCAGCGGTTTGAGATTTTGACTCTAGGGATTTAAGGGCTTCATTCTCTTTTCGCAACAATACGATACGCTGCTCTCGCTCTTTTTGGTGTCCTTTGATGGACTGGTCGAGGATTTCTAGATTCTTTTTGCGACCCAATTTTTTTCCTTCGAAAAGGCCCACAGAGCCTCCATGGCTGCTGTATCTCCGCTGTATGATGCCTTGGTGCAAATGAATGACTTGAATATCGTCTAATTGAGTTTCAACATTGTTGGATTTGGATTCATTGATATAGACATCGTGTAGTAAGAATTGGGCTACTTTGTGATACGCAGGATCTATCTGCACGATCTCCAATGCAGGTGTCAAATGAGGGAGGATTTTCGGGGTAAAGTGAAAATCTTCTAGGGCCTCCATGACAAAGAAATTGGCTCGGCCCTTTTGGGCTTCGGTGAGCAATTTTATCGCTGACTGAGCATCCTGCCAAGTTTCGACCACATAATAATTCAGGTATGATTCTAGATAGGCCTCGATGATGATCTTGTAGGGTTCGCTGGCATAGATGAGATCGCTCAATAGTGGAGCCTGGGTCTTCCACGTTGTATTTTTGCTCAGGTAGCGGATGGACTCAGGAAATCCCTCGAGATTCTCCACCATGCTTTTGGTAAGGTTGTATTCATTTTGCAGGGCATCCATCTTGCGTTGGATGTCTTGGATTTGTTCGTTAAGTTGTTTTATGACGGACTGAGACTTTTGGATATCGTCCTGTCTTTCAAGCTCTGTGGCTTGGATTTTTTCAGACTCCAAGGTCAGATTTTCCACAGTAGCCTTTAGCTGTGTATGTTGAATTTTTATGGCTGCTATTTCTTCTTTCATTGTGTCAAACTCCGATTTTGTACGTGAAAGTTCTTCATTCAGCAGGAGATTCTGATGCTGTGCAACTGCGATTTGCTTTTCAAATTCATTTTTCTTAGCTTCAAATATGCTCACTTGATCCAGCAAAGATTTGTATTTGGCCTTTACTTCGAGATTTTGTTCAGAACTGGACTTCATGGTGGCTTCCACTTCGGCCAATTCAATGCTGAGTGTGTTTTCTAGTGCTTGTGCATCTGGAAGTTCCTGAAGCCAATTCTCCAACCCTTTTTGAAGTTGGGCGATTCGCTGTTTGGATTTTTCGACCTCTTGATGCCAATTGGATTCAGAAGATTGGAGGTAAGACCTGCGCTGTTCTGCAATTTTTTTGTCGTTTTCTTGAGTGCGAAGATCCTGCAAAAAGGTGCCGAGTTCTTTTTGCTTTTCATTCACTAATTTTTCTTCGTCTAGGTGGGCTTTTTTAATTTTTGAAATTTGGGCCTCTGCCGTATGTATGCTGGCTTCATTGGCGGTGTAAGCGACTTGTTTTTCAGCTATTTGCCTTTCTATTTCCTTGTATTCAGTTTTGTGTTGGAAAATTTTCAAGGTAGCAAGTGCTATGCTGTCGGTCTTGTACTTGAGTTTTAAATCAAGATATTTTTGGGTTCTTTTGGCTTGTTTTTCTAGTTCCTCAAGGTTTTTATTTATTTCGTGGAGCAAATCCTCTACACGATCTAAATCCTCCGCCGTAGCCTTTAATTTGGTCAGCGTCTCTCGCTTTCTGATCTTATACTTAGATATACCAGCCGCTTGTTCGATCATACGTCGTCGGCTATTCTCTTTGTCGAGGAGGATATCATCGACCATACCTAGGGCGATGATGGCATAACTTTCGGAACTGATGCCCGTATCCATCAATAGATTGTTGATGTCTTTGAGCCTGCACGCTACCCCATTAAGGCGGTATTCGCTTTCCCCGCTGCGATACAGAAGCCTCGAGATGCTTACATTGGCATAATCGGTAGGCAGGATATTTTTATCATTCTCAAAGGTCAAAGTCACTTGTGCAAGACCAGAAGATTTTTTGCTTTTGGTACCATTGAATAGGACATTTGCCATCTGATCAAGGCGCAACTCTCGGTTGGATTGTTCACCCAGTACCCACCGAATGGCATCTACGATATTGCTCTTTCCACTACCGTTGGGACCAACTATACCTATCACAGGCTCAGAAAAATACAAAACAGTATCCTGAGCAAAACTTTTAAATCCTTTAATCTCTAGGCTCTTGAGTTTCATGTCGTGTGCAAAAGTAAAAAAAGGCTTTCAATCGACAGCATAAATACTGAGATTAAACAAGGTTTTGGTATTTTTATTTAATGCAGGTGCTTCAATATAAAATAAGCCGCTGGAACAAAAAATAGAAAAGAATCGAACCTATCCAAAAATCCTCCATGTCCTGGTAAAAAATGACTGCTATCTTTAATTTTTGCTTGTCTCTTGACGAGCGATTCGGACAAGTCTCCCAAAGTCCCCAGCCCAGCCGCTGCAAGTGACAGACATAAGCCTGTTATAGGCAATTCAATTATCTTAAAATGCATAAGGATAGCTGCATAAAGTAAGCAAGTTATAAAGCCACCCAAAAGCCCCTCTACAGTCTTTTTTGGTGAAACTGCTGGCAAAAGCGGGGTTGAGCCGAAGTATTTCCCAACAAAATAAGCTCCTGTATCGCTGCACCACAAAAAGGGCAATAGCCACATAAGGTCTGTTCCAATCTTCAATGCAGCCGCTGTGGGCGTTATGATATACACAAAACCCAATAAAATATTGAAAGGAATATTTTTAATCAATGGAAAAATCTTAAACATAAAAAACAAAAAATAACCGAAATATCCCAGCATCAAATACCGAATAATATCGTCATCGATCTGTTCTTTGTAAAAATCATAAAAGAAAAAAAGACAAAGCCCCACGAATGAAATCACAAAAGGCATAGGGATATTTGCTTCCCTTCCATCCAGCTTGAAAATGATTTGAGTCCATTCATAAAGGCACATGATCACGACGATGGCCAACATCACCAAAAGAGGTATGCCGCCATAGTGACTGCACGTCAAAATGGTCCCTGCAAATATAAAGCCCGTAACACTACGTTGTTGGAAATTGGTCATTTAGATCTTCTAGGCGATGTTTAGTGGATTCAGTGGTCAAATATTCATGATTGAGCAAGTAAACACAGTAGAAAAAAGGAATGGCAAATAAAACGCCACTTCCCAATATTTGATAATACGGCAAAGCATCCCATGGTTCTTGATCTATGGGTGCTTGTGTTGTATATTGAATGACGACTTGAATCCCATTAAAGATACAATGCGTCAGAATAGGCAAGGTGATCGAGCCACTGCGCTGAAACAACCAACCTAGCAAAAGCCCTAGAAAAAACCTTGGCAAGAATCCCTCGAACTGTCCATGTGCCGCACTAAAAATCAGGGCAGTAACTACAATCGCCCACAACGGATTCAAAAATGATTTGATATAGGACTGGATGATTCCCCTGAAAAATAATTCCTCGCCTATAGCGGGGATGATGGCGACTAATACCAGATTGAACAAAAATTCATAGAAATACTCGCATGTCAGAATGATGCCTATCAATTTTTGGGTTTGGTCCTCCATTGCTTGCAAATAACTTGGCAAAGGGAACAACTCGTTGATATAAGCCAAGGCTGCTACGATCCCATATGACCCCAGAACCAACCCCAATATCAGTATTATAACCTTAACAGAAGGCAGCTGTTTCCATCGTAAAATGTCTGGATCTTTGCGAAGATAATAAGCAAAAAAGAAAGCTGAAGGCAATACAAAAAAGAACAAATGATTGACAAGGAGGAGGCATCTCCACCCCATTCTTTGAAATAAATCTACTTGTCCCAATGTTGATTCATAATAATTCACATCGATCCCAAAATAGTGCTGAATAGCCCAGCTTAGCCCCGAACCCAAGAGGATAAAGGCGAAGAAAATGACCAAGAGATATAAAAAATCCTTGGTATATGATATTTTGGGCAATGTCAGTGACGTCGAAGTCATCGATTAATTTTGGTTATAAGACGTAAAGTTAATATAATGGAGGAATATTGTATTCAAATTTAAATTCTATGCTCGAAAATCCCCCCCAGCGCGTGAGGGGGTGGAGTGGTCTCGGCACTGTCAAGTGACGAGAGTCTCTATCCGTCCTGACGGATAGAGACGGAACCCACGCAACACCCGACCTGATATCGCCCTCGTGGCGATGGAAGGGCACGCTATCCTAAAAAATCCAAATAAAATCGGTAATTTTGCAAGGATAATTCTTAAATAATAAAAGCAGCACACGATGACAAAACTCAGCGTAAACATAAACAAAGTGGCGTTGATACGCAATTCTAGGCTCGGAAATATGCCCAATCTGCTGACCGTCGCCAAGGACTGCGAGCTGTGGGGTGCGCAGGGGATTACGGTGCATCCTCGCCCCGACGAAAGGCATGTGAGATACAGCGATTTGCAACCTTTGAGGGATCAAAATACGACCGAATTTAATATCGAAGGGTACCCAGACGAGCGATTTCTGAAGACAGTCATGGCTGTAAAACCGCATCAATGCACCCTCGTACCTGATCCGCCAGGAGTGCTGACGAGTGACACTGGCTGGGATACCAAGGGGCAATTTGGCTTTTTGCAAGACGTCGTAGGTCGCCTCAAATCTGCTGGGATTCGGGTGTCGTTATTCCTCAATCCTGAGGAAGAAATGGTGGACTACGCGGCGCGTATTGGCACCGATCGGATAGAGCTCTATACGGGAAAATTTGCACATGACTTCGAGCACGATCCTTATGATGCGGTGGCGCCACACGCACTTGCTTCACAAGCGGCAGCAACTCTAGGACTTGGACTCAATGCGGGCCATGACCTCAATCTCAAAAATTTGAAATTTTATCGCGAAAACGTGGTAGATTTGCTAGAAGTATCCATCGGCCATGCCTTGATTTGCGATGCGATTTACTACGGTTTACAGAATTCGATTCAGATGTATTTGTCCAAACTTTCTTAACCAAAATACAAAAACTATGTGGAATCACGAAACACAAATTAGAGTTCGTTATGGCGAAACTGACAAGATGGGGTATTTGTATTACGGTCACTATGCAGAGTATCTCGAAGTCGCAAGAGTCGAGATGATTCGATCTATCGGCTTGACTTACAAGGACTTAGAGGATATCCACAAGGTCATAATGCCTGTGATGTCAATGGAAGTGCACTACTATCGACCCGCGTATTACGACGATTTGTTGACGGTAAAGACAGTTTTGACAGAGCTGCCAGTCAAGGATTTCAAGTATGAATTCGAAATATTCAATGAAAAGAATGAGCTCCTTACCAAAGCCAAAGTAAAGCTCTGTTTTGTAGATTCTGTAACGATGAAGCGCATCCACACGCCCGAATTTTTGATAGAAGCCGTACAGCAATTTTTTCATGAGCAATAGAATCCTAGAATATTGGCACGGCACCAACCTTTATAGGTGGGTAATCAAGTGGTCGCAAAAAACCACCTTGCCGGGATTTGCTAGGCTTTCGCTCTATACGGTCGTGGGATTCATTTGGAAAGAAATCAAGCGAGACGATATCACGACGAGGGCCAACAGTGTGGCATTCAGTTTTATGCTATCCTTATTCCCGACGATCATCTTTTTGTTTACCTTGGTTCCCTTGCTCCCAATATCCAATTTAGACGATATCATCAACGGGTATTTGAACGATTTTCTGCCTAACAATGCAACCAATTTTCTCAAAGAAATAATCACCGATCTCACTAAGAAGAAGCGTGGAGGCTTGCTCTCAGTGGGTTTTATCATGGCGGTATATTTTGCTTCCAACGGGATGATGGCGCTCATGCGAGGATTCGAAAAGACCTATGACGACACCTTCAAGAAGCGCACAGGAGTAGAAAAAAGGGTGATTGCGATTCGCATGACCTTCCTATTGGCAATCCTTGTGATTGGCTCGGCATTGTTCATCATCCTCAGCAATTTGATCTTTGGAACGCTGTTCAAGTGGCTTGCCCTGAATACCTTTTCGCGCGTATTTTTTCACGTCTTGAAGTGGGTGGTAGTGGTATCGCTGTTCTACGCAGTCATCACCACCATATATCGCTATGCCATCCCTACAAAGCGCAAGCTACCTTACGTCACACCAGGAGCGGCTTTGGCTACCTTTTTCTCGATTTGTTCATCGATCGGATTCTCCTATTTTGTCAATAATTTCGGCACTTACAACAAGGTCTATGGCTCCATCGGAGCTCTGATCGTCGTGATGATTTGGATTCAGATCAATTCCTTCATCCTACTGCTGGGCTTCGAATTGAATGCCAGCATCGCCGTCAATAGAGAGATTCGTCGGCAAAGAATCCTCGAAGAAAAACAAAAAGTATAAGTAAGCTAGGAATTATTTTCCCAACATTTCTTCAATTTTCTCCGTGATATCTTTGGATTCAGGTTCGGTTTTTGGTGAGAATTCCGCCACTACATGACCATTTTTATCCACCATATACTTGTGAAAATTCCAAGTGGGCTCTTGATCCACGACGCCATTTTGCTCCTTTTTGGTGAGGTATTGGTACAGCGGGGTTTGGTCTCCACCTTTGACGGTGGTCTTGCCCATGATAGGGAAAGTTACGCCATAATTTTTGCTACAAAACTGGGCTATTTCTTGCCCATTCAGCGGCTCTTGGAATAGGAATTCATTCGAAGGAAAACCGATGATGACAAAGCCTCTAGACTTATATTTTTGGTACAATTTTTCGAGTCCACCCAGCTGTGGTGTAAGCCCACATTCGGACGCTGTATTCACGATCATGATGACTTTTCCCTTGTGTTCTGCCAGCGTCGTTTCCTTTCCAGCCAAGTCTTTTACGGTATAATCGAAGACAGTTTTGGGATTTCCAATCATGGTGATAAAGATTAATAATGTGATAAAATGGTACATTTCTCTTAAATTTTTTTGATAAATAAAATAAATTTTGGCCGTGTCCCTCTCTCGTCTTGCGACCGAGTTCGGGTCGGGTCATTCGTGACTCCACTTCGTTTCGGTCTCCTCACTTTTCAGGAGGAGACTTCCGCTCTTCCAAAGGTTTGGACGAGGCGGAATCACTACTACCCCTCACGGGCTGACTGTGCTTATGTTACTTGTAACCTAACAACTCATCCATCGTATGGGTTGCGACTGAGTGATAATTTGGCCGAGCCTTATTGTATATTTTTTTCGCCAATTCCAATTGATTGGTTTCTTTAAGTCCTTTGTATAGCGGAGTCAAGAACTTTCGCCTTCCCACCGACACCAAAAACGCCTCCAGTTTATCCTCTATGCTGTGGATATATCCATTGTAAATGGCTAGTTCAAACCACACGTCGAGTATCTCGGCATTTCCACTATCCGAAAAGTTGAACACGAGATCCAAATTTTTCATTTTTTCTTGATCCAAATCCTTAGGCAGATTTCTAATAAAATGCAACCATTCGTGCGTGGTCCAAGATTTGGTATCCCATTTGCGGATATCGTCATTTTTGATAAAGGCCTCCACTTTTTTATCAATCAGGGCAAATTTCTTAGAGTTATTCTCATAATGTCCAGCTGGTATTCCTGGGGCATAAATCCACGCTTCTAAGGTAAAATCGCCCAAAGTAGCTTTTGGAATTTTACTATAAAAATAATCGATAAATGTCTTGGTATCAATGGATTGGAAGGCGTGGCTGTGGAAATATTCCTTCAAAAATGCGTCAAATTTGCTCCTGCCAATGATGCTTTCGATCGTCCTAAGCATCAAATATCCTTTTTCGTAGGCGATATCATTCATCCCATCGTCTGCGTCACGACCCTTCAATGCTAGGAATAGGTGCGTATCTGCGCTGTCTTGTCCTAGGCTTTCTATGGTGGCTTTCAGATCTTGGTACCCAAGCAAAGCGAGCATCTCGGCATAGTCCGCTCCGTAGAGACTTTCCATGATCCTTCGCTCAAAATACACCGTGAATCCTTCGTTGAGCCAGAAATCGTTCCAAGTAGCGTTGGTGACCAAATTTCCAGACCAGGAATGTGCCAACTCATGAGCCACTAATGAAGTTAATGATCTATCTCCTGTGATAATCGTAGGCGTAGCGAAGGTAAGTTTTGGATTTTCCATCCCACCAAAAGGAAAACTTGGCGGCAATACGATGACATCATATCGTCCCCAAAGGTATTTCCCATACAAATTTTCCGCAGCGATGAGCATTTTTTCCATATCCACGAATTCGTACGCAGATTTCTCCAACATCTCTGGCTCAGCATATACACCCGTCCTCTCCCCTAGCGACTTGAATGCGAGGTTACCAACGGTCATAGCGATCAAATACGGAGGTATCGGCTGTTTCATCTCAAAGGTATAAATCCCTGTATTGTTCTTTGCCTGTGGATTGTCCGCGGACATAACCACCATCAGCTCTTTGGGTACTTTTACACGCGCAGAATAGGTGATTCTATTGCCCGGGCTGTCTTGACACGGAATCCAAGTTCTAGTCAAAATGGCTTGGCCTTGGGTGAACAAATACGGAAGGCTCTTACCAGAAGTTTGGGCAGCAGAAAGCCATTGAAGGGCGTCTGCACCTGCCGTAGTTTCATAATATACGTGGACCAAATTGGTTTCAGGCTTTACCTCTATTGCCAAATCCTGTCCTAGATATGGGATCGTATCTCCTAAAGTAAATTTTGTTTTTTCCTCCTTATCACCCAATGTAACTTTTTGGATATTAAGATTTCTTGTGTCCAAATGCAAAGTTGTAAAACCGTGATTTTCAAGGGTTAAGCTGACTTTTCCCTTAATTTTTTGGGAAGAAAAATCAACTTCCAAATCCAATGCTAGGTGTTTGGTGGCGATTTCGTTGGGTTTGCCAAAGCTGTGATGATCCATTGTCAAATCGTTTTGAAGTTTATTGGTTGTGTTATTGCCTTTTTTTTCAGAAGTACACTGTGTCCATAGGAAGGTTATACTTAGAAAAAATACAAGTTTCTGTAACATATTTTTATTAAGAATTAGCGAATGAATGGGTGATTTTCAAAGCTATTGGTTCGATATACTCTCGCCTGAAAGATTCATTTGTGAGTACCTCTGGGTTGCCGGTATCAGAGGAAATTCCAGCACTCATTACGAGGGGTATTTTTCCAAGAAATGGCAAATCCTCCTCCTTAGCCAAGGCTTCTACACCGCCTTCTCCAAAAATCAAGTATTTCTTATCCATGGCGTCCGTTGGGCTAAACCACGACATATTCTCCACAACTCCAAGCACAGGCACGTCTATTGATTGCATTTTGAACATATTGACGGCCTTTAGTGCATCGATACAAGAGACTTTTTGAGGGGTAGATACGATAATGGCTCCCTGAATGGGCAATGTCTGTACCAATGTCAACTGGATATCCCCAGTACCTGGCGGTAAATCAAACAATAGAAAATCCAGCGGTGGCCAGACCGTATCTTGCAAGAATTGCTTTATTATTCCAGAAAGTCTTGGACCTCTGAGGATGACGGCTTGTTCTGGATTGATGACAAAACCTATGGACATGAGGTAAACGCCGTGCTTTTGTATCGGCACCAACATGGGCTTTCCAGACCTGTCATCGATGGCTGGGCGCATTTTTTCTACGCCAAACATCGTAGGGATCGAAGGTCCATAAAGATCCGCATCTATCAGACCAACCTTATATCCTTGCATGGCCAAGGCACAAGCTAGATTGGCCGTGACCGTAGATTTTCCAACGCCCCCTTTGCCACTGCCTATGGCGATACAATTTTTCACTTGTGGTAAAATACTGATGGGCCTCGGTACCTCGTTTTTCCTGATTTCAACGATTAATTTTGGAAAAGCGTCTTCTATCGCGGATACACATTGAAAATTAATAGAACTTAATATCTGGGCATCTACACCTCGGGTATTGAGCAGTAAAAATACTTTACCTTGTTGGATGTCGATGCTTTCTAAAGTTTTTGATTCGATGATGTTGTGACCGGTCCTTGGGTCTGTGACTTGCTTTAATACCTCAAGGATTTGATCCTTTGTAATTTCCATAATATTGTACTTGGTTTTACAAAGATAGCTGGATTGATCCTAATTTCCCTCACAATATTGAACTTAAAAATACAAATGCTTTATTATCAAGGCTTTAGCAAAGGACTTTTAATTTGTCTAAGGTTCTAATTTGGAATTTTATATCCAAAAGCCAAACTTTTACCAAAGAAATCACCACCTTTGTATTCCTTTTATTTAAAAAATAAAAAAGTTAAAAAATGAGTTCAGATCCTCGATGTCCCCAGTGCAAATCAGAAAATGTTTACCAAGACGGTGAAATGTGGGTGTGTGCTGAGTGTTTCCATGAGTGGGATGCCAATGCTGAATCCGCTGAAGCAACCGATGAGAATGTCCAAGTACTCGACTCGAATGGCAATGTCCTAGTAACAGGCGATTCAGTCATAGTAATCAAAGACCTAAAAGTCAAAGGATCTACATCAGGCGTAAAAGTTGGAACCAAAGTCCGCAATATTCGATTGATTGAGGCAGTCGATGGACACAATATTTCTTGCAAAATAGATGGCATCGGCGCCATGTATTTGAAATCAGAATTCGTGAGAAAAGCTTAGGCTCCGCTTTCTGCCAGGAATCAGATATATCTTTTATTTTAATCGCAAAAGCTGGCCTTTTCGCTTGACGATATTTTTATAATCCCATTGGATATTACGAGATTTTTCCAGCCACCTGACCAAATCCGTTTCGTCCATTTGCTCAAAGCTTTGGTAAAAAACCGAAGCATCCTTGAATTTTTTTCCCCGCACATTCAGCCCCTCTTCGTCAAAATCCGCCCCGCTCCAAAACATGAGCCTTATCCCTCCCTTCTGGCGACTATACCCCACGATAGGGTTTCCCTCGATAAACCAAACGGGATGCGCATGCCATAGCTTACCTTCTGCCTCTGCCAACTCTCTAGAAATAGTCCCCGCCAACAGGCTGCATACAGCTTTTTCTTCGGAATCCAATTGCCGGTGGTATGATTCTATTTCTTGTGGAAGGGTATTTTGTGGGGTCATGGGTGAATATTCCTTGATGATGTATTAGACTTCAAACTTTTTTAAAAATTTTGGATTACGCCCCGTTTCTGTCTTCCCGATATTTTAGAATTTCCTCTAAATGTTCTAAGGCATTTCTTGTCCAGACTATTTTGAGAGCCATTTTTGAATTTTTACATCCACATCTTCGTTCGATATTGTCTCTCCATTTTTCATTTGATTTAAGCCTATTTCCAATTCTTTAAGATGATCTTCTGGAATATTAAAAACTCCTTCCTTATTAGATTCAAAATCTATTAAATTAAGAATTTCTTCTAATAAATACTCATCAGTTACTGAATCTATACGTTCTCTTACTTGGTTCTTAAGCTCTATTACTGCCATATATCGTTTATTTAACGGAATAACAAAAACAAACCTCAAAAATTATTTTTGACAACTTTTGAGAAAAGTTTCTCATGACTATTTGTACAAAGATACTTATAATGTATAACTGTATTAAGAACTGACAAAAATATTTTGTATTGCTTTTTGAAATTTTTCAAGTAATAAATTAAAGTGAAATTTGAAAAGTTCCTTCCCTGACTTCAACTTTTTCAACCTTTTTTTTCAAAAAAAATAAAATATGCAAGTATTACGTTGATCCGCAGGGACGCCATCAATCTTAATAAAAATAATTCTAGCAGGAATATTTAACTTTACGCTTTTAGAAATCAAATCTTTAGTATGAGATCAAACCATAGGATTTCATTTTATTCATTGATATTGGTCGGTGTAGCCCTGTTTGCCATGCGATATGTCCAACAAAAACCCGCGGATACTTTGCCCATGAAGATTACAACTTGGGATGCTTTGGGATATTATATGTATCTGCCCGCGACATTTATCTATAAAGATTTAAGAGAGTTGAAGTTTTATCCTAGCATAGAAAACAAATACCAATTGCAAGGAGAGGCTGGCAATTTTTACCAATTCATGAAAACCGAAAATGGATATTACACGGGTAAATACTTTATAGGGGTTGCAATCCTTCAAATGCCTTTTTTCTTAATCTCCCATTTTTTAGCATTGAGTCTGGGCGAAGCCGATGGTTTTTCACAGATATACCAAGCTGGAATAGGCTATGGCGCAGTACTTTGGGTATTCTTGTCGCTGATTTACTTTCGAAGATTTTTGTTACAATATTATGATGATTTGACAGTTGGTATTGGATTGCTTTTGGGAATACTTGGGACGAATATTTTTCAATATATCTCCGTTGACTCTGCACAAAGCCACGCTTGGATTTTTCCCTTATACGTTTATATCGTAATCCTAAGCGATACTTGGCATCGGGAAAAGACCATCTTAAAAAGCATCCTATTGGGATTAACCGTAGGAGCAGCTACGATTTGTCGTCCGACAGAGGCCATCATTTTTGTCATCCCTATGCTTTGGAATTATCAAAAGGGGAATTTTTGGAGATATTGGTGGGAAAACAGAATCTTGGTATTGTGGTCAGGGCTAGGATTTATTGCCATATTGAGTATTCAGCTTTTTTATTGGAAATACAGCACTGGGCAATGGGTCTTCGACGTAGGCAGCAAATGGCATTTTCTCAATCCACATTTCCGCGTGTTGTTTGGGGAAGAAAAAGGATGGCTTATCTATACACCACTTTGCTGGCTGATGGTTTGGGGATTATTCTTGATAAAAGACAAGAAATTTTCCGTTTCTGTAAAAACTTTCATATTCTTGAATATTTGGATTGTTATAGCGTGGGCGATATGGAGGTATGGAGGTTCATACAGCGCTAGAGCCTTGTCTCAAAGCACCCCTGTTATGATGCTTCCAATGCTGGCAGCTATTCAATTTTTGATTCATAGCAAATATAAAATACTAGTTTACGCGGCTTTTACTTATTTTTTAAGCTTGAATATTTTCCAAATTTTTCAATACAACAATGGGGTTTTACACGCAGATCGCAACACGTGGGAATATTATAGGCGAATCTATTGGAAAACCTCTGCAACAGAAGAGGACAAAAAATATTTACAATCTGATGCCGAGCAATAATTTTTGATATTTTAAGGAAAAAATAGTATTATATGGCTTCTAAAATATACGTGGACGATCTTGAATTTGATGGCAATTTATTAGAAAATGTTTTTCCAGAAGGAGATGTATTCGATGGGTGTACGTTTAAGGGATTCATTATGACTTCTTTTGATTTGAGTGCCAAATCATTCGAACAATGCACGTTTATAGAATGTGATTTAAGTCTCTGCAATGTCGAAAAAACTTCCTTCAAAAAAGTGTCCTTCGACAATTGTCGTTTGATGGGTATTAAATTCGAGCAGGCTAATCCTATGTTATTTTCCATTAAAATGGCGACCTGTATAGTTGACTATTCCTCGTTTTCAACTTTAAATATGACAAAATCTACCTTTGAGAAAACATCCTTGAAGGAAGTAGATTTCACGGAAGCTGAATTGGAAGGACTTTCATTTGAAGAATGTGACTTACAATCCGTCGTTTTCGACCATAGTAATTTGAATCGGTGCGACTTCTCAAAAGCCCACAATCTGAGCTTTCTACTAGAATCTAACAGACTTTCTAAAACCAAAATCAACCAAGAAACCGCCGCACAAATCCTAGCCCGTTATGGAATTGAGATTTTACCTTAGGACTTTTTCTTTACTTTGACAGAACATCCGATAGCCTTGGTTATCTTAACATATGGTTTTTGACCCTTCAATAGAGCATCAATGGCATTCGCTAAGTATGGGTGGTCCACTGCTTCGGGATCATCCGAATTGTCGTCAATACCTCCCATATAAGCCAATTTATAATCTTTGTCAAACAAGAAAATATGTGGGGTTTTCTCGCACCATAAGCCTTCATTATAAACTGTCCTTCATCGAATAAATAAGGGAATTTAAAGTTTTTCTCCTTAGCGCGAATGATCATATTCTCATAGCTATCTTCCTCTACGATCGAAGGGTCATTGGGATTTATAGCCACGAACTCCACTTTTGAACCGTATTTTTTGTGAAGGGCGATGATTCGATCTTCATATTTGACTGAAAATGGGCAATGGTTGCAAGTAAAAATAATACAATAAGCCTTTTTCTTTTTGGCATTCGAAAGATTATAATTTTTGCCATCGACATTCTTTAGACTGAAAGTAATGATCTTATCTCCAATTTTGAGTACGGGTTCTACTTCTCCCGTTGGGCGTATATTTTTACCTTCTTGCGCTGGTTGATGTTGTAGCACTGGAATTGGCTCATTGGGAGGCATGACATCAGCTGGCGGGGGACTCTGTTTTCCTTTTTGATCACCGTAAGTGCCATCTTTTTTCATCACCGAATTTTTCGTCAATGGCATTTCAATTTGAGCATAAACTGAAGTAGAGACGATAAAAATCAAAGCTAAAAATATTCCTTTCATATTAAAATTTTAATGAATTTCAAATTTATCAATTATATTTTGCAAATCGCTATAAAGTTCAAAAGAATCTTCAATAAAAATCCAATTTTCACCCTGCCATACCGCTGTTGCTGGTATAGAACCTTCCCAGGATTTATCTACTTTGGATATCCAGCGATTGTAATTTGGTTCATCGAGCAAAATGGTTTCGATGCCTATTTGATTGATATGGACGAATGGTTCGAGCTTAGACTTGATCATGTTTTTAGCATCCAATGAAGCCAAGATCATCTTGAATTTCTTGTTTTTATATTTCTCATTTAGCTTCATAAAATGCGGCAATTCCTTGACACAGGGACGACACCAAGTAGCCCAAAAATTTACCACATAGACCGTATCGTTTTGCTTGTCAAGATGCTGCTCCATGTCCTTCCATTTCCAAACCTCGATCGGCTTTTGTGCTTTGATATTTCCACTAAAAAAATTAAATAATACTATGATAAATACAACAGTATTAAATTTAGATTCCAAACTTTTAATATTCATGTATTTTAATTTTGAAGCAAACGATTTTTTATACAAAAACTGTATAAAAAGCTATAGCCATTTATTTTTTATCAAAGATATTCAACTGAATCCTAATATTGTCAATGAAGGCCTTTTTTATGTATAAAAAACGAAAACATAGCCATTATCGAAGTTTGGTCGGTCATTCACTTTCCATTATTTTGCATCAAACTACAAAGATTCTTCTAAAAATCATCAAATGTAAATTTTTTGATTGCCCTTGTCTGTTCATTATATCTATTTTTATTTCCCCGAATATCAAACACTTCATCAGCCTTGCCAATCCATGCTCCTAAAAACCCGCCTATGATCATACCAATAGGTAGCGTAATCGCACCCACAATTGACCCATCCAAAGAGTCCTTGGTAAAGGAAATAATAGCAGGGATCATTCCTAAGCCCATGCCAAGAAATGCACCTCCTGTTTTACTCATCCAACTGGTGTTAACTTTGATGCGATTGACGTCTTCAACATTAACTGCAACTATGGATTTACTGGCTTTTCTTATGTAAATTTTATCCTCTCCAAGCAAGGAAAGCTTCCCAGAAATTTCTTTGCCACCAAACAGCTTAAGAGTTATGGTTCTTGATTTAACAGTACCTAATTCAGAGATTTGCCCAAATCCAAAATTCGCTAAACACATCGTCATTACAACAAATAAATTTTTCATAACATATATTTTGATGAATAATAGTTCAAAATTAGATCGCATGGCCACGTGATTTGGAGTAGATTTTAATACTAAAAAATATTAATTAATTACATATAAAGAAAAAATATTTGCAAAGAATATCATCACTAATTAGAAGAACCTTCGTATCATCTCATTTTATGTGGCTATGCTCCAAATAAAATTGCAAAATGAAAAATGGAAAATTCTTTAATAATTATTTTTATTTAATATTTTATTTTTGGTCATACAAATTGTACCTTTGCGCAAGTTTTTGAGGGAGGTATCTCTTTTGATGACAAAATCAGCGCCTCTTTTTGTACTCGTATTAAATTATTTTCTTGTGAGTTTGTATTTAAGGAATATTATAATTGTCTTTTTTTGCCTCAATATCGGAGTATGGGGTGTTAACGATTTGTCTGCACAAGTAGCCACGTCCACACCTAATCATACAACCGACGACCATACCCAATCTACCCACGAAGGAGAAACTCATGCTGATGAACACTCACCAGCTGCAGGTGAATCCCATGGTGTGACAGCACACAAAAAGGAAACTTCCTACACAGATATGATGATGGATCACATATCCAACTCCAATGAGTTTCATTTATTCGGACATACTTCTATCCCCCTTCCTTGTATTTTTTATACTCAAGATGAAGGTGTGCACGCCTTTATGTCAAGTGAATTCGAACATGGCCATAAGGCAGTTAAAGGCTTCGTATTAGACAATGGAGTAGCTAGAAGAATTTTAAATCCAGCTCAACGATCTATCGAACATATAGATTATACCGAACGAGAAGGTGACAAGATATACGCTGTCGCCCATGGCGAAAAAATAGAATTGGAGAAAGCGAGTACTTTAATTGGAAAAACTTCTTGGTATGACTTTTCTATCTCAAAGAACGTTTTCACGATGTTATTGTCAGCGCTTATACTTTGTATCATCTTTTTGTATGTCGCAAGTAAGTATAAAAAATCATCGAATATTGCTCCAAATGGTGCACAAAATTTCTTCGAAGTCTTTTTGGTTTTCCTAAGAGACGATGTTGTAAAGCCATCTATTGGAGAAAAATGGGAAAAGTTTTTTCCATTTGTTTGCTCAGTATTTTTCTTCATATTACTTAACAATTTGCTAGGTATCGTACCGTTTTTTCCAGGAGGCGCCAATGTAACTGGGAACATAGGTACCACAATGGTTTTGGCCTTGTTTACCTTTATTATTGTGACTCTTAATGGCACGAAAGATTACTGGATGCATATCTTGTGGATGCCAGGAGTTCCGTGGGCTGTAAAATTGTTATTAACACCCATTGAAATAGCTGGTATTTTCATCAAGCCATTTACCTTGATGGTGCGGTTGTTCGCAAATATCGCAGCAGGCCACATCATTATATTGAGCTTGATAGGTTTGATTTTTATCATGGGTAAAAATGGAACCGAAATGGGAGGTGCGATAACAGGTGGAGCTATCGGGGTGCCATTTGTTTTTGCTATGAACTTTTTAGAATTATTCGTGGCGTTTTTGCAAGCATTCATATTTGCACTATTGACGTCGTTATATATCGGAGCAGCAGTGGAGACACATGCTCATGATGACCATCATTAATTTTTTTTTAATAACTATTTATAAACAAACACATTATGTACGGAGCAATTGGAGCAGGATTAGCAGCTATCGGAGCTGGAATCGGTGTAGGTCAAATTGGTGGTAAAGCTATGGAAGCAATAGCAAGACAACCAGAAGCTTTGGCTGATATCAGAACTAACATGATCATTGCGGCGGCCCTTGTAGAAGGTGCTGCACTTTTCGCAATCGTTATTTCTTTTATTGCGAAGTAAAGAAAATCGTATTTGAGGAAATTGGCCAACGGTTGGTTGGTTGATTTCCTTCTTTTTTAATTGATTATCGAGTATTTTTAATATGATATTTTTAACAGATTTTTCGCCTATCATTCCTGATTATGGAATCTTTTTTTGGACGACCCTTATCTTTTTGTTCGTTTGGTTGGTTCTTGGAAAACTTGCTTTCAAACCCATAGCTAAGGCGCTTGGAGAGAGAGAAAAAACCATCGCTGATGCTCTTAATGAAGCTGAATCGATCAAGCTTGAAATGGCTAAAATGAAAAACGAAAACGAACAGCTTTTGGCCCTGGCTAGAGAAGAAAAAGCTTCTATCCTAAAGGAGGCAAAAGAGATGAAAGAAAGCATCATCAAGGATGCCAAGGTTAAAGCCATAGAAGAAGCTCAAAAAATAGTAACTACCGCTACTGCTGAAATCGAAAACCAGAAAAAAGCAGCCATCGTAGAATTAAAAAATCAAACTGGTAAAATTGCCGTTGATATTGCAGAAAAATTGGTCAAAAAAGAACTAAAATCCAATGCTGACCATATGCAATTCGTACAACAATTGGTTTCTGATATAAAAATGAACTAATCCACAAAATGAGTAATTCAAAAGTAGCAGAGCGATATGCCAAATCGATTATGGGCCTTGCCAAAGAACATGCAACGGGTCAAAATATCGTGGATGACATGAAGTATATCGCAGAGTGTGTAAAAAATAAAGATTTGGTTTTGATGCTGAACTCTCCTATCGTTCACGCCAGTAAAAAGAAACAAATATTCAAAGCGCTTTTTGATGGAAAAATCAACCCTTTGACTATGAAGTTCTTAGAACTTATGACCGACAAAGGACGTGAGAAAACATTGGGAGAAATTGCCAACGCTGTCCTAGATATCAATCGCAAAGATCACGGTATCATCCAAGTTAAAGTTACAACTGCGGAAGCTACCACTCCAGATATCAATGCTCAGATATCTAAAAAATTGGGCGAACTATTGCCAGGTAAAACCATTGAAATAAGCTCTATCATAAATCCAGCCATTATCGGAGGATTTATTTTAGAATACAATCAACAAGAATATAATGCAAGTATTGCATACACTTTGGACAAAATGAGAAAGACTTTTAAAGCATAATTTTAAATAAAAATAAAATAATCAGGATATGGTTGACGTAAGGCCAGAAGAAATTTCAGCAATTTTAAAACAACAACTTTCAGGATTGCAAACAGCTGCCGAACTAGAAGAAGTAGGTACCGTATTACAAACGGGTGACGGAATCGCTAGGGTTTATGGTTTGACTAAAGTTCAAGCTGGAGAGTTGGTAGAATTCGAGAATGGTGTTCAGGCAATTGCCCTAAACTTAGAACAAGACAATGTTGGGGTGGTAATGTTAGGCCCTGGAGAAGAAATCAAAGAAGGTTCTAAAGTTAGAAGATTAAATAAAATCGCATCGATCGAAGTCGGTGAGAAAATGGTTGGTAGAGTAGTAAATCCACTAGGTATTCCTATCGATGGTAAGGGTCCAATAGAGGGAACTAAATATGAGCTTCCTTTGGAGAGAAAAGCACCTTCAGTTATATATCGTCAGCCAGTTGCTGAGCCCCTTCAGACTGGTATCAAAGCCATCGACGCCATGATTCCAATCGGTCGTGGACAAAGAGAGTTGATCATCGGAGATAGACAGACTGGTAAAACAGCTATCGCACTTGATACGATTATCAATCAAAGAGAATTTTATGATAGAGGTGAGCCTGTATTTTGTATCTATGTTGCATCTGGACAAAAATCAAGTACAGTGGCTCAAGTAGCAAAAATATTGGATGATAACGGTGCAATGCCATATACGGTAATCGTTTCTGCATCAGCTTCAGATCCAGCTCCATTGCAATTTTATGCACCATTTGCCGGATGTGCCATTGGTGAATATTTCAGAGATACGGGTCGTCCAGCTTTGATCATTTATGATGATTTATCAAAGCAAGCGGTTGCTTATAGAGAGGTTTCTTTGCTATTGAAAAGACCTCCAGGACGTGAAGCTTATCCAGGTGACGTATTCTATTTGCACTCTCGTTTGTTAGAAAGAGCGGCTAAGATCATCAACAATGATGAAATCGCGAACAATATGAACGATTTGCCTGATTCTTTGAAAAATGCTGGTATCGTTAAGGGTGGAGGTTCTTTGACTGCGCTACCCATCATCGAGACTCAAGCGGGTGACGTTTCTGCCTATATTCCTACGAACGTGATTTCGATCACAGACGGACAGATATTCCTAGAATCCAACTTGTTCAACGCGGGTATCAAGCCAGCTATCAACGTAGGTATCTCGGTATCTCGTGTAGGGGGAAATGCCCAAATCAAATCCATGAAAAAAGTAGCTGGTACCTTAAAATTGGACCAAGCTCAATATAGAGAATTAGAGGCATTCGCTAAATTCGGTTCGGACTTGGATGCGGCTACAACTGCCATCCTTGACAAAGGTGCGAAAAACGTGGAAATCCTTAAGCAACCACAGTTCGCTCCTATGACCGTAGAGAAGCAAGTTGCTATCATCTATCTAGGAACCAATGGATTATTGAAAGATATCGCTGTTTCGAAAGTAAAGGCATTCGAAGAATCATTTTTACTAGAATTGGAAAAGGCTCATCCTCAGGTATTGGCTAATTTCAAAGCTGGTAAGTGGGAAGATGCCGATATCAACGTTTTGAAAAAAGTCTCTGCGGATTTAGTAGGACAATTCAAATAAAATAAAATATTTTTTATAATCCAACGCTTTTGACCTAATATATATGGCCAATCTTAAAGAAGTCCGCGAGAGAATAAAATCAGTTATAGGCACGCAGCAAATCACCAAAGCGATGAAGATGGTTTCTGCTGCCAAACTTAGAAAGGCGCAGAATGCTATCGTTCAAATGAGGCCTTATTCTGTCAAGTTAAGCCAGATACTTTCGAATATCATGGCGAATCTTGAAGGAGATGCTGGTGGCGCTTATGGTGTTCAAAGAGAAATCAAAACTGCCTGTGTAGTCGTCGTCACTTCTAGTCGAGGGCTGTGTGGAGCTTTCAATACCAATATCATTAAGTCAGCGGTAGCCACCATTGATTCTGAACTTTCTGAAGTGAGAAAAAATGGAAAACTGACCATCCTATGCATTGGAAAGAAAGGGTACGATTTTTTTAGAAAAAGATATAAGGATTGTACCATTATCAGTGATTACGTAATGACGTATAATGATCCAAGTTTTGACAACGTAGCCATCGCTTCTCAATCAGTTATGGATGAGTTTGTTGCTGCTAAATACGATCTGGTAACCATTTCTTATGGTCGATTCAAAAATGCTGCGATGCAATTCGCTGAGACTGAGCAGTTCTTGCCTGTGAAGAGATTGGAAGCCACCGCTTCTAAAACCAAATCAGATTATATTTTTGAGCCATCGAAAGAACAATTGCTCAAGACTTTGATACCAAATATCCTTCAAACACAATTTCAAAAATGTGTCCTCGATACCATCGCTTCTGAGCATGGTGCGAGAATGACAGCCATGGACAAGGCAACAGAGAATGCTGAAGGTTTATTGATAGACTTAAGGATTAATTATAACAAAGCTCGACAAGAGGCCATCACTAAGGAACTTTCAGAGATCGTAGGGGGCGCAGCAGCTCTCTAGGCCATTACTGAGCGCGTAAGGTGGATGGAGGACGACGCAGTCGGTCTCGTCCATAGACGAGACGGAACTCCGAAATACACCGACCCGAACTAGACCTCTAGGCGAAGTGAGGGATACGCCCAAATAACTATTATGATGACTGCTTTCACGTATTTTTCGACATGATCTACTGCCAATGAATCGAATTTGTTTTGTGGTAAACCCCATATCTGGGGGAAAGGATAAAGGACATATAATCGGCGAGTTAGAAGCAGCTTGTAAGCGTGAAGGCATTTTACCAAATTTTATAGAAACCACTCTAAACCCAGACGAAATTCGTGTAGCTATTGATGCCTGTAACGAAATATTTTATATCGTCATCGGTGGAGATGGCACCATCAATGCAGCCGCTAGTGCACTAGCTGGAACGGAGAAAATAATGGGCATATTGCCTTTTGGATCTGGCAATGGCTTGGCGAGAACGTTGGGTCTGAACCAATCTGTTTCGAAGCTCATGGCTAGAGTGAAAGAGGGTAAATGGAGGCCGCTGGACGTCATCGGGGTCAATGATGCGATGTGTTTTAATCTCGGGGGAGTAGGCCTGGATGCAGTCATCGCGGAGCGGTTCGAATCGAGTGGAAAACGAGGTTTTCTGAACTACTTAAAGATCGCAACACCCGTGTTGTTGAAGGATAAAATGAGTCGCTTTGCCATCGAAATCGATCAAAAAGCCGTTGAGTTCTCGGCCTTTCAAGTGTCATTCGCCAATAGTCGTCAATATGGAAACAACTTTTCACTAACGCCACATGCGGAACTCGCAGACGGACTGATGGATCTACTCATCACAAGCAACTGTTCGAATGCAAAGATGATTGCCGATATCATAGCCCAGTTGGCATTCAAATCCATCAAGCCGACGGTTTGGGATGAAGGTCTGCGCAATGGCATGAATGTGTTTCAAGTGGCGGATGTGATTTTGCACAATTTGGACGCTATGCCCATGCATATAGATGGGGAAGTTCGAGGACATCCCACTCACATAAAACTCTCGATACTGCCTGAAAAACTACGCGTGTTGGCTTAAGACTCCCATTGTATTAGATATCCACCAGACCTATTTCATTGGCCGATTTGATCAATTGCAAGATGGAATTTACGTTGAATTTGCGCATGATGTTCTTTCGGTGAACCACTACGGTTTTATCCGAAATAAAGAGCATTTTCCCTATTTCCTTGTTAGATTTTGCCTCAGCAAGTAAGTGCAATATTTCGATTTCTCGCTTGGTCAATTGATTTTTGATATATTGCTTGTCGGGGTGCGTATTGGGATTGTTGGACGTCGGTGGTGTCGCTGGATTGCCTATATTACCAATCGAAACGCCCTCGCCCATCACGATCTCTCCTTGCAATACACGAACGATATAGGATTCGAATACCTCCCAAGTGGAGGTTTTGAGTGCGAAGCCATCCGCCCTATTTTTCAATGCATCTTTGAAATCTTGTTGGTTCGGATAATGGCTAAAAACAAGGATCCTAATGGCACCGAATTTCTGTCGAAACCACTTGATAAGACGCCCTTCTTCATTGCCCGCGACCAAATGATCCATGATGATCATATCAATTTCATGTTCGGCCAAAAAGGCCTCCAAATCGACCGCAGAATATATCGCAAAAATATCCACTATCCTTGAACTCAACAAGGCCGACTGCTTGATAGCGATTTTCAAGGCATCCGCTAGCAGCGGACAAGGGTCGATGATAAGCAAATTTGATTTTTCTATTGCACCCATTTATAGATACGATTTGGATTTTATGATGATTTCTTGAGTTGCTGTTTTTAGCGCATACTCAAAGCCTGGTTGTATCGCATAAGCACCGTGTCTGCCGTGCTTGTCTATCGCCACAAAACCGACCTGCGCCTCGCGATAATTCGGTATCTTAGCAACAATGCGCTCGATGGCTTTTTTGCACGCTTGTGTGGGCGATTTGCCTTGACGCATGAACTCCACCACTAGAAAAGAACCCAGCGTTTTCAGCACCAACTCCCCCAGTCCAGAACAGGTACAAGCCCCAATCTCGCCATCGACGAAAAGCCCTGCGCCGATGATCGGGGAGTCTCCTACCCTACCGTGCATCTTGTATGCCAGCCCAGAAGTCGTACAAGCTCCTGCTAGATGTCCATGCGCATCCAAGGCCAGTATTCCTATGGTATCGTGACTTTCTACGTTTATAACGGGCTTGTATTGAGCCGTTTTGAGCCATTCCTTCCACTCTTTTTTGGATTTCTCTGTGAGTAATTCCGTCTCAACAAAACCCTCCGCCAGAGCGAATTGTTTCGCCCCTTCACCCGCTAGAATAACGTGAGGCGTTTTCTCCATGACCCTTCTAGCCACAGAAATTGGATGCACTATTCCCTCCAAAAATGCCACACTCCCAGCCTGGCCCTTGTGATCCATGATACAAGCATCCAGCGTAACGTGTCCATCCCTATCGGGTCTTCCGCCCAACCCCACTGACTGATTGTTTGGATCCGCTTCTTCCACCTTGGCCGCAGTCTCCACCGCATCGATGGCCGTTCCACCCTTTGCGAGATCGTCCCAAGCCGCCTTATTGGCCTTTATGCCCGTATGCCAAGTAGAAACGATGAGCGGCATTTCAGATTTTGGTGCTTCCTTTGCCCAACGAAAATCCTTTAACAAAACACCTACGAAACCCAGTTGGGCCGTATATCTCATAAAATCGTTTCTTTTCATAGCGAATCAAACTTGGTGGTTATAGCACAAATATACACTTTTTTTTGTACACATAATATGGTAGTTTTTTTCTTGGCGTCCCCCTCCGCGCCTCCTAGGCGAGGAGGGTCGCGGCCTTCACGGGTTCCGTCCCTTCGTGACCCTGCTGACGCAGGCCGTTACGGTCGCTGACGCGCTGGGGGGGGTATTTGATTCTTTCCTAGGGCTGAATTGAATCTAGGTCATAGTTCTTACATGGATATGCATACACGATCCTCGCTGTTTGCAACTGCGATGCAAAACATTAGTAATTTTTAATTCCAGACACTTGACACCTTTTAAATATTTACCTTAACTTTAATATTCCCATTAATGTTCGGACATAAAGCAGTTAATCAAAAATTACTTTATTTTCTTACTTTTACAATAGTGAGAAGATGATGAATTGGAAATTCGTAAAATATGGGATTGAAGTCATAGGCTTCGACCATCGGGGGAATGAAGTAAATAAACCTTGGCTTACAAAAGCCATTAATGCTGGAGATGATATTGAGTTGGCGACATTACCTCATATTAGATTAGAGCTTTATAACAGACAAGCTGGGGTTTATAAAATTTCTACATTTAGGAAAGAGTTAAAGTTCTTAATTTCGAATAACTACAAGCCATCAAACATCAATAACTATGAGTGGCAAACTATAAAAGAGTGGGTATTACCAGAAATTTTATAAAATGACCTATAGTTTATATAAAAATAATTAAAATGAATGTAGTCCAAGAAAAAAATATGTATAGCCTAATCAGAAATGTTGAATTTAAAAGACTTTATGAAGGTTTTGGATTCAGGACATTTTTGTTTAATAAATCAACTACCTTGATTTTAATTAATGACATGTTTATGCTGCAATTATATGAGCATACTTGGGCTGGTGGAGAGCGTGAGTTTCAAATTTTCAATTATTTAGAAAATGCTGAAATTCTATTTGGAATTGACAATAGTATAGAAGGAAGGGATAGGGAATACAAATCTTTTGAAAAATTCCCAGACTTCAGTGATGATAATTTCATTCAATATTTTAGATGGATAATTGAGACTTTTCCAGGTGCATTTGAATCAAATAATTTTCGAAAATATAAGAAATACTATTACGAAACTGATAATGCAAGAGATAAATGTCAAAAGTATTTGGCATTGATCCAAAAGAAAACCTGGTGGCGCTTCTGGCGATAAAGGATTAACTTGTATCTTTAGTGGTGAAATAAATAGTGTAGGTAAAGCAGGAGGTGTACACCATATTTCAGCAATTAGAGACGGAACCGCTAGAATCTTACCTGGTAAAATTAGAGATTTAGGAAAAGGATTTTATAAGGCAGAGGTAGAAGTATGGAATGAAGCAACAGGGAAATATCTTAAAAAGGAAGACCCCTCTACTTTTTTTCCAGATTGGATGAGTGAGGAAATTGTTATGCAAGAAATAAAATCTGCAAGAGATAATATGATAGGCGAATTTTTAGAAAAATCATCTACATATCATAAATATTTTGGCAAATCTTCAATGGGAAATAGAATTTACATCGTAAGAACTCCTCCATTTAACAATAACATTTTTACTGCTTATTACCAACCACTTTAAATAAATTAAATGAAAACAATAGAATATTATTTTATTCATGAATATCAATGGAAAATAAATTGGTTTTCAAAAACGGGATTGTTAAAGGTTAAAGTTTATCCTACAGATGAATTTATCAGAAAATTTAAGTACGTTGATTTCGACGTAGTTGGGCAAATATTTACAAGTAAAATGGATTTTTATAAAACGGATTATATAGAATCTATTATTGCAGAAATTAAAAAGGTTATTTCCTTAGAAAGGACAACATTTGTAATTTCAAATGAAGATGTTTCCTTGGAAATACAAAGTGAAAACGCAAGGCCTTTTGATAATTATGAATTGCATGGTAGCTATGAAACTGGAGTAGAATCACGCAATTGGAACATAACTACACCAATCGAGTTGCAATACATCCCGACAGAGGAGATATTGCAATTGTTTATAGATTGGCTTGAGTTTTTAAAGGTAAATGAAAAAATGTGTTTTGTGCCCAAAACGTATCTAAAGGGCGAATTTCTGGATATATAAATATCATTTCTGGGAGGATGGAGTGCGGTCAATTTATATTTTAATTTGAAGCTGCGATATCACGATCGTCGCAGTTTCCAACTGCGATACAAAACACCGGAATTTTTAATGCTAGGCACTTGACACTTTTTCTTACTTTTACAATTGTAGTAAGATGATGAATTGGAAATTCATAAAATATGGGATTGACATTAGAGGCTTCGACCATTGGGGGAAAACAAGTTAAAGATGCATCAAAAAATGGGTATGAATTTTGGTTATTTTCCAATACCAAAATACCTGCTCATGTAAAGAATTTTTGTGATAATAAGGGTATTAAATATATTGAAACTTTAGAATAATATGGGTAAGATTACTGGTATCAGTTTAGAGTATTATACAGGGGAATTAAATATTGTTGAATTGTATAGAAATTTTTTTTCAAAATGCAAGATTGATTTTTTTGTAGATGAAGGTGAATTTTCATATTTGATTGACTATGATCCATTTTACTATAAATTAAAAATTGGAGAAAATATTTTTAATTTTGTGCTAAGTCTCATTGCAAATGTTGAGAGTAAGCCTTTAACATTTTCGCTCATATTAGATGAAACTATTTTTATGAGTCACACAATTAATGCAATCAAAAGAGAAGAAATTAATATTTCAATAAGTGCACCAAAGCTGCTTGATAATCTTAATGTACCAGATTTTTCCTTTTATGCCGAAAGGATTTTACCTTTTTTCGATTACAAAAATATAATGTGTTTGAAATTTTCATTTTGTTAAATGTATAAAAATTCATAACCCCGTATAAGCCTTTTTAGATTTAAATTCACGAAGGCATATATCGATAAGATTGAATACTTAAGATTTTTTATTCTCAGGAGATTAGAAAACTCCTCGAGTCTGTTTAGGATATTTTTATCAATAAGAAGTTTGGTTTTGTATATTAGATAGTCCACAGAGACTTCAAGGGCATCTGCAATTTTAGCTACTACATCCACAGAAGGAGTGATGTCTCCTCTTTCGTATCGACCTATAACATCGCCATAAGTACCAATGATCTTCCCAAGGGCCACTTGAGTACGTTTTTTTTGCTTACTAATAACCATCAAATTTTGTCCAAAATCCCTATTAATAGTATTTAAAATGCCATATCTTTGAATTCGAATTTTTGACAATGCCAGAGATAAGCAGGTTTCTTGGAATTATTATCAGGATGTTTTATAATGAACACAATCCACCTCATTTTCATGCCATATACAATGAGTTTGAAGCAGAGATTGATATTAATACATTAGAGATTATTGCTGGGGACTTTCCAAAAAGAGTCAGAAATCTTGTAATTGATTAGGCTATAGGCCACAGAGACGAATTGATGGAAGACTGGGAATTGATGCGTAATGATTCAAAACCAAACCCTATTGAACCACTAATATAACATTAGTAAAGATGAAAATGCACAAAATTATTTCTGCTGAGGCGTTTGATGATTTCACTATATTGATAAAATTTGACGATGGTGTTGAGAAAAAGGTAAATATAAAGCCGTTCATAAGAAAGGGAGTGTCATTATCCTTAGAAGACCCCAAATATTTTAAAGATGTGAAATTAACAGATGGTTACATCCATTGGGACAACGGATTTGATTTCTGTCCAAATTTTCTTTATCAATACTCACCTCCATCTTAATGGCTGGAAATACTAAACAATTCTCTCTAAAAAAAAACAGCCGCAGCCTATTCAATTGCTGCACTTCCAATACTTTCTTTACCCATCCAAGATGTTCGACTATTTGACTAGGGCGTAGCCCACAAGACTTTAAATACATCTTATGGCCTACAAGTAAATGCAGGCGAAATGTACATAATCGGAAACGATCCACGATCATCGCTTTTTGCACTTGCGATACAATACATTAGGAACTTTTAATACCTTGCACTTGACACATTTTCTTACTTTTACAATAGTGGGAAGATGATGAATTGGAAATTCGTAAAATATGGGATCAAATCCAGAGACTTCGACCATCGGGGGGGCATCTATAAAAAAAAGCAAATAAATAAAAAACGGTGGTATTTTATTCTTTCAACAGCTTTATCAACTCTTCCTTACTAATATCTAGGTTCTTGGCTACATCACTAAGGATTTTTGATAACAGACCTATTTTAATTGGATCGTGATTGGGAATTGTAATGTGATGTTCGGAATTTTCAGCGATTCGTGACAACCTTATATGGCTTCCTTTTTGTCTAGTAACAACATATCCTAGTTTAGATAATTTTTTTAACAAACTGTCACCAGATTCATCCCTTGAAAGTTTCATGCTGTCAAAACTTCGTCTTTGACAAAGTGCATTCTCACTATACGCTGAACATTATCATCAAAATGACAAGCTACAGCTTCAATAATATTTTCTCTTAATTCTGTCCAGGTTTCGCCTTCTGTAAAAATAGATAAGCCGAGTGCTTCTGCCTCAAAGCCACCATCCAAGGATTCGTTGATTACAAATATTACTTCTCCCATATTTATCAAATATTTACAAATTTAGTCTTTTTTGAAAATTAATCAGTAAGTTAATTGAAAATTCTAATCACGATCGTCGCAGTTTCCAACTGCGATACAATACACTGGAATTTTTAATACCTTTCACTTGACATATTTTCTTACTTTTACAATAGTCGGAAGATGATGAATTGGAAATTCGTAAGATATGGGATCAAGGTCAGCGAGAATGACCTTCGGGAGAGATTTTTCACAAAAGATTATTAAAAAATGGAGTATATTGATATCTCATTCTTATCAGAATTACCTGAATTTAAGGCTCTAATTAAAAAATATAAATATAATTTTAACACGAGAGAAGATATTTTATATGTCTTTGGGAAGACTTTTTTTATTAAAATATTCTCATATTACAGCGAAGATATCGTGTTTTTTTATATACTAGATTACAATTTTAGAATATACACCACTCCATTGTCCCTATTTGACAAAAATATTAACTGTATTTTGCAGTGTGAAAATTCAAACTCAGAAGTTTCAGAATCTGATACACATTTAATAAATAGAATTGGAAAAACGAGAATTGCAGATGCAAAAAAGCAATTGAACATATTACTGAGAGGGTGTGATGAATTTTTATTACAAGATAATATTTTGTCATATTATAATAAAGGAAAAGGTACTCTTATATTCGAACCTTATAAAGAAACAAACCCTAATCTTAAAAAATTTGTACTTGCAAATAGAAAAAAAGATGAAAACTTAAAATATCCTCATCCGAAAAAGAAAACCTGGTGGCAATTTTGGAGATAAACCACAGCGCGTTAGGGATAGTAGCAGCGGCGGAGCCGTCCTCGAAGAGGATGAGCATAGCGAAACTGCGAATAGCCCGGTGCCGCTAGGGGCGGCAATCGCCATGATAAAAATAATGGCATATTGATTTTGATTTTCCCAAAAGGGTATTGAAAATTAGATTATTCTTGCCTAAAATAATGGTCCAAAATGTCTAAAGGTTTTGGCTGATGGAGAAGATTAATGTAGATATTATATTTTGACTTTTGAGATGTGCTAACTTTGTCCAATATTGAAATAATTTCATTTCGACAAGGGTTGGTAATGTCCATGAATAGTAAGGAGCGAAGACACTTTTTCAAAGCTATCTCATCACCGCCCCCAAGGGCCAATTTGAGTTCAAATTGTATTTTTTCACAAATGGAATTTTCGTAAGCCTGGCGAAGCTTTAATTTCTTAGAATTAATATTGCAATTTAAGTTATCATCCAATATTTCGGTAAATGCTATCCCATCGGCGAAATTATTTTGTTGGTAAAGTGTCTCCATTATTGCATCCACTTCCTTGCAATCATTCACACTTTTACTGTATTGATTCTCTATTTCTACCTTTAATTTTAGCATAAATTCCTTGTCTTTCAATATGCTTTGCAGAATTTTACTCTTTACATCTTCGTTGACACTTCTACTTACATTTACCGTTTTAGAATATTCCGTTTTTGGATGAAGCTGGTTTAAAGTTTTTAGAGTAATTATAGCCTTTTGCTTGGAATAATATTTATTATCCATTCCTTCAATCAATCGCTCATCAGATTCCTTTACCAAATCCAAATTTGCATGGATTACGCCAAATTGGCGTGAGAAAATCGGTTCTGCATTACTGGGCAATGCATTTCTAATAATTTGTTGTATTTGGCTGTCGCCACTGGTTTTAAAATAAAATTTTTGTTTTTGGGCAGCTAAATCGCATGAAAAAACAACTAAGCAAATGAATAGAGAAACTTTGATCATCGACATATGGCTATGGGTTGGCTGATAAAGTAAATACAACATTATTACCTTGGGTGATTTGCGAGGTTTTAATATTGATCGATTTAAAGAATTTTCTGATTTGGGCAACGAATGTTGAAACTTTATAATTTCCGCCTTTTTCATCCAGCACTGGAATTTTCACCAGATCAAATATCATTTTTGAATCGGTAGTGCCTTGCAAATGATAATTGTTTTTAAATGCATTATCTCGCATCCAGTTTTCAATGACTTCTGACAACAATTCGTCCGAGTTATTTATCTCTTCATTAAGGTTGATTTTAGCCCCATCTAGGACCCCAAAAGTTAAACTTAAAGTTCTTCCATTGGTCCTTATATCATCAAATTTTTGCTGTAAAGTTTGCAAAAAATTATCCAATTCAAACTCAACCGCTTTTTCAATCAATTTATCAAAATTAGAGGTAAAAAACTTTGGGCTAGTGGCGACCTTATTGGCATATGATTCTCCCGAATAGGCGTCAAATGCGCTCAATATTACAGTGGCCGAATTGCCATCTTGAGAATAGTTCTTCTTTACTTCTACCTCCACATATATATCGGCTCCACTCAATGCGATTACTTCATCCTTGACATCCTTAATTTGTCCTTCTGACAAAACTTCATTGTTATTGGTTTGCTTTAATTTAGCTCTTATATCGATTGTGTTTTTACCGCGCTTATCAAAAGATTCTTTAACAAATGCTAGGGCAACCCTAACGCCATCGTTATTTTCGATTGCTTGTCTTAGACTAACGGATTGGGTAGTATATGGAATGACCATTATGGTTGGTTGGCTGACATTCTGAGCACAGATTTCTATAGACAAGAAAACTAAAGGCAAAATAAAATATAAAGTCGATGTTAATTTCCACATATTATAATCCAAATTTTCTAATTACATTTTTATTTTCTAAAAAAAGTCTGATACCATCCATATTAAAAGTGGCTTCGATCTCGACCCAGTGCAATGAGTTTGAAAAAGATTTGTTCAATACATTAGACTCCATTAAATACTCTTTGTAGCCTCCTTTATATATAAATTCATCCAAAACCAAAGCGCAACAATCTAATGCATATCCTTTATCTCTGATCAATGGTTTTTCGTGGTTGGAGTTGGGCACTCCAGTATATAAAAGATTTTCTATCAGATTAATTTCTGCAGAGGCAATGGCGTCGTTCAGCTGACTGTTGTAATGCTGGGTAGTCAAAGTAATGGCAGAACCCTCATTTTTGATGAATTTGATGCCACCGTGTTTGGTATGGGGCAATGTCGATGGCGTTTTACAACTAAAAATAGCCACGGCAAGACAAGCTGTTATAATTATTTTGAAGCTGGGCATATAAGATAAATTTTGGATTTAGATTCTAAGGCTTTAAATAAGTCATCTCCCCCATCCGTAACTTTAAGAAAGGCACCTGTGGGGTACAGCTTTTTTTTGACTTCACCCTCTCCAATTTTTTTTGTATATGATGATTTTGCTCCATTTACCTCCAATTCTTGTAATAGAACCAAGTCATATTGTAAACCTTCGTATATCCCAATAGGACTATCTGCGTACACAGTTTTTACTTTATCTTTTTTGGCTTCAATGACTTCAATCACTTGGCCAGCGTAATTAGTTGTATTAATTTTGCAGAAAGCTTTAAAAATCATTTCTTTGAAAGGATCCCTTAAAGACAAACTAAATATTCCTGGGGGGATATAACTTTCCGAGACCAAAATTTTTGTCGTTTTAACATCGATGATATTAAAAGATTTTATTGAACTAAAATCTACAATATATTCAACCCCTAAAGGTGAATAATTTAATCCATCAGAAGCCAAATTTATATTTTCCTCCCTTTTGTACATATCAGTAAAGTATTTCATCTCAGGAGCATTTCTCTCAATCAACCGAAAGCATGGAATGGACATCAAACTGGTGAGGTAAGACGCATTATTAAATAAAAATCTATCGTTTGTCGCTATATTGATTTTGACTTTATTTTTTGCCATCCATCTTGTAAACATATTTAAATCTTCGCTTCTAATCGCATAGAAGTTTGTATCCTTTCTAAACTCATCAGTTAATTCATTTTTAAAAAAAGCGAGTGGGTAAAGTGTAGTATAATCCTGTTTTACCTCATCTACAAAAAGGTCAGTATAATAGTGCTCGTTTCGAAAATACACTTCACCATTTTTCAAAGTATCAATCTGAAACAATGACATTTTCGTATCTTTACTAATGCCTTGCTGAACTCCAGCTTTAACTACGACCCTTTTGGTCTTCTTTTCTAAATTCAGGGATGCAAAGTCGATTTTAAAATGGGTTTCAACATTATTTTTTAGCGCTAATAATGGAGCGTAAAGATTGTTTTGGATAAAAAAGCCATTGGGATTGGCCATTTCTTCTACTCTTTTTTTAACTTCAGTAGAATGTCTATTGTTTATAATAAAGACTGCCTTCTTGTAAGCCTCTTGGCCAGGTGAAGTTTGTGAACTTGCTAAAGTTATTCCTTTTAATTCATCAATGTCTTTAATCTCCAAATGCAATCCATTTGGATCCGTCAAATTAACATCACTTCGGTAAATTAAAATTTCACCAGTGGTTAAATCAACTACTTTATAGTCACCCAATATTTTACATGAAAGTATATAATGCGCTCCGACAACTTTGCCAAGTGTATCAAACCTTACATTCAAACCTGGAGCTGGATTAACATCACCCTTAATCCTTAAAAACATGATAAGTCGAGATGGCAATTCAGGTTTATTCAAGACAGTTCGCGAAAAGGTACTTTTTTCAGTACTCCAATCATACACTTGATAGTTGCCATCAGATCCATTTGATAATCGCTCTTTGACCTGGTTTCGAAAATTATTTGTAATATAGTTTCCAATTTTAGCGGTATCTAACAGTACAGCTACGGGGATATTTACCTTCTGTGCATAGGTTTTTGTCCCAAAAAATAAAAATAATACTAGTAGGGCTAGCCTAGAGATTTCTTTCAGAGTAATATACATAAACTTTTTTGCCTTTATTTAAATATTCAAAAATTTCTTTTTTTCCACTGTCGATTTCTACTTCAGAAAAGTCCCCCGCATTTACATTTTTCAATTCTCCTTTTCCGATATTTTTCTTCTTATAAATTGTAGCGTTCTCAACTTTTATTTCTTCATAAATACATATATCCAATTTGTCTTCGTTATTCAATAGGTTTTTCTGGCCTCCCTTTATTAAAACCAGCTCAGCTTTTCCACTTTTCTCTTCTAGGATTTTCACTACAGGAATTCCATAACCAAAGGAATGAAACACAAAATCGGACATTTTTACCTTGAGCTGCGATTCAATTTTACCATTCCCAGTCAAAAGTCCGATATCAATTTTCCATGTATCCAAATAAACAATCTTTTCTAATTTGACATCAAGCATTTTCATTTGGACCACTTTTTCCTGCTCTTTATACAATGGATAAATCACAAAGTCAGCACCTTGATTTTTCCCTTGTTCTACAATGTACCCATCGATAAAATCCTCTGATTTTTGTTTATTTTTTTCTTCTTGGATTATATCATAGTTTTTTCTATCCACAACAGAAAAATTTTCTATCCCAACAAAATATTTTGGGAGAAAATAATCTAAGCATCCCTTCACCCTAGTGGCAGTTTCATTAAATGGTACACCCGTAGTGGATTTAATGTACATTTTCTTTTTAATTACATCGGTAGGATAAATCATCAATCTCCTTTCTTGTGAAAAGGCAGATGAAATAACTAATGTAAAATAAATGGCAATTAGTATGCAATTCTTATAGGTTAAAGCCATGTAATAATAGATTCTTGTTAATAAACTTTGAAGTCAACAGAAGCAAATATATAAAAATATTACATTAACAAGTCATTTATTCAAATAAACTTCATATTTAAAAATTTTAGTAATACAAGTACATTCATTCCTAACACTCTCCCTACTTCCATCTTTGACAAGTTTTAGCTACTTTTGCGCATAGCTCTGATGACGTTTGGAGTTATGTATTTGCGAATGGGGATACGATCACTTGTACGGCGAGTCACCCATTTTTCAATGTTCGGAGTGGGCGATGGCAGGCGATTGGGAGTTTTGAATTTGGGGAATTGATAGAGCTCAAGGTGGGTTCATCCAGTTTGACAGATAAGCGAAAACTCGATGGGAGGCATTGGGTATATAACATCACAGTTGCGAATACGCACAATTACTTAGTAGGGACCGAGGGCTTTTTGGTGCATAATGATTGTGGTGATTTGGATGTGCTTGCCACAAAATTCATGCAAAACTTCAGTCCGCAGCTGAAAAAATTGCAGATTGCGGAGTGGTGGGCGAAGGGATTCCCTGAGTTTTTTACAAGAGGCACTTTTTTTGAAAAGTTGATGGCGAAGAGTGGAAGGTATTCTGGTTGGACGCATACAAGCCATAATTTTAAATTAATTGATTTTTACAAATATGTTGGTGGAAAATTAAGGGTTGCTAGTATGAAAACTACTAATACTGTAGATGTGAATAAATGGATTTCCAATAACTCAGATCATTTAACAAAGTTATCAAAAAGGAGTAATTGACGACCTACAGGGAAAGGTCGCGGAATATAAAGAGTTACATGTTTACATGCCAAAAGCTTTATTAGAAAATCCAAATATTGAAAAAGATTGGATATTAAAGATAAAAGCTAAGTACCCAGCTATTTCAAATATAGTTATAAGTTCAATTGAAAAAGAATTAAATTTATTGTAAATGGGAAGTTGTATTTATATTAATTTTGTTTGCACAAAACAGCAAGTATTTCAGGCATTATTATCTTTCAAATCCATAGAGCCAAAATTAAATAATATTGAGCAGAGACAAGAATCTCTAAAAATTGAATTTATCAATATCGCAAAGGATCAAAAATTAAAGAAATTTGTACAGATTAACGGATTTGATAAAATGGTTGAATTTACCTGGTATGATAAACTTGTTGAAACTGGTAAATTAGATCACGAATTAGACAAATTTATTAGAAATTCAATCTCTCACGAGAGCAATATTTTTTACTGTAAGTCTACATTAGAACAAAATAATAACTCACATATTAGACTTCATGTTTCTGATGAATTTATTTCAACCAGTGAATTTAATCTTTGCTATCCAATTTTAAGAGAGCTTTTTGACGTTTCCATGGGATTTGATGGACAAATTTGGTTCTATTTAAATAATAGAAAGACAATCATAGACGGAGCCTACCTCGAAGCCCTCCGCATCAAAGAAGAAAATCGAGGGATTAAACTCAACAAAGAGCAGAGCCATGTACTTTCTTGCGTGGAAGATCAATGTAGGTGGTTTTATATCCCTACAGGTGATACCGAGGTGATAATCAAACAACTAGGTTTACAAAAAGAAATACAAGAAGCGGACATCACCACCATCATTGAAGATGTGCAAAATGAAAACAAAATAGCCATGGCGACCTTTTTGGAGGATACCATCATATTTGGCATGAACGTACCTTATATCCAATACCCCAATCTCGATGCTTACAAATTGATAAAAGGTTCTTCAACACCAGTATTGCAAAACACACTAAATGCACTCAGTAAAACTTTTGACTTCGCTGCATACTACGAATACAACAATGATGACGAGTTGATCGCTTCTCTTGCATTTTCTAAAAAAGGAAAATTCACTTATGGGCATTTCAGTAGCGAGGGACAGGGCGTGGATATATTTGGCTCTCAAAAAAAACCGATGGAAGTCAACCAAAAATCCATCCTCAAGTCAGCCAAAAAACAAGGGATAACACCAGAAGAAATGTTGGTCAATTTGATGAAGCAAAAGCAGAAAGTGAAGTATTTTACCCAATGCAATTGGATGATTGAGGATATGCTGAGCATGTAAATCAACAGGAAAGAAACAAACAAAAATATACCTATCTTCGCTTAGATTAAATGAAACCGATATAAGGGATAAGGAGAGAGGGAGATGGAGGGAAAATGTTAAATATTTGGTGTTGGTGCTAAACTTGGATTAAAGGAGACAAACTTAAATATATTTTTCATGCCGAATAAAAACCTTTTAATTATTTTACTTTTGGTGTTGCTAATAAGCCATCATTGCAGAGAGGAATTGAAGGAGAGTTTAAATGCGACTAATCTTACACGATATCCACTTAATGCAAGTTCGACACTCGACTTTCTGGACAATTATTTGGATCATTTCGAAGCTACGCATGGTCGCAAAATGATATATTGCGGTAAGTTTTTTGTCGATTCTTTGTTCAATGTGGGCATTATGGATGGTATACGTTTGAGAAAAATAGAAGTTGAAATCCCTTCATTAATATCATCCTATGAATTCAATGGAAACGTGTTAAATTCCAATAAGAAATTTGTCCACGTGTATGACAATATCCCAAGTTTATCGATAATATATTGTTGTCAAGATGGAGTTAATAGTATTCTTTATTCCATTGGCCCAAATTTGATTGATGAAAATGGGCTCGGCGACGATTATGTTCAGGGGACAAAAATGTTAGACTATATGGAATAGCACATTTTTCTTTTATTACAATTTTTATACTATGAAAATAATAAACTGGGTAAAAACTCACTTCGCTGAATGTACATTCCAAAAAGCAATAAATTCTGTAGTCTTGTTTTCTATAATTTTGGTCATTGGTCATTGCTTTAAAGACACTAGCTCAATCTTTAATAAATGGGCTAAAGGTAAAAAGTTTGTACAAACAGCTTCTGAGAATATAGACTATCTTGAAGGCGAATTGAAGAAATTTGAACAAAAACATAACCGAAAAATGATCTATTGTGGTAGATATTTTTTGGACTCGATAATTACCGAACAGATGATAGATACACTGGCTTTGAGTTATAATATTATTGAAAAGAACAACAAAGTTAAAACCATACCAGTCACAAAAGATAATTTTGGAAAGTATCCCACTAGTGCAATATATAACCAATACTTTTCAGACAACACCTTTACAATTTATTGTTGCTGTGATGGCATTACAAGTATCTTATATTCGATAGGTCCGAACGGAATAGATGAAGAAGGATTAGGGGACGATTATGTCCAAGGGATACCTTATTGGGAATATGTCGATAAGTCGTATATTACTGGCAATGACTATCTAGGTTGGTAGACCAACAATCGTCACAATTCGTAACCACGATGCTATAAAGCAAGAATTTTTAAAACCTTTCACTTGACACTTTTTCTTACTTTTACAATAGTGGGAATATGATGAATTGGAAATTCGCAAAATATTGGATCTAAGTCATAGACTTCGACCATCTGGGATTATTTATTAAATTCGGTCCAGTAGAGAACACAGTAGGACATAAATTAAACACAAAACCAATTTTTATATGCCCAACAATTATTTCGCCAAATTAAAAACATCTTTCTATATGCCAAATAAAAACCTTTTAATTATTTTACTTTTAACTATGTTAATCAGCCACCATTGCAGGGAGTACTTGGGCAAGAGTTTAAATGCAACTCCGCTCAGACACTATGCTTCCGATGCATGTTCGACACTTAACTTTCTAGATATCTATTTTGACCATTTTGAAGCAACCCATGGTCGTAAGATGATATATTGTGGAAAGTTTTTTATTGATTCTTTGTTCAACATGGGTATAATGGAAAAAACTTATTTAAGAAAAATAAATGTTGAAATACCTACATTAATATCTTCATTTGAATTCAAAGGCAATCCGTTAAATGCCGATACAAAATTTGTACACGCATATAGTGAAATCCCAAGTTTGTCAATAATATATTGCTGCCAAGATGGAGTTAATAGTATTCTTTACTCTATTGGTCCAAATTTGATAGATGAAAATGGTCTTGGAGATGATTATGTACAAGGTACAAAAGAAAAAGATTATATGGATTAATACTTAATTATAATTTTTACAATTATTAAAATATGAAAATAATAAACTGGATAATAACTCATTTCAGTAATATTAAATTCCAAAACGTAATCAATGCTGTAGTGTTGTTTTCTATAATCTTGGTCATTGGTCATTGTGTCAAAGATACGGGATCAAAGTTTGGTAAATGGGTAAAAGGGACAAAATTTGTACAAACAGCTTCTGAGAATATAGACTATATTGATGGTGAATTGAAAAAATTTGAAAAAAAACATAACCGAAAAATGATTTATTGTGGTAGATATTTTTTGGACTCGATAATAACAGAACAGATGATAGATACACTGGCTTTGAGTTATAATATTATAGAAAAGAACAACAAAGTTAAAACCATACCAGTTACAAAAGATAATTTTGGAAAGTATCCCACTAGCGCAATATACAATCAATACTTTTCTGACAACACCTTTACAATATATTGTTGCTGTGATGGCATTACAAGTATCTTATATTCGATAGGTCCGAACGGAATAGATGAAGAAGGATTAGGGGACGATTATGTCCAAGGAACTCCATACGGGGAATATGTGCTTAGGTCTTATGTAACAGGCAATGACTATCTAGGTTGGTAATTCCAACAATCGTCACAATTCGTAACCACGATGCTATAAAGCAAGAATTTTTAAAACCTTTCACTTGACATATTTTCTTACTTTTACAATAGTTGGAAGATGATGAATTGGAAATTCGTAAAATAAGGGATCGAATCCAGAGACTTCGACCATCGGGGGAAATAAATGTAGTCGTTAATCATTCCTTCTATAACAATTCACATCACCAATATTTCGTATATTTGTTATGATTAAGTTAGGATTAAAACAGCTAACTTTCATTTTGCAAGTTCCATAAATAAATGCATTAATTATGAATAATAGAAGTCGATCAAATTGCCCTATGAGTTGCGCATTAGATATCTTTGGCGACAAATGGTCTTTGCTCATTATGAGAGATTTAATTTTCTTCAAAAAACATTCATTTTCAGATTTTCTCAACTCGTCAGAAAAAATAGCAACCAATATTTTAACTACAAGATTGCGCAATTTGGAGAAAAATGGTATAATCGAAAAATTACCACTTGCAAATAGCAAGTCAAAGGCTATTTATATTTTGACACCCATGGGCATAGATACCATACCCTTCTTGGTGGAGTTCTATCTATGGTCTGGCCAGAATTTTGAAATCCCCTCTGAGTTTGCATCCATTTTCAAAAAAGCAAAAAAAGATAAAAAAGATTATATTAAATCTTTGACAAAAAAAATTAAAAATAATAACCGAGAAGCTACCACCGAGGGTGATTTTCCACCTTTTCTGAATTCTTTGTAGAATGGTTTGGGTCATTTTTATGCTTCTAAAGGAGTAATAATATTCAAAAAAAACTATAGAAGTCTATCTAAATCGACCAACCCCTAGGTCAGCAAATACTATTACCAAATATTTGAAATATTTTAATGAAAGTTCTCAAATTTTATTGATTTTTATCCAGTTTTTTCCTATTTTTATACACTATAAAATCTAACCACGCATATTTTATGAAAGACTTTTATAATCAAAGTATAGAAGATAGTTCCGAGTCCTTGAATACAAAAATCAACCGTGGTTTGACCAATGAAGAGGTACAAGAACGACTTGAGAAATATGGACCCAATGAACTCAAAGGCAAAGAAAAAAAGTCGTTTTGGATCGTTTTCTTGCAGCAGTTTAAGAGTTTTATGATCATTGTTTTAATCATTGCGGCTATCATATCAGGCATCGTAGGGGTGATGGAAGGAGAAGGTTTGTTAGAAACTTTTATCATCCTAGGTATATTGATTGTCAATGCCTTTATTGGGGCGTATCAAGAACTAAAGGCTGAATCTTCACTGGAAGCCTTAAAGAAATTAGCTGCACCAGAATCCAAAGTAATACGCGAGGGTCAGACCATACAAATTGCAAGCAGTCAAATCGTCCCAGGGGACATTGTGATTCTGGATACAGGAGCGATAGTTCCTGCCGATATCCGTCTTTTTGAAACAGCCAATTTGAAAATCCAAGAGGCCTCCCTAACTGGAGAGTCCGTACCAGTCGATAAGAGTACTAGTATTATTTTAGGTGACGATATCGCTTTGGGCGACCAAAAGAATATGGCTTTCTCTAGTGGGTTGGTCACTTATGGCAGAGGTAAAGGTATCGTTGTGTCAACTGGTATGCAAACCCAGGTAGGAAAAATCGCAAAAATGCTTCAAAATGCAGACGAAACATTAACACCTATGGCCATCCGGTTAGAAAAACTCGGGAAAGTATTAGGCATTGGGGCATTGGTTATTTGTATCATCATTTTTATTGTAGGCATCTCCTATGGCAACTCCATCATGAGCGTATTCATGTTGGCGGTGAGTTTGGCCGTGGCAGCGATACCAGAAGGTCTTCCAGCGGTATCAACTGTTGCTTTAGCCATCGGAGTACAGCGATTGGTGAAGAAAAATGCGATTATTAGAAAATTACCTTCGGTTGAAACCCTAGGAAGTGCGACCGTCATTTGTTCTGATAAAACAGGGACTTTAACCCAAAATAAAATGACCGTCGTGGATGCTTATATCAATCATACTTTGGATGTTATCGATAGAGAAAATCCAGCATCTCAATTGAACCAACAAGAAACAGGACTTTTGATGGCTTCCATCCTTTGTGGAGACGCAGAAATGAGTCAAAATGCAGAAGGGCAAATAACATTTACAGGTGATCCGACAGAGACCGCGTTATTGGATTTTGGAGTTTTGTACCATATCAAAAAAAATGAACTGGAAAAAACATATCCCCGCGTGGACGAAATACCTTTTGATTCTGAAAGAAAAAGAATGAGTACCATCAACAAATGGGCTGACAATCAATTTCAGGTGAACGTAAAAGGTGGCGTCGATGAGGTTTTAAGCGTTTGTGACAAAATCATGCTGCATGGGGAGATAAAGCCACTGAGCGAGGAAGACATCGAAAAAATAGTAGCTGCCAATGAAAAAATGGCGTTATCAGCACTTCGGGTTCTTGCAGTCGCATATAAGCCTTTGGACAAAATTCCGTCAAACATTTCCGTAGAACTTGTAGAAGACCACCTCATTTTTCTTGGCCTTTTGGGCATGATTGACCCAGCTCGTCCAGAAGCCATGGCCGCAGTAGCTCAATGCATTACTGCTGGTATCAAACCAGTTATGATTACTGGAGACCACAAAATTACAGCACTTGCGATTGCACAAAAAATTGGAATACACAGGGAAGGCGATTTGGCCATCACAGGTAATGAGTTGGAAAAATTGTCAGAAGAATATTTACAACAAAATGTACAAAACTATTCAGTTTATGCTAGGGTCGCACCTGAACATAAAGTCCGTATCGTTAAGGCGTGGCAATATAATGGTCATATCGTAGCGATGACTGGGGACGGCGTGAATGATGCTCCTGCATTAAAACAAGCGGATATAGGGGCCGCTATGGGCATCGTAGGTACAGATGTAGCCAAGGGGGCTGCAGACATGGTACTCACGGATGATAATTTTGCTACAATCGTAGCTGCAGTCAAAGAAGGAAGACGGATCAATGATAATATCATGAAAGCCATCCAATTCCTATTATCAACCAATATTGGTGAGATTTTTTTATTGTTGATTACTTCTATTTTCAACCTTGGAGTGCCATTGCTTTCCATCCATATTCTATGGGTCAATTTGGTTACAGATAGTTTACCCGCCCTAGCCCTAAGTATGGATCCAGCGGAGGATAATATCATGAAAAGGAAACCCAATAATTCAGCCGATGGTTTTTTGACCAAGGGAATGATCTGGAGAATCGTATATCAAGGAATCATGATCGGTTCCATCCCATTGGTAGCATTTTTGATAGGGCTTAGAGATGGTGGATTAGCACTTGGACAGACGATGGCCTTTGCTACCCTTTGTTTTGCACAGCTCACACAAGTCACTAATATCCACTCACATACAAGGTCCACCTTTACGCACAATCCCTTGAAAAATAAAACCCTAATTTTAGCCATCTTAGTATCGTTTTTGCTAGCATTTTTGGTTTTGATCGTTCCTCAAATTAGGGAAATATTCAAACTAGAAGCCTTAAATTTAGAACAATGGAAACTTGTCATCCTTCTTTGGCTGGTTCCTATCGCAGTTGTGGAAATTATCAAATTGTTGGGATTTAACAGTACGAAAGCTGAAAAAACGGGGCATTAAATTCTTTAATTTTGAGTGAAAAAATTGGCTTACATTAATTAGGACATGGTTAAAATATTCATTTTTGTAAAATAAAAAACAAAGATTTCAAGCCATATACTTGGTATCGGCAATCATAACGGAGTGTCAATCTCTTTCATCTCATTTGGGTGACAAATACTTGTACCCACTTGGTAATTTTCGCTTTGTTTATCTATATTTTCTTGAAAATATCCCTACTTTTGCACTTGATTTTGATTTTTAATTTTTTGAAAAATATATAAAAAAACAACATGGGAAGGATGTTCGAAAAACGCAAACACAAGATGTTTGCTAGATATGACAAGATGGCGAAAAACTTTACCCGAATTGGGAAAGAAATAGCCATAGCAGTAAAACAAGGTGGAGCCCTTCCAGAAAATAATCCTCGACTCAGAGCTGCCATGCAAAATGCCAAGGGCGTAAACATGCCTAAGGATCGTGTAGAGAATGCAATCAAAAGAGCTTCTTCTAAGGACGACAAGGGATATGAAGAGGTAACGTACGAGGGCTATGGTGCACACGGGGTCGCTGTCATCGTCGAGTGTGCCACCGATAATACCACTAGAACAGTAGCCAACGTCAGGATGCATTTCAACAGAAACAATGGGGCTCTAGGGACCAATGGATCGGTTCAATTCATGTTCGAAAGAATGGGGGTGTTCAAGCTTGACCCTAAGTCTGTAAACATTGATGAACTAGAGCTAGACTTGATAGATGCAGGTGCAGAAGATATAGAGATAGAAGAAAATGAAATTACGGTTTATTGCAAGTTTGGAGAATATGGAGCTATGCTTAAGTTTTTTGAAAACCAAAAAATAGAACCCATCAGTTCAGAGTTACAGTTTGTGCCTAGCACTACGAAGGATGATTTGACAGATGAGCAAATCGAAGAGGTTTTAGAACTAGTGGAAGCCTTAGAAGGCGATGACGACGTCCAGAAAGTATATCACACTTTGGCATAATATCTGTTAATTTTTATTTAAAATCCCTTCTTTTTGGTTAGAATGCCATTACATTGCGCAGGAATTTAGCCCTAAATTGCTATTTTATGATGAAAAATAAATTATGCTACACAGCCATTTTGATAATGATAATGACAAGTGTACAGTCCCTTTTCGCAAGTGATACCCTTAAAATCTCTGCAACTTTTATAGATACATTCAATACAAACCTATGTCGAATTACCACCTTCTCTAATGGGCTATTCAAAGACGGTTTGATTGATTATAGAGGACAATCTGTCCTAGCCTGTAACTACGATGAAATTGGTAAATTAAAAAACGGCTATGCTCCAATAAGATCATTTCAAGGGACTTATCCAATTTTTGGATTGGTTGATTCAACTGGAAAAATCACCCTTGCACCAACCTATCATTTTATCAGCGAAGATGTGTTTTCTAACCGCAGGAAAGTCGGCATAATGGATACTATTTCGGGCAAAATGCGATTTGGATTTACCGATCGCTCGGGAATCATCAAAGTTCCTTGTCAATTTGAAAATGCCGAAGATTTCACTGGAAATTTATGTCTAGTAGGAGGAGTTCCCAAAAAACCAGATGACCCAGAAAAATATTATTTCATCACACCACAGGGCAAACAGGCCTTTATAGGGGCTTGGACGTATGCCTCTAGTTATTACGACGGCTTGGCTGGAATTCAAGAATATGGCAGATTCGGATACGTCAATGACACAGGTTTTTATCAAATCCCACCCCGCTTTGATTGGATATCGCCATTTCGAAATGGGATAGCCACCGTCTACCTTGATACCGCTTATTACAATATCGACAAAACGGGTAAAATCCTAGGGAAATTGGATAATAAACCCTTGAAAATACTTGAAAATGGTCTAACATTTACAAGTTTTAAGTCCATTATTGACGTAGATTATTTCGGTCTGATAGATAAAAATGCAAAAGACATCATTCCTGCAAAATATGAAATGTTGCGAGAATTTTCATTAGATAAATATCAACCCAACTTATTGGTAGCCAATTTTCAGGGCAATATTGGGGGGCTTGATTTTAGTGGTAAGGAAGTCATTCCTTTCAAATATGAGAATCTAACCCCAGATGAAGATAGCCTTTGGAGAGCTCAAGGCGATGGGAAAATTGTAATCTATAATGATCTAGGGAAATCATTGTTCGAAGTAAAAAATATCCAAGAGATCAGATGCTATTCTGGAGACTTAGCACCCATCATGATCTATGAATTTCCATCCAAAAGTGCCAAAGAAAACTCAAAATCTAGCGCACAGTTTGGGGTTGGCTCAGATGATGGACATACTACCAAATACAATTACTTAACTAGAAAAGGTAAAGTATTATGGGATCAGAACGTCGATGATGTCCAAAATTTTTCAGAAGAAATCTCCGCATATTTAATGGGCAATAAATGGGGATTAATTGATAATCTTGGCAACCAAATCGTTGAACCAAAATTTGATGAAGTTATTCCCTTTAGAAATGGATATAGCGTCGCCAAATATCAAAAGAAATGGGGAATCATCGATCGCAGAGGAAATTGGATTTTGTCCCCTGATTACGCATTGATCAACCCACTTTCAAAAAATAATTATGCAACATTATTGGCACCCAATACTTGGGGTATTTTCCAAATAAATAAAGGTTTTTTAACCAAATAAAAACAAGAAAATTGCCAAGTTTAATGACTAATATTTTCTACCGCATTGGGATCGTGTTTGTGCGAAAACATCAGGGCAAATAATATGGCTATCACCAGCGCATAAGCCGCAAAACTGAGCCAAATATTATGCCAATCTTTCACTCCATTGTGAGTGAAAAAACTATCAATCAAATAGCCACTACCATAAGATCCTATGATCGCACCAAAGCCATTGGTCATCATCATAAACAATCCCTGAGCACTAGACCTGATGGTGTGGTCTGTGGTAGTCTCAACGAATAATGAACCAGAAATATTGAAGAAATCAAAGGCCATCCCATACACTATACACGATAAAATAATCATCCATAAGCCTGCTCCTGGATCACCATAAGCAAAAAGCCCAAACCTTAAAACCCAAGCCAACATGCTCAGCAACATTACATTCTTGATACCGAATCGCTTGAGGAAAAATGGGATGGTAAGGATGAATAAGGTCTCCGATATCTGAGATATAGACATAATCACGGTAGAATATTTTACTACAAATGAATCTTGGTAAAGGGGATTATTTTGAAAATCTGAAAGAAATACATCCCCATACATATTGGTCAATTGCAATGCAGCACCCAGAAACATAGAAAATATGAAAAATAGGGCCATTTTGTAGGTCCCAAACAGTTTAAAGGCGTTGAGACCTAACACTTCAACCCAAGAAGCATCCTTAGGAGTTAGATTTTGAGGTGGACACGCAGGCAGGGTAAAAGAATATATTCCTAAAATAATGGCGTAAGTAGCCGCAAAGTAGAATTGCATGGCACTGGCCTTATTTCCTGTTAGATTGGTTACCCACATGGCAACGATAAATCCTACAGTACCCCAAACCCGAATGGGAGGAAAAACCGTAACGACATCTTTTCCAGCATTTTTCAAGATCGTGTAGGCGATAGAATTTGATAAAGAAATCGTAGGCATATAGCAAAGCATGGCTCCAAAAATCACCCAATAAAATGTGTCGGGATCATTGACTTGAGGTATATATGCGAGAGCAATCCCACCTAGGATATGCAAGATTCCGTAAAGTCTCTCCGCATTCAACCATCTGTCGGCGACAATCCCCGTCAAAGCTGGCATAAAAATAGAAGACAATCCGAGTGTGGAAAATATGGCACCGAACTGGGCCCCACTCCATCCCTTGGTCAAAAACCAATAATTGGCTACCGTGATCAACCAAGCACCCCAAATGAAAAATTGGAGAAAACTCATGATCGTCAATCTTAATTCTAATTTCATTTTTAGCTTCGTTTTGTTTTAAAAAATCAACATTCAAACAAAGAAACAAACAAAATTCCACATATAAAAAAACTATATGCATATTTATTTTAAAAATAGTTTAATAAAATTAGATTGGTTTGGACTATTTGCCATAACTTTAACCGCTAATATTATAAGAATAATACTTAGTTAATATGTCTTTTATTATTGGAATTTGTGGCGGGAGTGGAAGTGGTAAAACCTCATTCATAAGGGATATTCGGAAAAACTTTCCTACTAGTGAAGTTTGTATCATCTCCCAAGATGATTATTACAAGCCTCGAGAGGAGCAAAAAGTTGACGAAAACGGTGTCAAAAACTTCGACCTTCCCGAATCCATCAATATGGTAGAGTTTGCGTCCGATTTGACAAAACTATCAAAGGGCGAAACCATCCAAAGGGTTGAATACACCTTCAACAATGAAAAGTCTGACCCTGCACTTTTGACCATCACCCCCGCTCCAGTCATCATCGTCGAAGGGCTTTTTGTTTTTCAAGAATCGAACTTGTGGAACAAAATGGATTTGAAAATCTATATCGAAGCTGAAGAATCATCCCAACTTATTCGACGTATCAAGCGAGACCAGCTAGAGAGAAACTATCCACTCGACGACGTACTATACCGCTACCAGCACCACGTAAAACCTGCATTACAACTGTATATCGCTCCCTTTAAGCCCAAGGTGGATCTCGTTATCAATAATAATATTTCTTATAATATCGGCTTAGAATTGCTTACGTCTTTCATTCGATCAAAGATCAATAAAGAAACGCATACAGATCCTAATTTTTTGTAAAATCGGTCTTTGCATTTAATTGATTTAGCGACAAGAAATCGTAGCAAGAATTTTGTTTCTTGCTCAAAAATTATCGTAGTAAAAAAAATATTGAACTCTAACTTTAGCTGAATAAGAAAAGGCCTTTTTAATCATTCACTACAATATGATTTTTCAAGCTCGGGCATATTTTGCCTACCCCAAATATACATACTGTCGATAATCGGCAGTATTGTTGCGCCATATGGTGTAATTTTATATTCCACGCGAGGCGGAATTTCTGCGTAAATGATCCTTTCTATGATCCCATCAGCCTCCAATTCTCTCAGTTGATTTGTCAATGTTTGCTTACTTATCTCCGTTATATTCTTAAGTAAAATACTGTACCGATTGCGATCCGTTCGTATCATATGGATGATACTCGGCTTCCATTTGCCGCCGATTATATTCATGCAATAAACAACTGGGCAATTGCCTGGGGAGAAATCTTTCGTTTTTCTATTTGAACTTATTTCCATTGGTCTAAAATTTTAGTCTATACACATTAAACTGGTCTATACACAATCTTTAGTCTAAAGTAATACCTTTACCTTAATAATTTAAAATTAATTTGATAAAAATGAAAAGAATATCGGTTTTAACAACGAAAATGACTAATAACCACACCAATGTAGATTTTGAATCTTTACGGCAAAAAGAAATGCCATTTATTTTGAAATGGCGAGAAGAAGGGATTTTGGAGAATTTTTATATCAGAGCCGACACAAATGGTGCCATACTTATTTTTAAAGATCTGGATTTGGCTCAAGTAATCCTACGTGTAGAAAGTCTGCCTTTTTTCCCATACTTTGATAAGGTGGACTATCTGGATTTGAATAAAATATTTTAAAAAACGGTCCAATAAATAAGTACATATCAAATTCTTATTTTTTTTGATAAGGATTTTATTACATCTTTATGTCCTGTAACTATAAATATCACTTAGAAATTCTAGAGACTTTTTAGTGGAAGGGTTCAGATATTCAATATCATTGTCCAAGGAATAATTTTGGTCACCCTACGCCACAGGCTTTTAACATAAGCGTGTGCAATTCGGTATTTTTGATAAATGGCTTATGGAGCTGAGATCCAGGTCCATACATGGCTATTTCCACGAAATCGCCAGAATGATTCATGCTAATCCAGCCCACGGAAGTTCTTTTCTTTTGGATGTCAGCCAATGCGCTGAAAGGCAAATTTTTATAATTATACAAGCCAGCTTCTTCTGCTTGAAGTCCCGTATAAAACCCTAGTAATTTTTGTGCCTCTTCGGTTGAAATTTCGAAGCCATTTGCATTGAAAATTCTTTGCTGGATATCCGCTGTAGTATGCGTAGGAAGGATACTTTGCAAGATCCAATCATTTGTTTTCTGAAATTTGTGCAAATTGTCAAAATTTTCATTGACTTGTGAGCCGTAGATAAGTCCTGGATTGGCGTTGCCGTGATCAGTACATATAATAACAAGAGTTTCCTTGTCTTTTGCCGCAAAATCGATGGCAACTTTTATGGCCTCATCAAATGCTACCTGATCGAATAATAGACCCCCTATATCATTGGCGTGTGCGGCCCAATCGACCTTTCCTCCTTCTATTTGAAGGACGAAACCCTCCTTCGATCCTTTCAAATGATCAATCGCCACCGCTGTCATTGCGGCCAATGTTGGTACTGAATTTTCCAATTCTGTATCAGTTTTATGGTCAAGCCAATAAGGTAATGCATCATCTCCAAAAGTACCCAATAGTGGCTTGCCACTAACACTTCCTGAAAGTTCCGCTCGATCCTTTACTATTTGATAGCCAGCATTGTGATATTTTTTGTACATATCCTGCTTGTCAGAGCGTTTTTCTGGATTGAAATATTTATCTCCTCCACCAAGCAAAAGATCCATCTCCATCGCCAAGTATTTCTGAGCGATCTCTTCTTGCGTATTTCTACTTGTCGCGGATATGCAAAAACCCGCTGGTGTGGCGTGTGTAACTGGAACGGAAGTGACGCAACCAGCTTTTTTCCCTCCATTCTTAAATTTTTGCCAAATGGTGGTCAGTTCATTACCGTTGGCATCTACATTTAAGACTCCATTCTTTACTCTTTGACCACTACCCCATGACGAGCTGGCCGCGGAAGAATCGGTCACTATGGAGGATGCTGAAGCCATGTCCATCAGCCCCCTAGTAACCAAATTATTTCTATATAGATTCAGCCAGTTTGATCCTCTTCCAAAATGCCTTTGCAAATAAATATCAGCCATATTGAGAGTACCTGTACTCATTCCATCCGACACCATAAAAATGATATTTTTAGCCCTTTTCTTCTTGGAAGCTAATGGCTCCACCATGTCTGCAGCCCAAGAAGAACTGCTACCGCCGAGACCAAATAAAGACAGTAGGCTACCATACTTAAAGAAATCCCGTCTTTTCATTTGGAAAAATATTACATATTAAATAATCATCTAAGGTATTAATTTTATTTCAAAAATGCAAACTGGTTAATTTACCAAAAGATTTGGAAACCAAAAAGGTTATCTTTACGTACTTAATTCCATAGGGATTGTTATTGTACGTCTCAAAAAGTTCAGAGTCAAATTTCAGCATAATATTAAGTTCCAAAATATTCAACTGCTACTATACGAATAGTACAAAATTATTTTTGATCTTAAGGCTTAAATGAGGTTTGATATCAATTTAATAAAATACTAAAATCATAACAACGATGAAAAGAAAAGATTTTTTGAAAGGTGCGGGACTAGCAGGTTTGGGATTGACACTTCCGTTGTCCAAATTGTCCGCTGAGTCAAATGCCGCAGAACTTCCCAATGCATGTACATTGATACCTTCGGAAACTGCTGGGCCATTTCCTTTGGATTTAACGGCAAATACTTATTATTTCAGACAAGACATCCGAGAGTCTCAACAAGGAACACAACTGAATCTTAAGCTAAAAGTATTGGGGTTGGCCAATTGTGCTCCTATGACGAATGTAAGGGTTAATGTATGGCACTGCACCAAAGATGGTGTGTATTCTGGATATAATACCGCCAATAATCCTGGAGATGCCAACTCAAAATATCTAAGAGGATACCAGTTCACAAATGCAGATGGCGAAGTAGAATTTACTACAATTTTTCCAGGTTGGTACAATGGAAGGATAGCCCATATACATTTTCAAGTGTATGTGAGTTCTGCGTACTCTGCGGTATCTCAATTGACCTTTCCCATTGCGGCAAAAAATGCAGTATATGCCGCAGCACCCGCACTATATACTAAGGGAGCAGACCCATTGAGTTATAGTGGGGACAATATATTTTCAGATGGCTATGCACTACAAATAGCTACCCTGACACCCAATACAGCTACAGGTGGTTATGACTCCTACTTGGAAATATCTGTTCAAGGATCTGGAACTTTGGGAGTTGGCCATATCGAAAAAGAAACTTTCAAAGTCTTCGAAATGGGTCAAAACATCCCAAATCCATATGCATCAAATACTAAGGTAAGAATAGATTTAAAGCAAAGCTCCGATGTAAAGATGGAATTGTGGGATCTTTCTGGAAGAAAAGTTGGTACAGTTTTTGAAGAACAAAATAAAGGCGTAGGAATTTTTGAGGTGGACATCAATCCAGCGAATTTTGGACTTCCTGCGGGTAATTATATTTATCAATTTGAAGCAGCCAATAGCTCTGGGGTATTTAGAATGCCAAAAATGATGACCTTGGCAAAATAAAAATAGCATCGTAGCGAGGGTTTTATTAAGTGAAAAATAAGTTTATTATGCGTGGTCGATGACTTTTGTTGATTAGTCATCGGCCATTTTGCATTTGAATGGATAAACATGGCATGCGTCAGGGGTAGTAATGGTCGATCCTATAAGGTTTTTGTTGTTAAGGGATCGAGTCTCATCCAGTATGGTGAGACGGATCTCGTCCGAAGGACGAGAGAACCCATGGATGACCCGACCGAGTGAAACGAGGGGACGCCCAAAAAATACAAACAAAAAAGCCCCGAAAAATACATCTCGGGGCCTTTCTATATTTAAACTAAATATTAACGCTGCAATGGCTCTACATAATCCTCTTCATGGATATACTTTCGGTTGTTCCCTTCGGCACCCATGACATAAAAATCATTGTATTCTTTAAGTCCAGTACCCGCTGGAATTCTCTTTCCGACGATAACGTTCTCCTTAAGACCATTGAGTACATCCGTTTTGGCGCTGATGGCCGCATGGCTCAATACTTTTGTAGTCTCTTGGAATGAAGCCGCAGAAATCCAACTCACTGTACCCAAAGACGCCCTTGTAATCCCTTGAAGGATTGGCTTGGAAGTAGCTGGGACCGCATCTCTGAACTGAACGATTTTCTTGTCATTACGCTTTAAGAAAGAATTTTCTTCTCGCAATTGTCTGATACTTGCCAACTGACCTGGGCTATATTTGGTCGAATCACCTGACTCCACAACGAATTTCTTATCATAAATCCAGTCGTTGATTTCCAAAAATTCGTATTTTTCTACTGATTCGCCTTCTAAGAAAGTAGTATCTCCTGGATCTTCAATCAATACCCTACGCATCATCTGGCGTACGATCACCTCAAGGTGCTTATCGTTGATGGAAATACCCTGTGCACGATAAACCTCTTGAACACCGTTCACCAAATACTGTTGTACAGCGAATGGCCCTTTGATGTCTAGGATATCGATCGGCGCGATAGAACCATCAGAAAGTGGTGTACCCGCGCGGATAAAGTCACCTTCTTGTACCAAGATATGCTTAGACAAACCGATCAAGTACTTGCGTTTTTGCCCATCTTTACCTGTGACAGCGACCTCACGGTTACCTCTCTTAATGGCACCAAAAGATACAATACCGTCGATTTCAGCTACAACAGCGGGGTTGGAAGGATTTCTAGCCTCGAAAAGCTCGGTAACCCTAGGTAAACCACCCGTGATATCCGTAATCTTACCCAAGTTTCTAGGGATTTTGGAGATCTTAGTACCAGCTACGATGGTAGCTCCGTCCTCGATCGCCAAGTAAGCACCCACTGGCAAGTTGTATGATCTCAATTCATCACCCTCTGCGTTGAGAATTTTGATGGTTGGGATTTTCTTTTTGTTCTTAGATTCGATGATAACTTTTTCAGCAAATCCTGTCTGGTCATCTCTTTCTATACGATAGGTTACCCCTTCTTCGATGGAATCGAACTGTGCGATACCCGCGAATTCAGAAATGATAACGTTGTTGAAAGGATCCCACTCGCAGACTACGTCTCCACGAGAAATTTTTTGGTTGTCTTTTACTTGAATATTCGCTCCATAAGGGATAAACATGGTTGTGAAAATTTTACCCGTTTTAGGGTCAACTATTCTGATTTCACCCGTTCTAGATAATACAACTTCCTGCTCACCTACTTCATCTGCCGATTTAACGGTACGAATATCATCGAACTCTAATTTACCATCGAATTTAGAGATCAATTCCGATTCTGACTTGGTGATGGAAGCGATACCCCCAACGTGGAAGGTACGAAGTGTCAGCTGTGTTCCTGGTTCACCGATGGATTGGGCTGCGATAATACCCACGGCATCACCTTTCTCGGCGATTCGGCCAGAAGCCAAATTTTTGCCGTAGCATTTTGTACATACCCCTCTTTTGGTTTCACAAGTCAATACGGAACGAATCGCAACGATTTCGATACCGATATCTTCCATGTGGTTGGCCATATCGCGAGTGATATATTCACCAGCAGCCAATATCAATGAATCATCAACTGGGTGATAAACATCGTGTAACGTGTATCTTCCTTGTATTCTATTAGAAAGTGAGTCGATAACTTTTTCGTTGTCTTTTAGTGCAGCCATTTCAATACCTCTCAACGTATTGCAATCCTCCTCGTTGATTACTACGTCGTGGGCTACATCGACAAGACGACGGGTCAAATAACCCGCATCAGCTGTTTTCAAGGCTGTATCCGCGAGACCTTTTCTAGCACCGTGGGTCGAGATAAAGTACTCCAAAACCGACAATCCGTCCAAGAAATTGGATAAGATTGGATTCTCGATGATGGCAGCTCCAGTATCGCCTGACTTTCTTGGTTTAGCCATAAGTCCTCTTAGACCGCAAAGCTGCTTGATCTGTTGCTTTGATCCCCTTGCACCCGAGTGAAGCATCATATAAACCGAGTTAAAACCAAGTTTATGTTCTGCCAACTCCTTCATTAAATTTTCGGTGATGGTATTATCGGCATATGTCCATTTATCGATGATCTGATTATAACGCTCGTTGTTGGTGATAAGACCCATGTTGTAGTTGTCCCAAACCTCATCCACCTCTATTTGGGCATCTCTCAACGTATCTGCCTTCAAGGTAGGCGTTATTAGGTCCCCAAGATTGAAAGAAAGACCACCTTTGAATGACCAGTAGAAACCAAGTTCTTTGATCTTGTCCAAGAAGGTTGCAGTCACTGCAAAATCTGTACGATTGATTATGTCTTGAATGACGATCTTCAATGCACGCTTGGTCATCAACTCGTTGATGTAAGGTACCATTTCAGGTACGGCTTGGTTGAATAGAACACGACCAACGGTAGTTTCTATCAAACCAATTTTCATTTCACCACCTACTTCTATTCTTGATTTAACTTTGATACCAGCATGAAGTTCAACTTTACCTTCGTTGAAGGCAATGATTACTTCTTCTGGGCTATAAAATTTCATCCCCTCTCCTCTTACTTTAACGGTGTCAGTTGACTTTTTCTCTTTTGTTAAATAGTACAATCCAAGAACCATGTCTTGAGAAGGCAAAGTCACTGGAGAACCATCTTGAGGGTTCAACATGTTGTGAGCTGCCAACATCAAAATTTGAGCTTCAAGGATAGCAGATTGACTTAAAGGTACGTGTACCGCCATTTGGTCACCGTCAAAATCCGCATTGAAAGCACCACATACCAATGGGTGCAACTGAATAGCTTTTCCTTCTATCAACCTTGGTTGGAATGCTTGAATGGAAAGTCTGTGTAGCGTCGGAGCACGGTTGAGTAACACTGGGTGACCTTTGAGGATGTTCTCAAGGATTTCCCAGATTACTGGATCTTTTTTATCTACTAGCTTTTTAGCACTTTTTACCGTTTTAACGATACCTCTTTCGATTAATTTTCTGATGGCGAATGGCTTAAACAATTCTGCTGCCATTCCCTTAGGGATACCGCACTCTTGCAATTTGAGCGTAGGACCAACCACGATAACCGAACGACCTGAATAATCCACCCTTTTTCCAAGTAGATTCTGTCTAAAACGGCCTTGTTTTCCTTTTAAGATATCGCTCAAAGATTTCAAAGCCCTTCCACCTTCTGCCTTTACAGCATTGGATTTACGAGAGTTGTCGAATAATGAATCGATGGCTTCTTGAAGCATCCTTTTTTCATTACGCAAAATAACCTCAGGAGCCTTTATCTCCAGCAATCTTTTTAATCTATTATTTCTGATGATAACCCTTCTGTACAAGTCGTTCAAATCCGAAGAAGCGAACCTACCCCCATCTAGTGGAACCAAAGGTCTCAATTCCGGTGGAATAACTGGAAGATACTGAATGATACACCATTCTGGTTTGTTTTCAGTATGAGTTTGTCCTTCTCTGAATGCTTCAACGATTCTCAATCGCTTAAGTGCCTCAGATTTTCTCTGTTGGGAAGTTTCAGTAGCTGCTTGGTGGCGAAGGGCGTAGGACAATTGATCTAGATTCAATCTAACCAATAAATCTCTTATAGCTTCGGCACCCATTTTTGCTACAAACTTGTCAGGATGATTATCCTCCAACAACTGATTATCCTTTGGCAAGGTATCGATGATGTCAAAATATTCTTCTTCTGTCAAAAGGTCGAGGTACTTCGATCCTTCATTTTCTTTGACACCTGGATTAATCACCACGTATCTTTCATAATACACGATGGTTTCCAGTTTTTTGGATGAAATACCTAGTAAATATCCAATTTTATTTGGCAATGACTTGAAAAACCAAATATGAACAACTGGAACAACCAATTTTATATGACCCATTCTTTCACGACGTACCTTTTTCTCGGTAACTTCTACTCCACAACGGTCACACACGATATTTTTATAACGAATACGCTTGTATTTTCCGCAATAACATTCATAGTCCTTGATAGGTCCAAATATTTTTTCGCAGAAAAGACCATCTCTTTCAGGCTTATATGACCGGTAGTTGATGGTTTCAGGCTTCAAAATTTCACCATATGATCTCTCAAGTATCTCATCTGGCGAGCACAAGCTGATGGATATGGTATCAAAATTTTGATTTGTCTTTAAAATTCTATTATTTGACATTTTTACAAATTTCAAAAAGTAAAAAAAATTAAACCGAAGGCATTTTTTCAAATTTAACGTCCAAAGCAAGACCTCTCAGTTCTTGAACCAATACGTTGAATGATTCAGGAATATTAGGTTCTGGGACGTTATCTCCCTTGACAATGGCTTCATAAGCTTTTGCTCTACCGATGATATCATCCGACTTGATGGTAAGCAATTCTTGTAAGATATAAGAAGCACCATAAGCTTCGAGTGCCCATACTTCCATCTCTCCAAATCTCTGACCCCCGAATTGAGCTTTACCACCCAAAGGCTGTTGAGTAATCAAAGAATAAGGGCCGATAGAACGCGCGTGCATCTTATCATCAACCATGTGAGATAATTTAAGCATATAAATAACTCCAACCGTAGCTTGCTGGTGGAATCTATCGCCTGTCTCACCATCATTCAAATAGGTCTGACCATAGGCAGGTAATCCCGCTTTTTCTATGTATTGTTCGATTTCATCCAAACTAGCACCATCAAAGATTGGGGTAGCAAATTTTACGCCCAATTTCAAACCAGCCCAACCCAGTACGGTTTCGAAAATCTGTCCTAAGTTCATCCTCGAAGGTACACCTAGTGGGTTAAGAACGATATCAACTGGAGTTCCATCATCTAGGAAAGGCATGTCTTCCATCCTTACGATTCTAGACACGATACCTTTGTTTCCGTGACGACCAGCTAATTTGTCCCCTACTTTTAATTTTCTTTTTTGTGCAAGATATACTTTGGCCAATTTTAATACACCAGTTGGAAGTTCGTCTCCGATAGAGATATTAAATTTCTCTCTTTTATAACGACCTACTTCTTCACTGTGTTTTATGGAATAATTGTGTAATAGCTTGGCTACCAAGCCATTAACTTTAGCATCATCTGTCCAGTTGGAATAATCAACGTTACTGAAGTCAAAATCTTTGAATGTATTCTTGGTAAATTTTGTGCTGCGTGGCAAAATCTCCTCGCCCAAAATTCCCTTGACATTATTAGAGGATTTATCTCTCAATAAAACTAATAATTTATCAACCAAAACAGTTCTCAACTCGTTGATGATGACCTTGTGGTCCTCTTCCAATTTATTTAAGATATCCTTTTCAGATTCCTTTTGAGACTTATCTTTCTTAGCTCTAGCAAAAATTTGCTTGTCGATCACGATACCAGCGGTCGATGGTGGTGCTTTCAATGAGGCATCCTTAACATCCCCAGCTTTGTCTCCGAAGATAGCTTTCAACAATTTTTCTTCAGGAGTTGGATCGGTTTCTCCTTTAGGAGTAATTTTTCCAATTAGGATATCTCCTTCTTTTACCCAAGCTCCGACTCTAATGATTCCATTTTCATCTAGGTCTTTGGTTGTTTCTTCTGAAACGTTCGGGATATCATTGGTCAATTCTTCCTCTCCCAATTTGGTATCTCTCACATCCAACTCGAAATGTTCTACGTGCAAAGAAGTAAAAATATCGTCTTTAACTACTCTCTCAGAAATAACGATTGCATCTTCAAAGTTATAACCTTTCCAAGGCATGAACGCCACTTTTAGGTTTTGACCCAAAGCCAATTCGCCTTTTTCTGTAGCATAACCATCGGTAAGAATCATACCTTTATGTACTCTATCCCCTTTCTTGACGATAGGTCTTTGGTTAATACAAGTTCCTTGATTCGTTCTGATAAATTTCGTAAGATTATATTTCTTCGTAGCATTTTCAAAACTAACCAAAGTATCGTCGTCAGAAACGTCATATTTGATAACAATCTGATTGGCATCCACGTATTCAACAGAGCCCTCCCCTTCTGCATTCAGGAGCATATTGGAGTCGCGAGCAACTTTTCCTTCTAGACCAGTTCCTACGATTGGGGATGCTGGTTTTACGAGAGGAACAGCTTGACGTTGCATGTTAGATCCCATCAAAGCACGGTTGGCATCATCATTTTCCAAGAAAGGAATAAGAGAAGCTGAAACCCCTACAATTTGATTTGGAGCAACATCCATATAATCCAATTCATCTGGCCCTAAAACTGGGAATTCCCCACTTTCCCTGGCTTTTATTTTATCAGATGCGAAAATACCTTTATCGTCCACCACTGAATTTGCTTGAGCAATTTTCATGGTATCTTCATTCTCAGCGGACAAATAAGTTGGCGCATTGTTTAGATCAACAATACCCTTTTTCACTTTACGATAAGGAGTCTCTAGAAATCCCATACTGTTGATTTTCGCGTGAACACATAGCGTAGAAATCAAACCAATATTTGGTCCTTCGGGCGTTTCAATCGTACATAGACGACCATAATGTGAGTAGTGAACGTCCCTAACCTCAAATCCAGCTCTCTCTCTAGATAAACCTCCTGGTCCTAGCGCTGAAATACGTCTTTTGTGCGTGATTTCAGATAATGGATTGGTTTGGTCTAAGAACTGAGAAAGTTGAGATGTTCCGAAAAATGAATTAATTACTGAAGACAAAGTTCTAGCATTGATCAAATCAACTGGAGTAAAAACTTCATTGTCTCTAACGTTCATTCTCGCGAATGGTCCTAGCCATCCTAGCGAGATCCACGCCAAATTGTGCAAAAAGCTGTTCTCCAACTGACCTTACCCTTCTGTTAGATAAGTGGTCAATATCATCGATTTCAGCATTTTGATTCATCAATTTTACCAAATAGCTAACTATTTCGATAATGTCTTCCTTTGTTAAGATTTGGACAGTATTTGGCGTAGTTAGACCTAGCTTTTTATTGACTTTATATCGGCCAACATCACCTAGATTATATCTTTTGTCGGAGAAAAATAATTTTTCAATGATACCACGAGCTGTCTCTTCATCTGGTGGATCGGTTCCTCTAAGTTGTCGGTATATATATTCCACCGCTTCTAATTCACTAGAAGATGGATCTTTTTGTAAAGTGTTGTATATGATAGAATAGTCATCAGAAACCTCTTCTTTCTGAACAATAATGGTGCTAGAACCAGATTCTAAAATCAATACAATGTTTTCTTCATCGATGATAGAATCACGCTCCAGAATTATTTCATTACGCTCTATGGTAACAACTTCTCCAGTGTCTTCATCAACAAAATCTTCCGTCCATTTCTTCAACACACGGGCAGCCAATTTTCTTCCGATGGCAGCTTCAAGGTTTTCTCTTGTAGATTTAATTTCTTCAGCGAGGCCGAAAATATTCAAAATATCTTTATCCGAGTCAAAGCCAATGGCTCTAAGCAAGGTCGTAACTGGGAACTTTTTCTTTCTGTCGATATAGGCATACATCACAGTATTGATATCCGTAGCAAATTCCATCCAAGCCCCTTTGAAAGGAATGACTCTAGCGGAATAAATTTTGCTTCCATTAGGGTGGAAAGTTTGTGAGAAAAACACCCCAGGAGATCTGTGCAATTGGGATACTATGACTCTCTCAGCACCATTGATGATAAAAGTCCCCTTAGGCGTCATATAAGGTATATTGCCTAAAAATACGTCTTGGATTATGGTTTGGAAATCAATATGCTCCTCATCGTTACAAGACAACTTTAATTTGGCTTTAAGAGGAACACTATATGTCAAACCTCGATACATACACTCTTCGATGGTGTATCTAGGTGGATCTACATAATAATCGATAAACTCCAAAACGAAAATATTTCTTGAATCCGAAATTGGGAAATTTTCTTTAAAAACGGAAAAAAGCCCTTCATTGATTCTATTTTCAGGAGTAGTTTCAAGCTGAAAGAATTCTTGGAAAGACTTAATCTGAATATCCAAAAGGTTAACTGTTTCCTCTGGCAAACGGATTTTCCCAAAATTAATTCTTTGCGCTTCTGCTTTTGTATAAATTGCTGCTGAATTCTTCATAGATTTTTACCAAATATGGTTTTTCAAATTAATGAATTTAGGTCCTTATTATTTTGAATACAATGCAAAAAACATAAGGCCTAGGAGATGGATGAACATCTCCCAAGCCGATATAATTTTTATAAATATAATCTAAGGTATGTACTCATAGATAAGTTGAACAATTGGGGTTAGAAGTGAAAAAACTTTTCCAAATTTTTGGAAAAGCAACTAATTGGCCAACCAATTACTTAATTTCCACCTCAGCACCAGCAGCCTCAAGGGCAGCTTTCAATTGCTCAGCTTCTTCCTTAGATACTCCGTTCTTAACAGGAGCAGGAGCCGCATCTACTAAGTCCTTAGCCTCTTTCAAGCCCAAACCTAATAAATTCTTTACTTCCTTAACTACATTAAGTTTTGCTTGTCCACCTGATTTCAATATTACATCGAAAGCAGATTGAGCAGCTGGAGCATCTCCACCACCAGCAGCAGGGGCAGCAACAGCTACAGCAGCAGCTGCAGGCTCTATCCCATAATCATCTTTTAGAATAGCAGCAAGTTCATTAACTTCCTTAATTGTTAAGTTTACTAATTGTTCTGCGAAAGCTTTTAAATCAGCCATTTTTTAATCTTTTTTAATTTTTGAATAAAATTTTTGTCTAATATATGCGATAGACTTGGAAGCCATCATAATTTGGACAATTAAGCTCCTTTTTCTTGAAGGGTCTTAACTATTCCTGCTAGTTTTCCTGCACTTGATGTAAGCGCCGAAATAACATTTTTACCTGGTGATTGCAACAATCCGATGATTTCGCCCACCAATTCTTCTTTGGATTTAAGTTTAGCCAAAATTGATAAAGACTCATCACCGAAGTAAATAGCTGAATCAATATAAGCTGCCTTAATTTCTGGTTTTGTCAATTGCTTACCTCTGAATTCTTCTAAAAGTTTTGCAGGGGCATTTGCAACATCTGTAAACATCAATGCAGTTGGTCCGTGTAATTTTTCAAATAACGGAGTATAATTCTTCTCGATTGGCTCCCCTTCCAAAGCTTTTTTGACCAAAGTATTTTTTACAACTTTAATGTCAATATTTCTTTGAAAACAAAGTCTTCTCAATTTGTTAACTTGCTCAACTGATAAAGAAGATGCATCAGTGATATAGAAAAAAGCACTATTTGTGATTTTTTCTCTCAAATATGCAATTTCTTCTGTTTTGTCTTTTTTAGTCATGTCTGTATAATTTTAGAAATTGCTTATTTAATTGTTTTTGAATCAACATGAATTCCAGGACTCATGGTAGAAGCTACACCTACAGATTTCATGTAAGTACCCTTCGATGAGGATGGTTTCATTTTTAATAAAGTCGATAATAATTCGTTAGCATTTTCAGAAAGTTTTTCAGGAGTAAAAGATACTCTCCCGATAGAAGCGTGAACGATACCGAATTTATCTACTCTGAAAGCAATTTTACCTCCTTTTACGTCAGCAACAGCCGTTGCTACATCCATAGTTACTGTTCCTGTTTTTGGATTGGGCATAAGACCTCTTGGTCCAAGTATTCTACCAATCTTTCCAACATGAGCCATAACATTTGGGGTTGCTATAACCACATCAACATCTGTCCAACCGCCTTGAATTTTTTGAACATACTCATCCAATCCAACGTGATCAGCACCAGCTGCCTTTGCTTCTGCTTCCTTGTCAGGAGTACAAAGTACCAACACTCTCTTTACCTTACCAGTACCGTGAGGTAAAGTTACAGTACCTCTGATTGCTTGGTCTGGTTTTCTAGGATCAACACCCAATCGGACGTGAACGTCCACTGAGGCATCAAATTTTGCTGTATTAACCTGCTTCACCAAGTTCATTGCTTCACTCAAAGTGTACAATTTTTTCGGATCAACTTTGGAGGCTACAGCTGCTCTTTTTTACTAACTTTTGCCATAATTATAAAAATTTAGGTACAACGCTTATCGCAAGATAAGCTCCCTGTGATAAAAATATTAAAATGGTCTATCGCCACTAACTGTAATACCCATACTTCTTGCAGTACCTGCAACCATGCTCATAGCAGATTCGACAGTAAAACAATTTAAGTCAGGCATTTTGTCCTCGGCAATAGCTTTAACTTGATCCCAAGAAATAGAACCAATCTTGTTTCTATTAGGTTCAGGACTTCCCTTTTTCGCTTTAGCAGCTTCCATGATCTGTACAGGGGCTGGAGGAGTTTTGATAATGAAATCGAAAGACTTGTCCACATAAACCGTAATCAACACTGGTAATATCTTACCAGGCTTATCTTGAGTTTCTGCGTTGAATCTTTTACAAAATTCCATTATATTTACTCCCTTTGAACCTAAAGCTGGTCCAATTGGAGGTGCAGGATTTGCTGCGCCACCTTTAACTTGGAGTTTAATATACGTTTGAATGTCTTTACTCATTTTTTCTTTATTTTCCTGTTAAATGGATATTTATATCAATAAAAATATGGAAGCTACTTTTATAAAATACTAATTTTGTTTTTCTACTTGCATGAAGTTCAATTCGACCTCAGTACCTCTACCAAAAATTTTGACGATTACCTTCAGTTTCTTTTTCTCTTCATTGACTTCTTTGATGTCACCAATGAACTCGTTAAATGGCCCATCAATTATCTTAACGGTTTCACCAGCCAAAAACGGCTCCAATAAAGCTTCACCCACATTCATCGCATCATCCACCTTGCCCAACATACGATTGGCTTCAGCAGCTTTCATCGGTATTGGGTTATTTTTTCCAAGAAAATGGATAACATTAGAAACATTGGCTATGGTTTGTACGATCTCTCCACCAAATTTTGTCTCATCCGCTTCTATCAAAATGTATCCTGGCAAAATATTTCTTTCTAGAATTACTTTCTTGCCATTCCTAATTTTGTACACCTTTTCAGAAGGTACCACTACTTGGGTAATGAAATCAGACCATCCAGAACGAGAAATCTCTGCATCAATTCTTTCTTTGATCTTTTTTTCTTTACCGCTAATTACTCTCAGCGAGTACCATTTTTTGTTTTCTGATGACATAGATTGATGAGGTAACTAATACTTTAGCAATTTAGTAAATAAGGCTGACGATTTGCTTCGAGATTAAATCCATTACAAAGATAATCAAAGTAATGATAACGCTTGCTACCAAAACCAAAACCGTACTACTCTGTAAGCTAGCCCAATCTGGCCAGGTCACTTTATGTACTAATTCATCAAAGCTTTCTTTAAAATATAAACTAATTTTATTCATTTCTTTAAGCTTTTTATGCACGGGCGCCAGGCATCGAACCCGGAACCTACGGTTTTGGAGACCGTCACTCTACCAGTTGAGCTACGCCCGTATCCTATAACGCAAAATTAAGCACCCTATTCGAGTGCTTAATTTTACAATTCTTAATATTATTAAAAATACTAATCTAATATCTCAGTAACCTGACCCGCACCTACGGTTCTACCACCTTCTCTGATCGCGAATCTAAGTCCTTTTTCCATAGCGATTGTGCTCAACAATGTCACTTCCAAAGAAACATTATCTCCTGGCATTACCATTTCTACTCCTGCAGGAAGTACAACATCACCAGTTACGTCTGTAGTTCTGAAATAGAACTGAGGTCTGTAACCATTGAAAAATGGAGTGTGACGACCACCTTCATCTTTGCTCAATACGTAAATTTCGCATTTGAACTTTTTGTGTGGCTTTACAGAACCTGGAGCACAAATAACCATACCTCTCTTAATTTGGTCTTTATCTACACCTCTTAAAAGGATACCAGCATTGTCACCAGCTTCACCTCTATCCAACAATTTTCTAAACATCTCAACACCTGTACAAGTAGAAGTGATTGGTTTCTCTTCTGGCTTCATCATACCGATGATTTCAACGTTTTCACCAACTTTGATGACTCCTCTTTCGATACGTCCAGTGGCAACAGTACCTCTACCTGTGATAGAGAATACGTCCTCAACTGGCATAAGGAAAGGCTTATCAACCAAACGAACTGGCTCAGGAATTTGTGTATCCACAGCTTCCATAAGTTCCATGATCTTAGCAACATAAGCTGGATCACCGTCTAGTGCTTTTAGAGCAGAACCTTGAATTACAGCTGCATTCGAACCATCAAATTCGTAAGCATCCAATAATTCACGAACTTCCATTTCTACAAGCTCTAACATTTCAGGATCTTCAACAAGATCCACTTTATTCATAAATACAACAACCTTAGGAACACCTACCTGTCTAGCAAGTAGAATGTGCTCTCTCGTTTGAGGCATTGGACCGTCAGTAGCAGCAACCACAAGGATTGCACCGTCCATCTGAGCCGCACCTGTAACCATGTTTTTAACATAATCGGCGTGACCAGGACAGTCTACGTGTGCGTAGTGTCTATTCTTAGTCTCATACTCTACGTGAGCAGTGTTGATTGTGATACCTCTTTCTTTTTCTTCTGGAGCAGCATCAATAGCATCGTAGCTCATTTTCTTGGCCAAACCTTGATTAGCTAATACAGAAGTAATAGCTGCCGTTAGGGTAGTTTTACCATGGTCTACGTGACCTATTGTACCGACATTGAGGTGGGGTTTACTCCTTTCAAATGTTTCCTTTGCCATCGGTTAAATTTTTACAATTAAAATTAAATAATATTTAAAAAAAATACAAAACTTCATAATTCCTATAAGAAAGAGCCGATGATGGGAATTGAACCCGCGACCTCTTCCTTACCAAGGAAGTGCTCTACCACTGAGCTACATCGGCTAGAAACAAGAGCGGAAGACGAGGCTCGAACCCGCGACCTACAGCTTGGAAGGCTGTCGCTCTACCAACTGAGCTACTTCCGCGTAAAATGCTTACAATTTGCCTAGTAAATTCAATCTAGAGTTGCGGTAAGATGGTGGGGGTGGTGGGATTCGAACCTACTCAGGCGTAGCCAACAGATTTACAGTCTGCCCCGTCTCTCCAACTTCGGCGCACCCCCTTACAACATCACTACAAGAGCCAGTGGAGGGATTCGAACCCCCGACCAGCTGATTACAAATCAGCTGCTCTGGCCAACTGAGCTACACTGGCACTTAACTCTTTATTTGGTACATTTACCAAAAGCGAACGCAAAGATAGATAAATTTTATTTTTCTTGTATAGCTATTTGAAAATATTTTTAATTATTTTTCAAATTCGCCTTTTCTACATGGTTTCCAGTCTATTTTCTAACTATATTTTAGTGTTGTGTGACCAAATTTTTGTGCTTTACCACGTTTCTTTTCATGATATCAAATGCCTTCTCTGCCGCTATTTCAAAAGTTTTGTCACTTTCTTTAGAAATTAATAAATTTCCAGGCACTTTGGTTCTTACCTCTACATACTTTTCTTTGATCTTGCCAACATTTACCATTTTCATGGAAACGGTGACATCAATAATACGATCAAAATATTGTTTTAACTTGTTTGCTTTGGCTTCAACATGATCTAACAACTTTTGGTCGGCATCAAAATGGATGGATTCAATATTAATTTTCATTATCTTTTAATATTATGGTTAATAATAATTTATAATCTACTCTCCTTTGGGGTGCGCTTTCTGGTATATATCTTTAAGCCGCTCGATTGAATTGTGGGTATAGATTTGAGTGGCTGCAAGGCTTGAATGACCTAATAGGGTTTTGATGGCGTTAAGATCGCCGCCGTTATTTGATATATGTGTTGCAAAACTATGTCTCAAAATGTGAGGACTCTTTTTATTTATCGTTGAAATGCCTTTTAAAGAATGATTTACTATCCTATAAACTTCTCTTGGGTCCAATTTATTGCCTTTTGTATTTGCAAATAAATAATCACCGCTGCTCTTGTTATATTCAACAATATATGATTTTAAAAGTTCCACAAGTTCCTTACTACAAGGGACTATTCGTTCTTTATTACCTTTACCAAGTACTTTAATTTGGCAGCTTATAGTATTGATTTGATGTACTTTCAAATTGATCAATTCGGAACGTCTGAAACCACATTCGTACAAAACTCTTAGAATCAACGCATTGCGCAAAGTCAATTCATTGGTATTGACATCGGTTGGCATTTCTAACGTTTCCTTAACCGTCGAGAGTGTATAGGGTGATATCTCCAGTAGAGCCTCCATTTGATTCTCTGGTATAAATTCTGGCAGCCGTTTTCTTATTTTTGGAGAATTAATTTTGAGCATTGGGTTGGTTGCAATAACCTGAATTTTCAAAAAATACCTATAAAATGCTTTCAGACTGGCTATCTTCCGGCAAATGCTACGAGCACTTACACCTTCATTGGATAGATTTGCAATCCAGGCTCTTATATCAAAATAAGAAATCTGCAAAATACCGACATGGTTACTTTGCAGATTCATATACTTTTCAAACTGATTTATATCAGATAAATAATTTAGAACCGTATGGACTGAATACCTTTTCTGTACTTGAAGATATTGTTCGAATTGGTATTTATAATCGGTCATTGGACATTTCTATATATTACAAATGTAATATATTTATCCGAAATTGGCGATTTATTGAAGATGATTTCCGTATTTTTCTTCTTTGTAAACAGCTCTAAGTACATCAGCTCTACGCTCTATAGACGGCTTTGTGAACTGCTTTCTTCTTCGCAATTGCTTCAAAACTCCAGTCTTTTCGTATTTTCTTTTATACTTTTTGAGTGCTCTATCGATGGTTTCCCCATCAGAAACGCTAACATATAACATAAACTATATAAATTTTAGGCTGCAAAGGTAATAATATTTTAATAAAAAAAATAATTATAATAAAAAAAAAGCCCGAGAAATCTCGGGCTTGTAAAAAATATTATTTTTTAGTTATCACTTCATCAATTACTCTATTTCCACCACCACCCGCGTACTGGTAAAATAGGTGATAGGACTTGGTGGCTGGATCATAATAATTTTGCTTACCTGGTTGAGTAATTGTACCAGCGTTTAGCAGATCCTTTAGGTATTAACGTTACAAAATTAGTGGCTGGATCTACAACAAGCCACATTAACCAACCCGCTGAACCTAAATCTGCAAATTTCGTCTCGCACGTAAATTTATCAATTGTAGAAAGTGTTTTACTTTCATCAATATCTCTTGGCCCGTTAGTAGGGTGAACAAATGTTCCTGTTGATTTATACTCTCCATCATAATCATTCTTCACAATTACCCGAATTAGTGCATGATCAAAACCGTTGCTAGGAGAAGAACTTCCTGCAACAACTGATAATTCATACTCCAATGCGTAAACATTGCTAAGAACTAATGTAGCTGGATTTATAGTAATGTTGATGACCTTTGTAAATTCACCAGGCCCAAATGTAACTTCCAAAGGGTCAGAAGTAAAACTTGCACTTGGAAGCGGAGTGTATAAAAATTTACTACTAGTATCCAAGTTATGGGCATCAATTCTTTCGTTCGTTGGAGTCAACTTCACAACAAGGGTAGAACTTAAATCATTTTCAGAAATTGCCAATCTTTGAAGTTCAACCAATTGAACCTTTTGTGCAACAGGATCTGCTTTTACCCCTACAAGCATCTCCAATTCATCTGCGCCAGTTATTTTAACCCTAGAAACGCCTTTGCCATCAATTGCATTTTGGGGGTCTTTATCACATGATAAGCAGCAAGATAGAACTGCCAAAAAAAGAACTCCTATTTTTATATTTTTTAACATAGCTAAAAATTTTTAAATTATAAATAAGTTATTTATCCCCTAAACTTTTGAATCTTGACTATCTCCACCATTTTATTGTTGAAACAGCAGCACTATACCTACTTTTATTCAAAGTACTTTCTGTAACTGGATATACAAACCTTCTAACAATTTGCTTTGAAGAATTGGTAGCAGCAACAGCAGGAACCAAAACTGGAAATCCTGTTCTTCTCCATTCTGCCCACCCTTGATTGCCATTTGGAAAAAATGAAATCCATCTCATGGTGCATATTTTTTTCGAGAGGGTTGGTTGCCAAACTTACTTCTGAACTATTAATATAAGTATTAAAGGCTGATTGGTCAAATACCCCCATTCTCTCCATGAATTCTGCAATCCTTCTGAATAAAGATTAGAAACTGACTCCGATGTGAATCCTCGTTGAGCGGCTTCTGCCCGTGCCAAAAATACATGAGCCGCACTTAATAACACTAAAGGACTGTTTTCAGACCTATTACCTACACTCAATACTTTTGACCAGTCTGAATTAGCATTTGTAAATTCAAGAACAGATTCTCTATTTAGCCCATAAGGCACACCTTTTACCGTATTACTTGCATTTAAATCTCCAAATGCACCCAATCTTTTATCATTGTTAGCTACCATAACATCAACTAATGTTTTTGAGATACCAAAATCATTTCTACCATCATACAGGTTATACCATGGATTTTTAAAAGCACCTCCAGGAAAACCAATAACAGCATTATCTGAGTTATCCGTGAAGATGGGTTTAGAAATAGCGTCTGCCAATTCAGTTCTTGCAATAGTTTCATTAGCCTTGCTAATTCTCAATGCTAAAATTATTCTTAATGAATTAGCAAATTTTACCCATTTAGAATTGTCTCCATTATAAATAACATCTCCTAAAACAGGATTACCATTATCAAACTGAGCAGAAGCTTCCCTCAATTCCTTAAAGAAACTTGTGTAAATACTTTCTTGAGAGTCATATGTTGGTTGAGCCTTTCCAGAAAGTGCATCAGAATATGGAATTGCACCATATTGATCTGTAATGTACATATATCTATATACTTTTAAAATCCTAGCAATGGCTATTTGATTGGCATTTGAACCATTTCCAATCACTTTGCCTTGAGTTTCTGGAGACGAATTAATATTAATTATATTCTGGAAATCATAAAGAGCCCCAGCATAAGCACCATTCCAAGCTGGATTTGGAAGAGCATACAAAGAAACTTCTGGATACTGTGTTTCACTGATGTATTGGCAATAAGTTCCAGCCCTAGTATCAGCAACTGGTCCTTGTAATGCAATCTGAGCATTGGTTAATAAAGCGGATGTAACTGGAATAGTAGAAGCATTGGGATTATCGTTTATATCCCCAAAATCAACCTTACTACATGCTTGCAAGAAACAAACAAGCGTAAATGCAATTATTAAATTATATTTAATATTTTTCATAATTAATTATTATATTATTTAAAAACCAAAATTTAAATTGAACCCAAAAGATCTAGTAGATGGGAATTGGCCATTTTCACCATATCGATCAGAAATTTCTGAAGGATCAAAACTTCTATTTTTAGTATAAATTAACCAAGGGTTGGTAGCAATTAATGAAACCTTAAGTGAGCGGATATATTTACTCATCTTAATTTTTGCAGGATCTAAATCGTACCCTATGCTTAATTCCCTAAGTTTGACGAAAGATAAATCATAGATGCTCTCTTCCGCAATTCCTCTATTAAAAAATTGTGATAATATGTCTGAGCATCAATATACTTTGTCACCCTTTCACCAGCTGCATTCACACCATCTACTCTGACTCCACCTCCATCTGCCACAGCGTCTCTAACAGGAATGCCTTTATCGTTCAATGCTGCAGTCCTTTCCATTAAACCTGAAAAGGAACCAAACTGATCAGAGAGAGAGAAGAATTTACCCCCTTTTTGAAAATCAATATTAGCCGTGATACTGAATTTTTTATACTTTAAAGTATTTTGTAGTCCACCTGTAAAGTCTGGTAAAACCGATCCTAACAGTGCATTAGCCACTTGCTGAGGCAACCCACTATCATCTAATATCCAGTTGCCATTATTATCTTTAAGGATTCCTCCTCCTCTAATTTGACCCCAAGATTGCTTGGTCTGATGAACAATTTGAACACCTCCTCTTCCAGCAGAAGCACCATTTTCAACTAAAAAGGCATCTACACCTTCAAATAGTTCATCGACTTCAGTTTTATTTTTTCCAAGGTTTAAACTAGCAATCCATTCAATATTTCTTTGTTTCAAAGGCGTAAAATCAAAAGTTAATTCATGACCAGAACGCAAGATCTTACCAGCGTTAACTTTCTTTTGTAAATCCACTTGCACCAGAAACATCAATACTGATAATTTCATCAACTTTATTCTCAGTATAATATGTATATGACATACCAAACCGATTTTGGAAGAATTTCAAATCAAAACCAACCTCGAATGACGCGGATAAAGCAGGCTTAATATTTGGATCAACTAATTCATCAGGAGTACTCATTAAAGAACTACCATTGAACTTGTCGGCAGCCAATGCATAATTAAGCTGTAGTTGATAAGGATCCTAAATCTGAACCAACTTGTGCCCAGCTAGCTCTGATCTTTCCATAATTTAAAATGTTAGTATTCTTGATAAATTCTGTAAAAATAATAGATCCTCCCACTGAAGGATAGAGATAAGAGTTGTTATCTTTTGGTAAAGCAGAACTCCAGTCATTCCTAGCTGAAAAATCCAAATATGCCCAAGAATTAAATCCTAAAGAACCTCTTAAAAATAAACTTCTCACTTCTTTTGCTAATCTAGCATTGCTTGGAATCGCAGCTGTCTTAGAATTTGAAAATGTAAACAAGTCGGGCACGACTAAACCATCTCTTGTTGATGAGCCAAATGAGTAAAATTGATCCTTTCTAATATTCCCACCACCATTTAATTCAAAGCTCAATTTATCACTAAAGAAACGATCTGCATAAGTAGCCAAAACTTCGTAATTGTGTTCTTTTTTCATGAAATCAGATGCAGCATAGGTTGCTTTAATTCCTGTCTGTAATGCACTATTCTCAATAATTTGTGGAATTTTAACTTCAGATGTACCAAAGGATTGATCTTTCCTTAAATAGCCAGCTATTTTCAATTTATCGGTTATTTTATAAGTAAGGCCGACATTACCATACAACTTTTCTCTACCATTAAGATTTTCAATATTATCAAAATATGTGGTAGCTATACCAATAATTTCCAGAGTAAAAATTTCTTGGTCCATCTAAAATTTTATCAGGATTAAAGTGATTCCAAGAAGCAAGGTTGCCATCTGGTGATCTAAGATTACTCAATTCTCTAATTTTACTCATGTCAATATCCCTATGAAACCATTGATTGAAAGAGCCTGAAGACTGGTTTGAATAATCATCATTAAATTCCCCTTGAGTCTTTAAAATAGAATAATTAATGTTAGTTGATACAACTAATTTTTTAGATAAATTTGCTTCAAAATTTCCAGAAAGGACATTTTTATTTTGTTTAGAATTATATAAAATTCCTTTTAATCTTTGATTAGTGTATGATATCCGCATTTTAAAGTTTTCACTACTTTTTGAAAATGCTACATTTGTGTTTAAAGTATTTCCCATTTCATAAAAATCTCTAACATTGGATGGGTTAGGATTTAACTTATCTGTCTTAAATGAATATTTAGATCCAGGATACCAAGCATACCATGGGATATATTCTTGACCAACCATTCTTGGACCCCAAGAAGCATCGTCTTCATAATCATGATAATATTTTCCATTTAAAGCTTTCCAATCTTCAGGCATTCCAGGCTTCCATGTGAACAATAATAACTCGGAAGAACCACCCCAGCATAAGAATTTTGATATTTTGGCAATATATAAACACTATTCCACATATTGCTTACATTTACATCAATTCCTATACCTGTAGCATTACTTGATCCTCTTTTAGTTGTAATTAGAATTACTCCAGCATCACCTCTTTGCCCATATAATGCAGCGGCATTTGGACCCTTCAAAACAGTAGAACTTTCGATATCATCTACATTGATATCACTAGCTTTGTCAACTGGAGTTCCATCAACTATGTATAAAGGTGCTTTGTCATTAATCGAACCAGCACCTCGTATTCTAATTGATGCATCCCCACTCAAATTTACGCCTGATTGTGACCTAACTTGGACTCCGGACTTCCCAGCAAAATTAAAAAAATTTGTTTAATGGCTGGGTCCTCTCCTCCACTTTTAAAAGAGAGTTTCTTCGAATACCCAAAGCAGTAACAATTATTTCATTTAATGCAGCACCTTCAGATAGCTGAATTTCGATAGTATTAGATACTCCTAGCTGAATTGTTCTTTCAGAGTATCCGATATAAGAAACCTCCAAGGATTTTGCTCCAGGAGAAACTTGTAGAGAAAACATTCCGTTTTCGTCTGTAATTGTACCATTATTGGTACCCGTCTCGGTGACGCTGGCACCAATTAGTGCGTTGCCTTTTTCATCTGCAATCTTACCGCTTATCTCTCTTTGAGCATAAGAGGCAACCACAAATGCCAGAAGCACCGTTAAGGTTGTTAAAATTCGTCTCATAAACATTTAAAAATTTGGTGAATAATAAATAAATCCTATAGCTTCCAAATATAATTTGGCGTTATTGTCATTGACTTGGTGAAGTTACAATTTCTCACAATTATTTTAATTTTTTCTTACTACAAATTTAAATAATAAGACTTAGATATGATGCCTTAAAATCAAAAAAGTTGCACAAATGTTAAAATTTTAACTTTCATCGTGTGCGTGTTTTTGGTAATTTTCTTTAAGTTTTTGCTGAATATCTGTTGGTACTTGGGCATATTCGGCCATTTGTCTGGTAAATTTGGCCCTACCTTGTGTGAGTGACCTCAAGGAGGAGGAATAGCCATAAAGTTCAGCCAAAGGAACTCTCGCCAAAATCTTTTGATAGTGTCCTTCGCTGTCCATACCCATGATTACCGCTCGTCTGGTCTGAAGATCACCCATTACATCACCCATTACCTCTGATTGGCATAAAACAGTAAGATCATAAATGGGTTCGAGTATTTGTGCACCAGCATGACTAAAAGCATTTTTAAATGCCATGGAACCAGCAATTTGGAATGCCATATCATTGCTATCTACGGGGTGCATTTTTCCGTCAAATATACAGACTCGAATATCTCTACATGGACTTCCAGTAAGCGGCCCTTCTTCCATTTTCATCATCACGCCCTTTTTTATAGCATTGGAAAATCTTGAATCGATAGACCCTCCTACTATACACCAATTGAATACAAGCTTGCCTCCTGTAGATAAAATTTCTTCTTCTACATGTCTTACAGATAAACCGTGTGGGTCTGGCATACCTTCATGCCAAGGTTCAATACGCATATGAACCTCCGCAAATTGCCCCGCGCCACCACTCTGTTTCTTGTGACGATAGACTTCGTTTGCTTCTTGGGTGATGGTCTCTCTGTATGGGATTTTTGGCTGTATAAAATCAATTTTTATGTCAAATAATTTCTCAAGTCTATACTTTATTATCTCCAAATGCAATTGCCCTTGTCCATGTATAATCGTCTGTTTCAATTCTTGACTATGTTCTACAACCAAGGTAGGATCTTCTTCGTGCGCAAGGTGTAAGGCTCTCGATAATTTTTCTATATCATTTTTGTTGGGAGGATTAACAGCCGTTCGATACCTAGGCTCTGGAAAATGAATATGCTCAATTTCCCTTTGGACACCTTTGATATTGAGTGTATCGTTGGTGTGGGAATCCTTTAACTTTACAGTGACTCCAATATCACCAGCTTCGAGCTTTTCGACTTGTTCGCGGGTTTTTCCATTAGAAATATAAATGTGATTAAATCTCTCTGCGGTTTGATTAGACATATTCATAAGATCCTCTCCTGTGGAAAGCGTGCCCGAATACACTTTGAAATAAGAAACATTGCCAACCTGTGGCTCTGAAATGGTTTTGTAAATAAAAACAGTTGTCTTGTCTTTTGAATCACAAGCCAAAGTCCCTCCATTTTCTAAAGGTGCAGGTGGTCTATCCGTTGGAGATGGGCAAATATCGTTGATGAATCCCATAATCCTACCACTACCTATATTATTGAGCCCAGAAGCACAAAAAACAGGAAATATTTGTTGATGAGCTAATGCCAACGTTAGGCCTTCAGCCAATTCTTCCTCAGTCAAAGACCCTTCCTCAAAAAACTTTTCCATAAGGTTTTCATCGTTTTCGGCAGCTGCTTCAACCAGCGCATTATGCCAACTCTGTGCTCGTTCTATAGCTGAGTCTGGGATAGGTCTTTTACTCGGACGTCCCCCACCCTCAGGAAATTCGTACATCACCATCCTTAAAGTATCGACGATATTAATTGTATTTTCATAAACCAATGGAAACTGGAACGGCAGAACCTTGGGACCGAACCGTTGTATAGCTTGCTCCAACGTATTATCAAAATCGGCTTTTTCATGATCTATTTGATTGATGATAAAAACGGAAGGAGTTTGGAATGTAGTAAGGTATTCCCAAAGGATTTCTGTACCCACCTCTACCCCAGCCTTAGCATTCAGGAGCATTAAGGCGGTATCGGCTACTTTCAATGAAGAGATGATATCACCTACTAAATCATCACTTCCTGGTGTATCAATGATGTTGATTTTTGAATCTTTCCAAAAGGCGTGCATGAGAGTAGAAAATATAGAATGTCCCCGCTCCTTTTCAATCTCAGTAAAATCACTAACGGTTCCGCGATCTTCCACTCTAGACCTTCTGGCGATGGCTTTTGCCTCAAACAACATAGTCTCTGCGAAGGTAGTTTTACCGCTTCCAGAGTGCCCTAATAATACCACGTTTCTAATGTCTTTGGATTGTTTTACCATGATTTATTTTGATTTATTGGCCAAAAAATTTAATTATAATAATACAGGGTCGGAAGTTAGAAAAAATTTGGAAATTTTCACAGACTTAATATGTTTTTTTTATAATCAAATCGTAACAACCTTAATTAATTGAGTTCTTTAATTTTCCATCAATAAATAAGGTCAAGCAAACAATAAAGGTCTTTGACATAAATCAATCAATTTTTGAGGCTTTATTTAGAGGTATTTTCGGCTTTACATTACACTGAGGCATTCTAAAATTATTTTTTTTGCAAATAATTTAAAGATTTTTTTTATCAATTATTTTATACATATATCTGTATATCTGTTAATTATAAATTATACATTTAAATATGTGTTAAAATTATTAAAAAATTTAGCTCGTCTAGGCAGCAAAAATAAAGTAGAGTGGCTCTTTAAGAGTGAACTTGAATTCCATAGGCTAAAGTTCGAATATCAGATCAACAATAGTTATTTAAGACATAAAGATTTAGGGTTTAGATTTTACTGCATGTTTTAGAGAAAGTCCCGAGTGAAGTCTCGGGCTTTTTCATTTATGGTCATATCTATTTTACTCGAATCACAGAAATCCCATCTCTTATAGGTAATAAAACCACCTCAAATCTTTCATCACTCATTATTTTTTTATTTAAAGAATCCAAAATTTGGGCATCTTTATCTTCGCTAGGATTAAGTACTTTGCCACTCCAAAGGACATTATCTATGATTATCATCGTACCAGCTTTGGTGAATGGCATGATCATTTCTAAGTAGTTTGGATAATCTTTTTTTGACGCATCTATAAATACCAAATCCCAAATTAGGTTTAGGGCAGGGACAGCCTGGATGGCATCTTGGAAATGCACTTTGATTTTTTCAGCATAAGGAGAATTTTTAAAGCCATTTTTTATAATAGGCTCCAGCTCTGGGTTGACCTCAAATGTATGCAACTCACCATTATCTACCAATCCTTCTGCCAAACACAAAGCAGAATATCCCGTAAAAGTCCCTATCTCAAGGATATAAGTCGGCTTAATCATTTTACTCATCATCGCCAAAAAACGGCCCTGAAACGCCCCAGAAAGCATTCTAGGTTGTAGGGTATTCAGATGGGTGCTTCGTTCCAGCTCGTCAAGGTAGGATGGTGCTGTACTTGTATGCTCTGCTGCATATTCGTATATTTTATAAAAATCTTCAAAATAAGGCTGACTCATAACTTTAAAAAGTTTTTCAGATAAGGGTAAGATAATACCGCAGCAAAAATCATTATACCTCCCAAATAAAAATTCGTAGATAAAGGTTGCGAATTTTTCAGAAAAATCCAAGCAAGTAAGATGCCATAAATCGGCTCTAAATTGACCGTAAGCGTAACATTGAATGCGGATAAATATTTCAAGGCTCTAAGGGATAAAACATAAGCAATGGTCGTACAAACCAACGCCAAAACCAAAAGATAAAGGAAATCCTTCCATGTCGGAATCCAACCATAAAACAAAGGATGGCTCACCGTAGTCGGCAACAGGATGGTCAAAAAAACCAATGCGCCCATTAACTCAATAAAAGAAATATCCAAGGAGCTATATTTCTGAACCACGTCTTTGTTCAACACTGAAAACAATGCTGAAAGCAGTGCAGAGAGTACCCCAAGCCCTAGCCCAAACCACATATTGGTAGGTAATGAACCTGCTATTAATACCATGCCTGGGATTATTAAAATACCTAAAAGCATCTCCAACTGAGAGGGTCGCTTGGATTGCAATAATGGTTCAAGTAAACTGGCCCAAAAGGAGGCCGTTGCCAGACCAATTAGGGCAACAGAGGCCGAGGAGTATTGAATCGCTCCATAAAAAGCCAACCAATGGAGAGAGATCAGCACTCCATAAGCAATCAACTCCTTGATGGTTATCGCGTTCATTTCCATTTTTATGCGGCTGATATCGGCTAGGAAATACAATGAAATGCAGGTAATCACCATTCGCCACCAAACCAAGAGCAAGAAGGGCATTTTTATCAATTCGCCCAAAACAGCCGTAAAACCGAACAAAATAACGGCTATATGCAATTCAATCGTGGCTCTCTTGGTCGGATTCATTTTGTTAAATTAGGGCGTAAAGGTATGAAATGAGCGTATAAAATTGCTTAGAGAAAAAATCAATGCATAATCTTACTTTATGCATGACCATATATTTCAACCACAAAGACCAAATACTTTGTTATTTTTGAGTAAAATAAAGGATAAAAACATGGAAGCTTTTTCGCAAATTAGGATTCAGCGGTGGGTACAGTTGATGATTGGTTCGGTGCTTATGGTAGCAGAATTGTATGGGCAAAGTCCCAGCGATGCCTCCCTCAGGATAAATAGTCTTGGAGAATATAAGCAAAAGCAAAGCGAAAGTTTGATTAAACTTCCGTGGCAGAATATAGGACCAACGATCATGAGTGGTCGTGTAGTGGACGTGGAGGTAGATCCGAGTGATCCAACGAGATTTTACGTGGCGTATGCCAGCGGAGGGGTTTGGCGTACAGAGAACAATGGGCAGAGTTTCATTCCAATTTTCGACGAGGAATCAACCATGACCATCGGGGATATCGCCATCGATTGGGCGCATGGAGAATCGATATGGATAGGTACTGGGGAGAACAACAGCAGTCGGAGCTCATATGCGGGTACGGGTACATTTTATTCGAATGACAAAGGAAAAACATGGTCTCATAAAGGATTGGAAGATTCACATCATATTGGGAAGGTTTTAATCCACCCCAATGATCCAAAAATAATATGGGTAGCGGCTCTGGGGCACTTGTACACGCCCAATATACAACGAGGTATTTTCAAATCTGTAGATGGAGGAAATACATGGCAAAAAACCCTGTATGTGGGAGAAAATAGCGGTGCCATTGATATGGTGATAGATCCCAAAGATCCTAATATACTGTATGCTTCGGTATGGCAAAGAGATAGAAAGGCTTGGAATTTTAATGAAGCTGGGAGCGAATCGGGAATCTATAAATCCACAAATGCAGGGGAAACGTGGAATTGCATTACAAAATCAGGAAGTGGATTCCTTCAAGGAGATAAAGTTGGTAGAATCGGGCTCGCCATTTCCAATCAAAATTCAAAAATACTTTATGCGGTCGTAGATGACCAAAATAACCAGGAAAAACCCAAACCGACAGGGGAAGACGCCGACGCGTTGACCAATGATATGCTTAGAAAAATGTCGAAAAGAGATTTTGAAAAGTTGAGCAAAGAAACCATCGAAAATTATTTAGAAAAGAATAGATTTCCCGATAAATACGATTATCAATACGTAGTAGATAAGATAAAAAACGAACAAATCAAGCCTGCTGATTTGGCGGATTATCTAGAAGATGCCAATGCTGCTCTCTTCAACAAGCCGGTAAAGGGAGCGCAGATATACAAGACACTGGACGGAGGTATTACTTGGAAAAAAACGCATACAAAGGATATGCCCGGCATGTATTTTACCTACGGATATTATTTTGGGCGCATAACCATTTCGCCAGCAGATGACCAAAAACTATATGTTTATGGCTATGAATTGGTGTATTCTGAAGATGGCGGAAAGTCATTCAAAAGCATCTTGAAGGACAATGTACACGTGGATTTTCATAGCTTGTGGGTGAATCCTAAGAAAAGTGGGCATATCATCTCTGGAAATGACGGTGGATTGAATATTAGCTACGACAATGGATCCACATGGTTCAAGGCGAATTCACCAGCTGTCGGTCAGTTTTATACCGTCGGAGTAGATAGCGAATCGCCCTATAATGTTTATGGAGGAATGCAAGATAATGGCGTGTGGAGAGGGCCTTCCACCTATACGCACAGCCTCGAATGGACTCAAGAGGGAGTTTATCCCTACAAGTCTTTTCTAGGAGGAGATGGGATGCAAGTTGCAATCGACACCTTGAATAAATATCTCTATACAGGGTATCAATTCGGTCATTACTTTAGAATTAACCTAAAATCAAATGATCGAAAATATATCACCCCGAGCCATGAACTAGGAGAAGCGCGGTATCGATGGAATTGGCAGACGCCCATACTTATCTCTAGGCATAATCCAGGAATAGTATTTATGGGTAGCAATCATTTGCATAGATCTATGGATTTTGGCAATAGCTTTCCTTTCAAATCGGGAGATTTAACAAATGGAGGAAAAGCGGGAGATGTCCCTTATGGAACCTTGACCTGTATAGAAGAATCGCCGCTGAGATTTGGCATGCTCTATACTGGCTCGGATGATGGAAAAATTTCGATATCGTTCGATGCAGGATTCACTTGGAAAGACATCAGCCAAGGGCTTCCTAGCGGATTGTGGGTCAGTCGAATCGTGGCATCTAAGCACGACATGAATACGGTTTATATCTCCTTGAATGGATATCGGTCGGATCATTTTGAGCCTTATATATTCATGAGCAAGGACGCTGGAGATCATTGGGTGTCACTGGCAGGAAACCTTCCAAAAACCTGTGTCAACGTCATACGGGAGGACCCAAAGCGAGCCGATATCCTTTATATAGGTACAGACAATGGAATGTTCTTCACCAGCAATGGAGGCCAATCTTATCAATTTTTTGGACAAGGCCTCCCACGGGTAGCCGTCCACGATATCGCCATCCAAGCTAGGGAGCAGGAGATTATATTGGGTACGCACGGCAGATCACTGTACAAGGGATCATTGAAAGAAATCCAATCAACTACTGATAGCATTTTAAACAAAGACCTGTTTATATTCAACCCCGATCCTTTGATTGTTTGGAATAATTGGGGAAAGCAAAACAATCCTTGGGAGTCGATCGATTCCTCTTGGATGAACCTGTCGATATATGCTAAGAAAAAGCAAAAAGCTTATCTAACGTTAATGACGAAAAAGGGAGATGAAATATCCTATCCTAAGGAAATTGAATTGAATTATGGAATACAAAATATCCTTTGGAAATTCGACATTGATCCCAACAAAATAGGAATATTGGAATCGTGGCTGAATGAAAACAACGATAAAGAAAAGAAAAAGCCAATAAAACTATCAAAATCAGATGATGGCAAATATTATCCACTACCAGGAAAATATCAAATCAAAATAAGAAATGCCGACGCTAGTTCTACTCATATAGTTCCGCTGGTCATCAAAAAGCCAGGGCGATAAGGATAGTAGAGGCGAACGCAGTGAGGTCTTATAAATACTTTATAAGACCAAAGCCTCGAATAGACCTGATCGTCTCGTCATAGCAGGCGGCTATGACGGAGGCGAATCGCAATAAAAATAATTATTCGTAAATAGGAGTAATCATGGGTAATTTTACCCATTTGCGCTCTGCTCTAGAAATGCTACCAAAAGTTAGCAACCCTCCAGATGCTTTGGCTACATGATTGGCATATGACACCAAGGACTTGTACAAAATGGCACCAAATTCAGGGTCAAATTTGTGTAGGATCGGATTAATTTGCGCCAATTCACTTGACAAAATCTCCTCTCGCGTATTGACATCAGCAGGATATGTCTCCAACATATTGCCGAATTGTTCATTAAAGTCAACCGAAACTCTTTCGTAAAAGATCTGCATGTCGTCATCGCCGGTATAGCTTCGGATTTCGGTCAATTTGGAGGCCCATTCTGACTCTGCCAAATCTACGTTGCCGTCTGCACCTGCGATCAAAAGGGCAATTTTTGGAATTGCCAAGGACAATGTGTTCAATTCTTCTGAACTTAGGATGTCGAATTTATTTAACATTGGATTGTGATTCAATTTAGACGGCAAAGTTAGGGTTCTTTTGTCTAAGAGTGAAAATTTATCAAAAGTTTTTGAGAAAAAATTAGGCATTGCGCGCATCAGCTCCCCAAGCCAATTTGTCTCTCATCGTTCGCAGAAAAGTAGAGTTTTGGAGCATGATGATTTTTGTACGGTGAACGGATTTGCGGATGGCGATTTGGTGCTCTTGCGTGATGGTTTCGTATCTGCTATCAAGGGTCGAAAGGAAGTTTTCTCCACGGCCCTCCACTTCAAATGAAAGGACCGACTCGTCTGAAAGCACGATGGGTCTGACGCTGAGATTGTGCGGGGCTACAGGCGTCAAAACAAAATTCTGTGAATCTGGAAAAATGATAGGGCCGCCACAGCTGAGATTGTACCCTGTGCTGCCTGTTGGGGTCGCTAAGATGATACCATCGGCCCAATAGGAATTGAGAAAATCGCCGTTTATATATGTATGGATGGTAATCATAGATGAGGTATCCCGCTTCAAAAGGGTAAAATCATTGAGCCCATATGGAGCTGACTGAAACATTGGAAAATTAGAATCCACGTGCAGCATGGTTCGCTCCTCGATGCGATACATCCCACGCTTGATCATAAGGATTGCCTCTTTGAGCTGCTCAAGCTCGATATGTGCTAAGAATCCCATACGCCCAAGGTTGAGACCAAGAATTGGAATTTGATGTGGGGCTAATTCAGCGGTAGCGCCTAGGATGGTTCCATCGCCTCCTAGTGTAAAGATATAGTTTATTTTGGTGTGAGTGCAATCATCCGGTGACTCCAAAATCTCGTAGGAGGACGAATCCAAGAAACCGTTGTCCTCAAGTTTTTCGTGGTAGGATCTGAGCAAAAAAACCGTAAATCCTTCGGCTTTGAAAATAGCGATAACCCTCGCCATGGCCTCGGCGTATGGTGTCTTGACTGCCAAAGAATATATAAGAACATTCATTTATTTCAGATTCAACTTATAGTGTAAGAATAACCCATTTTGGCCAAATTTGTTTCTGCTCCATTCGATGCTGATCAGTTTGTCGTAGTAAAGTACAAAATCTATGCCAAAACCACCACCTACAACCCAGGTATTGGGTAGTTTATTTGAATGTGCGTAATAAATATTTTGGACGTAACCTTGGTCTAGATTGGCGGAGAGGTAAATCCGATAAGGCATCCTACGCATTTTAGGGACGGGCATCATCCATTTTTTGTATTGAAAAACCTTGTCAAAAAGCAGAAATCGAAGACTCGAATTAGATAAAAAATAGTGATCCCCATCGATTACATAATATTCATACCCTCTCAAATATTCGTCTTGGTAGCCGAGCGCCGAGTAATTGAAATATGGCCTTTTGCCGCTTTCCAAATTGAGCCTTGCTTGTATTCCTTGCTCGATGCTCCAACGCTTACTCAAGGGAATATATCCTGCTAAAGTGGTAAAAACGAATGTGTTGGAATAATTATCAGAAGACAAGATCCCATCTTTTGAAATTGAAATTTGACAAAATAGCCGCTGGTTGCGTAGTGAGTAGTATTTCTTTTGTCATAAACCAAACTATAATTTATGCTTAAAAAATTCTGCACAGGAAGGTCTAAAAACTGGCCGTCAAAACTGTCCACGATATCAGATGGGACTTTATTTACCTGATAGCCAATTTGGAGATTTTGTTGCGTTAAAAATTCTGGCCTGTAGGACAATCCTATCAAGTACCGCTGTCGAGTTACCAAATACTTGTTATCAGCCTTGAAAAATGCTTGTTTATCTCGGATGGTGGCGTAGTTTATTTCCTTGTTTCGACTAAAAAATGCTTCAGCAGAAAAGCCAATTGTTTTGGCTGGGTTTAGATAGGGATATTCATATTTGGCACCGAACTTTTGCGTATATCCAAATAAGGTTTGGAAGCTTAGAATGTCCTTGTTCCCCGAGAAATTTTTCCAACCGATTCGGCCACCAATATTGATTCGGTCCAAGGCCCTCTTTTGATCCACCCACCATACGTTAAAATTTCTATCCGCTAAGTCCACATCTGGCACCAGGATTAAGTATAGATTTTCGATGACCTCTACCGAAAGGTTGAGTGTATTTTTTTCTGTATCCCAATTGGTAATATTGATTTTAACCAAGGAAAACAAATCACTTCTATTAAGCCTGTATTCCGCCAATTTAAGTGCCTCTTGGAGATTTTTAACTGGAACTTTATCCCCTGGATTAAGAGATAACTCGCGCAAAGCCAAGCTATATTTGGTTTTCTTCAGCCCCGTGAAATCAATTTTTTCGATGGTAACTGAATCGCTTTGTGATCTCCCCAACAATGTGCAAACCATCACGAAGACCATGGAGATAAAATATTTCATCTTTGGTCTCAAAATCCTATGTTCATTTGGTCTATAATGTCAAGGGTTCTCACGAGGTCCTGCCCAGTAAAATCGAGATGTGTAACCATGCGCACGGTCTGTGGGCCAAAAGCAGAGGCTTTAACTCCTTTATCGGCTAACAATCCCAAAAAAGTGGCCGCATCGATACCATCCACCAAGTCAAATATCAATATATTGGTTTTGACGGGCAGTATTTTGGCGACAAATGATTTGGATGATAATAATTCAGCTAGTGATTTGGCTCTGATGTGGTCGTCTTTGAGCCTTTGTACATTATTCTGCAAAGCAAATAACCCCGCAGCTGCCAAATAACCCACTTGTCTCATTCCTCCTCCCATCCCTTTTCGGAATCGCCTCGCTTTGGCTATAAAATCTGCATCTCCGATCAATAGGGAACCCACGGGTGCCCCAAGTCCCTTTGATAAACAAATAGAAATAGAGTCGAATTCTTGGCCCCACTCCGCTGTAGATTCTCCAGATTCTATCAAGGCATTGAAAAGTCTAGCACCGTCGAGATGAAGGCGTAGTCCTTTTTCAGTGCAAAGTCTTCTTATGGGTTTGATTTGGTCTAGGGTATAAAATCCCCCTCCTCCCCTGTTGGAAGTATTTTCTAGAACCACTAGTTTTGAGATGGGCAACCAGTCATGAGCTGGTTTAATTGCAGCCTTGATTTGATCGGCATTGATGATGCCATTTGTGCCATCTATGAGTTGGATTGCTACGCCAGAATGCCAAGCGTATCCGCCATTTTCATAATGGTAAATATGAGAATCTTTGTCACAAATCACCTCATCCATAGGACTTGTATGCGTCTTGATGGCCAGCTGATTAGTCATGGTTCCTGAAGGGCAAAACAAAGCATTTTCTTTGCCAAATAAATTCGCAGCGTAGGCCTGCAAAGCCTCTGCTGTCGGATCTTCTTTGAATACATCGTCGCCTACTTCTGCCTTCATCATAGCCTCTAACATTTGGGCGGATGGCTTTGTGACGGTATCGCTTACTAAATTTATAATTTTCACAAAAAAAAATTAAAATGTAAAATTAACCTTAAATTAGCGAATAATTCATTTAATTTATTTTAGTATTTCTATAAAATCTAGACAAATAAGATGTCAGATGTAAGTAGTTTTTTTAAGATGGCATTCTCGGTGGATTGCGTTATTTTCGGCTTCGACGAGGGTAAAATCAAAATATTAATCATCAAAAGAGGTGAGGATCCCTTCAAAGGATTTTGGGCCTTGCCTGGAAATCTCGTTTATCTAGATGAGGATTTGAATCTATCCGCCAAGCGGGTACTTCACGAACTTACAGGACTACAAAACGTCCCAATGCAACAAGTTTCAACCTTTGGCACGGTAAGTAGACACCCCTTGGGTAGGGTTATCACGACCGCCTACTATGCTCTGGTAAAGCCGTCCACCCTCCACGCCTATGCGAGTTCCCACGTAGAACAAATTGCTTGGCTACCGATTGATGAAGTAGAAGAATTGGCTTTCGACCACAACATCATCCTCGAATCTTGCCTTTCCAAGTTGAGGTCTGCGATCAAAAATAGACCCATTGGTTTTGATTTATTGCCAAAACACTTCACGCTTTCTGCCTTGCAAAAATTATACGAGGCCATCCTAGGTACTTCCTTGGATAAACGAAATTTTAGAAAAAAAATACTTTCCATGGAAATCCTAGAAGACAAAGGCGTCACTCAGGAAGGAGTCGCACACCGACCTGCAAAACTTTTCCAATTCGATGCGGAAAATACAAAGCCATCGCCGAAGACGGATTTTTATTCCAACTTTAATAACGCAAAAAAAATCAGTTTTGATCATTTCAGAAAATCACGATCTTTCTCTTGAAAACAGTTTTGGCATTAGGGTAAAGTGTCACCGAATGATCACTTTTGATGACTTACAAAGTCTCAAAGCCGCATTGGGTTACGATGCCAATCCTAAACTCATCCTTGGTGGAGGCTCGAATATCCTATTCACCAAAGATTTTGAAGGGACCGTTTTAAAGAATGAAATCAAAGGCATTTCAATCGTTGAAACAACCGAAAACCAAGTCATAGTTGAAGTTGGTGCGGGCGAAATTTGGCATTCTTTTGTGCAGTATTGTATAAGTCAAAATTGGGGAGGCGTAGAAAATCTTTCCTTAATCCCAGGCACATGTGGCGCTGCACCCATCCAAAATATAGGGGCTTATGGCGTAGAGCTTAAGGACATTTTGGCTAGTGTTACTTGTTACAGCACAGAGACAAAGGAAAGTAACGACTCTTGACAATTCTGCTTGCCAATTTGGTTACAGAGACAGCTATTTCAAGCATCATAAAGAGCTCATCGTGCTGTCTATTCGACTGAAATTGTCGCTACGAGTTCATAACCTAAAACTAAATTATGGGGATATAAACAAGGAACTAGAAAAGATGAAGATACAGACCCCAACGATCCGCAACATCAGCGATGCTGTCATTCATATTCGCCAATCCAAGCTGCCCAATCCAGCCGTTCTAGGCAATGCTGGAAGTTTTTTTAAAAATCCCATCATCGAAGAGGTATCCTTCAAAGCGCTCAAGGACAAATTTCCACACATGCCGTGGTACCCAACAGAGTCCCCACAAAAAATAAAAATTCCAGCGGGCTGGCTCATCGAACAAGCTGGTTTCAAAGGCGTGAAATTCGGTCAAACTGGATCCCGCCAAGATCCAAGCTCTCATCATCGTGAATTATGGCTAGCTACTGGGACTGAAATCAAAGAACACGCGCACCAAGTGATGGAAAAAGTGCATCTGCTCTTTGGTATTAAATTAACTCCCAAGTAAATATTATTTGAAATCATGATTTTAACCATTCCATCAAAGAGCACTTTCCCGAAACTTATATTGGTTCTTGTCCTCTTTTTTATTGGTAAAGAATATTGCAACGCACAACTTTGGCTACAAGTAGAAAAAATCAACTCCAGCAAGCGTTTCAGATACAAAATCGGCGATGAAATCACCTACAAAACCAAGGAATTTCCCGACATTTGGTACACAGATCGAATAGAAAGTCTAAACTTCGAGCACGGGTATATAGGCCTCAGCACTTTGGATCTCAAAATTGACAATATACTCGCCGTAAAGAAGAAAAACAACCGTTGGCTCTATCATTTTATCAACGGCATCATGCTTTCCTCTTCCATTTCCAGCGCTTACAATTTGGCATATTTTATGATACAAGGCAACGGATTTGACCCTTGGAATGCCGCATTTATTGTGATTCCCATTGTGATTTGGTACTTAAACAAAACCATTTTTCAGTATAGGACTTTTTACTTCGAGGACAAATATCGCCTTCGGATCATAGATTTAAATTTTTATTCCGTACCCAAAACCATCAAGCCCTGATTTTTATAATAAGTATTATAGCACGTCCTTCCTTTCGGTGCGGACCGGGCTGTCCATGGGTTCACTGCGTTCCGTCTCATCTAGATGAGACCAAGCCATTCTCCCATCTCTCGTGCGCTAAGTTTTTAAGCAATTCCTTGAATATATATATTTTTTTGTCATATTTTTTTACCTTTGGATTATAAAAACCCAACGCATAATGAAAAAAATTGCTATCGACATTTTGAACTTCCTTTTTCTTGGCATTAGAATGAAGAAATAATAGATAATTTCACTTAGATTGCGCTATCTTTGGATTGAAAAAACCCAAAATATTATGAAAAAAACTGCGATACACCTTTTATTATTCCTTTTTATTGGGATAAACTTAATAGGACAGACAGCAATTAATACAGAATCCTTGCCCATCCCCGGAGATACACTCAAAGTCAGTCGTCTCCCACCTTATTGGGGCAAACGATCACCCCAGCAGGGCCAAATCAAATATGGAATCTTAGCTCTGGCATCGTCAGCAATAATCAGCAACACAGCATTTATTATGCAGCCGGTGATGGTATTTTTCGAAGTAAATATCCGCTTGCGACCTTGGTCGCTAAAAACAACATTTCGGACAGCATTGAGACATATTTTCGTGTGACGTCAACAGGCATTTATAATTTGGGTACTGCAGCCAAGGACCCAATCGGATTTGGTGCTCAGGTTTTTTCAAAATACGAACCGGCATATTGGACTCGTCCTGCAAATATCAACTACTTGGATACTTTCGCTCAAAACAGCAATTTCATAGGGGCAATTCCAGCCTCTGCTCTACCCGACACTTTATTGTCCATATTCCCTATCGCACCAGATTCTATCAGACTAAAAAATGTCATTAAAAGAACGCTGAAAGCCGATGCTTGGGGCTTGATGACCTTGCCTTCAGGTCAATCCTTCGATGTCTTGAGGGTAAAACAGACGCAAATTAATGATCAAAGATTTGAGGCTAAGTTTTCGTTTTTGGGATGGCAAGATATTACATCTTTGGTTCCAGGTGGTGGCTTTGGCACGGGCATTGACACCGTAGTTAGCTATCAATTTTACAACAATCAGACGAAAGAAGTCCTTTGCAATATGACCACGGACAGTACTTTCCAAAGAGTCGTGAATATCACCATCAAAACCACAAAACCCATCGTCAACAGCAATCAAGAAGTCACCATCTTAAAGACTCCAATCAAGGTATTTCCTAATCCAGCAGCTTCTTATATAAACTTAGAATTGCCTGATTATCAGAATCTTAAATACCAAAAGCTAACAGTTTGGGATGCTTTTAGGTCGAATGGTTTATAACTCAAGATCTTGACAAAAATATCGGTATTCCAAGCCTTAACATTGGAGCCTTATCGACAGGAATGTATATCCTAGAAGCCCATACCAGGGATGGAAAAGTTAGTCGAGGTTCGTTCCAAAAGTTATGATTTCTGAGGATGGGTTGGCCTTGAATCTCCCTTCAGATATTCAAGATATCACTGGTAAATTTTCTTCCAAACAGCCACTCTTTATCAAGAGAGATGACCAGATACATCCTTGGATTTCTGGAAATAAATGGCGAAAACTCCAAGGACATTTAGAACATGCGCTGAACCAAGATTACGACGTTTGGATAAGTTTTGGGGGTGCCTATTCAAATCATTTGGTAGCGACAGCGTGCACTTGCCACCATCTAAAAATTCCATTTGTTGCTGTCATTCGAGGTGAAGAAAATTCAAATCCCACCCTAAGACTGCTTAAAGAATTTGGCGCAACTTTGTTTTTTGTAGATCGAAGTTCCTATCGATTGAAAGAAAATGGAGCAGAGATACTAAAACTGCTCAGTAACTACAAAAATCCTTTCATCATACCAGAAGGTGGAAATAGCTCCTTTGCAGAAACTGGGTTAAAGAATTTAGCCACAGAGTTATGTTCGCATTTATTTCCTACTCAACAAAAATATCTCTGTGTGGCATTGGGGACAGGGGCGACAGCCACATACTTAGCTAAACATTTGGGTAGTGATTGGCATATCCGAATTTATCCCGTATTAAAGGGCTCAATCTGGATTTTGAAAAACAGGCAAATATAAGTATCAACGAGGATGCTCACTTAGGAGGATACGCGCGTTGGGATGAAAATTTACTCCAATCAATGAGAGCATTTACTGGAGCCACCCAAATCAAATTGGACCCGATATATACAGGAAAATTGTGGTATGGTGTTGAAAAAGATCTGGAAAACAATTTTTTCGAAACGGGAAGCAGCATCGTGTTATATCACAGTGGAGGATTGCAAGGGATAGCGGGATTTGAAGAAAGGACAGGATTGCAAGTTTATCATTGAAAACCAATGGTTTTGAGGTTGGAGGAGGATGTGATTCGGAGCATTAAGCTATCAACAAACACTTCACTTGTATAGAATCACCAAGCTCCAAGTTTACACGTCACCCTACCTGACACAAATCCCGTACTGGCAGTAGTTATTTTTTATTCATACTTGGAAAATGTCGAATCCCGTTTAAAACAAAACTCTCTTTGTCATCAATAACAACGCTATCATCTTTTTCTACACATCCGTATTCATCTATTCCCCAAACTCCATCTCTGTTGTCAAAGTCAAGATATACTCCACTTTCAAATCTAATTATATCACATCCCCAATATTCTTCTTCTGCAAACGATATCCCTTGTTCATTCAAAATACGTCTGACTTCACTAAGTGTCAAGTCTTGATTAAGCCTTAAAAACCAAGTGTCAATTTCGATTTTATCATTTTTAAATACAATCATTTCTTCGTTGTTTGAATAATCAGCTTGGAAGTGGTCGTTTTGGATTGAGTCCAAAATTCCAGTATCTGTGTCAAAGAAGAATTCATACCAACAATATAAAAGACCTGTATATCCCGTTCCAAAGTCTTGGTCAGCTTCTGGTTCACCTAACAAGTCAATCACTTGTTTTTTGTCATTCCTATTTTAACTGGACCAAACTCACCAGTTAATGCAAAGTCTTTCAGCTTAATTTTCTTCATAATAATAAGAATAATCAATGCCTTTCATATACAATTCTCGGCTGTTGATATCGCTGGTTATGGCAGTTTTTAACAGGGCTTGTAAAACACTACTATCAACCGAGCTTATGATCATGGCATTCATATAGTTGGTTTTGCTTATTTTGCTCCAATCTATACAACATTTCAGTTGTTTTTTAAGGATCAAATCAAGCCATATACGGGTACTTCTGCCGTTGCCTTCTATAAAAGGGTGGGCTTTATTCATAGACACATATTTTTCTACAATTTCATCAAAATTGGTATCGGGCATATTGTCGATGTGTAGCAAAGTAGTGTTTAAATATTGAGCATACTCAAATCTATATCCACCTTTAGCAATATTTTTGGTTCTTAGCTGCCCTGCAAAATCGTATAAACCACCAAAAATATAGGCATGTATTTGTTGTAAACCTTTGGCTGTACCTACTTCTATGCTTTCTACAAAAGAGGTTTCAAATAAGGCATATGCCTTGTTTTTGCTTTTGCCATCTATACTTTCAGGGCTAAAAGTAAACCACTCTATAAATCGGTTGGCCTTCTTGCCTGGAAACTGTTTGCCTAATGCTATGATGCCTTCGTAATCTAGCAAATCGGTTAATCTCTTTTTCCGTCGGGCGCGAGTAATTTCAACTGGGTAGTGCCACCTAACCACTTCCTATTTTCTTTCTTTAATTTTGCTTTGAGTTATTTCCAATAGTTACGGGTTTTATTGTAATCATCTTGGTCGGTAAGTACTGACACTATGTCCAATGTCGAAAACCACCATTTGGCTTTATCCTCGTCCCAAATGGCGCGCACTTCTCTGTCATCAAAAAAGCGTATAGATATTTTAGTGTTATAACTCATATCAATTTTAGCAATGTTGACTTTTTTGAGGTAAACTGCCAATCATTCTCTGTTTATTATTTCTAATTTTGATATAGCAAAGTTAGTTTTTTTTCATTCTTGTTGAAGGCTTAAAATGTGACCAATTTGTCACTTCCCCATATAATTTTTCGAAGACTTGGAGTTTTGCTTATCATTTTCTGTTCATTGTTTGCCTCTCTTGTTGTCTTTTATGTCGTGTGATGCTAGTATAGGATTGCGTAAGGCATCTGAAAGATAGCCGAAGGCTAGTGCGTAAGCACCGAGCGAAGAGAGAGTCTGAAAGACGCCGACCCTCATCAACACTTTAAGGATTGATGAGGATACGCCTAATTATATATATTTATGCTTTGAGAAGTGTCGCCTGAACTGCGTCAATATACTTCTACAATTTTCTTTGGTTTTAGCCTCCGAGTATATCCTCAAAAGCGGTTCTGTACCTGAGGCCCTGATCATAACCCACTCGTCGTCATTGAAATAATATTTGAAGCCATCGAGGTCATCCGTACGCACGATATTGTAAGGGCCGAAAGCTTTGTATTCTCCTTTCTTACAATTCTCAACGATGCGCAGTTTCAACTCCTCAGCTAAATGAAGGTCGTCTCTTTGGAAGTAGAAAGTCCCAACTTTGTCATACACGTCTTGGATGAGTTGAGGCAGGGATTTACCCGTCTTAGCCATGAATTCCATAACCAAAAGACCCATCCAAATACCATCTCGTTCTGGAATATGACCTTTGACGGATAGTCCACCAGACTCCTCCCCTCCCACTACAACATCTTCAGTGGCCATAATCTCTGCGATGTATTTGAAGCCAATGGGTGTCACTTGGTATCCGAGTCCATATAACTCTGCCATCTTCTTTAACTTGCCTGTTGCCGAAAAAGAAACAACAATCTGACCTGTATATTTCTTGTATTCAACCATATAATAAGTCAATAGCAGCAACAAATGGTGGCTGTCCACGAAATTTCCTTTGCCATCAAACATCCCGATTCGATCGGCATCTCCATCATTTATCAATCCAAAAGCATAGCCGTCATGCGACTTCAAATAGGCAATGATTTCCTTTAGATTTTTTTCGATGGGTTCTGGTGCTTGTCCCTTGAAGGAAGGATCTACTTCGCAGTGGAATTTAGTCGCTTCTGGGAACAATCGCTTGATGACATTTTGACCTGCACCATACATCGCATCATAAGCAAATTTCAATCCAGAGTTCTTCATCAAAGCCAAGTCAAAATTAGCTTCCACGTGATCGATATAGATTTGTTCTAAATCAACGTCTTCCAATAGGCCTTTTGCTTTCATTTCTTCGATGGAAGGGAGATATTGACTAGGGACATTATCGGGTATCATGGCCTCAACAGCGCTGATATCAGCAGGGACAGAAGGCCCTCCAAGATTGGATTTGAGCTTGTATCCGTTGTATGCTGGTGGATTGTGGCTCGCCGTGATTATGACCCCCAAGTCGGCTCCAAGCTTAACATTGCCAAGAGAAACCATAGGAGTGCTCACAAATCCCTTGCCTAAAAACACTTTAATGCCATGAGATCCCATGACCTGGGCCGTAGCTTCCGCGAACAATCTTCCAGCGAATCGAGTATCATGGCCTATGACTATCTTAGAAAATCCCTTGGATTTCATCCAAAGCGCCGTCCCTTCGGCTACACGCTTGACATTATCTACCGTAAATTCCTGAGCGATGATCGCACGCCATCCATCCGTACCAAATTTTATTTTCATCCGTATTTATAATTTATATTCGAAAAAATTGTAATATATTAGAGATTTATCAAACCTTTGCAAGGTAATTACAAAATTGCAAAAATTAAAATGGTTGAGTCAATAAATTCCTTAAAAAAATTGTGGTAACAGATACGTATAGACATAAAGGCATGCGTCAAAAGCTAGTTCAAGGATTGAAAAAAAAAGGCATCCTTGACGAATCGATATTGGAGGCTATGATGTCTTTGCCTAGGCATTTTTTTTTAGACAAGGCTTTTGAAGATTGGGCTTACCAAGACAAAGCTTTTCCCATCGATTGTGACCAAACGATCTCACAACCTTATACGGTGGCTTATCAGACGATGCTACTAGAATTGAAAAAAGGCGAAAAAGTCCTAGAGATAGGCACAGGCAGTGGCTACCAAGCGGCAATCCTTCATCTTCTGGGTGCAAGGGTTTTTTCGATCGAGCGCCACCAAAAGCTTTACGAACAAACAACAGAGATTTTAAAAAAACATGGTTTCGACCATATACGAACGTATCACGGGGATGGCTACGAAGGACTAGAAAAGATGGCTCCATTTGACAAAATACTTTTGACAGCCGCGGCGACAGAGATCCCTCAAAAGCTTGTGGAACAATTGAAAATTGGGGGTAAAATGGTACTGCCACTAGGAGATTTAGACATCCAAAAAATGGTGAGAATCACAAAAACTGCAAATGGTAGTATCCAAAAGGAGGTCTTCGATGATTTTGTATTCGTTCCTTTTGTACGGGGGGTGGAGTGACTAAAAATCCAACATGACTCTAGATCTGAGCGCACAAGCGATGGGAGTGGCTTGGTCTCGACGGCTATGAAATAGCATGGAGAGACGGAGCGAAGTGAACCCACGGACTGCGCGGTCCTCCCTTGGGAGGATGTGCCCAAACCCCTGCAATAAAAAAATTTATCCCATAGAAGCGAACAAGGCAGCACCAATGATACCTGCGCTGTTTTTAAGCTGAGAAGCCTCCACTTTGAGCTTTGGATTGAGGAAGGGAGCGTAGGACTCGAAATCCTTAGAGACCCCACCGCCGAGCAAAATCACCTTCGGATCAACGAGCAAGGACATGTGTTCAAGCACTTCATTGAGGCGCTTGCCCCAGGTCTCCCAGTCGAGATTTTCGCGCTCACGGGTGGCGTTGGAAGCGTATTTCTCTACGATTGAATCTTTGAATTTTAAGTGTCCGAACTCCGTATTGGGGATAAGAACTCCATTCAAAAATAATGCTGAACCTATACCTGTGCCTAGAGTTAGAAACAAAATGGTTCCAGATTTTTTGCCTTTATATCCGAATTTCACTTCGGCGAGACCTGCTAAATCAGCGTCATTGGCCACGAAAGTCTTCAGCTTCGTGTATTTCTCGATCGATTTGTCCACGGGAGTATTGATCCAAGAATGGTCAATATTGGCTGCGGTCAGCGCAATGCCATTTTTTATCACGGAAGGAAATCCGCAACCAATCACGCCATTGTACTTAAATGCGACGACCATTTCCTTGACTGCCTTGCAGATATTATCCACACTGGCGGGTGCAGGTGTTTTGATCTTCATCTTTTCGGTAACCAAGATGCCTTTGCGGACATCTACAATGGCCCCTTTGATGCCTGTACCTCCAATATCAATGCCAAGAATGTGATTTTTATTAAACTTCATAGCTGCCGTGATTTTTCTTAACTAAAATTTGCGCAAAATTCATCAAATCAATGCTTACACTTGCGCTAAATGATGAACTTCATAATGATATAATATTCTAAATTAATGGATCAGACGCATTTTCATCTTCACATCTTTTATGGGGCGATCATTTTTGCCCAATGGGGATTTTGCGATCTTATCGATGATGTCCAATCCCTTGATTACCTTACCAAATACGGTATATTCTCTGTCGAGGAACGGCGTTCCACCCAGTTGAGCGTATTTTTCTCTTTGGTCTTGAGTGTATCGCTTATTTTTTTGATTTTCAAGATTGTTGAGCATCTCATTGGTAACAGGTCTCCCTTGAACAATATAAAACTGAGAACCGCTAGAAGCCTTCTCTGGGTTTACGGCATCACCTTGCCTAGCTGCGGCAAGAGCGCCTTTGAAATGTACTAGAGAATCAACAAATTCGGCAGGAATTGTATATCCTGGTCCTCCCATACCCAAAGGTTGGTCAGTAGAAGCATTTCTGCTTTGTGGGTCGCCGCCTTGGATCATAAATCCATCGATTACTCTATGAAAAAGGAGATCATTGAAAAATCCCTCTTCTACCAATTTGATAAAATTGTCTCTGTGTTTTGGAGTAGCGTCATTCAGAAGGATCTCCATGGTTCCGAACTCTGTTTCCAACTCTACGATGCACTCTGCGGGTGCCTTAACTGTAATATCCATAGTTTTTGTGCTTGATTTTTTTCCTTTATTGGCCAAAAGTTGAACTTTATAATCCCCTGATCTCACATATTTGTGTTCAGGTGCAGCAAGTGTAGATGAGCCCCCGTCGCCAAAACTCCATTGGAATGTCTCAGCTTTCTGAGATAAATTGTTGAATTTTACCTTAGCAGGAGCGGTCCATTTTTCTTGAGAGGTAGTAAAATTGGCTATAGGCTTAGCGCATCCAAAAATGGTCAAAGAGGCCAATATAGCTGCGAAATACAAAATGTTCGCACCGTTGATTTTTGTCCGAAAAGATACTATTGAATCTTTGAAAGAAAGCATGTAATTAAAATTATTAAAAAGTGAAATATACGATTTAAATGCTTAAAAAATTCAAATTACTGAAAACGCAAATATCCAGCAATAAGTAGAAATATCCTTGATTTTAAGCCAAACAAAGGTACTCAAATTATTTTCAATCTATTACAATTTATCATCATATAATATTGAAATAATGCCAAAATTAAATGTGTTTGCCAATAAATTCTTCAAATTCTTTTTTGAATAAATCATATCTCGAAGTAGCTGGGCCGTCAAATCCCGTATGAACTCTAATGATATTGTTGTTCTTATCCAGAATGATCATGGTTGGGAATGCGCTTATGCCTGAAATCATAGGAAATCTAGCGGCTGCCGTGTCTTTGTTGGCTTTTCCTCCATAAAATAATTCAAAAGGAATGTTCATTTTGTCCTTGTAACGCTTCAACACTTCTATTGATTTTTCTTTAGAATCGTGTCTTTCAAAATAAAACGGAAATACCGTAATAGGCAAATTTGGGTGCGCTTGGGTGTATTCTTTTAAAAATGCGATCTCGTCTCTGCAATTCGGGCACCAAGTACCTGAAATGGTGATTATCTTTAGTTTATTATCATATTGGGGATCCAAGAAACCCTTGTCCAAACCGCTTGTGTTGGGATATTTGGTATTCAGGGTATATTTATTACTGATAGCAGTCTGAATGGATTCAGGATTTTTTAAGTCGAATTTGTCGTTTTTCACGCCATCCCAGGTAGATTTATTGTCATATCCATACCAGACTCCTCCTACCAGCGTATCCTTAAGCATTTTAGCACGAAAGAGCATAGCATGCGCGCCATCAAAGCAGGCCATCATGAGTTTATCTCCTACGACTTGCCCTTCTAGGTATCTGAAATCTCCCGATTCTGTACGGAAGGTTCCATTGATTTGGTCATTTTTTTGGACGAATTCGCCTATTGCATCGAATGGTTTGGGAGTATTTTTGTCAAACTGTACTGCCCAATGTCCGTTAAAATCGAATATCTCTTTGGGTTGATTTTCAGGTTCAAATCTGTGGCCAACGCCAAAAATTGCCTTGAAGGGTACCCTGTAATTGGCTTTATTAGGATTTACGAAATATCCCGCCATGACATTTTCTTTTACAATGGCCGTTATAAAATTTTCATAAGCAGGAAACTTTATAATCAAGGTGTCGTTGCCCGTTTTCCGATCTCTACCAAAGCTTATTTCGTCTAGGACGATTTCTTCTAATCCATTGTGAAGTATTATATTAAAATCATTGTCCCCAGTGTATTTAACTTCAAAATTAAACGGTAGAACGCCGTCGGGATTGCCCTCCATTTTGACCTTTCGAGCCACGATATCTTCATCAGATGGCCTAGGCTGATTTGCTAGACTTGGATCCAACAACAAAGTACCTCGCCAAGTGCCGGGTGCTATTTTTGTATAGGGATTCATAGGCTGACAAGCGATGAGATTTAATAAACCGAATATAAAAATCAAATTTCTAATCATGGTCTTGAGATGATGGTATATAAGATTAATAAAAAGCTATAAAGGCAAAGACATTGAACCAAAATATTAAAAAGAGTAAGCAAACTATTGCCTTAAATGTTCAAAAACAATCAAAAATACAATTTAATACCACATATATTTATTTTTTATTGGTATCTTTGTTCCATTATTTCACAAAAAAAAGCATAAAAACATGGGTATTTTAGATTCTATAAAAAATATTTTTGGCAAAGCAGATCAAGCTAAAGATGCTATTTTGGACAAAGCTAAAGAAGTAGGTGGAGACATTCTTGAAAAAGCCGATGAATGGAAAGATAAAGCAGAAGATGCAACCGAAGGTTTAGTTGATAAAGCTAAAGCTGTCGGTGGAGACCTTTTAGACAAAGCAGACGAGTGGAAAGATAAAGCAGAGGCTGCTACAGAAGGTTTAGTTGATAAAGCTAAAGCTGTCGGTGGAGACCTTTTAGACAAAGCCGATGAGTGGAAAGATAAAGCAGAGGCTGCCACAGAAGGCATGGTGGATAAGGCTAAAGAAATGGGAAGCGGATTGGGTGAAAAAATGGCTCAATTAAAAGATGATGCGGCAGAAAAACTATCGGACATCAAAGATGTTGCTTCTGACAAATTAGACAATCTTAAAGACAAATTTAATGCGGAAGATCAAGTAGATTCCGATCAAAAACCAGCGTAGTTCGTTTTTTAATAAAAAGTTAATAAGTTTTAAAGCCAGGCTATTTTTGCTTGGCTTTTTTATTTATCCCTTTGGGTGACATAAGACACCAGATGGCGCATAGAATCCATAGCTGCCCCAGAAGGCAATAGATCCAAAACTTCATTGGCTTTTAGGATGTATGACTCCATGGTAGTCTGTGCATACTGAAGTCCTCCACTTCCTCTGACAAAATCAAGGACCTGTGCGATGGCTTTAGGATCTTCGTTTTTAGACTTTATCAGCCCTATTATTTTGGATTTTGTCGCTTTATCGGTTTGTTGCAATGCAAAAATTAAGGGCAATGTCATTTTCTTTTCTTTGATATCGATGCCCGTCGGTTTTCCAATTTTTGCCTCACCATAGTCCAGTAGATCATCCTTTATTTGGAATGCAATACCCACATACTCACCAAACTGACGCATCAGCTGGATATTTTCTTCATTATCGGTAACAGAAGCTGCTCCAACCCCACAGGATGCGGCGATAAGAGAAGCGGTCTTTTGGCGGATGATGTCGAAATATACCGACTCTTTGATGTCCAATTTCCGAGCTTTTTCGATTTGGAGCAGTTCTCCTTCACTCATCTCTCGCACGGCATCGGTTAGTATCTCTAGGAGCTTGAATTGCTTATTTTTAACCGCTATCAGCAGACCTTGGGACAGAAGATAATCGCCTACCAATACTGCTATTTTATTTTTCCAAAGGGCATTTATAGAAAAAAATCCCCTCCGCTCGAATGAATCATCAACCACGTCATCGTGCACCAAGGTCGCGGTATGGAGGAGCTCGATCATAGCCGCAGCTACATTTGTAACCTCACTGGTATCGCCCAATATCTTAGCTGACAAGAACACGAACATGGGTCTCACTTGTTTACCTTTGCGCTGGACAATATAGTACATGATCTTATCGAGGAGGGCTACTTTGCTCTTCAAGGATTGTTTGAAATAACTCTCGAACTGAGACAATTCTTCCTTGATAGGTTTTTGTATATCTTTAAGTGTTGGGTGATCCATTTAGTGTTTTACCAATAACTTACAAATATAAGCCTATAAAGATATAATTGGTTCAAAAACATCTATATTTGATCGTTATTCCAGTCAAGTTTATCAAAAAGAGAGATAAAATAACCAAAATATGGTCGAAAAAATCAAAATCACCTTCGATGACGACACAAATTTTTCATACACAAATGAAGAAATACAAGCTTTTGACATAAAAAAACTGCCCGATGGTAGATACCATATTCTAGAAAATGGGGTTTCGAGATTGATCGAAGTGGTCGAAGAAGATTTTGCAAACAAAAGGCTCATCCTGCGGATGCAAGGAAAGACCTTTCCGATCCACATCAGTGATCAATACGACGAATTAATTTCTATCGTTGCTAAATCTCAATCCGGCGGAAATAAAGATTTGAACATCAAGGCGCCAATGCCTGGTATCGTCGTCAAAATCATGGTCGAAAAAGATGCGGTAGTAGAAAAAGGCGATACCCTCTTGATCATCGAAGCCATGAAAATGGAAAATGCAATTAAAAGTCCCATCGCTGGAAGCGTCAAAGAAATCAATGTTTTATCTGGTCAAAAAATTGAAAAAGGGCAAGTTCTATGCCATCTGGTCTAAATAGTATCATGGATTAGTTTTGGGCTCTAACTCAGGCTCAGGTTCATTTTTTGCACCAAATTCATCCCCATAAATCTTAACCAAAAGCAAAAACAAAGACAACATAATCGGTCCAAATATTACCCCAAAAAATCCAAATATATTGAGCCCCGCCAACGCCCCTATAAGCGTAATCAAAGGATGGACATTGGACATTTTCTTTTGCACCAAAGACCTGACGACATTATCAAATGTACCCACGACGATAATTCCCCAAAGCCCCACTCCTATCCCTTGGTAAAATTGTCCATTGGCCATCATATACAAGGATAATGGGACAAAGATGACCATCGTCCCAAGAAGTGGTATCACCGAAGCAATCCCAGTCAATATCCCCATTAGGCCAAATTCATTCACCCCGAAGATCCAATATCCAATCATCGCTACAAAACCTTGTATCACCGCTACCATCGGTATCCCTACAGCATTGCTGTAAATCATATTCTTCAATTCATTGATGACGGTGTTGGAGTTTTTCTGAGAAAACGGCAGAGCCCGCCTGAACCAAAGCTCCACTTCCATGCAATCGTACAAGAGAAAATACAAAAAAACAAACATAAATATGAACGTACTTACCGTGCTCACAGAGCTTTCCAACAGCCGCTTTAACACACCGCCGGCTACAGAACCCACCTGGCTCATAAAATCCATGCTTTGCAAGTCTAGATTGACATATTGTTGCAGAAATAAATTAATCTTTTGCACATAACCTTGGAGCTCAGCAGTATTCTCCAATATAGGGGCCAGCTTAGTCACTATCACCGTACTCATCCAGTAAAAGGGTATCATGAGCAAGATTATACATCCTAGAATTATCGTTAATGCCGCTACCCATCGCTTCCATTTCAATTGGGTCAACAACTTCATCATCCAAGTTCTGCTCACCACATATAGCGACACCGCTCCTAGGAATGCACTCAGAAACATTTGGGTTTCACGTAATATCATAAAGCCCAGCAAGAGTATAAATGCCAAAAACAGAACCTGTTTGATTTTGTTCGGATGGATTTGATTGATCATAAATAGCTCAAAATTATTCTCTGTAAAATTAACTTAATCTCGCCATAATATATCATAGCAGATGTTTCTTTTTTTCAGGGCGTCCCCTTCATCTCGCCTTGCCGTCGAGATCTCAGGTCGCGCACTTCACGACTCCACTTCGTTTCGGTCTCTTCTCGTCATTAAGACGCGTAGAGACGCTCCTCCGGAGCTCGTTCCGATCGCTGACGCAGAGGTGTATTTGAACTTAAGTTTTTCAAATAGTTAACTCAAGGAAATATTTATTTGATATCATCTTCACTACTTGAATAAAGATCTAATTCTCAGGCTTCAATAGTACAATTAGAAGTAGATAGTCATCCATAACATTCAATTCAAAACCATAGAAATTCACCCAATATTATGCAATGATAAAATTTAGGATGTCCATTTTAGAATAGCATTATGGATAAATTAGAAAATTTTAGCCATAATCAACTACTGCTGTTTTACTAAGGAAGCGTTAACCGCATCTTGATCCAATTTATTCCAAGCACCAGTTGCAGCATCCACAACTATAGGAACTAACCCTGCAATAATGTCAAGAATAACCCATCCAGCTCCAACTTTTGTATTCACAACCTTTGTTATAGTTTGAAAACCCTCTTTTCGAAACTCAATAGAATAGGATTTATCAGCCTTAAGACTCAATTGTATAGGAGTATGCCCCATTTTAAAGCCATTGACATAGACTTCAGCTGAATTTGGTTCTGAGCTCACTGAAAGCGAGTGGGAGCTGGGTGCAAAAAGAGTTGCACAGCTTGAAAAAAATCATTAGAATAAAAACAGGAGCTAAATTGAGGTTTATTTTTTTAATAAAATTAAAAAGAATATTTAAAGAGGTTAATAAATTGAAAATACCGAAATTAAAAATTTATATCCACAAATAATTAAACAAATATAATTTGAAATAATTAACAACAAAAATTAATATAGTATAATTTAAGTTTTACTAAAAATTTTTTGCAAGGTACATAAAAAAAAATGAATAATTTTGATAACGTTTATTGAATTGAAACCATCTTTAGAGGTGTAATTATTAACATTAAATTATTGAAAATGAAAAAAGCATTAAAAATTTGAATACCAAGACATTGCCCCATCTTGAAGCTTCCAAAATTTGCGGTGGTACAAATAATCAAACTGACAATGAAAAATTGGTTCATTCTAGAATAAAAACATTGGAATCCGATTTGGATTTTTTGTCTTAACCTAAGTGCCTTTTATATGAAATTAGTCAAGGTATATTGAACTGGTATTACTGCTAAATAAAACCGTTGAACTTAATTTTTTTTTATAGGTGTTTATTTACTTTAATTGTTTAAAATAACTTTACTAACCAAATTTTAAATCCTAAAACCGAATTTTCAGTAACATTTGTCTTAATATAATTAATTAATAACTTTAAAATTTATGAATATGAAAAAAAACATGAAAAATTTAAAAATCGAAGCAATGACCCAATTGGCAGCCTCCAAAATTTGTGGTGGTGCAAACAATCAAACCGAAAACGAAAAAGGGGTTCAATCTCGTACAAGGGTTATTGAACAAGACGTACCTTTTTTAGACTATAAGTAATAACATTTACACGAAGAGCCTTAATCATGAGGTTCTTCGTGTTGGTGGGCTCTTCAATGGAGAAGCGCAAACAATTTCTGCAATTTTCTTGATATTAAATTAAAATAATTATGTAATTTATAGTATTTGCAAAAAACAATCCTGTCGTAGATCGCAACTTTGTTTCATTAAATAATTTAAAATTATGGTTTATGAAAAATGTGATTGTTTTTGTTTTATTGCTTAATAGCCTTCTGCTATGGGCACAATCAACCAAAACCCAATTTCCAAGCAGCAACAAAGTAACTTTATATAATTTTGATCGAGACTTTATTGAAGGCAGGATCAGTCAACTGACTGAGGATTCGATCTATATACGTGAGTATGGCAAAAGGATTTTGGCTGTAGGAGTCGACGAAATTGACTATTTAAAGGTGGAATTAAAGCCAAATTTCAAAGGAGGTGGAATGATATTAGGGGCAATACTGGGTTCAATTCCTGGGCTTTTTATCTTAACCGGCGCGTTGAAAAGCGATGGAAATACACTAAATACAGTGCTCAGTAGGACAATTGGAATCCCACTTGCAGCTGTGGCTATTACTTCAGGTGCGATCTTAGGAGGAATTATTGGTAACAGTTTAGGGAAACCTAAAGATGAAATTTTCCAAATCAACGGCAGTAAATCTCGTTATCAAAAACAAGCTAAAGCAATCAAACAATACGCTTTTTATTGATCTTTTTGACAAGCCAAATTTGTCAACCCCCAAAAAACCAAATGCCTGGGGTAAAAGTGAAACAAAATACGGTCAAAATAAATTTTCCATTGGGACATAATTTGCTGAAATGGTCAAGAATTAAATCTAACTGAGCTCTATCCCAAAAATTGTGAATACTGTAATAAATATAGGCAAAAAGAAGGCAAAATAGAGCGAATTAAAAAATATTTTTTACTAGAAATAGTATCTTAGTCCTCGTAAAAATAGCCATAGAATTCAATAAATTCTATGGTCATTTATTTTTATGTTTGATGATTCAGGGCGTCCTCTTCATCTCGCCTTGGCGTCGAGATCTCATGTCGCACACTTCACGACTCCACTTCGATTCGGTCTCTTCTCGTCCATAGGACGAACAGAGACGCTCCTCCGGAACTCGTTCCGATCGCTGACGCAGCTACCTACCATACCTTTTCCACTAATTGAATGAATTTCATTTGAATTTCTATGGCTTTTTATTATTTTAACCAGTGATTGGTCTTAAGATCTTCTATGAATTTTGTATCAAAAATTTCTACACCAGCTTGATTTAGATGGTGGCTATCGTAAAAGTGCAAACTATCATTCAAAGCCAATATTTGATTATAATTCTTGTAGTAACCTTGCCTGGACATAAGGCTATCAAACATAGTATTATTTAGGATACTCCCATATTGGGCAGTAGTTGACGGTGCCTGTACAAGGACCAAATCTCTACCTTGGCTTTTAATCAATTCTATAGCCTTTTCTAGCGCTTCCAACTGTTTTGGATTTATCGTTAATCTTTTAGCTGGCATGGATTTGACATGCCAATATTCCAATGACCTTTCTACATAACCGCCTGAAATATAAGTATTTGTACCATCCGATCTGGGTTCCTCAAAATCCCTATCCATCCCTAGTATTTCTCTAAAAAACCCAAATAATAAATTGTTATAAACAGAGATATTCTTCAATTCCCATGCCATGCCCAAAGACAAATAGTCGATCTTGTCATTAGCTATCAGATCCAATGCCGACTCGACCCCATCGCCCTCGATCGTAGCAGGGAATACCTCCCAAACTACCAGCTTTGGATTGATGCTGGACATGTATCTTTTTAGCAGTATTTGAGACTCTATAGGCGACTGCGCACTAGATCCAAGATTAAAAGAACTAAGTCCTTTTTCTTCAAATATCCTTGTGTCAAATCCTCGATAAGCATGAGAAGATCCAAGAAACAATATATCGACATTTTTGGTATTTTTCACTTCTTGTATCCTTGTGTGCATGAAACCATGGGCACCCAATGGATACGTCAAATTGGGTCGAAACCTCGGTGGCATTACAACACCCCAAACAAATACCATTCCGATATAAAATATCAAAAAAAATAGCGCGAATAATATCGTATGTTTTAAGAATTTTTTCACGGTCATTTCAAAATTGAAAATAAATGAAAGGTGTCTCATTAGATTGCATGAACATCCCAATCATAAACAAAATGAATCCATAAAAAGCCCATCGGTAAGGCTTCCCCCAAGTCAATCCCAATTTACCGATCGCATATTCTTCGTTGCGACCACGCCATTCAACACATACAAAAATTGCTATAAGAATCAGCGTACTTACCGCTTGATATTGTCCTTCAAACTGTGGTATCGTAAAAAATGAACTCGAAAATATTTCACCCACAAAATCCAATGCATGTGACAGGTCTTGAGCCCTGAAAAATATCCAAGCAAATACTACCAGCACAAAAGTGCAAACTATGCTTAAAAATTCTCGAAAAGTTGGCAAATTTCGCCCTGGAGATATACCATGTATATGGATTCTGTTGCGATGACTTAACACCAATGGCATAAAATACAAGGCATTCAACAATCCCCACACCACAAATGTCCAATTTGCTCCATGCCAAAATCCACTCACTAAAAATACGATCAAAGTATTTCGAATCGTCTTCAATACACCTCCTCGACTCCCTCCTAGCGGATAATATAAATAATCCCTAAACCAAGTGGACAGTGAAATATGCCACCGCCGCCAAAATTCCGCTATATCCCTAGAAAAATACGGAAAATTAAAATTTTTCATCAAGTCAAAACCAAACAACCTAGATATCCCTATAGCTATATCCGAATACCCAGAAAAATCACCATAAATCTGAAATGCAAAGAAAAAAGCACCCAACAACAATGTACTTCCTGTATATTCACTTGAGTTATTGAAAATCATATCCGCATGAACGGCACAATTATCGGCAATAACCATTTTCTTAAAAAAACCCCAAAGTGCCTGACGCAAACCATCCACAGCCTTATCATAGTCAAAATTGCGCTTTATATAAAACTGGGGCAACAGGTGCGTAGCCCTTTCTATCGGCCCAGCAACCAATTGCGGGAAAAAACTTACAAATGCCAAAAAAGTGACAAAATCTTTGGTAGGCTTAAGCTTTCGTCGATACACATCGATCCCATAACTCATGCTTTGGAACGTATAAAAACTCAAGCCGACAGGCAATATGATATTTAGGGACCTAGCACTAATGTTAGTTCCAAAGAATGTAAATGCGGTCACAAAATTGTCAACAAAAAAATTGTAATACTTAAAGAACATGAGCAATGCCAAATTAGTACCTAAGCTAGCCCATAGATACAGCTTGCGTTTCCTTGGACTTTGTTCCCTCTCTAGTACCAGCCCGACCCAATAATCCACGGAAGAGCTAAAAAATAGCAAGGACAAAAATCGCCAATCCCACCACCCATAAAAGACATAACTGACCACTACTATCAATAAATTTTGCCATTGTAAACGCTTGTCCGTGACGAACCAATACAGTACGAATACGATGGGTAAAAAGATGGCAAAATCAAGTGAATTAAATAACATTTTTTACTAGAAATGGTATTTTAGTTCCCGTAAAGATAGCCTTAGAATTCAATAAATACTAGGCTCATTTATTTTTTTGAATGATGATTCAGGGCGTCCCCTTCATCTCGCCTTGCCGTCGAGATCTCAGGTCGCGCTCTTCACGACTCCACTTCGTTTCGGTCTCTTCTCGTCCATAAGACGAACAGAGACGCTCCTTCGGAGCTCGTTCCGATCGCTTACGCAGCTAAGTATTTCTACTCTTCCTATTCCTGAGGTTATAGAGAACAATAGTATGTTTTATCTCTTTTATTTAATTAGGTATAATTTAAAACTACTTTAAGCAGATTTTCTTAAATTTGTTCTTGGCTGTTTGTAAAAGTTAAGAATGGTAGTCGTAAAATTCTCTTTAGCTTTCGTTCTCTAAAAACAAGGTAAAAACTAAAATCAAATTTGAGTAAAAATAGAAATATAAAATTTGGGCCTTTTATACTTTTACTGCTATATGCGATAAGTGTATTCCCCAGCTTTCTATTTCACCATCACGCCAATAATAAAGTTGCCTACGACTGCGCCTCACTCTGCGAAAAATCCATTTATTACGGCGATGATTCTAACCATTGTGGACATAAGCAACATCTCACCAAAAATCAGAAAAAGTGTTCTCTCTGTGACCACTTTTCAATCGTACTTTTCACCTTCGAAGTTGAAGAATTCAAGATATTTCAGCAACATTTTTCCACTGAATTTATTGGCGAATATTCTTCTCCTTTAACGAATTACACCCATTTATTTTACAATAAAGGCCCACCGAATATTTAATTTTTTAGCGATTATTTTAGAGCTTGGTTTTCCGCATTGTGATCACCTTCTAAGTTTTTCAAATTAAAAAATTAAACATTATGATTAAGAAATATATATATTTTGTTGTTGCTATCTTGGTAACAAATGTGAATCTCTACGCACAATTTTCGGTCAAAGGCATCATCAAAGATCAGCAAACAAAGGAAACCATGCCTGGAGTATCCGTTTATATAAGCGACCTCAAATTAGGGGTCATTTCAGATGAAACAGGCTCCTACGAACTCTCAGACCTAAAGACTGGAAATTATCTCCTTGAAGTCAGTTATTTGGGCTATAAATCCAACCTCACACACGTTTTTATTTACAAAGATACGATCATTGATTTCGATTTAAATGTGTCCCACAAAGAGCTCAGAGAAGTCGTCATCACAGGTGTAAGTCGTACTACTGAAATCAAGCGAAATCCCGTAATTATCAAGTCTTTAGACAAAAATTATCTCAATCAAAGTACCTCATCCAACCTGATTGACGCATTAAAGGATGTACCTGGAATAAGCCAAATCACCACGGGCGCTTCCATCTCAAAACCAGTAATCCGAGGCTTGGGATACAATAGAGTCATTTCCCTGCTCAATGGCATAAAACAAGAAGGACAGCAGTGGGGAGACGAACACGGAATAGAAATTGACGAATATTCCATCGATAAAATTGAGATCATCAAAGGGCCTGGCAGCTTGATGTATGGCAGCGATGGCATAGCTGGAGTTATCAATTTCCTTTCACCAAAAGCTCCTACAATTGGGCAAATTACCACCCAAATTGCTACCAATTACCAAACCAACAATAACTTAATTGGCTATTCTATATCCAATGCTGGCAACAAAAATGGGTGGCAATGGCTGGGTCGCTTTAGCAATAAATTTGCTGGAAACTATAAAAATTCCACGGATGGAAAAGTTCTAAACAGTGGCTTTAATGAATACAATGGCAATTTATTTCTAGGACTAAACCGTAATTGGGGACATTCACATCTGCACATAAATACCTTCAATACTACGATGAATTTGCCCGAAGGTGAAAGGGATTCTCTAGGAAATTTTGTATTTGAAAATGTAAATGGTATGACCGTCTCCGGCTCCAAAAGTGATTTGTCGGGTTATAAAATTGGTTTTCCACACCAAGGAGTCAACCACCTTAGGATCAGCTCCAATAATTATTTTTTACTAAAAAATGGCACGATAAACCTAGACCTTGGTTTTCAAAATAATAAAAGAAAAGAATATGCAAGCATTGCACATCCAGAAGACATAGAGCTATTTTTTAACCTCAACACATTCAACTATAATGTCCGTTATAACTTGCGCAAAATCAACGGATGGGAAACATCCTTTGGCATAAGCGGTATGCAGCAAAGTCACACCAACAAGGGAGAAGAATACTTGATTCCAGACTACAAACTTTTCGATATAGGTGCCTTTATTTTTACCCAAAAATCCTTTCTTGATAAGTGGACATTCGCAGGTGGCTTGCGTTTTGATACTAGAAGATTAACAACGGACAAGCTTATTTTGGACAGCCTAGGCAAGACCACTTCAATCGAAAATGCCTCCACTTTTTTGAAATTCAGCCCCATTAAAGAAACATTTAACGGGATTTCGGGCAGCTTGGGACTTACTTATCAAACCAGCAATATTTCTACCTTAAAACTCAATATTTCCAGGGGTTTCAGGGCGCCAAATATCTCTGAGCTATCATCGAATGGGAGACACGAAGGTACATTTAGATACGAGCTAGGAAACTCTAAATTAAATCCTGAAATAAGCCATCAGATCGACCTCGCCTATTTTATAAATTCAGATCACGTCGTTTTCGAACTAACACCTTTCGTCAACTTTATTTCAAACTATATTTATACCAATAAACTAACGGATAGTTTGGGCAATGACATCATATTGAATCCTGAGGATCCAGCCCCAGCCTTCGAGTTCACACACGGAAATGCCACACTCTGGGGCGGAGAAATTTACCTTGACGTCCACCCACATCCATTCGATTGGCTTCATTTTGCCAATTCTTTTTCATTCGTTCAAGCGCAACAAGTCAATGCCTCGGATAGCACTCGATATTTGCCCTTTATACCCGCACCCAAATATAAAAGTGAACTGAAACTAGAATTTAATAAGGTGGGAACGACCATTTCTAATGCTTATGTAAAATTTGGACTGGAGCATTTTTTCACCCAAAATAAAATATACAGCGCATACGGAACTGAAACCAAAACCCCAGGATACACGCTCTTAAGTGTTGGTATTGGGGCCAATTTAAGTGCCTATAAAAAACCAGATTTCATGAGCATCTTCTTCAATGTAGAAAATCTTGCTGACATCACTTACCAAAGCCATTTAAGTCGACTAAAATATGCACCGATTAACCCAGCCACAGGTGAATATGGCATATTCAATCAAGGTCGAAATATAAGCTTAAAAATACTGTTGAATATATAAAAAAAAGTATAAAACTAAGCCAAGACCCTAGCAACTACGCTTGGATCCTAGTATTTATTTTTTAAAAAAAAATATTTCTCAGTCTATTTATTGGGCTTTCTTTTAAGGATAAAAACGTAATTTTCATTGGCTGGCCGCTTGGTTAAAGCGTCTGCGCCCCAATAATATACCGCTGGACCATTGGTCGGCAAATCGCATATACCGACAAGATCGTAGTTGGCAGCTGAGTACGTATTGTACCACTCAAATATTTTCTTAGGAGAATTGGGCTTTGGCAACCAAGACATGGCAATATTGGCATAGACCATGTATAGAGGCTTCGCTTGTTCGATTTCTGAAATCATCTCCTCTTGCATCCTCAGATTGTAGGGCTGCTCTTCCATCAATCCATAGGTATAAATATGTCCAGAAGCAGACTTTCGATCCGCATAAAAAGCTATCTGAGGCTCAGATCCAAGGATGGCAATTTTATCCTCTGGCTTGGAATTTTCCTTGATATACTTGGCGATTTCAACGGATTCTACGAATGGATTTACCGAGTAAATATTTTTACAAAGTTGAACCGGATTTTTGGTGGAATAATACCCCTTATTGGCTGATGTGATGCTAAAAATTGTAGCAAATCCTATCAAAAAAGTTAAGGCTAAACGAAGCACTGGCATAGATGTGGCTTTAGAAATAAAATTACCAATAAAATCAACAAAGATACCCGCCCAAAGCGCTACCGCTGGTAAATAAACGATAAAATAGTGTTGTCTAAAAAAGAAACCTGGCGTAGTAGCCAAGAAAGCAAAAATATAGAATACCACACCAAATATTTTTTGTTTCAAGGTGTATTTTCCAGCAATCAAGGCTACCAATCCCATGATGCTCATGATGAAAATGGCCTTGTACTCCGTCCAAATCGGCTTGAAGGTCATGGACAATAATTCTTTGCCCGAATCCCAAGACAAGCCCGTAGCATATTGGCTGGCATATTGAACTGTCCAAAACCAAAATTTATCAAAAATCCCACTCGCCATCATCACCAGACAAACAAGGATATATGGCACAAAAACACCTACAGAAAATAGTCCAACGTACTTGGCAATATTTCCCCAATTTCCCTTTTGATTGAGATATTGGAATACTAAAAACAAAAGGCCAATTCCCAAAATATAATACACCGCCTGTTGCTTCATCAAGAATGAAAGTCCTATGAAAAATCCCGTCATGAATGCATTCAGCATGGACGAATGTTCATCGTGCTTAGCGAAAAATACCAGACCGATGACCATGAAAAATACCGCAAATTGGGTCGCATGTGCAGCAAATCCTAACAATCCATATCCCAAGGACATGATCCCGAAAAATACCGCGGTGATGATACCTGCATCCCTTGAAAATAGCTTGCTGACGGCATAGTAAAGCGCCGTCATCGTACCAAGATTCATGATCAATGCACCTAGATGCACCCCATAAAATGTCTTTCCAAATATAGCCATGATGAACGCATACATATAATATATCCCAGGCAACTTCATGTTGTAAGCTTCCTTATAGGGCACGATTCCATCCAAAATCAATTTGCCAAAATAAGCATACTCCGCCTCGTCTCGCTCAAAAGGCATACCCAACAATTTGCTGCGATAATACGTAACAAACAACGCCAAAATTCCAAATGCAACCCAATAGGGCGTCGAGGATAAAGGCTTGACAACAGCAGGTTCTGCGACAGAATGACTTTGAGCTTTGGTTGTTTTTTTCGTTTTCACTTGATAAAAATTTTAAAATACAAATCTAATATGTTTTTTAGAATTGTTGATGGAATTATAATAAGAGAAAGGCAGCAAGACATCAAATGTCTAAAAAAGAGTCGAGCCCTCCAAGGCCAGCAGGGCAATCTTTCGCTCTAACCCTCCAGAATAGCCGGTTAGATGTCCATTGGCTCCAATGACCCTATGACAAGGTATGATGATTGGGATGGGATTCGCACCATTGGCCTTTCCTACCGCTCTGATCGCCAATACATCACCATAAGCGACGGCCAACTCCTTGTATGTCCAAGTTTGACCGCATGGTATTTGTTGCAGTATTTTCCAGATTCTTTGTTGAAATATCGTTCCTTGAGGATTCAATGGCAAGTCAAATCTCTGTATTTTTTTCTGAAAATACTGATCCAATTGATTAGCCGTTTTCTCCAAAATCTCTTCATCCTTAGGGTCATCAATAGAATGTCCCTTATCTTTTGGTTCCTCCCCCAAAAAGTCCAGTTTGGTAAGAAAACCCTCTGAAACTTCAAGTTGGATCCAGCCAATTGGCGTCGAAAGGTTTCGCCAAGAACTACCCATTCAGCTTCGCCAAACTATCGCGCAAAGTATTCAATTTTGATTCTGCATCTGCCATTTTCTTGCGTTCGTTTTCTACGATTTCTGGCTTTGCATTGGCGACAAATCGCTCATTTCCAAGCTTCGTTTGTACCGATTTCATAAATCCTTCCAAGTATTCCATCTCTTCTTTTATCCTTTGCTTTTCAGCGGCAGCATCTTGGTCATTCATTTCAAGCGGCACGAAACATTCGTCTTTTTCGATCAAAAAAGAAACCGAACTTGGTGGAGCTGTTTCGACAAATTCTATCGCCGTGAGATTGCCCAATTTTTTCATTACTTCCAGAAAATCCCCATAATTCTCCTTGGATCCTGTCTTAATCATCAGGCTCAAAGCCTCCTTGGGTGACATCCCTCTTTTACTGCGAATATTCCGTACTTCTGCTATAATTCCAAAGGCCATCTCTGCCTTGGAGGACAACGCAGTTGCGACTTTTTTCTCATCATATTTTGGATATTCAGCTATGATCAAGCTTTCAGCCAATGTTCTTGTACCCAAGGCCTGCCATATTTCTTCCGTGATAAACGGCATGATTGGATGAAGCAACTTAACGATATTCTCTAACATTCCAATGGCTTCTTGATAGCTTTTGCGGTCGATAGGGCTGCCATATACTGGCTTTATCATTTCTAGATACCAAGAACAAAAATCATCCCAAATAAACTTGTATAGCGTCATCATAGCATCTGACAAGCGGTACTCACTATAATATTTTTCAGTAGTCGCTATGGTAATATGAAGCTTTTCTTGTATCCAATTTGAAGCGGTAAGATTGAGACTTGGCTGCTCTAGCTGTTCATCTACTTGCCATCCTTTTACCAACCTAAAGGCATTCCAAAGTTTATTGGCAAAATTCCTACCCTGCTCCACCTGTGATTCATCGAATAGTATATCATTCCCTGCTGGGGAACAAAGCAACATTCCCATCCGCACACCATCGGCTCCGAATTGTTGGATTAGATCCAACGGATCTGGGCTATTTCCTAGCGATTTGGACATTTTTCTGCCCAGTTTATCTCGAACGATCCCTGTCAAATACACAGTAGAAAATGGTATTTCATGCTTAAATTCTATCCCTGCCATGATCATACGAGCCACCCAAAAGAATAGAATCTCAGGCGCAGTAACCAAATCCTGCGTCGGATAATAGTATTTTATGTCTGCATTGTCTGGATTTTCAAAACCATCAAACACCGATATAGGCCAAAGCCACGAAGAAAACCAAGTATCCATTACGTCTTCGTCTTGTTTGATATCTGCTAAAGTGATGGCATTTTGCGACTCATTTTGATTAAACAAAGCCAGTGCCTCGACATCGGTTTTCGCCACCACGATGCGACCATCGGTGCTATACCAAGCCGGTATCCTTTGTCCCCACCACAATTGTCTAGAGATACACCAATCGTGCACATTTTCCATCCAATGCTTATAGGTATTTTTGAATTTTTCAGGGACCAGTTTCACCTTATTTTCTAAGACTACATCCAGTGCAGGCTTTGACATTTTTTCCATATCACAAAACCACTGCATAGACAGTTTGGGTTCTATGACAGCGTCCGTCCTTTCAGAATATCCCACTTTGTTCTTTATATCCTCTACCTTGACCAACTGCCCCAAAGCCTCCAAATCTTTCACGATACGCTTACGGGCGACGATTCCATCTAGGTCGTGATAAGGCGTCGTCGGGCTATTTATATGCCCATTGTCAAACAAAATATCGATGGTCTCCAGATTGTGTTTTTGACCGAGCAAATAGTCATTTACATCGTGGGCAGGAGTCACTTTCAAACAACCAGTACCAAATTCTTTGTCCACGTATTCGTCTTGGATGATCGGCACCGTCCTACCAGTGAAAGGAATAATACAGCGCTTTCCTACCAAGGATTTGTAGCGAACATCTTCTGGATGAACGCATACAGCCGTGTCTCCCAGCAGGGTCTCAGGCCTCGTCGTTGCGATCACCACTTTGCTATTTTCACCTTCTATTTCATAAGCAATAAAATAAAGCTTGGACTGTACTTCTCGGTGGATTACCTCCTCATCTGAAACTGCCGTCATCCCCTTCGGATCCCAGTTCACCATCCGCACCCCGCGATATATCAGACCTTTGTTATATAGTTGTATGAAGGTATCTATGACCGCATCACTTAGCTTTGGATCCATCGTGAATTTTGTCCTCCGCCAATCACAACTTGCACCCAGCTTTTTCAATTGCTCCAGGATGATGCCTCCGTATTTTTCCTTCCACTCCCAAGCATGAGCCAAGAATTCTTCCCTCGAGATCGAAGACTTCTCTATACCCTTTTCCTTGAGCATCGCCACGACCTTTGCCTCCGTAGCGATAGAAGCATGGTCCGTACCTGGCACCCAGCAGGCATTCTTCCCCTGCATCCTCGCCCGACGTATGAGCACATCTTGGATCGTATTGTTGAGCATATGCCCCATATGCAATACCCCCGTCACATTCGGTGGTGGTATGACGATGGTATAGGGCTCTCTGCCATCTGGATTGGAGTCAAAAAACCCATTTTGCATCCAATGCTGATACCATTTTTGTTCTACTTCTTGGGGAGAAAATTTGGAAGAAATCTCTGTCATAATCGTTCTAATATTCAAAATGTGCCGCAAAGGTATGAAAAAAAGCCAACCCAAAGGCTTGGTCACCGCTAAACTTGTTCAGAAGATTGATTGAAGATCAGATTGCTAAAAGTACCCGAGGCGGGACTTGAACCCGCACATCTTTTGAGGATACAGGATTTTAAGTCCTGCGTGTCTACCATTTCACCACTCGGGCGAAAAAAAACCCTCGTAAGAGGGCTCATTTCTGAGCAGAAGACGAGATTCGAACTCGCGACCCCGACCTTGGCAAGGTCGTGCTCTACCAGCTGAGCTACTTCTGCGTTTGGGACTGCAAATATAAAGCAGCTACCTACAATTTTCCAATTTTTTTTGCGATTATTTTGATTTTTTTTTCATTTCAAAGGGTACAATGTACTTTAAAGGATTTGGGCGTCTCCCTCGACTCGTCGAGGGCCGCGCTCTGCGCCGCTTCGGTCCTACGGACTCTCGTCATCGACGAGACGGCTCCGATCGCTGACGCATGGGCGTGGTATTGGGCTAGAGGAGTGGGATGGTTTTAAGGGATAGTTGTGAATATCCAATTGCACAAAGGGCTTAGAGTTTCCATACAATTCATTTTGCCCCCAAGAAGTTTACACTCTTTATTATCCTCGTCTGAATACAAATACAATCAAATATTATCAAAACATGTTACTTTAATTTAAAATATTGCTTACACCTTAAAATTGGCTTATTTAGTTAAAGGGTAAGTCTATTTTATTTGTAATTTCATGCATAAATGTTTTGTTTCTACCGAAGCAAACATTATTTTAAATTGTTATAAGAATTGCATCCTTCTGCAAAATTTAGTTCACAGGCTTTTTTAAAATCTGATCTTGCACCTTCTTTATTCCCTAAATCAAACTTTGCTTTGCCCCTCAAGTAATAGATATCAGCATCTTTTAGGTCAATCGCTATTGCTTTGTCACAATCCAAAATAGACCCTTCCTTATTCCCAAATTTATATTTTGCTAATCCTCTGGCATAATATGCATTTTGAACTTTGGGGTTTAGTGTTATGGTGGTGGTATAGTCCTCTATCGCACCTTGATAGTCCTTCAAATCATATTTTGCTAATCCTCTGGCATAATATGCATTTTGATCTTTGGGGTTTATTGTTATGGTGGTGGTATAATCTTCTATTGCACCTTTATAATCAACCAAGCTATATTTTGCATTCCCTCTTTTGTCATAATAATTAGAATTATTCGGGTCAATTGATATGGCTTTAGTAAAATCCTCAATTGCACCTTTATAATCGTTTAAGCTATATTTTGCATTCCCTCTATTGTTATAGTAATCAGAATTATTCGGGTCAATGGATACGGCTTGGGTATAATCTTCTATTGCACCTTTATAATCGGTTAAACTATATTTTGCATAGCCTCTATTGTTATAATAATTAGAATTATTCGGGTCAATGGATACGGCTTGGGTAAAATCTTCTATTGCACCTTTATAATCGGTTAAACTATATTTAGCATTCCCTCTATTGTTATAGTAATCAGAATTATTCGGGTCAATGGATACGGCTTGGGTATAATCCTCTATTGCACCTTTATAATCCTTTAATTCAGATTTTGCATCTCCTCTTAAATTATAATAATAAGCCTTTTTCGGATCTATGGATATTGCTTTGGTATAATCCTCTATTGCACCTTTGTAATCGGCTAAACTATATTTTGCATTCCCTCTATTTTCATAATAATCAGAATTACTTGGGTCAATTGATATGGCTTTGGTATAATCTTCTATTGCATCTTTGTAATCGAGTAAACTATATTTTGCATTGCCTCTACTGTCATAGTAATTAGAATTATTCGGGTCAATTGATAGGGCTTTAGTAAAATCCTCAATTGCACCTTTATATTCCTTTAAATCAGAGTTTACATATCCTCTTCCCATATAAGAATCAGCGTAATTAGGGTTAATGGTTATAGCCTTGGTATAATCATTAATTGCACCTTGATTATCATTTAACATAAATTTTGTAACTCCTCTGAAATAATAGAAATATGCATCATTCGGGTCAATAGCTATAGCTTGAGTATAATCCTCTATTGCACCTTGATATTCCTTTAATTCAGATTTTGCATCTCCTCTTAAATTATAATAATAAGCCTTTTTCGGATCTATGGATATTGCTTTGGTATAATCCTCTATTGCACCTTGATATTCCTTTAATTCAGATTTTGCATCTCCTCTTCCCTGATAAGCATAAGCGTCATTCGGGTCAATAGCTATAGCTTGAGTAAAATCCTCTTTTGCACCTTGATAATCCTTTAATTTAGATTTTGCATCTCCTCTTCCCTGATAAGCATAAGCGTCATTCGGGTCAATTGATAAGGCATTAGCATAATCTTCTATTGCACCTTTGTAATCGGCTAAACTATATTTTGTATGGCCTCTATTCATATAAGTATTAGCATCATTTGCATCTATAGCTATAGCTTGTGTAAAATCCTCAAATGCACCTTGATAATCTTTTAACAGAAATTTTACCTTGCCCCTGTTATCGTAGTAATTAGCACAAGTTGGTTTTAAAATTATTGCCTTGGTGAAATCCTCAATTGCACTTTGGTAGTCCTTTAAATTATATTTTGCATGACCTCTATTCATATAGGTATTAGCATCACTTGCATCTATGGCTATAGCTTGTGTAAAATCCTCAATTGCACCTTGATAATCCCTTGTATTAGATTTTACATATCCTCTACTTATATAAGCATTTGGATCATTTGGTTTTGTGCTTATGACCCTAGTAAAATCCTCAATTGCACCTTGATAATCCTTTAATTCAGATTTCGCTCTACCTCTTTGGAAATAAGCTTCAATATAATTTGGGTCAGTTGAAATAGCCTGATTGTAATAAACTATTGCCAAATTATAATCTTTTTTTAAATTTGCTTCAGCAACGCCCTTATACACAATATTTTCAGCAGAAATACTCGTTTTGGAAGCCTTTGCTAGTTCTTTGCTGTCTTCCATCAATGCTCTATTATAAAGTTTGGTATAGCGTTTGTTAATTTCTGAGGCAGCGCCCTCTATCATATCCTCACTGGCACCTTCGTCATCCCCTAATTTCTTTTTTGCTTTTGATCTATTGATGTAAGCTTCACCATACTGCGGATCGATTGCAATAGCTTGGTTATAATACAATATAGCTAAATCGTAATTTGAATTTTCTAATGCAATATTGCCTTTATAAAAATAATCTTCGACTGAGTTACTCATTTTTGCGACAGAAACAACCGTATTACTCTGACTATTACTAGCATTGTTGAAACCTTTTGCTATAGCTAATAATCGCTTATTAAGTGATGGGTGGCTCATGTATGTATCATCGTCATTCGTGCACAATAGCCTAATGCTTTGTTGTGCCTGTGAAAGCGATGCTCCTAATTTTTTTAAAATAAAACCACTAAATTCATCGGCTTCCAACTCCTGTTGTCGTTGGCTGGCCAAGCCTTCGAATTCTTTTAGCGTGTGCCCACTTAAATGATGTCCAATTTCATGAGCCAAAATACTTATCTTAGACCAATCTGTACTATTGTCAGCTATGGCTTGCATGAACTCCCTATCGTAAAGAATATAACGTTTACCATTCTCTCCTGTTATTGCTATGGCATTTGACATATTTGGACATTCCAACAAAATAAAGTGCGCAGGCAATCCTAATGGCTTTAAAATACTGTTAACTGCCCTAATTACTTGGGCATCAGTAGAGTATTTTAAGTTCTTTACATCGCATCCAGTGTTGTTGATAGAAGTGTTGTAATTGCAAACAAAACGGTGCTGAGCTTGGATATTCAAGTAGGTATATAATAATATTGTGGTTAGAACAAGTTTTAGATTCATCATTAATTAGTTTCTACAAAGATAAAAATAAATACAAAATAACAAATTATACTTAGTCCAATTTTGGATTGCTGGTCAAAGCACTATTTTTACAAAATCTCGAAAATTGTTTCTATCAATCACATGGCCTTCAGCCTTGTACGTATCTATAAAGTTCTGCGGAAACTTTACATTTCTGCTATTCCATTTGAACTCATATCCCGTTATTTGCCCATCTTTTTCTTCTACAAAATCGACTTCCTGCTGCTGTTTTGTCCTCCAGAAATACATTTTTGCAAAAGTGTCCTTGTACAAATTTTGCTTTCGTCTTTCTGACACCAAAAAATTCTCCCATAAGGCTCCTTTATCATCTCTCAAATCCAATTGATTAAAATTGCTAATGATCATATTTCTGACTCCATTATCATAAAAGTAAATCTTTCGGTTTTGTTTGATTTCATTTCGTATGTTCCTGCTATAGCTATTCAATCTAAATACGATGTATCCTTTTTCCAAAATTTCGACATACTTTTGAATTGTAATTTTATTGATTCCAATGAGTTGCGCGATCTCATTATAATTGACTTCACTCCCGAGTTGCAGAGCTAAAGCTTGTATTAATTTTTCGAGAACATCGGGTTTTCTAATGTCTGAAAAGGCCAAAATATCACGATACAAATAACTATTTACTATGTTTTTCAAGGTCTCTCGTTCATTGCCTTGATTATTGATAACCTCGGGGTAAAATCCATAGAGCAATCTGTTTTCTAATTGTTGCTCAGATTTTACATATTCAATTTTATTTTCGTACTCTTCCCAACTAATAGGAAACAATTCATATTCCCATTTCCTGCCTGTTAACGGTTCATTCAATTCGTTGCCCAAATCAAAAGAAGAAGACCCACTTACAAACAACTGAACATCTTTAAATTGGTCAGTAATGATTTTCAATGTCAAGCCAATTCCTGGAATTCTTTGCGCTTCGTCAAGGAAAATATACTTGTGATTACCAATAAATGTTCTAATCTGTTCCGTTGTAGGACTAGTCAATAGGTTGCGTGTAGCAGGGTCATCCGCATCAAGAAATAAATAATCCTTGTCTTTGAGAATTTTTTTCAGCAAAGTCGTTTTTCCAACTTGTCGCGCTCCAACCACCACGATGGCTTTTCCACCATTATTCTTTTCCTTTATTGTGTTTTCTATTGTTCTATCAAACATTTTTTATTTCAAAGATAAAACAAAATATCATAATGACCAATAGTTATGCTTTTAGGTCACTATAATGACCTATGGTCATGTTTTTGCTGCTTTATTTTATGAAAAACAAACTAGAAATTATCAGTTTGGGGATTTTTCACCGTGCGAGGATTCACTTTTTATGGTTTACTTGTTATTCGATGGAGGAATGCATTATTTTGACAATATCATTTTTTAATGAAATTTTTCAATCCGCTAAAAAACCAAATTTGCCCTCATTATAATCCCTTATGGCGTCTTTGATTTCTTGTTCGGTGTTCATCACAAAGGGACCATAACTCACATAAGGTTCATCGAGCGGCTCTCCACTAAGCACCATCAGTTTTGACTTTTTTTCTGCTTGTATTTGTATTTTTCCAGCTTCATTTTTCAATTGGACATAGTGATTTTCAGGGGCTTTGGAGCCATTTACCTTTATCTCACCATCGATGACCAATATCCCTGAGTTAAATCCAGATGGAAGCCTGAAAGAAAAATCTGCCCCAGGATTCAAGTGCATATCATACATATGAATCGGCGAAAATGCAGAGGCAATCCCATTCATCCCTTCATACTCCCCAGCGATAACATACACCGTCCCTTGATCATTCGGCAAATCGACTTTGGGCTTGTCTGCGTGCTTGATGCTTTGATATTTCGCAGGGGTGAACTTATGCGCTTTGGGGAGATTTATCCACAATTGCAACATCTCAAAAGCCCCACCAGACCGATTAAAGGTTTGTTCATGGTATTCTTTATGCAAAACACCCCCACCAGCGGTCATCCATTGCACGTCACCAGCGTGTATAATCCCATGATTACCCTTGCTGTCATGGTGTTCTACAGCACCTTTATAGGCAAATGTTATGGTTTCGATCCCACGATGAGGGTGAACCCCAACTCCGTGAGCAATATCCGAAGCAGGAAAATCTACCTCAGCATTGAAATCCAGCAGAAAAAATGGACTCATGCGCTCTTCAAAACCTTTCCCATTCGGGTAAAAATTCATCACTTTGAAGCCATTTCCAACCATATGCGTATTGGTCGGCGAACAAACCATCTCTACACCTCTTTGATCCGCCACTGCTGGTGATACCTCGTTTTTAGCCCATATCCTTTTACCAAAAGGTACGCTCAGCATCGCCAATGCAGAACCCCAAACCGATTTTTTCAAAAATTCATCCCTTTTCATGTCAATTCCTTTTTTTTAGTCTTCTAAAAATCCAAATTTACCTTTGTTAAAATCTTCAAATGCCTGCACGATTTCTTCTCTTGTATTCATCACAAAAGGACCATGAGCTGCAATGGGTTCATTGATTGGTTCTCCACCTAGGATAAGTACGATAGCATCCTCTGTCGCTTCAATGGTAAACTGCTCACCATCATTGGCCATCAAGACAAAGTGATTGGTCGGACCTATTGTTGTACCATTGACCAGAATTGAGCCTTCGATCACGAGCAATCCCGTGTTGTACGAAGCGGGCATTTCAAATTCTGCCTTAGCACCTTGGTTGAGTTTTACATTCAACATATTGATCGGGGTGAATGTAGTGGCAGTACCTTTGACGCCCTTGTATTCCCCAGCGATGACCTCGATTTCTCCACTATTGTTGGCTAGAGGTACTTTAGCGATAGAAGCATTCTCTATTGCTTGATATTTTGGCTTTGACATCTTGTCCTTTGCGGGCAAATTAACCCAAAGTTGTACCATTTGAAAATCTCCACCTTCCTTGCTCCATTCTTTTTCATGAAATTCTTTGTGAAGTACGCCACTAGCTGCTGTCATCCATTGTACATCACCCTCGCTGATTATTGTAGTCCAACATGATAAATGGATCCATGCGTTCCATATCCAATCTAAATCCACTTGGAATGAAATTGTGGACACGAAATCCATCACCTACAAAATGTGGTTCCCTTGGGCTTGCAACTAATTCTACTGATTTGGTTGTCATAATATTATATTTTTGTTTAATTATACTGCAAAGGTATGGCTATATCAAAGCTCAGCCATTGACCTATGTTAAGTATGTTTTTTATTAAAATTTTTATTGGCCAAATCTTTCCTGACCCTGCTTAAACTTTCTGGTGCAATCCCAAGATAAGACGCCACCATAGTCTGTGGAACCCTCAACATTATGTCTGGATACAATGCTATAAATTCCAGATAGCGTTCTTCTGCAGTATAGCTCATTAATTGGATAATTCTATTTTGGAGCGCTCTGATATGATTATGCAAAAGTCTAGTATTGAAATCAACAAAGGATGGCACTTTCTCGCTTATTAAGCGCACTAAGGAATCGTCTATCAATTTGATGGTACAATCCTCCAAAGCTTGGATAAAAAACTTCGAAGGCTGATTAAAAAATACGCTCTCGCGATCTGAAATGATCCATCCTTCCGGTCCAAAAGATATGATATGTTCTTTCCCCTTGGTATCCAACATATACTGTCGCAACAATCCTTTTTCTACATAAAATGAATACTTGCACTTTTCACCTTCTTGGAGTAAAAATGCATCCTTTCGAACTTCTAAAGATTTAGCTTTACTCAGAACAGGATCCAAATCACTGGGTGTAATTGACAAATTTGAAGTTAAAAAAGTACTAAAGGTTAAATTTTTCATGAAATATCCACTTGATTGATAAAAATTTATTTTTGAATTCTAGCACTTTTTATTTTGCAAATACACAAAATTACAACATTTTTAATAAAATACAATGATTTTATAGACCATCTCAAATACTTAATTAAAAAAGCAACAAAATACTTCAAAAAAAATAAAAAGAAAATTATATAAAAATTAACAAAATATTAAACTTTTACTAATTTCACAGGTCTAAGGGGAAAAATCTTAAATCAAGATGATGTAACCAAAAGGCTTACAATTAACGTAGAATACGAATTATATGAATCGAAAAGCTTTCCTTCAAGGTAGTCTTAAAGCATTTAATGGTCCTGAATCACCTAAAAAGGACATTGCGCCGGAAAAATTGTATGAGAACAAGGTACTTCCTAGCTTTCACAGAAATTTATCAGGCATAGAACCCTATACTGGGCTTTTTGGGGATGCTGAAAAATTGCATTTGTTGCGCAGGACTTTGTTTGGTGTCAGAAAAACAGATCTTGAGGCCCTGAAAAACATGAATGTTTCGGATGCAGTTGCATTCTTGTTGAATGTCCCTTCGACACCACCAACTGGACCTCTAAATAATTACGCTTCACTTTCATTGATTGATCTTTCTGTTCCCCTAGGTAGTCCGTGGGGAAATGCAATATATGCTGATGGTACGATAAATGCAGCTCGAAGACTTTCATTCAAGTCTTGGTGGACTGGTCTCATTTTGAATCAAGAAACCAATATCAGAGAGAAAATGACATTTTTTCTGCACAGTCTGATTGCCACAGAGACTGATGTGATAGGCGATGCGCGATTCATGTATAAGCACAATGCCCTTTTGAGATCTTATGCTTTGGGAAATTATAAGACCCTCATCCGCAATGTGACAGTAGATCCTGGAATGTTGGTCTATCTTAATGGTGAGCGAAACTCAAAAGCAGCCCCAGACGAAAATTATGCAAGAGAACTACAGGAGTTATTTACCTTAGGAAAAACGAATAATCCGAATTATACTGAGGAAGATGTAAAGGCTGCCGCCAAGGTACTAACAGGTTGGGTCAATGATCGAAATACCATCACTTCTACACTCAATACTGCACGGCATGATGCCACAAATAAGCAATTTTCAAGTTATTATAACAATAAAATTATAACGGGGGTACAACTCAATCGGCCATTAATGCAGAGATAGATGAGTTGATCAATATGATTTTTTCTAAAGATGATGTTTCGAAGTATATCATAAGGAAGTTGTATACCTTCTTTGTCTATTATGTCATAGATGCAGAAGTAGAAACCAAGGTCATTGAACCTCTTGCCCAAATATTTAGAGACAATAATTATGAACTAAAGCCTGTCCTTGAGGCACTGCTCTCTTCAGCTCACTTTTTCGAGGCCAATACGATGGGTGGATATATAAAAACACCATTAGATTATATAACAGGTATGCTGCGAAGTTTTGAACTTCATACTAAACCAGCGAATACGACTGTAACTGATTTATATGCATTTTGGAATACAATCCGAACGACGATGGCATCCCTACAATTGGATATTGGTGATCCAATAAATGTGAGTGGCTGGCCAGCATTTTACCAAGCGCCACAATATTATGAAATTTGGATAAACTCTGACACTTTTCCTAAAAGGGTTTCATTTTGTTCAGTTCTTATGAATGCAGGAATTAGGGGCTCAAAATTGGATGTACTTGCATATACCAACACTTTAGTCAATGCTGAGGACCCTAATGCTTTGATCGATGAGTTAATCAAAACACACTTAGTGTTTCCACTCAGTCAAAAACAAATCGATATCATGAAATCATCACTTTTGGCTGGTCAATCAAATGATTCCTACTGGACTCAGGCTTGGACTACTTACAAAGCTAACCCGACTCTCGCTGCGAATATCAACAATGTCAAGCCGAAGCTAACCGCTATGTACACTTATTTTTTCAATCTGGCAGAGTTCCAACTCTGTTAAATTTATCCAAACTTTTACAGATATAACTATAAATCTCATAGCAAGATGAAAAGAAGGAAATTTATTAAATATACAGTACCCACCATAGCCCTACCTTCATTTTTAGGTGGTTTTAATTTTAAAGCATTGGCCGGAGGCCCTATTTTAGAAGCATTGCAAAGAGGCACCTGTGATCCAGATCGGATCCTAGTTCTGATCCAACTGAATGGAGGCAATGACGGATTGAATATGGTTTTACCTCTCGACCAATATTCGAATTTGGCCCTAGCACGCCCAAATATTTTGATTCCTGAATCCAAAGCCCTGAAGCTAGCCCACAATCCAGCGACAGGGCTTCATCCTGCCATGTCAGCGATTCAGAATCTTCATAATGAAGGACGTGGAAAAATATTGCAAGCTGTAAGCTACCCAGCACCCAATTTTTCGCATTTTCGGGCCACAGATATATGGCTCACAGGAAGCGATAGCAATAAATTAGAAACCACAGGTTGGCTTGGACGCTATCTTGAGAAGGAAAACCCTGGCTATCCAGAAGGGTATCCTAACGCTGCCAACCCAGACCCTTTGGCTATTCAGATTGGTTCCGTTCTTTCTCCCGCTTTACAGGGAAATGTAGTAAATATGGGTATGTCGATTACCGATCCTAGCTCGTTTTATAATCTAATTACAGGTTCGGCGGATCCTACCCCAAACACACCTTATGGACACGAATTGACTTATATTCGTTTGGTGGCACAACAGACACAGCAATATGCAGCATCTGTAAAAAATGCCGCCACCGTTGGGTCAAATCTTTCAAGTTTATATCCAACTTCTGGCAACACCCTTTCGGATCAACTTAAAATAGTTGCGAAACTAATTTCTGGAGGGCTCAAGACAAAAGTTTATATGGTAAGCCTTGGCGGGTTCGACACCCACTCCAATCAAGTACAAGCTGGTACAGGAAATGAAACAGGTACCCACGCAACCCTGCTAGGAAGACTAAATGATGCCATCAATGCCTTTACCGATGATTTGAAGAAAATGGGCAAGGGCGATAAGGTTTTGACCATGACTTTTTCTGAGTTTGGACGCCGAATCAGATCCAATGGCAGCACAGGTACAGATCACGGTGAAGCAGCGCCTTTATTTATGTTTGGTCCTAATCTCATACCAGGGATGTTGGGCAATAATCCAACGATCAAATCCAGTCATGCCGTGGGAGATAACGTACCCATGCAAATTGACTTCAGAGCTATATACACTACCATCCTTAAGGATTGGTTCTGTGTGGAAGGCAGTGAATTGGTTGACATCATGCTCAAAACTTTTAATACATTGCCGATATTCAATACTTCTACTGCTACTGAAGAGACAAAGGCAGAATTGGAAGATGAATTGCTCGCGCAAAATTATCCAAATCCTTTTGCTGATAATACCAAAATTAAATTTAAGTCACAAGGCGAAAAAGTATATCTTGTCATCCATGATAGCATCGGTAGAGAGATAAGCGTTTTGACGAATCAATACTACACTACTGGGACCCATGAGCTAGATTTTGATACTTCTAACTTATCTACAGGTGTATATTATTGCACCATGATAAGCGGAAATTATAGGAAAGTAATCCCGATGCTCAAGGCTCGGTAAGTCCTCAAATTTAAATACATACTTAGGACTAGGGTCATGGAATTACTCTTTCATGAGGTCTGTTGACATTTTTTTTACTTATAGTTCTGCACCCTACTTTTGACGCACAAATTTGTTAAAAATAGACTTTCATATCCGATTTATTGATGAAATGAAAACAACATTCTTCTTTGATTGTTTTCTATTATAATTGTGGCCTTTTCTTCTGAAAAGTTGCCGCTTTTTTATTATATTTGCTTCAAAGCATTTTTCCTAAAACTGGATATTTGAAATATTATTAGACCTATAAGATATAATTTTATGGACATGAAACAACAAGTAAAAGAGTATATTATCAACGATCAAAAACAGCGCATCTCTGAACTGAAGCAACTTTTGGATAATATACAAGCGCAGAGCGACATTGATGAAGCCAGTGTGATTGATCCTGAAGATTTAACGCGTCAATCCGAAGCAACCGATATGAGGCTTATCCAGCAAGCTAGACTCGTGGAGGCCGAAGACGAACTTCTTTTTATGGAAACAATATCCAACGACTCAACCGAAAAAGTTGGTCTTGGCAATTTGGTTACAACAGATACGTTCGTTTATTATATCGGTATGCCTTGTCAGCCGTTTCAGTTGGGAGGTAAAGATGTGGTTGGAATATCTACCCACTCCCCTATCTATGCTTCGATGGTAGGCAAAGAGAAAGGTGATAAATTTAGCTTTAACGATAACACATATTCGATAATAGACATTGCTTAATCCATTTCTAGACTGTATTTGTATATTTAGAGAAAATGATTCGTGTTCCTAGAGCTTCGAATATGCTTGGAATGGACTAAAAATCCTAGGCAAGGAAGAACACAATGCTTGGATTCATCTCTGATGGATATCTCACCTAAGCAATGAGTCACTATATGTGAAATGAAACTAAACTGGAAAAATAATTTCATTATATTTACTGAATGATACCAAGATTATATTTTGACACATCTGTTTTTGGTGGAGTTTACGATGAAGAATTTGAAGAAACTTCCTTTTTGCTTTTTGAAAAAGTAAGATTGGGATTGGTAAAGTGTGTTTACTCTGATTTGTCAGTTGCTGAATTAAAGAATGCACCAGAAAATGTTAGAACACATTTTAATACTTTACCCAAAGAAAATTTAGAATTTGTAGAAGTAAGTGAAGAATCTTTTATACTTGCAGAACAATATCTTTTAGAAAAAGTAGTTGGAAAGACAAGTATTGACGACTGCAGACATATTGCAACTGCAACAATTTACAAAGTTGATTATCTAGTTAGTTGGAATTTTAAACATATCGTAAATGTATTTAGAATAAGAGGATATAATTCAGTAAATTTGAAAAATGGTTATATTCAACTTGATATTAGGTCACCAAAAGAATTTGTAAACAATGAAAACGAAAACTAAAAAAGAGAAATCTTTTGATACGGTAAAAGTGTTTAGAGAAATCAAAGAAAAAATTGCAAAAGAAACTGAAAACATGAATTATTTGCAGTTCAAAGAATACTTGAAACAACATCAAATGGAGCCAATATCTAAATAGATAAAACCAACTACAACCAACTTTGTTAGGCAAAGAGAAAGGTGATAAATTTAGCTTTAACGATAAAACATATTCGATACTAGACATTGCTTAATCCATTTCTTGTCTGTATTTGTAAATTTAGGATGGGTTCAATCTCTAATTGTTTATATGCAGATTGAAGTGCTTGGACTATTGAAGATTTACCTTAAATAGCTTGTTAAAAAAGCTGTGTAACCTTGGCATAGAATACGCCTAGTAGCTGATTTGTACGTTTATTAAGGATTGAGTGTGTTTTTAAATCATTTTGACTTTTTTTGAAAAATTTCTTCTAATGAAAAAGCGCGATTTTTCTTTTAGGGACCGAGTAAAAAGTTTCGAATATGCTTGGAATGGACTAAAAATCCTAGTCAAGGAAGAACACAACGCTTGGATTCATCTCGCTGGGCTAATAGGAGCAGTGCTTTTTAGCTTTTATTTTCGATTGACTCCGCTAGAATGGGTAGCAATCCTGCTTACCATTGGGAATGTATTTGCATTTGAATTGATCAATACTTCTATAGAAAATGTAGCGGATTTTATATCTCCCGATCGACACGATCAAATAAAGAAAATCAAGGATTTATCAGCTGGTGCAGTCCTTGTAAGCGCCATCATAGCTATTTTGGTGGGCTTGATCATTTTTCTGCCGAAATTTGCAGCAAAATTCTAGCCTTCTATAACATATAATAATTTGCAATGGGATTCAACTTCTGCTGCGCAAGTGATGGAAGTGGTCTCGACTCCAAAGGGTCGAGAGTCTCGATCGCAGGGAGAGACGGAACAACGTGAACCCACGCACAGCAGGGTCCCCACGGTGTGGGGATGCGCCCAAAAATCCAAAGAAATGACCTTCCGTATGTCGTATCCAAGGGGAATTTATGCTATATTGTCAAAAAAGGGCTTAGATTTGCTTGAATTTTTGAAAAGAAACACAGGGATTTAGAAACGAATCCACCATAAAAATTGAAAAGGCATGACGTCAAAGGGTATATACGAGAAGATGCAACAGGATTTGATAGACCAGCAAAAGCGGTTCGTTGTGCTGTTAGATCCCGACAAGATAAGGTTGCAAAACCTGGATAAGATCATCAAACTGGCCAACGAAACGAAGGTTGATTACTTCTTTATTGGTGGCTCTTTGGTCGTCAATGATGTGCTGGATTCCTTGTTGATGGATATAAAAAAAGAGTGTAATATACCTTTAATTTTGTTTCCTGGGAATTCTAGCCAGCTATCGTACAAGGCCGATGGCTTACTGTTTTTATCGCTGATCAGTGGGCGAAATGCCGACTTGCTCATCGGAAAGCATGTAGTTTCAGCGCCATTTCTCAAGATAAGTCCCCTCGAGATATTATCGACAGGGTATATGCTCATCGACGGCGGTGTTCCAACCACTGTTTCTTATATTAGCAATACGTATCCCATCCCATCTAACAAGGAGGACATAGCAGTTTGTACGGCGATCGCTGGAGAAATGTTGGGTTTAAAATTGATATTCATGGATGCTGGTAGCGGCGCGGAAAAACCCGTCAGTACCCAGATGATCGAATCAGTAAAAGGCGCTATCCAAATCCCACTCATCGTAGGCGGGGGCATTAAAACAGCCGAAAAAGTCCGAGCCAATATCGAAGCTGGTGCCGATATCATCGTCGTTGGTGATGCCATCGAAAAAGACCCTCAGCTCATCAGAGACATGGCACTGGCCACCAAATCTTAAACAATATGGGAGAAATCCAAGACAACCAAGGTAGAAAAAAAGGCGTCGTAATCAAATCGACGGGTTCTTGGTATGTGGTAGAAACTTCCGAAGGCAAAATAATCCAAGCTAGACTGGCAGGAAGGATAAAAATGGACGATTTGAAGACAACGAATCCCCTAGCAGTGGGCGATATTGTGTATTATTCGCAGGACGAAAGCGATACAACAATCCACAGCTTCGAGCCTCGCAAAAACTTTATCGTAAGGCAATCTCCTAGGAAAAAACACGATATGCACTTGATTGCAGCGAATGTAGATCAAGCCTGTCTGATCATCACGCCGAAGTCACCTTCGTTAAAATTGGGATTCATTGATCGGTTTTTGATGACTACAGAACCGAGGGATATAGAGACGACATTAATCGTAAACAAGGTGGATTTATTGAATGGTGCTGAAAGGGCCCTCACAGAGGAAATCATGGCTTTGTACGAAGGATTGGGCTATAAAGTGGTCTATACCTCGACTGTCAGTAGAGAAGGCCTAGAAGAACTTAAAACACTGCTTAGTGACAAAACGAGTTTGATCAGTGGACAATCTGGTGTCGGCAAATCGTCCTTGGTAAATGCTCTGCAGCCAGATCTTTGGTTGCCGACGAAAGAGATATCCGATTATAGCGGCAAAGGCACGCATACCACAACTTTTGCAGAGATGCATTTGCTCGAATTCGGTGCTCGGATTATCGACACCCCTGGGATCAAAACGCTATCATTTAATAATTTGGTTGTAGAGGACGTAGCTCATAATTTCAGGGAATTTTTTGAAAGATTGGGCGACTGCAAATTTTCCAATTGCTTGCATAGGAATGAACCCAACTGCGCCGTAAAAAAGGGTATAAGCGACGGATCGATCGCTGAAACTCGATATCAGCATTATCTCCAAATTTGCGATGAAATAGAAAGCCAAAATTATTGGGAAATCCACGAGGATTGACAGCTGTAAAGCTATATCTCTAGCGTAACATATGATCTACGTACTTTGCCTTTGAGGGGTGGATTGAGCTTTGACACCGTTGTCTTTATCTTGATAATGTGTGAAAATTTCTGTTTAACTTGGGTACAAATCTTACCACAAAGCGTTTCTAAAAGTTTGGTGGGAGTATTCATAATATCAGATACAATCCGATAGACGATGCTATAATCAATGCTGTCGCTTAGTTGTATATTGTGAATATCTGTTGGGGTAACGATGGTTACTTCTATATCCACCCAAAACCAATTGCCAGCTTTTTGTTCCAAATCATATAATCCATGATTGGCGTAAAACTCCATTCTTTGCAAGCCGATGGTCAAACTGCAAGGTATGAATATGGTGACATATTAAAATTTCAAAGAGAAATTCTGATTATAAATATAGACTAATGTCATAACTACAAGCACGACAGTTATAAAAAAATACAACATGCAATACCCTTTTCTACCTGCATTTTCTATCTGATCCATAATTCAATAATTGAATGGGTGATTTTTCTAATTATACCGCAAAGTAAAACTTATTTTAGAAATTTTCAAAGAAAACATGGCAATTACTTTAGATATATATTTCAAAATTTTTCGCAGTATTGATTAGTTTTGTATAATATTTGCATTTTTGATGAAATTCCTTCAAGCATTATTTTCTCCTCTAGCCATTTTATATGGGATGGGGGTCTCCTTTCGCAATGCCCTTTATGATCATAAATTGGTAAAAGGGACTTCGTTTTCGATACCCATCATATCCGTGGGTAATCTGACTGTTGGGGGATCTGGTAAGACGCCGCATATAGAGTATCTGGTGCGCATTTTGCAGCCGTATATAGACGTATCAGTATTGAGTAGAGGATACAAGCGCAAGTCTTTTGGCTACAAGAATGTAATGACGGATGATTTGGTAGAAAATGTAGGGAGACGAACCGCTCCAAATCAAGCAAAAATACCCCGAGATTCCCGTGGCAGTTGCTGAAAATCGGTCCCTAGCCATACCCCAGTTATTGTATCATTCCCCAGACGTAAAATTAGTGCTACTAGATGATGGTTATCAACATAGAGCTGTCAATGCTGGAATGCACATTTTACTCACTGAATATTCAGATCCTTTTTTCTCGGATTATCTATTACCAATAGGACGATTGAGAGAATGGCGGCATGGCTATCAAAGAGCCGATATCATCCTTGTCACCAAGACGCACAGTGGTATCACTGAAAATGAAAAAAAATCCTTTATTTCGAAGATCAATCCGCTGGCGCATCAAAGGGTATTTTTCACGCGATTTGATTACGGATTGCCGTACAAGCTTTTCGATATAACCAAGTCGATAGCATTGGACCATACTATGGACGTGGTGGTCTTGAGTGGAATAGCTAAACCAGAGTATTTAGTACAATATCTAAAGTCAAAAGTCAGAAAAATTCACCTTTTGGACTTCCCTGATCACCATTATTTCAGCAATTTTGACATCGCACAGCTCTATAAACTATTTCAGCAGGTCGAAAATCCCAACAAAATCATATTGACCACCGAAAAAGATGCTTTGAGATTAAAAATCCATGAAAAATATTTGGAAGAAAATGGTGCAAAAATTTATGTCATACCCATAGAAGTTGCTTTTTTATTTGGTGGTGAAAAATTGTTTGAATCCAGTATTAGAGACTATTTATTATCTTTCAAGTCCTAAGATTTCTATTTAATATTTATTATAAAAATGAAAAATAAAATAAAATTAGCATTGCTGTTCTGTATTATTTCTTTAGGAAAAATAAACAATATAGAAGCACAAGGCATTGGAATTCCCTTGAATACTTATTCGTATGATATACTGGATCGATGGAGTATTTTATATCCCGAATACAATGGAATTTTCAATGAAATGAAGTATTTCAACCGCAGAGACGCTGTGCAATTAGCCTTGCAAATCGATAGCCTTGAAGGGGATTTGAGCAATCGTAGCCGGCAGGATCTGCAATATATATTCAACGACAACAATGAGTTTTTGAGTCCTACAGAGAATCCGACCACCTTGAGCGGAAAAAATGAAACTGGGCTAAAAAAGGTGTATGTGGATTCGACTTCCCAATTTTATTATCTGGAGAGCAGTGAGCAAAATGCCTCTATGTCCAGTGAAAGATATTCTACCAATAGCAAGCCCCTCCTGAAGTATTTCTACCGCACACCGGCCAATTTTTTTGAATTTTCCACCAAAGGGTTTTATATCAAAGTCAATCCAATATTTGACACAAATTATGGAAAAGATGGCCAAGAGTCCTCTTTTCTTTTGACCAATACCAAGGGAGCTGAGATCAGAGGCGGCATCGATGATCGGGTATATTTTTATACTTCGCTGGTTGAAACTCAAACCAGTTTTCCTTCGTATGTCAATACTTTCATCAATGATAGACAAGCCGTGCCCGGTGCCGGTTTTTATAAAAATTACCAGTCTTCTGTATTGAAAAAATGGTCTGGATATGACTACAATATAGCTAATGGATATATCGGCTTCAATGTGACCCGCCATATCGGGGTTCAATTTGGCTATGGCAATATGTTTTTGGGCAATGGCTATAGGTCTCTCCTATTGTCAGACTTTAGCAATAATTTACTGTATTTAAAGCTAAACACGAGAATATGGAAATTCCATTACCAAAATATTTTTGGCGAATTGGCTGCTAAAGGTTCTAGGGATGACGAAGGCGATGCATTGATCCCAAAGAAGTTTATTGCCGCGCATACTTTGAGCATCAAGCCCTTCAAAAACCTTACTCTGAGTGCCTTTGAGGCCATCATATTCTCAAGGAGCCAGCAGTTTGAATTGCATTATCTCAATCCCATCATTTTCTTAAGATCGATAGAAGGAGGGCTAGGCTCCAAAGACAATGCATTGCTTGGATTCAATGCCGATTGGGTAATAGGAAAGAGAGTATCTCTATATGGTCAATTGATATTGGATGAATTCAAATTCGATGAATTAATCAGCAACAACCGAGGCTGGTGGGCAAACAAATACGGGGTACAATTGGGAGCAAAATACATCAATGCCTTTGGAGTAGATCACCTTGATTTACAAGCAGAATACAATGTAGTAAGGCCATTCACGTATTCACATAATGATAGTCTGGGTGGTTATACCCATTACAATCAACCATTGGCTCATCCCCTTGGGAGTAATTTTAGAGAAATGATCTTCAAAGCGAGATATCCAATCCTACCTAAGCTCGTGGCCGAATTGACCGTGATAAAAGCCATGCAAGGAGAAAACAATCCTACCGAAAATTGGGGTGCCTATCCCCTATTGCCGAATCTAACGCGAGTACAAGATTATGACAACACGATAGGTCAAGGGACAAAGGCAGACATCTTGCAAGCAAAATTGCATATGGCGTACCAAGTGTACCACAATATCTTCTTTGACCTTCAATATTATTATCGTAAAAAAGAAAGCCAAGACATAACGCGGAATCAGTCCAATCAAATTATATCGCTTGGATTCCGTATGAATATGGGTCTTAAAAAATTGAGTTTCTGATCATGAAACCAAAACTCCAATGAAAAGAGAGTTTCTTCTCAATATCGCCTTATTACTTGTATTGAATTTTGTAATAAAGCCGCTGTATATATTTGGGGTCGATCGGCAGATTCAACTCCAGTTGCCAGAGGATTATACTCTATTTTCTACGATTTTCAACAGTTTTTTGGTTTTAAAGGTCTTTAGTGACTTTGGAATGCAATCCCAAGTTACTAGGAAGATTGCAGAAAATCCATCAAATTTCAGGTCAATATTTTCATCATATTTTGCCACCATTTCCTTTCTCAACCTAGCATTTTTGTTCATGGCCATGGGGTTGTACTTTGCCTTTTTTTCTAATGTAATGACTATTGAAATGGCATTTTTCATATGTTTAATCCCTATCAGCAATACATTTATGACTTTTTTACGGGCGAACATGGCTGGGCTGGGCTACTATAGAACCGATTCTTGGTTATCCGTGCTAGATCGCACCTTTTTGTTGATCACGCTAGGAGGCATCTTGTTGGGGTTTATACCAACTTGGCATATAAACATTTGGGACTTTATCATTTTTCAGATTATTTCCAATACTTTGGTGTGTTTGGTGGTAGTCTTTTTACTTCGTCACCAAATATTCCCTTTGGAAATCAATATTTCATTTCGTAAAATATGGTCAATAATCTTAGAAGCATCGCCAGTGGCTTTGAGTATTCTATTGATGTCGATTTATTATAGGGCTGATTCATTTTGGGTAAAACAATTTGCACCCAGTGATTGGGTTGAAATCAACAGCGATTATTTCAAAATCTTTAGGATCATAGATGCCTTGAATATGATCGGTATGCTATTTGCTGGGCTACTGCTGCCCATGTTTGCTCGATTGGGTAAAAGCGAAGATGCTCTCAAATTAATGCATTTGTCTTCAAAAATAATCATCATCATTTGTCTTTTGGGGATATTCCCTATGGCCATTTTCACGGAAGATTTGCTAGAATTATTGTATGGTAATGGAAGCCATGCTCTTGTAGGACCATTTCGTTGGTTTTTGTGGTCATTTTTTGGCATGTCTCTGATTTATATTTTCTCGACGATTTTGACTGCCAATGGGCTGATTGGAAAGCTCAATCCCTATTTCCTTGCTGCGATATTACTTTCTATATTGCTACATGGGTTATTGGATGCGAAATATGGCTTATGGGGTGCAGTCATAGCGAATACTTCAGCGATACTTTTTGTAGGGATAAGCAGCGTCTGGGTATCTTTTGTCCATTTTCCTTCAGATCTATGGAATGGCATTAACGTAGGGAGGTTATTGGTTTTAGCAACTATTTCAATCTTAGTCGGTATGGCTATCAAACACAATACGGAACTGCCTTGGTGGCTTCAAGCCTTCTTACTTAATTCGCTTGTCCTATTATTTGCGATATTTTTAAAAATATTTTCTATAAATAATGTTATTTTTATTTTAAAAAGGAATGTAAAATTGTAATTTATAGTTATATTTCGAAATCAAACAATACTTGTTATACAATTTTAAACTTACTTTTTTATGAAAACATACCTAATATTATTGGGCTTTTTACTGACTTTATGTTCTTGTTCGAAAAAAATCTTGCCCTCTGCGGTAGTTACGCCTCCCAAAACCGAGGAAGAAATCGAAATTAGCAATATTCTAAAATCATTACAAACCATCGGTCTGGCACCCATTTCAGCTTATCATTTAACAGATATCAGTGGGGTTACAATTACTGGGATTTTCTTGAGTTGCCCTGACAAATACCTCGATAAAGTAAGAGATATGGGATACACGAAGTTCGAAAAGAAGTCAAACAATCTGAAAAGCGGCCATTTTAACCCAACTATAACTGGAAACTTGGCCAATATGGAATGGAATCAAGATACTTCTATTGTGTTGGAGGAAAAAGTAAAAATATTCTGCACACAAAATAAACTCGACGGAGTGTTTTTATTGGATATAGGCACCAGTGGGCGCAGTTATTGGTACACTCCTATCATAAGCGCCATTGGAGGGTTAATAGGATCACTGTTCAGAGAAAAAGTACTCAAAAAAACACCTACAACAGAAGCTAAAGCCAATAAAGTCGCCTTGGTCAATTTGGAGCTTTTTGATAAAACAGGAAAATCTCTTATCAAGGTGCAAACCAGATCCTATGGAACTTTTATACTTAAAGGATATGACGTCGCCCGATCTGCTACCAGAGACGCCATCACAGAGATGGGCAAGGCGATTGATTTTGTGGTAAAATGAGTTGGGAGGCAGAAGTAAATTTTACCATTTATTCTCTTTTGAAAAATAAGATTGTAATTAATAGTTATATTTCGGGTTCAAACAATAATTGTTAAACGTTTTAAAACTTACTTTTTTATGAAATCTTACTTAATCCTTTTGGGCTTTTTGCTGTGCCAGTGTTCTTATTCGAATAAAGTCATGGCTGCTGCTGTCGTTACGCTCCCAAAAATCGAAGAAGAAATCGAAGTTAACAATACTCTCAAATCATTGAAAATCATCGGATTAGCACCCATATCTGCTTATGAATTAGATGAAATTGATAGTGTTAAAGGGAATAGTGGTGTTTTAGGATGTTCGCACAAATATCTCGAAAAAGTAAGAATTATGGGATATAATGAGTTTGCCAAAAAGTCCAAAAAATTGAAAAGCGACCAGTTTAACCCCAATTTAAAGGGAAAGTTGTCAAATATGGAATGGAATCAAGATACTACTATCATGTTGGAGGAAAAAGTTAAAATATTTTGTACGCAAAATGACCTCGACGGCCTGTTTTTATTGGATATCGGCACAAGTGGGCGTAGCCATTGGTACACACCAATCTTTAGTGTCATTTTTGGGTTAATTAGATTTTTATTTCGTGCGGGATTACACGGGGAGTCATCTAGCGACGATACAAATTACAATAAAGTCGCCATGGCCAATTTGGAGCTATTTGATAAAAAAGGAAAGTCCCTCCTCAAAGTACAGTCCATATCTTATGGTACTTTTGTTTCTACAGGATATCAAGTCGCCCAATCTGCTACCATCGATGCTGTAACTGAGATGGGAAAAGCGATTGATCTTGTGGTTAAATGAGCTTAAGTTCGAGGGATGCGTCAAGGGTGGTAGTGGTCTCGTAGCTGACCGCATAGGGCAGCGAAGAGAGTCTCGCCCATACTTGCCGTAGGCAAACAGGAGGGCGAGACGGAACAAAGTGAACCCACGGACGACCTGACCCTTCTCTCGCTTTCATGGGAGAGAAGGGGGACGCCAAATAAAAATTAAATACCAAAAAATCATGAACAACTGATTGATTTTCAGCATTATACTAAGAAAAAAAAGATGACTTCAGCATTGGTTTATTTGGGAGGTTTGAGGACAGAAGCGACTCATCTCGCCTCGGGTACTAAGGTACAATTCGACGCACCAATCGACAATCATGGCAAGGGTGAGGCCTTCTCCCCAACGGATATGGTGGCGACTTCGCTTGGAACTTGTATGATGACCCTGATGGGAATCGCTGCAAATGCGCATGGGATCAAAATGGAAGGCACGAAGGCAAATATCCTAAAAGTGATGGGTGCTGCCCCGAGAAAAATAGCTGAAATCCGTATCGTGTTTGAATTCCCAGCGAATGAGTACAGTTCGAAGGAAAAGAAAATTCTTCAAAATGCGGCTTTGACATGCCCTGTAGCGCTTTCTCTACATCCTGAGCTGCTACAAAACATTACATTCCAATGGTAAATTCTAGCAATACACTACTTTTTACTTTGGAATCAATCAAGGCTTCCATCGTCCTCGAAGGTTCGAAATCCATTTCTAACCGCGTACTGATGATAAGACGGATGTGTGGTGAAGGGTTTGACATTGAGCATATATCAGCTTCAGAAGATACCAAAATATTGAGTCGCCTCTTATGGAGTGATGAGGAAATACTGGATGCTGGTGACGCAGGGACGACGTTTAGATTTTTGACGTCCTACCTATGTACGCTCTACACTGCTAAAGTATTGACGGGAAGCGAAAGGATGAGAAAGCGACCTATTGGTGCATTGGTCAGTGCATTAAGGGAACTCGGGGCAAATATCGAATATCTGGAAGAAGAGGGATTTCCACCTTTGAAGATCTCGCCGAATCCAAACCTTGGACTAGATGGGTGGCAAATAACCATCCCAGGAGATATCAGCAGTCAGTTCATCAGTTCTTTGATGCTGGTGGCACCTATGCTGCCCCAGGGGATCGAAATAAGCATAGATGGGCCTATATACTCAAAACCATATATCGCGATGACCTATCGCATTATGCAGCGATTTGGGGCCAATATCGAATTTGAAGGAAATACGATTAGTGTAAAGCCCAAAAGATACGAACCTAAAACCTTTTATGTGGAAGGAGATTGGTCGGCAGCATCCTATTATTTTTCGATCTGTGCCCTTTCAAAAAAATGTGAAATAGAATTGATTGGCTTGAAGGAGGACTCGCTTCAAGGCGATGCCATACTTGTTAAAATCTACAAAAAACTGGGGGTTGAGACGGAATTCACCGAGCAAGGAATCGTGATCAGAAAGGTAGAAAAAGATCTACCTGCGATGTTGGAATGGGACTTTAGAGACTGCCCCGATATAGCTCAGACGGTCTCTGTTACATTGGCTGCCCTTGGTGTATCAGGACTTTTCAGTGGATTAGAAAGCTTAACGATTAAAGAAACAGACAGAATCGCAGCCTTAAAAACTGAGCTCTCCAAAGGCGATGTATCACTGATAGAACTGCCCAAAAGGCTTAGTGGACAAAGCGATACCAAATATTATATGCAAGAAGGAAAAATGAAAATAAATCCAGGGCTTAGGATTGATACCTATGGGGATCACCGCATGGCTATGGCATTTGCACCGCTGGCTATCGTAGGAAGGATTAGTTTAGATGATCCGACTGTAGTAAAAAAATCTTACAGAGGATTTTGGAATGATTTGGAAAAAGTAGGAATTAGCTTAGGGGAATAGCTAGGTTTTGGCAGAAGTTACCAAACGGCGATAGAGGGATTCAGTATTCTGAATGAATTCTGTGTGATGGAAATTTTTCAGGACAAAACTTCTACTTTTTGTCGTAAGTCGTTGCCTTAATTCTGCATCGTGTACTAGGGACAAAAGTTGCTGGCAATAACTTTCTAAATCCCCTGCTTCGCACAGCAATGCTGTTTCTCCTTCCAACACGGTGTCCATGACTCCACCGACCTTGGTGGCTACGATGGGTTTTTCGGCGGCTTGGCCTCCATCAAAGGTAACGGGAGTGCCTTCATTTTTAGAACAAAGGGTGACAATATCCAATCCCGCAAAAACGCAGTCGATATCCGTTCGCCATGAGGTAAAAATGAGTGGGTGCTGATGCTTTCTGTCATATTCATTGGTAAATGGCAAACCAAGCGCCACGGCGTATTCTTCTACAGCATTTCTTGTCTCACCGTCACCTACGATGAATGCTTTAATGGGAACCTTGGCATCTCTAAGGATTTTAGAGATTGCTTTGATAAAAAATTTATGGTCTTTAACGGGAACCATTCGCCCTACAATACCGATACAAATCGCATCGTCGGCAATCTTAAATTCGTCTCTGAATCGCTTGCGTTTTATTGCTTGATCCGTGACGAAACGATTGAAGTCAAAACCCAAAGGGATGGTTTCTATCTTGTCTAGTTCTGCAACATGAAATTCATTGCACAGTTCTATCGTTTGCTGCTTGGAAATTGAGATTATTTTGGTGGTTATATTTGCTAGATATCTTTCAATCTGTAGGAACATCCACGAAACTGGTCTAGAGAAATAGGCCTTGAACACGTGTCCATGGAAGGTATGTATGATTACAGGCACCCTTTCGTGATTTGCAGCGAGTCTCCCCAATGCTCCTGCTTTAGCCCCGTTGGTATGTACGATATCAGGATTGTAATGCCTAATAATCCTTCTAAGCCGCCAATAGACCTTGAAGTCATTCCAAGGACTTATATTTCTTTCCATACCTTTGACAACCATTGGTTTTATGCCAAAATTCGTAAGTATTGCGGTGGCATCTTCCTCCTTGGGCGATAATTCTCCGAGAAGTCTGGACTCAAAGTCTTTGTTAATGGACTGAATCAAGCTTCCAGCGTATAGTATTGGTCCTCCGAAATGAGGTCTGTTGAGTATATGTAAGACTTTAGGCAAGGTGTATAATTATGGTAAGTTTAGCTGTTTGCACTCATTGATGATAGTTTGCTTCATTTCATTCCAATTTTCTTTGAAAAATTGTAGTTCTTTGGTTAAGTCCAAAAGTTTTGGGCTGACCCATATACTTTAGCATCTAAATTCAGTTTCAGGAATCTCAAATAAAAAAGATACAAATGAAAGAGTAACGGGGTCCAAACATCTGATATTCAGACTGACTTCCTTTATTTTATCCAAGCCATAGTATGATTTAAGCAAATTCCAATCCTTCATCAGTCCGTATTCTAGTACTCTTTCTATTACGAAGGCAGCAGATACATCAATATCTAACTGGGTTTTATCTACATCCCAAAATAGATGATCTGAAAAATCTAAATAGGAAACTTTAGGCTACTCTTCAGCCAAAATAAAATGGTTTTGTTGGTCTCTGTTTGGCGTTGAATGGAAATTTAAAGGATTACAGTTTGGTAAAAGTACAAAGGATTAATAAATAATCAAACAGTCAATTCGATACTAATTTCACATTGAACTCACGACCTGTCGACACTAGTATTATTTCTTGAGAATCTCAAGTAATTTATCTGGATCTTGTCTTGAATCCCAAAATGCAGTTACAAGTATTCCTTCTTTCACAACTTTAAAATACAAACAAAAGTGTTCTATTACAGCGACATATGTATCGTTATATTCACTTGATAAAAAAGATGTAGGATTTTTCTTTATCAACTCAATTCTTTTTGAAACCAAAACCCTAATTCTCTCTGAATACCTTGTACTTTGATTCCTTTTGTTCCAGTATTCAAATATTCCTCTTCGCTGTCTAACTGCTGTTTCGGTCCAAATTACTTTAAAAGGCCAGCCATTCCTTATCTTCTTTATCCAGTTGTTCTTGAGATATAACCCTACCATTCTTATAATCATCTTCGCTCATTCGCAGCAATTCAATTTGAGCTGGTTGTAATTCAACTTTCTCAACAATGCTGGAGCTATTGTCTACAATTTGCAAAATAGCGTCCAAATAACGTTCGTTAGAAATTACTAAAAGTTTATCAATAATCTTATTTCTTGTTATATCTATAGTACTCATGGAAAGCTATTTACTTTGTAAAGATAAATAAACGTGCGCAATTCTACTACGATTTTAGGCTTAAAAATGAAATGAGTGGCAACTTACAAATTTACCAAAAATATTGACAATTCCTTTGCTGTATTACCATCCCAAAGTTCTGGAATATTGCCTTTTTCCACTCTTTTTTCACCATTTTTGGACATAAGAAAATGATATAATTAGGATCTGTGCCGACCATTTCATTGGTTCCAATTGTCACTGTCTCTGGTCTTTCTGTAGAATCCCTAAGTGTCATACAAGGTACTCCTAGTACTGTAGCTTCTTCCGTTATACCGCCACTATCAGTAATGATCCCAATAGAATTTTTAATGGTATAAATGAATTCCAAATAGCCCATGGGCTGGGTGATGATGATGTTGCGAGGTATAAAATTCAATCCATCGAACACTTTCTTTGTCCTCGGATGCATAGGAAAAATGACCTTTGCCTCTCCGCAATGCTCATCGATGAGGCCCAAGAGTATTTTTAAATTTTGTGGGTCATCGACATTGGACGGCCTGTGTAGGGTAGCCACCAAATAAGGTTGATTTTCTAGGTTTGCATGTGCAAATATTTCGGGTTTGACCAATCTTTTCAAATTAGACAACAAGGAGTCAATCATCGTATTTCCTACGAAAAATATTTTTCCCTTGTCATGTCCTTCTTTTTGCAAATTTGCTCCCGCCTGCTGGGTTGTTGTGAAGAAATAATCGGAAATGCTATCTGTAACCATTCTATTTATCTCTTCGGGCATGTTCAAGTCGCCACTGCGAATTCCACCTTCTACGTGGGCAACTTTTATCCAAGCTTTTTTCGCTACTATGGCACAAGCCATGGTGGAGGTTACATCACCAACAACGATGCAAAAATCTGGTTTAACACTTTTTAAGGCATTTTCATATCCAACCATGATTGCTGCTGTCTGCTCCGCCTGTGTCCCTCCTCCAGCACCAAGATTTAGATGTGGCTCTGGAATATTCAACTGTTGGAAAAACTGTTCACTCATGACAGCATCAAAATGCTGCCCCGTATGGATCAAGCGGTACTCAATTTTCGTATTGTTTTCCTTGTTATAGGCTTCAATGGCATGAACTATTGGTCCAATTTTCATAAAATTGGGCCTAGCGCCAGCGATGATGTCGATAAAGGGCATAAAGGGAGTTTAATTATTGATGATAATATTTAACATTTTATTGGCAAGATTAACACGATCAAAGTCTTTGCATAAATTATCACAACCAACCTCAAAAGCATTTTCACTGTCAAGTTTTATTATTTGATTCAATTTCAACAAAAATCTGGTTGGTCCTCTGGCTGGAAATATATTCCTGCTTTATACTTTTCAATCAATTCACGCGATTCACCATCAACCCCTAGCAAAATTGGTTTATGCATGGCGGCATTTTCAAAAATCTTCGAGGGAATTACAGATTTAAAAGTATCTGAGCGTTTTAAGTTAACTAGAGCTATATCTATAATGCTTATATAGTTTTGAATTTCCTCCTTTGGGACTGACTTAAGCATCGTAACATTCTTGAGCTTCAAATCACCAACTTGCTTGACAAGATTATCGCGCTCCGCTCTATCCCCTATAAAAAGAAAATGAACGTTGTTGTTTTCAACAAGTGGGGTACAATTCAAAATAAAATCTAATTTATGGACTATGCCATGAGTACCAAAATATCCAATTACAATTTTGTCTACTAAGTTCAAATGCTTAATAATGGTAGGATTTTTCTCCAAGGGTTTAAACTGCAAAACATTCACCCCATTTTTTATTATGAATATCTTATTCGGTTCTATCCCCTTATCGATGATGTTTTGTTTAAAAGCATCCGTTACTACGATAATTTTGCTCGCATTTTTATATAGGGATATTTCAATTTTTTCTAACATACGGATACCAAAATTTTTCTTCATGGCCCCGACTGCCATTATGGATTCTGGCCAAATATCCCTAACCTCCATAATCCAAGGCTTACGCTTAATCAAAGAGATCATCCTAGAGGATATAGCTGTAAAAAACTGAGGCGAAGTCCCGATAATCAAGTCACATTTGATAAAAAACGAAGCAAAGATGGCCATAATAGCATAGCTTGTATAATCCAAAATTCTTTTTATGGTACCTGCGTTGGCTGTGATATAGGACCAAATTCGAATCACTCGTATGCCATCTATCCACTCTGTTTGGTACAATTTATTTTTATATCCTGGAAACACTTTTCCCGCTGGAAAATTAGGTACGCAGGTTAGAACCGTAACCTCCTGCCCTTTTTTCACCCATTCTCTACAATGCTCATAAGTCCTATTGGCTGGAGCATTCATTTCAGGAAAAAAATTATCCGTCAAAAACAATATTCTCAAGCGCAAATAATTTTAGTCGTCAATCTATCATTAAACCAAATAATATTTTTAGCAGCTTCATTCAGCCTATTAAACCCTTGTGATTTCATGTAATTAGTGCTTGTTAAATCAAAATAATCCGAATATGTGATGCTTCCAAATGCAAAGTCAAAAACGCCATTATTTCTCTTAAAAGATATATTTGGGTGAAAATGAAAACAAGCTAGTGCGTCTGTGGACGGGTCTGCATAATCTTCAATTTCAAGATAATTGTCAGACAAAGTGATTTTTCGTTTATGTAAACCTGTCGCTCTACCTTGATATGACATTTCTATCATGTCAGTGGATTGATTCACAATTTGACCATAGACCCGCTTCCCAACCCTAAATCCACCCCAAACTTCAGAAGAGTTTTTCCAATCAATCATAACCGTATTGTGACTGTTCGTAGATCTTTCTAAATGCCTTTGGCTATTTTTTTCGTAAGTCGAAATGCCCATATCTACAATAAAAGGTTTATTGTCAATTCTCAATTCAAAAGTAAAGGTATCCGCATGAGCATGACCAGGAATGTAGTCAGGCCCTATTTTACCAGTTTTGATGATTAAATCAAATTTTTTATTTTGCAATCTTCGGTACCCTGAGTCACCCAATTCAATTCTAATTTTAGCTATGTTTAATGACTCTGCATATTCTAAAAGCTTTATTGGAGCTGGAGCAATTCCATCAATAGAATCATTGAAATGCGGGAGGGATCCATCCTCATACATCACAGCTCGCAACCATGAGCACATCTTGCTAGCATATTCATTTATTTTATTTTGAAAAGCTTTTTGATTTCCCAAGTATTCTTCAATTAATTGGGCATTGGAGTCCAATAGATTGGATAAATCCAAAACTCGGTGAAGCATCAAGCAATGATACATGGGAGAAAGCTCAAAATGACCACCATCATCCAATATCTGTTCATTTAATTCCTCTACAAGAATCTTTTTTCCTTTTTCAAATAACTGATTGTCCTGAAAAAACACACCTCCCATAGTCAAGGCAAAGCCATTTTCTAAGAGATGATTCCCTAACAAATGGTATTCTAAGTTATCCTTAAGGAGATATAATTGACTATAAAGAGATTTCAAATAACCTGTATCCTTGTTTTGGTTTTTTATAAAATATTTAATCCAATTCATCACTCTTATTGAGGTTGGGAATGGTTCATTGCCATTCTTCAAAGCTGGCAAACTGGAAATATAATTGTCTATCAATATCTTAAATTCTGCACCATACTGATCCGCGTTGGGTTGGTTTAGAAAATCAAAATAATTTAGATTATAAGTCCAAAGCTTACCATATTTAATAAAATCCCAATCGATGTCTTTCCCAAAATCTTGAGTCAAGTTCAAAAAAGAAAAATTGCCTAAGCCATTATAACAAATATTGCATTGAATAAAATTATCAAAGCGTATAATTTCAAAAACTGGTGGAGTCTTGGAGTAATCAAACTTAAGGCTCAAGAGATTCCTAATTTTATTTCTAACTTTATAATAAATCTGATATTTTATCTGAATAAACTTGAGATATTTTACAGTATTGAAAAGCAATAAAACTCGTCTCAACATTACTATCTGGCTTGGCTTGATTAAGTAATTGTTATTCAGAAATTTTTTGCCATTCTCCCTTTTTGAGAGAATCTAAAGCGGAAATAGCAGCCCTTGAAGTATTCATAATTTCTTCAATTGGTATTAATGACTGCCCACCTTTTGTGAGCCTTTCTAGGAACATTATGAATTGATTGGCGTGGCCTTTATCCTGCGTCAATGACATTCCAGAAGATTTGAATCCATAATAATAAGACTTTCTAAAATTATCGATGACAATCGTTCGATTTTGAGAATAAATCTCTACTCTTTCCTTGCTATAGGCCTTACTACCATTAGAGAAATAATTAATAACTCCACTGCTGCCGTTTTTATATCGGAGCAGGATCGTAGCATTATCGGTATTCTCTGAAGGATGTTCACCCAGAGCATTCATCATTACACTCTCGACCAAAGAACCCGATAGATAAGTAATTAAGTCGATTAAGTGGCAAGCCTCACCAATAATCCTCCTCCACCAACATTCATGTCATGAACCCACGAATCTCCAGGGATAAAACCAGCATTCATCGTAGCTACAACATTTATTGGGACATTCGCATTACCTAATTGTTTTTTTGCATCAAGAATAAATGGCGAAAAGCGCCTATTAAAACCAACGGTTAGGGTCTTGTCCGATTTTTGGATTGCTTTTTGGATTTCATCTAGTTCAGAATGTGTTAATGCAAGGGGCTTTTCAACAAAAACATGCTTACCCACGTCAATGGCTTCGAGCACCTGATGTGCATGGGCACTGTGTCTCGTGGTTATAACAACAGCATCAACCTCACCATCTTTAAGGATTTCCTTATAATCTGTAGTTGAATTGGTGACACCGAATTTCTTAGCCAGCGTAGTCCCCGACAAACCTTTGGAGGAGGCTATATACTTTATAGGAGCCTTTATTTTTTGTAGTTGAGGGAGAATTGTAGAAGCGGTAAAATTACCAGCTCCGATAATTCCTATCACCCCTCGTTGACCTGCATAATTTGCCTTGTTTATACTGATGGAATTAACAAGTGTTGATGATTTGTGTTCATCATACCTAAGAATAGAAGCGATTGATTTTGACGGAAGACATATTGCCATATATCGATTTATAATCTGTGAGGTCAATATTTTCTGTAATCAGAGGTTCAACCATTAGTTGACCATTGGAAAGTGCCCCTAAGATTGCCTCAAAATTTCTCTTTTCCGTCCATCGAACATAACCAATAGGATAATCATGGCCCAGCTCTTCATAGCTCTCATCATATCTTCCTGGTCCATAAGAACATGAGACTTGGAACGATAGCTCCTTCTTGAAAAAATCTGACCGATTGATATCCAGTCCAATTACACCTACTAGTACGATTCTTCCCTTTTTCCTACACATGCCAGCTGCCTGTGAAATGACATCATTTGATTTCGTAGATGCAGTAATAAGTACAGCATCGGCGCCAATACCTCTTGTCAAAGTTTCGACCAAAGTGACAGGATTAACATCATTTGCAACATTATATGCTTCTACCCCAAAAGATTTGGCTAGATCTACTTTCGATTGGTCAAAATCTAAACCAATAACTCTACAACCATTGGCTTTAAGCAATTGGCATGAAATCAACCCAATAAGGCCAAGTCCTGTCACGACGATACATTCCCCAAAACTTGGGTCAATCAGCCTAATTCCTTGGAGGCCAATAGCGCCAATTACAGTAAATGATGCTTGATCAAAAGTAACATTATCAGGGATTTTTGCAACGAGATTTTGGCCTACACATACTACTTCTGCATGATGACCATTAGAAACAACTCTATCACCGATTTTGAATTCCGAGACACCAGCACCCACCGCTATAATTTCACCAGCATTGCAGTAGCCCAAAGGCAATGGTTCCCCCAACTTTCTAAAGACCGCCTCCAAAGTAGGTCTCAGACCATCGGATTTTATTTTATCGAGAACTTGTTTTACCTTCTCAGGTTGTTGCCTTGCTTTCTCTATATATCCAGCCTTGCCGAACTCAACAAGCATTCTTTCCGTTCCCAATGAAACCAAAGACCTATGGGTCCTAATTAAGACAGCGCCTCTTTTTACAATTGGGGCGGGTACCTCTTCTAGTATCGTTTCGCCTGATTTAAGGTCTTGGATGATTTGTTTCATGATTTTATCTTTCAAATTGTTTTATCCAACTGTCTATCGTCAACAAAGAGAGAATAGTATAAGAAGCGTCGATTTTACCATTTTGGTTATCTTCTATCAAATTAGCCACTGCTTCATAAGAAAATATACCTTGTTTTTCAATATTATTTCTTGATAATCGTTCATTTATTTCTGTTTGCAAATCTCCCAAAACCCATTCCCGTACAGGAGAACCGAATCCCGTTTTAGGTCGATAAATTATATCATGAGGTAGATACCGCTCCGCTACTTTGCGGAGCAAATATTTGGTTGTTTTACCTTTCAATTTCATGCTTGGTGGAATTTTTGTACTAAAATCGACCAACTCAAGATCTAAAAAAGGAACTCTAACTTCTACACCAGTAGCCATGCTCAATTTGTCTGTATAATTTAGGTTGTGATCCGTTAAAAAATACTTCATATCCCAAAAGAGCATTTTATTTAGTAAACTTTTTTCTTTTGAAATATTCTTTAGGCTATCTACCAATATTTGTTCAGGGTTGTAATCTTTCGATGTTTGGCTTATTTTGGGTTTAAACAAGCCTTTATTAGTATTTAAAGGCAGCCATGCATAATAACCGAGCAATCTTTCTTCGGTGCTTTTATGCAATTCAGCCACAACTTTTTTAATCCGCCTAAAGGTGGGATTATTGCTTTTAATTGATTTTATTACATTACTAAAAATATCTTTGGCAAAACCTGGGATATATTTAAAATAACGCTCAAAGTATAAAGATTGGTGTTTCCTATATCCAGAAAATAAATCATCGCCTGCAGTTCCACCCAATAATACGATGTATCCGTCATTTCTTGCTTGCTGACATATATTGAGCACATGGATGGGTGCGATATCTGCTTGTGGCTCATCGAGGTGATAGACCATCTTATCCAAATTCACAATGTCTGTGGGCTCGCTCTTTATTTCAACTAAATCCACATTCAAGTGATTCGCAGCTTTTCTAGCATAGTGAATATCCGATACAAAACCTTCATAATCCTCCTCGCCAGTGTCTATAGTATAGCAGCGAATATCCGAATTTTTAGGAAGTATTTTTCTTGCAATAGCTACTATAAGGCTAGAATCTAATCCTCCAGAAAGAAAAAATCCAACAGGAACATCAGAAAGTAATTGGCGCTGCACAGCTTTAATTAATTTTTGCTCCAAAGCATCTATCAATTCAGTTTCTGAAAGATTTGAATAACTATTATCAAATGGTATTTCGTAATACTTTGTTACCTGTTTTTGGTTAGGGAGACTTGCTTTGATAGACATATAATGTCCCGGCAGTAATTTTTTTACTTTTGAAAAAGGCGTTTTTTCTCCAGGTGAATACAAAAAATGAAGATAATTGCACAAGGCTTCATAGTCAAGACTCCTATCCAATTGCGGATACACCAAAAATGATTTTATTTCAGATCCGAATAAAAAGCATTTTCATCCTGATAATAATACAAGGGTTTAACACCAAATTGGTCCCTTGCGATGATTACATCATGCGTAAATGTATCATAAATAGCCAAAGCAAAAATGCCATTTAATTTAGCGAATAAATCTACTCCATACTCAATATATCCATAGAGAACTGTCTCCGTATCTGAGGATGATTTAAACTTGTATTTGTCTTTATATGATTCTCTTAGCTCCCAATGGTTGTATATTTCGCCATTAAAAATCAAAACATAGCGACCATCATCACTTATCATGGGCTGATGACCATTAACTGTCAAATCTTGAATAGACAAACGGCGATGACCTAGCGAAATTAATTCGTCTGAATAATAACCTGAATCATCAGGCCCACGATGGGCGATTGCATTGGTCATTTTTTTAATATATACATGACATTGTTCATGAATAATCCCTACTAATCCACACATACTAACCTAATTTAAATAAACTATAGAATTTTTTTACAGCCGAATCTATTGAATTGTTTGCTTCAATGGATTTACGCATTATTTCCAAGTTTTAAACGTAAATCAGGACTTTTGATTAAGTTACTAAGTGCTTTAGCTATTGCCATTTTATCTTTCAAAGGTATAAGGATTCCATTTTCATTATCAACGATTATATCATCCACAGAACCTACATTTGTGGAGATACAAGCTATCCCTGCTGCCATTGATTCTAACAATGAATTTGGGAATCCTTCAAAATATGATGGCAAAATAAAAATATCTGTTTTTTTTAATAATTCTATCTTTTGATTACCAACAACCCAGCCATGCATTCTAACTTTGTTGTTTAGACTTAAAGAATTTACTAACGTAACAATTTCTTCCCTTGCTGCACCGTCTCCAGCAATATTTAAAACATAATCAACCTTATGGTCAAGGATTTTCAAAGCCTCTATAAGTTCAAAAATACCCTTATTCCTGTCAACCCAAGCCAAATAAAGAATATTTATTTTTTGTTGTTGATTTTTTTTTATTAAATAAGTATTTGTGTCTATCCAATTCTGAATGATAATTAATTTACTTAATGGCACCTTTGTTTTCGCCCAAAAATCAATTTGCCATTTTTTACTTTGACACACAATATAGTCTGATTTTTTAAATATATACTTAACATATAGATTCATAAATCGACTGCTTTCCATATTTTTTATCATCAAGCCAGACCTAGGAGCAAGAATTACTTCTGCCCCGAATAACTTTGACAGGTATGCTATCAATCCTTTTTCGAGAAAGCTAACACCATGGGAAGTGAAAATTAAAGCTATGTCAATCTTTTTAAAAACGAGATAAAAAAATGCCGAAACAATCCTTTTCGATGCCTTAAATAATCTATTAGTAAATGAAATCCTAATATTGGAGTCTGCTGTAGTATCTATCAAAAACCATTCGACCTTTTCAGATAATTTCGAGTCAATTAGGCTTCTACAGGCAAACATTTGCCCTCCTACGTTGCCGCTTCCTCCCGAATTTTTAAAAGAACCTACAAAAAGAACTTTTTTCTTATTCAAACCCTTCAATTTGATACATATTTACCCAAAGACAAAAATTTAACATCTTCCATAAAGAAAATCCCCAATCCCTTTTTCCTGTTCTATGCTCCTCAATTCGATTGTTTAATTCATTATAATCAAATATGCCCAATTGGACAATCTTTGGATCATTAAAGATATCAATCATAAATTGCCTTAGTGGCTCTTTCAACCAATTCTGATATGGAACACCAAACCCTTTTTTAGGACCATAGAGTACTTCATTAGGTACTATACCCTCTAAAGCTCTTTTTAATATATACTTTTTCTACCATTTTTTACCTTCATTTCAGAGGGTAGAGATAATGCAAAGCTAACCAATTCATTGTCCAAAAATGGGACTCTTACTTCAACCCCATTTGCCATCGTACTTTTGTCCACCTTTTCCAAAAATTGGTCAGGAAGAATTATCCTTGTATCAATCCACAATAATCTCTGGACATTATTCGACAAAAAACCAAATTCTTTAGCAACATCTTGGTATCTTTTAAATGGATTTGTCATTTGAAAATTGGCATTTAATTCTTCCTTAAATAAATTTTCGGGGCTGCCTTCGAGTTCTTCAGTTAAGAATTTTGCAAAATGTATTTGTGAATTACTGGTTTGAAACAAGGGAAGAAATCTTTCCGCTTTTTGTTTGATATAATTAGATGGTACAATTTTTTTTAAGGTGTTCAATGTATTAAAAATAAATTTGTATTGATTAAACTTTGACAAAATATGATACCGTGGATACCCAGCAAATAATTCATCTCCTCCATCCCCTTGTAATATAACCTTACAATCATTTTTCACCATTTGGGTCATCAAATATAAAGGAATATTAGCAGCATCGCTAAATGGTTCATCGTGGTGAAAAACCATTTTTTTTATAATGTTTTCGATGTCCTTTCCTTGAATCATCATCTCATGGTGTTCAGTACCAAATTTTTTTGCAACTTTAGAAGCCAAAGGTAGTTCATTATTCCCCCTATTGAAATCAAATCCTGCTGAATAAGATTTTAATTTTCTTTTATAGTGTTTTGTAGCGAATGCTGTAATAGCAGAAGAATCTATACCACCACTTAAAAAAACCCCAACTGGAACGTCACTTACTAATTGCCTCTCAACAGCTTTCTCTAAAAGCGTTTTTGTTTTAGCAATTGCCTCAGATTCTTTTATCTCGTTGAATGATAATTCTTTAACAAATTGGTGTTTCCAAAATTCCCCTCGCACCATTTCATTTTCATCTATCTCTAAATACTGCCCTGGCAACAATTTTTTAATCCCCGAAAAAAGGGTATTCTCCCCAAGAGCATAACCATAGTATAAAAATTCGTGAAATGCTTGCAAGTCTATTTTTTTATTTACAAGCTCATAAGCCAAAATTGTTTTGATTTCTGAGCCAAATAAAAGTAAATTGTGACTGTGCCAATAATAAAGAGGTTTAACACCCATCCTGTCCCTAGCAAGAATTAGTTTTTTATCTTTTTTATCCCAAATTGAAATAGCAAAAATTCCATTCAACTTTTCAAATATTGCTTTTCCCCAATATTCAAACCCATTAATAACGACCTCTGTATCAGACTGGCTTTTAAATAAATACCCTGCCTCCGTTAACTTTTCTCTAATCTCCAAATAATTGTAAATTTCCCCATTATAAGCAATAACATACCTACTATTTGAAGAATTCATTGGCTGATGTCCAGCAGGAGACAAGTCGATTATAGACAATCTTCGATGACCAAGCCCAACATTGTCATCAACATAATATCCTGCATCATCTGGTCCTCTATGCCTAATTGCGTCAGTGGCCTTAAGAAGTCCATCTACTTTTAATGTTATATCAGATGACTTGTAATATCCTGTTATTCCGCACATAGTTTAAAATTCAACTTTTTTTTTTTGCCCTTGCATCAACTCCATGAGAACTATATTCACTATAAATTTCAGTACCGCCTAAACCTTGAAGTGCTTTTCTTATCTGGCCTTTGGTTCTAAAGTCTTTATACCAATCTGTCAGGGAATCATGAGTGTCAAGTAACGCCCAATTATACTGATCAACATCACTTAACTCTGGATATGCGAAAAGTATGTGTGTACGGGTGAAATTCGACTCAGCAAGGCTTGGCCGAAATAAAAATTCTTAACAAGTTTGTGAAGCGGAAAAAAGAGTTTTGTAATGCTATCTGTAACTTTTATTCCATACTTTGGAGAAAGTCGCTTTATAAAGGGTCTAATAATTGGAGTAGTTTTTGTAAAATGAGAAAGTCGATAGGTATAATGGTCAATTACTAGCCAACCACCTGGTTTAACCTGATTCCATAGACTTGCAATAGTTTGTTCTGGATCTGGAGTATGTTGGATTACCCCTAAACATAAAACTACATCGAACTGTTCGGCTTTAAAAGGAATATCATTTATATCAGCTTGAAAAATAATATGATCTTCATTTAATGGGAAATTTTTTTTATTCGCTTCTACTGCATCACTTATGTCAAATGAAGCAACTCTAGCTCCCTTTGAGAGCAATACTTCAGTAAACCTACCAGCTCCACAACCAGCTTCAAGCACATACTTGCCCTTTAGTTTTTCAAAGAGCTCACTGCCCATACACCTTTTCACTCGATCTCTACTTATGTTTGTATTTGTGTAAGAATCCAATTGGATATCAAAGTATTTTTTCCATTGTTCACCAAATGCGGAAGCATAATTTTCATTATGGATAAATCTAGGAATTTCATTTATCACTTCTACATTTCTTTTGTTTGAAATGAGTTTGTTTCTTTCATTTTTAAAAACTGCATTATACTTGTTGTCAAAATAATCTGGGAACATGTTTATTTATTTTATTTTTAGTTTATTAAATTCAAGAAATAGGAGGTAAATGGCCCCTAATGGAAGTAGAACCGATGTTAAATACTCTTTAAATCCTCCACCAAAATCCACTCGCCCTAATATAAAAATACTTGGCAAAAACATGGCATAACAAGTCAAACTATAAGAAGTGGTTGATTTAAAAAATACATAAATCCAAAATTTCCTAAATAACCAACCCAGAATAACTCCAATAATAATAGGACCGATATATCCAAAGTTCAAATATGTCTCAGCGACGAAGTTAAAGGCAAATCCACCTCCAAGCGAATAAACATCATAATAATAAGTTTTTACAAACCAAATGGGCAATCCTTCAAATCTGTTGGGTAGGATAAAATGAGGAAAAAATAATGAAAAGGATTTTAAGTAAGTCATTCCAAATTGATATTCAATAGGTGATTCCAATATACTATTGAATATTAAATACGCATTTGCATATTCTCCCTTAGAAATATCCAACCATTTTAGTTCAGAATTTTGATCAAAGTGCTGAACCATAGCAGCTGGGTCATTAGCTATATGTCTCAGATACTGAAATAATTGCATCAAAATGCCGCCGACTAATCCTATTATATAAATTATTTTATTTTTCAACTTACCGAAAAATTGAAAATAAAACACTCTGCTATTATTAATCCAACCAAGAATCTTCTGTCTCCTACCGCCAAATTTACAGCGGCATAAAGAATGATAAGCATCATATTAACCCACTTATATACTTTATTATTTGATTGCAAACCTTTAATTTCATTTTTTGACAAATATAACAACATTATCGTTCGAGCCATTATGATTCCGATACTAAAAACTCCAAGATGGTTATCTTGGGTCTTGGAATATCTCACCAACCTATCTATATTAAAATACTGAACAATTCCTCCAAGTTTTTGAAAATATATAATTGTTAGAATTAAAATAAATGCAAAACTAAATTTTATGAGAATATTCGGAAGGTGATAAGAATCAGAAGCAATTATATTTTGGGTTGAAGGAAATAAATATTTTCTTGGTAAAAAAGAATAAAATCCAACTAGAAAACTAGATAAAAAGAAAAAATGAAACAACAAGGTCAAAAACACCCTGTTTTCTGACATCCCCAATGAATCGTTTCCAAAGTATAAATAATTAATAGGAATTGATACAGCATAAGGTAACAAAGTTATACTTAAAAAGACATCCAACCGAAATAAAAAAAATCCACTTTTATTTTGCCAAAAAAATGGAATGATAGCAACGATAATATAACAATATAATAATAATTTTACCCCATCCATAAATTAATCAAATATTGATTTTATTCAATTTCATGAGATTATTTTTATTAATCAATTTCATAACACATCTTATGTTTCTGCCATATTTAAAAAGGTATTATATTTTAGGTATTTAAATAGATAAACAAAATTTATTATAAAAAAACTACAGTACGAAATCAAGGAGGAAATTGCAGCCCCTGTGGTGCCATACTTTGGAATAAGAAAACTGCAAAAAACAATATTAAGAGCTAAGCTGATCGAACCTAATATAATACAAATAATAAGCTCCTTTTTGCTAAAAAAAAAATAAAAAATAAAGTTACCAAAACCTAAAAATAAATTGCCAAAAATCAAAAAATATGATAATGAAACGCTTTTTTTGTATTCCATACCTAATACAAAAGGAATAAGGAACGATAGAGCGTAAAATAAAAAGGCAAATAAATAATTGAGCCACCATCAATTTTTTTAAGTCAATTAAAATCCAATCATTGTTTTCATTTATTTTTGCTGAATTAGATAATAAAATAACAGATAATGCAGTAGGGATCAGATTAATAATTTCACTGTAAATAGTGGCTATACTATATTGACTTATTTCTTGAAAACTTACATTATTAATTAAAAACAAAGTATCTATTCTAAAGGTCATTGCAATAAATACAATAGCAATGTTAGATTGGAATCCATAAATTACAATACTTTTTATATGAGATAGGGCAATCCCCATTTTAGGTAATTGAAAAGTAAATCCAGATATAAAATGAAAATAATAAATACATATTGCTGAAGTTAAAATTATATTAATCCAAATAAGATTTTTCAAACTTCCAAGTCCATAATAAAATGTAAAACTATATAAAATTAAACAAATTACTTCAAAGCTAGCATAAGCTATAGACTGTACCTTAGGGTACCCTAAACCAACAATAATATTTCTGAAAATTTGACGAGTTAGAAACAGAAAGGTAAACAGTAAACACTCAAAAAAATAGTTAGCCAATTCATTACTGAAAGATTCTGTGCCCCACAACATTATTAAATATGAAAAAATGATGATAAAGAAAGATCCTACCATCGTCATAAAAATTGAATAGATTATTTCTGATTTCGTCTCTTTAGTAAAATCTTTACTAAGAAAGTAAATTGAGGAATGATCAATACTCAAAACGGAAATCAACACAACAATATTTGCTATATTGAGTACAGAATTATATATACCCTGTTCATTACTACCTAATAATTTAATTAGGAAATAATAAAATATTACTTTGGAAATAAGCGAAATAACCCTCTCTACCACTAAAACAAAAGAACGACTACGAACCAATTTAAATTTCATTCAGGATAGCTTAATTATCAGGCGTACCAGTATGAATATTACCTTGAGAATAGCTACTGCCTCGAAAAAAATATTCATTTCTGGGTTTACCTAAAATATTGTTAGTTACTATGGAATTAGTTAGGTTATCTAGATTCATTGAAGATTTCATATTATTTGGACTAGATGGATTAGTATTTATTATACTATTCCCAGTAATTATTAGTCCATTCCTATTCAATGTGCTAATCCCATAGGTTATGGGATCAATTATTACATTATTTGTAATAACAGAGCCATCTTCCCTTGGTTCATATCCTAATGTTGTTATGTTACGGTCATATACGGTAGTTGCCTCTACAGCTATTCCAATATCACAATTAACAATTTGGTTTCCCGTAACAATATTTGCAAAGCTCCTAGTGTCTAATTTTGAATCGGTAGTCTCACTAGATACACTCCCAGGGTCACTTGAAATAGCTAAAATGCCAGCACCAGAGCAGTTTTGTATTAAATTTCCAGAGACAAATCCATTTGCTCGCAATTCTATACCAGGTCTGTTTTGACCAATAAATCCTCCATCAATAAAGTTATTATGAACATTAATAAATTTACATCCAACAGAAACAAAAATACTGTTCTTAGAGGCATTATAAAATTTACAACTAGAAACTTCACCCATTGATCTATTAGAGGCAGCTATACAATCGCACCACCCTGGAGGTGGGGGTAGTTGAGGGTGAGATGGAGGTGGGGAATAGGTAGCCCACAATCATAAAAATTACATTTATTTATACTAAAGTTCTCTACTCTATTTAATTGTATGATGGACACGATTGGAATCTTATTGCCTTTGAATTTTATGTTTGATACTTCTATGTTGTAAATTGGCGGAGTAGAATTGGTAATTGGAGCTGTATCAGCTACAAATGCTAAAAGAGGGGTATTCGGTTTGATTGTTCCATTTACATTATCCAAATTTAAAGTAACATCTCCAATTCCAGTGATTTTTATATTACTTCTAGATATGATATAATTGGCATTTATATTATATGTACCAGGTTCAATTTCAATTACACTTACAATACTAGAATTTAAACTAGCAAGAGCAGATTGTAATTCTAGGGAAGTTGAAACATTTTTTTCATAGTTTGATTAAATTTTGAAATAGTTTTACATTGGCAATATACCAAGAGGATAACTAAAGATAATATAATTCTTAAGATAACTACAAATTCAATACACCTAATTTTAATTTTTTTCATAAAAAAAATCATTACAATGTCTTTGACAAACCTTCTTTTATAGTATACTTGATTTCATACCTCAGCTTTTCTTTTATTTTACTTATATCAGCAAGGCTGTGTGGAATATCCCCTGCCCTATTGGGACCATGTATTGGGTCGATGTTGCTACCTGTTATTTCTTTGATTATAGCCCATAATTCATTGAGCGAGGTCTGTTCGCCACATGCAACATTATAAATCTGATTTACAGCCTCTTTATTATCCGTAAATAATGCCAAAATATTGGCTTGTACAGCATTTTCAACATATGTAAAATCTCTACTGTTGGCACCATCTCCATTGATGGTTGGTGGTGTGTTTTCAGTCGCATGTTTGAAGAAAAGCGGAATCACCGCGGCATAGGCTCCATTGGGGCTTTGTCTTGGACCAAATACATTAAAATATCTTAGACCAATATATTCTAGACCATAAGTTTTGGCGAAAACATCTGCATACAGTTCATTGACATACTTTGTAACTGCATAAGGCGAAAGGGGTTTTCCTATAACATCCTCCACTTTTGGAAGTCCTTTGCTATCGCCGTATGTTGAGGAAGAAGCTGCAAAAACTACTCTCTTTATTCCAGACTGTACAGCGGCTTGAAGTACATTCAACATACCAGAAATATTCACGGCATTGGTAGTCAGAGGATCTTTAATACTTCTAGGAACAGAACCTAAAGCGGCTTGATGGGTGATTAAATCGATTCCTTCACAAGCCTTGAGGCAAGTATCTAAATCCCTGATATCGCCTTCTAGAAAAGAAAACCTTGGGTTATTCATGAATCCATTCAAATTTTCAATATATCCAGTAGACAAATTATCCAAAACCCTTACATTCCCTACTCTTTCATCTTTTAGCAAATGTTCAACCAAATTCGATCCTATAAACCCCGCGCCACCCGTCACTAATATATTTTTTTTCATTGTTTATTTTTTATTAAATTAAATAAATTTTAGCTAGAAATCATTCAAACTCATTCCTAATATGAAAGCCAGCCTCCCTCAAAGTTTGATCTTTCTTAAACAATTCTACATCAGCCAAAACCATTTCTTTACAAAGTGATTGTACATCATATTTTGGTTGCCAATCCAATAAAGACTTTGCCTTGGTTGGATCTCCTATTAATAACTCAACTTCGGTCGGTCTAAAATACTTTGGATCAACTTTTACAACAATAGTTCCTGGAGTAATTTTATGTTCTCCCTCACAGTTGACAACTTTGGCAATCTCATCAATGCCTTCTCCTTCAAAAGCAATGACAATCCCTAGATTAGCAAAAGACATCTTGACAAAATCTCTTACACTGGTTGTAACACCTGTTGCAATGACCCAATCTTCAGCTTTCTCATATTGAAGAATTTTCCACATCAGCTCTACATAATCTTTAGCATGTCCCCAGTCCCGTTTTGCATCTAAATTGCCCAAGTACATTTTATCTTGTAATCCTAAAGCTATCTTGGCTGCAGCTCTGGTGATCTTGCGCGTTACAAATGTTTCACCTCTCAAGGGTGATTCATGATTGAATAGGATCCCATTACAAGCAAATAAATTATAAGCTTCTCGATAGTTCACTGTTATCCAATAAGCATACAATTTTGCGACCGCATAAGGCGATCTTGGGTAAAAAGGCGTTTTTTCACTTTGAGGAACTTCTTGGACCAAGCCGTAAAGTTCCGAAGTTGATGCTTGATAAATCTTGGTTTTTTTTTCTAAACCCAAAATTCTAACAGCTTCTAAAATCCTCAGAGTACCTATTCCATCTACATCTGCCGAGTACTCAGGCTCTTCAAAGGAGACTTGGACATGACTCATCGCACCTAAATTGTATATTTCATCAGGTTGTACTTCTTGGACTATTCGGATGATATTGGTACTATCGGACAAATCTCCGTGGTGCAAAATAAAATTAACATTGTCTAAATGTGGATCCTGGTATATATCGTCAATCCTTGCTGTATTGAACAATGAACTCCTCCTTTTAATTCCATGAACCTCATACCCTTTGGATAAAAGGAGCCTTGAAAGATATGCGCCATCTTGACCTGTTACTCCCGTTATTAATGCCTTTTTCATTTTATTTATATTTTACTGGCGTCTTTTTTTAAAAAGCCAATTATTTATTATTAATTAATAAGAAATGATTTAAAGTTTAATTCTAAGCTTGATTAAAACTTTTCATTATACACCTCCTTCAATCCTTCTCGCAACGGAATGATTGATTTGAATCCTAAACCTGTTAGTCGGGAATGATCCATCAACTTTCGAGGTGTCCCATCTGGTTTGGAAGAATCAAAAACAATTTGGCCTTGAAACCCAACGACTTCTTTGACTAATAGAGCAAGGTCTTTGATGCTGATTTCTTCACCTGTCCCAACATTTAAAAATTGAGCATCAGAATAAGTGTCCATCAAAAACATACAAGCTCGAGCTAGGTCATCCACATGCATGAACTCTCTAAAAGGTGACCCACTTCCCCAAATAGTTACTTGGTCATGATTTTCCACTTTTGCCTCATGAAATTTTCTCAAGAGCGCTGGTATTACGTGGGAGTTTTCTAGATCATAATTGTCACCTGGGCCATATAAATTAGTAGGCATAGCAGAGATAAAATCGCATCCATACCTCAATCTATAATTCTCACACAGCTTGATTCCTGCAATTTTTGCTATGGCGTATGGCTCGTTGGTATATTCAAGTACACCTGTCAGTAAGTCGTCTTCTTTCATCGGTTGTGGTGCAAATTTCGGATAAATACAAGATGAACCTAAAAACAAAAGTTTTTTGACCCCATTTTCATAAGCACTATGAATAATATTGCACTCAATCATCAAGTTGTCATAGATAAATTCAGCTCTGTAGGTATTATTAGCGAGAATTCCACCAACTTTTGCTGCTGCCAAAAAAACATATTCTGGCTTATTCTCTAGAAAAAAATCTTGAACTTCTTTTTGATTTCGCAGATCTAACTCTTTGGAAGATCTACAAATAATGTTTTGATATCCTTCTTTTTCAAGTTGCCTTTTTATAGCTGATCCGACCATTCCATTATGACCCGCGATGTATATTTTGCTACTTTTTAACATATAAATTGATTACATTTTTCAAAATTCATTCAAATTCCTTTGAAATACTTGTTCTAATTCTCCAAATAGATTTTTTCCACCCTTTCCGTCAATTTCTTTACATCATGCACCTTTTCCATCCACTTACGTGAAGCCATTCCGATTTGATTTAATGCGTGTGGGTCTTTCACAAAATTCCTAATGGCATCCTCCAAATTATCTGCATTGACGTTGATGATGGGGCACTCTTTGGATATTCCAGCTTCATATACCGAAGGCATAATAAATGCCATCACGGGTTTTCCAAGACTCATAGCTTCCATAGCGGCACCAGCATATGACCCTAAGATTATTTGGTCGATATATAGATCGCAGGTAGCCATTTTTTCTAAGACTTTAGAATGATCTATGTTATGAATTAATTCGAATGTGATATGGCCTTCGCTAGCTAGTTTTTCAAGGATTGGGATTATAATATGAGAACCTTTTGCCTTCAACTTAGAAGGAGCGTGGATGATACTAATTCTTCTTTTATCATCAAATTTTGGATAGTTTGGCTTCAGTTGGCTCAAGTCGAAACGGTAATTAACTACGTTTACTTCTGGAAATAAATCTTTCCGCACAAACAAAGACATCTCTGGGACGACCATCGGTATGAAACCATTATTAGCGAATAATGCCTGTGTTTTCAAAGATTTTTCTTTAGACTCTACATGAGCGTATTCGTACCCATTGTTGTAAATGGACTTGTACCAAGGGCTCTCTGCCATGGTAATTTCTGGTATGCGTATATCACTTCCTACCCACTCCACAATTTTCCTCTTAGCAAAAAATCCCGCCAATCGGACATCCATTTGTAATGGATAAGGGGGTTCGTAAATATACTGGATGACATCCGTCCAAATAAAATACTTTAAGCAATAAAAATGGTATAAAAAAGCCGACCACAGTGCTCTAAAAATGCCTTGATTGAACTTAAAAAATGGAACGTGAACGATTTTTACCACGTCACTTTGCCATTTCATTTTTTCCAAAATGATAAAAACTACCTCATGCCCTCTCCTAGCCAATTCTTCGGCATTGTGCAACTGAACAAAGGCCAAATTATATGGCAAAAACAGTATCCTCATGCGACTTGAAGTACTTTGCTATTCACGAGAGCCAATTGTTTTCCCAATACTTCCAGAGAGTGATATTTTTCGACATAATCCCTAGATTTTTGGCCAATAGTCTGCAATTTTTCAGGATTAGAAATCAAATATCTTAGCTTATCCTCAATGTTGAACCACTGGGCGTTGACGATGGGTAGATCTTCCTTATCCAGCAGATTTTGTGATTCGAAGAGTTCCGTTAGGTCCTCTCGGAGGTAACACACAACAGGAATACCGAGCGCCATCGCTTCCATAGCGAACATGGCATACCAACCAATGACGAGCTGGTCAACGACGATATCAATATTTTCCAAAGAATGCTTTATTTCGCTATTTTTCACTCTTTCACGCAAAATTAATTCTACAGGATATCCCTCTTTTTTAAGATTATCCACGGCTCGAATGATGTATTCAGTTCCCTTGAGATTTCGATGATTCGGTGCGTGTAAAATTCGAATGGTGCCGTCTTTGGGAACCAAATTTTCTTCGTTTCGCTTCCAATATTCAGTATTTATCCCAAAATGAGATATCATAAGTGTGTCCCAATGGTACATGTAATCCACCCAATCCAAGCCACCGATTATATGATCAGCGAGAATCGTCCAAAGGTCTATTTTTCGCTCTATCAACTTTCTTCTGGTTTTCAAACTGGGGTAATCCTGTGCTAGTCCATGCTTGTACAAGAGATTCTTATTTCGAGTCACTTCCTGAACGTCTCCACCATACGGCATCACGACCATTTTCACTCGAGCCCAATGAAGCAAGTATGGCTCCAGTTTCCAAAGAAATGCCTTGCACTTCGCCAACGGGCCACCCGTAAAATAAAAATACAAAATTTTATATCGAAATATGACGTGAAAATAAATTGCAAATGGCCTCACCAATTGCCCAAGCTTGCCTGAATATTTTTTATCAAATCTTATATCAAAGTCATCGAAAATATCATAGACTTCTTGGACAAATGTCTCCGAGGAAAACCCATATATCTTTAATGCCGCTTGGTGATATGGGTGTGACAATATGGGTTCTGGACCTATCCCGACATCAATTTTCTTTGTCGCAAACCTCGCTATAAATGCCCCAAGAATAACCCAAGGCAAAAAAAATAATTCCACTAAAAACCAAATGCCAATCACGATTTCAAGCCCCTCATGGTGATGCCATAATGATCGACGCAGTGTTGAACGATTTTCAGATTATTGGATTCGAACCATGTGCTGACTTCGTCCAATGTATGACGCGTACAATCTTGAGGGTGATACCAGTCATAATTGATCACGGCATTGTCCTCAAATTTGAATTCGTCGTTCCAAAAAATCTTGGCAAAATGGTGATAAATAAAGCGCTGCAAATCGTATTCACCCGCTTCGATACCAAGGATATCCACTTGTGGGATCTGTATTTTTACTTTGAGGTCATGCAGTGCTTTCCCTAGTTCGGTTATCTGCCTACACGCTTTCATCGAATCTTCATAGGACAACCCTTTGATTTTTTCACGGACGAAATCATCCGTGTATTCTCGGATTGGAGCCTTTTGCTTATACACATAAATGGCGATTTCACCGTTTGGATCGAGGATCTTCACTAGATTATCAAACGATTCTTTAGCATCACCCGTATGGTGCAATACCTCTTGGCAATATATAAAGTCAAAAGTTCCTATCCCCTCAATCGGTTCTCTCAGATTTCTAGCAAAAAATCGCATATTATCCACCCCTTCAAAATTTTGCTTGGCGATCTCAGATGCCGTCAAATCTATGCCCGTGACCACCGCTTCCACTGGAGCAAATTTCCGTAACAAGGCCGTAACCCGACCATTGCCGCAGCCAGCATCAAGGATCTTGCGTCTATTCTTAAGCAATTGCGCCCAACCTTGAGCTCCTTCTACCCCATTCCTAGTGGCTATCCATTGGAATATATCCGAGCTTTCGTTCAGGGTTTGCTCGAAGGCCAATCCTTTATTATTGTCCCATTTTTCAAAAAAACTTTTCGCGGTATTATTCTCCAATTGCATGTTTTAAGCCATTTTCTAAGGTCATATATTCATAATTCGGGACACAAGCCTGTAATTTCGTGGTATCTCCAACCAGATATGTTATGTCATTTTCGTTTGATTCTACAAGAGGAGATACTTTCAACACCTGCCCGATCGCATCTACGATTTCACCTAAATGATATTTTTTAGGTCCACCTAAATTGATAGTCTCCAGATTTTTATCCTGATTTTCCATCACTTCCAACATCAATTGGCACGCATCTTCGACGTATATTGGATTGATATAAAGCCCTTGTCCTTGTGCGAGATTAATGGTATCGCCCTTTTTTACCTTTTCTATCATATTGGGAATCAACATATTATGTTGACCATCTCCATACAAACCAAAAATTCTAAAAACAGTAATTTTCATGTATTCGGCATATGATTTGCATAAAGATTCCCCTAGCACTTTGGACCAAGCGTAGAAACTATGTGGATTTACTGGATCCGCTTCGGTGTAAATCTGCTTTGTATTGCCGTAAACATTTCCCGTGGATGCGTATATAAAATGAGTTGCACCACTCTTTCTAGACCATTCAAGGAGTCTTTGGGTTGCATGAACGTTTACTTGATAGACGTCACCCATGCCATCTGGCACCTCTCTATAACGACTAGATTGTGCAAGGTGAAAAACCTTTGTAATGCCCACAGGCAGGACTTTTTCCAAATCACTATGCACCAAATCCTCGTGTAGATGGGTATAGTTTTCATGCTCAATAAGCGGAGCAGTTCTGGCAATTCCCACAACTTTTTCGCCTTGTGCTAGGCAGTATTTTAGGAGATGCTGCGCAAGAAAACCATTGATGCCAGTAATTAGTATCATTTTTCTACTTGCCTAAATATTTTTTTAGTTTGGGCGTATCCCTCATTTCGTCTTCACGACGAATTCGGGTCGCGTGTTCCGTGGGTTCCGTACCGACTAGGTCGGCACTCCCCTTTGGGGACCACTCCACCCTCTTACGCAGCGCAGTTGCATTGTTAAACTTTTTCTCCATTGATAAATATCCGGCACCACCATTCAAAATTCATCAAACTCCAAAGCAAGAGCCTGTGGTTAACGCCCATCTGGGTGTGTTCATGGAGTATTTGTTCTATGAATTTTGGCTTGATATATTCGTGTGATACTATATTTTTTCCAAGCAGGAGTTCTTTTACGTATTGGGCGTTTTCGCCGCGATACCAGCTCTCATCAGGCGCACTAAAGCCCTGTTTTTTGCGCTGCAATATGTCTTGAGGCAGGATATTTTGCATGGCTTTTCTCAGAACATTTTTCCCATCGTCGTACTGTTGATAAAGTTTCCTTTTGTTTCCAACTACGTTTTCATCGATTTTTTTCATCAATTCCAAATTGCCCAATTTGTATTTGACGGGCATTTTTTGGACGAAATCCACTAGGTCATTATCAAGGAAAGGAAATCTCTCTTCCAATCCATGCGCCATCGCCAGTTTATCCCCCACTAATAGCAGTCCTGGTAAGAAAGTCTTAATCTCAAAATACAGTGAATTGTTGATATGCTCTTCGGGTGTATTGTATTTCAACTTATTGTTAAAAAGAAAAACCTTGTCGAATATCGTTCGTGGCTCGGTTATGTCCATGCGGCCGAATACATCATCTTGAAAAAGAAAAGGCTTCTGGTCGTCAGACACCAAACGCTGCCAGTATTGGTAATATTGATCGAGATAATCCTTTTGATCTAACGATTGGAATACCCTATAATACCTCCATGGATAGCCTGCGAATAATTCATCGCCTCCAGTCCCTTGAAGACAAACCTTAACAAACTTTGAAGCCAACCTCGCTATGGTATAATTTGGGTAGGACATACCAACACGCAAATCCTCCAAGTGATACACAACTTTAGGAAGGCTAAATTTTAAATCTCCAGAGTTCATCACTTGTTCGTAATGCTCGCTTTTGATGATATTAGCTGTCAGTTCGGCATCTCTTCTTTCATCAAAATTTGACTCAACTCCGGTGACATTATTCATCTCAAATCCACCTGTAAAAGTGTAAAGTCTCGGAACATGCGTTGCGGCAGTCACTGCGATAGATCCAGAATCCATCCCCCCTGAGAGGTACGAACCAACAGGGACATCGGCGACCATCTGCTTGGTTACCGCTTTCTTGAACAAGTCTTCGGTCTGAAATATCGCCTCTTCTTCGGTTATCGAAGCATTGCTATCGCTAGCAAAGTGATAATCCCACCACGCATTGTGCTTTATTTCACTAGTGGATGTATTGATCGCCAAGGTATTGGCTGGAGGCAGCATCGCCACACCATCGAACAAAGTCCTAAAGCTGAATAGATTTTGAAATGTAAAATATTCATTCAGTGCCCCTGCATTTAATTTTACTTTAAATTTAGGGTGGTCTAAAAATGCTTTTATCTCGCTGGCAAACAAGAGAACGCCTTCTTGAAAATAGTAATACAGTGGCTTTACCCCAAATCGATCCCTACTGAGATACAAGGTCGAGGTCGAGTGGTGATAGGCACCTACAGCAAACATTCCATCTAATTTTTGAAAGAAAGAAGTACCATATTCTGCCAATCCTTCACTGATGACTTCTGTGTCTGTAGTGGATACAAAAGTATGGCCTAGTGATAAAAGATTGGTTTTCAATTCTTTATAATTATAAATACAGCCATTGAACACAATGGTCCAATCTTTATTTGCGCTGTGCATGGGTTGAGCCCCTTTTTCAGAAAGATCAAGAATCGATAAGCGGCGATGTCCTAGACCTACATTTTCTTTTATGAAAATGCCTTGACCATCTGGACCTCGGTGAGCCAAACGATCCGTCATCTTTTGAAGGACTTGTGGACCTACTTGAGCACCATTCAGATTAAAAACACCCGTAATACCGCACATAAATACCTAGCTATTGGAAATCCTCCAATCGATTAACTTTTGCAATCCTGTCTTCAGGTCATATTTAGGCAAAAATCCCAAATCAGTTTGGGCTTTTTTGTTTGACCCTATGCGATTTTGGACCAATGCCCTAGCATCATCCGCAGTATATGGCTTGTAAGTAACTTTAAGTTCCGAATTTTTCAATTCTAATATTAAGTCACATAATTGCTTGATAGAAGTCTGCACTTCCGTACCCACGTTGTAAAAACCATGTTTTACTTCACTTTCTAAGGCAAGGACGTTGAAACGAGCTACATCTTCTACGTATATAAAATCATAAGCTTGGCTTCCATCCCCGTTTATGACTGGAGACTCATTGGCATCAATTTTATTGAGCATGATAGGGATAACTCCAGTATAAGCCGCTGTTTGGTCTTGATGCGGCCCATATACATTCATATATCTAAGTCCAATTACCTCCAAACCATATCGATCATTGAATGCGGTCGCCATGGCTTCCCCAGCTATCTTAGTGGCTCCATAAAAATTCTTATTATTAAAAGGATGTGCCTCCGTCATGGGCACTTCGACAGCATCACCATAGACACTAGCAGACGAGGACCAAATGAGCTTTTTAACCTTGTTTTTCACACAAGCCTCTAGCACATTGAATGTCCCCGCTATATTCACTTCGAAGGCTGTCCTAGGAAAGTCCTTACAGTGTAAAAGCCACATAGCCGAAAGGCAAAACACATAATCTATCCCAATCATGGCCTCGTTTAAGATATCAATATCTCGAATATCGCCCCCTATTGGAAATATAGAGCAGCGCTCATCGGTCAAAGCCTCGGAAAGATATTCCCTCTTACCCCTAGCAAAATTATCATAAACTACAACTGACTTGACAGGGTGTTTTAGGAGTTCGGTGACGACAAAGCTGCCTATAAAACCAGCTCCGCCAATGACTAAAACCTTGCTATTTTCTAATTTATTCATTTCAATTTTTTGCTAAGATTACTAAAGGCTCCAGTATTTGATATCCGTATTTCTCAGAGACTTAAACATACCTTTTATATCGATAAAAACTAAGTTTTGCTTTGAAATCTCTTTAAGATATGCTTCGGTAAAATCCTTAAAGACGTCGTGGGCAACTGCCAATACAATGGCGTCATAATCATTGCCAATGGTATCCACCATGGATAGACCGTATTCGTGTTTTACTTCAGCATGGTCCACGTTTGGATCGTAGATATCCACTTGGAGGCTATAGTTTTGTAATGCCTTTACGAGATTTGCAACTTTTGAATTTCTGATGTCAGAAACATTTTCTTTGAAGGTGATCCCTAGTACCAAAACCTTGCAATGCTTGATGTCTTTGCCTTGCTTGATAAGCATTTGTACGGTCTTTTTTGCGATATGTTCTGGCATATCGTCGTTGATTCTACGGCCACTCAATATTACCTGTGGATTGTAGCCCATCTGCATGGCCTTGTAGGTGAGATAATAAGGATCGACACCGATGCAATGTCCCCCCACTAGCCCTGGAGACAATTTGATGAAATTCCACTTGGTACCTGCCGCTTCGAGAACTTCGTGCGTGTCTATCTCGAGCTTATCAAATATCATGGACAATTCGTTCATGAAGGCAATGTTCACGTCACGCTGTGCATTCTCAATGACCTTAGCTGCTTCAGCAACCTTGATCGAAGTGGCTTTGTGTAAACCAGCTTCTATGATTTGTCCATATACCTTGGCGATTTCTTCAAGGGATTCGGCGTCTGAACCAGAAACGATCTTGAGGATCTTGTGGATAGGACGGGTTTTGTCTCCTGGGTTGATACGCTCTGGAGAATACCCAGCTTTATAATCAACGTTCAGCTTTAAGCCTGAAAGTTGCTCTATTACGGGTAAACAATCCTCCTCAGTGCAACCAGGATATACTGTTGATTCAAAAATGACATAATCGCCTTTCTTTAATACCTTTCCTATCGTCCTAGATGCTGCTAAAACAGGGGTAAGATCGGGTACGCAATGGTCATCTACAGGAGTAGGAACAGCGACTATATAAAAATTAGCCGTTCTGAGTACTTCAATATCATCCGTGAAGGTAATGTCCTTGTTTTTGAATTCGGAGGAATCAAGCTCGTTCGATGGATCTATATGATTTTGCATCATTTCGACCCTCGATTTGTTGATATCAAATCCTATGACTTTAAAATGTTTGGCAAATTCTAAAGCAATGGGCAAGCCAACATAGCCCAACCCAATTACACCGATTTTCTTTTGTTTATTGATTAGTTCTTGATACATAAGATGAATTATTCGTTATTATTCGGCGCTCCATAAAAGGAGCAAATCTTGATCTTTATTGTTTAAATGCATTAACTGAAATTCTTTAGAACTGAGGATTAAATGCCTGAGTTTTCTGTTGATCACTTTTTCTACTTTGGCGCTTAGCTCCATCAAGTAGGAAGTGTCAATATCACCTACTAGCACCAAATCAACTATTTCTGAGTCTTTGCCTTTCGAAAAATCTCCATCCAACAAGACGTGTTCGACATTGCCAAGTCTTACTATGATATTCTCGATGATTTGGTCAACCCCAATGTGTTTGAGTAAAATGTTGTGGATATCTCTAAAGAGCGGATGAGCGATATTGGCTTTAAAATATTTTTTATTTCCTTCCAAAAATGAATGTAAGAACCCAGCATTTTCCAATTTGTTGAGTTCGATGCGGATGCTATTGGTGGATTCTCCAAACTCAGATTCTAAGCTACGCAGGTAAGCAGTAGCATTAGAATTGATGAAGAATTTCATCAACAATTTGATACGAGTCTTGGAAGAAATGAGGGTTTCTATCACTTTCGTGATTGTTTTTTAGCTAAAATATTTTTCAAATATTGGCCATAGCCGCTTTTTTGCAATTTCTCAGCTTGTTGCAAAAATTTCTCATCATTGATAAAGCCCTTTGAATAAGCAATTTCTTCGATACAGCCGATTTTCATTCCTTGACGCTTTTCGATGACGCGGATGAACTCTGAAGCGTCGTGCAAGCTATCGAAAGTCCCCGTATCGAGCCAAGCTGTTCCCCTTTCTAGGATACCAACCGAAAGCTTTCCAGCTTCCAAATAGACGCGATTGACATCTGTGATTTCGTATTCTCCTCTAGGTGATGGCTTGATATTCTTAGCAATATCTACCACAGAATTGTCATAGAAATAAAGCCCTGGAACCGCCCAATTAGATTTGGGATTTGTCGGTTTTTCTTCTATTGATATAGCTTTCTGGCTTTCATCAAACTCTACTACACCGTATCTTTCGGGGTCGCTGACTTCGAAGGCAAATATCATGGCACCGCTGATGTCCACGTTTTTACTGAGTAGTCTGCCCAATCCAGATCCATAAAAAATATTATCTCCTAGGACCAGAGCTACCTTGTCATCCCCGATAAACTCTTCGCCTATAACAAAGGCTTGAGCCAATCCGTTGGGTACTTCCTGGATTTTGTATGTAAAGCGGCATCCTACTTGGCTGCCATCACCCAATAATCGCTGAAACTGCGACTGGTCTTCGGGTGTAGTTATAATCAATATATCATGAATCCCTGCCAGCATCAACACCGACAAGGGATAATAAATCATCGGCTTATCGTAGATGGGCATCAATTGCTTTGAAATGGCTTGTGTGATTGGGTATAATCGGGTGCCAGATCCTCCTGCCAAAATTATTCCTTTCATATCTTTAAGCTAGTTTTGTATTGGTAAAAAACCCAGTGCGTGAGGTGGATGGAGCAAGGTGAAACCTGTCTGAAAGACGGAGCGCAGCGAACTGCGGAATACACCGACCCTGAAAGGGACACGCCCTAATTACCTCGACCATAGTACGAATCATAGTAATGGGTATAGGCGCCTGAAGTGACTTTTTGGAGCCAATCTCCGTTGGCCAAATACCAATCGATCGTCTTCTCGATACCCTCCTCGAACTGGAGCGACGGAACCCAACCAAGATCCTCCTTGAGCTTGGTGGCATCAATGGCGTAGCGCAAATCGTGACCCGCGCGGTCGGTCACAAAGGCAATCAGCTGCTCGGAATCACCCTTTGGACGATCTAATTTGCGATCCATGATACGACAAATGACACGAATCAAATCAATGTTTTTCCACTCGTTATGGCCACCAATATTGTAGGTTTCGCCGATTTTTCCTTTATGAACGATGACGTCAATCGCCGACACGTGATCCTCTACGAACAACCAATCTCTCACGTTTTCGCCCTTGCCATAAATCGGCAGTGGCTTGCGATGGATGATATTGTTGATGCAAAGCGGAATCAGTTTTTCCGGAAAATGAAACGGCCCATAATTGTTGGAGCAGTTGGATATTTTTATCGGCAGATGATACGTGTGATAAAATGCCCTCACCAAGTGATCTGAGCTGGCTTTGGAGGCAGAATATGGACTGCGGGGATCGTAAGGCGTCATCTCTGTGAACATGCCATCGTCTCCGAGGCTTCCGTACACCTCATCGGTGGATATATGATAAAAAAGCTTGTCCGAATAATCCTTCTCCCAGCGTTCTTTAGCTACTTGTAGCAGATTGGCAGTGCCGAGGACATTGGTGTGAATAAATGCCATGGGGTCCTTGATGCTGCGGTCCACGTGGGATTCTGCTGCGCAGTGCAATACGGTGTCAAATTGGTGCTCATCGAATAGACTCAACAGCAGCGCACGATCGCAAATATCACCTTTTACAAAAGTATAATTCGGGGCTTTTTCGATGTCCGAAAGATTCTCAAGGTTGCCCGCATAGGTGAGGTTATCCAAATTGACGATATGGTAGGTGGGATATTTGGTGACGAATCTTCTCACGAGATGTGACCCTATGAATCCAGCTCCTCCAGTAATCAAAATATTCTTTGGCATGATATTCAGTTTATTGCAAAATCAAAGATTGACGATATGTCTTCCGATGCTGTTGTAGTAAAACCCTTCGCTCACCATTGAATCCAAATCATACAAATTCCTGCCATCGAAGATGACTGGAGCCTTGAGAATGGTTTTCATCTTATCGAACTCTGGGGTACGGAAAAGCGTCCATTCTGTCAAAATTAATAGAGCGTCTGCACCTTCCAAAACCGAATATTCATCCTCTGAAAGGGTGATTTTGTCACCGTAGATTCGGCCTACATTTTCCATCGCTTCGGGGTCAAATGCTTGTACTTTGGCGCCACGCTTTAGGAGTTCATCGATGATGAAAAGCGCTGGAGCTTCGCGGATATCATCCGTATTGGGCTTGAAGGCAAGTCCCCAAAGTGCAAAGGTTTTTCCTTGAAGATTTTCTCCAAAATATTTTATTACTTTTTTGAGAAAAAGCTCTCTTTGCCTTTGATTAACAGCCATGACGGCATTTAGTATCTTGAAATCGTATGCAGAATCGGTCGCGCTCTTTGCCATCGCCTGTACGTCTTTTGGAAAGCAAGATCCTCCGTACCCAACGCCTGGGAATAAAAATCGCTTGCCAATTCTTGCATCTGCGCCCATACCACGGCGCACATTCTCGACGTCAGCACCTAGCAATTCGCACAGGTTGGCCACTTCATTCATGAATGAAATCCTAGCGGCAAGGTAGGAATTGGCGGCATATTTGGTCATTTCTGCACTCGGAATATCCATGAAGATGATTGGATTGCCTTGTCGCACGAAAGGTTCGTACAGTTTGTGCATGACTTTTTGTGCGCGTTCAGAATTCGTCCCAACGACGACTCTATCCGGCTTAAGGAAGTCATCAACGGCAACACCCTCCCTCAAAAATTCGGGATTGGAGACCACATCAAAATCTTCTTTTTTGGCGAATTTCAACAGTTTTTCTTCGACCAAGACCGCAGTTCCAACGGGAACGGTACTTTTGTCCACAATGACTTTATACCCATTGAGCATAGGTCCGATCTGCTCGGCAACTCCTAGTATATAAGAGAGATCTGCTGACCCATCTTCTCCTGGAGGAGTGGGAAGTGCTAGGAAAATTATGTCCGCAAATTCAACGGCAGATTTGATATCGGTCGTAAAATTTAAACGCCCTGTTTGTGTATTCCTAGCAAATAGATATTCGAGACCTGGCTCATAAATAGTCAGTTTGCCCGATTTCAATTTTTCAACTTTATTTTGGTCGATATCGACACAAAGCACGTGATTACCAGTTTCTGCAAAACAAGTCCCGCTCACCAAACCTACATAACCCGTCCCAATAATTGCTATTTTCATAAAATCTTATTTCAAAACTTTTCTAATATGGGGGGAATGACAAACCCCCATTGTAGCTAGCCAAGGGTTTGTCACCCGGCTATCCGCAGCTTCACTTCGTTGCGGAGTGGCCTGTGTCCACTCCAGCCTTCGGCTGCTGCTCCTATCCGTTTCCCGCAAAGAAAAATACAAGGCTTCGCCGTCGTAAAGTCGCAACGACTTACGCCATAGGTTCTAAATTTCATGTCGATTAGGTACAATTTAATTTACCTTGCTTATATCTTCTTCTTCAACCGTGATGGCGATGGACTGATCCAAGCCCTCTATTTCGATTAATATCTTTCTTTTCCCTTGTCGTTGAACCAACTTTCCTCGCAGACCATACAATTGGCCCCTGATCACCTCCACTATATTGCCCACTTCTAGGGATTTATGTTCTGTTTCAATCAGTAAAGGATCCAAATCGACGATTCTCCTGAGGATGTCCATTTCGACTGGAGTGATGGGTCTAACTTTGTCTTTCCCAACCCTTACGAATCCCAATACGTGTTCATGAGTCAATACATTTAAGTATGTACTCTTATTGGATTTTACAAAAACATAATTGTACAAAAGTGGTTTTTCAACCTTTTTAATTTTTTTGGAGTACACTCTGGTCGTCAAAATCGTCGGGACGAAAACTTCAAGTCCAAGATTGGAAAGATGCTTACTGACCATTTTTTCAGATTTATGCCTGACTTTATACACGTACCAGTCAAAGACATCTGTCAAACCATAATGAGCCACGTATTCCACCTTCTTGGGTCCTGTCCTTTTATTAATTGGACAAAATTACAACGAAAATGTAACATTATATGTACGTTATTGAGTAAAATTAATACTCAAATGTAAAAATATTTAATGTATAAATATTTTTAAAGAAAAGCAACATTATCAAATTATAAATGACCTATCGATACGTATGCAATTATATAATGTGGATAAATAAAAAAAGGGAGAATAAAATTAATTTATCTCCCTTTAAAATATTTTTTCTGAAGTGTGTTAGATTTTTACAAATCTTTGAATAACACTTGGGCTTGAATCGAAATTGATTCTCACAAAGTAAATTCCATTGGCCAAATTTTGAATATTCAAAGGAAAAGAATTCAAACCACTTGTCAATATAAACTTAGAGGACATGTGGGTTATGCCTAATTGGTCAACCATTTCAACCAGTACAGGTGTTGATTCGACCAAACTCGAAATCTCCAGATTGATTTTATCAGAAGATGCGGTTGGGTATATTTTGGCAACTTCTTTTTGAGATGAATTATTTCTAACTTTTACGATTCCGCTGATAACTTTCTGAGTAGAAAGGAAGTTAGTTTCTTTTAATCTATAATAAACCGATGGCGCCAGATATTTTTTTGTATCAATTACTTGATATTTTTTTTGCGATGTATTGGATGGTTTCACTGGCAAAAACGAAATTTGCTCAAAATTAACTGCATCAACGCTACTCTCTAGAACATATCCTGTCATTAGACTTTCATCGGTGGCAATCCAATCAATTTGGTTGAAACTGCCTTTTGATATTGCGTTAAATGCAAGTAATTTAAGTGGTAAAAAAGCGGTTCCTTGAGCCACCCCAAATTCACTAAATGAAGCGAACCCAGAACGAGAAACAGTCGTACCTGAACCAGCTACATGGGTTCCTGTAGTCGCTGGGTCGTCCCAAGTTGAAGTACCAGATGCTCTTTTCAATACTCTTGCATTGGCTATATCGGTTAAACATGAAAATCCAGTGGTAGTAAAATTGGCATCATAAGTTCCACCGACAGAACCATTTATTTGCCAATAACCATTAGGGCAAACAGAATTAAGATTGCTGTTATTTGAACCTGGGTCAGTATAAGGCAATCCATCACTTCCTGGATCTGATGGTATGAATCTCCCAGATAAGACACCCGATGCTGGTGCAGCAGTAAATACAATATTTGCCAACTGATATTCAGTACTTGTCCCAACCGGAAAATCATAACTGTTCGTAGTAGCGGCAATGTTTCTATTCAATGATCCTGTACTATTTGTAACGATATAGCTTGATGAAGTCTGACCATTGATCGATGCAGGAGTTGAGTTGTTGTGGTTGAGATTAAATGATCCCAAAGTTAATTTTCCGTTGGTTAAAGTCAAGGTACCAGTAGCGGGCAAAGTCAAATCGGTAGCCAACAGAGCTCCAGCTGGGTTATTTATTTTGACATTCAAAGTATTTAGAATAGTCCCTGCCACGCTTACATTCTGTAGGATAGTACCATTTAGTTCAAGCCCAGAAGCAGTGGAAGTACTGCCTTCTGTCAGCTTACCATCAATTACTATATCCCCTTTTACCTTTAAATAACTTGAGGCAGAGCCGTTGGCGATATTCAAAGTCGTATTGGATGATTGTGAATAGCTCCCGTTAACCTGCAAGGTATAAGGAGTCGTGCCCGAAGAAATCCTCAATTCTGCGGTTCCTGAATTCAATATTCTGAAATTATTGCAGGTCAAATTTATGTTAAAACTTCCCGCAGCAGTCTGGCTTGGTGCGTTCCAATCAATGTTTCCATAAGCTAATACGGAAGAATTCCAAGTTGGCCCGGCTGAGGTTGTCCCAGAAATTAAGATTTTAGAGTTGGGCTGGTAGGTTGCATTTGGGAACGATCCCCCGTTTTTTGCTATTTCAAATATGCAATTATCTGCAAACACTAAATAAGCTGGTGATGCTCCTATGGCAGTATTTCCACTACCAACTGCATATTTTAACACACCATAAATTGTGGTTACTCCGCCTTGGCAATCCAACCTACTGCTCGCTGTTCCAGCAAATATCAAAGAGCCACGGACATTGAATACGGGACCAAATGCACTTGAAGCGATCAAATTGATGGTACTACCTCCTACAGTAAGATTAGAGCCCGCATCAATATTTGAACTAGGTGCACTGACACCTGCTGCCAAGGTAAAGCTTCGTGTTGCAGCACTGGTGAATGAAGTATTAGCACCATTTTTCACATTCAAAGAGTTGATCGTCACTGCAACATCAATATTGATAGTACCTGCAAAGCCATCGATGACAACATCATCTGTAGAAATCGGAGTTGTACCACTGCTCCAATTAGCTGGAGCACTCCAAAGACCACCTGTAGCTCCAGTCCAGGTTATTGTGGCTGCATAAGTAGTAGAAAAATGTAAAAGACAGAAAATGACAAATGTAAATAATTTTTTCATGAGTTTAGATTAAGAAAATGAATTAATAAACTAGCAATGTTTGCTCAAATCTATAACCAATTACTCAATCTTTTTATACTTTATATGTTAAATTTTTAGAAAAAAAACAAATACTTTTCTATGGGCAAAAAGTATTCAATTGTCTGAAAATCAGATAATTATGAAATATTACGAAAAAGAAAATTATATGCCTTATATGTTAAAAGCAATGGAAATAAAATTCGGATTATCCTCTCAAGTGTTTCAAGGAATAATACGAAATCGCACCATAGCCAAACGCCAACATGGCGTGAAATACCACGAATGTTGTCTCTCCATAAAATATACCCATGATGAGGCCAAAGAGAAAATACAAGGTCAAGAAGATCTCCATAAAATGGCTATAAGTAAGCTTTCCATTGAAATATTGCATTTTCGTGAAGCCATCATTATTGGCCGTGATGTTGAATTTCGGTGTGCGCACGAAAGGGGACTTTTTACCCATATAACCTTCCCAAACGGCGATCGCATTGTGAAAAGACAATCCCATCGACAAGGACAAAAATACTGGAAACCTGAGAAAGAACTTAATCCTCCCCCAAGCCGAATCTTCTATATTGTTGGCATTATTATTCGCTACGAAATAAATAAGCACCACGGAAAAAAGTCCTAGTAAAAATACTCCAAAAAAGTGCTTGTTGAACCCTACGATGTTGATACCCCAAATCATCGGTACGCTGATGATCGATGCAATCAATAGCCACAAAAAGATCCCAGAAGACATCAAGTGGGAGGTAGCCTGGATTTTTGTCATAAAGCTCTGGTTGGACTTCCACACCATATTAAGTAATTTTCTAGCAGATTCAGCGCCGCCCTTCATCCAACGGAATTGCTGTGATCTGAGACCATTCATCTCCGCAGGCAATTCGGCTGGGCTTCCAACATATTCCAAAAATTCTATGTTGTATCCCGCCAATTGGGCTCTTATGCTCAAATCCAAGTCTTCGGTCAACGTATCTGATTCCCAACCTCCTGCGGCGTCTATCGCCTGTCTTCGCCATACACCAGCTGTTCCATTGAACTGTAGCAAGTAGCCTCCCTCTTGTCTTCCTTTCTGCTCTACGGTAAAATGCACGTTGAGTTGCATGCTTTGCAATTTCGTTAGCAAGCTATAATCTTGGTTGATATGTTCCCATCTCGTCTGCACGACACCAATCTTTGGATCTGCTAGAAAATATGGGATAGTTTGCAATAAAAAATCTTTTCTTGGAAGAAAATCCGCATCAAAAATGGCTATAAAATCCCCTTTAGCATATTTCATACCTTCTTTCAAGGCACCTGCTTTGAATCCAGATCTGTCGGTACGGCGAATATGCTCTATGTTAAAGCCCTTGTCTTTGTATTCTTGTACTTTCTTGGCTGCTATCTCGATGGAATTGTCCGTAGAGTCGTCGAGCACGTGGATTTCAAATTTGTCTTTAGGATAATCGAAGGCTGCGATATTGTCTATCAGCCTCTCCACAACGTGCAATTCATTGTACAATGGCAATTGAATCGTAACAAAAGGCAGATTGGGATCTGTCGATTTGGCCAAAAGTCTCTTACTCATGTCCTCGTTGGCGTGAAACCTTTGATACTTAGCAAAAAGGATGAATTGGAATAGACAATAGAAAGTGATATAGGATAATGAAACCAAGTAAATTCCAATGAATATATAGGAAATGTAAGACAACATTTTAAAAAAATTAAATTTTTAGGGGCTTTATGCCAACTTTAAAACAAAAATATTAATAAGACCTAGCAAATAAAATCCTTTGCGCCGATGGGTTACCCGTCAAAACACAAAGACCTGGCTCCTTGTCACCATCAAGTGGAATACAACGCGCGGTGGCCTTGGTTAGTTCCTTGATTTTTTCTTCTGTCTCGACAGTACCATCCCAATGCGCCAAGACGAATCCTCCCTTTTCATCCAAAACTTTGACGAACTCGTCCATCGTGTCCACTTGTGTTATGTGTTCGTCACGGTATTGTTTGGCTTTATTGAACATAGTCAATTGAATGTCCGCTAGTGATTTCGGTATTTCCACGCTCAAGTCTTCGATCTTTACAAATCTTTTTTCTCGGGTGTCTCTGCGGGCTACTTCAACTTGATTTTGTTCGAGGTCTCGAGGTCCTACGGCTATCCTAATAGGTACACCTCTTAACTCGTGCTCAGCGAATTTGAAGCCTGGCCTGGTCTGAGTATCGCTGTCGTATTGGATGCGGACACCTAGGGCTTTTAATCGCTGACTCATCTCACCTATAGCTCGGTCGATCTCTTCAGTCGGCTTTGGAATCGGTACGAAAACAACCTGTACGGGAGCGAGTTTGGGAGGGAACATCAGACCATCGTCGTCGCTATGGGTCATGATCAAGCCCCCAATCAATCGGGTAGAAACGCCCCACGAAGTAGCATATACGAATTCTTGCTGATTGCTTTCGTTCAAGAAAGTCACCTCGAACGCTTTGGCAAAATTTTGACCCAAATAGTGGGATGTTCCTGCTTGAAGGGCCTTGCCATCTTGCATCAATGCTTCGATGGTGTAAGTATCAACTGCTCCTGCGAATCGCTCATTGGCTGTCTTTACGCCTTTTATGACGGGCATAGCCATCCATTCTTCGGCGAACTGAGCATACACATCAAGCATCTGTCTAGTCTCAGCGATGGCTTCCTGTGCTGTTGCGTGTGCCGTGTGTCCCTCTTGCCACAAGAACTCTGCTGTACGCAAAAACAATCTTGTACGCATCTCCCAACGCACTACATTCGCCCACTGATTGATCAGCAATGGAAGGTCTCGGTAGGATTGGATCCAATCCCTGTAAGTATTCCATATGATGGTCTCAGAGGTCGGTCTGACGATGAGTTCTTCTTCTAGTTTGGCATCGGGATCTACGATGACTCCTCCCCCATTGGGGTCATTTTTGAGTCGATAATGGGTTATGACTGCACATTCTTTGGCGAAGCCTTCGATATGTGCCGCTTCCTTGCTCATAAAGCTCTTGGGAATAAATAGCGGAAAATAAGCATTTACGTGACCCGTGTCTTTGAACATTTTGTCCAATTGATCTCGCATATTTTCCCAAAGGGCAAAGCCATATGGGCGAATAACCATACAGCCTTTGACGGCTGAGTGATCCGCCAATTTGGCCTTACGGACTAAGTCATTGTACCATTGTGAATAATCTTCGCTACGCGACGTGATTTCTTTTGCCATTTAATGAGGATTAAGATGTGCAAAATTAGTTTTTTTCCTTTTAATAAAGAAATAATAAATTAAGGTACCGAACTGATTAAAAATCCTAGCCATGCGTGAGCTGGTGGAGTGGTCTCATCGAAGGCCCTTGGGGGCCAAGATGGGAGTCTCTAGAATAGAGACGGAACCCACGCAAGCAGCGACCCGAATCCTCCTGAAAGGTGCGATGAGGGGCACGCCCAAATAAAAATGCCCCCCAAAATTGGAAGGCATCTATCTCAAAATAATATTTGCTTTTTATCTCGCGTAGGCCGTAGCACGCTTCTCTCTGATCACAATCACCTTGATCTGACCAGGGTATTGCATCTCGTTTTGGATCTTTTGTGAGATCATGAATGACAAATCGTCGGCGTATTGATCGGTAACTTTTTCGGACTCCACGATCACGCGCAATTCCCTACCTGCCTGCATCGCATAGGCTTTGGAAACACCCTCGTAGGACATCGCCAAATCCTCCAACTCGCCGATACGCTTCATGTACGACTCGAGGATTTCCCTTCTAGCTCCAGGTCTCGCGCCACTGATGGCATCACAGGCTTGGACGATCGGTGATATGATATTATTCATCTCGATTTCGTCGTGGTGGGCACCTACGGCATTGATCACGATTGCATGTTCACCATACTTTTCGCAGAGCTGCATACCCAGGATCGCGTGGGACAATTCTGTCTCCTCGTCGCCAACTTTTCCTATATCGTGGAGCAAACCAGCGCGTTTAGCCATTTTACATTCCTTGGCAGAAAGTCCCAATTCGGCGGCTAAAATCCCGCAAAGATTCGCGGTTTCGATGGAGTGTTTGAGGAGATTCTGTCCATAAGACGATCTAAATCGCATACGACCAACCATGCGAATCAACTCCGCTGGAAGTCCATGTACATCTAATTCGATGACGGTACGCTCGCCTATCTCTATGATTTGCTCTTCTAGTTGTTTTTTGGTTTTGGCCACGACCTCTTCGATACGGGCTGGGTGGATCCTTCCATCCGCCACCAATCGCTTCAAAGAAAGTCTTGCAATCTCCCTTCGGATTGGGTCGAATGAAGAAATAACGATCGATTCTGGCGTGTCGTCCACTACGATTTCGGCGCCAGTGGCGGCCTCGAGTGCTCGGATATTTCTACCTTCACGGCCGATGATCTGACCCTTGATTTCGTCTGACTCGAGATTGAATACAGAGACGGTATTCTCGATGGTGATCTCTGCGCACATCCTTTGGATGGTTTGGAGGACGATCTTCTTGGATTCTTTGCTGGCGGTGAGTTTTGCTTGTTCAATGGTATCCTTTACGAGGGCCATGGCTTCGTTTTCGGCCTTGCCACGGATGGTTTCGATGAGGTGCTCTTTGGCTTCTGCTTCAGAAAGTTTCGCGATGGATTCTAGTTCTTTGATTTGCAAATCGGTGGCAGCCTCGAGTTCTTCGCGTTTTTTGTTGACGATCTTTAGCTGCTTGTCGAGATTTTCTCGGATCTCCTTGATTTCTACCTCTCTGCCTTCCAATTGATCCACTTTGGATTGGAATTCCTTTTGTTTTTGCTGGAAATCCTTTTCCATATTGACCACATTGATTTCACGGTCTTTCAGGTCTATCTTGTGTTGTGCTTTTTCGTTTTCGAACTCAGCTCTATACTTGTTAAAACGCTCTTGAGTCTCTTGTATTTTGCGTTGTTTGATTTGCTCATTTTTGGCTTCGGCTTGTGCGATTAATTTTTCGGATTTTACCTCTGCCTCGTCGAGGATTCTCTTGGCGGAGAGTCTAGCCTCCTGTATGGCGAGATCGGCTTGTTTGTCGAGTTCATCATTTTTCTTTTTATTGAAAACCCGGAATATCCCAAATCCAGCTCCACCACCGACTAATAATGCGATGATAATGGTCAAAAATTCCATAATAAGATACTAAAATTAAATAGTTAACAAAAAAATTGTCATAAAGTCTCCTTGGTTAAAGAGCCAATATAACGTCCAGTTCTTTGTCTAAGGATAAAAGGACTTCCTCGGGAGTGCCCTGCGAGGTAAGAATCGGAGTGGATTCTGCCAGAGATCGGTCAAAGTAATTCATCCACAAGAGAAGAGCCAAGGTGTCCTGCTGGTCAAAGAGCTTAAACTCTTCCTTTACCCGTTCTAGATCATCGTTGAGTTTTTTTTCAACTGCGATGACTTTGGCTGCTTCATTAGGATCTATCTGAATAGGATACTTACGTCCTCCTATCGTGATTTGTGTGTCTTGTGCCATAGATTATATAACTTCTTCGAGGGTTTTCAATTCCTCCAAAGATTTTTCTAAATCTCCTATGATTCTCTTTAACTCGTCTTTGAGTGCAGGTCCACAAGGGTATCCTGAACTGTCCAAACCGCTTTTATCAATAGCCACAGCATGGGTTTTCGGGGATTTGGAGACGGCGTCTATCTCAGATTTCAACGCTTGATTTTCTTGCATCAATTTTGCCAGCTTTTCCTTTATCAAGGCTGCTTTAGACATCAATGCATTTCCTAAATCCTTTTCCACCTCTTGCATAGCTGCAAAGATACAATTATTGATTGAATAATTGATGCGCTTTTTTTAGCACTTTCATCAAATATTTATTTTTTATGTAATATGACTGGGATTTAGGGGCGTCCCCCTCCTCGCCTCGAAGGCGAGATCGGGTCGCGGCCTTCACGGGTTCCGTCCCTTCGTGACCCTGCTGCGCAGGCCGTTACGGTCGCTGACGCGCGGAGTTGGGGCGAATTTGTGCTTTATTTTCTTCGTTCGACGTTGGTTGTACCTACGCCGCTTATAATGCATGGCTTGACAATGGTGTGATTTTAATTCAAATTGGAAATTTGGCAACGGTAAGTCGTAGGCACAGCCTACGCCTAGCGAGGAGAGATGATTTTTTTTTCGGCACAAGTTTGGGAACTTGCGTTAGTGTGGTCTCTACGTTTCAATCAAAAATTGTAAAAAATTAAGTATATTTGGATCAAGAGGAGGAAAATTAATTTCCTCCTCTCGGTTTTTTATTCAAAAAATGATAGATTATGCGTACTTTAATCAAACGATTTACTTGGATTGTGGTGTTTGTCCTGAATTTAGCTAATACTCTTACAGCTCAAAAAGAAGGGGATCAATGGTTGTTTTGTTATTTAGGAAGTGGGAATTTAGCTACCAGACTGCCTGGATCCACCCTTAACTTCAATTCAAAACCTATGAAACTGGACTCTGTCAAACGTATCATGAGTTTTGATAAAGCCAATGCCTCCATATGCGACAAAAATGGCAAATTATTGTTGGCGTGTAATTCATGTTGGGTAGCTGGGCCTGATAATAAGATTCTGGAAAATGGAGGAGGATTAAATCCTACGGGGCCTTTAGTACCTCCTGTTTTCAGAGATTTCTGCCGAGATTCCATTAGTGGATTGCCTTTTACTCAAAGTATCATAATCCTTCCCAATCCCAAAGGAGACTCCACTTATTATATTTTTCACACACATGCAAGACAACACTATTACCACCGTTCAGTCATAATAATTGGACAGTAATAGCTGCCCAACTTATATTAGTATCGCCGATATGCGAATAAACAAAATAGTAAAAAAGAATCATCCCATCCTAGACGACAGTATTTTTTTGTGCAAAATGGCTGTAAAGCACAAAAATAAAAGAGACTGGTGGCTGCTCATGCCCATGATGAATCAAAACAGGTACGTGAGATTCCTATTGGCTCCAGATACAGTCATCGGTCCATTTTATCAAGAAATTGGAGATATCAATACAATAGATGGAGTCCTATCAGGGCAAGCATGTTTTTCTCACGATGGCAAGCATTATGTCAAAACAGATCTTGCAAACCAAATCTTTCTATTTGACTTCGATAGAGAGACGGGATTGTTAAGCAATTATCGCAAGATGACTTTGCCTGAAATATACGATACTGGATGTGCTTTCAGCCCCAGCAACAGATATCTTTATATCAGCACAGCTTACCATATCTATCAATACGATATGCAAGATCCTAACATAGAGTCCAGCAGAATGACAGTGGCTGAATTTGATGGATTTCAAGCAACTGATAGTTCCTTTCCAACCTATTTTTGGCAAATGTTGTTAGGGCCAGATTGTAGGATATATATGAACTGTGCTCTGGGTAATCCAAAACACCTTCATGTCATAGCCAATCCAGACCGAAGAGGACCTGAATGTACCGTCCTTCAACACAGCATTCGTCTTTCCAGCACCAATGATAAAACAATGCCCAATATCCCCCAATTCCGCATTGACGAGCCATGGCCATGTGACAGCAGCGCAGTAGTCAGTACCCCTGGTATCTTCGAGATCCCTCTCGCCCTCAGCCCCAATCCCGTCAGCGATGAGCTCCAGATAGGCTATGATCTGCGGGCTGATTACCAGCACTGCGTGGCGGAGGTGTGGGATATGCAGGGGCGACTCATGGTGCGGCAGTCCTTGGATTCGTATAAGAATCGGACGAACCTCTCGACCCGGGACTGGCTGCCTGGCATCTATGCTATACGTATCGTTCAGTATGGTCGCGTATTGGCTTGGGATAAGGTGGTGAAGCAGTAGGGGGAGATGATCTTTCTTCGGCACATGTTTGAAAACTTGCGTTGGCGTGAGAATTAAAAATTTGGCAACGGTAAGTCGTAGGCACAGCCTACGCCTAGCGAGGAGAGATGATTTTTTTTTCGGCACAAGTTTGGGAACTTGCGTTAGTGTGGTCTCTACGTTTCAATCAAAAATTGTAAAAAATTAAGTATATTTGGATCAAGAGGAGGAAAATTAATTTCCTCCTCTCGGTTTTTTTGGTAAAAAATGATAGATTATGCGTACTTTAATCAAACGATTTACTTGGATTGTAGTGTTTTGTCCTGAATTTAGCTAATACTCTTACAGCTCAAAAGAAGAGGATCAATGGTTGTTTTGTTATTTAGGAAGTGGGAATTTAGCTACCAGACTGCCTGGATCACCCTTAACTTCAATTCAAAACCTATGAAACTGGACTCTGTCAAACGTATCATGAGTTTTGATAAAGCCAATGCGTCCATCTGCGACAAAAATGGCAAATTATTGTTGGCGTGTAACTCATGTTGGGTAGCTGGACCTGATAATAATATTCTGGAAAATGGGGGAGGATTGAATCCTATAGGACCTTTAGTACCTCCTGTTTTCAGAGATTTCTGTCGAGACTCCATCAGCGGATTACCTCTTACTCAAAGTATCCTTATCCTTCCCAATCCCAGAGGAGACTCCACCTATTACATTTTTCACACAAATGCAAGACAACACTTTTACCCACCGATCAGCCCTAATAATTGGACAGTAATAGCAGCACCAACTTATATTAGTATCGCAGATATGCGAATTAACAAAATCGTAAAAAAGAATCATCCCATCCTAGATGACAGTATTTTTGTGTGCAAAATGGCGGTAAAGCATAAAAATAAAAGAGACTGGTGGGTACTTATGCCCATGATGAATCAAAACAGGTACGTGAGATTCCTATTGGCCCCTGATACAGTCATCGGCCCATCTTATCAAGAAATTGGGGATGTAAATTCAATTGATGGAATCCTATCAGGACAAGCATGTTTTTCTCACGATGGCAAGCATTATGTCAAAACAGATCTTGCAAACCAAATCTTTCTATTTGACTTCGATAGAGAGACGGGATTGTTGAGCAATTATCGCAAGATGACCTTACCTGAAATATACGATACTGGATGTGCTTTCAGCCCCAGCAACAGATATCTTTATATCAGCACAGCTTACCATATCTATCAATACGATATGCAAGATCCTAACATAGAGTCCAGCAGAATGACAGTGGCCGAATTTGACGGATTTCAAGCGAATGATAGTTCCTTTCCTACTTATTTTTGGCAAATGTTGTTAGGCCCCGATTGTCGAATCTACATGAATTGTTCTGGAGGGAATCCAAGACACCTTCATGTCATAGCTAATCCAGACCGACGAGGACCTGAATGCACCGTCCTTCAACACAGCATTCGACTTTCCAGCACCAATAATAATACCATACCCAATATACCACAATTCCGCATTGACGAGCCATGGCCATGTGACAGCAGCGCAGTAGTCAGTACCCCTGGTATCTTCGAGATCCCTCTCTCCCTCAGCCCCAATCCCGTCAGCGATGAGCTCCAGATAGGCTATGACCTGCGTGGTGATTACCAGCACAGCGTGGCGGAGGTGTGGGATATGCAAGGGCGTCTCATGGTGCGACAGCCCTTGGACTCGTATCAAAATCGGACGAGCCTCTCGACCCGAGACTGGCTGCCCGGCATCTATGCCGTGCGCATCGTGCAGTATGGTCGCGTATTGGCTTGGGATAAAGTAGTGAAGCGGTAGGGGGAGGTTATTTTTTCTCGGCACAAGTTTGGGAACTTGCGTTAGTGTGGTCTCTACATTTCAATCAAAAATTGTAAAAAATTAAGTATATTTGGATCAAGAGGAGGAAAATTAATTTCCTCCTCTTGGTTTTTTTATTCAAAAAATGATAGATTATGCGTACTTTAGTCAAGCGATTCATGTGGATTGTGGTGTTTGTCCTGAACTTTGCTAATATTCTTAAAGCCCAAAAAGAAGGGGATCAATGGTTGTTTTGTTTTTTAGGAAGTGGGAATTTAGCAACCAGACTGCCTGGATCCACCCTTAACTTCAATTCAAAACCTATGAAACTGGACTCTGTCAAACGTATCATGAGTTTTGATAAAGCCAATTCGTCCATCTGCGACAAAAATGGCAAATTATTGTTGGCATGTAACTCTTGTTGGGTAGCTGGTCCTGATAATAATATACTTGAAAATGGAGGAGGATTGAATCCTACAGGGCCTTTAGTACCTCCTGTTTTCAGAGATTTCTGCCGAGATTCTATTAGTGGATTGCCTTATACTCAAAGCATCATAATCCTTCCCAATCCCAAAGGAGACTCCACTTATTATATTTTTCACACACACGCGAGACAACACTATTACACACCGTTCAGTCCAAATAATTGGACAGTAATAGCTGCTCCAACTTATATTAGTATCGCCGATATGCGAATTAACAAAATCGTAAAAAAGAATCATCCCATCCTAGACGACAGCGTTTTTTTGTGTAAAATGGCTGTAAAACACAAAAATAAAAGAGATTGGTGGTTACTCATGCCCATGGTGAATCAAAATAGGTATGTGAGATTCCTATTGGCTCCAGATACAGTCATCGGACCATTTTATCAAGAAATTGGGGATGTGAATTCAATAGATGGCGTCCTATCAGGACAAGCATGTTTTTCTCACGATGGCAAGCATTATGTCAAAACAGATCTTGCAAACCAAATCTTTCTATTTGACTTCGATAGAGAGACGGGATTGTTAAGCAATTATCGCAAGATGACCTTGCCTGAAATATACGATACTGGATGTGCTTTCAGCCCCAGCAACAGATATCTTTATATCAGCACAGCTTACCATATCTATCAATACGATATGCAAGATCCTAACATAGAGTCCAGCAGAATGACAGTAGCTGAATTTGACGGATTTCGTGGAGATGATATCTTTTTTCCAACCTATTTTTGGCAGATGTTATTAGGACCCGATTGTCGAATCTACATGAATTGTTCTGGAGGGAATCCAAGACACCTTCATGTCATAGCTAATCCAGACCGACGAGGACCTGAATGTACTGTCCTTCAACACAGCATTCGACTTACTAGCACCAATAATAATACAATTCCCAATATACCACAATTCCGCATTGACGAGCCATGGCCATGTGATAGCAGTGCGGTAGTCAGTACTCCTGGCATCTTCGAGATCCCCCTCACCCTCAGCCCCAATCCCGTCAGCGATGAGCTCCAGATAGGCTATGACCTGCGGGGTGACTACCAGCATAGCGTAGCGGAGGTGTGGGATATGCAAGGGCGACTCATGGTGCGGCAGTCCTTGGATTCGTATCAGAATCGGACGAGCCTCTCGACCCGAGACTGGCTGCATGGCATCTATGCCGTGCGCATCGTGCAGTATGGCCGCGTCTTGGCTTGGGACAAGGTGGTGAAGCAGTAGGAGCTAGTTTATTTTTGTTCGGCACAAGTTTGAAAACTTGCGTTGGTTTGGGAGCTCCATCTTATTTTATTTTGACTCATAATTTAAAGTTGAACCTTATATTTGAATTTGAAATTTATCCCTATGAAGTCATATAATATATTACCATTCTGCATTGTGCTTATTGTTATTGATTCATTTTTAACCTCCTTTTTATTCAAATATTCCCAAAGTTCTAATGGGTCATATGGGTTTGCCCATATCTGGTTTATAAAGACAATTGTTCTATTTGTGATGCTATTATTAATATTTGTAAATAATATTATTTGGTATTCTAAGAATTCAATTACAATTATGCATTTTATTTTAAACACCTTTGTATTAATATCACTAGGATTAATTTCTTTATTAGGTTTGAATATTTTTAAATTTTAAGTTTAAATTTAATTCTAAATTTAGTGGGTTATCCACAAATTATTAGGCCACTTTTTTATAATTTTAATAAATTGTTGCCCATGGTATAAACATATTGTGGATCAAATTATATAAATTCTAAATGGATATAAATTCAGGTATTCTGCTGATTCTTAAATTGTGCTTTTATTTTGCATCGATTTAAAAAATTCTTTTTTTATGATGGCTTGGACATGTATCACTTAACCTATTGAGATAGAAATAAGAGGTTTATTATTACCCTAAAGACAAAGATTTTAAGTATTCTGTGGAAATTTCATTTTATATTTGAAGTTATTGATTTGGGTTTCGAGCTTAAATAGGTAATTCTTAGTGTTAGGTTTGGCTTGGAACAAGGGTAAGTCGTAGGTGCAGCCTACGCCTAGCGGAGAATTATGGGTTGGTATTTACTGTTTTGAGAGTTTTAATTCTAAGGGTAGTCCAACTTTTCCTATTAATTTCTTAGCACTTTCTGTTTTGCTCACAAAATTGTCTTTTGATGCTTTAAGATTCAAGTTTGATTTCTTTTCTGTTTTGGATTTTTTTATACCTGTATAAGCCATATTATGATCTTTTACTTATAATAAATGCAAGATAGTTAGTATTTTTAATAAAACGTTCCCATTTCAGATTTTGTTCCTCAAGACCTATAACTCTGTATTTCTTCGCTATAATATCAAGGTTTTTATTTATACCTATTCGATATAGCCTATTTCTAGAATTTGAGTTTCCTTCAATTAGAATAGAGCAGTTTGGTTTTTTGTCAATAAATTGTCTTGCAATCTCCCCAACCGTATTTAATATTTTTTCTGTATCTTTATTGTCGGTCGTTACATCGTCAAGAACATTTCCAGTTAATGGATCAAGATCACCCATACCTAGATTATACAATTTTGCATCTTCATCAATTAAAGTAAATTGTACAGCTTTCGTAATTTCTCCCTTGGGTCCATGGCTTATAAACTCAAAATAATCTTCTGAGTCAGAACCTTCGAATTCATACTTTTCTGCTGTCATCTCTTGAATACTTGGAGTTTCTGTTAGATTTCAAAGATAAGTTATCAAAATAAATAAATTCAATCGATGGCAGGAAACTTTGTTATAAAAATTTGGCAACGGTCGGACGTAGAAGCAGTCAAGAATTATCGCAAGGATAGAAACAAATTTAAAGAGAAAACTTATAAGTTGCTGACAGAACTCATTATCTTTAGTCATCAAGAGTTATAGCTATGATAATTTTTCAGAGTGTAAATGGGAAAAGATAAGTACAATGTAAAAGCCAAATCAGATCATCTAACTTATGAATTCATCAGTGAAGGGCCAAAAGGAAATATCACGAAAATAGTTGTTTTTCAACATATGTTTGACAATTTCTACAATTTAGCATTTGGCGACTTTAAAAACCAGCATGAAATACTGGATGATTTGATTGTTTCGGACAATGGTGATACTGGAAAGGTATTGGCTACGGTTGCTTCTACTTTATTTGATTTTTTCCAGCATCATAAAGGAACAATCGTATTTGCCCAAGGTAGCACGCATTCAAGAAATAGGTTATATAGACGTTATTTGTCTCATTTTTCTCGATATTATTACTGAAAATTTCATTCTTCTTGGTGAACTTGATGGAAAAATTGAACGTTTTAAAAAAGGGAATGATTATACTTCATTTTACATACACAAACATTAAAAAAACATGCTTAAAGTAAATGTAAAGGATAAAGCAATCGCAAATATCACAGTCGATAAAACTATGGATGAGAAGTATGATGGTAAGATACTTTTCCCAGAAAAGTATAAAAGAGCAATGGAGCACTTTAAGGAAGGAGACCTTGTGCAGAAAGTTGAAGAAATCCTAAAAAAAGAAAAGAGCAGGAGCTGTTAACAGGTTTAGCCTTTAGCAATATATCCAAATCATCTCGAAACTTAAAGAATGCAACTTCGATCTAGTATTTAAGATTCAAATTGAAAATTTGGCAACGGTCGGACTTCTGAGTGGTTTACTCTAAGGATAATGTTAGTGCGCAACCGATGGGAGTGGTCTCGCCGATGATCCGCTAGGATAATGGCGAGAGTCTCGGCGAAGGATGAGTCGAGACGGAACCCACAGACAGCGGGGTCCGAGTGGAGCGAGGATGCGCCCAAAATAATATAAAAATTTATTTTCCTTTGCCTTGGATGAGTACGAGGATGGTGTAAAACATAATCTTGAAGTCGAGTGCGAGGCTCATGTTTTCGATGTAGAGGATATCGAATTTTAGGCGTTGGACCATTTGATCTACGTTGGAGGCATAGCCGTACTTGACTTGGCCCCAAGAGGTAATACCAGGTCGCACTTTGAGCAGATGCCTGAAATGTGGGGCTTTTTGTACGATCTGATCGATGAAAAACTGGCGTTCGGGGCGAGGTCCAACTAGGGACATTTCGCCGATTAATACGTTCCAAAATTGGGGCAACTCGTCGAGTCTATATTTGCGCATCGTCAGTCCCCAAGGGGTACACCTTTGGTCATTTTCTTGGGATAAGGCGGGGCCGTTCTGTTCAGCATCTTGATACATGGATCTAAACTTCAGTATCTGAAATGGCTGTCCGTATCTGCCGATTCGTGTTTGTCGATAAAATATTGGTCCTGGCGAAGACATCTTCACCCTCAGGGCAATATAAAGGAATACAGGGCTCAACAATATCAGAAAACAGGCGCTACAGACGATGTCGATGACGCGCTTAAGTAGTAGCTGCCACTTAGGGATCAAATCATGCTTTACATCGATTAAAACAGCCCCATACACGTGGTTCATCTTGACGCTTCCTAGCATGATATCGTACATATCGGGGATGATCTTGATATCGATCTTTTGGTCCACCTCGGCCAGTTGGGACATGATATTGTGTGCCTTTGAGTGTTCATCGGCTTCGGTCGCTATGATTACCACTTCTATTTCTTCGCGCTGGATGATATCCAGCATATCATTGATATCACCCAGTTGGGGCATCGATTCACTCAGTTCGGTGTTGGAAAAGTCGCTGGTAGCAATAAAGCCAATGGTGCGATATCCTAAGCCGTTTTTATTCTGATTGAGATCCTTATAAAGCTCCATTGCATTTTGTCCATTGCCTATGATGAGGGTTTTGAAGAAAACCTTGCCGTTCTTGATATGACCGTGTGCGATGTTTAAAATGACAAATCGAAAAAAGGAGGTAATGAAATAATGTAGGGCAAAAAGGGTAAAAAACGAACTATAATATGTCTTATAATCTTTGATACGGTCATCGAGGATAAGTAAAAAAAACAGGATAAGCACCCCAAAAAAGCTCAAAATCAAGGTACGAGATACGGTGGTAAGTCTTGATTTCTTATAAATGTCTCCATAATTATCGAAGATGCTATAGAAAAGAATCCAACCTATGGGTATCAAAAATATACCATTGAAAAACTGCTTGTCATCGAGCATCTTCCAATCAAAATGGCCCGATTCGATGTATTTTCTGTATATAAAAAATCCAATCCAAGCAACTAAGGCGCTGAAATAATCAAAAAAGAAATACAGAAAATTGGTGACGCGCTTATTGACCAAAGCTATGCTTGTAATTGTGTAAAATAATGCGTAAAGATAATATTAATTATCGTTTACGTTGTGCATTTCTGCAATAAACACGCATCATGGGATCTAAACCTACCACTGGTATTGGATCTGGGATTGTAAAAAGTCCTGTCCGTTCTCGTCGTCTATTTTATAATCAAATTGTCTCAAATACCCCGTCGAAAGTGTAATATGATCATTCAACTTGTATTGAAGACCACAAGAGAATCTATTCCGTTGAAAATAACTAGCTATATTGGTAAAAAATAGCTCATCAGCGATATATAATAGCCAAGGATGGCGTGATTCCATATTCTTATTCAGTGGAAAATAGAACATCACCCGATACCTATATCTATTGCGATAACTATCAGGTGCAAATCTTTGCTCTACTCTAATTCTTTGCTCGAGTTTAACCCTTCCCAATTTAGAATTGAGCTGTATCTGTTCCCAAAGGCGAAACTCATCGTTCATTTTTGGATTTGAAAAATTGCCCCTTTCCATGTAAGTGTCATAATCCCCGACAGCAAAGGTACCAGTGATAAATTCATTGGGGCTATACATCAGCCCACCCTTTACTTCGTGATAGTAAAAATTATTGAAAAATTCTAAAGACCGAACCTGGCCTTCCAGAAAAAGACCAAGCTTGGGTGTACAATTGTATTTAAGGGTAATAATATTCCAAGAGCCCAATCTTTGAGCACAACTTTTGCTGGAGATCAGCAGAAATCCAACCATGCAAAATAGCCATATAATATATCCCTTTCTCATCAGTCAAATGTACAAGATAAAAAATAATTCAAAAAATGAGCTGATGTATATATTTTTAAATAATGTGTATGATGCTGTTTTTCTTATATTTATATATTTGCAAAATTTTAAAATGTTAATTTTATCTAAATATTTTACAAAACATTTGGTGGTTTGGAATAAAAAGTAGAATTTTGATTGATAATAATAAGACATTATACAAATTTATCACCGAAAAAAGATCAGTAGCTTATAAGTAAAAACTTTACATAATTAGTTCAATTTTATTAACCCACAAACATTGACAATTATGTTAGTTGCTATTGAGTCAGATCAAGAATTGATTCTTCAATATTTGAATGGTGATGAAAAATCCTTCGAAACACTCTTAAATCGCCACAAGAACAAGATCTATACCTCTATCTATTTATTCGTCAAGGATAGAGATTTAGCAGATGACATGTTCCAAGAGGTTTTCATCAAGATCATCGATACCATCCGCAAGGGTAGGTACAATCACGAGGGAAAATTCTCACAATGGGCGATGCGAATCGCATACAATCTTTGCGTGGATCAGTTCAGAAGAAACAAGCGTGTGCCAACCCTCACCCCTACCGACGAATTCGATGTTATGGATATTGTACCCGCTGAGGAGAAGAACATGGAAGAAGAAATCATCATGAGCCAGACGCACAGTAAATTGAGAAAATACGTGGACAGTCTCCCATTTGAGCAGAGAGAAGTCGTGATATTGAGGCATTTTGCCGATTTGAGTTTCAAGGAAATTTCCCAGTTGACGAGAGTTTCTATTAATACTTCTTTGGGACGTATGAGATATGCGCTCATCAACCTTCGCAAGATGATGGAAGGCGTTGAAGCTGGGTTCAACTAATCCAAAGAAAAACTATTCAAGGAGCTTTTTAGCGACTTGGTGAAGCGTCTGTGAAGAGCGTTTCCAATCATAACGAGCCAAATTAGCAGGCATTTTAGCTGTTAATTTGGCTTTTTCATTTTCAGAAAGCGCCCTCTCCATTGCGTTGACGATTTCATCTATGTTCAATGGATCTACCAAGATGGCTGCGTCCCCCGCTACTTCAGGCATCGAGCTTTTATTGCTTGTTATTACCGGTACACCGCATGCCATCGCTTCAAGGATTGGAATTCCGAATCCTTCGAATAAAGAAATATAAATCATGGCTTCTGCAGCCCCGACGATCGCGGGAAGGTTTTCATCTTCGACATAGCCCAACCATTCGATGTCAGCGGTCGATTTTAGAGAATTCCATAAGGTGTCAAGATCCTTATTTTTCCATGCTTTTCTGCCAGTGATGAGCAAGCGATGAGGCAGCTCTGGATTGGCAGTTTTAAACCGATCGAAAGCCAACAAAACACTGGATAAGTTCTTGCGTGGGTGTACTGCACCAAGGGTCATGAAATAAGGCTTCCCTTCGCTATATTTTAGTTGAACTTTGACTTTTTCTTGTAAAGATATTGGTCGAAATCCTTCTCGACAAGCATTGGGGACTACCGAAATTTTATCTGGTTCGATCTGGAATTTATCGACGATATCCATTTTTGAAAATTCAGAAACCGCTATGATTTGGTCTGCACTGTGCGCAAATTTTGGTTGAAAACATTTGTAATACCAAAGATGACTCAAAGGGATCCCTTGTGGGAAATGGAGATATGCCAAATCATGGATGACAACCATCTTTTTTCCCTTGTATCCAAGCGGCAAAAATCCATCCATCGAAAGGAATAGATCTGGCTTTAGCTTATTCAAATATCGAGATAATGAAAATTCGTACCACGCCATGAACAACAGTGGATGCCTCGCTGGAGGAAACAATACGATCGGAGTAATATTGGACGAAAATATGTATCGCTCGTCGTAGGCTCTATCAAATATAAAATAAAATTGCGCCTCTGGCCATATTTTCACCCAGCGAGACAATATTTCCTGTGTATATATGCCATACCCTTCCAGTTTATTGGGCAATAAAAATCTAACATTGATGGCTATTTTGGGACTTTTCGATTGGACAAGTTGGGTCATGTCCCTGATATTTTATTTTTGAGGAGCATTCAATTGGACCATTTTATCTTCAACTTCCCTGACCAAGTCTATGAATTTTTGTTCTCTTTTCATTTCCCGATGTCTATCGAATGGCAAAGGAACTGGCAGGTGATCCACGATTTTTGAAGGTGGTGATTTCATAAAATAAATATCATCTCCGAGGTAAACTGCCTCAGATATATCGTGAGTTACGAACAAAATTGTTGGGTGAAATTTATTCCAAATTGTCGATAACAAATCTTGCATTTGAAGCCTGGTATTGATGTCTAAGGCACCAAAAGGTTCGTCCATCAATATTATCTCGGGATTGGCTAGAAGGCTTCTCGCGATCGCTACTCGCTGCAATTGTCCACCTGACAAAGTAGGATACTGAGCATACTTATCTTCATGCCCTCCCAAGCCAACCATCTCTATCATCTCCATGGCTTTTTGAATGCGCGTTTTTTCTTCTACCCCTTGTATATCCAATCCTATACATACATTTTCAAGGACGGTCATCCACGGCAAAGAAGAATATTGTTGGAATACCATCCCGGTTCTTTGGGTATCGCCCACAGCGTGATCATTGACCTTTACTACCCCTGAAGTTGGTTTTTGGAGTCCAGCAATATATCGAAGCAAGGTACTCTTGCCACAGCCTGATGCTCCTAGGAGGACGATGAATTGACCTTGATTTGGCTTATCTTCTACTAGGAGATTTAAATCCTTTATGATAAACGTTTTACCACCGTCATAAGACTGGCTGATATTGGTAAGCTCTATGATATTTTGGAGATCCGACGGATTCGGCTTATACATTTTTTACAATTTTTTTTGATACAAATTCACCATATAAAATATATAGCAATGCGCCCACACACCCTATCCACACTATTGGATTGAAAATCTCAGACCCAGCACTCCAAAATATTTCTTGCATGATCTTCAATACCCCAAATCCCAGCAAAAGCAAAATCCCAATCTGGATATCGCCGTTAGATTTGGTTTTGATGGTTTCGTACTTATGGGGATAAAGTCTCTTGTCCATGTACGCGAATACCCTATCCTGGATAAAACCAATTAATACGATAACAATCAGCACAGCAAATACCTTGTCTATCTGCCCCTGCCTTGCTTTGGTGAATATCAGCGAACCTATACCTCCCGCCCTATTCAACAATTCGGCGATGATGATATACGTCCATGATATTGCAGTCAACACACGGATATCATCTATCAATTTTGACCCTACAGCAGGTATAAAAACTTGCTTGATAGTATCCCAGTTCCTCGCACCCAACGTGTGTAGTGTCTTTACATACACGTCATCGACTTCATCGATCCTTTGGACGACGACTGGCAACAAATAAACCAATATACCGAATGCCAAAAAGGCAATTTTCATTTGATCTTCTATCCCAAACCAGATTATGAACAAGCCCGTCAGAGCCGATAATGGTAAGTATCTCAATGCGTCCACTTGCTTACTGAACAATCCCCTAAATACAGGGAATAAACCAATCACAAAACCCAAGGGAATCGCTATGATTATAGCCCAAAAATAGCCTTTTAAATTCAACCAAATTGACCTCAAAGTATGGTGCCACAATTGATCGTCCTGCCATAAACTTGCGTAGGACTTGAACACCTTATCGGGCCTCGGAAGCAGCGGATAAACCTTCTGCCCCATCGCATTTACTTTCTTGAGCGAGTCCAAGGCCGTCGAATCCACCAACCCCGCCAGGACCATATCCTCGGGCGATTTGTACGTCGCAAATGACTCCGCCAAGCCCCACCATACCGCGATAAATAAAACAACCCCAAGGATACCAAGGTACAAACTGGTGTTTTTATCTAATTTACCTCTGAGTTCTAACATAATTATTTTTTTATGGGGATCCGCGTTATGGATTTCATCCATCCAGCGGCCGGGCTATCCAGGACTTCGCTTCGCTTCGGTCTCATCACATCTATGGATTTGATGAGACCATATCCTTCCTATCCCTATCCCACTATGATGGCTGGATTTAGATCCTATTCACTTATCAATTCAAAATCAGTCCTTCGATTCTTATTCCTTCCTGCATCCGTCGCATTATCTGCTACTGGATTATCAGGACCATTTCCTATCACAATAAATCTATTCCGAGGCATTCCATAAGTACCAATCAAGTAGTTGGCCACTGACTGTGCTCTCTTTTGAGAAAGCGACAAATTGGATTCTCTATTGCCCACATTGTCTGTATTTCCTTCTATCCTGATTCTAGCATTTGAAAAAGCTTTGGCGATGGAAACCATTTCTTTATCGACGATGTACTTCGCATTTTCATCCAAAGCAAATTCTCCAGATCGGAATGTGATGGATACACGCTTTGTGGCAACAGCTTCTTTGTCTGCAGCCTCATTTTGACTTATGGTAGCGAATGACTTTTGCCCTTCTGCTTGATGACTAACTCCAGCCAAATCTGTACTGCTGATAGCTATCGGATTACTTGCAAGTCGCCAGCTTGGTACCTTGCCTTGAGCAAACCCAAGCCCTTTATATACATCAGCCATTCTAGTATAAAGTTCTTCGGCCTTCACGCCTTTATAACTTGGATTTAGTCCAAAAAAATTCTTATTGTCGCCATGCGTAGCCAATCTAACATTGCCAAGCGCTGAATACATATCTGCTTCGGTAAAACCATCGAATGCTTGTGATAAAATCTTGGCAGCCTTTCGTTTATTGACATCGCTGCTATTGATCTCAGCCGCCCCTTGCATCCATCCTTCATACAGTTGTTGAAGCTTGGTTTCGTGTGAATCTACGAATGATTTCTTAGCGATAAAAGCATCTGCTATGATATTACTTGCTGATTTTGTACTTTCTAAAATCCTAGCACCAGGAACAGATTTTACACAATCTGCATCGTCTGGACTCCATACTACTGCGGCATCTACTTGTTGGCTCTTGAATACACTTGCAGCATCTATGGCATTGGGCTGAGGCACTATTTGAACATCCTTAACCGACAATCCACCTGCCTCTAACAGCCACAGTAAAAAAGAATGCGAAGGCGTCATTTCTGCAACAGCAATTTTTTTACCCCTTAGATCCGCAACTTTTTGGATGCCCCTGCGAGCTACTACGGCATCACCTCCTCTGGACCAATCCGCTTGGAATACTACTTTAGGCTCAAAATCAGCCAATGCTGCCATTTCTGTCGGCAAAGCGTCTATTGTACACCAGAGTAAATCTACGTCTCCTTTCTTCCAAGCCGCTCTAGACGCTTCGAAGTCATCCAACACTTTGAATTCTACTTTGAATCCATAATCCTTGAAATATCTCGAATTCGTATTGGCCTTGAAGCCTTCATTAAAGTATTGTCCACCCGCATATCCCGGCCAGGTAACGACTCCAACTTTTATGACGTCTTTATCATCACTACTGCTGCCCTCGTCATCATTAGCACTAGAACTGCTGGTACTTTGGCTTTTTATTTTTTCTCCAAAACTTGTATTATTCAGGAGGTATCTTCCACCAAAATAAGCCCCAGCAACTATCCCGATGACGATCAATATTCTGGAAAGTGGTGTTAATCTCGATCCCATGTTTTGTATATTTTTTTTATAAATTATTAAAATTCAAAAAAGCTATCGTATTGATTCTTATGGTTGCTAGATTTTTCAAGCATCGGCAAAGGGGTATTTAAATCCAAATTTCCATCGGATTCTTTTATAATTTCTTGCTTTTGATTGCCCAAAAGTAAAGAAGCTCCTTCCTTTTCCCACATTTCTAGCATTTTCATTCCCTCTTCCTCGAATACGCCATTTTGGAGGTCCACAGAGTCCATAAAGTTCGTTGACATTTCCATGAATCGCTCCATCTCTCCTATCTTTTGGCTCACATCATCTGTAATAGCTTCCATAGCCATATCGAACATATATCTTTGATCTTTATTGCCAGAAATGATGTTCATGGCACTTTTCATAGCACTATGTCCAGCTCTGATCGCACTGCGCTCCACTTCTTTTACTTGAACTTGATCTTTGATGTCTTCTTTAAGAATTTCGCTGTTTTCGTACATCTTGGTCAGCACACGGTACAAGATTTCCATTTTCTTATACAAGTCGTCTAGCTTCATGTTTGAATCTTGCAAACGGCCAGCCTGTCTAGATTTTAGGATCATCATGGCCTGCTTATCGGTCTCTTTAGCTTGGCTTGCCATGGTTAGATTATTTTGGATTTGTTTTTCATTTTGGCGAATCAAATCCTTCAATTTATACATTTGACCCTTCAATTTGGAGATTTGAACATTCATTTTGCTAAGATTGTCCTCAAGGGTTTCGATATAAGTTTTTAATATCCCGATTGGATCTATCTGAACGAAAAGACCTGTAATCCAACGCATGATAGATTTATAGATGTACCAAATTAAATTACGCATTTTAGGATCAAAAATAACATAAAGCAAGGCAGCCAATCCTGTGAGCAATAAACCAAGGTACAGGGAGTTTTCAGCTATGCTGACCAAATATGGTAACGCTTTGTATAGGATGTATCCCAGTGAACCGAGAATAGCCAAACCAAATATACCACCTGTTACTCCTTCTGGTCTTTCCCAAAATGATTTAGGTTTATAATTTTCTATTTCCATATTATTAGTTGGTTAATTGTAAAGTTAATCAAGAATTCAGTCAAGCGTAATTTTCACAAAATTAATAGATAAATATCAGATTTTCAATTTAATTTTCAAGACATAATAAGCCTTTTAGGCTAAATAAAGTTTCATTTTTTCGATATCTGCTTGGATTTGTCCTACCAACTGTTGATATGCGGAATTAAACTGCCCTTTAGTATTTTCTATTTTTGAACTGACTTCTGCCATTTGTTTGGTGAGTTTTTCGATTTCCACCTTATGAAGTTCTATTTCTTTGGTAAGTTCTGCGATGGTTTTGAGCTTTTGATCTGAATTATTTTGTTCGGCTTGAATTTGCGTTTTTTTGAGGTCTATTTGTTCATTGATTTGCTTTTGGAGGGCTTTTGAAAAATCACTTTCTTCATTGCCCAATACTTGTATATAATGAGCCGCACTGTCCAATAAAGGCTGTTTTTGAACACCCATGGTTTGGGCCATAGCGAATGCAGATTTATACTTTACTTCATCTGTCATACCCATATTTTGGAGCGATTTCAAAGACTGTTTGAACTCGAGATAGTCGAACCCACTTTGATTGGCTTTCTCCATCGCTTGGTACAATATTTCATCAAAAGATTCATTGCCTTTGTATGTTTTAGCAGGACTGGATGGCTGGGTTTGGGGGACCGATTGGTTTGGTACGTTAGATTTCGTTGGAATTTCCTTAGATTTAGTTTCTATGGACGGAGGTGTTGCAGTACTGCCTTGATCCATTGGGACTTCCTCCACAAAAAGCCCTTTTAGTTTTTTCAAAAATTCACTCATAATCCCATTTTTAACACAAGATAAGAATTTTCTTTTTTATACAAATCCTACCCATCAAACTCTTGAGCCAAAGATGGTTTAATCTCTAATGTTTTATGGTTTGTTTTATTTGCACTTTTAAAGCATCCGAAGAAATATTGATTTCTAATCCTGCGAAAATTAATGACACGAGCAGAAATGCCATTGAAATTCCAAAGAAAATAAATCCCGCTGTCACATGTCGAAAATAAATAACCAACATGCTGAATACACCAGCGAAAAGGCTGCCTATGCATATAAGTTGGCTCAATCGAACGTAGTTTATCCTTTTGTCCAAGATCTTTATCTGAAATAATAAAATCTCAGAGGGATCTGAAGCATAGTCGTCACATAATTTTCTGATGACGTTCGCCAGTGCTAAAAATCGAGTGGTATAACTCATCAATATGAACGATGTCGCCGAAAAAAGTAAGGCGGGCGTCGTGATGCTAAGTCCTTCTTCCAAAAGCTAATTTCTTTTTGTTAAAATTTACCTGAGGCTTTTTCTTCCTCCTTCTTCTTGTTGTATTCTATCAGATTTTCCATCACTTCTTCTATCTGTTCGACGCCGATCTTCGATGAAATTATTTCTTTTTTGGAGTCCAAAATAAATACTTTTGGCGTCACTCTCAGATCATAATAGTACGAGTAATTAGAGTATCCATCTTTGTCCGAAACATTCAATAAGCTTCCGAGATTTTTTTCTTCTACGAATTTCCAACAGTCCGATTCTTTGTCGCCAGATTGTCCACATATAGACAATATTTTTACTCCTTTTTTCAATAATCTTTCTTGAATACCCGGCACGTCCGGCATAGTCTTCTGACAATGCCCACAGTCAGGTTTCCAAAATATCATCACAACATAAGGAGACTGGATATCATGCAGTGCTACTGGCTTTTTATTCTTGTCAAACATCACGATATTCGGTGCGATTTTACCTATTAGCGTCATCTTACTTCTCTTCACATCATCAATGAATGTTTTAGCTTTTTCAGCATTCAGCGCACCAGCCATTTTAGGACTCATCAAGTAATTTTCAGTGCAGTGTACCACCACGGCATCCATACCGACATATTTTGACTTTGAAAAATAATTGGTAAAATAGAAAACATAGTGCTGCCAAGTTTCCTTGGATGGCTCCATCAGTTTTAGGATTCTATCCACAGACAAAGCGAATGAATCGGGGTGTACTGGAGTCAGTTTTTCAATATAAAAATTCACTTTTTGGTGAAGTGTGGGCGTGCGAAACATCACAGAATCACCTAAATCTATATTGTCAAAATAATGCTCTTTATAATACAAGTAGCGGCGCAACTGGACTGTATCTGGATGCCCTTCAAAAGTAGGAACAACGGGTTCATTGCTAGATTTCAATATTTTTGTTAAAAAAGGATTGGAAGGGGACTTAAAGACCTTCTCTTGGAAGGCTTTTACTTCGGTATCGAGATCTTTCAGAATTTTTTCATATTTCTTTTTCTTCGCCTCATCTTTCTCAGCAGCCAGCATTTTTCTGGTAGTGTCAGCAAGAACATTTTTGTCAGCAAGGAAAGTCAAATAGGCATAAAATGCTTCGTTTTCAGGGGACCCTTTTGCTTTTACTGGCTTATTCAAGTCCGATGCATCGAATTCGACGGTAAACTTCCTATTTTTCTGATCTATCAACACCTGGATGAACTTGTTATCGGGCAATGTAATGATCATATAGATACCCGGTTTCATATTTTTTTTATTTCCTTCAAATACAAAAAGGCCTTGAGCATTTACCTCAGTTGTGTCGAAAACATATTGATTTTCACCTGCATAAAAGGCAAGTACAATTTGCTTTTCTTTATAGTTATTAGCCTTGACAACCAACTTGTAGGGATCATAGGTTGGTGTGGTGTCTTGTGGAAAAGAATTTGCTTGTATTTTGCCAATGAGCAAAATGAAACTAAGGAAGATAAAAATCTGCTTCATATTGTGTACTAACTAAGTTTATGATATTTGAACTTCTAATAAAACAAGGGCAAATTTCTGTTTTATTTTTATAAACCACTTTTTTTCTTTCGAGTTTAATATAACTTTAACGAAATAATCCCAACACGATATAATTTTTTAGAATGTCTAAAATATCGATTTGGAAAAAAATATTAAAAATATGCGATATCCTACCCTAAGAATTTTTCATATGTAAAAATATTAATTCTAAAATTATCCACGTATTTATGAAAAGATATTTTTTAAAAATTCCTGTTTTTTCTAGTAATAAAAAATGTAAACTAAGCAGCGGTATTCCATATTCATGTATCTTTAATGCTAATTGTTAGTCTCATAAAATAATTATTAGGAGTTTTAGTGTACTAATTTAATAAAATTTACATGAAGAAGAGTTCAATTTTTGCTATTTTTATATTACTTGCTTTCGCTACGTGCAGACCTGACGAAGTAAAGTTTGAATCTGATTATTTTATTTTCGGCAAACTTTACCCTAATTGTTCTGGTGATTGTGCTGCTTTTTATAAAGTCGAAAATGCCATCGCATATAGAGATCGTATGGATACATTCGACGGCGCCAACTACTCCTTTATCGCTGAGCCTATGGGCTTAGACCTTATCCAAATCTGCCAAAATGTAAAAAGCTCTTTTCCTACTTACTTGAACGAAAATCCAAATAAGAAATTTGGTAACCCAGATGTTGGTCAAGTGGGTGGTTTATTCTTCGAATCAAGAGTTAATGGCGTTGTAAAAAAGTGGTCCATTGATTTAAATACTTCTACTCATGCACCTGAATTTAAGGATTATATCCGTGAAGTAGAAACCGCTTTGCTTAAGTTGCAATAAGACTCCACTTCGCTTCGTTATTTTTTCATATTTTTTGGTCAACAACCTTTATATTTGCATGCTAAATATAAATTTGTATGTCATATAATCTTTTAAAAGGTAAGAAAGGAATAATATTTGGGGCTTTAGATACCCAAAGTATTGCTTGGCTTGTTGCCGAAAAATGTCACGAAGAAGGTGCTTCCATTGTCCTGACCAATGCACCCGTAGCTATGAGGTTGGGGGTCATCAATCAACTGGGCGATAAAATCAATGCACCCATCATTCCTGCCGATGCTACTTCTGTCGAAGATCTTGAGAATCTCTTGACCAAATCCATGGAGCATTTTGGAGGCAAAATCGACTTCATTCTCCACTCTATCGGTATGTCCCTAAACCTTAGAAAAGGAAAAGATTATACAGACCTCAATTATGAGTGGATGCAAAAAACCATGGATATTTCTGCCCTATCTTTCCACAAACTTATGCAATCAGCCCTTAAGCTAGATGCCCTGAATGAAGGTGGATCCGTGTTGGCATTGACCTATATCGCAGCTCAAAGGATTTTTCCAGATTATAATGAGATGGCTGACGCCAAAGCACTCTTGGAGTCCATCGGTCGAAGCTTTGGATATCATCTCGGCACCCATAAAAAAGTTAGAGTAAACACCATCAGCCAATCACCTACTTGGACGACAGCTGGCAGCGGAGTCAAAGGATTCAAGGAATTTTTTGAATACGCCAACAAAATGTCCCCTTTGGGCAATGCAGACGCCAGTTCTTGTGCTGACTATTGTGTGGTTATGTTTTCAGACTTGACCAGGATGGTCACCATGCAAAATTTATTCCACGATGGTGGATTTTCTTCAATGGGTATGAATCCAGCTTTGTTAAATATCGAATAATTTTTTTTAAAAAATAAATTTTTTACGTTGAAAAGTCCATCCATTAAGATATTGGTCGTACTGATATCCGCAATTCCTTCTTTTATTTTCGCACAGTTGAATCTCACACTTAAGGCACATATTCCATACAACGAAGCTTCGAGTTCATGTTGGGGATATTCCGCTCACGGAAAAGAATATGCCATCATCGGTGTCGAATCTGGCACCTTAATTTACGATATAACCAACCCGACCAACCCGATCAAAAAAGGTTTCATAGGAGGCAACAACAGTCAGTGGCGAGAGATGAAGGTAATTGGCGAGTATTGCTACGTAACTTCGGAAGCAGGACCTGCTATCCAGATTATCTCATTGGCTACATTGCCAGACACCGTCAATTGGTCTAAAAACATGGACTTTACCGTACCTGGAGTAAGTTCAACTTACCGAAAAGGACATACCATAACCAACGACGAAAATGGATTTTTATACTTAAATGGTGGAGGCAATTCTACCAGAGGCGCCTCTGTGATACTAGACACAAAGCCAGATCCGACCAATCCAACAGTTATTGGTAAGATAAATGGGCCTTATTGTCACGATTCTTATGCCATCGGCGATAGACTTTATGCCTCTTGCGGCGGTGCAGGGGTCAATATCTACAATATCGCAAAAAAGGACAGCACCTATTTTCTAGCAAATATTACCCTCAACAATGGATATTCGCACAATGCATGGACCAACAACAGCCAAACCCATCTTTTCACAACGGAAGAGATTCCTGTCAATCTGCCCGTTGGTTCCTACGATATCCAAAACCTCAACAATATATTCAACGTAGATAAATTTTGGCGCAATGAGACCAAAAACACGGAAGTAGTACCACACAATGTTCATGTCGTCGGAGATGATTTTATCGTGACCGCATATTATACAGATGGCATCAGCGTCATCGATGGAAAACACCCAGACAACCTAATCGAAGTAGCTCACTACGACACGTATCTCGTCAATGAAGGGGGCTATCATGGCGTTTGGGGCGTATATCCTTACTTCCCTTCGGGCAATCTCATAGCATCTGATATCGAAGGTGGGCTTTGGATTTTTACACCACAATATAAGCATGCATGTTGGCTTGAAGGCAAAGTGACCGATTCGATTACTGGGGCTTTGTTATCCGATGTCAAAGTTTCCATAAATCACCCATCTGTTGGGCAAAGAGTTTCGAACGGACAAGGAATTTACAAAACAGGAATTGGTATAAGTGGCACATACTCAGTTACTTATGAGAAGAGTGGTTATTTTCCACTCCAAATCGATGTCGATTTATTCAACGATAGTTTGCTTACAAAAAATGTCGTACTTCGACCTATCCAAATCCGTGCAAACGCTTCCACTCTTCTAGATCCGAGCTTGAAATTACTTTATCACAAGGATAAGACGGTATTAGAATATGCACTCGGAGCCGATAGCAATTCGGGCAATCTCGAAATATTGTCTGTTTCGGGAGTACAAGTTGGCAGTGAAATTTTGTCCCAAAATCAAGGCTACTCGAACATTGGCTCAGATCTTTTACCTGGGATTTATCTCGTAAAAATCACCAATCAAAAAGGAAAATCAAGCACCATCAAGCTCTTGAAATAACCAAATCATAAGCCCATAAAAATGGCGTAATTGATGTATTTTTATGATGGCGTCTCCCTTCTAAAGAAGGGTCGGGCTACTTCCCAACTGCGCTGCGCTGCGGTCATACTGACTCACCTTCGGTGATTGGTCCGATCCCTGACGCACCTGTATTGACAACAAAACTACTTTTTGAAAGAGAAAATACAATAAATTTCACTCTAACCTAGTTAAGAAATCACTATGAAAAAATTCAGCTTAATTCCATTCTTAATGCTTCTTTTGGTTACTGCTTGTACCAAGAAAGAAGATCCGATCGTCCAACCAAAGCTCATCGTAAAATTGGCAGTAGATCCCAACCAAGTTCGTCTGGGCAATATTGGCAATGTAGCAACGATTCCTGCTGGCAATGCAGGGCAAAATCCTTCCTTCAATGGCATATCAGCCCATTACTTAGAATTAGCTCCAAACGCATTTACACAATTGGGTAAAGGCCATGTGGTCTATCACGCTCCTGAGACCACTCAAGGAGGCGCCAGTGCTATCGACTTCTCAAAATCTATCATCAAGAAGCCTGGAGAAATATTCTTGGAAATTCCTCTAAGCGAAATCACTCCAGGAGACTATGAGTGGGTACGATTGTCCCTCTCCTATCAAAACTATGACGTGCAATTTCACTATCTAGGACAACCCTATACGGGCACCATAGCCAGCTTCGTAGGGTTCAATACTTACATAACCGAACACAAGGTAAAAAATCAATTACTAACCGTCAATGCCAATAGAAAGCAAGGCTACTGGGGATTTGAAAGCCTAGCAGGTGTCTTATCTGGACAAAGTCCTGAGGGCGTCACTACCGTGCCCAATCCTTTATTCGCTAGCTCGCCCATCCCTGCTGGCTCTTGTGTGGTCACTGGCAAATTTGCAGAAAAACTCACCATCAACTCTAATGAAACTCAAAATATCGTCGTCACTATGAATCTTTCGGTCAATAAGAGTTTTGAGTGGGTCGATACGAATGCCAATGGAAAATGGGACGTGGATCCTGGCTCTTTTGAAAACGTGGTGGATATGGGCTTGCGTGGGTTGATTCCCGCTTGGAAAAAAGAATGAAAAGCTTGGAATTTTTGGATTATGAATTTTTGAATTATGAATTATGAATTGTGAATTGTGAATTATGAATTATGAATTGTGAATTGGGAATTTTTGAGTTATGAGTTATGAATTGTGAATTTTGAATTATGAATTGTGAATTGTGAATTTTTGAATTATGAATTGTGAATTGTGAATTGTGAATTTTTGAATTATGAATGGTGAATTGGGAATGGTGAATTATGAATTGTGAATTGTGAATTTTTGAATTATGAATTGGGAATGGTGAATTTTTGAATTATGAATTATGAATTGTGAATGGTGAATTATGAATTGGGAATTTTGAATTGTGATTTATGGGAGGGAAGAAACCTAATATAATTAAGGATAAAAGTTTTGCTTTTGCGCTACGAATTGTGAAATTGAATAAACTTTTGATTGAAAAAAAGGAGTTTGTTTTGAGTAAACAATTATTGAGAAGTGGAACTGCTGTGGGAGCTTTGGTAAGGGAAGCTGAACACGCTGAAAGTACTGCTGACTTTATCCATAAATTGGCAATTGCTCAAAAAGAAGCAAACGAGACTGAATATTGGTTGGAATTAATATTTCAGTCGGAATATTTAGAAAAAGCTCAATACAATTCAATCATACTCGACATTCAAGAACTGAATAAGATTTTGGCCTCCATAATAATCACCTCAAAAGAAAAAAAATATGTCAAGAGATAATTTTTTTGGGCACCAAACCGAAGAGGGGGCGGCCAAAACCCAAACCCAAAAAAAAAACCTTAAAACACTTGGCTTAATAGGCAAAAGCAAAAAAAATTAAAAAATACAAAAAGTAATTTTTAGTGTTCTAAAAACAAAATATCAAAATAATATTTCGACGTTTTGTGGAATTTAAATCAGCCTGCGCAAGGGACAGTAATGGTCATGTCGCTGAATAGTGACATGAGTCTCGTAGAGACCAAAGCCATGAATGGCCCGACCCGATTTCGTCTCAATGACGAGGAGGGATGCGCCCTGAAAAATCTTGTATAAAAATATCTACAGCAAATCGCTTTCGAGAATGTATTCTGCGATTTGAATCGCATTCGTAGCCGCACCTTTGCGAAGATTGTCTGAGACGATCCACAGGTTCAAGGTGTTCGGCTGGCTCTCATCGCGTCGAATCCTTCCCACGAAAACATCATCCTTGTCTTGTGCAGTAATGGGCATCGGATAGAGATTGTTTTGGACGTCATCTTGGACGGTGATACCAGGCGCCTTTTGAAGGATGTCCACGATGTCTTTGAGGTGAAAATCGCGGCTGAACTGTATATTGACAGCTTCAGAATGTCCTCCCATCGCAGGGACTCGCACCGTCGTAGCGGTCACTTGGACAGACTTGTCGCCTAGGATTTTTTGAGTTTCGTTGATCATTTTCATTTCTTCCTTGGTATATCCATTCTCCAAAAACGAATCTATATGTGGGAGGATATTCATGTCGATCGGATGCGCATAAGCCCTTGGGCCGTCCATGATTCCCTTTCTTTCATCCATCAATTGGTCCACGGCTTTCTTGCCAGTACCCGTCACAGATTGATAGGTCGAAACCACCACTCTTTGGATATTGTAAGCGTCGTGGAGCGGCTTTAGGGCGACGACCATCTGGATGGTGCTGCAATTGGGGTTTGCGATGATTTTATCTTCTTTGGTTAGGACATTGGCATTGACTTCGGGGACAATGAGTTTTTTGGTAGGGTCCATGCGCCATGCGGACGAATTGTCAATGACGGTAATTCCAGCCTCTGCGAATTTCGGGGCCAACTCTAGACTGGTGGTTCCACCCGCAGAAAATATGGCTATCTGGGGCTGTCTAGCGATGGCTTCTTCGTAGCCCACAACCGTGATGGGATTGCCTTTAAATTGGATGGTAGAACCAATGGATCGCTCGGATGCGACGGGTATCAACTCTGTTACTGGAAATTTCCTTTCTTCCAATACTCTTAAAATAGCTCCACCTACCAATCCAGTAGCACCGACGACTGCAATTTTCATTTTTTGTGTTTTTTTAAAATATTAAATTGAAAAATTTGAAAATACTTGTGTACATTTAATTTCTAAACGTAAAATTTTTTACAAAGGTATTAATCATTGAAGTTCTATGAAAATTATTTGTCAAGTAATTGGGCTTTTGTTTTTGTGCCAATTAGGAATGGCGCAGGTAACGGAAGATTTTTCAGACGGAAATTTTACAGCCAACCCTGTATGGGATGGAAATACGGCTGATTTTATCGTCAATACAAACAAAGAATTACAACTAAATGCAGCAGCTGCAGGCATATCCAAGTTATATACCCAAGTAGCGATTGGAGACAGCAATGTTTGGGAATTCTACATGAAATATGATTTTTCACCATCATCATCCAATGGTGGACGAATATATCTACAAGCGGCAGGAACCGATCTCACGAATACTCAGGGGTATTTTTTGGAAGTCGGAGAAACTGGCTCAAACGACGCATTGTCGCTATATCGACAAGATGGTACGACCAAGGTTTTCCTCAAAAAAGCTACATTAGGTACCATGGGAGGTACGTCAGCGGTCGCAAATGTTCGGGTCGTACGCAATGCTGCTGCTGAATGGACATTATACGCGGACTATACTGGAGGCACGAATTATGCATTTGAATTCAGCGTGAGTGATGCCACATATCTTGGGGTGAATGGTTATTTTGGAATTTACTGCAATTATACCCTTTCCAACAAAAATAGATTTTACTTTGACAATATAAAACTCAGGAAACTGGAGCCAGATGTCACTCCGCCAAGCCTTTTGAGTGTATCTACACTTTCTAACAACAGTCTGAGGTTGATATTTGATGAAAGCATCCAAGGAAGTGACGCTAACAATGTGAGCAATTATTCGGTGGATAAAGGCATAGGAAATCCTAGCAATGCTGTTTTAAATCCAGATTTACGGACCGTGGTTTTGACCTTTGCCAATGGTTTTGTCAGTGGAGAAAATTATCAGTTGACGGTCAGCAATATGAGGGATTTAGCAGGAAATCGCACAAACAGCCAAACGAAACCATTTTCTTATGTTAATATTGGAGTTACGCAGCCCTTTGATATCGTGATAAACGAAATAATGGCGGACCCGACGCCTCTTATTGGCCTTCCTGATGCGGAATATATAGAGATACTGAATAGATCAAATAAAAATTTAGACCTCAGCCAACTAAGACTTAAGGACGTCACCAAAGATATCCCCATGCCTTCATACATCATGAAACCAGGAGAGTATATCATTCTTTGTGCCGCTGACAAAAGGGCTTTACTTGGCAATTTTGGATATTGTCTGCCGATATCTGATTTTTTAAGTTTGACAAATAGTGGTAAAGAAATCATGTTGGTCGATAATTTGGATATACCTATTCATATCGTCAATTATTCGGATACTTGGTATCCAAGCACAGCCAAAAAAGAAGGTGGTTGGTCTCTAGAAATGATAAACCCAAATGAACCTTGTACAGGAGATGTCAACTGGACCGCTTCGAATGATTTGCGAGGTGGAACTCCTGGCACTCAAAATTCAGTCTTTGTAAACACTTCGAACGCCATTGGTCCCCAAGCCCTGAGTATCTTCCCAATAGATGCGACCAATTTGGAGATAGTGTTCGACAAGGCATTACTAGAATTCAATATTTCGGATATCAGTTTCAATCCTTCACTCAATGTTCAAGCGATCAATTTGGATCCTACGAAAAAAGTGGCTTCCGTAATTTTGAATTCATCACTATCACCCAATCAAGTTTATGTTGGATCGCTAAAAGTGAGTTTGAAAGACTGTGTGGGAACTGCAAATCAATCTAATCAGGAGATTAAATTTGGATTGCCATCAGAGGCTGCAGCTAAAGATTTGATTATCAATGAAATATTGGCCAATCCTGTAACAGGAGGCTATGATTATGTAGAAATTCTAAATATTTCCAACAAGATCATCGACATGAGCAAGTTGAATATCGGTAATGTGCAGCCAGGCTTTGAAGATATTAAATCTATTGAAATAAAAAAATTGATATTGCCGGGTGATTTTGCTGTTTTCACAGAGAATCCCACCCAAGTAAAAAATCAATACACCGTAAAAAATCCAGAATTTCTATACCAAATTGATTTACCGACTTGGGACGATAAAGGAGATAATATAACGCTTTATACAACCACTTTTTTACAATCAATCATTCTAGACAGTGTAAACTATACAGATGCATGGCATTATCCCTTGTTGAAAGATGAGAATGGGGTAAGTCTAGAAAGGATATCGCCTACTGCTCCTACCCAATCCGAGCATAATTGGCATTCGGCGGCATCCTCTGTTGGATATGGGACTCCAACCTATCAAAACAGCCAGTTCAGAGCGGCTGGGGCTTCAGGAGGAAACAAATTTAGCCTGTCTGATAAATCCATTTCGCCCAATGAAGATGGCATAAAGGATTTCTTATTGATAGATTATAAGGACATGGACCCAAACACCAAGTGTAATATTCATATCTATGACGCCGCTGGTCGACGCGTAAGTACATTGGTGGCAGGGGAATTGCTAGGAAGTAGCGGTCAATATGTTTGGGATGGTACACTAGAAGAAGGAGTCAAGGCAAGAGGAGGTATTTATATTTTTCTAATAGAATATTTTACCTCTTCAGGACAAATAAATAGACAAAAAGAAACCTGTATCGTAGGATACGGGCAAAAGTAATTTTTTAATCTATAAATTCAATATTTTATTTAAGCCGTTGATGTAAAATCAATGGGCTTCTAACCAATTTTTACCAACGCCCATGCCCACTTCTATTGGGACTTTTAAGCCTGGGATTGCGTGTTTCATTTCATGCTCCACGATGGTCATGACCTTTTGGAGTTCGGTAGAAAGTACGTCAAAAATTAATTCATCGTGCACTTGAAGGACTAGCTTTGATTGAATTTTTTTCTCTTCAAATTTGCGATGAATATTGATCATGGCAATTTTTATCAAGTCCGCTGCTGTGCCTTGAATAGGCGTATTGATAGCAACTCGCTCCGCTCCTGCCCTAGCCAGTGCATTTCGAGAATCAATATCCCTAAGTATTCTCCTTCGTCCCAAAAGCGTCTCTACGTATCCATGGTTTCTAGCAAATTCGACGGTTGAGTCCATGTATTTTTTCAAGCCAGCGTACTGAATAAAATACTGGTCGATCAATTCCTTTGCTTCCGCCCGTTTGATTCCCAATTGCTTAGAAAGGTTGGTAGCTCCAGCTCCATAGGTAATGGAGAAATTGACCGTTTTGGCATTTCTACGTTGGTCGGAAGTGACTTGGTCTAATGGAACATTATAAACTCGAGCGGCCGTGGCTGTGTGGATATCATACCCTTTTATAAAAGCATCCAACATAGCCGCATCCTTGCTAATCTCAGCAATCAATCTAAGCTCTATCTGTGAATAATCCGCCGACAATAAAACGTGAGAATCATCTCTAGGGACAAAGGCCTCTCGGACTTTTCGGCCCTCTTGTGTCCTAATGGGTATATTTTGAAGATTTGGATTATTGGAGGAAAGCCTTCCAGTAGCAGCCAAAGCTTGATTGAAGCTGCTGTGTATTCTGTGGCTTTTGGGATTGATCAAAAGAGGCAGTGAATCGACATAAGTTGATTTGAGTTTTGCCAACATCCTATACTCTAAGATATGGGCAACGATAGGCACTTCTGCCGCCAATTCTTCCAATTTTCCTTCATCGGTAACGTATTGACCCGTTTTGGTTTTTACTCCTTTGTAGGGAATTTTCATGTGGTCGAAAAGCAGATCTCCTACCTGACGTGGAGAACTGATATTAAACTTGGCTCCAGCGAGTTGGTATATTTCTTTTTCTACAGTATTTATTTTTTGCTCTAATTCTTTAGATTGTTTTTGTAAAATATTCGGGTCAATTCTAATACCTTCATACTCCATATCAACGAGAACCTTAGTCAAAGGTGCTTCGATATCATCGAAGATTTTTTGGAGATTTTCTTTGGGCAATTGAGGCTTAAAATACTCGAACAATTGGAAAGTAATGTCTGCATCTTCCGCCGCATATTCCTTTATCTTTTCGAGCGGAACGTCTCTCATATTTCCCTGATTTTTGCCTTTGGCTCCAATAAGGCTCTCAATAGAAACAGGCTGGTAGTGTAGATAAGTCTCGGAGAGATAATTCATATTGTGCCTGAGATCTGGCTCCAAAAGATAGTGAGCAATCATCGTATCGAACCATCTACCTTTGAGTCCTATGCCGTACCACTTGAGGATGATGGCATCGTACTTGATGTTTTGTCCTATTTTGACGATGGCGGGGTTTTCCAAAATGGATTTAAAATGATGTAAAATGGCCAAAGTACCCTCACGATCCTCAGGAAATGGTATGTAATAGGCTTCTTTTGGCTTAGTGCTAAATGATAATCCTACCAATTCAGCGATATTGGCGTCGATATGGGTAGTTTCTGTATCTAGGCAGATATAAGAGGCCTCAGCAAGTGATTTTGCTAGGGAAATATACTCTTGTTCACTATTCACCAAATGGTATGTGTGGGCGGTGTTTTCAATGTTTTTTTCAGCAGAAATGTGTTGAGGGAGTTCAAACTTTGGTGTAGGTGCCGGTTTCTTTTCTTCGGATTTGACTGGCTCCCCGAAAAGGTCCAATTGGATTTCTTCTGCAGGTGAAGCCTTCACCTTATTACCTATGATGGATGTAGGTAGCGTTCTAAACCCTAGATCCTTGAAAATAACAGAAAGCTTTTCGTAGTCTATGCCCTCGATGGGATATTTTTCTTCTTCAAAATCTATGGGTGCATCGATGTCAATGGTTGCCAATTTCTTGGATAAAAGACCTAATTCTGCATTGTCTTTTACCTTGTCTTTCAACTTTCCTGGGAGTTGGTCTGCGTGGGCGATGATATCCTCTATGGTATCGTAATGTTGTAGCAAGTTTGCGGCTGTTTTCTCTCCGACCCCTGGAATGCCAGGAATATTATCCGCGGCATCTCCTTGTAATCCTAGGAAATCAATAACTTGTTCGATGCGCTTGATGCCCCATTTTTCGCAAACTTCTTTAACCCCTAGAATCTCGATATCGCCTCCTGCTCGTCCTGGCTTATAATGGAATATCGTATCCTCAACCAACTGTCCGTAATCCTTGTCTGGAGTAACCATAAAAACGTTAAAACCCTTCCGAGCAGCCTTTTTAGCTATCGTACCAATGACGTCATCTGCTTCAAAGCCATCCAAAGCAATGACAGGAATATTCATGGCTTCTAGGATTTCATAAGCCTTAGGGATAGCGAAGGTTATGTCTTCGGGCTGTGCATCTCTGTGTGCCTTGTATGGTTCGTACATCTTATGTCTAAATGTCGGCCCAGGCAAATCAAATGACACCGCTAAGTGGGTTGCCTTTCGGTCTTTGTTGTTGATGATCTCCCAAATAAATCGAATAAATCCTTGAATGGCACCCGTGCTTTGACCCTTGCTATTGATCAATGGTCTGGAGATGAAAGAATAGTGCGCCCTGTACACCAACGCATGTCCATCCAGTAAATAAAGATTTTTTTCGCCTGTGGATTCCATAGTTTATTTGGATTGAAATGACAAATATAATGGCTACAAAGGTAGAATATTGAGTTTAAAAAAGAGATTCCAAATGGGATTTAGCAAAAAATAAGTAAACACAGCGTGTCAGGGATCAAAACGAGCTCCGAAGGAGCGTCTCGAAGTGACCGAAACGAAGTGAAGTCGTGGCGAGCCCGACCCGATCTCGTCATCAAGACGAAGGGAGGGTGACACCCAAAAATAAAAATCAAGCATTTACGTCTTTAAAGCGCAACAAATCTTCGGGTGTGTCAATGCCGTAGGTCTCGATTTGGGTTTCGATTCCGTGTATTTTGTACCCATTTTGAAGCCATCGCAGTTGCTCCAAGGACTCTGCTTGTTCCCACGAGCTAGGCGACAACTGTACCAACTCCAGCAGCGTATCGCGGTGAAATCCGTACATGCCAATGTGCTTGAAATAGGAAAAATGTTGCGTCCAAGGTTGGCCTTGATCTGACCTCACGAAGGGCAAGGGGCAGCGAGAAAAATAGGCACAAAAACCAAGATCATTGACTAAGACTTTCACCAAATTGGGATTGTGAAGTTCTGATTCACCAGTTATTTTTTTGTAGAGTGTGGCTATGTTGGCGTCTTTGTTCGAACGTAAAAACTGGCCCAATAAATCTATCTGACTGGGCTGGATAAAGGGCTCGTCGCCTTGAACATTTATGACAAATTCTACCTCCAAAGACTCAACTACTTCAGCGATTCGATCCGTGCCGCAGGTATGATTGGGGCTGGTCATGACGACTGGAATTTGAAAATCGATACAATGCTGAAATATTCGCTCATCGTCGGTAGCCACAATGACTTGGTCAATGCTAGAGGCCTGCACTACTTGAGTGTAAACCCTTCGAATCATGGAAACGCCCTGGATTTCAACCAAAGGTTTTCCTGGGAACCGGGTCGATTGGTATCTGGCGGGAACGATGGCGACAATCTTCATGATATTAGTCTTGTCCAACCATAAAAATGGCATTTCCAAAAATCATCTTACCATTCTCCCAAAAACCTCTAAATAGCGGATTATCAACCATATATACGACATGGCCTTGGCCAAAATCCTCTACTCCAAACAAAAGTGTTTCGCCTAATTTGGGGATAAATTTTGAGCCAGCAAAACCACTGACCAAGGGTTTGGTTTTATTGAGTACACCGACATTCCATCCAGAACCGATTGGCTTGTATAATGAACTGGACTTTTTTAAAGTAAAATAGGTTTTGGATATGCCGTAGCCAAGAGGGTGGGAATCATCAATACTGGCCTGACAAATAGCTCCACTGATCTCATTGGAAATGCCGGTTCGAATTCTAGTACAATAAGGTTCATGGTGGTAAGAAGGTTCGGCTACTGATGAGGAATCTGGGTCATCGGACGAAGCAGCTTTGATGGCAAAATCCTTCATGGATTCAAGGAGGTTCAAGGTAGATTCCATGGCGATCACTTTACCGCCTTTGCGGATCCATTGCTTGAATTTTTCTTTTGTTTTTTCTTCGTTTAAAAAACCATATTGCCCATCTGGAAGAATCAAAGTATTTATGTCGCTTGTCCAGAGGTATTCTATCGCTGACTTATTGATGATATGCAGCGGATAACCGAGTTGCTGGTCAAAATAATGCCATACCTCACCAAAAGCGTTGGGGTCTGCTTCCTCTGAGGATATCAAAGCAACTATTGGTTTTTTGATCAAGTGAATTTGTTCTGAACCCAGATCAGGACCTTTTTCAACTAGACCTGACTTGGCAGTAAAAAGTTTGACGCCAAAATCTTTGGCAGCCTTGGTGATGAATTTATCCCAATCTTTTTTGTATTGAGTATTTTGCCCTCTATGCACGATCAGAGTCCCAGTCGGAAACTCTTGACCATCAAGAGTAAGCGGGGTATCATTAAAACTAACGTGAATCCCTTCTTCGATCAACTTCGCTAGAAATTGAATGTCTTGATGGCAATCCCACCGACATAAATAAACCAATGGCCTGTCAGGCATGAGCTCTAGGCGATCGTTTGGTTTTTCCTTCGTGTACCCCGGTACAGACCCCTTGAGAGCGTAAGCATCCAAACCCCAAGCAAGAGGAAGGCACCATGCTGTCAAATCATAGCTCAACGAATCTTTAAGATACGGGTTGGATTCCATCAAAACTGTCAAGAGGTGTGACTGAGTCTGGCCAGTAGGAATAACAATATCGTGCGTTTTTGCATCAACCGTGGTATTGGTTTGAGCTAAATATCCGTAACCATTCAAATTGTTTAAATCTTGAGTCAAAAAACCAAACTGGATGCCGTTGGAACTCAGTAAATCGAGAAAACTTGAAACCTTAGATTTGTTTGTGTTTTTAACCAAATAATATTTGATGGGTGAGGTTTCACCTAGTAGGGCTGACTTAAAATAACTCACAAATGCTGCAATGGTTTTTTTACGCTGTAGTGAGCTTGTCTCGATGGTGGCCATGCTGGTGGATACGTGGTGCTCGATTCGATCTCTCAGGGTCAAGGTATCTTTAAGATTGTTCAATACTGATAAGCCAGCTCTGCCAGAACCCCCTTGCTCATAGGTCATCCCTACACTGCCATTGAATGTAGGATAGGTATCTCCATAGCTTGGATAGAATAAATCAAAAATTTGTTTGGTAAAATATAGCCATCCATTTTTATCAAAATGATCCGCATTGTTTCGACCGATTTCAGTCTGCAATTCCCTTTGAAACTTGGTGATTTGTTCGTGCATGGGTTCGGCGGCTGGAGCGAAATAGTAAGGTGAATTGATACCCATCTCATGAAAATCCACGTGCACGTGTGGCATCCATTTTTTGTATTCTGATATTCTGGCTTTTGATTCAATTTGGGTCTGCCAAGCCCAATCTCTGTTGAGGTCAAAGTGGTAATGGTTGGTACGCCCTGATGGCCAACCCTCATCGTGTTCTCGCGTGAAGCTCTCAATATTTGGTGTATTGCCAACCGTCTGCGTATAAAATTGAACATAACGCTCTCTACCATCAGGATTCAAGCAGGGATCAATCATAACGATGGTATTCTCTAGCCAACGTGCTATTTTGGGATCACTGCTGGTACACAGTTGATAAATAGTCTCCAATGCGGCTTCAGTAGAAACTGCTTCGTTGCCATGGACATTGTAAGACAACCAGACGATAACAGGAGCATTTTCATCTTGGTTTTTACCCTCTCTGGTTATTTGGAGATTATTTTTCCTGTGCTTTTCAAGATTTTGAATGTTAGGCAAGCTTGATATGGCCAATACATATAGAGGGCGACCTTCATAAGTCATACCGTATTTCGTTAGCTTGGTATTGGTCTGGCTCCCTGCGACGTACTTTATATACTCCTCAACTTTGTCGTGTCTAGTAAATTTGGAGCCCATGGCATAATCAAAATACTCCCAGGGAGATCTTAAAGCTTGTGCGTGGAGCAAACTAAAAACAGCTAGGTTAAATACCAACAATACTTGAATGCGCTTGATAATATTCATACATATAATTATTGAACACAAATTAAGGATATTATATATTACAAACCAAAGTAAGTCTTTTAATTTTGAAATAAAAAATAATCCTAATTATAAGATTGTAGTTTGTAAGAAATTCGTAAAACTTTGTAAAATTTTCATGCTCAAGGCAACTGAATTCGTCTTTGGATATAATTCTTAAGGGCGAAATGTATTTTTTCTAATATTTTTATTAATATTAATGGAGAATGACCTAAATTTAGGCTTTAGAAAAAAAGAAATTGTATGTTCGGATCAAAGAAAAAGGAAGAGGTGTCAACCAATGGGAAATTCAGCCTCCAAAAGACAAGTCCCAATGGCTTGAATAGTTTGGTAGCAGGTGCTACTTTGGAAGGTAATGTAACGGCAGAAAGTGATTTCAGAATTGATGGTCACTTTAAAGGCAATCTTATATGTAAAGCGAAAGTCATCGTGGGTCCTTCTGGGGTTTTTGATGGCGATATGAAAGCAGAAAATGCGGTGATCGAAGGTATGGTCATTGGGAAAATCCAGATTTTTTCTACTTTGGAGGTCAAAGAAACTGGCATTGTCAATGGAGATGTTGCTACTGAAAATTTGATCATCGCCAATGGGGCGAAATTCAATGTAACTTGCTCCATGAATCAAGCGAGAATCATAAAAAAATGATGGTCCAAAAGTCCTTTCAAGTTCTACTTCATGAAAACAAGTCCTACCAAAGCCTATATAAAATATGCAGGGATGACTATGCAGATGGTTGCAGCTTTGGGGATTGGATATTTTCTTGGAAATCTTTTGGATAAATTATTTTCGCTTGAAACTCCATGGTTTGGCATAACGGGGTGCCTATTATTCCTCGGAGCATTTTTTTATAAACTGATTGTAGATTTGAATAACAAATAGGGTGCGGAAGAAAAATTTCATATTGATATTAGTACTGCTTGCGATCATCTCTGGAGTGGTCTTAAAAATAGGTGAAATATTAGGCTTTTTGAATGAAATCTGGTGGCTTTACTCGATTTGTGTTGTCTTTTTTACACTTTTTACGGTTCTAATGTACTATTTGAGTACAGTAGCAGCCAATAGCCCCAATAAGAACTTATTTATACAAATAGTAATGCTGGGTGTTCTGGTCAAAATGATATTTACTGCCACTTTGATTTTTGTTTATCGAGAATTGGTTAAACCTGTTGACAATTGGTTTTTATTATACATCGCGATTGTCTATTTTCTATATACAATTTTTGAAGTAAGATTCATGTCAAATATCGGCAAGGGAGTCTCTTCTTTTCATGACGATGAATAGCTTTCTATGAATATCAATCTTCAAGGAAAAAATGCTTTGGTATGTGGGAGCAGCAAGGGAATAGGCCTAGCAACTGCTCAACTTTTGGCTAATATGGGTGCCAATGTCACGCTCGTTTCTCGCAACGAAAATCGGCTTAAAGAAGCTCTGCAAACTTTGCAGAAAGGCCCAACTCAAAGCCATTATTTTATCGAAGCAGACCACAGCGATTCAGTAGCATTTGTGGAAAAAATCAAATCCAAGTTCCAGCCAAGCACATTGAACATCCTAATAAATAATACGGCGGGTCCAGCTTCTGGTCCGATATTGACTGCAAAAAGAAATGAATTTCTCGATACTTTCGAAAAACACTTGTTGTGCAATCACCTATTGTCGCAATGGGCCGTCCCCTTGATGAAAGCCTCGGGCTATGGAAGAATTGTCAATATAATATCTACATCGGTAAAAGAACCACTCGATAATCTCGGTGTATCGAATACCATAAGGGGAGCTGTGGCATCTTGGTCAAAGACCTTGGCAAAAGAAGTTGCTCCATTTGGGATTACTGTCAATAACGTCCTACCAGGATTCACCATGACAGAACGCTTAGAAGAAATCATAGACACAAAAGTGAAATCCACGCAAGGAGGAAAAGAGGAAATCGAAAGTCAAATGAAAAAATTTGTACCTATGGGAAGGTTTGCTTCTGCTGAGGAGGTTGCGTCAGCGATTGCATTTCTGTGTAGTCCAGCGGCTTCTTATATCACGGGTATCAACATTCCTGTTGATGGTGGAAGAACCAAAAGTCTTTAAAATAAATTATCCTTCCTAAATTTTCGTAAAAAGCCGTAATTTTATAGCTGGGTGAGGGACAGCAACGGGTACGAAGTACGAGTGAATGGCCCGACCCGAACTCGTCCTTAAGACGAGAGAAGGGGCACCTCCAAATAAAATAATAAACAATGAAAACAATCGAATTTAATATAGAAAATGGCATCGCAAAGATCGTTTTGCAGCGTCCCGAAGTCTATAACAGTGTCAATAAAGAGATGGCGCTGGCGATTCAAAAAGCGCTGGACGAATCGAAAGCGGAGGAAGTCAGAGTCGTGCTCATCACAGCTACGGGCAAAGCTTTTTGTGCAGGGCAAGATTTGCAAGAAGTCGTGGATCCCAATGGCCCACCCCTCAAGTCTATAGTCAGCGATCACTACAACCCTATCATACTGAAAATCAATGAATTAAATAAACCCGTGGTGGCTGCGGTAAACGGCGTAGCGGCAGGCGCAGGGGCCAATATTGCGCTCAATTGTGATATCGTTTTTGCAAAAAAAGTGCATCATTTTACAAGCATTTAGCAAGATTGGATTGATTCCAGATAGCGGTGGAACGCATATCCTTCCTAGGTTGGTGGGAATGCAAAAAGCTGCAGGGTTGATGATGTTCGCCGAAAAAATAAGCGCCGAAGATGCCGAAAAAATGGGGATGATCTACAAAGTTTTTGAAGATGAAGATTTTGAAAAAGAAGTGGAATCACACGTTAATTTTCTAGCAAATATGCCGACAAGTGCTTTGGCACAGACCAAAAAATTGCTTCAACTTTCTATAAAAAACGATTTGAAAACCCAACTCGATTTGGAAGGACAGTATCAAACATTGGCTGGGCAATCGTACGACTATTCAGAAGGTGTACAGGCATTTTTGGAGAAACGAAAACCCATTTTTCTGGGTAAATAAATAAATTATGTTGGAAATAATCGGAATATTGGGAGGAGGTGCCATGGGTAGGGGCATAGCCCAAGTAGCATTGCAGAATAACAAGAGTGTAATCGTTTACGATGTGATGCCCAATGCGGCAGAAATTATCATCAAGCATCTGACGGCGACTTTTGACTTTTTAATGGCTAAAGACAAGATAACCAATGACCAAAAAAATGAATATCTTGGAAATCTTAAAATAGTAGATTCGATGCAAAAATTGGCGGACTGTGATTTGATCATCGAAGCCATCATCGAGGACCTCCAGCTTAAGAAAACGGTATTTAATGACCTTTCAAAGGTCTTAAAATCAGCGGCAATCGTGTGCAGCAATACTTCTAGTTTTTCGCTAACTGCCATCGCCAGTGCTTATAAAGATCCTTCTCGCTGTCTAGGGTTACATTTTTTCAATCCAGCACCCGTGATGCCCCTCGTTGAGATTATACCAGCGTACCAGACCGACCCGCTACTGGTAGAACAGTTGAAAGCTGAGATGACCCAATGGAAAAAAACGCCAGTAGTAGCAAAAGATACCCCAGGCTTCATCGTCAATAGAATAGCTCGTCCGTTTTATAGCGAGGCATTGCGCATTTATGAAGAAAATCTGGCGACAAAAGAAGATATCGATCTAGCCATGAGGCAAATCGGTGGATTCAAAATGGGACCGTTTGAGTTGATGGATTTTATAGGCCACGATGTCAATTTTTCTGTGACGAATTCAGTGTGGCAAGCTACATTCTACGATCCAAAATACAAGCCGTCCTTATCTCAGCAGAAGCTCGTTGAAGCTGGATTTTTAGGAAGAAAATCAAATAGAGGATTTTATACGTATGGTGCAGATTCAAACGTTCAAAATCTTGAATCTACCCCAATGGAAAAACTAAAGCCAATATTTGATAGAATCATTACTGTACTCATCAATGAAGCCTATGATGCCTTGTATTGGCAATTGGCAGATCCTGAAGATATAGAACTGGCCATGACCAAGGGCGTGAATTATCCTAAGGGATTGTTGGCTTGGGGTAAGGAAATAGGATTAGAAAATATCAAGTCGAGAATGGATGCACTACACAATGCCTATAAAGAAGAAAGGTACCGTTGTTCACAGTACCTCTCTAGATATTCTGGATAATAACTTGAATACGATTAATTAGAAAGTAGGACAATAAACGCCTCTATCTTCTTCTTCACAGATTTTATATACTAATGATAATTCGAAGGCACCTGTTCCACCTGAAGCTTCCTTCAACCTAGAAGTATTGATATCATAACTGAATCCAATACCAAAATCGTTGTAATCGAATCTTGCAGAAAGGATGATTGCATCCATGTGGATTCCTGTTTTACTAGGATCAATGAATTTGTTGGCCAAACGAGCCCAAGCTCCTACTTGGAATGACTCATCGCCCCACTTGCCTTGCTGTAACCAAAATCTTACGGAAGTACCGACATTCAACTCAAAAGAAGGCCCTTGGAAGAATGTCACGATACCTGGTACCAATCCGATATCCTGAGTCAAAGCCCAGTCTCCACCTGCATGGAAAGTAATCTTATTGTATAATGGAACGTCTAGAGAATCTGAGAAAGATTGGTTTGGTTTGTTCAAGTGACTAAAAGCTGCCCCAGCATAGAAAGATTTGTTGTCATCAAAACCGAAAACCACAATAATCCAGCAGAAAAGTCAGCGAATAGAAATTTGTTTCTATCCAAATTGTTTTCTAAAGAAGGTGCATTAGGATCTCTACCTCCATTGCCATCGTGTTGAGTACCCCAACGTGCCTTTAGGAAATTAATGCTGCGCTGAGAAACCCCAGCCTCAGCACCTATAGAAAGGTAATGAGCTCGCTGTCTGTATCCACCCATTTTTCGGCTATAAGATCCAGACAATTTAGCTTGGAGAGTAGAGAAAGAAAGCTCTCCCGCACGATCACCCCAAAATGTACCACCCACACCAAAATAATCATCTCTACCAATGGTAAATTTTTGATCATAAGATGCATTGAGGGTATTGTAGGCATTGGCCTTAAGGATGGATCCCCATTGATTTCTATAGTTCAACCCGATTCTTTTAGTACAATTCATAACCCCTGTCAAAGCGGGATTAAGGTTGGTAGGCGACATATAAAACTGGGAAAAGTGGATGTCTTGAGCGACACCAACGCCAGCATTAATAAAAATAAGTGCTGCGACGAATAATAAATGAATTCTATTTACCATAAAATTTACTTTTGAAACTTCCTTTTAATCTTGGTGGTTATTGAAACGTAAATTTATACTTATTTAATCTAATTGCAAATTTTTTAATGCCAATTTTTAATTTTAACTAAAATATATTTACAGTTATTAAATTACAAACGACAAATAATAGATTATTATATATTAGTTCTCTTTGCATTTATTTGGAATACAACAAGATTAGCAATCATAGCTGCAATAAAAAATTGTAATATTCTAATTACCCATATTTTTATTAGGCAACCCCCATTTATTTAACAAGTTGCAACTATTGTATTCGCCATCGATCCACAAGTAAGTGTTTTCTAGCTTTTTTGACATCCAATCGTTCATTTCTTTGGACTTTTTATCCTCCAATGCCACTCTTTTTATTTTATCATAGTCATATTTGATATCTGCCTTATGCGGAACAGTACGATTATCCAACCTTATCAGCCTAAATGCTACTTCACCACTGCCAGGCATTTTGAATTCAATTGGGTGTGAAATATCATTAATTTTCATAGTATCTATAGAAAAGAAAACATCTGGGTCCAATTCTGTTTTTGAAAATAAATAATTACCCGTACTTTGATTTATCATCCTCCCACCTTGCAAATATGATGCGGATTGTTTGAAGGCAAATCTTTTTACAGCATTGTTGAAACTCATTGAATCCCAAACGATTTGTTGACGGATGGAGTCCAAAAAATGATGAGCTTCTTGCAAATCTGATTCATACAAACTTGGCTTTATCAAAATATGCTGGGTGTGAAAATTATTACCTCGCCTTTCGATCAGCTGTATAATATGGAACCCAAAAGGAGACTCTACAACTTCACTGATTTGGCCCTCTTCCAAACGGTATGCGGCCTCCTCAAATTCTTGTACGAATGCGCCCCTCTTTTGCCAACCCAAATCACCGTTATTGCTGGCTGCGGTTGGATCATCAGAATATTTTGCGGCCATCTCAGCGAATTTTTCCTTGCCGTCGATTATCTGTTGACGAATGTCGTTCAGCTTGGCTTTTATCCTAAGTTTTTCTTCTTTATTAGCTTGTGGAACGTATAATAGCTCGCTCAATTCAACTTCAGATCCGAAATATGGCAAGGAATCTTTGGGTATAGCATTGAAAAAACCCGCAACCTCCTCAGGGGTAATTTTGACATCTGTCACCACTTTATTCTGCATCATTTCAGCCATAATTTTATCTCTGATGGGATCTCGAAGACTCTCTTTCTTTTCGGCAACTGATTTTCCATAATACTCTTCGAAAAAAGCAGGATCATTGTTCATCCTTGCGAGAATCTCATCAAAACGGGCATTCAATTCACGATCAACGATCTCCTCCTTGACCTCTACACTGTCCAGTATGGCTTGGTTTACTAGCAATTTTTGCATGATGATATTTTCTAACAAATCACAGCGCAATGATGCTGGATTGTTTGTCCGCTTTGCTTGGATTGAAGCTAGATTAGTCTCTAGATCTGAATACAAAATGACTTCACCTCCGACCTTTGCTATGACTTTATCCAAAAGCACATTTTGGCCATGTACCAAAAATTGAAAACTAATAAAAATACTAACCAGTAAAAATATTGATCTAAACATACGATGCGGGTCTCTCTTTGAAAAATTGCGTAAAAATAAAATTAAGACAACAAAGGTACAATAATAATGAAAACTTTTGCCTCAGACCTTAAAACGTCATCAATTTCACTATGGTGACGTTTTCTTTGAAAAAAAATTGTAGTAAGCTAAGTTATTATTTAAATTTATGATGCAAGGTCAATTTATACTAAAGACAAATGCCTAATTCTATTTTTTTACAATAGGTTTTGAGAGTGCTTTGAAATTAGAACCAAGTTTGATCAATTTGAATGTAGATGCCGAAAATGAATAATTTTTTACTTAAAAATATTATTTTGCATTTTTACTAAAAAGCACAATTATAAAGAATTTATACTACCCCACAGATAGAAACCAACATTCACTCCATTGAATTTTTACAATTTTTTATTCTAATATATAAAGTATATACAAACTTAATGCATTTTCTAATTTAAATTTTCATTTATTTTTTTATTATTAATTTTAATATCCTATTATTATATTTATTTATAGTTTAAGCTAACTATATATTATGACTTGATTCACATATTCGATATTTATTTATACTAATTTTACAACCATATTTTATTCGTTTTTAGGATAAATTTATTAACTTTGTACAACCTGCCTGATAAGTACAAGCAATTTTCAAACTATCGCCTCAGAATCCATTAATACTACGCACTTTCTCTTCTAATATTTTTTATTAAACCTAAAATTTTTATGCTATGAAAATCTTTACAAAGTTTCTTTTTCTCGTTGTCCTATGTTTTCAATTTTTCGAAATGAGCGCAATCGTATCTCCACCTCCCCCTAACGATGATTGTACAAGTGCCACCCCTCTTACCCCGAATATTTCTTGTTCCTACACAACTTATACAAATGCTGGAGCAACAAATTCATTAACTCCAGGTCCTACTTGTGCCAATTATTTAGGTGGTGATGTTTGGTTTTCTGTTGTAGTTCCTCCTGGTGGAAACTTAACGATCGACACTGAGGCTGGAGAAATACAAGACTCAGGAATGGCCGCCTACAGATATTGCGGATTTGGGGACTTTCTTGGATGTGACGATGATAGCAACCCAAATGGCCTCATGTCTCGTTTGGTTCTTTCAGGTTTAACTCCTGGTGAAACCATTTATATTAGGGTATGGGGATGGGGAGGAGAAACAGGAACCTTTGGTATCTGTGCTACAGCATTCAACTGTATTGGACCAAGCTTGACTGGGCCTACCTACGACTATTCTGGATGTCCTAATAGTTATAGTGTCTCTTATGATGTTACTTCTTTGGGTGATGCTAATTCATATTCATTGACTAATGCCAATGGATTTACCGTGACGCCAAGTACAATTACTTCAGCTCCAACAACAATAACAATTTCTGGTATTCCTAACGGTTTGGCTTCAGGAAATACTACCATGAATCATGAAGGGGATGCAAATTGTAACTACGTGATTTCTTCCCCAGCTACATATTGCCCTGCACCAAATGACATTTGTACCAACGCAATCTCCATTACACATTGGGGTTCAACAGTTTGTGGAAGCCCGACAACGGGTAATATGGTTGGGGCAAGTGACAATGATGAAACAGGAGATTGCACCCTTGGTACTGAAAAAGCTATCTGGTATTCGTTTACTGCAACCAATACGTCTGCTAGTGTTTCTGTTGTTGGTTCATATTATTTCAATGCTGTAATTGGTGCTTTGACGACGTGTGGATCACCAACTGTTCCTGCTGGTGGAACATGTGTAAATAATTCATTATTAGATGGTGGTACTGAATTTTTAAATTTAACTGGGTTGACAGTTGGAAATACTTATTATATTCAAGTATATGACTTTTCTGGTAGGACAAATGCTTCCAATAATTTTACCATTTGTGTTAAAACGCCTGTCCCTCCTCCAATACCCTCGAATGATTTATGTATAGCTGCAACTACAATAACACCTATTCAAAGTGTTCAAATTTATAATGCGACCAATTTAGGGGCGACTGATGATGGTCCAGACTGCCCACCATTTAACAATCAAGTTTGGTACAAATTTGATGTTGAGCAAACTGAGGATTATACTGTTTCAACTTGTGGCTCTTCTTTTGACTCAAAAATTAATGTTTATTATGGAGACTGCAGCTCTCTTACTTTTGTTGACTGCAATGCTAATAATACCATTTGCAGCCCTACTCCTTACGGACAAGTTATTTTTAGGGCTGATCCAAATCCGCTAAAAGGTGGATCTGTGCTGCAAACAAGGGCCCCAAGAACTTACTATATTGCTATCGGTTCAAATGCCGTCGTTGAGGGATCAGTTCAGTTTGCTGTTTATAAAGAGGCAGTTTTTCCAATCACGTTAAGTTCATTTAATGGTAAAAACAATGGCGAAACAAATATTTTACATTGGGTCACGGTTTCTGAAAAAAATGTCGATTACTTTGCCATAGAGCGGTCCTTGAATGGACAAACAAATTGGCAAGTTCTCGAAAAAATAACTGGACAAGGCAATTCGTCTGAAGCTAGAAGTTACGAAGCCACCGACAAAACTCCACTTCCATTATCCTATTATAGATTGCGAATCGAAGATAAAAATGGCGAGGTCAATTACTCAAATATTGTTTCGATTGAAAACCAGAAAATAAAGAAATCCATACTCATATTTCCTAACCCTAGTAATGGTATGTTCAATTTCCAAGGCACTAAATTGGACAATCAAAAGGTAATATTATGGAACAGTTTAGGACAAAAATGGGAGTCAAAAATCCAAAATAATCATTTGGATCTGACCGATAGACCTAAAGGGATTTACTTTATACAAATAGGATCAGACAACCAAATTTTTAAACTACACAAACTTTAAAAAATTAACCCTTGGAGTTAAAGAAAGGCTATCAATGATTTGGTAGCTTTTTTTTTTGAAAAATAACGCACAAATTATTTAAAATAGTATTTCCAACAAACCTAACTAATTCAACATTTTATTACATGATTGCAACAAGTAATTTGTATTTTATATTGATATTGCCCTTTAAAATCAAAAAACAAATTTGGATCCACCTTACGCATTGGATAAAAAAAAAGCAACAAAACAATAATATTTTTTACATGTGTATTTTTGTATTTTATTCTGACCGAAGAACCTTTTGCAATGTATAATTACCAAATATTTTGAATAATTTTTATTTGATTTTTTTATTGGAATGTAACACAATTTATTTTATATTTGGTCTTTCAAAATGATTCGAAGGGAGACCAGTCGGTATGCCAGTTACGACCCCCTCTAAAAAACTAGGTTCATTTATTATTAATTTTAACTCATGAAAAAATTTGTCACACTAGGTCTATTTATGATCTTCGCCTCGATGGGGTTTGCCCAAAATCAGCACCACGACCCCAAATCCAACTACAATTACACCAGTTTACCAAAAGCACCCACAGGGAGTGTTTCTTTTGATCCAGTATCTGGCATTAGGTCAGAGATCATCATCCAGGAATACCATGGAATTTTTTATTTAACACTGAGCCATTACAACAATTTGAGTCCCGAGGATCAAGCTAAAGTAAAGGCAAACACCAATACTTATTACGTACATGCTGACAATCTATCATCAGAGCAAGCTGGTCGTGAAAGAAAACGAGGTGTCCAAAGCTTGGTGAAATAAAATATTTTTGAATTCCAATATTTCAAGTTCTAAATCGATTAAAATGAAAAAAATTTTATTATACTTATTTTTTTTAACCGCCGCATGTCAATTATATGCGGCAGCTCCTGCAAACGATGTTTGTTCTGGAGCTATAACACTTACTCCCAGTGCATCTTGTAACCCAATTGTTGGTACAACAGAAGGTGCTACGGACAACAATGAAACGGGAGATTGTACAGCAGGAACTGAGAACGCAGTATGGTTTAAATTTGTCGCCACTTCGTCTAATACAACAGTTTTAGTGGATGGTGATGCTAGCTTTGATGCAGTTGTTGGAGTGCTGACCGCCTGTGGTTCTACTACCAGACCAACTGGTGGAAGTTGTACAGATAATACGGGTAATGATGGAATAGAAAAATTATCATTATCAGGATTAACCATTGGATCCACTTATTATATACAAGTTCACGAATATGCTGGGGAAATTGCTTCAACTTCCGATTTCACCATATGTATAATTGAAGGACTGACTTGCTCGGGCCCTTCCTTAGGAGGAAGTGCTTCTATTTCCGCAAGTGGCTGCCCAGCAACCTATTCGGTTTCTTATAATGTTACTAGTTTAGGAACTGCATCATCATATACTTTTAACAATGCTAATGGATATACTATATCCCCCTCTGTTGTGAATAGTGTACCAACTATAGTAACAATTTCTGGAATCCCCTCTGGATCGCCTTCGGGAAATACAACTATGATTCATAATGTAAATGTAGGCTGTAATTTAGTTTTGTCGTCGGTAACAGGTGGATGCCCACCGCTTTCTAACGAGTGTGCAACCACTAATCTTGCGGTAACCCCGAATACCTCCACGGTATGTACAACCACTTTACCTGGAGTGAATACTTCTTTTGCCACTCAATCTGAGCCTGGTTGCTTGGGAACTGCTGATGACGATGTATGGGTATCTTTCGTGGCAAGTAGTGCATTTCACGATATATCTATAGTATCTGCAACCAATATCGTGCATCAAGTTTTCTCTGGTGCATGTGGAAGTCAAACTTCGCTTAATTGTAGTGATCCCAATACCTCCAGCTTAAGTAATTTAACTATTGGGAATACCTATTACATGCGTATTTACTCTAATTCTTCAGGAGTGATTGCTAGTAATATCAATGTATGTATCACTACACCAGATTGCGTAAAACCAGCCATCGGTGGCAGTGTATCAATTAGTACTGCAGGCTGTCCAAGTACGTATAGCGTTTCTTTCAATGTTACTTCCTTGGGTTCTGCGTCCTCATTAAATGTAAGCAATACAGTGGGAACAGCGAGTCCAGTCACCATCACCTCAGTTCCAACCTTGGTGACTATAAGCGGGATTCCTATTGGCACTGCAAGTGGTATAATAACCTTGGTCCACAATGCCAGTTCTTCTTGCAATTTGACAATTGCCAGTCAGACGAGCCCTACCTGTCCTCCTGTAAATGACGAGTGTGCGGGTGCTATAGCCCTTACTCCGACAACATCATGTTCCTATGCAACTTATACAAACGTTGGAGCAACTAATATTTCTACCACATCATGTCAAACTAATGCTCAAAGGGATGTTTGGTTTAGTGTGGTAGTACCAGCAAGTGGAAATTTAACAATTAGCACCCAAGCTGGTGGACTTACCGATGGAGTAATGACCCTTTCTTCTGGCTCTTGTGGAAGTTTGACACAATTATATTGCGATGACGATAGTGATGTAGGTACTATGCCAAGGATTATTGCAACTGGATTGACTCCAGGTTCTACCGTTTATATTAGGATATTGGGTTATAATAACACATCTGGTACCTTTGGTATATGCGCAACTACAACATTTAGCTGTACAGGACCTGGGTTGAGTGGACCTACCTACAACTATTCTGGATGTCCTACAAGCTATAGTGTTTCCTATATTGTTACTGCATTGGGTTCTGCTACATCATATTCCTTGACTAATGCAAATGGATATACCATAACGCCAAGTACAGTTACTTCGGTTCCGACTACAGTGACGATCTCAGGCATTCCGATTGGGTCTCCAACTGGCAATACTACCTTGGTTCACAACGGAGATGCAAATTGTAACTACGTAATTTCCTCAGTGACGGCTACAAGCTGCCCTGCTACTAATGATGAATGCGCGAGTGCAATTCCCTTGACAGTTGGAACAAGTTGTAGTTTCACCACCTATTCAAATACTGGTGGGACAAATTCAACAAATTCTGCACCTACTTGCGCTAGTTATGCTGGTGGCGATGTTTGGTTTAGTGCTGTGGTGCCAGCTAGCGGTGATTTAGTAATTGACACTCAAACTGGAGATATCCTTGATAGCGGCATGCAATTGTATTCAGGCTCTTGTGGCTCGTTAACTGCAATTGAATGTGATGACGACGACAGTGGTAATGGCTCCATGTCTAGAATATCACGACTCGACCTTACACCTGGCTCAACAGTTTATATTAGAATATGGGAATATTCTGGAGATGTCTTCGGTACATTTGGGATATGTGCCTATGAGCCAGCTCCAGCACCCAATTGTAGCGCAGGGAATCCAACGCCAGCTGATCTATGTGCTGATGCTCCTGTCTTAAATAATCCTAATGGGTTCTGTGGAACTACCAGTTCTACTTATACCATTGGTGACCCAGGTGATGCTGATGCGATATGTGGGTCACCGGATAATAATTCCTATTTACAATTTGAGGCTGCTGATGTTTCTTTAAGCATTGGATGGTGGGTAACAGGAGGTTCTTCTTGTTCTAGTGGCGTCCAATTTGCCATATTTGGTGGTTCGTGTACCTCGCCTTCGTTGGTCGCTGGTACCTGTATAAACCCAACAGGTGGGACTGGTTCTTCTGGTACCTGGAATATTTCAGGGCTAACAGTAGGGGCTACTTATTATTTGTACATAGACGGGTATGCGGGAGATGTGTGTAATTATGTATTTGCAGCACAGGCTGGTGTACAACTACCGATAGAATTGACATATTTCAATGGAAAAGTTAGCAACGGTACGCACTATCTCAATTGGGCTACCGCTTCTGAACGAAAAAATGCTTATTTTGAAGTAGAAAGGAGCTTTGATGGAACTCAATTCACGAAGATTGGAAAAGTTATCTCTAAAGCCAACCAAGGCCTTTCCGTTCAAAAATTGACTTATGATTATAACGATTTGGAGCCAGCTGATGGCATCAATTACTACAGATTGAAGCAAGTAGATTTAGATGGAAAACATTCTTATTCTAAAGTGATTTCTTTGAGCAGTTCTAAAGAATCCAATAGCATAAAGAATCTTTATCCTAATCCAACAAGTTCTAAATTAGATCTGATGGTGCAGGTAAGTCAAGAAGACTTTTATGTCATCGAAGTTTATGATATCTTGGGTAAAAGAGTTGATGTACAAAAAATAGTACTATTCGACGGCATCAACCAACACAGCTACGATGCATCGTTGTTATCAAAAGGATATTATAGAATGATGTTGAAAGACGATAAAGGACAAATTTTATCTAAAAATTCGTTTATAAAGAATTAATCTGATTAAAACTATTGAAATTAAAAGCTGTCTGTCTTGTACAGGCAGCTTTTTTTGCGCTTTTGTTAAATACTGGTCCATACTCATTTCTAATAAATTATTTTCAAAAAAAAATGACCATATATTTGGTATTTTATATAATTTGTCCTTTATTCGCAAATGAAACTTTCGTGTACATTATGGAGTGGAATTATCTCCAATTGCTAGGAATAAACACGACGTTTTTAGATAAATATGAAAAGAATTAAAGTTCAATTTGAATATATACTTAAGGCTTCGCCTACGATTGTATATAGATTTCTTACCACGCCAGAATGTTTGGTCCGGTGGTTTTGTGACTCTATCGATATTTTTGGTGACCAATACACTTTCGAATGGGAAAATTCTGAAGAAGTCGCTAATCTTATAGACGATATCGAGGATGAATTTTTAAAATTTGTGTGGGAAGGTCGTGAGACCGAGTTCTTGTCCTATAAGATGGAAACCGCTGAATTAACCCGCGAAACGGTCCTCACCATTACGGATTTTTGTGATCCAGGTGAAGAAAAATACTATAAAGACATGTGGGATGCCCTCATAAAAGATCTAAAAGTAGCTACTGGAGGCTAATTGCCACTCTCAGGTGCTAACCTTACTTCCAGACCATCCATATCATTATTCAAATGCAGTTGACAGCCCAGTCGGCTATTATTTTGTACAAAAAATGTGCTATCTAGCATTGCTATTTCGTCATCGCTCATATCCGACAGCGGATTCTCGGATTCGACATACACATGACATGTACTGCACAATGCCATTCCTCCACAGGTGCCCGCGACAGGCAATTCGTAGGCCTTGCAAAGTTCCATAAGATTCATGTTCATATCCGTAGGGGCCTCCAATATATGTGTCTCCCCTACTCTATCTATCACCTTTATACTAATCATAACCTAAAGTCAGTACCATTAACCAATGAGCATGCGTAAGGGATGGTAGTGGTCTCGTCTATGACGAGAGTCTCTGCAAAGCTTTTGGACTTGTAGAGACGGTACCCACGAACAGCCCGACCCTAGACCATGTCTAGGGTTACGCCATCCTAATATTATCTTCTTCTATCTCGTTTTTTATTTCCGCCCTTGTCTGGACCTCCTTTGCGATCAGACTTATTTCGGTCGTTAAAGCGTGGTTTTGAATCTCCACCCCAAGGTCTCCTTTCACCGCTACCTCCTGGTCGGCCACCTGGATTACGCTTGCCCTCGCCTTGATTGCAGCGAAGTTTTCTTCCTTGCCACTCTTCACCGTGAAGTGCTTCGATGACCGCAGTGCAATCCTCCGCATTTACGTCAAAATAAGAAGCCAATCTGTTTACTTCAAAGCGGCCCACTGTAAGATCGTTCAAGCCCATTTGGCGCAAAAATTTCAAAAAATTGCCTCGATTGATGCCATCTTTCTCACCAACGCTGACGAAAACCTCGAGCATCCCACCTTGACCTTGTGAACGAGAATCTCCGCGTCCCTCACTCCTAGATGAGCTAGAACTTGCGTCAATATTGAGGTCTGGCGCATTCTTATAAAAGTGCAAAAACCGATTGAACTCGACCGAAGCCAGTCTCATAACGATTTCTTCCTTGGTCAAACTCGCCAACTCCTTGTTGATTCGTTCCATATAGGGCTCGATCGCCGTTTCATTGACTTCGATATTGTGGATCTCCTCGATGATATGGAAAAGTTGCTTTTCGCAAACGTCCTCCCCACTTGGGATGATGCGCTTTTCAAATTTTAACTTGCACTCTTGCTCTACTCCTCTCAATTTTCCGACTTCTCTCCCGTGCAAAATAGCCAACGACTGTCCTGTCTTTCCAGCCCTAGCAGTACGTCCACTACGGTGTGTATATACCTCATTATCGTCTGGCAAAGAGTAGTGGATGATGTGGGTAAGATCGTGCACATCAATACCCCTTGCAGCTACATCCGTTGCGACCAATATTTGCAAGTGTTTCGTCCTAAATCTGTGCATCACCGTATCCCTCTGTGGCTGGGACAAATCTCCGTGCAAAGCATCGGCATTATACCCATCTCGGATGAGTTTTTCGGCTATTTCTTGGGTCTCAATCTTGGTTCTTACGAATATGATTCCGAATATATCGGGGAAGTAATCCACGATCCTCCTAAGCGTTTGGTACTTGTCTTTTGCCTTGGTGATATAACATGCATGCGTGATGTTCTCATTGGTCGTGTTGACTTTGCCCACGCCCAACTCTAGAGGTTGGCGCATGTATTTGGATGCAATTATGCGTATTTCTTTTGGCATAGTAGCCGAAAAAAGCCACACATTCTTGGTCTCTGGCGTTTTGCTCAGAATCTCTTCGATGTCTTCTCGAAAGCCCATGTTGAGCATTTCGTCCGCTTCATCCAATACCACGAAATTTACGGTATGTAATTTTATTACTCCTCTTCCGATCAGGTCTTTAAGCCTTCCAGGGGTCGCTACGATGATATGGCACTTGGACTTGATGTCCTTGATTTGTGCTGTAATACTGGCGCCACCGTACACCGCTACTATTTTAGAATTGTGTATATCTATGGCAAAATTTTTCAAATCATTTGTGATCTGGTTGCAGAGTTCTCTGGTTGGGGCGATCACGAGCCCTTGTGTGTTTGGATCCGAAAAATCTATTTTGCTCAGCAATGGAAGTCCGAAGGCAGCAGTTTTACCCGTGCCCGTCTGAGCTAATGCTATCATATCCGTGTCCTCCGTCAGCAAAGCTGGGATGGTGAGTTCTTGGATAGGTGTAGGCTTTTCGAAGCCCATTTTTTTGACTGCCGACAAAATGTTTGGTGCAATCCCTAGTTCGTTAAATGTCATTCTTGTTTTTTAATAAATTCATAAAAAAGTGAGTGAAAAGTAGTTTGGCGTATCCAAGGCATCGCTTTACTCGCCTTGGCCGGGCTGTTCAGGGGTTCCGTCTCTCCATAAAATTTATTTCGAGACTCTTGTCTGCGACAAGACCCTTACCATCCCTTACGCACCCAGTAAAAGCATCTTTAATTTTGCTTACTACACACCACCTGAAACCACTGGTGTATCACAAGAAAAATTTGATTGGATGACAAAACCTACGTTCCTTACAAATCCAAAGTCACCAAATCTTTATGAAATATTTATGAAATTTACTCGCCCTAAAATCATGGATATTTGGTCACCTTAGGCATAAGCCAACAATAATATTTTCAACAAAAAATAAATACTGTCCGCTACTCAAGTGCAAAGGTATATTATTTCTTCCAATTCGAAGCAAACAAATATTCAATAAAATCAAAATAAAAATAAAAAACCAGCTTAGTGTTTATATTTTTGGCTGAATTTTTTGTACAAATCCGTCTGCTTGTTGTTCAAGTTGACATCTCTGCCTTGTATGAATAGATGCAATACTTTAGAGGATTTCATGTCCAAAATATCACCTTGAGAGATGACAATATTGGCATCTTTCCCTACTTCCAATGTTCCAGTTCTTTTGTCTAAGCCAACGATTTCGGCAGGAACAGAAGTCAACGCGGCGATGGCCACTTCGTAAGGCAGTCCATAAGAAACTACTTGTCCAGCCTGAAAAGGCAGGTTTCGTGGTTGCCAATTTCCGCCGATACTCAAGGCAAACTTCACTCCATCCTTGTGTAATAGACCCGGTAAAGTGTAAGGCTTATCGATTTCATCGTCATCGCTGTTTGGAAGGGATTGTGTCCTACCTAAGACGACAGGTATATTATTTTCAACCAAATACTTGCTGACCAAATATGCTTCTCCACCTCCAACGATCACGCATTTAACTTTGCTTTTCTTGCAAAACTCAACCGCATCGACGATACAAGGTGCTATCTCTACATCCACGAACAGTTTTTTTGATCCGTCAAAAAGGCCTTTCATGGCTTCGAGTTTGAGATTCTTTACAGTTGGGTTGGACATATTGTAGTAGGCAAATGCCTCTTGAAAATACCTTGTGAGTTCTTGAAGATCTTCTAAATACTCAGGCGAATCATTGAGAGCTCCTCCTTCAAATCTACCACCCTGGCGGCTATACTTTTGAGGCCAGTTCAGATGAATAGCCAAGTCGGCTCCATAGACGGCATCCTCCCAATTCCACCCATCGGTTTGCATGATCGAAGATTGTCCAGGCATTCTTCCACCCTCTGGAGTAGGCTGTGTAAGTGCTACTCCATTCGCCCTAACTGTTGGGATAATATGGCTATCCGTATTATAAGCAATACATGATCTGATATTCGGGTTAAAATCTCCTACTTCTTGTACGTCACGAGTAGCGCGAACAGATGGAAGCTCTACAAGACCCATGCTATTGTTGAGCGCTATAAGTCCTGGATATATGTCATGGTTCGTTGCGTCTATGATTTCGCTAGTGGCTGGATTTGCATCGCCATCCTTAGCGCCAACATAGGTAATTTTTCCTTCTGAAAATATTATCTTTCCTTGCTCTATGACTTTCCCGTTGCCAACATGGATTCTTCCATTTTGGATGACAATCGGCTTAGTTTGCTTTGGTGCAGGTGTAGGAACTGTTTGCGCAGATGCGCTTAACCAAGAAAAACAAAATAGAACAAATGAGGCAAGAATTTTCATAAAAATAAATTTTCCAAAAATACAAAAAGAAAGCAGGAAAAGTCAAAGAAAAGGTTTAATAAAATTGCAGCCTATTGTATTTACACAAATCCCTCGAATGGTTAAGTACGAAAAAAAATAAGCCCAAGAGAAAAACTCAAGGGCTTATTAGTGTATTAAATGATAAACCTAATTACGGTTGAATATCAGATAAGTTTCTGATCGAAATTTGCTTTGCTTGACTTGATCCACCTTGGCCTACTACTCCGACGATTTTACCTTGCTGAGCGGTTGGGAAAGTAGAACCCGAGAAAGTTGCAAAACTGGTTGTATAATGATCGATACTTCCAGAGGCATCCGTCAATTTGGTTGTACCGTTGAAAGTGGTTCCTGATGTGCTGCTTATTGTAACGTTTTTAATCGCAACCAAGGTTGATTCGTGGTTTTCAAAATCAGCGAGAAGTGCACCAATGGTGATTTCCTTAGGTGTTATTGTGCCTGTTCCTTTTTTGGAAGCCTTTGATAATGGCAAATTGTTTATTTGTAACAAACCGTTGAATTCAGAAAGTTCAGCACCTCCAAGGTCAAACTCTACTTCGTCTCCTAGATCAAAAGTGTTGGTAGCACTGAATCGCACAATAATACCTTTGCCGTCGTCACCTTGAATTGCTATATTCTTATTGGTAATATTAGACCCTACTTTATCAGTAATTACTATACCTCTCATTTTTTTTCCTGCTGGTAGGGTTGTTGCACTACCAGAAAACAATGCTCTAATATCGCCAACTTTGTCTAATGTTACAACACATTGTCCATCTGGTGCTTTGATATCCGTAAGATCTCTCAAAACCAACTGTTTAGTCGTTCCAAAAACGGTAAATATGGCAACTATTTTCTTTTTGCCGGCAGGAGTCAAAGCATCGCCAAAAGATGAATAGCCACTTGTCCTCATCACGATTTGTGAGCCATCGCAATCCTCAAGTGTTCTGTTCAATGAATTTTTACCAGGCACATCAGCAAAGACAACATTAACATCAGAATTAATAAAATTGACATTGTTCAATTCTACCAACATGCTTGTATGCCCAGTGTTAAGCTGAGATATGCTGATAGCCAATGGTGTAACAGGAATATCCGTTTTAGCTCTAACGATATAATTCTTGTACAAAGCTTCCTCGATTCCGTTTATATTAATACGGGTTCCAGAAACCTCATAGCTACCTCCCAATTGAATTTGACCGTTGTAATCACCCATATAAAGTCCCTTTAGTTTTATAGCTATAGTGGTACCAGCAGGATAAAAATTAAACAATGAGACGGCATTTATTTTCACTTCAATCCCACCCGTTTCATCTTGGATATGAAGGGTTTTGAAGATATTGCCAGAAGCGTCATCGCCAACGACTGTACCCCTGATGATGTCATCAGATGTCAATGCCTTGTAAGTTCCAATTGTGTGCATAGACTTCAAAGCTCGGATGGTCAAGGTTGGATTTATATCCTGTCTTTCGTCAACGAAAGGCGGAGCGTCAAAATCCTTTTTTACACAAGAATTAACCAATCCTCCGATCAATCCAAATGCAATGCATAGCTTAAAAAATATTCCTAATTTTTTCATCGAGTGATATTTTTAAATTAAAATTTTTAAAATGAGTTTATATCATATATAATGTTCACAAAATAATTCAACCCGTAGGCGTAGTTATATTTGTTGGCGAATTTTTGCACATTTTTTTCATCAAAATCATATCTCAACTGCTCAAATCCGTTTGAAATGAATTGATTGTTCAAAATATTATTAACACCGATATTCAATCGGATAAAATCCTTATTTATTTTCCAGCTTTTACCAAAAAACAAATCTACAGTAAAGGCACTAGGAAGCTTTTCTTGGTCGATGATGTTGTGATAAAGACCATTACCATTTTCCAATTTTTGGAGTTCATTGCCAGTAATTTTTATAGCAGCAGCAGTTCTCCTACTTGGATTGAAATCGACCCATATTTGATCTACATAATTGACATTAAGATTCAAAAACCAAAAGTTCTTTGCAGAATAATTAAAACCAGCGGTCACTACCTGTTGAGGCCCTGTGGCTACGTAATAATTCTTGCTATACACAGTTTCAGGGGTAGTACCAGTCAATTTATTGTCTTCAAATATCTGGGCTTGAAATCTAGAGGTATATCTATATTCACCATAATTTGCAGCCAGATTGAACTTTAGGGTAGGAGATATTTTGTATTCTAAACCCAGTTCTATACCTTGGTGTACTTGATCAATTCCTGACAAAAAATAGGTAACAAATCCACCAGAAAGGGTGTCATCTGCCAAAAATATATCCTGCTCATCATAGAAATTTTGCAATCTCGTTTGATTCTTCAAGGTTAAATAATAACCAGTGATTTTGAATTTAACCAAGGGCGATCTCAACACATAACTCACTTCTCCTCCTGCAACATCTATATTTTTAGGGTTGCTAATCATTTGACTTCTAGTTTGTGGCGAGATAAATATATTTTTGAATAAAGGTGCTTTTGTACCATACTGTCCATTGACATCTATATAATTTCGTCCATTGATTTTAAAAGTAATACCCACCCTTGCATCGTAAGTATTTGTATTGAATTTTTCAGAATTTCCTTTTGAAATGGTAGGGAACTTCCCATTGGCATGCAATCCTTCGCGATAGGTTGAGTTTATAGCATATTTTCCGCCAACATACATATCGAATCTAGGCAATTGATAAGACAATTGGGCCCAAGCCTCCGCATTGTTTTGGTGCGATTTATAATCGTAACCATATGCATCTCCCACTTTAACGATACCATTCGGGTTGTCCAAATCTACTTGGGAATAAGTTAAGTCTGAAGGAGCCAAGTTTTGGGCAAATTTGTCTATATCTACGTGATAATCAGCACCCAACAAATCCTCTAATACTAGAAAATTATGCGTAGAAGACTTTCTATACTGGATACCAGCAGCCAATGTCAATCGATCTGTCAATCGAGTCTCTCCATTGATATAAGCATTCAAGTCTTGCCCATCCGCTCTCCTATCTTGTAGCAAATATTGTGCTTTTTTTCCTGTAATTGACTCACGTCCGTTGCTAAATGTTGTAACTGGCTGATTGTAATTTGTTTGGTATATATTATTCCAATTGATTTGTCTGATTTGCTCATTATTTTGGAATAAATCCCTCAGGATACCCTGACTTGCTGGATTTGCATTGCTTGGCAATTTAGAATAATAATCGGGTCTTGGATCTGCCGCATCTATCCAATCCAGTCCCGTTCTACCACTTTGACCAAATTGATAAGAAACTGCTGTGTTGATCCAAGTTTTAGGACTTACGGTAAAATTATGTTTTAGGATGACCATCGGTTGATGCACTCGATTGAGCCTTGAATTTCTTTTTCCACCATCCTGAGGACCCCAGTTTGGATTGTAATATTTATCACCAGAAAGCTCAAACATCTCCTTAACTGCTGGACTATTGACTCCCCTATCGATAGGTGCACCAAAGGCCGTAAGGCTAAGCGTGTGTTTTTCGTTAAATCTCTTGTCAACGCTAACATAATAAGCCCAAGCATCATAATAACTTCCAGCAACATATCCTTCTTGTGCCCATCTTCTAGATCCACTCACTGAGTATGCCCAGCCTTTTTCATTAAGACCGCTGCTGTATGTGTACATAAGACGATGAGAATAGGTTCGATTGGCTAAACTATATGAAAGTCTGTGACCTTTACGTTGTTTTGAGGCCCTAGCATCCAAATAAGTTGCACTTCCGAAGTCTCCTAATGAATAACTAGAAGGTGCCAATCCATATACAAATTCCCTATTTCTAAAGACGTCATTCAATCCACCCCATTCGCTAAAATTGGCGGTTCCATCTTCTAGGTCATTGGTCAATACCCCATTTACATACACATTGTTATACTCATAAGGCAGCCCTCTAAACCTAAATCTTGAGCTGGTAAATGCAAAACTCGCGGGAGATACAAATATATCTCTCGATGCAGAAAGCAACCCACTCACATCCTGAGCACTCCTTCCATCGTCAGAAAGCTCTTGATCATTCAAGTTAATTGTGGGAAGATCGTTGGTCTCGTTGATTACATTGGATCCTGATTTGATGATGGATATTTGCCCAACCTCTGAGTTTGCTGATTGATGTGAAACGGGCTGGCTGTATATATTGTAAGCCATATTGTATATTTCGAGAATATAATCTCCGTACTCAACATTTTCGAAAATAAAAGTACCAAATTCTGTACTTGAAGTCTTATACTGCAATTGCTTGGTATTGGCATTGATCAATAAAAGTTCGGAACTCGAAGGCACTATATCAGAGTTAGATTGGATAAGGCTTCCAGAGATTGTTCCTTTATTTTGCCCAAAAATACTTCCAGTCAATATCAAAAAATGGACTGAAAAACCAAGGACGATATAAACAAATTTCATAAGTAAACTAGTTAAATTTATTGTACGTTGATGCAAATATAGAATTTTATTTCTTGCGTATTTTAATTTGTTTTATTTTTTAACAAATAATCCATAATATTTTGATAAAAAGAATAAATATCTTGAAAAATAGCTATTGATATAGGTCCACCTACCAAAAAGATTCTTTTAAATGAAAATAGATTTACCTACATTTGTTATTATTTTATTTTTTATTCTAACTGGATTACATGTCAGAGTTAAACAAAAGAGCTCTCGAGCTTCACAAAAAGTTGAAAGGAAAAATTTCAATCGAAAATAAATTAAATATCCGCACGAAGAAAGAGCTTTCCTTGGTTTATTCGCCAGGAGTAGCTATTCCCTGCATTGAAATAAATAAAAATCCTGAAACAGTCTATGACTATACCATGAAAGGAAATACCGTAGCCATTGTTTCTGATGGCAGTGCAGTCTTGGGATTGGGCAATATTGGCCCAGCTGCAGCCATTCCTGTTATGGAAGGGAAAGCCATGCTTTTTAAAAAATTCGCCAATATCAATGCGTTTCCGATTTGCCTTGATACACAAGACACCCAAGAAATCATCGATGCTGTAAAAAACATCGCCCCTGTATTCGGAGGCATAAACCTCGAAGATATAGCGGCACCAAAATGCTTTGAAATAGAAGAGAAACTCCAAGATTTGGGCATCCCTGTTTTTCACGACGATCAACATGGAACCGCCATCGTTGCACTCGCAGCCATTATTAACTCTGCAAAAGTAGTTGGAAAGCAGCTTAAAGACATGACAGTTGTCATCAACGGGGCTGGAGCAGCTGGCGTCGCCATAGCCAAATTACTTCGATGTGTAGAACACGAAAACAACCTTACTTGTATTCCCGTGAAGGAAATTATCATGTGCGATACAAAAGGCATTATCCACCGTCAAAGGACGGACCTCAACGATTCTAAAAAAGCCATTCTGAGTTTTACCAATTTCTCCAATATCGAAGGCGATGTACACAAAGCCCTCGAAGGAGCCGATGTCTTCGTAGGTGTAAGTAGTGGAGGTATTTTAACGGTCGAGGACATCAGTAAGATGGCTACAAAGCCTATCATACTGGCCATGGCCAATCCCACACCAGAGATTATGCCAGCAGATGCACTGCTAGGTGGTGCTTGGATAGTAGGTACTGGCAGAAGTGATTTTCCAAATCAGGTGAACAATGTCTTGGGCTTCCCGGGTATATTCAGAGGTGCCTTAGATGCCAGAGCCAAACGAATCACCCCAGCGATGAAAATAGCCGCAGCACACGCCATAGCTGCTTGTATCAAAAATCCATCTAGGCGCAATGTCATCCCTTCAACGCTCGACAAGCGGGTGGGCTACGAAGTAGCTAAAGCCGTGGCCAAAGCTGCCATTGAGGATGGTGCCCATTTATAAATATTAATTCAGTAATAACATGTAGAAGAAACCCTTTAGGAATTTTATGTAAAAAAAAAATAGCAAATTGAAATTCGATGCAAAAATATGTTAAGATCAAAATTCAATAATAGATTTTGGTTGGTGGCTCTAGTCTTTCTGACCTCAAAAGCCTTGGTTTATTTCATCATGCATCTTTACGGATGTGAAACCATATGGGGCAATTGTTTTGCTCATTGGGATAGTGGCCTTTATATCTCTATTGCTCAGGAGGGACGTACTTTGTTTGATTGTAATTATCCTAACAATCCTCAATGGTGCGGCAATGCTGGCTGGTCCCCTTTATATCCACTACTAATGAGAGTGATACAAGAACTGACCCAGACCAAAATAGAGGTCGCTGGAGGAATTGTTGCTGCCTTTTTTTATTTCTTATTCCTTTATTATATGGCAATGCTGATGGAATTAGAAAAGGTAAATTCCAATTCTCTGGCTACGCTTTATGCTTGCGCCTTCTTTCCTGGTTTTATTTATTTGCATGCGGTCTTTCCTTTGTCTTTATGCTTATTCTTGTTAGCAGCTTTCATATACTATCTTAAAAGAAAAGAATTTTTACTCTGCGGATTTTTGGCGATGTTGTTGACGTGGAGCTATGCGAGTGGTCAATTTATTTTGATAGCCATATTCCTTTATTTATTGGGTATCTTGATTTACGAAAAAAAGATAGCGTGGAAAATAGGACTTAAACTAATATTACCCAGTATCCTAGGATTAATGATCCTTTATTTTTACGATTTTTGGGTGACTGGTCATTGGAATGCCATGTATCTAGTCCAGCAAAAATACAATCATGGTATTTACAATACCTTCAATATGATCATTGACAGATTTGGCATCCTTTGGTCAAATATTGACAACCATACGGGGATCATACAGTTGCAGATTTTCTTTGTATTAATCCTTGTATTTTGGTTCGTCGCAACGACCATACGGGCGTTATATAACAATAAAATGTACAAACCTGAGCTTTGTTTTTATTTGGGCATCATTTTGGCATTTTGGATCCTGCCCTTCTCTATGGGTCTTGAAATTTCATTATATCGCGGATCTATTTTACTTGCTATATTGTTGATCTTATGGAAAGATAAAAGCTTGGATTTCAAGCTCATGTTACTGATTTCCTTTGCACTTTTCATCATTCCTATGACTGCATATTTTTACAAAGAATGGATGATATAATTTCATTTATTCAACCATTTTCTAAGGTCCATCTATATAGTAAGCCAGCGCAAAGGATAGTAGTGGTCTCGTCGATAAGACGAGAGTCTCGACACAGTCGTGACGGAACCCACGAATAGCCTGCTCCTCACATCGTGAGGATGCGCCCTAATAAATCAATTATTAATTTCGCTTGAATAATTTCTTTGCATTATCACTGGTCACCATGTCCACTTCCGCATCAGACATGCCATACAATTGAGCCAAATTTACCAAGACTTCTTTCATGTAAGCCGGTTCGTTTCTCTTGCCCCTAAAAGGCACGGGCGAGAGGTATGGCGCATCGGTTTCCAACACTATTTTTTCTAGTGGAATTTCCCGCAAAACCGCTGCAAGACCGCTGTTTTTGTAAGTCAAAACACCCCCGATACCGAGATAAAATCCCAAATCGATAATCGCTTCCGCCTCTTTTACCGTCCCACCAAAACAGTGAAAAACTCCCGAAAGTCCGCTGCCTTGAAATTCGCCGACGATCTCAATCGCCGCCTGCGTGGCATCCCTAGAATGTATCGAAATCGGAATATTATACTCAATCGCCCACTCAATCTGCTGGCGAAATGCATTTTTTTGCTCTTCAACGAAAGTTTTGTCCCAATGATAATCTAAACCGATCTCCCCTACTGCGACATATTTTCTTGCAGATAAATACTCTTTAACGATATTTAATTCTGAAATATAATCACTTTTGACTGAACACGGGTGCAGCCCTATCATCGCAAAACACGTATTCGGACGCGCTTTTTCAAGTTCATGCATCTCCTCATGGGTCCTGCTATCTATCGCTGGGAGGTACATTTCAGCCACACCAGCCGCCGCAGCCCTCTCCAACATGGGCTCCAAATCGTCCCTAAACTCATCCAAATAAATATGCGTGTGCGTATCGATCATTTTCATTTTTTTTGAAAAACACCTAGATTAATATTATTGTTTTGGGCGCATCCCTCGCTTCGCTCGGGTCGGGCTTTTCGTGACTTCGGTCTCTGCGAGACTATTCTCGTTTTACCCAAAAAATCAAAGCTCCACCAACGAGAATACCACTCCAATCCCTTGCGCTCCATGTTAATTTCTAATGTCCGAATTCATTTTTCAGCCATGAATTCCCTTCCAAAAGCTTCCGTTTTCTACTTGGATGGAGAAACCCATTTATTGCCTTTTAATCTAAATCTCCAAGGCATTTTCGACCAAATCGGCCCCGATGGTTCGACTCCCACCCTAGCCGAAGCTATAACTTGATCATCGGGAACATTTTCAGCATTTTCGATCCATATTGCAGTCGTCGATAGCAATGGTAATCCATTGTGATCCGTGGTGATGCCTAGAGCTTGAGATACCAATCCAGGACCTTGGGTGAGATTGTGTATTTTTTGATTGTTATTTCTTCGAATAAACATGGTTTCTAACCCCTGCAAAGGTTCTACGCCACGGATCAGAACCGCAGACCCCACCCCTACTGGACCCGTAACGACATTGAACAATCTATGTATCCCATAGCATATATAGACGTAGGCAATGCCTCCTTCTTTGAACATCACTTCGGTCCTAGGAGTAAGCCGATTATTGTACGCGTGACATGCCTTGTCTTCAGGACCTTTGTAGGCTTCGGTTTCAACGATGATGGCAGAGGTGATGGTATTCTCGACGTTTGTAACCAATATTGTTCCAATCAAATCTCGAGCAATGCCAACGACATCTTCATGGCGAAAGTAGTCCTGTGGAATTATCTCAGGCATATCTGGTCAATTTGGCGATAAAAAATCCATCAGAATTGTGCTCGGAAGGATAGATTGTTTTCATATCGAGGAGCTTGAATTGCGCTGAATATTTTTCCAAAAATTGAACAATTTGAGCCTCATTTTCTTCATGAAATAAAGAACAAGTAGCATAAACCATGATGCCTCCAATTTTGAGCATTTTGGGATAATGCTCTAGGATTTCAGCTTGAATTTCAACCAATTCAGTAATTCGTTCAGGCTTAATTTTCCACTTGGCGTCTGGATTTCTCCTTAGGACGCCAGACCCACTGCAAGGCACGTCCAACAGCAATCTATCCGCTGAATTGTGCAATCTTTTAATGGTCTTCGTGGTATCAATGGTTCTCGTTTCCACATTGAATATTTGAGCTCGCTTAGCTCTCGTCTTGAGTATATCGAGTTTGTAGCCTTCAACATCGAGCGCAATGATTTGCCCTTTGCCTCCCATCAAACAAGCCAAATGAAGCGTTTTGCCACCAGCACCTGCACAAGCATCAACGACCCTCATCCCAGGGGCTACCTCCAATGCTGGAGCAATCATCTGAGAGCCAATGTCCTGCATTTCAAAAAGTCCCTGCTTGAAAATATCCCAAGTAAAAATAGATTGTTTTTTGTCGAAAGTAATCCCAAAGTCACCGATCGATCTTGCATTATCCGCTAGGCCATCTTGGATCATTTGAAGCAAATTTTCCCTGGTAGTTTTGATCGTATTAACCCTTATATAAACTGGGGCGACGCTGTTCATCACCTTTAGTTCGGTTATATTTTTATCTTGCAAGGAAGCTTGATAATGCTCGAATAACCAATCGGGCAAAGAAAATCCCATTGCGGACTCTTGGTGGGAGTTTTTAATTTTTTCTTCGAGAACACTTGACGAGGATTCTTTGACAAAGGTTCCATTTTTTTCAAAATACAGAATATCAACAACGGCTTCTATTTCTAAATCGAAGTGCTCGTATGGTTGGTCCAATATCCAAGCCAGTCGCCTGAAATGCCTTATGATGTCGTAGGAATATTCTGCTACAAAAGCTCTGTCCTTTGACCCAAATTTAGGCCTCAATTTGAAGCAGCGCTCCAAGGCTTTATCAGCCATTACATTTTTGTGAAATACTTGGTGTACTACGTCGTAGATGGCTTGAAGCCATACATTATGGATTTTTGCAGACATGGAATTAAGATTAATTTTTAAGGGTACCTCAATTGTACCAATTTAAGCGAAGACTTCCAAACGCTCGGAATGATGATCTCTTTTAGATCGATTTGAACAGAGCTCCCAAATTGCAACTTTATATCTTGACGATCGGTACTCATCAATATTTTGCGCTGGAAAGCGCCACTGCCGGTGAGCAAATATTCACTGACAGTATTTTCATTTTTTATCTCATCATTATACAAAATACGCGTAATCTGTGGAGATTTAAACAATCCGTAGGATGAATAAATTCCTGCATCGTCATATGAGTATTGTTTTTTTACCAAAAACTTTTGCCATTCTATATCACAACTCTGAGAGACACCTACGGCAATAATGTCTTCAAAAAAATAATCGGTGCTGACATTCGTCCTAAATGGATCTGCTCTATAAGTGCTATTGAGTCGAGTCAATTCCTCCTTTTTCTCCATCAAAAGTACAAATCCACCGTCTTGTCTGGGCAAAATATCGCGAATCTCTAGCCCTTCGGTAAAGTTCTGAACGGATTCTTTGATGAGCTTATCCTTCAGATGCGGCTCCAACCAATTGGAAAATCTCTTTAGCTGGATGGTAGGCACGATAGGTGTTTTATGACCTAAAACACAAATTGCAATGCCATGATTATAGCGATCTGAGGATCTTGTTTTGAATACCCCAGCCATTATGAGTTTATCCTGCTTATTGTCAATCGCCAAGGAAGTTTCATCAAAATAAATTTCGTCGGTCGGAATCTCCTGTTTGAATGCTTCTGGGCTTCCTATGGGAATGGAAAAAAATTGCCAAACTGGTTTATTATTTGAAAAAAGCTGTTCTTGTGATTCCATTGAAATAAAAATGGTTCCTTCATCCGAAATTTGAAGTTTTCTAAAATTATTTCTGAATTCAGTCCCAGACACATCCAACTCAAAATTTTCGGATTGTTTTTTTGCCCAAAGATCGTACCGAAGACAAACAAGGCTTTTATCCTTAAGTAGAAAATGAGCAATAAGCCAACGCTTGTTGTTTGAAATTTCGATATGCACTTTTCTGAGATCCGCCTTGTTGTGTGTGGTGTACAAAGTCACAGTATCCTCGTAATTGGCATCACTTTTTATCCAACGCAAAAGAAGTAAAGTTGAATCTTTGTAAACTTCATTATAGACTACCCCGATATTCTTGCCTAATCCGATAACTTTGTGAATAAGAATACGCCTTGCTTCGAATGGATGCGATCTGTCCCAAACTTGAACCATCTGGTTATCAAATGCCATCAAATGTAAAGATTGGTCATTGTATTTTGCTAGTAAAATATTGCCATTGTATTTTCCCATAATCTCGTACTCCCACCCTGAGTCCAGATTTACCTCTTCGGACACAGTAATTCGCTGAGCCATGATCAAATTAACCCAAGAAAAAATAATAGAAAATAGGAAAATAATCCTCATTTACGAGTGTTTACTTACATTAACCATTTCTCCAAGATACTGGTTCTGGCTGGTGACATTCATTTTCACTTTTCTTTTTGAAAGATAAACATCCAACCTACCCAGCATTATGCCGCCCCAACCTACTTGGTTGATAATCACGGGTTTATTATCCAAATTATATACAACATCTGGACGGTTCATAAAGGTATGTGTATGTCCTCCAAGAATTAAATCTATGTCGCGTGACCTTGCTGCAAACTTTTTGTCAGATATTTTTTCAGTATCATCCTTATACTCATAACCAAGATGAGATAAGCAAATCACGTAGTCACATTTCTCTTCTTCCTTAAGTATTTTGGCGAAAAAATTGGCCTTAATCATGGGATCATTGTATTGCGTTTCCCCGTACATTTTTTTAGGAACCAACCCTTTCAACTCAATCCCAATACCTAGAACTCCAATCCGCACATTATTTTTGGTGAAAATTTTAAAAGGAATGGTTTTGTTCTCTAATGCTGTATTTTTAAAGTCATAATTGCAATTGAGAATCGGAAAATTTGCATGTTTCATTTGTTTTGCGAACCCTTCGACGCCAAGATCAAAATCGTGATTGCCCAAGGTCGCCGCTTCATAACCCATTTGGGTCATTAATTTCATTTCCAGTTCTCCACCATAATAATTAAAGTATGGAGTCCCTTGGAATATATCGCCGCAATCTAGCAGCAGCACATTCTTTTCTTCTTTTCTGATTTTTTCTATGAGCGAGGCCCTTCTTACTGTCCCACCAAGACCTTGATTCCTCCCACCGTCCATCGGAAATGGGTCAATACGGCTGTGTACATCATTCGTATGCAAAATAGTCAGCTTGACGATTTCTCTGGCAGCAAGTGCTTCATAAGGGAAAGCTCCAAGACCCGTAACGGCTGCACCGATGCCAAATGTGTGTAAAAAATCTCTCCGATTCATAAAAATAAATAATATTCTGATGACTAAATATAAAAGAAAAACTAGCTACTTCTTTTAAACTCGTGATAAAGTTACAACTTTTTGACTGGATTGATCCTAATTAATACCATCTAAAACCGCAAGAAAATCGACAACAAATTTTCTCAAATCGTCCTCTTCGATGGTGAGCGGCGGGCAAATTCGGATCGAATGGCTATTGAACAGAAACCAATCCACCAAATAACCTGCGGCAAGACATTTTTGTACAACCTCCAATACCAATTCAAATTTTCCCAAATCTATCGCCATCCAAAGGCCACAATGATTGATTTTCTTAATTTTTTTGTGAACTAAACCTTCGAGAAGTATTTTTGATTTTCTTTCTACACCCTCCCATAGTTTGTCTTTTATGATGGTATCTAGTGTAGCAAAAGCCGTGGCCGCACACAATGGATTGCCTCCAAATGTAGTAATATGACCTAGGATCGGTTCGTCCATCAAGCAGGACATAATATTTTTAGAACTGATAAATGCACCCAAGGGAAGTCCACCACCGAAGCCCTTGGCCAATAATAAAATATCAGGAACAATCCCATACTTTTGAAAAGCAAACAAATATCCCGTTCTGCCATACGAAGCTTGAATTTCGTCAAGAATGAGCAGGGTACCCGTCTCTGTGCATTTCTTTCTAACGGCCTGAAGATACCCTTCATTGGGCTCTATGACTCCAGCCTCAGCCTGTACGGTCTCCATAATCACACAAGCGGTATCATGGCTTATTCTGTCCAAATCCTCTTCTCGATTGAATTCAATATGTTTGATATTGGGCAATAATGGGCGAAATTTCCCAGTAAAATAGTTTGAATCCATCAAAGATGCTGCGCCTTGAGTAGAGCCGTGGTAGGCATTTTTACAAGCAATAATTTCAGACCTGCCCGTATATCTTTTGGCCAATTTCATCGCACCCTCTACGGCTTCTGCGCCGCTATTGACCAAATAAATATTGTCCAATGAAGCCGGTAATACTTGGTGCAAAAGATGAGCCAATTGCACTTGAGGGCTTAGAATAAACTCCCCATAAACCATCGTGTGCAAATACTTGGAAGATTGAGTTTCGATGGCCTTCAAAATGGCTGGGTGTCTATGTCCTAATGCACTCACGCCAATGCCAGAGATCATGTCCATATAGGCTCTACCTTCGGTATCATACAGATACAATCCTTCCGCTCTCTCTATCTCGATTGCCAAGGGCATATCGCTGGTCTGCGCCAGATTTTGCAGAAAAATATTGCGGTGAGAAATTCCCACGGCCTATATTTTTCTTTGGATTTTATCCGAATAAGACTCTGCCAATCGCTTGTAAAATGGCTTTAGACTTGGATTGATATATCTCACAGACTCGGTCTCTGCGTTTTTCTTTTTGATATATTCTTGAAGTGCAGGAGGGAGCGTTTTGGGTATATTTTTAGCCTCTTCGCTCTTGCGCTGTTCATCGAATTCTTGCTCTCTATCGGCTCTTTCGGCATCTAGCAATTTGGTCAAGATTTCTTGTTGTCTTTTCAATGTCTCTGCATTCAATCGCTTGTTGACAAGATCATATTCGGTCTTGTCCATTTGGTCGATGATACTTTGGAGTTCTTTACTTCCTTTGCCTTGCTCTTGTTTTTCTTTTTGGAAGTCTTGTAGAGCCTTGCGGAGGGCTGCTTGTTTAGCGGCCATCTCGGCGAATTCTTTGGCAGAGCCACCTTCGCCTCCACTCATTTTTTCACCTTCTTTGCCTTGACCTTCTTTACCTTGACCCTCTTTGCCTTGTCCTGGAGATTTTCCTTTTTTCCGTTCTTCAGCCATTTTTTTCATCTCTTCGGACAATTTTTGTTGGCCCTTGGTGATCTTATCCATCGGGACCTTCCCGCCTTTGCCCTTGCCTTTTCCTTCACCACTTCCTGGTTTTTACACGCTTTGCTACCAGGCTTGGATGAATTACTGGGGTTGTTCATATTGGAGAGGGACTCTTCTAGCATCAAAGCCAAATCGTTTACATTTTTCATGATACGCTGCTGATGGTCAGAGGCTTGTGCTATGCTTCTATCCTCTAGATCTTGAATACCGGTAACAAGATGCTTGTTGATCTCACCGACCTTTTCTGTGACCATGGCTTGGATTTGGAATACCCTATTGGCTAGTGCAGAAAGCGAATCATCGATCAACTTAAAATCGTCCTTAAGCTTATTCTGGTGTTGGATTAACTTGACATAAGCAGGCGTGTTAATTTGAACCTCACTGGTGCTGATTTTCTTGATTAAAGATTCCTGATCAAAAGACATGGCCATTAGATTTTCAAGGATTTGGCGCAAAGCGCGAGCATCTTCTTCTGCTTGTTCTTGTTCTGCCCCATCCATGCTTTCCTTCATTTTTTTGGCTTTGGCTTTCATCTTCTTAGAGGCACTGCGCTGAGACTTGGACGCCTTGTCGTTTTTATTCTCTTTGATTTCTTTTTGACCATCTTCTGCATCGTTTTTCATGTCTTGCATGTCCTCCTTATTGTCCTTGTCCAGTGGCAGCGGTTGATCTAGTTCTTCATTTTTCTTCTCTAGATCTTGGAGGGTTTTGTCCAACTGATCCAGTTGCTTATTGATCTCTTTTTGTTGCTCTTCCAGCTTGGAATTTTCATCTTTTTTCAACTGGGTTTCGTCTGCCAATTTTTCTTGTTTCTCACCCAATTGTTCCAATTTTTCTGCAGCATCGCGATATTCGCTTTCGACCTCTAGTTTCTTGTAAAGCTCTAAAAGCCTCTCCACCTGCATCTCTTGTTTTTCACTCTCTGCCTTAGAATTTTCGAGTTCTTTGATGGCATCATCCTTTTGCAATTTCTCCATCAATTCCTTGATTTTCTCAAGAAGATCCTTGGTTTTATCGTTTTCCAATTGTTTGAAAATCTGTTCTAAATTTTCCTTTTTCTGCTGCTGATCCTCCGATTGTTTATTGAGGTCATTCTCATTTTTTTGGTTTTCTTGGAACTTTTGTTCTGCATTTTTAATCTTTTCCTCTAATTGTTTTTGCTGTTCTAGAAGCTTTTCCATCTCCTTTTGGGTCTTCCAATCCACCTCTTTTTCTTGGAGTAATTTTTCTCTCAAAGCCTTCAGTTTTTCTTGTATTTTCTTGGCTTCTTCCAATACCTTGTCGAGGTCTTTCTTGATGGATTCTTCATTCTTTTCGACGACTTGCTCTACTTCTTTTTCAGACATTCTAGAAAAAGTCATGATGCTAGACTTAGTCTTTTTGCTGCCATTCACTTGATCATTGTCATTTACTTCAAAATAAAATGAAATCTTTTCGCCGGGCTGTAAGGGATATAAATCTGCGTCAAAAACGAATTCAAACTTGCCTTCACGGGCATTGACGGCTTTGATGAGACTGCTTTTATGTTCTGAAAATGAACCTTTGGCATCCTCGATTCTATAGTTAAAACTAACATTCCTTACTCCATAATCATCGCCTACATTTCCTACGAAATACTGAACTTTTGCTGAGGTCGAATCGTCAAATTTCTCCACACCAATGGTCGGATAGGCATCTGGAACGACTGCAATATTGTACTGTATAGAATCCAAAGTTTTAAGTTTACTATTCCCAATCAGCACCGAATAAAGGTCATCCTTGACCAAATTTTTATGAAAAGAAAATACACCATCTGCACCTTGCGGGACTCCGATAGATTTTTTGTCATTTTTAAAATAAAAAAGTAAAGATTCGGTATTTTCAGCTTTTATCCGCCAATGGGCTTTGGTGCCTTGAGGTACGTTGAGATCCCCAATATTTTGCAAATTTTCATCGCTCCTCCCAATGTAATCAGGATAGTCGAGATATATCCCAAGATCCGCTATGGATGGGCGTTTTATCACCTCCAATTCATACGGCTGGCTATAAAATCCTCCACCTAAAAGTCGGAACTGGGTATTTCGCTGAACATTGTTGAACGTATATTCGTATTGGTCATTTTTGATTTTTTTCAGCTTATATTGAAAATTGTCCATATCCACGAACACTTCCGCTGGCAGCAAATTCCCCTTGAGCGTCACCTTAATAGGAAAGTCGGCTCCCTGTGGGATGGATAATTGATCGTTTTCTAGGACGAACTCGAAGGGTGCTTTTTTCTCGAAAACTTTATCGTTCTCGATGATCCGCTGGGTAGAGTCCTTGATCAAGGACGGCGCTAAAAAAAGGATTCCAGCTAGGATGCCCAAAGGCGGCAATGCGTATTTCAAATACTTGCTATTCTTCGACAAGTCTATCGCCGATTTGAAGGGTACGGGTTGAAGTTCTGAAGATTTTTGATTGATGCTGGCCAGTATTAAATCCTTGTGTTCCAGATGATAAGACTGCCTATTGAGCTGAAGGATATTGAGCAGTTTGTCTTTTACTTCTTTAAAATGGCTCCCGATAATCGTCGCCGCTTGGTCGTGTGAAATAACTTTCCCCAATCGAAAATAATGAATCAATGGCAAAATGACCCAGTAGAACAAGGATCCCAAAAATGTACCCAAAAACCCATAAAACATCAACTTGCGCACCGAAGTATTGAAATAATAAAAATACTCCAACACATTGATCAACACGAACAAGAATACCACCGTAGCCAAGGTATATAAAGCCCCTCGGATCAACTGATTGACATAATACTTGCGTATGAACTGATCCAGCTTGTCAATTAATATCTGATAGTTATCTTGATGCATGATATGATTGTCTTAACCCACAAATATAGGAATTAAAACGAGGGAAATCCTTTAATATTTTGTTAAATATTGTTGGGGGTGGGGTGCGAAGGATTACATAAGCTAGCGCAAGTTTTCAAACTTGTGAAAAAAAAACAAACCATTAAGCCCAAGTCTAAGACTTGCGCCAGCAAAGGGGCTAGCTATTAAGTTATTTAGTAATGTTTTCATTTATTTTAAATTAATTATTTTGAAGAAATCGTAGATACTTACAAGACCAAAATTTCCATTTGCGTATCGAACTTTTAATTGTTCATTCTCATGTAAAAGACTAAATCAATATTTGAAAATTCTTTATAGGATGCCAAAAATTTTCCGTTTATGTATTTATAGCTTTTGCTTGTTCCATCATTTTTTTTAACACCGTAGTTATTGCTATGCTTCCCTTTAACCTCATCTGCCCCACCGTTTCCACTATAATGTTTACAGTTTTGAAAAGTCTCATTATAAACTAGTGATCCATCTTCTACTTTGTGTACAGTAAAAAGATAACGTATATTTTTGTTCCAACCTAGGGTAAGACATGACATATTGAATACATACTTCCCATCTTCGCTTACACTTGCATTCAAAGAAGTACCACTATATTTGTGAGAAAATATTTTAGTTCCTTTTGAATTATAAACTTCAACATATTGAACCCCATATCCTGGTCCATCCCATTCTCCATTGTCTCCATATGCGTCAGGTATCCATTCAATTTGATAGGTAACAGTGGAATATTTATCAGCGGTATTTTGATCGGAAATCGTATGATTGCTCTAACAAGCGGAAAATCATTTGGAATCTCATCAAAAATCTCATTTGGAAGAAAATCACGCATTTGAAATTTGTTCTCGTTTCCTTTTTTCATTATAAAATATGAAAAATTTTCCTTATCCGGTTCTATTCTCCTTTTAAATCCTTGTTTATGAAATGGGTTTGCTTCTACAATATCAATTTCTTTTATAACTTTTTTGGTATTGGCATCTTTAAATACCAAAATTTTACGTTCATAATTGAATTCATCATATTTTTCCGCATCATTAAATTTCTTTAAGGTAATTAATTCATGTGGCCTTCCCTTGTCAATATTATCAAAATCATGCGCTGCAAACTGATTATAGGTTGTATCGTTTTTAATTCCTTGGCTTTTCATATTTATATTTGCAGCGGAGTCATTTTCTTTTCCTACCCCCTTCACTCCCCCACAGCCCCCGCAGCCTACTGGGATACAGAATAGCCCAAGTAGGGATATGGAACAGAATAGTTTCATGCGTTTTGTCATGTTTTTGAATTTTTGAGATAATAAAAGTAATACATGGTAATTGATTATTTGATTAAAATTGTTGCTAAAAACGAATAACCGCAAAATATTTTATTCATTCAGCGAGTAGTTTGGCTATATCTAATTATAATTCTATATGGTAAAATCCAATTAACAATAGCCTTTAAGCGTGGATTCAGTTTTTTTACTTTTAAATTTTCTTATGCGGAAATCAATTTGGCGATAATAAACCAAATACGTATCTTTGTAATAAATACACGTAAGTATGACTACTAAATTAACATTGACCGTAGAAAAGTCAATTATAGAAAGAGCGAAATCATACGCTAAAAACACGGGAAGAAGTTTATCCGAACTCATTGAAAATTATTTGGATACCATAACGCAAGAAAGTGGAGAAGAAAGACTTTCCCCTAAACTGAACAAAATAGTAGGCTCTGTTAAACTTCCTAAGAACTTTGACCAAGACAAAGAATTACGAGCTTATTTTGAATCAAAACATTTATGAAAAAGGTATTTCTAGACACTAATATCATAGTTGATTTAATTGCTGATAGAAAGCCATTTAGCAAATATTCCATTGAAATATTTAAGAAATCTGAAGAAAAGAAAATTGAGTTATTTACGTCTTCTCATTCCATTGCGACAACTCATTATTTATTAAAGAAATACGTCGAGGAAAAAATACTGCGAGAAGTTTTGTACAATTTACTGGATTATGTAACAGTAATATCAGTGGACACCGACGTATTAAAGAAAGGACTTCGTTCAAAACATAGGGATTTTGAGGATTCTATTCAAATTCTTTGTGCATCCACGATTGAAAAAATCGACTGCATTGTAACTCGCAATACCAAAGACTTTCGAGAAAGTGAAATACTTGTTTTGGCCCCAGATGAATTGTGTCTTAGATGGTAGCGGCTGATTTTGCTAAAATTTGAAAGTACTCAATTACGGCATAAGTCTAAGACTTGCGCCAGCAAAGGATTAGAACCGCAGCACACTTATGGGCACTCTAAATCCAAAATAATTGCAATATTTTCTTTTACTTTTTCGATTAATTCAGCAGGTAAAATCCCGACTCTTTTAATCAATCTTTTATTGTCAATCGCTCTGATTTGATCCATCATTATATCACAATGCTTGTGCAAATTGGCTATTCCCTTATTTATATTCACTCTTAATATTTCAGAATCTTTGTGAATATTTGTGGTGATTGGGCAAATTATTGTTGACGGATGTGGTATTTTGTTTAATAAATTTGTTTGTAAAATCAAAACAGGCCTCGTTTTTCCAACTTCAGTACCAACCTGTGGATTCATATCCGCTATCCATACTTCGTATTGATTAACCTTCATAATCAATTTTTTCAAATTCCATTAAAATATCCATAGATTCTGTTCTTATTAATTCGGATTCAGACTTCAGTCTTTTTTCTAGGAGGTGTCTTTTATGTACTTTATTATAATGTTCAATTGCTTCGTTGATGTATCTATTTCTCGGAATTCTAATGCTAGATAGAATTTTTTCAGTTTCTCCGAATATTGAATCGTCCATTTTTAAGGATACTGTTTTCATATTTTATTTTTATATTACAAAGGTATATCTTTTTTGTATATTAAAAACTATGTGGGCGCAAGGGAATTTCTAATATTTTTACATTTAGCAAGCCTTTTTGACCAGAATGCAAGTAGAAACTAAGGTAGAAATTCACTTCACTTCACTGACATCTGGGCGAAATATGGGTGTTCTGGATTTACGAGGAGTTCTTGTCTAAGCGGATGAATGATTAGGTCCATGTCCTCCATAGGGATTGCGCCAAATAAGGGTTCTGTATCACCTGGTAAGACCATTGCTCTGCAAGTCGTCGCTCTATTTTTAAACCGAACTTGTACATTGTCCACAACGTCGTATTCTTCTATAGAGCCATTGGCCAATTGGGCTTTGCGTTTCTCTACGACAGGAAGTTGGAGTTGCTCCTGAATTACTTCATTGATGCAAAGATTATAAGCTCCAGTATCCACGAGCATCGACACTTTCATTTTTTTAACTTCGTCCATGTCCATCTGAAAGTTACGAACCATCGCCAAATCATCTCCGTTTATCAATTCTATTTCTGCCCAAATTAGTCCCATGATTACAATTATTTATTGTCTAACAAATTTAATGCATTTTATTGTTTTTGGCTATTACTAGATGAGAAAAAACATAGTCCTATGCTAGTCCCAGTTCTCAAACTTAGTCCCAAACTAAGCTCGTTTCATCCAAGGGAGAAAATAGTCTAATGGGCTATTAAGGCGCAGTCTACGATTTGCGCGCGCAAAAGGGTTTTATTTAGAAATTTCATAGTAGTAATCTTTTGAGTTTTTAAAAAATAAAAGCAAAGTATTTTTTTCAACATTAGTGCCTGTAATATTTGTTAAATTACATTTGTATATATACTTCATTTGTTTTATGTCATATACTTTAATGAAACCGTAATCAATGCAATAAATCTTGTCATTTTCTTCATCGATAAAAGTTTTCCAAGCTGAAATTTTCCCAATAAGTTCATTTTTATTGTTCAAAATATGAGTTTCAGAACTGCCTAAAACAATGTATTTTCCAGTCTTACTGATATTACAATAACCAGCACTCATACTTGTCCCTTTAAATTGACTAAACATATTCCCTTTCTTTTTCAAAATACCATCAACTGTAAAAATCCAGTAATCACCCACTGAAGTGTCTGTTACTATATAAAAAGTACCATCAAGATTAAATTCACCTGTGGCCTCTGTCCACTCATCAAATATATATTTACGAAGCAATTTGCCTTCTTTGCTAAAGAAAAACAATTTCTTTGTTACTCCTCCATGACCAGCATAGGAAGTAATAAAATAATTACCATCAGGAGAAAAAATTCCACCCCCTAACTTACTACCTACATCACCTTCAGGAAACTCTTCATGATAATTCGTATCTCTTTCAGGATTTAGCGAATTCCATACTTTTTCGATTTTAGGTAAAAAGGCTTTAACTTTTTGCGTTTCATTTTCAGCTTTTATTTTTTCATACTTATAGTCAACTTCGCCCACCAATTTCAGAAACGGACACCCTACGACTTCACCGGTTTTTTCATTGATAGTAAATACTTTTGCCCCAATATTCAATATAGAATCTTCGAAATGCCTTTGAGCAGCCTTTAAATCATCGGTTGTACTTAAAACTTTTTCTGATGAATTTGAACTCAAATTTTTGTTAGTGTCTTTTTTTGAATTTTGATTTTGAATAGTGTCTTTAGACCCCTTCACTCCCCCACCACCCTCGCAACCCATAAATATTAAGGCCGCGGCCATCAGAAGGGTTCCTAGTAGTATTTTTGCGGATTGGGTCATTGCTTTGAATTTTATAGTTATAGTAAAATACAACACAGTTATCGATATTACGAGTAAAAGATAAAGAATTGCAAAGTTTGGATACCAAGGGAGTGAGATAGCAACTTTCTTATTAAAATCCACAACCTACATTCCCCTAGCGCGCGAGAGATGGCAATGGCTTGGTCTCATCGCGATGAGACGGAACGAAGTGAACCCATGAACAGCTCGGTGCTTGGCGAAGCCAAGTCACGCGCCCTCAAACCCTCTATGCAATGATTAAAACTCGAATACCAAAAGTCCGTTTTTGATCCTTGGCTCGAACCAAGTTGATTTGGGCGGCATGATTTGATGGTGGTCAGCGATCGTCACAACCTCCTGAATATCAACAGGATACAAGCAAATTCCGATACTCGTTTCTTTCTTCAATACCTTCTCAAGGATGACATTCAAGCCTTTTGCTCCTTCGATATATTCTATTTTCTGATCCGTTTTTACGTCCTTAATGCCCAGTATATTCTGAAATACTTGCTCGTCCAAGATCGTGGCATCCAGCCTCACGACTTGGTCCTTGTATTGATTCAAAACATCCTTTTTCCAGCGCAGTCTAAAGCACTCGCGACCAATAAACAGCGTCCATTCGTGTTTGCAAGTTGGCTTTTTGGGCGTATCCTCGATATCGATATAACACAGTCTCGACAATGCCGCCAAGAGACGTGCAGGACTCACCAAATGCAGGCAATCCACCATCCGATTGTAGTCCAATATCGTCAACTGATCCATCGCAAAAAGGGCCGAAAAAATCTTGTCCGTCGGTGGGGGCAATCCCCTTTCTTGATACTGATTGTACAAATAGGCTGCCGTAGAACACCTGTGATGTCCATCGGCGATATACGTCTGAGGCACATTCTCCTTGAAAAAATCGGTTATTTCACGTATCAACTCGGGGTCGTTGATGGCAAAAATATCGTGTATCTCCTTGGATTTTCGAACAAAGCGCGGACTAAAGGTTTGTGACTTTCAGTCCAAAACGATAGCTTTTGTTGCAAGGTATTATTGGTCGGATAAGTCAATAAAACGGGCTTGATAAAGGCCTTCCGCTTCAAAAATAAATGCACCATCTTTTGTTCCTTAGAGCTCAAAGTATTTTCATGGATAAGGATATTCCCTTCTAAGTACTCCTTGATGTCCACGCCACAAAGGAGTCCTGTGTGGGTTCCATACTGAGTCTTGATCTTGAGGATATAGTAGGCATCGAGATTTAGCTTGTCATAAAAGCCGCTTTTTTTGAAATGCCAAAAACTCATCCTTCACGTTTTCGAAAAAAGTGTCGCAGGGAATTAATCATGCCAATATTGGCGTGCAAGGCTTTTGAAAGGGCTAATATTCATGTGGTTATGACTTAAAATTATGCCACAATATCGCAATTTTGAGTACATTCGCATAAATATTTTTCACTTTATGTTTGAGTTTTCACTAGGGGGATGCCTTTCTTGATCCCCAAATGCAAAAGAAGGATTCGCACACTGGAAAAGTCCTTCGAATATCGCCATCGTCAAATACTGGGGCAAACACGGTCGCCAATTGCCTTCGAATCCATCGTTGAGCTTGACCTTGAATAACGCTTATACAGAAATGCTCCTGGAGTATCAGCCCAAAGGAACCGAAACCGATCGATTCACCCCGATAACGCTTCAGTACCTATTCGAAGGGAAAGAAGAACCCAAATTTCAGGAGAAAATGCTCAAATTTTTGGAAGGACTCGACGAGCAATTTCCATTTCTAAGGCAGTACCATCTGCATATACAAAGCTTGAATACATTTCCACATTCTTCGGGCATCGCCTCATCTGCTGCGAGCATGAGTGCCTTGGCGCTATGCTTGTGTACCATGGAACACGAATTATTCGGGACTCTGGAAAGCGATTTGGACTTCGAACAAAAAGCTTCTTTCGTAGCTCGTCTCGGCAGTGGTAGCGCTTCGAGATCAGTGTACAGCAGGGCTTCGCTTTGGGGTTATCACGAAGATGTCCCAGGCTCTAGCGATTATTTTGCCATCGGCGTGGAGAAAGAAATAGATCCCATTTTCCATACCTATCACGACGATATCTTGCTGATACACAAGGGCCAAAAGAGCGTTTCCTCCACGGCTGGTCACGCCCTCATGAAGGAGAATCCCTACGCACAGACCCGATTCGACCAAGCAAAATCAAACACCAAACGACTGCTAGACATTATGGCTGCGGGCGATACCGAGGCATTTGGTCATTTGGCAGAGCAGGAGGCATTGACGCTGCACGCGCTCATGATGTCCTCGGATCCATCGTATATTTTGATGCAGCCCAATACGCTCCAAGCCATTAATAAAGTGCGCGAATTTCGCTTAGAAACGAAGATTCCACTGTATTTTACACTGGATGCGGGGCCGAATATACATTTGCTTTACCCACATGCCCACGCCGAGCCCATTACGGACTTTATCATCACTGATTTGGTGCAATTCTGCCAAGACCAAGATTATCTGGCAGATGAAGTAGGCGAAGGGCCGATACAGATATGATGGGATGATGATTTGGGCGTATCCTTCATTTCGTCATTATGACGAAATGAAGGTCGGTACCTTTCAGGCTCGCTATTCGCTCGGTGCTGCGCACCAGCCTAACGGCTGCCTTCCAGATACCTTACGCAAGCTATGAATAAGCCTAAAATTGCATGATCACTTGCTTTTCTGGAAATACACAATTATTATTTATATATTTTCACAACAAGCGAACAAACTTCAAAAATTTAACTACATTTGGTAGTTACTTACATTTAATAATTTAAACTCACAAGCATGAAATTTCTAATTTTACAAACATTAGTATTCTCCATTTTATTTTCTTCAGGTGTTTTTGGTCAAAAATTCTTAGAAGGTAATTTTCTTTTTTATAGACAGAAAAAAAGGGCCTTATAGAAGAAATAACCATCAAAGAAAAAAAGCACAAAAAGAAACTCAAATTAAAACCTGAAGAGATAAAACATATGTATATATGTCCATCTGGTTATGATAAAATGAATGCTGAATTAAGTAAGATATATGATGTTCCAAAATGGACCTCAGAAGCTACATTAAACGAAGGGTATATCAAAGAAGGATATAGCTATTTTGAAAGCACTGAGGTCATGATAAAAAAGAAAAAAATGACACTTTTATTGCAATTATTAAATCCAGGATTTTCAAAAGGCATGAAGGTCTTTTTTGATCCATATGCCTCAGAAACAACCTCACTTGCAGTAGGTGATTTTAGACTTACTGGAGGTGATCCTAAATCATATTATTTTAAGAAAGGAGATGATGTTGCATTCAGACTATACAAAAAGAATTATGATGAAGAATGGAAAAATTTATATGGGAATTGCCCTAAATTAATGAGTGCTTTCAAAGATAAAATGGGATGGAGTTCGATTGAGAACCATGTTTATTATTATTCGAATACTTGTGATTAACATTTGGTCGAAATGAGCTAAATAATAGCCTCAAACTTCGATGTTTGGGGCTAATATTTCATTTTTATAAGACCAATTATCGCACATTTCTAGCCTACAATTCTTCTCAAGAATTTTCAATGTTTTAGTTTTTTTAACAACAAAAAATGAAATAAACTATTAATATTGATATACGTATTTCTTAAATTAATAAATAAGATTTGATCGCCAAGGCAAGTTTTTACATTCTTTTATTCGTCTGGTCAGCTTTAGGTGGACTGGTACTTGAGAATTTTATCGTCCCAATCTTATCAAAAAATGTGGAAGTAAATTGGTCCGTCAATCAAGACAAGGAAGCAAAAAAAGAAATAGAAAGCGAAGAAAAAGAAGAATCGAATCTCAATAAACTTAAAGAATTCGAATCCAAGTTTTTAACAGAAGGATGTTATAAATTTTCCTTAAATATTTCAAACAATTTCCGATTCTATTCAAAACAAATAACCCATTGGATGCCCACGCATTCAGGATCTTGTTACCTAGAAATACATTCGCCCCCTCCCGAATTAGTATAGTTTTACTAGAAATATTAAATGGAAAACGGCTGCTTATTAGCCATTTCCTATTTTTCGAATATAACTAATAATTTTAATATGAAAGCACATAATATTGGGAGTCAATCAACAATTACCCCAGCTATAGCTTTACAATACCTAAAAGAGGGAAATCAAAGGTTCGTAAGCAATCTTAAGCATCATCGCAACCTTTTACATCAAGTTAATGAAACAAGAAACGGACAATGGCCGTTCGCCGTTGTATTGTCATGCATAGACAGTAGGACCAGCGCTGAGTTAATCTTTGACCAAGGCTTGGGCGATATTTTTTCCGTGAGAATAGCGGGTAATATTGTCAATGATGATATATTGGGCAGCATGGAATTTGCCTGTAAAGTCTCAGGCTCAAAATTCATATTGGTGCTGGGACACAGTAAATGTGGAGCCATCAAAGGAGCCTGTGATAACGTCCACCTAGGCAATTTAACAGGTTTGTTGAATAAAATAAAGCCTTCAGTCCTAGCGGAAAGTACAATTACAGAAAATCGAAATTCTGATAATTACGAATTCGTAGAAAAGGTTTCCGACCTAAACATCCATCATTCTGTAAGCGAAATTCTGGATCGAAGCGAGATCCTAAGAGAAATGGTAAAGTCAGGAGAAGTTGGCATCATAGGGGCCTCATACGACGTCGAAACGGGTATCGTTGATTTTTATGATGACACCCTCAGTAATACTCAGCATCAGTACCATATGGACAGCATCTCCACCACTTTATAATCAAAGGTGAAGGGCCGACTATTCATCAAAATATTTACTTGAATCCAACCAAAGCCAAAGAATATAAATGGCCTTAAATGAACATTGCACCGCATTATATATTATATCATATTCATTTTTAAGTTTATTCCAAATAATATCCTGAATTGGAGCGAAAAGAATTGCCATTGAGTAAACTATATTTTTAATTAGCGATGATGGTTTTGACCACAAAAAGCACAACAAAAATTGACCAAAATCATCAAATTTATACTTCAAAATAATACCTATGGATACCAAAAATATGAGGGCATTTTTGTAAATTTGTGTTGGACAATGGGAACAAAATTAGGACCCAATCCAGCATTTTTTTAACCAAAATTAAAGACAGACCATGATAAAAAAAGTTCAGGGTGACATTATGTTAAGCAAAGCAGATGCCATGGCACATGGCGTAGCGCCAATGGATCATTTTGACAGCGGACTAGCTGCAAGTATTCGAGAAGACTACCCATCACTTTACAAGGATTTCAGGCACTATTGTCAAACTTACCATCCAAAATCGGGAACGGTTTGGTTGTGGCAAGGCATCAATCACAAGAAAATATTCAACCTTTTGACCCAAGAAGCTCCTCTGAGCAATTCTAGCCATCCTGGAAAAGCCAGTTTACATAACTTAAGGCATTGTCTTAAGGATTTGGTACATGAAATCGAAAAAAACGATATTAAGAGCATAGCATTACCAAAAATAGCTACAGGCGTTGGAGGTCTTGATTGGAAAGAAGTAGAGCCCATCATCGAAGAGTATTTTGGAGATAGCAATATTCCAGTCTTCTTATACGAAAAATATGTAAAAGGTCAAGCTGCTGACGAATAGATTATACATAGTATAAAGTGGGAAACGATGGATTCCCACTTTATACTAATTTAAAGGGAATTAAGTTGGTTGGTTAATTAAGAAAAGAAATTTTTCATATTTGCATTGAAAGCAGAATGAATAGCTGAAAATATTTGCTTTACCTCCACTCCATTCTGCAAAAATAGTTTACTTTTGACCTTGCTCCTTGATGATCTTTTCAACTTCGAGTACGGTTAATCCAGTAATGTTGGCCAATAAATCTGCACTCAAGCCACTCTTGTGACCATTGAGGATGACTTCTATTTTGCCCTCAATCTTGCCTTCTTTTTTTCCTTCAAGCTTTCCTTTTTGCTCTCCTTCAAGAATTCCTTCTTGTTTTATTTGTGCGTATGTAGTCATGATATTTGATTTTATAGTTGGTGGTATTGTTTCTATGGCTTTTTTAAATTCTGGTTGTGGAATTTCTGATACATTTATTATGTAAACGAACATTTGCTGGAGAAAGTTTCCTGGTTCAATTTCTACAGGTAATAACTTAAAGATTTTTTTTAAGTCCTCCTCCCATTTTATAAAATTGATGCCCTTCTTCTGTGCCAAAACCGCTGCAGCCATTAGTCTGTTGCGGATTTGCGAGATGCTTTCGTCTGAAAGTGTACTAAGGGCTATGAATACGTGATTGATCGCTGGTATGTATTGGTTTAGAGATCCTTCGACCCTTGGAAACAAGTTCGAAAGAATTGGCTTTTCCCATTTTTTCTTGCCTTGGTAATAAATCAAGGGTATGATGACTTTTAACTCTTTCTTTTCGTTGATACACTTGACCCAATGAGAAAAAATATAATGCCCAACTTGCACCAGAACGTGCTTGTCGGGAGCGGATTTGTGCTCGAATAATAATACCAAATCTATTGGGCCACCGTCCTTGGTTTGGACTTCGAAAACTATATCTGAAAAATGTTCGTTCAAGTCCGCCTGGATATAGGATTCTTGGATGGATTTTAACGTCGTAAGATTTAGGCTTTTTTGCAATTCTTCGGGCAAAAACTGCTCGAAAAAAGCCGCAGCCCTGTCCACATCTGAGAAGGACGCTTTTACGAATTTGTCATGTAGATTGTGAATATTGTTTTGCATTAAACAAATATAGCAAATTTTCCTTTGAATATACCCTATAAAACTTTAGCCGTTCAACCATTTGACCATTACACAGCAATCTTTAAAGAAAAAAGTAGTTTACTTTTGACCTTGCTCCTTGATGATCTTTTCAACTTCGAGTACGGTTAATCCAGTAATGTTGGCCAATAAATCTGCACTCGCCCTCTTTGGCCAGGACTTCTTTTGCCCATTTGCCTCCAAGGTTGCCTTCTATTTTCGCTTTCCTTTTTGCTCTCCTTCAAGAATTCCTTCTTCCTTTATTTGTGCGTATGTGGTCATGATATTTGATTTTATGGTTGGTGGTATTGTTTCTATGGCTTTTTTAAATTCTGGTTGTGGAATTTCTGATACATTTATTATGTAAACAAACATTTGCTGGAGAAAGTTTCCAGGTTCAATTTCTGCAGGTAATAACTTAAAGATTTTTATTAGTTCCTTTGTTAATTTTATAATATTGATGCCCTTCTTCTGTGCCAAAACCGCTGCAGCCATTAGTCTGTTGCGGATTTGCGAGATGCTTTCGTCTGAAAGCGTACTAAGGGCTATGAATACATGATTTATTGCGGGTATGTAATGGTTTAGAGATCCTTCGACCCTTGGAAACAAGTTCGAAAGAATTGGCTTTTCCCACTTTTTCTTGCCTTGGTAATAAATCAAAGGTATGATGACTTTTAACTCTTTCTTTTCGTTGATGCACTTGACCCAATGACAAAAAATGTAATGCCCAACTTGCACTAGAACATGTTTGTCAGGAGCGGATTTGTGCTCGAACAATAATACCAAATCTATTGGGTCACCGTCCTTGGTTTGGACTTCGAAAACTATATCCGAAAAATGTTCGTTCAAGTCTGCTTGTATGTAGCTTTCTTGGATGGATTTTAGCGTAGCAAGATTTAGACTTTTTTGCAATTCTTCGGGCAAAAACTGCTCGAAAAAAGCCGCAGCCCTGTCCACATCAGAGAAGGACGCTTTTACGAATTTGTCATGTAGATTGTGAATATTGTTTTGCATTAAACAAATATAGCAAATTTTTTGCAATATACGGTACAATTTGCTACACAATTCTACTAGTATGGATGTGGGGAAACAGAAAATTTATAAGCATACTCCCAGCCGCGCGAGTGATGGTAGTGGCCACCGAAGGTGGGTCACGAAGTGACGGAGCAAAGCGAACCCATGCACAGCACGGTGCGAAGCACGCGCCCAAATAATTTAAATCCTAATCCTTTTAATTTTCAGGGTTGAGCGCCCCTTCATCTTACTAAACAACTTTTCACTGACCAAAGCGAGTAATTCAGCTTCTTTTTCAGCGTCTTTTCTAGCAATGCATCCGCTTTACTCATATAAGCCTCGACAAATGCTTTGTCCTTGATGCCTGATGCGTTGATTTTGACATTCAAATAAGCGCCATACACCGCTGACCTCGCGCTAAGCGCAGCAACTCCAACGTCCGTAATAGAATTCGGATTGCCATTTTTTATCATTTCTTCTATCAAGGGGAAAGTCTGAAATGAGATCTCCATTGTCTTGAATGGAACCTGCATCGCATATTTATTTGCCTCTTCGATAGCGGCTTTTCGAGTTTCGATTTCCGCTGGATTTTCCTTGGGCAGCTTGAAGGCGTCCATCACTTTATTGAAAGCATTGGTGTCTTCATCGACCAAATCGAGCAATTGATCCTTCAGCGCCTGACCCTGCTCAGCCCACTTTATAAACGAAGGCCAATTAGCCTCCCACTCCCTCTTGGTAGCCGAAAGATTGGCCACCATCGTACCTAGAGACGCGCCTAAGCTGCCCATATAAGCGGCGATGGAACCACCACCTGGAGCTGGACTTTCTGAGGCAGTCTCATTGGCAAATTCCCTCAAATTCATCTTGACAAGAGGCGCATTATGCGATTTCATAGCGAACTCTATGATCTTTTTTTGCGGATCAAAAGGCGATAATTCGTTCAAGCCCAATGATTTGATAGCCATATCGATCAGCTCTTCTCTAGACACACCCGTAGAGCGATTTTGCTTGGCAAAAAAGTACTTTCCAGCATCCAACAACACTTTGATAGGTACCATGCCCACCAGTTCGCTGCCAGTCACCCTCATGCCTCTATTATGTGCACTTATCGAACACTCCTCGAAGGCTTTGTGCAAGGAGGTATCCTCGATATTGGTTAGATTCATGGAGATTTGAGCCAATCCATACTCCTCTATGTACCAACCAATCGCTTTAACGCTTTTACAAGTACCAGGTATTCTAACGGAATTTCCCTCTTTGTCTTTTACGATTTTTCCAGTCACGGGATCACCCTCACGCTTTATCCTGCCTTGTTCGCGCACATCAAATACAATGGCATTGGCCAATTTTACCGATTTGCTGTTGATATTTACATTGTAGGCAATCAAAAAATCTCTAGCACCGATCACCGTTGCCCCGCTTTTTAAATTGAATTTTGCTTGACCAAAATCTGGTTTCCACTCTGGTTTGGTTAGTTTTTCAGACAATGCCTCATATTCACCACTCCTTATCGTCGCCAGATTCTTCCTTTCGGGAGTCGTAGCCGCCGCCTCGTACAAGTATATCGGAATATCTAGCTCCTGTCCTACCCTTTCTCCAAGCATTTTTGCGTACGCAACGGTTTCCTCCATCGTGATGTTCGCGATAGGGATCAGAGGGCACACATCCGTAGCTCCCATGCGTGGGTGTTCGCCTTTGTGTTGGCTCATATCGATCAGCTCACCGGCCTTTTTTATCCCTTGAAAAGCCCCCTCGATGACAGCCTTTGGGTGACCTACGAAAGTCACAACGGTCCGATTCGTTGCCTTCCCTGGGTCCACGTCGAGCAGCGTGACGCCGTCAACGGCTGCTATGGCATCCGTAATCTGTCGAATAATATTTAAGTCTCTGCCTTCGCTAAAATTGGGCACGCATTCTATGAGGGGTTGATTGGTCATGATATGGATTTTTAAGATACAAAACTAAGGTTTCTTCCGCTGAAAACAGAAAAAAAGTTCGTCCAATAAATCGAGGGATTAGATACTTTGGGCGAAGTCTTTTTGAACATTTATTTGGGCGTATCCCTACTTGTCCCGTGGACCAGCAGGGTCGGTGTCTTCCAGGCTCGCTATTCGCTCGGTGCTTTGCACCAGCCTATCGGCTGCCTTTCAGCCCCCTTACGCGCTAGAGAACAAAATAAAATATGCAATTCCCAATGAATTGCCCATTTTATTTGCCATTTGATTTTATTTTGCCCAGAGGAAACATTTTCCAAATTTAAAAACTCATTAGAGCATTAAATAGCCAATTTATTTGTAAATTTGTAATGTCCACTCATAACCTAAAACTACTTCATGCGATCATTACTGTTTTTTCTATTCTTGGTCATTTTGGGTTCTTGCAAACCTGATCAACATACTGATACGTTCTGTGAAGGGCGAAAAGCCAATTTAAACGGCTTTGATCTCGTCTATGAAAAAGACTTAAGCGATGTCGTCCGCGCTAATACATATTTTGGAAGTAAATTATTAACCCATAAGGACTTAATCATTTACTGCGCCCAATTGACCCGCTCGATTAACAAGTTGGTGATTGTCAATAAAAACACAGGTGCATTGGTTTATGACTTCCCAGGGCTATTTTATTCTCTGTCGTTCCTTTACATTAACAACGGGCATTTGTATTTCCAAGGGACGCCTCCTTCTGGGCTATCCAAGGAAGGAACTTATATCCTTGATCTTGAATCATTTACGCTAGATTCTTTGAAGTCCGCTGATCTCAATGTAGTTGGAAATTTTATACCCCCAAGTCACACCGTTCATCCCATGACGATGATATCTGACTATAATTCGATAAATGGGTCCTTAATTCACAAATTCCATGTAGTTGATGTCAAGGCAAAAAGCGTTTTGGCCACATTTACAGATACCGCTGATGCGGACAGACCCGTTCTATTTTACACGATTTGGGGGAACAGCAATGCCTACAAAATAACGTATTTAAGTGCATACCATTACAATCCCAATGATAATATTAATGGCCATTATTTAATTACTAGGGACATAAATACAGGAGAACTTTTGTACCAAATTCCGATGCCAATTTTCTTGAATAGGGATGAACATAAACCCATGTTGGTCGAAGGCAATACGATGTATTTAGGATTTGGTGAGGTTCGTTTTATGATTGATTTGCCTACAGGAAGGACTATTTGGAAAGATTTTCCAACCAGTATTGTGAATTATAGCATACTGTCAAGTGGAAAAACCATGTTGTATAACAATATTCCCAGTGTATCTCAAATTAAAGTCTTTATGAAAAGCACAGGGCAAAATATAGATTATTTCAATACTTATAAGATGTCTAAAGAAAATCCTGCAAATATTGTTTATTACTGTGGTGAATCTCCGAGTGGAAATATTTTCGTAGTGAACGAAAACAACGAGCTAAAACTTTTAATGCTTGACAAAAGTACTGGATGTCCTATTTCATTAAGCAATCAGACCATTTTTGATGGCTTTGAAAGTGCTACCTACGACGAAGACTCGGGAAAAATATTCCTTGTTAGCAACAAAAGGCTTTATTGCTTCAAACCGAAATAAAACAAATACTAAATTGCTACGAAAACCAAACTTTTACTTCATATTTTTATAAAAAAACTACTTTTCATGAAATATAATTCCATATTTGGCATATTATTCATCCTTATGATTTTATCAACATGCGCCAAAAAAGATCCTACTTCTTTATGTATCGATCGGCCCTTAAATACCGATGGCTTTGAGCTGGTCTATAAAAAGGATTTGAGCTCATATATTCAGTATATCAACCCTTTAAGGGCTCCAAAACTACTTTTTTATAAAAACTACTTGATACATATACCCGAACAATTCCCAGGCAACGAGGGTTTTCAAGTTTTTGATCAAAGTACAGGTGAGGTAGTTTTTGCCGATAACAAAGAACTTAATATACGATTCCATGATAGCTATATTTATAACGGCAAATTATATTATCCTCCCCTTTATACAACTAACCATTTGATGCACACATTGGATCTAAACTCTTTTGGAAAGGATTCTATCTTAAAGAGTGAATTTGGCAGGTTTCATTTTTTATTCCATCCGATCAAAACGAATAACCCCTATTTGTTGACACAGAACGAATATAACTTAAACAACCCAAGGCGTTATGACAATCAGTTTTCGTTGCTGGATTTGGACAAGAAGAGGACAATATGTACATTTAAAGACACTACTATGTATCCTGATGCTTTGCTATTTTTTGTTGTTTGGGGAAATCATAATCAACAGAAAATAACCTACTTACTGCAAGGCAAATACATAGACCCAAACAATACAGGTAGAGTCACTAGTTATTTAATAACCAGAGATATCAACTCAGGGAATTTAGAAAGCGAAACCCCTTTTGAATCCATTAGCATATATCCTGATTTTTTGGACATCAAGGATAATATTATGTATATAGCAAACTATTATCGAGGTGCTGCCTATGATCTAATCAAAAGGGAATTCAAGTGGTATCATCCACGACCATTTGCGGTCTATAGGGAAACTCAGGTAGGTGTAACAAGCAATCAAGTTTTTAGATGCACTTATTATTCCCAAATTAACGAAGCATTTGATATCGAAACAGGAAAATCGCAACCATATTTTGACGAATATATGAAATTGGCAGGTTCAAATAATGAAACTCCAGTAGCATTTGTGGGTGAAACGTCTAATATGACACTTTTTGAAACTTTCTACAACGAAAAATTTCATTTGGTTGGGTTGGAGAAATTTTCAGGATGCCCATTGATATTAAATGGTTCTTATCCAGTAAATCATATAGAAGGAGCGAAATACGACCCAAACACGAAGAGGCTCTTCATGATTGCGGAAAAGCAATTGTATTGTTTTAAGATAAAGTAAACTACTGCTTGTCAGAGGATTGTACTACTTAAAGGTAAAGAATAAAAACAACAAAGACTATAGCTCCAAAATTCTGATATTAAATTCAAGTCTATGAAATATTTAACTTTTATTACATTCTATCTTTGCTCTTTTTCCATTCAGGCACAGACTTTTCACAAGCTTTATGATTTTGGACAAAATACTTATGAAAATGATTTTAATGGCTTGCTCGTAACAAATGATATGATATATACCAGCAGTAATGTATGGTGTCTCAATGGGCTAAATGATAGCCTTTATCGTCATTGTGGTATGGTCACAAAATACGATTTTCATGGAAATGTACTCGAGCAAGTAAGCACTGATACTTTTTCTCCTTCATCTTATAAGCCCAATTCTATCCAAATTTTTCAAAATAAAATACTGGTTTCTGGATATTCGAATACAACACCTATACAAAATGGTAGAAATATTGTCATATACACATACGATAAGAATCTTCAAAATCAAGGGATTTTAGCTTTTCCAAGTTTGCCCTCGCCTTTTATTCATCGGGGCATATGGGTGGTAGATTCGTTCTTGTATTTGCTGGGTGAGTATGTTCAAACTTTTCCAGCTAAAGCGGAAATTCTCAAAATCGATAAAAACTTTGATATAGTCTGGAGAAAACAATACGATGCTGGCTCTGCTATTATTCAGTGTTCTGATATCCAAAAAACAAACGATGGCAATCTGGCTTTCATACTCACCGTGGATCATACTGCAGGTGTTCCACCGTATCCCACAGGATATAAAATCGTAAAAATAAATCTCGATGGCGACACCTTAAAAAGCTATTTTTATGATGACCCTGGAGACAGGATTGATCAATTACTGGTTTCAAAAGATGGGCATTTTTATTTTAATGCATTCATAGCACCCGAGCCATTTGAGTTTGGTTCTTCTGGAAGGATAATGAAACTAAATCCAAAAATGGATTCGCTTCTTTGGAGTTGTGAATTTCCTATGGAAGATTTTTTTGCAGGAAGAAGATATGTCATATATGATATGATCGAAGCTAAAAATGGGGATATAATTGCCTGTGGCAATACTTTAGATCATTCGGATAGGTTTGAGTTCCCTGATGGGTATTTAAGTACAAATGGTTTCATCATCAGAATATCTCCAAATGGAGTAATAAAATCGCTGAAGTTGTATAAAAATCGACAAAATTTATTTCCATTAGCCACCAACGAAAAATTTAGAAGCTCTAATTTATTGTCCATCAAAGAGAAAGAAAATGGTGACTTAATAGCTTCTGGAATAGTTTATTATGAGGCTAATTTTGTCTTAGCAGATCGACTTGGCCATGAAACCACACATCTCTGGCTTCTATCCACAGATAGTCTTGGGTGTGTTGTAGGTTATCCTTGCAATGATATAGTGCGATTATACGCTACGAGTCCAAATAAATTAGTAACTCCCAATGTGCGATGGACAGAAAAACATCGCTTTTTCGATCCAAATAGAGAAGTTTACAAACATTTTAAATTTTCGAAAGATTCCGTATTTTATAGTCCCCATTATTATCGAGAGTTATTAACAAGCAACGACGACCCTGGTAGTAATTTTATGGGCACGCAAAGATATTTTAGAGAGGAAAATAATCGCATCTTTGAATATACACCTCTGGGAGAGAGGACGGTATTTGACTACAATTTAGGAATTGGAGATATTTTTAAGCATCCTTATTCATTAACAAATGCGGACTGGCCACTTAGGGTATATCAAACATCAGATTCAATTTTACTTTTGAATGGAGAGAAAAGGAAAGTAATGACTCTTTTAGGAGCTGGATTTGAGCCAACACCAACAGAATGGGTAGAAGGGCTCGGTTCTACAAATGGATTTTTGGTGGGATACGAGAGTTCATTTAATGTGGGGCGACTTTCTTTAGAGTGTTTTTATATTAATGATACATTGGTCTATAAGAATCCCCAATCGAATACTTGTCAGATCATTATTTCTACAAAGGAAATTGATAAACCGCAATTTTCTATTTTCCCAAATCCGAGTAAGAACGAGATTTCAATACAAACAGATATAGAATTTGATCAAGTCATTTTTTATTCGATAGAAGGTAAAAGTATCAAAAAACCAGTACATTCCAATCAAATCCAAATCGATGAATTGCCAACGGGTTACTACATCTTGGAACTAAAATCCAAAGGAAAGTCATTAGGCAAGCGTAAATTTGTAAAAATATAGTAATACTTCGATACAAAAAAAAGAATCCAGACGCAAAGTAAACTACTGCTTGGAGTTTCCTAGTTTTAGCACTTTTACTTCCGTCCTACGATTTTCTTGATGTTCCTTTTCGGTACATTTGACATCATTGATGCATTTGTTTTTGATTTTGGTTTCACCGTAACCGATGGTAGTTATTCGAGATTCTTCGATGCCCTTCTGTACCAAAAATGTCTTTGCATTTTCAGCTCTCAAGCGAGACAATTTATCATTGGCCCAATCCGGTCCTCGGCTGTCCGTGTGTGCACCGAGTTCGATCTCCATCTTAGGATAATTTTTTAGGATAAAAGCCAAATCTTCCAGTTCTTGCGCTGCGTCTTTGCGGATGATTGCAGAATTGTAATCATAATAAATATTCTCCAAGGTCAAAACAGAACCAGAATCCACTTTTTCAGTCTGAATCGTAGATTGGAAAGGCTCTAAATAAATATCAGGAAGAGCCACGGCATCATGTTTCTCATCCAAATTTACCGAGCTTAAAAAATCCAAATAACCAGATTTACCGACCCTCAATTTATAAGTATTTTCATTTGGAACACAAAGGGAGTATTTGCCATGAGCATCCGATTTAAAGGTTGAGTCTTTCTTGCTAGCATCGGTGGACAAACTAAGTAATACATTGGATAAAGGCTGGTTCGTTTTACGATCCAAAACTGTCCCTGCTACCACCCTACACGTCTTCTTTTTAGACAATAAAAGTTGGAGAAATGGAATTCCATTTGGGTCAGTTGAGATATTTTTATAGCCCATATCATATTCGTTCGAATTGACTACGACCAGGTAGTTTTTACCAGTAATCATTTCCATTTTGACCTCTCCGGCATCATTAGAAACCTTTTGCGGATCTCCCAATTGGACTTGGGCCTTCTTGGTATATTTCATCTCAAAACCCGAATCACCCGTAGATTGTAATTTGGTATCGAATATATTTTGATTGGTTAAGGTTCCATCTTCATTCAAAGGAAATACATAAATCCCAGCTTTCGAAATGGGCAATTTTGTGTCCGCATCCACAATACTGAGCAAATATTCTACTGAATATGGCTTGAATTGATTTAGTGCAAAATAATAAATATCGTCTTTGGTTTCTTTGTTTCTATTGGATGTAAAAAATCCTGTGGTTCCATCCTCAGACAAGATCAACCCAAAATCATCTTCGAAAGAATTGAAAGGTTCGGGGAGTGGAACAGCGTATTCCCACCTTCCTTTGTCGGAATTGTACAAAGAATAATACATGTCAAACCCGCCACGCGACTCGGTGCGATTGGAAGCAAAAAACAATGTATCTCCTTTCAAAAAGGGATATCCCTCGCTATAATCCGTATTGATGCTGGCCCCGAGGTTTTTGGGTTCTGACCAAAATCCATTATCATAAGTGGCAAAAAATAAATCCATATTATCACTTCCAGCCTTTTCACTTCTAGAAAAGACCATCACATTGCCATCTCTGTTCAGTGTTGGGTGCATTGAATTCACATCGTCCATATTGAACCTTAGTGGCTTCACATCCAACCATTTATCATCGACCAAACGTGCCTCATAGATGTGCATCCAAGTATTGCCGTCTTGATCTTTGATACGTCCGCTTTCATCTTGGGCATTTCTTGAAAAAAACAATTTTGAACTTTGCTCATTAAAAACTGCTGGGCCCTCCCAATATTTTGAATTCAAGCTTTTGGGCATCAACTTTGGCTTTGAAAATATGCCATTTTCGAGCTTCGAGCTGTACAAATCTGCCGCATATGCATTCACCCTTTTGTCAAATTGATTGTCGCTGTTTCTATTTGAAACAAATACAATTTTGTCTTTAAAAAAACAAGGAGAAAAGTCGAGTGATTTCGAATTTAAGCGATCTACTGGACTCAAGGCTACTTTAAAATGACTGGTATCTGACAATTTCGAAATAAAATTCTGAGGAATAGACTGAGAAAATATATTGCCATAACAGCAAATAATCAGGACAAGAATCCTGCCCAGGGCCGATATTTTTGATAATATATGATGGGTATTTTTCACTGAATTATTGCTTTGTATTTCAATTAGTTATATTAAAAAAACCTAGGATTTCTTAGTAAATCTTCATCCTGCTTGATAAAGATATACCTGAGCATGGCCTCATAGGATCCTCGATTTAGTTTTTGCAATGAGCTGATCGTATAGTCGTAAGATACACCTAAATAGAAAGGACGAGAGATTCTAAAACCTAGTAAAAAATCCAATGACTCCCCTTTGCTTTGATTGTCTCCTCCCATACGGTAGGAGCCTCCGATGGTGATTTTTTTATTAAAAACAAAATTAACATTGGCGTCCAAATCCCAAGGAGCATTTTCGATATATTTAACCATAACTTGGGGGATCATCTCTACTTTATCGCTCAAATCAATACCAATCCCTGTCATCAAATAATAGTGTCTTTCTTCCTTGCTTATGGTACCCTGAGATTTGTCAAAATCAATATCTGCTTCTAGGATTCTAGGGACGGAGACTCCTAGATAAAAGTGTGGAACATTAAAGTAAATTCCTGCTCCAAAATTGAAAATATACTTTTTGTAAGGCTCGGTCTGCAAGGCTGGATCTTGAGCTGGGTTCTGAGATGCGATCAGCGAAGGATCGGAAAAATTCATCCCAAAATACCTACCCGAAGCCATAATACCACCCGCTAATCCCCCTTGGGCACCGACTTTGATTCGATAGGCGTACATAGCATCCAAGTTCCATATATTTGATATCCCAATAGTGGAATGGGCTAAATTAAAACCAAGACCAACTTTATTGTTTCTGAATGGAAGGTCAACTGTGAGGAATTGGCTGATAGGTGCACCATTTATCCCTACCCACTGATTTCTATACAGGCCAGTAATAGCGGCTGCTTCTTGATTGCCCACATACGCTGGATTATAAGCCATTTTATTGAACATAAAATGTGTGTACTGCCGCTGCTGTTGGGCCGTCATGGCAGTAACGACCAATAGATAAATTATTACAGTAAATATATTTTTTCTCATACGCATCATCTTTTAAGGACTAAAAATCCAGATTTCTTCTTGTCTCCTGTTCCTGCATCAAATAGATAAAAATAGGTCCCATCAGGTAAGTCCTTCTGCTTCCAAGTTCCAGTCCAATCATTTCGGTATGGTTTGGCCTGATAGACTTCATCTCCCCACTCATTATAAATCCTCAATTCATTGTTGCCATATACTGTATTTTGAACACATGGGATGATAAAATAATCATTTACCCCATCACCATTTGGTGTAAAAATATTCTGTATGATACAATTTTGATCGTCACCCACCTGCAGCGTCACCAGAGCCGTATCGCACAATGTTGGACAAATACTGCTGCACAGTTCATAGATAATATAATCTTTGCCTACAAAATTCACCCTAGGTGTATAGGTAAAAATACCATCTTGATCAAAGTTAAGATCACCATGATTCGGCAATTGGGTTATTTTTATATCTTTGAATACATTCAAAACATCATTTGTCAATACATTAAAAACGTGTGTTGTAGCCAGCGCTAAGTTTTCAAGATCAGCCTGAGCAGAAGGCCTAAAGTCCCTGTTCACAAAGATCGTGTCCTTGCTATAAGCTTTGCAAGTGTTATAATCAAGGATATAAACAAAACCATTTTTACCATTTTGAAGATTTCCAACCAAAGGATTTAAAATATTTGGATTGCCAATCGTAGTATTAGGGTTCATCTTTACCCAATAGCCAGTCGCAGGTGTGGGATTTTGGGCTTTGATTATTGCTTCATTTTTTTCACATAAAATCAAATCTAGTCCAGCATCTGCTTGAACATTTGGGAATCTTTCAATATAAATCTTCTGAGGCAATGTAGCTTCCGATAAACATCCATTCAATTCTGCACGCACATAAATCTCATTCGCTCCCGTATTGAAAGAATTAAATGTCGTAAGGAAGGTGCAATAAGCAGGCGATGGACCCGCCACTTGACTATTATTTTGTGCATTATACCAAATAAAATTGGTACCTGCCAATGTACCTCTTTCTTGAACACAAACTTGACCCATTGGATTCAATTGATCCGCACAGATAGAATCAAAAACCATCGTAATTACTGGAAGTGTGGGCTTTGGATTGATGATTACATTCAAGGGATTGGCTGGTTCAGAAAAACATCCATTGGCCGAAATACGCAACTGATAGACGCCTTCGTCTAATTCGTCCGAAGGGAAAATAGCGGGATTGCTCAATTGAGAATTCAACCGAGGTCCTGTCCAATGATAAGTAACCCCTGGCACAAGTAACGTATATAATTGGATGGAATCTCCAGCACAAATGATGTTATTACCGAAGATTGTCGGTTTAGGTGGGATAGGCTTGACTATGATATTGATTTTGGCTGATGTATCTGAAATACAACCATTCTTTTCCAAAACGAGCGAGTACGAGCCTTCATCATTAGAACTGATCCGAGTCAATAATAAATCAGGACCAGTAAGGGCAAAATTGCCTCTCGGGGTTATCCACCTGTAAGTAAATCCATTGTCCAAGTGTAAGGAAGAAAGTTTTAACGAATCTCCTTGGCAGTATTCCAAAGCTCCAGTAATTTCTGGCTTTGGTGGCTTGGCTTTAAGATCTACAATGGTGCCCTGTGGGTCGGACTTACAGCCCTGCAAATTGGTCACAACGAGCGTGTAAATTCCGTTTTGATTGGTTGTAAAATTGTAAATGATAGGCGTTGGAAATGTGGATGTAAAATTTGGCCCTGTCCAAAAGTACTTATATGTACCATCGTCCAACGGGAACAAGGATGCGGACAATAATAATGAATCACCTGTAGCGATACAACTGCTCCCTGTATTGCTTATTGCTGTTATTAATGGTGGCTCAAGTACAGAAACCGTTGTCTGGGATGCGTATTTGCATCCTGAAATAGTTGTTAGCTCGACCTGATAAATGCCTGGATTGGCAAGTAGTTTTACAGATTGGGCTTGAGATATTTGTTGATTATTAAATGTCCAATTATATGTGGCTCCATTTATTTGAGTAGCCTGTAGTAAAATAGAATCTCTTAGGCATTTAGGGCCATCGTTGGTTGCATTTACTGTATATGATTGTTCGATTTCTACCAAGATAGAGTCCGAAAAAGGACTTTCACAATCATTTTGCACCAAGGTAGCTTTCCAGTAACCATTATGTAGATTGGTTGCATTTGGCAGAACAAGCATATTGGTCGAAGTGGTGATGACCGACTGATTTGGATGGTACCAGTGGTACAAGGTTCCGTTGGTGATATTATTGACCGTTAATATTAAGTCTTGACCTGGGCATTTTGTATTGGAAATGGTCAAAAGTGGCTTGGAAGGAAGTGGCGTTATCTCTACGTCCACAAACATTGGATCGGCTGGACAACCATATACGAACACTTGTAGCGAATATTTACCAGCGTTTGAAAGTAAAACAGGTTGCAGGGTTTTTATATTCTGATTGGTATCGACAAATGCATTTGGACCCGTCCATAGATAGGATACACCAGTGCCCACAAAGTCGGTGCCCATATTCAAACTGCCATTTTCACAGACCTTTATAAAATTAGTTCTTACACTGCCTACTGGTTTTCTTATGACTTCAATTATTTTAGAAATTGATGGGTTGGAAGCACAGTTGGATTTAGAAACTTGTACATAAAAATTGTATGTCCCGATGGGCAAAATCAAATTGTACTGTGGAACAGTTGTTGAATCTAAAAATATACCGTTCGGAGCAATTCCTCTATACCATTTGTACACGAAATCTCCTTCAAATGAGGTTGTTTCGAGGACAATTGGGCTTCCTTCACAGATTTTGTCCCTAGGGGCAAATAGTGTAGGAGTGCTGATCAGAGGGCTAATGTTGACAGACACCACGCCTATGGCACTGCACCCACCAAAGCCCGTCACAGTGACATAATATAGGCCATTAATCGTGGTGTCAGCATTAACTCTAATTGGGTTTGCTGCGCTTGAAATAAAATTATTGGGTCCACGCCATTCATATGTATAAAGAGAACCTGGAATATCGGGAGTATTGGCAAATAATTTTAAAGTATCTCGCGTACAAATCCCCACAGAATAAAGAGGATTTAAATTGAATGGTTCGATTCGAATTCTAGTGGTGCATTGATCAGTATTACCACTTATATCGGTCACCGTTAGCGTAACGTTTGCTTCAGTTCTAACTTGATTGCATAAAAACAAATTTGGCTGTACTTGAAGGCTTCCAATGGCACAATTGTCCGTACTACCGCCATCAATACTGCTAGGATCTAAAAGAGTTCCAACTACTCCTGATGGATTCACGTAAACTGTTGATGGCTTACAGATGGCAACGGGCTTGGTGATATCCGCTATATCGATGATTACAAGACAAGTATCGGCATTACCAGAGGCATCTTTTCCTATCCAATAAAATTGCGTAACTCCGCCGTTTACAACCTCAGAAATATCGGACGAACCACTGTAACTTGAGAGGGGTATTTGCGTAGCACCTCTAGAATAATATTCCCAAATTATCGGCTGGATTAAATTACAATTGTCCGTTAATCCTAAGGGCAGCGGTATATTAACCGACATAGAACAAATGCTATTTTGCAAGCTTTGAGCTATCAAAGAAGTGTTGCACGAAATGACTGGAGGTTCAATATCTAATACTGCGATGGGCTGGTTGCAAATAGCTTCATGACCTAAACAATCCTTAACCCTATAAGTAATTGAATGTGATCCTACGCTAAGGATGGTATCAATTGGCTCTGTTACATTCCAAACAAAAAACTGTCCGTTGTCTATGCTATATTCTATGGTATTGTTTGATCCTGATAAAGTAAAATATCTCAATGTACCCGAAAGTCTGGTTTCACCGCAAATATCATTGACGGCTAAATTTGAATTGCCATTGGGTTGAAAATAAAAATGCACTAAGGAGTCCTGTGCCCATTCGTATAGTTGCTGGGCATTGAGCGTAACGATCCTTGTATATGAAGGTCCACATTCGGATACAGAAGTATTGGTCACGCCAATTGGGGTTCCATTTTCATTGAGAATGGTAAAATATTCCGAAGCCAAATCGGCATCGATATTATCTATTTGAATTTCTAAAATAACAGAATCGACAAATGGGCGCAATGGATTCGAAATAGCTGGAAAATCAATCTGAAATGCATCAATTGGGATATTTGGATTTCCGGGATCTGATGAAATCAATCTTTTGGTAGCACCGAGATTGGCTGCTAATTTTGTACCAGTACATTCATTGATAATTCTAGGTGGAAAAATGGATACAGAACCTTGACATGTCCCTATTTCATTGTTAAAAACCTTTATAGAATCACATCCAACAAATTTAGGTCCAACCGTATCTCTTACTTCAAATCCAACCTGAAATCTGGTGACATTTTTACAATCATCATAAAATACAAAGTCCACTACCTCATAATCCGATACATTGGGTCTAGGTGAAGGACAAGGAAGTTGATCCAATGTCCCTGGATGTTCTCCTGGCCATGTTCCTTGGTCGTTCAACACATAAGATCCTGGTACTGCAGCGAAAAAGGATACTTCGGAACACGCATCCGATATCACAGCATGTGCTCTGTTATTTACCCATTCAGTGAATATTCTATGTTTATCAACTTCGTTTTGACAATAAACAACGGTGTCTCTTCCAGGTACTAAGATCTGGGGTGCGATAGAGTCAATCAGCATAATATTTTGAATCCCTGAAACGGTATTGCCACAAGCATCTGATGCGGTCCAAGTTCGCTGCCAACGCCCAGAACTCCCGCAGGATGTGCCTATTGCGGAGGTCGTGTTAGAAATCTCTACATCCGAATCACAAGCATCTAGTACGCCTGTTGGACTTCCCGTCAAGGAAACATCCAAACCACTGCCGCAAGCTAAAGTCAAATCCACTGGCAAAATCATGGTTGGTTTGACGGTATCTAAAAATGTAATTTTCTGAATTCTTTCGATAAAATTTCCACATCCATCGGATAGTTTCCAAGTTCTATTGAGCGTATAATTGTAATGGGCACAAGAATTCGTATCCAGGGATTGATTAGAAGTATCAATGGACGTCAAATCTAATACTGCGAAGCAATTATCGACACCTGTCGGACTCAGATTAGAAATATTGCTGCCGCATTGGATGGTTATATCTGATGGAAAACTTGTAAAACTAGGCTTAATGGTATCTCGAATGCTAATGGAACTCAAAGCCTCTGACTCGTTTCCACAATTGTCTTGAACAATGAATCGAATTTGTGCATCAAAAAGGCAATTGTTGTTGCCAAAAATGGGATAAGGACCAACACCTGGAGTTCCCGTCAAATTCAATCCAGCACTGCTCGTGAAGGTAAATTTGGTCAATCTTGTATCGGGGCTGCAATAATCATTAAAAGAAGCATAACCGATGGAATCTACCCATTTTCTTATAGTATCATTGATCGAACCCTGACATTGTGTAACCAAAGGCGTGGGTTGTTTTACCAAGGTAGGGCCAGTTACATCTTTGATGGTAAAGACAGCAGAACTCGCGGTAGTCAACTCATTTCCACAAAAATCAGAAAGATAAAACTGCACTGAAATGCTCGCATTGTTACCACAAGCATTTTGAATCTTATTTTGAAGATCAAGCAGTGCATCATTGTATGATGGCACACCTCTCCACTTAATAAAGCCACAATCATCTGATCCAACTGCACTGGCAGCATTATCATACCAATTTTTAAAAATTGGCACAATTTTACTCAAAGTATCACAAGCAGTAGTCATGTTTTTAGCAGGAGAAACCAATCTCGGTGCAGAGCGATCTAAGGCGATAAAATGAGCAAGAGATTCTCTGGAATTGCCACAGGCATCGGTAAAAACAAAAGTAATGGGTGTATGCCCTAACACATTCGTGTATCTTCCCCCACTCAGCGTGATATCCGCTTGACAACCAAGGCTAGAATTTGCTGTAAAAATGGAATCGATTTGTTCTATTGTATAGTTTACGCCATTCACCTTATAGGAAATGAGGATATTGGCCGCTGAAGTACATCCATCTTGGTAAAAAGCTCCCCCCTTATTGGTCAGCCATGCATTAAGTTGTGGAATGACTGGCGAATTGTCACAAGTAACGATTTTGTTTTGTGGTGCAACTACCAAAGTTGGAGGATTGGGATCTACCAATCTATACACAGCTGACGCAGCTATTGTTTTATTGCACATATCTTTTGCGATGAAAGTCACAGACTGAGGAGTATTGCAGGACAAACTCAATTGAGGGTTGGCGGGAACCGTCGTATAAGATATCGCACCGCATCCATTGGTTACCATATTCCCATGCGATTGTAACCAAGCCTGAAAAATAAATTCTGCATCTTGAGAGGCGCAGTCAAGAACTAAATTCTCAGGGTTATTCAGCAAGATCAAGGGACCATTGTTAGGCAATACATTTATGGTCTGAGAGAACAATGCCCTATTGCTAAAGCGATCTGTGGCTGACCAAGTCCGAGTAATGATTCCACCTGTACAAAAATTAAACGGAGCGGAATCTCTGAATTGGATATTAATTTCATTTTGAGCCGTACAATTGTCTGTCACAGAACCTTCTGGAAGGGTTGGTGTATCACCGCAATAGATATTGACACTGGCTGGAATAACGCTGAGGTCAAATTTGGGTTTGATGGTGTCAACCACACGAATGTTAAAACTATAATCTGTGGTTACATTTCTGGAATCAACTAGGCGATAAGTGACCCTAACGGTGGTACCAGCTGGAACGCTACTAGAAATATTGTAGCCTCCAGATATAGTAAACAAATTCCAAGAGACCGCTGGATTGGCGGGATTTAACGAGATGATTTGAGCGGTAGTTGGATGTCCCCAATCTAAGATCCCTGTACATTCTTCTCCTACGAAGATGGTATCTTGACCTGTAAAACTAAAGGTAAAATCGGGATTTGTTTGTGCATTTGCAGCCATCGACAAGGCTATCCATAGTCCGATTGAAACAAGAAATACTCTACATTTATCAAAAAAAAATTTCAGCATATACGATATTATTCTATCAAGATCTATGTTGTCTTTTATTTATAAAAATTAGAACTTTGTAAACTTAAATATTCGTCACAAGTAATAATCAAAAAAATTTACATTCAGAAATACTCAAAAAGATGCAGTCCAAATCGTTTTCGTTTCGTTGATATTTGATTTCTTTCAGAAACATCATAAGGAATTGACCCATCTTTCAGGCAACAAAGTTACGATTTAATTCAAATATATCGCCTTTTACCATAGATAAATTATTCATTTTCAAGTTGTAATAAATATATTATATTAGATATTTTAAAAAGAGGAAAAGTCAGAAATTAATTTTGAAAAGGCATCGTATTGCTCTTTTATATGGAAATTATCAAAGATTGAAGGAAGGATTTCCGAGGCGCAGAGTACTCAATTGTAATATTATAATCGACATCCTCCATTATTTCCGAGAAATTTTGCAATTTTGCAGTTATAAAATTGAAAATAAATCATGGCTGAGATCATAAGAATGCCCAGACTTAGCGACACGATGGAAGAAGGTAATATCGTCGCTTGGCTTAAGAAAGTTGGAGACAAAGTAGAACCTGGAACCGTTTTGGCTGAGGTGGAAACCGACAAAGCAACGATGGAACTTGAAAGTTTTCACTCTGGCGTATTATTATACATTGGGGTACCAAGTGGTCCAGTCCCAGTAAATGGCATCCTTGCAGTAATCGGCAAAGAAGGAGAAGACTATAAGGCCCAACTCGCCAGTGAAAGTGCTCCAGCTCCAGCTGCAACTGTACCAGTAGAAGCCAAAAAAGAATCTACAGAACCAGCAATCAGCCCTATACCTACGACTGAAGTTCCAGCTGAATCTGGTGAGCGAATCAAAGCGTCTCCACTAGCAAAAGCCATAGCCAGCGAAAAAGGTATAGACCTAAGTAAGGTGAGTGGTACGGGTGAAAACGGTCGTATCGTAAAAAAAGATCTAGAAGGAACTACCTCAACCCCTCAACGAGCAAGTGTACCAACCAAAATATATCCATCCAGTGGTGCAACGGATGAACCATTGACACAAATGCGTAAAATCATCGCTCGAAAATTGAGTGAAAGTCTATTTACCGCGCCTCATTTTTACCTCACAGCAGAGATAAATATGGGAAAGGTCATGGCATCAAGAAAACAAATCAACGACAGCAACGGAATAAAAATATCCATCAATGACTTTGTTGTAAAGGCATCGGCGTTGGCGTTAAAAAAGCATCCAAATATCAATGCAGCTTGGATGGGAGATTTCATTCGAATCAATCACGATGTGAATATTGGGGTGGCGGTAGCTGTTGAGGATGGGCTTATGGTTCCTGTAGTACAACACGCTGACCAAAAATCTCTTTTGACTCTAAATACAGAAATCAAATCCTTGGCTACCAAAGCTAAAGAGAAGAAAATAGTACCTCAAGAAATGCAAGGTAATACATTTACTATCAGCAATCTAGGGATGTACGACATTGATGAATTTACCGCGATCATCAATCCGCCAGATGCTTGTATATTGGCAGTGGGAAGCATCATCGAAAAACCGATCGTAATAGACGGGCAGATCGTAGTTGGAAATATGATGAAAGTAACTTTGTCTTGTGATCATAGAGTCGTGGATGGCGCATCAGGAGCACAATTTTTGATGACCTTGAAATCACTTCTTCAGGAGCCCATTCAAATGTTGGTCTAAGCAGCCTATTTGCTACTGCTGATCCAAGACATGATATAATCAAATACTTGGGGTTTGATGAATTCATTAAACTTGGTCAATGTTGAGTCTTCAATTTCATAAGCTATCAATTTCGTAACAAACGGTATTAATGTGGTCTAAACCATAAAGTAATGCTTCTTCATCAATTTGCATCCATTGGAATAATTGCATAATTAAATTATAGTTGAGTCTTGCATAGGTTGTATCTTTAATGGGTTGTCCTGGTAAAAAGCAAATGGGTTCGTGATGTGCCATTCTGTTTCTAATATCATTTAGCTGCGCTAACTGGTTAAAAATATAGACGTTATTGTACTGGTTGCTTTGGGTAGATTTTGGTTTTGAAGGAAAAACTCGCAGTAATATGCGACCAGTGGCATTGAATTGATTTTGAGCAAACATAAATCGCCAAAAACCAAAGCCAAGTTCTGCTACCAACTTATTGTGGCTGTAAACATGTAATTTAAGAATTGCATCATTGATATTCTCTCTTGTTAAACGACATTTTGGTGTATCAAACACGCCACCTTGTGCTGCATTATTTAATAACCAATCGTTACCCAAATTTTGTGTCGCAGTAGAATCTATAGCATTCCTTAGTGCAACTTCAAAACAGCTGAATATAGTAAACATCTGCTGAGTTAGTTGTAAATTCTTTCTATAAAGCGTCATGGCTTTTCTGGTGTTGCCACTTGAAGCCAATAAGTATCTATTGAGTCTGGCATCGGATATAATTCTTGCAAAGTCGATATATCTCATTTTTTGATTTATTTTGATTGCATTTTCAAAATTTTCCATTAACTTTGTATCATCTTATTCCCATTAGTCCCTGAAGAAATTCAAACTAGTGGGTTTCGATTTTATAGGAGGAACCATTTTTTGATTGCGTCAGGTTTTCCTAAGTTTTAATGCAAAAACAAGTTACTTGTAATACCTATAAAACTCCATGACCTTTCCTTTAAAAACATCCAATTCTAAACTCTAAGCAGCCTATTTGCTACTGCTGATCCAAGACATGATATAATCAAAGACTTGGGGTTTGATGTCAATGGTGGTGGTTTTGCCTTGATCTAGCGTTTCATTTTGCAAGAAATGGTTGGCATTGGGAAAGACTTTGTAGGTCAAATTATTTTTTCCACGACTCATAAATTCGATTTTTGCATAATCTGAGTTCATCACGAATGAATTCCAAATATCTCTTCCACCTGCTACGAGAAGTATTGGAACCTTTAGTTTCAGCATGTTTTCTAGGGGTGTTTCTGTGCTAAAACTAGCCCATCTCAAATACTTCTCATTGTTCCAAGAGTCTTTGAAACTGGTAGGATTGTCGAATATTTTTTGGTAGTCAGCGTAGAGGGAGTCTATATTCGATTGGGTGGTTTCAAAGGATTGTTCTCCTTTAAATGATGCCAATCGCTCTTGCAGAATGAAGTCATAGAGGTGATTCAGTACATTACAGTTGAGCATCACCACATGGGTAACTTTTTGGTTCAGTTTGGCGATTTTTGGGGCCACTTGCCCACCTTGGGAATGACCCATGACCACTATTTTAGTTCTATCGACCAATAAATCTTTTACAGCTCTGTCGATGATCATAGAGGCAGCCAAAGCTCTCCAATCTAGAGAATAATGTCTATCAAATTCATCATTCTGTGAATAATCAAAATGACCAGTTTTGGGATCAATTTGGATGGTATCAAAAAGTGGAATACCTGGCTTATTGACAAAAAGGACATGGTAATCATCTTTGTATTTTTGGAGAATGGAGAAGGCGCTCCAGGCATATTGTTTTAGATCGTTACGATAATGAAAAGTCGGAAAATTGCCCGACCCATGTATGAAAATCAAAAGGGGTTTACGCTTATTTATGGAGGAATTAAACGTGCAATATTCTATCTTTCCTAGAGCTTTACTCTCGGCTGTAAATACTGTAAATTGGTCTTTAAAATTGTCTTGTGAAAACAACAATTGGTTCATGCCAATAAAAAAAAGAAGGAGAAGCTTGTACATATCATAGGTTTTATGGTAAAAAAAAGCAAAAATCCATCCTAAAGATGAAAATCAAAAATAATGCAATTTTCTGAGAATATGACTAATACTAACCAAAAAATGACCGCAAAATCCATACGAATAGGAGCTCAAATGCTCAGAATGCGCAAGTGATGGAAGTGGTCACGAGTCAAAACGAAAAGTGATGACGAGTGAGTCTGGTCTGAAAGAACAAGACGGAACAAAGTGAACCCACGCACAGCACGATCCTCTCGAAAGAGAGGATGCGCCCTCAAAAAAAAAAAGCTTTATATCAGGAATTTCCCGCGCTCATAAATGAGCTGGTCATCTGCGAAAATCTGCCCATCTTTGGTCATATCCGTAATCATATCCCAATGGACGGAAGAAACATTTTTGCCACCACATTGGGCGTAAGATTGACCGATGGCCATGTGGATGGTGCCGCCGATTTTCTCATCAAAAAGGATATTGCCCGTCATTTGCTGGATATTGGTGTTGGTGCCGATAGCGGCCTCGCCGAACCTACGAGTGCCATCAAGGGAGAAAATATAATCGAGAAAATCTTGGCCCAAGTCGGCAGACCAGGATTCGATAAGGCCATTTTTGACCTCCAGACGCACGTTTTGAACCTCCCTCCCCATGTAATACCCCGGAAAAGTGAAGGTAATGAAGCCCTCGACGCTGTCTTCAATCGGGCTCGTGAAAACCTCGCCAGAAGGCATGTTGTTCAACCCATCAGAATTTATCCAAGTTCTACCCTGGCAATTGAAACGGATATCTGTGTTAGACGAAAGGAATCTAAAGCGACTCGCAAGGTTTAGTTTATCTACGATATTCTGTTGCATATACCTGATATTCAGCCAATTAGCGACAGGATCTGGTGTATTCAAAAAACAAGCATTGGCGACGAAATTGGTATAGGTATCCAAATCCATTTTTGCCAAATCGGCTGATGCTTGGGTTGGATAGAGACAAAAATTTCTTTTCAAGTCCCTAGAAGGTGTGCCTATTCGTTCGAAATATTTCTTCTGTAAAGGGGCTGTAGCGATAGCTCTTCGATCGCTTTTGGCGGTATGTGCGGATGGGTTTCCGCTCTCGAGAAATGGTGCTTTTATCAATAAATATGCTTCGTAATGGTCGAATGCTTCCTTTTGTAAAGGCGAAATATGATCGATGGCAAAATCAGAAGCATTTTCCCAAAAATCAAAGGATTGATCTTCGAATTCAAGCTGAGTGTCCAAGCTTGCCCCAGCTACCAAGATGGCTTTGTGAACTTCTTTAATCAGGGGAATCGCAAGAGTGGAACTTTGCAGATAAACCCTATCATAAGGCTTGATGTCAAGACAATAGTGAACCAAAAGGTGTGCATATTTCTTCAATATATCGCCGTTCATGTGATTTTATTTTTCTTGAAATATAAGAAAATATGTTGGAAAGCAAAAAAAAAAGAAGACAATTCTGTCAATTCGGGATTTATAACAAAACCAAGATGATTAAAATGTGTTAGAAAAAGATTGGCATTATTCTTGTATAGAAAAATTTATGAAAGTAACAGAATATTTTGAAGCGGCACAAGGTCGCACGCTCATTTCATTTGAAATATTGCCGCCTTTGAAAGGGGGAAGCATGAAAACGATTTTTGACACTTTAGATCCATTGATGTCATTCAAGCCCCCGTTTATAGATGTTACATATCATAGGGAGGAGTATATTTATAAAAAGCAGGAAAGTGGCTTTTATGAAAAAGTGGCGATTCGAAAAAGGCCTGGAACTGTAGGAATTTGTGCGGCTATCGTGAATAGGTATGGGGTGGATACGGTCCCCCATCTAATATGTGGAGGGTTCACCAAAGAGGACACAGAGAATGCCTTGATAGATTTAAATTTCCTAAATGTGCGCAATGTATTGGCATTGAGGGGAGATGCGGATAAATTCGATGGACGGTTTATTCCGAAGCCTGGGGGACATCACTATGCATTGGATTTGGTAAAACAAATCAAGGGGATGAACGAGGGTATTTATTTGGATGAAAACATAGATAAGGGAGAAAAAACAGATTTCTGCATCGGCGTTGCGGGTTATCCGGAGAAGCATTTTGAGGCAGCAAATATGAATATTGATTTATTATTTTTGAAAGAAAAAGTAGAAGCTGGAGCCAATTATGTTGTAACACAAATGTTTTTTGACAACCAGCATTTTTTTAATTATGTAAAAGCATGTCATGATTTGGGAATTACGATACCGATAGTTCCAGGACTGAAACCACTCACAAAAAAAGCTCAATTGAGTGCGATTCCCAGGAATTTTTATATCAACATGCCTGATGATTTGGTAAAAGCTGTAATGAACGCCAAAGACGATAAAGTGGTAAAAGAAATTGGTATTGAATGGTGTATCCAACAGTCCAAAGAGCTAAAAGCTGCGAATGTCCCATGCATACATTACTATACAATGGGTGACCAAGATACTATCATGCGGATAGCAAATGCTGTATATTGAAAATACGATAAATACTCAAAAGGAAAAGCCCCAAGAGACCGTTGTCTTCTTGGGGCTTTTTGTTTATTCTACCATTTTTCTATTAGTGAGTCAAGGTTAAATCTCCAGTAAACTTGACGGTTGATCCGTCTTGGAGTTCTACTTGAATGTCATAAACGAATACCGCTGGATTCATCAGCTTGGCTTGGAACACACCATCCCAGCCTTTTTGTGTACCGTTGATGGTAAAGCCTTTCTCTTCATATGTCATATTGCCCCATCGATCAAAGACCCTCAAGTAATTGACTTTCAGGATTTTCTGATCCTCAGAGTAAATTTTGAAGAGATCATTGATGCCGTCTCCATTTGGACTGAATACGTTCGGAATATAGATCTTCAACTTCTTCTTCACGATTACATTCACTACGTCGTCATCCACGCAACCGTTGATATCGGTCACTCTGATTCTGTATGTGCCTGAGACTTGAGGTGTATCTATCAACGTCGTCGTATAACCTGGGAACGTCCTTATTCCGCTTGTCCAGTTCCATTGGCTTATCTCATTGAGCGGCTTGTTCACCGTCGCAATTATAGTCAAGATATCTCCCAATTCTAATTCGATCAGATCTGGTACTGTTACCTCAACTTTTGGCACATTCGTCAATACAATCGTATCTGTACTGATACAGCCATTTGCATCTTGGACTTGAATGATATGTATTCCAGCCTGCCATCCGCTCAATCGCAATGGATTCGTCGCTGTCCTATATGGCTGACCTGCTGGATATGAGTATTGATATGGCCCTACACCACCCGTAATGCTGCTCAACGTCACTCCTCCTGTAGGTCTCAAGCACGATATCGAGTCTATCCTCAAGCCGTAACTGATCGAAGCTGGGTCCACCAATTGTAGGCTATCTCTTATCTCACAGCCTATTGCATCCGTTATCGTGTAGTAATATACCCCTGCTCCTAGGTTGTTCAATACTGAGTTTACGCTGCCAGTACTCCATCTATAGCTGTATGGCTCAACTCCTCTTGTTCCCATCGCTGCCAAGGATCCATCCGACAAGCCCGCACAACTGATATTCATCACGACCCTAGAGCTATCTCTTAAATTACATGCCGCATTGCTTATGATGAAGCTACATGATATAGTACAATTGTTCGCGTCTCTTACAACAACTCCATACGTACCGCCTCGCAAGCCGCTGATATTGTAACTGCCTGCAACCACTTGGATGCCTGAGCCTCCGCCCGTCCACGTCACCGTGTATGGTGCTACTCCTCCTTGTATCGTCACTACTCCTACCCCTTCGGTGCCACCTATCGTCACCGCTGGGCTCACTTGGCCACAACTCAATGTCATACCTATTGGACTCAATATCACCACCGTATCCGTCAATCGACAGCCGTTGGTATCTGTTATCGTTACTGTATGTACTCCTGCACATAGGTTGCTTACTAGATTTCCTGTTTGACCGCCTGACCACGTATATGCGTATGGGCTCGTGCCTCTAAGTCCCGTCACTTCTGTACCTCCATCACAACTTCCAAAACAACTCGGCATCCTCCTCCACAGTATGCTGTCGCCTAATGCTCCTGGCTCACCTATTGTCACTTGTTCTATCGTCTTACAGCCCGCATTGTCCGTAACCGTCACGATATACGTTCCTGCTCTGGCGCTCGTTGTAATGCTCGTATTGCCTATCGCCGTCGGGCCACTCCACGTAAGTATAGCTTGGACTGCCGCCTGCGCTGTCACCTGCAAGCCTCCATTCGAGCCTCCATTACAGCTGATTGCACTCGTGACTCGGCTCCAGCTCTTACTCCACACGATGGCTCTGTTATGATAAACGTCGAACTCGTCGTACACCCTTTGGAATCCGTCGTCACCGTATAGGTTCCTTTAACCAAATTGCCTATGACAAACGAGCCTGGGCTACTTATCGTACCTTGACCTCCTGCTCTCCTGCGTATACATAGCTATATGGCACTCGACCATTGCCTACCGTTACTATGGCACTTCCGTTATTGCCTCCAGTTATCGACATCCTGCGGAATGATATCCACGATCGACACGATGCTGATCGACGCTATCGTCGCCTGCGCCGTCGTCACACAGCCATTCGCATCCGTCACCGTTATAATATAGTTGCCATTGCCCAAATTCGTGGAACACATTGCTGGTTTGATTTTGTCCTGGCACTGCGCTGTAACTGTATGGCGGTGTGCGCGGGTCGCGCCACCGTGATGCTGCCATTGATACCTCCGCACGAGGTACTATCGCTTATTGCCGTAGCACTCGGGCCTCCTACATTTGTCACAATCGCTCCAACCGTCGTCGTACACCCTTGATTATCCGTCACTGTTATCAAGTAATTTCCTGAACCTACATTCGTCTGATTGTTCGATTGCGAACCACCTCCAAAGTCAAAGCTATACGGCATTTCTCCACCTACGACCACTACTGTGATGCTGCCATTTGTCTGGTTGCACGTAGATGCACTTACCGTTGTGCTGGCATTCGGGCCATTCTGATTGTATACTTGCGTTACCATGCTCGTCGCACAACCCAAGCCATCTACTACCGTCACTCCCGTATGTACCCGCACCTAGATTGCCAAACACATTCGTACTCTGTAAGGCTCCTCCCTATCGTATATTGCATCGGGCCATTTACCCCACTTGCATTCACCGTTATTCGTCCATTCATCATCCCGCAACTGCTGCTATCCGCTTGAGCCGTTGCCGTCGGTGCTACCGTCTGTGGTACTACGCCTATACCTACCACGCTACAGCCCAAATTGTCCGTCACTGTGAAGTTATAGCTACCAGCACTCAACATACTGATATTCTGTCCAACCACTACCCCGCTCGTACTGCTTATGGTATATGGAGACTGACCGTTCAATCCACTTATTCTGATTACTCACTTGGTACTGTACAGCCCGCCGAATCAACTCCTACTGTCTGCGTCAGGTTGTTCGAGCCATTGATTTGTACACCTCGGGTGATGGCACAGCCATTGGCGTCTGTTATCGTTACCGTATAGCCTCCTGAGGCTAAATTCACAAAAGATGAATCCGTCAAAGATCCTGTTCCTATATCATATCTAAATGGTCCATTGCCGCTTATCGTACTCACTTGGAAACTTCCATTGTTCCTACCACAGCTAGTCTGTGTTAGATTCGTTATGTTCATGTCTGGACCATTCAATACACCTACTACCACCTGACCTGTCACCACACATAACTGCGCGTCTTGAACTGTCACGTTGTAAGTTCCTGATCCTAAATTATTGAACACTCCAGTCGCCTCTTCTCTTCCTGTTATAAAATATCGGTATGGGCTTTGGCCTTGGCGCCCTCCAACGTCAATGATCCATTATTTTGTCCACAACTGGCTGGGCTGCTGCTCGTCAACGTCAATGTGTACTGCCCGAGTTCACTTGGCCATTCATCGCAATATACAGCCCTGGCTATCATTCACCGTTATATCATAAGAGCCTGAACCTAGATTATTGAATACACCCGTCGTCTGTGGTGTTCCCATGCTATAGGTATAGTTTGGCCCTCCATTGAGATTTACTACGCTTATAGATCCATTGCTCTGTCCACACGTAGCCGATACAATCGTCAAGCTGCCATTCAATGCGGTCGATACTCCTACGGTTAGATTTGTCAATTCTCGTACACAACCATTTGCATCCGTTACTGTCACGCTATATGTACGAGCCTAATCCTGGTATGGCGGAGATACGCCTGGTCCACTCATCGCATAGGTGTATGGTGCCATTCCACCTATCACCGATACGTCTAATTGGCCATTGTTCAAGCCACAACTCGTGTTGATTATACTGCTATTCAAACTCATTCCATTCACCGAATTGATCTGCCTGGTACTCACTGCCACACAACCAGATTGGTCGGTAACCGTCAATCCATACATTCCCGCAGTTAGATTGCAGGAATACTCCGTGCTATTTGGTGTTTGACCCGTTACCACATAAAGTATGGGCTTAGTCCTCCGCTCACTTGGATACTCAATCCTCCCGTCGAACTCGTACATTCCATCACGCTTGTATTTACTCCTGTTATCGTTTGATCACTAGGCTCCAACCGCTCCAGTCGTCACAAACTACATCCATCTTTCTTGTACCGTTACGGCGTAAGTTCCGACCCCAAATTAGTGAACAAGCCCGTTCCATTTTGGTACCGCCTTGAAGCGTATAAGTAAATGGACTTGTGCCACCCATTGTCGTCACTTGTAAACTTCCACCGTCCTACCGCATTGTGTCGTCGTATTCTTCGTAGATGCCGTCAATCCACTTGGGGAGGTCACGTCGCCTGTCTTATTGCTTGTACAGCCCCAGAAGTCCGTCACCGGTACTGTATAGGTGCTGCTGCCAAAGTTCCGAAGTATACTTATTTGCCGTGATACCGCCTTGACTGGCGATACCTATGTCAAATGTGGCGGCTGCGTACCTCCTCCTCCAACTTGGACTCCTGACGTCACTCTGTTGGTCCATCGCATCGAGTTCCCTGTAGAGGTTGTATTCAGACTCATTTTGCCAGAACTTGCTATAGAGTTTGGGTATTGATACACCCATTCGCATCAGAAACCGTTATCCTGTAATTACCCGATGCCAAGAATAAACGGCGAGATGATCTCATCCATCACCAATATCGAACGATAAGGAGCTAAGCCTCCACCAACCTTCGTGATAAGTATCTGGCCATTATGTTCAAACTGCATCGAGTCGGGCTGCTCGTTGCTAACGCTCGGTAAACCCGATGGTGCATCACGGACGCTTGTCGTCGTCCTACAGCCTAAGCCATCGGTTTTTGTCAATACGTAATTACTGATGTCATATTCAAAAACTTTCGCCTGTGGTATTCGTTGGATATGGCGGCAATACATACGTATAAACCCCTTGACCATTGGTTGGGGAATACATCCAGTCTTCCATTTTGGTTGATTACACAACGTTCCTGTTGGGAAAGTGGTGATCTGCAAACTCTCTGACGGGGTTATATCATAAGCTCCCCTAAAAGGTACAGCCTATCGCATCCGTTATCGTCAATGCATACCCTCCTGCTGCCAAATTGCTTGGATCCCTAGATTCCCTTGATTTGGATCCATCTATGTATAGCCACCCCGCCTCCACTCACTGTTAAATTTATCTGTCCATTACTCTGCCCACATCGTGTATGCGTCAAACTGGACGTACTTTGTATCGATGGCCTCACTACTACCGTGGCACTCGTTGTTCCTTTACACCCGTCATTATTCGTCACTGTACATATACTGTCGTCGTCGTTGGATTTATCGTCAAGGTATTGGTGCTGCTGCCCACTTCCGCCAATCGTAGCCTACTACCTCCCGTCGCCACCAGCTGGGCGGTTTGACCTGAACAGATACTCCATATCTCCAGTTATTCCCTTTACTGGGTTCGGTACGCTTTGAACTACTACACTCGATGTTCCACTACAGCCTCGCGTTACCGTTACCGTATAGGTTCCTGACATCGATACCGTTAAGGTTCCGACTCATTTGGCCTGCGACACTCCATTCAGGTATCATAACCATTACCCGCATCCAAGACTACGCTAGAGCCTGAGCATATCGATGGTATCGCTGATTTATCACAGGGGGCCAACGAGGCACTCTGGATCACTTTACACTCATCGTTCCACTACACCAGACACATCCGTCACCGTCACTGTATAGAATCCTCCCACTGATACGGTTATTTGTTGACGCCAGGAGCCTTCTGACCAACTATAAGTCGAATATCCCGATCCCGCATCCAACTCCACATCTGATCCCAAACATATTCGTGGATTGCCTGGTGTTATACTCGGATTCAAGCC
>JADKKF010000005.1 GCA_016720635.1 Saprospiraceae bacterium
TTTCTAATGGCATCAACTTCGTTGTATATTTTTTCTTTTTGAAAAATATCAGCCGTATTCAGAGCATCCTCTTTCAATTTTGTTATTTCGAGGTCGATATCACTGAGATATTCTTTTATACGTTCTTTGAATTCGAGTGTTTTGTTTCTCAATTCGTCATTAGAAAGGGCTTGGTACTCAGCTTCGTATTGTTGGATACTGGGTATTCTTTCAGAGAATTTTTTTACATCTTTATCGTACTTTGTACCAAATAACTGAGTAAGTGTATTTTTAAAAAAATTAAACATGTCTAAAATTTCGTGTTCGTGTGAAATTATTATAAAATAAGGGCAAAGATAACCAAAATTAGGCTAGAAACCAATAAAGTCGAATTAGCTCAAAAGGCTATCAAATTGGCTTAAAACCCAAAAATAAAATTATCAAAATTGCGCACCATATTAGAAACCACCATTGTTGTCACCTTGTTTTAAATCGTCGTTATTTATTTTTTTTGCTTTGTTTGGTTTGATGGCTTTTCCAAAAGAATAGTTGAATGCAAGGTTGAATGAACGGAACGGCAATTTGAATTCGCTGTATTGCTCAAAATTGGTACCTTTCAGGTTGGTGATGAATCTTCTATATTCAGTAAATGGCTGAGTACATCCGAATTTGACGCTGGCTTTTTTGTTCCAAAATTCTTTTTTTACGCCTACTTCATAATATGAGAAAGTGGGATTCTTGCCTTGTACGGTTCTTCTAGGTGCATTGAAAAATCCAAAGCCTTCGATATTCCAATTGTTTTTTAAAGTCAAAGTCGTCATGATATTGGCATTGAACATGACATATGTTGTAGTAGAAATGTTTTCAATATCCGTAGAAATATCATAAGTAAAAACGTTTCCACCGCCTCTTAAAACCCAATTGTTGGTGATCTGATAAGAACCAAAGGCACTAAGTCCAACGCTTCTATTTTTGCCGATATTTCTGAAACTGGTCTCGCCGAGATTGCTAGATACTTGTGTGTAAAAACTTTCAATAATATCTTGAGAATATCTGTAGAATGTGGATAGATTTAAAAAATTTCCCCCATAGAATCCTGAATATGATATCTCTAAATTGTCCGTTAATTCAGGCAATAAACTTGGGTTTCCGAAAGTAATATTCAACGGATCCGACTCATTTCTGAAAGGATTGAGATAATACTGGCTAGGCCTTTGCAATCGTCTGTTGTAGCCAAATTTAAGGGTGCTATAATTTTTAAATGTCCTAGAAATCGTCAAGCTTGGAAACAAATTGTCATAATGGTTGTCAAAATTTTCTAAATCAGGGCTTGAAATAGCCGTTCGCTCATATCTAAGTCCAGCTTTTATATTTATTTTTTTCAAAACCATAAAACTGTATGAACTATACGCTGCATACATATCTTGGTTGTACTTGAAAATATTGGACCTCAAGGGGTCCCTGATATAACTATTTGTCGTGCTGTCTAAACTAGTATATTCTATGTCGCTCGTAAGTCTTCTCCAAATGGATTTGCCACCAAATTCTAAACTAGTACCATCTTTGAATGGCTGGACATAATCGGCTTGAGCAGTAAATTCATTGTTTTTGCCCGTGTTATAAGATTTTTCATGAAGAGGAAAAATTCCGTCCTGGTCTATGACGAAGTCATTTTGATTAAGGCCCTGGTTCCATTGCAAAGCTGCAGAAAATTCTTGACTGGGATTGGAAAATGTACGTTTATAGTCAGTAGTCCAGTCGAATCCTCCAAAAATTGGGAAGTTTTCGCTTTTTCTTTGGTAATTTAGATCAGACAATACGCCAGGATTGTCCAAAAATACATTGGCTACTCCTTCTCCGCCTTGACGAAGCCTGTTACCTTTGATCGTGGAACTGATATTGTGATGGCTATTGATATCATAATCCAACCCAAAAGAGCCTACAAAACCAATCCTTCTGGACGTATTTTCTCCAGACTGGTTTAGGATGCTTGTATCATTTTGATAATACGAAGTTCGTTTATTTTCAAATAAACCCTTTTGAGGGTGAAAATAGTTGCCACCGAGACTTGTTAATATGGCTAGATCCCCTTTTTTAATGTTCAAACTGGCATTGCCATTATTCAAGCGAGTACCTGCACTCAAACCTACTGTACCATTGATGCCATCTATATTCTTTTTCTTGGTGATGATATTTATGATACCCGAAGCGCCTTCTGCGTCGTATTTAGCGCTGGGATTTGTGATGACTTCAATAGTTTTGATTTGGTCAGCGGGAATCATACGAAGTGCGTCTGCCACACTTGTTGCCATCATCTGAGACGGTTTCCCATTGATCAACACTTGTATATTGCTACTTCCCCTCAATTGAACATTACCATCCTGATCTACAGTCACCATGGGCACTTTTTTGAGGATATCAGATGCTTGCCCTCCTTTGCTTGTGATATCTTGGTCAGCATTGTAGACGATCTTGTCCACCTTGTTTTCTATCAAAGCTTTCTGTCCTACGATTTCTACTTTATCTAATACCTGACTTATAGGAGTGAGTAAAATTTTCCCCAATGAAATTTCTGTAATGGTCGTAGATATTTTGATATCATCGATGCGCTTGTCGTTATAGCCTAGAAATCCAAGAGTCAATCGATAATTGCCCTTAGCGATCTTATCAAATTCGAATTTGCCCAAATCATTCGTGGTGGTGCCGTTTACTATTTTATCAAATTCTGATAATTCTAGCGAAACAGTCGCGAACTCAACTGGTTTTCCTGTCAAACTATCCACAAGACTACCCGTGATCCTACCCAAAACGGCTGAGTTGCCTCCTCCCATAGCTCCACCCATAGGCGGTCCGAACTGAGCCCACATTCCAGTTGGCAGAGCTAATATGGTTATAACTGATAAAAAACTTTTAAAATATGACATTTAAATTCTCTTTTTTTTATTAAAAGGCAAAATAACATCAAATAATTTATTTTGATCGGAATAAATAGAAGTTCACTGCGAATAAATCGATGATGGGCAAGATAAAAGGCCAAATCGTCAGTAGTTATGATCAAAATTCAATTTTTTTCAATAAAAATGCATATAAAACAAGCGCTAAAAACATATTATAAATAATATTAATATGTAAAACAACAATTGGAGTAAAATTATATATATAAGACGAAGAAAATCAGATACTTGATTCATGATGTTTTTGTAGATATAAAAAATAGACACAAATGAGTATTTCCCAATTTTAGAACATATTATAGATTTGCGTAATATATTTATCATTGGATAAAAGTGTATTAGTTCTGTTTCAAGTATTTATGGCTCTGTAGATTTTGATAAAAATGTGTTTCAAATATCAGATGGGCAATAGATGGAGTTTTGGATTTGATAAGTAACTAAAAAGTAATCGATTTTAGGGACTTAATCGGGTACAATTTTTTAAGGAATGAAGACTTAGGTCTTACGACTTTTTGCTTTGGCTATTGCCCAAATGAATCAGCCCTTAATACTGAAATTTTATAAAAGTGGAATCACGCTCGAAAGGGCTTGTATTATATTTATTTTATTCATTTTTTTTAACTTAAACTAAGATCGCATGAAGAAAACTATTCTAAAATGCTTTGGATCAGACTCACACAGATCCTCTGGATTTTACGATCAAATATCAGCTTGGCTGGTCGTTGTTTGTATGTCCATTTTTTCCGTTATGGATGCCAATGCGGCATCTTGTACGCTCGGTTGTCACGATGCCAATATTTCATTAAATGAAAATTGTCAAGCGAGAATCAATGCCAATATGTTTTTGGATGGTAACGGGGCTAGTTGTCCTGGTGCTGCCAATTTTACCCTTACTTTGCGTGATGGAATGACAGGTCCAATCATTGCTCAGTCAGGTGTCCTAGCTACTGGTGCTACACTTTTTACTTGGACGACAGCTTCTTCTTGGCTTAACAAGAGAGTTGTAGTAGAGGTAAGGGATGGAGTATCTGGCAATATGTGTTGGGCCAATGCTTTGGTCGAAGACAAATTTGCTCCAGTTATATCTAGCTGTGCGGATGTTACGCTTAATTGTTGGGAGACAGCGACATGGTCGCCTGGCTTTACTGACAATTGTTCTGCACCAGTTACTACCAATCTAGTGGACATCAGTTCACGACCAGGAGATTGTGTTACTGAGCCTGGTATTTTACGCGTTTTAACACGTGTATATTATGCATCAGATGCTAATAACAATGTCTCTCCTCCTTGTACTTTAAGAGTATTTGTAAAAGCTGCAATTTTGTCTGATATCACTTGTTCAGGTGATATTACTGTCAATTGTACAGATTATCCGGTTGGAACCAATCCAGCTCCAAGCCTTACAGGAGTACCTAGTATATTATCTGGAGGTACGCTGATTCCTTTATGGACTCCGAACAGTGTAAATGTAGCTTGTAATATTGCTGTAGATTATACAGACAATTTATTGCAATTAACATGTGGTAGAGAGCGTAAAATTATGCGTACATGGAGGTATAATATCTGGAATTGTGGAGTTGACCAAATGGCCAATTGCACCCAAATTATTACCATTCGTGACATAGAGGCTCCAACATTGAGTGTACCAGCTAATAGTACACTTTCAACGGGTGCATTTAATTGTACTGCGCCTTACAGAATCCCTTATCCGACAGTAGCGGATAATTGTGGAACTGTCAGAGTAGATGTAATCTATCCTGGAGGTGCAAGGTCTAGTATGCCAAATACAGGATGGGATGTAGCTTTGCCAGCTGGTAATAATACCATCACATATAGAGCTTATGATGATTGCGGTAATTCTACCCAAGCGATTTATACGGTTATGGTACAAGATCAAACCAAGCCAGTTCCAGTTTGTGTTAGAAATACAGTTGTTGCATTAAATGAGCAAGGATATGGTCGTTTGAATGCTAGTGATATCGACAACGGTAGCTGGGATAATTGCTCAGTTTCTAGAGTTGCTATCAGGAAAATGTCAAGCGATGCTTGTCTAGATGGAAGTTTGAATACGACTTTCAGAGATTTTGTTACATTCTGTTGTGCGGAAGTAAGTCCGACGAATCATGTTACAGTTATTTTAAGAGTTTATGATGCTCAAGGCAATTTCAACGATTGTATGGTTGCTGTTGAGGTACAAGATAAAATCCTTCCAGTAGTTGTTGGATTACCAGATTTGACGGTTGATTGTAGATATCCATTCGCTAATACAGGTGGAACATACAATGAATTCGGTATGATTAGATTACCGAATCAAACTAGAAATGCTATAATTACCCAAGAAGAAACGCCTGTATATAATGCTGCTACGGGCAGATATGATTTAGTAAGAACTCCAAGAAATTGGGGATTGGATGGGTACGTTCAAAATGGATGTATCAACACGGTGGACGCTCCATCTGTCACTACCAATTTATCGTGCGGCGCTGGCACAATTACAAGAACCTTTATTATTAGAAACGCCAGCAATACTACTACTTCAACTACACAGACGATTACAGTAGCATCTAGAAATGCTTTCTTTGGATATGATGCAGCTGTTATGAACAGTTCTGTAACTGGAGCTTCTAATGTAACGAATGTATTCAATGCTGATAGAGATAGAAATGTATGGGAAGATCCATGTAAATTCTATTATATCTCAAATCCTCCAGCACTTCCATTGACACCTGGCCCATATCTTCAGGTTAAATGGCAAGATGGCAAGCACGATATTTACTGGCCTGCTGATGCAGTATTAAGGAATGTGCCTTGTGCTCCAAATACAACTAATAGCCCAGGATGTGCAGTAGCATCTTATCCTTGGGATCCGTGTGCTCTAGAATTTTACCAATCTAGACCATATATCGCCAATGAGGATGGATGTTCTCAGGTCTTGGTTAGCTACGAAGATGAGGTGTTCAGATTGCCTAGAGGATCTGCAGGATGTACTAAAATATTGAGACAGTGGAAAGTAGTAGATTGGTGCAGAAGATTCTGTGCGCCTACGCCACAAGGTCTTTACTATATCGACGGAAGCTCTGGATATGCTATGTGGAGATATACTCAGGAGATTATAATCATGAATACAGTTCCGCCTGCAGTATCTGCCACAAACATTACATTGACAGCAAATGACAATTGTGTTTCTACCAATGGTACAGCTTCGGCAACTGCAATAGATGATTGTGCTACTGCTGAGGAAATTGCTTGGAATTGGTCATTAGATATAGATAATAACGGAACATACGACGCTACAGGTGTAGGTAACTCTATAACTAGAAACTTTACAGTTGGAAGACATCGAGTGCTTTGGTCAGCTGAGGACGGTTGTGGAAATGCTTCAACTAGAGAAAGCTTTATCAATGTTATCGAAAACAAAAAGCCATCACCTGTATGTAAGACTTTGGTCGTAGAATTGATGCCTTCAACGGGTACGATTACTATTCCAGCATCTAATTTCAATGATGGTTCTTTCGACAATTGTACACCAAGTAACAGATTGACATATACAATATCGAGATTAGTGCCTAGCGCAACATCTGCACTAAGCGCGCCTTCTAGCATCACTTTTGATTGTAGAGATTACTTGTGTTCTGGTGGATTTACCAATGATGCAGGTCAAGAAGCTCCTAGATTTATGTCCATATACATCATCGTAACAGATGAGTATGGCAACTGGGATTATTGCAGAACGGGCGTGATGGTTCAAAACAATATGGGTGCGGTTATTACTCAATGTAATGAGAATCGTCCATGCGAAGCTGATCTTCTAGGAAGAGCAGTAGTAGGAGGAAGTATCCAAACAGAGCAAGGCAGAAATATCGAGCTTGTTGATATCAGCTTAGAAGGAGGTAATTCTGTTGTGCAGACATCTGCCAGTGGTACTTATGAATTCCCAGCTATGAATACAGGTGGTTCTTATTCAGTAGTTCCTCAGAAATTATTGGCTCCTAGAAATGGTTTGTCAACTGCAGATATTCTTTTGATTCAAAAGCATATTTTGGGTAGTGAAAAATTGAATACACCGTACAAAATGATTGCAGCTGATGTAAATAAATCAGGTGAAATTACTTCAGCGGATTTGGTTGAGCTTAGAAAATTGGTTTTAGGTAAGATTGACAATTTCTCAAGAAATACCTCTTGGAGATTCGTTGACAAAGCTTACCAATTTACTACCAATAATCCTAATACTGAATCATTCCCTGAGTTGTACACAATCGGTCAATTGACAGCCAATATGACAGGAATTTCATTCGTAGGTGTAAAGGTGGGTGACGTGAACAACACCAGTCTTCCATCACAACTATATGCTGCTGAAGAGAGATCTAATAAGTCAATTAATCTCACTGTTAACGAAAGAGAATTCAAAGCGGGTGAAATCGTAGAGATTCCAATCAGCAATGAAAATGCAGGTGAATTGAATTCACTTCAGTTGTCTTTAGGATTCAACAAAGGTAATCTATCATATGAAGGCTTTGCCAACAACAATATTAAAATGTCTGAGGAGAATTTCTCTTACTTACTATTGAATCAAGGCATTTTGTCTGCTAGTTGGAATACCAATGGTAGCAATAAAGTAGAGGCGGGTCAGCCTTTATTTACACTGAAATTCAAAGCTTTGCGTTCTGGAAAATTGAGCGAATCATTGTATATGACTCCTGAAGGAATCAGCGCTGAAGCAACTACAGAAAACGACGAAATCCAAAAAGTAGAACTTAAGTTCATACAAAATGGTATAGCTATGGATTCAAAACTTGAATTGTACCAAAACTATCCAAATCCTTGGGATATCTACACACAGATTGGATTTAATCTACCACAAGCGACAACGGCCACTATCAAAGTGTACGACGCTTCTGGAAAATTACTTAGAAGCATCAATGGTACATACCAAAAGGGTTATAATCAAGTAAGTCTCGAAGGAGATGACCTCATCTCTAGTGGAGTTTTGTACTATGAGCTATCAAGCCCATTGGGTACTGCGACTAGAAAAATGGTTGTAATGAATAAGTAGATCCGATATAAGTTTGTTCGAGCGGATAGCCCTGAAAGTTTTCTTTCAGGGCTTTTTTATTGCACATAATGCTGGTAAAAGGATTCTCATTTGGACAAAACATAGCTGCGCAATGGATGGGAGTGGTCTCATCGATTTGGTTGCTTTGGTCCTAGTTCGATGAGAGTCTATACCGAATAGATGAGGGATAGACGGAACCCACGTACAGCCAGACCCGATCTCGTCTTTTAGACGAGTAAAGGGATGCGCCCAAATCCTGAAAAAAAACAAATTAAAACTCTGCGATAATGGTTCGATTTCCGACTACTTTTTGGTCTAAACTGACCAAAATTTTTGCATTTAGGGGTAAATAAAGATCCACGCGCGAACCGAATTTGATAAAGCCCATCTCTTCTCCTTGCACCACATCCAGACCTTGCGGGGTATAGTGAACGATCCTTCTTGCAAGGGCTCCCGCCACTTGTCTGAGCAAAGCCTCGCCATATTTTCCCGCGATCACAGTGGTTGTCCTCTCATTGTCTGTGCTGGACTTTGGATGCCAAGCGACGAGATATTGACCAGGGTGATATTTATAGTACTTAATATGCCCACTAAATGGGATACGGTTAACGTGTACATTGAAAGGTGACATGAAAATCGAAACTTTTTTTCTTTGTTGGTGAAAATATTCTGTTTCTTCCACCTGCTCGATGACTACGATTTTACCATCAGCTGGTGCCAAAATTTTCCTGTCGTCGATTAAGGCAACAGACCTATTGGGGTTTCTAAAAAATTGTAGTACAATTAGAAAAATAACGATGGATAAAAAGAGCGTGATTTGGTATAAATTTCCCCAAAAAATACCGGTGAGGATCGTTAATAACAGTGAAATGGTCGCGACTACGGCTAGGCTTAGGTAACCTTCTTTGTGTATCATTTTTTAGCATTTGGCACAAATATAGAAGTAAATGTATTGATTTTGAAATTATTGTAGTCAGATAAAAGGATTTTGCCGCTTATCTTTACTTTAAATTACGACAATAAAAGTGAAAAATTCGATGAAAAATTGGGGGATATTTGTAGGGTCTTTTCTGTTATTTCAGAGCTATTGCCAGGGGCAAGACAGCCTGAAGCTAGACCCAATTAACGACACGATTTATGGCCTTGAAAAAGTAGAGATCCACGCCATCCAGCCTAAAACGTTGGAATACCTAACAGTATCGTCTGTTCAAATGAATCTAGCAAGTGGCCAGCAAATGGGAGATCTGCTCTTTGAGACGGGCAAGGTTGCGATTCAAAAAAGCCAGACTGCTGGCGGAAGTCCCATCCTAAGGGGATTTGAAGCCAATCGGGTAGGGCTTGAATTTGATGGTATCAGGCTGAATAACCTGATATATCGAAGTGGACATCAACATTATATCCTGATGCTAGACCCATTTATGGTTGAAAAAATACAAATAAATCAAGGTCCTCAAAGCGTCAATTTTGGATCCGACGCCATCGGCGGCGTCCTAGCATTTACCTCGAAAAAGCCAGAATTGGCCGCCATCGATGGGCGCAGCCTCATCGCAAAGGCGAAAGCTGTATTCCAGTTTGACCAAGCAACGAGCAGTCACACAGAGCATTTCGAACTGCAAGTAGGTCTTCGAAAATTTGCTTTTTTGGGTGGGGTTACCATTACTTCCTTTGGTGCGATGACCATGGGAAAGCGAAAGAATCCTTTCGGAGAAGATATAGGGGTGAATAGATACAAGAGAATCGCAAGAAATAATCTTTTGGATACGCTGGCGTTAAATTCTGACTCATTTGATATAGAAGCAGCCAATGCAGTTTTAAGGTATTATACTGCCAAAATAAAATTTGCCCAAAGCAAGAATACGCTCCATGAATTGAATTTTAATGTTGCAAAACTTGGAGATATCCAAAGAAACGACCGATTGTCTGAGCTTTCTGGGGACCGCTTTCTTTTTAAAAAATGGAATTATTCGCCCCAATCGAGGAGCGCAGTCCAATACCTTTTATATCATAAATTCGGTCAAAAATGGCTGCAAAACTTTAGGTTGAACGCCAATTTTCAAGGTCTCCAAGAAGGGCGGATCACACAAAAAACCACCGAGGCCCTTGTCCAGAATCGAGAAGAGAAAGTAAAAATATTTAGCATCAGCCTAGATGCGGAAACCCAAGAATTCTCAAAGCTAGGAGGCTTCAAATATGGACTTTCTGCTAGGTCCGAAACCTTGGAATCGAAGGCGTTTTTATCCTTGTCCGAGGACAACATGCCATCGCAGCATTGGATACGAGATACCCAGATGGGGGGTCCAAACTGAGCAATGTCGCCATTTACTTTTCTCACGAATACGAAAAAAATCTTACAAGTGAATCTGAAATTTCTTTTCAGAATGGGATAAGACTGGAGGCACAGGCCTTGAAGTCAAGGTTCGATAGCAAAGAGTTTTTCGACTTCCCATTTGACCAAATTACCCAAAATAATCTTGGTATGGCAGCACATAGTCTCCTTAGCCTTAAAAATAAAAATGGACTTTTGGGCACATTCGGAGTCAGTACAGGATATCGAATCCCCAATGTGGACGATTTGGCAAAGGTATTTGATACTAGGCCTCAGAGCGTCATCTTGCCGAATGATCACATAAAGCCAGAGTATTCAGTTCAAACGGAACTCGAATTGCAAAAGAGGCTCAATTACCGAATTATATTCGGAGGTACGATCTATCATACGGTCCTTTTTGATGCGCTTTTGGTAGGCCCTGGCACTTATTTAGGGCAAGACAGTGTGGTATATCAAGGTGCGAAAAGTAAGGTTTTTACCAACCAAAATGCAAGTGTGGCGCACGTAAGCGGAGTCACATTTTTTGGTAAAATTAAGTTTTTCAATTGGTGGCAGATCGCTGGTCAGGTGACTTATACTAGAGGTACGACCAAACAAAAAGAGCAGTTTGTACCCATGGACCATATTCAACCCCTCACGGGAAAATGCGGCATCACCTACGACAAAGGCCGTGTGACAACTAGCCTAGATTTGCTTTTCAATGGTGTCAAGCCCCTAAAACTTTATGCCCCGAATGGCGAGGACAATGCCCAATATGCCACGATAAATGGGACGCCCGCTTGGATGGATCTGCGCTGGAATTTGAACTATATGTTTCGGCCCAATATCGGTTTGCAACTTGGCGTGAACAATATTTTGGACCATCGGTATCGCGTTTTTGCCTCTGGGGTGAATGCCCCTGGGCGGTCGATTTGGTTTAAGCTGAGCCTGGGTTTATAATCAGAATATAAGGGCGAATCCCTCCCTTCGAGACGAGGTCGGGTCGGGTCGTCCGTGACTTCACTTCGTTTCGGTCTCGACATACGATGTAGTCGAGACTGGCCTGAGCGCAAAGCGCTCAGGCCAGCACTACCACCCCTTTCGCATGCTATCCATTCAAAATCATTGCTTTAACTCCTCCAAACAAGCTCAAATGCTTTAATTAGCCTCTCACGCATATTTCAAAAATATACGCTCAAAATGCAAGTTATCCAGTCAATGGTGCAGAATATACACTCTGACTAATCAATGGTGCATTTCGGATATAATTTTGAATCAAAATCAAGCAAATGGAGTGGATCATTTTAAACGGAAACAAAAGGTATTGGAGCGGAAGAATTTGCTTCTTATGGATATTAATCACAACCATAAGTACGATTAAAGCTCAGAACAGTAATAACTTAATATCATCCAAAATGGAAGTACCGATAGAATATAAAACGTGGATTAAAACGTATTCCATACCAATGCTTCCGCTGGCGCATGCAGGTGTCAATAAGGACTCCAAAAGCAGTCCAGATTTGAGACTAGAAGGATTTCAGGCGAGGCTCTTAAGAAAAATAAATCAGCGAAATGCCATAGTCTCCCTAGAGTGCGAGATTTTAAATATCGGTAAAGGTGATTTTTTATCGGATCCACAAAAACAAGTCCTCCTGATTTATCAAATGTCGGGTACACAAGATGGGCAACTGATAGGTATGATGCCTTTTTATAGTATTAAATCCAATCAAAGATTAAGCTTTCATGTCCCTATCCAATGGTCTGCTAATATAGAGCCAAATACTCATTTTACGGCCATTATTGCCCTACATCCGACCATTTTCGATGATAAAACCATCCAAAATGACGACTTCAATGTCCATAATAATATAGCGGACCTCAATGTTGACAGTATCAATAAATTAATTCAATAAACTAAATCTTAATTATCATGAATACCAAAATCAAAAGTTTCATCCTCGTAGCTTCGGCAATATTTTACTTGGGCTCAGATAGCCTACATGCCCAGTCTTCCAATATCAGAAAAGTCAAAGAAAAAACCGAAAAAGCTACTAGAAGCACCCGCGACGTTGCAGAAGGTGTAGAGGCAGTTGGGAACAATGTTAATGCCATCGCCGACAATGTCAACGAAGTAATCAGAGTCATTCAACCTTTTATCAATGTTTTTAAGAAAAACAAAAAAGAACAAGAAATGACCCAGACAGATCAGCCTGTGATGAACAACACCAACCAGTCAGGTAGCGATCCATCTAATACCAACCAGTCTTCTGATCAACAACAAGGGTCCTCTATCAATTCTGATGCTTATTCCCAACCCGATAATTATGGCAATCCGATGCAACAAAGTTTTCCAAGCCAAGAGGGATCTACGATTTATTTTTCTGATGGTTCCGCTTATTTGGGTTGTCTAGATCACAGAAAGTATGGTGCATATCTCGATGCTAGAAAAGGATTGATTTATGACGATGTGGATGCTGGTGAATACGCAGATCAGATCGACCTAATTTTTATGTCGCAATCTACAAAGACCGGGGATATCTACAGACTGTTTTCTCCAGGACATGCCCTAGAACCAGGAGGCTTTAAGTCCTTGAAAGGAGAAAGATATAAGGTGATTACACAAAATCCAATCAAAAAATGGTCAAGAGCTAACTTATCCAAAGTTGGTTTGACACCTCTGACAGAAGAGCAATTCGATAGAATTCAAAGCAACAAACAACTCTATGGCGTAGTGAAAAATGTTCCAAAGTACGCCACAACATATCGATCTGAAGAAAAGCTGGATGGTAAGGTTTTTGCCATCAAGACAGAGACGGCAGATCGAGTCGCATATGCTCTTTTATGCGTAGTAAAACAATTCGGTACAGTTGGCAGCACTTCATATTTGCAAGTTAAGTTAAAGGTTCATGGCATCGATGAGAACGGAGATGGCCTGCCTGATCTAGACTAAAAAAGATACACCATGGAAATTTACTTCCCTAGGGATTTGACATAGGGATTATAGAGGCATTTTTCTGGAGAATTTAGATTTTATCAATTCTTGAGAAATAACACAAGGCAATATTTTCAGATGAGATTTGATCAAAAGAACGTTGCTGGATCTACGCTAGAAACCCTGAATTTTACTACCATCCTCTAAAGGATGCTTGATTTTAAAGATTTCAAATATATCGGAATTAGCCATGCGGCATTTTTTTTTAATTCCCCATCAACAAGAACACCAAGCATGAAAACAGACAGTATGAAGGTGTCGTATGGCTACATTCTGATTTCGAATCTAACCCTTTTTTATTAATTATTAAAACTCCAAAAAAATGAAAAAATTATTTTTTTATTTGGCTGCTTATGTTGGATTTTTTACACAAACTCTTACAGGCCAAATTAGCGTAAAGATAGACAAACCAATGTCTGAGGCGGACCACGCAGAGGTCAAAAATCTTATGGCCAGTGTGCCTAATAATACCTATAGCTTCAAATCCGATGTCAGAGGTAAAAATGGAAATGTTCGCAAAGAGATGGGTGGCTTACAAGGACTCAATAATGTCCAAGGATTGATGAATGCAATGCCTAGAACAGCTTTCGAAGGCGGAGCTAATAGAGGGGGTCAAAGAGGGAACACCATGAATAATGGTCAAAACAGAGGACAATCTAGTGGTTCTTATCAACCCAATCCAGGCGGAAATCAGAGGGGTATGGGTACAAATCCTAGGTCGGGTGGAGTCCAAGATCCTTTTAATTCGGGCAATCAAAATCAAAACAACAATCAGCGGCCCAATACGGATATTCGAGGTAATGCCGAAAATTCTGGGTCAATGGCAGGGAATCGCCCGGGTTCTATGGTAAACCGTAGTGGCATGGCCCAAGGAAAAGAAGGCGAAAAGCCAGAAAGCGGCGGCGGTAAGCCCGATGGCGGTGGTGGTAAGCCCGATGGCGGTGGAGGAAAACCAGATGGTGGTGGAAAGGCTCCTGATGGCGATAAAAAACCAGGAGGTGGAGCCACGGCTGGCGGAGAGTCAAAACCGCCTGTTCGTGGAGGCAGTGACAAGCCTCCAACAAAGCCTGAAAAGAAACCAGGTGAAAAACCAGATAAAAAGCCAGGTGGAATGGACAACAAACCAGATAAAAAACCAGGAGACAAGCCTGAAAAGAAACCAGGTGAAAAACCAGATAAGAAACCAGATAGAGGTGGTGGAAATCCAGAGGGCGGCGAAAGCGGTGGAAACTTCATAGAATATGGAACTGGTGGCAATACGGTAGATTACGGAAGTGGATCAGAGATCAATAGAGGCGAAGGAGGGAACACATACACTCCAACGTACTGGAGGGATGAAATGACGGGTAATTTTGTGATAAACCCAGGATTTAACAATTTAATGCCTACGTCATTGAATCAAAGTATTGGTGGGTCTTATTTTGTTTGCAAAGATTGTACACCTGCGGGTATGGGTACGGCCAATTTTGAAAAGCTTTCGGGCATATTGAGCAAGTACAAGAATTAAGATTACTTTTCTTTCATATTAAAATAATGTAAACCACTCTAATTTTTATACATTCGTACAATAAAAACCTAGATCATGAAGCGTATCGCCATTATTGTCTATTCAACCTTGATTTTCTTTTCTACGGAGATGATAAGTCAATCCAACTGTTCCATGTTGACAGGAGTTAATCCTTATTTCAATGAATATTGGTCTGGTGAATTTCCTTTTTCAAATTTGATGATGCAATCACAATTCAAGTGGAATGTACTGGATAGAGACTGGCCCGAAATTGACGAATGGAGCTCTACATTGTACCACGACAGTTTGGTCAAAGACCCCAATGGATATCCAATAGGTATCCCGCAGTATTTTAGATCACAAGATGAAAGCCAAACAACTAGAACTTGGCTGATTCTTGATGCCAAAGGACCATTCCCTAAAGGCATTTATACGGTGCTTTATGATGGAGAAGGAACAATTGACATCATTGGAAGTTTTATACGCAGATTTATTGAAAATAGACCGGGATTTATCCAATTTGAAGTGGATTACACCTCATTTGATCAAGGAGGCTTAGGCTTGGAGATATTGAGATCGGACAAATTGAATCATGTGAGAAATATACGAGTCCTATTGCCAAATACAAGCGAATCAGATGCGACCTATCCTTTCAATCCTGCATTTATTAATCAGATAAAACCGTTTTCTTGTGTCCGTTTTCTCAACTGGCCAGGTATCAACAACAGCAAGGATTCTCTTTGGGTCGATCGAAAGAATCCCAATTATTTCAACCAATCTAGTACAGGAGATGGAGGCTTGGCATGGGAACACATGATAAAACTTTGCAACTTCACCCAAAAAGACATGTGGCTATGCATCCCACATAAGGCAACTGAAGACTACGTATATCAACTGGCTTTACTGATGAAAGGATCCCTTCGCAAAGAATCCAAAATCTACCTCGAATATTCCAATGAAGTGTGGAATGATATATTTGATCAGCACCATTGGGTTCGCGACAATTCGCCCTATTCCAATGCGCCTTTTGCGCATAAATATGCCTATTTAGCCAATCGGGCATTCAAGCAATTCATGCGTGGTATGGGCAGCGATAGCAATCGAGTGGTTCGGGTGATTGCTGGGCAACATTATAATCCGTGGATAGCAGAGGAGGCCATAGCTCATGTCAAAGAAATTGGTGGCAAGGTAGATGCCGTAAGTTGTGCCTCTTATTTTGCACCCAGCAACCCAGCAGGATCGCTGTCTGTAGCCCAAATAGCGAATATGACCAAACAAGAAATCCAAGCGAGGGCAAAGCCTTTTATCCTAGATCACAGAGACATCGCTGTAGCCAATAATATTCCGCTATTGATGTATGAAAGTGGGCCGCATATGACAAGGGACCAATGGGGACAAAATCCACCGTTCGAGCAGGCATTGTGTGAGTTTCACCAAAGTCCTCAAATGGGCGAAATATATAGGGACTGGCTGAAATTTTTGAGGGACACAGCTGGTGTGAAACTGCACAATATACTTGGGCTGCAGGATGATTTGTGCACATTTGGACATATATCGGATACTTGGGCAACTACACCTACTGTTAAACTCCAAGCAGTGCTTGATTTCGCATGCAGTGAACCTGTCTCCAATTCAGAAATAGAAACTCGAAATGAGGACTTTAGCTTGTATCCCAATCCATTGAGTGAAACATTGAATTTAAATTTTCTAATTGTGCCGGGTCGGGTTGAGATTTTGGATGTCTTTGGTAATATTTTGTATTCAGAGCAGGGTTCTTCAAACAATGTGAAGGTGGATATGAGTGATTTTCCAACGGGTATGTATATAGCTAGAGCAAAGATGGAAGGGCGACTTTCGGTGAAAAAATTTCTTAAAATATGACTAAAAACCTAGTGCATGAGTGGGTGAAGTGGTCAAGTAATGATCCATCCCAGATGGTGAATTACTTGAGTCATGGCTGGTATCAAAGATGCCAGACAGGACGGTACCCACGCAACACACGACCCAGATCTCGACACTAGGAGAGAGCTGGGGCATGCCCAAAATAAAATGAATCTCAAAGGCTTAAAAATAAAAAACTTACTGTCTTGGGATAAATCTCTCGATGGGATTGTGTAATTTTGTGTAAAATAAATCATTCATTGAGTCATTTCATAGTTTCTGCGAGAAAGTATAGGCCTATCCGGTTCGAGGAGGTTGTGGGGCAGGAGCATGTCTCTTTGACGCTTAAGAATGCCTTAAAAACGGATCATTTGGCGCATGCTTTTCTGTTTTGTGGGCCAAGAGGAGTCGGTAAAACGACTTGTGCTCGAATCTTAGCAAAGGTGATTAATTGTGAGCAAAATGCCAAGGAAGCTGAGCCATGTGGGGAGTGCAATTCGTGTAAATCTTTCGAAAAAAATGCTTCGTTCAATATCATAGAATTAGATGCCGCATCCAATAACGGGGTGGATCATATCAGAAATCTTGTCGAACAAACAAGGGTCGCACCCGTAGCGGGTCAATACAAAGTATTCATCATCGATGAGGTGCACCAGTTGTCGTCAGCGGCTTTTAACGCTTTTTTGAAAACGCTGGAGGAGCCACCGGAGCATGCAATATTTATATTGGCGACCACTGAAAAGCACAAAATATTGCCAACGATTCTTTCGAGGTGTCAGATATATGACTTTAGGCGTATTTCGGTTGAAGACATAGTGGCGCAGCTTAAAAAAATAGCAGAGAAAGAGGGCATCAAAGCTGAAGATCAAGCATTGCACGTTATCGCTCAGAAGGCGGATGGAGGGTTACGAGATGCGCTGTCGATTTTTGACAAGATGGCCAGCATGGGCAATAATGTGATCGAATATCAATTGGTCATCGATACCTTGAATGTCCTAGATTACACATATTTTTTTGACGTAGTCGAGCATCTTGTGGAGGAGCGATCGGGTGATGTTTTGGTCCTTTTCAATACCATACTGGAGAAGGGCTTTGAAGGCGACTGGTTTATGCTGGGACTCGGGGAGCATCTGAGAAATCTCTTTATGGTTAAAAATCCTCAGACGGTCGAATTGCTGGAAGTGGCCGATGTATGGAAGAAAAAATATGTCGATCAGGCGGGTAAAATTTCACTTTCGTTCATCGTTACGGCGTTAGATTTGATCAATCAATGCGATATCCAGTATAAAAATGCCAAAAACAAGCGCTTGCATGTAGAAATGGCCTTGGTAAAGCTCACTTATTTTAAGAGAATGTATAATGCTGCTTCTGCACAAGCAGAGGGTGAAAAAAAAAACAATTAGCAGAGCCTAAATCTGCTTCTCAAACAGCTTCTCCAACTGCCTCAAAGGCAACCCCTTCACAAGTAAGCGATGTGTCTATTAAACCTGATAACAAAAAGCCGAAGGTTTCTCCCAATAGCTCACTGGATCATCTTTACAGTTCTGTTAGGCATGATTTAAAGGCTCCTGTAGATGTGTTGGCTTATACCAAGGAGAATATAGACCAAGTCATCCAGAATTATATACAAAAGATTAGTTCACCGTCCTTAAAGATTTGTTTTGAAAAAATGCAAATCGTGGAGATGGGCGAGGTGATTAGAATAAAGGTGAGCAGTCAATTGGATCGACAAACGATACTAAATGAAACGGCATGGCTGGATGAATTGCGCAATAAATTCAATAAGAATGACATACAATTGGCCATCGAAGTGGAGGAATCTGCACCAGAAGAGCGTCCAGCACAGCGTGTAAAACTAACAGAACAGGATATATTGGAGATCATGATCAAGCGCAATCCATTGGTGGGTGAGTTGGTGAAAATTTTTGACGGCGAATGAACTAAAAATAATGTCAAAAAATGATTGAAATAAAAAAGCCCTCAAGTCATACCTGAGGGCTTTTACTTTTAAAGGGATAAATAAACCTATTAAAGTTCTATTCCAAGAGATTTTAATGTTTCAGTGCTTAATTGACCTTGAGCCAAATTTTTATCTTTTTGATACTTGATCAAAGCAGTTTTGGTTTGGATACCAAGGATATTGTCGATTGGTCCTGGATCATAACCTAGAACTTTAAGTCTAGTTTGAACTCTTTGAACCAATGCAGAAGTTACTTTAGTTCCACAAACAACCTCTCTCCATTCAGTCATACCACCTTTTTTCACCAATCTAGTTTTGGTAACAGTAGTATATTCAGCAGGGATTTCGATTTCTCTGGTTGAAGCAGGAGTTTCGATAACAGTTCTAGTAACAGTAGTATATTCAGCGCCTACGTTTTCAGAAGTAGAAGAAGCTGCAGACTTAAGTTTTTGGATTGACTTAGTTGCGTATTCAGCAGGGATTTCAACTTCTCTAGTGGTAGCAGCAGTTTTGATTTTTTGGATAGTTCTAGTTGCGTATTCAGCAGGGATTTCAACTTCTCTTGTAGTAGCAGGAGTTTTGATTTTCTGGATAGTTTTAGTTGCGTATTCAGCAGGAACTTCAACTTCTCTTGTAGTAGCGGCAGTTTTGATTTTTTGGATGGTTCTAGTTGCGTATTCAGCAGGGATCTCAATTTCTCTAGTAGTAGCAGGAGTTTTGATAACCTTCATTCTACGAGTACCGTATTCAGCAGGAACATCAACTTTTCTTACACAGTCGTTTCCTTCGTCAGTATAACCAGCAGCACAACCAACTCTTTCTTGTTTAGTGATGGTTTTGTAAGTTGCAGGTACTTCTACAAGACATGTAACCATACAGTCATCAGGATTGGCAGAAAGGCAATTAGCATCACCTCTTCTTTTTTCCCATTTTGTAGTAGCAGGAGAAACTTCGATTGTTTCAGAAACGGTTTTGTATTGAGCAGCAACTTTGTCAATTCTTTGAGAAGCCTCACGAACGACATATCTTTCTTCTTTTTCTTCATAAGTAGCAGGAACGACTTCCAATCTCTTAGAAGCTTCTTTTGCGATATATCTCTCAGTTACAGTCTCATAAGTAGCAGGAACAGCTTCTAATCTTTTAGACGCTTCTTTTACCATTACTCTTTCAGTTACAGTCTCATAAGTAGCAGGAACGACTTCAATTTTCTTAGAAGCTTCTTTTACCATATATCTTTCAGTAGTAGTTTCGTAAGTAGCAGGAACGACCTCTAATCTCTTAGAAGCTTCTTTTACTAATACTCTATCAGAAACTGTTTCATATTTAGCAGGAACAGCAACCAATCTAGTGCCAGCTTCTTTAGCCATTACTCTGTCTGTAACAGTCTTGTACTTTGCTGGAATAATTTCTACTCTTTTAGAAGCAGGACGCACTAAAACTTTTTCAGTGTACGTCTCATAAGTGTCAGGAATAACGCATTTTGCGTAACATTTCCCAGGTTGTCCATTGGGTGGAACATCGTTTTGGGCTTGTGTGGTGAAAGCCAATCCGATGCATAGAATCACGATAAAAAGATTAAGATTCTTCATAGTTAAATGATTGATTTAGGTAAAAAATTTATTTAATATGTGAATAAATATGATAATAACACAAAAAAAAGAGATTATTATTTAAGTTTGATTCAATAAACTCATCAAATTTACTGAGCTCTACCAATTCACCAGATTTTTTTAAAATGATGATTGGGTGATTAACTGAATCATAATAAGACAAATATTCATCTCCTTTGATTAATAATGGTTCAGAATCCACTTCTGACAACCCCGTAGTTTTCATTATATTGAGACGAATATTTTTAATGATGTCACTATCAAATGATTTGGTTTGTAATTTTGACTTGTATAATTGCCTATACAGTAACCCTTTAGTGAGTGATTGAAGTGCGAAATCATCCAGACTTGATGCGGTTTTAATCAAATTCCAAACATCTGCATCGTCCAAATTCATATAATGAAAGTGCAAATATGAAAAATTTGTGTGTGAATTGGTGTCAAATGGGTGAAAAAAATTGCGTGCGAATTGAATTTTTTCGTCATTTGGGTTTTGCTCTATCAAATATTTGATCCTTTTAACAAAATTTACAAGCATTTTTTCTGCACTGAGACAAGTTTTATGTAAGTAAACTTGTCGGTACATAAGCTCCCGGCTTGATAGAAATTTTACAATGGAATGAATTCCTTTTTCTTCAAAAACCAATTTGTCATCGACAACATTCATCATGTGTAAAATGCGGTCAAAACCAATCCTTCCCTCTACGACTCCCGTATAAAAACTATCGCGGGTCAAGTAATCGAGGCGGTCCATGTCGAGCTGACTTGAAACCATCTGGTGAAAAAAGGTTCGATGATATTGATTGGTAAATATCTTGATGGCCAAATCCAGTTCTTGATTGAATTCTTGATTCAAGCATTGCATCGTGTAGAGGGAAATTTCTTCATGGGACATTGGGACAAATTGTTCCTCCAACGCATGTGAAAACGGACCATGGCCAATATCATGCAGCAGGATGGCTAGACAAGCTCCTTTTGCCTCCTCTTCTGAAATCTCGACATTCTTTAATTTGAGGAGATGGATCGCAGTTTGCATTAGATGCATAGCACCCAATGCATGGTGAAACCTCGTATGAGTCGCTCCTGGATAAACAAGGTCGGAAAGACCCATTTGTTTGATTCGTCGAAGTCGCTGAAACCAGGGGTGTTGGATGATATCAAAGATGATGGGATATGGAATCCGAATGAATCCATAGACTGGATCGTTGATTATCTTTAGTTTGTTGGTATCCATCGCCAAGGCCGATTTCGAAATTTAATTGATTAAAGTTAGTTCAATTTGCCTTTTGGTAAGATTGGTGGATTTGACCTGTACTTTGCAGGCATCCCCGATTTGTATCACCGAATTGCCTTTATTGCTCTGAGCTTTTAACTTGGTCGCATCCAGCGTATAGTATTGGTCCATATGTTCAAAGGGTACGAAACCTTCGCATTTATTGGCAATTAGCTCAATAAAAATACCCCTGTCGGTAAGACCAGACACCAACCCTTCGAAAGATTCTCCGACGTGGTTTTGAAGGTATTCGACTTGTTTATATTTGATGGATTGTCTCTCGGCATCCATTGCTTTTCTTTCTTGTTTTGAAATGTGTTTGCACTGCATCTCCAGGGCTTCTTTATTGTGCCTTATGGTTGTCTTCAAATTGTCAAATAAAATACGATGACACAGAACATCGGAGTATCTCCTTATAGGACTTGTAAAATGCGAATAATACTTGAAGGCGAGTCCGTAATGCCCAATATTATTGGAGCTGTATTCTGCTTTGGCCATGCATTTTATTGCCAATGGTTCTAGTAGTTTTAGCCTTTCGTCATCTTGGGCTTTTTTGATCAGATAGTCTAGGGATTGGGCGATTTTTTGAGGGCTTTGAAAATCTAATTTGATCCCCAATTGGCCTGCAAAAAGAGCTAGATTTTCTAACTTATCCTTATCTGGCAGGTCGTGGACTCTATAGATCATAGGGATCTCAAGCTGTTCTTTGGTGGCGATGAATCGCGCCACTTCTCTATTGGCAAGCAACATAAAATCCTCTATGAGGAGGTGCGCTTCTTTTCTTTCTTTGATGAAAATACCTATCGGTCTGCCTTCGGCATCCAGTTCGAATTGGACTTCTTCGGAGTCAAAATTTATTGCACCATTTTGAAATTTTTCTTTTCGTAGAATTCTCGCAATATTGTTCAATTCCGTCAATTCTTTAGCAAATGGGCCGGGTGCGATCCCTTCTAATACCTCTTGAGCCCCTTCGTAGGTGAATCTGTGATCAGAGTGGATGATTGTTTTTCCTAGCCAAGTATTTTTAATTTTTCCATCTTTTGAAAAAATAAACATGGCGGAGAAACAATATTTGTCTTCATTGGGTCTCAATGAGCAGAGTTCGTTGGACAACCTTTCGGGTAGCATCGGGCAAACACGATCAACCAAATATACAGATGTAGATCTCCTATAAGCATCTCTATCTAAAAGTGTATCTGCTTTGACAAAATGGGTGACATCCGCGATATGAACTCCGATTTCTATTTCCTCATTGTCCAGGTATTGGATGGACAAAGCATCATCAAAATCCTTAGCAGTAGCGGGGTCTATGGTAAAGGTGGTAATATCACGACAATCCCTTCTAACGTTAACTTCTGCTTGCGTGATTTCGCCACTAATTTTTTCAGATTCGGCGATAACCGCAGGGTCAAAGCTTATGTCAAAACCTTGTTTAATCAAGATTTCATTCATGGCGAACTCTGATTCACCTACTTTGCCTAAAGATGTTGTGATAGTGCCTATGGCTTTTATTTGTTTTTTTGTAGGCCATTCTAGTATTTTTACCACGACAGTAAATCCATCCTTGGCTCCATTGAAATCGCTTGGATAAACGATGATCGAAGAAAGCGGGTTGTTAACCAGTTCGACTACTCCATAATGTTTTTTGATGTGTAAAACGCCAATGAATACTTCGGCAGCTCTTTCTACGATTTCTACGATTTGACCTTCTGGTCTTCGCTTCAGTTTGGAATTGAGTTTGACTTTTACTTTATCCCCATTCATGGCACCGTTCATATAGATGGATGGTACATAAATATCCTTGGTGACCCCATCTACGACGATGAATGCCCCTCCGTGTTGGGTCATATCTACGACGCCGATTTGCAGGGCAGCATTTTCAAGTCTGGGGCTCGGTGGGCTAAATTTTTCGAAGGTAAATTTGCCATCAGAGGCTTTGTGGATCAACGATTTTTTTTTCAAACTTGCCAATACTGAGTGAACACTTTCTTTAGAACAAGATAAATTCAGGCTTCGGATTAACAAGTTGGCTCCGATGAATTTTTTGGGATTTTGTTTGAAAAAAGTGAGTATTTGTTTTTCGAGTATTGGTGCTGGTATGTTTATCTTGGGTATTTTATTTTTTTGAGGCATATTTTTTTTAATTCATTAATGAGATATCGGTATTTTATCTGAAAATTTTCCATCACCGCCTATCTCGAGCATATAATATTTGGGTTCTAAAGTACTGTATTCGTCTTGAATAAGACCTTGACTTTCCACTTGATAAATTTTTTGGTCATTTTCGATGCGGGCCAAAGTATATTTTTGGTAAATATCGTCTAAAATTTGTAACCCAGCGATGGTCATAAAATCTATTATAAGACCTTTTTTATCTATGCTTACCAAAATGTATTGATAATGTAATAAATCAATCTTGGCAAGTAAAAGACAATCTATATCTTTAGAATGCACAAACCTGAAACACGGAATGTACTCAATATGTTCTGATGAAATATCATCTATTAGCGAAATAATATTTTCATAAACCCAAAGGGGCAGAGGTTGATTATGGATACTACACTCCTCAAAAGTCTCTTTGGTCACTGAAATCGGTAATTCAATGATGGGAAAAAGGGACTTGAAAAAATCCATAGCTTGTTTGCGTTCATCCCCAGTTAGTGTTTCCATATGGTCAAATTATTCGCCACAAAGCTAAGTTATTAGCAGAATATATCATATATTTTTCATCAAGATATGTATTTAGCGCGTTAGGGGGTGGAACTGGAAGTCTCGCTTGCGAAGCAGCAGAGACCGAAACGAAGTGAAGCAGTGGAACACCCGACCCTCATTCGATGAGGGAAACGCCCCTAAAAAAATGTACTAATTTCGTTGCTCTTGTAGAAATATCTAACCACTTGGGAGAATTGATTAATTTTAGGGTTTAAAAAACATATTTTTAATCGAAGGATATGAAGCGAATTTTGGTGACGGGAGTGTCGAGCGGTATCGGCCTAGACCTTTGTAAGGGCTTGGTGGCGAGTGGATATGAGGTATTAGGAACGGTGAGAAATCCTAAAGTGGGAGAAGAATTGAAGGCGAGTTTGGGAAGTAATTTTTCCTATTTGATTCTCGATATGGAGAAAAGGGATACTTTGGATGGGATCAAGACCAAGATTCAGGATATTTTTGGTGAAAAGCCATTGTTTGCGCTGGTGAATAATGCTGGGCTGGCAGTGAGTGGCCCGATGGAATTATTGCCCATAGAGGAGATAAAAAAGCAGTTTGAAGTCAATGTTTTTGGACTGTTAGAGCTGACACAAATATGTATTCCATTTCTAAAAAAAACGGATCAATTGAACCCTCGGATAGTGAATATAAGCAGCGTATCTGGTTTAATAACGAATGCATTCATGGGGCCGTATTCGGCTTCGAAATATGCTGTGGAGGCCATGAGTGACGCCTTGCGCCGAGAATTGTTCCTGCGAAATATCGAAGTAATCATCGTAGAGCCAGGGCCCATACAGACGCCAATCTGGGAGAAAGCAAGACACGATAAATTCGACTGGAGCGGAACGGTTTACGACGTTTTTTTGAAAAACAGGGCTAAGATCATCGACAATACGGAAAAGTCGGCAATCCCAGTAGCTGAGGTTACAAAGGCAATCATTGATGAACTTGGTAGGCAAAAGCCTAGGACGAGAAGGATCGTGGCGGCCAAGTCTTGGGTGTATCCATTGCTTAGGATATTGCCCGATCGATGGGTCGATGGGATTATGATTAAAATGAATGGACTTAGGAAAATCTAAATAAAAATTGAAAAAAATCGGAATCATAGGAGGTGGGGCAGCAGGATTTTTTGCGGCGATAAATTTAGCCCAGCAAGGGATCAAGGCAGAAATTACGATCTTGGAGCGATCCAAAGAAGTGCTGCAAAAAGTAAAAATATCTGGTGGAGGAAGGTGCAATATCACCCATGCTTGCTATGACGTGGAGCAGCTCACTAAAAATTATCCGCGTGGGCAGAAGGCATTGCGGGGGCCATTTAATAAATTCCAGCCAAGGGATACCATCGAGTGGTTCGCTCGCCAAGGGATAAAAATAGTCGAAGAAGCCGATGGAAGAATGTTTCCAAGCACGAATGATTCGCAGACGGTCATCGATTGTTTTGTGAGGATGTGTGAAAAATGGAAGATAGAGGTATTGACGCAAACTCGGGTGACTCAAATAACCAAATTAAATTCGGGATGGGAGTTGGATTCTTCTTTGGGTACCTTTTACTTTGATATATTGATCGTCGCAGGAGGCAGTTCGGAGGGGTTGTGGAATATTTTGGAAAAGCAAGGTCTAAAGATTATTCCGCCAGTACCAAGCCTTTTTTCCTGCAATATCAAGGATGAAATATTGAATGGGCTGGCTGGGATATCCATACCTAATGTCTTGGTAAATGTCGAAGGGAGAAAGCATATTAGCAGTGGACCTTGTGTCATCACGCATTGGGGATTGAGTGGTCCTGCTTTTTTAAAACTTTCGGCATGGGAAGCTCGGTTTTTTCATGAGAAACAATATAAGCTATGTCTAGAAGTTAATTGGCTAGGGGTGGCTAAGAACAGAGAAACTTTTTTGCAAGAATTGGTGGAACTGAAAAGTGAAAACGCAAAGAAAAAAGTACTTAAGGATCCAAAATATGGGCTTCCAGCGAGACTTTGGGCTGCGTTGGTGGCTTCTGTAGGTATCGAAGAAAATGAGAATTGGGCGGATCTAAACAAGGCAAAATTGGCAGCCTTGGCACAAGTATTGTGTGCTTGTAAATTGGAGACTCAAGGAAAAACGACCAACAAGGACGAATTCGTGACCTGTGGGGGCGTGGATCTGGGAGAAATAGATTTTAGGACGATGGAGGTAAAGCAACACCAAAATATTTATATCATTGGAGAGATTTTGGATATCGATGCGGTCACTGGAGGATTCAATTTTCAAGCGGCATGGACGGAGGCGTGGATCGTAGCGCAGAGTATAAAAGAGAAAGTAGAGGAACAAAAGGAATTGGAGAAATAATAGTTAAAGTATCATTTTATTTTAAAAAAATAGGGAATATGGATTGGTCTTTGATTGGGGCTATCGTGATGGGAGCTATAAGCGGATACGTAGCCAGCCGATTGTTGGGCGGTGAAGGGTATGGTTTTATTGGGAATATCTTTCTAGGGATTTTGGGAGGAGTAATCGGAAAATACCTGGTGCGCTTGATGGATGTCCAAATGATAAATGGGTTCATGGGAGAGATGATTTGCTCGATCCTTGGTGCCATCATATTGATAGCTGGACTGCGCTTGATACCAACGGATCGCAAGTCGAGAAAAAGATAATTGGCCTAAGGATTACTCATCTTCTTCCCCCAAGGAAGGAGCATTGTGTGCTACGTGAAATAATGGATCGCCGTGCACCACTACTGGACAATTGTTGTGCCCGATGACGAAGCCATCCAAAGCTGAAATGATCAGCGTCTTGGACTCGCCGTATGGATCGTTGATTTCACATAGTTTTTGTCCTTTCCTTATATAAATGCCGCTTTTGATGGGTGTCTCAACCAAGCCAGAATTGTTCGCTCTGATCCAAGTAGTTTTTTGATAAGTTTCTTGTTGGGTTGGCGTTGGAGATTGGGAGATCATCCCAAAATGATGCAATACTCGAAGAATCCCATTGGTGCCATGGTTGATAGAATCATCGTCATATCGAAGGGCTTCACCACCCTCATACACTATTAGTGGGATTTTAAAATCTTTGGCGGATCTACGTAGCGATTTGGCTATCGGTTTTTGAGGGAGTAAAATCGGAGCACCAAAGACTTTAGCAAGAGTCTCGCTCCTAGAGTCAAAGGTGGTGTATCTCACTTGTGGAAAATTATATCTTTGGCCTCCTCCAGTATGAAAATCAATCCCAGCGTCGATATTAGGTAGTATATGCTTGGTGATGGCATTGGCTACTCTCGAAGCCATGCTGCCTTTATTGCTGCCAGGAAAGCTCCTGTTTACATCTTTTCCATCGGTAACGTCTCTAGAAAATTGGATGAATCCGTAGGCATTTAATAGTGGAATCACGATGACGGTGCCGACTGCGATTTTGTCAAAAAAACCATCTTCTTGGGCTCTTCTCAATATTTCAACGCCGTTGATTTCGTCGCCATGGAGTCCTCCCAATAGTAACACTGTTGGACCTGGTTTGGTAGCTCTATATACGAAAACTTTGACGCCGATTTTTGGACCCAAAGGCAATTTTCCGACGGGAATGGTGACTACGCCCTTTTGTCCAAAGTCGAAGGATTGGTTATATATGGTCAGTAGCTTGGGATCCATAATTCCTTGTTTTTTTGTTGTGACTACCTTCGATATATTCTACGATCTTGCCTGCAATATCTACTTTGGTGGTGTGCTCGATGCCTTCAAGCCCAGGGGAAGCATTTACCTCTATGACCATCGGACCTTCGTGGGATCTCAGGATATCCACTCCAGCGACGGATAATCCAAGAATCGAAGTGGATTGCACGGCCATTTCATATTCTTGGAGCGAAAGTTCTTCTATTTCTGAAACGCCTCCTCTGTGGAGATTAGACCTGAATTCTCCTTCCATCGCTTGTCTTTTCATGGCACCTACTACTTTACCATCCACCACGAAAGCTCTGATATCGCTTCCGCCTGCCTCTGCGATGAACTGTTGTACGAGCATTTCTTGTCTCAAATGGGCAAAAGCTTCCAGCGTGGCTTCTAAGTTTTTAGGGTTTTCGCTAAGTATTACTCCGAGTCCATGAGTGCTTTCCTTAAGCTTTAAAATGGCAGGAAACTCCATTTGTTCGATGATGTGTTTGAATTCTCCACCAAAGCAACTTGGGATAAAAGTTTCGGGGACAGCTATACCGTGCGCTGCCAATAATTGAAGGCAGTTAATTTTATCCCTTGCATGCAATAATCCTTGGCTTGTAGTGGTCGTGAAGACACCCATGGATTCAAATTGCTTTATGATCATGCTGCCATACTGGGTCGCAGTGGCTCCTATCCTAGGGATGATGGCGTCAATATTTTCCAATGGTTTTTGTTCGTAAATGACTTGGAGATCGTTGGTACGAATCTTTATTTGGCATTTTTGATGGTCTATAACCATTACCTTATGTCCTCTATCCACACTGGCCTTGATTAAGGATTGGGTGGAATAAAGCTGTGCATTTCTGGATAGGATAATTATATTCATTGACCAAAGGTAAATAATACTCGTTAATATTGTTGTTGGCGTTTAAAATTATTCTGCAACTAAAATTTGATTCAGCGAAATGCTTATATCGGTGTGATAAAGTTTATCAAAATGCCTTTAGTTTTTGTAATTCTTGACTCAACAAAATGCGGTCGTCTATGTCTTTTTGATTGGAGACAAAGGGTATATGGGAGAGGCGCTGGGAGATTTTATCTATTTGCCGGAAAATAGAAATTTGATCCTCGGAAAAATATCTGGTTTCGAGATGATTCCAAATGTACTGTACTGCAAAAGGGGTAGGATGGAGCAAATCATCTTTGTAAAATCTATAATCTCGAAGGTCATCCATCATGATTTCATAGGAGGGAAAATAATCGATGTGGGCATATTTTTCTACGGAAGCGTGGACGAATTCTATCAATCGGGCCTTACTTCTTTGGTTTTCTGTGAACCCATCTTTCAAATGTCTAACAGGGCTGACGGTTAGCGTGGTCGGTATTTTTAATTCAAAAATGGATTGCGCTGAGTCCAGCATCTCCTCAATTGTAAGCAGTCGCTTGGTGAAAAAGCTGTTTTTTTGCTTGTGACAATTGTTCACAACATCACCATCAATGCAATAAACCCACGAAGTGCCATAGGTTAAAAAAATGTGTTTGGGTAAAATGGACTCTGAGCGATTGTGTATTGTTTCTAGCAGCTCATCTTTGTTGTGTCCAAATATCTTGCTGTGGAGATCATAGTGAAAAACCAAATCATCCCTTTGGATAAATTTTGAATCTTCAAGCGCAAGTTTTCCATAAAGCAAATCAAAAACCCTATGTATCGAAACTGGATTATAGGAAATGCCCAGTGGATTGGACTTTACATCAAAGCCATATTTATCAAAAAAAGGGAGCATTTCATCAGAAAAGCACGAACCCAGCAACCTTACAGAATCTGATTTTTGCAAGGGGACCTTGGGTTTTGTAACGGGTAGAATCGTTCTAAAATGCATCGCTAATCGTATGGTAAAATAAAAACTTTAATCCAACAAAATTACTAAGTATTGAGCTAAACTGGGATAATTTCGATTTTCCTAAAAAATAAGCTGTGTGCGCCAGCAAAAATCCTCTGAAAATCTAAACCTACTGGTATTGAACCCAGCCTGCGATAGGGATAGAAGTGGCACGAAGTATAACGGATAGCCCGGTCTCGTCCTTGACGAGAATCGCCATAAATAATAATCACCCGATTATTGAACTTTTGCTCGTATTGTACCTTAAATTTGTAGTAATAAATCAAGTAAAATCATGACAGGTAAAAAAGCGTGTTTGATCATATTGGATGGGTGGGGCATCGGTAAATTGCCAGAAAGAAGCGCTATCGCTCAAGCAAAAAAGCCATTTTTCGATAAATTGTGGGACGAAAATCCTCATAGTACGCTCGTGACTTTTGGTCTCGACGTTGGCCTTCCTCCTGGTCAGATGGGCAATAGTGAAGTGGGGCATATGAATCTGGGAGCAGGGAGGGTTGTATATCAAGAATTGGCTAGAATTCATGCTTCGATCCTCGACGGAAGTTTTTTTCAACAGAAGGCACTAAAGGAAACGTTCGAATACGCACAAAAAAACCAAAAGCCAGTCCACCTAATGGGTTTGGTCTCGGATGGGGGCGTGCATTCACATATAGATCATTTATTGGCGCTTTGCAAAATGGCTTCGAGCTATGATATCCCCAAGGTATATATCCAAGCATTTACGGATGGGAGAGATGTCGATCCTAAGTCTGGGGTTAGTTATATCGGAAAATTGCAAGAAGCATTGCGGGAATATCCAAACCAGTCGATAGCAACGATCTGTGGACGCTATTATGCGATGGACAGAGATCACCGCTGGGAAAGGATAAAAATCGCCTATGATGCATTGGTCAATGGTGTCGGTGAATTGTCGCACGATTATGTCAAATCCATGGAAGAAAATTATAAAAATGGAATCACGGACGAATTTTTGAAGCCATTAATTTCGTCGCATAAAGAAGGAAGGATCAGCGATGGCGATGCGGTTATTTTCTTTAATTTTAGGACAGATCGCCCTAGGCAACTAACCGAAGTGCTGACCCAAAAGGCACAACCTGATTATGAAATGCATCCTTTGGATTTGTATTTCACTACGATGACAAAATACGATGAAACTTATCGAGGAATTCACGTGGTTTTTAACTCAGATGACCTCAATCTTACGCTGGGAGAGGTGCTGGAACAGCATGGCCTAACCCAAGTTAGAATAGCTGAGACGGAGAAATATCCGCACGTGACTTTTTTCTTTTCAGGAGGTAGGGAACAGCCCTTCAAGGGAGAGCAAAGGATTTTGGTTCCCTCGCCAAAGGTGGCAACGTATGACCTGCAGCCTGAAATGAGCGCTGTCGAGGTAACCCACGCCATCATCAAAGAAATCAAGGCAAATAAGCCCAATTTTGTCTGCCTTAATTATGCCAATACGGATATGGTTGGGCATACGGGGGTGTTTGAAGCAGCAGTGAAGGCGACCGAGACCGTTGATGGTTGCTTGGCCCAATTGATACCGCTCTTGAAAGACTACGGCTATGAAACCTTGATACTAGCAGATCACGGAAATTCGGATTATATGATCAATGACGACGGCAGCCCAAATACCGCGCACTCCATGAATCCTGTTCCTCTGATTTTTGTAAGCGCTCGAGAGCACCAAAAGAAACTAAAGGATGGTAGATTGGCGGATATTGCTCCTACTATTTTATCGCTGTTGGGGGTAGAAAGACCAGAGTCGATGACCGGGGAAGTCTTGGTGGTATAGAGAAATAAGTAAGGTAAATAATCGCTAATAAAATAAAAAAATTATATCAAAGTGGCTGAAAAATTAAATTTAGTAATATATTAATTTTATTAATGTATAAATAGCTATATATCAATATTTATCAAGGTAAATATTGAAAAGTCAATCTGATGGAATTTACGATTGAAGACGGATTAAATGTTAAATTTTAAAGATTTTGTTTGATTTTATTTGAAAAAAATTAGACAAAGTTTTTAATATCCAGAAAAACTACTATTTTTCGATTTGATTATTTTATTTAACCACCTAAAAATTAAGATCACATGAGAGTAATTGTAACGATTGGTCTGCTTTTTATATCGGTATTTACATTTGCACAGAGGATGGTATCTGGCAAGGTTCTTGACGATAAGGGGGCAGCGTTGGTTGGAGCATCTGTAAGTTTAAAAGACACAGAGCAAGGAACCATGACAGATGAAAACGGGATGTATTCATTGGAAGTCCCAAATAATGAAGCCATACTAGTATTTTCGTATATTGGATTCAATACAAAGGAGCTGAGGGTAGGAGATCAGAGTGAATTGAATTTGATGATGGAATCGGATCAGAAGCTTCTTGATGAGGTAGTGGTAGTGGGATATGGTACGCAGGATCGAAAAGCTATCACAGGATCTGTAGTGAAAATAGATGGAGACAGAATTTCAAGTTTGGTCACACCAAGTATAGATAAGCAGCTAAGCGGAAGAGCAGCTGGTGTCCAAGTAATAGCTCAATCGGGATTAATCAATCAGACGCCAAGGATATTGATTCGTGGTGTTAACTCAATCTCACAAAATACGGGACCGCTTATAGTTGTAGATGGGGTTCCTGTGGTTTCTGGAGGTACTTCTGGTACTACCAATACAAATGCGCTTTCGGATATTAATCCAAATGATATAGAGTCTATAGAAACATTAAAAGATGGAGCTTCATCAGCTATTTACGGATCTAGAGCGGCAAATGGTGTTATATTAATAACAACTAAAAGAGGAAAAGCGGGTAAGCCAAAATTGACCTATGATGCATATTTTGGTAGAAATTCAGCATTTAAGAAATTTGATTTATTGGATGCTAATGAATTTGTTGAAATAAAGAACGAAGGATATTTGAACGCAGGACAACCAATCCAAGCTAAAAATAATTTAGAGAATACCAATACGGATTGGCAAGATGTCATTTTCAATAAAAAGGCTGGTGTACAAAGTCATACGATTAGCTTGAGAGGAGGTACTGAAAACACAGGATATTATGTATCTGCGAACTTTTCTGACCAAAAAGGTATAATACAGACGAATGATGTAAGAAGATATGCCCTTAGAGGAACTTTTGATCATACCGTTAACAAGTATTTGAAAATCGGTACTTCTTTGAACTTAGCTAAAACAGACGATGCCGACCAAAACAATGGAGGAAATGCGCTATCCGGAGCTATGACGGCTGCTTTAAGAGCTCTTCCAAACGTTAGAGTATATAATCCTTCGCACCCAACAGGTTACAATATTACCGATGATTATGCGGCACTAGGTCAAGACTCAAATAGAAGAGCAATAGAAAACAATTTTGTCAATATTAAATATGTTTTGGATAACAATAAATACTTGTCTGAGCGATATAGAATACTGGCAAATACTTATGCACAGATAACCCCAATAGAAGGATTGACAATAAGAACCCAAGGGTCTGTAGATTATGCCAATACGTTGGATTTTCTTGCTTGGAACTCAATCCACGGTGATGGACGATCATCTAATGGTATAATATCTAGTGATGACAGAAAGGTAAGTGTTTACTTATGGCAAAATTATGCTACGTATGATAAAGTAATCGGAAAAAATAGCTTAGGATTTACCTTGGGAGCTGATTATGAAAAAAATGTATCCAAGCGACTAAATGGTGGTGGTAGTGGTTTTTCTGATCCGTTTTTCCTTACAAATGGTTTGATATCTAATTCATTTGCGGTGCAGTCTTCAGGTGGATTCTATGGTGAGGCTGGATTCGTATCTTATTACGGAAGGATTAATTATGCGTTTGCTTCTAAGTATTTTTTACAGTTATCATATAGAACAGATGGCCAATCTTCTTTGGCAAAAGAGAAGAGATTTGGTGGATTCCCAGGGGTTTCAGTTGGATATACTATTAGTGAAGAAGATTTTTTCAAGAAAAGCAACTTGGGTAATATTGTAAATATCTTTAAAATTAGAGCTAGTTATGGAGTTGTCGGTAATAGACTTACTGGGTTTCCATACCTTAGTACTTATGGATCAGCTCCTTATGGATCTCTTAACGGTATAGCTTTCAATCTTGCGGGTAATCCTGATTTGAAATGGGAAACAAATACAAAATACAATGTTGGAATTGACTTAGCGTTTTTGAATTCAAGAGTAAGATTTACGGCAGATTATTTCATCAATCAAAATGATGGTCTTGTTTTGGCAGTTCCAGTTCCTCCATCTTTGGGGATACCAGGTAATTCGATCAGCCAAAATATTGGTAAAATGGAGAATAGAGGTATAGAATTGGGTGGTAGTTTTGACGCGGTCAGAAAATCTAAGTTTAGCTGGTTTATCGAAGGAAATGTAACATTCCTAAAGAATAAAGTTATTTCTTTGGTTAATAAACAAGATATTATTGGAACATTCAATATCATCAGAGAAGGCGAACCGATAAACTCTTTCTACGGGTTCCAATATGCAGGGGTAAATCCTCTTAATGGAAACCCAATGTATATCAAAAATGATGATGGACAAACGAGAATTCAAGGGAATATCGCCAATTCTTCCTATTACACTATGGGTGCTGGTGATAGCTTAGGCGTTGTAAGCAGCCTAGCTACTTCTGATAAAAGGAACCTTGGAAATCCTAACCCAACTTGGTTTGGTAGTTTAACCAATACTTTCAATTATGAAGGCTTTGGATTGGAGATTATGTTGAGATTTAGTGGAGGAAATAAAATATTCAATCAAACGGCATATGAAACTTTGTATAACCTCGGTTTTCAAAATAGTGGAGCAGGAATCCTGAACAGATGGAGATCGCCAGGAGATGTAACCGATGTGCCAAGATTGTGGGCGGGTAGAGATAACTTTATTAACCAGGCTGGAGGTAGCAACCTGACCTCTAGATGGATAGAAAAAGGAGATTTCTTAAAAATTCAAAATATTATCCTAAGTTACACAGTTCCAGTTGCTAAAGTTAAGAGTTTGACCAAGGATAATGTGTCTTCATTAAGATTTTACTTCCAATTGCAGAACTATTTCACATTTACCAAGTATAGTGGGATAGATCCTGAAAATACAACTTCGTTGGGTATTGATTATAGCACAGTACCGAGTATCAAAACATTTTCATTTGGCTTAAATTTAGGTTTATAATTTAATCAAACATTAAAAATTTAATTATGAATAAGTTGTTTAAAAATATAGTATTTATTGCCCTAATATTGGGGGTTATAAGTTGTAAGCAGGACAAGCTTCTCGATGTTTTGCCTTACGATTCATTTACTGATGCGACTGCATTTTCATCCAAGGCAAGATGTGAACTTTCAGTTCTGGGAGTCTATGACGCAGCACAGTCGGGATTTTATGCATCTGGACAGGTAAGAGGATATCCTTTTGGAGCTGCTAGTTTTTCGCAAGGAGATATGAGAGGAGAGGATATGCTAAACCAAGCGTTGTTTTTCCAAATAACTTACGAAAACACTTATAGTTCTGGATCTGCCAATAATGTTTATATGTGGCATACTTTATATGGTTTGATCAACAAGGCAAATTTGGTAATCGAGGGCTTACAAACTGCAGGAAATAGCGGTGTTCTAAGTACAGCAGATGCCAATAAATTAATCGGAGAGTGTAGGTTTTTAAGAGCCATGGCACATCACGAACTTTGCATCCATTTTTCTAGACCTTATGCCGAACCAAATGCATTGGGTATAGTGTACAGAGATTTTGGTATCAAGGACCAAGCCACGACAGAAAGGGCAAAGAGTTTGTCTAGAGAAACGGTTGTATCTAATTACCAAAAGATACTTGCAGACTTAGATTTTGCTGAAGCAAATTTACCATCAGATCGACAAAATATCAGAGCTGGAAAAGTTGCCGCTATTGCTTTGAAAATGAGAGTTAAATCTCATATGGGTGACTGGACTGGTGTAAAAACTGAAGGAGCGAAATTGATTAATGTTGCGAATCCAAGCCAATCATTGATTGGTGGTTACAAATTGACCGCGACTCCAGATGGGCCATTCGCTAATAATACAAGTGAAGAAGCTGTATTCTCTATTAATAACAATAACGTTGATAATTCAGGGCCAAATGGTGCCTTGGCTTCTATGTATGGATCACCTTCTTTGGGTGGACGTGGACTCGTGAGAGTTTCTCCTATCGCCTACAATCTTCCAGAATGGAGATGTGATGACCTAAGAAGAGGGATGTTGGTTAAAGAAACCTCTGGTGCTAGAAGTTATTATACTACCAAATTTAGAGATTATGTCAATAGGACAGATTTAACGCCTCATATTAGATTCGCAGAGGTGGTATTGATGTTGGCTGAAGCTGAGTCTAGATCTTCTAATTCTACTTCCGATAATGCCCTTGCATTGCTTAATGCTGTAAGAAATAGAGCTGTGACTGCTGCAGCAAATCAATACAAATTGTCCAACTTTGCAACCAGTAAGGATCTTACCAAGGCGATCTTAGCTGAGCGAAGAATTGAATTTTTGGCAGAAGGCAAAAGATGGAGTGATATCCATAGATTGGCTTTGGATCCAGATTTTTCTACTAACGGTATTCCAGCAAAAATGGCTTTTGCTTCCGCTACACTTTCATCTTATGTTTGCGAAGTGCCTGTAGATACACTAAGGAAATCAATCCCTGCACTGCCTTATAGCAATTTTAGATTCATCTGGCCCATCCCTCAAGAGGAAACGGTCGTAAATCCTAATATCGCTCAGAATCCTATGTATTAATTCTGAAAACATAAATTAAAAGGGTTGCTTTATGCAACCCTTTTTGTTTTATTGGCGTTTTATTTCATGCCAATTGCGTTTTAAGATGTATTCTAATACACGATTTTACTTTGTTTTATCGATGGTTTTGTTTAGCTTATTCAGCCAAACCAAATCTATAGGTCAGGATACCATCAACAAGCCCGACCTAGACCCCTACATGTTGCATCTAGCTCAGATAGAGATTGTACAAGGGGATACTCAGTTGGTTGTCCATTTGCCCGAGATATTTGTTTGGAGTACTAGATATGCCTTTACTGCCGAACAGCAAAATATGCTCTACAGATACAGAGTCTATGCTTACTACGTCAGACCCTTTGCCATCGCTGCAGTCAAGAATTACAATGAGTTGCAGGTTTTAACCCAAGATTTATCTCGTAGAGATCGCAGAAAACTCATCAAAGCAAAACAGGAAGAACTCGAAAAACAGTTCGCTTCCAATATCAAAAAATTGACCAAGACCCAAGGTAAAATCCTCATCAAGATGATCGAGTATTCTACACAAAAGCCGATGTACGACATATTAAAAGAACTCAAAGGAGGATTCACAGCATCCTATTGGAATGCCATCGGACTTATTTATGACCACCACCTCAAGCGAGGTTACGAGCCAGGGAAAGATCCCTATATGGATATCGTTCTAAAACAATATCCGCTCAATACGAACTATTAAATCGCGACTTGGTGCGTTCTTAACACGTCGTTTAAGCTCGTCTTTTTGTCCGTACTTTCCTTCCTTTTTCCTATGATCAAAGCACACGGAACGTGATACTTTCCAGCGGCAAACTCCTTCTCGTAAGACCCAGGTATGACGACGCTCCTTGATGGTACCCGCCCCTTGAAGGAAACCGGTTCATCGCCCGTCACGTCGATGATATGAGTCGAAGCGGTCAGTACCACATTGGCACCCAATACGGCTTCTTTTTCTACACAAACACCCTCAACTACGATACATCGAGAGCCAATAAAGCAATCGTCTTCTATGATAACAGGTGCCGCTTGAACAGGCTCTAGCACCCCACCTATACCGACGCCACCGCTCAGGTGAACATTCTTACCAATTTGTGCACATGACCCCACGGTAGCCCATGTATCCACCATCGTTCCACTGCCCACATACGCTCCAATATTGACATACGATGGCATCAAGATGACCCCAGGTTCTAGGAAAGATCCGTATCTGGCGATCGCGTGCGGGACGACTCTAACATCATGCTGGGCATAATTTTTTTTCAGCGGGATTTTATCGTGAAACTCAAAGATTCCCACCTCCATCGTCTTCATCTCTTGGATCGGAAAATACATCAGTACCCCCTTTTTTACCCAGTCATTCACTTGCCAAATGCCTGATTCTAGCTTTTCTGCGACCCTAATTTTTCCACTATCAAGCTGGCTTATAAGGTGGCGGATGGCATCTCGAGTCTCTATTAATTTCAATAAATCCCTGTTTTCCCAGGCATTTTCGATGATCGAACGGATATTTTCCATAATTACTTTTTTTATTATTTGGGCGATTCGAGGTCCATTCATGACCTCGACCGGGCTACTCCAGGCTTTGGTCTCACGAGTGAGACTGTGCTGCGCACACCTTGCGTATCCCTATCGCATTGGCTCCGCAAAAATAGCAAATTTTACCAAGCGATTAGCAAGTATGTGTCTATTTCCCTTGTGATTAATTTTGCATTTTAGCTCTGGACAATTTGCTGTGGCGATAACCGTAAGTAAAATAAATCAGCAAACCGATGCACAGCCATATGATAAAACCAAACCAACTTTTAGAAGGGATCTGAGCCATCATATAAAAGCAAAAAACCAACCCAAGCACAGGTATCAGAGACATCTTGTATTTAAATCCCAACCCTACTAAAACCAAACATACCAACGCAAACAAAATCATAGGAAAATTCTCCACGAGACTTTGGTTCGCAAAAGTACCCCAATAAGCTGGTTGATATTTGGTGATATAGAGATAAGTCAAAACCAATAAGGCAGGAAATACAAACTTTGCATTGATATAAGGAGTTTGGAATTTTCCCTTGGGCGCATCTGGGGTGTTGTGGAGTTTTATCACCCCTCCACAGACGACCACAAAGGCGAATAATGTGCCCATACTGCATAAGTCCAAAACCACATCGCTCGGAATGAATAACATAGGTATTATGACGCAAAGCCCTGTGATAATCGTTGCAAAAGAGGGAGTCTTGTATCTTGGATGTATTTTAGAAAATGCCTTTGGCAATAGACCATCTCTGCTCATACTCATCCATATCCTAGGCTGTCCCAACTGAAATACCAACATGACACTTGCCATCGCTACGACGGCACTTAAAGCTATGATACCCGAAATCCATGTCAAATTTGCCCCATTGGGTCCAAAAACATAAGCCAAAGGATCATCTTGTTTTAGATCGGTATATTTAACCATCCCAGTCAATACCAAGGCTATCAACACATAAAGCACTGTACAAATGATGATGGCGTACATCATGCCCCTAGGTAAGTCTCGCTGTGGATTTTTACATTCTTCAGCAGTAGTCGATATGGCATCAAAACCAATATAGGCAAAAAATACGGAAGAAACGCCTGCAAGAACTCCCCCCATGCCGTTCGGAAGGAAAGGATTCCAATTTTCTGCTTTTACATAACAAGCCCCTAGAAATATAAACATCAAAACGATACCGAGTTTTATGGCAACCATGATATTGCTCGCATTTCTAGATTCTTTGATGCCTATATATGCCAAATAGGTGATGATGAGGGTGATGAAAATGCCTGGTATATCTGCGATCAATCTAAGTCCAGCAATCTGTGGTGCCATATTCCACGCTACTATGGCTTCTTCTAGATTTTTTGGGATGACCTGATTGGAAGCGATCAAGGACATTCCTTCATCAAAGCCATTCCTAGCAGAGGTATAGTCTATACACATCCAAGCAGGAATATGGATTCCATTGTTCTCTAACAATCCAGTCAAGTACCCAGACCATGATACAGCCACCGTAATATTTCCGACGGCATATTCCATGATAAGTGCCCAGCCTATAATCCACGCTAATAACTCACCAAATGCTACATAGGAATAAGTATAGGCACTCCCTGATACAGGTAATAAGGATGCAAATTCAGCATAGGCAAAAGCAGCAAATCCGCACGCGAGCGCCGTGAATATAAACAGAAAAATTACGCCTGGTCCGCCATTGAAACTAGCCGTCCCGATGGTGCTAAAGATCCCTGCTCCAATGATCGCCGCTATGCCAAGTGACGTCAAATCCCATACACCTAGAGATTTGTTCATGACCAAGTGGCTGTCAGAGTTGTTGTCGATATTGGAAAGTATTTGTTGGATATTTTTTTTTCTAAACAAAGAGGATAAAAAATTCATACAGTAATTTTTGTTCGTTCTGATTTATTTCTAAGGAAATTTTGATGTTTTGATGGTCCAAATTAACCATAAATGCCAGATTATCAAAATTTTACCAAAAATATTGAAAATTGAACCTTTTGTAATGAATTTTATGAATAGGCCATGCAGCTAATTCGTTTAATTAATGGGCAAATCGCCTCAATCTAATGCTTTGATTTTCAATCCTTTTCTGTTTAAGCAAAAGTCTTTGCTTGTTCTATTTTATATAACATAAGATTGGCAATGCTTTTGGCTTTTGATATTATTTCATCGGATTTTTTACCCATAAAATTTGCATTAACAGTCGCAGTCCAGAGTTCCAGCCAAGCATCGAATTGAACAGGAGACATCGTCGTTTTTTTACTCAAAAGTATATGTTTTATCATGGGATTGCCCTTGAAAACTCCTTTTCCAAAAAGAACTGATTCCCAAAAATCATACATATTAGGAAGATGTTCTTGCCAATTAATTTTAGCCACTTCATCGAAAATAGGCCCAATGGTCTTATTTTCTTTAACCTGGTCATAAAAGGTATCCACTAAGTAAATTATGTCATTTCGGTCTTCAATATCTTTCATTAATTGTATCTTTTTTCTGCTCAAACCATTTAAACATATTCAAATGTAAATAGATTTCCATCCAAAGAAATATTTGCAATTATTATTAATGGGCGAGATCTGCGGTAAGTGGGAGAGGAGAATCACTTTATCTGGTTTTATTAAAAAGCTCGATAGAATACCAAAAACTCCACTAATTTATTTTACCACCTCATGACAAATCAAGGCTTGTGGCAGTTTTGTTTTTGACCGTTCTTATAGTTTTATAGAAAGATGCAACTGTCCTCCAAAACCAAGTTCAACAATTTTTTGTAAAGTTGATATTCGTACTTCCTTAATATTATTTTCAATTCTTGAAATGTATGACTTTGTCGTACCACATTTTTCTGCAAGTTGCTCTTGCGTCATTCCTTTTTCAAGTCTAGCTTCGTGAATCAACGCACCCAGTTTGAACTGATTATAACCTGCTTCCAATTCTTCTCGTTTTGAAGCCCCCCTCTTTCCGTAATGTTTGTCTTTAAACTCGGAAAGTGTCATTAAATTATTGTTTTTCTTGTTCATATTCTCCTTTAATTTTTAATGCCTTTTCAATTTCTTGTTTTGGTGTCTTTTGTGTTTTCTTTTGAAATCCATTTGCTAGAATTACTAAATTTCCTTTGTCAAAAAAGCAGAAAATCCTAAAAATATCATTTCCTTGTTGAATGCGAATTTCATAAAGTCCGCTGGTATTTTCAATGTGTTTTAGATATATTTCAGGAATTTTATCAATTTCTTCAATAAGGTCAAAAGTCCAAATTATTTTAGCCTTTACTTTCTTATTCTGTTTAATAAAAAAATCTTCAAAATAATTTTTATAGAAGATAATCGTCCTAACTATTTGCCTTTCTTTCACGTAGCAAATATACAAAAGTTGTCCTAAAGTACAATTATTATTTTTGACAAAATTTTTAACTTTTCTCTAAATCCATCAACGTTATCCATCCTTTAGAACCAATTCAAATCAATATGTTGAACGTAGTTTCGAAATATAATGGAAAAAATATCCTTATTACAACATAAAACCCTATTTTTCGTGTTAATATGAAGATGAAAAATAATTCGACAATTCTCCAAATATTAAAGCAACTGATAACCGTCTATTGTCTTCTATTCGCTTGGCAAGGATGTACGATTATTGAAAAAGTAAAAACAGGATATCAAGCCTATGATGCCAAGCAATATGCCAAGGCGATTACACTCTGGGAAAAGGATCTAAAAAGCCTAAAATCTTCCCCTAAAAAAGGAGAAATTGCCTTCCTGATGAGCAAATCCTATGCAAAGATTGGAAAGTACAAACCAGCCCTTGATTATGTCCAAATAGCGATAGACAATGAATATGGCGTCGAAGCGTATCTCCAAAAAGCTGAATTATTGAAAATGTCAGAGAAATACGGCGAAGCCCTTCAGACCTACGAACAACTGGAAGACCAAATCCAAGATAAAGACCGTTTTGCCAAAGAAAAAAACGCTTTGAAAATCAATTACGATTGGAGAAAAAAATACAACCCCAAGCAATTTACTATTGAAAAACTCAAATCAAATACAGATGCCGATGAGTATCTGCCTTTTGAGATAGGTCGTGATTCCATACTTTTTACAAGTGACAAATCGAATAACAACGATGGCCAAACCTACGCTTGGACTGGGCGAAATTATAGCGATACCTATTTGCTCAATCTTAGTAATTCTGACGTCAGTCCTTACTTAGATCTTTTCAATTCCAAAGAAAATGATGGCGCTTTGGTTTTTAGCCGCGACAAGAATTGGGTATTTTATAGCTCTTGCCGCACCATTGACCCAGCTCAACCCACCAACTGTCAGCTATATTTCAGCCGCCGCATCGATGGAGTCTGGACAGAACCAAGCTTGATGCCCTTTGTTCAGGAAGGATTTCAATACGTCCACCCTGCTATATCGACATCGGGAGATTATTTGATTTTTGCTTCTAACCAAGAAGGTACCTTAGGGGGCATGGATTTGTTCATATCTAGGTTTAAAGACGAAGTTTGGAGTGATCCGATTGATCTTGGCTCCTCCATCAATTCCGAATTCGATGAAGTATTTCCGTCACTGGTACAAGATACCCTGTATTTTGCCTCCAATCACTTTTCGGGTATGGGTGGATTTGATTTATACAAGACCTACTGGAGAAATCAGCAATCTTGGGCTCCCATCATCAACTTGAAGCCACCCTTCAACAGCGGCGCCGACGATACAGGATACCTTCCCTTGAGTTTGACGCCAACGGACACCAGCGTTTATTCGAATTCCATTATTTTGGTATCCAATAGGGGTGGGAGCGACGATCTTTATCTCGTCAAAGAGAAAAAACACCCACAAAGCAATGTCCCAACCACGCCTAAAATTCAAAGAATCGTACTTAACTTGACTTCACTGCACAAGATATATATGATTTCTGCGGATCCAAATAGCCCTATCAGAGGACGCGCACCGCTGGCAAATGTCTCATTTGAGATACTCGAAAATGGAAAATCCATCAAGAAATCCAGGACGGACGACATTGGATTTGCTTCTTTAGAACTCAAGCCCAATACCTCTTATGAGATCATTTGCAACAAAAAAGACTATTTTACCTCAAAAATTACCTTCAGCACAGAGGACACCAGCCAGACGATAGAAGATGAAGACACGCGCATCATCGATAAGCGGATTCTTCTCGAGAAAAAATTCAAAAATCAAGAAATTGCCCTCGAAAATATCTACTACAACTATGACAAATGGGAACTCAGGGAGGATGCCTATCCATCACTCCAAAATCTGGCACAGCTCCTACGCAATAATCCAACGCTCCAAATTCAACTTTCTGCGCACACCGATTGCCGCGGCGAAGACGATTACAACTTGGATCTATCCCAAAAAAGGGCGAAGTCCGTAGTGGATTATCTCATCTCCCAGGGCATCGACCCCCAGCGTTTGGTGGCGGTAGGTTATGGCGAGACGAGCCCGAATATCCCTTGCGTTTGCGAGAATTGTACCGAAGAGCAACATCAAAAAAATCGGCGCACGACCTTTAAAGTTTTGAAAGAATAATTAATTAGTTTTGATTTGGGCATCCCGCTAGATCACGATCTAGCGTCAGGCTCTTCGCCGCCAGGTCCTTCGGACGCCATCTCGCCATGCTGTCGAGATGAGCCGGCTTCGATCCTTGATGCACAAGCGTAGATACCAATTATGGAATTGTTATAGATATCCCTGCTTTTTATGGGCATATACTGCGATGAATTTTTATATCTCCTAGGAGTTGCCTCAAGATTATTTTTTTAATCATGGGACTATTTCCACATATTCCAATTTATCTTTACATTTGCAGCCTAAATGGAAAAAGGCAACTTTTACCCATTTATTAAAATTTGTAACATTCAAAAATCTAGCATGAAAAAGATCATTTTATTAAGCTTTGCTATTTTAACCATAATGGCGGCTTGTAAGAATACACCAAAACCAGCTGAAGCACCTAAATCAACCCTTCCTGAGGGAATAACGCAAGAGGAACCGGTTCAAAAAGACGAGACCTTGAAAGCCACCTTAGAAGAGGCAGGCATCCCGTTCAAATTGACCCTCCCAGAAGGTACCAAAATCAAATCCATGAAAGGCAAAATGGCCAAAGGCGCTGAGGGCTTAACGATGTTGTACAATCAATTCGATGATTATTATATCAATATCAGTGAAAAAGCGGGTTCTATCTCTCCTTCAGCAGAAAAAGCTGCTCAATTGGCATCTTTGAAAAAAATGAAAAACTTTGTAAAGGTGGTCAAAGAAGAAGCGGATGGATTTATTTATGAGATCAAAAATCCAGGTGAATCCTTATATGGATTTGTGTTTGTGAAACAAAATAATGGCACAAACTATGTATTCCAGCAGGGAAATTACCAGCCAGAAGGCATGGATAAAATAGAAACTATGTTTAATAGCGTAAAAGATTCAAAATAAAATTATTTTTTTCTTGAAAAGTTTTATATTTGCACCTCCTTTATAATAAAGTGGATCTTTACAATAATGGATATACTGCGGGTGTGGCGAAATTGGTAGACGTACCAGACTTAGGATCTGGCGCCGCGAGGCATGGGGGTTCGAGTCCCTCCACCCGCACATTTTTTCAAGATTGATTTCAAGTATTGTCTTACTCCACTTCATATTTTTTACTTCATAGATAATTATTTTTTATGGTCGCCAGACACGACGTTGATGATGTCAATTCAGTATTAACCATTACACTCCCTTTTGAAGAAATTTCCCCAACCATCAAAAAAGAAATAAGGAAATGGACCCAAAAAGCCGATATCAAAGGATTTAGAAAAGGAAAAGTTCCTGAAGCATACGTCATCAAGATGTATGGACAATCCCTTGTGTACGATATCGTGATGAAGGAAACACAAAAGCAACTAGACGACTATATAAAAAATGAGAACTTGAATATCCTAGGTTCGCCCTTGGTTTCAAAATCCCAAAAAACATATACTTTCTTGCCTTCATTTACGGAGGATTATGTTTTTGCTTTTGATATTGGTATGGTACCACCGTTCGAACTCAATGATTTTAAAGCGCATGTTTTCGATAAATATGAATCTGAAATAGATGATGCTTACGTGGCAGAAGAAAAAGCGGCTATATTAAAGCAGTATTCTCAAGATGTAGATTCAGATAAAGCCAACGAAGAGTCCCACTTGGTATTTGGAGCGGTTGAATTAGAAAATGGCGCGGTAAAAGAAGAAGGAGCCACTTCGACTTTCAAAAGTGCTGCCATGGACTTGAATATGGATACTTTTGGCAAAGCCATTACAGATTTTGCGGTAGGAGATCACTTTGACGTCAACATTTTTGAAGTTGAAAAAAATCTATCGAAAGAATTGGTCATAAAGTACCTGATCAATGATCAAAAGGAAACAACTGGGTTATTTAGACTGGAAGTAAAAAATATCCAAAACAAAGCACTACCTACCTTAGATCAAGAGTTTTTTGATAAATTGTTTGGTCCAGATATAGTACATAGTGAAGAAGAATTTGACGGTAAGATAAAGGAAAGCATCGCTAGCTTTAAAAATACTCAGTCTGAAGCCATATTGTACAAAGATTTTCAGACTTATATGATAGAAAACAATCAGGTGCAATTACCTGAGGACTTTTTAAAAAGGGTTATTGCCGAAAACAAGAAGGAAAACGATAACCATGTTACCTCTCAAAAAGAGTATGAGAATACTTTCCGTCACTTGAAATGGGTGGAGATAAAGCGAAAACTAATCCAAACATATCCAGTAGATGTCCAGGAAAATGATATTCGTGAATATTTTTTCAATAAATTACAAAGAGACTACGGACAGTATTTGCAATATATAGGTGCAGATAAAGTAAGAGAACTCATCGAAAAAAGCTTAAAGGACAGCGATCAGGTTTATACAGCCTACGATCACTTGGAAACAGAATTTTTGTTTCAAGCGGTGCGAAAGGATTTGACACTTAATAATGTAGTATTGAGCCGCACGGACTTTGCCAAAAAGGTTGAAGCCAATCAAGCACACGATCATGACCACGACCACGAAGGTCATGACCACTCACACGACCACAATCACGACCATGACCATGACCACGAAGGTCATGAGCACAATCATGATCATGAAGGGCATGACCACTCTCATGACCACAATCACGATCATGGCCACGCCCATTAGTCTTTGATTCTTTTTCTAAAATAAATGTTTGAACCCAAATTTGGGTAGGGATTAAACAAATCATCGATGTCGCTGTTAATTTGGAGTACAAAAAGATTATAGCGAGATGAATTTAGGAAATGAATTTATGAATTATGCTACCAAGCATCATAGGATGAGTTCTATGCATTTAGAAAAGTATATGCAAGATGCCATCCCTAATGTAACAGGATTCACCCCACATGTGATAGAAGAAAGACAGATGAACGTCGTCGGAATGGACGTGTTCTCAAGATTGATGATGGATCGTATCATATTTATGGGTGTTCCCGTCAATGATTATGTAGCCAATGTGGTTCAAGCCCAATTGTTGTTTTTAGAATCAACGGACTCAAAGCGCGATGTTCAGATGTTCATCAATAGTCCAGGAGGTTCAGTGATTGCTGGATTAGGCATTTATGACACCATGCAATATATCAAACCAGACGTTTCTACCATATGTACAGGATTGGCAGCTTCTATGGGGGCTGTATTGATGGCTGCTGGAACTAAAGGAAAGCGAACCGCCTTGCCTCATAGCCGAGTGATGATACATCAGCCACTGGGAGGTATGCAAGGACAAGTATCAGATATGGAGATTAGCTATAAATTGATTAAGTCCATGCAAAAGGAATTGTATGATATATTGGCCAACCACACTGGACAGCCTTATGATATCATCGAAAAGGATTGCGATAGAGACAATTGGATGACAGCGAATGAAGCAAAAGCCTATGGACTTGTCGATGAAGTATTGGATCGTAGAATAGAGAAATAATAGCAGACGATGGCAAGGAAAAATAAAGATACTATATTTTGCTCTTTTTGCAATAGGGATAATTCTGAGACTTTGATCATGATTGCTGGTATAGACGCACATATCTGTGATATATGCATCGAACAAGCGGCTGGGATTGTAGCTAGTGAAATTGGAGGTATCTCTAAATCAACATCCAAAAAGTCCAAACAAAATGCCCCAAGAGGTCAGATGCCAAATCCTAAGGAGATAAAGAGCTACTTAGATGAATTCGTCATAGGTCAAGACACAGCCAAAAGACTGCTTTCTGTAGCCGTTTATAACCATTATAAAAGAATTGCTCAATCAAAAACGGAGGACATCGAGATCGAAAAAAGCAATATCCTCTTCATCGGACAGACAGGCACTGGCAAGACTCTTTTGGCGAAATCCATTGCAAAAATGCTGAATGTTCCTTTTGCCATAGTGGATGCTACGGTATTTACTGAAGCGGGATATGTGGGAGAAGATGTTGAATCCATATTGTCCAGATTGCTTCAAAACTGCGATTATGATGTACAAAAAGCGCAAAAAGGCATCGTTTATATCGATGAAATAGATAAAATAGCGAGAAAGTCGGACAATCCATCCATCACCAGAGACGTGAGCGGCGAGGGAGTCCAACAAGGTCTTTTAAAGCTCCTAGAAGGTGCTGATGTCAATGTACCGCCTCAAGGTGGTCGTAAGCATCCTGAACAAAAGATGATTTCCTTAAACACGGAGAATATCTTATTCATTTGTGGTGGAGCGTTTGATGGAATAGAAAAAATCATAGCCCGAAGGCTCAATACCTCGGTGATAGGATTCCACGGTGAAGAAAAGGATAAAGTAAATCAAGAGAATTTGCTCCAATATATCATACACCAAGACCTCAAGTCATTTGGATTGATACCTGAGTTATTGGGTAGATTGCCTGCGATAACGTATCTAGAGTCTTTGAATCATGAGACCTTGATAAGGATCTTGACAGAACCTAAAAATGCGCTATTAAAGCAATACAAAAAATTGTTTGAGTTGGAAGGTGTAGATTTAGAATTTACGGAAGAGGCCCTTCACTTTATAGCGGATAAAACGCTGGAGTATAAACTTGGAGCAAGGGGATTGAGATCAATATGTGAGCGAATCATGACAGATGCTATGTTCGAAATACCAGGACAAGATGATGTCAAAAAATTGGTCATAGATTTGGATTATGTGCGTGCAAGGATAGACCATTTGCAAACTCCTCGAGTAGCTTAAATGGCGCTAGGGGTGGTAGTGGTGACGAAAGGGCTTTGGCCTGAAGTCAGTCTCGACAGAAAGGAGAGACGAAACCCACGAACGACCCGACCCGATTCGTCTGCAAGACGAGAAGAGGGAGCGCCCAAAATAAAAATATACCGCTCCCAATCTTGTCAATGATAGAAAATTCGGAAAAAATCGTTTTATGAATAAACCATCCATTTGGAAAAGTATTTTTGGTTTGTACTGCCCCCGTTGTCGCGAGGGAAAATTGTTCAGTAGTCCATTGTTTCGGCTAAAAATATACGATATGCCTGAGCGGTGCAGCGTGTGTCAGCAAAAATTTGACATCGAACCGGGTTTTTATTGGGGGGCGATGTACGTGGCGTATATGTTGAGTTCTGGGGTGTTGCTGGCGACTGCGGGTATAAGTATTTTGGTGTTCAAGATGCCTGTTTTTTATTTGTGGTTTGCATTGGGATTTGTGGGATTGTTGTTTTTGCCTTATATCGCACGGTTGGCCAGGTCCATTTGGATTCATATTTTTGTATCATATCGAGATTAGTTTAATATATGGAGAGTTTTTTAGACCCTATCTTAGGGCCTGATTATTATGCATCATTTTTGATCATCCTGAATTTGATCATCATCGAGTCTTTGTTGTCGGTGGATAATGCGGCAGTTTTAGCGACTATGGTACTGAATCTACCAGAAAATCAACGGCACAAAGCCCTTAGGATAGGAATCATATTTGCCTATGTTTTCAGGGGAATATGCTTGGTTTTTGCTACGTTGTTGATACAAATATGGTGGCTTAAGCCTATCGGTGGCTTGTATTTGGTGTACCTTGCATTGGAATACTTCAAAAGTAGGCAGACGGAATCTAAAGATGATGACGACTTGCTTTCGGAGAGTGATAATTTTGTGTATCGGACATTGAAGCGGGCTTTTGGGACCTTTTGGGCTACGGTAGCGTCGGTGGAGATCATGGACTTGGTCTTTTCGATCGACAATGTCCTAGCTGCTGCTGTTTATGTAGAGCGTTTGCCGCAGCCGAAGCAGACTTATCTTTTGTGGTTTGGAGTGTTTATTGGGATATTGGCAATGAGATTGGTTGCGTCGGTTTTTGTGAAACTTTTGGCAAAGTATCCATTTTTAGAAACAGCGGCCTTTACTGTATTGTTGATATTGGGGATAAAACTGACTTTGTCCACGGTGGTACACTTTGCGCCAGATTCTAGTTTTGGGCAATTATTGAACTCTCACACGGCGGACAATATCTTGTCTTTGCTAACGCTTTCAATATTCATCGTACCGATTATAACTTGCCAGCTGTTCAATATACCCAAGAAGAAATTTTAGTGTGCGGAGATTTTTTGGGGTAATTGGCCAAGGAAAATACAAAGTTTTACCTTAGGACTGAAACTCTAAAATGAATTGGGCTCCGTTGGTATGTTCTTGGTTAAGAGTGACTTTGCAGTTTATCGCTTTGGATAAATCGCGAATCAAGTGGAGTCCCAAGCCAGACTTCAAACCCGTGACCTGTGTTTCGTCATAAAGTGCTTTTAGGTCGTTTTGACTGACGCCCGTTCCATTGTCTGTGATGGACAAAAAGGATTTGCCATTGGACTGCCAGGCCTTCCAAATGATCTCGGCATTTGGCCTATTTTTAAGGGCTTTTACGGCATTTCCAGTCAGGTTTCGCATGATGGTTTTGACATAATTGGCATCCGTTTTGAATTTAATATTTTCTTTATTTTCAAATATGATAGAGATATTTTCTTCCGAGCCAAAATGATTGGAGATGTCTGAAAATAATTTTTGAACCTCTAATTCTTCCATCTGTGGTGCAAAGTTTTCCATTTGACCTTTGCTCCAAAGGAGCATGTCTTCCATCGACTCTAGTAGATTCTCAGCTCCTTTGGTCGTTTTGTCTTGCAATCTTTGTTTGGTTTCAGGACTTAGGTCGTCGGGGCTTTCATTTTGTAAATGTAAAAACTGAATGATATTGGCAATGGGGGTTCTGAGATCGTGATTTAGGATATTAAAGAATCTGGTTTTGGTGTTATTGGCTTTTTCGAGGTCAGCGTTCAATGCCTGTAATTTCAAATTGGCAATCTTGCGATTTTTATTTTGTCGGTAGAGCAAAACTCCTATTAGCGATAGCAATGATAAAGCTATGAGTGAAAAATATTTTTGTTTTTGCTCTTGGGAGATGATCAATTTATTGATTTCCAACTCCTTATCCTTGAGTTCGATCGTACGCTTATCTTCTAGGTTTTTGATGGATTCTTTATTTTCCGAATTGAAAATGGAGTCTTTTAATCTTACAAATTCTTTGTAGGAAGATAGTGCTTGTTTATAGTTTCCAGAAAGCTCATGCTCGCTTGAAATTGAGTTTAGATTTGCAGATATCTCGGAAATTATTCCAAGAGATTTTGATAATTCAAGGGAATTTTTGTGATTTTCAGTAGCAGCGTTTAAGAATTGTTTATTGCTTTTATTCAATTTATATTTTTCTAAATAATTGTCCCCGATCATGCCATAATTCTTCAAAAGACCAAGTGAATTATTTAGTTTTTTGCTTACCTCCAATGACTTCTTACCATATTCGATACTTTTGTCAAAATCTTTGGTTTGAAAATATAGGGAGCTTATGGAATATAAATTTATCATTTTGCTTCTATCCTGACCTATTTCATTGCAAAGTGTTATTGCTTTGTCATAATAACTTAGGCCTTTATTATAATCTTTTTTATCCGTATAAGCGTTGCCAAGATTGCCATAGTTTCTAATGGTCTCCATAGTATTTCCATTTTTCAGGTTATAGACCAAAGCTTTATTTATATAGTCGATAGATTTGTCATAGTCTTTTAGATAGTAATACAAGTTACCTATATTGGAAAATGCACCAATTGCACCTTTTTCAAATTTAATTTCTTCATAAATGGCAAGTGCTTTGAAATAATATTCAAGCGCTAATGTATATTGGTCTAAGCTAGTATAAATTAAACCGTAACTGATCAAAATATCTGCCTTTTGAAGTTGGTTTTGGGAAAAATTTAAAGCCTGTTCTAAATTTTGCTTGGCGTTTTCAAAGTCGCTGTTAGCCCAATAATTGTCGGAGATAACTTTATAAGCAGCGGCGATACCGTATTGGTATTTTATTTTTTTTGCCAATTCCAGGGCTGTTTCCCCATATTTTATTCCTTCAGACGTATTTACAGTAAGATAAATAATTGAAAGTGAATTGTTTAAGTTTACTTTGGTTGTATCTATGTTGGTTTTTGCTAATAGAGATTTGAGTGAATCAATCTTGTTATTAACATTATTTTGTGTCCAAGCCATTTGAAAACCAAAAACAAGGAAAATTAGTGCGTACTTTTTTATCATATTAAGCTTGTTATATTTTCTTTAAAACTTCTACCGATAGGTAGGCTGATTTGGTTGTGCAACTCTAAATGTTGGGTGGAAATTTTACTTACAAAATGTTTTTGTACGGCAAAACTTCTATGGATTCGGACAAAATTATTGAATTTATTTTCGTTTAAAAGTTTTCCAATATTCAATAAAATACAATGCCGTTTATCATTTGTGACCAGCATCGTATAGTCCTTTAAGGCCTCCAAATACAATATATCGTGCAAATGAATTTTTATTTGGTTGTGGCCATCTTTGATAAATATGGCTTCGCCGCCAAGGGTGGATTCAAAAAGATTGGCTTTTTGTCTAATTTAGCATGTACTCTTCGATGCGTTTGATCGTTTGTTCAAATCGATGTAAATTGATTGGCTTGACGATAAAGTCTAGCGTATCCAATTCAAAGCTTTCGACGGCATGTTCTGGATAAGAGGTAACAAAGATACAAACAGGAACTTGCTTGGCTTTCTTGCGGAGATCTATACCAGTTGTTCCAGACATTTCTATGTCTAAAAATAGTATGTCCACGCTTTCTTTTTCTAAATACAACAATGCATCATCTGCATTTTCAAAAGCCGCTAAGAGTCTAATAGAAGCAAACTTTTTGACTAAGGACATAATCCTCAATCTGTCGATTTCATCATCATCAACAATGATACACGGGAACGGTGGCATATTCTAATTTCGAAATAAAATGTGAACGACTCAAAAGTAGTATTTTTTTAGTTATTCATCTATTTAAAAGGTCATTTATATATTAGACAAGTTACCACATAAGTATTTGGTGTAAACTTGACTTGATTTTTAATTCATTTATAAAAGAAGTATTTTTTAAAATTTCATAAGACATGATTAATTTAAATTCAACTTTATGTGGGGTATTTTTGATGCTTGGATCTGTGTGCATGGCCCAACAATCTATGCATGCTGCTTCGGGAAATGCCACGGGACCGAACGGGAATATAAGTTATAGCATCGGTCAAGCAGTTTATACTAATTTTAATGGTGCAAGAGGTTCCGTTAATCAAGGAGTCCAGCAGCCTTACGAATTCTTTACAGTAGGCGTGGACAATTTTCCGATCATCACGCTAAAAGCCAATATTTACCCCAATCCCACGCTCAGTGATATAAATATTTTAATAGACGATCTATTTTCAAAATCCCTGGGATATGAAATGTTCGATATTCAAGGAAAAAGGGTCCAGAATGGAATAATCAGCGACCTAATCACGAATGTGCCTATGCAATCTTTAGCTCCAGGGACTTATACACTGGGCATCCTGGATAAGAATAAAGCAATAAAGTTTTTTAAAATAATCAAGAATTAATAAGAGCAATTGCAGCTCATTCAGGACTCGTTGGACTAAATCTTTGAATTTTTAACTAGTAGCTGTTCGTTTTATCATCAATTTTCTTAAATAATTAAACGATGAATCATCCCTCAAAAAGAAGAACTTTTTGCAGAATGGCTAAGAGATACTTTGGTGATATACATATTGCCTTTAGGGATTGTAGGATATATAAAAACTACCCAATGCTGGCCTTATTTTGCTATCAAAGACTTCTTTAAGACTGGAGTAGGTAACCAAGAAGCCTGGATAGAAGATGATGTGATTTATGTGCTAGCGTTCTTGATAGTTGCAGCCGTTTTTTACGCACTTCAATATTTGTGTCGCAACTTTATTAAAATCAAGTTATAGTACATAGACAATTTGATACTTTATCCCCAAGAGTAATTAGTTATGAGAACACTTATTTTCGACATTCATGCCAGGCTTTTTTTAGTTCAAAGAATGAGAGGGTGTGGCAATAGACCAACTAATACTCATTAGTCAAAGCCAAATAAACTATAGAAAAAGCAATTTGCTGAAAAATGGAAATATTAAACGCTGAAAAGTGCAATAGAAAATAATAATTATTAAACCCAAAAATAATATAAAATGAAAATTATAAAAGTACTCCTAATCAATGTAATAATCTTATTTGTGATGTCGAAGACATTAGCACAGGCACCCCAAAAATTCAGCTATCAAGCGGTGATCCGCAATGGTAGCAATGCTTTAATCGCCAATACTACCGTAGGAGTAAAGATCAGTCTTTTGCAATCCTCTCCAGCAGGGGGAGTGGTCTATGTTGAACGGCATACCCCTACCACCAATTCCAATGGCTTGGCTACATTTGAGATTGGATCTGGAACTAGATTAAGTGGGACCATAACTGATATCGAATGGGGCAATGGATCTTATTATATCAAGACAGAGGTTGACCCAACAGGCGGAACATCGTACAGTGTCACTGGTACGAGCCAGTTATTGAGTGTGCCTTATGCTTTGTATGCGGCTGCGGGTACTCAAGGACCAGAAGGTCCAGTGGCCCAACAGGTCCAGGGCCCTAGGGCAACTGGACCGCAAGGCCCTGCAGGTACAGCTTTTGCGCTTCCATATGAAGGTACCACGGATTAACAAATATCGATGGGAATGTTTTTTTTGTTAAAAGGAGGGGGTGGGGGGGGGTTTTTGGGGGGGTTTTTTGGGGGGGTTGGGGAGCAGGAGCAGCTTGGCAGTTGGTAGTGGCAATCAGATTTAGGATGGGTTAAAGGGATAACTCAGTTTGGGCAGGTTTTTCGGTAACACAGACACACATTTTAACAAAATCTTAATGTTTATGGGGTCCAGCATCGGATGGGAGATTGTTTCGGTACGGGAGTTCATGGGCAGTCGGCTGGTTTTGGAATTTAGGAGTTCTAAAGGGCAGTCGGTTTCTTTGGGGTAAAAGGAGTTCAAGGGTACTCCGGTGGGAGGAGGAACCTGGGGTTAATGGTCAGTCGTCTGGTCAGGGTGCTGGAGTTTATGGTATTTCTGGGACATCCGTTGGCGTAATGGGGGAAAATACTAATGGAGGAGCCTATGCAGTTCAAGCCATTGGTGGATTGGGTGCATACAAAAATGTTGGAGGCAATACATGGGCTACTCCATCTGATGAAAGGCTGAAGAAAGATATACGCCCATTTACAGATGGTCTGGATGTGATCTTAAAAATTGAACCCAAACGGTATTACTATAACGGGCTTGCAAAAACAAATCCACACCAAGAAGAATTTGGGATTATAGCCCAAGATATGCAAAAAATAGCCCCCTACACGGTATCAAAGCACATGCTGGACATGAATAAATCGGGAGAAGAGGGAGCTCCCAAGATGGAAGAAATGCTGGTGTTTAACTCAGGCGCATTGACCTATGTGACCATCAATGCCATCAAGGAGCAGCAAAAGATGATAGAAAAACAAAGCAGTATCATTGAAAAACAAAACGAAAAGATAGCACAATTAGAGAAGCAGAACGAAAAACTAGATGCCCAAAATTCAAAAATTAAAGCACTAGAACAAGCACTCAATGAAATAAAATCCTTAATGAAAAATTAAATTAAACTATGAAAAAATCAATCCTTTACCCAATCCTAGTGATATGTCTGATGAGCTTTGGAATTAGAGCACAAGCCCCACAAAAATTCAGCTATCAAGCGGTAATCCGCAATGGCAGCAATGCTTTAATCGCAAATGCCACCGTAGGAGTAAAGATCAGTCTGTTAAAATCTTCATCAGTAGGAGCAGTGGTCTATGCAGAACGACATACGCCCACCACCAATGCCAATGGCTTAGCGACATTTGAGATTGGTGCTGGATCAAGAATAAGTGGAACGATGGCTGGCATCGATTGGGGCAATGGCTCTTATTATATCAAGACAGAAGTAGATCCAACGGGTGGAACATCGTACAGCGTCACGGGTACCAGTCAGCTATTGAGTGTGCCTTATGCTTTGCATGCGGCTTCGGGTACACAAGGCCCAATGGGTGCTACGGGTCCGCAAGGCCCAGGGCCGCAAGGTCCGGGAACCGGGGGCCCCCGGGGGGGGGGGGGCGGGGGGCCGCAAGGTCCAATAGGGATGACGGGCCCGGCGGGTCCGATAGGTGCGACAGGTCCACAGGGCCCACAAGGTGTTGCTGGAACGGGTGTGCGTATCGTTGGGAGTGTGGTGAATGTGTCCAGTCTCAATCCAAATTATCAAGGAAGTATAGGAGATATGATGATCGTGTCCTCAACAGGAGGAGGTCATGTTTGGAATGGGACCTCTTGGGTCTCCGTCGGGCAAATCCAAGGTCCAGTTGGTCCACAAGGCCCAATCGGTCTAACTGGAGCGACAGGGTCAACAGGTCCACAAGGCGCAGCAGGATCACAAGGTCCAGCAGGACCAATAGGTCCTCAAGGCCCTCAAGGGGCAACAGGCCCAGCAGGCCCGATAGGACCGCAAGGTCCACAAGGTGCAACAGGTATGACAGGACCTTCAGGCCCACAAGGTCCAGCAGGTACTGCTTTTGTACTTCCATATACAGGTACCACTGGATTAACAAATATCGATGGTAATGTATTTTCTGTTAAAAGTACGGGTTCAGGGGGTGCAATTTTGGGTGAATCTATTAGTGAGTTTGGAGTTCTAGGAGCATCGACTTCTGGAAGTGGAGTAGTGGGTGCTTCCTCAGTGGATAATGGAGTTTGGGGAAATTCGAATTCAGGTAATGGAGTTTATGGCAAATCTACCTCTAAGGCTGGAGTTAAAGGGGAATCAACTTCCAGTTTTGGTGTGGAGGGTTCTTCTTCCTCGTCTTATGGAGTTAAGGGTACATCATCTAGTTCCATTGGCGTTGCAGGTAATTCAACATCTTGGATTGGTGTTGTGGGGGTCTCTACTTCTGCCTCAGGAGTTTGGGGGAACTCAGTTTCAGGTACGGGAGTTCATGGATCTTCTGATTCTGGTTTTGGAATTTATGGAAGTTCTACAACGGGGGATGGTATTAAAGGAGAGTCTTTTGCGGCAGGTAAAGCAGGTGTTTTAGGTGTATCCTCACTTATGGGAGGAGGAGGAGCTCCTGGGGTGTTTGGTCAGTCTATCTCAGGTCAGGGTGTTAGGGGTGAATCAATTTCTAATTTTGGCGTAGTTGGCCAGACAACTGGCAGTACTAGTTTTTCTGGTGTTTATGGGTACGCCAGCGATGCCATTGGAGTTTGGGGGTATTCTAATTATGGTGCTGGTGTTAATGGGTATTCAGATTTTGGTGTGGGTGTGCGCGCACAAACTAATATCGCGTCACAATATAGTCTCGCTGCCTACAGTGGGTTAGGAGCTTACAAAACCGCTGGAGGCAATACATGGGCTACTCCATCTGATGAAAGGCTGAAAAAAGATATACGCCCATTTACAGATGGTCTTGATGTAATATTAAAAATTGAACCCAAACGGTATTACTATAACGGGCTTGCAAAAACAAATCCACACCAAGAAGAATTTGGGATTATAGCCCAAGACATGCAAAAAATTGCCCCCTACACGGTATCAAAGCATATGCTGGACATGAATAAATCGGGAGAAGAGGGAGCTCCCATGATGGAAGAAATGTTGGTGTATAACTCTGGCGCACTGACCTACGTGACCATCAATGCCATCAAGGAACAACAGGCTATTATAGAAAGGCAGAATAGTATCATAGAAAATCAGAGCAAAGCCATAGAAAAACAAAACGAAAAGATAGCATACTTAGAGAAGCAGAACGAAAAACTAGATGCCCAAAATTCAAAAATCAAAGCACTAGAACAAGCACTCAATGAAATAAAATCCTTAATGAAAAACTAAATTAAATTATGAAAAAATCAATCCTTTACCCAATCCTAGCGATATGTCTGGTGAGCTTTGGCATAAAGGCACAGGCACCACAAAAATTCAGCTATCAAGCGGTGATTCGCAATGGCAGCAATGTTTTAGTTACCAATGCTATCGTAGGAGTAAAGATCAGTATATTGCAATCTTCTACAGTAGGAGCAGTGGTCTATGCAGAGCGACATACACCCTTCACCAATGCCAATGGCCTAGCGACATTTGAGATTGGGTCGGGAACGGTTTTGGGTGGAACCATGAATGGTATAAATTGGGGGAGTGGATCTTATTATATCAAGACAGAGGTTGACCCAACTGGCGGAACATCGTACAGCGTCATGGGGACGAGTCAGCTATTGAGTGTGCCTTATGCTTTGTATGCTGCTTCGGGTACCCAAGGTCCTGCAGGTCCAATAGGTCCACAAGGGCCACAAGGGCCAATAGGGATGACAGGAGCAACAGGCCCGGCGGGTACGATTGGTGCGACAGGTCCGCAGGGCCCACAAGGTGTTGCTGGACCTGCTTTTGCACTGCCATATTTTGGAAGCACAGGTGCATTTAATATTGATTTTGCAGCATTTACTATTAGGCAAACTACACCCTTGGGTTTTGGTATAAGACATGCAATATATGCCGTGGCAGACAGTGGGGATGGGGTACATGGTATTTCAAATGGAGGAGGGAGTGGTGTTACCGGGGAGTCGACATCTGGAATAGGGATATCTGGACACTCATCATCAAGTTATGGAATATATGGGCTGTCGTCAACGGGAATTGGAGTATATGGTAGTTCAAGTTCAAAGGAAGGATTATATGGGCACTCTACAAATTTATATGGTGTATTTGGTCAAGCCTTAGGATCGAATGTAGCTGGTGTTAAGGGATATGCTAGCAATAGTGGCTCAGCTGGTGTTTTAGGCATTTCTGAAATATCAATCGGGGTGGTATCTGATACCAGGAGTACATCACAATACAGTCTAGCAGCCTACAATGGGATAGGCGCCTATAAAAACGCTGGAGGGAATACATGGGCTACTCCATCCGATGAAAGACTGAAGAAAGATATACGCCCATTTACAGATGGTCTCAATGTGATATTAAAAATTGAACCCAAAAGGTATTATTATAATGGGTTGGCAAAAACAAACCCTCTACAAGAAGAATTCGGGATCATAGCCCAAGATATGCAAAAAATAGCCCCCTATACAGTATCAAAGCATATGCTGGACATGAATAAATCAGGAGAAGAGGGAGATCCCAAGATGGAAGAAATGCTGGTGTATAACTCAGGCGCATTGACCTATGTCACCATCAACGCCATCAAGGAGCAACAGGCTATGATAGAAAGGCAGAACAGTATCATAGAAAAACAAAATGAAAAGATAACTCGCTTGGAGAAGCAAAATGAAAAGCTTGAGCAGATGCTGATACGAATAGAAAAATTAGAGAAAGAATAGATTGATACACCATTAATTTAATATATAAACTATAACTACTTAGCTAATTTTGAATATGTTAGTTGCCATGTGTCAAGAGATTGACGCATGGCTTTTTTGTTTTTACTGTTTGGAACTTGTGGGCTGCGTAAGGTGGCTGAAAGGCAGCCTTTAGGCTGGTGCGGAGCACCGAGCGAACAGCGAGTCTGGAAGACGCCGACCCGAACTCGTCGTTCTGACGAGATGAGGGGTACGCCCAAAAATATATCAAAAAATGTGTTCTTTTGCGAAAAAAGAAACGCCTCGAAAAGAAATTACTTAAAACTTCTTGCTTCTATGCGGTTTTTATCACACCAAGCCAAATTTTCTGGCGTATCGAGCAGGTATATATAAAAGCCCGAGCGCTTGCGATATTCTTCTTCGCCTTCAAAATTGGGCACATCAGACCATTGAGAAGCAGCGTCCAACAGGATATCCAAGAAGGTTTCTAATTCTTCGGGATCTTCTTCGGAAAGCAGGTCTTCAATATTGACAATATGGATGGCATAATGCTTGGCATTGGCCCACGAGAGGTCATTGAGCAGTTCTTCGAATCCATCCCAATTGCCGCCAAAATAAGCGGGAAAATCGAGCTGAAGTTCGAAATGATCAAATAATTGGTCCGTTGTTTTGCATAGAGACCCATCAATATCAAAAAGATGTAAACCCTGCTTGTCTGGGAATTCTTCTACACTTTTGAAAATATAAAAGCCATTGATGTACATGACAAAAATCTAAAATTTTATGAATGATGAATAATGATCGAATGTATAATATCGCGAGTCATCGTCGCCTAAAATTACGCGCTCTGCCCCTCTGTTTTGCCCATTTCGCTTGGGAAAAACGTCGTACTCTTTATATCGTATTCTCTGTTTTTGATTGTTGTATCTAGGTAATTTTTTTTCTCTATTTTGAAATGTCCTACCGCCTACATAACCCTTTGGAGGACGACCATTTTTGGCAACAAATTCTGCTAATTGGTAAGCATAGTCGGGTACTGATTTGTTTTGAGGTTGGGTGCTTGTCGGTTTTTTATTGTTAAGTGTTGCACTTGGACTTTGGTTAGGCTGAGTACCAGAATTTTGGCATCCCAACAGCAATAAAAACAAGTAAAGCCCAAGAAGCTTGGGAATTGTTCTGAGGAAGTAGCTGAATTTTACCATGGAGTAATACTCAAATGCAAAAAGGTTTGGTTCAGTATTTATAACCAAACCAAACCTCTATAAATTATTAATTATCAAGCACGGATTAATGATCTAAAAGATGAAATATTAAATTAGTTCTTAGGTAATTTTTCAAGTTTTAGTTTATACTCGTTGGATTTTTCGACTTGATTCTTTTTAGCATAGATTTCCTTTAAGGCAATCAAGGTGTTTTTGTCAGAAGGCTTGAGCGATTCAGCTTTTTGGAAATAAGGTAGCGCCTTGTCGAAAAGTGCCAACATCTCTTTTTGTACGGCTTCATATTTTTGAATTCCTGTTTTAGAATAGTCAGCATCTAACTTAGCCAGATCTTTGGTCAAAGCAGCCCCTTGATTGTAATACATCGCTCCTATGGCATAAGTTGCGTCAGAGTTGGAAGGATCTTTTTCTAATGCAGCTTCAAAGTATTTTTTACCTTCAAGGCTGTATGCATTGGCTTTGTCTTTATTGCCAGCTTCCATTTCTTTGGCAGCTAGATTGTCATAAACAGAACCTGTCGTAGTGTATAGGGAAATATTGTTGGGTTCTTTTTCGATGGCAAGTTTTAATTTGCTAACCAATTCGTCCAGTTTATTTTCTTTCAACGCGAGGTTTATTTCAGCAAAAAGCAGGGCATTGTTGTCTGGGTGTTTTGCTCTACCTTCGGTCAAATAGTTTTTGGCATTTGGGTCATTCAATCCTGAAGCTATATTGTAAAGGCCTTCATACACCTCAGGTTTTGCGTTGCCTTTAGCGTACAATTTTTCTAGATATACCTTAGCTTCTTTGGGTCTGTTGGCTTGTACACCAGCTACACCCGTGTACATAACATAAGCTTCGTAGTCTTCTTCCTTTTCAAAATTTTTCGGTTCACCATTGGCGACCAAAAGCTCTTGTACGTCGATGATGTGTTTAAAAACATCAAAACTTAAATCATAATCTTTTTTGTTGAAAGCGTCACTGGCGATACCACCTAAGAAAGAAACCATTTCTTTCATACCGCGAAGGGCGTCTTTCTTTTCGTAAGGTTTTATCGCTAAGTCATAAGCTTTGCGGTAAGATTCTTGTGCAGTTATGGCCCAAGATGGTTTAAAGCTTGGATCTTTTATTTTAAGACTTTCCATAATTTGGTTTCGGTTTACCAGATCTGCATAGAATTTTCCGCGAGTAAACCAAGGCTCGAATGCACCTTTTGCGTCTTCTTGTTGGACGGCCCACTCTATATTATCGATTCCTTCTTTGATTTTAGCGTCGCCTTCGCCAACTTTAGGAGAGATAGTACCTATGATTTTTGATACTTTTTTGATGGCTTTTTTAGAGGTTTCTTCATGAGATTGTGAGAAGATTACGCTTACAGAACTAAGAATAATACACAAACTAAGGACAAGATTTTTTTTCATTTTTTGTTAAAATTGATTTTTTTTATTAAAACAAAGGTATTTGTGAATTTGTATAAGCACCTATTAAATTGAGGTTAAAATTATGAAAAATTTTGTTAAAATAATATACACAATCCTAGTTGGAGCAGATTAATTTAATTTTTGGGGAAAAATCAAGTCGAATTTGGGTATATCTACTGAAAATTCTTCATTTGTGTCACAATAAATGAATGTAAAATAGCCGCTCATATTGCCTATTTCGGAGCCAAGTGGGCAAAAGGATTCGTAGTAAAATTGGTGTCCAGGATACAATATCGGTTGTTGGCCAACTACACCCTCACCATCTACTTCGTGTAGACCAGCGATGCTATCAAAAATGAACCAATGTCTCCTTTTAAGCTGTACCTTCAAGGGGCATAGGTTTTCTATCTTTATGCCATACACAAATAGATACTTATCCATAGGTGGTGCTGAATGCTCCTCGTTGTAGCTACAGTTGACGGTAACTTTTATTCCATCGGTTATTTTGATGATTTTTTGTGGCATCGACTATTTCAGATTAGGAATTTGGGACTTCAGCTTGTTTTCAGCATTTTCTAGAGCTTCGTCCAATACATTGTTGATGATGACATGGTCAAAATAAGGTTCAAATTGGAGCTCTTTACTTGCTTTCTCGATCCTATTCATGAGGCTGTGGGGATTTTCTGTATTTCTTTTTTTAAGGCGAAAAATCAAATCCTGGAGTGTCGGCGTTTTAATGAAAAAGGTGATGCATTGTTCTTTATACAAGTTTTTTATGGCCAATGCCCCCTTGACATCGATGTCAAAAACGACGTGTTTGCCAAGGTTCCAAATCCTGGTGATTTCGGATTTTAATGTGCCATAAAATTGGTCTTCATACACTTGCTCCCACTCGGCGAATGCTTGTTTTTTGATGAGTTTTTTGAATTCATCTTTGGAAACAAAATAGTAATCGACTCCTTCTTGTTCGTGTGGCCGAGGATTTCTACTAGTAGCAGAAACAGAAAAGGCCAAATCTTTGAATTTGCCCAATAAATGATGCACTATGGTGGTCTTACCAGAGCCACTGGGAGCAGTAAATACGATCATTTTAGGTTCGAAGGACGTGTTAGACGACATTGGCCAATTGTTCTTTTATTTTCTCTAATTCATCCTTCATTTGGACTACTATTTTCTGCAAGTCGTGGTGATTGGCTTTGCTACCCAGGGTATTGATCTCTCGACCGATTTCTTGGCAGATAAAATTCAATTTACGACCTTTTACTTTTTCGGTGTTGCATAATTCATCCAAAAAATAGTTGCAATTAAGTTTGAGTCTCAGTTTTTCTTCTGTGATATCAAATTTTTCAATATAGAAAATAAGTTCTTGTTCGAATCTGTTTTTGTCGATTTTATCCGACGGGAGGTTATCATCTAACAAAGTTAAGAGCTTTTCTCTCATCCTAGCAATACGCTCTGCCTCAAAGCCATCCACACTCCCCAAAAGTTCAAGTATAATTTCGGTTCTTTTTTTGAATTCTGAATACAGGGATGCACCCTCATCAGATCTATATTTGCTCAGAGCATCCAAAGCTTCTTGAATTGTGGCTTTTACGAGCGTCCATTCTGCATCATCCACGGTCCCATCATTGGCTGTGACCACGTTGGGCATTCTCACGATAGCTTGCATCAGATTTTGTTTTTCGATGTCTAATTCTTCACAAAGTGACGCAAGTTCTTTATAATATTTTTTGAAAAGTGGGCGATCCAAATACATGCTGTCCTCCGCTCCATTGGTCTTTACGCTCAGCAAAAGATCTATTTTTCCTCGATCGGCTATTTCAGAGATAATATTCCTTATTTCAATGTCTTTTTCCTTGTAATTAGCAGGGTATTTTAGTCTTATATCCTTTTCTTTACTGTTCAAAGATTTGATTTCGACAGAGAATTCTTTTTCTCCAGCTTGTTTAAAAGCTCTTCCGTATCCTGTCATTGAAAGTAACATAACGTTATAAAATTTCGCACAAAGATACTTTTTTCTGCGTCATTTCAGTTTTTTTCCATTAATTGCATTGAGATTACTAGTAAGAAATGTTGTACATCGATATCCATACGCATAAGAAAGTAGCCCAATCAGGGACCATTTTTGTAAGAAATGCATATGATTTTTTGTCCACCGACAGTTTGTTGAACTTGGGTTATCCCATTTCTGTGGGGACACATCCGTGGCATATTGGAGATGATTTTTTACTAGAAAATGCCTTGAAATACCTTGAAAATATTATAGGGTTAGATCCTGTTTATCTAATCGGGGAGATAGGTTTGGATCGAAAGCGAGGCAATTTTCAAAATCAATTAAAATATCTTGAAGGTGTTTGGGAAATAAATAAGAAATACCAAAAGCCCATACTTTTGCATCTTGTAGGAGCGGAATATGATATAATTCCTTGGATCCGAAAAGCAAACTTTCCTATCATTTGGCATGGATTTTATCCTAAAGGAGATTTAATCGAAAAATTATTAGTCTTTAGAGAAAAATTGATGTTTTCCTTGGGAAAAAAAATATTCCTCAGTAAAGAGGAAATATCTGGAGTATTGCGAACTTTGCCCCTCGATATGTTGCTTTGCGAATCAGACAATTCAGGAATATTGATCGAAGAAATATACCAAAGAATATCAAAGGTCTTGGATTTGGAGCCGTTGGAATTGAAAAATATTATTTGGAATAATTTTAATAAGCTAAGAAAATATGAGTGAAATTAGCCCTTGGATGGGACGTACCCAATTATTGATGGGAGATGAACATTTACTAAATCTTATCAATGCAAATGTAATCATAGTTGGGTTGGGCGGCGTAGGCGGCATTTGTGCTGAAATGATGGTAAGAGCGGGTATCAGTAAATTGACGATCATCGATGGGGATGCGGTGGAAGAAACCAATCGAAATAGACAAATTCCAGCCCTGATCAGTACAGACGGTGTATTGAAGACAGAAGCCATGAAAAATCGACTTTTGGATATAAACCCGAAATTGGACCTTACGATGCATTCCATTTACTTGACTGGAGAGGATAATTACTCGGTATTGGATGCGCAAAAATACGATTATGCGGTGGACTGCATCGATACGCTTTCGCCAAAAGTTTATTTTATATTAGCCTGTTTGCAGCGCAAAATTCCAATTGTATCCAGCATGGGTGCCGGGGGAAGAATAGATCCATGCAAAGTAAAAATAGCGGATTTATCAAAGACGATCAATTGCAATTTGGCCAAATACGTAAGAAAGCGATTAGGTAAATTGGGCGTCAAAAAAGGCGTGAAATGTGTGTTCTCACCTGAGTTCATCGATGACACAAAAGTAATTCCTACACCTGAAGAGATGCGTAAAAAGTCAATCATTGGCACCATTTCCTATATGCCAGCAGTATTTGGATGCACGATGGCTTCGGTAGTGATTAGAGATTTGGCGTACAAATCATGATAATGTTTGAGCGCATACCATCCAAATTGTTGTTAGCTGGGGAGTACTCTGTCTTATATGGCGGTAAAGCATTGGCTGAGCCTCATGTCTCGAGATCGGGACATCTTACGTTAGATAAAGACCAAAACACAGATTTAAACCGATTGCTGCGAGAGTATCTTGTTTATTTGAAAGTGGAATCGCCATCTTGGCAAAGCTTGGTAGAATTTGATTTTGAATCCCTAGAAACACATATCAATAATGGACTAAATTTGGCGACCAACATACCCTTGGGTTATGGTCTGGGAAGTTCTGGGGTGTTTTGTGTGGCACTGATTAAAGCCTTTGGGCGTATCAAAATCTCTGAACATGATAGCGATTATCTGGCGAAACTAAAATTCCTGTTGGGCCGCATGGAAGATTTTTTTCATAAGCCTTCCTCTGGATTGGATCCGTTGGTTTCGTTTGTCAACCAGCCCATTTTGCTCAATGACAAGTCAGACAAAAGCATCGAGACCGTAGAAAAAGTTGAACATAAATTTGGCCTAGTGGATACCCAAGTGGCGCGATCGACAGCGCATTTTGTTGGTATTTTTAAGAATAAAATGGAAAACCAAGAATTTAAAATAGCGTTTGAAAATTTATTGATCATCAATAATGAATTGATTGCCAATATTTTAGGTCAACATCAAGACAAAGTGAAAGCGTCGATGTACGAACTTTCAACCTGGCAATTGTCGTATATGCAAGAAATGATACCTACGGATTTTCTGTCTAATTGGAAGACACAGCTAGCTGAAGGCAAAGACTTTTACAAGATCAATGGCGCTGGCGGGGGAGGCTATCTCATGCAATGGCTGGACTAATCAAACTGTAAGTTGGCAAGGTGGTGATAAAGGCCTTCGGTATTCGTCATTAATTCCTCATGGGTACCAGATTCTTCCAATAAACCATGATTTAAAACGAAAATTCTATCCACCTCCTTGATGGTCGCCAATCGATGTGCGATGATGATGGATGTCCTATTTTTCATCAATCCGTCTAGAGCTTCCTGAACCAATTTTTCTGACTCGGCATCCAAAGAAGAAGTCGCTTCGTCTAGCAAAAGGATGGCTGGATCTCTCAATATGGCTCTAGCAATGGCAATTCTCTGCCTTTGACCTCCTGAGAGTTTTATACCTCGTTCTCCGACGATGGTTTGTAACCCCTCTGGAAAACTCTGTATGAATTGCCAAGCATTCGCTTGTATTGCTGCTTTTTTGATATCCTCATCTGAAGCATCTGGATTCCCATACAGGATATTTTCTTTGATTGTACCACCAAAAAGAATCACTTCCTGAGGGACGATGGCGAAGTTTTTTCTAAAGGAACTGATGGGAATTTGTGAGATGGGTTTTTCATCCAAATATATCGCACCCTGATTCGGAATATAAAATCTCATCAATAACTGAACTATGGTGGACTTTCCAGCGCCACTGTGACCCACGATGGCAATTTTTTCTCCTTGAGATACCGTGAAATTTATCCCTTTCAGTACTTCCAATTCTGGTCTGGCGGGATAATTAAATTGTACGTTTTCAAATCTAATATTGCCCTTAGCCCGTGTTTTCGGTTCGTCACCTTTGGTGTTTAGTTCTATTTCTGAAGGCTCTGCTAGTATCTCTTGGATTCGTTCAGTCGCTCCGATAGCCCCACTTAATGAGGTGTAAAGATTGCCAATGGTCGCGATAGCTCCTCCGATCAGACCCGTATATATAATGAAAGAAAACAGATCCCCAACTTGCATCTCCCCACGTTCGACGAGTATAGCACCTTGCCATAGGATGAAAAAGATACCTCCAAACAAAATGGTGATGATGAAAGTAAAAAATATCCCCTTGACATTTGCTAGTTTTAAAGATATTTTCACTAGATTTTGAAGCGTTTTCTTATATCTATTGGATTCAAATTTTTCATTATTAAAAGCCTTCACCGTGTGAAATGATTGAAGGGATTCATCAACGATGATATTGCTTTCGGCTAGGATATCTTGCCTATTTTTTGATAATTTTTTAACGTATTTCCCGAAAAACATGGCAAAAACCACGATCAAAGGAAAGGTAACGAGCATGATAAAGGACAATTTTGGAGTCGTCCAAAATAAAATAATAACACCAGCGATCAATATCACGATCTGGCGTATAAATTCCGCCAAAGTGATGGTAAATGCTTCGTGCAATGTCCCAACGTCAGCCGTAATCCTACTGCTAAGCTCGCCTACACGTCGCGTTTCGAAAATCGCCATTGGCGAACATAGGATTTTATCGTAAAGATTTTGTCTAAGATTTGCCAAGCCTCGCTCTGAAACAACCGCAAATAGTACCGTGCGAAAATAGGATATCACCCCTTGGATGATGAGGATGACCAAAAATATCAAACCATATTCTTGTACCGAAAAATGCCAATTGGCTTTTCCATTGGCTGTATTGGCCATCTCCCCTGCTGCCTTCGGGAAAATCATAAAAATAATACTAGACGCAGAAAGTAGTATTAATCCTCCTATAAAATGCCAAATATATGGCTTGATATACACAAATAATCCAAGACTGGATTTCAGTTTTTCGAGTGTAATTTTTGTAGGAGGGGTCGGAGCGTTATTCTCAGTTCTTTTTTCTTGGGACATGTACTTGTGGTGCTAAATAATCTATTTCTTTTGTGAAAAGTTCTGAAAATTAAATGGTTTTTTTGCATTAATGTTTCAATTTTGAATCTAAAAGGTTAATTTCGCCCATCAATTTTATTGGCCTCGTAGTTCAACTGGATAGAATATCAGATTTCGGCTCTGAGGGTTGAGGGTTCGAATCCTTCCGAGGTCACCAATTATTATTGTTTTTCCATTGAATTCAAGGGGCATGTATAATGCTTTGATTTAGCAATGGAATGGACAACAAAAACAGATAAATCTAATGAAAGCAATCATTCCTGTTGCAGGTGCTGGTGCCAAATTAAGACCTCTGACTTATACTCAGCCTAAACCTTTGATACCCGTCGCTGGCAAACCGATTATATCGTTTATCATAGATCAACTCATAGCCAGTGGTATCCAGGATTTTGTCTTTATACTAGGATATTTGGGTGAAAAAATACAAGGATACCTAGAGCAAGAATACCCTCTGCTCAACAAGCAATTTGTCGTTCAAAATCATAGAGATGGTTCTGGACATGCCATCTGGTTGGCAAGAGACCTTCTTGTAAGAGATGAACCAGTTATGATCGTATTCGGAGACACCATCGTAGATGTGGACATGCAACTGTTCATAGATGAAAAGGAATCCTGTTTAGGTATCAAGCGGATTAATGATTTTAGAGAATTCGGAGTGGTAGAATTGGATGCCCATAATAATATACTCCACATGGTCGAAAAGCCCAATATTCCAAAGTCAAATCAAGCCATGGTGGGCATGTATAAGATTAGAAAAGCTGGTGAACTTATCGATGCTTTGGATAATTTAATCCATGCCAATATAAAGACTCATGGTGAATTCATGCTGACGGATGGATTGAAAGAAATGATCAAAAAAGGTCTAGTAATTAAGGCCATAGAAGTGGACAATTGGTATGACTGTGGTAAAAAAGAGATCCTGCTTGAGACTAACGCCATGCTGCTCGAAAAACGAAAAAATATCAGCCTTTCCCATTCATTTCCTAATACAATCATATTGGAACCCGTGAATATAGGGGAGGAATGTAAAATATCCAATGCCATCATCGGTCCGCATGTGACAATCGGGGATCATTCAGAATTAAAAAATGTCATCATAAGAAATAGCATCATAGGCAATCAGACATATCTTGAAGACATTATACTGCACGAAAGTATTATTGGATCGGATAGCGACGTGATTGGCGTAAAGCAATCCTTACAAATCGGTGACAATACCGAGATTGATTTTAGTTAAAAAAAAGAGAATAAAAGAAGAATAAAACTATGTTTCCAGATCTTTCTTATATCATGCACGCCCTTTTGGGAACTGCTCCAGACAATATGTTTTCAGTTGTCCAGACGTTTGGATTGTTTCTGGCCCTAGCGTTTTTATGTTCTGCTTATTTTTTAAAATTAGAGTTAAGTCGAAAGTATCAAGAGGGTGTGATAGGTAAATTGAAGCACTCCTCTAGTGGATATCTCGATGATTTTATAAACAGTGTCCTGCTCATGTTGATCAGCAGCAAGGCCCTTTATGCAGCATTCAACTTCGATGAGGTATCGGGTCATATGGGTGATTTCCTACTGTCTAAAAAAGGGTATTGGGCGGCAGGACTGATATTGGCAGGGGTCTTGGTAGCATGGCAGTATTTTAGGGAAAAGAAATCAGAAAAAAAAGATACTGTGACCTATGTAAATCCAACACTAAAAGTTACGGACATTACGATGGCAGCGGCATTGTTTGGTATCTTGGGAGCTAAGATTTTTGCGATTTTTGAAAGCGCGGATACCTTGAAGCATTTTATGAACGATCCGATAGGATCATTTTTTTCAGGAAGTGGATTAGCGATATATGGCGGCTTGATCATAGCATTTTTCGGGGTAAATTTCTATGTAAAATCAATCGGTCTCAAGCCTGTCCACATGATGGATGCGGTTGCACCAGCGCTCGTAGTGGGTTATGGGGTCGGGAGGATTGGCTGCCAACTTTCAGGTGATGGTGATTGGGGGATTGTAGCGGCCGCAAAACCAAGTAGCTTGTCTTGGGTGCCAGATTGGTTATGGTCAACTAATTTTCCGCACAATGTCATAGACGAAGGAGTGCCTATCGAAGGATGTACTTGGGCGCATTGCAGTCAGTTGGCAGAGGCAGTATATCCTACACCTCTATACGAAGTAATCTTGTCGGCCATCATATTTTTGATTTTGTGGAATTTGAGAAAAAAAATAAGCATTCCAGGAATGTTGTTTTATATCTATATGATGCTGATTTCTGTTGAACGGTTTTTTATTGAAAAAATTCGTGTAAATGATAAAATACAAGGATTTGGGATGGAATTTACCCAAGCAGAGTTGATATCTGTCATCGTATTTATTCTCGGGCTGTCGTTGGCTATCTATACTTATTTTGGCAACAAAAAGAAACTTGCTTAATGCTAAAATAAAAAGGGCCACCCTTCGATGACCCCTCTTTCTTGATTGTTTATTGTATTAAGAACAAACCATATTTCCACGAACTTTCTGAAGTGAATGAAATACCGGAATGGAATGATAAATAGTTCTTATTCAAAATCCGTGCCAAAAAATCCACATTAATTCGTTCATAATACATATAATATTCGCTTAATATGTAACATATATATTAAAAATATCTAATATGGTTGTTTGAATAGGAAAAACCTGCCGATAAATGAACCACTTATGCATAGAAGGAATAAGTATATAAAAATAATATTTTTGGCAAAGTTTCTAAGCAGTAAAGTATTAACCCCTTTTATGATCCTGTCGGCATATATCTTTTGATATTCAAAGAATGCAACTCGTCTCGCACTCATAATATAGTTTAAATTAAAGCTAATTATATATGTTAAATATTTTGAAAAATGAATAAAAATAAGTAGCTTTGGAATCTATTCATTAATCTATTAAAATTTAAATATTATGCAAAACCTTCAACACAATATATGATTTTATGAATATTTGGCAAAATATCATTTCCTCTCCAGGTAAAAATTTTATGAACCCAGGACAACTATCATCGGGGCATAGAATGAGACTAAGTAGCGGAGGCACATTTTTTGGTTTTGGAGTAGATAGACCCAGATTAATACTCGAATAATATGAGAAATCTTGGTATTATTATAATGATTCTGATATTTAAGCTTTGTCCAGCCATTGGACAAAGCTTATCTATAGGATTTGGTCCTACTTATATAGCTGATAGAGAAAGAGTGAGTATCCATCCAAAAGCCAAGGGCAAAGTGGCTGGCGGAAATGATGATTGGGTATGGCAAGTAAAATATGAACATCATATACAAAAGAATTGGATGCTGTATGCAAGTTATTCACAATATCCAATTAGCACCTGGTTTAATTTTACAAAGAAAATGAAGGGGGAGTTTTGGATGGAATGGTACAAATGTAAAGAGAATTGATTTTGGGATAGTTTACAAAATATTTCCTAATAGTAAATTTGTCTTAAATCCAAATATTGGTTTGGCCAGACAAAAATCCATACCTGATGGAGATGGTTGTATTTGCAATGATATATCTGAAGGTATAAAGCCAGATGACTTTGAGCTCTTGAGAGATATAGAAGCGGATGCTAGTGCTAATACTCAAATCGTGCCAGTTATCGGTTTGAAATTTGGATATGCTTTTTGGAGAAGATTGGAATTGACCATGGATGTACAACAAGTATTTGGTTTCAAGACGATACAAGAATTGAGGATGGCTTATACGTACAAAGGTGTGGTTCAGCCTGAGGCTATAAGCTATTCGGACGGAACTGGCAGATTTTGGGTATTGAGCTTAGGTTATCGTTTTGGGAAATTGTATAAAAAATAACCTAGACAGGCAAATCCCATTTCACACAAATAACGCAACTCGCCTTGCACTCATAATATAGTTTAAATTAAAGCTAATTATATATGTTAAATATTTTGAAAAAAGAATAAAAATAAGTAGCTTTGGAATCTATTCTTTAACCTATTAAAATTTAATTATTATGCAAAATCTTCAATACAATTTATAATTTAATGAATTCGTGGCAAATGGTAATAACTTATCCTGAGTTCTATTTTATTCAAATAATTGACTCACGAGGCAAATCAAACTCCATGAAATTTTTAAAATTATAATTATGAAAAATATTGTTTATATAATTTTATTGGGATTTATAGCAATTTCTTGCAAAAAGGAAGAAAATAAGCCCAATTTAATAATGCTTCCAGCTTACCGAAACGACTCACTAGTGGTTGGCTCTGCCAGATTATTTAATGCTGGTGGAACATTAGATTCGTTGGTGACATATCATATCTTTTCAAATAGTCAAGGATACACAAGATTTTCTTTGAATCTTTACAATTTATCAAGAAAGAGTATCAAACTAGGATATAAGGATATAAAATATGATATGGAAACTGTCCCCCTTCCGTTTGTTAATGGACTTATTCGAGCGGTAGATTTTTTTATACACTACACCACGTATGCAGATCGAACAGGTCACAGTAGTGCTGATCCTTATCGCTTAGACACAACATATATTGGAAACAAAGTAGAAACCCAAGGATATGATTCCATAACCAAATCGATGAAAGTGAAATATAAATTGAGACTTATTATCGAAGATCCCGATCCCGCCAACCGAAGATCAGTGGAAAATGTGGATACTGTTATCATGGATACGAAGGACTGGATTGAATTTAAGTTCACTGGATGATTTTTGACTGAATTAAGAATAAAACAATATGTTTTATCCCCTCCGACCCGTTGGAGGGGACTTTTATTTACTGGTTAGAACCTGCTAGAAATCCGCCCCAAGCGCGAGAGGGATGGTAGTGGTCACAGCGTAGCTGGGAGTCTCGCAGAGTCCTATAGGGAGTCGAAGAGACGAAACCCACGCACAGCCCGACCCGATCTCGTCGCATGACGAGAGAGGGGCTCGCCCTAAATCCAATATCGCTTGGTAACTTGCTGATATGACGCCACCAATGAGGTCTCGGATTCTCGGGTGAATGCCTCTATTTCTAGGGGATTTTGGTAGTATCCGTGCTTGATGCTGTACCAAAGATAGCGGAATATAAAGCCAAGGGTGCCGAGCCGTCTATACTGTTCGATATGCACCAATTCGTGGGTCAACCAGCTGGTATTGGCCGTGAATTTTGCCGATGTGCAGCCGTGCAGATGGATGGTACGACGCCAAACGATGGCTATGGCGTCCGAGCGCATATAGTAGCACGCCAATCTAGCGAACCAAGATTTTTCTTTGATATAGTAAGTAAAAAGGGGCTCCAAAGTGATCTAGAACCAACCAGCGCCTAGTACCTCACGGAATGGCCACGGAATACTGATAAGGATAAGAATCAAACCTATCAAATAGTATTTTTTGATGACCTTATGCTTGTCAGCGGGCAATTCTTTGCCTTCGGCGAATCTCCTACCCAGCGTGATGAGCGTGATGGCTGCCAACATCCCAAGGAGGTGTTCCATGCCGTAAAACCTGGTCTGGGCATTCTTCATCCACCCTTCGCCATAATTCACCTTGTCGGATAAAAACATCAATATGATCCCTAACAATAACTGAACGTGGCAAAAGACCATAGCGAATAAATTGATGAGCTTGTCTTGTTTTGTATAATTAGATCTTAGGCTCCAGGCGTTGAAAATGGCGTAAATCAATAATCCCAATACGATATATCTGAGGCCTGAATGTGAGTGTACCAAAATTGAATGTAACATGAATTAAATTTTTTGTTTTCTAAAAATAAACTATAGACCTAACAATAAGAAGGTCGGATCTTCGAGTAGCTGCTTTACTTTGACCAAAAAAGTCACGGAACTGCTGCCGTCGATAACTCTGTGATCGTAGGATAGCGCTACGTACATCATCGGTCTAATGACCACCTGTCCCTGTATCGCGACGGGTCTTTCGATGATGGCGTGCATCCCTAGTATGGCCGACTGGGGCTCGTTGATGATGGGGGTACTCATCATGGAGCCAAAGATGCCTCCGTTGGTGATGGTAAAGGTACCTCCAGACATTTCTTCTAATGTCAGTTTTCCATCTCGCGCCTTGTCGGCAAGTTTTTTGATTTTATATTCGACATCAGCAAAACCAAGGGACTCAACGTTATGAATCGGAGGAACTACCAATCCCGTAGGTGTAGAAACTGCGATCGAAATATCGGCGTATTCGTGAAAAATGATGTCTTCGCCGTCGAGCATGGCATTTACTTCGGGCATTTCGAGGAGTACCTGTGCACAAGCCTTGGCGAATATGGACATAAAGCCCAGTTTGATGCCGTGTTTTGCTACGAATTTGTCTTGGACCTTGGAGCGAAGTTTCATGATTTCGGACATATCCACCTCGTTGAAGGTCGTTAGCATGGCGGTATTGTTCTTAGCGGAAACCAACCTTTTGGCGATGGTGCGCCGCATACGGCTTAATTTTTCTCTTCGTTCTACCCTGGAGAATGCGCTAGTGCTAGGACTCGCTGGGATGGGCTTTTGCTCGGTAGCAGCTTCAGTGGGTACGGGAGCTGGGCTAGAGCTTGCGTTCAAAGCATCTGCTTTTGTGATACGACCATCTACGCCCGTTCCTTGCACAGATTTTGGATCGACGCCTTTTTCTGCCAATATTTTTCCAGCGGATGGGGAAGGGGTTCCTGTTGCGTAATTTTGGCTAGTGTTCGGTGCGGCGACAGGTGCTGGAGCGGCTGGTTCTTTGGCAGGGGCTGGACTTGGAGCTGGTGCTGCGGCGCTAGGAGATACGGAGGTATCGATCCTAGCCACCAAGGAGCCAATCTTGAGGTCACTGCCTTCAGCAGCGACGATGGTCAATTTTCCAGTGGCCTCAGCGGGAAATTCTAATGTTGCCTTGTCAGATTCAAATTCGCACAATGGTTCGTCAATCATCACGATATCGCCATCGCTTTTAAGCCATTTTGAAAGAGTTACTTCTGTAACGGATTCTCCAATTACTGGAACTTTAAGGTCTAAAATACTCATCAATAAATTTGGATAATTTTCTAAAAAAATGACTAACTCAAAAAGAGAACGCCATCAAAGTACAACAAATAATCAACACAAAAGTAAATAATTCTTTTGGGGAATTCTAGGAAGTGGAAAACAAAAATTTCAGGGGCATTTGAAATGTTAACAAATAAAAAAAGACCATCATTTCTGACAGCCTTTCCTTTTTGCTAGTACCGAAGGTGGGAATCGAACCCACACGACATTGCTATCACTGGATTTTGAGTCCAGCGCGTCTACCAATTCCGCCACTTCGGCCTTTGAATTATAGCGGTGCAAAGGTATTTATTTTTTCCATAATGCGCAAATAATACTTCATTTTGAGATAAAATTCTTTTAAAATCTGCCAATCGGAATCGGATAAATCCTTTAAATGTATTTTATTATTAATATGTAAAATACTATCGTTCAGAAGATTGATTCTAGAATTTACCAATTCTATCAAAGATGGGTGTTCGTTGGAATCTTCCAGTTTTGAATCAATTTCTTCATTCAAGTCCATCATTTCCATCAAAAATTCGCCATCCAGTTTTTCGGATTCAAGGCTTTGGTACCCTTTATAGTCCTTAAGGATATATCCTAGGAGCTTGTACTCATCTTGGAGCAAGGTATAGGCCTTATTCACCTCAGCAGTCATTTGGATCGCCTGAAAATCGTCTATGCCATTCTGTGAAGCCTTGTCAGGATGGTAGCGTCGGGTCAGATTTAAAAACTGTTTTCGAACAGCCTCTTTTTCTGGACTCAACATGGGATCTATTTCGAATAATTCGAAAACCGTCATGATAAAAAAACTACTTAAATGCCCTGAATATATCCAATCCATTGGCATATATCAGTAAAGCCAATAACAATACAAATCCAATGGTGGTTGCTACTTCGAGGAATTTATCTGAAACCTTTCTGCCCGTAATGACCTCCCAAAGTAGGAACATCACGTGACCACCGTCCAACGCTGGGATGGGAAGAAGGTTCATGAATCCAAGAATCAGAGATAGAATAGCCGTAATGCGCCAGAATTCTTGCCAAATCCATTCGGTCGGGAACATTTTGGTGATGGAAGCGAACCCGCCTAAGCTGTCGGATGCTTTGATTTTACCCTTGAACATCTGCCCAAACGATGAAATCTGAAGACCTAAAAAGTCCAAGCCCTTGTTTATCCCCGCAGGTATGGCCTCAAAAAAGCTGTATTTGCGATATTCTACTTTGAACATTTTTTCAAGGCTGGGGATAGAAAATCCTATCTTGGCATTTTCGTCGGTAGTGACTTTGAGGGCAATGGTATCAGCTGCTCTCAGCACTTTCAATTCAATTTCTTGGCTAGGCAAGCCTTTGATCAAGGCTACGAAATCTTGATAATATGCCGCAGGCATTCCGTTCAAGCTTAGGATTTTGTCACCTGCCAACAACCCTCCTTTTTCAGCAGGCCTCCCTGCTACTACCGCACCTACGATGTTTTCTATTCGAGGAGCTATGATATCAAGGTCTTTCATTTTATGGCTCGATAAAAATGAAATCGCCTCTGGACTAGGATTGAGGGTTACAAGTTGACCCGCTCTATCTACTACGATATTGGGATTGTCTTTTAGGACAAGATTCGTAACTAGTGGCTTTAATTCAAATTCAGTAAAAGGAACTCCTGAGATGGATTTTATTTTGTCTCCGTCTTTTAGACCCAATGTGCCACCGATCGAATCGACCTTTATCCCGTGTGTCAATGCATCGGCTGGGATATATGTGTCACCCCAATACATCAAGATACCAGATAGTATGACAAATCCCAAGATGAAATTGACCGTGACTCCACCAAGCATTATGATAAGCCTTTGCCAAGCTGGCTTGCTGCGAAATTCCCATGGCTGAGGCTCTTGTTTGAGTTGTTCCATGTCCATGCTTTCATCGACCATGCCAGAGATTTTCACGTATCCACCTAGGGGTAGCCAACCGATTCCATATTCTGTATCACCTATTTTCTTTTTGAATAATGAAAAATAGGGGTCAAAAAACAAATAAAATTTTTCTACTCGGGTCTTAAACCAACGAGCAGGTATGAAATGTCCCAATTCGTGCAGTATGATCAAAAGCGACAGACTGGTCACAAATTGAGCTATCATTATAAAGGTATCCATGTCCTTATTTTAAATAAAAAATAAAATTAAAACGTCAAAGGTAAAGATTATGCAACGAAAAATGTATATTTATTGTTTGCCCGATACTGCGTTTGTGCCATTAAGTTTGTTATAATTATTTGTTAAAAATTTTTTTGAACCGTGAAATTTAATTCAATATGTTAAGTCCCTTGGCTGAAAGGCTTAGGCCTAGGACTCTAGAGGGTTATATTGGGCAAAGCCACTTAGTGGGCCCAAATGGCATCATCACCAAGTTGGTCCTTCAGTCGAATCTGCCCTCTATGATATTTTGGGGACCACCAGGAGTAGGTAAAACCACCCTAGCCAATATCATAGCCAACACGCTCAACCGCCCATTTTATTCCTTATCTGCCATCAATAGTGGTGTCAAGGATGTGCGTGAAACCATCGAATTGGCTAAAGGCAAGGGCTTGTTTGCACCGACCAAGCGGCCAGTACTTTTTATTGATGAAATCCACAGATTTAGCAAATCTCAGCAAGATGCCTTGCTCCAAGCCGTAGAAAAGGGCATCATTACTCTGATTGGAGCCACTACTGAAAATCCCAGCTTCGAGGTAATTTCCGCTTTGTTATCCCGATGCCAAGTATATACCTTGTATCATCTTAGCGAAGAGGATTTGCTCAGATTGGTCCACTATGCACTAAAGGAAGATGAGATTTTAAAATTAAAAAATATCGAAATTATCGAATCGGATGCCCTCATTAGGTATTCAGGTGGAGATGCGCGTAAGCTGTATAATATACTAGAAATTCTGGATGCGAGTTTTACAAAACCGCCATTTCATATTACCAATGAATTGGTTACCAGCGTATTACAGCAAAATCTCTCCTTGTACGATAAAAGCGGTGAGCAGCATTATGACATCATCTCTGCCTTTATAAAAAGTGTCCGTGGAAGCGACCCCAATGCAGCACTCTTTTGGATGGCGCGTATGATCGAAGGCGGCGAGGATCCCCTATTTATTTGTAGGAGGTTGATTATACTTGCGGCGGAGGACATTGGATTAGCCAATCCCAACGCCTTATTGCTGGCGAATCAATGCTTCATGGCAGTTCAAGTCATAGGGATGCCCGAGGGGCGAATCATCATGAGTGAAACGGCCCTGTATCTCGCCACCTCGCCTAAATCCAATAGCGCTTACATGGCCATCGAAAAAGCCATCGAACTTGTCAAGCAATACCCCAATGCTCCTGTTCCATTGCATCTTCGCAATGCACCAACCAAATTCATGAAAGAGAGCGGGTATGGGAAGGATTATGTCTATTCGCACCAAGGCGAAGACAATTTTCATTATCAAGAATTCATGCCAGAGCAAATTACGGATGCAGATATATACAGTCCTTGCGCCAATCCCAATGAATCCAAGGTAAAAGAATGGTTGCAAAAGCGATGGAAATCCAAATATAAATTTTAACAATTTTCTAAAAACAATCTCATTATATTTGACGGTAAATTAATAAAGTATCAATATGAAAAAGCTCATCTTTTTAGCCTTAATTGGATTCTTATCTATCAAGAGTTTTGCCCAAGTTCCAGGGTGTTCTACGCCTAGGTATATTTTACCAATATTTCAAGGAGTGGACGTGACCACTGTTAAGTATGCGACCGTAACCAACTATTTCGGTCAACCAGAAGATTTGATGATGGATGTTTATACTCCTAGTGGGGACACGGATGTCAAACGGCCAGTGGTACTTGTAGCTCATGGCGGCGTTTTTATATTTGGACACCGTTCGAATATGGAGCCACAATGCCGAGCTCTTGCTAGTCTAGGTTACGTGGCTGTTTCCATTTCTTACAGGTTGTATCCTATATTATTGGGCTTCCCGAATGAGCCAAAATTTCTCCAAATAGCCTTGAATGCTTCTGCAGATATGAAAGGGGCCATACGTTATATGCGAGGAAATTTTACAAGAAATAATGATTTTAAGATTGATACTAATTTTATATTTATTGGTGGATATTCCGCAGGAGCAGTGATGGCTACACACGTGGCCTATCTCGATGACAGAGATGCCAAAGTTCCTTTGATGGACTCTATCATCAATGCAACTCCAAGGGGCTTACAAGGCACTACGGGTGACCCAAGTGATTATGTACATTCCACTAAGGTTTCTGGGGTATTGAATCTAGCAGGAGCGCTCTACGATGCCAATTATATTTCGTCAGGCGAAGCACCTTTGTTCAGTTTGCACGGAGATGCTGACGAGACGGTCCCTTATGCCGCAGGATTGGCGTTTGGTGTGCCTTTGCAAGGGTCTAGTTTGCTTGAGCAAAGGGCTACGCAAGTTGGTTTGTCCAAGCATTTTTTAGTGACCATACCAGGAGGATTGCACGCAGATCCAGTGTCGGGTGCAGCTTCTCAGACCTATAGAGATCAATTTGCTGCCCAAGCGGCGGTTGCTATGAAAGAAATCATGTGTGGTCCTGGTGGCGCTGCCAGTTCGGCCTTGCCTCCCTTGCCATTGGAGGTTTTTCCGAATCCAGCCAATAAGCTTTTGCATCTAAATTTTGGCGAAATGGGCGATTATTCGATCGCGATACTCAATACATTTGGACAAAAAGTGGACCAATTCACCCAAAAGGATCAGTTAGGGGTACTTGAACTAAAAGATTGGCCCAAAGGGATTTATTTTCTCCAAGCCATCAACAAGAATAACAACCAAAAGACCACAAAGAAAATCGTCGTAGAGTAAATTTGGATCTCAGATTTTTGGGGCATGTCCTCGCCTTCTAGGCGAGGTCGCGTGTTGCGTGGGTTCCGTCTCGCCAATGACGAGACTCCCGCCGCTTTTCCTTCGGAATCGCGACGAGACCACTACACCCGCTCATGCGCTATATTTTGTTGGGAAGAATGTTTGCGGCATTCCACATTTTTCGAAAGAAAATAATTTCTCATGGTAGCAACAAATTGAATTCAATCCAAAGAGCTCAACGACATTTATTTTGACTTTAGTCATAATCTTTTTAATACGTGTTTCGTGATTAGAAACTAACACGTATCTTTGGTAAAAATTTAAATCAATGAATACTAAATTAACTCTGACAATTGAAAAAGAGGTCATTGACGTTGCCAAAGTATATGCTAAGGAAAAAGGGCAAAGCCTCTCAGAAATGGTAGAAAATTATTTCAAAATTTTAACTTCGGAAAGAGGGGAATTCCAAGAAAGGCAACTTTCATCAAAGGTAAGAAAGCTTAGAGGAATAATTAAAGTCGATAAAAACTTGAATTATCAAGAAATTTTAACAGAAGAACTTTCTAAGAAATATGGAATATAAGATTTTCATGGATTCTGATGTTGTAATTGACTTTTTTACCGATAGAGATCCACACGTAAACCCTGCAAGCGAACTTTTTGAACTCAACGAACAAGGAATAATTAAAATCTTTCTTTCAGCAGTAAGCATTAACAATATCTATTATATAGTTAGAAGATTTTTAGGTCACAAAAAAGCAATACAAGTCATAGAATCGCTGACTGAAATGACCGAAATAATTGGAACCACAAAAAACGAAATTTTACAGGCTTTGAAAAATGATTTTTCAGATTATGAAGACTCTATTCAATATTCTTCTGCATTAACGATTCAAAAACTGGATGCCATTATAACTCGTAATATTAAAGATTACAAAAATTCTAAAATTGCAGTCATGACACCTCATAGCTTCATCCAAATGATAGGAAAGAATGATGGGTAACTAGGCTTTGCACTGGCAGGGATTTGGTGCTAATTTAAAGATAAAATTGATGCCAAAAAGATTTGAATATGGAAATTCGACCAATAAAAACAGAAAAAGATTACAATTCAGCATTGAGTAGGATTGATAAATTTTGGGGTGTTAAAAAAGATACTCCAGAAGGTGACGAGTTTGATCTTTTAGTAACACTAGTAGAATCTTATGAGCTTAAATATTTTCCCATTGCACCTCCAGACCCAATTGAAGCCATCAAATTTAGAATGGAACAAATGGGTTTGTCTTCTACAGATATGGTTAAATATCTTGGCAGTCAAAGTAGAGTAAGTGAAATTCTTAACAAAAAACGACGATTGAGTTTAACGATGATTAAATCTTTTTATAAAGAATTGAAGATTCCAGCAGAGATTCTATTGGCTTGATAACATAAAACCAAGGTGTTTCTTAATGCCAATTGTCACTTATTATTTTTCTGTATTTATCAGCTCCCATACTTTATCATTGAAGTTTGATTTATTGATTCCAGTAAGCTTTTCTAGTGTAGCAAAATATTTTTCACCAGTTTTATCGTAAGGACCCGAGTCCAATAATTCCCAAACACCATCAAAGCCTTTTTCTTTTTCGATTTTTTGGACTATTAATGCGTTGATGACATATTCAGCCATGAGATGAGTTTCTTGGGTATCTCCAAAATTGGCAAATTTTCCGTATTCTGAAAGCCAATCTATGCTCTTATCTTTGCAGACTTTTGTTTTGAATTTTACGAATATATCCCGCCAAGATATCCCCCAGCTCCCACCATACAAATAGGAGCAGCCTTCATCTACGGGTTTATTTACTTGATTTCTGGGCTTTTTGAGGCTTAATCGGTCATGCCAAAGATCGTGTGGATCAAAAGATAAATATTCAGAGCTACCATTTCCAGAACATATTATTAGTTGATTTTTATCGTGTGCGCTAAGTGTACCATATTTTTGACCATTGTAGATGATTTTATAATCCACGCCAATCAATTTTTGTGCTTCAACGTAGTCCGAGCATAAATAGATCTCCGTAGCTTTGGGTTTATTTTCTAGCTTTTTATCAAATAAGGTAACTAGATTTAAATATTTGTCGATTTCTTTTTTATTTATTTTTTCTTTATAATAAATTGTGGTGTTTTGCTTCTGCATCTTTTTCCAAATAACAGTATTTCGCTTTAAAGTAGAAGAAAACAGAACGGTGTCTTGCGATTTGTGAGCTAAAAATTCAAACGAACTGCTGATTACTGGTATCTGTTCATGAATCCCAACATTTTGTAGCTTGACCAAAAATGTCATCGAATCAATGGGTACCAAGCTAGTTATATAGGGCTTGTAAAAATTATTGTTTTTGAATCTACCGCTTTTCTCTATACCTTGCAGCTCATCCAACAAAAGATATGTTCCCATTTTGTCAGATGGTAATACATAATTATTTTCAACATTAGGCTTTTGTGCTGCATTATAAAAATTTTCTATGCTCTGCATTAAAGCTTTGGAAAGAATACTATCTTTTGGTTTATTGAGATTGATATTTTCTAGGATTTCGGATGTCTGCCCAAAGGTAGTTTTTGGAACGGTAATGAACAGTCCAAGGCAAAAAATGGCAAAGCATCGTTTCATTTGTCAATATTATTTTTAAGTGCAATAATCATTGTTTTTATTGAATAGGTATGAATTAGTTTTGTGGCGCATAATAGGAATAATTGTTTGGTACTTAATAATGCCCTTCAATAAATAACTTATTTTTAACACTCTTTTAGAGAGATCAATGACATGTGTTGGAATACACAAAGTAATAATTTATTTGCCACACAATTTTAATCTCTAGTGAAATTTTGATAGGGCTTTCTTCGTTCCTTTCTATTGAAGAACTTTTGCATTAGATTTGCGGTTTTTACTTAAAGGTGTATTTATTAATCATATTTTACAATGAATATTTTCAAAAAGAAAAAAATACAAGGAGTTTTACTCGTACTGGTTGTTTTGGGTGGTTTGGCATTTACGGTGCCTACCAATCGTTATTTTGAGCTTACAAAGAATTTAGAAATATTCACCAATATATACAAGCATCTCAATATGTATTATGTTGATGATGTAGATCCTTCTAAGATGATCAAGGTGGGCATAGAATCCATGTTGAAAGAGTGTGATCCTTACACCAATTATTTCTCTGAAACACAGATCGAAACCTTTAGATTCATGAGCGAAGGCAAATTTAATGGGATAGGTATCCAAGTCAGAGACATAGATGGCATCATGACCATCTCAGATATATACGAACAGTCACCAGCAGATAAGGCTGGATTAAAGATGGGTGATAAACTCATTGCAATAGATCAAAAAAATGTTGCCGGCAAATCAGCCGAGGATATTCTCGCCATTTTACAAGGCTCTCCAAATTCAAAAATTGATATCCAAGTGTCTCGACCAGGTGAGTCCAAGACCTTGGGATTCAATATCAATAGGGGAGAAGTCGATATAAAAAATGTACCATATTACGACCTGATAGACAAAGATTATGCCTACATTTCGTTGACCACCTTCACGGACGACGCGACCAAAAACATCCAAGCAGCTTATAATAGCCTTAAAGCCAAAAATCCGAATATCAAAGGAGTTATCCTGGATCTTCGTGAAAATGGAGGAGGACTTTTGAGAGAAGCAGTAAATATTTGCAATCTTTTCATCGGAAAGGATATGGAAGTCGTGACGACCAAAGGAAAAGTGAAGGAGTGGGATCAAGTATTTAAAACCACGGGAGAGCCCATGGATCCGAAAATACCCGTAACCATTTTGATAAATAAACGATCTGCCAGTGCGTCGGAGATCGTCAGTGGTGTGATTCAAGACTACGATCGCGGGGTCATCATTGGTCAGCGTTCGTATGGCAAAGGACTCGTCCAAAATACTTATGATATCGGCTACAATAGCAGGGTAAAGATTACCACTTCCAAGTACTATATACCTAGTGGCCGTTGCATTCAAGCGGTATCTTACAAGGATGGAGAGCCCGTCAATATCCCCGACAGTCTAAGGTCTGTATTCAAGACCAAAGGTGGCAGGAAGGTCTTGGATGGCGGTGGAGTGACTCCAGATATCTTAGTGAGCACACCCGACCAAATTGATTTCGTCGAGAAACTTAATCAGCAAAACTTAATCTTTAAGTATGCTACTGGTTTTGTTTTGAAAAATAAAACGATCGCGTCTCCTGATTCATTTCAGTTTAAGGATTATGAAGATTTTAAGCAATTCGTATTGAAAGATGACAATAAATTCGAAAGCGAAGCTGAGTCTCATTTTTCTAAATTCTTGAAAGAGGCAAAAGATATAAATCTCTCTGAAGGGCTGAGCGTAGAAATAAAATCAATCAAAGACCGCCTTATAGCAGACAAACGAAAAAAATTGGATATTAATAGAAACGTTATTACCCAATTGTTAGAAAAGGAAATCGTATCTCGCTATTATCTCCAAAAAGGTAAACTGAGATATTCCGTTACGCACGATCAAGAAGTGGCAGAAGCTATCCAAGTGATGTCCAACGAGTCCAAATATCAAAAAATTTTGAAAAAATAATAGATGTTAATATGCATTGATCCTTGTTTTAATCCCTCCATATCGGCTATTGATTCTGAGAAGAAAGCCATAGCATCCAAGACATTGGGCCCCTCCATGCAAAAGGGATTTGATTTGGTTCCATTTTTTATCCAATTCTTGGAGGATTCAAAGATTAGACGAGAAGATATCTCTGCGATAAGTATTTATAAGGGCCCAGGGCCATATACTGGACTGAGGATGGGGTCGTCATTTGTCAAGGGATACGGATTGGCCACAGGCATACCCATCATAGCTATAGATGTATTAGATGCCATATATTTCGAAGGCACTCGACGATTACAATCGGATCAAAAAACAGCGATTGTGCTCATCGAAGGTGGCCCAGAGCATTTTTATTATAGAATATATCCCCGACAAAGCGCTAATGATGTTTCGCCATTTCATCATATTTCTAGTGAGGGCGTAGAAGCCTTGTTAACCGAAAATAGGGAGATTGAAGTTATATTTGGTGCGGTACCACCACATGGTAAAATGCATTTAGCAATCATCCCCGATGCCGAATTACTGGAGAAAATTTCTCATGAGTATTGGTTGGAATCTCGATTTACTCCCATCGAATCCTTCAATCCCATTTATTTTAAGGAACCGAGAGTTACAATGTCAAAAAAAATACTCACTGAAAATCAGCCACTTATACATTGATATTATAAAATTTAATAATATTTAAAAAATAATTAACGTTTTAATAGAGTTTGGCACGAATCTTGGATACTAAAACACATATTGATAAAATGTAAAATGTTTTGGTATGAGAAAACAAAAAAACGATTTAGTAAATCTTAAAAATGGCCGAGGAGAAGTTCAATTGGATTATTCCATGTTGAGAAAGGCCGTATTGGTATTGAGAGCCGTCAACCACAAGTTGAGGCAAAGGATAGTAGATCTTCTGGAAGACAGCGATACGATGACTGTTACAGATATCTATATCAAATTGAGATTAGAGCAATCCGTAGCATCTCAGCATTTGGCAATCTTGAGAAGAGCTGGAGTTGTCATCACAGACAGACAAGGTAAGTTTATTTATTATAGCCTTGATCGCGGTAGATTAACCCAAATAAATAAATTGGTTGAGGAGTTGGCCATTTAGTCTGATGCAATACAGAGCAGGTAAAGTCGCGAATACGAAAAGTACGTGGTTTTACGTTTAAGCTCCGAAGGTGTATTACGCACTTAAGTTTTATTATTGATTCAGAACGATGGGATGATTACAAGTACAAAGCATTTTACATATTGCTGATGCTGGTGGATTTATCTTTCGAGCTATTGGGAATAAGTTATAAAATTGTATCGTCTAGATTCCAATAAGAAAATAACTGCAAGTGAAAATTTGCAGTTTTTTTTTGCCAAAAAGTTTTTATATTAAAAATAATTATTATATTTGTGCCACTAAGGTGACTTAATTTATTAAAACTACAAAAGGTTCTTACAATGAAGAAAACTAAGATTGCACTCAATCTGGAGAAGCTCGAGTACTCCACTAACCTCATGCGAGCACTTGCACACCCTGTTAGACTTAAAATTTTGGAATTTATTGACAGACACAAATCAATAAATGTCAACAAAATTTACAGCACACTTAAGCTAGAACAGTCTATTACTTCCCAACATTTAAAAATTATGAAAGACGTAGTCTTTTAGAATGTTCTAAAGAAGGCAAATACGTACATTATAGCATCAGCTATGATAAAGTAGAAATCGCCAATACAGCTGTAAAAGAATTATTATAATCAGGAAAAAACAGCTCGAGTATAATTTAATTTTATACTGCGGTTTTATTGGATCTTATTAGTTTGGTTGCTATTGCTTCGCAATAGCTTGTGATACCAATATGGTATTCTTAAGGTTAATCTTGGCATTCATCATGAATCCAGAGTGGGTTCTGTATATGTATAAGTATATGGCTAGGCGTCAATGCTGCGGCCTAATATTTTTTTGAAAGAGCTGAGGAAAATTTCTATTTGTGCACCTTCGTGATTGGGTATTTAAAGCATTTTTATTAATTCAAATAAAATCAACTTTGAGCATTTTTGTACAAATAATAGGCAAACCCCATAAATAATAAATTAGGGATCCAAACCCCAAGGTAGGTTGGAATTCCAGGGACGGTCGCCAATGTCAGAGAGAATTTCGACAATAAAATAAACAAAGCCCCCGCGCCTACTCCGATAGCTATATGCAAACCCATCCCACCGCGTACTTTGCGGGATGCGACAATCATACCAATGATGGTTAAAATAATTATTGTAAAGGAATCTGCAGTGCGACGATGAAATTCAATTTCATAATTTCTCCCGTTCCCTATGCCTCGTCTTTTTTCTTCTTGTATGAGTTCTTGCAATTCATACGAAGTGAGGCTTTCATTTACATTGCGATAACGGACAAAATCCTTGGGTTTAATGTCGATAAACGTATCTTTGGGTGTACTGGACGAATAAAAATACTCGTTTAGTCCATCGATTCGCCTAATGGTGTATTGCTGGAGTTTCCATAAATTTTTACTAGGGAGATACGTGGCACTCGCGGCTTTGAGCAAGGACACCATCTTAGATTTATCGTCAAATGTCTCAATCCTAAACTCAAATGCAGTACTGTCTTCTACCCTAAAATTTTTCAAATAAACTTTGGTCTTAGGGTCCATAAACATGTGGATGTCCAAAAGCTTTTTCTGATCTAAGTTTCGCTTGTAAATTTTATTTTCGAACGCTACTTTTTTCTTATTGCCGATGGGCAGAATGTAGTGATTAAATATCAAGTGAATCAAGCATATACAGCCCGCAGTAATCAAGTAAGGTCTTAAGAACCTCGGAAGACTCAACCCAGCTTGAAAGATGGCTATGGTTTCGGATTCTTTGGACATTCGGGAGGTAAAAAATATAACCGAAATCATGATGAATAACGGCCATAGGAGCATGTTGATATTTGGGACAAAATTCAGGTAATAGTCGAACAGAATTTCTTTCCAAGTGATGTCCTCTACTAGGAAATCTTTGATTTTTTGGCTTATATCGATGATGATGGCAATCAGGGAGAATAATAGAGAGGTAAACAAAAAAGTCCTGACGAATTTGCCAATGATAAAACGGTCAATAATTTTTAATCGTGAAAACATAATTTCAATCAAGGCATCAAATTTACTAAAATTATGTAATTATAGCAATCGGAAACTCAAAGTCTTGTTAAGACATTCGGTAAAATGGCTTTTTTCCATTCCTCATAATTGCCAGCTAAGATTTGAATTCTGGCCGTTTTTACCAAATGAAGAAAAAAACTGAGATTGTGGATGGTAGCTATCGTAAAGGCTAACAACTCTTGGCATTGCATCAAATGACGTAAATAAGCCTTGGTGTAAACATTGCTGACTCCATTATCCAAAGTCTCATCGATCATTCCAAAGTCAGTACGCCACTTTTGATTTTTTATATTAATAATCCCATTCATGGTATAAAGAAGTCCGTGTCGAGCATTTCGCGATGGTAAGACGCAGTCAAACATGTCGATGCCACATTCTATACATTCTAATATATTGGCAGGTGTACCGACGCCCATGAGATACCTTGGCTTGTCCAATGGCAAATAATCGGTCACTAAATCGGTCATTTCATACATCATCTCGGCGGGCTCACCCACAGAAAGCCCACCTATGGCATTCATTGGACGACCTTGATCGGCTATGAATTTTGCAGATTCGATTCGCAAGTCTTTATAAACAGAGCCTTGTACGATTGGTGAAAGCGTTTGATTGTAGCCGTATTTGCCTTCCGTACTGTCAAAACGCTCTATACATCTTTTGAGCCATCGATGTGTCAGATCCATGGACTTTTTAGCATAATGGTATTCACAGGGGTAGGGCGTACATTCGTCAAAAGCCATGATGATATCACCACCAATACTTCTTTGGACGTCCATGGCGGTTTCAGGCGAGAGAAAGTGCTTAGAACCGTCGATATGCGAATTAAAAGTAACTCCTTCTTCTTTTATTTTTCTTCGATGGGCTAAAGAATAGACTTGATACCCACCACTATCTGTAAGTATAGGCTTGTCCCAACCAATGAACTTGTGCAGTCCTCCAGCGGATTCTAATATTTGAGTAGTGGGCCTTAAATATAGATGGTATGTATTGCCCAATATTATTTGTGCATTTACTGCTTCGTTAAGATCTCTTTGTAGAACTCCCTTGACCGTACCAGCAGTTCCAACGGGCATAAAAATAGGCGTTTCGATGGGTCCGTGAGCAGTTTGGATGATTCCAGCTCTTGCTTTAGAGCGCTTACTACTGGTCAAAATATCAAATTGCATAATCGTATCAAGCATAAAAAAAAGCCCCAATCTAAGGATCAGGGCTTCAGTATATTTTTAAAATAGAAATATCTTAAAGCGCAGACACGTGCTTCATCAACGAACTCTTAAGGTTCGAAGCCTTGTTTCTGTGGATAGAATTTTTCTTAGCTAATTTATCCACCATAGAGATAACTTTTGGTAAAAACTTTTCAGCCTCTACCTTATCTTCTAAGGCACGAAGATTTTTGATAGCTGTTCTAGCTCTTTTTTTATAGTATCTGTTCAGCAATCTTCTTTTTTCGATCTGTCTGATTCTTTTCTTAGCTGACTTATGATTAGCCATAATTCTTTATTATTTTTACTTTGAATGTAATTGATTCGGGGCACAAAGGTAAGTAATTATATTTAATTGTTTCAATGTTCGTTTAAAAAAAACTTATTTTATATAAAAAAAAATCCAAAATTTGATATCCAAAGATGTGATTCACGACTAAAAATGAAATTTTCACTAAAAATTAGGATAATATTTTCAAATTCTCTTTTGGTTCTAGTGATTCACATCGCGTGTATAATCGACATCTCCTATTTTGGTGCCAAATATAACTATATCTGATACATCGGAAAAAATATTGTTGATACGGACCAAAGGTGGATCAAAACGCCAAGAGGCATTATTTACAAAAAAAGTAATTTTATCCAAAAGTAGCTTTTTCAATTCAAGTACATCAGCCACAGATAGGCGTTGGTCATTAGACACATCGGCAGCCAATATTTTGTCAGAAGAGCTTAAGTTTGTCACACCTAACACATGTTTTTGGGTGAGTACAACATCTTGTATCGTAATGCCATTTTTGGCTAAAGTATCTCGGGTAGGCAAGATGGTGATGCTGGAACTGAGTGGAATAGAGTCCAATACATAATAGCCATTCCCTTGGTAGGTGACTTTTACACCTAGACTTGAGCCAGTCCCAACCAGTAGATTAGGGATTCCTATAGAATCGTGTGTGATGATGCGAAGTCTTATTTTGGCGTATCCAATAGTATTGGGATTCTCGATGCCGATAAGTGTGTCTTTGCCTGAATTCATAGGATCCAACCACGTTTTCAACCCAGTAGAGGGAGTCCCCCCGCCATTCCAAGAAATATTAAAAATTCCAAAAAAAGATCTAAAACTAAATGCGCAGTCCGCCCCTCCTCCATGCAATTGTCCTATTATTTTACTAAAATCATTGAACAATGGAGCTCCCGATGATCCTGGTTGCATCGTGCCTTCATCCCAATCGGTCGAATAATGTGTAAACGGCAAAGTAGGAGCAAAGCCTATCCATTTGATCGTGTCGGCATAGATATAAGGTTGATTTCGATCGATAGATATTTTCTTGATATCACCAAATGGATGGTGGATCATCGCCGTAGTTTTTGGGGTAGGGTAGTTTCTTCGATCCCATCCTGCAAAAAATACATTATAACTTGGAGGCACCTTGCTGGATAGTTCTACCAGCATAAAATCGGTACCTTGATGGTTGGATCTCAATTGGGCACCATAAATTGTCTTCAAAGCAGGTTCCAAAGCTGGATTAAAACATTCTGGAGCCTCATAATTGAAATCAAATCGCCATAAATGATACAGTGGTGTGAGCCCATCTTGACAATGATTGGCACTCAGTACGTATGGAGTTCCATCGTTTTTTGTATTGTTTATCAATGCTCCTGTGCAGAATCCTATCCCTTCTTCGAATACTTCTATGATACGCATGACACTCCTCTGAACATCCCTATAGGGCGCACCACTTGGGCAATTAATGTTTTTATTACAAAACAAGGAGGAATTAAAACCCAAGTCTCGTTTTTCCAATAAATCTTTGGGTTTTGTAAATTGAGCTTTGGCCAAGGCGCTGTTGTCAAATATTTGATCTATTCGAGATATTTCAAAGCTTCCAAAATCTTTGTTTTCAATAGGCTCTGAATAGAAAATGGTTACATTATCCCCACGAAACAAGCCCGGCATGAATTGATTACTTTTTATATGGGATGCGTTAAAACCACCCAATTGTTGTGATTTGTCTTCGCTCATCAACGTCAATATTCCACGGTTTCCAAGGCGAATATTGTCAAATATCAAAGCAAATCCAAGTGCATCTTTCATTTGAATATTGAATGCGATTACTTTTCGATCTCCGATGATTTGTACGTGTTCTACATTTTTTGAAGAAATACTAACACGCTTTGGCAACGAAAATACGCCATTGGGAAGCTTTTGGTTGTGATCTTGGAATGAACTGTAATCACTGGCTGATATTTGGTAAGTCGGGAAACTCTTGGAGTCAAAATTGACCAAAGAAGGATCAATTATTAACTCTTGTGCACGGACTGAAAATGGGATAAATAATACCACCCAAAGAAAAAGAATCGCAGATCCAATGACTTTTCTCCAAAAATATTCTCTTGATATAAGCATAAAGTAAAGATACTTTACTTTAATATATTGTTACCAAAGAATTTTAAATATTTATAATATTAGCATTTTTCTATAATAATAGCCGAGGCCCCACCGCCACCATTGCATATCGCAGCGAGTCCTAATTTTGCATTTTGTTGTTGTAAAACATGAACCAAGGTACAAACTATTCTTGCACCAGAACAACCCAGTGGATGCCCAATCGCTACGGCACCACCATTTATATTGACCTTTGATTCTGGCAGATCATAAGCCTTGTTGAACGCCATGGTAACCACGGCAAAAGCTTCATTTACTTCAAAAAAATCAATATCTGAAATCGCAAGATTTGCTTTTTTAAGGGCAACAGCTGCAGCTTTTACGGGTGCTGTCGTGAACCATTCAGGTTCGTGTTCAGCCTCGCCATAGGCTAGGATTTTAGCCAAGGGCTTAAGATTATGTGCTTTCAAATAGTCCTCGTCGCAAAGGATAAGTGCAGTAGCGCCATCATTGATCGTAGAAGCATTGGCGGCAGTTACGGTACCATCTTTTGAAAAAGCAGCTCTTAATCCTGGTATTTTATCAAAATTGACATTGCGAAATTCTTCGTCTTCGGAAACAACAAGATCATCTTTGCCTTTCTGAGGTAGGGATATGGGAATTATTTCTTGAAAAAATCTACCACCCTCTGTGGCTTCTTTAGCCCTTGTATATGATTGAATGGCATATCGATCTTGGTCCTCTCTAGATATCTCATATTTTGTAGCAGTAGCGTCCGCACAGGTGCCCATTGGGGTCAGACTGTAGGCATCTGTCAATCCGTCTTTTTGCAATCCATCCAAAAACTCACTATGGCCATACTTTGCGCCCCATCTCATTTTAGAGGCATAGAAAGGGATATTGGACATAGATTCCATCCCTCCACTTACTACTACTTGGGCATCTCCCAAAACGATATCTTGATAGCCTAATGCAATGGCTTTCATTCCACTGGCACAAACTTTGTTTACTGTAGTACATCTAGCTGCGTAGTCGATTCCAGCTCCAACTGCTGCTTGCCTTGCCGGGGCTTGGCCTAGGTTAGCTGATACGACATTTCCCATATATACTGCATCTACTTGGTCCTTGGCGATATTGGCGGCTGCCATTGCGCCTTGGATGGCTTTTGCACCCAATTCAGTAGCAGATAACCCTGCAAATTTTCCACCAAATGATCCAATCGGAGTCCTTTTAGCAGCTACAATATATACAGTCTTTAAATTCATATTTTTTGTTCTTTTTTATTTTTAAATATCCTTTAATATGGCATAAGCTTCTCTGATTTTGCCTTCGCCTATAAGTAAACCAGCGTAGGCGGACAAAGTTTCAAAATTGCCTTCTCCTTTTAGTCTCAAATATTGTTCATCCTTGGTCAAGTAGTTACTTACAAATTCTTCTCCTGGAACTTCTTCTAAGGCTGCTATCTCGGCTATTTGGTTTCCTCGCAAATATGGATTGGCTTTTATGCTCAGTGGCAGGGTATCAAAACCGACTCCCATTTGCTTAAAAGGTTGATTTATTTTCGAGATACTGCTTCCGCTTGCCCTAGTATAAAATGCCCTACCCATTCGTCCCATTAGGTCTATTTTGTGCACATCTATCCTATTTTCATCATCCAATACCAAGGGGTCTATATGCATCCAAACTACGTTGCAAATGATCAAATGTCCAGCTCCTCCTTCTTTGCCCAAGGCTATGATATCCTCAACTTTACACTCCATCTGTACGGGAGATTCAGCTACCCTAAATGGTTTGACCAATTTGGATGGGATAGGCGTCAGACCAGCCTTTTCGAATTCACTGATGGAGCTATCATACTCTATCGAGGCCAAGGTCATCTGCCTTACTATCCGATGTGAAACCACATTTATGACACATTCTTTCGTATCGATGACATTTCTGAGCGTATCCTTTGTGGTATTGTTTTCAACCCTCCTATTGCTACTAAATACCAGTATGGGCGGATTGCTGCTGAAGGCATTAAAAAAGCTAAATGGAGCCAAATTTTTATTTCCATCCTTGTCAACCGTACTCACAAATGCGATAGGACGAGGCGCTACTGAAGCCAACAAATATTGATGCAAGTCCTTAGTAGATATTGTCTTCGGGTCTATTTCAAACATATTGACTTTATTTATTTATTGGCAAATTTAAGGAATTTAGCAGATAATTAATAGTCCATCTCGACCCAATTCGACGTCATCGGGCAATTGGGGTTGTATCACTTTACTAAGTCCCATCTTGTGACTCATATGAGTCAAATACGTTTTTTCAGGATTTATAACCTTCACAAGATCAAGGGCTTCTATCAAATTCAGATGCATATTGTGGGGTACGTGATGCAGCGCATTGAGTACTAGATGTGGCGTATTTTTGACCAATTCTAAACTTTTGGTCGGTATTATTTTCGCGTCTGTGATATAGCTAATATTTTCAAATCTAAACCCTAAAATCGGCAAATCTCCATGCATGATCAACAGGGGCATAATGGAGACACCTTTTATCTCAAAACGTTCATAAGGCTTGATTTCATGTACTTCGATTTTTGGAGCTCCTGGGTATGGCTCTGGATCGAAAACGTAATTGAACCTCTTCGAAAGTTCATCAAAAACCCTTTTTAACGCATAGATCGGCATCGCTTTTTTTTGACGATGATTGAATGGTCGGATTTCATCGAGACCAATGATGTGGTCGTTGTGTTCGTGCGTGAGGATGATGGCGTCGAGGTGTGATATCCCTGCTCTCAACAGTTGCTGCCGCGTATCTGGGCCCACATCGATCAAAATGTTTACGCCATTTTCAGAATAAAGCGCCGAAGTCCTGAGCCGTTTATCCGCAGGGTCGGTAGATACACATACTTCGCAGTCGCACCCGATGATAGGCACGCCTTGCGATGTCCCGGTACCCAAAAGCATTAATTGTCTAGACAAAATAAGATTATTTTATACACAAAAGTAAGCTATTTTTAAGATTTGGGCATGCCCCCTGCTCTCGTCTAAAGACGACATTGGGGTCGCGTGTTGCGTGGGTTCCGTCTCGCCTTGCAGTCGAGACTCACGTCCTTCCTCATTTGTGATTCGTCAGGACGAGACCACTCCACCCGCTCATGCGCTCTGTTGCTTTTTTTACTAGGTAGAATTATTTTGACAATTGATATAAATCGGCCAAATTTCTGCCCAAGCCATTGTAATCAAGGCCATAGCCAAGGACAAATTTTTTCGGAATTACGAAACCTGGATACTCGGTCTTGATATCGTGCATATGTGCTTCAGGCTTTACTAAGAATGCACAAATAGATACCGAAGCTGGATTTTTTGAATGCAAAACTGGCAAAAATGCAGCCATGGTATTCCCAGTATCAATGATATCTTCCACGATAACAATATGCCTGCCTTCGAAGGGGATTTCATGGGGCATGAATATTTCTACATTGCCCGTAGATTCCGTATTGTGGTAGGATTTTATTCTAATAAAATTAACTTCACAATCGTGGTTAAACTGCCTGATGAGATCCGCCGCAAAAATAAACGCACCATTCAAAATGACCAAAAACATGGGATTTTTATCGGCATAATCTTCATTCAACCTCGCTGCAATTTCAGAAACCTTTGCTTGGATTTCATCCTTGTTGATATAACCTATAAAACTCAAATCACTAACTTGTATTTTCTCCGTATCCGCCATGTTTTCTTTTGATTTTTTTGTTTCTGTTCTTTGAATTGGTATTTAATACAATATTTACACCATTAATGTTTGTGCTTTTGGTTTATTTATAATTTATCGCCTCTAAAAACTCATCTTCCGTCCAAATTACAACCGTGCCAAGACTTTGTGCCTTGGTCAGTTTGGAACCGGCATTTTCCCCAACTACGAGTATGTTTAGATTTTTACTCACAGCACTGATGTTCTTCGCACCAGCGGTCTCCGCCAATTTTTCAGCCTTTTTTCTATCCATACTTAAGCTGCCAGTGAATAGTATCGTTTTCCCAAGCAAGGGAGCATTTTCTTGATCGAATTGATGTGGCTTATCTTCGTCCAGTTGTCGGGTATTTACACCCAACTCTGCCAATTCTTTCAATAAATTGACTTGAGTTTCATTCGAAAAAAAGCGCTCCATTTCACCCGCTAGGACAGGTCCGATATCTTTGATGGCTGTATAATTCTCTGTTTGCCATTCACAAAAATCGAATATGGATTCGACATATTGAGCCAAAGTCTTAGAAGCTTTTTGCCCCAACAACGGTATCGACAAACTATACAGAAGCCTTTGCAGGGGATTGTTTTTGGCTTTTTCAATGGCATTTTTAAGATTTTCAGCAGATTTAGCACCAAATCCTTCCAGTTCAGCAATCTTGGTATAATCCAAGCGATATATGTCTGCAATATTTTGAATCCAGCCAAGTTCATTGAATCGCTCGATGATGGATTTTCCAAGTCCTTCGATGTCCATCGCATCCTTAGATGCGTGGTGGATTATCCTCTGGAGTATTTGGGCGGGACATAGCGTGTTTTCGCATTTCCAGGCAGCTTCTGATTCGTTTTTCTTAAGAACTGAATTGCACGATGGACAATGTGTGGGAAATTGAATCAAAGTTTCGTCCCCTGTGCGGTACTCGGGAAAGCTCTTCACTATATAGGGGATCACATCGCCAGCTCGTTCTATCAAGATTGTATCTCCTATCCTTAAATCTTTTGAACGGATAAAATCTTCGTTATGCAGTGTGATGGACGATACAGTCACTCCTGCTATTGGAGTGGGCTCTATCTTCGCTACGGGCGTGATGGATCCAATTTTCCCAACTTGAAATTCTACTTGCAAAAGCTTGCTGGTCGCTTGTTTCGCCTTAAATTTATAGGCTATCGCCCATCTAGGATGATGGGCTGTATAACCGCTTTCTTCTTGCAGCGCGAGGCTATCCACCTTGACAACCATCCCATCGATCTCGTAAGCGTATTCATCCCTAATCGACTGCCAATAATCGCATTTGGCGATGACTTCCTCGATTCCTTGGCAGATTATTTCCTTGGTATCTGGGGTTTTAAAACCAAGGTTGTTAAGAATTTTTATCCCTTGGGAATGAAAGGTCCAGGGCTTGGGTTCGTCGATCCATTCAATATATGAAATTTGGTAAACGAAAGCTTCAAGTTTTCTTTTGCTTACTTCTCGACTGTCTTTGACACGCAGCGCACCAGTGGCGGCATTTCTTGGATTGGCCAATATTTCAAGGCCCTCCTTTTCACGCTGTGCATTGACTTCTTTGAATTTATCTAAAGGGATGAGCGCTTCGCCTCTGAGTTCTACTTTTTTTATACCATACTTTGAAAATAGAGCTCTGAGCGGGATGGTATTCATCCGCTTAGCGTTGTGGGTCATTTCTTCGCCTAGGGTACCATTGCCCCTGGTGGCCGCTCTAACCAAAATATCTTCATCATAAACCAAGCAAATGGTGCCACCATCGAATTTTGGTTCTACTGCATATTGCAAGATTTGGTTTTCAGTTCCCGTCCACTTTTTTACTTGGGCATCGAAGTCTTTTAGATCATCGGCATCATAACTATTGGCCAAAGATAGCATTGGGCTCAGATGCGGCACCGAATTGAACTCAGAAATGAGATCCACGCTGACTCTTTGGGTGGGTGAGTCTATTCGTTTCAGCGAAGGATTTTCAAGTTCTTTTTGTTCTAAATACTTGTATAGTCTATCGTATTCATAATCAGCAATTAGGGGACTGTCTTGGATATAATATTGATTTTCATGAAAATGTAAAACATCCACCAGTTCGTCCATATCATTTTTGGAAAATGACCCCTCTTGTGATTCAGCGAGCCTAGATAAGAGCGTTCTTGTCTGTTCTAAAAGTAATTTTTTATCCTTCATCTGTTTGTTTCTGAAAATATTGCTTATACAATTCAAGTTTTTATTTCGAAAAAGAAATCAAATCTACTAAATCAGCCAAAGAATCGCACTGTATGTCGGCTATTTGTATGCTGTTGGGGTCGTACTCATCGGATTTGGTATGTATCAAAACAGTCACCATGCCCAGTTTTTGACCGAATTGAATATCCGAAATGGAATCTCCAACCATAATAGATCTCGTAAAATCGATTTCTGGAAAGATCTCTGAAGCCTTATATCCCATGCCTGTTTGTGGCTTTCTACAGTCACAGTGATCAGTCGCCAAGTGAGGGCAATAAAATACACCATCCAGTGTGCCACCAAGGGATGCGACTTCTCTAATGAGGTATCCGTGGATTTTTTCCAAGTTCTCTTCGGATAGTATTTTTTTGCCAATGCCAGCTTGATTGGTTACCACGAATGTTCTTTCAGCCATTTTAGATAAGGCAGCGATGGCTTCTGGGTTGCCTAGACACCATTTGAATTCCTCTGTATTTTGAATATAATGGTTTGGGATTCTCTCGTTGATGACGCCATCTCTGTCCAAGAAGAGGAACCATGGTGCGGTATTGGTCCAAGCACTCAGGAACATTCTTTTTGCTCTCTGGTAGTCTTCTGGTATGCCTATATCTATAAAAAATCCTTGGAAAACGGTAGCATGCAGAAGTCCCAGTTCTACCATCTTGGGTAGGAGTTCTGTTTCTAGGGAAAACTTGCCGATTGGGCTATGGGCAAGATACCAATCGCGGTCGATTAAGTAGATTCCCGCATTGATGTATCCCGCTTCTTTGAATTGTTTTTCTTGGAAAGACTGAACCAACCCCGATTCATCGAAGGTGACGGTTCCATATCGATCAAAATTAGTCATAGGAGTCAAAACAAGGCGCATTGGGGAGTCTTTGTCCGTCTTTTCTTCCACCAAAGTTTGATAATCCATGTCCAGCCAAGAATCGCCATTTAGAACTATATTTGTTGACTTTGAGGAATGAGATAATGCCTGTCTGATGGCTCCACCTGTACCTAAAAGTTCATCCTCGTAGCTGTATTTGATGGGAATATCCAAGAACCTGTCCTGAAAAAAACCTGCTATGATTTCGGACATATGCCCAACTGCCAAGATGATTTCGTCAGCCCCTTGTTGGATTAAGCTTTCAAGCAAGTAGGCTAAAAATGGTTTGCCATTGATCAAAGCCATGGGTTTAGGGCGATCGGCCACTACGGACTGCAATCTGGTTCCCATACCTCCAGCTAAGACGATGGCAGTGAAATTAATTTGGTTTTCGCTTGGTTTTTTTTGATTCATCGACCTAAATACTTTTGATACACGGATTCAAGAGAAAGTGAAGGTACGGGGATGTATTTATTAAACCAAGTTTGTTGCCTTTTGGCATATTGACCTGTTTTAATTTTGATCAGATCGATACATTCTTGTCGGGTCATGCTCCCATCAAAATATGGCCACCACTCTTGATATCCAACCGTCCTAAGAGCCGCGTAATCTCTATATTCTCTTAGGGAGTACACTTCGTCTTCTAGACCTAATTCCAACATATCCTCAACTCTTTTATTGATAACCTTTCGCAGTTCGTTTCTATCTTGGTTTATATAAATATATTCGATATCGAAAACATGCTCGGGATTGTTTTTTTTGTTCAAAAATGTACTAAATGGAGTACCCGAAGTTTCTATAACACCTAGGGCACGAAGGACTCGATGCGGATTGGCCAAATCGACTTTTTCGTAGTAATCTGGATCTTTTTCTTTTAGAATTTTTGTGAGCGCTTCGAGACCTTCTTCTTTGAGCCGTAGATTAAGTTCGGCTTTGATATCTTCTGATACATTGGGTATTTCATCCAAACCTTCTAATAGTGCCTTGACATAAAGCCCTGTTCCCCCTGCAAGAATCAAGGTATTGGCCGCTTCGAACTCCTGGGTCAAAATAGCGGTTGCTTCTTGGACGAAAGTGGAAACGTCATAGGGTAAAGTAATACTTCGGTGACCTATGAGGTGGTGATGCGCTTGGGATAACTGTTGGCTTGAGGGTTTATTTACTCCAATCGATAATTCTGTGTAAACTTGTCGGCTGTCGGCATTGACGATGGAAGAATCTAGTGATAAAGCCAAATCAATGGCGAATTGGGTTTTGCCTACGGCAGTTGGGCCGACCACCACATAAAGTTTTTTGGAAGAATCCGACATGCAGTCAATAAAAATTGAAATTGATATTGGTAGAAAAAAATGTCCAATCTCAGGAAGTCCTATGAAAAATGGGTCCTAAACTACTAAAACTGGAAATTAGAGGAAACTTGCGTTAGGGATGGGAGAGATATCGAAGATAGTCTCACCATCGAAGATGGGAGACCGATCTCGTCTCTAGGACGAGAAAAGTCTCGTACAGCCCGACCCCAAACCGCTAGGTATGGGGGAACGCCCAAAAATCAAGACTATTGCTTGGTTTCTTCGTCAATTCCTTTTTTCGCGTTGTTGAACTCCTTGACTCCCTGTCCAAGCCCTTTCATCAGTTGAGGTATTTTAGAACCGCCAAATAACAAAAGTACGATGATCAAAATGATGATCCATTCTTGAGGTCCGAACATAAGAAAAAAAACATTTTCCATAATTATTGCTTCTTTTTAAACAGTGAATTGAGCCCTTTGCCACCAAAAATGACAATAAGCAAAATCAATAATATAACCCATTGGTAACCTCCCATTGCTTAGATGATTTGTTGGTGATTGGAAGTGGAAGACGGCTCATCCTCGACTTTTAAGCTGTCTTCGGTGGATTTGATGCCATCGCGAATTTCTTGCTCTACGTGTGCTTTGGCCGTGTTGAATTCACGAATACCTTTGCCGAGACCTTTCATCAGTTCAGGCAATCTTTTGCCACCAAAGAATAAGAGGACGACCAATGCAATAAGCATTATTTCACCTCCGCCGACGTCAAAAAACAACCATATCATTGATGCCAATTTAGACAACAAAGATACTTAAAAAGTTTATAGATTACCCTTTTTATTTTATCAAACCGATTTCTCGCAGCCTTTCATTCAGATAATTGCCCGCTGTGATGGATTCGTACTGAATTGGATGGGCATCTGAGACGCAACTTGGAAGGCAAGTCAAGTCCACATCTGCCTTTGGATGCAAGAAGAAAGGGATCGAAAGTCTAGGGATATGCCATTCTTCTTTCGGTGGATTGACGACGCGATGGGTGGTTGATTTTAGGTAATTATTGGTCAATCTTTGTAGCATATCGCCCACATTTATCACGATCTCTTCGCCTTCTGGCACAACGTTCATCCATTCGTTTTCAGAAGTAAGAATCTGAAGTCCGCCAGCGGATGCTCCAACTAGGAGTGTGATGAGATTAATATCCTCGTGCTGTTCTGCACGTATGGCAGAATTGGGCTCGGAGGTAATGGGAGGGTAGTGGATAGCCCTAAGGATGCTATTACCATTGTGGATGCGGGTATCAAAATAGTGCTTGTCGAGGTTCAAAAACAAGGCGATGGCTTGTAATAAATTTTTACCTGCTAATTCAAATTGTCTATAAAGCTCTTGACCGCTTTCTGTAAATTCTTTTTGGTCGTGGACCACCACATTTTCAGGATACATGGACTTAATCGGATCTCCATCGGTGACTTCCTGACCGAATTGGAAAAACTCTTTTAAATCTCCAGCGGTGGATTGTTTGGCGTGTTCGGTACCAAAAGACGTGTAGCCTCTTTGACCAGCACCACCAGCTACTTGATATTTTAGCTTTTCATCGAGAGGGCGATTGAAAAAGCTTTTTGATTGGTCGTAAAAGGTATTGATCAAAGCTTTTGGAATGCCGTGATTTATAACACCTACGAAACCTACTGTGTGAAAGGCATTGCCAAGTTGAGCTACGAAATCAGCTTTATCGGCATCTGATCCAGCGATGAATTTGGATAAATCTACTAATGGAATGGCTCTTTTACTCATGATGGGGAAAAATTTGGAATAAAAAATAAAAAATGTCTCACAAAATTAATGATAATATTTGGTAATTACAAAACCAATTTTCAAAATAATTACTAGACCAAATTTTAAAGTACATATATATAAATATGTTTTCACAAAAACTGTGGTGCGAGTACGCAATAGAGAAAAGTTGGGAAAGGTGCAAGAATAATGGAAATATTAAAATTTTATTTCATATTAAAAATAAATTATATATATTTGCAAGAAATATGGAAATTCTTAGACGGAAAATTTAATTATATTGGGTTAAAATGGGGAAGACCATTTCAGAAAGATTCGCATTGTGTATTGAGGCGCTGAAACGAGAGAATCGTATCAGGTCTATTCGACACATGGCTCAATTGCTTAATTTTTCACCCCAGTCGCTGAATGAAATCTACAAGGGTAATCGAGATTTGCCCATGAAATTATTCAGAGAATGTGTCCAAAAGTTTAATTTCAATCCCGTCTTTATCTTGTCAGGTGAAGGTACAGTATTGATGGAGAATGATAATCTCCAGAACTTAAAAATACTGAGTGTAATAACCGACAATCTCAACAATGAAAGGATATGCCATGTACCCTATCCAGCCCAAGCGGGTTATCCAGCGGAACGGTTGAATCAAGAGTTTTTAAAGGAACTGGATAGTTATAGTTTGCCAGATTTATTGTACCAAAATGGAAGTTTTAGGTCATTTGACGTCGCAGGAGATAGCATGGAACCCACGCTATTCAGCAAGGACAAATTGATTTGTAGCTACGTGGAGCCTTCGCAGTTTTTGCACGTAAAGGATGATCACGTATATGTAGTAGTCACGATGAATGATTTGTTCGTCAAGCGGATTTCGAACCAATTCCAAAGGCATAATCAGCTGGTTCTGCGTTCGGACAACGATTTTTACAAGCCGATAAGGGTACACAAGGGTGAGATTCAAGAACTTTGGTACGTTCGGTCTGTACTTAGACATTTTGACCATTCTGTGACCAATGCACCATCAGCACCTAGCCAAATGGAAGAAATGGAAATCCTCCGCCAAAAAATATCCGAGCAAGCAAATATCATCAACAACCTCTCAGATACTTTGAGAAAATTGGTCGAAAACTCAGTTTCTATCAAATAATGTCGCAAGATCCATACATAGAAAAAATCGAACACATAGGAATCGCCGTTAAGGATATAGTTGCGGCCAATGATCTCTATACCAAACTATTGGGCATAGGTCCATATAAGATGGAGACCGTTGATAGCGAGTCTGTGATTACTTCTTTTTTTCAAGTAGGCGAGAGCAAAATAGAATTGGTATGTGCGACCGAAGAGGACTCTCCAGTCAATAAATTTATAAACCATAGAGGCCCAGGGGTGCATCACATTGCCTTCGCGGTCAAGGACATCATAAAATCTATGGAATATCTGAAGGAACAAGGTTTTAAACTGATCAACGATAAGCCAAAACGAGGCGCAGACAACAAATGGGTCTGTTTCGTTCACCCAAAGTCTGTAGATGGGGTATTGATAGAACTCTGCCAGGACGTTCTAGAAGAATAAACAAAAAAGGCACTTAAACTTGCGTCTAAATGCCTCGGGATTATTTTATTGTTTTACGTTATAAAAGATTTAATTCAGATCTGTAGTAAGCAATCATTGACTTTACTTCGGGATCTTTTTGGAGTGTAGGCACGAAATCAAACATGATTTTGTAAGAATTGAAATCCTCCAATAGGGCTTCTGCCATCATATCCAGCGCTTTTTTGTTTTTACCTTTGAGGTATAGGCAAGCCGCCATGCCGTAGAGCAAATCCGCGCCAACGGAGAAATCATCCGCTTCCTTCAATATTTTCATGGCTTCTTTGAGCCTATTCTCACTAACTAGGAATCTGGCATAAGCCAACCAAATTTGTGATTGTTCAGGACCACATTCGATGGCCATTTGAAAATATTGTTCTGTCTTAGCCTTGTCTCCCAATTTGAGGTAGATATCGGCCAAACTAGCGTAATATTCTTCGCGCATTTCATCCAAATCAATGGCTCTCATCAAGGCATTAATGGCGCTATTCCACCTTTTTTCGTGTGCAAGGCAAAGACCGAAATAATAGAATCCCTCGTCGTTGTAAGGATCCAATTTTAAGGATTTGATAAAATATCGCTTGGCGTCCTTGTATTTCTTGGTTTGGTATAAGCAAAAGGCTATGTCGAAATAATATTCTGCATCTGGACCAAAGGTGTCGATGGCTTCTTTATAAAATTTGATGGCTTTTGAATATTTTTTCAATTCTGAGCACAAATCTGCACAATCTTTGTATGCCGATTCAAATTTTTCGTTGATGATAAATGAATATTCGTACGCATCCACCGCCATTTCGTATTCACACATAAAGGAATAGCAATGACCGAGATAATACCAAGCCTGATAATTGTAAGGATCGTTGTTGATGACAAATGTCATCAATTCAGCACATTCTTTGAATTTGCGGCAAACTTCAGTAGCGATCCACAAGGATTCTAAAGCGGAACTCTTGGTCGGACATTTTTTCAAGGCAATGACCAAACTTTCGAGCATTGACTCGTAATCTTTGTTCAATTGATGAATATATCCTTCCACGATAAAGACATCCGCCAACACCTCTGGATCATTGTAAGACTTGAGGTCTCCTAGGATTTGTTTCGCTTCTTCTTGTCGATTCAGAAATGCTAAAGTTTTAGCTTTGACAAGGGAAATATGTATCTCCGAAGGAGCAATTCCCTCTGCTTTTATCAGCTGATCGAGTGCTTCATCCCCTAATTTCAAAGAAAGCAAAATGTCTGCCTTTCTGATGAAAAATTCGGGTGTAAAGGAATATACTTCCATGGCCTTATCGGCTATATCTAAAGCTCTTTCAAATAACAACTCACTTTCGTAATATGTTATTAACTGATGATAAGCATCTTCTGTCAAAATGGTGGCATCTCCCTGAGTTACCATGGTTTCGTACTCCTTTGCCAGTGTTCTCATGACACTATTTGAGTGATGACTATTTTCCATGCATCTTGGGTTAAATATTGTTTTACGCTGGTAAAAGTACAAACCTTTGCGCATAACTCGTATCATTTTAAAGCAAGTTTTTTTGAAAAAAAACAAAAATTTATTTCGTATTAAACAAAATTATAATGCTTATATATGGCTGATATTCAGCGGATTAAAAAAATGATTTGTTCGCATAAGGATTTGAATTACATTTAATCTATTAGAAACCAATAGATAATGAATTATGATTCCTGATAGGGTATAGATTCTAAAACTTCTTGATTTTGATCGATTTTGGCTTTTACTCCCTTTTTTTTAGCATAAAAAGAAACCAAATAAACGCCCCAAAAAATCAAAACCATGCTTAAAATATGGTACATTTCAAGGGATTCTCCAAAAAAATAAATCGAGATAAAGCCCGCTATCAAGGGTTGGAAGTAAATATATGAGCTCACCACCGTAGAAGAAGTAAGCCGAATCGCCACATTATTGAACAAATAGGCTAGGTATGTACTGGCAAAAACCACAAAACCCAAACTCAACCAGTGCTTATGCGTGAAGGCCGACCAATCAGTGTCCATACATTGTTGGTACCCAAAAGGCAATACCAATAGGAAGCCAAAAGCAAATGTATAAGCTGTGATGGTAATGGGGTGGTATTTTGCCATCAATCTCCTCACGAGCACCAAATAGAGTGCGAATGAGCTCGCATTGACGAAAATGAATAGATCTCCTATGATGCTGGATGTTTGTCCTTGCGACTGAGCATTAGAAATCAGGAGAACGGCACCGGACATGCCAATCAAAATCCCTGCAAATTTATATTTGGACCAATTCTCTTGTTTGAATACCAAGGCAAACACCAGGACCAGCAATGGCGTGGCTGTCATCAGCAAAGCAGCGTGGATATTTGATGTGCGAAGCAAACCCTCAAAAAAGGTCAATTGATTAAAGGCGACACCAAAAATTGCACACAAAAATACCCTCAGAAGGTCTTTGGACTGTATGGTCTCCCTAACGAATATCAGAGCGGTTAGGATAAATAATACCAGCGCGATGCCTACTCTTACGAGGATAAAACCCGCTGGGGGTAAACTCGTCTCTTTTAATACAATACTAGCTATACTATAATTAGCTCCGTAAAATAGCGCGACCATAGCCAGAAGGCTATGGGCTAGAAAAAGCTTGTTTTTGGGTTTTATCGGACTACCCATTATGCTTTATGTATTCACAAAAGCAATAATCGTAGGGATTTTTTTCATCAGCCGTGAAACAGTCCGAATTTGTCAATGTCCATTCTGAACCCAAAGATGGAAACCAAGTGTCTCCGCCTTCTACGATGGTGTCTATTTTGGTGAGATATATTTTGGTGATACTGGGCCAAAAAGCTTTGAATATTTGAGCCCCACCAATCACGAAAAACTCCTCTATACCATGGTTTTTAGCGTAATCAATGCTTTCTTTTGGACTAGAAAATACCAAGCAGCCCTCAGCAGAATACTTTGGATTTTTGCTCAAGATGATATTCGTGCGATGGGGTAGTGGTTTGCCTATGGATGCATAGGTTTTTGATCCCATGACCACGGCGTGATTTAGCGTTATTTTCTTAAAATACTTTAAGTCTGCGGGCAAATGCCAAGGTATGGTATTATTTTTTCCCAAGACCCCTTTTTGATCTATGGCTGCAATGGCAGAAATCCTCATGGAGTTCTTATAAATTAAAAATGCTTTAAAAATATCACCTCCTTCGGCGTAAGGTTTCTAAACCAACCCCTTGGGATGTCTTTTTTTGTAAGCCCCGCATACATCACGCGATCCAGCCGGACGACCTTATACTTGAAGTGTTCAAAAATCCTACGGACGACGCGATTGCGCCCTTCGTGGATCTCGATCCCTATTTCATACCCTTGCGAACCCTCTATGATATAGGCCCTATCAGGTTTTACGGGACCATCTTCCAGGTCAAAACCTTTTTTTATCGCCGCCAAATCGGACTCTTCTATCGGTCTATCTGTGACTACGTGATATATTTTCTTTACTTTATGGCTAGGATGCGAAAGCTTTTGTGCCAAATCCCCGTCATTCGTCAGCAGGAGGAGACCCGTCGTATCTCGGTCCAATCTTCCCACGGGATACACCCTTTCCTTGACTTTGTTTTTCAAGATATCCATTACCGTCGTGCGCGCCTTTTCATCGCTGAGCGTAGTGATGACGTTTTTGGGCTTGTTCATGAGGATATACACCATTTTTTGGATGGGCTCAATTCTCTTGCCATCGAGCAGCACCGTGTCATTTTCCATGACTTCGAAGCCAGGCTCAGTGATGGTATTTCCATTCACCTTAGCAGAACCTTTTTTTACCAATTCGACGGCATCTCGCCGGCTACAGATACCGCAGTGCGCTATGAATTTATTGAGTCTCATAGGGAAGCTGTGGCCATCTTCGTACTTTGCGTGGTGCTTGAATTTTAGCTCGGGTTGAGCCTCTTTGCGCACGGACTTTGCTCTTTTGCGAGGAGGTTCTTCGATGATTTTTTCAGGCTTCTTTTTTTCGAATTTTTCGTAAAATTTGGTCATGATGGCTGATGGCGTGGCTGAGACTTAAATATTAATGATATAGAACAGCAAAGGTAGTCAATAGGTTGAATATATGGCTTTTAATGTAGAAATTACCAAAGCAGTCCGTTTCCTTCCTGTGTCAAATCATCTAGTTTTTCTTGATATTATTTTGGGCGTCCCCTTCGCTCCATCCTTTGGACGAACTCGGGTCGCGTGTTGCGTGGGTTCCGTCTCTCCTACTCGTCGAGACTCTCGTCGCATCGAGGATGCTCCGAGACCACTCCACCCGCTGACGCGCTAGGGAAAAACGAGCAAAAAATTGACCAATTTCTAGCCTCCAGCATTTAAAGAGATACTTGTTAGGCTGTAATAGATTCAAGAATCAATTTGATTTGTATATTTGGGAGAGTTGGTAATATTAAAACATGAGAAATCTTAAAGCATTGAATATTGAAAAAAGTATATCCGGCGCAAAATTAGTTTTTGAAGAAAATTGGTTGGATAAGCTTGATAGGTTGGCAATATATTTGATTTGCATTTGGGGATTTATTCTGCCTTTTGCAGTTTTTTTTGACCCAAACAGGGACAGAAACAAAACAGGTAACGAATATTATTTATTTTTTCTCATGAGTATATTTTGCATATATATACTTTATCGAAAAGCCACAGAAACAAGGCTTACCGAGATTTTAGGAAACTCTAGCCAAGATAAAAATAAAGAACTTGTGAATAATTATTGTTTTGATCTTGGTTTTGATCGAGTTAGAAATTCTAAAAATTTAATAATTTTTAATTCAGATAAAACATTTGGTTTGGGATCAAATTACCATATCTGCCGAATTTTTATATTCAAAGAAAATAGAGTTTATTTTACAGTAATCCAAGACAGTTACAGATCTAATGTGCCTGTTTTATTCACCCAATTTATTTTAAAGAAAGATTTGGAAAAATTATTTGGTGAAAAGCGATAACAAATGTTTTTGTTTTATAAAATTGGATAATTAATGAGAATTAATGGAGTTTAATTATTTTTGAGAGATCGAACATCTATTGGAGAAAATCCTATACCTGAAATTGACCAACAATTACGTAAAATTTGCCTAATTTGCTAATGAGATAGCCTTCAATAAAAACAATGTCAAGCCGTAGTCAATTACTAGCTATATAAATTAAAAATGGATAAGCAAAAGAATCCTGAAATCAAATCTGAATTTATCATATTCAAAACAGAAGACCAAATGGTTTCGGTAAATGTTCGATTTGAAGAAGAAATCCACGATGGTCGAAGTCTGTGACTTCGACCCGAGAATTGATGCAAAGAAACTTTTTAGAAATGTGTCGGATCGGATAGAATTTCAAAGTCCTAGTGTATTGCATCGCATTTTCAAACTGCGACGATTGGAGGTTCTGCTAGTGAATTAAGTAGTCGAAAAATTAACTAATATGACCTTTATTTATTGAAAAAATGGGGGGCAGTGGTGAATTTGATTGATAAGACGAAGAGCGTAAAAAGGAAACTAAGAGACTGTATGCAATAAAGATGATTTTTCGTACGGTCTTTATAAAGAGCTAATTGCTTTTTATCGATATAAATAAACTAAAATGTGCACTAATTGGTTAACTTTGTGTTATGCAACGAAGAATTGGATTTTATGGTGAATACTTTGAAAACTTTTATATTATACAGTCACAGAAGGTTAAGGATAAAATAGACTATGTTTTGGATATCATAAAACATGTAGATCTAATACCGATTAAGTTTTTAAAGCATATTGAGGGAACGGATGGATTATATGAAATCAGGGTTAAAACTACCTTTAAGATTATTAGAATTTTTTGCTTTTTTGACAGTGGAAATCTGATTATTTTGACAAACTGTATCGAGAAAAAGAGCAAGAAAACACCGAAAGAACCATTAGAAGTTGCGAACAAACTCAAAAAAGAGTATTTTGAATCCAAAAAATAAGTATGAATAATTTAACAAGTTTTGAAGAACACTTAGACAAACATAGGGGCAAAGTTGGTACTGAAAACCGAGCGAAATTTGATGCTGATTCGTTGGCTTTTAGGATAGGCATTATGCTTCAAGAGGCCAGAAAAGAAGCAAAAATGACCCAAGAAGAACTAGCGGACAAAACTGGAACTAAGAAAAGTTATATTTCTAGAATTGAAAGTGGCAAAAGTGATATTCAGTTGTCAACATTTTTTCGAATCATAGAAATTGGATTAGGAAGAACACTAAACATTGCAATTGGGCAGTAGAATAATGTTTGTCACTTGTGCGTATGATATTTCAAGACTAAAAAAAGATAATCTTCGGACAAAAACCAACGAAAGTAGTAAACATTAAGCAACATAACTAAGAGGCTTAAAAATTTGTTGGTTGGTTCACTCATTTCAACATTCCATACTATCGAAAGTTAGCTTCAGACTAAAATTGGAACTACATGAAAATTTTTAAAGTATCAAATTATATCGAAAAAAACGAACAAATGAATAATTTACAATTTGACTTTATAATTGACAAATCCAATAAATCGGTCTTGATAGTCAAAGAATTTAAGGCTGAGCTAACCCAGGTTTGGGATGCATTTACCAAGCAAGAAATTCTTGACCAGTGGTGGGCTCCTAAGCCTTGGATTTCGAGGACGAAGTTTATGAATTTTGAAGAAGGCGGAAGGAGATTTTATGCGATGGTCAGCCCAGAGGGATTCGAAAGTTGGTCCATTCAAGATTATACCTCCGTCAGCCCGAAAACCAATTTTAAGTATTTGAGCGTTTTTGCGGATAAGGATGAGAATCCAAATTTGCCAGGATCGATCTGGGACTTGAGTTTTGCCGAACAAGATGGAATAACCAAGGTGAGTATTGCCATCTACAACGAATCTCTTGAACGCATGGAAAAAATGATTGAAATGGGCTTTAAAGAGGGATTCACCATGACTTTGAACGAGCTGGAAATATTATTAGGAGACTTGGAGAGTTGAGGATTAAATCTATATCTAGGAGCTCCGTTGGCTTTTTTTCATTCCTTCTCTTTTGCTTGTGTCCATCGGCTTTCTGTCACTTTTGTCTTGATACAAAAGTAACCCAAAAATCAAGTCCCAAAAAAGGCGATGGCTTAGCACCGCTCCAGTCGTGGAATGCGTTACATCCGCATCTTTTGCACGACATTTCGCTATCGCTGGTTTTTGGACAGAATTCGATGGTCGAAGTCTGTGACAATTTATGAATAAAAATATTAACCGTTACTATCCGATAGCTATCGGATATAATCGACTAATGCCACCCACGATGGTAGATATATTACATCGCAGTTAGAAACTGAGACGATCGGGTATATTTCGCTATCGCTGGTTTTTGGACGGGCTACGATGTTCGAAGCCTGTGACAATTTATGAATAAAAATATTAACCGTTACTATCCGATAGCTATCGGATATAATCGACTAATGCCACCCACGATGGTAGATATATTACATCGCAGTTAGAAACTGAGACGATCGGGTATATTTCACTATCGCTGGTTTTTGGACGGGCTTCGATGTTCGAAGCCTGTGACAATTTATGAATAAAAATATTAACCGATACTATCCGATAGCTATCGGATACAAACGACTATTGCCATCCACGATGGTCGATATATTGCATCACAGTTACAAACTGCGACGATCGGGGACATTGCGCAATCGCTGGTTTTTGGACGGACTTGGAGATGTTGGGGCAATTTTTATTTTCACCTAAGCCCAGTAGCGCTGCGGAGGGTGACCGAAGGTCAGACACGACCACAAGTCGTGGCCGAGCGAACAGCGAGCCCGGAGCATAGCGACCCCGATCTCGTCTCAAGACGTGAGCGGGGGACTGCATATCCAATATTGAGGATATTCGCGAGAACTTAATGTAGTTTTTTTGTTATCTTTGTGGTTTGTGTTTTAACGAAATCAGGTATATGTTTGAACGACCAATAGAGATGGTGGACCTTAAGTCCCAATATGCACGTATCAAGGAGGATGTGGATCGCGGGATCCAGAAATGTATAGATCAAGCGACATTCATTAATGGTCCGTCTGTACGAGAATTTCAAGTGAATTTGGAGGAGTATCTAGGGGTCAAACACGTCATCCCATGTGCCAATGGAACCGACGCGTTGCAGATAGCTATGATGGCCTTGGATCTAGAAGAGGGCGACGAAGTAATCGTACCCGCATTTACGTATGTTGCGACGGCAGAGGTCATCGCCTTGCTAAAACTCTCGCCTGTGATGGTGGATGTGGATCTCGAGACGATGAATATTACCCCCGAATTGATAGAAAAAGCGATCACGCCCAAGACAAAAGCCATCGTGCCAGTGCATTTGTTCGGGCAATGCTGCGATATGGAGGGCATCATGCAGGTAGCCAATAAATATGGCCTAAAGGTCATCGAAGACAATGCTCAAGCCATCGGTGCGGACTATCAGTTTTCCAGTGGTGTTAAGGCAAAATCAGGGACGATCGGCACGATTGGTTGTACGTCATTTTTTCCATCGAAAAATCTCGGTTGCTATGGCGACGGCGGGGCGATTATGACTCAGGACGATGTCCTGGCGGAGAAAATGCGTATCATAGCGAATCACGGTCAGGTAGTGCGGTATTATCACGATTTCGTAGGGGTGAACTCTCGATTGGACAGCATTCAGGCGGCGATTTTGGACGTAAAATTGCGATACTTGGACGAATACTGCACAGCAAGATGGGAGGTGGCTATGGCTTATAATAAGTCATTTGAAGATATCGACGCATTGTTGGTTCCGCAGACGGCATCTTTTACGACCCACGTATTCCACCAATATACGATGCGTGTTCAAGGAGGCCAAAGGGCTGCCCTGCAAGAGCATTTGCAGAAATTGGGAATTCCCTCGATGATATATTATCCCGTCCCGTTGTACAAGCAAAAAGCTTTTTCGCAGTATTGTGCGGCTGATTTCTCTTTGCCAAATACTGAAATATTGTGTGAAGAAGTGATGTCATTGCCGATACATACGGAAATGAAGCCCGATATGCTGGCATATATCATAGATGGGGTGAGGAGTTTTTTCTTAAAAAAATAATAAATGAACAAGATACAAATGGTAAATCCACATCAAAATACCAAAATCGTAGCCACGGTTGGGCCAGCCTGTAGCAGCGAAGAGATGTTGACAGCATTGGCAAAATCGGGTGTAAGCGTGTTTCGATTGAATTTTTCGCATGGGGCGTATGAGGATCACCTCGCGGTCATGAATAATATCCGAAATATCAACGAAAAATATGGGATGCACGTGGGGATTTTGTGTGATTTGCAGGGACCAAAAATACGTATCGGTAAGATAGAAGGAGAGTCCTTTCCAATCCAAGCTGGGGATATTTTGACATTCGTCAATACGCCTTGTTTGGGGACCAAAGAAGCTATCTACATGAGCTATGAGAGATTCCCTTTGGATGTAGAGATTGGAGAGAAAATATTGCTAGACGATGGCAAGGTGGTCTTGGAAGTATTGCAGACGAATAAGAAAAATTCTGTAAAGCTGGTCGTGTTGCACGGTGTGAGCATTTCATCCAATAAGGGGGTAAATCTGCCTGACACAGATGTGAAAATGCCCGCTTTGACGGAAAAAGATCTTAGGGATCTTGACTTCATATTGCAGCAACCGATGGTGAATTGGATCGCGCTTTCTTTTGTACAAAGAGAGTCTGATATCAGAGATCTCAGAGAAATCATCGAAAGCAAGGGACACCGCGCTAAGATCATAGCCAAGATAGAAAAACCAAACGCTGTAAAGCGTATCGATGAAATCATCAAAGTCTCCAATGCCATCATGGTAGCGAGGGGAGATTTAGGGGTGGAAATGCCGATTGAAAAGCTCCCAGCCATCCAAAAGATGATCATCAAGAAGTGTATTCAATGGGCAAGGCCGGTCATCGTGGCTACTCAAATGATGGATAGTATGATCGTCAATCCTAGCCCGACGAGGGCAGAGGTCACAGACGTAGCAAATGCCGTTTTGGACGGTACCGATGCGGTGATGTTGAGTGGGGAAACTTCTGTTGGAAAGCATCCAATACTAGTGGTGGAAGCGATGAATAAAATCATCGAGGAGGCAGAAATTTACTACAATATGGTCGATAAATTGCCAAAGGCAGTTGAAAAATCAAGTACATTTATGTCTGATGTTATTTGTTTCAATGCGGCCAAGACAGCTGATGAATTGAATGCTAAAGCTATCATTGGGATGACAGAATCTGGATATACGGCTTTCAAAATATCATCGTATAGACCCAAATCAAATATATATATTTTCTCAGACATCCCTGAAATGTTGGCTACTCTGAATCTAGTTTGGGGTGTTCGCTGCTACCACTATACGAAGTTTACGACGACGGATGAGACGATATCGGACGTTATAGATATATTGAAAAAGGAAAATGAATTGAGTCCTGGTGACTATGTTGTAAATACGGGTACCATGCCTTTGCACTCTCGGAAAATGACCAATATGTTGAAGGTTAGCGTAGTCGAATAAGACCGCGTTTTGATTAGATACTTTATTTCTATTAAAAACTATACATTGAGATAGTGCCATAAGGCATCGTACCGAGCCTTGTATAGTGATTCTTCTTCTGAATAAAAAGAAAATACCTCATAATGGTGAGCAATCAAAATCTCAATGATCCGATCGATAGAGAAGGTATTGAGCTTGAGCATGAGCAATATGGACTGTGCTTCTGTGGCCTGTTCGATACAAAGGGATAAGATTTTGGCGTCCTCTGACTCTATGATCCGAGATATTTGTTGCAGAGAATAATCTATTTTGGCCATTTTGAGGACGATGATGGCTCCAGGGTCCTGAGCTCCGAATAGAGACCCAAGCTTTTTGACTAAAGATTCTATGCTGATGATGCCTAGAACGAGTCCATTGGAAATCACCGGAATACACTGAAAAGACTGAGCGCTCAGGTGTTGTAATGCTTCGAATATATTGGCTTCGTCTTGGATATGCGTTTGGTTAAAAAGGTATTTCGGCAATTCACTGATATGCATTTCTTCATCGAATTCTAACAGGTCGTCAGAAAAAACTATACCGATGAACTCATGAGATTCACTCTGTATGACTACATGCTTCCACAAGTGATCTTCACTGTATAAGAGGATATCTCTCACCTGTTTGTCTTCTGTAATAGGAACAAGCGTATGGTCAATAATATCTAAGGCTTTCATCTATTTTATTTTACAAGTTAGAATGGCGATATCGTCAGGATATTCGATGTCAAGTGCGAAATCCTCGATTTCTTTCATAATCTTCTTATTGATAACCGATGCACACTCGTCAAAGTTTTCTAAAATGATATTGATAGCCCTTTGTTCTGGAAAGTATTCACCTTTATAATTGGATAAATCGGTCAATCCATCTGTATATGTGATGAGCACTGCCTCTTGGGTGCCGATATCAAATACGCCCTCTTCTACAGGAGGTAACTTGTCAAATACGCCAAGGAGGGTTGTTCCTGTGGATAGGGGCTCTATGGTTTTATCTTTTAGAACTAAAAGAGGAGGGTTGTGCCCAGCATTTACATAGTTTAATTTTCTGGTTTTCAGATTGAAAACAGCCACGAAAAAAGAAAGTATCTTTTCTCCAAATGTAAGGTGATACACCGATTCATTGAGCAATTCTACTAGTTCTTTTAGTGAACTTACCCTTTTGTACATAGATCTGAGGGATGCTTGAAAATTCGACATCATCAACGCAGCAGCCACGCCCTTGCCAGAAATATCAGCTATACACATCAGAAACCGATCCTCGTCTAGGATGATAAAATCAAAATAGTCTCCACCAACGGATTGCTGGGGCTTATAAATAGAAGATGCATCGAACTTATTATTGGTCGGTAGCGATTTTGGAATCAACATTTGTTGAACTTCACTCGCTAGTTCGAGTTCTTTTTTGTATTTCTCTTGATCTAATTGTTGCTTGAATAAGAATTTATTTTCAATAGCGACCGCTATGATATTTATAAGAGTGATGACAAAATTACTTCTATCCTCCGAAGTGTCTTTTTTTATATCTGAAAACAAGGCATAAGCGATTGGGTTTTCTTTGTGAAAAACGACCACCATGGATTGAAACCCTTCGACAAGTGAAGGCAAGCTGATGAGCTTTTGTTGTTTTATATCTTGGGTGTCTTGAGAATCGAATAGTTCTCTTAAAACATCTGTGGATTCATTCACGATACCAAACCACCTATCGGCACGTGGGATATACAAGCAAGCTTTTTCGATACCCAAAATATTTCTTAAAAATTCAAAATACTTATCAAAAAGTAAATTTGACGCGGAATTATTATTAATTAATTTAGTGACATCCATCAAACAGTTCATTTGATGGTGCTTTTCTAATAGGTTGGTAGTGATTTCATGTATGGTCACAATAAGTATTTTATGCAGACAAACTTTTCTTCAAATATTCGCTCAAAATATTGAACGAAAGTACCAAACATATTATAAAAAAAGAAGGAATTAGCATCAAATTTAATTTTCCAGCCAAAGCAAATGTGAAATTCTCGTTTAAGATATTCCCTAAAGTAGGCGTAGGCGGTGCAATTCCCAAACCCAAATATCCCAAACCAGCCTCTATCAGTATGGCCGTAGCAAAATTCGTGGATGAAATAACCCAAACCGTACCTAGTATATTCGGGATAAGATGATGCCTCCAGATATTCGGCAAGCTCAAGCCCATCACCTTGGTAGCTTGGATATACAAAGTTTCTTTTTGGGACTTGCACATTGAACGCACGATTCTCGCCAGATCTACCCAAATGGTCAGCGCTATAGCCAATATGAGCACACCTAATGATTTACCAAAGGCCAAAATAATTGCGAAAATGAACAGGACTGTGGGCAAACTCCATACAATATTCATGATATAGCTTAGAAAAATATCGACCCATCCGCCAAAATACCCCGCACAAAGGCCAATAGCCATCCCTATAATGAAAGATAAACTCACAGCAGTAAATCCAATGAAGAGGCTATATCGCATACCTACAAGTATCCTACTCAACAAGGACCGTCCGAATCTATCAGTTCCGAAAAGAAAAGTTCTAGATTCTATATGATAGTTTCTCGAAGATATATTGGGTACAATCCCCTCAATACTCTTGGCCGATTGCCAATGCACCATTTTTTCATAAAACAATGTATCGCGTTCGATGCTATATGAAAGTATTGGGATTTCTTGGTTTTGACTTTCTTCTCCTTTGAGAAGTCTAGATACGATAGATTTTGGCTTAGCTTCATTATTTATAATTTTCAAAAAAGAATATTTTGACATCATCGGTGACAAGGAGATGGGCAAACATTGTCCATCAGCGTTAGGCGTCTTATCTTTAAGAACAGCATAGCAAAATATGCTCGTAACCACAGAAAAACCCAAGAAAAGCAAAGCAAAATACTCAGCCATTCCCATTTTTCCTCTTTTTATCCAACGCGATGTGTCCAATTTCAAGTTCGAATTAGGTCTTAATTTTCTTTTTTATTAAAATAATGACTTTTTTTGTCTAAAAAATCCTTCATTTAATGGTAAAACTAGGAGAATTCTACCTAATTATGTTAAAATTTCTATCCTAATCTGTCGTATAAGAAAAACACAAATATTTATTTATGACGTAAGTGATTGATAATCAAATAGTTAATCCATGATAATTTTTTCAGTATTAAAAATACTATTTTTGTGGTATTTAAATCCCGATTACATATTATAATTTTGCATCATGTATAAAAAATGTGTAAAAGCATTTCGAATACGAAATTAGAGAACTACAACAATATACCAACTAGGTTAATTAATAGGCTTACCTTAAATAATTTCACTATTTAGGCTTTTTCGAGTTTGACTTGATTTGTCAATGCTTGAGTATTTGGTTCGATCATTTTCCAGGGGAGTTTTTCCTTTGGCTCTTGATATATTTTTGAAACATTTTTTTTATTACTTAAAAACTAAGATCTCATGAAGAAAACTACGATTACAGAGTTCTTCAGATTTGGACAGTCCAAATCTCCCACTTGGATCTCATTATGTTACAGCATAATGTTGATTTTGGTGGCAAACTTTACCCAAGTTGCTTCGTTGGAAGCGGCTTCTTGTACTTTAGCTTGTCACAATGCGAATATCTCACTAGGAGATGATTGCAATGCTAGGCTAAATGTTAACACTTTTGTTTCTGCTGTTGCGGCACCATGTCCCGCAGGCGGTCCTTTCCAAATCATCATCAAAGATGCGGTAGGAGGAGCTGTTTTGGCTCAATCTGGTTCTTTGGCCACTAATGCTACTATTTGGCAGTGGACAGGGGCTGGCGCCTATATGGGTAGGACAGTGGTTGTAGAAATCCATGATTTGGCGAGCACCAATACTTGTTGGTCTTATGCGCTTATCGAGGATAAGTTACCACCAGTGATTTCTTCATGTGCAGATGCTACAATCAATTGTTGGGAGCTTCCAACATGGTCGCCTGGTTTTACCGAAGTTTGTTCACTACCAATTACAGTGACAACTGTTGATATCAACTCTAGGCCAGGAGACTGTGCTACAGAGCCAGGTATTTTAAGAGTTTATACGAGAGTATTTATAGCAAAAGACGCTAAGGGAAATACTTCTGAGCCTTGTACATTGAAAGTTTTTGTAAGATCAATTGATTTGTCTACAATGTTGTTATGTCCCCCAGACTATTCTATAGCTTGTGGACAGTTTCCTGTTGGAACCAATCCAGATCCATCTTTGACGGGTGTTCCTTCTATCTTGAATGCTGCTGGGAATATTCCATTGTGGACTCCTGGTGCTACGAATGTTGCATGTAATGTCGCTGTTGATTATTCAGACAATATACTTCAATTGACTTGTGGTCGTGAAAGAAAAATCATGAGAACCTGGAGAATTAATGCTTGGAACTGTGGTGCAGATCAGTTTTTCAATTGCAATCAGTTGATTACGATCAAAGATCCATTCCCACCATCGATAGCTTGCTCAGGCAATGTTACGCTTTCTACGGGTGCTTTCAATTGTACAGCTCCATATGTTATACCATTCCCTACTGTTTCTGACTCTTGTAGTACAGTTTCTGTAGATGTAGTTTATACGGGTGGTGCTAGATCGAATATGCCTCGTGAAGGGCACACAGTTGCATTGCCAGGAGGAGATAATACCATTACATACAGAGCTTATGACAATTGTGGCAATCAGAGCACTTGTTCTTACGTAGTTACTGTTAATGATTTAACGAAACCAGTACCAGTGTGTATCCGTAATACGGTCGTCGCATTGAATGAACATGGATATGGACGTTTGAATGCGGCAGATTTAAACAGCGGAAGCTGGGATAACTGCGCTATACAGAAATTTGCAGTTAGAAAAATGAATCAAGATCCGTGCAATGCTGGAGCACCAGTATTTACACAAACGAATCAACATATTTACAATGAAAATCGTACTTATCTAGAATTCTGTTGTTCAGAAACATCAACTCCAGTTACGGTTGTTTTGACAGTTTTTGATGCAGCTGGAAATTCTAATGAATGTATGGTAGTAGTTGACGTACAAGATAAAATTCCACCAGTAGTACAATGTCCACCAGATTTGACGGTTGATTGTAGATATCCACTTGACAATGTAGGAGGAAAATACAATGAATTTGGAAAAGTGGTAGGCCCTGGTGCCACCAGAGATAGTATATTTATTTATACCGAAGTTTTTGTTTATAACCCAGCAACAGGCCATAGCGAACCACAGCGAGTCCGAACTTTTGTAGGATTCGACGGATGGGTAAGTAATGGCTGTGTATTGCGTAGTATTGATGTATCTGTTTCAACCAACTTACAGTGTAGTAGAGGGACTATTTTAAGAACGTTTTTTGTGGAGAATGGAAGCGGCGTACGTACATCATGTACTCAAAAAATCGTGGTTACTAGTAGAAATGCATTCTTCGGTTATGATGCAGCAGTTATGACTGAGGCAAGTACCACCACCAATTTACCTTATAGAGAATCAAGGGATGAGGATGTTTGGGAAGACGAGTGTAATTTCTATTACGTAACTCCTGTTCCACCACCACCATTCCCTAATGTTCCTACGATCCAAGTTAAGTGGAAAGATTGGAAACACGATATTTACTGGCCAGGTGACATCACTTTGATCAATCCTTGTACAAGCCTTCCTGCTACTTGTTCTAATCCTACAAGAGGATCTAGACCACAGGATACTTGTGCATTGCCTTTCTGGGCTAAAAAGCCTTATATCCCTGGTGATGACAGATGTTCACAAGTACTTTTGGCTTATGACGATGAAGAATTCAGAATGCAGTCTGGCACGGCCAATGGTTGCAAGAAGATTCTTAGACACTGGAAAGTTGTAGATTGGTGCAGAAGATTCTGTTCTCCTACTCCTCAAGGTCTTTACTATATCGATGGAAGCGCAGGTTATGCTACTTGGAGATATACCCAAGAAATCGTAATCATGAATACTGTTCCACCAGTAGTGGCATGTGAAGACCGTACGGTTGCTGCTAATGATAACTGTGTAAGTGCAGATGTAGTACTTACTGGTACTGCTACGGATGATTGCACGGATGCAAGTGAATTGACTTGGTTGTCTTCATTAGATATTTATAATGACGGCACATATGATGTGTTTGGTAATGGAGCTACTATAACAAGAAATCTACCGGTTGGAAGACACCGTGTATTTTGGAATGTCGAAGATGGTTGTGGTAATAGATCTACCAAAGAGTGCTACGTGACTGTTGTCGAGACTAAAAAGCCATCTCCAGTATGTCAAGCATTGATCGCTGAATTGATGCCTACAACAGGTACTATTACTTTAAATGCACGTGGATTCAATTCTCATTCATTTGACAATTGTACTCCTGAGAATAGATTGAGATTTGCTTATTCAAGCAACATCAACGATACGCTTAGAACATTCAATTGTGGTGATTTCTGCTGTTCTGGTGGAAGATGGGTCAACGGTGTTTTAGCTCCAACTTATTTGGCTCTTGATATTTGGGTTTTCGATGAAAATGGAAATGCTGACTTCTGCAAAACAGGAATCATGATCCAAAACAATATGGGAGCTACTTGTGTCCCTTGCCAAAACAACGCCAATTGTTCTACATTGTTAGGTAGAGCGGTTGTAGGAGGTTCTATCCAAACTGAAAACAACAGAAGTGTAGAACAAGTTACTGTGAATTTGGAAGGTGGAAATTCTTCTGTTCAGACCAATGTATCGGGTTCTTACGAATTCCCAGCTATGAATACTGGAGGTTCTTACAAGGTTATTCCTCAGAAGAATTTGTTGCCAACGAATGGTGTTTCTACACAAGATATCCTTTTGATCCAAAAGCATATCCTAGGTGCTGAAAGATTGAGTACACCTTACAAAATGATCGCAGCTGACGTCAATAAGTCTGGCGATATAACTTCTGCTGACTTGGTCGAATTGAGAAAATTGGTTTTGAGAAAAATCGAAAACTTCACTAGAAATACTTCTTGGAGATTCGTTGACAAAGCTTATCAATTCACTACCAACAACCCAGCAAGCGAAAATTTCCAAGAAGTGTACAATATCTCTACACTTACTGGAAGCATGAACAACGTTGAGTTCGTAGGTGTCAAGATTGGTGATGTTAATAATACCAGCCAGCCTTCACAGCTTTACAATACCGAAGAAAGAAGCAACAATACTTACACACTTGGAATCGACGAAAAAGTTATCCAAGCGGGTGAGACCATCGAGATCCCTGTTTATACCTTGAATTCTGGTGAGTTGAATGGTATGCAGTTTACCCTTGGTTTGAATCCTGAATTGGTAGCTTTCGAAGGTTATACCAATGGTGCCATCACACTTCAAGACGACAACTTTACGTTCTTGAGATTGAATGAAGGTATCCTTGCTACTAGCTGGGATAATAAAGGTGCTGCATCTTTTGTGAAAGGTCAAGTACTCTTTAGTCTTAAACTAAAAGCGTTGAAAACCAGCCAGGTTAGCGAAGCGATCAACATGAATTCTCAGTTGGTTTCTGCTGAAGCTTATAGTGAAAACAACACCAAGTTCAATTTGGAATTGCAATTGATGAACAAAGGAAATGCAGTTGCTAGCAAGCTTGAATTATTCCAAAACCAACCAAATCCTTGGGATAAATTCACTTCTATCAGCTTCAACCTTCCTGAGGCAGTTAACGCAAGTGTTACGATCTACGACGTGTCTGGCCGAGTATTGAAGACTGTTAAGCAGGATTTCAACAAAGGATTTAACCAGATCGATATCGATAGCCGTGAGCTTTCTGCCAATGGCGTTTTATACTATGAATTGAAGACCCCTATGGGAACAGCTACGAAGAAAATGATACTTCTCAATAAGTAGGAAGTAAAATTTAGGTAAGAATAGAGCCCTCTCGGTATCCACCGAGGGGGCTTTTTTATGCAGTAAACGCTAGAAGAAAAGCAATAGCCTCCTCATATCCTCCCAAGCCTTTTCCGACGACCGAGTGAACACAATTCGCCTTCATGTATGAAACGTGCCGAAACTCCTCCCTAGCATAAATGTCTGAAATATGCACCTCTACCACGGGTGCAGAAATAGCCGCAATGGCATCAGCGATAGCTATCGAAGTATGCGTATAGGCCCCAGCATTCACGACGATTCCGCCATCTCCATACCCATGCTCCTGAAGATAATCTATCAAGGATCCTTCGTGATTTGATTGAAAATATTGAATATCCAACAACGAGAATTTCGCCCTTAATTCCACCAAATACTCCTCAAAACTCACCCCTCCATAGATCTCTGGTTGCCTCCTCCCCAACAGATTTAAATTTGGGCCATTCACTATATGAATTTTTGAAATCATGCTATTTTTATTTTTTGGGCGTCTCCCTCTCTCGTCCTAGAGTCGAGATCGGGTCAGGCTCTCCACCACTTCACTTCGTTTCGGTCTCTTACGCCAGCAAATCTGGCTCAGAGACTCATCTTCGATGATGGTTTTGATCCTTGACGCGCTATGTTTTGATGCAGTAAATGTAAAACTTCAATTTCACTTTTGTTCTAAGCCAATCTATTTTATTTCCCTAAAACCAAATTAATCCCAATTGTTTAGCATTTATAATTACTAGGATTTATCTCGTTTTGAACACCAAATTGATGGCTTCTGTCTTAGAGTGTACGTGTAGTTTTTCATAAATCGCTCGTATATGCGTATTCACAGTATGGATGCTGATAAAATGCTTAGCTGCAATTTCTTTGTACGCAAATCCATCTTTTAAGTCATGCAAGATTTCCATTTCTTTTTTTGTCAGCATCGCTTCTGCTGCAACATTTTTTCTAAAGGATTCGACGATTTTCTTGGCGATGGATGCTGTCATAGGAGATCCACCTTCAAAAACTTCGTGGATTCCTCGCACCAAAGCTTCCTTGCCGCTTGACTTCAATAGGTATCCAGAAGCCCCATTCGCCAATGCTTCGAATATGTAGTGATTCGACTCCAGCACTGTAAACATGATGCACTGACAGTTTGGAAAATGAGATTTAATTTTTTTTACAGCTTCTATGCCAGAGACTCCGGGCAGCCCAATATCCAAGATGGCAACATCTGGATTTATTTTGTCAAAATCTGAGAATAAATCTTCAGCCCTCGAGTAAGCGCCTAAGAATTCAATGGATTCGACGGACTTTAAGTTAGTAGCTGTATATTCTTGTATTTCAGACTCATCTTCTACCAATAATACTTTGATTTTTTCCATATTATAATTTATTTTATGCCTAGGGTCAAGTGAATTTATTAGCATTTTTTCATGTAGTGTTTTGTTTTCCAGACCTAACTAAAGGAATCTCGAATTCTATTTTAGTGCCTTTACCTACTGCAGTTTCCAGTTCTATTTTTCCTCCCATTTCTATGATTCGCTTGTTCATATTTTTGATGCCATTTGCATAGTTCCGAACATTGTTTGAGTCGAATCCCAAGCCATCATCGCTGATCATTATATGCAATATATTGTCATATAATAAGTACATTTTGAATGTGATTTTTGACGCTTTGCTATGCTTTTGAATATTGTTCAAGGCCTCTTTAATGATGGAAATGGTGTGTTTTTTGATATTAGGTGGAATAGAGATGGGGACATCATGTGGTAGAATCGAAACATCAGACTTCAAGCAGAAATTTTCTGAAAATTTTGATAACACTTCTCTGATATATCCGCTTAGATCAGAGTATTCGTCATTGTCAGGATTTAGCGAAAAAACGATATCATTAAGCTGGTTCATGATATTTTGGGAGTAATGATTTATTGAATCGTAAGTTTTTTTTGTTTCCTTTGAGTCCACTGATTCCGAGCCTTTATTCGAAAGATAATTTATCTTAGTGAGGTCGGAGCCGATTTCATCGTGGATGTCCTGAGATATACTTAATCTTAATTTTTGCAATTCATTTTCTTTAAGAAGGTTGTCTATTCTCTTTTGATCCTTACGTCTGAATTCGGACACAATCCCAAAAAACAAAATTCCCAAGATGATTCCAACAGACCCAACTTTAAACCACCAGGTCTGATAAAAGCTAGGGATAATCTTGAAATGTATCGAGTCACCCTTTTCGTTCCAGAGATTTTCATTATTGCTGCTCTGCATTTTTAGCGTATATTCCCCAGGCGGCAAATTCGAATAATTGACTTGGTTGCTTTCGCCTAGCTCGAGCCATTCCTTATCCCATTCCTCTAGCTTGGTCCTGAACTTATTTTTTTTTGGTGAGATAAAATTTAACGATGCAAAAATAAATGACAGACTATTCTCGTAATTCTTTAAAATTATAGGCTCATACAGGTTTAAACTTTTCTCTTGACTATGCAAGTTTAATTTTACTTCGATGATTTTTGAATTTGGGGGCGTCCTATTGCTCTTTTCTATATTATTGCTTAGGGTGTTGAATCCCATCACCCCACCGAAATATACAAGATTTTTTTCTGGGTTTTGGGCATAAGCAAAATGATTGAATTCATCGTCTTGCAATCCATCTTCTTTTTTGAAATTGGTAAACGTCTTGGTCTTTACGTCAAATAAGCTCACGCCTTTGTTGTGACTACACCAAATTTTTTCATCATTTGTAAAAAGTGCTGCATATAGCGTATTGTTCGAGATTCCATTTTGGGTAGTATAATTATTAATCTTCCCATCTTTAATGTTGTATGAAATTAGTCCACCTCCATATGTAGCCATCCATAGTTCGTCATTGTGCCTTTGTATCGTATATATATATGGGCAGTTTAATCCGCTGCTTGCACCAATTTTGGGTTTCCACACCGTAAAATCATCGCTTTCAGGATTATATTTTGCAAATCCGTTTTCGGTTCCTATCCACAATATTGAGTCCCTGTCTATCGATAAGGAAGATATGTCATTGGATGGAAGGCTGTGAGTGTTATTACGATTGGTAAAATATCGTTTTAAAGACTTTTTAGATTTATCCCAAAAATACAATCCCCCACCCTGAGCATAGCCTCCTAAAATAAAATATTCAGGACTTTTTTCAAGGATTGCAGAAATGCTCCCGCGACCCAGTGCTGCCAATTCTGGATAGATGTGAGATGCTTTTTTAAAACCAGTTGTATTTACCAATTTTACTTCTAACCCTTGATCAAATCCTGCCCAAATATTACCTTTTTTATCTTTGTAGATTGCCCTACACACATCATTTTGCTTATTAACCAAGATTTTTATTTTATTGTTACTTTCATCTACTTCGAAGATACCATGATCTGTTCCAACCAAGATTTTTTGGTTTTCTAATGGCAGAATGGAGAATACCATCCGAAGATTTATGCTCGGATCAATTGGATCGAAAAGGTACTTTTTTATAAAACTTTTCTCACGATGGTACACTTGCACACCTCTTTCGTGACCGACCCAAATACTATTATCCTTGTCCTTGAAAATTGAAAATATTATTTTTCCAAAAAGGCCATTAATTTTTGAAACGTCAGAAATTGTATAACTCCCATTTTCTTGTGATTTTTTTAAGACGATCACCCCGTATCCATTGGTTCCTATCCACAAGTTATCATTGCTGTCTTCTGCTATCGTAGATATTGGATATTCAAACGTATAACTCATATTGTTTTTCTTGATGGGCAGTGGCTCTAACTCCATTGAGTTTTCTTTAGTTTTTAGTATATAAATGTCACTTTTATAGAAAATCAATCTATTGCCATTTCTTAAGCGGCAAAAACCAGTTTTAATTTCACAATTAGCATTAATTTTGGTAAAAGGTATGTCCACAATTGCTGTACTTTTGGCACTATGAATGTTAATTTTAAATAGGCCTTTTTTCTGAGAAATTATTACAATATGGTTGGAATCCAAATCCATGATATCTGCAATGCAAATACCTTTGAGGAGAAGTTTTGAATTCGTCAAGTACGGATTGAGTAGAATTAGTCCATTGTCTGAAGCCAACCAATACTGCCCTTGGTTATCTTGAAAGGCTTTGTTTACCGTTGAGATTCCAGCTTCATCAAAAGCTTCTGAGCGTTTTAAGCCTAGATTAAAATTGGAGATCTTGTGTGTTGTCTTATCAAATATTAAGAATCCACCTCCGTATGAAGATGAGCATATTCTATTTTGTCTATCCACAAATGCATGCAGGATATGGTTTTGATGGTTTGTATTTGATCCATAAATACCATTATTCCCATTAGAGAAGGTCCTGCCATCGAATCGATTCATGCCATCCTGAGTTCCTATCCAGATGAAACCATCTAGATCTTGTGTTATCGTACATCCAGTATTTTGCGAGAGTCCATTGGAAGTGTTGAAGTAATCGAATTGAATGTTTGGATATTGAGCATTAGCGGGAGTTGGGATGATAAATACGGAAATGAAAAAAAAATAAAAAAATTACTTCTGATTCTGTGGGCTATCAAATAACGATATATATATATTGTAAAATATAAATACACAATGGGTTTGATTTAGTGGTTTATTGATTAAAGATAATAAAATATTGTGATTTCAAGATACTTATTTTTATTTATTTTAATGTCTCAAGGTCCAATATCCCCATAAAATACCCAATTTATGTGATACTCCGAGTGAAAATAAGTAAAGACCTTTACACCATGAAATAGAATTCATCTAAAGAGATCAATTCAAAACATGACAGATAGAAACCAAGTAATTTCATTAACCAAAAATTTAATCAAAATGAAAACCAAACTGTTATACCTAGTTTTAGTGATTTGTACCCCTATGGCAGCATTTTCACAAGAAATTTCATTACCTAATTATACATTTGAATCGGATGTTGCAGGTCACCTAAGGGGCAATAAAATAGCCCTTCTAGGCTTTACAAAATATACCAAATCCATGGGGACTTATGGTTTAGAATTTGGTGTAATATATGATTATCATTTTAAAAGGCTAGCGGCCAATAGAGTACATAATCAAACGGCCTTAGACAAATCCACGCTGAATTGGCAGATCAATTTGACCAAAACATTTTCCATCGGTCATAGTATATCTAAAGATCGACTTAAGAGATTTTATGCAGGTGCAAAAATAGGGTACACTTCGATCAATTATACGCACAATCAACTAGTTCCTTCCAACAGTGGTCAGAATGTAACTGCCTTTGAGATATTAAATAATAATGAAATGATGAATAACACATTCCAATCAAAAAATCATAGGGTTGATTTATTGCCGAGCATTGGTTGGAATACCATCAGCTCCATTGGGATTTCATATGACTTTTTCATTGCTGGTGGAATCAGTATGAATTTTGCCTCTACCGAACAGACCCATTATGAACTAATTAATGGAGCTACTACTCAGTCTTTGCGTTCCTCCCAAGGATTCGAGGCGAGAAATGAGAAGTGGTTGGGCTTTAATGCTAATGGCAAAATAGGATTTAACGCCGTTCCCGTGATTCAAATAGGAGCAAAGCTTGGCTGGACCCAATGGAAGAAAGTGAAGAAATAGGCATCGCACTACCATTAATCGATTGTATCATTCCATAAAATACTTGTTGGAATCTACTTGATTATTTTACATTAAAATATCAAGGATTCTATTTTCTCGTAATAACCAAAATATAGAATGGTAAGAGCTGTCGCATTTACAAATCCATGTGTCAATATTGAGTACCAAAGGTTCTTGTTGAATGTTAAAAAGATTATTCCAAATATAAATCCTATCAACCCAGTACTGATGACTCCACTCCAACCTTGATATAAATGGCAAAGCCCAAATAATAAAGATGTAAGGAACAGCGCTAGGCAATTACCCATTTTATCTGCCCTCAAAAACTTAGATATTCTTGTAATTAGAAATCCACGAAACAAAATTTCTTCCAAAAGTCCACCAATCACAAAGCCAATAACTATCCAAGTCAAATAATCTCCAAAACTTTCCATTTCAACTTCAGAGATGTCAATTTTTGAGTTGGTAATTTTTTCAATGATAGGGTTAACAAATATTTCGATCACTAATTCAATCAATATTCCTAAAATCGCCGTAACAAAAATCAATATGGGCAAATTATTTGGGCGTTTCAATCCGATTGATTTTCTTATTTCGAATCTGTTCTTGCTTCGTCTCAAATAAACAATAACCATTATAAAAGCAATTATTACGCCATATTGGGGAATTGTCAATATTAAGATGACGGACAAAATGGTAATCATCAGTTCCAATTTTTCGGTCGTCAAATTTTTTAAAAAGCCCATATCTTTGTTGTTTTTGATTGAATGTTTGGCTTATGACACAACTCATGCTACAAAATACGTATTAAAAGTAGTGATAAAATTGCAAAATCTTATAAAAATAGTATTTGTATATATATTATTCAGACATACAATAATATATGTAATAGCAATGTAATAATTGAACTTTGTTTGGGAGAGGGAAGTTTACACGAGGATTATTCTTATAGGCTATTCAAGGCGCAGCAGATATAATAGTTTTCTCGCAATTGGAATCAATGTTGGAATGTTTTTTTATTAATCTTTCTATAAGATTGTATAATGGATTGGGTGGTTTTACTTTTCCTTGTTTCTTTACAATGCAGGTTCCAAAAATTTTGCAAGTTTTAGGTAAACAATAATTTGCAAACACATAAAAAATGTGGAAATTTTTTTCCTATGCCCAAACGCAACACCTGAATATAAGTCTTTAATTTTATGCATAAGTTTATCTGCAAATATGGCATTTGGAAAACGACGGAAGATGTTGCTTGAATAGATTTCTTGGTAGTATAAATTTTTCAAAATAGCGATTATCGATTTTCCAAGAGGTACTTTTTTAGGTACAGTTGTTTATGACCAGTAAGACTTATGACGGCGTTTTCTACACCACTAACTTCTGATTATAAATTCTTTTTTTAAAGATATTGTATCGGTATTTATTTCATGTGACCACATAGATGCTTTCAATATCCACGTTTCACCAGTTTGAATTTTTGATGTGTCTTTTAGAACAAAATTTTCTGAATAATTATAAAAATTTGGGACGTGTTGATGTGATTGTACCGAATACAAGGAAATATTTGCCAAGGATTTATTATAAATTTCAACCTTGATATTATGAACTATTTCTCCCGTTGTACTCGAGAATCTTACAGAGATCGGGAGGGTATCACCGAGTGAATAGGAACTGTTTTCTGATGGTGAATGAATGGCTACGGTATATCCGTAGTTTATGGGCATTGTGGTATCCTTTGGTGATGGATCCCTTTTGCAACCAAATATTGAAAAAAGAATTAGAGCAAAGGGTATAAAATTAATTCTAAAAAATTGGGTTGGAAATAAATTCATAATCTGTCAGGGTTTTTAAATAAATTTTTATTGCTTCTATTTCCTCATCGGTCAAAGGAATACCCAATTGCCCAGAATTCGATAAATTAGTGGCCAATGTGCTCGAAAGTTTCACTCAGATCTATAATGTTCCAAAACTTCATCAAGGGTCTTGAATCGGCCATCGTGCATATATGGAGCCGTCAGCATAATATTTCTCAAACTAGGTACTTTGAATTTGCCCAAATCGCTTGCTAGCGCTGAAATCAGCTCTCTTCCTACGTCCATAAAAACGAGATCCAAACCATTATTCATATATTCATAGTTCGTAAACAAAGCTCCACTGTGACATGCAGCACATTTTTGGTCAAAAACGGCTTTGCCAGTCAATTCGCTGGCTGAAAATACATCTTCGCCTTTCTGTACTCGGTCGTATTTTGATTTATCAGATACCAATAATAACATGTACTGGGAAATGGCTCGCAACATATAAGGAGAGGTAATGGTGTCTATTCCTGGAAATGCAGCTTTGAACAATGGGGCATATTCAGGTATTTTATTCAACTTGTAAACAACGTGATGTAATTCTTCACCCATTTCTTTTTGATTCTCTATAGCGAATACGGGAACAAAGTCTAAGTGTGATACTCCACCATCCCAAAGGAATTCACTTTGGAATGCCATATTGGCAATCATTGGGGCATTACGAGTCCCAATTTGGTTAAAAATGCCCACGCTTGGATTGTGCTGTGGGTCAGTAAATGCTACTCCTTTTACATGGCAGTTAGAACATGCCACGCTATTGTCAAGGGACAATCGAGGATCGTTAAAAAGTTTTTTACCCAGTTCAAATCCTTCTTTTGTAATGGGATTATTTTCTAACGGATAGGTGATCTCTGGAAAATAATCTGGGCGGATAAGACTATAGGGAGAAGTCTTTGTGACGACATCATCTTTGCCACACGAAAATATTATAAAAGTTGCTCCGATTAATAATGCAATCTTTCTTTTCATATCGATAAAAAACAAGAGGGACACGTGAATATCCCTCTTGCCTTGATTTATTGGTTATTGGTGAATATGATCAAACGCAAATGCACCTGGAATATTCTCAGCAGCCGGTTTGCCATCTACTGGTTTGTGGACGTTATTGTTGCCAGTAAAATCTATCAAGTTTTTGCTTGAAAACAACTTTATTACGTCAAAGACCATGTGAACTGCAGGTTGAAGTCCCTTTTCCACTTTGGCTTTGGTGTCAAAAGTAAAGGACATAGTTTTGTTATTATAAACAAATGCCGTTCCATCAATTGTTTTCCATCCTCCGATGTGATAGGCTATACCTTTTGTAACTCCCTCAAGAGTTTCAGTTCCTGTTGTCCCTCCAGCTGATACATTGGATTGACCTTCAAATTTTAAAGCAATATAACCTGAATTCCAATTCCAAAACATTTTGCAAGTAGCTGGATCAAGGTTGCCACCCGCAGCACCCTCGGTAACACCATTTTCTTCAACCCCAACCGTGAAAGTAATTTTGTTATACTCTCCAGCTGGAACATTGTCCAAAATAACTGACCCAGAGGAAGGTTGGGCTTCATCTACCAAATAAATACCTTCTGTACCAGAAGAACTCACGTGCACATGGTCAGTAAAAACTTCACCATTTGGTCCTTCCAATTTGATATTCGTTATGTAATATCTCAAAAGGTTGATGTTGAATGTTTGACTCATGCCATTGGTGTAACCATAATCAGTACTACCAGGTGATACTAAGGTCAACTGTCTTTCAATTCCATTGACTACAGCTATATTGTCAAATTCTATTTCTATGTTTCCTGGATCTTTTTTGTCGCTATCTTTTTTACACGAAACCATGAATATGGCTAATGTAAGGAAAATGACAGAATAAAAGGATTTATTATGTTTGAAAAAATTTAATTGTTTCATTTTTAAAAAATAATTTAATGTTAAAAAAAAGATATGAAAGATGGACGGCTAATTTCCTTCCTGCATCAATCACCCCACTGGAATAGTGTTGGTCGATGGGCAATGAATAGGAAACTCCTGCCAACCATTTTTCAGTTTTGAAATTAATGGCGGATGAAAAGAATAAACCTTCTCCGCCTGTTTCGGGAACTTTATTCCCATTTTTGTAAACATTGGAGGATATGCGCTCATACAATAAACCAAGGTTGGGAATTATTCCAAATTTTCCTATTGGGAACTCCCGAAACGTTGTTAATTGGCTAATAAATTGATTTCCGAAATGATACCCTTCTTTAGTATGGCTGTTTAATTGATGATTAGTGTTAATTAAAAGACCATATTTATTGTGGCTGAAAACTGCATTCATTTGGAGTAGATAGCCCAGCGAACCATTTCCGATGTTAAAATTTACGGGTAGGTTCTCCTCGGACACAATGTCGGTTGCGTATTTTCCAGTTGGAAAACTTACTCCGCCCCCTGCTTCCAAATAGAAAGCTGTTTTCATATTCTTCGACTTGGTATTCAATACGGTGTAGTTAGCAACCAGCCTTGTATCTGAAAATCCGCTCATCGAAGATTTCATGACGTTATCATTGCGTATGTTGACCCCATAAGGGAGTTCTCCAATCAGTTTAAGCTTAGGTAGTTTTTGAACGAAAATCTAAAAGAAAAACTGATCCGAGCGAAAACATCAGAGAAATTATGATGTCCATATTCTGGATTTGAATTGAAATGAGTATCAAAATAACTGAGGCGCACAAAGTTACTTCTATAATCCGTCATCAGACCAATACCAAAGCTGCCTGCAGAGCAACCACATGCATCACATGCACGGACATCAGGAATACAGGCAATGGCAAAACAGAACAGGACAAAAATTCTTTTTATCATGTTTTTATATTTGTTTCTTAAAAAATTATAATAATCAATTAAGTATTATGAAACTTGTTAAGCCACCATTCAGGATTGTATAATTGATATTAAAGTCAAATTATAAACGAAAAGGGTCTTTCATGGTTTCAGAAAAACTCAAAAATAATATTATAAAACAGCGGGGTCTCTTTAAGGAAAAAAGGAAGGTGGTCGGAAGATATCATTAAGATAATCAAAAAGATAAAACGCAGAAATGGAGGTAATAAAATCCTTTTTAAAATTTGGTAGGGGAAGAGAAGGTATTTTAATTTCTGTATTTGGTAACACATAAACGAACCGATCTTCTTGTAGGGGAAAGTTTTTTTTGTCTTCTCCTTTCTTATGATTTTCAGCCAATGATTTATTCAGAACGCATTTACCGTGGCATTTCATTTTCGGCTTGGACCTATTCTTACAAAGATTTTGGGAAATAAAATCTTGATGGAGATAAAAAGCCATATAAGTGATCACATCTCTCAAACTGGTCAAGAAAATCAAGATAGATAATCCAATTGCGGTAGCTTTATTCACACTGCAAAAGTACAATTTTTTTCTCTCTTGAATTCAATAAATATAGGCAGAATTTTTCCCATTAAATAAATGAGATGGGTCAAGAGCAAAAATATAATTTGCACTCCAAAATTTTTTCTATCCAGCAGGATTTTCATTTTCGATTCTTTCAAAATCGAAATTAAATTTCGAATCTGTTCCTTTTGTTTGGCAATAGGCTGCAATGAGTGGGCATAAAATTAAAATTGTCGTGATCAGTTTTTTCATGGTTCGGCAGTATTTTAAAATGGCTACCAAAGTCCCCAAAGGATTTAATCATCTAAAACTTTATCTTAATCAAGCCAAATTTAATGAAAATATTCTATTTAGAACGGCTTCCTTTTAAGTAATCCGATAATTGTTGAAGTTAATTCTGTTTGAGCAACCATTTTATTAACTCTTCATCATCGACAATGCTCCACGAATGAGGATGTCTGCTGTTGTCTGGTTTTCTAAATCCTCTATTATGCGTCGTAATCAATTTGGCATTACTGTTGCCAAGTCTATTTAGTTCGTTGATCAAGCGAGACACTCAGTTGAGTTCATACTTGTAAAGTCTGATCTGCGCTCTTCCATCCACCATCTTATATCAGGTTCTGTATATATTCTCAAAGGAAGATTTCCAGTTTTTAATTGCAGTCTGGGAGGTATCTGAAAATGAATAAGGCGAAAAACTATAATATTCGGACAATTTTGCTTCGGGATTTCCCCCAGTTTCTTTTTCCAATCTTTCAATGATGTAAAAATTTTCTGGATTGGGCTCCAAGCCCTTTGAAAGTCTTATATCTCGTTTTGCAGAGTAATACAATCGTTCGAAATCAAGCGGAGGATCTACTGCAAAAATAGCAGATGGCTTTATTACTGAGTTTTCTGCATATTTAATGGCACAACTTCCACCTATCGAATACCCTCCAACATAAAATCTTAGACCTGAAAGATTGTGTTTTGACTTTATATCTTTTAGTATAATGCCAAAACTCAGCTGGCTTAAACTGTCAACACCAAAAGATAATACCCCGTCTTGAAACGTTGGAATAACCGTGAGAATACCTTTTAATGCCAATTTTTTAGGTAGAGTGGATTGTTGTAAAACTCTTTCTGCTGTTTCTCCTAAGCCTGGTAGCAAAAATATATATCCCTTCCAAGGAAGTTTAGGTGTATAAATCAGTGTGTAACAGTTTTTGGTTGAGTCCAAATGGTCCAGGTAAACCTTTTCTATTTTAAGATTGGGAGGTTTTTGACCACCACAACTGATCGAAAAAAGTGTAATCGATATAAATAAAATAAAATATCTTCTCATTGCTATTTTATCTAAATTGAACAAAATTTATTGCATTAAGATAAAATTTTCCCTCATCGTGAAGGCTTTATCTAAGTGTGTTCCCAGGTTCTATATTTAATAGCTCCAAGTGGCCACTAACTACTCTATTCCCTCCCAATCTACTTTATTGGGTATTGTAACTTTTAGTTTTGGTTCCTGTTCCATAGCCCTTTTGATAGCGAACAATGCCTCATCGTTCCTAGCCCAAGCACGCCTTGCGATGCCATTATTCACGTCCCAGTGCAACATGGATTCTAATCGCCTTTGCGCGTCGTCGCTACCATCCAGTAGCATCCCAAATCCCCCATTGATCACCTCGCCCCAGCCTACGCCACCGCCATTGTGTATGGAGACCCAAGTTGCACCTCTGAACGAATCGCCAATGACGTTTTGTATCGCCATATCTGCGGTATATTTTGATCCATCGTAGATATTGGATGTCTCTCTATATGGAGAATCAGTCCCACTGACGTCGTGGTGATCTCTCCCTAAAACTACCGAACCGGTGATTTTTCCTTCTTTGATGGCTTTGTTAAATGCAGATGCAATGGCTATCCTGCCTTGTGCGTCGGCGTACAAAATCCTAGATTTTGATCCTACGATGGGTAGATTTTTCTAGCATCTCTAACCCAATTGAGATTGTCTTTTAGTTGTGGTTGTATCTCTTTTGGGGCATCCAGCATCATTTTTTCTAGACATTCGGCAGCGATGGCATCCGTAGTCCATAGGTCTTCTTCCGAACCACTCGTACATACCCATCTGAATGGCCCAAAACCATAGTCAAAACACAAAGGCCCCATGATGTCTTGGACATATGACGGATAGATGTATTTGGTTTTTGCTTCGTCAGCCCAGACGTTGGCTCCTGCATCTCCTGCTTCCTTCAAAAATGCATTTCCATAATCCCAAAAGTACATTCCGTTTGAGCAAAGAGAATTAATGGCATCTACGTGTCGCCGCAAAGTTTTTTTGATCTCTGCCATGAATTTTGGCTTGTCGCTATTCATCAAAGCTTTAGCTTCCTTGAATTTATATCCGCAGGGAATATATCCACAGTCGTCGATATTGTGCAAGGAGGTTTGATCTGAGCCCAATTCTACCTGCAATCCCACCTGAACGAAATACTCCCAGAGATCCACGATGTTTCCATGATATATCAAAGTGATCGCTTTTTCAGATTCTTTGGCTTCAATTATTTTCTGCGTTAATTCTTTTAGGTCGGTGTATATATTTTCTTTTAGCACGTAGCCATCTGCTAGCCTTTGTTCGATCGCATCGTCATCGACTTCCGCGATTACCCCCACTGCTCCCGTGATGATGGCCGCTAAAGACTGAGCTCCAGACATGCCTCCCAATCCAGAAGTTACGAACACCTTCCCTGCGAGGTTTACCATTCCATGACCTTTCATCCGCCCAGCATTGAGCAGTGTAATCGTTGTTCCATGGACGATGCCTTGAGGCCCGATATACATATAGGACCCTGCTGTCATTTGTCCATATTGCGTGACACCTAGCGCATTGTATTTGTTCCAATCGTCTTTGCTGCTATGATTGGGAATCATCATCCCATTCGTCACGACCACCCTTGGCGCATCTTTATGACTTGGGAACAGTCCCATCGGATGTCCCGAATATATCGCCAATGTTTGCTCCTCAGTCATCTCGGATAGATACTGCATGGTCAGTAAGTACTGGGCCCAATTTTGAAATACGGCGCCGTTCCCTCCATACGTGATCAATTCCTCGGGGTATTTCGCAACTTTTGGATCCAAATTGTTTTGTATCATCAACATGATTGCTGCTGCTTGCGGAGTTTTTGCAGGATAATCCTGGATGGGGCGAGCATAGATTTCATACGACGGCATGTACCGATACATATAGATACGACCATACATTTCGAGCTCCTTTGTGAACTCCTGAGCCAATATTTTGTGATCTTTCGAAGGGAAATATCGCAGCGCATTTTCAATAGCCAGCTTTCTCTCGTCCTGATTCAATACCCCCTTTAGAACCCTAACCGGTGCATGTGGAACATTCAGCCCGGGACCTTTAAGGACTAGGCAAATCGGCAGGAATACCCCTGCGAATCTCATCTTGAAAATTCATGTTCTTTTTTTGTTTGCAAAGGTAACCAACAAGGACAATTCATCTCTTATTTTCCCGAAAATATTGCGTTTAGTTGGTTGGATTTGGGCGTCCCCTTCCCTCGCCTCGGAGACGAAGGAGGGTCGCGCTCTTCACGACTTCACTTCGTTGCGGTCTCTTCGAGACGCTCCTTCGGAGCTCGTTCCGATCGCTGACGCAATCTCCGATTCTATTTGTTGTATGATTGAAATCATATATATTTTGTAAAAATGCTGTTGTTTGATATATTAAGGAAAAATTAACAAATAAAAAACCAATTTTTGGGAACGATAATGAACCAAATTCAGAATTGGTGGTTTCAATATTGTGATGAAAAAGAAAGTCCTTCTATTTCTTTTAATTTTTAGCTTTGGCTGGTTGTTTACACCTAGTTATAGTTTCGCATGTGGCAATTCCTCAGAAAAGACTGGGACGTCTTGCTGCGATAAAAAGAAAAGCAAGGCATCAGAAACAAAGGATTGCTGCAAAGACTCCTGTTCTTCTCAAGAAGAAAATGAAGATGGATGTGATGGGAAATGCAAAGACACATCTTGTTCTTGTCCTTCCATTAGCTACTTTTTTGCCTTGCCCGTCGAAGCCAAGTTGGTGTTCAATGACGATGCAATTTTCATAGAAAAGAAAAAATCTTACTTTAAGAATCCATACCTATCCTCAGGTTTTCAATCGATCTGGATTCCACCAAATATTAATTAGATTATATCCCTGACAGCCATTGGTCTGTCCACTCGAAAGCAATTCTTCGCTTTTTCGAGCTAAAATATATAATTTTATTTAATATTTAATATTTTCAAAATGAAATCAATAATGATAATTTTGATGACAATCGGTGGATTGTTGTCATTCAATAATAGTTACTGCCAAATTAAAAATGCAAAAACCGAAACCGTCAGAATCTACGGAAACTGTAACATGTGTAAGTCCAAAATAGAAAAAGCTGGTAATCAACGAAAAGTTGCCAAAGTAACTTGGGATAAAGATACCCAAATGGCAACCATTACATACAACGAGAAAAAACGAATCAAGATGAAATCTTGAGGAGAATCGCCCTAGTGGGTTATGATAGTGATAAATTTCTCGCTCCAGATGACGTTTATGAAAAATTGGACGATTGCTGCAAATATGATAGGGTAGCACAGACTGCTTCACTGCACTCTATGACCGTGGCTAGTAAGTCTAATTCCAACATTCATATGTCTCCGAACTCTACGGATCAGTTAGCAGCAGATTCACCGTTGAATGCCATTTATGAAAATTATTTTGCGCTGAAAGATGCTTTAGTCCAGACAGAAAAATCCAAAGCGAACAAAATGGCCACCAATTTATTGGCTACCATCAACCAAGTTAAAATGGAAAAAATGGCTATGGACGAGCACATGGTTTGGATGAAAGTGATGAAAAATCTTGAATCTGACACCAAAAAAATTGTAGAAAGTAAGGACATAAGTCAACAACGAATCCATTTTATGGGAGTTTCCAAGAGTATTTATGATTTAATGAAAGTTTCTTCCTAGAGTCACCCATCTATTTCCAACATTGCCCTATGGCCAATGACGGAAAAGGAGCTGATTGGCTGAGCAAGGATAAGGACATTAAAAATCCTTATTACGGAAATCAAATGCTAACCTGTGGAAAAACCGTGGAAACGCTTAAATAATTTGAATGTGGCGCAGAGGACATTACTCTGCGCCATTTCTTTTAAAAAATATATCAAAATGAAATTTTTAAAATGGATTTTCAATCTAATATTCGTCAAAAAATGCTGCAAATAGCTTTGCTATTATTACTATTTATACAATCAAACATAGCACAAAAAGTAGTCCGTTACGACTTATATGTCCAAGACACTATTGTTAATTTTACAGGTAAATCCCGTCGTGCGATAGCTGTAAATGGAATGATTCCAATGCCGACCCTTACATTTACCGAAGGAGATACTGCTGAAATTTATGTTCATAATAAGCTGAAAGAATCGACCTCGCTGCATTGGCATGGCTTGATGGTGCCAACCCCGAGGATGGTGTTCCTTATCTCACGCAGATGCCGATAGAGCCCAATACGACCTATCTGTATCGTTTCCCACTTATACAGAATGGTACTCACTGGTATCATAGCCACAGTGGATTGCAGGAGCAAATAGGCATGTACGGAAGCTTTATCATCAACAAAAGATTGGACGATAAAAAATTTAGACAAGGTATAGACGATCTTCCCACGATTCCCATAATCTTAAGTGAATGGACGGATTATGATCCAGATAATGTGCATAGAATGTTGCACAATGCGACGGATTGGTTTGCCATCAAAAAGGGATCAACCCAAAGTTATGCCGAAGCGATAGGTGAAGGCCATTTCAAGACCAAACTGACCAATGAATGGAAAAGGATGTTGGCCATGGATGTCAGCGACGTTTACTACGACAAGTTTTTGATTAATGGAATGCAAGATTCACAATTGCGAGAGTTCAAGGGTGGGGACAAGGTGAGATTGCGCATATCCAACGGCGGAGCCTCGTCTTATTTTTGGTTGAAATACGCTGGAGGAAAGATTATCGTCGTAGCTAACGATGGCAATGATGTGGAGCCGATTGAGGTTGACCGCTTGTTGATAGCAGTTTCCGAAACTTATGATGTCGTCATCACCATTCCAGCAGAAAATACGGCTTTTGAATTTTTGGTGACCCCAGAAGACCGAACCAAGTCTGCGTCGATATTCTTCGGCGATGGCATTAAGCAACTGGCCAGCCCCTTGCCCAAGCTCCAGTATTTCGAAGGTATGAAAATGATGAACGATATGATGAAGATGAATGGTGATCTGGATGATATAGGCATGCAAATGTCTCTAAATCAAATGGATATGAACGCGGTGATGTATCCTGAAATAACAGATCAAAAGCAAGAACATAATGACTCTGGTATGCCCAATATCAATGAAGAGGATCGATACAATGGCAACAAACTTTCGGATATCACGACGCTGAATTACGCCATGCTAAGATCTCCGCTTCCGACCAATCTTCCTCCTAGCAATTCCGTGAAGGAACTTCGCTTCGAGTTGACTGGGAATATGAATCGATACGTCTGGAGTCTTAATAATAAGGTGATTAGCGAGGCCGATAGAATCCTCATCAAAAAAGGCGAAAATGTGCGAATCATCCTCTACAACGGCTCTATGATGCGCCACCCTATGCACCTGCATGGACATGATTTTAGATTGTTGAATGGACAAGGGGACTACGCGCCATTAAAGAATATTGTAGATATCATGCCAATGGAAACCGACACCCTAGAGTTCAATGCCAATGCGGAGGGCGATTGGTTTTTTCACTGCCATATATTATACCATATGATGGCTGGTATGGGTAGGATTTTTAGCTATGAAAATCAAGCACCAAATCCTGAAATACCCAATCCTAGACTGGCTCGTAGAAAATTGAATGCAGAGGATAGGAAATTTCATTTTATGATCCAAAATGATTTTGCGACAAACGGAAACGATGGGGAGGCAATGTTGGGCAATACACGTTGGAGCTTACAATCAGAATGGCGTCTAGGGTATATGGACACGCATGGATATGAAGTAGGCACTCATCTTGGGTACTATATTGGCAAAATGCAATGGCTAATGCCTTTTCTTGGGTATGACTATCGATATCGAAAGCATGGAATGGACGTTCAAGAGAATAATATTTTTGGTCAGCCAGATAAAAAGGATACCCGCAAAGCTTTTTCTGTCGGACTGACTTATCTTTTGCCGATGCTGGTCAAATTCGAAGCGGAAGTGTTTACAGATGGGATCGTTTTGCTGACACTCATGCGAGAGGATATCCCAATATCCAAGCGATTGCGCATGGCATTTATGGTAAATACAGACAAGGAATATATGGCGGGATTCAGATATATTCTTACCAAAAATCTTGGATTATCGACGCACTACGATAGCGATATGGGCTTGGGCTTTGGCGTCACGCTTAACTATTAGAAACCAATAAATCAGACATGGCATGTGAATAATATGCCATGTTTTTTTTCGGATGGAGAATTTTTTATTGGTAAAAATCAATTTGTATTTTTCATTGTTTAAGTATAGACTGAAAAACATTGTTTTATCTGACCCAAAAACAATTGGAAGAGTTGGTCGGCGTTCAAAAGGCTCAAATTTCAAGGCTTGAAAGCAATGCAAGCAACGTAACCATGGACACCTTGATGAAAGTCTTTTCTGCGCTAAAAGCAAAGGTGAAATTGCAAATAGAGCTGCCAAATGCAAAATTTAATTTGGCCGGTAATCTTTGAAAAATATTGTTTGTAAATGGGCAAAAACCCAACGCACGAAGTGTATGTCGGGTCGGCGCAAGCCGAGTGCGAAGCACCGACAGCCCGACGGAGCCTGATCCTTTATGCGACCGCATAAAGGACGGCCATCATCATTATTATCCTCGAAGTTCCTCCGATTTTCTTTATTTTGCGCCTTGGATTTCTTATATTTGCAGGTAAATGAAAGAACTCATGCCGACATATAGTCACCTGCACGTCCACACACAATTTTCACTACTCGATGGGGCAGCGGACATCAAAAAACTATACAAAAAGGCGATAAATGACGAGATGCCAGCTATGGCCATCACCGATCACGGGAACATGTTCGGGGTGTTTAATTTCGTGGCAGAAGCCTACAAGCACCGTAAAAATCCCAACGACCCCAACGACAAAAGCCTCAAAGTGAAGCCCATCATCGGGTGTGAATTTTATGTGGTCGAAGATAGGACGAGAAAGCAGTTCACCAAGGACCAAAAGGACAAGAGGTACCACCAACTGCTCATCGCTAAGAATGAAATCGGATACAAAAATCTCAGCAAATTGTGCTCACTTGGGTACATGGAGGGCTATTATAGCAAGTGGCCCCGGATCGATAAATCCTTGTTGCTCAAATACCACGAAGGCCTGATAGCTACGAGCTGTTGCCTTGGAGCGATGGTGCCTCAGGCGATACTCAAAGAGGATGAAGCGACTGCGGAGAAGGAATTCAAGTGGTGGCTGGACTTATTTGGCGAAGATTATTATATCGAATTGCAAAGGCATAACCTACCCGAGCAAGAAAAAGTCAACAAATTACTCCTAGAATTTGCGGTCAAATATGGCGTGAAAATCATCGCCTCAAATGACTCACATTATGTAGAACAGCAGGATAGCAACGCCCACGACATTTTGCTATGTGTGAATACTGGGGAGCTCCAGCGTACGCCAATCTCCAGCGATGAAGAAGATGGAAAGGGCTTCAGATTCGGATTTCCGAACGACCAGTTTTACTTCAAGACACAATCGGAGATGGGGCAGTTGTTTGCAGATCTGCCGCAGGCCATTGATAATACCAATGAGATCGTCAGCAAGGTGGAATTGCTCGATTTGAAAAAAGACATTTTATTGCCTAATTTTCAAGTGCCCAGTACCTTTAAAGATCAAGATGATTACTTGGAACATATCACGTATATGGGGGCTAAGGAGCGGTATAAGGAAATAAGTCCAGAAGTGGAAGAGCGTATTCGATTTGAGCTATTTACGGTAAGGACGATGGGTTTTGCTGGGTATTTTTTGATCGTGGCGGATTTCATCAGGGCGGGCAGAGACATGGGGGTACTCATAGGGCCTGGGAGGGGTTCGGCAGCGGGATCTGTAGTGGCCTATTGCATCGGAATCACCAATATAGACCCCATCAAATACAACCTGCTTTTTGAGCGTTTTTTGAATCCCGATCGAAAGTCCATGCCCGATATAGATACGGATTTCGACGATGAAGGTCGTCAAAAGGTTATCGATTATGTGGTCGAAAAATATGGAAAAAACCAAGTAGCCCAAATTGTCACCTACGGCTCCATGGCAGCCAAAATGAGCTTGAAAGACGTCGCTAGGGTGCTAGACTTGCCCCTGCAAGAAGCCAATGCTTTGGCTAAGCTCGTTCCAGATAGACCCGGTACCAGCCTCGATACCGTCATCAATGCGCCCATCGAACAGTTGCAAAAGGACGATAATTACAACGGCGATATAGACAATATCAAAGAACTTCGACAGATATACGCGCTGAAAGATGAAGCCAAATCCAAGGTCATCAAGGAAGCATTGATCCTAGAAGGTTCGGTGAGAGGGACGGGTGTCCACGCCGCTGGGATCATCATCGCTCCCTACGATCTGACAGATATCCTGCCAGTGGCCATTTCTAGAGATTCTGATTTATTGCTCACGCAGTACGAAGGGAAAGTCATCGAAGATGCTGGGGTTTTGAAGATGGACTTTTTGGGTCTCAAAACCTTGACCATCATCAAATATGCGCTCAAAATCATCAAGGAGAACAAGCAAATCGAAATAGATCTGGACAATATTCCGCTCGACGATGAAGCCACGTTTAAGCTCTATCAGAAGGGCGAAACCAACGGTACGTTCCAGTTCGAATCCTCAGGGATGCAAAAGTATCTCAAGGAGCTTAAGCCCGACAAATTCGAGGACCTTATCGCCATGAATGCCTTGTTCCGACCGGGTCCACTGGAGTATATCCCAAATTTTATCAAGCGGAAGCACGGAAAAGAAGCCGTTACCTACGATTTGGATGCGATGGAGGAGTTTCTCGGAGAAACCTACGGCATCACGGTTTACCAAGAGCAGGTAATGCTTCTTTCGCAGAAATTGGCCAATTTTACCAAGGGAGATGCCGATACGCTTCGAAAAGCCATGGGAAAGAAGCAGAAGGAAGTACTAGACAAGATGAAGTCCAAATTTATGGACGGATGCAAAACCAACGGACACGACCTGACCAAGGCGGAGAAGGTTTGGACCGACTGGGAGGCATTCGCGAGTTATGCCTTCAATAAATCTCACTCGACCTGTTACGCCTTTGTGGCTTATCAAACGGCTTATCTCAAGGCGCATTATCCAGCGGAGTACATGGCTGCGGTCCTGACCAATGCCAATGGACAGATCAACAAGATCACCTTCTTTATGGAGGAGTGTAGAAAGCAGGGCATACCCGTACTAGGTCCCGATATCAATGAGAGCCAAACCAATTTTACGGTCAATAAAAGGGGCGAAATCAGATTTGGATTTTCTGGTATCAAGGGTTTGGGGGAAGCCGCCATAGATAATATCGTCAGCGAGCGAAAAGCCAATGGACCCTTTCAAGATATTTATGAATTTATCCAGCGAGTCAATCTGCGTACGGTCAACAAGAAAACGCTCGAAAGCTCGGTTTGGGCAGGGGCCTTGGACACTTTTGAAGCCCTCGATCGATCTCAGTATTTTTTAGCCAACGACAAGAATATAACCTTCATCGAAGCCCTCATCAGATATGGCAATGTCTGCAAGGAAGCCACGGCGAATAAGACCGCGACCCTTTTTGGTGAAATGACCGCCGATCAAATCCAGCAGCCGACCATCCCGACAGGGGAGCTTTGGCCCTTGATTTACAAGCTCAAGCTCGAGCGTGAAACCGTTGGGATCTATATCAGTGGGCATCCATTGGACGACTTCAAGTGGGAGATTCGCACCATGCGATTGACCAAAATCAAGGACATTCCAGCTTTTAAAGATAAATCATTTAAGCTCTGTGGCATCGTCACCAAGGAAAATCACAAGATCTCCCAAAAGGGCACAGGATTTGGATTTTTTACGCTTGAGGACTACGACAGCGAGATCGAATTTCCGCTGTACAGCAACGATTATTTGAAGTTCAAACACCTGCTTTTTGTTGGCTCGATCGTGTGCATCGAAGGGACTTACAAAAAGGGGTTCAATAGCGAGGAGTATCGGTTTTTCCCCAATCAAATTACACCATTGGATGGCATGGGCAGCCGCAACTTTAAGGGCATCAAAATCCTTTCAAACATCGTGGATCTGGACGATGTTCAGGTGGGTCAGCTCGGCGAATTCATTCGAGACCTCCCTACGGGGAAACAGCAAGTAGAAACACACCTTTACGACATCCAAGAAGGCCTCGTCCACGTCTTACCCCTCAAGCGCAAGGTAGAGCTGGAGATGCAGGCTTGCGACCAACTGGAGGCGATGGGCTTTGCGATAGAGATTATGCTTTGATTTATTATTTTGGGCATGTCCCCGACCTTAGGTCGAGGCCGCGTGTTGCGTGGGTTTCGTCTCTACGCCTAAGGCTTCGAGACTCTCATCGCATCGAGGATGCTCGAGACCACTCCACCCGCTCATGCGCTAGGAAAAAAGCCAGAGTCAATTGACTCTGGCTGAAAATACTTTAACCTAAATTCAAATACTGCAGTAACTTACATAAGTGGCTGTATCTGATGATTTTAATCATTTCCACAAATGCAAATAGGCCGTATCTAGTGTCACTCCTAATCGGTCAATATAAATCATCTGAATATCCATCTTAGTATTTTCGACGTTGCTTATACCATGTCCATAGGCATAGATTATCTCACTAGTGGCACGATTTTCCCATTGAGGACATTTATATCTATGAATAACATTAGATTTAAGTTTGTACTCATATCTTCCGTCTGCCAGCTTTGTAAGTGAGCTTTCATTTGCAAAAAAACCATCATAGGCCCTAGCATTTCCCCACGTCAAGAACACAGAATTAAAAGGACTGACTTGTCCTAAATTCATGACGCCAATTGAGTCTCTTGTAAATACGATATCTGGAACATTCGGGATACAGTTTTTTGCGCTTGCTCTCACCTGATATACAAATTCTCCCTTGGCCTGACACTCCAAACCCCCAGCTATCAAATAATTGGAATCAAGAGGGCACAAACAATCTGTGTGGGTATCATTTGGGATAAACCTATCCCCACAATTAATGTTAGGAAGCATTTCCTTTTTCTTGCAACAGCTCATTGAAACCATTGTCAAGAATACTAAGAAAAGTAAATTTTTCATAAAATTATTTTTTATTTTAAATGAAGTTGAATCTTATTGACCAAGATATAATTTATAAGTAGCTATTTTTCCATCTTTTAAAAATGAATACAAATAAATACCCGCAGGCAAGTGAAAAGAACAAACTATTCTGAATTGTTGACTTTTTTTGTGGAATCATAGCTATTAAATTGCAAGTTTTATACCGCCAAAATACTAAATCTTGCAAATACTTTCAAGCTTATTTACATTTGTTTTATTAATAATCAACGTGTTATGTAGTTTTTAAGGGGCGACTAATTAATACAAAGACACTTTTTAAAATGTGTCAAAGCTCGTGAATTGTATTGCATCGCAGTTACAAACTGCGACGATCGGGAGTTACAAACTGCGACGATCGGGAGGGCAAATTGAACCTTAAAACCAGTCAATTTGATAGCTAAATTGCTAACTTTGCAAAATGAAGTCGAAAAAATCAAAAAACAGTATTTCGATGAAAAGTAGTAATTTGACATCATTTCGAGAACATCTCGATGAACAATATGGAAAAATAGGGACAAAATCCAGAACGGAATATGAAGAAGGATATGAAGCATTCAAATTGGGTGTAATGTTACAGGATCTAAGAAACAAAGAAGGTATGACTCAAGAAGAATTAGCCAGTAAATGCGGTACTACGAAAAGTTATATTTCAAGAATCGAGAACAACTCCTCTGATATAAGATTATCAACAATTATGAGAATCTTTAGGGAAGGATTTGGTAAACAAATCAAATTGTCGGTGTATTAAAAAACATAGATTTTTTGAGCTCATTGGAACACATAACGAGTATGATAAGATTGATGTAAATACAATTTAAATAAGAAGTTATGGACATAAAGCCAATAAGGTCGGCATCAGATTATAAATCATCATTAGAACGACTCGCTTTAATTTTTGACTCAGAAATAGGGACACATGAAAGTGACGAAGCAGATATTCTTGGGTTGATGATTGACGAGTATGAAAAAAAGCACTACCCAATAGATGCACCAGACCCAATTGAAGCCATTAAGATTCGGATGGAGGAGATGCAATTAAAGCAACTTGACTTAGTTGATGCAATTGGTGGTAAAAGTAGAGTCTCGGAAATACTTAATCGCAAGAAAGCTTACGCTTGACATGATACGGAATTTGACACTAAAACTAAATCTATCAGCACAATTATTAATAGAGGATTATAAATTAGTACGTTAATATCCCTAGCTGCCAGTTTCTATGCAATTCACTTTTAGACCTAATTTATCGCCAATTTTAAAGTACTAAAACCTCCTTTCTCCAGTTGTAGTCTAACATAATATAGTCCATTGGGAAGCCCTTGGACATCAACAGACCCTCCAATATTATACCCTTGACGCTTCAAAACAATTCGACCATATTGATCAACGATATCCAAATTGTAAACATTTTGAGCGGGATTTGGTGAATTAATTTGAAAGGTGGAAGAACTTGGGTTAGGAGATATTTTGAGATTGTTTTCATTTCTTATATCAACTACACCAATAGTTTCCCTACAGGGTAAGTGGTAATCTTCATTTGGCGTATAAAATATTACTTGCCCATTTTGCAACACCCTATCCAGAGATCTTTCTACCTCACAGTTATCTCCAATACAATTAAGCAGTGAATAAAATGGGTGCAGCAAAGATCCAATACCTTCTATCCATTTCATAGCGTCATAGGAAATTGGGGTAAAAGGATACAGAACATAATCCATGGACATATTTTGCCTATTCACCCCTAAGTTTTCTTTTATAACTTTATCTTTCACAATAAAATTACGTTCACTAATTGTTCCAAAATTGCTTATCCCACAATGCAAGGTGTCCCCAACACTGGATCCAAAATCATACATTAATATTGGATTACCTTCACAATTAATAGTACTTGGTTGGCCAGGGTTATATTTTGTATTTCTGACATAAACGGAATTGCCTTGCACAAAATAACCGCCCATCAAATAACAATCATTGCCGTCTGAATCGCAATCGAAAATTTCAATAAACCTACCACCACAGATGCTTTTGCTTTCACCAGTTTTTACAATTCTTTCAACACAAGTATTGGTCCACCCATACCAAATTATATACTCCCAAGTATATGAACTATTGGCATCTGGAAATGGCAATTGAGCAAACATCTGGCTCAGATTGAAGGTGCTGAAAAGTACAAGGCTAAAAATAATTTTCATAGGGATGAGTATTTAGTAGATTAAGAATACCCAAATTTACCAATTATTTTGCAATACTAGAAAATTGCCCTATCTATTTTTAATTATTTACAAATAAAAAAAACATAAGTATGCTTTAAAACAATTTGTATATCTCGATGATCTCTCCCAATATTTTTTGAAAATCTATCTTAAGGTCGATGAGTTTACCCGTTCTGATATCGAATACCCAGCCATGAACCGTCAATCCTCGATCTTTGTAAGCTTCTTGTACAGCTGCTGTTTTGATGATATTGACACATTGCTCTTGGACATTCAATTCGACCAACCTATCGAATCGTTTGGACTCATCGGTAATGGCATTAAGCTCATTTTTGTGCAATCTGTAAACGTCGCGGATATTTCTAAGCCATGGGTTCAATATGCCCAAATCCTTGGATTGTAAAGACGCTTTTACGCCTCCACACTCGTAATGGCCGCAGACCACCACGTGATTCACCTTGAGGTGGCGCACCGCATAGTTGAGTACCGACATGATGTTCAAATCAATGGAAATGACCATATTGGCTACATTTCTATGGATAAAAACTTCCCCTGGCTGGACACCCATAAGATCCTCGGCTGTAACGCGACTGTCTGAACACCCGATATATAGGATTTCAGGGTGTTGTCCTTGCGACAATTTGGTGAAATATTCTGGGTCTTTTCCTATTTTCTCGGATACCCAAACTTCATTATTTTCAAATATTTTTTTAAAATCTATCATTATAATACAATATTGTTATGTGGTTTTATAGGTTTCAATTCGTGATTAATGTTGAGAATTTCAAGCATATCGATTTCGATATTTCTAGATATTTGGGTGATGGGCACGTCATTGGGGCTGCCTTCGAATGGGCTCTCAGACGTTTCTCCTATTTTTTCCATGGTTGTGAAAATCCAACCTGAAAGCACTGAAAAGGGTACCGAAAGCCAAATCATGCATTCTCCCAATTTTTCAAATTCCTGCAACATCCCAAAAGGAACAAGTATCACAAATATCATGATAAAATACAAATTGAGCGTGGCATAATGTCTTGGATAAGGAAAGTTCTTTATTCGTTCACTAGCCCCTTGTTGGTTATAACATTCCATCAAAAGCCTTTCCAATTCCATATGTCTAAAATCTTCGATTAAGCCCTGATCTAACAATTCTTTAAGATGGGTTGATTGCAATGCGATGATTTGCGCCGCTTTATTTGTTTTAGACATAACGAGATCCAATTCTTGGGGACTCAAATATTTCTTTAGCACATCCTCAACTTTATGAGAATGTTCCTCTACGGTGAAATACTTGTCTTTATATTCTTGATTATGTGATTTATAGATGGCTTCCCACACCCTTGGTTCTCTCAATTGGAATCTCAGCGCATTTACCCAGGCCAAATGACGCTGACATATTTCAAAGTGTATTTTCGACAATTCTTCCTTTGATAGTTTTTCTTTTGCGTGGGTATTTGTGATATAATCCTTGGTCATGATGCCCCATGTCCTGCTGATATTCAATATGGCCCCCCAAATCTTACGTGCTTCCCAAAGTCTATCATAAGCAGCATTATTTTTGAAGCCTACTACAAATGCAACAGCTGTACCAAGTAGAGCAATTGGTAACCAAGGTAAGGCAACCCATTTCCAGCCAAAGACTTCGTATAGAATTACAGGAATGATAGCTATTAGAGCTAGATGGTAAATGTCTTTTCTTGTCCAATTTAAAACTTCTTTGAGGGTATAGTTATGTCCAACGTGCATTCAATCAATTTATGTTTTTTGGTAAAAATGCTCAAAACTAAGGAATGTTCTCTGAAAAAAATCTTTCTTATTGGTTAATGCAATTTTTTTTTTAGGTATAAATATTGAAATCTATATCAATTAAAATTTTTAAAAACAAAAAAAGGGGTACCGAAATACCCCTCAAAAAAGATAAGTCTGAAGATTACCTTCTATTCATGATCTCTTTGATTTGATCAGCTGAGATGTACGAGCTGTTATTGGAGTAATTGCAATCGCGCTGCGTATCGAATTCTGTATGATGGGAGACTACGACATTTACTGGTGGTAAAAATTCGTTGTTGGTAGGCCAGTCAATTTCGCCCGATATCAATTTGGTTTCCCCAGGAGCCAATGATGTGAATGACATTTCACTGTTAGGTCGTAGCGCATTAAAAGTATATGCATAGATCCTGGACCAGAAGCATTACTCGCAGTGGTATAGGTTGCGGTACCTTGATTTCTTACATATGCCTGATACCTAAAGCGCGTATTAGATATTTTTGTCACTCGTATTCTATGGGCAACAAAATCCACAGCACATCTAGAGGGTGCATATGGTGGTAAAAAAGGATCGATGGGTCCTACGGGTGTAGGTCTTGGTCTTGGATTTACGGGTCGTCTTACTTGAGAGTATCCCATTTCGCTGATTACCAGCATAACTAAGATAAAAATGATGTTTTCATGATGATGTGTATTTAAAAATTTGATTAAAAATTGATTGAATTTTATTTGAAATTAGTACTCCATTTGATGGAATGGGGCAAGAATTAGAAATTTACCTTCTATTCATAATATCTTTGATTTGTGAATTAGACACTTTGGTGACATTAATTTTTAACACTACAAAATCTACTGGACATGGAGAAGGAGTGTAAATTGGTAATACTGGAAGAATTGGTCTATTGGGTGGTCTAACCGTATTGGTTGGTCTCTTTTGGGCGAATCCCATTTCTGCGATTACTAGCATAACTAAGATAAAAATGAAGTTTTTCATGATGATGTGTTTTTAATATTTAATTGAAATTTTTTTGATTTTAATATTATTTAAAAAGTAAGTTTGGATGATGATGGTGTAATTTTGGTTTTTCAATTTTTGTCCGTTGGTTTCCGCGTCAGTTTTATGTTAAAATCGAACCCTGACATCTTGGTTTTTAATGCGAACATAATAATTACCGTCTAAGCCTACATAATATAATTGACTTCCAAATACAGCGATCGCTTTGGCCTTGCAGCTCATGTTTTGTGCTACTGCAACACCAGTATTTGGTACTTGATAGACCATGTTGTCTATTCCTATAAACCATATGAGGTGCTGATTCCGTGATCTTTGTGAGGTATTTAGCTTTCAAAGTTCCTAGCTTGCTCCAAGCAGACATGCCTGGTTTCCACCAATAAATGTCATCCATGTCATCCGTCATATAAAATTCGTTGTTGTTCACTACGAATAACTTGGTCTTTTTGGCTGGAGGTACATTGCTTCCATCTGCATTCGTACCGTTCTTGATATTCGAATTGTTATCTAGGTACCAATAAGCACAGTTTTGAATATCATCTCCTACTACATAATTGGTGACTGGTGTAAATGGCCAATCAGTACCCACAGGTCTCAATTGTGGTGATTCATGTGTTACATTGGTTAAAATTCCGATGGGTGATAAGAAAAATCCATGTCCACCACAAGATCCCGTCATTTTGCTAACTACAACATTGTTGGTGGTATTCGCAACGGCAAGATTGTTGTAGTGGAAGCCAGTATGATAAACCTTACTGTCCGTGCCTAAGAGAAATACCCCGCCATTGTGTGAGTTCAGTACCAAGTCCTTGAATTGCACGTTAAAACTGTTTCCTTGGTTTTGTGCTATTGCGCTTCCGAAACCAAAACGCAAAAAATTAAAAAATAAAAAGTTTGTTTTCATGATAAGTAATTTTAAAAATTATAAAGTTTAGATATTTATTTGTCGTTGGGGTAAATCAGAGTTTTATTTTATTCAACTCATCTCTCTTTTGACATCACAATATTACACCCCTAAAGCCCTTCCTCTTTATCCATAGTGGACATTTGGTAGATTTGGGAGGATAAAATGTTAAAATTGGCTTTTGATTGGAATATGATTTGAGTAGGGGATGGATAAATTTCTGTACATAATTTGACCCAACACCAGGAGTTTTACCCTATTGGGATAAGGTTTTCTTTTAAAAAAAATGTAATTATAATAGGTAAATTAGAGCCATTGCATATTGAATTATTTTAAAAAGGCTTGTTGAATAGGCGAATGAAACAGCGAGGCAATAGGAATAATAGGCATTATTCACAACAATCTGAAAAGACTCAATAATCCAAGTCTATGAAAGTTCAAAGCCTTCCAGCTTGACGAAATTGGATAGCCAACGAAATCACCCAATGACCTTGCAGTCATCCAGTAGGGCTATACAGAAGCATAGCCCAGTTTTTTTTTCTATGGGTTAATATTAATCCTCAATGATATAAATCTCCTCTCATTGGGCTTTTGCATAAAATACTTTTCTCAGGCATAAATCTCCTTGTTTTGATCCAAGGATTTTCTCGCCGAAATCGTCTCCTGCAAATTCTCAAGATAAAACTTTTTGTCAGCCTCCAATTTATCCATGATCCTCTCCAATTGATATTGCGTTATCAACCGATTGCGATCAAAAAATACCATCCACACAAAAAATATGCAGAAACACAGCATATATTTGCTTTGGAAGGGTTTTGGAAGCGCTTGAAACAGATTAACTAACCACGCTTGTACACCTTTCACCATAAATATTGAAACACGTTTAACTCCACAAATCTACATCATTTCTAGCTATTTACAAATTATAAATTAGTTTAATATGATATTTTTTTTATCCAATTTAGATTTAATTGATAGTCAATAAATTGGCAAGATAAGGTCTAATCAATTTTACAAAACCAAACTTACCAATAGGCTATCTGTTGATGAAAATTATACCAGAGAAGCGTATCTTTGTATCCTAAAATATCCATAGAAAATGAAAATTATTTCCATTTCCATATTGACTCTTTTCCTAGGATTTCAGTCCTTGGCCCAAGAAAGCAACCTACAAAATATTCGAAAATTAACCTTTGGCGGCGACAACGCTGAAGCATATTTTTCTCCAGATGGCAGCAAATTGACCATGCAAGTTACCAATCCCAAAATTGGTGCCGCTTGTGATCAGATTTTCACCTTGGATCTCAATCAAAACAACTTTAGTCCCCAAAGCCTTCAGCTGGTATCCACAGGCAAGGGGCGAACTACTTGTTCTTATTTTATGCCCGATACAGCACATCTTATATGCATCTACACATGAGGCAAATGCTAGTTGTCCCGCTCCACCCAAGGCTCGAGCCGATGGGAAATACGTCTGGGCGGTTTATTCCGATTTCGATATTTATATGGCGGATTTGAAAGGAAATATCGTCAAAAGACTCACCAATTCTCCTGGCTATGATGCAGAAGCAGTTGTTTCTCCTGATGGAAAGAAAATCGCCTTCACCAGCGTTCGCAGCGGAGACTTAGAGATTTGGATGATGAATATAGATGGAACCGATTTAAGACAAATCACCAACCAATTGGGTTATGACGGTGGATGCTTTTTCTCTCACGATAGCAAAAATTGGTATTCAGAGCCTCTAGACCCAAGACTCAAAAGACATTGACGATTATACATCCCTATTGAAAGAAGGCCTCATCACGCCCACCCAAATGGAGATTTATACCTGCAATATCGATGGCCCCGACTTAAAGCAAATCACGCATCTCGGCAAAGCCAACTGGGCTCCATTCTTTCACCCATCTGACAAAAAATCATCTTTTCATCCAATCACCACTCAAAGCGAGGATATGATTTTCAATTGTATATGATCGATACAGATGGCGAAAATCTTAGACAGATTACCTTCCAAAGTGAATTCAATGCCTTTCCTATGTTTTCACCCGATGGAAAAAAATTGGCATTTTCAAGCAATAGACAACAAGACGCTCCTAGAGAGACCCTTATTGGCGGACATTACGATCACCTCGGACTCAATGAGCATCATAATTCCACAAAGCCCAATTCGGACGGCGAGATTCACAATGGTGCCGACGACAATGCCTCGGGTGTAGCGGCAGTAATGGAACTTGCACGCATTTATGCTACGAACAGAACCACAGAGCCTACCAACTTTATCTTCGCTTGTTTTTCGGGAGAAGAAGATGGCCTGATGGGTTCAAAGCACCTCGCGGAAAACATCAAAAAGACCCACCCCAATCTCAATCTCATGGTCAATATGGATATGATTGGAAGACTAGACTCTATGAATTCCCTGACCGTTGGCGGCATCGGTACGAGTCCGTTGTTTGGTCAACTCATCGAGAAAAACAAACCTGCAGGATACCAAATCACCATTGACAGTAGCGGCGTGGGTCCCACCGATCACACATCGTTTTATCCTCAAACATCCCTGTTCTTAATTTTTACAGGTACACACCACGACTACCACAAGCCGAGCGATGATGCCCATTTGATCAATATCAGAGGGGTTCACCATATCACCGAATACATACAGCGCGTAGTAAATTCACTCGCAGCGGAACCGACCATTCCCTTCACCAAGACCGCCAACAAGACAAGTCGCACTGCTCCGAAATACAAGGTGACCCTTGGGATTATGCCAGACTATCAAGACTAGGAGACGGCCCTTCACATCGCAGGCGTGATGGATGGACGCACGGCGCACAATGCCGGTATCAGGACGGCGACATCATCACCAAGATCGGCAAATGCCCCATCAAGGAGGTGTACAGCCATATGGACTGCCTCGCGACCTTCAATGCAGGGGATGAGACCACAGTGGACCTATTGCGTGACGGCAAAAAGCTTACCGTCAAGATCAAATTTTAGCTCGATTGTCTAAGCAGTACTTCGCCACGTCTTCGACGATGTGGGGTCGCTATGCTGCGGGCCTCGCTATTCGCTCGACACCACTCCCGTTGTGTCCGACCTTCGGTCACCCTTCGCAGCGCTACTGCGCTTAGGAATTTTCTAGCTCATTTTGAACCAGGATGAGCGAATTCAATTTGTCACTCACTTCTTTGATGGCTTTCATGACCTTTGCAGTTTGAGCTTCAGATGCTTTTTTTGTACCAGAAACATATTGTCTGAGCAATCCAGGATTTAGGTTTCCAGTTTTTGCCAATTGACTGATATTGACTTCTGGAATCAAATCAAAGACAGAAACCAAATCCACTTCAAATTTTAATTTATATCCTAAACTTAATTTTTTTTCCAGCACTTGGTCTTCCATTTGAGCAATTTTGAGCATCTGTTCAAGATTTAACTTGACTTCTTGATAGGTATTTCCACCTGCCACACAGCCATCTATTTCTTTTATATATGCAAAAAAAGCATCATCATTTCTTTCTATTATTGCTGTCAATTGTATCATATTATTTTTTAGTCCCGGTTGCTTTCAAAATACTGATTTCAGTCCCCTTTGGTAAATCTTTGATCCATGAAATGGAATTATGATGATTCCTGATATTGTCTCATGTTTGTATATTTTGTGGCTTCCCGTTTGTCTCACAAAATACCAACCATTTGATCCTATAGATTTTTCAAGTTCGTAGGCTTTCATATCGTAAAGGTAGCATAAACGCTACTAAATTGCAAATATATTTTTAAAATAAACCCGATAGTCGCAGTTTGTAACAGCGATCCAGATTAACTGGAATTTGCAATTCCAAACACCGACAAATTTCTAACGAGTGATCTTTGCAATTATCCTCCTATAATGCATGGACATAAAATTAGCTATTTTCCTGACATTTGAGAAGATTTTGGATGATGAATTTTAATCAGAATATCGGTCAAGGTACAGACTTCGACTATCATAGTCAGTCCAAAACCAGATAGCGGAAAGTCGTGGAAAAGATGCGGATGTAACGCATCCCACGACTGGAGTGGTGCGGAGCAATCGCCTTTTTTGACTTGATTTTTGAGCTACTTTTTAACAAGACAAAGTACAGAAAGTTGGGGACTATAAGTTTTTATGATGTGTTTGGTCTCGTCCATAATGAGCGAGGAATGTCTATTTGCATTCTATCGCCAAACTTTTCAATTTATTTTCCAATCCAGTCGCGATTGAAGTAGTTGTACGGCTAATTTCGTACGCCTGGGGGTCGTACCGCATTTCATATATTTTTGAAAGATTTGACCTCGAGGTCAGATTACCACGACTTGCAGTTAAAGCGATGCGTGCAAAAGTTCGGAATTCCAGCGCTGACATATTCCAAGAATGGAATGGTTGCAATTATCCTCATATTATGTACGGAAATAAAATTGGCCACTTTGTCGACATTGACAAAGATTGGGGATAAGTTGAATTGTCGAATTCAAAGTGACTGATCATCATGGTGTCTTTAAAACTTATTTTTTATAATTTTAATTAAGACGGGATGGAAAGTTTGTTGGAAGCAAGAAGACCCATGTAGACAAGTCTGATGACTCCTGAATCATCTAAAATGAAATAATTATAACGCTGACTATATAAAACTTCAATATCATCTCGATTGAAAATTTAGCGTTTGCAATCAGATCACAATTGCAAGTGTATATAATTTATCATTATATTTTACCTTAATTGTTCCGCCACTGGTACCACAATTTCATTTTCAATTATATAATGAAACAAAGTTATTTTCATTTGTGATATTATAAGTCTCTGATTTGCTGTTTCAAAATTTAATTGAAAAAAAATGTAAACAAGAAAAAAGATGATGAGGATTCCCTTTTATTGGGGCCATTTTTACAAAGTGTCATTATTATTTTGAACTATTTGAACTGGTTTATTTATAATAGGCGAACTACCACCCACGATCGTCGCAGTTAAAATAGCGATACAATACAACAGGAATTTGCAATTCCATACGCTCTGACAAATTTCTAAAAAGTGAATTGTTTCAATTATCATCATAATATGTACGGACATAAAATTCGTTATTTTTCCTGACATTTACAGAAGATTTTGGATGATGAATTTTAATTCAGAAAATATCTGATCGAAGTCACAGACTTCGACCATCGCAGTCAGTCCAAAAACCAGCGATAGCGAAACGTCGTGGAAAAGATGCGGATGTAACGCATCCCACGACTGGAGCGGTGCGGAGCAATCGCCTTTTTTTGGACTTGATTTTTGGGTTACTTTTGTATCAAGACAAAAGTGACAGAAAGTTGGGGGAATTTAAGTTTTTATGATGTGTTTGGTCTCTGTCCATAATGATCAAGGAATGTCTATTTTGACATTAACTCTTTGCCATACTTTCCAATTTTTATTTTCCAATCCCGACGGGATTGAATGTTTGTTGTATAGCATTTCATTATGGGTACGACCCCGTGGGGGTCGAATTGTAAATCATTTGTTTTTTAGAAATATTTGACCTCTTTGAGGTTAGATTGCCCCCGATCGTTGCAGTTTATGACGGAGATGCAGTATAACAGGAATTTGCAATTCCATCCGCTCTGACAAATTTCTAAAAAGTGTGATAGTTTCAATTATCCTCATAATATGTACGGACATAAAATTGGTTATTTTTCTTGACATATACAGAAGATTGTGGATGATGAATAGATCGAAGTCACAGACTTCGATCATCACAGTCAGTCCAAAAACCAGCGATAGCGAAAAGTCGTGGAAAAGATGCGGATGTAACGCATCCCACGACTGGAGCGGTGCGGAGCAATCGCCTTTTTTGGACTTGATTTTTGGGTTACTTTTGTATCAAGACAAAAGTGACAGAAAGTTGGGGGACTATAAGTTTTTATGATGTGTTTGGTCTCTGTCCATGTTGATCAAGGTATGTCTATTTTGACATTAACTCTTGGCCATACTTTCCAATTTTTATTTTCCAATCCCGACGGGATTGAATGTTTGTTGTAAAGCATTTAATTATGGGTACGACCCCGTGGGGGTCGAATTGTAAATTATTTATTTTTTAGAAATATTTGACCTCGTTGAGGTCAGATTACCCCCGATCGTTGCAGTTTATGACTGAGAACAAAATTAGAAGCAATTTCCGTATGCCGGCGCAAATTTCCAAGCTTGTCCCTCGACTCACCACTTCTTGCCTGTATTACTAAGCCATAGTAACTCTCCATCGAAGTAAAAGCTACCCCGAACATAAGATTAGTCAAAAGTCAAAGATAGACGCAAACAAGTATGTCAAATATAAGCCTATTAATCATAAATCTTACCATCACATTCGAAATGATACACCAAAACAGTATCTCTTTTATGAATAAAAACCCTTAACTCTCCTTCTTTTTTAACTAGTGTATCGCCAATTGAAACTAAATATTTGAATGGTACATCCAAAAGGCCACCTTTACTATAATACTCTACTTTTAATTTGGTAATAGGGTTAATGCCTTTTATTACATATTCTCTTCCACTACTCGGTTTGCTTTGTAATATAATATTAAAATGATCCTTTCTATACTGGTTCGCAAAAAATTCACAATCACCACATGAATTCATCGTTGATATAATGCTTAAAAACAAAAAATAACTTAAAATATAACTTCTCATGTTCGATTGAGTAATAGCCAATAGGCTGTTCTTGAAATAGAGCATTGAAAACTAGATAACTCACGTCCGCCTCCAAGTCCTCATCCAATTGAAAATGTATGAAACCCGTTTGCTTGTCTAATTACCCCCTGCGCTGACACCAGCTTCCAAACATGCTCCTCCAAAGATATAAGATTTACCTCAATTTTTGCACAAAACCCAGCGCGTCAAGGATCGAAATGGTCATCGCAGATGAGTCTCGAAGAGACCGAAGCCATGTAGAGCCAGACCATCGCAATAGCGATGGGGACGCCCAAAATTAAAAAATAAATTGTTTGTGAATTTTTCTATCTGTCGAATTTCAATCCCCTAAAAGGGTATATATACCAAGTATTTTTCTTCAAAATAGGGCTCAGAGAAGTAATCCGAGATGGCATACTTTTCGGCAGTCAAGCCCCGTGGCAGCGTTTTTAGTTCGTTCTTGAGATCGCCACCCTTCAAGGCGATAAGCCCATTTGGGATCGCATTTTTATGGTGTTCATGCACCAATCTACGGCTCCAGTGGGACAACAATCCAGCCTCGGCCACGGCCCTCGACACTACAAAGTCGGCTCTTTCTCCTTTATACTCCTCGGCCCTCGTGTGAATGGCTGTGATATTGGTCAATCCGAGCGCTAAGGAAACTGCTTGGACGACTTTGATTTTTTTTGCGGTGCTGTCTATGAGTGTAAATTTTACTTCAGGAAAAAATATCGCCAGTGGAATGCCTGGGAATCCGCCCCCACATCCTAAATCGATGATTTGGCTGCCTTTTTTTAGGTCGATAAATGCCGCAATTGCCAAAGAATGGAGTACGTGATGTACATAGAAATTGTCAATGTCTTTCCTAGAGATCACGTTGATTTTTTCATTCCAATCTTGGTACAGGGGCAAGAGTTGGGCCAACTGTTCTTCTTGAGTCTTGCTAAAGGAAGAAAAATATTTTTTGATTATTTCCACGAAATTTTTTTACTAAACAGAATAATGGGTAAAAATAATACTAAATAAATTGCGAACAGAAATTCCATGAATATTAATTCGAACAATTTGAGAGGAGACTTGAATACATCAGCGATAGGTACCATAAGACCATACATCAAGGCCCATTTTAATATCAAAAAAATAATCGTTGCCTTGAAAGGAAATAAAGAAACCGACCAAGGGCAAAAGGTTCGACAACACCAATAAACTGCTGAAAAGCGAAAGTAAAAAAATGTGGCTTTTCTTATACACAAAACTAGAGCTAAGGTGGCGTCTTTTTTGGCGAAAATACGATGTCCAAGTAGATTTGGGTTCGCTATAGACGAATGACTTAGGGTCTAATGTAACTCTAGTATTGGAGGCAGTACCAAATTTATTGACTAAAATATCGTCATCTCCAGATGGAATATCCATATTGTTTTCATAAGGATTGATATGCTCAAATAATGATCTTTTGATGAGCATATTGCGACCTACGCCCATATAGGGCATACCAGCCAAAGCAAAGGACATATATTGTACGCCTGTTATCAAGGTTTCATACTGGATGAATTTGTTGAGCAGGCCAGGTTTTTGAATATAAGGCGAATACCCCAAAACAATCTCCGTGGATGGCTTCACTTCTTTTAACATTTCATTTACCCAACTATTGTCCTTAGGAAGACAGTCTATGTCAGTGCATAGAATAAATGGCGTTGTTATTTTAGAAATTCCAAATAAAAATGCTTCTTTTTTGCCAGTGTATCTTTTGAATTCTTTTCTCCAAATCTTTAGATTACTATTTTCGTTTACTAATTGTTGCAACAAAGGGAAAGTGTCGTCGTCAGAGTTATCGTCTATCACAGTAATGTTAGCCGAAAGATTCAGTAATTTGGGAAGATTGGATTGGACATTGGTGTATTCATTCCTTACGCAGATCAGTATCGTAACGTCGTTAATGTCGATATGTGGTCGGGTTTGAGCGGTTTTCTTTCGATTAATAATGATTAATTGGTAATAGAAAAAAAAGTACTGGCCTGCAAGCAAAAGAAACATTAATGCATAAAATAGAAGCAACAAAGATAAATTTTTAAAATAAAAAAGAAATTATTCGGTTAAAAGTATGTAAAGATTCGTTTATTTCATAAAAACATTGCGTCAAAATATGTCGTTATTAGTTTTTACGTTTGTTTGGGAATTAAATTCTACCTTTGCATATATTAGTTAATTTTTATATATATAAATCAATAATGGTGTCGAAAATTATGAGTTTTAAATGGCGATTGTTTTTATCAATTGTCCTAATTATAGGACTGCAAATTGGACTTTTTGCACAGATGGTAATAAACAATAACGAAGTTTACGGAAAAGAATGGATAAAATATAATCAGAAATACCTGAAAATGGTCATAAGCCAAAATGGTGTTTATCGCATTACAGGTGCTGAACTAGAACAGGCTGGTCTGCCTTTGAATTCTTTTACAGGAGATAGATTGCAAATGTTTGCTTTTGGCGTTGAAATACCTATTTTCGTGTCTACCAATGGCACGTTTAGCGCTACAGATTTTGTAGAATTTTATGGACAAAAGAATACTGGTGAGATCGATAAACAACTTTACAAGAATGCGCCATCAGAACAAATGAACCCTAGGTACTCCATGTATTCCGATGGATTGCCGCATTATCTTACTGTCAATACTACAGGGACAAATCTTAAGAGGTTTTCAGCTATTCAAAATGATTTGACAAATCTTCCACCGGTTGAGAAATATTATACCCATAAATCTGAGAATCTTTTCAATGGATATTTTGATAAGTTTAAATTCAATTCAGAAAGGATTTCTTCGCATTTTGGGGTATCCGAAGGATGGGGTACCAATGCGGCCCAGTCAAGTACACTCAATATAGAACCAGCAACATTTATCAGCCCGTTGAGCCCAGATAATGCGAAAGTAACCGTTCGTGTAGGCAGTATGAAGAACTTCAATATTAGTCATAATCACGAGGTAAAAATTAGGATTGGAACGACAGAATACCTGAGTTCTGGTGTATTCGCAAATGCAAAGGTTGAGGATTATGCTTTTCAGTTACTTCCTGCGAAATTGGATGGTTTGACAAATATCATCGTTGAAGGAAACTCAACCATGCAAAACCCAGTTCGTGTGGCGTATATTGATGTTGAATATCCTAGGATGTTTAATTTTAATAATAAACCAGCATTTACACTGAGCTTGGCAGGTAGCACTGGAATTAAATACTTGGAAATTGATAATTTTTTGGATGAAGGAGGGAGGCCAATAGTTTATGATTTAACAAATAAAATAAGAATAGAGGCAAGTTTTGAATCTAATAAACTGAAAGTAAAACTCCCAGCTTCCAATGTGGATAGACAGTTGGTATTTTGTAATGGCAAAACAGGACTTTTCAAGATAGACTCCATCAGTACCAAAAATTTTGTCGATTATGATCAAACACAAGGAAATTTTGTAATGATCTACAATAAGATTTTAACAGCTCCTTTGGACGGTAAAAACTATGTGGATGAATATGCACAATTTAGAAGATCAAGCGTCGGTGGTGGATATGCGGTAACAGCGGTAGATATTGACGAATTGTACGAACAATTCAGCTACGGTATCAAAGATCATCCCATAGCTATTCGAAATTTTGTACAATACATTACTAAGACTTGGAACAAGCCTGAGTATTTATTTTTAATGGGCAAATCTCGAGAAATGCGAGAACTTAGATTCAAGACAAATGCCGAGAGAGCCGATGCCTTTCTTCTGATTCCTACATTTGGATTTCCTCCCGCTGATAATTTATTGGTTACTGAAAACCAAAAAGAAGTGCCATTGATGGCATTAGGGCGCTACCCAGCTATCAACAATCAAGAAGTGAAGGTTTATTTTGAAAAAATGTTGGAACACGACCAAACTATGCAAAATCCTCAGACCATTTCAGATAGGCTTTGGATGAAAAACGTAATACATCTTGGAGGTGGAAGTACTACGCAAGATAGCTCTACTATTGCTGGAAATTTGAATGCATTCAAAAATCACTTGACAGGTCCAAAATTTGGTGCAAATGTGCGGACGATATATAAATATAGTTCAGATGTTATTGATTTTAATCAAACCGATTTGATATTCCGAACGATCAACGAAGGAACATCTTTGCTTACATTTCACGGGCACTCAAGCCAATCAAATCTTGAATTTAGCATAGACGATATAGGAGGATATAGCAACCGAAGAAGATACTTTCATATGACTGCAATGGGATGTCAAACTGGTAATATCCACCAATCCCTGAAGGGTATAGCCGAGAGATTCGTTCAAGCACCCCAGAAGGCTGCTTCAAGTTTTTATGCCTCTTCTTGGTATTCAACTGGGGGTGAATGGTATGTGATCGGTGATGAAATGTTTAGATTGATGAGTACTACGCTTTATGGGGAACCAATTGGAAAAATTATCCAAACGACCTATAAAAATATTGATATTAAGTACAATTCATCGCCTTCTTACAAAAATGTGCTTTCACAGGCCACTTTTACTGGAGACCCCGCTATCCGAATTTTCCCACATCCTGGAGTGGATTATCTTGTAGATTACAATAGTATGAAAATCAATCCTGGTGTTGTCGATTTGCAAAAAAATACGTTTCAATGCAGTTTTGATCTCGTTTCTTTAGGATATCGTGCCAATGATTCTATTACTTTAAAAATCAGTGTAAAGCTTCCCAATGGCAGTATAGTTGATCTTGCTAATAAGCGAGTTAAGGCACCCGTTTTGAGGGATAATTATAGTTTTGATTTTGGATTACAAGGAGAAAACTCAATTGGAGAAAACATCCTTTTAATCACGGTGGATCCTGACAATTTAATCCAAGAAGCTCCCCTTCCGGGAGCTGAACAAAACAATCAATTGGCCAATAGTTTTGGGGAAATTGGCTTCAAATTTATTGTTATATCAAGTGACATTGAACCTGTCAAGCCCGTGAGATATTCAATAGTTAATAAGCCAGAGATAGAGCTTATCGCCACGACGTCAGATGCCTTTATTTCTAATAAAAATTATGTTTTTGAAATTGATACTACAGAATATTTCAACAGCAATCTTAAAGTTCGCCAAATTGTCAATAGTAAGGGTGGTATGATTAAATGGAAACCCAATATCTCGTGGATCCCTAATCAAGTTTACTACTGGAAAGTTTCTAGGGATTCAATCTCGCCTATTGAACCATTTTCATGGAAATATTCGAGTTTTATTTTTAGACCAGACTTGAGTATAGGCTGGAATCAATCACACTTTTTTCAATTTTTAAATACCCAATTCAACAATTTGGAAATTGAAGAGCCATCAAGAGCATTTCATTTCTCTAATGGTACTAGGAATATCAGATTGACCACGGGTCCCGCAGGGTATCAAACTGCTGGAAGGTTGCCGTTTATAGATATCAATGCAGCAAACGATGCATATTATATCTGGGGGAACTATGTTACAGGAGGGGTCTATTTAAGTGTTTTTGATGGCAATACAGGAGAACCTATCCTCAATCCCGAATTAAAAAGAAAATGGAAAAGCCAAATACTGGAAGGGCCAGGATGGAGTACAAGACCATATTTCCCTTTTTCAACTACCAATCAGCAAAGCCGTATTGATCTGATGCAAGCTCTTTTGGATAGTATTCCCGATGGAGACTATATTTTGTTGTACACAATTTCTAGGATGGATGCTGCTGTTACTGATAATTATCACCCTGAGTTATGGGCTGCAGATTCTTTAACTTTCGGACGTAATTTATTCCAAGTATTGGAAGGTCAAGGAGCTAAATTAATTCGGTCCACAGCTACTTCAGGACATAGGCCTTATGTGCTGTTTTACAAGAAGAACGACCCAAGTTTTAGGCCGTTTGAAAAATTGGCAGCTAACCCACTTGATACTTTAGTCTTTAGGTATGCCATCACAAGCCCATCACGATCTACAGGTAATATTGTTTCTACTAAAATAGGACCCGCAAAGGCGTGGAAAACCCTTGACTGGAAGGTAAGTAAATACGACCCTGTAACTGATACCAAAAATCAAATAGAAGTAATAGGGGTAAAATCGGATGGTACCGAAACCAATCTTTCCAGCACTACTCAGATCGGTATTAATGATATTTCCTCCATCAATGCAACTTTATATCCATATTTAAAATTAAAGTATCTATCTGAAGATGCTGTCAATAAGTCCACACCACAATTGGATTATTGGAGAGTATATTTCGACGGTTTGCCCGATGCAGCAATACATACAAATGCATATTTTTATAAATCCGCAGATACCGTGGCCATTGGCAATAATCTTCAATTTGGCTTTGCGGTAGAAAATATCAGCGAGTACCCTATGGATAGCCTTTTGGTCAAGTGCAGATTGGTGGATGATTCTAACATTGAACGTGTCTATTATAAAAAATTTGGCCCTCTTGCGCAAGGAGACTCGCTGCATACTGATTTTTCATTGACACCGGTTGGTAATGGTGAAAGTCAAAACATTTTTGTTGAAATCAATCCTGATAATAATCAACCTGAATTATACAGATTCAACAATTTGGGTCAAACTTCTTTCAAAGCTCAAGTTGACAGAAAAAATCCAAATCTTGAAGTGACTTTCGATGGACGTCATATCATGAACAATGATATTGTTTCAGCAAAGCCCAAAATTGTTATTACACTAAAAGATGAGAATAAGTTTTTGCTCCTACAGGATACTAATCTGATTTCGATAGCTATACAACCAGTTGACTCAACTTCCTACAAAATCCATTTTGGGGACCCAGGAGTTCAGTTTTTCCCAGCTCAAAACAGTAATAACAATTGCGCTAGGGTTGAATTTAGTCCTGAAAAATTCAAAGATGGCGAATATACCTTGGTCGTACAAGGTAAAGACGAATCTGGAAATAAAGCCGGTAGGTACGATTATCGGGTAAAATTTCAAGTAATTAATCAATCAAGGTTAAGTAATATTTTGAATTATCCGAATCCATTCTCTGATAAAACAAAGTTCGTTTATACCCTTACAGGTTCAGAACCTCCATCGCAATATACCATTCAGATTATGACACCTAATGGTCGAGTCGTTAAAGAACTGACCAACAATGATTTAGGTGATCTACAAATCGGTACGAGAGTGACTGAACGCTCTTGGGATGGAACAGACAATTTCGGGGACAAGTTGGCGAATGGAGTATATTTCTACAGAGTTCGAGCCCTAGATAATGCTGGTCAAAAAATAGACCTCATGTCCAACGAAACACTGGATGTAGGGTTTAAAAATGGCTTTGGAAAATTAGTTATATTGAGATAATAACAAAAATTAAAAAATATATAGCCATCGATTTGCTTTTATGAGGTCGATGGCTATTTTTTTTCTACAAAAAGGATATTGCGCATCAGTCCTTGATATTTTGTCCTTTTTATAGCAGATTTATCAAATATTTGTTGAAAAGCTTCTTGCGTCAATTCAATCCATTCTTTTTTATTGAAATCTTTCAAAGCTGGTTTTGGTACAAACGTTGATTCTTTGTGTGGCATAGAAAACCTATTCCAGGGACAAACCTCTTGACAAATATCACAACCAAAAATCCAATCTTCCATTTTTCCAACAAAACTATTAGGTATTTCATTCTTTAGCTCTATAGTCAGATATGATATGCACTTGCTTGCATCTAACCAATAACCATTTCGAGATATTGCGTCGGTAGGGCAGGCTTCGATGCATCGAGTACATGTCCCGCAATGATCTTTTATTGGTATCTCATCGTAATCCAATTTTTGATCTATTACGATTTCTGCCAGAAAAAAATAAGATCCTTTTTTAGGATTAATCAAGAGCGTATGTTTTCCTACCCATCCTAAACCCGCTTTTTTAGCCCAAACGCGCTCCATTATGGGGGCCGAATCTACAAAGACCCTACCATTGAGGTTTTTCGTATTATCTACCAAAAATTGCAGCAATTCTTTGAGCTTTTTACGCAATACATCGTGATAATCTTCGCCATACGCATAGCGCGCTATTTTGAAAGTTCCTTGTTTTGACAGTGTTTCATTTTCAGGATAATAATTGAATGCCAAGCAAATCACCGTTTGGGCATCTTCTACCAACCTTTTAGGGTCTAATCTTATTTCAAAATGATTGGCTAGATACCCCATTTCTCCATGGGCCTTTTGGAGGAGCCATTTAGATAAATTATCTTCTTCTTCATCCAAGCGAACCGCTTTGGCAATTTTAATATCACAAAAGCCTATATCTAAGGCTTTTTGCTTCAATTGTTTGGTTAGATTGGACTGTTCTGACATCTTTTATTTATTAACTCCAGCTTTTTAATGTCCGCTCGGCTATTTGTTCTCCAATGGCAATAGAGGCTGTGGCGGCTGGACTCGGAGCATTGCAGACATTCACGATGGCATTGGATTCATAAATTAAAAAATCATCCACCAGATTACCTTTACTATCGCAGGCTTGAGCTCTAATTCCAGCATTGCCAGGTTCTATATCGTGGATTTGGATTTCGGGAATTAAGGCTTGAAGGGCTTTGCAAAAAGCATTTTTTGACCATGATCGATACATTTCCTCTGCCCCTTCTTTCCAGTATTTTTGGGCTATTTTCCGAAAGCCAGAAAATCTCAGGGTTTCCCAAAATTCTCCAAAATTTATATCTGTTTTCTTATATCCTTCTCTGGCAAAGGCCAAAACTGCATTGGGCCCTGCCTCGATCCCCCCATTTATCATTCGAGTGAAGTGAACCCCTAGAAAAGGAAATTGAGGATCTGGCACTGGATAAATAAGGTTTTTGACCAAATATTCTTTCTTCTTGTTCAATACATAATATTCACCTCTGAATGGAATGATTTGAACATCTGCCTCTCTATTTGTCATTTTGGTTATTTTGTCAGAATAGAGCCCACATGCATTGATAAATTTTTTCCCAAAAAATGTTTGATTTTCTGTTTCAATATGCACGCCTTCCTGTGATTCTTTTACTCCTATTATTTTATGTCCCAAATAGATTTCACCCCCAAGTTCTTGGATGATTTCTGCATATTTTGCGGCTACTTTCTTGTAATCTATGATCCCAGCTTGGGGCACCCACACTGACTCGATCGAATGAACATAAGGTTCGATTTCTTTGGTTTCTTCTGCACTGATTTTCTTGATTCCATTTAATCCGTTTGCCACCCCTCGGTTGTAAATATTCTCCAAGGAAGCCAATTCTTTAGTTTGTGTCGCTACGATGATTTTGCCGCAAATATCATATGGAATGTCATTTTCTTTGGCAAATTGAAGCATTTTATCGTATCCCAGTTTACAATTGACAGCCTTTTGACTCCCTGGTTTATAGTAAATGCCTGAATGAATTACCCCACTGTTATTTCCAGTTTGGTGTAGCGCTATTTTATCTTCTTTTTCGAGAATTGCAATCTTTAGATCGCGTTTTGTCCTTAAAAGGTTCATCGCAGACGCCAAACCGACGATCCCTGCCCCCGCTATGACGATATCGAATTTTTTAGTACTCATTTTCCAAGTATTATATCTAATATTGCAAAGGTTATGAAATTTTTAAACATATTCAATCGTTTTTAGTTAGTATCGTGTTTTATATATGGTTGATTTGCTTTGTGATTTTGACACACGCAGCTTATTGTTTATTTTTTGAGTTAAATTATTTCTGTGAATAAATTTATACAAGTTTTGCTCTTTGTTTTTGGGGTTTTATTCGATAATACGAGTGTATTTTCGCAGGCAACCATCATTCCAGAGTCTGAAATAAAAGACCAAACCAGCTTTATAGAGGCTTATCAGTCGAGAATCATTGGGGATTATCCAAAAGCTATCAAATTACTCAAAGCACTGAACGAAAAACAACCCAATAACGCAGTTATTTTCTACGAATTGGCACTTAACTTGGAATCTAGCGGAAATTCAGTTGATGCTTACAAAATGATCTTGCAAGCCATTGCTGCTGAGCCACAAAATGAACATTATTATGCCAAATTATTAGATATCTTAGAAAAACAGAAACGCTATGATGAGATTTGTGGATTTATGGATAAAATCATTCCCATTTCTAAAGATCAAAAGGGTTATCGAAAGAAAAAAGCCATCTTCTGTGGCCTAGCTCGTGAGTACGACACCGCCATCAAATCATGGTCTGAGCTGGAATCATTGTATGGCCCTACGGACGAAATTTTTCGCGCTAGACACGATATTTATTTAGCCAAAGGTGAAAAGGACAAAGCACTCTCAGAGTTGGAAAAACTAAATGAGTGGAGACCTCAGAATGTATATTATCTTGAATTATTGGCTTATAGCTACGATCAAATGAATAAGTCCTCCCAAGCCGAGAAAATCTACGAGCAAATACTGCGCTTGGATCCAAATAACTCGAAAGCCAATCTTGCGCTTGCTAGCAAATATAAGAATGAGCACAATGAAGCACAATACCTCAATTCCATATCTTTTTTGTTATCGAATGCTGAGGTAAATATAGATGCCAAAATGAGTGAGCTGGTGCCGATTTTAAAAAAATTTATACAAACCAAAGATACGACTTTGGGCAACGCACTTGGTAGGGCTGCTGAGAGGTTGGAAGCGGCTCACCCAAAAGATGGTAAAGCCTTTGCATTCGCAGGAGATATATATTTATACCAAGAGCAAAAGAACAAAGCCATGTCAGCCTATGAGACCGCTATACAGTTAAATTCTAATATTTATCCACTTTGGGAAAATTACTTAGTCCTCCTGATAGAAAATGAAATGTTCGTAAAGGCCAATAAAGAATCTGATCTCGCCATAGAGTCTTTTCCCAACCAAGCTTCATTATACTTTTTCAACGCTTACTCCCAATACAAAATTGGCAGACTAGAACTGGCACTTTCTACCATAGATCAAGGTTTGATTATGACCTCCAAAAAGCCCGATTTAAAAGCACAATTTCTAGGAATTCAGGCATTAATATTTTTAGAATTAGGAAAAAATGAACAGGCAAAGGAGGCAATCAATGAATCTCAGGTTCTTGACAAAAATTGTACATTCACCATGCTCGCTGCATCGCTTAAAGATATGCTTGAAAAAAAGGACATTGGTCTAGCCAACGAATTTTTGAAAAATGGCAGCAACCCTAAGTTCAAAGGTCTCCAAGATGCCAAGTTAATTCATGCACTCGCTTTATTTTATACCAAAAACTTCCCCGCAGCTATAAAACAATATTCAGATTTGACCAATAATGCTGATTTTATCAGTGCTTTTTGGTTTGAAAAAACTGGGGATGCTTTCGCCCAAAACAATCGACCAGAGGATGCGCTCAAGTTTTGGAACAAAGCTTGGAAGCTTAAGCAAAATACCAAATTGGACCAAAAGATAAAATCAAAAAAATATCTCGATTGATATTTCTATGAAGGCAAACATTATATCCATATTGACAGTCCTATTGTGTACTTCTTTTATCAGTTGCAAAAAGAGCCAAGTGGCTTCTGAAGCAACCTTGACCGTTTATGTCCACCATCACGAAGTACCAGTGCCCAATTTGCCCATTTGGATAAAAAAGCGACAACCCAACCAATCAGACCTCCAATTTTATAGAACAAATGACGGCGTATTTGATCAGATTTTAATGTCCAATACAGAGGCTAAAGTTACTTTTTCAGGTCTGCGACCTGGAGAGTATTTGATACACGCTAGAGGCCTCGACCCCATTTTGAGAGATAGTATTCAAGGTACCCAAGCCATCATTATAGCAGATCCGCCCTCCGATAAGTCCTTATATATGCCCGTGAGCGAGTTTTAATCTATCAAGTTTATCTCAATTCCTTTACTAAGTATTTTAGATACGTGGCACTTTTCCGAGATATTTAAAATCCTCTTTTTTTGTTCTTCGGTTATGTGGTCGCCCAATTGAATTTTTTTGTTGATGATTGGTGTAGGACCCGCCTCGTCCAATTCGAGATTTATTTTGACTTCCCCCAAATCCCAATTTTTATGATTCGCATATATTTTTAAGGTTATCGCTATGCATGACCCGAGTGAAGCCAATAACAGTTCTAGTGGCTTCATCCCCATATCCTTACCTCCTTCTTCTGCAGGCATGTCGTTGGTGACCAAATGCCCTCTTGTAATACTTTGAGTGGTTAATCCACTGTTCAGTAGGATGGTTTCTACACTTTTCATATTTATTGTTTTATAAGCATAACTTAAAACAATTGGGCTTTGTTCAAATGAAAAAGAGGCACTGATCAATGAAGACCAGTACCTCTATATAACCCCAAAAAACCAAATGAAAACCTAAATTGTAATCAGCGATTAATTTCGCATATACAGGATTTTGGACGACAATCTTTCATTTAGTCACATGTTTTTGTACTTTTTTTAAAAAAATATTCAAGAATTAAAATTCAGCATTTCCTGGAGTCCTCGGAAATGGAATTACATCTCTAATATTGGTCATTCCCGTTACGAATAATACCAGTCGCTCAAAGCCCAAACCAAAGCCCGCATGCGGACATGTGCCAAATCTCCTTGTATCCAAATACCAACTCAATTCCTCAACCGGCACATCCATTTGTTCCATCCGCTCTATGAGTTTTTCCAACCTTTCTTCTCTTTGTGACCCCCCTACGATCTCCCCAATTCCTGGAAACAAAATATCCATCGCCCTTACCGTCTTCCCGTCGTCGTTCTGTCGCATATAAAATGCCTTGATTTCTTTCGGATAATCCGTCAGTATAACGGGCTTCTTAAAATGCTTTTCTACCAAATATCTCTCGTGTTCGGATTGGAGATCAGCGCCCCATTCCTCTATCAAATATTTGAATTTTTTCTTCTTGTTGGGAGTACTATTTTTTAATACTTCGATGGCCTCACTATAAGTCAATCTTTCAAACGAATGATCCAAACAAAATTGCAACTTTTCAAGTAAACCCATCTCCGCCCGCTCCAATTGGGGTTTTGATTTCTCTTCTTCCGCAAGCCTACTATTCAAGAATTGGATATCTTCCGCGCACTCGTCCAATGCATATTTGATACAATATTTCAATAAACTTTCTGCAAGATCCATATTGTCTTCTAGGTCATTGAACGCACACTCTGGCTCTATCATCCAAAATTCGGCCAAATGTCGAGATGTGTTGGAGTTTTCAGCTCGAAATGTCGGTCCAAAGGTATAAACATCGCCCAAAGCCAATGCCGCCAATTCGGCCTCCAATTGCCCCGATACCGTCAAATGAGTCTCTTTTTCAAAAAAATCAACGCTATAATCCACACCTCCTGTATCCAACAAAGATACCGTCTTCGGATCCAAAGTCGTGACCTTGAACATCTCACCAGCTCCCTCTGCATCACTCCCAGTTATGATTGGCGAATGTATATATACAAACCCACGCTCTTGAAAAAATTTATGGATGGCATACGACAAAGCATTCCTCACCCTGAATACAGCACTAAAAGTATTCGTACGAAACCTTAAGTGCGCTATTTCTCTCAAAAACTCCAAAGAATGTTTTTTGGGCTGTAGGGGATAGGCCTCGGCATCGCTATCTCCCAAGATTTCTAGCTTTTCGGCGATCATCTCCACTTTTTGGCCCTTACCTTGTGAGGCAGTAATCTTCCCTTCAACAGATATACAAGCACTCGTTGTCAACCTTTTTAGAAGACTAGGCTCGGTATTTTCAAAATCTACCACCACTTGGATATTTTCTATTGTGGATCCGTCATTCAATGCGATGAACTGATTATTCCTGAATGTCCTAACCCATCCTTTTATTGTTACTTTCGTATCCAAAAAGTCCCCCACCAACAGTTCTTTTATCTTTGTCCTTGCCATTTTTATCTTTTTTTTGTATTCAGTGCGCAAAGTTAATTAAAATACAGCATTATACGTATGTTTAGTATTTCATTTAGGTCGTCTCCTCACTTCGTGAGGATCAGGCTCTACATGGGTTCACTTTGTTCCGTCATGTAGCATTCAGGGCTACATGACCAAGCCATTCCGATCCTTGACGAGCTCAAAATCAACTTCAAATTGCAAGAGGATTGAGCTTCTCACTGCCCATATAAAACTAAGATAATATATATTACATGTAAAATAAAATATGGATTTTGCTTACTGAATTTTTGGGTTAATAAATAAAAATTTGTACTCAATTAAATGTTGTTTTTTCTGTTTTACCATATTTTATTATGGTTTTTTCTTATATTTTTTTTAAAAATGTGAATAAATTGTTAAAAAAAACTCTCATTTAATTTCTGTTTTTGATAAACAAAATATAATTTTGCAGAATATACCGAGAGGTCTGCCCTATAAGATAGGAAAACTACGAAATGTCCTTATTTATAATAAAAGTTATATTTGGCGATTTTGCCATTTATTCGTTTAGTTTTATATCTTATGAACAAATTTTCTACCGCATCGTCCCTTCATTTGCGAATTGTGAATTATTTTGCCTGTTGCTTACTACTCTTCTTTAGTTTGATTTTTCAAACTGGAATTGTATTAGCTTCAGCTCCAATTTGCCCCAATTCCACCATTACTGCAAGTTGTGTTGGCCCATATCAAGGTGTTGTCATCAATGAATTGTCAGGTGACGGGGGTAATATAGATAGCCGAAATGACGCAATCGTTGAATTAGCGGGTCCTGTTGGGACTGACATAGGCTGTATGGTTGTCACAAACGGCGAGTGGGCGGTAGTACTACCTGCTGGAACCTTAATTCCTGCAGATGGAGTGTTCATGATAGGATGTGGCTCCTCAACCGAATCCACATCTACCGAATTAGCTTCTAGTGGTTCAGGATTAACTTGTCAATATTGCGATTTTCCAGGATTGGTTTTGGACTTTGACGTTTGCAATCCAGCCAACGCCAATTATGTAAGTGCTTCGCTTTTGACTACTTATGGATTCACATTGGATAATGGATTTTGTGGTGTAAATGGCGATGGAGATCAAGTGATTTTATTCCAGCCAAACGGTACAGTTCAAGATGCCGTTTTTTGGGGATTGGACGAGCCTCATCTAGCAGCTGATGGTCTTACCACAGTTTATGGTGGTTCTGATGGTACTTGTGGTCAGCCAGCAGACCATAACTCAGTTCAAAGCAATCTAACATATACTTTGGGAGATAATGATGAAAATGGTATTATCAACGATTATACTGGATCTCATATTGGTAGAAAAGTTAATGGTACCGATGCAACTGGTGTTAACTCTATGCCTTCAGCCAATGGTTCAGCGCTTATAGGAGGGGTAACATTTATGCCACCGGGAGATTGCAATGCCAATATGCAATGCTATACGATGCCAGGTATTCTTGATCCTAGATGGGTTTATTTGGGATTGTCTTTGACAGGGTGCAATACTACCCATATTAGATTAGAGGGAACTCAAGGTTTACATGATAATGCATCTGCAGATACCTCAGATCCATCTCATGCAGATGATCCAGATTGTTCTACTTTTAGTCTTCCAGCCCACATTCCTTCTGGTTGTGACCCTGTAGCTGCACAGACAGAGTGGGGGATCACCGACCACCCGACTCCTGGATTACCCAATGATGCGGACACTTGGGATTTGTTTGTCAGCATTTGTGGATCTCCCTTGATGGAAGTTTCTAACTCATGTAATGGAGTCATAGATCTCTATGCTTGTGAGTCAGGTGATGTGACTTTCGAATACAGAATTTATAATTATCAACACGTTTCTGGTGCGGGTAATATCACCACTACGGGTGAAGCTGGACATACCAATGTTGACAAATTGGGTTCATTCTTAGACGATCCTAATGTTGCTGGCATCCAGCCTTGGACATATAATGCCAACACCACAACGGGAGTTACAACTCTTACCTATACGGCTACGGCTGTTCCAGTGGGCACGAATCTTTTCAAACTTCAGTGGAAAGATTATATCTATGATTGTTGTGGATCTTCAGTCAATAATTCCAATATTTATTCTAAAAATGAGTGTTATGAAAACATACAAGTGAGAGTAAATATTGTGACCCCTATCGCAGCAACTTCTACCAGTTTGGTTTGTCCACCTTTGACAGCTGGAGCTGTAAATGTGGCTACCGCTGCTAATGTGACTGGAGGTTGTGGAAAGACTTATACTTTATTTGCAAACAATACCAGCATGACGCAAAATTCTACTGGTATATTCAATCTTCCAAATTCTCTTCCTACACCTATAGTAGTCAAAGTGGCCAATTCTTGCCCAATGGGTGGATTTATGGCACCTTGTTTGACTACTTGCAATGCCCCTTTGGATATAACTATTGATGCAGCTTGCTTGGCTGCTCCTGGGCCATGTACAACTTTTCAAGGATATGATGCAACATGTTCTACGCCAGTAGGAACTTATTGTCCGGGTACCAATATCAGCCTAGGATTGAATTCAAGTAATATCATGGCTCCTATGGCTATTGATTGGGTACTACTTCCTACCGCTACATCTGACCCTTATGGCATCAATTCAACAGTTATTGCTACCAATAATGTTATTGCTTGTCCAACGCCTTCTGGCGCTGTAAGAATTAATGAGATTTTGGCAGATGCAAATTCAACAGCAGTAGTACCTGGATCACATCCTACTAATGGATGTGATGATGATAGTGCATCAGGTCGAGGTGAGGCGATTGAACTTGCCGGTGCTCCAGGAACCAACATTGGGTGTATGGTAATTACGGATGGCGATTTCGCAGTTCAGTTACCATTTGGCACCACCATACCATCAGATGGATTTTTTGTCCTTTGTTCGAGTGCAGGTTTTCCAGCATGTACAAGTTTTTTAAATTGCGATTATAATACTTCTGTAAGTTTAAATTTGACAAATGGAAGTGGGTCTAATGGTGAATTTATTGGTTTATATAATTCAAGCTTTAGCTTTGTTGATGGTGTAATTTGGGGGACCACATCAGGCAATAATAATCCGTGTCAAAGAACTGCAGCTATTCCAGCAAGTGGATACCATGCAGGAGCAGGTTGTCCAACACTAATTTCAACAACTACATTTACGAATGCTTTAAATATTACACCTCCATGTGCTTCATACACAAATACTGGAATTACAACTTCCAATGATGGTCAATCTATAGAGCGTCCAGGTTGCGATATTGCTGGTGGAACTTGGCAGCTAACAGACAATGTTAGAGGTCGGACAGGTGCTGAAGATAATATGACAATTGGTCTTACTAACGGTACACAATCAATAAGCTGTACAATTTATACTATCCCTGCTGGTTGTGACCAAACACTCAACATTGCACCTAGGATTAGCCCCGCATATTCTAGCACGGCTGATTGTAGCGGTAATATTACCCCGACACTTCCAGCACGAACTTATTTTACTCCTGCTTGCCCAGACGTTACCCTTAGTGGCAATCTGGTAGCTTGTGCAGGAGACCCTACCCCAAATCTTAGCGTTGCATTTTCCAACGCACCTTCAGGTAGAGCTTTCACCATAACTTATGCTATAGACGGAGGAAGCACAACTACAGCCACAGGTACAGTGCCTGCTAGCGGGCCATTCTTACTTCCAGCCACTATTTCTGGAGCATATGAGATATTCAGTATATCTTTCGCCCCTGGTAGTCCGACAGTATGTCAGGCTACGGTGCAGGGTATTGGTAATGTAGTTATTAATGAAGCAGTGTCGGCTACGTTGACAGCCGGTACACCTATCACAGGTTGTAACAGCACTTCGACAGCAGATAATGGAAGCGTAACCTTTGCCTTTACGGGCCCTGGTCCATATGTTGTAACATATACAGTAGATGGCGTTGAATATACGCTTGAGACTGTTGAAAATCCTGCCATCCTTTCTACTGACCTTCCAGGTACGTATACTTTGGTTAGTGTGATTAATGCAGAGTCTGGATGTGAGGGTACTGTTGCAGCTACCAATGTCACAGTTGCGGCACCAGCAGGTAATCCTACTGTTGCAGCTACCACACGTGAAATTTGTAATGATGGTTCAGCTCCAAGTTCAGTAGATCTCAGTGCGATTGTCGCTGCAGATGTTTCAGCATCTCCTAGTACAGGAACATTCCAGTGGTTCAACGTTGATCCTACCTTACTTTCCAACGCAGTAAGAAATACATTGGCATTATCTGGTGCTAATTTGACAGCTGTAGCTCCTACAACTTCACAAGATTATTATTTTGTATATAAATTAGCAAATGAATGCGAAACAGTTGGATCCTTGACCATAAATTTAGTTTCATGCTGCCCAACCATTGATAACCCTCTAGGTAATCAAACCATTTGTGCTGGAGCAACTGCATCCACATTGGCAGCAGCAACAAATGTAACGGCTGCAGGAGGCGTTATATTTAAATATTTTACAACCCAACAGACAGAAGTAAGTATCGTTTATGGTTCTGGAACAACCCTTACAGGTGGGGTGAACATTACCAACGGAGCTGCAACATATACTCCGCTTTCTTCAGATTTTAATAATACAACTGCAAGCCCAATAACATATTATGTTTATGCGGTTTTAAGCCCGACACCAGCTGATTTGACGGCTTGTTCTCCATATGCTGAAATCACGGTTTTGGTCAATCCATTACCAACATTAACTTGTCCATCTCAATATAATGCAGCGTGTAACGCTAGTTTACAAGCTGGTGCAAATACTTCTGTTGATTTCAATGCACTACCAGGTGCCTTATCAAATGCTACATCATACAGTTTTTCAGATTTAACTTCTACAGATGCTGCTACTTGTTTAGAAACTACAGTTAGAACTTATGTAGTTACCTTAGTGGATTGTACTGCATCATGTAACCAAACATTAACCCGTACGGTAGATATAACAGCACCATCAGCGACATGCCCAACGGCACCAGTAGTAAGTGCGTGTAATGGAGCATGGCCAGCAGCTTATGCAACGGCAGATGACTTTACGTTAGCAGGCGGAACCTTGACGGATGCTTGTTCAACGATAGCAATGAGTTCAAGTGATGTAACGGTAGCCGGCGGCTGCGACGAGACCTTGACGAGAACCTATTTGTTCACGGACGCATGTAACAACACAGTAACTTGCGATCAAATAATAGTTAGAAAAGTAGATATAACAGCACCATCAGCGACATGCCCAGCGGCACCAGTAGTAAGTGCATGTAATGGAGCATGGCCAGCAGCTTATGCAACGGCAGCGGACTTCACTGTAGCAGGAGGAACCTTGACGGATGCTTGTTCAACTATAGCGATGAGTTCAAGCGATGTAACGGTAGCCGGCGGCTGCGACGAGACCTTGACGAGAACATATTTGTTCACGGACGCATGTAACAACACAGTAACTTGCGATCAAATAATTACAAGAAAAGTTGATATAACAGCACCATCAGCGACATGCCCACTGGCACCAGTTGTAAGTGTGTGTAACGGAGCATGGCCAGCAGCCTATGCCACAGCAGCAGACTTCACGTTAGCAGGAGGAACCTTGAGCGATGCCTGTTCAACGATAGCGATGAGTTCAAGTGATGTAACTGTAGCAGGAGGCTGTGACGAGACCTTAACGAGAACTTATTTGTTCACGGATGCATGTAACAATACAGTAACTTGCGATCAAATAATAGTAAGAAAAGTAGATATAACAGCACCATCAGCGACATGCCCACCGGCACCAGTAGTAAGCGCATGTAATGGAGCATGGCCAGCAGCTTATGCAACGGCAGATGACTTTACGTTAGCAGGAGGAACCTTAACGGATGCTTGTTCAACAATAGCGATGAGTTCAAGCGATGTAACAGTAGCAGGCGGCTGCGACGAGACTTTGACGAGAACCTATTTGTTCACGGATGCATGTAACAACACAGTAACTTGCGATCAAATAATAGTTAGAAAAGTAGATATAACAGCACCATCAGCGACATGCCCAACGGCACCAGTAGTAAGCGCATGTAATGGAGCATGGCCAGCAGCTTATGCAACGGCAGATGACTTTACACTAGCAGGAGGAACTTTGACGGATGCTTGTTCAACGATCGCGATGAGTTCAAGCGATGTAACAGTGGCAGGCGGCTGCGACGAGACCTTGACGAGAACATATTTGTTCACAGACGCTTGTAACAACACAGTAACTTGCGATCAAATAATAGTTAGAAAAGTAGATATAACAGCACCATCAGCGACATGCCCACCGGCACCAGTAGTAAGTGCATGTAACGGAGCATGGCCAGCAGCTTATGCAACGGCAGATGACTTTACACTAGCAGGAGGAACTTTGACGGATGCTTGTTCAACGATCGCGATGAGTTCAAGCGATGTAACAGTGGCAGGCGGCTGCGACGAGACCTTGACGAGAACATATTTGTTCACAGACGCTTGTAACAACACAGTAACGTGCGATCAAATAATAGTAAGAAAAGTAGATATAACAGCACCATCAGCGACATGCCCACCGGCACCAGTAGTAAGTGCATGTAACGAAACATGGCCAGCAGCTTATGCAACGGCAGCGGACTTTACGTTAGCAGGAGGAACTTTGACGGATGCTTGTTCAACGATAGCGATGAGTTCAAGCGATGTAACGGTAGCCGGCGGCTGCGACGAGACTTTGACGAGAACATATTTGTTCACGGACGCATGTAACAACACAGTTACTTGCGATCAAATAATAGTAAGAAAAGTAGATTTAACAGCACCGACAGCTTCTTGTCCAGCAGCTTTAGATTTAACAATCTGTGATGAGGCATGGCCAACGGCCTTTACAACAGTGGATGACTTTACACTAGCAGGAGGAACGTTAACTGATGCTTGTTCTACTATAGCAGTAAGTTCCAGCGATGTAACTATTGCATCAGGATGTAATGAATCATTGACTCGAACTTACCTTTTCACGGATGCTTGTAACAATACAGCAACATGTACTCAATTGATAACAAGGAAAGTATCTGTTGCAATCATGTTAACATGTGCGGCTGATATTACCGTTTCTGGATTAGCAAGTCAAACTGATTTAGACATGGATTTTGCATCTTGGTTAGGAACAGCTTCGGTTACAGGTGGATGTAGCCCAATACTAAGCAATAATGGAGTAGGACTTGCACCAAATATTTGTATAGGAGGATCTGTGGACGTTACATTTACTGTGTCAAGTGCCTTTATGTGTGATGTTACGACTTCGTGCGTCGCAACCTATACTTACAATTCAGCGGCACTTCCAATCGTTATGTCAGGATCCACTATATGTTTTGGACAGTCTGGAACTGCAGAAGCTGCAGGAGGAACAATGTGGGTATGGAGTACAGGAGCTAACACATCTTTGATAACTGAAAGTCCAGTAGCTACAACAACTTATACCGTTACAGTAACCAATAGTCTTGGCTGTACTACCGTAAGCAATGCTACAATAGTCGTAAATCCTCTCCCAACGGCAACAGCCTTATCGAGCTCTGTTTGTACAGGTACTGAAGGAACATTAACAGCTTCAGGTGGAGTTTCATATATATGGTCAGATGGTATTACAACTTCTGCAAATTTGGTTTCTTCTGTTGCAGGATCTTATTCTGTAACTGTTACAGATATAAATGGATGTACAGCTACATCTAGCGCATCCAACACAATCTTCCCTGAGGAAGCGGGACCAGCGATTGGAAGCTTAACAGTATGTCAGGGAGAAAGCACGAATATTACGCTTTCTAGCCCTAGATGTTCTAATATAGGTAATCCTGTTACAATTGCATATGGTTTCGAAAATACAGTCACACTTCTTCCAGTTATTTCAGGCAGTGGATCTACATTAGTAAGTGGAGTCGGAGCTAGCTTAGGATCTGGCGCGAGCGGACCTACATTCCCAGCAGGGAGTCCTAGTCCTGCAATGTCGGGTACTTCATGGAATACTTCTGTTGTTGATCCGACAGCGTATTTCCAATTCTGTACTAATTTGGCCCCTGAAGGATGTGAATTGAATTTAACCAGTTTATCCTTTGTAAATCAGAGGTCAGGAACAGGGCCTCCTTTATTTGATATTAGAGTATCAACAACAGGACCTCTAGGTATTTTTAATGAGTTACTAACGGGTCAATCAACATCTACCACTATTGTAGCACCCGCTTATACAACTGCATTCAGTGTTAATACAACATCTAGTATTTGTTTTAGATTATATGGTTATGGTGGAAATGTTACTGCATCAGCAGGAACATGGAGAGTCGATAATGTTACTTTTACTGGACAAGCTTATCAAGAATTGCCAGTATTGTGTAATGTATATGATGTTGATCCAAGTGCGAATCCAGCTGCAATACCAGTAGCGACAGACGTAACGGTTTATGATCCAGCTACAACAGTAGCCACAAGCCCTGAAGTTTTCTGGGTAAGATGTGAGGATGTTAATGGATGTTTGAGTCAAGCTACTGCCGTATCAGTAACAGTTAATGCATTGCCTGATATCACAATTGCAGGTAACCTAAGTGTCTGCACAGGTTTGACAACTGATTTAACTGCAAGTGGAGGAGCTAGTTATACATGGTCCACAGGAGCTACTACAGATTTAGTAAGCGTATCTGAAGGAACTTATACCGTATCAGTAACAAATGCTGAAGGTTGTATATCCGCAAAAGAGGTTACAGTTGTATTATACCCTGCTGTTACAGCTGTGATTACAGGCAATTTAACTATTTGTGATGGAACTTCTACGGTATTAACAGCAAGTGGAGGAGTATCTAGCACTTGGAGTACTTCAGAGACAACGGCTGATATAACAGTGACCACAGCTGGATTATATGAGGTGATTGTTACCTCTGCTGACGGTTGTACAAGTATAACTGGAGTAACAGTCGTAGTAAATCCACTTCCATCTGCTTTAGCTACAAATGCAACGGTATGTCCAGGAGCCACTGGAGACTTGATAGCAAGTGGAGGAGTATCATACCTATGGAGTGACGCTTCAACAAGTGCAACACTAACAACTTCGACAGTAGGAGTTTATGCAGTAACCGTTACAGATATCAATGGTTGTACCTCTAGTACAACCGCCGAATTGGTTAATTTCCCAGGAGCTGTAGCTTTGGCAACAAATGCGACAGTATGTCCAGGTGCTACAGGTGACTTAATAGCAAGTGGAGGAGTATCATACCTATGGATTGACGCTTCAACAAGTGCAACTCTAACTACATCAACGGTAGCAGTTTACACAGTTACAGTTACAGATATAAATGGTTGTACCTCTAGTACAACCGCCGAATTGGTTAATTTCCCAGGAGCTGTAGCCTTGGCAACAAATGCAACAGTATGTCCAGGAGCAACTGGTGACTTAGTAGCAAGTGGAGGAGTATCATACCTATGGAGTGACGCTTCAACAAGTGCAACTCTAACTACATCAACAGTAGCAGTTTACACAGTTACAGTTACAGATATTAATGGATGTACATCTAGTACAACTGCCGAATTGGTTAATTTCCCAGGAGCAATTGCTTCAGCTACAAGTTCAACAGTTTGTACTGGATTCGATGGTACGATGACAGCAAGTGGTGGAGTTAGCTATGCATGGTCAAATGGACCTTTAACTGACATCAACATAACAAATGTTGCAGGAACTTACGAGGTTACAGTGACAGATATAAATGGTTGTATTTCGACAACAACTGCCACCTTAACGATAAATAGCAGCGCGCCTGCGGCAGTTTCAAATGTAACAGTTTGTACAGGTTTAGATGGTACATTATCCGCGTCAGGAGGTATATCATATATTTGGTCAGACGGAATTACAACTAGTAGCAATTTTGTGTCAAGTGTTGCTGGATCTTATACAGTTACTGTTACCGATATGAATGGATGTACTGGAGTTTCAACAGCCCAGATCATTAATTATCCATTAGCAGTAGCTACGGCTACGAATGCAACAGTATGTCCAGGTGTCTCTGGAGACTTGGTTGCAAGTGGAGGAGTATCATACCTATGGAGTGACGCTTCAACAAGTGCAACTCTAACTACGTCAATGGTAGCAGTTTACACAGTTACAGTTACAGACATAAATGGATGTACATCTAGTACAACTGCCGAATTGGTTAATTTCCCAGGAGCTGTAGCTTCGGCAACAAATGCGACGGTATGTCCAGGAGCATCGGGCGACTTGGTAGCGAGTGGAGGAGTTTCATTTTTATGGAGCGATACTTCAATAAATGCTACTTTAACAACATCGACTGTTGGAATTTATTCAGTTACGGTTACAGATATAAATGGTTGTATCTCAAGTACAACCGCCGAATTGGTTAATTTCCCAGGAGCTGTAGCTTCGGCAACGAGTTCAACAGTTTGTACTGGATTCGATGGTACTATGACGGCAAGCGGTGGAGTTAGCTATGCTTGGTCAAATGGACCATTGACAGAAAATAATATTACTAATGTAGCTGGAACATATGAGGTTACAGTTACAGATATAAATGGTTGTATCTCAACTACAACTGCAACACTTACAATCAATACGAACGCTCCAGCTGCTGTTTCTGATGTATCAATATGTGAAGGATCGGAAGGAACATTAACTGCATCTGGTGGTGTATCATATGTTTGGTCGGATGGAATCACAACGACATCGACTTTTGTTTCATCTGTTGCAGGAACATATACAGTTACTGTTACTGATATGAATGGATGTACGGGAGTTTCTACTGCAAGTATATTGGCTTATCCTGGTGAGGCTGGTCCAGCAATACCAAGTATCACTGTATGTCAAGGAGAGAGCACAAATATCACACTTTCTAGCCCTAGATGTTCACCAATTGGAAATCCAGTTTCAATTGCATATGGGTTCGAAAATACGGTCACACTTCTTCCAGTTATTTCAGGAAGTGGTTCAACATTGGTAGCTGGTGTGGGAGCTAGCTTAGGATCTGGCGCAACTGGGCCTACATTCCCAGCAGGAAGCCCAAGTCCTTCAATGTCGGGTGCTTCATGGAATACATCAGTTGTTGACCCAACTGCGTATTTCCAATTCTGTACTGATTTGGCACCTGAAGGATGTGAATTGAATTTGACCAGTTTATCCTTTGTAAATCAGAGGTCAGGAACAGGGCCTCCTTTATTTGATATTAGAGTATCAACAACAGGACCTCTAGGTATTTTTAATGAGTTACTAACGGGTCAATCAACATCTACAACTATTGTAGCACCCGCTTATACAACAGCATTCAGTATTAATACAACATCTAGTATTTGTTTTAGATTATATGGTTATGGTGGAAATGTTACTGCATCAGCAGGAACATGGAGAGTCGATAATGTTACTTTTACTGGACAAGCTTATCAAGAATTGCCAGTATTGTGTAATGTTTATGATGTCGATCCAAGTGCGAATCCAGGAGCCATACCAATAGCAACTGATGTAACCGTTTATGACCCAGCAACGACAGTAGCAACTAGCCCTGAAGTATTCTGGGTAAGATGTGAAGATATAAATGGATGTTTGAGCCAAGCTACCGCTGTATCAGTAACAGTTAATGCATTACCAGACATTACAATTGCTGGAAATGTAAGTGTATGTGCTGGTTTAACAACGGATTTAACAGCGAGCGGAGGAGCGAGTTACACTTGGTCCACTGGAGCTACTACAGATATAGTAAGCGTGGCTGAAGGAACTTATACAGTATCTGTAACTAATGCTGAAGGTTGTACATCCGCAAAAGAAGTTACAGTTGTATTATATCCTGCTGTTACAGCATTGATTACTGGCAACTTAACTATATGCGATGGAACTTCAACTGTCTTAACGGCAAGTGGAGGAGTTTCAAGTACATGGAGTACATCAGAAACAACAGCCGATATTACTGTAACATCCGCTGGGCTATATGAAGTTATTGTTACATCTGCTGATGGTTGTACAAGTATATCAGGGGTCACAGTAGTGGTTAATCCGCTTCCAATAGTAGTGACTACAAATAGCACAGTTTGTGAGGGTGAAGCTGGAACATTGACAGTATCAGGAGGAGCATCATATACTTGGTCTTCAGGCGAAAATACCTCTTCAATAAATCCAACGTTTGCTGGTGATTACTTTGTTACAGTTTCAAGTGCCGATGGATGTAACTCTACGGGTCTCGCAACATTGACTGTTAATCCATTACCAATAGTTATAACTACAAATAGTACAGTTTGTGCGGGAATGGAAGGTACACTAACTGCTAGAGTTTTTGAATTTGCCCCTAGAGATGGTGGTCCAGGATCGTTTTTAACAAGTGCTCAAACGACGGCCGGAGGAGAAACATTTATTTGGTCATCAGGTGAAAATACTTCTTCAATAAATCCAACTGTGGCAGGTGATTACACTGTGACAGTTACATCCGCAGAAGGATGTACTTCAACAGGAGTGGCTACACTTACACTTAATCCGTTACCTGTTGTCATTACAACCAATAATACTGTTTGTACTGGGTTATCGGGAACATTGACAGTATCAGGTGGAGCGTCATATACTTGGTCATCAGGTGAAAATACGACTTCAATAAATCCAACAGTAGCAGGAGATTATTTTGTTACGGTGACTAGTGCGGAGGGTTGTATTTCTACAGGTATTGCAACTTATGTAATTAGTCCAGTTGCTGTCGCTTCAACTACAAGTAGTACTGTCTGCGCAGGAGTATCTGGAACATTGACTGCCTCAGGTGGTGCATCATATACATGGTCATCAGGCGAAAATACTTCATCAATCAACCCAACAGTTGCAGGTGATTATTCAGTTACAATAACTACTGCCGAAGGTTGTAATGCTACTGGTGTTGCTACCTTGGTTGTAAATCCACTTCCAATCGTTGTCACTACGAATAGTACTGTGTGTATCGGTACGCAAGGTACATTAACGGCTAGTGGCGGTGCAAGTTATGTTTGGTCTAATGGAGTAACAACAGCTAACAATATTACTGTTGTAGCAGGCTCCTATACAGTTACTGTTTCTAGTGCGGAGGGTTGTACAGCTGTTGGCAATGCAACTTTGGTGACAAATCCGTTACCGATTGCTGGTGCTACAAGTGCGTCAATATGTTTCGGAGGAAATGGTACCTTAACTGCTTCAGGTGGAACAATATATGCATGGTCAAACGGAGTAACAACTGCAAATAATATTACAAATGTAGCTGGTACATATACAGTTACTGTTTCAGATATCAATGGTTGTCAATCTACGACAACTGCAACATTATTTATCAATCCATTATTGGTAGCGAGTACCACCAATGCGACTGTTTGTACAGGAGCAAATGGAACGCTTACTGCAAGTGGAGGATTAAATTATACATGGAATAATGGAACACTAGGAGCAAATAATATAGTAAATGCTGCTGGAATCTACACAGTATCGGTGACCGATGCCCTTGGATGTTTAGCCGTAGGAACAGCTCAGTTATTTGTAAATCCATTGCCAATAGTTACAATAAGTGGAACAGATAATTCTGGTTTAGGAGTTAATGATCTGACTATTTGTGCGGGTTCAAGTGCTTCACTTACTGCAAGTGGAGGGTTGAATTATACTTGGAATACAGGTGTAGTGTCATCCAATAATGTTGTTAGTCCATTGGTTACAACGGTTTATACGGTTACTGTGAGCAACTCATTTGGTTGTATTGCTACTTCTACTGTAACTGTTGTGGTAACTAATATCCCAGTGGCTGGTATAACTGTTCTAGAATCATCTGGAGTAGCATCAAACGATGCTACAATATGTGCTGGTTCTAGTGCTGTATTCACGGCAAGTGGAGGTACTAATTATGTATGGAGCACAGGAGCAACAACGGCTTCCTTTACAACTTCAGAAGCAGGAACATATACCGTTACCGTTTCGAGCTTTGGTTGTCCAGCAGTAGCGAGTGCGACTTTGACAGTCTTACCAGCACCAACAGTAGTAACGGGACCAAGTAATGTGTTCATATGCTCAACTGGAGGAAGTATAAGAATAGGTGGTACTGCAATCGCAGGTTATACATATGCTTGGACGCCGACAACAGGTTTGAGTGATCCAAACAGCAGTAATCCAACAGCATCACCTAGCGTAACGACCCAATATACATTGGTTGTAACCAATAGCGCAACTGGATGTACGGCTAGCGGTCAAGTAATGGTAACCTTATTCAACACAACCGATTTGATATGTAGAGGCAAAGTGAATTTGAGCTTAGGACCAAATTGTACATATGCACTACAACCAGGTGATGTGTTGGTAGGTAATATTGGAAGTCCAAGTTTATACACCATCAGCCTTACAACGATGGCAGGAACACCAATACCAAATGTATTGAATGCGAGCCACATAGGCCAGATGTTGGTATATATGGTAAGAGACAATTGTAATGGCAACTTATGCTGGGGACAAATCTTGGTAGAAGACAAGATGCCACCCGTATTTGTATGTCAAGATTATACAGTAAGTTGTACAGATACACATCCGGCGAGTTTCTATGCACCGACGGTGACGGATAATTGCGGATCAGTATTGGGCTTAACTTATACAGAAAGAGAAGTATCAAGCGAAAGTTGTGATGGACCATACTGGAGAGTAATCGAAAGAGTGTGGACAGCAACGGATACGTATGGAAGTACAGGAACATGCGTACAAAGAATATACTATACAAGATTGACCTTGGGAACGATAGGTTGGCCACAGAATTATGATGGCTTGGAAGGATCGTTGGCCCCACTTGAGTGTAGAGGCCCATGGGATTTGAATGGCAATAATTATCCAGACGTAGAAGAAACGGGCAGTCCGGCAGGAAATGCATGCAATATTGGCTGTACATATAGAGATGAGATCATCAAAGTATGTGGAGACGATGCAGGAACAACGGCAATCGAAGGCTCGTACAAAGTATTGCGTATCTGGACATGTTTGGATTGGTGTACAGGTCAAACTTCGTCACATATCCAAATCATCAAGGTAGCGGATCATGGTAGTCCAGTAGTAGCATGTCCAGTATATCCAACGAGACCATTGACATTAGGATTAGGAGCGCCAGGTAACTTGGTAGCCTCAGAAGGCACGAATGTGACGTTGAGCACGGACTATAATTCATGTTTGGCATCGTACAATTTCCCATCAGCGACCTATACAGATGCCTGTGGAAGTGCATTGAAAGGAGGCTGGATGATAGGAACGGATATAGCAACGGGCTTAGAGGCCTTTAGGATAAATACGAATGGTGGTATCGTAAGAAATATCCCAGTCGGAAATTACACGGTATGTTATTACTTAGAAGATCAATGCGATAAGATAGGAAGCTGCTGTATGACATTGGCGGTAAGAGATTATGTATCGCCAGTAGCAGTATGTAAGACGTATTTGACGATCGGGTTGGGAGATAATGGCCGAGGAAGAATCCAAGCGAGAGACTTTGACAATGGCTCATATGACAATTGTGGAGTAGTATCGTGGAAAATAAGAAGGATGACGGATCCATGCCATAGCCCAGCGATAACAAGTTTGAGAGATACAGTAGCGTTCTGTTGTACAGATGTGAACAAGAAGATAGCGGTAGTGATGAGAATCACGGATGCGAATGGCAATTACAATGAGTGCATGGATTCAGTATTGATCCAAGACAAATTGCCACCGATCATCACATGTCCACCAGATATCAATATCGACTGTAGATATCCATACAGCTTGTCAAACTTGGATATATTCGGAACGGTAGTAAATGGCGGCAATGGAAGTACAGCAGTAGTGAGAGATCCGATCTATATCGACCAAAGATATGGACATATCGGAAGACACTCAGAAAGTGCGCAAGATCCACATTTCCAAGTAGGAGTGAACGGAGTGGCGTATGACAATTGTAATTTGACATTAAGCTATTCACAGTCTCCTAGTTTGAATTGCAATAAGGGTACAATATTGAGAACGTGGACGGCGTCGGATGCAGCAGGATTCAGATCATGTTTGCAGACGATAACGGTTTATAATACGTATGAATTCAATGGATTGGATGCCAATGTATTGACGTCAACTAGCGGCCAGCCGCCATACGATGTACCATTCAACAATTACAATCCATTAACAGACTTGAACTGGGATGATATGCACGATATCTACTGGCCAGCGGACTACACGACGAATCAGTGTGGAGCAGCGTTGGATACAGCGAATATAGCATGGCCGTATAAGAAACCATGGTTTAGAGAAGACGTATGTTCAAATATCGGAGTAGGCTTTGATGACTGGTACTTTGACTTCGAAGTAGGATCAAGCCAAGGCTGTAAGAAGGTAATCAGGAAGTGGAAAGTATTAGACTTGTGTCAAAAGAATGAAGATGGGACGAACCCATCATGGACGTATGATCAAGTCTTGGTAGTGATGAATTCATCAGCACCGACGTTCACGAACTGTTCAGCAGTAGAATGGTGTCACAATGGCCCAGGCTGTGGACCTCATTTCCAATCATTAAGCATCACAGCGACAGATGATTGTGATCCAGAGACGAAGTTGAGATACAGATACCAAGTAGATCTAAATAACGATGGAACATTTGATTCATTCGGAACGGGTTCTACCATCAATCCAGCAGCTGGTTGGATACTAGGTACCCACGAGTGGTATGGGAAGTAGAAGACGGATGTGGCAACAAGGAAACTTGTACACAGCTAGTAACAATAAAAGATTGTAAGAAGCCAAGTCCAGTATGTATCGAATTGATAGCCGAGTTGATGCCATCGACATGTGCGATAGAATTGTGGGCATCAGACTTCATAGCAGCGAATAGTTCAACGGACAATTGTCCTGGTCCATACCGATACACATTTGATGCAGCGGGTACCCAACCAAATAGAATATTTACAAAAGATGATCTAGGCAGATCGCCGATAAATATCTATATGTGGGATGCAGCAGGCAATTCAGATTTCTGTATCACAACGGTAACAATCCAGAAAAATATGCCATGTACGAATGACGTATCGAGGTTTGTATTGACAGGAACGGTGAAGACGGAGACAAATGCGAACGTAAGCGATACGAAAGTAAGCGTGATGTCAGGTACGAATGAATTGGCATTCTCAATGACGAATACAAGCGGCACGTTTGGATTCAATGAAATGGATGCGAATAATTATGAAGTGGTACCGAAAAGAGATGACAACCACAGAAATGGGGTAAGTACAGCGGATATCATCAAGATCCAAAGACATATCCTAGGAGCGGAATCATTGAATAGCGGGTACAAGATGATAGCAGGAGACGTAAACAAATCGAATACGATAACAGCAGCAGACTTGGTAGAATTGAGAAAATTGGTGTTATTTAAGATCGATAGATTTGGCAACAATACGTCATTCAGATTCGTAGATAAGGATTACAATTTGACAACGGGCAATGCGTTGACGAGCAGCTTCCCAGAAAGGGTAAGTTTGACGAATGCGATGTCAGGAAATGTTGAAGCGGATTTTGTAGCGGTGAAGATCGGAGACGTAACGGAGAATGCAGTAGTTAATCTGACAGGCGTACCAGAGGAGAGAAGTGGCAAGAGCTTGATGTTCAACGTAGCAGAAGGCAGCTACAAGGCAGGAGAGACGGTAAGGATGACGCTTAAAGCAAATGACTTTGCGAAGATCAATGGCTACCAGTTCACGACGAACTTTGATAACCAAAGATTGGAATTTGTAGGATACGAGGCAGGAAAATTGCATGTAACGGAGGAGAACTTTGGATTCACGATGTTGGAAGAAGGCAAGATCACAACGAGCTGGTCTAATCCAATGGCGGAGAGTATAACAGAGAACGAAGGCGCCTTCACGTTGATATTCAAGGCGAGAAGCCAAGGGTTGATAAGTGAGAGTGTATATGTGACTTCCGAGTTGACACCAGCCCAAGCCTACAATGCGAAAGGAGAAATGATGAACGTAGGCTTGAACTTCATCGGCAAGGATGGCAAAGCAGTACAAGGCTTCGCATTGTATCAAAACCAACCGAATCCATGGGGCACCGAGACGTTGATAGGCTTCAACTTGCCAGCGCAGATGAAGGCGAAAGTAAGCATCTACGATGTGACAGGCAAAGTGCTGAAAGTAGTAGAAAGAACGTTCAACAAAGGCTACAATGCAGTAACCTTGAACAAAGGTGAACTACCAGCAACAGGCGTGATGTATTATCAATTGGATGCCGCAGAATTTACAGATGCGAAGAAGATGATAATATTAGATTAGTTTTGTAACATTGAGATAAGATAGAAAGTGAATAGAGCCTCGGCGAAAGTCGGGGCTCTATTGTTTTTGGTAAAAACCCAGCGCATAAGGTGGATGGAGGACGACGCAGTCGGTCTCGACAGTAAGTCGAGACGGAACTCCGGAATACACCGACCCCGAACCATAGGGACGGGGATATGCTATAAAACTGAATTATTTAATAAAATAAGGACTTTTTTCTTTTGCCCAAAGTAAGAAAAATAGTCATAACTCTTTGGTTTATAATAATTTGGATCAATAATTTAAGTCTAATGAGGATTGTAGAAAGGTTGGCTATCAGAATTCAATCACGTTATTAGGCTTATTCTATTTTTTTGAAAAATATGGAATAAGTGAAATGAAAATCAACACACTTAGAAGGTTTAAGTCCCCAAAAAATTAATTTTTTAACATAAATATAATTAATATATGTAATGTATAAATACAAGATAAATAATAGATTGTAAATGTATTTTCATAAATTGGTGTTTTTGTTATCATGATTAACGACTCTTTGAGTTACTAAAACATATATAAAAAATATTTATCAATAAATATTATATGTATTACTTTTGGGTTTGGAAAGGGTCTCTCTTAGTTATACTACAAACCTCTATATCATTTATTAATATTTTTTCTACTATTTAGAATTATGAGAAGTAAAGTTTACCACTGCATTTTAGTATTTATTAGTGTCATTTTTTTTAGTCAATCAGCTTTAGCAGTATGTCCAACGGGGGGCGGTACTACCATGGTTATGGGAAATGATGGAGTCATCAGAAGTTATAAGATTATTTATTTCGGGACTTCATCTTTGCATGCTGGGTCAACTCAAGACGGTTCTATGGCTAACCCTATCCTCTCTTGGAGCGCGTCAAGTGGGGGAGTTATTGATGCTATCAATGATTGTGGGGGTAATATTTTAGTTAAGTTTTTAGATCCTTGTTATACTACTGATGGGGCATTTGGGAATATTAACTATACGGTCAAGCCACTTAGCACTGCTGACCATGTTTTAATAGATGGAAATGGTGCAACGGTTAGGCGAGGTTCTGGTGGGGGAAGTGCTGCATTTTTGGAGATACTAAATGTTGATAATTGGACAGTACAGAATATCAATTTTTTTAATTTTTCGGATGGAACTGGGTCTTATTCAGTTATGGGTGTTTATGGCTCAACGAATGTACTATTGAATAACCTTACTTTTAATAATAATACAACAGTTAACCCAGTAGAAATAATAAATGAAATTGCATTGGGATCCTATGCAGCAACTTCTGTGTCAATAACTAATTCTTCATTCAATAATAATCATCCTGCAGGAGCGTTGGGAGCAGTACCTACATCAGGGGCAATGACTATAAATGCAAAGCAGAATGTAAATATGTTTGTCCATTTTGAAAATACTTCCTTTGTTTGTAACAATAGAAATGGAGATGGAGGAGCTATCGATATTAATTCAGTTACTTCAGAGCCCTCTCCAGGTAATCAAACTACAGTGATATTTCGTTCGACATCATTTGAAGGAAATAAAGCGGTTGGAACTGCAGGAAATGGAGGAGGAGCGATTTCTGTAAAAGGTAGAACGGCTAAATTTGATATTTATGATTCTCAATTTTGTGGGAATATGGTTACTAATGATATTACTGGTGATGGAGGAGGTGCTGCAATATATGCATATGAAACACCGTTGGTCATAGATAATACTATATTTAGACGTAATTCGAATGGAGGATCATCAACAGATGGGGGTGCAATTGCCGTCGTTGGACAATCAAACTCTAAAGATGTTATAATTACGAATTCAGTATTCTTTTATAACAATACACCAGACGACGGTGGTGCGATTGCCAATTTTAATAATGGAGCCAATATGACCATATCTGGTTCACTTTTTGTTGGAAATAATGGATCTGGTTCTGGAGGTGCGATCTATACAGAGAGACCTACAGCAATAACCAATACAACTGTAAGAAATAACACAACGGCAGGTACACAAGGTGCAGGGATTTGGGCTAATCAGCCTTTAACAATAACTGGAAGTCAAATCTACAATAATACATCATCTGCTGGGTTTAATACCAATAATATTACAAATTCATCCACAACAACGACGACAACATCCTATATAGGGCCTGGGGGAGGTTCCGTTGGAAATTGTACAGTTGGGGTAGGATCCTCTCTATCATTACCTGCTGATGTTGCATGTGGATGTTCTATGTCTGTATGTAAAGGAAGTTCAATAACACTTACATCACCAGTGTCAAGTGCAAATAATTCTTGGCCTGCTGGAGGATCTAATACAACGGGGTCAACCAATGTTGTAACATCTCTTGTTGCTGGAACATCATCTTATAATTTAACCATAACAGACGGATGTGGAATAGCTAATATTGCTCCATTTTCAGTAACGTTCTTTCCTTGTCCTGCTTCAGGTATCAATGTCACAGAATCATCGACAACAAATATTAATGATGGAACGATTTGTGCTGGAGCCTCAGTAACTGTAACTGCATTTGGAGGTGGAAATTATTCATGGACCTCATCAGGAGGAGTTAACTGTTCAGTTGCAACAAATAGTTCACTTGTTCTTTCAAATGTTACTTCAAATACGACATTAACAGCATCAATAACCTCTGCAAATGGATGTGAATCGGTAGTGACCCGAGTTATCACAGTACTTGCATCAACAGCCTCAGATGTAACGATTTCGGCGCTTGATAATTCTGGATTGGCGGCTGATGATATGACGATATGTGCGGGAGGCAATGCTACATTATCGGCGAGTGGAGGCACTTCATACACTTGGAGTTCGGGCGTTGGTACCACTGTCACAAGTGGTTCATTAATTGTAGCTCCAACTTCTACATCTGTATATACGGTTTCTATGACGAATGATTGTGGGATAAATGCTACAGGTACAAAAACGATAACTGTAGTACCGCTTCCATCAATTAACTCAACCATCGTTGAATTTTCAGGAACAGCAGACAACGACAATACTATTTGTGCGGGAAGTTCTGCAACCCTAAGTGCTGGTGGGGATTGAATTATTCGTGGTCCTCGGGAGCTGAAGTTACAATTGGGAGTTCTTTGGTAGTTAGTCCATCCGTCACAACTCAATATACTGTAACAGTCACTAATAGTGAAGGCTGCTCTTCAGTTGCTAGTCTTACTTTATATGTTAATGCAAGCGGTAATGCATCTATTACTGCTTTGGATAATAGCGGTCTTGCACCAGATGATATGACGATATGTGCGGGGGCTAATGTAACAATTTCAACCGCAGCAGGAACAACATATGCTTGGATGCCCGGTGGTCAAACTACGCAAAGTTTTGTTGATAATCCTTTGGTAACTACAACCTATTTGGTAACTATTACTTCTGCAGGGTGCAATGCTACTGGTTCTAAAACAGTTACAGTTTTGCCATTGCCAACTCCAATGATATCAATAACTGAAACAAGTGGAAATGCCGCAAATGATGCTACGATATGTGCAGGATCAAGCGCAACTCTAACATCAACGACTGCTGCAAGTTATATATGGAGTGATGGCTTGGGTACAAGCAATCCGCTAATAGTAACCCCAGGAGCAACCACAACATATTCAGTAACAGTGACTAATGTAGGAGGATGTACATCAGCTACAACGGTAACGGTTTATGTAGTTCCATTACCAAATCCTATGATAACAGAAATGGATAATAGTGGAGCTGCTGCAGATGATATGACAATATGTTTGGGAGGAAATGCTACATTGACAGCTACAGGAGGAACGGCTTATAGCTGGGATGGATTGGGGACAACAAATCCTCAAATAGTAACGCCAACTGTTACAACAACATATACAGTAACAGTCACGAATGCTCAGGGATGTACTGCATCCACAACAAAAATAGTAACAGTAGTACCATTGCCAACACCAATGATATCAATAACCGAAACAAGTGGAAATACCGCAAACGATGCTACGATATGTACAGGATCAAGCGCAACTCTAACATCAACGATTGCAGCAAGTTATATATGGAGTGATGGCTTGGGTACGAGCAATCCGCTAATAGTAACCCCAGGAGCGACCACAACATATTCAGTAACAGTGACTAATGTAGGAGGATGTACATCAGCTACAACGGTAACGGTTTATGTAGTTCCATTACCAAATCCTATGATAACAGAAATGGATAATAGTGGAGCTGCTGCAGATGATATGACAATATGTTTGGGAGGAAATGCTACATTGACAGCTACCGGAGGAACCGCTTATAGCTGGGATGGATTGGGGACAACAAATCCTCAAATAGTAACGCCAACTGTTACAACAACATATATAGTGACAGTCACGAATGCTCAGGGATGTTCTGCATCCACGACAAAAATAGTAACAGTAGTTCCGTTGCCAGGTGGTAATATAACTGCGTTAGATATGTCGGGAGTAGCCAATAATGATGCTACAATTTGTACAGGTGCGTCAGCTACCTTGGTTGCTCCAAATGGATCAACCTTTACTTGGAATACAGGAGATGCGACTCAAATAGTTACAATTACGCCAGCAAGTACACAAGTATATTCTGTTACAGTAACGAATGCTGAAGGATGTTCCTCTATTGGAACCATCACCATAACAGTTACCACTATTGGAACAACAACAATAACAGCATTAGACCAATCAGGAATAGCACCAGATGATATGACGATATGCCAAGGTGCAAGTGTAACATTAACTACAAATGCAGCTGATAGCTATATGTGGTCACCAGGTGGACAAATAACGCAAAGTTTTGTTGAGACACCATCTGCTACAACAACTTATGAAGTTACTGTAGTTAGTGGTGGTTGTGCTGCATTAGGTTCCAAAACGGTAACTGTTCTTCCATTGCCAACTCCAATGATATCAATAACTGAAACAAGTGGAAATGCCGCAAACGATGCTACGATATGTGCAGGATCAAGCGCAACTCTAACATCAACGATTGCAGCAAGTTATATATGGAGTGATGGCTTGGGTACGAGCAATCCGCTAATAGTAACCCCAGGAGCGACCACAACATATTCAGTAACAGTAACGAATGCAGAAGGATGTACATCAGCTACAACGGTAACGGTTTATGTAGTCCCATTACCAAATCCTATGATAACAGAAATGGATAATAGTGGAGCTGCTGCAGATGATATGACAATATGTTTGGGAGGAAATGCTACATTGACAGCTACAGGAGGCACCGCTTATAGCTGGGATGGATTGGGGACAACAAATCCTCAAATAGTAACGCCAACTGTTACAACAACATATACAGTGACAGTCACGAATGCTCAGGGATGTTCTGCATCCACGACAAAAATAGTAACAGTAGTTCCGTTGCCAGGTGGTAATATAACTGCGTTAGATATGTCGGGAGTAGCCAATAATGATGCTACAATTTGTACAGGTGCGTCAGCTACCTTGGTTGCTCCAAATGGATCAACCTTTACTTGGAATACAGGAGATGCGACTCAAATAGTTACAATTACGCCAGCAAGTACACAAGTATATTCTGTTACAGTAACGAATGCTGAAGGATGTTCCTCTATTGGAACCATCACCATAACAGTTACCACTATTGGAACAACAACAATAACAGCATTAGACCAATCAGGAATAGCACCAGATGATATGACGATATGCCAAGGTGCAAGTGTAACATTAACTACAAATGCAGCTGATAGCTATATGTGGTCACCAGGTGGACAAATAACGCAAAGTTTTGTTGAGACACCATCTGCTACAACTACTTATGAAGTTACTGTAGTAAGTGGTGGTTGTGCTGCATTAGGTTCCAAAACGGTAACTGTTCTTCCATTGCCAACACCAATGATTTCAGTAACAGAAATGAGTGGAAATGTGCCAAATGATGCTACGATATGTGCAGGATCAAGCGCAACTCTAACATCAACGATTGCAGCAAGTTATATATGGAGTGATGGCTTGGGTACGAGCAATCCGCTTATAGTAACCCCAGGAGCGACCACAACATATTCAGTAACAGTGACTAATGTAGGAGGATGTACATCAGCTACGACGGTAACGGTTTATGTAGTTCCATTACCAAATCCTATGATAACAGAAATGGATAATAGTGGAGCTGCTGCAGATGATATGACAATATGTTTGGGAGGAAATGCTACATTGACAGCTACAGGAGGAACGGCTTATAGCTGGGATGGATTGGGGACAACAAATCCTCAAATAGTAACGCCAACTGTTACAACAACATATACAGTGACAGTCACGAATGCTGAGGGATGTTCTGCATCCACGACAAAAATAGTAACAGTAGTGCCGTTGCCAGGTGGTAATATAACTGCGTTAGATATGTCGGGAGTAGCCAATAATGATGCTACAATTTGTACAGGTGCAACAGCTACTTTAGTAGCACCCAATGGCTCCACATTTGCATGGAGTACTGGAGGAGCTACCCAAGTAGTTACAATTGCTCCAACAATTACAGGTACTTATACTGTAACAGTTACAAATACTGGAGGTTGCTCTTCCGTAGGAACGATTACTATAACCGTAACCGCTATTGGAACAACAACAATAACAGCATTAGACCAATCAGGGCTAGCACCAGATGATATGACGATATGTCAAGGCGCAAGTGTAACACTAAGTACAGAACCAGCGGACTCTTATACTTGGTCTCCTAACGGTCAAGTGACTCAGAGTTTTGTAGAGATACCCAACGTAACTACCAACTATGAAGTTACTGTAGTTAGATCTGGTTGTCCTTCTATTGGATCAAAGTTAGTTACGGTAGTTCCATCACCTTCGCCGAATACTTCTATAATAGAAATGTCAGGTACTGGAAACAATGATGGTACAATTTGTCAAGGTTCAAGTGCTACTTTAGTTGCGGCAGGCGGCACGAGCTATACTTGGAGTAATGGAATGACTTCTACTTCGATAGTTGTTTCACCTACATTAACAAGTATTTATAGTGTTACTGTGTCTAATGCTGCAGGATGTACGGCTGTTACTAATATTTCTGTAACAGTTAACAGCTCTATAACTTCGAGTATTTCAGCTACTGATATGAGTGGAATAATGGCGAATGATATGACTATTTGCGTTGGTAGTTCTGCTACTTTAACAGCAAGCGGCGGAAGTATTTACAATTGGAATACTGGATCTGTTTCTAATCCTATTGTAGTAACCCCAGCAACCACAACAACATATACTGTAACAGTTTCCAATAATGGGTGCGTTGGAGTTACAATGAAAACAATTAGTGTTGTTACCTTACCGATTGGAAGTATTACTTCAACAGATATTACAGGAATAGGTGCAAATGATGGCACTATCTGTGCGGGTTCAAGTGCTACCCTAACCGCAAGTGGAGGTCTGAATTACACATGGTCTAATGGAATAATTGGACCAATTAATGCAGTTAGTCCTTTAGGTACTAGTACTTATACTGTATCTGTTAGTAATGCAAATGGATGCTATGCAATCAGTACATTCACAGCTGTTGTAACTGCTTATCCCATACCAGGTGTTTTAGTAATCGAGAACAGTGGAGTAGCATCTAACGATGCAACAATATGTGCTGGTTCTAGTGCGGTATTTACAGCATCAGGTGGTACTACTTACTCATGGAGCACAGGAGCTACAACGGCTTCCTTTACAACATCAGAAGCAGGAACATATACTGTTACCGTTTCTAGCTTTGGTTGTCCAGCTGTAGCTAGTGCAACATTGACAGTCTTACCAGCACCAACAGTAGTAACGGGACCAAGCAATGTGTTCATATGCTCAACTGGAGGAAGTATAAGAATAGGAGGTACGGCAATCGCAGGTTATACGTATGCTTGGACGCCGACAACTGGTTTGAGTGATCCGAACAGCAGTAATCCAACAGCATCTCCAAGCGTAACGACCCAATATACATTGGTTGTAACCAATAGTGCGACTGGATGTACGTCTAGCGGTCAAGTAATGGTAACACTGTTTAACACGACCGATTTGATATGTAGAGGCAAAGTGAATTTGAGCTTAGGACCAAATTGTACATATGCACTACAACCAGGTGATGTGTTGGTAGGTAATATTGGAAGTCCGAGTTTATACACCGTCAGCCTTACAACGATGGCAGGCACACCAATACCAAATGTATTGAATGCGAGCCATATCGGACAGATGATGGTATATATGGTAAGAGACAATTGTAATGGCAACTTATGCTGGGGACAAATCTTGGTAGAAGACAAGATGCCACCCGTATTTGTATGTCAAGATTATACAGTAAGTTGTACAGATACGCATCCAGCGAGTTTCTATGCACCGACGGTGACGGATAATTGCGGATCAGTATTGGGTTTAACTTATACAGAAAGAGAAGTATCAAGCGAAAGTTGCGATGGACCATACTGGAGAGTAATCGAAAGAGTGTGGACGGCAACGGATACGTATGGAAGCACAGGAACATGCGTACAAAGAATATACTATACAAGATTGACCTTGGGAACGATAGGCTGGCCACAGAATTATGATGGCTTGGAAGGATCGTTGGCCCCACTTGAGTGTAGAGGCCCATGGGATTTGAATGGCAATAATTATCCAGACGTAGAAGAAACGGGCAGTCCTGCAGGAAATGCATGCAATATTGGCTGTACATATAGAGATGAGATCATCAAAGTATGTGGAGACGATGCAGGCACATCTGCCATCGAAGGCTCGTACAAAGTATTGCGTATATGGACATGTTTGGATTGGTGTACAGGTCAAACAACCTCACATATCCAAATCATCAAGATAGCGGATCATGGTAGTCCAGAAGTAGTGTGTCCAGTATATCCAACGAGACCATTGACATTAGGCTTAGGAGCGCCAGGCAACTTGGTGGCGTCAGAAGGCACAAATGTGACGTTGAGCACGGACTATAACTCATGTTTGGCGTCGTACAATTTCCCATCAGCGACCTATACAGATGCCTGTGGAAGTGCATTGAAAGGAGGCTGGATGATAGGAACGGATATAGCAACGGGCTTAGAGGCCTTTAGGATAAATACGAATGGTGGTATCGTAAGAAATATCCCAGTCGGAAATTACACGGTATGTTATTACTTAGAAGATCAATGCGATAAAATCGGAAGCTGCTGTATGACCTTAGCGGTAAGAGATTATGTATCTCCAGTAGCAGTGTGTAAGACGTATTTGACAATCGGATTGGGAGATAATGGCCGAGGAAGAATCCAAGCGAGAGACTTCGACAATGGCTCATATGACAATTGTGGAGTAGTATCGTGGAAAATAAGAAGGATGACGGATCCATGCCATAGCCCAGCGATAACAAGTTTGAGAGATACGGTAGCGTTCTGTTGTACAGACGTAAACAAGAAGATAGCGGTAGTGATGAGAATCACGGATGCGAATGGCAATTACAATGAGTGTATGGATTCAGTATTGATCCAAGACAAATTGCCACCGATCATCACATGTCCACCAGATATCAATATCGACTGTAGATATCCATATAGTTTGTCAAACTTGGATATATTCGGAACGGTAGTAAATGGCGGCAATGGAAGTACAGCAGTCGTGAGAGATCCGATCTATATCGACCAAAGATATGGCCATATCGGCAGACACTCAGAAAGTGCGCAAGATCCACATTTCCAAGTAGGAGTGAACGGAGTGGCGTATGACAATTGTAATTTGACATTAAGCTATTCACAGTCTCCTAGTTTGAATTGCAATAAGGGAACGATATTGAGAACGTGGACGGCATCAGATGCAGCAGGATTCAGATCATGTTTACAGACGATAACGGTTTATAATACGTATGAATTCAATGGATTGGATGCCAATGTCTTAACGGAAACTAGCGGTCAGCCACCATACGATGTACCATTCAACAATTACAATCCATTAACAGACTTGAACTGGGATGATATGCACGATATCTACTGGCCAGCGGACTACACGACGAATCAGTGTGGAGCGGCATTGGATACAGCGAATATCGCATGGCCATACAAGAAGCCATGGTTCAGAGAAGACGTATGTTCAAATGTAGGAGTAGGCTTTGATGACTGGTACTTTGACTTTGAAGTGGGTTCAAGCCAAGGCTGTAAGAAGGTTATAAGAAAGTGGAAAGTATTAGACTTGTGTCAAAAGAATGAAGATGGGACGAATCCAGTATGGACATATGACCAAGTGTTGGTAGTGATGAATTCAGCAGCGCCAACGTTTGCGAACTGTGCGCCAGTAGAATGGTGTCACAATGGCCCAGGCTGTGGACCTCATTTCCAATCATTAAGCATCACAGCGACAGATGATTGTGATCCAGAGACGAAGTTGAGATACAGATACCAAGTAGATCTAAATAACGATGGAACATTTGATTCATTCGGAACGGGTTCTACCATCAATCCAGCAGCAGGTTGGATACTAGGAACGCACCGAGTGGTGTGGGAAGTAGAAGACGGATGTGGCAACAAGGAGACTTGTACACAGCTAGTAACGATAAGAGATTGTAAGAAGCCAAGTCCAGTATGTATCGAATTGATAGCCGAGTTGATGCCATCGACATGTGCGATAGAATTGTGGGCATCAGACTTCATAGCAGCGAATAGTTCGACGGACAATTGTCCTGGTCCATACCGATACACATTTGATGCAGCGGGCCTACAACCAAATGGAATATTTACAAAAGATGATCTAGGCAGATCTCCGATAAATATCTATATGTGGGATGCAGCGGGCAATTCAGATTTCTGTATCACAACGGTAACGATCCAGAAGAATATGCCATGTACGAATGACGTATCTAGATTCGTATTGACAGGAACGGTGAAGACGGAGACGAATGCGAACGTAAGCGATACGAAAGTAAGCGTGATGTCAGGTACGAATGAATTGGCATTCTCAATGACGAATACGAGCGGAACGTTTGGATTCAATGAAATGGATGCGAATAATTATGAAGTGGTACCGAAAAGAGATGACAACCACAGAAATGGGGTAAGCACAGCGGATATCATCAAGATCCAAAGACATATCCTAGGAGCGGAATCATTGAATAGCGGGTACAAGATGATAGCAGGAGACGTAAACAAATCGAATACGATAACAGCAGCAGACTTGGTAGAATTGAGGAAATTGGTGTTATTCAAGATCGATAGATTTGGCAACAATACGTCATTCAGATTCGTAGATAAGGATTACAATTTGACGACGGGCAATGCGTTGACGAGCAGCTTCCCAGAAAGGGTGAGCTTGACGAATGCGATGTCAGGAAATGTTGAAGCGGATTTTGTAGCGGTGAAGATCGGAGACGTAACGGAGAATGCAGTAGTGAATCTGACAGGCGTACCAGAGGAGAGAAGTGGCAAGAACTTGATGTTCAATGTAGCAGAAGGCAGCTACAAGGCAGGAGAGACGGTAAGGATGACGCTTAAAGCGAATGACTTTGCGAAGATCAATGGCTACCAGTTCACGACGAACTTTGATAACCAAAGATTGGAATTTGTAGGATACGAGTCTGGAAAATTGCATGTAACAGAGGAGAACTTTGGATTTACGATGTTGGAAGAAGGCAAGATCACAACGAGCTGGTCTAATCCGATGGCGGAGAGTATAACGGAGAACGAAGGCGCCTTCACGTTGATATTCAAAGCGAGAAGCCAAGGGTTGATAAGTGAGAGTGTATATGTGACTTCTGAGTTGACACCAGCCCAAGCCTACAATGCGAAAGGAGAAATGATGAACGTAGGATTGAACTTCATAGGCAAGGATGGCAAAGCAGTACAAGGCTTCGCATTGTATCAAAACCAACCGAATCCATGGGGTACCGAGACGTTGATAGGCTTCAACTTGCCAGCGCAGATGAAGGCGAAAGTAAGTATCTACGATGTGACGGGCAAAGTGCTGAAAGTAGTAGAAAGGACGTTCAACAAAGGCTACAACGCAGTAACCTTGAACAAAGGTGAACTACCAGCAACAGGCGTGATGTATTATCAATTGGATGCCGCAGACTTTACAGATGCGAAGAAGATGATAATATTAGAGTAATATTTCAAAAGTGGGATTAAATAGTAAGTGAATAGAGCCTCGGCGCAAGTCGGGGCTTTTTTGTTTTTTGGTAAAAACCCAGCGCATAAGGTGGATGGAGGACGACGCAGTCGGTCTCGACGCTATGTCGAGACGGAACTCTGGAATACACCGACCCTGAACCCATAGGGGAAGGGATATGCCCTAGAATTAATTTGAATAAAAATTGGTAACTTTACTCAATTAATGAACTGACCATGTGGGATTTAAACTTTTATAACTTAAGTATTCGAACTCAACTTCTGTTGTTATTTTTGATGCTTTCACTAGGTATCAATGCACAAAAGCGCATGATCGAGATGGCGAATCCGATGGTGGGTACGGGTGGTCATGGACATACATTCCCTGGGGCGATATATCCGCATGGCATGGTTCAACTGAGTCCTGATACAAGGACTGATGGTTGGGATGCATGTTCGGGATATTACGCGGAGGACACGTCTATTTTGGGGTTTTCACACACGCATTTGAGTGGCACTGGGGTTTCTGATTTGAGTGATATACTGATCATGCCACATCCAGCGAGGGTGAATGGAAATACATTGAAAGAGGTAAGATCGAAGTTTAGGGCGGGATTTAAGAAAGGCTTGGAACGTACGAGGCCAGGGTATTATGCAGTGCTTTTTGATAATGGGGTATTGGCTGAATTGACTGCGACCAAATATGTTGGGATGCACCGTTATAATTTCCTTTTGGGTGTAAAAGAGGCTTCAATTCTAGTGGATTTAGGTTTTCGTGATGTGGTGTTGGATGCTTCGATGACGGTGTCGGGTAGAACTAGGCTAGTAGGCCATAGAAATTCTAAAAGTTGGGCGAAGGATGAACGAATATATTTTGTGATGGAGTCCAATCTCCCATTCGATTTGACTTGGGTGAAGAATGACAAGGATTCCCTTTCTGCAATCTTGAAATATAGCTTTAATGACACTAGGGAGATAATTTTGAAGGTGGGAATATCGTATGTAGATACGGCTGGTGCGATTAATAATATGAAGGTTGATTGTCCAAATTGGGAGTTTGACGATGTTAGAAAAAGTACAGAAAATGCTTGGGACAAGGAATTGGGTGTAATCGAAGTTAAAGGTGGAGATGAAACAGTGAAAAGCAATTTTTACACGAGTATGTACCATCTAAAGACTGTTCCTAATCTCTTTTCAGATGCAGATGGGAGATATCGAGGGATGGACGGTAAAAAACACGAAGATCGTGGTGAGGAAACGTACTCTGTATTTTCTTTGTGGGATACCTATCGGAGTGCCAATCCATTGTATCATTTGATCGATAAAAAGCGCAGTAAGTCTTTTATTGAGACGTTTGTAAAGCATTATGAGCAAGGCGGATTGTTGCCTGTTTGGGAATTGGTGGGCAATGAAACGGATTGTATGATTGGGTATCATTCTGTCTCTGTGATTGCCGATGCATTGGACAAGGGAATACAAGGAAATCAAACAGAGAAGTTGTTGGAGGCGATGCAAAAGTCAGCCAATCAAGATCGATTCGGTATAGGGAATTATGTTGAAAATGGCTTTGTTGGCTCAGAAAAGGCATCAGAATCGGTTTCAAGGACTTTGGAATACGCATACGATGATTGGTGTATTGGAAAATATGCTTCAAAATTGCACAAGCAAGACATAGCCAAGGAATATTTTAGGAGAGCGAAAAATTATCAAAATTTGTATGATCCAACAACTGGATTTTTTAGGGCGAAATATAATAATTCGTTTGTAAAGCCATTTGACCCCAAGGAAGTAAATCAACACTATACGGAGGCGAATGCTTGGCAATACAGTCTCGCGGTACCCCATGATGTCGAAGGATTGATCCAGTTGCACGGGAGCGTTGCAAATCTTGAGCGGCATTTGGATACATTGTTCAATACCCAAGTGCAGACGACAGGAAGAGAACAAGCGGATATTACGGGATTGATAGGGCAATATGCGCATGGTAATGAGCCCAGTCACCACATGGCTTATTTCTATCATATACTTGGAAAACCAACAAAAACTCAAAGGATCTTGGACAGTATTGTGCATACATTTTATAAAAATCAGCCCGATGGATTGATTGGAAATGAAGATTGTGGGCAAATGTCAGCATGGTATATTTGGGCGACCTTGGGGTTATACCCATTTTGTCCAGGAGAAGGAAAGTATTTGGTTACAAGGCCATTTTTTGAAAGCAGTCGGATACATCTGGAGAATGGTAAATACATAGACATACGATGTGAAAATCCAAAGTGGAAAGGTGAAAATGAAATTTTTTTAAATGGAAAAAACCTATTAGGGCGAGGGTTATATCACATATGAAGAAATAAAAGACGGTGCTCAAATACTTATAAAACCTAGTAATTCAGTTCAAAAGATGCAATCTATGGTCAGTGAATTTGCCAATCGTGTAGAAGGTTTTGTACCTGTACCATTTATAAAGGATGGCATTTCGAGTTTTACCAAAAGTAAAAAATTGGAATTTGGAATAGCAAAGCCAGAGTTGCAAGTTTTTTATTCTGTTGATAAAGGCAAGTTTAATCTTTATAAAAAAGCCGTTTACCTTAAAAATAGCGCTGAAATTAGGGCATTTGCTTTGGATGCACAAGGGAAGACATCAGACACGATAGAGAGTTATTTTAGGAAAGTGGAGCATGAATGGAAATTGGATATGCCAAAAATATATGCCAATCATTACGCCGCCAGTGGACCAAATGCCTTGATAGATGGAGAGATGGGCGGCTTAGATTTTCGGACTGGTGCTTGGCAGGGAACCTGGGGAAAAGATATCGAATTCTCCTTGAAAATACCTAAAACTCATAAGGATACGAGGATAAAACTTAGGTGTCTGCAGGATCAAAACTCTTGGATACTAGTACCTGAATGGGTAGAAGTTATGGTTTCAGAAGATGGGAAGAAATATGTGTCGCTTGGCAAGGAATTTCACAAATTTTCAAAGGATCATCTCCCATCCGTGATACAAACTTTCGAATGGAAACTACCTAAAAACACGAAAAACATCAAATTTTATGTTAAAAATCCCGGGCCTATGCCTAAGGGCCATATAGGGGCGGGGGGTGATTCATGGATTTTTATGGATGAAATAACCATTGGCGAATGAAGGGAGGTACTTTGAATAAGCCAAATCTCCTAGTCCTAGGGTTGGGTGTAATTGGTGTGATTACGGCTGGGTTGATTATGCTCCAAAGACCGCTTTGGGGTTATTGGCCACTTGGATTGTTGTTGAGTTTTCAGCTCTTGTATTTATATTTTGCACATATCAATAAGCCCATTACTGCCAGTTATAAATATGCCGCTCTTGGAGGAATTCTGCTTGGACTTGGGCATTTAGAGCAACCGTTGGCATATTTGGATTTCATTGGCATGATTCCATTTTTGTTGATTTTAAAAAAATACCGCGAAGGAGAAATTACACGTCGTGAATGGGTTTTTAGCCTATATTTTGGATTGGTGTTGTGGAATGTAATTTCTACCTTTTGGGTTATGAATACGGCATTTGTGGCAGGTATGATTGCCGTATATGCGAATGCTTTCTTGATGACTTTGCCTTGGAGATTGTTTGTTATGATTGAAAAATGGGTCGGCCGAAAGTTGAATTTATTGATCCTTGTCTCATTCTGGATTTTGTTTGAATTTGGACATTGTGAGTGGGAGATTTCCTGGCCTTGGTTGACCTTGGGAAACTCTTTTGGGTCTATCGTGGATTGGGTTCAATGGTATGAATATACTGGCGTATTTGGAGGAAGTTTGTGGATTTGGGTCATAAATTTGCTTGGATATTGCGTGTATTTGAAGCAAGATAAATTTTATAAAATTACCTTGGCACTTACCATTATAGTCCCAGTTTTAATTTCATTGTTTATAAAAATTACTACAAAAATCAGCAGAGAAAATCCTCGCGAATGTTTGATCATACAGCCAAACTATGAACCTCATTATGAAAAATTCAATGTCCCAGCTTATATCCAAATTAATCATTTTAAGCAATTGATTGAAAGCAAAATTGACTCAAATACGGCTTATGTAATACTGCCCGAAACCAGCTTTGACCCCCTGAATTTGACCGATCTAAAGGAGGATCCTGTATTGGGTGAATTAAAAAAAAGCATCGAAAAATTTCCAGGAGCAACAGTGATTAGTGGACTCGGGGGTTATGTATTTCTCGATAGAAAGAATCCCAAATACCTCGAAGGTGAGGTCGTGCAAATCAATGGCAAAGATTCGGTTTATTGCGTCGCAAATGCAGTAGTGATGTTCGACAAAGGTCTCGATTATCAGATTTATTACAAAAGTAAATTTGTCCCAGGAGCAGAAATTTTTCCTTATAGGAATTTCCTGTTTTTCCTCAAGCCGCTCATATTGAAACTTGGTGGGGCTAATATGAGTTGGATGTCACAAAGCGATAGGACGCCCTTTGGTCAGCACGGTGACAAGATAGCACCTATAATTTGTTATGAGAGCGTGTATGGAAGCTACATAGGCAAATTCGTGAAGAACGGAGCACAGTTTTTGGTGGTGATGACCAATGATGGTTGGTGGGATAATACTCCAGGACATAGACAGCATCTGAATATGTCAAAACTTCGGTGCATCGAGACCAGAAAGTGGATGGCGCGCTCGGCTAATACTGGTATCAGCTGTTTTATCGATCCGTTAGGTAAAGTGATAGAACCTACCCATTATGATGAGTCCGCGGCATTGAATGGTAAAGTTTACTTAAACGATGAAAAGACTTTTTATACGGAAAAAGGAGATTGGATTCTCTGGCTCATAATTTTTACATTATTTGGAACCCTATTTTTATCTGTTTGTCAAAGATTATTTATTGGAAAAAGGACTTAAAAAAGCGAACAATAACATCCTTTAATTTGTATTAAAAGCAATAAAATTTATATGCCTTTAGATTTAAAATTGCGGACTGTTTATGATTTGCCCCTAGAAGCAAAGGCTAAAATAGTTTTCTTTAACGATGACTTAACTGCTAGTAAATTAATGACTATGGGGGTTTTGCAAAATAAGGAAATAACGATGGTTGGCAAAGCACCTTTTGGAGGAGCATGTTATATAAAAGTGGACAATCAAAGATTGGCACTCAGAAAAAGTGAGGCAGAGATGATCATCATAGAAACATTCGCATAATGGAGAGTGCGCCTATTATAGGGCTATTAGGAAATCCCAATGCAGGCAAGTCTTCCCTGTTTAACCACTTGACTGGATTGACACAGAAAGTTGGCAACTTTCCAGGTGTTACGGTGGACATCAAAGTCGGCCATTTGAAAGTTGGCGAAGAAAAGGTGCAAATTATTGATTTCCCAGGGATTTATAGTTTGTTTCCATCTTCGCAAGAAGAGAAAATGGTGGTGAGCACTCTATTGAATCCAGATGCCCCAAAGCGGCCAGATCGCATCATTTATGTGATAGACTCGAACCAAATCAATAAGCATTTTTTGTTGCTATCACAATTGTTGGAGCTGGATATACCAATACTCGTCGTACTGAATATGATGGATATTGCTAGAGATAACGGTCTTGAAATCAAAGCCAAAGAGTTAGAGGCTTTCCTGAATCTTCCAGTAGTAGAGGTGAGTAGTAGGACAATGGAGGGATACGGATTGTTGAAAGAAGGAATTCAGAAGTTACTCAATGTGGAGACTGGCAGTCCTGTGAGATTTTACAAGTTTAATGAAGCTGAAAAAATTGTTGCGGATCAGGTTTCTAAAAAATTGGAAATAAAGAATCTATATCAAGCCAAGCTCATCGCTCATCATCACGATTGGTTGGGATTTATTTCAAAAGAAGAACACCAGTTCATCAATGAATTGTGTCGCATTAATTCTTTCAATAATTTGAATCTACAGATTAATGAGACTATGCGACGCTATGACGATTTTAGTATAAAATTGTCCAGGTATGTTGTAGATAAATCATCAAAAGGACAAAATATCACAGATAAAATCGATAGATTGACGACCAATCCAGTGATCGGACCTCTTATTTTCTTTGGAATCTTGTTTTTTATATTTCAAGCGATTTTTGAGTGGTCGAGTTTTCCGATGGATATGATAGACCATGGCTTCAATGATTCAGGAGAAAGGTTAAAGGAAATATTGCCACAGAGTTGGGTGACAGAGATGCTTATAGATGGACTTTGGACAGGACTTGGTGGTATCTTGGTTTTTGTGCCACAAATAGCCCTTTTGTTCTTTTTGATCACCATCCTTGAGGAGACGGGTTATATGGCTCGCGCTGTATACATGTTCGATCGAATCATGCAAAAATTTGGAATGAACGGACGAAGCATCGTCGCCTTGATATCAGGTGGTGCTTGTGCCATACCAGCCATCATGTCCACTAGGACGATCCTGAACTGGCGAGAGCGCTTAATTACAATTTTTGTGACGCCCCTCATAAGTTGCAGTGCTCGTATCCCAGTTTATACTGTGCTAATAGGTTTGTGCATACCCGACAAGCTGATATTGGGGTATTTTAATCTGAAAGGGTTGGTTTTCTTTTCTATCTATATCGTAGGGATTGTCGTTACTTTGTTGGCAGCTTTTTTCATGAAAATGATTCTAAAATCCAGCGAGAGAAGTTTTTTGATGATAGAAATGCCTGAATATAAATGGCCGTCATGGAAAAACATCTTACTAAATGTTTATGAAAAAGTCCGATCCTACGTTTTCGAGGCGGGTAAGGTTATCATCGTGATCGCCTTGCTTCTGTGGTTTCTGGCATCCTATGGGCCCAAATCGAAGATGGCTGATGGATACGCCTTAGCTCAAAAAGAAGCCGCCGAAAAACAATTGAATCCAATCGAAACCAACGCCCTTGCCAACGCTTATAAGATCGAAAACTCCTACGCAGGTATTTTAGGAAAGGCGTTCGAACCTGTTATAAAGCCTCTTGGTTACGATTGGAAGATAGGCATTGCTTTGATTTGTTCTTTTGCGGCCCGGGAAGTATTCGTTGGGACGATGGCAACGATTTATAGCATCGAAGATACTGAAGATAGTCAGACATTGTTGGCTAGGATGCAAAATGCGGTTGATCCCAAAAGTGGGCGAAAAATCTACACTTTGGCTACGTGTTTATCTTTGATTACCTTCTATACCTTCGCGTTGCAATGCATGAGTACGCTCGCAGTCACCCATCGAGAGACTCGCTCATGGAAGTGGCCAATCCTGCAATTTACAATCTTTGGATTGTTGGCTTATATAAGCAGCTTTATTGTATTTCAAATATTTTCTTAAGGTTTTTCATTGGCTAAAACTCGCAGAGATTGCCATTTTTTTTGAGCCATTTCTCGCATTTTTGATATTCTGGCATGACGCTTTGGACGATTTGCCAAAATCTATCCGAGTGGTTCATCTCGTACAAATGAGCCAATTCGTGAACGATGACATAGTCAATCACTGGATTAGGTGCGAAAAGGAGTCTGGTACTCAAGTTTATATTGCGATCCGTAGAGCACGAGCCCCAGTTGGAATGATTGTATTTCAAGCGGACAGCTTTGATTTCTTTTTTGAAATACTGGGCATTTATCTCAGTGACTTTTTGAGTAATATAGGGTAAAAAATCTTTGGCAACCAATCGGCTCAAAATCGTCTTGATGGCTTTATTTCTTTCTCTTGGATCGGCATTTTGGAATAACGTCAGAGTAATCGTACCTTGCCTTAGACTACCTTTGAATACTGAAGCATCCGTTTCTATGATTTGTAACAAATATTTTCGTTCTCCTACCTGCAGATAATTTCCACTTTCATAGACTTTAGGGACAAAACGCAATTTCAGATTCGGTTCTTTTTCGAATTTTTGAGCAACCCAATCTATAGACCACTGGATGAATTTTTGTTTCATCGGAAGAGTCGCGTAGTGGGACAATGCTATTTTTACAGTCTCCTTGGCGATAGAAACTCGCATACGCGCAAATCCACCTTCATGTATCTCAAATGGGATAGATGTCCCTTGTATGTCGAATTGTTTGTAATAGACTTTTTTCTGTGCCATCTAAAGCTTAGCGATTTTGTTTGGGTGCGTGAGGGATAGTAATGGTTGTCTCGTAAAGAATGAAACGAGACAAGTCTCGAAGAGACCGAAGCCATGAATAGCCCGCCCCTACGCAGTAGGGACACGCCCTTATACAATTTATTTTAGCGAAATATTGTTTTGCTGTTTTGGATTTATTTTTAAAACGTCAATCATAAATTTTTCAATCTGGTCTTCTACTGCTTGAATATCCTGAGAAAGGATGCTTCCTCCTATGACGTGATTGCCCGCACTAGGTATGGGTACAGCGACCTTCTTTTTAGAGGCTAGGGCATCGTGCATTTTTAGGATGGCCTGGACATCCACCACATCGTCTTGGTGCGTTTCATCTTTGTAATAATACAAATTGAGGCAAGGCTGATTTACTTTTTTAAACAGACGGGGGTGCATCTGGGATTCAACCAGTTCTTCGAGTTCAGTGAGTGCTTCGAGCCGATATTTATTGTTCCAATACACCGAACCAGAGGAGTCATAGTCGATGTGATTATAAATGCTACCCATGACCAAACGGGATATTTGGAGTCCCCAAGGATCGTTCAACAGCCTAGAAGTGGGTGCCTTGATGGCTATATTTGGTGACATATTGACCAATGCATACACATCCTTGGGATAATAAGCTGCTAACATTAGGGCTAAAGTGCCACCCGTAGAAGTGGACATCAGAATTACCTTATTGCCCAGTGATTTACCGATGCTAAGTGCCTTTTTAGCCGACTCCCAAAGTCTATCCCCGGTGAGTTGGAGCAATGCTTCTGAGGTATCAATTCCGTGGTCAGATAGGCGAGAAAGGTAGAGATTGCACCCAAATTTTTTGGCAATATCGCGGTGTACTGGGTTCCCTTCCATCTGACTTGCGGAAAATCCATGCAAATATACTATGGCGTATTCGGTCATCTGTTGGGTAGAATCAGCCCACACGATGCGCGCTTGGTTGTCGGGTTTTAGTGGGAATTGTGATTCTTTTTCGGCTATAATATTGTCCAATTGGTTCAATGGACCTATGGGTAATATTGGATCTGTATTTATCTTTGGAGGTTTGGGATGTGGCCCCATAAAATATACAATGACTAGAACGATGATTGCACCAAAGAGGTATTTTATGGTATTGTTCATGTAATTAATTAAAGGGACCAACAAATTAACTTATACAAATTTATTAAAATATGTTCACTTTAAAGGTTCTCTGAGTAGAAATTAACTTTTTGTTATGGTAATTGGGGCATTTGGGGAAATAAAAAAGGGAGGCAAAGCCTCCCTTTTGATATTATGACGGTATATCTGAAATTTATTCTTCTGTAGCGTCTTTGTCCTTTTTAGCTTTCGATTTGGCTTTAGGTTTTTCTTCAGCCGCTTCTTCAGCCTTTTCATTGTCACTCAACTGTTGTCTGAGTTGTGCAAAAGCATCCATATCACCCATTGTAGATTTTTCTACTTTATCCTGGGTTTTCTTGACTACTTTTTTAGTTTCCTCTTCTTCAGCTGAATGTTCACTTCTTACCTTTTCGTCAGCTTCTCTGCGGATATCCTCTAAGTACCTGCTGTGAGAAACCAAAATCCTCTTATCGTCTCTATTGAACTCAATTACTTTAACGGTGATTGATTCATCTTGAGCAGCCATAGAGCCATCGTCTTTCTTCAAATGCTTCAATGGAGCATATGCCTCAAGGCCGTATGGTAATGACACGATAGCGCCTCTATCATCTTTCTTAAGGATGGTTGCTTGGTGATATGATCCAACTGGGAATACATTTTCGAAAGTATCCCAAGGATTTTCTTCTACCTGCTTATGACCTAATGAAAGTTTGCGATTGTCTTTATCTATTTCTAGAATCATGATATCGATGCTTTCACCAACCTTTGTGAACTCTGATGGGTGACCGTATCTCTTAGTCCAAGAAAGGTCAGAAATGTGTACCATTCCGCCGATACCTTCCTCCAATTCTACGAATACGCCATACGGAGTAAGATTCTTAACGATACCTTTGTGCTTGGTTTCTGGAGCGTATTTAGCTTCGATTTCAGTCCAAGGATCATTGGTAAGTTGCTTCAAGCTCAGAGACATCTTTCTTTCATTTCTGTCGATGGTCACAACCTTAGCTTCGAATTCTTGATTCAATTTGAAGTATTCTCTAGCATTTACTGGTTGATTGCTCCAAGAAACTTCAGAAACGTGGATCAAGCCTTCAACTCCTGGTATGATTTCTAAGAATGCGCCATAATCTTCTATATTGACGATCTTACCTTTTACTACTGAGTTTTCAGTGATGGTATTGTCGAATACTTCCCAAGGATGAGGCAATAATTGCTTCAAGCCCAAAGAAATACGCTTCTTATTATCATCGAAGTCAAGAACTACGACATTGATTTTTTGGTTCAATTCAAGTACTTCATGTGGATTGTTGATACGTCCCCAAGATATATCTGTGATATACAATAGTCCATCGACACCTCCTAAGTCCATGAATGCACCGAAGTCTGTGATATTCTTCACAACACCTTCGAGTACTTGACCTTTTTCCAAGCCCAAAATGATTTGATCTCTTTGTTCTTGTAGATCGTTTTCAATCAATGCTTTGTGTGAAACTACGGCATTTTTGATGATCTCATTGATTTTGACAACCTTGAATTCCATCGTCTTGCCTACATACTGATCGTAATCAGTGATTGGCTTGATATCGATTTGAGATCCTGGCAAGAATGTTTCCAAACCTTCAGCATCAACGATAAGACCACCTTTTGTTTTGCTTACAACAGTACCTTTGATGATGGTGCCATTGTTGTAAGAATCCACGATATTTTCCCAAGCGCGCAATAATTTAGCCTTACGCCTTGACAATACTAGCTGTCCTTTGCTATCTTCCTTGGTTTCAACATATACCTCCACTTCGTCGCCTACTGCTAGATCTGGACGGTCTCTGAAGTCTGAAAGAGGAATCAAACCATCTGATTTGAAATTGATATCAAGTATTACTGACCCACCGCTGATGGCTGTAACTCGACCTTTGATGATTTCATTGTCGTTTACATTACTTAATGTCTCGTCATATTGACTTTCAAAAGATGCTCTCTCGGCTGCTGGATATTGGTAATCGTTCCTTTTGCCAATATTCCAATTAAAATCATCGTGAGCGGTTTTTACTTTAGGAGCTTTTGCAACTTTGGCCACAACCTCCTCTACTACTTCGGGAGCATCTGACGCGTGCTCTACCTGTTTTTCCATTTGTTCCATTGGATTTTTTTTAACGTTTAATGATTAAATAATAATTTTCTTTTCGAGGTGCAAAGGTACAATTAAAACTTAATAAGTTACTAAATATTTTGAATTTTTGTTTGGGCGAGACCTTTTCTCGTCATTAAGACGAGATCGGTACGGGCTGTGCGTGGGTACCGTCTCTTTTTTCCTATCGGAATAAAAGGAGACTCGAAGCCTTGCTTCGACCACTTCCATCCCTCTCGCAAGTTATATGACATAAAAAAAGGGGGCATTTTTGCCCCCTTTTTTATATTCGAAAATTTGATTTTCTATTAGTGTTGAACGATGAATTTAGACGTTCTGAATCCTTCTTTTGTGATGATAGTCACGAAATAAGATCCATTCGCTAAGTTTTTAACATCCATTTTCTCAAGACCAATTTGTTGAGATTTGAAAGTTGAACTTGCTATACGCTTGCCATTCATATCTGAGATTTCAAAGTTACCTTCTTGTGGCTGGCTGAATGCAAATTCAAGATTGATGTATTCAGAAGCTATTGTCGGGAATACATTGAATTTAGCTGAAGACGGCAATGGATTATTTGTAGCGGTTGTTTGTCTAGCTACTAAATGAACACTTGGTATTACATCGTATCCAAAACCTACGGCATTAAAGTCTTCTGTAGCACCACTTCCAGTACCTATGTACAACACCTGACCCAAACGCACAGGATTTTGTTCTGCATAAGAACTTCCTGCAACCATACCAGAATAATTAGGATCTCCATCTGAAGACCAGACATAACACATTGTATCGGTTACACTTGCACGAGACATTTCTATGATGGCGATATATTGAGTATGATCTTCCATTACATATTTTCCGGATCCAGCTGCAGCATCTACCATGTCAAATCCAAGATAAACACTAGATGTTTCTGTTTTTGTAACAGCATAAGGCTCTGATACAGCCACTAATTCTCTTTCAGCAGCAGTCACAGTTTGGAAAACAGTATCTACAGGAGCTAATACTTTGTAAATCCTTGCTTGGATTTCTGACCCTAAAGGCATATTGGCCACGCCACTTAAATCAGTAAATATTGTATCTGCAACCATTCTACCAATATTTGGATTGTGCCACTTATTGACAACATAGAATGCATTACCCCATCCCCAGTTAGTGAATGTAGTACTACCAGGTCTGTAAGCATTGGTCAAGAAATCATCGGCAGTTTTTTGGAATACATCTCCACCCACAACGAAAGGAAATGAATAAGAGTTATCAGAAAGATCTGGGTCAGCACCTGTACCAACCAAAAGATATTCTACAGAATATTGACCATCAGGTAAGTTTTGATAAAATTGTTGAGGGAATAACCTATCAGTAATTGAATCATTATAATTCATGCTTGGATAAGCTAAAGAATCTAAGTGCAATAAATTACCAGCAGCATCAAATACACCAGCGTAAACAATTGGAGATTGAGCTAATCCTCCGATATTTGTTACATCAGCAACAAAATTGATGGTATCCATTTGGCCAGAAGGATAAATCAAATTGGTGGATCTAGATGCGAAATTATTAGCAAATGCAAGGTTGTAATCTTCAACTTCCACGATTTGGATATCATCTATACCCCAGAAATAAAAGTCAAGATCTACAACAAATTTAATTTTTACTTGACTATTTCCATTAGCACCTGGCAGTTTTACTCTTTGATATTCTGAAGCCATAGGAACATTGGCATTATTAGCAACACCTTTTTGAACACTAGCCGCAGTTTTCCAAGTAGTACCATTATCGATAGAATATTGCACCTGAGCACTAGGAGAATTTAATTCTCTTAATTTTGACCAAAATGTCAAAACAACGGGCTTAGTAACAGTAGAAAGGTCAATGATTGGAGACTCCAAAGAAGCACCGAATCTTGGATAAGGTGGAGCACCTGGAGTACCAGTTCTGTACTGATGATATACAGCATCTAAAACCATATAACCATTTCTATAAGTTTTTGAGTCCATGAATACGGATCTCAAAGCTCCATTAGTTGAAGTAGTGTTAATTCCAGGAGTATAGGTTGGACGAAGCATTTCAGAACTGCTCACCCAATCAAAACGAATCAATGGATCTGCAGCATCTGTGCTTGTTACCCAACCATTAGGACCGCCATTGAAAGTTCCTTCACCATTAGCACCCCAAACTACTCTGTTTTCAGATGGTGTGTTAAAACCTATAGAACCATTCACAGTATTACCGCTCAATAAATCTGTTTTAAGCTTATCGCCATCAACTTTAGAAATATTAACAACAGGAATGGTTACAAAAGATGATGAGTCATTTACAGAAGAACTTCTGTAAAAAATCGTCGAACTAGTAGCATTAACGGCTGAGTCTCTTGTTGGTAAATTTCTAACGAAAGTAGAATTTTCGTTGATGAAAACTACGGCAACAGCCCCAGCAACTTGTGCTTTATATGCGATATAACTTGCATTACAAGTTAAATTTCCCGTTCTTTCAATTAGGGCAATTTTGCCACTTACTGATGCTGGGATTTGGGCAGCACATAACCCTGTTGTTGAAACCAGTGCAACAGATGTCTCACCAAGAGGCTGAGCTGATACATCGCGTCCAAAATTGGCTTGACGAGCGTTTAATGTAACTGGATTAGCAGTCCCCACTACCGTTCGAAAAAAAGTCTGACCAGTAAGTTGTAAACTCAATGTTACAAAACTGAAGACAATAATTCTTGTAAAAAATTTCTTCATAATTGTTTAAAAATATTTAAGGAATGAAATGAATAAAATTGATTTAATCACAAAAATATTCATTTTGGATGACAAAAACTACTTTTTTATGTTAAATTATTGGCGATTTGGAATAATTTATCAAATTGAATGGGTTGTACTCCAAATTCTTCACAAACGGCTCCCGCAGCTTCGTTGGCCAAAAAGGTACTTGATTTTAAGTCAAGGCCATTGCTCAGACACATCGAAAGGGTTGCTATCACCGTGTCTCCAGCCCCGCACACATCGGCTATGCTCCTTGGTTGATTTCGAATATAATGGACCCTTTCATTTTCCAAGGCAAGGATTCCTTTTTCGCTGCGGGTGATGACTATATAATCGGCATTTAGCTTTGATTTCAACACTTCCGCGATCTCAGTCAATGTTTTGTCATCATTAACGATAGGTATGGATAAGGCCTCAAAGGATTCCTTCAGGTTGGGTTTGACCAAAGTAGCATTTTTATAAGAAAAAAAATTATCCTTCTTGGGATCGATATAGGTTGGTATATTTAATTTATTGGCTTCTTCCAATAGCCATGATATGAGTTCAGGACCCAGCACTCCTTTATTATAGTCTTGCAGTATTATACCATCAATTTTTCTAGAAGTAAGAGTATTCTTTAGCAGAGAAATAAGTGCCTGTAGGCTTGAGCCTTGATCGACTATTTGAGCTTCGTGATCCATACGCAAAAGTTGTTGCCCATGGGAAACAAATCGAGTTTTGACGATTGTGGGATTCGAAGAGGTAAAGGTGGTGATCTCTATTCCTGCAGATGTACATAAGTTTTCTACGATCTTACCTTCGGTGTCATCACCTATAATTCCGAACAGTAATGCTTTTCCACCTAGTGTGCTGATATTCATAGCCACGTTAGCGGCTCCTCCCAGATTATATGATTGTTTTTCGTATTCTAATATAGGTATTGGGGCTTCAGGGGAAATGCGTGTAACTTTTCCATAAACGTACTTATCCAACATGATATCACCCACCACCATCATTGTTGTATTTGGAAATTTTTTAATTATATCTAACATTTCGTTGCTATAAATATTTTTTTAAAATAGAAAATATCTTTGCAGAAGCTCCTTTTTGCGTATTGAAATAGTTCTCCAATTTATATCGAAAAATTTCAATGTTGTTTTTATCAGAATAATAAGTCAAAAATTTATTTAAATCTTTGCTTGACTCGATATCATTGCAAAGATTCTGTCTTTGTAAATGTATAGCTTCTGGAAAATGTTTTATGTTAGGGCCGAAACTTGTAGGCACATACCACACAAGCGGCTCAAGAATATTATGCAAGCCTTTTTTGAAAAATCCTCCTCCTACTAGTGCAAAATCTGCATATTGATAAACAGAAGCCAACATTCCGATGGTGTCAAGGATTAATATTCTCTTATCTATAAAATTATTTTCCGAATACCGAGCTGAATCAGGGAAACGGGACTCAAGGTCGTTAATTCTGTTGTTAGTCAAATCATGTGGAGCAAAAATGATTTTTAGATTTTTATGGGTATTTCCTTCCTTTTTAAGAAAATCTCCCACCAAAGCTTCTTCCTTTGGCCAACTGCTGCCTACGACTAGCAATTTGGAAGTTCCTTTGAATATTTCGATGGATTCATATTTTGATACCTGCTCCCTACGAGCAAGAACTCTATCTATCCTACTGTCACCTGTGACGAAAATACTAGGAGATGGACAATACTTGGCTATCAGGTTTTGACTGAATTCATCCTGGACAAAAAGGGCGTTAAAACTATTGACAGTATCTTTAAATATTGAGGTTTTGAAAAGGCGCTTATCATTATATCTAAAAAGTCCTGAAATCAAAAAAAATGGAATGGACTTGTTTTTTAGTTCCGAACAAAGATTTGGCCAAATTTCTTTTTTGGTAAAAATGACCAATTTTGGCTTAATTAGGGCTATGATTTTCCTCGCAGAACCTGAGGTGTCAAAAGGCAGATAAAAAATTAAAAAATCTGGGTAATGCTTTTGAACATATTCAAATCCGCTGGGAGAAAAAAAAGAAATAACTACCTGAGTGTTAAAAGAATTTGATTGAACCAACTGGATCAAGGGCAAGGCTTGATCGAATTCGCCGTGCGAAGCTACGTGAAACCAAATTTTTTCTTTAGAAATTTCCACCTTATCTTCGATTGCAGAATAAGTATTTTTGCGACCCTGCCAACCTCTTGCAGCCTTAGCATTAAAAAATGAAAAGCACCAATAACCAAAAATATAGCATCTGATTGATAAATTATAAATCGCCTTATAAAGAAATGCCATAAAGATTTTTAATATTCAATTTGGTCTGCATTCTGACGAACTTTAAACGTCAAAGCCCAATTAATATTAATCCCCATCAACATGTCTACGGCGTTATTTGTATTTTCGAATGGGCCAAAATTCCAAGATCTTAAATTTTTTGTAAAAGCTTGTTTTGCGAACAAAGCTACAGCAAAGTTTATATTTCCTTTTGGATTGATAAAATGGTAGGCAATACGTTGACCAATCATTGGTCCTCCGGATAACCGATCGTATCCATTATTGTATGGGTCCTGGATCTGAATAGCGGTCTTATAATCATCTATGTATTTTATTTTATAGATCAAATAGCCAGCATTTAGGCCAACACGGATCGCATGTTTAGGATTTTTGAAAGAAAATATTTTGCCCCCATAAACCGACATTTCGTGGCCTCGCTCTCTTAGGTAAACTGAGCTAATATCCCTAGCATTGCCTATGACATTTCCAAACTCGTCTTGAATCCAAGCAAGAGGATTTGTTTTCACCCTTGACCCAAAAATATATCCATATTCCAAGCCCCAAAACCATGAAGTTTCTTTTATTTGGTATTCAAGATCACCACCTACTAAAAAATTAGCACCGAAATTGTCTTTCATTTTTGCAAAAGGTAAATCAATTCCGTATCTCATCCTAAGGGACAAAATATCGCCATTAACTTTGCTCAATTCTTGGCTCCACAGGCAGTTCCAACAAAATATTGTATGGAAGAAAAAAAGCAGAATCGAATTGACAATAAATGATTTATGCATTAAACAAAAATATTTTTATGAAAAATAAACAACAATTTTCAAGTACAATGATATAATTAAATATAATTTTGTGCTTTAATATTGAACAAAAGTATAAAATATAATAGTACTAAATGACGATTGTAGCAATCTATTGTACAAAATTTACCCATTATTTATTGTTTTAAATAATTTTTTATATTGAAAAAAGTACTTATAACAGGCGCAGCAGGATTTTTAGGAAGTCACTTATGTGATAGAATGATGTCAGAGGGATATCATGTTATTGGAATGGATAACCTTATAACCGGAAATCTCGATAATATATCCCATTTATTCAACGATAAATATTTTGAATTTTATCATCACGACGTTTCGAAATTCGTTCATGTTCCTGGAAATTTAGATTATATTTTGCATTTTGCCTCACCAGCTAGCCCCATTGATTATTTAAAAATGCCAATCCAAACCCTCAAAGTTGGATCTCTTGGTACGCATAATTTATTGGGCTTAGCCAAAGAAAAGAAAGCTAGAATTTTGGTAGCTTCTACTTCCGAGGTTTATGGAGATCCTTTAGTACACCCTCAGCCAGAGTCATATTGGGGCCACGTAAATCCTGTAGGACCACGAGGGGTTTACGATGAAGCAAAGAGGTTTCAGGAGGCTATCACAATGGCGTATCACACTTACCATAAAGTAGAAACAAGAATTATAAGGATTTTTAATACTTATGGTCCAAGGATGAGAGTTGAAGATGGGAGAGTATTGCCAGCTTTTTTTTCTCAAGCTATAAAAGGCGAAGGGTTGACCATATTTGGCGACGGTTCGCAAACGCGATCCTTTTGCTATGTAGATGATTTGGTAGAGGGAATTTATCGACTTTTATTGAGTGATTATCCGTTGCCAGTTAATATTGGTAATCCGTCCGAAATTACTGTAATGGATTTTGCAAAAGAAATCATAGAATTGGTTGGAAACCCCAAAGCATTTATTGATTACCGACCATTGCCAACAGATGACCCAAAACAAAGAAGACCTGATATTGCTTTGGCTAGAAGTATCTTAAATTGGGAACCCAAAGTTGATCGTTCAGAAGGATTAGCTCGAACTTTCGAGTATTTTAAAAAAGTAGTTAATTAGTATAAAATATGTTTATTCGCATTTTTTCAATTAGTATAATTTTTGTTTTTTTAGGATATTTTATATTAAATGCACAAGTGGTGCCAACTGAGGCTCAAGCGCTTTCAGAATTAACCAAAAGAGGGATTGCTCAGGATGTTCTTGAAGAAAGGCTTAGAACAAAAGGCGTGAATGTGGATGAATTGAAATCAGATCCCAAAGCCATTGTCAAGTATAAAACCATTATTGAAGCGACGGTAGCTGAGCTGGAAAAGGAGAATTTGGGTAAACCAACCGAAGTTAAGGCAACCATTCAGGAAGAATACGATCCTTATGCAATACTGAGTAAGAAAGAAAAAAAAGATACTATTAAGGATACAATTGAAATTAAACCAATCGTACCACCTGCGGTAATTTATGGTCAAAATTTTTTCAGGGATAATATTATAAAGTTGTATGAAAAGGCCGATGAAATAAAGCCTAGAGAAGATTATATCCTAGGTCCTGGTGACCAAATAGGGATCTCCATTTGGGGTGCATCGTTATATCAAAAGGTTTTTGAAATAAATGGCGAAGGATATATTGTACCAGACAATCTTCCGAAAATTCTATTAAAAGGATTGACCTTCTCAAAAGCTAAACAAGTCCTAAAAGCTAGATATCAAAACAGCTATGCTTTTAATAGCGGTAATTTTGATGTGTCTATCAAGTTTCTTAGAACGGTATCCGTGGGTATTTATGGTGCCGTATTAAATCCTGGGTCCTATACTGTTTCTGCAGTTAATACTGCTTTTAATGCCATTGTTTCATCGGGTGGGCCATCAGATATTGGATCAGTGAGGAATATAAAGTTGATTAGATCAGGTAGGCAACCAATTATTTTGGATGTATATAAATATATGAATAACCCATCGAATCAAGAAGATTATTATTTACAGGATAATGATATCATCCAAATCCCAATTGCCGAAAAAGTTGTTGAAATTAAAGGTGAAATAAATATTGGTAGTAAGTTTGAACTCTTAAAGGACGAGGGGCTTAACAAATTATTGGAATACTGTGGCGGACTGAAAGCAACAGCTTATAGGAAAAATATTCAACTGAGGAGAATTCAGAATGACGAAGTTATCATAATCGATATACCTCTAAGTAAACTATTATCTGAAAAGAAGGATTTTGCCCTCCAAAATGGCGATGTCATCACAGTACAGAAAATTCCAAGAGATTTTGAAAATGCTGTTTTCGTTCAAGGAGAAGTTGAGTTAGCTGGTCAGTACTCCTTAGAAAAAGGGTTAGATTTAAAAAAATTGCTCGAAAAGACTAAACCTACAGCTAAGAGTAGAATGGATTTGGCCTATATCAAAAGACAAAATTTGGATCAGACGCATACTTATATTCAATTTAGTTTGGAAGAAATATTGAAAAATTCCAGAACAATCGAACTCCAAAATCTTGATACTGTCATTATATTTAATGTAAAGGATTTTACAAATCAATATTTTGTAAGTATAACAGGAGCGGTAAGAAAACCCATAAACATGGAGTACGATAAGTATAAAAAATTAAGGATTAGCGATTTGATAAGTCTTGCTGAAGGACTTAGACCCGATGCTAGTCCATTTGGCTATTTAACCAGAATTGATACCGTAAACAATGAAAAAAATTATATACGAATACCATTGACCGAGATCATCAGAAATCCAGACAATGCTGCCAATGTCGTGTTGGAGCCTAAGGATAAAATCACAGTGTACTCTGAACTTGTCTATGTCGACAGTGCTTACATAAGGATAACAGGTGCTGTAAAGGAGCCGAAATCCATCCCTTATGGCGAAAATTTGAGTTTGAAAGATTTGGTAGCTATGGCAGGTGGATTTAAGATGGAAGCTGCAAAAAATCGCATCGATGTATTTAGGTTGTTAATTTCTGATAGCAAACCAACTAGGACCGTTATATCGACCTTCGATGTGAAATCATTAGAAGATATTGAATCCAATGCAAAGCAACTAGAACTTCAACCATATGACATCGTAGCGGTTCGATCTGTTCCAGAATTTCAACTTCAGCGGACAATTAAAGTAGTTGGCGAAGTTGTATATCCAGGCGAGTATCCAATTGTAAAAGATAATCAAAATCTTGCGGAAGTAATTAAAATGGCTGGAGGCTTGTCAAAAGAAGCGTTCACCCAAGGTGCTACTTTATATAGATCAGAAATGAATACTGGTTTTGTGGTTATAAGACTTGATGAGGCGATTGCATCAGAAAAATCAGTACAAAATATTGTTGTTAAAAATGGGGATATTATTGAAATTCCTAAAATAAATGATGTCGTAAGCTTAGAAGGGGCCATCAACATCAATGAAATGTATAAATCAAAAATAATCCAACAAGGAAATAGAATCAATGTTGCTTTTGCAGGTACGTACAATGCAAAATATTATATTGAACATTTTGCGGGAGGATTTTCTGAAAAATCAAATAAGAATGACGTAACCGTGGAATATGCAAATGGTCGAATCAAAAAAGTAAAATCCTTTTTATTTTTTAAAACTTACCCTAAAGTAAATAAAGGATCAATCGTAAGGGTTGGCTATAAAAAACAAAAACAATTGGATAAAGATAATAAAACAAAAGAAAATACAAATTGGAGCAAAGTTGTTGGGGACGCTGTAGCGCAAGCCACCGCTGTTCTTTCCTTAATTTTATTGATAAGAACTATTAACCAATAGATAAGTGTATGAGTGGGCTGTAATATCGCTTCAGCGAGTCTCATCCTTCATTGGCATTGCCAAAATAGTGATGAATGAGACCGAAACAAAGTGGAGTATGAAAGCACACGACCCGAGTATCACGAGGGACATACCCTCAAAAAAAAACTAATATGTCAAAAAAGCTATTGATTGTCGAATCACCTGCAAAAGCAAAAACTATTGAAAAAATACTTGGTAAAGATTTTACTGTAAAATCGAGCTTTGGGCATATTCGTGATTTGGAAAAAGGAAATTCGGCCATCGATGTAAAACATAATTTTCATCCTCATTATGTGGTCAGCCCTGAAAAACTTAAGGTAGTAAAGGAGCTTAAGGAACAAGCGAAAAAAGTTGATGAAGTTTGGCTCGCGACGGATGAGGACCGAGAGGGAGAAGCCATTTCTTGGCATTTGTGCGAAGTTTTAGGTCTAGATATACAGACAACCAAGAGGATAGTTTTTACCGAAATCACAAAACCAGCAATCTTAAAGGCAGTAGAAAATCCTAGAAAAGTCGATATCAACCTAGTGAATGCCCAACAAGCGCGTAGAATTTTGGACAGGTTGGTCGGATTCGAATTGTCTGAATTGCTGTGGCGGAAGGTGAAAGGGAAACTGAGCGCGGGTCGTGTCCAATCAGTAGCCGTCAAACTAATTGTTGAGCGGGAACGAGAAATTCAACATTTTAATAGTCAGTCCTTTTTTAAGATAGAGGCATTGTTTAATGTGCTAAATCATCAAGGGAAACTGGCCCAGGTTAAAGCAGAAATCCCTAAAGAAATCAAAGATCATGCTTCGGCAGAGTCTTTTGTAAAGGGTTGTGTGGGAGCGAATTATACCATCAAAAATATTGATGTAAAACCATCTTATCGAAAACCAGCTCCTCCTTTTACGACTTCAACTTTACAGCAGGAGGCTAGTAGAAAGCTTGGATTTAACGTCAACAGAACTATGTTGAATGCCCAGAAACTATATGAAATGGGGCATATTACCTACATGAGGACTGATTCGCCAAATCTGAGTGAAGTCGCAATTTCTAGCATAGCTTCTGAGATACAAAGTCAATTCGGCAAAGAATATTTATATACAAGGCGATTTAAATCAAAAAATAGCAGCGCACAAGAAGCCCACGAAGCGATTAGACCTACCTATATAGACAAAAAATGGGCCACAGAGGATAGGGATCAGCAACGTCTTTATGAACTGATTTGGAAAAGAACCATTGCTTCTCAGATGACCGATGCGGTCTTAGAAAGAACCATCGTTCAGATAGACATAAGCACTCAACCCAAAGATACTTTGGTCGCTGAAGGTGAAGTTTTGAAGTTTGATGGCTTTTTGAAAGTGTATATGGAGTCCCATGATGAGGATGAGGATGAAGATATCAAAGGGGTGCTGCCACCCATGAAAGTGGGACAAAAACTCGATTTGGACGTACTCACTGCCACAGAAAGATTCACCAAGCCACCTGCAAGATATTCTGAGGCAAGTTTGGTGAAAAAATTGGAAGAATTGGGCATAGGAAGACCATCAACCTATGCACCCACCATCTCAAAAATCATGGAGGACAATAGAGGATACGTCATTAGAGACAATAGGGAAGGGGTAGAGAGACCTTTTCGCATTGTGACGCTCAAATCTGATAAGATAAATCTAGACACAAAGAAGGAAAATACTGGAGCTGTCAAAAACAGACTATTTCCAACCGATATGGGGATGCTGGTGACCGATTTTCTAAACCAGTATTTTGATGCGGTGATGGATTACAAATTTACTGCGGGTATTGAAGAGCGATTTGACAAAATCGCTGAAGGGAAAAATGATTGGGTGAATATGCTCTCGGAGTTTTATTTCCCTTTTCACGATGTTGTGGACAAGACTTTAAAAGAAGCCGATAGAGCCACAGGTGAGCGCATTCTTGGAAAAGATCCCGCTACGAATCACACAGTTTTGGTTCGACTTTCTAAATATGGAAGCCCATTAGTTCAGATCGGTACTAAGGAAGAAATAGGTGAGGAGACGCCACGATACGCCAACCTCAAAGCCGATCAAAGCATGGAGTCCTTGGATTTGGCTTCTGCTTTAGAGCTTTTCCAACTACCCAAGGTCCTAGGTAAAATGCAAGATGGTAGCGAAATCTCTGTCAACAATGGGCGCTTCGGCCCTTACGTTAAATACGGTGATCAATTCGTCTCCTTGCCCAAAGGCGAAGACCCGCTCGAGGTCAACCTCGCCCGAGCAGTAGAGTTGATACAGCACAAAATGGAGGAGAATGCACCGTTCATGATGTACGAAGGACTCCCAGTAACCAAAGGTAAAGGTCGTTTTGGCCCCTTTATCAAGTGGAATGATCTGTACATAAATATCCCTGCAAGATTTAAAATCGAAACCATTACCCCTGCCCAAGGTGAGGAATTGATCCAACAAAAATTAACAAAAGAAGCCAATCGTTATATCCACAATTGGACCACAGAAAAGATCTCGGTTGAAAATGGTAGATGGGGACCGTTCGTGAAGTTCGGCAAGTATATGTTAAAGATTTTGCCCAATGCTGATGGCAAAAAAATGAGCGAGGAAGAAGTAAAAAATCTCCAATTGGACCAAGTCAAGGCAATGATTGAAATCCAAATGCCAGGAGCCTTTGACAAAAAAACGACCACAAAGAAAACAGCCGCTAAAAAACCAGCAGCTAAGAAAACAACCAAGAAATAGCATTGTTATATTATTAATTTTGAATCACCCCTTTTAGTATGAAAGTACATAATTTTTCCGCTGGACCTGGGATTTTACCCCAAGAAGTTATGCAAAAGGCCGCAGAAGCCTGTATTAATTTCAATGATACTGGACTTTCACTTTTGGAAATGTCCCATCGCTCTAAGGCCTTCGAGGCAGTTATGCACGAAGCCGAGTCCTTGGTTCGCGAACTTTTACAAGTCTCGGATGATTATGCAGTTCTCTTTTTATCAGGTGGAGCCAGCAGTCAGTTTTTTATGGTGCCATTGAACCTCTTGGCTCCAGACCAAAAGGCTGTGTATTCGGATACAGGCGTTTGGGCAAATAAATCTATAAAGGAAGCCAAGCGATACGGCCAGATTGAAGTTATAGCTTCATCTAAAGACGCCAATTATACCTTTATCCCAAAGAATTTTGACATCCCAGCTGACGCAAAGTACTTTCACATAACGACCAATAATACCATTTATGGGACTGAATATCACCAGATGCCAAACAGTCCAATACCTTTGGTAGCTGATATGTCCTCTAATTTTATGAGCCGTCCTGTCAATGTTTCTGATTTTGACCTCATTTATGCCGGCGCTCAAAAAAATGTGGGACCAGCAGGTTGTACCGTGGTTATCGTCAAGAAAGATATACTTGGCAAGACTGGTCGCGATATCCCTTCTATGTTGGATTATCGAACCCATATTCCCGAGATTTCGATGTACAATACACCGCCCGTTTTTCCAATATACGTTTGTATGTTGACCCTAAGATGGATCAAATCTGTGGGTGGATTAATTCCCATGGAAGTTCGCAATATTGCCAAAGCTAAATTGCTCTACGACGAAATCGATAGAAATCCACTCTTCAAAGGGACTACAGCTGTCGAAGATCGTTCGCGCATGAACGTCACTTTTGTGACCACGCGTGAGGGCATCGAAGGCGAATTCATGACCTTGGCGCAAAGTCACGGTATAGACGGCATTAAGGGCCATAGGAGCGTGGGTGGTTTCAGAGCTTCTATTTACAATGCTATGCCGCAGTCAAGCGTCCAAGTACTGGTCGATTTGATGCAGGAGTTTGAAAAATCCAAAGGATAGTCTTTAACACAATTTATTTTGATTGTTTTGGGCGAGTCCTATACTTTGTATAGGATTGGGCTCTTCATGGGTTCACTTCGCTCCGTCTCTTTGAGACTCTCGTCAGAGACGAGACCATTCCGATCCCTCTCGCGCTAAAAGCTATGCATAAAAAAAGCCCAGTTTTTAAAAACTGAGCTTTTTTTATTTCAACTTACTATACAAATTACATAGAAGTCTTGATAGCAGGAGCTACTTCTGCTTCAGCTGTTTTCTTTGAGCAAGAAGCTTTAGAAGCGCAACAAGCCTTTTTTCCTGATGCTTTTGAGCATGATGCTGGTTTTTCACCTTGTGCATCTGGAGTAGAAACGAATTTTCCAGCTTTCTCATCATAAGATACAGCTACTGCAGTTCCGCTAGCATCTTTTTGAAAATAAGAAACAGTACCAGATTTTTCGCAAACTTTTTGTTCAACTCCTTGTGTAGTCATAGCAGTCTTCAGAGCAGCAGATTTAGAAGCACAACATGCTTTCTTTTCGCCACTAGCAGCCATACCTTTGCTGCACTGTGCTGAAGCCGTCAAGCTTAGTCCAAAAACCAATGCAAATAACAAAACTAAGTTCTTCATAAAAATCTATTTTTTGGTTAATTAATTAATTATAACAAATATACGCTCACAAGCGACAATTCATAGCAATAATTTTCAATTTTAACAATTATTTATTAATCATTATTTTCTTTTACAAAAGAAGCTCCCCGCCATCGCAAAGGAGCTTTCTAATAAATGATAACCCTGTGACTATTATTCTTTTATGGCTTCATAAATATCATTTTTTTCTGATCTAAAAAGTCTCCACACTTGAGAGAATAGAACAGAACTGTATTAGCTTTTAAATCCAGTGAAGGCAATTGGATGGTATGCCAACCCATTGGATAGTATCCATCCAAATTGTACAATACGGCACCATTCGTATTGTATATCGCAAAATTGATGTTGTCACCCTTAGGAAGATAGAACGGTATTTCCGTGCTTTCGCTGAATGGATTAGGGCTATTTTGACCCAATATGACTGAGTTTCCATTGGTCGATTTTCCATTGTTTCGGAAATCCAAATCCAATTTCAGGATATTTTCAGAATCTGTATAAAACTGACCTTGCAAGAATTGTTCGTCCATGCTTAATATTTCATCGAGATTGCTATTTTGTAAAGCTTTCACTTTTATATAAAACAATGGAATTTCTGAAGAAACAGGCCAAGACTTTCCTTGTGCAATAGAGAACCTAACGCTTTGTTTATTACCAACATTTATTACAAATTGGTCTTTTGTCAGAGGATACAATGTATTTGGAATGATTTCTAGTATTTTACCAAAAGCACTATTTAAAGCCAATTCTCCTTGCAATCCAAACGTAGTTGAAGATCCATCTAGATATACTGGAATTTGGTATTCTTGGCCACTGATTAATTCAGTTGAAGGCACCACCAAGTGCGCTGATGGGTTATTAGAGCGCTCATCTACGCCATTTAGATTGACTGTGGCATTTCCATTGATATCACCAATCTTGATGCCAATAAAGTCTAACCTGCTATGATCTAGTCTTAGATTTTCTAAGGTATATTGATTTAATTCTGGCATAGAAAGGAAATTTGTATATGCACTCAAATCCATGTTACTAGGTATAAATCTCCAAGATTCATTGTTTGTAAATTGGGAATTGATACCAAGGATCACCTTTTTCAAATCAATCAAATCCAACGCATTGATTGAGCCTGATTTGTCGATATCGGCGGCAATCATTTTATATTGATTAGGCAAAGGAGTGATACCCAATATATGTCTTTGAATCTTCAATAAATCAAAAGTCGAAACACCGTTCAAGACATTGTTGGTTTTATGCCCTGATATTCGATAATCAGCAAATTCTGGGACATTCCTAAGATAAAAATATCCTCTAACATCTGTCGTAACAGGATCGAAATTATTGACATTGACATTAACGCCATCCATCAGAAGTCCATTATCTGATCTTACGACCCCACCAAGCGTTCTAAATGCAGGGCAACCATTGTTTCTAACCGTCAACTTTAGATGGAATTGAGCTGTATTTCCACACATATCCACAGCATTGTACAATATTTTTAATCCTCCACCCACAGGATAAAATCCTGAGGCATCTATATTGTTTGTTCCTAGGGTAGCCCACGTAGAATTATGAGAAACGCTGACCATATTACAGTCGGTAACCGTCAAGTCAGACAAATCTACAAATGCCGTACATGCACCAGGTAAAGCAGTAACATTGACTTCAGCTGATAACCCACTGAAAACTGGGACGTCATTGTCTCTAATCTGTATGTCTTGGGCGAAAGTATAATCTCCACTACAAGGGACACTTATCCGCCATGTCCTAATACGTTCCTTACAAATACTTGGATTACTAGGAGAAATGGTCACATCCTGATATGAAACGGATACGTCACGACAAGCTGACTGAGGTATCGTGGGCACACTTCCAAGCGTAGTTGGGTCATAATTTTCTTGACAATTGATATTCAATGGGGTAGAAGGCCACATGATATTGTTGGGGTCAAAGGCTGTTGTTGGTGGCAATACGACTATTGTTGATTGACAACTAGCTGTATTGTTCGATTGGTCTCTGATAGAAAAAGTTAATATAGCTCTACCTCCATTGCAAGAGATGTTGCTGGACTGTGATACCGTCAAATCCTGAAGGGTACAATTGTCTATCGACGAAACTTGAGCAATTTGTGTATTTATGGCGGATTGTAAATCACCATCACAGTTGATCGTTAGATCTAGGGGACAAATGATTTGTGGAGATGTAAGGTCACGTACAGTTACTGTAACAATACTTGAGTTTGAACCACAAGCATTTGTTGCTGTGAAAGTTACTGAGTGAACACCTACTGGGTAAATACCAGAGGCATTCGCTCCCGTAGTGTTGAATGCATAAGGTGAATTGTGTGTTATCGTTACAGAACCACCACAGTTAGTTGATGTGGCTGGATTTAAAGTCACCAATGCAGTACAATTTCCACCTAAAGTCGCAGAAGCTATGGTTATCATGTTGCCAGGTACTGTAAGCGTTGGAACACCACTTGGAGATTTTTCTATAATTTGGATATCCGTAAAAATTCCATTATTAGTACCAGTTACGAGCTGGCAGGTATCTCTTACGGTCCATGTTCTCTGAATTCTTAAACATCCAGATCCTGCAGTTGATAACGTGACATCAGCAAAATTGATACTCAATCGACTGCAACCGACATTTGAAAAAGTTGGGACTCCAAAGGAAATGTTTTGTGCACAAGAGAACGAAGCATCCGCCGGCCAATTGATATTAGCACTTGAAAAAATAGTACCAGATCTGCTAATGGTTTGAATACATCTTACCGTATCGACTCCATTGTCGGTGGCAGCCCAAATCCTTGTAACTGTTCCTTGTCCGCACTGGGTAGTATCGTAAAGAACACGGCTTACCACTACTGGGGTTCCACAATTATCTGTAATTATTGGAGCTCCATATTGTGAAAGTGGAAATATATTAGCTCCACAAGCCAAATTTACATTAGCTGGACAATTAAAAATAAAAGGTCTGGTATTGTCCCGAACAGTGACTACCACTGCATCCGTTGCCGTATGACCACAAGCGTTCCTAGCTGTGTATGTAATCGTAGTTGATCCTAGAGGGAATATGGCTGAAATATTTGCTCCTTGATTATTATAACTATTCGTAATGGTTGGGCTATTGCCACAATTAAATATCGTCGGAGCTGGGATGACAACCAATGCAGTACAAGTAGAAATAGAGGTTGATGCTGTTATATCATTACTAGCAAGAATCCTAGGAGTTCCAGCATTTGGGGCTGATATACTTTGGTCATGACCAAAAGTGGCCCCTGTACATGGGTCGATTACTGTCCATCTTCGTATAAAAATATAGCAACCATTGCTCAAATCAGTAGATCTGAATATGTCTGTTGAGTTTATACCTGCAGGGATACAATGAAGACCATTGATGTTCGGAATTCCTCTTGTGGCTCTTGTTGTATCAAGTGTACAGCCATTTGTTGAAAAATCAAGTGGCCAAACGATATCGCCAGAAGTAATCGGATTACGATTAATAAATGTTCCTCTAGTACTACAAGTAGCAGATATGTTGGTAGAAATGTTAACGGCAGTGAAATTAAAAGTAACTGTTCCGACATTGCAGGCATTAAGGCTGCTATTGAAAGTTAAACTTGTGGTTAATGCATTTGGGCATAAGCTAGTAATACTTGCCCCTGGAAAAACCGTGCTCAAATTAGGGCCAATCGCCTCACATCCCAGTGTAAAGTCAGCTGGACAACTCACTATTGGGATTGATTTGTCTATTACCAAAACTCTTACCATGCAATAATTTGCATTTCCGCTTATATCTCTAACTCTGATGCTGATCATTTGTGGTCCAACATTGGCACAAGTAAAAGTGACTTCTGACCCAAACTCTCCACCCATCATCGCGATTGCGGTATCTCTAATACCACAGTTGTCTGTAAAAAAGTTTCCACCAATCAATCGATAAGGAAATACAGCAATGCCACTGTCGTCAAGACAAATACTCGCTTGTGTTCCGTTACAAACCATGTTAGGGCTGGTATTATCAACTACCCTTACTGTATATGAACATAAGCCAACATTATAACAACAATCTATGGCATAATACGAAATCGTATTATCACCAACAGGCAATGGATATGTATTTGTAAATACGGCTAATCCGTTAACATATCTGATCGTTTGAATGTCTTGTAATCTAGCGCAATTGTCTGTAATGGTGAGGTTAGGAAATGTATATGTAGCTGAACAAACAGAAACATCTGCTGATATGGTCGAATTAACGGGACAAGCGATTGTTGGTGCCTGTGTATCAGAAAAACTTATATTTTGAACTTGGCTTCTAACCGTTCCTGTACAAACATCCCTTACAGTCCACATCCTTTTTAATACACTTCCGCAGCATGCGGTTACATTTACATCCACATAAGTGGTATAAAATTCGCAAAAGCCTCTGATGGTACTTCCATCTAATGTTGGACTTCCTGTGGCAGTAATGGATGTATTAGGATTTGCGCAATCTAAAGTGATATCGGCAGGGAAAGCGATGCTCGATAAATTGCCTTTTGCAAAATATATCGTGTGACTGCACGTAGATTGACGTCCAAAATCATCCACAGCAGCATAAGATCTTGTAACATATGCGCTGTAATTTGGATTGCACTGAACATCAAAGAGTTGTTCATCAATCAAGGTGACGGTTACATCGTCGGAACAATTATCTCGCACCGTGATGAAATCTTCAAGAGATGCCTCCCAAATATTGGTACCACAAGCTACGGTGACATCCTCGCAAACAAATGTTGGCGGAAGTTTGTCTTCAATCGTCACCCAAGCTGAACATCCTAAATTATAACCTACGACCATAACCCTAAACGTTTTTCCTAGGTCGGCACAAGTCATGGTATTGTCGTGGCCCATTACCATCAAATCAAAACTTGATTGGCAAGGAACACCGTCGATGAACATATCGGGACTAAGGACAGAATATCCCAGTTCACTTATGCTTAAGTTGACATCATGACAACCCAATGCTTCGGCTTCTCTATGGATTGATACTTCTTGAGATCCCGTCACATTGCAACCAGGGTTATAGCCTGAAGTGGCACTTCCGTCAAATGCATAGGCGATGGTAACAGTGCTACCAGGTGCGTACAATGAGGGATCAAAAGTGGTGATGGGAACGCCATTAGCTGTAATGGTTGTGGATGAGGCAGGTATCACAGCATCCGTCAAGGTGGCTGTAAATGGCGGATAATTAACACAGTATGAATCTGCTATATTTAAGACTGGATGCGGATAAATGCACCCATTGGTGATCGTAAATTGCGTTTGCCCGTTCGATACGGTCAATGAATAAGGCTGGCCATCCACGTGCTTTACCCCAATTCTATACATTCGAGGCATTCCCGCAGAGGTGGTCAATTGTGTGCCGATAGGAATGAGCGATGGGGCAGCAGGTGGTGCCAAGCTGGAAGTTTCATATGCACCAGAAGCGGCGATGACCGTCCATCGTTGATTTATAAGGCCCGTGATTTTTATGACGTCTAAAAACTGCCCATTGCCTGGAATGGTTGCATTGTCTTGGCATATACAAGAGGTCTCTATTTGGGAAGAACAATTGTTTGTATTAGTCAATGTTGGCATCTGTGCAACATAGTCTGCACAACCAGGTACTTGGACTAAAACTTTGAGGCGTTGTCCATCTCTGGTATCTGTCGTCCAAATAACGCCGTCGAGCGTGCTTCCGTTTTGGAGGTCAAGGGTGATGTTTTCCCCAGGATCTACCAAATTGTCGATGTCGGCATCCCAGAAAAATGTATAAGTAGGAAATCCCGATCCACCAGTATAATTGGCCTGGAATCGGGCGGTGTCGGTACCTATACAAAATCTATTTCGACCCAGCTGTTCTAGCAACGTGGTATTGGTGCCATCGGGACAAGAAGCGGCTTGGACTGAAAAACAAAATCCAAAAATGAAATACAAGAGCAGTATGGCTCCTAAAGCTGATGAGAATAACGCTCCGAATGGGTAGTTTTCGTTTTTAACGAATGGAGACCTTTTCATAGTACACAGTTTAGTTTAGAAAAATAATAGCGCAAACATGAATTTGCGAATGAATGAAACAAAAACATATTACGATTATTTGTAATACAATAATCATGCCAAACTCGATTTTCGAGTGTTAAATTTTCTAAAAATGGGATAAATAAAGGAGTTTTTCGAACCAATCAATGAATCATTGAATTTTGTTTTGTGAAATAAAAGTTTGCTATGAGTGGCTTGTGAGATATGAAATTGCGTAAAATGAAAAATGAAAGAATTAACCTAGTTTTATGGTCATTATATGGGTAGAAAAGTATGGCTTTGGTTAAAGTGTGTTAAGAAAAGTAGTGAAAATGAACTTTTTATGAGCCGTGATATTTAAAAACTAGTAATTTGGTGAAAAGATTTTTTAATCTACAGAGGATGAATAGGACAGATTTTTTAAAAATATTGGCATTGGTGCCATTAACAGTTGCTGGTATGAAGCTCAATTATTTACATAAAGTTTCTGAAACTTTGGAGAAATCAGATGAAATGCCTGTTTTATTTTTAGGGCATGGGAGCCCAATGAATGCCATAGAAGAGAATGAATTTGTGCGCGGATTCAGGCAGGTAGGCACTTCGATCCCGAAACCCAGTGCGATCATTTGTATCAGCGCCCATTGGGAGACCAAGGGGACTTATGTGACTGCGATGGAGCATCCTAAAACCATACACGACTTTGGCGGATTTCCGAAGGAACTATTCGAAGTGGAATATCCAGCACCAGGGGATCCAGTTCTTGCTAGAGAAACCAAGGAGCTTGTCAAAAAAACGCAAGTAGGATTGGATGAAAAGTGGGGATTAGACCATGGAGCGTGGAGCGTCATCAAGCACCTTTATCCGAAGGCAGATGTACCAGTCATCCAGATGAGTATCGACTATACACAGCCAGCTCAATACCACTATGATCTAGCTAAAGAACTTTCATCCTTGCGTAAAAAAGGCGTGTTGATCATCGGCAGTGGCAATATGGTGCATAACCTTGGAATGTTGGCGTGGGACAGATTGCAGGACTCAGAATATGGATATGACTGGGCTTTGGAAGCCAGTACCAAGATGAAGCAATATATCCTAAATGGTGACTTCAAGCCTTTGATTAACTTTAGGAATCAAGGTCGCGCCTTTGATTTGGCGATACCGACTCCAGAGCATTATCTTCCGCTGATTTATGCATTGGGTTTGAAGGGTGAAAAAGAGAAAATAAGCTTATTCAATGACAAGGCATTGGCGGGATCTCTGACGATGACTTCTTTGAAAATTGATGCTGTATAATTAGAAAGCGAACCTTGAATTTGCCCTAGATTTCGTTTGGATTCTCCTAGATATATTTAAAAGGGTTCAAGTGCGTGAGGGGTGGAAATGATGAGCGTAGCGAAGTCTCGAAGAGACCGAAACGAAGTGAAGTCATGCACGACCCGACCCGGACTCGTCTATTTGACGAGAGAAGGGGCACGCTATAATCATCAAAAAACCTGAAATTTCTTTACAGTGAAGCCAAATCCTTGTTGGGCTTTGATGAAATAAGTGCCTTGAGGGAGGTGATCGACGGACCAAGCGGGGATCGGCGGATAAATATTCGTCACGGACTTAAGGAGACGTCCCTGTAAATCGAAAAGTGACAAGGAAATGGGCTCTCGATCTGAAAGGGTCCAATGAAAATTAAGGAGGCCGTCGGTAGGATTAGGGAAGATGGCGAGTGCATTTTCGGGCAATTCGACATCGCGATTGGCCAGGATGCAGTTGGGTACGGTCATCTCGCACCAGCGACCCTCGAACTCTTGTAGGAAAAGATTGGCGATGCGTGGGCTATGCCAAATCATGGTGTTTTCGTCGTTATTGAACTCAGCGGCGTTGGTCCAATTGTGAGAGCCAGTCAGTACGATGGGGTCGGAAGTTATATCTTGAGCGTCGATGACAGCGTATTTGTGATGGATCTGATTGGAAGGTGTGTGGACGAGGACGTTGACGCCATTGGAGATGAGCCCATTGATCTGAGAACCTGGGTCCGAACTGTTGTCGCAGATGCCCTTGATTTCGACACCAGCTAGATGACGATTTAATATTTCTGTGGCGATTTCGGATTTGGTGAATGTGAGCAAGGCGAAACGGAAGTCGTGGTTGGCTGTTTTTATGGTCTGAACGATATTGGCGGTTAGATTGTCAGAAGGAGAGAAAAACTGCTCTAGTGGAACTCCTTTGATATTGAACTGATGAGCGGTATTGTCTTGTTTGTCATTGCCTGATTTGCTTGTAGCGAGATTGGGTGTAGCCGCAGTACCACCCCACATTTCTTCGAATTCTGTACGATAATTGCGCGCTAGGGATTTGTCTTGAACAAAGATGGTATTGTTGAAATCTGAATAAATATTGCCAGTAGTAAAGTTCATGCTGCCGCCAATGACCCATGATGTAGTATCGGAATCGGCGTCTATGACGATGAATTTGTTATGCATAAGTCCATCTGCATTTACCTCAAGGACGTGAAAATTTGGTGTTGGAGAAAGGGCAGAATTGGCGGTCTCGTCGTCAGCGATATATCGAACTTTGAGGCCTCGAGATTTGGCATTGCGGAGGGCTGAGACCAAGTTGGTGCGATCGTTGTTGTAAAGGCAAACTTCGATAGAGGTTTTGGCATTGTTGATGAGTGTTATTACTTCGTCAACGATGAAGCTACCCTCGGTACCGTTGGGTTGATTGTTGCTCGTCTGGAAAGAAGCATCTATCCTGTGATTGAAATAAACCCTAATCTCTCCTTTAGAATTGGCGGCGGTGCTGTAGTATCCTTTCCCAACGACAGAACCGCTGTTGGTTTGAAATTCTACCTTGTAGGTGGTGGCAGGGAGAAGATTTTGAAGCTTGATGAATTTGGTGCCATTGACGACGGTGGTATTGGCATCAAGCGGTAATGGATCGACGATGCCATACTTGATTTTAGTGATGCCGAATTGATCATAATTTCCATGTATCTCCAGCTGTGTGAGTTGGATGTTTTGTGCCTTGAAAGAAAGGTTGCTAAATACTTGTGCATGAAGGTGACTGGCGACTAGAGAAAAGACACAAAGGAAATTGATAATTTTTCGCATAAAAAAGGATTAGAAAAGTAAAGATACAAATCCTAGGTGTTTCGTCCGATGTAATCCGAAAATTAATACAAACTGTGTGTTATTTCGAAACGAACTTAATTGAAATTATAGGTAAATCCTAAGCCAAGAGCCATTTTATTGCTGATCATTGAAATGCCATAAAGAGGCCTTTCAAGGCTTGATTGTAAAGAAAATTTCTGTAAAATGTCATATCTGTAATAAAGAAGAGCACTTAGCTTATAAGTGGGGGTTGGGCATAAGTTGAGCTCCTTACATTCTACTAAATCATAACTTGCCTTATCCAAAAAAGCCTTTCCATTTTCCCTGATTACATTTTTGAAAATAGTTGATTTATACAATAAAAAACTATGATCTAGACCAATATAAAATTGGTGTTTGTTCTTTTGCCATCCTATCAATGTTGGTATGGTTATGATATGTGAAACACTGCTCTTTGGCTCAGGATAACTGACTGTATCGTTTGCATTCAAACTTGAAATAATGGAACTATTCCAACTGCCATTTGCATCGAGAGTCAATCTGCTTTGACCTAATGGGTTAGAGCTATACCTATCCACTACCAAGCGGTAGTTCACACCAGAGAGAAAAGAAAGTTGAGGGGTAGATCTATACCACACTGGAATACCAATCTGGGGTGAAAAATGCAGCGCATTGTTTTTGGACTGGGCTATCAGATTAATTTGAGCACCCCAATTCCACTTTTGGAGTGTTGGTTTGATTTTTGGGGTAGAAGCCAAAGGCGTGAATAATGAACTTAAATTGAGTTTCAAAACAGGAAATAAAATTAAATTGGGCCGTAATATCTCAATCGGTGTCAAGATTTCAACCTTTGTGGTAGGTATTGGAGGCGTTGATATAGATGGGTCAGTGATCTTTGGGTCCCCTAGTGAAATGACTTCAGGATTATCAAGGGGAAGAGATGGATTGGTACTAGTAGTAGGTTCATTGCGCTGAGACTGGGGGTCAAAATTTGACGCGTTGACTTCTTTATCATTGGATGGTTTTGTTAAATCAACTTTATTTGGAGCCGGGTTTATACCAACCATTTTTTGTTTGTTCTTTTCGACAATATGTTTCTTTTCTTCGGAACGATCATTGAGTAGTAATTCTGGTTTTTTGCTTGATGACAATTGGGTTTGGTTGTTTTCATTTGATAATGTTTGTACGAAAGGAGTAGCCAATTCTGTAGTATTAGAACCTGATGAAATCACATCATTTTTATTGTTGAAAATAGTATTTTGACCGAAAAACAGTTGACCTAATAACACTATTGAAATACAAATCACACTCAATCCTAGTATCCAAAACCAAGGAAAAGCCTTCTTCTTTGAATTTTTATCCAATAATTTTTCCATAGCATCCCAATCACTCAACCTAAAATCGGATAGGCTATCATTTATATTATCGTAATCGTTCTTTTTCATATTGTCACTTGTATTTGTAATTATTGACACTTTTGGCTAAGCTCTTTTTGGCCTCTACTAGGTGCCATTTAATGGTATTTTCGTTCATTTCGAGCATTTGAGCAATTTCTCTAATTTTATAACCATCTATATTGTTGAGAATAAAAATGCTTCTTTGTGGCTCAGAAACTCTGTTGATTTGATTGTTGATTTCAGATGCCGAAAGATGGGAAATCGGATCAGACTCTTGCAAAACGAAATCATTGGGAATTTCAGCATCTATGTGCTTATAGTAATTGTTGTCAGATCTTATTTTATGCAAAGCTTTATTGGTGACAATCTTTGAAATCCACCCTTCAAAATTTTCCCCTCTGAAATCATGTAAATGAGTAAAAACACTGAGAAAAGCATTGTTTACAATTTCTAGTCCTATTTCTCGATCATTTTTAGAGTATCTCAGTGCCTTTTGCATCAACATTTTGAAGTATTTTTCATACAAATACCTTTGAGCAAGTCTGTCTTGAGCTTTGCAGCCCGAGATCAACTCGTCTAATGGTGAATGTATGGAATACTTTGCCATCAAAAATCTATCTATCTAATAAAAGAATGAGTGAATCCGTCACCCACCAGCTCGAAGATCTTCAAAGTGTCCGATTTTATTTCAATGTTGTAGTCAGCGATTGAATTATTATCAATATCAAAGCCGAATGAACCAGAGAATCCATTGTGTTTGGCAACCACCTTAAAAGGCAATGGAATTATGGACGGACTTGGATATATGGAATTGTCAACTTTGGTAAAGGAATTTTCATTTAAAGATATGGTAATATTTTGACTTAACACATCTTGATTTATTCCAGCAAAGCCACCTTCAATTCTTGCCTTTCTCCAATCACCACACCAAAGAGCTTTACAGTTATCATTGCATCTACTAAATCCTAATTCTTCAAGTTTGCTCATCCCTTGTTCATCAGTATCCACAAACAATCTAGCACCTGTAGGGCAATCGCACGCCTGGCAAAATAAAGTTGACGCGTCAATTTCCAATTTGCGGAATTTCACAGTGATGCCTTTTGCTAGAAAATAATTTTCAAAAAATTCCTTATGACTTAGTGTGGATGATTGATACGCGGCCAAGTCTGAACATTGCAAGATGTCTTTTTGGTAACAAATTTCATATAAAATATCACATTTGGAATCTTTTTTACAAGCAGCCATCAAACCTATTAAGGTAATGAAAAGGCCTAAAATCATTGATTTTTTCATATTTAAAAATTTTAAAGTTGACTAATAATTTGGTTTACTTGGTCATGAAATGAGTGGTATTTGGTAGGCACATTTTCTTTGGCTTGATCTATCAGCCAGAATTTATGAACGCCATTATTTTCATAATCAATGTACAATCCTCCTCCATCTGTAACATCTGGCCATCCAATTATGGTATTTGGTTCTTGCAATAACTCTACAGGAAAAGAAATTCGCAGGGCTTTTGCTTTTTCATATTTGTCAGAAGATAAGTTAATGAAATTTCCGCTGTAAAAAGATTGCCTCGTTGGGTATTTATCTAATGTATCTTCTGAAAGTTGGTTGCCTTGCAATTTAAATATTCGGATACAATTCGGGCCTTCACATTCTCCATAAAAATGACCAAAAAGAAGTCTGATGGATTCTGTTTGATGTTGGTTGACGCATTGATTTTCTTTTTTACAAGCAGCCAATGCACCTACCAATACAATCAAAAAGCTAAGAATTATTGATTTAAACATGATTGAAAATATTTCATTTTTACTAAAAAAATACACTCAATCTAATGACCCTTGGTTTTTAAAAAAAGTTGGAAGTACTTGATTTTTTTATAAATATTTCGCTGTGATGCTTTTGGATTCCTCCTTTAATAATTCGGGAGGACCGCTGTATAAAAGGTGACCACCACCTATTCCCCCATCGGGACCCAAGTCAATTACCCAGTCAGCGACTTTGACCACGTCAAGGTTGTGTTCTACGACCAAAACGCTATGGCCTTGCTCTACGAGTGCTTGGAGGGCAATGAGTAGTTTTTCTACATCATAAAAATGGAGGCCTGTTGTCGGTTCGTCAAAGATGAACAGCATTTTATTTTTAGGACGTTCGGCTCCTAGGAATGAGGCCAATTTTACGCGTTGGGCTTCACCACCGCTGAGTGTAGAAGATGGTTGCCCCAGCCTAACATATCCCAAGCCAACGTCGTTGAGAGGTTTTATTTTTTCATAAATATTGTGATCATTTTGGAAGAAAGTCAAGGATTCTTCGATACTCATCGATAGGACCTCAAAAATATTTTTATCCTTGTACTTGATTTCTAAAACTTCTTTTTGAAACCTTTTGCCCTGGCACTCTTCACATTCAAGATGTACGTCAGCAAGAAATTGCATCTCTACCGTAATTTCCCCTTCGCCCTTGCATACTTCGCATCTTCCACCCTCGACATTGAAGGAGAAATGGCCAGGTTTGTAGCCTCGCAATTTGGCAAAAGGTTGCTTGGCGTATAAGTCTCGGATTTCGTCATAAGCCTTCACATATGTGACAGGGTTTGATCGACTGGATTTTCCGATGGGACTTTGGGTCACCATTTCAACACTTTGAATGGCTTTGGTATCAAATTCTAGTGAATCATGTAAGCCGATGGTCATGCCAGTAGGCTCGTTGAATTTTGCCTTGAGAGCGGGATATAAGATGTTTTTGACCAAAGTGCTCTTTCCAGATCCCGACACGCCGCTTATGACTACCAAGGACTGCAAAGGAATTTTTACGTCAATTTTCTTTAAATTATGCTGCCTTGCCCCTAATATTTTAATCCAATTGCGTGGGGTTCTTTTGGTTTTTGGGATTGGGATAGTCTTGTTTTTTTGAAGGTATTGGACGGTGAGGGACGCTTCCACTGGAGTCATTTGCTCTTGGTATTTCCCCTCAAAAACGACTTTTCCACCAAACTCACCAGCAAATGGTCCGATATCGATCAAATGATCCGCACTGCGCAATATGGCTTCTTCGTGTTCAACTACTAGAACTGTATTGCCCAAATCACGCAATTGCTGAAGCACCTTGATTAGATTTTCCGTATCCCGAGGGTGAAGACCTACGCTCGGTTCATCCAAAATATAAAGAGAGTGGGTCAAATTACTGCCTAGAATCCTCGTAAGATTTATTCGCTGTGTTTCGCCGCCACTGAGGGTGGCACTTGGACGATTGAGTGTCAGGTATCCAAGTCCAATATTGACCATTACTTCAAGTCTCTGGACGATTTCTTTGATGAGCCTTTCGGCGATGATTTTGTCGTATTTTGTGAGATCTATTTTTTGAAAAAAATCATACAATTCGTCGATGGGCATTGATGATAAATCAGCGATATTTTTCCCCTCGAAAGAAACATAGAGGGCGTCTTTGCGCAAGCGACTTCCTTGACAGTCCATGCAGTTGGTTTTACCTCTAAAACGTGCCAACATGACGCGATTTTGAATCTTGTAAATATTTTGTTCTAGGACATCAAAAAAATGATAGATACCGTGGACGTCTTTGTCACCGTACCAAAGCAATTTTTTTTCGGCGGGATTGAGTTCGCAGTATGATCTGTGGATGGGAAATTCCTTGGCAAATGCTTTTTTGATAAAATCACTTTTCATTTCTTTGCCATTCTCAAATTCCCAAGGAATGACGGTCCCCTCATAAACGGACATCATCGGGTCTGCAATTACCTTGTTTTCATCGATACCAATCACCGTGCCGAATCCCTCGCATTTAGGACATGCCCCATAAGGATTGTTGAAATTGAACATATGTGGTGAAGGTGGAGTGAATTCCATGCCATCCATTTCAAATCGATTATTGAATGACCAAGATTGATTTTTTTCATCCATCAAAATGCACTCTCCGAAGCTTTCTTGTAGAGCTGTGGTAATCGAATCAGCCATACGTTTTTTATTCTCTGGGTCGTCATGATTAAGAATAAAGCGATCGATGAGGATTAAAAATTTAGCTCTGTCAATATCTGCGATTTTTTTATCTAAAAATTTATTCTTTTGAATGAGTACATCATCTATTTCTTCCAGCTCTTGATTCAATAAAATCCTAGCATAACCTTTTTGTCTGAGTAGATTTAACTCTTGTCGGACGGTCCGATCTGGGTATTTGTTTTGAAGGGGAATTAAAAGACGAATCTTTGATTTGTCGGGCATTTCTTCCAAGGCTTGTACGATATCTTTGACATCGTGTTTGGTCACCAGACGACCGCTTATGGGGCTATAAGTTTTACCAGCCCTTGCGAATAAAAGCCTTAGATAATCGAAAAGCTCAGTCGAAGAGCCAACAGATGACCGTGCGTTACTAGTAGAAACTTTTTGTTCGATGGCGATGGCGGGACAAATACCTTTAATGTATTCGATGTCGGGTTTTTTCATTCTGTTCAAGAACTGACGCGCATAGGAGGATAGGGATTCCACGTATCTTCTCTGACCTTCAGCGAATAAAGTGTCCATGACCAAGGTGGATTTGCCGCTACCACTGACCCCAGATACGACGACCAATTTCTTTTTTAGGGATCGCAATATCTATGTTTTTTAGATTATTGGTTCTGGCACCTTTTACGAATATAATATCCTTGTTGTCTTCCATTTTTTTTACTCATTCAAATTAGTCTCTTTCCAACCAAAGTTTCATTTCTTGGAGTTTCATCATGCATTGGATTGGCGTCAATACATTTAAATCTAATATCTCTAATTCGTCTTTTATGCGCTTGGCTCCTGGGTCCGCGTGTTGCACCAAAGTCATCTGCAATGGAGCTGGTAGATTGCTTAGTTTGGAGGCATTGTCCTGGCCTGCTACTTGCTCTTCTATTGATTTTTTTTCTAAAGTAACCAAAATTTGTTTAGCCCTCTCTAGCACTGCTGTGGGCATTCCAGCCATCCTGGCGACGTGAATACCAAAACTGTGGTGACTGCCTCCTGGGGTCAATTTTCTAAGGAAAATCACCTTTTGCCCGATTTCCTTGGTTGCTACATGATAATTTTTTATCCGATCGTGATTATTGGCCAGTTCGTTAAGTTCGTGATAATGAGTAGCAAAGAGAGTTTTGGGCCTAGCGATTTCGTTTTCATGCAGATACTCGGCGATACTCCAAGCTAGGGAGATCCCATCATAAGTACTTGTGCCTCTACCTATTTCATCCAATAATATCAAACTACGCTCGCTGATATTGTTGAGGATACTAGCGGTTTCGTTCATCTCTACCATGAATGTCGATTCGCCGCTGGAAATATTGTCAGATGCACCGACTCTTGTAAATATTTTGTCCACGATGCCTATTTCCGCCTGTGCAGCAGGGACAAAAGAGCCGATTTGAGCCATCAAAGTTATCAAGGCCGTCTGTCTCAAGATCGCTGATTTTCCAGACATGTTGGGACCCGTGATGATGATTATCTGTTGTTTTTCATTGTTTAGATAGAGGTCATTGGCGACATAATCTTCCTCAGGTGGAAGTAAAGCCTCGATGACTGGATGCCTCCCTTGGACGATGGCCAACTCGAGGTGGTCATTGATATTGGGCTTATTGTATTTATTTTTGACTGCCGTAATTCCAAAATTGACCAGAACATCTAAGGTAGCTATGATCTGAGCATTTTGCTGGAGGCTTTCTACGTGCTCGACGACAAATTTTATTAAATCTTTAAAAAGTTCTACTTCTAGGTCATTGATGCGTTCTTCCGCGTGTAAAATTTTATCTTCGAGTACTTTAAGTTCTTCTGTGATATATCTCTCTCCAGTGCTTAGGGTCTGTTTTCTAATCCAAGTCTCGGGTATTTTGAATTGATCCTTGTGTTTGTTTGTAACTTCCAAATAATACCCGAAAACATTGTTGAAGCCAATTTTCAAATTGCTGATATTGGTGTTTTGGATTTCTTTTTGTTGAATTTCGATGAGGAGAGTTTTGCTATTTTGGATGATATGCCGCAGCTCGTCTAAATCTTCACTTACGCCTTCTTTGATCACGGGTCCTTTGAGCAATGCCACTGGTAGGTCGTCGTATAACGAGCGTCCAATTCTTTGGGTTAATTCCTCACACGGCACGATAGCTTGAGCCAATTCCACCAAATACTCCTGACCGCTATTTTTTATGACGGTTTTTATTTTAGAAATTTCGACCAAAGCTTTGCGGATATGTGCCATTTCTCGAGGGCTTATTTTCCCTAATGCTGCCTTAGAAACCAATCGTTCGAGATCCCCGATCTGTTTTAAGTTTTGGGTCAACTCCTGAGCTTTCATGTTTTCTAGGACGAAATAATCAACTACGCCAGCTCTTTGATCTATTTTGTTTTTGTCGAGTAAAGGCAATAAAATCCAGCGTCTCAACAAGCGGCTGCCCATGGGAGTAACGGTATTGTCTAGGATGTCCAGTAGGGATTTTCCTTGGTCGTGTTGAGGACGTATGAGTTCGAGATTTTTTACGGTACTCGGATCCAGTGCAACGTATTGATCTCTATGGATTCGAGAAATACGCGTGATGTGTTGTATTTGCGTTTTTTCGGTAGCTTCGAGATAATAGAGAACTGAACCGGCAGCGATCTGTGAGAGTCTCAATTCTTCTATACCAAATCCTTTTAGGGTATTTGTAGCGAAATGTAAAAGCAATTTATCCCTACAAAAATCTCTTTGAAACACCCAATCTTCCAATTTGTATAAATAAGATTGTCCCAAAGAGGTAGATTCTACGAGCTTTTGTTTGCTTTTGGCTATGAGAATTTCTTTGGGTTGAAAACTCTGAATTAGCTGTTCTATGAAGTAAAAATCTCCTTCGGTTGTCAAGAATTCTCCTGTTGAAAGATCCAAAAAGGCTACCGCACAGCTCGCTTCACTCTCAATGTGCAAGGACGCAAGATAGTGATTTGCCTTGGCATCCAGTAGTTTATCGTCTGCGGTAAGCCCTGGGGTTATGATATCCGAAACACCTCTTTTAACGATTTTTTTTTCTTTGGATGGTTTTTCTAGTTGTTCGCAAATGGCTACACGATACCCTGCTTTGACCAATTTTGGTAGGTAATTATCCAGTGAATGGTAAGGAAAACCCGCCAACTCGACGTCAGTACCACCATTATTTCGCTTGGTTAGGATGATGTCTAACGCACTGGCAGTTTTTATAGCATCTTCACCAAAAGTTTCGTAAAAATCCCCCACACGAAACAGCAAAATGGCATCTCTATGCTTGGATTTAAGATCATAATACTGCTGCATCAATGGGGTGAACCGCTCTGGTTCTGGCCACAATGTACCCTGCATTTCTTTAGTCAGATTTAATCCATAAAGGTACAACCATTTGCCTACAATCTTGGATTTTATCTTCCGATTTATTATTTCATATCGTGCTTAGTGTTTATTTTATAGGTTATGAGAAAAGAGCTTAGTCTATTATTAGAATTAACAGTTATTAGGCTCCGCCAGTTGTAAATGCCTGTCAATGAAGTAGTTGTGACGGAGTAAAAAGCCTTTCATTTCAAAAGAAATAACTTTAATACTGCGTCCAACTTAGTCAATCCTAATTATATTTTTTTTGGTATTTATTTAAAAAAAATCAATCTTAAATTATAGCTTTTTATTGAAAAAATGATAAAGAATATTATTTGGTTTTGGTTGTTGATGCAAATGGGTTAATATTCCAACAATATTATTCGTAGGATGTTAATATACTTAGATTTTATACTGAAAATATGGATAATGGTTTAATCAATAAGGATTTGATACTTAGAGAAAAATTGGCGTTGCAGCGAACTCATTTGGCGAATCAATCTACGTTTTTATCTTTCATCAGAACATCTCTTTACTTTCTAGTGGCAGGTCTAAGTGTCAATAATATTTTGGATTTGAAATATGGCAAAGCTTTGGAAATATTGTTTTTGGCGATCTCTTTTTCTCTAGTTACAATTGGCATGTTCAATTATTTCGTTCAAAGCAAGAAAATTCACAATAGTGAGATCCATGTTGGCCATTTTAAGGATGATTATTTAAAGGATAAAAATGGATAATCGTGCGAAAATCATTTGATTTCGTAGTTAAATTTTAGCACAATAAATGATTGTAAGTTGGAACTATAGGATTTACTTACGGCGTTTGCTTGGGTCTAAGATGTCGTTTAAGATCAAGGGACGCCAGTCTGGGTGCCATTGAAAAGTTTTTATACGTAAACCTAAGTGATCGGCGGTTTGAATGGGGATAAACTTTCCTTCAGGTTGGGTATAAAACCGAATTTGTTGGAGTTTTTTGTCCAAAAAATGCAAATTCATCCTAGCTCCAAGTTTGTGATTTACACCGATATAAGCTTTGTCGTCGTCCTGCGCAGAATACACTGTCTCTGCATTGCCGATGACCTCCATCAGGTTTATTTTGCCGTCTTCAAAATGGCTATAAATGGTCCGCCCAAATACTTGATCAAAGAATATGGAATCTTTTTGGCTCAGAACTGTGGCATTTTGTTGTAGATGAATTTTGTCTAATTTTTGTTTTTAGCATACATAAATAAAGTGTCCGATGCCAATTGAGTCCTGCCGCTATCATACCACATAATAGGACGCCCCAAGAATCGAAATATCGAATCCTTTTCAGCAAATGCCAATGAATCACACACTAGCTGCATATCCTTCATCCAAACTCTTACATCTGGATAGGCTCTGAGGATTTTGCTTGAATCAGCCGTCGAAATGGACTCTCTTCGCAAGGTGTCGGCTGCGATGTATATGGTATCAGACCCAGATGCGATGGCAATGAGATTCCTTCCCCCATATGCCCTAAATTCTTTTTTAGTTTTGTCTAAATCTAGATTCTGTGTACGGATAGAAACCTTTTGTACCGTATCTTGCCAATGGACATTTTTCCGCAGCATTCCCATACCCGTATTTTGATCAAAAATTGTTTCATCAGCTTGGATGATTTGCGTTGAATCACTGAAGATCGAAGGACCTGCACTGCTAAATATTTTGGTTTTTTTATCGTAATACAATGTATCTCCTCTAGCGTTGATTTGTTCTCCTTTGAGGGATGCTTTTCCAAAAAATTGTGCCTTTTCAGATTTTTCAAAATAAACAATAGAATCTGCCTGTGCGGTTTGATTTTTTTCTTCGATGAAGGCATCACCGATTAGATTAAATGCTTGTAAATCGCCATTGTAGGTAATTTTACGGGCTTTTGCTTTCTGTGTGGGCGAGAGATACTGAGGCTTTCCATCGAAGACCGCCTGTCGATTGCTGATATTGTATATACCGCTTTCAGTGTATATTTTCGAATCTTTATATTGGATGATCGTAGGGCTCACGAATTGAGCTTCCTTGCTTTTTGAATTGAAGTATAAGGAATCTGTTTTTACCAAAAATTCTGGATCTTGGATTTGAACATTGCTATAAAATCTCGCTTGATCCAAATTGACATCATAGACCCCTCTATCGCTGATCATGGCTGTTTTTCCTTCGGTCATCGTCCCTTTGGTATTGAAAGTCGCCAATTTGGTATTTAAATCATAGTCCAGCTGTTCCGTAAAAAGCTTTTGTTGCTTATTGACCAAAACTACTTCGCCTTGGAGATACGCTTTTTTTGTATCACCATTGTAGTTTAGTCGGTTGCCATAGACCCACAAGGAGTCTTTTTGTTGTAAAATGACTTTGCCCCAGGCTAGTAGCTGATTGTTCTGAAGGACTGCGGTATCGCATTCGAAAAAATTGTCTCCTTGATGAAGCAGTACTTCACCTTTTAGCGTGTCAATCCACGTATCGTTGATTTGTGTTCTACTCGCCGTATTCCAGCGATCGATAATTATCGAATTTTTAGTTTGCGCTAATGAAATATTTAGTGTAGTAAAAAGAATGAACAAAACACCGATTTCTTGCAAGTGAATGCCCTTTTTTGCGCCTCTGAATATATATTTTAATTTGGGATTTAGCATATTATAAGCCAGCGATTTCTGCTTCGGGCTGTATTTTTTTAACCAATCCTTGGAGCACTTTTCCTGGACCAACCTCGATATAGCTAGTCACCCCAAGTTTTGCCATCTCTGCGATACTCTGGGACCATTTAACGGGACCTGTGAGTTGCGCTATGATATTTTCTTTGATTTGTTCTGGATCGCTTACTGGTTTAGCCGTGATATTTTGTACGATGGGACTTCTAGGTGTTTTAAAATTTATATTTTCGATAGCCAACTTGAATCCCTCCAAGGCTGGTTTCATCAAAGGGGAGTGGAATGCCCCACCCACTGGAAGTGGCAAAACTCTTTTCGCACCTGCGGCTTGCAGCAAAGGAGTAACTTCGGCGATGCCTTCAAAACTACCAGAAATTACGATTTGTCCCGGCGAGTTATAATTTGCTGGCACTACAATTTCCTTAGCTTGATTGCAAATATTTTCTGTGATTTCATCCGAAAGACCCAAGACTGCCGCCATGCTCGAAGGGTGCAATACACAAGCTTTTTGCATCTCATTGGCGCGGTGTTTGACCATATAGATTCCTTCGGCAAAGCTTACGACTCCCGAAGCCACCAATGCCGAAAATTCTCCTAGTGAATGCCCTGCAAAATAGGCCGCCTCAGTTCGATTGGGATTCGCGAGCCAGAGCGCACAACTGTGCAAAAAAATAGCTGGCTGCGTAACATTCGTTTGTTTAAGCTCCTCATCTGTTCCGTGGAACATTACTTCGCCGATGTCAAAACCTAGTTCAGATTTAGCCTGATCGAAAAGTTCTCGAACCTCCTGCGAGCCTTCGTAAAGGTCCTTGCCCATGCCTGAAAATTGGGATCCTTGCCCTGGAAAAATATACGCTGTCATGTACTATCTTAATTTTTAATTGCCACAAAATTAAACGAATAAAATCAGATTTCCAGTGTATATTTTGATTTTAGAGATAATATGATTTGGGATTGGGCGTCACATTTGCTGCGCCAATGTCGGGCTCTGCTCGACTTCATTTCATTTCGGTCTCGTCAATCATTGCATGATTTGACAAGACTCTCCTTCGGAGATCGTTTCGATCCCTGACGCACATTTTACGATGGTTATTTTGGAGGTATTTAACTTCCATGTCGTGTATTTCTTTTACTTTTACAATATTTATATAACAATGATTATATGTGGCTAAAAAACATAATGACAAAATAAAAAATGATTATATGCGCTGTAAAGTATTAGAAGTATCGAAGTGAGGTTGATTTGCAAATTGAACAACTGAGTCCAAATAATAAAATAATTTGACTAGTAATATAAATTATCGTATCTTTGTGTTGTATTTTTTGCACTTAAGATGACAAATCCGTTGCCTATAACATTACATGATGTTTGAAGGACGGCTTTGTTTCATTGAAATAGAATAGTTGTTAAAGGATTGGCAAGAAGAAAGGGATTTGCCAATAGTTTTACACCAGTTATTATTCTTTTAGAATCCATTTGGCTCGTAAGTATTTTATGAATGAAACAAAATTTTTATTAAATGAGGATGAACTTATGCCCTACTGAAATAGCAAACGAAATCATCGATAAACAATTAATTCTATGCGGATGGGATATTATCTGCCCATTGAGAGTTTCGGATTACGAAAAAATCGGAGCTGTCACAAGAAATTATTTTGAAGGATCTGCTCTTTATGATTATATATTGCATGTTGATAACAAGCCAGTTGGGTACATTAAAGTTTTGCCCCCAGAGGATTCGATTGACGCATTTACTCCACATGACTTTGATGAATATCTAAGGACTTACCCACCCAGTGATTTGAATAAGGAGTATTCTTATTTATACTTATGTTACGGGATTGATACTTATTTTATGGATTTGCGAGATCCACTGCCCGAATGGAGAAAAATTACCACATTTCATCGACCCGAAACCCTTCATAGATGGGTAAAAAGGACCATCTCATTGCGTATGAGGTTTGCTAAATATTTTCCAGAGATAGACAAAAAAGGATTGAACGACGGTCAAATATCGGCATTATCGAAAATAGAAAATTCTCTGCAAGAACTCAATAAAATCACGCATGTGGAAATACCACAAGATCTGGATAAATACCAAGTGACCATCACCTCTTTTTATCGCCTTATCAAGCATACAAAGGTTTTGAGGGTTTTGTATCTCGTTAATGACGTTCAAGCAGCTACCATCGCCGAATCCCATTTTTCGAACTATATACCGCAAGATGACCCTAGGCTTTTGTCCGACATATACAGCTTCATTCGCCTTCGCAATACCTATATACCCCAAGACCATCAAGCGTATATTACATCTATCCAACGTTTGTACTGCATTTTGAAAAATCGAGATTTGGAACAAGCTGAAGCGGCGGATACGAACGATTTTTTGGAAAATGAAGAAGTTTTACCCATCGAATACAATGAAAAAGTCCCGATGGAATTTTTCGACGTCATCGTGTTTGATACATGTCCTGATGCCTTAGATGTTCGTTGGCTGCCCATTTACGATTATTTTGATGCTTTCCATGTTAGGATTAATTGTTAATAAATTCATTATTTAGGCAAGGCTAATAATTTATTTAGAATGCCCATCTAAGACCAAGGGCCCAGTGTCTGGTTGCTTGAGGAAAATACCCCGTCAATTGGTAGTCCCCGTTGTTTTGTCCTTTGCTGGCATAGATGTCATCAGCAGTTGGATCATATTGAGTACTAGTGAAAGGATAGGTCCAAGCATTGGAGACATATTTTTGGTTTAATAGATTGAAAATGGTCGCTTCCAATCTAAGATTATAATTCTTCAGTGGTCTCCAAAAGACCTGAAAATCAAAAGTCGTATAATCTGGTAGTTTTCGAAATTTGGAACCCGTATTGTCTATAAATTGACTGCCCACATAGTTTTGTGATAATACCAGCGAGAATCTCTTCATTGTGTAATTAAGACTGTTTTTGAGGATGATATTGGGTGAAAATGCCAAATCGACGTTGGATAAATGGACCTTGTTGGGTGTCCCGCTATCCCAATTGTCAATGTAATAATCGAAGTTAGTAATTTTGTTTTTACTCAAAGTCCAATGACTTTCTAACTGAAAATTTTTCCAGGTAAAAAATCCACTCAACTCCAATCCCAAGCGAAAACTATTCGGAATATTGATTCTTTGAGCAGCTCCGACATCATTGATCAATCCATTGAGAACCAGTTGATTGTGATAGTTCATGTAGAATAAGTTCGCGACCAATTCGCCAGCAGCCATTTTGTATTTATAGGTCAATTCTGCATTGTATAGCCGTTCGGGTTGCACCTTTATTCCTGCAACTTCTCCTTCAAAATCATCCCGAAAGGGTTCCTTGTTTGCGATTCCAAAATATAAGTTAAAACTATGTTTGGGGTCAAATGCGTAAGGCTCCTCCAATTTTAGGATTTAAAAAATGGTACGTACGCTTGGCTAGATACAGACCACCTTGTTCGAATGTATCGATATGATACTGTACATGGCGGTACTGAATGTCCAAGAACAGCCTAAGTTTCTCGCTTAGTTTTTTTCTTGATTTAGCGAAAATAGAAAATTCACTCTTATTGCCTTGATCGAAATAAAATTCCGAAGGGATGGCATCTATCGGGTGGAATTTTGCCCAAATTACCCGTCCAAAATGGTCGCCCTTGTATCGACTGATATGGATCCCAGCGTTCAATTCTTCAAAAGTCTTTGATTTGGCGTCGATGGTCCAAATGCCACCATATAGGCTATTATCGAGCCATTTTTGGGTTACCAAATCGGATTTTTCGCGCAAGGTGTCCTGGATTTCTATAGGTGGAATTTTGTAATTACTTAATCTAGCATTGTTTTTGTACTGCTCGTAAAACCCCTTGCCGAAAGTTGCATAAAGCGTTAACTTGGAATAGAGGCGACTGGAAAATTTTTGTTCCCAGAGGTATTGTAGATGTTTCTGGGTGTAGTCGTCCACTTCATTGTCATAAAAGGTACCTGATGAAGCGATGAGTCCTGAAGAATTATAGGTGCGGTTGCTCTCCAAGTATTGGTGTGGAAGCCCATACCAGGCTTGGTAAGTACGTTCTTGCCCTTGACGACCCAACAAATGCATAAAACCATTTTTCAATGCTAGGTGAAGATTTATAAAGGCACTGGTAAGATTGGATTTGGCTCGATCGATATAACCGCCCGATTTGATGCTAGAAACGCCAGCTTCCATGGCGATTTTGTTTCTTACCAAACCAGAGCTGCCACGCACGTGATATTTTCGGGTACCAAACCGACCGATATAAGTCGAAAGAACCAGATTGGGGTCTTGAGGCCTAAAAGTGGCTATATTGACCGAAGCACCGAACGAAGATGTCCCTTGGCTGGTTGTTCCTACTCCCCGTTGGATTTGGATCTGGTCAGCGGATTCTATCAAATCAGGGAGATCCACCCAATATACTTGACCCGATTCGCCATCATTGAGTGGGACGCCATTGATATTTACGCTGGTACGGGTAGCGTCAGAGCCCCTAATTCTAAGGCCAGTATATCCCACACCCAAGCCATCGTCGCTCGTAAAAACTGCACTGGGGCTTTGGCTTAATAAATAGGGAAGGTCTTTGCTTTGGGCGTTTTGTGTGATTTTTTCCTTGTTAAAATTGTATTGAATCAAGGGATCTTCTTTGTCTGCAAATGAACTAATGATTGGAACTTCGGGTATATAATAGTTGGCTAAAGAATCGAGCTTCAGGGTGTCTTGAGCAAGCAATGTACTCGTGTAGAAGACTCCGATGGTGACGAAAAGCAGCATGAGGGATGGGAAGGGTCTCGGCGTCAGACGAGAGTCTCGACTCGATGTAGATTCGAGGAGAGACGGAGCAACGCGAACCCCTGGACAGCCCGACCCGAAGCATTGCTGAGGGACATGCCCTACAAAAAAAGAAGCTGAAAATGAAGCGAAAAATGCCATAAGCGTTGAATTGAATTTTAGTAAATCAAGTCGCCCTATAGCACAGAAAGTCAAAGTCCCTTAGCAGCATTACCTGCCCAGGTTCAATGGGTATAATCTCAGCCTTATGGGCACCCCGAGCTGCAAATATACGCTAAATATTGTTAAAATGATTCCAACCTTGCGCTTTGATGGGATGAAAATTGCCACCAGTAGTCTGGAGTTGGATGCCTTCACTAGCTGGTTTTATCTCTCCGATGACGTATATATCGGCTATATGTTGGATGAGCTGGTGATCATCTGGATTGATTGTGAATAACAATTCATAGTCTTCGCCCCCGCTCAAAGCAGTAGTGATTGGATCCAATTTAAACTTTAGAGCCATCAACTGGGTGTCTGGGTGGAGAGGGACTTGAGACTCCACGATGAGTGCGCCAACATTGGATTGTGTGCAGATATGTAACAATTCTGAGGCCAAGCCGTCTGAGATATCGATCATGGAAGAGGGCTTGATTTTGGCTCTTTTGAGTGACTGGACGATGTCGAGACGTGCCTCTGGCTTCAACTGGCGGCCAATGAGGTACTGTTGGTCTTCGAGGTCCGGTTGTATCTTAGAATCTGATAGAAAAAGTTGCTTTTCGCGTTCTAGGATTTGGAGGCCGAGGAAGGCTGCTCCAAGGTCACCAGTAACGCAAATTAAGTCGCCAACTTTGGCAGTATTTCTGTAACAAATGTCATCTTCGTCAGCCCATCCGATGGCGGTAACGGATATCAGTAGGCCTTTTTGGGAAGAAGTGGTATCGCCACCAACCAAATCCACATGATAAGCGTCGCAAGCGGCATAAATTCCCTCGTACAGCTCGGTGAGAGCTTCTAGGGAAACTTTGTTGGAAAGGGCGATGGAAACGGTCACTTGGCTTGGGATTGCATTCATGGCGATGATGTCGGAGACATTGGCCACGATGGATTTGTAGCCAAGGTGCTTCAGTGGGGTGTACATGAGATCAAAATGAATGCCCTCGATCAAGAGGTCCGTGGAAACGAGCATTTTTTTGCCTTGGGGATCAATAACCGCAGCGTCGTCGCCGATGCTTTTGAGCGTGGAGGAGTGGATGGTACGGTTCTTTTTGGCTAAATAATCGATTAGTCCAAACTCTCCAAGGGAGGCAATTTCTGTTCTGATAGGCGTCGGGTCACTCATAGGAAAATGTACTATAATTTAGAAACTATACTAATGGGAGGCAATCTTGCCATATTTTGAATGGGGGCAAAGTCGCCTTAAAATTGTATTTCTGTGCCTTGTAGTCGAAAGCAAGCTCATAAGCGCACAAGTCTATGGATCTGTCTTTGTTGGCTCTTTTTGCGCCATATTTTACGTCGCCTTTGATGGGATGACCAGCGTGGGACATTTGTACACGTATTTGGTGGTGGCGCCCTGTATGAAGGTTTATTTTTAAGAAAGTATAATTGTCGGTTTTACTCAAAGTCTCGTAATCCAATTTTGCCATCTTTGCATCTTTATGGTCTGGCTCGCAGATATAAGATTTATTGGTTTTGGGATTGAAAAAAATGGGATTTTCTAGTGTTCCTCGCTCCTTTTCGAGGGGATTAGAAACGAAAGCAAGATACGTTTTGGTTACTTGGTGATTAACGAACATTTGAGAAAGCTCAGAGGCTGCTTGACCAGATTTGGCGAAAATAACAAGGCCACAGGCCGGTCTATCGAGTCTATGGACGACAAAAAGCCTTATTTTGCAATATAATTCTGCCAATTCAAGCAGACTTTTATCGTTGGATTTGTCGGGTTGAGTAGCCACATTGAAAGGTTTGTTCAATATGATGAAATGGTGGTTGTTGACCAAGATTAGGTCGGAAATTTTTTCAGTCATTAGTCTTTTATTTCTTCATATTCGATATAGTCACCTTCCTTTTGTTTTGATTTAGGGGAAGGTGGATTGGTCTGGGAGGGTGTCGAAGGCTTATTGAATGCATTGAAAAGCGTACTAACGAATCTCATCGCTACCAATCCAAGGATGATTAAAAGTATAAATCTCATGTCCAAATATAATTGAGCAAAATTACCAAAATCTCAGGGTAAACAAATTAATATGCGTTTCGGTTGGGTGCTTGCACCAATTTCAACAAAAATAAAATTCGATTTAGTGTTGAATGACGATTTTTTTCAGCAAGGTACCTAGGTTATTTCTGATGGCAAGAAAGTAAATGCCATTTGGATAACTGGAAACATCTATATTCGAAACGGAATAGTCTGTTAATACACGACGCCCCAAATCATTGTATAATTGGATGCTAAAATTCTCCTTCATTTTATTGTTGATAAATAAAATATCGCCACTTGGGTTAGGATAAATATCGAATGAATTTTCATCCAATCCGTGGTCTTTGGTTTGGGTAACGCAAGGCAAATTTTGGACATATTTCATGATGGAATCATTCATGGTAAAAGGGACTTCAGAGCTGGTAGGTGCATTGCCCATACGAATTATGACCAATTGTTGGCTTGGAATGACATTAAGGATTTGACCGTTTTTGCCGATGGCTGAAATCATGTCGTTGGGGGCGGATCTGAAGAGAGGACCAGGAAATTGGATTTGAAGTCCTGGCACCCTAAAACTTTCTTTGCCATTGAGCCACCACAGGTAGCCGTAGGATTTATTCAATTGCTGTGAGGTATTTACCATTTGATTAAAATAGGTAGAGTCTTGCATTATTGGCGTGACGCCCCAGCGACCTTTGTTGAGTATAAGCAAACCGAATCTTGCCATACTGCGCACATTTGATACTAAAATATTGTTGTAATCAATTTGAAAGAACTGGCCGTTCATTCCGATAGGATTTCGGAGTTTTGAGATAAAATAAGCATTGAAAGATGTTGAAGTTGCATTTTCTATGACCTTGTCCAGCAATGTATAAGGGGCATTGTGATAAGCCCATCGTTCACCTGCTGGAGCGATACATGATAGACAGTTCGGAAGGGTACAATAAGGGTCGGCAAGTCCATCGTCCAATCCAGAAGTCATGGTCAATTGATGTCGGATGGTAATTTGATTTTCTTGTGTAGTGGCACAGGACGTCCATCCATTGCCGAGAAAGCTAGAAGAGGTCTGACTTAGGTTCAATTTTCCTTCTTGTTGCGCTACTCCGACCATGAAAGATGTGACCGTTTTACCCGCTGAAGCCCAATACCACAGACTATCTTTAGTAAATCCTCCAAAATACTTTTCAAGGACCATTTTACCATTTTTTAGAATAATAAAACCCTTAGTTTGGTTGTTCTCAAGATAATTGTACAAGTCATTAATCCTTTCAGGACACCAGCCCAAAGTTTCGATAGACATGGTGTCCCATTGCGTTTGATTGTTTGGTGGAAAATATAGATTTTGGGCGCTTACAGGATGAATATTACAACAAAAAATATAAATAAAAAATATCTTTGTGGTAATGGATTTTACTTGAAAAATCATTTCTGAATTTGGTTATGCGACAATTTGTCACGTTATACTAATATATTTTTGCCAAAAGTAGTCAGAATTGAGCAAATACGATGAAAAAATAGAATGGCATAGGAATTGACCTACAAATTAGACTCGTTAAATTTAAAAAACAAGAATCATTAATAGAATATTTGAAATGTTTGAACAAGTGTTTGATACGCAAGATATGAGTGAGGAAAATGAATACATGCCTTTGCTTTCAGTGGAGATAGAAGATGATGGAGACCAGGTGAAGGAAGATTTTCCTGCCAAATTGCCATTGCTTGTTCTCAAGAATACGGTTCATTTGCCGAATATCGTAATACCAATTACGGTAGGACGCGACAAATCCATAAAGGCAGTACAAAAGGCCTACGATAAACATAAATGGATCGCAGTATTGACCCAAATCGACCCAGAGGTCGAAGATCCTACCAAGGATGACCTATATAAGGTCGGTACCATAGCCAAAGTGATGAAAATCATCAAAATGCCCGATGGCAATCTCACGGCTATTCTCCAAGGAAAAGAGCGATTTGATCTGATTGATTTTTTGAGTGAAGAACCTTTTATATCCATCAGTTGGTCTCCTCGAGGATTGACAAACAATGCAGATAAAATGGAATATGAAGCGTTGATCAGCAGCGTGAAAGATGTCGCCAGACAAATGATCGACTTATCTCCGAATATCCCTAAAGAAGCTGGTTTTTTCTTAAAAACCATCAATAGCGACAATTTTTTGATAAATTTTGTTACCTCGAATCTCAATACTGGGATAGCTGAAAAGCAGCGCATTCTAGAAATCGACGACCAATTCGAAAAAGCCAAGGAGCTGCTTACCTTGATGCACAAGGAGCTTCAATACTTGGTGATTAGGGACAATATTGATTCGAAGACACGTGTTGATATCGATAAGCAACAGCGAGATTATTTCCTCAACCAGCAGTTGAAAACCATCCAAGAAGAACTGGGGGGAAACCCCGTCGAGGAGGAAATCAAAAAGCTGCTCGAAAAGGCCGATAAGAAGAAATGGCAGCCAAAGATGCTAGAGCACTTTGAAAGAGAAGTGGCCAAGCTAAGGCGCTTAAATCCCATGGTAGGGGAGTACTCTGTCATGTTGAATTACCTAGAATTTATGGTGGACTTGCCTTATTTGGAGGTCAGCAAGGATAATTTTAATATAAAAAATGCCGACAAAGTCCTGAATTCGGATCATTTTGGTTTGAAAAAAGTCAAAGAGAGAATCTTAGAGCACTTGTCAGTTTTGAAATTGAAAAATGACCTGAAAGCACCCATTTTATGCCTAGTAGGCCCGCCAGGGGTTGGAAAAACAAGTCTTGGAAAATCCATAGCAAAAGCGCTGAATAGAGAGTTTATTCGGATGTCGCTTGGAGGGTTGCACGATGAATCTGAAATCCGTGGTCACCGAAAGACTTATATCGGGGCGATGCCAGGTAGGATTTTGCAATCCATAAAAAAATGCGGTAAAGCCAATCCTGTTTTTCTCCTAGATGAAATCGATAAATTGGGCAAAGATCACCGTGGAGACCCGTCTAGTGCATTGCTAGAGGTGTTGGATCCCGAGCAAAATACCACGTTCTATGATAATTACTTGGAGATGGAATACGATCTCAGCAAGGTACTTTTCATAGCTACTGCCAATAGTCTGGCTTCTATTCAACCAGCATTATTAGATCGTTTAGAAATCATTGAAATCAGTGGATATTCAACCGAAGAAAAGGTGGAAATAGCTAAGCGACACTTGATACCAGAACAAGCAGTCAAGCATGGGTTGGATAAAAAAGCGCTGAATATCAAGCATGAAAATTTAGAGTTTTTAATAAAAAATTACACTCGTGAATCAGGTGTAAGAAGCCTCGATCGACAAATTGCTGGCTTGATGCGAAATCTTGCGAAAAGAGTGGCAAATGGCGAAGTATTGCCAAAGGTTTGGGACGATCAAACCATAAGAGAGGTAATCGGACTTGAAAAATACAACAATGAAATGTACACCGATCGGCAAGGTCCGGGTGTTGCCATTGGGTTGGCTTGGACATCGGTTGGTGGAGAGATATTATTCATTGAGGTCAGCAAACACGCAGGGAAAGGCAAACTGCTTATCACTGGAAATCTAGGCGATGTTATGAAGGAGAGTGCGACGACCGCCTTGACATTTCTTAAAGCCAACGCTGTTAAAATTGGCATCGATCCAAAGATTTTCGAGGAGACTGACATCCATATACACGTGCCAGAAGGCGCCATACCCAAAGATGGACCATCGGCGGGTATAACGATGCTGACGGCATTGGCGTCATGTTTTACAGATAAGCCCGTGAAGCCATTTTTGGCCATGACGGGTGAAATCACGCTTCGTGGCAAGGTATTGCCAGTGGGAGGCATTAAGGAGAAAATATTGGCAGCTAAACGAGCAGGGTTAAAAAATATCCTTTTATGCAATCAGAATAAAAAACATGTCGGAGAAATCGAAGCAGAATATATAGCAGGTCTAGAATTTATCTATGTGGATCAAATGAGAGAAGTGTTGCAAAGTGCCCTAGGTATTTGGGATTTTTAAACTGTAAAATCTTGTATAAATTTAGTTAAAAATCTGACTGACAAAAAGATTCCCTTTAATAAATATGGTCTTCTACATGGTTTGAATTACCTTTAACCAATTATTTTAAAACAGCAAGATTCAACTTATGAAGACCGTTCTAAGTGTGCTATCATTTTTCTTGATTTTCGTAGGATGTAAGAAATCAAGTGATGAGCAAACCAACCTCGACACCATTTATGGCAATTTGCCCGCCAATGAAGTATTGTATTTCACTTCTAATAAAAGTGGCAGCTATCAAATTTATAAATACGAAGGAAATAACCTAACCCAAATCACCTTCGATGAAGATCATAATTTTTGGTCGCCTAGATTAAACAAGGCCAAAACCCAGTTATTATGCTTTAGGTCACCAGACAATTCCGATCGGCTGACCAACGATTATCTAAATGCTGAGCTTTGGATGTTCAATCTGGATGGATCAAATCCTCGCCGGATTTTTACAAAAAATGTGAATGGGTGGATACAAAAAGGCTTCGCTACATGGGTGAAAAATGATTCTCTGCTCTTGATAGCAGCTGAAACAACAGACGAATTTGGAGGTGGCACGAGATGGCATTTGTTTTTGACCAAGCCCGATGGCTCCAATCCCGTTAGAATCACTTCTAGACCTTCAAAATTCCAACATCCCATCTTAATGGAAGATGACTCAACCATATTGTACACGGCGCTCCCTGAATATGAATCCAGTGGAAAAGACAAAGATGTGGAAGTTTTTGCTGCCAAGTTAAGACAAGACACCAATGGTGTTTTCAAGATTCATAATGAGGTCCAATTGACCACCAACGAACACATGGAGACGGATATCAATTGCAATCAATACTTTGATAACTTTTTTACATATACAATCCTCAATACCCAAGATACTTATACCAAAACCCAGGTAGTTCGGACGAGTGTTTTACGCGATTATAATAAATACGTAGTTGATGAGGGACAAAGCTGTAGAGGTAATTTTTGGGGGGCCAACCAAAAGTTTTATTTTTCGAATCGGCCTACTTATTTTTCTAATTTCAGGATCGAAAGGTCTGATGATGAAGGAAATAAAAGAGAGATTATCCTTCAAATACCAGGTGCTAATTTTTTAAACATTACTGGATATAAGAAATAAAAAAAGAGGTACATCTTTTGATATACCCCTTTTCTATATTTTGGATTTGAAGAATTAGTAAATCTTATTCAGAAACTACTTCAAATTTTACAGGTCCTTTCACCTGCTTGTGCAATTCGATGATCGCTTCGTATTCACCCAATTCCTTTACCTCAACTGGGATACTGATACGCTTACGTTCTATTTCTACGCCAATTTGGTCTTTGATGGCTGCAGCAATCTGAACATTGTTTACAGATCCGAATATCTTACCGCTGGTACCCGTTTTAGCGCCAATTTTCAAAGTGACAGCTTGTACTTTGGTAAGGATATCTTGGTACTCACCCATATGCTTGGCAGCAGCTGCGTCTTCCTGACGAATCAGGTGAGCCAAACTTCTGCGGTTACTAACATTCGCCACGATGGCATGACCTTGAGGAATTAAAAAATTTCTCGCATACCCAGGCTTAACGGTGACAATCTCGTGCTTATCACCTAATTTTTCTATATCTGAAAGAAGAATTATCTCCATGACTTGATGATTTTAATATTGGTTAAAAATTATTTTAAGCCATCCGCTACGAAAGGCAAAATAGCTAAATGTCTAGCTCTTTTTACAGCAGTTGCCACCTTACGTTGGTACTTAAGTGAATTTCCAGTAATCCTGCGAGGAAGTAATTTTCCTTGCTCATTGATGAATTGTAGTAAAAAATCTGAATCTTTATAATCGATATATTTGATACCAAATTTCTTGAATCTACAGTATTTATCTCTTTTTTGGCCAATCTTTGGATTGCTCAAAAACTTTATATCGTCTCTACTTGCCATTTTTATATGATAGTTTCTAAGTTTTTAAAAAATTTTATTCTTCCTCTAGCAATAATTCTTCTGGTAAATCAGGAATAATCACCTTTGGTGCCTCCTTTACAGCCACTGGCGCTTCTTTAGGAGCTTCATCTTTTACTTTTTTCGCCTTACCGATAAGGCCATTGCGACGATCTTCATTGAATTTTACGCCGAACTTGTCTAAGCTCACCGTCAAAAATCTCAAAATTCGCTCATCACGCTTTAGCGATAATTCCATCTTGTCTATCAAAGCTGGAGACTCACCACGAAACTCAATACAAAAATAAAAACCCGAATGCTTTTTCTTGATAGAATAAGCCAATTGTCTCAAGCCCATCTCGCCTTTGTGCACGATTTCGCAATCATGCTGCTTTATCAGGTCGATATAAGCTTCAACTGTCGATTTTACTTCATCGCCCGACAGAACTGGATCTACGATGATAGTTACTTCATAATTTCTCATTGTTGAAGTTAAATTCTTTTTTGGTTAATTAATAATTCATTTAAAACGAGGCGCAAAGGTAAGTAATTTATTGATTTATAGACTATTATTTTCTTAAAATAATTTATTAATGCCTTGAAAATCAATTTTTTTGCCTAAAATTTATTACTTTTATAACTTATTGTTCATTTTATTTTTGATTTTAAAATGCGTTTTTACCCAGTAAAAGTCGTCAAACTCAGCCACGACACGCCCGATAGCGTGGCCATTGAACTTGAAATTCCTGCCGAAAATCGAGAGGAATTTAAATTTTTATCGGGGCAGTATTTGACTTTTAGACATCATTTCGATGGCGAGGAAATAAGACGATCGTATAGCATTGCCTGTAGTCCAAATAACACTAATTTAACCATCGGAGTTAAGCAAATTGGACAAGGAATTTTTTCTACATTTGCTAATTCGGTCTTAAAGGTAGGGGACACTTTGGAGGTGGCACCACCCCAGGGAAACTTTATCAACAAAGAACAAAAAGGAGAGCGTAAATCTTTTTGTTTTATCGCTGCTGGAAGCGGTATTACGCCTATAATCTCCTTAATCCAAAACATATTGGCAACGGACGAAACGGCCACTTGTTGCTTGTACTTCGTAAATAAAAATACGAGACATATTATGTTTAGGGAACTGATTGAAGACCAAAAAAATATGTTCCCTACAAGGTTTGAAGTCCATTATTTCCTGTCAAAGGAAAAAACCGATGCTCCTTTATTTAATGGTCGTCTTGATTTTGAAAAATTTTGCAATATTCACCAAGTTCAACCTTTTGATTTTTTTGATGAATGTTTTCTCTGTGGGCCTGAACAGATGCTCCTTGATTTCCAAAAATTCAGATTGGAGAACTGTCCGAATCTAAAGCTACATTACGAACTCTTTACTACCACTACACCTGCCAATAAATCACTAGATCCGATAGCAATCAAAAAGTTTGAAGGGAAAGAATCAGAAGTAACCATCAAGATTGATGGGCTTATGATTGATTTGAAAGTGCCATACAATGGATTGTCCATACTAGAGGCAGCCTTAGAAGCTAGTGCTGACTTGCCTTTTGCGTGTAAAGGTGGCGTATGTTGTACGTGTAGGGCAAAGCTGGTAGAAGGAGAAGTAGAGATGCGTGTAAATTATGCGCTCGAACCAGATGAAGTGGAGGATGGTTATGTACTCACCTGCCAGTCCCAACCTCGTTCCCCTAAAGTCGTTATTGATTTTGATGAAGGGCATTAGCCATATTTTGTTCTAAAAATTTTGGGTTTTTAATTGAAATTTATAAGGAATTGACGTGACATATTGTATTTATTGCGTCTTTAAAATATTCTTTTCATAACCAAAAATTATTAATTATGCTATTACAAGTCACCAATGCCGTAGCTACTACTGCCGATTTCACCCAAAAAATCATGGACCTCGCTTGGAATTTTGCCCCTAAAGTACTCGGCGCAGTTGTCGTTTACATAGTGGGAAATTTCATTATTGGAATGATTGTTAGAGCGCTTAATAAGGTGCTTCAAGCCAAGGAATTTGATAAGACACTTCAGTCATTTTTGTCTTCATTGGTTCGAGTTGTATTATTGATATTATTGTTCTTAAGCATCGCAGAGATGTTGGGTATCAAGACTACATCCTTTGCTGCTTTATTACTTGGTGCATCTGTCGCCATAGGTGGAGCACTCAATGGCTCTCTAGGCAATCTCGCCGGTGGGGTTATGATGCTCGTTTTCAAGCCTTTCAAGGTTGGCGATATGATCGAAGCCCAAGGACAAACTGGCGATGTACAAGAAATTGGTATCTTTGGTACCACGATCTTAACACCCGATAAAAAGACCGTAATCATCCCGAATGGTCCACTTTCTACTGGGGTCATTTCAAACTATACGGCCAACGGCTATCTCAGAGTTGACTTGGTTATGGCCATAGATCCGAATATGGAAGTAGAAAAAGCCAGAAGAGTAGCCATTGCTGCTATGCAATCGCATCCAAAAGTCATCAAATCACCAGCTCCTGAAGTTTCTGTATTGAAGGTAGGTGATGGTATGGTTACATTGGCTGTTAGGCCTTATTGCGCACAGCCTGACTATTGGGATGTATATTTTGGATGTACTGAACTGGTCAAAAATGCTTTTGATAGAGAAGGTGTATCTTCACCAATACCTCACAGAGTCATTATCAACAAAGTATAATCAGAAAATTGGTCATTGACATCAGTTGGTGGATATCAGCTGGTAGCTAAGCCCTTTTGACTATTAATAAAAAGTGTGGATTCTTCTAGGATTCACACTTTTTTTTTATACAAATGTAGGAATTTTGGGATATGTAGATTTTTGTGTGGGAGGGTGGACCGCTTATCTTAATATTGCCGTCCAAATTATAATTTGTTAGTTCGAATAAATTTTTAAAAAAAATAAAAAAAAATTCTAGCAAAATCAAAAAGTAAATTAGAAACAAATTAGTTGTAATGTGCTGTATATTAAAATAAAAAATATATGATAAATATATAATATGTAAGACCTTTATTTTAAGTGGCTTTTCAATCTGCAAAATATTATTCTTTTTGTTACCTTTGTATGGTATGACATGTTACTTTATATTTTGATGTCGTCTAAAGCATAGTATTTTATTTTAACCCTTTTATTAAAAATTTAAAACAATTTCAAAAATGAATTTAATTGAAATGCTCCAAAACACAGTAGGAGAAACATTGGTAAACAAAGCTTCTTCTATGTTGGGTGAAAACCAAAGCAACACCAAGTCAGCATTGGGTGCAGCACTTCCAGCATTATTAGGATCAGTTATTTCTAAAGGATCTTCTAATTCTGGTGCACAAGGTATCATGGATTTGATATCTAAAGTAGCTGGAAGCAATCTTGATATTTCTTCTTTGAATTCAAATGAAGGAGTAGAAAAAGTTTCTAACCTTGGTGGTGGACTTCTTAGCAGTATCTTAGGTCCTAAAGCTGGTGCGGTTGCTGATTTTATCGGTAATTTCAGTGGTATTAAGTCTTCTTCTGCTACTAGCTTACTTTCTATGGCAGCTCCTTTCTTGCTTGGATCTTTGGGCAAAGCAAACGGATCTAATGGTATCTCTGGATTGATGAGTTTATTGTCTAGCCAATCGGGTATCGTGAGCAGCTTATTGCCTTCAGGTTTATCTAGCGTTTTAGGATTGGGTGATATCACTGCTAAAGCTAGTGCTAGAGTAAGTGACTCTTACCAACCAAATACATATATCAATGAAGAAAAGAAATCTGGTGGCATGGGATGGTGGCCTTGGTTATTGGCTGCTCTTGCTATCGCTGGTTTGCTTTATGCATTAAGAGGTTGCAACAAATCTGAGACTATGGATGCAGTAAAAGATACAGCTACTGAAGCTACATCTTCTATCAGCGAAGCGGCTAACGACGCAAAAGATGCTGCATCAGCTGCATTGGATACAGTTGCCAATAAGGCAGGTGATGCCGTAGATGCTGCAAAAAGTGCAATCGCAGGTTCTTTAAGCAAAACAGGAGAGTGGGTTTATGACTTAGGTGCTCTTATCAAAGCTAAACTTCCTAATGGTATCGAATTAAGCATCCCTGAGAGAGGTGTTGAAAATAAATTGATCGGTTTTATCGCTGATCCATCTAAGGCAGTTAGCAAAGATGTTTGGTTTACTATGGATAGATTGTTGTTCGAAACAGGTAAATCAACTTTGGTACCTTCTTCTCAAGAGCAGTTAAAGAACATCGCTGCTATCTTAAAAGCGTTCCCTAATGTTAATATCAAATTGGGCGGTTATACTGATAACGTTGGAAAGCCTGAAGCTAACGTAGCTTTAAGCCAAAGCAGAGCAGAAAGCGTTAAAGGTCAATTGGTTAAAATGGGTATCGCTGCTACAAGACTTGCTGCTGAAGGTTACGGAGAGCAACATCCAGTAGCTGACAATACAACTGCTGAAGGTCGCGCTCAAAACAGAAGAATCGACATCAGAGTTACTAAAAAATAATATCTTATTATTATTCCTATAATTATTCAGTAAAATAAAAAGGGCTGTCTTCGGATGGCCCTTTTTTATTTTGTTAATGGTGAAACCAGAATTCTAAGTAATCCAATTTTCAAGACTTCACCATGTTTATTCAGTTTTTTCAAACAATAATCCCAATATCCGTGGAATCTGATTGTTGTCATCGTCAAAGCTTTCTGTGAGATTTTTTAAGGTAAAACCGTGATTCACACCAGCATCCATATATTCACTTACATGATGCGTAAAAGTCACCAATTCCTCTATTTGATCGTTATTTTCAAATCGAGCCTTCGTCCCTAAATACTGCTTGAAAGGATGTAGCTCGCCGATATATAACTTCCCTTTTTTAGTCAAGGCAGCGTTTGATTTTTTAAAAATTTCTTGAAGATCTTGAATATGCTCCAAAACCAAGCTGAATACAATTAAGTCAGCAGAAGCGTCGAGTACTGGCCAGGGTTGCAAAAGGTTTAATTCTGTGAATTCCACGTTTTGGGCAAAAATCTTAGATCTTGCTTTTGTGATCATTTGGTGTGAAAAATCATATGCTTGAACTCTTGAAGATACTTGGGATAGAAAGAGGGTATTCTTCCCTGTCCCACATCCTAGTTCTAAACACAAGTCAAATTTTTTTCCTTGCAACATTTGTTTTAAGACCAAGGATTCTAAATCTCGGGTTCTATTTATATTTTCATCATAGATGTAAGCCCATTCGTCATAAGCGGATTGGATTTCTGTATATTTCTGCATATTGTTCTTTTTATCAAAATTAGCATTAATTTTACATAAATGTCAAAGGAAAGCGTAATATCTAAGATCAAAAGCCGCAACAAATGGCTGGTCAATGATTTGGCTAGTGGTTTGGTAAGTGGAGACATTTCAGCCCTATCCAAGGCCGTTACCTTGATAGAAAGCCAATCTCCTAAAGACATTTCTTCAAAAAATAAACTGTTTGAGCAGTTGCCTTCTAATCAGACAAAAACGCTTAGGATAGCGGTTACAGGCGTGCCAGGAGCTGGAAAATCCAGCATTTTAGAATCACTGGTTGATGAAATCGCTTCTGATACCCATAAAGTAGCCATCCTTGCCATCGACCCAAGTTCGGCAGTGTCCAAAGGTAGTATTCTTGGAGACAAGACTAGAATGGAAAAGCTTTCTAAAAATCCCCATGTATATATTCGTCCTAGCCCAAATCAGTTGCACTTAGGCGGTCTTTCGATATATACTTATGAGAGCATATCTTTGTTGGAATTGGCTGGCTATAACACCATTTTTGTGGAAACAGTAGGGGTGGGGCAATCTGAATTTGAAGTGAAACAATTGACAGATCTGGTGTGGATGGTGCTCGCTCCAGGTGGCGGAGATGAACTCCAAGGTATCAAGAAGGGAATCATTGAAATGGCTGATTTTATCATTGTAAATAAAGCTGACGGGGACTTGATGTCCAGTGCAAAGGTCGCGCTTTCTCATTATAAAAATGCTCATCATTATAATCAAGGTGGCGGGATCCAAAAGGAGTTTTTTTTGTGCTCAACTTATTCTGGATTGGGGATAAAAGATCTTTGGAGCCGCACCATGGCTATTAAAGAAAAGTTTGAATCTACAGACGAAATCTCGCGTAAGAGAATCCAACAAAAGTCTTATTGGTTTGAAAAAAGAGTAATGGATGGTTGGACGTCCATTTTGTCTTCTAATCCATATTTTAAAGGAAAATTGGAAGCATATGCTGAGATTATAAAATGTAGCAATAATACCCCTTTCTTCTACGCAAACCAATTTATTTCCGATGTATTGCGGAGACTTCCAAAATAAAATATCTATTTTTTTTGAAAAAAATATAGTTTGAACTAAAATATATTAGATATTTTTTGTATCTTTGCACCCCTTCGTTCATTTTTCTTTTATTGCTAAATTTCTTTTTTTTATGAAAAAGGTTTTAATCGTAATCTCCTTTTTAATTTTTCAAAATCTAATATTTCTATCCCAAACCAATGCTCAGTGTATGAACTTGAAAGTCATGCATTACAATTTACTCAATTTTCCTAATGGCTCAGATATTTGCGGAGCGAATGTTGCTATATCCAATAGGGAAGATACTTTGGCAAAAATACTACAATATGTTAAGCCAGACATCCTGATGGTTTGCGAACTACAAACCAGCGCAGGTGCAGACTTAATCCTAAGCGATGCTTTGAATATAGGTGGTGTTACGACGTATAAAAAAGCCAATTTTGTACTGAACACAGATCCAGGTCTTCGTGATCTTCAAAATATGTTTTATTATAATTCGGCTAAAGTCGAGTTGGCAAGTCAAAAAGTAATCGTCACAAGCCTAAGAGATATCAATGAATACAAAGTCTATGTTAAAGACCCTACGCTCGGAGTCCTTATGGATACTACATTTATTTACTTTTATGAATGCCATCTGAAAGCAGGGAGTGCATCTGGAGATATTTCAAGTAGAACCACGGATTGTACGACGATGAGAAATTACTTTAATACCTTGCCAGCTACCACCAATATAGTGATGGGTGGTGATTTTAATTTTTACACCAATACCGAAGGAGGTTTTCAAAAGCTTTGCCACTCTGGAACTAATTTGCTAAATGATCCCACTGGCCAAGAGGGTTCTTGGACCAGTAATATTACATACGCATCAATACTTACCCAATCAACTAGATCCACTATTACTACTGATTGTGGTGCTACAGGTGGTTTGGATGACCGATTTGATTTTTTACTTCCTTCCACCCCAATAATGGGCGGAACCAACAGGGTAAAATATATCGCAAACTCATATGACAATATAGGTCACGATGGGAGCGGATATAATAGGTCTATTACCGACCCAGCCAATACTTCGGCTGAGCCATTTGATATCAAAAGAGCTCTATTATACATGAGCGACCATATTCCCGTAGTTTTGAATTTGGAGGTTACATGCTTGACGATTATGGACTTTAACCTTTTGAAATTCAGTGCATTGAGAGATAAAGAAAAACATTTTACACAAATAAACTGGATTATGAGTGATGAGCAAACCATAGCCAATTATACGGTAGAAAAATCTTTTGATGGAGTGAACTGGTCGTCAATCGCCAAGATACAAAATAGCAATAGATTGGAGTATAAATACATAGATACCGAACCGCTTGAGTCCATCGCTTATTATAGGCTTAAGGCTGAAGAATTGGATCGAACCACCAGTTATTCAAAGATTGTCTCTGTATATCCAGAGGAGGCTCCGAAGGTCATGATATTCCCGAATCCAACAAAATCTTCGATAACCTTGCAAAATATTCCAGTAACAGCTAATCTTGTTCAGGTATTCAACGATGCAGGGGTGTTGGTGAGGTCTATTGCAGTCCCAGATGACCATTCAGATCGCTTGGACATATCTTTGGAAGCGTTGCCGTCTGGTTTGTTCTTTGTTCAGATTCAGAGTGCCACAGGCGTTCAAACGCATAAAGTGACCAAGTATTAATTAAGCAAATTTTATTTTATTATTTATGAGGGCGTCCACTTGTGATACAAGTGCCGGGCTCTGCACGACTTACCTCGTCATATGGACGAGAACGGTCCTTTGGACTCAATACATACGAATTTTAAATTATTGATTATCAATAGGTTGTATGCATTGATCGTTCCGATCCCTGACGCGCCAAAAAAGCCATTCCGATTTTATCTAGAATGGCTTTTTAAAAATACGCTAATTGTTAGTTTAAGATTTAGATGAGAACTTTTACTGCTTTACACATTGGAATCAAGAAATTAGTTGGTTTATTTTTTTACAAATTTTAAATTAATTTGATCTCCTTTTGAGTTTTGTATTTCTATAAAATATATACCGACTGACAAGTCTATGACTGGTATATCAATAGAATCCGTAAAGCTCCCAGATCCGAAGGTACTGCCGTCAAATCCAGATATTCTATAAGTTTTTTTAATATTTGAATCATTTGATATTAGGCTAATCATGTTGGTCGCAGGGTTCGGAAATAGCTGTATTTCGTCCTTAACTGCTGAAATATTACTCACTATAATTATTGGAGAGTATTTGCTTTTGCCGTCCAAATCAATCTGTTTTAATCGGTAATAATTATTTCCTTCAAAAGGTGTTTCGTCTGTAATGCTATACACCGTCGGAGTAGATTTTGTTCCTGCACCTTTCTGAAACATAAAGTTGGTAAAGTTGATTCCATCGCAGCTGCGCTGTATCTCAAAGCCCTTGTTGTTCGATTCGCTTTCAGTAGTCCACGTGATTAAAATTTTACTTTTGTCTTTATTGAGCTTACCTTTGAAATCTTTCAGCCCTACGGATAAAACGTTGGTTTCCAAAACTAAGTGGTAAACAGAATTTGCAGGCAAGGTGTATCTCAATGCGTTTCCTACGATAGTATTTGTCCCAGTAAGGTCGTTTATATTGGATTTAACCATAATATCTGTATTTCCTTGAGATTCAGAAATTCCCCATGCTTCAGCAATCTTTTCATAATTAACCCCTGCTGTAATATTAATATTGTTAGTAAGCGTTTGGGTAGGACTTTTGTTGATCAAAACTATATGCAGGTCGTTTTCATTGGCTCCGACGATGGATGCATATACGGAATTGTTCGTTACGTCATTTGTGTTAGCATCGATATAGGTATCTCCAAAGGTGCCCAAAGCTCCATTGTAGTTTCTAAAAATTTTGAAAGCTGGAGAGATATAATCGTCGGCGGTGGCAAAATAAGTCGCCCAATACAAGCCATATCGCCCAAATATACCAAGTGCATCGCTTTGAGCAATCGTACCAGAAATATTATGTCTGCCGCCAAAAGTGTATTCGGTTATGGCCAATTTTGTCCCTGGATAAAAATCTGAAATAGATAGGTTCATTTTGGGCAAGACTTCTAGCGATCTCCCATCTGTAAAGCCATTGCCTACTGCTGTAATCCAAGTATTTTCCACATAATTGGGGTCCCAAAGGCTTCGAGGTGCTTGGACTCGTATCGCATCCGAGTATATGCCTTCAGGATAATAATGTATCGCTAAAACATCCACTAATCGTTTCCCTGCTGCGGTAGAGGCTTGTTTTAAATTTGCCAAAAATGCATTTAACCAAGTCATCCGATTGTACCTATAAGTTTGACCAGTGTTGTTCGTTTTATATGGCTCAACATTGTATGTACCCCAATCCGATGGTTGATGACTGCTGCCATCCCATACACTGTACAAACTATACCATTCTGAATAGGCCCATAGCCCAGAGGTGAATACGTTGGCACCCATATCCATTCTTTTTACGGTCTGTGAGAGATTTACAGTTTTATTAATCATTTCTCCACAAGTAATGTAGCTGGGATGAGCGACAGAATGGGTACCAGTATTTCCACCTGAAGGATAGTGACTCCACAGACCTAATTCGTTGTCCATTTGATAATGTTTGATGCCATTCGCTGCGGCAGAATTGCCAAATTGATTGATTAGATGGTTGATTTGTTCATCTACATAAACAGCGCCATCGCCCAAGTCTGGACTCAATGTCAAGCTGCCTGGTGTACCAGGTTTGTCGTTGATTACTTGTTTCCATCGGGAAGGATCTGCTGCTGGGGTTCCACAAGTAGTATAAACATTGTCAGCAGCCACATAACCTACCGAAGGCAGCTGAAGTAGCAAATTTGCATCCAATGAAAGTGCATCATTATTCGCTTTAATTGCGCCTTGATTGGGTGTAAAATACGCAGGGGCTGGGTTAGCGCTACCTATACCTGTCATCCATGATTGCCAAGTACTATTTTTGTGACCATCATCATTACCTGCATTGTTAGCTCCTTGCTCCCAGTTCCATGTGCTCATTGCATTGCCTCCTAAACGCCATGATGCTGGATTCATTGCTTGTACATTGGATGCACCGCCATGATTGTCTAGTCCAGTCATAGTCCCTCCTTCGGGGTCGTGTACATATCCATTCAATCCATAAATAAAAGGACTTATCGGCTTTCTTAGTCCAGCGGTAGTATTAATAGAGACACTTGAAGTTAATTGTGAATACACTTGGTTTTGGACCAGTAGAGCAACCAAAAGAGTTTGGAATAATTTGTTTTTCATGATAAAAATATATTTAAAGTGTAGGGGTTGTTAATTTACTAATAATTTTGTGTTTATGGTTGCATTTCCAATAATAATGTTTATAATGTGCATATTTTTAACTAAATCAAAAGTACTTATTTTTAGTTTATTTACCCCAAAATGCAGTGGATATTTTAAGGTTTTTTCGAGATGCCCCTGGGCAGAATAAATTCGAATCATGGTAAATTCCTCATTTGTGTCATTATCGATCGTTAAAGAAGTGGCGTCTGATTGTGTTGGATTTGGTGATATAGAGACCAAATTTTTACGATCAATGCCAATGGTTCGTACTGCGCTAATAGCTTCTGTTCCATCATTGTCTATTTGTTTAATTCTATAATATGCCATTTCGGCCTGTTTTGGAAGATTATCGTCGTTGAATTGATACGAATTTTTAGTTTGCGTGTTGGTTGCATTGATTTTGTAAATATTCTCGTAGTTTATACCATCAATGGATCGTTGGAGTTCAAAGTGGGAACAATTGATTTCAGAAGCCGTGACCCATTGGATATTAACTGTTTGACCAATTTTTTTTACTGAAAATGATGTCATTTCGATCGGTAATGGAAACAAAGCAAAATTGTTGAAATCCATGCCACCATAACCAGGGTAAGTGGTATGGATAGCAGACGAAACAGCATTGACAGCATTAAAAGCAGTAGTCACGTCCCATTTCCAGACTTCGCCATTTACATTCCAAGTACTGCCTTGATTGGTACCCTGATCGTTAATAAATAGCGTATTGCCATCAAAGCGAATACCTCCAGGTTTTGAGCCAGGAATATGGTAAACCGTAGCATTTGACGTAGGTACGGTGTAACTAATTGTTTGTCCAGCAGTACCACTACCCGAAACTGGCGATCCTAATAGCGTCGCTATGTATGCGGCATCTAATTTTACGAAAGTACCTTCGCCCCAATTATTAGTTTTTGTCCAATCGTTGTTATTGGCAATCCAGAGGTTTCCGCTTGCATCAAACTGGATTCCTTCTGGACCCGAAAATAAATATACCGTAGGATTGGCTCCGCCAGTTCTTGAAGTAGATGGGTAAATATCGCCATTGTTGGTAACCACATAATAGCTATTGTAACTTGAAGCAGCCGTAAAACAAACCAACTCGTGCTCATCCAAATTTAAAGCCCAAACATTTCCTGCGCCGTCCACGGTAACGCCTGCATAGTAATTAATCCACCAGTCGTTATCGTAGAGGGGCATAGTAGTCGAGGTTGTATAGTTGGAAGAAGCATTGTATTTGATTATGCGACCTGGATTGCCACCTCCATTGAATGTCGAAACGTATAAATTTCCTGCGCCGTCCACCTCCATTCCAGCTATACCTGAGGGATAATTAATGATTTGAGGGGCATTGGCGGTTCGCGTAGGATAGATGTCTGCATGATGATATATGAGTACCTTGCTGCTGGCTCCAGCATCCGTCGAAATAAAAATTAAATCACCAAATATCCGAACGCAATTGGGCCCACTTCCCCCATCGGGTCCGATATCTAGTGAATGATGCAAAACGCCAGTGGTTTTCACATAGAATCTAATCATATTGTCCCCATAATAAGGCTGGGCTATATAATTATTTTGTGCATAAGATATAATGCTTAAAAAGCAAAATGTCAGAACTCTTGTGAGCTTTTTCATGATAATAAATAGTTTTTGATGAAAAAATGATTTAATAACTAGCTTTGATGATGTTATTTATTTCTAAATAATTTGATTAATTCATGTTTCTTAGAACATGGATTCGGAGCACGGAAAAGATGTTTTGGGTTGAAAATGTATAAGGGGGTTTATAAAATTTAAGACAATAGGTTTCGTGTCAATTAAGCGCATAAATGATTTATTTTGTATTGAAAAAAATGCTGTGAATTTGCCGATATTATTTTTCCGCTAGATTACAGCGAAAATTTGATGTGAAATATACTAAATATACGAACGACGGATATTATAGATAAACAACCATGGAAAGGTAATACAGGGACTTAGGTTTGGTTTTTCTTATCTGATGTCAATATTCAGTAAGCATCCAAACGCATTGAGTGACTAAGTATTAATTAAGCAAATCTTAGTTTCTTTTTTACGAGGGCGTCCACTTGTGTTACAAGTGCCGGGCTCTGCACGACTTACCTCGTCTTATGGACGAGATCGGTCCTTTGGACTCAATACATGCATTTTTTAAATTATTGATATTCAATAGGTTGTATGTATTGATCGTTCCGATCCCTGACGCGACAAAAATCCTTAAATTTTTTTGAAAAAAAGACCTTAATATCTTTTTATTTTTTGAAGGAAATTCGTACATTTGTGATGTAAATGAGATGTAAGTTATGTTTTCACGTTCATGTGAGTATGCGATAAAAGCTTTGATTTATGTGGCCCAGAATACTAAGGGTGGAAAGCGCGTGAGCATAAAAGAAATTGCAAAAGGAACGGATGCCCCCGAACATTTTGTAGCTAAAATCTTACAGGAATTAAGTAAAAAAAAAATGGTGATGTCCATAAAGGGCCCCAATGGGGGTTTTTACTTAGAAGAGGGTGGAAAGCATGTTTCCTTGGAGCGTATAGTTAGAGAAATTGATGGAGACGGGATGTTTACGAATTGTGTTCTTGGCTTAAAAGTTTGTTCAGAAAAAACGCCTTGTCCTGTTCATTTTGAGTACAAAGAAGTCAAAAAGAACTTGATTAAAATGCTTGAGAACAACACAATTTCAGACTTTAACGACAAACTGGATTCAGGGAAATTTTTTCTTAAAAACGAGTAATTTTTTCATCATATTAAAGGATATAAAGGTATTATTATATGTTTAACAAAATTAAAATTCAACAATTGCTTTTGACATTTTTCTTGATGCAGAATGTTATACAAGCCCAATCAACTAAAAATTACTTTGCTACCGATGGTATTGATTTTTTAAATCTAACCATCTTGCTGGTTTTTCTAGGGTTTATATTTCTAAGCATCAGAAAATACTTGGGGTTTGAAAAAATTTCCAACTTGGTGGCCAAAGCCAATCATTTTGCCAATGGTCACAAAAATGTTCACATGGAATTTGCAAATGGCGGTCATCATCACCATCAAAGCGATGGGGGTAAAAAGTGTGACGGCGATTGCAATAAAGCTGACTGTAAGGGTGCTAAATCATTGGGGGTAATTGCACTTCTCATGTTTTTTTCACAAGGAGTTTTTGCGCAAACGAGTAAGATGAGTGATTTTTCTGATTTGTTGTCACAACCAGGAATTATTATCACCATTGTATTGATGTTGATTCCACTATTTCTGGGGGGGATTTTTGCTATTATCAAGGCACAAGATTCAATTAGATTTTTATACGCAGGTAAGCATAAAGAGCATGAAGGCCACGACGTTGAAATAAAAAATTCTCGTACTGAGTTTGAAGGGTTAAGCAATGCGGGGGCTTCTCAAGAAAATGCAAATCTATCTTTTCAATCGGCTGATGCAGATATTCTGGAAGGGGAGGACTTGATATTTAATGTTAGCAACAAGCATGAGGTGCATTTTACAGCGGTGAAAAAACGCTCTGTGAAGAGACCTTCGTTGCCACCTGACATCACAAAATTAATTTTGTGGTACCTAGGTTTTTCTGTATTCTGGTTGATAATCGGCACGGGTATTGGGGAGTACGTAGGAATTAAATTCGTCCTACCAGAAGCCGACAGCATCAGTTGGTTAAGCTTCGGAAGACTAAGGCCAGTACATACCAATATAGTATTCTGGGGCTGGGCTTCACTGGGTATGATTGGTTTGGGATAGTATGTAGTCCCTATGGTCAGTAACAATTCGATTTTTAGTATTAAGTTGGGTTGGATTGCACTGCTATGTACCAATCTTATGATCATCTTTGGTACCATTTGCCTAATGGCGGGTATCAATAATGGAGGAGGTGAATTTAGAGAATACATTTGGCCAGTTATGGCACTCTTTGCCGTAGCATTGATTCTTACTCTAATCAATTTTTTCATGACCGTAGCACGGCGTAAAACCAAAGAAATCTATATATCCAACTGGTACATAGTTTCATCCATCATATTCACCATTATAGTAGCGCTTACAGCATACCTTCCGTTTTGGCAAGATGGCGTAAGTGAAACCATCGTTCAAGGGTATTTTATGCACTCAGGGGTTGGGATGTGGTTCACACTTTATACGCTTGGGTTGCTATACTACTTTATACCACAGCAATTGAATAAGCCAATTTATGCTTATAGTTTGGGTATTTTGGCCTTTTGGACGCAGATACTCTTTTATACCATCATCGGGACGCACCACTTTATCTTTGCGCCTATTCCTTGGTGGTTGCAGACAGTGGGTATCGTTGGTAGTGCTGGTATGATTATTCCAGTTGTTGCGGCAGTTTTGAATTACTTGATGACCTTCAGAGGGCAATGGCACAAAGTTACCAACACCTATACGGTTCCATTTTTCTTTGTCGCAGTTATATATTACTTTATCGTTTCTATCCAAGGTACTGCTGAAGCATTTAAATATACCAATCTCCTTTGGCACTTTACTGATTTTACGGTAGCCCATGCGCACTTAGGATTTTATGGAATAATAACTTTTGGTATTTGGGGTGGAATATACACGATAGTGCCTAGACTTACTGGCAAAGAGCCTATTCAGATGTTAGTAGGAGCTCATTTCTGGTTGGCTTTCATCGGTTTATTACTGTACACCATTCCACTATCGGTTGGAGCCACTCTCCGTGGTTTGATGTGGATGGATGGAAAGCCCTTTATCGATTCAGTTGTGTTGATGTTTGACTGGTGGCTTTGGAGAGCTATCGGTGGAAGTCTCATGTTCTTATCACATTTGATATTTATGTATAATTTTTATCAAATGACTTGTAAGAAAAGCATAGAATTGGAAGAAGCGTAGATTTAATTTTTTTGCATTAATTCTAAAAAAAATAATTAATAATGAGCATATTTGACGATCACAAAAAATTGTATCCAATTGCAGGTCTTTTGTTTTTAGCTTTAACAATAATCGTAGTTATAGCACCTGCACTGAATAATCAAAAAAATAATGCCCCCTTGCCTGGTAGTAGGCCTCTAACGAAAAGTGAGAAAGCTGGCAAGCTAATTTATATAGCCGAAGGTTGCGTGGGTTGCCACTCTCAACAGGTTAGAAATGTCGAAATGGACAAGATGTGGGGAAGCCGCCCAGGTATGGCAGCGGATTATGCCAATATCGGACGAACTAGTATTTTACAGAATACAGCCACATTGATGGGAACAGAAAGAACGGGACCAGATTTGACGGATGTGGGCAATAGACAGCCTAGCCTTGACTGGAACTTGATGCACCTTTTCAATCCTCGTGCCGTCGTAGAACAATCGATCATGCCATCTTATCCTTGGCTTTTCGAAATCAAAAAGGACCCTGCAAAGTGGGAGGTTGTAGTCCCAGTTCCACCACAGTTTTTGAATGGAATGGAAGGAAAGGTTGTAGCGAAAAAGGAAGCATTGGACTTAGTTGCTTACCTACAATCTCTGAAGCAAGTACCGCTACCAACTGGAACGAAGCCAATGGAATTCTTGTTTAAAACCAAGAAAACTGAAGTCGCTGCAGCTGGTGCTGCTGGTGGAGAAGCCAAAGCTGAAGCAGCCGATGGAAAAGCTTTGTACGCTACGAACTGCCAAAGTTGCCACCAAGAGAATGGCGAAGGACTTAAAGGGGCTTTTCCTCCACTCAAGGGCAGTCCTATCGTCATGGGAGAAAATCTTGAATTGTATGTGGACATCATCATGAATGGTTATGATGCCAAGCCAGAATACGGCGTGATGGCAGCGGTTGGAACCAATATGGAATTCAATGAGCATCAAGTAGCTGCCATCATCAATTATGAAAGAAGCAGCTGGGGTAATAATGGAAAGAAAGTTACACCAGAGGAAATAAAGAAAATCATGGATTTTGTTAAACTTAAAGCTCAACAATAATAAGATATGAAAAAGATATGGTTAATTATTGGATTGCTTTTGCCAACAATGTTTGCATTGGCATGCCCAGTGTGTGAGCGCAATCAACCTAAAATTTTGCGCGGATATGTACACGGAATTGGTCCAGATAGCAACTGGGATTACATTGTCATTTGGGCAACAGTAGTAATAGTTGCGATCAGCTTTTATTATTCTGTAAAATACCTGATAAAACCAGGTGAAGGAGACAAACAACATATTAAATATTCCATTTTAAAACCGTAATAACCCATGAGTATAAATAGTAAAATTAGAATTTATCTTGACAACGAAGTCGAATCTTTGGGAGAATACAATGTACCTATCAATTTTGAATTGGATACAAGAAAATTAAGTGATGGAGAGCATACTTTGCGAATCATCAGTATTGATCCCAATGGTAGGGAAGGAGTGAGGAAAATACCTTTCACCGTTAGAAATGGACCCGATATAGCCATTGAAGGCATTGGTGACCATGATATTGTAGATGGAATTATTCCAGTGATGGTCAATGCATACAGCAAAGGAGATCAGAAACAATTCTTGATCGAAGGCAGTGAGTCGCCACATTCTATTCCTGCATCTATTTGGATGTTGGTAATATTCTTTGTAGGGTGGGCTATGTATTACGCCTTGACGGCATAACAAACAAAAGTAGTTTACGATTTATTATTTTGTCTAACGCGCCAATAATTTAGAAAACAGTATAAATTAAAAATATTTGGGGATTTTTATCTTCAAATGTGCGTTAGATTCTTTTTGGGTTATTCTAGGAGTATGATGATGCAATGCTAGAATAACCCTTTTTTTTGTCTAATTTTTTTAAAATTATGTTGTAGGGAAGTTCTTGTCCTTAAGCGATAAGATGGGACGTTCTATTATCTCGTACGATAGAGAAGCTATGATGAACGTAACCAGAAATTTCAAGCAGATCATCCACCATGAAAAATTAAATAAATCGGTATTGTAGCCAATCATCCGAAGCAACTTAAGCATGATGGAAGCTATTACATTGGTATAAAACTAACAAATCGTCAGCATATAAACCCAGCGCACAAAGGATAGGAATGATCGTCTCAACCATGGGTGAGACGAGTCTCGTAGAGACCAAAGTCATGAATAGCCTGACACTTGCTGGAGGCAAGTGATGTGCCATAAAAAAAACCCTTCTCGGAGGAAGGGTCTTCAAAAACTGCTTTTCGTTTCGAGAAACTAATAGGTGGTTAACCTATATCATGGATGAATTTGTGACGATGATTGAGAGCGGCTGCCAGAAGAAGCAAATTCTTCATCGAAGTACTTTTTATTTTTGAGCTGCTCTTTGATGGGTTGGATTGCATTGTTGAATTTGATCCAGTCTTCGCCAGTCATTTTAGCTGGTGGAGGCAAGTTTTCTCTTAAATGGTTTACTTGGCGACCATTTTTCCAAAAACGGAAACAAACGTGAGGACCCGTGGCCAAACCTGTGCTACCTACATATCCGATGACTTGACCTTGCTTGACACGAGTGCCAGGCCTAATTCCAGCGGCAAATCGGCTCATGTGCAAATACTGTGTTTCGTATGTTTTGTCGTGCTTGACTTTCACAAAATTTCCATTGCCGCCTCCACGTTCGGCCTTCTCGACTACTCCGTCAGCTACCGTCATGATCGGTGTCCCTTGTGGGGCAGCGTAATCGGTGCCAAAATGAGGGCGAACGTACCGCAATACTGGATGCAAACGTGCCATGTTAAAATTGGAGGTTATATGTGAAAACTTAAGCGGTGCTTTCAAAAAAGTTTTTTTCTGTGGGCGACCTTCTAGATCGAAATATCCTTGATGATTAGCATTTTCATACTTGAAAGCATAGTACTCTTTTTGGGTAGATTCGTCCCAAAATACCGCACCCAGTAGATTGCCGACACCAACCTCTTGCCCGTCGATAAACTTCTTTTCATAAACAAGTTTGAACTTATCTCCCTTGGTTACGTGGTGGAAATCGACATTCCACGCCAAGGCATCATCCATCAAGTCTGCAAGCTGATCGGAATATTTGATGCCGCCATCCATAAAGGCATCCCAAAGGGTTCTTTCGACGACGCCAGTAGCAGTAGCTATCTTTGTTTCAACGGCTTTTCTGATATGTTTTACACAATCGTTCTTTAGGTCATACACCACGTATGAGTAAGCGTCTGGCTCATAAATGAAATAATCTGGGCTTTCGGCGGTAGGGTTGTGCAGTACAGTATATTTTTTACCACATTGAAGGTGCCTAACGTCAAAAATGTTTTTTGCGGTCTTCGAAAGATTGGAAATTACATTCAGAGGAACATTGTATTTGACCAAAATATCGGATAAGAATTCGTTGGGTTTGATGACATCTGTAGCTACCTCAAAGGTGTCAATGACCATCCCGAATTTAATGGTGGGAACAGCGAATTTTATCTTGCCTAATTCTGGATTTAGTGAATTTAAAAAAGATAATGGCTGTGAGCGAATCCCAAAATTAACATTGTTGTGTATAAATGCAGCAACTAGTGCAATGGTAAAAATGGGCAGTATATTTTTAATAATTCTCATGTCTCGGTCTAAAATTTTACGCAAAAAATATAGCTATCGCCAAAAAGGCAAAATAGCAGGTCAAAGTCTCACAGGGATAAATCAAAGACTGGGCTACGCTAGGTTGACCCAATTTTAATTACTTGGATATTCGGATAAGATTGAGGAACAAATATATAATATCATGCCTTTATTTTAAAATATTAAGCCAATTATTTTTAAAAATTTAATAAATACATCAAATTATAGCCTTCCTGTCTTGATTTCTTCTACAATGTTTGGGTCTAATAACGTAGTAACATCACCTATATTGTCTATTTCTCCTTCGGCTACTTTTCTCAATATTCTACGCATGATTTTACCACTTCTAGTTTTAGGAAGCCCAGAAACCAACTGGATCTTGTCGGGCTTCGCGATGGCTCCAATGACTTTGGTTACGGTCTGTAAAATGGCTGCCAAGACCATCTCCATCTCTTGCTCTGTCCCATTGTAGATAACAAAGGCATAAATCCCTTGCCCCTTGATATCGTGCGGATATCCGACAACAGCACTTTCTACCACGCCAAAGTGCATATTGATGGCATTTTCAATTTCTGCCGTACCGATACGATGACCACTTACGTTGAGAACATCATCCACGCGACCTGTGATGCGGTACTGACCTTGATCGTCTCTAAAACACCCGTCACCAGTAAAATATAGATCTTTGAACGTTGAAAAATAATTCAGTTTGCATCGATCATGATCACCGTAAGTCGTCCGCAAGATACCAGGCCAATGAGCTTTGATACACAAATTCCCATTTACATTGTTTTCGAGGATTTCTTGACCATATTCATCCAAAAGTATGGGTTGAACCCCTGGTAATGGCAATGTGGCGTAAGTTGGTTTAGAAGGCGTCACGCCGGCCAAATTAGAAATTAAAATTCCTGCTGTTTCGGTTTGCCACCAAGTATCCACAACTGGGCATTTCCCTTTTCCTACATTGTCATTGTACCAATGCCAAGCCTCTTCGTTTATGGGTTCGCCTACGGTACCCAGCACTTTTAAGGTGTCTAGGTTTTTTCCCTCCAATGGTTCTAGTCCATGTGCCATAAGGCTTCGGATAGCGGTTGGGGCTGTATATAAGATGGATATTTTATGCTTTTCGACGATGTCCCAAAACCTTCCAGCGTCGGGATAGGTAGGTATTCCTTCGAATAATACTGAAGTAGCTCCAGCACTCAGAGGCCCATACACGATATAGCTATGACCTGTAATCCACCCAATGTCAGCGGTACAAAAGTGAATGCTTTCTGGAGTTGGTTGAAAAACATTGACAAAAGTATAATTTGTCCAAACCATATATCCGCCGCAAGTATGAACAACTCCCTTTGGTTTTCCTGTACTACCAGAAGTATAAAGAATGAAAAGCATGTCCTCGGCATCCATCGAGGCTGGAGTTACAAAGGGATTTCCTTGTGCTTCAACGCGCGCAATTTCATCTTCCCAGCGGACATCCCTACCATCTACCAAAGGGATGGACATTTGAGTTCTAGCGAGTACAATTACTTTTTTTACCGAAGGACTGGTTAGGAGTGCCTCATCCATGATGTCTTTTAGGGGAATTTCTTTACTTCCTCTGTACGCACCATCTGCAGTTACGACGAGTGAACACTGGGCATCGTTGATCCGATCAGTGAGGCTATGTGCGCTGAATCCACCAAAAACTACGGAGTGAATAGCTCCTATTCTGGCACAAGCCAAGACCGCTATGACCAATTCTGGAACCATCGGCATATATATACAGATGCGATCACCTTTCTTAGCACCATTGTTCAGGAGTACCTGAGCGAATTGATTCACTTTATGGTGCAATTCTTTGTAAGTCAGTGTTATATGAGCTTCATTGGGGTCATTTGGCTCCCAGATGATAGCGGGTTTGTTTGGTTGTGTTTCGACCCAGCGGTCAAGGCAATTTTCCGTTATATTGAGTTTTCCTCCAGCAAACCACTCGATTTTCGGTTCTGAAAAGTTCCAATCCAATACTTTATCCCATTTCTTATGCCAAACGAATTCTTCGGCAATTTTGGACCAAAATTGTTCTGGATTCTCGACACTTTCTTGGTATGCTTTCTGATATTCCGAAAGGGATTTTATACGATATTTTTCGCTACTCATAGTATTGGGGTTTAGAAAAAAAATTAATCAATAATCTTAATGCACTTAACGGCTTGTGACTCCAATGAATTTTGGATCATCAGAGTATAGACACCAACTGGAATATTGCGGAGGCCAGTTAGAGAAATTGAAGTTTCCTGTGGGTCGGTATATATCCTTTGAGACACTAGAATTTTGCCCGCCAAATCTATCAATTTTAAGTCATAAGAGGAGGAATTTGTGTTATTCAATTTGATCGCTATGGCATCTTTGAACGGATTTGGAAATAGTTGAAAAAGGGCATTTTTAGCGCCAAAATCCACAGATATCATTTTGCTATAATCAATCTTGCCTACATGATATTTTGTCTTTAATCGATAATAATATCTACCCGAATTTAGAGGTTTGTCTTGCTTGTTATATGACGTGGCCAGTCCGAAATTCATATCCACACCCACGGTTTTAACATCTTCAAAAGCATAGCCATTCGAACTCCTTTGGATGGTATAATCCACTACACCATCTTGATTTTCAACCTTCCATTCGATCTCTACGAAATCAGATTTTTTATATACCTTGAAATTTATCAAATTGATATTTAGCACAGTCGTCAACGCTCTATTGACAGCAGCCAACGCATCTATACGACCGTATCCGAATACGGCATTGGGCACCTCAGAGCCACTGAATATGCCACAGGATTGTGCTGAAGTTAGCGTAATAGCAGTTTCTTTGAGAATAGCCGTTATTGTGTCCACATTGCCTGCCAAAGCTGGATTCGCACTTATCATCAAGGCTACCACTCCAGCTACATGGGGCCCTGCCATACTCGTTCCATTCCACGAGGCAAAAGTACCTCCTGGAACCACGGATTTTACGCCGACTCCTGGAGCTACAACGTCTGGCTTAAGCCTTCCGCTGCCATCTGTGGCTACTGGCCCTCTTGAACTAAACGATGCGATGGCATCGGTGGAACTGCTGGCTCCGATGGTAAAACTTTGTGCATAGATGGCCGCTGGATCTGTAACTGTACTGCAGTTGGGCCCACTATTACCAGCAGATACCACGGGAACTATACCAGCTGCACGGACATTGCTCACCACGGTCTCCATCCAAGCAATAGCCGTTGTATTACAGCCTTCGGATGTTGGACATCCCCAAGAGTTGTTGATTACATCAGGAGCTAACATAATGTCTGGATTGCTATTGGATAAGTCGGTCGGTGCTAAAAACCATTGGAAACACTCGATATACGTTACTGGCGTGCCCCAACCGCGTTCCATATTTCGGCAGCCTATCCACTTGGCTGAAGGAGCTACGCCGATTGAATCTGCATTTTCATCGCCACCACCTATCATCGTACCCATCGTATGAGTACCATGAGCATTGTCATCGCAGGGGACTGAAAGATCAAGACCGCAAGGATTGGTGCCTGTGTTGTGTGTATCGACAATGTGGATGGCATCGTGCCAATTGTAATTGTGATCTGCGAGGTCGGTTCCTGCATCGTATCCGCGATATTTGGATTTATTAGGCGCCACGTCCCATTGATAACCTGTATCTTGCCCACCTATGACTACATCTTGTCCCTTATAACCAAGAGCCCAAACCTGATCTGCCCCTATTTTAGCGATACCCCAAGCAACACCCCAGCTCGCAAATCGATGGGAGTCCCTAGAGTTTCCATTTGTAAAGGATTTAAACCATTGTAGAAACTTGGATTGTTCACGATGAATTTTACCTCTGGCATCTCTGCGATTTGGCACAATATCTTGGCAGTAGCCTTGACATGAATGGCATTGAGGATGAAAAGAGAATTGTAATAAACACCTTCATTTTTAAAAAATCCTAGGAGTCTCGCCTGCGTCCTCACCGCAGTTTTTTGTAAGGTATTATATACAAACCACGTTTTTTCTGGCTTTGATTTCATGGCGGAGGCCTCGCTAAGATCCGCTTGCTCGTTGAGGATGACGAGCACATCTACAGGAGTGTTGAGGTCTGTTATGCTGTTAAGTTTTGTTTCGATTTTAGAATGACAGGTAGGGCTTTGCGCAGCCAATGATTGCAAAAGAAAATTAAACCAAATAGTATAAAGCAATTTTTCATAAAAAAAAAGATAATTATATAAGCACATCTTAATATTCCAAATATAGAAGATACAAGATATGGACATTTTGTATTTAGTGAGCAAAAAAAACTGAAAAATTGGAGCAAATGACTCTATTTTCTCTTGAAATGACGACATTCTGAATAAACCCATGATAGTTTGCTACCCTGTTTTATTCATATTTTGGGCGTCACCCTCCTCGCCCGAAGGCGAGTTCGGGTCGCGGCCTTCACGGGTTCCGTCACTACGTGACCCTGCTACCGCAGACCGTTTCGGTCGCTGACGCGCGCGGGGGAGGAACTTGGTGCTTGGAGTTGTTCGGTCGCCGAAGGTTGAACCTACGCCACTGTTAATTCATAACTTGACAATGATTGGATTTTTCAAATTGGAAATTTGGCAACGGTAAGTCGTAGGCGCAGCCTACGCCTAGCGAGGGGGTTCCGTCACATCGTGACCCTACTGCGCAGGCCGTTTCGGTAGCTGACGCGCACAAGGAGTGGCGGATTTGGTATTGGATTAAACGTTCGGTGTAGGTTGCATTCTCGTGGCGGTTAAATCATAGCTTGACAATGATTCGATTTAGTTTCAAATTGGAAATTTGGCAATAGTAAGTCGTAGGCACAGCCTTCGCCTAGCGAGGGAAAAATAGTAAAATCTTTGGTAAAATTATAGAATTTAATAGTATATTGTTGGGCAATCGATGATAAATATTGATTGCCCTATTTTAATCCTACAATAAAAGAGCTATGAAATTTTGGTTTGATTTTTGTTTTTTGAACTTGCTACGAATTTATTTTACATTATTCATGCTATTTGGACTTCTACAATTTAGCCTATTGGGTCAAAATATTCTAAAAACCCTTCCTTCCATGGACGGTATGGTACTGCAAGATGGAGCTAAAAGCGTAAGCGTTCTGCCCGATGGATACTTGATGTATAATAATGGTCATGGATCCAACTGGCCACGATTGGTTAGGACAGATTTCGAAGGCAATGTCATTTGGGGAAAAAGTTACTCTCCAGTACCAACTTTTGGCATTCCAATTTCCAAAACCAATTTAATAGTCTTAGGTGATACGGCCTATATGACCTATAGCCATCCTGATCTAAATACAGGTGAATGGCTTACCACGCTTATTGCTGTAAGTATTGAAAATGAAGGTTCCGTTTTGTGGACAAAGTTTTTGGACTACGATAAATATGCTTGTGCTTCAGATCAATGCCTTTATACCGATAGCAGCTATATTTATATTGCAACCATGGGTAATTATATGGTATATAGCCCAAAGTGGAAAATCTATAAACTGGACAGAAATGGAAATATTCTTAAAGAGAAATTATTCAATCAACTGCCTGAATGGTTCGGCCCCCAATTTCTTACCAAGACCAAGGAAGGAGGCTTCTTAGTCAATGGCGCAGCAACATTTGTCCCTAATGATGAACAACACTCATGTATTATAAAGTTAGATACCTCATGGAATTACCAGTGGATTTTGCGAACCGATTCCTCCTACAGTGTTTTTCCAAATTACGATATTACACATCAACAATTGGAACTTGAGGATTCGTCGTTTATCATAGAATATAGTGCAAATAATTCCTGGGAACAATTTAGTCTAGATGAATTTAACCCTGGATTTATGCGAGTGGATAAAAATGGTAACATTCTGTGGAAGAAGCGATTTTATACCATGATGGATGGTAATTTTGGAAAGATAATAGACCTCGGAAATGGCAAAATTCTTGCAATAGGAGATCGAGTTTGGACAACTAGAGATTGGATGCAGGATTCACATGCCAACGGCACTTGGCTCGTAAAGTTCGACGTGAAAGATGGATCGATAGATTGGACACGGACTTTGGTAGATACTGTCAGATATGACAATTGCTTCCCAAATTCATATGCACAAGATGGAATAATCATCGACAGCAACAAAATCTTGCTTTGGGGTGGAATTACCGCAGGTCCAGATTCTGAATTCCCACGTGATAGATTTTGTGACGAAGACATAATGTGGTTAACAGTTGACTCGATGGGATGTTTTCTTCCAGGTTGTGACACAGCAGAACTGCTTTTTTTGCCGTCAAGAACCTCCCAGTTTCAAAAGATCCCTCTCTCCCTCAGCCCCAATCCCGTCAGCGATGAGCTCCAGATAGGCTATGACCTGCGAGGTGATTACCAGCACAGCGTGGCAGAGGTATGGGATATGCAAGGGCGACTGATGGTGCGTCAGCCCTTGGACTCGTATCAGAATCGAACGAGCCTCTCGACTAGAGACTGGCTGCCTGGTATCTATGCCGTGCGTATCGTGCAGTATGGCCGAGTCTTGGCTTGGGACAAGGTGGTGAAGCAGTAGGAGCTAGTTTATTTTTGTTCGGCACAAGTTTGGGAACTTGCGCTAGCATGAAATGTCGTAGGCACAGCCTACACCTAGCGAGAGTATCTTTGTTAAAATACATTTATGCCATAATATTTCAAATTAAAAACAATAAAAAATAATTGAAAAAATAAAATAAATATTGAATAACAATAAATAATTATTATATTAGCGAGATAATTAAAATTTCATTGTTATGACAAAAACAAACAGCTTTGTATTTACATTCGTACAAATCATGGCTTGGGTAATCTTCGTTGGCTTATGTATTGAAGCAGGGGCTCTAATTTTCAATTTTGCACTCGGTCTAATCAATCCTAATGTGATGAAAAATCTCTATCAAGGTTTAGATTTGAGTGAATTGTATCAAAGGAGTAAAATAGCTTATTTCCTAACATGCTCTTTTATGCTTTGTGTACCCTTATTAAAAGTTGTATTATTTTATGAAGTCATAAAATTAGTCACCAAGATAGATTTGGCAAGACCCTTTAGCAAATTTGTATCAGACCAAATTTTTCAAATTAGTTATTACACCTTCTCCATTGGTGTAGTAAGCTTTATTGCTAGACAATCCGTCAAGCGATTGATGCTTTATGATATTGATGCAAGCAGTTTAAATCATTTTTGGGAAGAGAGTCAGGATTTATCCTAATGGCGGGGTAATTTATATAATTGCTATTATTTTTAAAAAAGGACTTGAAATTCAGAATGAAAACGATTTAACTGTATAAATTATGCCGATCATAGTAAATTTAGACGTGATGATGGCAAAGCGTAAAATCTCGCTCAATGAACTTTCAGGAAGAGTTGATTTGACATTGTCCAACCTTTCAATATTGAAGACAGGTAAGGCTAAAGCAATTCGATTTAGCACGTTGGAGGCCATTTGTAAAGCTTTAGACTGCCAACCAAGCGACATTTTGGAGTATAAAAGTAACGCTGAATAATTGACAGACAACTTACTAGGATGACCTTTCGAAATTTGTCGATTTCATTTCGTTGGTCGGATTGTCCACATTCTTTGTTGTTGATATTGGAATGGCCTTTTGTATATGTGTTTTGGGATATTTTATACATATTGGATTTATATGTATAGATTTTGGGAATTTCTATACAAAGATTGCTATGTTTGTATAGCTTTTTAATTCTTCTTTACATATGATACATTGGGCGTTGGCCAAATTGCCGTTAAATATAGATTTAGAAACCGAAAAAGTACTTAAAGCTTTAATCACTGCACATGCTGCACTGGCTGAGTTAAAAGGAATTTCATCGACAATCCCTAATCAAAATATTTTGATTAATACGCTTGGATTGCAAGAAGCAAGAGACAGTTCAGCAATTGAAAATATCATCACTACCCATGATGATCTATATAAATCAGCATTCAATCTAGAAGCATTTAAAACACCCCAAGCAAAAGAGGTACAGAATTACATTTCAGCTTTAAAGAAAGGATTTGAGTTGATTACAAAAACTGAATTACTTACTACTAAAAGCATTATACAAATTCAAGAAGTATTAGAAGACAATACGGCTGGATTTAGAAAATTACCTGGTACTACTTTAAAAAATGCCGCAACAGGAGAAATAATTTATACTCCACCCCAGGATTACGAAGAAATTATCAATTTGATGGCAAATCTTGAAAAGTACATTAATGATTCTGAAATGCAAGATATCGACCCATTAATAAAAATGGCAATAATTCATTTTCAGTTTGAGAGTATTCATCCATTTTATGATGGGAATGGGAGGACAGGTCGGATAATAAATATACTATATCTTATTTTACAAAATCTTCAAACATTGCCGATTCTTTATCTGAGTCATTACATTATAAAACACAAACCAGACTACTACCGATACCTTCAAAAAGTTCGAGAGGAGAATTTATGGGAGGATTGGATTTTATTTATGATCAAAGGAGTAGAAGAAACATCCCGAGAAACAATTGATTTAATTATTAAAATAAGGGAATTAATGCTTGATTATAAGCACAGATTGCGTGTGAATTACAAATTTTATAGTCAAGATTTGCTCAATAATTTATTCAAGCATCCTTACACAAAGATTGAATTTGTTGTGAATGATTTGGGCGTTTCGAGATTAACCGCAGCCAATTATTTGAATAAATTGGCAGAAGATAAAATGTTGAGAAAAGAAAAACTTGGGACAGGAAACTATTATATCAACGAAAAATTATTTGACTTATTGACAAAAAGATAACCTAACAAAAGAAATCATGGGATAACTTTGCTGGTGAAATAATAAGCTGGTCTGCTTTATTGGTACTGACTATTGTTGATAAATAAATCTAAAAACCCTAGACTAAAATTGAAATATTGATGAAAATAATCGACATCAAAAGTTGGAATAGAAAAGAGCATTTTGAATTTTTTTCTAGTATGGCAAGCCCTTATTTTGGAATAACTACGGAAGTTGATTGTACAAAGGCATATGATAATGCAAAAGAAAATGGACATTCCTTTTTTGCTCATTATCTCCACAAGTCTATGATCGCAGTGAATTCAGTAGAAGAATTGAAACTAAGAATAGTTGATCACCAGATTGCATCGTTTGAAAAGATAAATGCTGGAGCAACTATCGGGAGACCTGATGGAACATTTGGTTTTGCCTATGTCAATTTTTTTAGTGATTTTGAAAGTTTTAATAATGAATTGCAAAACCAAATCTACGAGGTTCTCAATTCTACGGGTTTTAAGATTAAATGGCGACAACATTAAGAAAGATTTAATTAGGCACTCAACCATCCCATGGAATTCATTTACAGGGCTTTTGCACCCAACAAATTTTGACAAAACCGAATCGGTTCCAAAAATAACATTCGGAAAATTTTACGTTCGGGATGAAAGAAAATATCTTCCAGTTTCGATAGAAGCGCATCATGGATTGGTTGATGGTTTGCATTTAGGAAAATATTTGAATGAATTTCAAAAACAACTAGAGATGCTATAAGAATTGCGGTGCGGTGCGTAAATGGCTTTAATCAGACAACGACGTGGGATACGCCTTGCAGAATAAAGTTATTCCAGTGCCAGTCAGACTTTTAGTTAAATTGTACAGAAAAGTTTGGATTTGAATTTTCTACTGTGATATAAATCGCTGAGAGCATCGCATATACGAGCGCTTCAAGTTCTTTGTCCAACCCATTGGCAACAAGAATATAGGGGGCGAATCGTAATTGGATACCTCCGATCACGCTATTGTTTTTTACTATTTCTAAACCAAAACCTTATATTTTTAGCTTTTCGGGTAACACGTATTTGTAACGTATCATTCCCAAAGAGTGCCGTGCCTTCAATGTTGGTATTGCTATTGTTTTGAATTGTCCAGTCAAATTGACAAGGTTTTAGTTCTTCACCAATAAAGATATCGGTATTGATAAAGGAAGTACCATCGTTCCAATCAGTAAATGTGCCATGCTTTTCAGTATTTAATACTCTCGATTCCTTCTGTGAATATCTTTTGCTTGCAACTTTTGCAATGAATTTTTCATTTTTGTGAACATCGTAAGAAAAATACTCTTCTGTGAGATGATGCTCTATGTGTTCCTCTCCCTTTAAAAACCAAGAAAGCAATGAGGCATTTCTAAATATTTCTGTATTATTTTTGTCTCTTAGATTGAAATCTTTTGTTTGCTTTTTATAGTTTTTTACCAAGATATTTCCTAAAGGCCGCCCATTTTTATTGGAATTCATAAAGACATTATTCTTTATTTTATGAACTTCGCCTTTTTCCTCCAAGCTGTCAGCAAATAGCACCAATTGTTGTGAAAAAACAGTGCCACTACAAAATAAAACAAATAAGACGAGCAGATATTTCATGCGTATTATTATTTTAGGTATTTGAATTATATTGCAAATATAGTAATATTTAAATAATAATTCCGTGCCTAATAGAAGATTGTAATTACATTCTGACGGTTTATGTAAGAGCAGTTGCGGAATTTTGTTTGCTTCTGTATCTGTGAGCATATAAGAATCTGACATGAACCCACACCCAAACTTTATGTTACTGCCGCCATTGCTTTTGACATGTGTTAGCAATAGTTGGTTTTATTTAATTATAAGGTCATTAGGATTCTGCCTGCAATCCCATATGTATGCACAATAATTTGCGTCGTAGTTATTTCATAAAATAGGATATACTCATCGACAATCAATCCACGAACAGGTTCGATTTCTGTTTTTATTCCTATTTCAGGTTGGAAATGAAGTAATGAAAGTTCTTTCGTAAATTTATTGTATAGTTTAATTGAATAAACTTTGCTTTTATTCCGTTGAGTATAATATTCGAGAATTTCAAAAAGTTTAATTTGAGCTTTGCGAGACCAAATTATTTTAGGCTTGCCCATTTGTTGAATTCTTTATCTAATTCAGATTGTTCAATAAATAGTCCTTTGTCTATTTGGTTTTTGGATTCATTAATTTCAGAAATTTGAGCTTTAGTTAATTTCATAGTATTGAATTGAATTTTTGAATCCAAAATAGTTTTTATAGCCTTCAAAAATGATTCATCATTGATTTCTGCTATTCTATGAATTAATATTTGTTTTAACTCAATCGCTGTCATTATTCATATCGTTTCCTGAAGTAAATATACTACAATATTAACATAATATTATAGGTTTTATGGGAATTCTCTAATTATTGCTAACTCCTTTGACAGCACAAGCCCTAGACTAAGGCCTAGTTCCACTATGGAGGATTAGTTTGAAAATATGCTTCAGACTGATATTGGATTGCAGTTGCAAACTGCGACCAGCGGGGAAGTTTAACCAAATATTCGCAATCTTGCCAAACGACTGATACCAGCTGCAATTATTTTACTATATATTTTGTTTTGTTGAGATTACCTATACGTACAAACATTTTCAATTCTATACCTTTTTTTAAATCTCTGCTCGCTGTTGCTGAAGATAAATCTTTGAAAATATTCATATAATCTTTTCGATTAAAATCCTTAATCCCAAGGTTTAAAAAATATTCTAAACGATCAATATCTTTTAAAACCCTGTTGTTGTAATTAAGTAAGTTTTCCAAAGATTTTTCAATTACTCCTAGCATATACTCAATGAAAATTGTAGATTTTCCAGATTTATCACTTAGTGCTAATGATTTGTAATATTCACTTTGTGTTTGGCTGATTAACGTTTCGAACGGTAGGAACTCAAAAACTGGATATTCAGCTAGTAAAATTAGCGTTTGCCATAATCTTCCCATACTTCCATTGCCATCAATAAATGGGTGAATAAATTCCATTTCATAATGAAATACGCAGCTTTTTATTAATGTTAATTCATCGGAGTTTTTAAGATATACAAATAAGTTTTTCATTAGATATGGAACATTTTCATGCGGGGCTACGTGTTCTAATTTTGATCCTTTGACTATTCCAACACCTTGCTTTCTATATTTTCCAGCACTTCCAATTAATCCATTCATTAACTGGAAATGAGCTTTAAGAAAATTTTTTTCAGATGAAAATTTATATTCATTTAATTTATCATAGACTTTAATGGCATTTAAAACTTCTAATACATCTTTTTCTGGACCAATTATCCTTTTGTTTTCAATCAACGCTGTAATTTGTTCTTCTGTTAAAGTATTGCCTTCAATTTGTAAAGAAGAATAAATTGTTCGAATCCTATTTTGTTTGCGAAGTTGCGGAGATTGCTTACTTAGATAATTAGCATTTATTTCTCCGATTTTTTCTGAAATCGAACTTATCAATTTTAGAATTTTCGAAGTTATATCATAAGGTGGCTTCATTGATACTATCATTTGATATTATCAAAAGTAGTATTTTATTTTTGATTTTTCAAATACTCTTTTTTTAGTATAACGGTTCTGATTGGATTTCCGAAAACTCTTTTGTTGGCACAAGCCCTAGATTAGTGCCTAATTTCCTTAAGGGCAGAAGTTTGAAAATATGATTCAGCATGATATTGGATTGCAGTTGCAAACTTCGACCAGCGAGGTTGGACAAGCGCGCAACCGATGGGAGTGGCTTGGTCTCGTGATCAAAGATACGAGACGGAGCAAAGCGAACCCACGGACAGCGGAGTCCGAGCGGAGCGAGGATGCGCCCAAAATATTATAAAAACGAAAGAACTAAGGGGCTAAACGTTGGATGGTCCAAAGGTCGTTTTCGAGGTGATATTGGATGCGATCGTGAAGGCGATTTGGGCGCCCCTGCCAAAACTCCAAAAGATTCGGGATGAGTCGGTATCCACCCCAATGGTCGGGCATGGTGATGCTGTCGGGATGATTTTCGAGATCTTGTACTTTAAGTTCTAGGGCTTCTCGGGAGGGAATGGGCTGGCTCTGAGGAGAGACGATGGCACCGATTTGACTGCCAACAGGACGGGAAAAAAAATACTCTTTGGATCGAGAGGCCTCGATTTTTTCGACATGGCCTTCTATACGGACCTGACGCTCTAATACTTCCCACCAAAATACAAGGGCAGCTGAGGGGTTTCGGCAATATCCTGGGCTTTGTGGCTGCGGTAATTGGTAAAAAAAACAAAGCCTTTTTCGTCGATTTCTTTGAGCAAAACGATGCGGGCACTGACACGGTGTTGGGCATCGCAAGTGGCCAAAGTCATGGCGTGAGGGTCCGAAATCTGCTGATTCACAGCCTCCAGCATCCAGTCCCTGAATAAGTCAAATGGATTATTGGGTACTTGATTTTGGTCAAGTGACAGTTTTTCGTACGAATTCCTCAGGTCCTTTAAGTCCATGGTTTAATCTTCTTTTTTATTGGTCTTGTTGTTGTCCACTTTGATCTTAGCACCGCTCTTTAACTTACGGGAGATCGCAGAATAAGGGCCGCTGACGATTTCATCGCCTTCATTGAGACCAGATTTGATATAGATAAAATTATCGTCTTGAATGCCAGTAGTAACTTCTTGTTGTGCGACGGTATCGCCTTTAACCAAATATACAATTTCTTGAATAGATTTGACTATTTTATCCTTGGAGGATTCTTCCTCGCGGACAGAAACGGCTTGTATTGGGATGGCTATTATATTTTCTTCTTTTGCGGTCAAAATATCTACGGAGGCGGACATACCTGGCCTAAATGGGAATTTATTCCCTGGCTTGAGGATATGGGCGTAGCTGGACGGATCGATACTGACCTTAACTATAAAATTGGTCACTTGGTCAGAATTGAGAACAACCTGTCCTGAGTTATTGGAGCTATTGGCTATTTCGGTGACAATACCTTTGAATTTTTTTCCGAGGTAAGCGTCCACTTCGACCTCGGCGGTTTGGTTAAGGGCAACTTGGAGGATATCATTTTCACTGACTTCGACTTGTACCTCCATGGCATGGAGATTGGCTATTCTCATGATTTCTGTACATGCCATTTGGATAGTACCTAGAACTCGCTCGCCTTTTTCGATATTGAGTTTAGAGATAATTCCGCTTACAGGGGCGTAAATGGAGGTTCTGGCCAGATTGGTTTTGAGTTCTTTGAGCGAAGCTTCGGAGCTTTGGATCCCATATTTGGAAGCAAATGCGCTTTCTTTGGTAGAACGAAGGTTGGATTCAGCGGATTTGAGGGCGGCCTCAGCCTGTTTAAGGGTCACGGAGGCGTTGTCCAAATCAGCTTGAGCGATGACCCCTTCCGTGAAAAGCTGTTTTGATCTATTGAAAGATTTTCTGGCATTTTCCAATTGTGCTTTAGCTTGTTCAACGCTGGCTTCGGAGGCATTGATTTGAGTTTCGTTAACGCTTTTTTGGGATTTGGCGGTATTGAGGCCTGCGACTCCTCTTTCTACTGCGGATTTATAAATATCGGGGTTGATGCGTGCCAAAAGTTGGCCAATCTTGACGCTATCTCCTTCTTTTACATAAAGTTCGACTACCTCGCCAGAGACATCACTGGAAATTTTTACTTCTTTTTCGGGGTAAATTTTGCCGGAGGCAGAGACGGTCTCAAGGATAGTTCTTTTGCTGACTTTCTCCGATTGGACGACTTCTCCGACATTGCGAGTTTTGCCTTTATATATGGCTCCGATGATGAGCAGAGCTAAGACGACTAGGGCTACCCAGAGCCACAATCTTGATTTTTTCTTGGTATTTTGTATGGACATAATGTATAAAAAAATTTGGAGGGATGTGATGAATTAAAGGGTAATCTTTTTGCCTAAATAAAAGTCGAGGATTTTGGCTTTAAAAATCAAATCGTATTTGGCGATTAATTTATTAAGTGTGGCGTTTTCGTATCTGATTTTGGCGTTAGAAAGTTCAAAATTATTTGTATTTCCTATTTTGAAACGCTTGTTCAGATCTTCGTAAAATGCCTTAGCGGCTAATTCTCCAGCCTCGGAGGCTTCATATTGCTTTCGAGCAGCGGAGACGTCGGTAATGGCTCGTTGAATCGTTGTCTTTAGATTTTGTTTGTTCAAATCGTTTTGGATTTTGGTTGATTCATAATTCAACCGAGCTCTATCGATATTTGATTTTATACGACCATTGTCAATGATGGGAATATTGAGACTTAAAAAAATCCCTAGACCTGAATTTTGATCTAATTGCTTAAGATAGGGGGTATTTTTGAAAGTAACTTCTTGTTGATAGAATGAAATATTTGCAGGATCTCCGTTTATAAAAACGGGTGTTTCTGGGCCTTTGACGATATTTACTTTATCCAGTTCTTTGCCGAGCGATGCATAATTTGATTGCAAACTTGCTCCAACGCTTAGAGTGGGCCAGCGCTGACCTTTGGCTATTTGAATACCTAGGAGTGCGGATTCTTCTCTATAATTTCCTGCTAATACTGAAGGTTGATTTTGGACAGCGATATTATAGACCGAAAGGAGTGCCATATCTGCTTCATCTTTGGGGAGCTCTAAATCGGGCTTAACTATCTGAAGGAGGGTGTCCATATCCATACCCATAGCTATTTTCAGGTTGATATAGCTAGTCTCTAAAGTATTTTTGAAGGAAATCAATGTTTGATCTCCCGTGGCAATTTGAGATAAAACTTCCAAGCGATCGTTTTTGGGTCTAGATCCAGCAGCGATTAATTTATCGGTTTGTTCCAATTGTTTTTTAAAACCATCTAAAGATCTAGTGGCATTGATGATATTTTCTTCAGCGAATAAAACTTGAAGATAGGCTTGAGCAATAGAAAGAGCTACATCATTGCTTCCCTGCTCGAGGTCCAAATTAGCTGCTGACATGAGTTTTTTGGCTTGATGTATAGAATTTCTTATTTGCCCACCTTGAAAAAGGATCATATTTGAGCTTAAAGACACTGAATTGGAAGTCAAAGACTGCGTAGCGAAGGAATTGGAGGTCGGGTCAATGGTTCGACCGAGGTTGTAACCTACGCTAAAGGCACCCGAGAGATTGGGCAATTGCTGAGCTTTATTGGCATAAAGATTGACTGCAGATTGTTCTTTTTGGATATTTAGACTTTTAAGATTCAGGTTGTTTTTTAAGGCAAATTGGATGCATTCCTCTAAGGTTATGGGTTTTTGGCTATGCATTAAACTAGAGAAAGTACAATGAAAAATTAGCAGCAATAGACTTTTTCTCTTTGTGCTTAAAGCAAAAAAAGTTTGTTTGAAAATGTTAAAAAAAATATCCATTACCCTTTTGTTTTGTTTAAAACTAAAATCCTTGAGATGCAAAAATACCACAGATAAAACACACTGTGATTTTTTTTCTATGAAAGGCTACAAATAATGGATGAAATATAATAAGTATAAAAAAAATGGTCTAAACTTCAGAAAGTTCATCCCAGTATTCTAGCGCCCTACGCGTATGAGGAATGCAAATGGAACCACCTACCAAATTGGCGATGGCGAAAATTTCGTATATTTCATCTCTATTTACACCTTGATCGTGGCATTTTCCAAGGTGATACTTGATGCAATCGTCACACCGTAAAACCATGGATGCAACCAAACCTAGCATTTCTTTGGTTTTAGTAGGCAATGCACCATCTTCATATGCAGCTCCATCTAGAGAGAAAAATCTTTTTAAAGTCTTGTTGTCATGAGCCAATAATCGCTCATTCATTTTAGCTCTATAATCGTTGAATTCTTGAATTTGGGACATGGAATTAAATTTTTAATTTGATACGGTATCTTTTAAACAAAATGCAAAGGATAAGTTTTAAAAAAAACCATAAATTGCACCTGAATCAACCAAAATTGTTTCCATCTAAAAACAAAAAAAATTGACTAAATTATGAATCAAACAAAAACGAACTGGGGAGCAATGAGTACCCTAATTATTGTATTTTTTTTCTGGGGATTTATTGCTGCGGGCAATGGGGTTTTTATCCCTTTTTGTAAGGATTATTTCCACTTGGATCAGTTCCAGAGTCAATTGGTTGATTATGCTTTTTATATAGCGTATTATCTTGGTGCGTTATTTCTTTTTTGGGTAGGAAATGCTAGGGGTTCAGATATTGTAGGCTCTTGGGGCTACAAGCGAAGCATCATTTACGGATTATTATTTAGCGCAGTAGGGGCGGGGATTATGATTGCAATGGTGAATGCACACTCTTTTCCTGGCATGTTGCTAGGGTTATTCATGGTAGCCTTAGGATTTAGTCTCCAGCAGACGGCGGCCAATCCGTTTGCCATCAGTTTAGGCGATCCGTCTTCAGCGGCTAATAGGGTCAATCTAGGAGGAGGTATTAATAGTTTTGGTACGATGATAGGACCGATAGCGGTATCACTATTGTTGTTTGGAACAGCGACAGCTACTGAGGAACAAAAAAGGGGTCTAGGGCTAGGCAATGTCAGCTTATTGTATGCAGGTGTAGGAGCATTGTTTATAATAGCAGCCATTATATTTGGAATGAGTAAAAAAGTACCAGCTGGACATAGTTTTGAAAAAACGGAGCATGCCCACAAAGCCGCATGGTTGATGGCGGTGATGACTGCGGGGCTCTTGGTTGCCTTTGTGGCCGTTTTTGGATCATATATGGATCTCCCAATCGATATTTCTAAACAGGCACTATTCGATTTAGAAATGAAAAGAATGTATTATTTGCTTGGAGCTTTATGTTTGGTGATATTCCTTTTGCTGTATGCAAACAATAAATCATCGTCTGAGAGCGGCTGGGGTGCGATGAAATATCCACAATTGGTATTAGGGATGTTGGCGATATTTACCTACGTAGGCGTCGAAGTGACGATACAATCCAACCTAGGAGCCCTTTTGGAACTTGATTCGATGGGCGGTATAGATACCAATAATATTTCTCCATACATCTCGCTTTATTGGGGGAGTTTGATGATAGGTCGATGGGCAGGTTCCATAAATCTTTTCAGCCTTTCAGATATGGGAAAAAAGATAGCTTTGATAGTAGTACCGATGGTGGCATTTGGTGTAATAATTTTAGTCAATACCATCGCTTCGAATGATATGTCGCCATTCTATGTGTATATATTTTTTATTGCAATTCAAATAGCAGCTTTTTTCTTTGGACAGGACAAACCAGCCCGCAATCTGTTGATATTTAGTAGTTTAGCAGTGATATGCATGTTGGTGGGAATGGTTACCACTGGAAAAGTGGCTATCTTTGCATATCTAAGTGGAGGACTTTGGTGTTCGATTTTGTGGCCTTGTATTTTTGCCGTATCTATTGCTGGTCTTGGTAAATACACCAATCAGGGAGCCGCATTTTTGATTATGATGATTTTAGGAGGTGGAATTATACCACCAATCCAAGGAAAATTAGCGGATATCATTGGAATTCACTCTTCGTATTGGATCACCGTGGTTTGTTTTGCCTATCTGGCATTATTTGCGTATTTGGTAAAAGGAATTTTGAACAAACAGGGAATTGATGTCGACAATCTTGGGGTAGAAGGAGGCCATTAATATAAAGATGAGGTGTCAAAAATAAGGTATATAAATATTGGTATTCTGCCCATATTCAAAGGGGATTGGGTTAGATACCTATCTTTACCTTGTTTAGTAATCGTGGCTATGCTAGGTTCTTTTTCAGGAGCAGGGCAAAGTAAAATATTGTTAGATTCCCTTTACAATATCGTTCCTAATAACAGCTTTGAATTATTGGATAATCACCCTTTGGGTTGGTTTTATAACGGGAAACAATTCAATCGGGTGATGAAATATTGGTATTCGCCTACTGCAGCCTCGCCGGATGTCTATTGTCCCAAGGTTAAAGTACCCAATTCTTGGCAGAATAATGGATTTAGCAAGGAAAATCCCTACGACGGAGCCAATATGGTGGGTATAACTATGTATGGATGCCAAAATGGCAAACCACATTGTCGAGAATATATCGAAATTCAGCTCATTGAGCCTTTGGTGACAGGTCAAAAATACTATTTTGAATTTTTTATAAAACAACTGCCCAATAGCTTGGCTATCAATAATATTGGATTTGGATTTTCATATCAAAGAAATTATCAAGTCGAAGATGTCCTTATGGAGCTCACACCAGCCTTTCAAATTAACAGCCCTTTGGAGGCGAAGACTTGGAAAAAAATAAGCGGAACTTTTGAAGCTAAAGGCGAGTATAACTACCTGACCTTTGGCAATTTTTTTAACGATGAAAACACCCAAGTAATACGCCAGAGAGGTTTTAATAATTATGCATATTATTATTTGGACAAAATCCTATTGCGTAAAGTTAAGCCTATAATTCCTGTAGAATATGGCGAAAACGACTTATTGAACCAAAAAATGGTCAAAGGCAAGACTTATGTGATGAATAATATTTATTTCGAAATCGAGAGTTGGGAACTTTTGCCAAGGTCTTACACGGAACTGCGTAAACTCATCGCCATCCTAAAGAAATATCCTACGATGTGCATCACAATAATTGGACATACTGACAATACGGGTACACAAGAATACAATCAAGAATTGTCAGAGAAAAGGGCATACGCTATTTACAAATATTTACTAAAAATGGGCGTTGCATTTCATAGGCTACAATACAAAGGACTTGGAGCTACGAAAAATGAATTTCCAAATGATACTGAAATCAATCGCCAAAAAAATCGAAAGGTTGAATTTATAGTCGATAAACTCAAATAAAGTCTAGGATTTCCCGTGTCAGGGGGCGTAACGATCATCGAAGATGAGTCTGCATGACCGCAATGAAATGAAGTCGTGCAGCACCCGACCCGAGCTCGTTCTAAAACGAGTGAGGGGGACACCCAATAAATATGGACTAATTCTCTGCCAAGGACTCCTCGTAAGCGTCTTGATGGACCGTCAAAATAGCGCGCCCAGAAGGCTCGTTCATGTTTTGGAAAGCGATGTCCCATGCGAGTGCAACGGGTGAGCTACACGCAACGCTGGGCACGGAAGGAACGCAAAGTGCGGCTGCATCCGAAGGAAATAACTCCTGAAAAATGCTTCGATAGTGGTATTCCTCCTTGGTACTGGGCGTTTGTAAAGGGAATCGGTATTTGGCACTCGCAAGTTGGTCGTCAGAGACCTGCTCGTTGACCAAGGCTTTGAGGCTATCAATCCAATTATATCCCACGCCGTCAGAGAATTGTTCTTTCTGGCGCCAAGCAACGGAAGCTGGGAGCAGATCTTCGAAGGCTTTTCGCAGGATCCATTTCTCGATTTTTCCAGGTGCGACCATCTTATCAGATGGATTCAAACGCATGGCTACATCCATGAACTCTTTGTCTAGAAATGGAACACGGCCCTCGACACCCCAAGCAGCTAATGCTTTATTGGCACGATTGCAGTCGTAAAGATGCAGCTTGTCAAGTTTTCTTACGGTTTCTTTGTGAAATTCTTCTGCATTTGGTGCCTTGTGGAAATACAAATATCCACCAAAAATCTCGTCGGAACCTTCGCCTGAAAGCACCATTTTAATACCCATAGACTTAATAACTCGAGCCATCAAATACATGGGTGTGGATGCCCGAATGGTAGTGATATCATAAGTCTCTAGGTGGTATATTACATCTCTTATAGCATCCAATCCTTCCTGGATGGTAAAATGAACTTCGTGGTGAATCGATCCAATATGATCGGCAACAATCCTAGCAGCCTTGAGGTCAGGAGAGCCTTCTAGGCCTACTGCAAAAGAGTGCAATTGTGGGTACCAAGCCTCGGAAGTATCCCCAGATTCAATCCTTTTGGCTGCATATTTCTTGGCAACGGCGGAGATGATCGAAGAGTCGAGTCCTCCAGATAATAGTACACCGTATGGCACATCGGACATAAGTTGTCTATGAACAGCAGCTTCAAGGCTTTTGCGGATAAGATTTATGTCGCTTTGATTGTCCTTAACTGCTTCGAAATCCATCCAGTCTCTTGCGTACCACTTCTGAGGCTCATTGTCCACTGAATGGTAATAATGTCCAGGTAGAAATACCTCTATTTTCTTGCAATATCCTTCCAAACTTTTAAGTTCTGAAGCAACGTAATAGGTACCAAATTCGTCCCAACCTTGATAAAGTGGAATGATACCAATATGGTCTCTGCCGATTAAAAATTCATTTTTGTCTAGGTCATAAAGTGCGAAGGCGAAAATCCCATTGAGGTCTTCGAGAAAATCTTTTCCTTTCTCGCGATAAAGTGCGAGGATTACTTCGCAATCGGAGTTTGTGAGAAATTCATACTTGTCTTGCAGGCGATCCCTGATTTCTTGATGATTGTATATTTCTCCGTTTACTGCCAGTACAAGCCTTCGATCTTTAGAGAACAATGGTTGTTTCCCAGAAGCTGGATCTACAATTGCAAGACGTTCATGTGCTAAGATGGTATTATTTTCGCAAAAAATACCAGACCAATCTGGGCCCCGATGTCTCAGTTTTTTTGACATTTCGAGGGCTTGTTGCCTATACCGCTCTAGGTCTGATTTAATATTGAAAATAGCTACTATGCCACACATGAGTGAAGGATATTAATGGGTTTTGTAAAAAATTGATGACCTAAAACTAGTGTCCGTCAGTCTTTATGGTCTTTGGCTGTGCACCATCGGTCAATTCTCCTTTGATCGTCAAAACAGATTGTGGAGGATTGGTATTGGCTATAACGTTGATGGTTTTGATCTTTGGACCGCTGGATTGACCTTCAGAGTTGAATACAGCTTCGATGAAACCTTTTTTACCTGGCTCTACTGGTTCTTTTGTATAGTCAGTCGTAGTACATCCGCAACCAGGTTTAACGGTGCTGATGATCAATTTTTCATTTCCAGTATTGGTAAATTCATAACGGTGTTTGAATTTAGGACCCGCTTTGGCTTTTCCAAAATCATAGGTATCAGAATCAAATTTCATGGTAGTAGTAGGTCCAGTAGCTGTGGTAGAAGCTGCATTGGGATCGACAGTTGGGTTTGTAGCATTTTGGGGATTTGCTGCAGCATTGGCTGCTTCAGATGGGGAAGTAGCAGCGGCAGTTGTTGATTTGGGGTCGTTTTTACATGAAATAGCAAGAACGATAACAAGGATTAAACTCAAATACTTCATAAAATAAATTTTTTAATATCAATAAAAATATGGTTCGGGGGGCAAATATAATGATAAAATGTCATTTGTAATCACCCTAATCTCAATATAACAATGAAATAGGCACCTCAGCGAATTTTTGCACAAAACCATTGCATGCATTGGTCACCAATTCAAAAACCAGATCAAATCGATTGTCATAATAAGGATCGGGTACATCTCTAAAAGTAGAAGCGGTGTCGAAGTCCATCATCAATGAAATTTTGGCCAAATGATTGGGGTCAGAAGTCAGAGATGTAAGGTCCTTGAAGTTGGATTTGTCCATCGAGATGATGTGGTCAAACTTGTCAAAATCATCCTGCTTAAATTGTCGCGCACGTTGTTGATGAATGTCGATACCGTGCTTAGCAGCTACTTTGATCGAGCGATGGTCAGGAGATTCACCAGCATGCCATCCTCCTGTACCCGCAGAATCAATATTCCAGTCTAAGCCCGTATGGTCACAAATATTTTTGAGAATTCCCTCGCCGAGGGGTGATCGGCAAATATTGCCTAAGCAAACAAAAAGCACGTTCATACAGGGATAAATTATTATAATGCAAAATTAAAAATTATTAGCTTTGCAAAAAGAATTTAACGCATATTTAACCAAATTTTATTTTGCGATAGCATTTGATAAAAGAAAGAATTCATGTTTTTAGACATTCAGCTGGATCATACGATAGTTGCCTTAGCCTCAGGGCAGGGTGGGGCAATAGCTAATATCCGCATTTCGGGTAAGAAAACTTTCGATGTCATTGGACATTTTTTTTCGAATAATAAAATACAATTTACTAAAGGGAATGAAATATTTTTTGGGAAAATAATTGATAACAAAGGGGCATTGATTGACGAATGTTTGGTTTCAAGTTTTAAGAGTCCAAAGTCCTATACTGGGGAGGATTCCGTTGAGATACACTGTCACGCATCGCCTTATATTATCGCACAAATCATCCAATTGTGCCTCGCAAATGGCTGTGTACATGCCCAACCCGGAGAATTTACTATGCGAGCCTTTTTGAATGGCAAGATGGACTTGGCACAAGCTGAAGCCGTGGCAGATATCATCGCTTCCGACAACAAGGCAGCTCACGCAATAGCCATGAATCAGTTGAAAGGGGGATTCAGTCAGGATATAGTTCAGTTGCGTGAAGGCATCATGAGATTGGCGGCCCTCTTGGAGTTGGAATTGGATTTTGGAGAAGAAGATGTGGAGTTTGCCAATCGTCAGGAACTGAGTACTTTATTGAAATCAAGTATCAACAAGATCAGCCAGCTTATAGCGTCTTTCAAGCTTGGGAATGTGATAAAGGACGGAATTCCTATCGCTATCATAGGCGAACCCAACGTTGGGAAATCAACATTGCTCAATGTATTCCTAGGGGAAGAGAGAGCCATAGTTTCCGAAATCGCGGGAACTACCAGAGACACCATCGAAGATACTGTAGTGTGGGATGGGTACAAGATAAGGTTCATCGACACCGCAGGACTCCGAAAAACGGAGGATGTCATCGAAAAAATGGGAATTGATCGCGCTTTGGATTCAATAAAAAAGGCACAAATCATTTTACATATTTTTGATAAAAAAGATGGCTTCGCAGAAATGCACTCGATATTGCTTGAACACAGTGAAAAGGACAGTTTAATACTCACCGTTCACAACAAAAGCGACCTAGCTGGGCCTCTTGAAGTCCAAGCAGATTTACATATTTCCGCAAAAAACAAAACGGGTATTGATACACTTAAAACCAGGATTATTGATCATATCAAAGGTCAAATAAAACCATTCAACACCCTAGTAGTCAATAGTCGCCATATACAAGAGCTCAGTGCGACCAAGCAAGCCCTTGAAAAAGCTTTGGAGTGTTTAGAGCACGAGGACACGCATGATTTTATAGCGTCTGAGTTGCGGTTCGCCCTCCACCATCTCGGCAGCCTAACGGGCCAGATTCAAACCGACGATTTACTGGACATCATCTTTCGAGATTTTTGTATAGGAAAGTAATTTACTTTCTTTTGTTTGTTAAGTGCCTGTTTTTGTTGAGTTTCAGTACACTTTTCTTTCTCTTTTTTGTTGCCCAACTCTACTTTTTTACTTATATTTGTTGCCCAGTTGTTGCCCAATTGGCTATTTTGTTGCCCACATATCAGTTTGATGGAAGTCAGGCGAAATAATGCACCAAGTAGCACCACCCAGCAACATACTGCAACAAGTAGCAACAAATGAGTAGTACAATTAAACTTCCTAAATTCTGTAATCATTGTGGTAAGGCTTTCATAGCCCAAAAGACCACAACGAAGTATTGTGGCCATAAATGCAATAGTGCTGCCTACAAGAAAACCAAACGAGAAGAAAAGGTAAACGCAGAATTTAAGAACCAACAAAGCAAAATTGTTTCCGCTTCTCCAGTAGTTGCTACTGAAACCCTATCCAACCCGATAGCAGGTAATCACACTAATTTAAGAGAGAAAGAATTTTTAAGCATACTGGAAGTTGCTACCCTTTTGGGTGCAAGCAGATGGACCATTCAACGGATGATAAAAAGTAATCGTTTGCCGGTGGCAAAGCTGGGCAGTCGCACCATCATCAAAAGGGCTTCAATTGATAATTTATTTAACTGATAAGAAAATGAAAGTAACATTAAGACAACGGCTCAAAGGCGATAAAATAAGCCTTTACTTAGAGTACTACTCCAACGGCAAACGCCAATATGAGTATTTGAATTTGTACCTAACACCCGACCCCGAAAAAGGGAAGCTCACCAATGCAGTAAAAGAAGAAAATAAAAAGATACTGGCATTGGCTGAAACCATCCGCAGTAAAAGGCATTTGGAGATACAAAACAGCACTTATGATTTCCACGATAAGGAGAAGCTAAAAACGTACTTCATTATGTATATGGAGGCATTGGCTGAAAAGAGAAAAGACAGCAAAGGGAATTATGGCAATTGGGATAGTACCATAAAGCACTTGAAAAAGTATTGCCCAAGAGATATACAATTTAACCAAATCAATAAAGCCTTTGTTGATGGCTTCAGGGATTACCTATTGAAAGAAGCCAGTACCAAAACCAAAAAGGCAATTTCAACCAATACCAAATACAGTTACTTCAATAAGTTCAGAGCAGCACTCAAACAAGCTGTGAGGGATGGCATATTGAAAACCAACCCTGCCGAAATGGTAGAAGGCTTGCCACAAGGCGAACCAGTAAGAGAGTTTTTAACCCTTGATGAATTAAAGACCTTAGCCAAAACCGAATGTAAAAACGAGTTGATGAAAAGGGCTTTTATTTTTGCTTGTCTTACAGGCTTGCGTTTCAGCGATATTCAGAAATTGAAATGGAGTGAAATGCAACAATCAACCGAGTTAGGGCATTACATCCGTTTCGTACAGCAAAAAACAAAAGGATCTGAAACATTGCCCATATCTGATGAAGCCTATAATTTATTAGGAGAAAAAGGAAAGCCAGCCGACCCGGTATTTCCTGATTTGATTTACTCCGATAGTCGCAATGCTGATTTGTACAGATGGATGATAAAGGCAGGAATTGAAAAGCACATCACTTTCCACTGTGCAAGGCACACATACGCCACATTGCAGCTTACTTTAGGTACTGATATTTTCACAGTATCAAAATTGCTTGGACACAGGCATTTAAAAACAACACAGATTTATGCTAATGTAATTGATGAAAAGAAAACAGTAGCAGCTAACAAAATAAATATTGGCTTATAATGGAAATAAAAATATTGAATAGCATTTTGTTCAAAGAACTTATGCCCTGGACTTTTGATGCCAAAGGCACAAAAGCCATCAACGAGAAAAAAAAAAAAGGTAGGCAGTAAAGAACCCACCACAGAAGCCGAGTTGGTGCAACAGCTTCAAATATTGTTGGCTGATTATTCCGACCTCTCCAAATGGCTTACAAAGCAAAATACAAAGGGTACAAGCACTTTGAAAACCATTGCTACGCAATAGATTTTCCAGCTTACAGCGATGAAGTAAGCAAGTTTTATAATGCAGTTATCAGCCTTGAAACACTTCGTGTTTACAATGCTTTTAATACCAAAATGCAGAAGTACAGCAAGAAGGTGGATATAGTGTACCACACCACCATTGCATTAAAGAACATCAAAGCACTTACAGTAAACACAGTTAAGGAGATTAAGGAAAGAGGATTTGAGGAAGCACCTACCGAGCAAAGCTCGTTACCTCATTTTGTATTGCAGTTATTAAGGCAACACCTCACTATTTTATTTTTTGATATACAGGAATTGAGCAAAGCCAGTATTGACAGCCCCACCAGTATTGAAGATTTTTATTTGTTGGATTTGAATTTACCAAAGGCACAGATAAATGAAATAGTAAAAGTTGAAATTGAAACAGAGAAAGCAGAGAAGCCAACCACCAAAGAGAAACTATCATTTGGCTTTAAAGGCACAGAAGCAAAACTGAAATCACCATCACTTCATTAGTAAACCAAGTAGAGTTATTGAATGAGGAAAAATGTACCACAGACCATTTAGTAACTATTCTAACATCAAAGGCACTCACTACCAAAATGCACAAAGTGTATTTCGGTTGCGAAACAGTGCAGCTTAGATACATCATTGATAAACTTAGTGCCAGCTTCAATAATCTAACACCAACAGCACTTGAAAAATCAGGTTTGTTTTATACAAAGACCAACAAACTTTTAAAGGCTCAAAATCTGTATTCAAACAAAATTGAAAGCCCCAAAAATCAGTCAACCATTGACAACATAATCAACCAAATGAAATAAAAAATAGTGAGATTAGGGAGTTATCTCAATGAGATATAACACTCTAATCCTTTGCCCCTGCTGCATTGTAGAGTTTTGTTCCATCAATTTTAAAAATATAAAAAGATGGCAACAGAAAATTTAATTCTCGACAAGCTCACAGAAATTGCAAACAAATTAGATGAGCAAAACTTACTGCAAAAACAGTATTAAACTTCAACGAGGCTTGCACATTCCTTGATGTAAGCCCCTCACATTTGTACAAACTTACAAGTACAAAGAGTATTCCCCATTTCTGTCCCCAGGGAAAGAAACTCTATTTCAAGCGTTCCGAGTTAGACGACTGGTTGCAGCGTAACCGTCAATCATCAACCGATGAAATTGATGCTATGGCTACCGAGTACATACTCAAGAACAAACGCAAATAGAATTTTTTAACCGATAAGAAAGAAAAGAAATGGCATCAAGTACCATATTTAAAAACTTTACTATCCCGGTAGAAAAAAAATCTCTACTGCTGATAGGTAAAGACATTATTTCCGACAAGTACAAAACGGAAGTAGAAGAAATCCGCAATCTTATTGCACAGGGCAATAAGGCAGAAGCCGACAACAAAAAGAAACAGTTATTAGCTTTTACGCCTTCGGCTGTATTCAGCGAAAAAAGGCAAATGCCTTTTCTTGAAATGTACAGTGGCTTTGTGCATTTAGATTTTGACAAACTAACACCAGAGCAATTGCAAACTGCGTTTGCAATCATTAGTAAAATCTCCTACACATCACTTTGCTTCATCAGTCCAAGTGGCAACGGCTTAAAAGTATTTGTTGAGGTAAGCACAGAACTGGAACACCACGACATTGCTTATTTGCAAGTGCAGAAGTATTATGAAGATGCCACAGGACTAAAGGCAGACCCAAGCTGCAAAGATGTTACAAGGCTTTGTTTTATGAGCCACGACCCCAACGCATACCGAACCATCCAAAACGAGAAATTCATTGTGGCTTTGCCCCAATTCATTCAAGAACAACAATCGCAAACGCCTACGGCTATTGCTCCAGTTGTTCCAATAGAACAGGCAGAACCCGAAGACCTCAACATCACATTTTTATTCAATCAACAAATTCAATTCACAAACCAAAAAGCATCATACACCGATGGAAACAGAAATAATTATATTTATCTGCTTGCTTCTAATTGCAACAGAGTTGGTTTATCGCAATCCGATACTGAAATACTATGTACACAGCATTTTGATTTATCTGAAAGAGAAATTAAGACTGCCGTAAATAGTGCCTATTCACACCACACCCAAGAACACAAAAAGTTTGAACCCAAGCAAAAGGCAACGGATCAAGAGGAAACAAAGCCCGAAGAACAAATGCCAACTTTGCCCGATGCAGTGTTTGACACAATACCAGAGTTTTTAAAACACATCACAGAAGTAGCCACCACCAAAGAAGAAAGGGATATTTTATTGTTAGGTTCATTGGTTACATTAAGTGTGGCATTTCCTAAACTCATTGGTAAGTATGGCGACAATCCAGTAAATACAAACCTGTTCATTTTCATTTCTGCCAAAGCATCAGCAGGGAAAGGTATTTTAATTCATTGCCGAAAATTGGTTGAACCCATACACTTAGCACTAAGAAACCAAGCCAAGATAATGAAGCAACAGTTTGAGGTGGATATGCAAGAGTACAACGCAAACAAGGGTAAAGATGCCAACACCGAAAAGCCACAGAAACCACCTCAAAAAATGTTGTTCATTCCTGCCAATAACAGTGCAACAGGCTTTTTAGAAATATTGGGCGATAGCGACAAAAGAGGGCTTATTTTTGAAACAGAGGGTGATACCCTTGCCAAAGCATTTAAAAGCGATTACGGAGACTTTAGCGATGGTTTTCGCAATGCTTTTCAACACGAACCTATCTCATATTATCGCAGAACAGACAAGGAATATGTTGAAATTGACAGACCTTGTTTATCAGCTTTACTTTCAGGTACTCCCAAGCAAATTACAACCCTCATTCCAAATGCTGAAAATGGTTTGTTCAGCCGTTTTATGTTCTATGTAATGAATATGAAATTGATTTGGAAAGATGTATTTGCCTCTAAAACCGAGAACGGTTTAGATGTGCATTTTGAAAAGCTGGGCAATGAGTTTTTCAGTTTGTACCAAACTTTACAAGCCAACCCCGATGTACACTTTTCTTTGACCCCATCACAGCAATTGCAGTTCAATCAATTCTTTGAGAAAATGCAAACCCTGTATGTCAATATCCAAGAAGAGGAGATTATCAGTTCAGTAAGGCGTTTGGGCTTAATTGCCTTCCGTATAATGATGATTTTTTCAGCACTCCGAATTATGGAAGATGGAGAAATTACCACAAACCTTTATTGCAACGATACCGACTTTCAAAACACGTTGGATATGATTACCATACTGGTAAAGCATAGCAGTTATGTGTATTCTCAAATAGCCCAGGAAACCTACAAGCCCAAACCAAAGCACAAGAAAGAGCAGTTTTTAGAAAACCTGCCTTACCACTTCAACCGCCAAACCTATGTAGCCACAGCCCTAAGTTTGGGCATTACCGACAAGTCAGCACAACGCTACATCAAGGAGTTTAAAGATGCTGATATTATCCAGTACGATGGTCACGACCAGTACACCAACCCCAACGCCAAAAATCCTCAATAGTTCCTATTTGAGGATTTAAGGATATGAGGAGATACCCTCACTATCCTATTTTGCTTCCCCCTTTTGGGGATAACCGAATATTCAAAGATTATCAAGGATACGAACGTAGTTCTGAAAGGTGCTACTTTTCCTCAAATCCTCATTTCCCCACTTACTCAAAACTTTTTCACATACTACTTTTTTTAGTAACTCTTTGCTTTTGTTTTCTTATATTTGCCAATATTTGACAAGTCAATATTAAAACGATGAACAGCCAATTTGGTGAGAAAATCAGGACTCTCAGGGAGAAGCAGCATTTATACCTGCGGCAGGTTGCACCATTGCTTGAAATGGACACAGCTCAACTGAGTAAAATTGAAAAAGGGTTGCGGCAACTCAAACGGGAACAGATACCAATCCTTGCCGAAATACTCAAAGCCAGTAGCGATGAGTTAATGACGCTATGGTTAGCCGACCAAATTTATGAGGTTGTAAAAGATGAAAAAATGGCAAACCAAGCAATGCAAGTGGCGGAGAAAAAAATAAACTTAAAACAACGTAAGAAATAACGAAATACTTAAAAGCATTTTTGCCTAATAATCATCAAATAAAACGAACAATACGATAAAAATGGAATCATTAAAAAACTTTGTATACCCCGAACATTTGAACACGATACTGATGTTCAAGACATCACCGATTTAATTGAAAATCGTATCGACCCAGCTTTGTTTTTTGAAACAAACTACAAAACACAAGGGATGGCAGTACTTTTTAGTACTGCATTTGAACGGTTTAAAGGCAAGAGTCAACAGCAATTAATTAAGCTAACTCAAAGCATGGGTGGTGGTAAAACCCATAACATGATTTCTCTTGGCTTAATTGCCAAACATCCTGATTTTAGAAAACAGATAATCGGTAAGGAATATAAAGATGATGGATTAGGACCAGTTGAGGTGTTAGCCTTTTCAGGTCGTGAGAGCAATACGCCAAACGGTATTTGGGGTGAGATAGCTCGTCAGTTGGGTAAAGAAACTGAGTTCAAATCTTTGTGGGAAGGCGGCCTTAGAGCACCAGGACAAAGTGAATGGATTAATATGTTGAAGGGTACACCAAAACTTATACTTTTAGATGAGTTGCCTCCCTATCTTGAAAATGCAAAAACAATTACTGTTGGGCAAGGTGATTTGGCAATCGTTTCAACTACAGCTTTGGCCAATTTATTCAATGCATTAAATAGAACCGAGTTATCCAATGTATTGATTGTCATTTCTGATTTAAAAGCAAATTATCAAAGCGGCACTCGATTACTGCAATCTTCCTTTTCAAACTTAGAAGGCGAAGTAAATCGCTTTGCATTAGATATACAGCCGGTTGGAAGTTCTTCTGATGAAATTTATGATATTCTCAGAACGAAATTATTTGCTCAGTTACCAGATAAAAGTGTAGTAAATGAAATTGCTGTTGCATACAAATCAAAAGTTGAGGAAGCAAAAAATCTTGGCTTTACAAATTACAATGCAGATAAACTTTTCACCGGCATAAAAGAGTCATATCCTTTTCATCCATCCATAAGGGAATTGTATGAACGCTTTAGGGAAAATCAAAATTTTCAGCAAACCCGTGACCTCATCCGTTTGATGAGAAAGGTTGTAACATCAATGTGGTCTTCAGGTTTAGCAGAGAAAAGATTTCTTGTAAATGCATATGATATTGACCTGAATGAATCAGGCATGAACACTACAATTACTCAAATAAAACCTTCATTGGGTAATGCAATAAGTAAAGACATTGCTAATGAAAGCAGGGCAACTGCCGAGTTAATAGATGCTCAATACAAAATTGAATTTATTTCACAGGTTGCTAAGTTATTATTGGTTGCTTCACTTGCAGATGTTCCAAATGCTCTATTAGGTTTAACTCAAAGTGAATTGGTTGGGTATCTTGTTGAGCCAGATAAAGACATTACCAGTTACCGCAATGCTTTTGAAGAATTTATTTCTCAGGCATGGTACATACATTCAGATAAGGACGGAAGATTACATTTCCAAAATGTACGAAACCTGATTGCCGAATTAAACAGTTTGGTTGATGGCTATGATGAAGAAAGTGCAAGGCTTGAAATCAGAAAGTTTTTAGAAGATAGATTTAAACCAGTATTAAGCGATTGCTATCAGAGAGTTTTAGTATTTCCTGCAATTGACCAAATAAAACTTGAAGAGGATAAGATTCATTTGGTTTTGTTTGAACCAAATATTGCAGGGTCTGGATTGAATCCTGATTTGGTTCGTTTATATGACGACACCCAATATAAAAACAGGGTGATGTTTCTAACTGGTGATAGAAATACAATGGACAATTTGCTTCGTAGAGCAAAAGAATATAAGGCAATACAACGCATCATTGCTTCCATGCGAAGTGAAAGAGTAGCAGAAAATAATCCTCAATTTGAAATGGCTGTTGACCGTGAGATAAAGATTGGCCAACAATTCTTATCCTCTGCAAGAGAAACGTTTGTGAAATTGTATTACCCATTCAACTTTCGTGGTCAGGATAAATTAGTAGATGCAGAGTTTTTGATGGATTTTAAAGGCAACAACTACAATGGTGAAGACCAAATAAAAAAGGTTTTGACCGACAGACAAAAGTTTACAGCAGAAGATCCAAAGGGGAACGGCTTTAAAGAAAAATGTTTGCAACGGCTTTTCACTTTAGACGAAATGCGAAGAGAGGATTTAAAGAACAGGGCTGCATCAAATCCTGCATGGCAATGGCATCATCCCAAAGCATTGGATGAATTAATTGATTACTGCCTTCGTACAAGTATTTGGTTTCAAGCTGGCAACTATATTCAGAAAAATCCGCCAAAAGAAGAAACCTCAGTCACTGTGCAAGCTACATGGTCTGATAAAAACAAAAGCGAAGCAGTACTTAAAATTATACCCAAGTTTGGCGATGTAGTGCATTATGAATTTGACCAGGCTCCAACATTGGCATCTGATAAAATAACGGATTTCAATAACTGGAAAACTGAAGAAATGGTTGTCTGGTTTCTATGTGTAGACAGCAAAGGTGTGCAAGAAACAGGCAAGCCTTACAAGTGGGTAAACAAGCTCAATCTTCGCTTCAATACATACGATGCAGGGGATGAAAAGAAAATTAAGTTAGAAGCATCAGCCACAGATGCGAAAATTTTATACACCACCGATGGCAGTGACCCAAAAGAAAATGGAGCAACTTACGCAGGTGATTTCATCATCCCTAAAGATTCCAGATTTGTATTGGCTATTGCAGAAAAGAAAGGCATCTACTCGGACAAATTAGACATCCCAATAAATTGGAGCAAGCCTGAAGGCTTTAAAATTGACAAAGTGAAACCACTTACTTATCAGAAGAGGGGTATGTATAAAACAAACAACAACAAAAGTACTTATGAAGAGTTAGCCCTTTTTGAAAAGCACGGAGCAACATTTGCCGAAGTGTTTTTTAATTTCACATTTAAAGTAAATGGCAAAGAATACTGGTCATCTGTAAACTTCGATGCATCCCTTCATTTATCGAAGCAACAAATGGAAGCACAGATAGATTTCATGAGGACATCCATGAATGCCAATACAGATTTTGAAACATCTCTTCAGTTGGGTGGCGTTCTGTTCCCAAGTGGGCAATCTTTTGAAGACTGGATGGCAGACAAGCAAATGCAGTTAAGTAATATTAAACAAGAAGAAATAATCCAATAAAACATCGTGTCATGGCAAAAACAAAAGAGCATATTGGATTTGGTTTTGATCCTTCCGAATCTAAACATCATTTTCTGATTATAATTCCTAAAAATGCAACCGGAAAAGTATTGATTTACGAACGGTTTGAGTGGGGAACAGAAGATGAAGAAACCAATAAGATTTCAGGCGAACTTTCCATGTTCGATCCACCTGACCAGAAGATTGACCAACGATTTGACCGTTTAAAATGTGAATTAACAAGAACAAAGTGGAAAGAAATTGAAACATCTGTTAAGACAGAGTTCAATCAACGGTTAAAGGAATACGGCCAAAAAAGTGCATCATGGAAGCAAGGGCAAAATGCTATGCAACGCCTGTTTGGTAAAGAACTCACTTTACTCTGCTGGGCAATTGAAGATTGTGATTTAAAGGTTATTCCTACTGCTATAAAAAATTGGCAAGGTTTAAAACCCGAAGAACGTTGGTGGTTGTATACAATGACCAATGCAAGCACAGGCGAAGCAAATACAAAATACGGTTGGCGTACCGCCATCCGATATGCATTAACTGAAAATCCGGTTACAGACAAATATCAACAACGTAGCATTTTTGACCAATATGTTAATGATGCCATAGAAAACTATCAAACACAAAAATGAGTCAAGATTTATCATTCATAGAAGTTCAGTTTCCGGTAAGTAAAATTTCTAAGGAAAGCTATAAAGAACGCAAAGCAGTGCAAGGCCAAACCCTTACAGGTTTAGGCAAGTGGTGGGGGCGTAAACCATTGATACTCGTAAGGGCTACAATCCTGGGAATGTTAATGCCAGCAACGGA
>JADKKF010000006.1 GCA_016720635.1 Saprospiraceae bacterium
AAACGGGTTTCATACATTTTCAATTGGATGAGGACTTGGAGAGCGGACGTGAGTTATCTAGTTTTTCAATGCTCTATTTCAGAACAGCCTATTGGCTATTACTCAATCAGACATGAAGTTGTATTTTAAGTTATTTTGTTTTAAGCATTATATCAACAATGATTTCATGTGGTGATTGTGAATTCTTGCGAACCAGTATAGAAAGGTCATTTTAATATTATATTACAAAACAAACCGGGTAGTGGGAAGAGAATATGTAATAAAAAGGCATTAACCCTATTACCAAATTAAAAAGTAAGTATTATAGTAAGGTGGTCCTTTTGGATGTAACATTCAAATATTTAGTTTCAATTGGCGATACACTAGTTAAAGAAAGGAGAGTTAAGGGTTTTTATTCATAAAGAGATACTGTTTTGGTGTATCATTTCGAATATGATGGTAAGATTTATGATTAATAGGCTTATATTTGACTCCCCTTGTTTGCGTCTATCTGTTCTTGACTAATCTTATGTTCGGGGTAGCTTTTACTTCGATGGAGAGTTACTATGGCTAATTAATACAGGCAAAAGTGGTGAGTCGAGGACAAGCTTGGAAATTTGCGCCGGCATACGGAAATTGCTTCTAATTTTGTTCTCAGTCATAAACTGCAACGATCGGGGGTAATCTGACCTCAACGAGGTCAAATATTTCTAAAAAATAAATAATTTACAATTCGACCCCCACGGGGTCGTACCCATATTAAATCTTTACAACAAACATTCAATCCCGTCCAGGATTAGAAAATAAAAATTGGAAAGTATGGCCAAGTTAATGTCAAAATAGACTATACCTTGATCAACATGGACAAGACCAAGTACATCCATAAAAACTTAAATTACCCCCAACTTTCTATCACTTTAGTCTTGATACAAAAGTAACCAAAATGAAGTCCAAAAAGGCGGTGCTCCGCACCACTCCAGTCGTGGGATGATTACATCCATCCACCCCACGACATTCCGCTTTCGCTGGTTTTTGGACTGACTGTGATGATCGAAGTCTGTGACTTCGATCTGATCATCATCCACAATCTTCTGTATATGTCAAGAAAAATAACCAATTTTATGTCCGTACATATTATGAGGATAGTGAAACTATCACACTTTTAGAAATTTGTCAGAGCGGATGGATTGCAAATTCCTGTTATACTGCATCTCCGTCATAAACTGCAACGATCGGGGGCAATCTAACCTCAAAAGAGGTCAAATATTTCTAAAAAACAAATGATTTGCAATTCTGACCCCACGGGGTCGTACCCATAATGAAATGCTATACAACAAACATTCAATCCCGTCAGATTGGAAAATAAAATGTGGAAAGTATGGGCAAAGGGTTAATGTCAAAATAGACATTCCTCGATCATTATGGACAGAGACCACACATCATAAAAACTTAAATTCCCCAACTTTCTGTCACTTTTGTCTTGATACAAAAAGTAACCCAAAAATCAAGTCAAAAAGGCAATTGTCCGCACCGCTCCAGTCGTGGGATGCGTTACATCCGCATCTTTTCCACGACGTTTCGCTATCGCTGGTTTTTGGACTGACTACGATGGTCGAAGTCTGTGACTTCGATCCGATATTTTCTTAATTAAAATTCATCATCCAAAATCTGCTGTAAATGTCAGGAAAAATAACGAATTTTATGTCCGTACATATTATGATGATAATTGAAACAATTACACTTTTTAGAAATATGTCAGAGCGTATGGAATTGCAAATTCCTGTTGTATTGTATCGCTATTTTAACTGCGACGATCGTGGGTGGTAGTTCGCCTATTATAAATAAACCAGTTCAAATAGTTCAAAATAATAATAGAATTGTAACACCTTTAATGCTAAAAAATGGACAATAAAAGAGTAATCTATATCATCTTGTTTTTCTTGTTTACATTTTTTTCAATTAAATTTTTTGAAACAGCAATCAGAGATTATAATATCACAAATGAAAATAACTTTGTTTCAGCTAATATAATTGAAAATGGAAATTGTGGTACCAGTGGCGGAACAATTAAGGTAAAATATAATGATAAATTATATACACTTGCAATTCGTAGATCTGATTGCATAAACGCTAAATTTTCAATCGGAGATGATATTAAAGTTTTATATAGTAAGCGTTATAATTATTTAATTTTAGATGATTCAGGAGTAATGACAGAACTTGTTATGAGTTTCTTTTTTTTCTTGCTTCCGCTTTATTGTTTAATTAAAATTATAAAAAAATAAGTATTTAAAGACACCATGATGATCGAAGTCTTTGAATTCGATCAATTCATCATCAACAATCTTTTGTAAATGTCAGAAAAAGTAGCGAATTTTATTTCCGTACATATTATGAGGATAATTGAAACCATTCCATTCTTTAGAAATATGTCAGAGCATATGGAATTGCAAATTCCTTTTGCACTGCATCGCAATTTTAACTGCAACGATCGGGGGTAATCTGACCTCAAAGAGGTCAAATATTTCTAATAAATAAATGAAATACAGTACGACCCCCACGGGGTCGTATCGAAAATGAAATGCCGTACAACAAACATTCAATCGCGACTGGATTGGAAAATAAAAATTGAAAAGTTTAGTAGATAGTTAATGCGTCAAAATAGACATTCCTCGATCATTATGGACAGAGACCAAACACATCATAAAAACTTATAGTCCCCCAACTTTCTGTTACTTTTGTCTTGATACAAAAGTAACCCAAAAATCAAGTCCAAAAAAAGGCGATTGCTCCGCACCACTCCAGTCGTGGGATGCGTTACATCCGCATCTTTTCCACGACTTTTCGCTATCGCTGGTTTTTGGACGGAGTATGATGGTCGAAGTCTTTGACTTCGATCAATTCATCATCCACAATCTGCTCCAAATGTCAGGAAAAGTAAATAATTTTATGTCCATGCATTATAGGAAGATAATTATTGCAAAGACACTCGTTAAAAATTTGCCGGTGTGCATGGAATTACAAATTTCAATTAATCTACATCGCAGTCATAAACTGCGACTGTCGGGTTTATTTTAAAAATATATTTGCAATTTAGTAGCGTTTATGCTACCTTTACGATATGAAAGCCTACGAACTTGAAAAATCTATTGGATCAAATGGTTGGTATTTTGTGAGACAAACGGGAAGCCACAAAATATACAAACATGAGACAATATCGGGAATCATCGTAATTCCATTCCATGGATCCAAAGATTTACCAAAGGGGACAGAAATCAGTATTTTGAAGAAAGCAGGACTAAAAAATAATATGATACAATTGACAGCAATAATAGAAAGAAATGATGATGCTTTTTTGCATATATAAAAGAAATAGATGGCTGTGTGGCAGGTGGAAATACCTATCAAGAAGTCAAATTAAATCTTGAACAGATGCTCAAAATTGCTCAAATGGAAGACCAAGTGCTGGAAAAAAAATTAAGTTTAGGATATAAATTAAAATTTGAAGTGGATTTGGTTTCTGTCTTTGATTTGATCCCAGAAGTCAATATCAGTCAATTGGCAAAAACTGGAAACCTAAATCCTGGATTGCTCAGACAATATGTTTCTGGTACAAAAAAAGCATCTGAAGCTCAAACTGCAAAGGTCATGAAAGCCATCAAAGAAGTGAGTGACAAATTGAATTCGCTCATCCTGGTTCAAAAATGAGCTAGAAAATTCCTAGCGCAGTAGCGCTGCGAAGGGTGACCGAAGGTCAGACACAACGGAGTGGTGTCCGAGCGAATAGCGAGCCCGCAGCATAGCGACCCCGCATCGTCGAAGACGTGGCGAGGGTACTGCCCAAACAAAAATCGAGCTAAAATTTGATCTTGACGGTAAGCTTTTTGCCATCACGCAATAGGTCCACGGTGGTCTCATCCCCTGCATTGAAGGTCGCGAGGCAGTCCATATAGCTGTACACCTCCTTGATGGGGCATTTGCCGATCTTGGTGATGATGTCGCCGTCCTTGATACCAGCATTGTGCGCCGTGCGTCCATCCATCACGCCTGCGATGTGAAGGCCGTCTCCGTAGTCTTGATAGTCTGGCATAATCCCAAGGGTCACCTTGTATTTCGGAGCAGTGCGACTCGTCTTGTTGGCGGTCTTGGTGAACGGAATGGTCGGTTCCGCTGCGAGTGAATTTACGACGCGTTGGATGTATTCGGTGATGTGGTGTACCCCTCTGATATTGATCAAATGGGCATCATCGCTCGGCTTGTGGTAGTCGTGGTGTGTACCTGTAAAAAAGTTAAGAACAGGGATGTCTTTGAGATAAAACGATGTGTGATCGGTGGGACCCACGCCGCTGCTATCGATGGTGATTTGGTACCCTGCGGGTTTGTTTTTCTCGATGAGTGGACCAAACAACGGACTCGTACCGATGCCGCCTACGGTCAGAGAATTCATAGAGTCTAGTCTTCCGATCATATCCATATTGACCATGAGATTGGGATTAGGGTGACTCTTTTTGATGTTTTCCGCGAGGTGCTTTGATCCCATCAGGTATCTTCTTCTCCTGAAAAACAAGCGAAGATAAAGTTGGTAGGCTCTGTGGTTCTGTTCGTAGCATAAATGCGTGCAAGTTCCATTACAGCCGCTACGCCAGAGGCATTGTCGTCGGCTCCATTATGAATCTCTCCATCAGAATTGGGCTTGGTCGAATTGTGGTGTTCATTGAGTCCTAAATGGTCGTAATGTCCGCCGATAAGAATCGTATTTTTGGCACCATTGTCAAGGAATCCAATGACATTGTTCGCCTCGACCTTGGTTTTGGTACTGTTGGGGTCTTTGGCGTTGGTCTGTATTTGATAAGAAAATGGCTGAGTGTATTTATTGCCTTCAAGTGGCTTTAGCCCGTATTTTTTGAAATTTTTTGAAATATATTTAGAGGCCTTCTTCTCCCCTTTCGAGCCTGCTAGTCTTCCCTTAAGTTTATCGGATGCTAGATAGTCGATATGGGATTGGAGATTGCTATAGCTCACCAGTTCGGCTGGGTCGGTCTCCACCCAATCGGCGATGAACACGTTCGTCTCTCTAGGAGCGTCTTGTTGTCTATTGCTTGAAAATGCCAATTTTTTTTCCATCAGGTGAAAACATAGGAAAGGCATTGAATTCACTTTGGAAGGTGATCTGTCCAAGATTTTCGCCATCTGTATCGATCATATACAATTGAAAATCATATCCTCGCTTTGAGTGGTGATTGGATGAAAAGATGATTTTTTTGTCAGATGGGTGAAAGAATGGAGCCCAGTTGGCTTTGCCGAGATGCGTGATTTGCTTTAAGTCGGAGCCATCGATATTGCAGGTATAAATCTCCATTTGGGTGGGCGTGACGAGGCCTTCTTTCAATAGGGATGTATAATCGTCAATGTCTTTTTGAGTCTTGGGTCTAGAGGCTCTGAATACCAATTTTTTGCTATCGTGAGAGAAAAAGCATCCACCGTCATAACCCAATTGGTTAGTGATTTGTCTTAAATCGGTTCCATCGATATTCATCATCCAAATCTCTAAGTCTCCACTGCGAACGCTGGTGAAGGCGATTTTCTTTCCATCGGGAGAAACAACTGCTTCTGCATCATAGCCAGGAGAATTGGTGAGTCTTTTGATGATATTTCCTTTCAAATCCGCCAAATAAATGTCGAAATCGGAATAAACCGCCCAGACGTATTTCCCATCGGCTCGAGCCTTGGGTGGAGCGGGACAACTAGCATTTGCCTCATGTGTAGATGCATATAAGATGTGCTGGCCATCGGGCATAAAATAAGAACAAGTAGTTCGCCCTTTGCCTGTGGAAACCAGCTGTAGGCTTTGGGGACTAAAGTTGTTTTGATTGAGATCCAAGGTGAAAATCTGATCACAAGCGGCACCAATTTTGGGATTGGTAACTTGCATGGTCAATTTGCTGCCATCTGGAGAAAATATGCTTCAGCGTTGTCGCCGCCAAAGGTTAATTTTCGAATATTTTGTAGGTTGCTTTCTTGGGCCAAGGACTGAAATCCTAGGAAAAGGGTCAATATGGAAATGGAAATAATTTTCATTTTCTATGGATATTTTAGGATACAAAGATACGCTTCTCTGGTATAATTTTCATCAACTAGATGGCCTATTGGTAAGTTTGGTTTTGTAAAATTGATTAGACCTTATCTTGCCAATTTATTGACTATCAATTAAATATAAATTGGATAAAAAAAATATCATATTAAACTAATTTATAATTTGTAAATAGCTAGAAATGATGTAGATTTGTGGAGTTAAACGTGTTTCAATATTTATGGTGAAAGGTGTACAAGCGTGGTTAGTTAATCTGTTTCAAGCGCTTTCCAAAACCCTTCCAAAGCAAATATATGCTGTGTTTCTGCATATTTTTTGTGTGGATGGTATTTTTTGATCGCAATCGGTTGATAACGCAATATCAATTGGAGAGGATCATGGATAAATTGGAGGCTGACAAAAAGTTTTATCTTGAGAATTTGCAGGAGACGATTTCGGCGAGAAAATCCTTGGATCAAAACAAGGAGATTTATGCGCGAGAAAAGTATTTTATGCAAAAGCCCAATGAGGAGATTTATATCATTGAGGATTAATATTAACCCATAGAAAAAAAACTAGGCTATGCTTCTGTATAGCCCTACTGGATGACTGCAAGGTCATTGGGTGATTTCGTTGGCTATCCAAGATCGTCAAGCCGGAAGGCTTTGAACTTTCATAGACTTGGATTATTGTGTCTTTTCAGATTGTTGTGAATAATGCCTATTATTCCTATTGCCTCGCTGTTTCATTCGCCTATTCAACAAGCCTTTTTAAAATAATTCAATATCCAATAGCTCTATTTTACCTATTATAATTACATTTTTTTTAGAAAAAAACCATATCCCAATAGCGTAAAACTCTTAGTGTGGGGCCTAATTATGTATAGAAATTTATCCATCCCCTACTCAAATCATATTCCAATCAAAAGCCAATTTTAACATTTTATCCTCCCAAATCTACCAAATGTCCACTATGGATAAAGAGGAAGGGCTTTAGAGGTGTAATATTGTGATGTCAAAAGGAGAGATGAGTTGAATAAAATAAAACTCTGGTTTACCCCAACGACAAATAAATATCTAAACTTTTATAATTTTTAAAATTACTTATCATGAAAACAAACTTTTTATTTTTAATTTTTTGCGTTTTTGGTTTCGGAAGCGCAATGGCACAAAACCAAGGAAACAGTTTTAACGTGCAATTCAAGGACTTGGTACTGAACTCACACAATGGCGGGGTATTTCTCTTAGGCACGGACAGTAAGGTTTATCATACTGGCTTCCACTACAACAATCTTGCCGTTGCGAATACCACCAACAATGTTGTAGTTAGCAAAATGACGGGATCTTGTGGTGGACATGGATTTTTCTTATCACCCATCGAATTTTAACCAATGTAACACATGAATCACCACAATTGAGACCTGTGGGTACTGATTGGCCATTTACCCAGTCACCAATTATGTAGTAGGAGATGATATTCAAAACTGTGCTTATTGGTAAATTTGCCTAGATAACAATCGAATATCAAGAACGGTACGAATGCCGATGGAAGCAATGTACCTCCAGCCAAAAAGACCAAGTTATTCGTAGTGAACAACAACGAATTTTATATGACGGATGACATGGATGACATTTATTGGTGGAAACCAGGCATGTCTGCTTGGAGCAAGCTAGGAACTTTGAAAGCTAAATACCTCACAAAAGATCACGGAATCAGCACCCCACTATGGTTTATAGGAATAGACAACATGGTCTATCAAGTACCAAATACTGGTGTTGCAGTAGCACAAAACATGAGCTGCAAGGCCAAAGCGATCGCTGTATTTGGAAGTCAATTATATTATGTGGCTTAGACGGTAATTATTATGTTCGAATTAAAAACCAAGATGTCAGGGTTCGATTTTAACACAAAACTGACGCGGAAACCAACGGACAAAAATTGAAAAACCAAAATTACACCATCATCATCCAAACTTACTTTTTAAATAATCTGAATCAAAATTTTTTAATCAAATTTTAAAACACATCATCATGAAAAACGTCATTTTTATCTTAGTTATGCTAGTAATCGCAGAAAATGGGATTCGCCCAAAAGAGACCAACCAATACGGTTAGACCACCCAATAGACCAATTCTTCCAGTATTACCAATTTACACTCCTTCTCCATGTCCAGTAGATTTTGTAGTGTTAAAAATTAATGTCACCAAAGTGTCTAATTCACTTTTCCGATACGAAGCTTATGTCAGAAATCAAGGAACCGAAACTTATACTATGGCAAGAGGAGCTACTGCACCTAGGATTGTGGCTTATACCTTTAGTGAGCAAAGGCCAGAAAAAGTAGTCACTTTTACAAAATTGAAGCCAGGAGAAGCTAAGGTAATATCTGGTCAAGTATCTTGGCCGACGAACAATGAATTTTGCCACCCATTAATGTCACCGTCAATCAATTTTAGAATTCGATACTCAGCATGATTGCGAACGTTCAAATAACAAATTCGTCGTGACTTCCGATCAAATCAAAGATATTATGAATAGAAGGTAAATTTCTAATTCTTGCCCCAAACCATCAAATGGAGTACTAATTTCAAATAAAATTCAATCAATTTTTAATCAAATTTTTAAATACACATCATCATGAAAAACATCATTTTTATCTTAGTTATGCTGGTAATCAGCGAAATGGGATACTCTCAAGTAAGACGACCCGTAAATCCAAGACCAAGACCTACACCCGTAGGACCCATCGATCCTTTTTTACCACCATATGCACCCTCTAGATGTGCCGTGGATTTTGTTGCCCATAGAATACGAGTGACAAAAATATCTAATACGCGCTTTAGGTATCAGGCATATGTAAGAAATCAAGGTACCGCAACCTATACCACTGCGAGTAATGCTTCTGGTCCAAGGATCTATGCATATACTTTTAATGCGCTACGACCTAACAGTGAAATGTCTTTCACTTCATTGGCTCCTGGGGAAACCAAATTGATATCGGGCGAAATTGACTGGCCTACCAACAACGAATTTTTACCACCAGTAAATGTCGTAGTCTCCCATCATACAGAATTCGATACGCAGCGCGATTGCAATTACTCCAATAACATCATACATCTCAGCTGATCAAATCAAAGAGATCATGAATAGAAGGTAATCTTCAGACTTATCTTTTTTGAGGGGTATTTCGGTACCCTTTTTTTGTTTTTAAAAATTTTAATTGATATACATTTCAATATTTATAACTAAAAAAAAATTGCATTAACCAATAAGAAAGATTTTTTTCAGAGAACATTCCTTAGTTTTGAGCATTTTTACCAAAAAACATAAATTGATTGAATGCACGTAGGACATAACTATACCCTCAAAGAAGTTTTAAATTGGACAAGAAAAGACATTTACCATTTAGCTCTAATAGCTATCATTCCTGTAATTCTATACGAAGTCTTTGGCTGGAAATGGGTTGCCTTACCTTGGTTACCAATTGCTCTACTTGGTACTGCTGTTGCATTTGTAGTAGGTTTCAAAAATAATGCTTATGATAGACTATGGGAAGCACGTATTAAGATTGGGGCGAATCTTGAATATCAGCAGGACATGGGCATCATGACCAAGATTATATCACAAATACCCACGCAAAGAAAAACTATCAAAGGAAGAATTGTCGAAAATACACTTTGGAAATCTGTCAGCGTCATTGGCATGGACAAATGCTGAGATTCCAATTGAGAGAACCAAGGTTGTGGGAAGCCATCTATAAATCCATAATCAAGAATATAAAGACAAGTATTTCACCCGTGAGGAACATTCTCATAAAGTTGAGAAGTTCTAAAGAAATATTTGAGTCCCAAAATTGGATCTCGTTATGTCTAAAACAAATAAAGCGGCGCAAATCATCGCATTGCAATCAACCCATCTTAAAGAATTGTTAGATCAGGGCTTGATTGAAGATTTTAGACATATGGAATTGGAAAGGCTTTTGATGGAATGTTATAACCAACAAGGGGCTAGTGAACGAATAAAAAACTTTCCTTATCCAAGACATTATGCCACGCTCAATTTGTATTTTATCATGATATTTGTGATACTTGTTCCTTTTGGGATGTTGCAGGAATTTGAAAAATTGGGAGAATGCATGATTTGGCTTTCGGTACCCTCTCCAGTGCTTTCAGGTTGGATTTTTCACAACCATGGAAAAAATAGGAGAAACGTCTGAGAGCCCATTCCGAAGCAGCCCAATGACGTGCCACATCACCCCAAATATCTAGAAATATCGAAATCGATATGCTTGAAATTCTCAATATAAATACAATTGAAACCTATAAAACCACATAACAATATAGTATAATATAATGGTAGATTTTAAAAAATATTTGAAAATAATGAAGTTTGGGTATCCGAGAAAATAGGAAAAGACCAGAATATTTCACCAAATTGTCGCAAGGACAACACCCTGAAATACTTTATATCGGGTGTTTCAGACAGTCGTAACTGCCGAGGACCTAGGGGGTCCAGCCAGGGAAGTTTTTATCCATAGAAATGTAGCCAATATGGTCATTTCCATTGATTTGAACATCATGTCGGTACTCAACTATACGGTGCGCCACCTCAAGGTGAATCACGTGGTGGTCTGCGGTAGTACGAGTGTGTGGAGGCGTAAAGCGTCTTTGCAATCAAGGATTTGAGCATATCGAACCCATGGCTTAGAAATATCACGACGTTTACAGATTGCACAAAAAATGAGCTTAATGCCATTACCGATGAGTCCAAACGATTCGATAGGCTGGTCGAATTGAATGTCCAGGAGCAATGTGTCAATATCATCAAAACAGCAGCTGTACAAGAAGCTTACAAGGATCGAGGATTGACGGTTCATGGCTGGGTATTCGATATCAGAACGGGTAAACTCATCTGACCTGAAGATAGATTTTCAAAAATATTGGGAGAGATCATCGAGATATACAAATTGTTTTAAAGCATTCTTATGTTTTTATTTGTAAATAATTAAAAAATAGATAGGGCAATTTTCTAGTATTGCAAAATAATTGGTAAATTTAGGTATTCTTAATCTACTAAATACTCATCCCTATGAAAATTATTTTTAGCCTTGTACTTTTCAGCACCTTCAATCTGAGCCAGATGTTTGCTCAATTGCCATTTCCAGATGCCAATAGTTCATATACTTGGGAGTATATAATTTGGTATAGGTGGACCAATACTTGTGTTGAAAGAATTGTAAAAACTGGTGAAGCAAAAGCACTCTGTGGTGGTAGGTTTATTGAAATTTTCGATTGCGATTCAGACGGCAATGATTGTTATTTGATGGGCGGTTATTTTGTGCAAAGCAATTCCGTTTATATCAGAAATACAAAATATAACCCTGGTAAACAAGTACTATTAATTGTGAAGGTAATCAATATTAATGTATGATTTTGGATCCCAGTGTTGAGACACCTTGCACTGTGGGATAAGCAATTTTGGAACAATTAGTGAACGTAATTTTATTGTAAAAGATAAAGTTATAAAGAGGAACTTAGGGGTGAATAGCCAAAATATGTCCATGGATTATGTTCGTATCCCTTTACCCCAATTTCCTTTGACATATGAAATGGATAGAAGGTATTGGATCTTTGCTGCCATTTTATTCACTTCTTAATTGTATTGGAGATAACTGAGAGGTAGAAAGATCTCTGGATAGGGTGTTGCAAAATGGGCAAGTAATATTTTATACGCCAAATGAAGATTACCACTTACCCTGTAGAAACTATTGGTGTAGTTGATATAAGAAATGAAAACAATCTCCAAAATATCTCCTAACTTAAGTTCTTCCACCTTTCAAATTAATTCAAATCCCTCTCAAAATGTTTACAATTTGGATATCGTTGATCAATATGGTCCGAATTGTTTTAGAAGCGTCAAGGTATAATATTGGAGGGTCTGTTGATGTCCAAGGGCTTCCCAATGGACTATATTATGTTGAACTACAACTGGAGAAAGAGGTTTTAGTACTTTAAAATTGGCGATAAATTAGGTCTAAAAGTGAATTGCATAGAAACTGGCAGCTAGGGATATTAACGTACTAATTTATAATCCTCTATTAATAATTGTGCTGATAGATTTAGTTTTAGTGTCAAATTCCGTATCATGTCAAGCGTAAGCTTTCTCTTGCGATTAAGTATTTCCGAGACTCTACTTTTACCACCAATTGCATCAACTAAGTCAAGTTGCTTTAATTGCATCTCCTCCATCCGAATCTTAATGGCTTCAATTGGGTCTGGGGCATCTATTGGGTAGTGCTTTTTTTCATACTCGTCAATCATCAACCCAAGAATATCTGCTTCGTCACTTTCAGGTGTCCCTATCTCTGAGTCAAAAATTAAAGCGAGTCGTTCTAATGATGATTTATAATCTGATGCCGACCTTATTGGTTTAATGTCCATAATTATCCTTTTAAATTGTATTTACATCTATCTTATCATATTCGTTATGTGTTCCAATGAACCTAATAAAAATCCATTGTTTCTGAAAATTAAACTTTGCGACCAATCTATGCGAGTTACCTTTTATATTGAAAACTATCCGGCTATCTTTTAGGATGCTCGCATTTACATAAGTCTGTTTAACTTCATGGGGAGTCCTCCAGTCTGAATTCAAAGCTGTATCGTACCATGTCTTCAAATACTGCTCTGTGTCTGGGTGTTTATCCCAACACTCTCTCAAAGCACTTTTTGCAAAGATTCTCTCCATCCAAATAGTCTTATCCAGCAAATATATTAATTAATTCGCAATTTGGGAACTTTTCTGCAAAAAATTAAGCTTTATTTCTAAATGTATCAAAAAATAGAAAACGGATCTAAAGCGTCCTACGACTGGAGAGGTGCGAAGGTTACCGATCGTCGCAGTTTGTAACTGCGATGCCATACAATTCACGAGCTCTGACACATTTTAAAAAGTGGCTTTGTATTAATTAGTCGCCCCAATGTGAATGGATACTAAATTCTTTTCATTTTCTGACATTTGCAGAGGTAAGTTGATGTTGAATGTCAAATTATTAAATTATCGAAAGGAGAGTAAAAGGCGTGGTATTAAGTCAGCAAGAAATTGAGAAATGGTGGCAATGGTGTAACTTTTTGTTTTTTGAGTTATCCACATTTCAAAAATTGGATGTTGAAAAATACATATATAAAAAAATGTTATATCAAGTCTTTTTGTTTATATTTGTATCAGGAAAGAAGAAGAACAAAAAAGCCCATTGGGGCAGAAAAGAATGTAAATTTATTTAATTCTTAATAAAAATAGTAAAACGTCATGTAAGTCATCAATCACAGAACACGTTAATTCTTATAGCTTGAAACGAGCTATAATAAGTCTGTGAATATACCCAATACTCCGTCCACCCATCATAATTATGCCATCAGCATGTACTTTTGAACTATCGTATTTTTCAATATACACTTAAATATTTTATTTTATGGAAAGATTATTACAATACAAACAAAACGACTTGATTAAACTAGAATTTGAATATTTTATAAATAAACAACGTATTACAGAATCTATTTATGCTGAGTTTATTTCATTAAATACCCACCATTACAATAAAATTATTTTATTTCAATTACTGTAAAACAAATTGTTGATATTGAGGATTACTTAAATCATGGTAGCAACCACAAATTAATTGAAAGAACAATCCTAAAACATCAATTATCATCATACTATGGCGTAGCAACTTTTGCTAGACCATATAAAAATTAATTTACCGAGACATAACAATGAACTGGATGCAATCACCGTCATCTAGCAGATTATTAGGTGCAATTCTATAAAATCATAGTCAACAACCAGAGTATTAAAAATGAAAATAATAAAAATTGATTCTTTTGAACATTTAATTCAAACACTTAGGCAAAATAAATATCAGTGTGGTCATGTTATTTTTAGGCGTCACCGATCAAATAAAACATACACTTATTCCAGCAGTAGGTCGTTTAATTGACTATAAATCAGAACCTCTTGATGAACTAATCAAACATGAAAAGAATTTATTGAGTTTATATCGTCACAAGGCATTCAGTGAAATTGCGAAAATTCCACATAATGATTGGATTTGGCTTGCCTTGGGGGCAACATCATAACCTCCCAACGAGGCTACTTGACTGGACTTATAGCCCACTTATTGCAGCTTATTTTGCGACGAAACCTAAAGTTGATTCTGACGGTAAACTCATTCCACTTTGCAAGAATGGTGGAGCAATATATATTTTACATGACTGTAATTATTTAGATGCTTATAATCCGAAGCCTAAAGACAAGGATCCATTCGCAGTTAAAAATCATAAAATCGTGTATTCTCCAGTAATCACAAATCGAATTGCAGGACAAGGTGGATTATTTACTGTCAGTCCCGATCCGAGAATTGAATTTCAAAATGGATTTGAAGGAAATGAAGAAGATGATCTTAATCCACAATGGATTCATAAATTTGTATTTTCTCAAGAAACTGGGGCAGAAATTCAAAGAACACTTCATTTTCTCGGTATTCGTGAAGGAAGTATATTCCCAGATGTTGATGGGTTTGGTATTGATACAAAAATACGCTTCGCAATTTCAGATTGTCATAAACTAGACTAGAGAGCTGCACCTAACAAGGCCGTGCGCCGAGCAGGGTGGATATGTGTAGCCCCAAAGATTTATTTGTGTAAAACCGAAAGTAAATTAGATACGATGGCTTTGGCTTGGTTGACTTCTACGGCGTTGCCGATGTATTTTTTTTGTTCGGTTTGGGTGCCAATGAGTTTGTAGTCTTTGGGAAAGCCTTGTATCTGCTTTAGTTCGGATATGTTGAGCATGAGCATCCTGATGCCAATGACGTTATAGGAAACCATGAACTTTTTAATTTTGATCATGGTTTCTGAATCCCCTATCCTAGCAGTTTGAAACTGCAAAGCAAAACCGATCGTCGCAGTTTGTAACTGCGATTAAATACAATAGGCATTTGCAGAAGATTGTTGATGATGAATTTTAAAAATTCATTAAATAGTGGATCGAAGTCAAAGACTTCGACCATCGTGTCTTGATGATTTAACAAATTCAGCCAGAGTCAATTGACTCTGGCTTTTTTCCTAGCGCATGAGCGGGTGGAGTGGTCTCGAGCATCCTCGATGCGAAGAGAGTCTCGAAGCCTTAGGCGTAGAGACGAAACCCACGCAACACGCGGCTCGACCTAAGGTCGGGGACATGCCCAACACAATAAATCAAAGCATAATCTCTATCGCAAAGCCCATCGCCTCCAGTTGGTCGCAAGCCTGCATCTCCCAGCTCTACCTTGCGCTTGAGGGTAAGACGTGCAATGGTGTTTCTTGGATGTCGTAAAGGTGTGTTTCTACTTGCTGTTTCCACGTAGGGAGGTCTCGAATGAATTCGCCGAGCTGACCCACCTGCACATCGTCGAGATCCACTATGTTAGAAAGGATTTTGATGCCCTTAAAGTTGCGGCTGCCCATGCCGTCCAAAGGTGTAATTTGATTGGGGAAAAACCGATATTCCTCGCTATTGAACCCCTTTTTATAAGTCCCTTCGATGCACACGATCGAGCCCACGAAAAGCAAGTGTTTGAACTTCAAATAATCGTTGCTGTACAGCGGGAATTCGATCTCGCTGTCGTAGTCCTCAAGCGTAAAAAATCCAAATCCTGTGCCTTTTTGGGAGATCTTGTGATTTTCCTTGGTGACGATGCCGCAGAGCTTAAATGATTTTATCTTTAAAAGCTGGAATGTCCTTGATTTTGGTCAATCGCATGGTGCGAATCTCCCACTTGAAGTCGTCCAAAGGATGCCCACTGATATAGATCCCAACGGTTTCACGCTCGAGCTTGAGCTTGTAAATCAAGGGCCAAAGCTCCCCAGTCGGGATAGTCGGCTGCTGGATTTGATCGGCGGTCATTTCACCAAAAAGGGTCGCGGTCTTATTCGCCGTGGCTTCCTTGCAGACATTGCCATATCTGATGAGGGCTTCGATGAAGGTTATATTCTTGTCGTTGGCTAAAAAATACTGAGATCGATCGATGGCTTCAAAAGTGTCCAAGGCACCAGCCCAAACCAAGCTTTCGAGCGTTTTCTTGTTGACGGTACGAAGATTGACGCGCTGGATAAATTCATAAATATCTTGAAACGGACCATTGGTTTTTCGCTCGCTGACGATATTATCTATGGCAGCTTCTCCCAAACCCTTGATACCAGAAAATCCAAATCTGATTTCGCCCCTTTTATTGACCGTAAAATTGGTTTGGCTCTCATTGATATCGGGACCTAGTACGGGTATGCCCTGCTTTCTGCACTCCTCCATAAAGAAGGTGATCTTGTTGATCTGTCCATTGGCATTGGTCAAGACCGCAGCCATGTACTCGGCTGGATAATGAGCCTTGAGGTAAGCCGTTTGATAAGCCACAAAGGCGTAACAGGTCGAGTGGGATTTGTTGAAGGCATAACTCGCGAATGCCTCCCAGTCGGTCCAAACCTTCTCCGCCTTGGTCAGGTCGTGTCCGTTGGTCTTGCATCCATCCATAAATTTGGACTTCATCTTGTCTAGTACTTCCTTCTGCTTCTTTCCCATGGCTTTTCGAAGCGTATCGGCATCTCCCTTGGTAAAATTGGCCAATTTCTGCGAAAGGAGCATTACTTGCTCTTGGTAAACCGTGATGCCATATGTTTCTCCGAGAAACTCCTCCATCGCATCCAAATCATAGGTAACGGCTTCCTTGCCGTGCTTCCGCTTGATAAAATTTGGGATATACTCCAGTGGACCCGGTCGGAACAAGGCATTCATGGCGATGAGGTCCTCGAATTTGTCGGGCTTGAGCTCCTTGAGATACTTTTGCATCCCTGAGGATTCGAACTGGAATGTCCCGTTGGTTTCGCCCTTCTGATAGAGCTTAAATGTGGCCTCGTCATCGAGCGGAATATTGTCCAAATCTATTTCGATTTGTTTATTCTCCTTGATGATTTTGAGCGCATATTTGATGATGGTCAAGGTCTTGAGACCCAAAAAGTCCATCTTCAAAACCCCAGCATCCTCGATGACTTTCCCTTCGTATTGCGTGAGCAATAAATCAGAATCTCTAGAAATGGCTACTGGCAGGATATCCGTCAGATCGTAGGGAGCGATGATGATCCCAGCGGCGTGGACACCCGTTCCACGCACCGAACCTTCTAGGATCAATGCTTCCTTGATGACCTTGGATTTGGCTTCATCTTTCAGCGCGTATATCTGTCGAAGTTCTTTGATATTGTCTATATCGCCGTTGTAATTATCGTCCTTTTGCAACTGTTCGATGGGTGCATTGATGACGGTATCGAGGCTGGTACCGGGTCTATCTGGAACGAGCTTGGCCAAAGCATTGGCTTCTTGTAAGGGCAAGTCTAGCACCCTAGCGACGTCTTTCAAGCTCATTTTGGCTGCCATCGAGCCGTAGGTGACGATTTGAGCTACTTGGTTTTTCCCATATTTTTCGACCACATAATCGATAACCTTTTGGCGACCTTCATCGTCGAAATCCGTATCTATATCGGGCATGGACTTTCGATCGGGATTCAAAAAACGCTCAAAAAGCAGGTTGTATTTAATGGGGTCTATATTGGTGATTCCGATGCAATAGTACTACAGATCCCGCTGCCGAACCCTCCACACCCTATGAGTACCCCCATATCTCTGCCCGCTCGGATGAAATCCGCCACGATCAAAAAATACCCAGCAAAACCCATCGTCCTTACCGTAAATAGCTCAAACCGAATCCGCTCTTCCACTTCGGGGCTTAACTCCTTATACCGCTCTTTGGCCCCCATATACGTGTGTTCCAAGTAATCATCTTGATCTTTAAAGGTACTGGGCACTTGAAAATTAGGCAATAAAATGTCTTTTTCAAATCGAGCAATTCCACCTTGCTGACGATCTCATTGGTATTGTCAATGGCCTGCGGCAGATCTGCGAACAACTGCCCCATCTCCGATTGTGTCTTGAAGTAAAACTGGTCGTTCGGAAATCCGAATCTAAAGCCCTTCCCATCTTCTTCATCGCTGGAGATTGGCGTACGCTGGAGCTCCCCAGTATTCACACATAGCAAAATGTCGTGGGCGTTGCTATCCTGCTGTTCTACATAATGTGAGTCATTTGAGGCGATGATTTTCACGCCATATTTGACCGCAAATTCTAGGAGTAATTTGTTGACTTTTTCTTGCTCGGGTAGGTTATGCCTTTGCAATTCGATATAATAATCTTCACCAAACAAGTCCAACCACCACTTGAATTCCTTCTCCGCAGTCGCTTCATCCTCTTTGAGTATCGCCTGAGGCACCATCGCTCCTAGGCAACAGCTCGTAGCTATCAGGCCTTCGTGGTATTTGAGCAACAAGGATTTATCGATTCGAGACCATTTGCTATAATAGCCCTCCATGTACCCGAGTGAGCACAATTTGCTGAGATTTTTGTAACCGATTTCGTTCTTAGCGATGAGCAATTGGTGATACCTCCTGTCCTTTTGGTCCTTGGTGAACTGCTTTCTCGTCCTATCTTCTACCACATAAAATTCACACCCGACGATGGGCTTCACCTTGAGACTTTTGTCGTTGGGATCGTTCGGATTTTTACGGTGCTTGTAGGCTTCTGCCACGAAATTAAACACCCGAACATGTTCCCGTGATCGGTGATGCCATAGCTGGCATCTCGTCATTTATCGCCTTTTTGTATAGTTTTTTGATGTCCGCTGCCCCATCGAGTAGTGAAAATTGTGTGTGGACGTGCAGGTGACTATATGTCGGCATGAGTTCTTTCTTTTACTTGCAAATATAAGAAATCCAAGGCGTATAATAAAGAAAATCGGAGGAACTTCGAGGATAATAATGATGATGGCACGTCCTTTATGCGGTCGCATAAAGGATCAGGCTCCTTCGGGCTGTCGGTGCTTCGCACTCGGCTTGCGCCGACCCTACATATCCTTCGTGCGCTGGGTTTTTGCCCATTTACAAACAATATTTTTCAAAGATTACCGGCCAAATTAAATTTTGCATTTGGCAGCTCTATTTGCAATTTAACCTTAGCTTTTAGCGCAGAAAAGACTTTCATCAACGTGTCCATGGTTACGTTGCTTGCATTGCTTTCTAGCCTTGAAATTTGAGCTTTTTGAACCCCGACCAATTCTCCCAATTGTTTCTGGGTCAGATAAAACGAAGCGTTTCAGTCTATTCTCAAACAATGAAAAATACAGATTGATTTTTTCCAATAAAAAATTCTCCTTCAAGAAAAAAATTCATGGCATATTTTACACATGCCATGAACGATTTATTTGATTTTAATAGTTAAGCGTGACGCCAAAACCCAAGCCCATATCGCTATCGTAGTGCGTAGATAATCCAAGATTTTTGGTAAGAATATATTTGAATCCCGCCATATATTCCTTGTCTGTATTTACCATAAAATGCCATGCGCAATCGCTTAGAAATTGGGATATCCTCTCGCATGAGTGTCAACAAAACGATCCCATCTGTAAACACTTCCGCTTCGAATTTGACCAGCATCGGCAAAAGATAAGTCAGTCCGACAGAAAAAGCTTTGCGGGTATCCTTCTTATCGGGCTGACCAAAAATATTATTCTCTTGAACGTCCATTCCATGCTTTCGATATCGATAGTCATACCCCACAAAAGGCATTAGCCATTGCATTTTTCCGATAAAGTAACCTAAGTGTGTGCCTACTTCATAGCCATGCATATCCATGTATCCGAGACGCCATTCTGATTGTAAGCTCCAACGTGTATTAGAAAACATAGCCTCTCCATCATTGCCGTTTGTGGCGAAGTCATTTTGTATCATAAAATGAAATTTCCTATCCTCTGCATTCAATTTTCTACGAGCCAGTCTAGGATTGGGTATTTCAGGATTTGGTGCTTGATTTTCATAGCTAAAAATCCTACCCATACCAGCCATCATATGGTATAATATATGGCAGTGAAAAAACCAATCGCCCTCCGCATTGGCATTGAACTCTAGGGTATCAGTTTCCATTGGCATGATATCTACGATATTCTTTAATGGCGCGTAGTCCCCTTGTCCATTTAATAATCTAAAGTCATGCCCGTGCAAATGCATGGGATGGCGCATCATAGAGCCATTGTAAAGGATGATTCGAACATTTTCGCCTTTTTTGATGAGGATTTTATCCGCTTCACTGATCACTTTATTGTTAAGGCTCCAGACGTATCGATTCATATTCCCAGTCAACTCAAAGCGAAGTTCCTTCACGGAATTGCTAGGAGGAAGATTGGTCGGATGCGGAGATCGTAGCATGGCGTAATTCAGCGTCGTGATATCCGAAAGTTTGTTGCCATTGTATCGATCATCTCCATTGATATTAGGCATATTTGGGTCATGATGTTCTTGCCCTTGATCTGTGATTTCTGGGTACATTACCACGTTCATGTCCATTTGATTTAAAGACATTTGCATGCCCATATCATCCAGATCCCCATTCATCTTCATCATATCGTTCATCATTTTCATACCTTCGAAATACTGGAGCTTGGGCAAAGGGCTTACCAGTTGCTTTATGCCATCGCCGAAGAATATCGACGCAGACTTGGTTCGATCTTCAGGCGTCACCAAAAATTCAAAAGCCGTATTTTCTGCTGGAATGGTGATGACGACATCGTAAGTTTCGGAAACAGCTATCAACAATCGGTCAACCTCAATAGGCTCCACATCATTGCCATCGTTAGCTACGACGGTAATCTTTCCTCCAGCGTATTTCAACCAAAAATAAGACGAGGCTCCACCGTTGGATATGCGCAATCTCACTTTGTCCCCACCCTTGAACTCGGACAATTGGGAATCTTGCATTCCATTAATCAAGAACTTGTCGTAGTAAACGTCGCTGACATCCATGGCCAACATCCTTTTCCATTCATTGGTCAGTTTGGTCTTGAAATGACCTTCACCAATTGCCTCAGCATAACTTTGTGTCGATCCTTTTTGATGGCAAACCAATCCGTCGCATTGTGCAACATTCTATGCACATTATCTGGATCATAATCCGTCCATTCACTTAAGATTATGGGAATCGTGGGAAGATCGTCTATACCTTGTCTAAATTTTTTATCGTCCAATCTTTTGTTGATGATAAAGCTTCCGTACATGCCTATTTGCTCCTGCAATCCACTGTGGCTATGATACCAGTGGGTACCATTCTGTATAAGTGGGAAACGATACAGATAGGTCGTATTGGGCTCTATCGGCATCTGCGTGACATAGGGAACACCATCTTCGGTATTGGGCAACCACAGGCCATGCCAGTGTAGTGAGGTCGATTCTTTCATCTTATTATGAACATAAATTTCAGCAGTATCTCCTTCGGTAAATGTAAGGGTCGGCATTGGAATCATTCCATTTACAGCTATCGCACGACGGGATTTACCTGTAAAATTAACAATAGTGTCTTGGACATATAAGTCGTAACGGACTACTTTTTGTGCTATGTTTGATTGTATAAATAGTAATAATAGCAAAGCTATTTGCAGCATTTTTTGACGAATATTAGATTGAAAATCCATTTTAAAAATTTCATTTTGATATGTTTTTTAATAGAAATGGCGCAGAGAGAAAAGTCCTCCGCGCCATATTCTAAATTATTGAAGTGTTTCCACGGTTTTGCCACAAGTCAGCATTTGATTTCCGTAATAAGGATTTTTACTGTCCTTATCCTTGCTCAGCCAATCAGCTCCTTTTCCGTCATTGGCCATAGGGCAATGTTGGAAATAGATGGGTGACTCTAGGGAAGAAACTTTCATTAAATCATAAATACTCTTGGAAACTCCCATAAAATGGATTCGTTGTTGACTTATGTCCTTACTTTCTACAATTTTTTTGGTGTCAGATTCAAGATTTTTCATCACTTTCATCCAAACCATGTGCTCGTCCATAGCCATTTTTTCCATTTTAACTTGGTTGATTGTGGCCAATAAATTGGTCGCCATTTTGTTTGCTTTGGATTTTTCTGTCTGGACCAAAGCATCTTTCAGCGCGAAGTAATTTTCATAAATGGCATTCAACGGTGAAACTGCTGCTAACTGATCCGTAGAGTTCGGAGACATATGAATATTGGAATTAGACTTACTAGCCACGGTCATAGAGTGCAGTGAAGCAGTCTGTGCTACCCTATCATATTTGCAGCAATCGTCCAATTTTTCATAAACGTCATCTGGAGCAAGAAACTTGTCACTATCATAACCCACTAAGGCGATTCTCTTCAAGATTTCATCTTGATTCGTTTTTTTCTCGTTGTATATGATGGTTGCCATTTGGGTATCTTTATCCCAAGTTACTTTGGCAACCTTTCTTTGATTGCCAGCTTTTTCTATTTTGGACTTACACATATTGCAATTTCCATAGATTCTGACGGTTTCGGTTTTTGCATTTTTAATTTGGCAGTAACTGTTATTGAATGACAACAATCCACCGATTGTCATCAAAATTATCATTATTGATTTCATTTTGAAAATATTAAATATTAAAAAAAAATTATATGCTTTAGCTCGAAAAAGCGATAAATTGCTTTCGAGTGGACAGACCAATGGCTGTCAGGGATATAATCTAATTAATATTTGGTGGAATCCAGATCGATTGAAAACCTGAGGATAGGTATGGATTCTTAAAGTAAGATTTTTTCTTTTCTATGAAAATTGCATCGTCATTGAACACCAACTTGGCTTCGACGGGCAAGGCAAAAAAGTAGCTAATGGAAGGACAAGAACAAGATGTGTCCTTGCATTTCCCATCACATCCATCTTCATTTTCTTCATGGGAAGAACAGGAGTCTTTGCAACAATCCTTTGTTTCTGATGCCTTGCTTTTCTTTTTATCGCAGCATGACGTCCCAGTCTTTTCTGAGGAATTGCCACATGCGAAACTATGACTAGGTGTAAACAACCAGCCAAAGCTAAAAATTAAAAGAAATAAAATGACTTTCTTTTTCATCACAATATTGAAACCACCAATTTTAGAATTGGTTCAAAAACATTCCCATAAATTGGTTGTATAAGTGTTAATTTTTATTTAAAATATCAAGAACTAGGCTTTTCGCAAAATTACTATGATCAAAATCATAAATAACGTGGATCAAATCGGAGATTGCGTCAGCGATCGAAACGAGCTCCGAAGGAGCGTCTCGAAGAGACCGCAACGAAGTGAAGTCGTGAAGAGCGCGACCCTCCTTCGTCTCCGAGGCGAGGGAGGGGGACGCCCAAATCCAACCAACTAAACGCAATATTTTCGGGAAAATAAGAGATGAATTGTCCTTGTTGGTTACCTTTGCAAACAAAAAAAGAACATGAATTTTCAAGATGAGATTCGCAGGGGTATTCCTGCCGATTTGCCTAGTCCCAAAGGTCCCGGGCTGAATGTTCCACATGCACCGGTTAGGGTTCTAAAGGGGGTATTGAATCAGGACGAGAGAAAGCTGGCTATTGAAAATGCGCTGCGATATTTCCCTTCGAAAGATCACAAAATATTGGCTCAGGAGTTCACAAAGGAGCTCGAAACGTATGGTCGTATCTATATGTATCGGTACATGCCCTCGTATGAAATCTATGCTCGCCCCATCCAGGATTATCCTGCAAAAACTCCGCAAGCGGCAGCAATCATGTTGATGATACAAAACAATTTGGATCCAAAAGTCGCAAAATATCCAGAAGAATTGATCACCTATGGCGGAAATGGCGCTGTATTTCAAAATTGGGCTCAGTATTTACTGACCATGCAGTATCTCTCTGAGATGACAGAGGAGCAGACATTGGCTATTTATTCGGGACATCCGATGGGACTGTTCCCAAGTCATAAAGATGCGCCGAGGGTTGTCGTAACGAATGGCATGATGATTCCCAATCATAGCAGCAAAGACGATTGGAACAAATACAATGCGCTGGGAGTCACTCAATATGGTCAAATGACAGCTGGGTCTTACATGTATATCGGTCCTCAAGGCATTGTCCATGGAACCACAATAACGCTGCTTAATGCTGGGAGGATGAAGGGACATGGAATGGTAAACCTCGCAGGGAAGGTGTTCGTAACTTCTGGATTGGGAGGCATGTCTGGAGCTCAGTCTTTAGCAGCCAGCATGACGGGAGGAGGGGGGGTGATCGCGGAAGTCGATGACGATGCGATCGAACAAAGGCTTGCAGATGGCTACGTGCTAAAAGAAAATATATACACCGACCTAAAAGAATTAACGCTGAAAATAATTGAAGCCAAAGAATCCCAAAAAGCGATCACTTTGATATATCATGGAAACATCGTGGATCTCTGGGAGTATTTCGTTCAGGTCGGATTGCAGGTAGAATTGGGCTCTGATCAAACCTCCCTACACAATATCGACGACTGTGGATATATTCCCTGCGGATATAAATTCAAGGAAGCTAAGGCTTTGATGAATAGCGACAAGCCAAAATTCATGGCAGAGATCAAAAAAACTTTGCGGCGACATGTAGATGCCATTAATTCTCTTTGCTCAAACGGAATGTACTTCTGGGATTATGGAAATGCATTTTTGAAGGAAGCAGGAGATGCAGGAGCCAACGTATGGGCTGACGAAGCAAAAACCAAATACATCTATCCGTCATATGTCCAAGACATCATGGGGCCCTTGTGTTTTGACTATGGTTTTGGGCCATTCAGGTGGGTATGCACGAGTGGTTCGGAAGAAGACCTATGGACTACGGATGCCATCGCTGCCGAATGTCTAGAAAAAATGATGCTGGATGCCCCCAAAGAGATACAACCACAACTAAAAGACAATCTCAATTGGGTTAGAGATGCTAGAAAAAATCTACCCATCGTAGGATCTAAATCTAGGATTTTGTACGCCGACGCACAAGGTAGGATAGCCATTGCATCGGCATTTAACAAAGCCATCAAAGAAGGAAAAATCAACGGTTCGGTTGTTTTAGGGAGAGATCACCACGACGTCAGTGGGACTGATTCTCCATAGAGAGACATCCATGGCGTAGGCTGGGGCGAGGTGATCAATGGGGGATTTGGGATGCTACTGGATGGTAGCGACGACGCGCAAAGGCGATTAGAATCCATGTTGCACTGGGACGTGAATAATGGCATCGCAAGGCGTGCTTGGGCTAGGAACGATGAGGCATTGTTCGCTATCAAAAGGGCTATGGAACAGGAACCAAAACTAAAAGTTACAATACCCAATAAAGTAGATTGGGAGGGATAGAGTAGTTAGTAGTACTTGGAGCTATTAAATATAGAACCTGGGAACACACTTAGATAAAGCCTTCACGAAGAGGGAAAATTTTATCTTAATGTAATAAATTTTGTTCAATTTAGATAAAATAGCAATGAGAAGATATTTTATTTTATTTATATCGATTACACTTTTTTCGATCAGTTGTGGTGGTCAAAAACCACCAAGTCTTAAAATAGAAAAGGTTTATCTGGACCATTTGGACTCAACCAAAAACTGTTATACGTTGATTTATCCACCTAAACTTCCTTGGAATGGATTTATAATTTTGCTACCAGGCTTAGGAGAAACAACAGACAGAGTTTTACAACAATCCTCTCTACCTAAAAAATTGGCATTAAAAGGTATTCTCACGGTTATTCCGATTTTTCAAGATGGAGTATTATCTTTTGGTGTTGACAGTTTAAGCCAGCAGAGTTTTGGCATAATACTAAAAGATATAAAGTCAAAACACAATCTTTCCAGTCTAAGATTTTATGTTGGAGGGTATTCTATAGGTGGAAGTTGTGCCATTAAATATGCAGAAAACTCAGTAATAAAGCCATCTGCTATTTTTGCAGTAGATCCTCCGCTTGATTTCGAACGATTGTATTACTCTGCAAAACGAGATATAAGACTTTCAAAGGGCTTGGAGCCCAATCCAGAAAATTTTTACATTATTGAAAGATTGGAAAAAGAAACTGGAGGAAATCCCGAAGCAAAATTGTCCGAATATTATAAATTTTCGCCTTATTCATTTTCAGATACCTCCCAGACTGCAATTAAAAAACTTGGCAATCTTCCTTTGAGAATATATACAGAACCTGATATAAGATGGTGGATGGAAGAGCGCAGATCAGACTTTACAAGTATGAACTCAACGGAGTGTTCCGCTTTGATCAACGAACTAAATAGACTTGGCAATAGCAATGCCAAATTGATTACGACGCATAATAGAGGATTTAGAAAACCAGACAACAGCAGACATCCTCATTCGTGGAGCATTGTCGATGATGAAGAGTTAATAAAATGGTTGCTCAAACAGAATTAACTTCAACAATTATCGGATTACTTAAAAGGAAGCCTTTCTAAATAGAATATTTTCATTAAATTTGACTACAACCTCTAAATTCGGTTCTATTTTAATAAACGGATATAAAAAGTGTTCAAAACTAATACTTATAAGGCTTTTTCATTTCTTACCAACTTTCGTATGGTTATATTCCCATTTGCCTTAAAGCTCACTAACAATATTATTTGCGATTTTTCTTCACTTTCTTCCATTGGGTCCAGCCAAGCTTTGCTCCTATTTGAATCACGGGAACAGCGTTAAATCCTATTTTGCCATTGGCATTAAAGCCCAACCACTTCTCATTTCTCGCCTCGAATCCTTGGGAGGAACGCAAAGACTGAGTAGTAGCTCCATTAATTAGTTCATAATGGGTCTGTTCGGTAGAGGCAAAATTCATACTGATTCCACCAGCAATGAAAAAGTCATATGAAATCCCAATGGAGCTGATGGTATTCCAACCAATGCTCGGCAATAAATCAATCCTATGATTTTTTGCTTGGAATGTGTTATTCATCATTTCATTATTATTTAATATCTCAAAGGCAGTTACATTCTGACCACTGTTGGAAGGAACTAGTTGATTGTGCGTATAATTGATCGAAGTGTACCTATTTTTGCACCTGCATAAAATCTCTTAAGTCGATCTTTAGATATACTATGACCGATGGAAAATGTTTTGGTCAAATTGATCTGCCAATTCAGCGTGGATTTGTCAAAAGTAGTTTGATTATGTACTCTATTGGCCGCTAGCCTTTTAAAATGATAATCGTATATTACACCAAATTCTAAACCATAAGTCCCCATGGATTTGGTATATTTTGTAAAGCCTAGAAGGGCTATTTTATTGCCTCTTAGGTGACCTGCAACATCCGATTCAAATGTATAATTAGGTAATGAAATTTTTTGTGAAAATGCTGCCATAGGGGTACAAATCACTAAAACTAGGTATAACAGTTTGGTTTTCATTTTGATTAAATTTTTGGTTAATGAAATTACTTGGTTTCTATCTGTCATGTTTTGAATTGATCTCTTTAGATGAATTCTATTTCATGGTGTAAAGGTCTTTACTTATTTTCACTCGGAGTATCACATAAATTGGGTATTTTATGGGGATATTGGACCTTGAGACATTAAAATAAATAAAAATAAGTATCTTGAAATCACAATATTTTATTATCTTTAATCAATAAACCACTAAATCAAACCCATTGTGTATTTATATTTTACAATATATATATATCGTTATTTGATAGCCCACAGAATCAGAAGTAATTTTTTATATTTCTTTTTCATTTCCGTATTTATCATCCCAACTCCCGCTAATGCTCAATATCCAAACATTCAATTCGATTACTTCAACACTTCCAATGGACTCTCGCAAAATACTGGATGTACGATAACACAAGATCTAGATGGTTTCATCTGGATAGGAACTCAGGATGGCATGAATCGATTCGATGGCAGGACCTTCTCTAATGGGAATAATGGTATTTATGGATCAAATACAAACCATCAAAACCATATCCTGCATGCATTTGTGGATAGACAAAATAGAATATGCTCATCTTCATACGGAGGTGGATTCTTAATATTTGATAAGACTACACACAAGATCTCAATTTTAATCTAGGCTTAAAACGCTCAGAAGCTTTTGATGAAGCTGGAATCTCTACAGTAAACAAAGCCTTTCAAGATAACCAAGGGCAGTATTGGTTGGCTTCAGACAATGGACTAATTCTACTCAATCCGTACTTGACGAATTCAAAACTTCTCCTCAAAGGTATTTGCATTGCAGATATCATGGATTTGGATTCCAACCATATTGTAATAATTTCTCAGAAAAAAGGCCTATTTAAAATTAACATTCATAGTGCCAAAAGTACAGCAATTGTGGACGTACCTTTTACCAAAATTAATGCTAATTGTGAAATTAAAACTGGGTTTTGCCGCTTAAGAAATGGAAATAGATTAATATTCTATAAAAGTGACATTTATAAACTAAAAACTAAAGAAAACTCAATGGAGTTAGAGCCACTGCCCATCAAGAAAAACAATATGAGTTATACGTTTGAATATCCAATATCTACGATAGCAGAAGACAGCAATGATAACTTGTGGATAGGAACCAATGGATACGGGGTGATCGTCTTAAAAAAATCACAAGAAAATGGGAGTTATACAATTTCTGACGTTTCAAAAATTAATGGCCTTTTTGGAAAAATTATATTTTCAATTTTCAAGGACAAGGATAATAGTATTTGGGTCGGTCACGAAAGAGGTGTGCAAGTGTACCATCGTGAGAAAAGTTTTATAAAAAGTACCTTTTCGATCCAATTGATCCGAGCATAAATCTTCGGATGGTATTCTCCATTCTGCCATTAGAAAACCAAAAATCTTGGTTGGAACAGATCATGGTATCTTCGAAGTAGATGAAAGTAACAATAAAATAAAAATCTTGGTTAATAAGCAAAATGATGCGTGTAGGGTAATCTACAAAGATAAAAAAGGTAATATTTGGGCAGGATTTGATCAAGGGTTAGAAGTAAAATTGGTAAATACAACTGGTTTTAAAAAAGCATCTCACATCTATCCAGAATTGGCAGCACTAGCTCACGGGAGCATTTCTGCAATCCTCGAAAAAAGTCCTGAATATTTTATTTTAGGAGGCTATGCTCAGGGTGGGGGATTGTATTTTTGGGATAAATCTAAAAAGTCTTTAAAACGATATTTTACCAATCGTAATAATACTCACAGCCTTCCATCCAATGACATATCTTCCTTATTGATAGACAGGGACTCAATATTGTGGATAGGAACCGAAAACGGATTTGCAAAATATAATCCTGAAAGTGATGATTTTACGATGTGGAAACCCAAAATTGGTGCAAGCAGCGGATTAAACTGCCCATATATATATACGATACAAAGGCACAATGACGAACTATGGATGGCTACATATGGAGGTGGACTAATTTCTACAACATTAAAGATGGGAAGATTAATAATTATACTACCCAAAATGGAATCTCGAACAATACGCTATATGCAGCACTTTTTACAAATGATGAAAAAATTTGGTGTAAGTCACAACAAAGGCGTGAGCTTATTTGACGTAAAGACCAAGACGTTTACCAATTTCAAAAAGAAGATGGATTGCGCAAGACGATAAATTCAATCATTTTGCTTATGCCCAAAACCCAGAAAAAATCTTGTATTTTCGGTGGGGTGATGGGATTCAACACCTAAGCAATAATATAGAAAAGAGCAATAGGACGCCCTCAAATTCAAAAAATCATCGAAGTAAAATTAAACTTACATAGTCAAGAGAAAAGTTTAAAACCTGTATGAGCCTATAATTTTAAAGAATTACGAGAATAGTTCTGTCATTTATTTTTGCATCGTTAAATTTTATCTCACCAAAAAAAATAAGTTCAGGACCAAGCTAGAGGAATGGGATAAGGAATGGCTCGAGCTAGGTGAAAGCAACCAAGTCAATTATTCGAATTTGCCGCCTGGGGAATATACGCTAAAAATGCAGAGCAGCAATAATGAAAATCTCTGGAACGAAAAGGGTGACTCGATACATTTCAAGATTATCCTAGCTTTTATCAGACTTGGTGGTTTAAGTTGGGTCTGTTGGAATCATTTTGGGAATTTTATTTTTGGGATTGTGTCCGAATTCAGACGTAAGGATCAAAAGAGGATAGACAACCTTCTTAAAGAAAAATGGTGCAAAAATTAAGATTAAGTATATCTCAGGACATCCACGATGAAATCGGCTCCGACCTCACTAAGATAAATTATCTTTCGAATAAAGGCTCGGAATCAGTGGACTCAAAGAAAAAAAAAACTTACGATTCAATAAATCAGTACTCCCAAAATATCATGAACCAGCTTAATGATATCGTTTTTCGCCAAATCTGACTATGACGAATACTCTGATCTAAGCGGATATATCAGAGAAGTGTTATCAAAATTTTCAGAAAATTTCTGCTTGAAGTCTGATGTTTCGATTCTACCACATGATGTCCCCATCTCTATTCCACCTAATATCAAAAAACACACCATTTCCATCATTAAAGAGGCCTTGAACAATATTCAAAAACATAGCAAAGCGTCAAAAATAACTTTCTATATGCACGTTGCAAACGACAATGTTTTATGCATAAATATAATGGATAATGGCGTAGGATTCGACTCAAACAATGTTCGGAACTATGCAAATGGCATCAAAAATATGAACAAGCGAATCATAGAAATGGGAGGAAAAATAGAACTGGAAACTGCAGTAGGTAAAGGCACTAAAATAGGAATCCGAGATTCCTTTAGTTAGGTCTGGAAAACAAAACACTACATGAAAAAATGCTAATAAATTCACTTGACCCTAGGCATAAAATAAATTATAATATGGAAAAAATCAAAGTATTATTGGTAGAAGATGAGTCTGAAATACAAGAATATACAGCTACTAACTTAAAGTCCGTCGAATCCATTGAATTCTTAGGCGCTTACTCGAGGGCTGAAGATTTATTCTCAGATTTTGACAAAATAAATCCAGATGTTGCCATCTTGGATATTGGGCTGCCCGGAGTCTCTGGCAGAAGCTGTAAAAAAATTAAATCTCATTTCCAAACTATCAGTGCATCATGTTTACAGTGCTGGAGTCGAATCACTACATATTCGAGGCATTGGCGAATGGGGCTTCTGGATACCTATTGGTCAAGCCAGGAAGCTTTGGTGCGAGGAATCCGAAGTTTTGAAGGTGGATCTCCTACTTGATAGCATCCACCGCCAAAAAAAATCGTCGAATCCTTTAGAAAAAATGTTGCAGCAGAAGCGATGCTGACAAAAAAGAAATGGAAATCTTATGACTTAAAAGATGGATTTGCGTACAAAGAGAAATTGCAGCTAAGCATTTTATCAGCATCCATACTGTGAATACGCATATACGAGCGATTTATGAAAAACTACACGTACACTCTAAGACAGAAGCCATCAATTTGGTATTTTAAAAACGAGGTAAATCTAGTAATTATAAATGCTAAACAATTGAGATTAATTTGGTTTGGAAATAAAATAGATCGGCTTAGAAACAAAGTGAAATTGAAGTTTTACGTTTACTTAATCAAAACATAGCGCGTCAGGATCAAAACCATCATCGAAGATGAGTCTCTGAGCCAGATTTGCTGGCGTAAGAGACCGAAACGAAGTGAAGTGGTGGAGAGCCTGACCCGATCTCGACTCTAGGACGAGAGAGGAGACGCCCAAAATAAAAATATATGATTTCAAAATTCATATAGTGAATTACCAAATTTAAATCTGTTGGGAGGAGGCACCAGAGATCTATGGAGGGTGAGTTTGAGGAGTATTTGGTGGAATTAAGGGGCGAAATTCTCGTTGTTGGATATCCAATATTTTCAATCAAATCACGAAGGAGCCTTGATAGATTATCTTCAGGAGCATGGGTATGGAGATGGCGGAATCGTCGTAAATGCTGTACCTAAGGCATACTTCGGGGATGGCTATCGCTGATGCCATTGCGGCTATTTCTGCACCCGTGGTAGAGGTACGCAACTTCAGACATTTATGCTAGGGAGGAGTTTCGGCGTTTCATACATGAAGGCGAATTGAGTTCACTCGGTCGTCGAAAAGGCTTGGAGGTGTAGAGGAGGGCCATTGCTTTTCTTCCCTAGCGTTTTAGAGGCATAAAAAAGCCCCTCGGTGGATACCGAGA
>JADKKF010000007.1 GCA_016720635.1 Saprospiraceae bacterium
ATGGTACCTGAGCCAAAGGGACTACTTCAGATAGTTCACTTGGGTTGGTGGCTATGTGGGTAGGATTTATGTTCAGTTGTTTTTTGGTCCATTGTTGATATCCCAACACAAGCAATAAAGCCATGGATGCAGCCAATAGTAGTTTTTTGTTAAAAACTATGGGTGCAGCAGATTTTTTATCCTCTTTTTGCATCTCCATTTGGATTTTTGCCCAAGCATCGCTGCTGGGTTTTCTTCCGAAGCTTTTGAATTTTTCCTTATATAATTTATCTATTTCGATCATCGTAGCAGACTTTTATTAGATTCTAAAATAATTTCAGACGACTCTTGATTCAATTTTTTTTTGAGCCAAATCCTTGCCCTATGGAGCTGTGTTTTGGATGTAGTCTCTTGGATTCCTAACATAGTTGCAATCTCCTGGTGTGTGTACCCATCTATAGCGTACATGTTAAAAACCGTTTTATAGCCTTCGGGTAAATCATCGATCAATTTCAAAAGATATTCGCAATCTACATCGCTTTGAATATGGACAAACACTTGGTTTTCCAAGGGAATGCTGTCTTCAGAGGCAAATTGCAAATTATTTTTACTTCTCAAGTATGACAAAGACTCTCTAACCATTATTCTTTTCATCCAACCTTCAAAGCTTCCAATAGCTTCGTACTTATCTATGTTTTTGAATATCTTAATAAAGCCATTGGATAAAACCTCTTCTGCTATCATATCGACCTTCATATATCTTCTACAGATACCCATCATTGTCCTTGAATATCGATTGTACAATACTAAATATGCTTTTTCATCCCGATTTCTACAGCCGTGGATTAGTTCATTTTCCGATTGATATTTTTCTTTATTTGAAAATAAACGCATGTTTTCGTTTTGTTATAAATACAGACTTTATTTCGATGGATTAGGTTGCACCGATTGCTTTTTTTTATTGAAATTTTTATCTAAAATTAAATGGGATTAACAAATGCGGTTTGCGCAAGACTGATACTTCTCTAGAGGTTCGAATAAAAAACTTCGTATTTTGCCATTATATTTGTATGACAAGTTTGGGGTAGGCTGTCCCAATCTCTGAAATCTACCAAAATTGGAATTAGGCTATCTCTAATCAAATCTGATAGATCATTAAAAACATCAACAGGGATTCCATTCCGTTCTCTACACTTGATGACCAAATCCAGATCACTCCCTTCATGGGCGTCACCATTGACTCGGCTACCAAATGCGAGTACTTCTATAGAATAGTCACAAGTATCAAAAATTTTATGTAATGTTACTTTATCCTTTTCACGCAGAAGCATCTCTATGAGTATTTTGGGTTTGTATCATTTTTACCAAATTGGTTACATCTTGGATAAACATGGGTATTAATTCCATAGTTTCAGCGTACTTGCTAGCATCATGATCGTCATCGGAATCGGAATCATGGCAGATATTGCTGTATTGCAGCCAATGTTCACATTCTTCTAAAGTCATCATACTTCTCAGTACACAATGCCTAAAAATATCCTTAAAATAAAGCTTATCAACCTCTTTGGACGAGTGAAAATAAGGCTTCAAGCTCTTGCGAGTTAATTTTCCAGATTGTTCTAAGATTATTTCAAATTCTTTCAAGCATGAACAACGATACATATCGGATTCTATGCTATTTTTTTCTACACGATTGTAAAAATTGAAAGCCCGAACTAAGGTTGCAATACAATGTTCTAGATATGTAGTGTCAATATTCGCCATCAAAGGAACTTAAAATTTACTCTTCCAATGTACCAGCCACCTTTTCAGCTTTTTCTAGTAATTGTTCCATTCTTGTTAACAAATCTTTTTGCTCAGAGGCTTTAACATTCTTTTGTGTGGATAATTTATCTAACTTTGTTTCGATCGAATTTTTTTCAGCTTCTAATTGAGTTATTTCTTGGTTTGTAGAAGCATCTTTAGAGGAAGATTTCATTTTTTGAAGCATCATGCTCATTTTGTCCAAAGCCTTATCATATTTCCCATTGTCAAACTTAGTTTTTTCCGTATTTAGTAGATTTCCGACTGCCCGACCTGCGTCTTTGATCTCGCTTACTACAGCCTTAGCCTGAGTACGTTCTTCCGAATTTCCAAAAAAATAGTTGTAGATCAAAACACCGATGACCAGCAGAATTAAAATTTTAAATAAAAACCTGAACATAATCTATTGAAATATAATGACTTGTAATACAGTACGTAAAATTAAGGTTATTTTTCCTAATTTTGTGGATTCAAAGATTTTTTTTTAAAAAGTTAGCCCTAATAAATTATTTTTTCATGGAATACAATCCAAATTCATTCAAAGCCGACATTGATCTTTTTTGGGAAAACAATCAGGTCTATAAAGTGGAAAATGAATCATCCAAACCCAAATTTTATGTTTTGGATATGTTTCCTTATCCATCAGGGGCTGGGCTGCATGTAGGGCACCCACTGGGTTATATTGCTTCTGATATTTTCGCTAGATTCAAGAGACTCCAAGGTTTTAACGTATTGCATCCCATTGGCTATGACTCTTTTGGTTTACCAGCGGAACAGTACGCAATACAGACTGGTGTTCACCCTGCGGACTCAACCAAGGCCAACATTGCGACCTTCAAATCCCAATTAAAAAAAATCGGATTTTCCTATGATTGGACTAGAGAATTGATGACCAGTGATCCTAATTATTACAAGTGGACTCAATGGATTTTTCTAGAATTATTCAACCATTTTTATAATATAAAAGAAGATAAAGCGAATCCAATCTCTGATTTGATCACTCATTTTGAGATGCATGGCAGCCATCAGAATCCAGGCTTCCACACTACGGTCCTTGAGTTTAGCCCACAAGACTGGAAATCATTTTCCGAAAAGCAAAAGGAAGATATCTTGATGAATTTTAGGCTCGTTTACAGAACCCAAGGTACGGTCAATTGGTGTGAGGAATTAGGAACGGTTTTGGCAAATGATGAGATTAAAGATGGTGTATCAGAAAGAGGAGGATTCCCGGTTACTAAAAAGGCCATGATGCAATGGTCGCTCCGAACATCAGCATACGCACAGAGGCTGCTTGATGGCTTAAATCAGTTGGACTGGAGTGAAGCATTAAAAACCATGCAAACCCATTGGATAGGGCGGTCTGAAGGGGCTAGTTTGTCATTTGAGGTGAAAGACAGCAATATAAAAATTCCAATATATACGACCCGTCCTGATACGATTTTTGGTGCTACTTTTGTAGTACTGGCACCAGACCACGATTTGGTTTCAGTACTGATCAATCCTGAAGTGAAAGAATCGGTCTCGGCTTATCAAGAATTCGTTAAATCAAAATCTGACCGTGAAAGAGCCGATGGGAAAAGTATTTCAGGGGTTTTTACGGGATCCTATGCCATCAATCCATTTACACATAAGCCAATTCCCATTTGGATCGCGGATTACGTATTGAAGGATTATGGTACGGGTGCTATCATGGCTGTTCCCTCCAATGATGATAGAGACATGGCATTTGCTCAGCATTTTGATCTCCCTATCGTCGAGGTAATAGACCAATCGGACTTTCCCGAAGCCTCTCGGCAAGATAAAGTTGGGAAACTACAACACAGCGATTTTTTGAATGGCATGGACGTGGCAAAAGCCATCAAAGAAATTCTTAAAGCCATCGAAGAAAAAGGCTTAGGTACGCGAAAAGTTAATTATAGACTTCGCGATGCTAATTATAGTCGCCAGCGATATTGGGGCGAACCTTTTCCTATCTTTTATGATGAAAAAGGCTTAATACACGCATTGGATATTCACGATCCCCAATGTCAATTGCCCCCAGTGAGCGATTATAAGCCAACTACAGGAGGAAAAGCACCCCTCAATAACAATCCTAGCTGGGTTCATTTTGCTGAGGGAAAAACAATGGAAACCGACACCATGCCAGGCTTTGCTGGATCTTCATGGTATTTCTTGCGCTATATGGATCCACAGAATGACAAGGAAGCATTTTCAAAAAAAGCAATTGATTATTGGCAATCCGTAGATTTGTATTTGGGAGGATCCGAACATGCTGTTGGACATTTGTTGTATTCTAGGATGTGGCATAAGTTTCTTTATGATATTGGAAAAGTTCCTACAGACGAACCATTCAAAAAGTTGATAAATCAAGGGATGATCCAAGGTGTGAGTGCAAAGATTTGGACCCTCAAGAATCCATTGCAAGAGGTCGAAAATTTGATCTCCATTAACGATGAAAATATTGCGATTGCAACCTCACAACAGGTTTTTGTTAGTGCTGATATAATTGATGATATCAAGGCGCTTAATCCTTCTACTGTTTGGTTATTGGGTACCTTCCCATTAGATTTTGTATCTGATTATTCTCATAATATGCACGTTGCGAACCAAGAAGGCGTAAAATCCTTTGAAAAGTGGAAAGGTGGTAACCATATCTTTTTATCTAGGACAAACGAATTTTATTTGGTATCTGAGGTAGAAAAGATGTCAAAGTCAAAATACAACGTAATAAATCCCGACGATATAGTGGAAAAATATGGTGCAGATTGTTTCAGGATGTATGAAATGTTCCTTGGTCCCATAGAGCAAGCAAAACCTTGGGACATGCAAGGGATCGATGGGGTGAACAAATTTTTAAGGAGGTTTTGGACCCTTTTTTATGACGATGCTGGAAAAATCCAACTTAGCGACGCTGTACCTTCAAAAGAGGAAGATAAGATAATCAATACGTGCATAAAAAAAGTGAACGAAGACATCGAAAAGTTCTCTTTGAATACTTGCGTTTCGAGCTTTATGATTTGTGTAAATGAATTAAAAAAGATACAATCAGTAAACCATGAGGTATTGCGTAAATTAAATATACTTCTTGCACCCTTTGCGCCTTATATTACTGAGCATATTTGGAGGGATATTTTTGGTGAAAAGACATCGATTCATGCTTTGCCAGAAGGAGAAACAAGCAGGTATCCATTGGCAGATGAGTCAAAGCTAGTTGCTGATAATTTCGATTATCCTATTTGTATCAATGGTAAGAAAAGAGCGATACTGTCTGTAGCCATTCAAACGGACAATAAAACATTAGAAAGCCTCGCTGTTAATCATGAAGACATCGTGAAGTGGTTAGATACTCCCATTAAAAAAGTAATCATCGTACCCCAGAAAATGATCAATATCGTGATTTAAAATCACGTTAATAAAAACGATATTAGGAAACTATTAAAACTAGACGGACTTAACCTCTTCTATTGTCGCTGACAATCCGCGATCAACCAAAGCATCTTTGAATGGCACCAAAGAACTTCTACTACCTGTTTTTACAGTAGCTTTTCCTTTAAAATGAATGATGATGGAAAGTTGTTCTGACTGCTCTAAAGTATGCCCACATACATCTACCAATGATTGAATGACCCAATCAAATGTGTTGTGATCATCGTTGAATATTATCAATTGTGCATACAATTTTTGTTCAGATTGCGTAAGTACGCTCGTATCTTCCAAAGTTACCGTCATAGGGTTAGAATTAGTCATGGATAAATGATTAGAGGCTAAGCTAAATCAAGATAAGTTTACTAAGCAATTTTTAACTGCATCAAAATTTGGAATTTCTCCAGCATTTTCGAGAACTTCAACATAGGCGATTTTACCATTAGGGTCAACAACAAATGCAGAGCGCTTTGATACGCCTTTCATATCCATAACGAAGGAATCATAAATGGTACCATAAGCTGTTGAAACTTCCCTGTTAAAATCAGAAAGCAAAGGAAAATTGTATCCCTGCTCTTGCTTAAATTTTTGCAACGTAAAGATAGAATCCACAGAAATGCCTAGGATTTGAGCATTTAGACTTTCATAATACTTTATATCATCTCTGATGGCACACAATTCTTGGGTGCAAACTCCTGTGAAAGCCAGTGGAAAGAACAAAAGCACCACGGATCTGCCTTTAAAATCTGAAAGCGAAACCAATGATTTTTCGTCTGAATACAGACTAAATTCTGGAGCAATATCACCTATTTTCATGCTTTAAGTCTATGTTTTACGTCACAAAGATAACATATTTTTCTTTCTTCTCCATTTATTTTCTTAATTTTGAAGTACTAAGCTAGCTTTATACAAACAATAGCGCAATGAAGATTATTACCACCAATCAGGAATTGATACATTCAATCAGCGATGAAAGGTTACTCGGTCGATCAATCGGTTTTGTGCCAACTATGGGCGCTTTGCACCAAGGGCATCTTGATTTAATTCGCGCTTCATTGGATAGGAATTGTTACACTGTTTGCAGTATTTTCGTCAATCCGACCCAGTTTAACGATCCCAAAGACTTGGAAAAATATCCAAGGACACTTTCTTCGGATTCTGAAATGTTGCTCAAAGCTGGATGTGATTTGTTGTTCGCACCCGATGTCGCTGAGATCTACCCTAAAGTACCTGATACGACACCCTCATTTGACATGATAGGAATGGATAGAGTGATGGAAGGAAAATTTCGTCCTGGGCATTTTGATGGTGTGGTCCAAGTCGTTTATCGTTTATTGGATTTGGTAAAACCAGATCACCTATTCATGGGCTTGAAAGATTATCAACAACAAGCGATCATCGGTCGGATGATCCTCGCGCTAAATCTGCCTGTATTTTTGGTTTCAGTGGAAACGACAAGAGAAGAAGATGGCTTAGCCATGAGCTCACGAAATGCTCGTCTTACCCCAGAGTGGAGGCAGAAAGCCCCTATAATTTTTGAAACATTGCAAGCAGTAAAGACTGACGTTTTGGCTGGAAAAAATATCAGTCGTATAGAAGCTTTTTATTTTAGTAAATTGACCGAATTGGGTTTTAGAATGGAATATCTCGAGATTTGCAATCCTCTAACACTTCAACCTATAAGCCATTTTAAGGACAAAGCCGTGGTTTGTATCGCATTATGGGCAGGTGACGTACGACTTATTGATAATATTTTAATCGTAGCTTAATACCAAGTCGGCGACCTCTTCTGCCACCAAACTACCTATAGCCACACCCATTCCACCCATGCGCACAGCAACAAAAGTTCGTCCTTCTATCGCTTTTATGATGGGTTTCTTTGTAGGACCTAAGCCCATGATACCACTCCATTTATATTCCACTTGATATGAAATCCCTGGTAATATGATGTTTTCAACCATATCTTTTAAGCCATCCTGTATTATCGCTGTTTCGCCTTGTTCAGCAGTCGTTTCTCCTTCTTTGTCTAGATGTCTTCCGCCACCTATAAGCAATCGCTCACCCACATTTCTAAAATAATAATAGCCTTCTAAGTAGTGGAATGAACCCTTGATTTTTAGTCCAGAAATTGGTTTTGTTACCCACACTTGATTGCGCGCTGGTATCACTTCCAGTTCAGGCATTAGGTCTTTTGCAAATCCATTTGTACACAGGATCAAATTTCTAACTGAAATCATTTCATCATCCGCAAGTACCAAGCGAGGTTCATTGTAATTTATAATTTTTCGAATATCGATTCCAAAAAAAATAATGACGCCCATATCTTTGGCTATTTTGAGCAGCCTTTCCATCATTTGTCCGGTATTAATCTGCCCTTCAACCGTATTTTTTATAGCCCCTTGAATCCCCAGCATGCCCATAAAAGCATTTTTTGTATCAAGTTTTTCGTAAGTTTTTTCCGTTTTGGTGATCGAAAAAAGCTTCTTATTAAATTCTTCCATTGCCTCAAAGCACTGATCTTTGTTATGCCCATCTTGTGTACCAAAAATTTCAAATCCTCCCAATCCTTCATACTGAATTTCGCCTTCACCACATCTCTTCTTGAGTTTTTCGAGCCCAAGATACCTCCTTTCCACCAGCTCAAAAACAGCGTCTTCTCCCATGATTTGAATGTCTGATAAGAGTTCTGAAACGCTACCGATACAAGCAAAACCAGCATTTCGAGTACTGGCTCCATTTGGTAAAAATCCTCGTTCAAAAATTACAACTCTAGCACCTGGTTTTTTCAATTTTAGGTTAATTGCGGTGTTCAATCCAACGATTCCACACCCGATGATTCCATAGTCGATTTTGCCTATTAATATTTCTTTTTCCCAAAAACTAAAGCTCATTTTTTAATTTTTAAAATTCAATATTATTTGGGTGAGTCCTACGCTCCGCTTCGGATCGGGTCGTTCATGGGTTCTCTCGTCTTTGGACGAGATCCGTCTTTCAGACTGCCCATATCCAAGAAAAATGCTTTTATCATGGGCACCATTACCACCCCTCTCACGCTCAGATGCTGCTCATTTTTTTTGATTTTGATAATAAATGTTAAGTTACAATAATTTTGATTATGTTTGGTTAATATTCCAACTATCTAATATCTATGAAATTTTTTAGCACGCTGTTTTTTGTATTATGTTTTAATCTATTTGGCTATTCACAATCCCTACTCCGTGTTTTTTTGACATGCAATGGCAACTGCGATTCAGATTTTTTGAAGACAGAAATGACAGGCGAGATTAATTTTGTGAATGATGTTCAAGCGTCTGATATTCAGCTTTTTATGACTGATGTTGAGACGGGATCAGGAGGGGCTTCTATTATGATGGTGCTCGATGGAAAGCAAAAATTTGATGCTTTACAAGATACCATCCGATATACATTGGACCCTAATCTTACATTCGATGAAAAAAGACGCACCATGCTGAAATATTTCAGGTTGGGTCTCGTGAGGTATTTTATTCATAATGGTCAAGGAGAAGATATTACCATATCCCTTGATAAAGTTCCAGTTACAGATATGAGTAATAAATCATGCAAGGCCCCACCTGTCAAGGATCCTTATGATTTTTGGATTTTTAATGTTGGGGTTGATGGAAATGTAAGTGGCGAAAAATCTATAACATCATATTGGTTCGGAGGTAAAATCAGCGCCAATCGGGTGACAGATAAACAAAAACTTTTCATTAATGCCAATATCAGTGAAAACAGAACCTCTTTTGTGCTGGATGCGGACGAACCTCCTTATGTAACCATCAATTCATCTCGTTATGTGGGTTTGGATGATATCTTTACCATTAATAATCATTGGTCCTGGGGATTGTTTTCACATTACCAAAGTTCAACTTTTAGCAATTTTAAACACCAATTCAATTTTGGCCTTGGTATGGAATATAGCCTTTTTGATTATAAGAAAAGCAATGAAAAGTATATCACTTTCCAGTATAAGATAAATAACACATTCAATATTTATAACGATACAACCTTGTATGACAAAATAAAAGAGAATCTATTGTCTCATAGTCTTTCTACGGCTCTTAATTTTACTCAGCCTTGGGGAAATCTTTATACATCTTTGTCCTGGAAAAATTATTTGCATGATTGGTACAAAAATGCAGCCTCTTTCGATGCAGGAGCAGAAATAAGGGTTTTCAAAGGATTCTCTGTTAATTTTAACCTTGGAATTCAGTTCATCAGAAACCAACTCAATCTTCCCAAAGTGGGAGCTTCAGAAGAAGAGATATTGACTAGACAAAGAGTCTTGGCCACCTCGTATAGTTATTATTCTTGGTTCGGTGTAAACTATCGCTTTGGATCTATTTTCAACAACGTAGTAAATCCAAGATTCAATTCAAGCCAACAAATTTTTTAAAGTAGATTCTAAGGAAAAGCTTGTATCCAGGCCATTACGCCGCCTGTAAGATTCCTTACATTTTTGAAGCCATTTTGCTCGAATAAGGTTTTCGCCATTCCCGAGCGATTGCCTGATCTACAATGTATCACGATTTCTTGATCTTTTTTATCGGCATAAGTTTCTATGCCTTGCATGATTTCTCCTAGAGGAATTAGTATTGCTCCGAGATTAAATTCTTCGTATTCATGCAGTTCTCTAACGTCAATGAATATGAAATCATCGCCATTATCGAGTTTTGCTTTAAGTTCCTGAACGGTTATATCCATCTCTATATTTTTGTGAATTTTTTATTACTAATATATGAAGGAGTAGTAACTTGTATTATATAATTTCCAGAGGGAAGTGATTGCGTGTTAATTTCATTTTCAGACCCATCTCTAGAAATCAACATTTCACCGAGAATATTATAAATTGCTATTTTTTTAATTTTGATGGCATTGTCTAAGGTATTGATATACAGTGTATTAGAAACGGGATTCGGGTAGATGGCAATTTTATCGTTGGCGGTTATCAATGTTTCCTTCGTACCGATAGGCATAGGAAGTGCTGGACCAAATTGTGGTCTTATCATCAATGCACCATTAACCCCACCACTTGCGGATCCAAAGTTTTGCCATCCAGCTCCTGTATTGTAAAAGATTTGACTTACTGCATTTGGATTATTTCTATCGTAGCCGATTGGAATGGCATAGTCTCTTGAAGTAGCTGTAATCTGCTGATAGGCAACGAAAAAGTCTCCGGGATTGATTATTAAACTTATAGGTTTATTATCAGAATCGGTTAGTGCGTACAAAGTCATCCCCGATGAAGCATTGTTCGTATGAATTGGTTTTAGGATTTGGCTGGTGTATATGGGTGGACTTTCCAGAGAATTTTGATGAATAAATAACCTAAATTCTTGTGCTGAAACATCTACTGCCATATTGGGGATTAAGATCTGTATTCCATTCAAAGTGTCGGTAACATTGGCTGTGTATTTGACGGCCAACATGGACTGAAATTGTGAGTCACTATTAACGGCCAAGGCCAATTCAGCAGCACCATCATCGTAGGCGTAGTAATTTTTCATGAGGAAATCTTTCGAAACGCTGTTGTTATCAAAATACTCCGTAAATCCTCCGATGGTTTCGATATTTTGAGTGTAACTATAATTACTCCTAAGGCTGATTTCATTTATAGGAGCCGCTGCCAAAGCATTTTCCAGATTAGAAATGATGGCCATTGTTTCTATTTTATTCGTAAAATTATGGTAGCCTGTGTCCAAATCTCTTTGATTTTGGGGAACCACCGGTGGAACTTCAAGTAAGGTTCTAGGATTCAAGAGAATATTTCCAGATCTACTTTCAATCATACTGTGAATGCTGTTTTCAGCCTTTAATAATTCACTATAATTATTGTTGATTCGGATTTGGATTGAGTCAGCCAGTTCTTTTGCAACATTCCCTTTCAATTGTTTAAATGGCATAGACTGATAAAGTTTCAAAGGAGAGCTTGGGAGTTCGCCAAATGCCAAATCTGGAACGTTCCCACTCACGGGTGTCGATTTTGCCAATCGTACATGATCAAGGTGCCATAATCCCAGCATACCTTCTCTTGATGAGTAATTTTTAAACCGGAATCTAAACCCTTGGTGCCTTAACGAACTTGGAATAAAATATCGATAAAAGGAAAATTTCGGAGAATTTTTAAGCGAATAAGTTTGGGTTATTCCTTGTATTTTGCCCAAGTGCTTCCAAACACCGTTAGCGTCTAACACTTCTATTACGAAGCTGTCCCTGTCAAAGGGTTGTAACCCATAGCCTTTAGGCTGTAAAAAAAATGATAAAAACAAGCTGTCATTTTCCTGGTTACTTAGGTCTATAAATGTTGAAGTAAAAAAATCACTAAGCCCGTGCCCGCCACCATAAGGTTTTCCTTTCTCATTGATGCCATCAAAGGTAGCAACACCCAGAGACGGTGGATTTATAGCCATGCCATAATTCACGAAAACATAACCATCTGTCCATTTGGACGAATCAACTTTGTTTTGAACAAAATCGTCAAAAAATGGCAACGTCAATAGAGGTCTTACGCTTAAAAAAACTTTTGCCGAAGTCTCTACTCCAAGCGAATCGACTATCTTAAAACATATGGTATCCTTGGCTACAGTAGAACTTGGAAGTGCAAATATACTTATTCGATTAGAATTTACGGAGGCGGTAAAATGCTCATCAATATCACAATCAATTAGTTGGATTTCTTTAAATTTTGGGAAAACCTGAAGCGTATCTATATCTATCTTTCCAAAGGTATTAGTAGCTAGGTCCAGTTTGAATGTTAACTCACTGCGAGGTTCTAGGTTTTGATCATTCTTTTCAATAGTCGGATTACTTTTTAGGGCTAAAAAGGTAAAAGGAGACTGAGCTTGAATACCCGAAATAACAAAAAGTAAGACAATAATATATATTTTGTTCATATTCATTCTATTTATTGATTGGCATTGATTTTGACCCTCTTTGCTCAAACTGCAAAATTACCATTTTTTATCAATCCAAACGCTTGTTGTCCTATTTGTATTTCAAAAATGACTAATTATTTTTTTTAATATATGTTTATTATTTTTTTATACCTTCGCACCGCAAAATAATAGGTAAACTTTCGGTAAGTAGGGTGATTATTTAATTTTTATATCTATAATATAATTTATAATTTTTTAATCTAAATCCTTTTTATGAAAAAAATTCTATTGTTTTGCTTGTTGATTTTTGCATGGATTTCAACCAACGCTCAAGTCACTACCTCAAGTCTCTCTGGACAAATTTCTGATGATCAAAACGGCCAACTCCTAGGAGCAGTCGTTATCGCTACTCACACACCTTCTGGTACCGAATACGCCACCACCACGTTAGAAAATGGAAGATTCACCATACCTGATATGAGGGTAGGGGGCCCATACACGATCGAAGTTTCTTATGTCGGATTTAAGAGCCAAAAACTCGAAAATGTATTTCTTGATCTAGGAAAAAGAAAAAATGTAGATTTTAAATTGATGGCAGAATCTCAGACCTTGGATGAAGTGGTAATAAGTGCCAATCAGGGCGGGATATTTGATAAGCACAAGACAGGTGCAGCCACCAATATTAATCGCGAACAAATCTCAGAATTGCCAACTTTGTCAAGATCCGCTTCGGATTATACCAGACTAAACCCAATGTCTGCTGAAGGTGGTTCTTTTGGAGGTAGAAACGACCAATTCAATAATTACAGTGTGAACGGTACCGTATTCAATAATCCTTTTGGTTTGGATGCAGCAACGCCAGGAGGTCAAACGGATGCACAGCCTATTTCCTTGGACGCTATTGATCAAATTCAAGTTTCCATAGCCCCTTATGATGTACTACAATCAGGATTTACAGGTGCTGCCGTTAATGCTGTAACAAAATCAGGTACCAACAAATTTGAAGGAACCGTTTTTGGCTTTTTTAACAACTCTGATCTGATAGGAGGTAAAGTAAAACAAACCTCTGTTAATAAGGGAGATTTGACAAATACTCAATATGGATTTGCTTTGGGAGGGCCGATTATCAAGGATAAGGCTTTCTTTTTTGCCAATTTGGAGCTTCAGAATAGAAAAGATTTGGGATCTTATTTCTTGCCGAATTCGGGTACTACGGGCAGCAATATCTCAAGGGTCTTAGAATCTGATTTGATACTTGTTTCAAAGTTATTGAAGGATAATTTTGGATACGAGACAGGAGCTTACAAGGATTTTTACCATAAGTCTAATAATATGAAGGGTATTTTAAGATTGGATTTCAACATTGCCAAAAACCATAAATTATCAGCTTCATACAATTTCTTAGATGCATTCAAAGACAAACCAGCACACCCTTCTGCCATCGGTGCTAGAGGACCATCTTTACAGACGCTTCAATTTCAAAATTCTGGATATAGGATAAATAATAAATTACACTCAGGGATCGTAGAGTTAAAATCAGTTTTCGGCAGCCGTTATTCCAACAAATTGCAAGCAACTTATACAGCTTTCAGAGATTCAAGAGATCCATTTTCTGCCCCATTCCCTGTGTTGAATATAGGAAAAGATGGTTCAAGATATATCATCGCTGGGCACGAGCCATTTTCAATACACAATATCCTAGATCAAGACGTAATAACCATTCAAGATAATTTCAATATTTATTACAAAAATCATGCATTTACCATCGGAGGTGCCTTTGAAAAATTCATGTTCAATAATTCATTTAATCTTACTGGATATGGAACAAGAGTCTTTTTCCCTGACGTGGACATTAATAATATCCAAACAGTATTCACCTCTCCTGAATTTATCCAAGAGGTAGCCGATGCCAGAGCTGCATTCTCCAAAAATAACTCCAATAATACATGGGCATTAGCAGAGACCAACATTGGGCAAATATCGGGCTTTGTTCAAGACGAAATCAGCATGAATTCAAAACTTACACTTACACTAGGCCTAAGAATTGATGTTCCTCAGTATTTCGATACCAAAACAAAAATTGAAGAGAATATAGCAAGATATGGTGGCCTAGTGAGCAATGGAGGTTTTTACGCGCCTGACATAACATACTATGATAAAGATGGAAATGCGGTAAAATTTGACCACACCGTTTTGCCTAAGCAAAAAGCACTTTTCAACCCAAGATTAGGCTTTAACTATGAATACAGTGAAGATCTACAGATAAGAGGAGGAACTGGTATGTTTACTGGTAGATTGCCTTTCGTATGGGTTGGTAATCAAGTAGCTAATCCTGCTTTTACTTTTATTGTGTAACTGCCCCTGACTTCAAATTACCTCAAGTTTGGAGAACCAATTTGGGTATTGATAAGAAATTTGGATCTGGATGGACTGCAACAGTTGACCTTCTATACACGAAGGATATCAATGCACAAATGACCCGTAACTACGGATTAATCAAGCCAACTGGTACCTTGGTAGGACCTGGCGCTAGGCCAATCTATCTAAGTTCGGATCGAGCGCAAGGGCCATTTGGAGGAGCAACCAATGCTTATGTTTTCACCAATACAAATATTGGGTATTCTTTTAATGCCTCATTTCAAGTACAAAAATCATGGAAAGACATGACTTTCATGATGGCTTATAATTACCTAGACGCAAAAGATGCTGCTTCAATCGATGCAGAAATTTCATCAGATGCTTATGATAGAAACCCAGCAAATGTCAATAACACGAATGTAGAAGTTTTACAGCCTTCACTTTATGGCAATAAGCACAGAGTCATAGGAGCATTCTCGAAGAAATTTACATATGCTGAAGATAGAATGGCAACAACAATCAGCTTATTCACAGAATATGCCCAAGGAGGAAGATACAGCTTTACCTACGCAGGAGATATTAACAATGACGGATCTGGTTTGAATGACCTGATTTATATTCCAACCGACAGCGAAATCGATCAAATGAAATTTTCAGGAGTAGAATCTGAGCAAAAAGCGGCATTTAAAGCTTATATTCAACAAGATAAATATTTGTCTGCGAACAGAGGAAAATTTGCTGAAAAGTATGCGTCTTTGTCTCCTTGGTTTAACCATTGGGATTTGAGAATTTTGCAAGATTACAAATTGACCAATGGCAATAAAATTCAGTTTTCTATCGATATTTTGAACGTAGGAAATTTGCTGAATTCTTCTTGGGGAGTCAGACAGTATGCTACTTATACAGGGTTGGTTCAGCCTATTGCTGTGACTACAACACCAGGTGCAGCTCCAACTTATACTTTTGATTTATCTCAAAAAAATACCCATTTTGACGACTTCAATTTGCCTAGCAGATGGCAATTGCAGTTTGGATTGAGATATTCTTTCTAAATAAAATAAAACCAGATAGAAAAAGGTCTTGGATTCGTCCAGGACCTTTTTATTTTCTAAGGACAAGTTACCAATTTCTTTTTTTCAGTTATTGTACTATAAAAATCCTCGGCATCCTTGTTTATTAGATGACGCTCGTTTTTTCCATTTTCATCATAAACAGTAACTGCAGGAAAACCACAGCAATTTGGCGCAATATCCGTTGTGTAATAAACGAAATTACCATTGCTTTTTCCTGAAAACAAGGTGAAATCGCAAATATCCAATTTACAATTACTTTTGAAATTAACAATCATTTTTACAGTGACACTGGCATTTTCTTGGATGGAGTCTTTTTTGCAGCTAAGCGCGAAAAATAAAATAACAAATAATAAGTTTCTCATATATATGCTTAATTTTGATGGACGATTTGCATTAAAGATAATACTTGTTGCAATTTCGTTGCCAAATTTTTAGGATATTTAAAACTTTAACATATGGATCAAATAAAACAAATCATCAAAGAGTCTATTGATGTGAAAGAAAGGTTATTAAATGACCCCATTCTTATTCCCAAAATCAAGGCCTCTGTTGATTTGATGACAGCCACATTCAAGAATAATGGCTCATTGTGGTTTTGTGGAAATGGTGGTAGCGCAGCCGATGCACAGCATCTTGCAGCTGAATTTACAGGGAGGTTTTATAAAGATCGAGATCCATTAAGCGCAGAAGCCTTACACGTAAACACTTCATATCTTACAGCAGTCGGCAATGACTATTCTTTCGATTTGGTTTATTCAAGAATGCTTAAAGGTAAAGCTAGAAAAGGCGATTTGTTGGTGGCCATCTCTACATCAGGCAACTCGGCCAATATTATCGAATGTATAAAAACAGCAAAAACGATTGGAGTTCCAGTCATTGGATTTACTGGTGAAACTGGTGGGAAAATGGCTGATCTTTGTGATATTTTAATCAATATTCCATCAAAGGATACACCAAGAATTCAAGAATCTCATATCTTAGTGGGGCATATTATGTGCTACCTTGTTGAAGAAAATTTGTTTTGAAATGAAAAAGCAAAAGACCACTGCTACAAAAGCTAACATAAAAATCCAAGACAAATTAGTTTCGGATATCCCCATTCCAAATGGACATTATCATTGGTACAAAAATATCAAAGACTGGTGGATTTATGCCAGTATTTTCGTTTTATGCTTTTTGGTTTATGGCAATACCTTGAATCACCAATATGCACTTGATGACGGCGTGGTCATTCATCACAACGAATACGTGTCCAAGGGTGTGAGCGGTATTCCTATGTTATTTAAAACTGACCAGATGCAGCCATTTTTGAAGCAAATGAACAGTGGAGACGCTATAGGCGGTGGGCGTTATCGACCTTTGCCAGGAATAACTTTCGCTATAGAACAGTCATTAATCGGCGTAGTACCCAATGGTGGGATTTATGATCCAAATTGCTGGGACGAAAATAAAAATGGTACAGGCGATGCCATAGAAGATGCCAATAAAGATGGTATGGCCAATATCAATGATTGTTACAAGGGCGCTTTTCTAAGGCATTTTGACAATATTATGATTTATATTGGATGCGTGTTTGCTATATTTTTATTTTTTTCAAAATTTGTTTTTTATCAGAAAAAAGAACTCGCAATTGGCCTCGCATTTATATTTGCCCTACATCCCCTGCACAGCGAAATAGTTTCTAATATCAAAAGTAGGGATGAGGCTTTGGCGCTCGGTTTCCTGATCATGACCATTTATTTCTCTTTCCAATATTATTACAAACCCCATTGGAAATACTTGGTTTTTCTAGTGAGCTGTTTTTTATTGTCCTTTTTTGCCAAAGAATATGCAGTTAGTTTGTTGATTTTAATTCCCTTGGTTTTTTATATCCTGATACCAAACATGCAATGGAGACGCATAACCATACCTATGATTTTATTGGTTATAAGTACGGCATTTTATTTTGTCCTTAAGTCCTCGGTGAATCTGTCCAAAAGCAATATTAAAAATGCTGTAAATTCATTTCCTGATATTTCATTTTTGGATGCTACGGCAACTAAGATTTATGTGTTGGGATTGTATTTGGTCAAGTGTATTTATCCTTATGAGTTAAGTGCGGATTATTCGTTTAGAGCCATTTCATTTACTTCTTTTTCCGACCCCAAGGTTTGGATTTCAGGGATTTTGTATGGACTTTTAGTACTTGCATTTTTTTATTTTTTACGAAAAAAATCATTGATAGCATTTGCCATAGCCTTCTTCGGAATTCATATCGCCATGGTTTCCAATTTTTTCTTTGACATCACCTTTGTGATGGCGGATAGAGTTGCGTTTTGTAGCTCTTTGGGCATGGCATTATTGATCATCATTTTGTTGGATAAATTTTCTTTAAAAACTGCCAAAGTTGATGGTCAACAAGCACTCTATTTTGCAATTCCGGCGCTTTTGCTAGGATTGATATACCTTCCTAAAACGTATTCGAGAAACCAAGATTGGTACGATGGGAATACAGTGTTTAAGAAAGACGTAGAAACAGTCCCAAACAGCGTGATGGCATTGAACAATGCGGGAAAAGCCTATCTAGAAGAAAGTGAAAGCATCGGGATAACCCCAAAGTTGAGAAAAGAAAAGCTAGAGAAAGCATCTTCATTGCTCAAGCGTTCCATCGAAGTAAATCCAGGCAATGTCCTAGGATATATAAATCTGGGTGCTTCCGAGTACAAGTTAGAACATTTCAATTATGCGGATTCTCTTTGGAGTTATGTCATAAAAGTATATCCAAATCATCCTTCAGTCCATGGGATAAAAAATGCTATGGTGAATCGATATGTAAAGCAAGCACTCGATGCCGCACAGACAAAAGATTACGCTAAGTCTATCAGAATTTTGGATGAAGGTCTTGTAAAATTTCCCGAAAATGCGGATTTGTACTACAATATAGGCGGAGCTTTATACAGTATAGGCGACCGCAAAGGAGCTTTGATGTATTGGCAAAAATGTTTGGCGTTGGATCCCAATCACCCAGATGTTAGGAAGGGATTGAAAGCGCTAGGGTTATAGTGTTAGTAGATTTGCTTGGTGTTTTTATATATTGCTCACGGCATTCCTGTCGCAAAGAATATCTTTAAGTTCTTTTAAAAAGGCATATTCTTGTGGTCTGGCTTTTTTAAAAGCTTCTTTGGCTTGTAGGAACGTTCCCTCGTCAAGCGTAGGAATCGCATTTACGATTTTGTTTTTTACGAAATGCACATCGTCATAAATCATGCCTCTGATCGATGGAATCTCATGCCAATCTCCTTCAATCGCATAAGCGTGTAGCAACTGGCCATCTGCCTGCTTTATTGGGTCAAGGTGTATTACCTTGCCTTGATCTATCATTCTATGCGGTTGGAAATGTTCTGAACCACCTTCTGGCAGCTCCCATTCGTTTTTCAAATCGTTTACCATGAAAACTTCAAGTCCTTTTTCCTTGAATCGGTATATGATTAATTTAACCTGATCTATAAAATCTGTTCCCATAATTTCCTTGTCATTTACAGAGAAATGCTATCTTATTACGTCTCGAATAGAGACAAAGCTAAGAAGAATTTTAATACGCTGTATCTTTTTAATATTCTTTATATATTTATTTTACAAATATGTGCTTTATTTGGGCTGTTTTAAACTGTTCTGACCACAACCAAAGCCTTTTCTAAATTGTTTAATAAACGTAGTTATTTTCATAAGATTGTTGAGTTAGTTTATTTTGTACCGTTTAATTTTTAGGGTATCTTTGACAAGATTAGAAATATTTTTAAAACAGATATTTTTTCATATCACCGTTATATATAAAAGAAAACATTAATATCGTCAGATTTTTTTTCATTACGAAAATTTGATGTAAATTTGCGTTCAAACATAAAGGATGAATACACCGAGTTCTTATCTCCCAATAATAATTCAGCTTCTAGTAGCTTTAGGATTTGTTATTACTACTTTGGTAGCCTCACATCTTATTGGCCCAAAACGCAAAGGAAATAAAAAAGATGAAGCCTTCGAATGTGGAATCGATGGGGTAGGGAATGCTAGAGTACCATTTTCGATAAAGTATTTCATGACTGCGATTCTATTTGTTTTGTTTGACGTAGAGGTTGTCTTTTTCTACCCTTATGCGGTCAATTTTAAGGAGATGGGATGGCATGGTTTTGCGGCTGTTTCGATTTTTGTTGGATTTTTTTTGATAGGGTTTGCCTACGTTTACAAGCGTGGCGCTTTAGAATGGGATAAATAGTACAATAATATGGCTAATGTAGTTGATGCCCCTGATGGGTATGCTGGAAGTGGATTTTTTGCAACAAGCTTTGACAAAATCATAGGAATGGCTCGCGCCAATTCGATTTGGCCATTGCCTTTCGCCACTTCTTGCTGTGGGATTGAATTCATGGCTACCATGAGTCCTCACTATGATTTGGCCAGATTCGGATCAGAAAGATTGAGCTTTTCACCACGACAAGCAGATTTGCTGATGGTGATGGGTACGATTGCAAAGAAAATGGGTCCTATCGTCAAGCAAGTTTACGAACAAATGGCTGAACCAAGATGGGTCATCGCAGTAGGTGCTTGCGCTTCTAGTGGTGGTATTTTTGATACCTATTCGGTTTTACAAGGCATCGACAAGGTTGTCCCAGTGGACGTTTACGTACCTGGTTGCCCTCCACGACCAGAACAAATCATCGATGGGATTTGCAAAATCCAAGAATTGATCAAAAATGAACCATTGCGCAGGAGAAATTCTCCTGAATACCAAGCCTTACTTGAATCTTATAATATTCATTAACGTATGATTTCTGTTGATAACGCTTACATAGTTCAGTATTTAAAGGGCCATTTCGAAAAGGAAATTTTAAATATTGAAGAGCCTTATGGCTTTTTGACCATTGAAGTCAAGAAAGAAGGTTTGATAGCCCTGTTGGTAGCCATTAAAAATGACTCAGTGCTTCACATGAATTTCTTGACCGATTTGTGTGGAGTACACTATCCAGAAAGCCCCAACAGAGAGTTGGCTGTTGTTTATCACTTGCATAGTTTTATCAACAATGTTCGTCTTCGACTGAAAGTTTTCATTCCAGCCTCCGATCCTCAGATTCCTAGTGCTACCGCAGTTTTCGATACCGCAAATTGGATGGAAAGAGAGACTTTCGATTTTTATGGCATTTTATTCCAAGGACATCCAAATCTAAAGAGGATTCTGAACGTCGATGACATGGATTATCATCCGCTATTGAAACAATACAGACTAGAAGACGGCACCAGAACTGACAAAGTAGATTCATTCTTTGGCCGTTAGACTTTTACTTTTTATAAAATATTATCATGAGTCAATCCCTGGAAAAAATAGCAAAAGAGAGTATATCTGGTGAATTAACCACCCTTAACCTTGGGCCTACGCATCCAGCTACCCACGGTATATTCCAGAATATTCTCAAAATGGATGGTGAAAAAATCCATTCCGCTGAACAAACCATTGGATATATACATCGGGCATTTGAGAAATTGGCCGAAAGAAGACCTTTTAATCAGATAACGCCCATCACCGATAGACTTAACTATTGCTCTTCACCCATTAATAATATGGGGTGGCACATGACCATGGAAAAGCTCCTACGCATAGAACTCCCAAAACGAGTCGAATACATGCGTGTAATCATCATGGAATTAGCGCGTATCGCGGATCACTTAGTTTGCAATGCCGTTATCGGCGTAGATACAGGGGCGTTGACAGGATTTACATATATGTTCCAAGAAAGAGAACATATTTATGACATGTTCGAAGAGGTATGTGGTGCGAGATTGACGACCAATATTGGTAGAATTGGTGGTTTCGAAAGGGATTTTAATCCGATATTTCACCAAAAATTAAAGAAATTTTTAAAAGAATTTCCTGCCAGATTCCAAGAGTTCGCCGATCTCCTAGAGCGAAATAGAATCTTCATGGATAGAACCAACAAATGTGGTCCCATCTCCGCTCAAAGGGCCTTAGACTATGGATTTACAGGTCCCAATCTTAGGGCGGCGGGAGTGGATTATGACGTCAGGGTTATGAATCCATATTCTTCCTATCAAGATTTTGATTTTACGATACCAGTTGGGACTAACGGCGATACATACGATCGATTCATGGTGCGCCAACAAGAAATCCTCGAGAGCTTAAAGATCATCGAACAAGCTTGTAATAATCTGCCTGAAGGTGATTACAAAGCCGATGTTCCAGAATTTTATTTGCCACCCAAGGATAAAGTTTATCACAATATGGAGGCCTTGATATATCACTTCAAGATAGTCATGGGCGAGACCAAAGTCCCCGTAGGGGAGGTGTACCACTGCGTAGAAGGAGGCAATGGCGAACTAGGTTACTACCTGATCAGCGATGGCGGTCGAACGCCCTATAGATTGCACTTCAGGAGACCGTGCTTCATCTATTATCAAGCATATCCAGAGATGATAAAGGGCTCCTTGCTTTCAGATGCCATTCTTACCATGAGTAGCATGAACGTCATCGCAGGAGAATTGGACGCATAATTTTGATTTTTTTAGTACAAACGATAATTAAGTAATACCTGAATTATGGTAGATTTTAGCCAAGCGACAAAAGACCAGATTAAGATACATATCAGCAAATATCCTGAAGGCAAACAGAAATCCGCCTTGATACCCATTTTGCACGTAGTCCAAAAAGAGAACAAAGGCTGGCTGTCGGTGCCAGTGATGGATAAAGTCGCCGAAATCCTCCAAATCCAACCCATAGAAGTGTATGAAGTGGCCTCTTTCTACACGATGTTCAACCTTAATCCCGTGGGTGCTCACGTCCTAGAGGTGTGTCGTACAGGACCTTGTATGATCGTCGGTGCTGAAAAAATCGTTGATCACATCAAAAATCGTCTCGGTATAAATGATGGGGAAACGACCGAAGATGGCCTATTTACCCTGAAAACCGTCGAATGTCTCGGTGCCTGCGGTTATGCGCCGATGCTCCAGCTTGGGGATGACTATCGAGAACACTTGACCATCGAAAAGGTCGATCAATTGATCGAAGAACTCCGCGGCCGCTAATTCTTTCTTTATATATTTTTTAGCCCATTTATTTTGGGCGTCCCCCTCGCTCTGTCCTATGGACGAACTCGGGTCGCGTGTTGCGTGGGTTCCGTCTCTCCTCACCGTCGAGACTCTCATCGCATCGAGGATGCTCGAGACCACTCCACCCGCTGACGCGCTGGGAAAAAGCCAGCACCGATAGGCGCTGGTTGGTTTAAATATTATTTATTTTTCCTCAGATCGGCACTGCTACGGATACAACGGATTTTTGAAGCAATAAGCACGGGTTCCATCTGATGTGTAAATATTCTTGGTTACTGGATCTACAATGACGCCCATAAACCAATTAAAGTCGAACCCAGAATTAGCATAAATCCAATCTTCATTTATCCACGGTGCAGGATTGGACCATCTGCCCAGTAGCACCCCATCTCTTGCCCTAATTGCATACATCTTGTTAGAATTAAAATAAACAATCCCATCAAATTCACAAAATTGATCAATATTGGCATCGACATCGGTTCTTTTCCATTTTAATAGCCCTGTATTGACATCTAGTGCGTAAAGAGAATTAAAATCTGTTTTAAAAATAATTGTATTTTCGTAATGAATAACAGCATTTATAACCCCATCTACTATATCTCGTTTGAATTCCCATAACTTTGTCAAAGTATTTACGTCAAATGCCATAACCTTGGAACCAGTGGCAATTACACACTTAGTACCAAATATTTTTCCATATCCTTCGCCTCCAACTTCATTAGGTAAATTAATTAAATTTTCTGTCTCTTGTTCAATTCTTCTCTCTTTGAGGTTGTATTTGATAAGGGTAGTTTTTTGAGAACCAAGGATATCAAAATTTATTTCCACCGAAGTGAAAAAAAGTATAGTATCTCCATTGGGCTTGGTATCAAATGCAAATGGTGTTGATAAGTCTGGTCTATAGCCATCTTTCTTTCCTTTTTTTGATATAATTGTTTTTTCACCCGTATCCAAATTAAAACTAACCAGGGTGAGCGTATCATAATTGGCAAACCCTCTTTCGTATTCTGTTAAATAAATATTGTTGCCAATTTGGTTAAATTCTGAATTAAAGGCGTGATCAGGCTCAGGAGCGAAACAATTTTGTGTTTGATAGGTGTTCATGTCAAAGACTTCAACCTTACTACCCGCTTTTATCACGAAGTTGTTTTGATAAAAGTCTGTATTCTTGTAGGAGGTAGCCAAATTTGCATTATAACAGTCGCTCTTTCGTCTTTTCAGAAGGGTGCCTGTATATTTGTCTCTTATATAGAGTATATCTGTATCATTGTCATATTTGTCAAATTGGGTCGAAAAAATAACCTTATCCCCAAAAACCCTTGGTGTGATAGAGAAAACTCTAGTTGTATCTCTGTCAGATAGATATGTGTACCATATTAAATTTTTGTAAAGCGGTGAAGTGTCACAAAGCTGGGTGCCAATCCAAAGTCTTTCGCAAGGAGGTTTCGTAGGTGGAGGTGGTATTAGGGGCCATGTCTTTATGGCAGGAAAGAATAAAAAAGCAAGTGATTATAAAGAAGAGAATTGTTTTCATTTTACAAAATTATGCAAATTTTGTTAATGCTAGAAACTGAATATCTACAATAGGATTTTGTTTTTAAGATATCGCAATCTGACCTCATTGAGGTCAAATATTTCTAAAAATAAATGATTTACAATTCGACCCCAACGGGGTCGTACCCATAATGAAATGCTATACAACAACCATTCAATCCCGTCGGGATTGGAAAATAAAAATTGAAAAGTTTGGCCAAGAATTAATAGGAAAATTGACTTACAATGATCAATATTGGCAGAAACCAAACTCATCATAAAAGCTAATGGTCCCCAACTTTCTGTCGCTTTTGTCTTGATACAAAAGTAACCCAAAAATCAAGTCCAAAAAAAGGCGATTGCTCCGCACCGCTCCAGTCGTGGGATGCGTTACATCCGCATCTTTTCCACGACATTTCGCTATCGCTGGTTTTTGGACTTACAGCGATGGTTGAAGCCTGGAATTTCGATCTATTCATCATCAACAATTTTCTACCAATGCGAATTTTATTGCATCGCAGTTACAAACTACGACGATCAGGTGAAGTTGTGCAACAGTTACTGCTGTTATGCACTGTGTTATTTATTAATTTCTTTACTTTTCACACAAACAAAAATCTGTTTTTCTGATTTATCATTAAATTTATCTTCATCAAAATTTCCAAATTTATGCAAAATAGTAAATCCTGAATACTTCAAATAACTGTCTAATTCTTGTGGATAATACATTCTCATATCTAAATTTTGCACCGAGTGAAATACGTCATTTATGAAATAATGCCACTCAATTCGATTAATTTGAGTTATACTTTCATATTTCATTGTCTGCTCAATAATAACTTTTCGGTTATCAGTCGTTGTATATTCAGCAATTTTATTTTTCCCTTTTTCAGCTTCTGTTATGTATTGAATGTTTGGATTATAACAATCAAAAATAAATAAGCCATTGTCTTTCAAATGTTTTTCAACAACTTTAAATGTGTCAAACAAGTCTTGATTGTCATATAAATGATGAATGGAATTAAACGGAATAAAAATTAAGTCATATTTTTTTGTTAAATCCAAATTTCTTATGTCAGCTAGTATAAAACTGATTTCTAGTTTTTCATTCTTTGTTTTTATTTTTGCTTGTTCCAACATTGACTTTGAGTTGTCAACTCCAGTAATTTTTAGTCCTTCTTTAGCTAAAGGTATTGTAAGTCGTCCGGAACCAGAACAAAGTTCTAGTATTTCAGCATTTACTTCTTTAGGCATCCAATTTTTATAAAACTGTAAATCAGACAGAAAAGTATTTAGTCCGTCATAAATGTTAGCATCGTAAATTAAATCACCAACTTTATATTCTGTATTTGTTGTATTCTCCAAAATTCAGTTTATTTAATTTTAATTTTTAACCAGTTTGTTTTTAGCGTTGCGTTTTTCAAACATAGTGCATAACGGTTGGGATGGACGCAGGTGGGGCACAGCCCCACTTGTCGTTCCATGCTTTGTTCTCATCTTTTAATCTAATTTTATTACTTTTTCAGTCTTGAAAATTCCATCGATTTTTATTCTGATAATATTAATTCCGTTATGCGTCAATTTTAATCTACCATCCTCAAATTTCCCTTTGTCTAATAATGATCCATACATATTTTAAATCTCATAATCAATGAATTTATTTTTATTATTAATTTGTATCTGTCCAAATGTTGGATTTGGAAAAAGTAATCCTTTTGTAGTATTTTCATTTGTGATACTGGAAGAATAAGATTCTAAATTCATGTCTTCATCAATGGATTCATTTGATTGACAGAAGTTCTTACAAAAAATCCAAATAATATCTCCCTCGGTGTTAAATTTGAATATGAAGTCACCTTCAAATTGTATCTCATTCTGCGTATCTATTAAGTATTGGCTTATAACCTGTGGATAATAGTTGATTCGTAAAAATTTCAATTTTATTATTAATTAATTCCTTTGAGCTGGTATTTAAATTTGGTGGAGAAATTATCCTATAATCAAAATCTTTTGCGGAAAGGTTTAATTGGGTTGAATTTTTACTACCTAAAGCAAAAACATCTGTTGGAATTTTTGTTGGTTCTTCATAGCAAATTATAGACCCCCATTTAGTAATATTACATTTTCTTACGAACATACAACCAGTTGCAGAACATCCACTTCCAATCTCGATAGCTATGCAGTATTCACCCTGCTGAGAAATTGAAAAGGCTAAGGAATTTGAATTTTCAATAATGGTACTATTTGTATTTGGACCAGTAATCGTCATAGTAAAAGGCGGCTGAAATCCATTCCCTATATTAACAACGATTGACCCTACGTTCAGATCCGTAATATGGGTCACTGTAAAATCAATATCTTCTGAAAATATCTTATTTGTAAAAAATAAGGTTTGCAATAAAATGGTGAATATGTATTTCGATTTCATAATATTTAGTTTTGATTGATTAATTCTTTAATTTTTGTTAAATTATTGATTAAGATTTGGTTTTCTTGTTCTTGATCTAAATAGAATTCAATAGCTTGAAGAGCAATATTTTTATTTGTAATATTTTTATAAATAAATGCAATTGCATCAAGTTCTTCCTCGTTTTTAACTAAATGAAGTGTAAGGTTGATTAATGGATATAATTTCCAATTATGTTGAATATTTGGTAAAATTAATTTAAAACATGAAAATCCACCATGAAATTCATCTTCAGCTCCACTTATGGGTTCATTAAGCCAAGTAATGGTATTCAAATTATCTAATAAAAATGAAAATGCTTCAGGTGTATTAATAGAAGCAATTTTTCTAAAGAGCAATATCGAATTTCCTTCTGTATAGCTGTATCAAGTGCCATAGCTTTTAATGTCATTAAAATAGAGTCATTCATTTTCTTAAAGTAGGCTGAAAGGAAGGATAAAGAATCTAATGCTCTTCTTTGGCTTTCTATTATTTTGTTTTGTTCTTTTTGTATTCTTTGTGCTTCTTTCTGTCCTTGTTGCTTAACAGCATTTCGCCATTTTAGTGCAAATGGTCTTCGCTGCTCCATAGTTAAACTTGTGTCAAACACTTGTTTTTTCCAATATTTGAGACTATCATCTTGTGTCAAACCTACATTGAAACAACAGAAAACAAAAAGTGTACCTACTATAATTTTATTTATTTTCATATTTTACGGGTTTATTGTAACGTCAATAGGACTTAAATTTATTTCGTTCAACTTATTATTACTTTTGAATACGGTTAAGTGCCAAGTGTCATTTTCTTCAAAAGCAACATTACCTTGTAAAATTTGTATCGTTAATCCATTTCCATTGACACTCCAAGAAGTACCATTCGTATTTCTACTAAATATTTTATTAAATTCTCCATTTTCATCTATAATAGTCCAGTTATTCTCTAATTTAGCATACATAATTGTATAATAATTAGTAGAAGAAGAGGGGCTTACAGATATTGAAATAGAACCATTTCCTCTAAATCCTGTCTGTTTATTTGGGAAACTGTATGATGATATTGAATTATCTTCGACTAATTTAGAATTTGAATTTAAAAATGCATCCCTTCGCAAATTATATGAACAATGCAAATCGAATTTATTAGAGCCTCTACTACCTCTTACAATGATCATTTTTGGCAGAAACCAAGCTCTTCATAAAAGCTAATAGTCCCCTCAATTTCCTGTCACTTTTGTCTTGATACAAAAGTAACCCAAAAATCAAGTCCAAAAAAAGGCGATTGCTTCGCAACGCTCCAGTCGTGGGATGCGTTACATCCGCATCTTTGCCACGACAGTCCGCTATCGATGGTATTTGGACTTACTTCAATGGTCGAAGTCTGTGACTTCGATCCGACAATTTCTATGTTGTTATATTCATCGATTTTTTATAATTGCCCCCATCGGTTATCATCTGGTTATTTTCTATGAACTCTTGCTTTAATTTTCAAAATTGTTCCAATTAATATAATACCAATTATTGTCGTAAATATTATAAGTAAAGATTCATTTTTAAATTCATAGTATCTTGCAAGTTCTTTGCTTATTAAAGTAAGCGTTACGATCACAATTGCAATTATTAAAACATTTTGAATATTTAACTTATTCATTTTTAATTATTTTAAAGTTATTTTCTACCAATCCTAATACCTACAGAACCCGATGGTCGAAGTCCCCCGATGGTCGAAGTCTGTGACTTCGATCCGATATGTAATGAATTTTTAAAATTCATCATCAACAATTTTCTGTAAATGCCAATTGTATTGCATCGCAGTTACATACTGCGATGATCGGGGGGCTTCATGAAGTGGCGATGAACCAAGACCAAACCTTAACAAATTTAGACAAAACTTTAAATTAAAATCTTTCCAATTTCTGATAAATCCCGAGCCTCGCCATTTCTTGAAACCGCTGTTACTTGCTATTTTTATTCTTTATTTTTCCCTAATGAAACCACAAGAAATCCTATAGTAATTGCTCCAAGTAATGCTTCTAAGGAAGCGAAGAATTTCATGATACCTATTGGAAGAATATCTCCATAACCTACCGTTGTAAAAGTTACAACACTATAATATAATGTGTTTCCTAAAATTTCAAAATACGACATACCTTTAAATATGCAATTACTGAAATAACTTGGAAAAAAAGAATAAACAAACCCAAAAAGGAAAATAAATAAAATTGTCACATAAATTAATCTTTTAGGATTTTCTCCATACTCCCAATAGTATTTATCGATGCCCCATCTTATTTTATTAAAAAAGCCTTCAGCTTTTGCTCGCTTAAAATCTAATTCTAGTATTTTGAATTTTGATGCTTCTCTATAATTGCCAATATCTTGATTTGCCTTGTAGAATGCGCGATATGTTCTGTCAAAATCTGGTGAATGTTTCATTGAATTGTGCCAAACCCCAATATTATCTGGTTCAGAATTATAGAAAACAGGAATAAATTGTCCGCCCCAAATTCTAGTGTTCTTAAATATACTATTGTTTATTTTTCCAGTAACTATTGAATTTATAAATCTCCAATTACTTATTTCAGAATTATTTATTTCAACGTTACGTACACTACAATTATTAAATGTTAAAAAATTTATTTTTAGTTGCTTACATTTTAGATTGTCAACAGTACAATAAATAAATTCTAAACTAGTTTTGCTTTTAATTACATCGTTAAGTTCTATACCGCTAACATTTACAAATTCAATTTTCTTAGCTCTTAATAATCCTCCCAATCCTTTTACTGGTACTTCAATGCCGCCCATTTTTAATAACCTTAAGTCAGAATTTAAGTAAACTTCTTCGTAAATTGAATTTTGTTCAGTTCTTTCAAATTTATCAGTAATTTTATTTTCAATTTTATTTAATTCACACCAATCTGAATAAGAAATAAATTCGTTGATATATTCATAATCTACCTTTTCTTCACCTTCTTCATTATCAACGATTAAATTGTAGTTATCCCAAACTTTATGTTTTGTTTTTCCTTTGTAAGTAACTTTTATAAGATGTAATTTATTATCTTTTTTTGTCAATATACTTATGTTTTATGAAAGAACTAATGTAACCATCTGTTAGAATTTCATCTGTTAGGTTGTATTCTTTCATCCAAACTTCAAAGTTTATAAGTTTTCTTTTGAAATTTTCTAATATTCTCGGATAATCATATTTTTTTCTCCATTCATCGAAAGGAAATTGTGGTAATAGCCAAAAGTCTGTTATTGTTAAATCAGGTTTGTCTATTATTTGAGAAAGAATATATTCATCTGTAATTTCTCTAATATTTGTTTTGTATATTTCTTCAACAATACTCATTTTTCGGTGTTTTTAGGTAAAATAGCAGGCAACGTTTGGGTACTTGCGACGGCCACCCCTTTCCTTCACCCAAAAGTAAAATATAATTTTTAAATTTTTGCCAAATCTGAAATAAAAATCTTTGGGTGGCATGCTCGCAAGTACCGTGTTATCATCCGGGTTTTTTGTCAGCCGTTGAGGTCTTTTGTTTCCAAGAAATTGTTGCCCTTTTGGGCGTAAAATCGAATCATTTGTTAAAAGTCATTTGCCAAGAATATTTTAGTATTTTTGAGTCTTCGTTTATAAAATTTTTAGCCCACAATGATCGAAGTCTGTGACTTCGATCCGATAATTGATGCAAAGTCACTTTTAAGAATTGTGTCGGATTGCATGGAATTACAAATTCCCGATGTATTGCATCGCAGTTACAAACTGCGACGATCTGGACATATTTTAAATTGAAAAGTGGTGTTTCTTCGCTGCATCCAAAGACACGACTTGGACCAATTTCTAGCAATGCGAACTTATATTACAAATTTTCAATATTGATATCTAGCTTTTTGTTAATTTTGTGGGATAACTAATGAATTGATATGTCTAAAAAGATATTGTTAGAACATGCACACGTAGCGGGAATAGAAACCTTGGCTGTCTATCAAAAGATGGGTGGATACGAATCCGTGAGCAAGGCATTGAAGTCTATGAGCCCTGATGCAGTAGTGGAGGAGGTGAAAAAAAGTGGATTGCGCGGAAGAGGGGGAGCTGGTTTCCCAACGGGTATGAAATGGAGTTTTTTGGCGAAGCCAGAAGGAGTGCCGCGATATCTGCTTTGCAATGCGGACGAAAGCGAACCTGGTACTTTCAAGGATAGGTATATTATGGAAAAAATTCCCCATCTATTGATCGAAGGGATGATCATATCGAGTTTCGCACTAGGGGCTAACACGAGTTTTATATATATCCGAGGTGAATATCGCTGGGTATTAGATATCCTAGAGAAAGCTATAGCAGAGGCTTATGCAGGAGGTTTGTTGGGCAAGAATATATTGGGCTCTGGATACGATTTGGACTTGTATGTTCATCCTGGTGCAGGTGCTTATATCTGTGGCGAGGAAACCGCTCTGATAGAATCTTTAGAGGGGAAGAGAGGCAATCCTAGGATGAAACCACCATTCCCTGCGGTGAAAGGTCTATATCAATGTCCTACCGTAGTGAACAATGTTGAATCTATTGCGGCTACGCCTTGGATCATAAATAATGGGGGAGAGGCATACGCCCAAATCGGAATCGGCAAAAGCACTGGAACAAAATTGATTTCGGCTTGTGGCAATATCAAAAAACCTGGAGTCTATGAAATCGAATTGGGACTTCCTGTAAAAGAATTTTTGTTTGGGGAAGATTACTGTGGTGGTATGGCCAATGGAAAAAAACTCAAGGCAGTAATACCCGGTGGAAGTTCCGTGCCTATTTTACCTGCTGAGTTATTCTTAAAGACAGCCGCGGGTGAAGACCGATTGATGTCTTATGAAAGTCTTTCAGATGGTGGCTTTGCCACTGGTTCAATGCTGGGATCGGGAGGCTTTATCGTTTATGATGAAGATCAGTGTATCGTAAGAAATACTTGGAATTTTACGAGATTTTATCACCACGAAAGTTGTGGCCAGTGCTCTCCTTGTCGCGAGGGAACAGGATGGATGGAGAAAGTCCTCCACAAGATCGAATCGGGTCATGGAGAATCAAAAGACATAGACTTGCTTTGGGACATTCAAAGGAGAATAGAAGGAAATACCATTTGCCCATTGGGCGATGCAGCAGCTTGGCCTGTTGCAAGTGCTATTAGGCATTTTAGAGAAGAATTTGAGTGGCATGTGAAAGAACCTAAGCTGTCTCAAGAGCGCAATTATGGCCTTTTGAATAAAACGGTCGAAGCATTGTATTAGACCTAGCGTAAAAAGGATCGGAGTGGTCTCACCTATGGTGAGAGTCTCGCAGAGACGAAACCCACGCAGAGCCTGGTCTCACATGCAAGGCATGGGAGATTTATCCCAATTATATTTATAAAAATTAACCTATGTACCAAGCTGATTTTGGGAGCTTTCGCAAGAGGTACACGGAAAGAAAAGACAAGAGGGCCACGACTGTAAAAAATATGGGTGCACCAAAGATGGGATGTATAGCGCAAGCTGCACAATCAGGTGGACCAAGCCGATTGTTGTATATGTAAAAGCCCCATAAATACCCGTTTTTCAATAAGTCAATGAGCAATGCGTGGATGAAATATACCGCAAAACTCATCGTCGATAATTTGGTCATCAAATTGAAAAATTTGGGAAATTTGGCAACATAGCGAGACCAATCAAAGCGAATCAACCAAACGACTAATGCAAATGACCCTAGAATAATATTCGGACTGAGGTAAACATAAGCCCTATCGTCATAACTGCCCTTCAAGTAGCAGCGGTACGCCACGATAAATGGGGTCGAAATAAAACAAATAAATCCAATCCACATAAGCCACCTTTCCTTAGGGATCGTGTATTTGCGGATATAATATCCAAAAAAGAAAAACCCACCGTAGGACATCCATGACATATGTTCTACGATGAAAAACTGTTCGCAATAGGTGTAGATAGAGCCGTTCAAAAACCAAATCAATAAAAAGTAATTCAAATCTTCTTGTGTCGCTGACTTCAAATAAACCTTGAAAAAGGGGTCAGCAAATAAACGCCTAGGATCATGGGAATGAACCAAAGGTGGTAGTAAACATCGCCCGTGATGATGGTCGGGAAGATGTTTTCGCGCCAAGGAAGTTCAAAAAATCGATATATATTATCCCAAATCCAAAAAAACGGATTTTTGAGCGTTAGATTACTAAACGATGAAAAATTGTACCTATAGTTATAGATAATATAAACGATCATCCAAAAAATGAATGGAGGTACGATTTTCGAAAACCTTTTTTTGAGAAATTGCCAAGGGCTGAGGTTTTTGGTATCGTGGAGTATCAACATACCACTTAATATCACAAACAACGGTACAGACCACTTAAATGAGGAATAAACCACATTCCCAACCCACCAATGGTCGTAGGGGATTTTACCTTGGCTCAAGGTCAATTCACCCGTACAGTGTATTAACACGACCCCAAGGATCGCCACTACCCGCAACAAGTCAGCATACAAAATGCGATTTTGGTCTATAAGTCTAGGTGGATGTGAATTATTAGTCAATTAAAACATTGATTAAATTAAAATATCGGCAAAAATACATAAGAAAACGCTTCGAAGCAATATTTTTGTATTCATAAAAATCAATTAAATGACCCCCATTGTTGTAGAATCATTTATTTGGGTATTTCGAAATAGTTCCAAGATTAATTTGGTGCGCTATGTGGTGCTCTGCGCCCTAATTGCAATTTTGGCTTTAGGATTAGGGGTGTATTTTATTGGATTTTGGTTGGAACCTTTGATATCCTGGATGATTGGACTGGTTCCAGACACGTGGGAAGGAGCTTGGGTTGATTGGACTGTCTTGATCGGAACCTGGATTATTAGGATTTTCCTATTTTTGTTGGTTTTTCGTCACATTTTGGCAATAATTTATGCACCATTATTGGGTTACCTCAGTGAAAAAGTCGAAAATCAATTGGCATCAGGGATTGATACCAAGATTGGATTTTTTGCGTCTATTTGGAGGGGCGTAAAAGTAAATATTAGGCTGCTTTCAAAGGAAATACTATTTGCAGCCCCTTGGCTATTCTTGTCATTTATTCCGATTGTGAATGTCCCCAGTAGTGTAATATTGTTCTTAACCACCAGTTATTATGCCGGTATTTCATCCATGGATTATACCATGGAAAGATACCACGGCATCGTCGAGACCACTGAAATCATCAACAAGAATAAACGCACGGTGACTATGCTTGGGATGGTTCAAGTAGGAATGACTTTGATCCCAGTCGTCGGATTACTTATCGCTCCACCTATCTGTGCGGCAATGGGAGCCTATATTTACAGGACAAAATGGGTGAAAAGTAGATAAAATCACCTTCTGCTTAAAATTAAAACTCGTCCAGCGATAAAACTTTACCTTGAGAAATATGCTTATATTTGTGGCTTGATTGAAAATTTTGATAAAATGGCGCATCTCCAAAGCACAAGTATGGAATCAAATATAAACGTCGAGGCGGATATCTTGCATGACTCGGTCAATAATTCTTATACAAAAAATAAAAAAGTATTCATAGAGAGTTATGGCTGTGCCATGAATCACAGTGACAGTGAGATTGTAGCGTCTATTTTGGCTGAGGAGGGATACACCAATTCGTCAAAGGTGGAAGAAGCCGATCTGATATTGCTGAATACTTGTTCGATTCGAGATAAAGCCGAAGAAACGATACGACATAGAATCAAGGACTTTAAGGCCATGAAAAGGGCAAATCGCGGATTAATAATCGGTGTACTAGGCTGCATGGCGGAGCGATTAAAAAAGAAATTCTTAGAAGAGGAGCGTTTGGTTGATCTGGTAGTTGGACCTGATGCCTACAGGAGTTTGCCTGATTTATTATATCAAGTAGAAGGCGGTGAAAAAGGTATAAATGTACTGCTGAGCCGAGAGGAGACATATGCGGATATAAGTCCTGTGCGGTTGTCTTCGAATGGTATATCAGCGTTTATCTCTATTATGAGGGGATGTGACAATATGTGCAGTTTTTGCGTGGTGCCATTTACTAGAGGTCGGGAGCGTTCTAGGGATCTCTTTTCGATTCTGGCAGAAATGCAAGATCTAGTGGAGAAGGGATATAAAGAAGTGACGCTTTTGGGGCAGAATGTGGATAGTTATAAATGGGAAAACCCTGAGACAAAATCTGTGGTTACATTTGCTATGTTACTCGAAGCGGTGGCAAAAGTTGATCCTAACGTAAGGATTAGATTTTCTACATCACACCCAAAGGATATCACGGATGAAGTATTATTCACCATGGCTGCTTATGACAATATTTGTAAGTACATCCATTTACCAGTCCAATCAGGCAATAGCCGAATCTTGGAAATGATGAACCGGACTTATGACCGAGAGTGGTATATAGATAAGATTGATAGAATATATGAAATAATGCCTGACTGCACGATTTCTAGTGATATGATAGCTGGATTTTGTTCTGAAACAGAGGCGGAGCATCAAGATACACTCTCCATGATTGAATATGCCAAATATTCTTTGTCCTATACTTTTTATTATTCTGAAAGACCTGGAACTACGGCAGCTCGAAAATACCCTGACGACGTTCCTTTAGACGTGAAAAAAAGGAGATTGGCGGAGATCATTGAAGTCCAGAGACGAGTTTCTCACGAACTGAACCTGTTGGATTTAGGCAAAACATTTGAGGTATTGATAGAAGGCGACTCGAAGAAATCAGATAAGGATTTCAGTGGCCGAAATTCGCAAAACAAAATGATTATCTTTCCTAAAATGGCTGGGTATAAACCAGGTGATTACGCCCAAGTAAAAGTTCTAGAAGTTACTTCAGCAACACTTAAAGGAGAGATTAATCCGCACTAGAAATTTTCAAACCAATAGTCAACATAATTTGATGTTGGGTAATATCACTGGTAGCAAATGGCTTTGGTTTCCCATTGAGCTGGTACGCCAATATTCCTTTGGAGTTTGAGCGGTTGTTGTAAGCCAAGTCGATGAAAAAATTATCTTCCCTGATACCAAGTCCGATGCTATATGCTGGATTGTACCCTTCTTCATTGGCAAATGGCCTGCCATACAAGCCAAAACCTCCTCTAACGCGAAATATATCATAGGCCAATTCCCCACCAAACTTGACATTGACAATAGACTGGTATATTTTATCAATTTCGTTATTCAATTGCTTGAAATAGTTTATATCACCACTAGATGAGAATTCAGAATCAGTTTTATATTTGCTTTGTCGATAGTCTATGTATTCTATTTCACCGCTTAAAAAACCTACCCTAGATACGAAGGCAATACTCCCAATCAACCTTTGGGGAGAAATCATGGCATATTTAAATTGTCCTTCTTCTGAAGGTTTGGAAGTTATTCGTTGATTGCCCGAAGCTTGGGTAGTATAGTCGTAAGTAAATTCTGCTGTATAATCTTCGGTAACCTTATAATAACTAGGAGTGTGGTATCCAAAACCGACCCTAATGTTGTAGATAGGCTTTAGGATGAATCCAAATTTGGCATTTATACCAGTTCCTTTGGTCGAAAATGTTCTAGTATATGAAAGGTTATTAAAAGTTCTGATATGTTCATCAGAATCATTTTCTGAATAAATATTTGTTTCGTGATAGGAATAATATGGAATACCAATGGTCATTCCTAATTGTAAAAATTCTTTATAATTAGCCCCATAACCTATAAAAAAATCATTGATTCTGCCTTTAGATTCAATTGTGTGCGACTTTTTATCCCTTACTTCGATCTGGGTATCAAAGTCCGTTTCGTAATTTAAGTCATCATCCACATCATAAATGGCGCCAGACTGCCAAGCCAATTTTTCAGCATAATCATCTAAATTGGACGAAATCTGGCCATCGGCAGCAGCTTTGAATTTTTCTACAATACTGCCCATTGAGATTCCTTCGTAGCTTATTTTTTCTCTAAATTCTGCGGATCGATTCAACCCGATACCAAAAGTCAAATTTGACCATTTTTTATTCGGTCTAGCCCCAGTAGTCCCAATAAGGCCCAAATTGCTCAAATTAATACCAAATTTCGAGTCCTTGGTAGCTACATTGCCATCGCCTTCCAAAGTTGATGTCGATTTTGCGTTAAAAAAAGCAGGGGTAAAAGTAAATTCGCTTTTTCTAAAAGCACCAAGCCCAGCAGGGTTTTGAGAGATACATCCAAAATCTGCACCCAAAGCGCTCATACTGCCTCCTGTGCCTGCTATACGAGCAGTTCCATATTGATTGGCAATTCCAATCCTCAAAATATCGGATGAAACTTGTGCTCCTAAGAAATTAATGGTTATAAAAAAGCAAATTAATAGGCGTAATGCTTTCATTTATTTGTATTTGATTTTTAAAAATAAAAATGCCACTTAGAGAATAAAATTCTGATAAGTGGCATTACATGAGGCTAACTAAAATCTTCTACCGCCACTTCGGGGTGAATCACTCTTTTGGTGGCTGCTACTATTACTTCTCTCTGAATTACTGTTGTCACTTCTTTGCCAACTTGATTCTGATCGACCAGAATTTGAATTTCTTTCAGTTCTAACTGGCCTATCTGTTCTTATGGATCTTTCTGAATTGATACTTCTTGGTGATCGATCGGCTCTATTGTCTCTTTCGTATTGGACATCATTGTTTTTCCTCCCTCCAAATATATTGACAGGTCTTCTTTCTTGGTTTACTGGAGTTCTGCCCGTGTGTCTTAGACTTTCTTCTGAATCTACAGCATTATTTCCGTTTCGTGTATTTCCCTTGTCCACTTCAACCGTTCTTGGATTTCTGATTTCAGGCTTTGGTCTTGGACTGCGTGGGTTGTCATTGTTCCTCACAGCGTTGTCATATTCTTTCTCTCTGGCATTTCTTGGTTGGTTGCGGTCAATTCCACTTCCATTTGTTCTACCATCAGAGCCCGAAGTGCTACGTTGTATGATGGCTCCGTTATCTGAAGCGGTCACTGCACCACCTCTTCTCGCACCATAATGTTTAGGCTTATAGTTGTCATAGGCTACATAATTATTGCGACCTCCATAGTATCCATTATAATAATTATTACCCCAGCCCCAGTTATTACAACCCCAACTATTATATCCATAATTGTTGTAGCCATACCCATGCCAAGGTGAATAAAAAGGGTCGTTCCAACCGCCACCACCTATGCTGATGTATGTAAACGAATTATAACCTGCTCCCATCCAAAAATTGGGTCTATTGTAATAGTATGGTGCAAATCTCCTGCGCCATCCCCAGTCATTGTACATATACGCTGGGCTGTTCCAAGACCAAAAAGGATCATAAAACACTACATCATTGTAAAAGGGATCGAAATAGTTGAATCCTGCATTGGGTCTATGGAATCTTTGGATTCTTCTTGTATAAGTATAATCATCCTCATTATCGTAATAATCATACTCGTCGTCATCGTAGTATCCATCATCAGAATAATTGTTATTATCAGTTTGTACGGTTTTGACAACGCTTCTTTGATTGTAATCTACCCCATCTTTTTTGGGATCATAATAAACATCATCGAACTGTGCAAAAGTCTGATAACTAACGAAAGACAAAATAATAAAACCTAGAATTCTATACATTGACATGTTATTTTTCATAATACAATAAATTTGAATTTTGTAATTTGATGCTAAGTTACTGATATTCATACATACTATTAGTTAATATTTTTATAATATTATAAATACGTATAGTTAAAATATTTTTTTCAATCAAGCAGTCTTCATTAAAAACTGAATAAACATTTAGACTAATTGAACCGTTAGAAGTTTATTAAAGGTTCATTTTTTGGAATTTAGATAATAAGAAGCTTTTTCTTAAAGATTATAAACATTTATTCCAAAACCAGTGATAATAATTTGATAATCAATCAAATATTTCGAAAGCCTAGCATATTAAGGAAGAAAATATGACAAAAAATACGACCAAGAAAGCAGCCACCAAAACGAGTGTATTCAGTTGTAAAGAGTTTGATATCACGCAATCTGAAAATATAATGAAAGTTAGCACCGATGCTATATTGTTAGGTGCTTGGACCGATATTCCTGCTTCATGCAGTCACATACTAGATATTGGTACAGGTAGTGGCATATTGGCATTGATGTTGGCACAGAGGGCCTCTGAGGCTATGGTTACAGCAATAGAGATAGATCAAGAGGCGTATCAATTGGCAGCTGGTAATTTTCAAAAATGCAAGTGGTCAGATAGATTGGCTGCAATTAATTGTTCGCTTCATGATTTTACATACGAGGAGCCTTTTGACTTAATTATTTGTAATCCGCCATTTTTCTCAGGAGGTGTGCTTTCAGAATCTCCACAGAAATTGGTCGCGCGACATACTCAGAAATTATCCCACCAGGATTTATTATTCAGTGTAAAAAGATTGCTATCTGTAGATGGCTTATTTAGTGTGGTATTACCATATGTAGAAGGAAAACGCTTCATAGAGCTGGCTAACAACTTTAATTTGTATTGTACGCATGAGATGAATGTGCGAGGCTCTGAACATAAACCTATTGAAAGGCTCTTGTTGACATTTTCTAGGACTGCAAAGGACACGGTGACTGATTCGATCGTAATAGAAATGGAGCAACGTCACAAATACTCTCCTGAATATATTGCATTGACTCAATCATTCTACCTAAATATGTAATAAAAAAAAGCCGAGACTTTTGATCACGGCTTTGATATTTTTATTTTTTTTGAAATTATGAATGGCTTGCTAAGATTTCTCTGGCCAATTCTAGAATTCTGGTGTCCTCAATGGTGACAACTCCACCACCTGGCCCTGGTTGTAAATGTAAGTCAGCAGTTTTTCCATCTTTATAATGGTCGCCTCCAAAAAAGTTTCGAACGGTTTGCTCTTCAATATTCAATTGCTGGGCAATTTTAGCAATACTGCCAGTGGGTAAACTGTGTTTGATCTGACGAAGCTCATCAAAAGTTAATACCATATGAATCAATTTATGGGTGAATAAATATTATGTATTATGTGGCAATTTAATATTTTTTATCCGAATAATGAAATTTTTTTAGCATTAATATTCATAAAAAAATAATAGTTGGGAAGGAATATTCTTTCTCCCAAATTTGGAATATGAAACCATTTTATTTTTATAATTTAAAATTATATTTTTCAAAAATTTGAATAAAAATATCGAACTAAGCCAACAATGGACATAATTAAGTGTTTCCAAAAAATAAAATCATAGGTAAATTTAATTTTGATATGGTACAAAAACCATCCTTGCCCAAAGGTACTAGAGACTTTGGTCCCGAAGCTGTTGCGAAGAGAAATTTCATTTTTGATAAGATAAAAGCATGTTTTCAATCTCACGGTTATCTTCCCATTGAGACGCCAGTAATGGAATCGCTTTCGACCCTTACGGGTAAATATGGCGAAGAAGGGGATAGGCTGCTTTTTAAAGTATTGAACAACGGTGATTATTTAGCCGATGTAAATCAAGAGGATTTAACGCAGAAAAATAGCAATAAAGTTATTTCTCAGATATCTAAAAGAGGACTGAGATATGATTTGACGGTTCCATTTGCAAGGTTCGTAGCGATGAATAGAAATGAAATTAATTTTCCTTTCAAGCGATTCCAAATCCAACAAGTTTGGAGGGCGGATAGACCCCAAAAAGGCCGTTATCAAGAGTTTTATCAATGTGATGCGGACATCGTAGGTTCAGATTCATTGATGTATGAAGCGGAATTGATAGAAATCTATGACTCAGTTTTTACTGCACTGAATTTACCAGTTGAGATAATGGTTAATAACCGAAAAGTTCTCGAGGGAATTGCTGAGACTATCGGTGCTCAAAATTTATTCATAGAAATGACGGTAGCCATCGACAAATTGGATAAAATAGGATGGCAAGGTGTAGGTGCCGAGTTATTAACGAAAGGTTTTAGCCAAGATCAGATCGAGAAACTCACCAAAATCCTAGACATTACTAAACTAGCCGATTTAGAGCCTTGGCTGGTTGAAAGTGAGATTGGTTTGTTAGGGATCGAAGAACTCAAGACATTACACCTATATTTGGATAAAATTTCTTTGGATCAAGATGTTAAGTTAGACTTGAAATTGGCTCGTGGATTGAATTATTATACTGGCTGTATTTTGGAAGTAAAGGCTAAAACAGCCGCGATGGGCAGTTTGGGAGGAGGAGGAAGATATGCCAATCTCACTGAAGTATTTGGGTTGTCTGGTGTTAGCGGAGTTGGAATTTCCTTTGGGGCAGAGCGGATATTTGACGTGATGGAAGAGTTGAATTTATTTCCACCGAATGTCTTGGCTCAACCACAGCTACTGATTATAACGGATGATGATTGTGTGTTGGATGGCTTTGAAACAGCCTACAAACTTAGAAAAGCAGGAATTGCAGTTGATCTTTATCCCAGTCCTGCCAAATTTAAAAAGCAAATGAAATACGCGGACGATCGGAAGTTTGCCTTTGTTTTGATTATTGGAATTCAAGAGAAAGAGCAGCAGAAATATGCCCTGAAGAATATGGTTACTGGAGAACAAATTGCCATTTCTTGGGACGAATTGATTGTCAAATTTTCAAAATAGAAATCAAATTTGCTTGGCACAAGAAGGAACATACAAAACCATCCAATCGCCTGTCGAAGGAGAGTTTAAAGACCGTGGAAGCAAGTTTATTGCCTTTTTATTTCCAATGAAAACGGTCGATGCTTTTCATGAAAAATTAAGTGAAATAAAAGTACTTCATCCCAAATGTCGGCACTATTGTTACGCATATCGGTTGGGAAATTTAGGTGAAATAAAACGTATGAATGATGACGGTGAGCCTAGCAATACCGCAGGTAAGCCCATCCTAGGGCAGTTGGAAAAGAACGAACTTACATATGTGGGTTGCGTAGTTGTGCGTTATTTTGGGGTATTTTACTAGGAACTTCTGGACTAATAAATGCTTATAAGCATGCAACTATAGAGGCGATAGCTGTTGCGGAAATCATAGAAAAGGTAATAACCACTCAAGCCAAAATAACAATTCCATACAATCTATCATTTTATATAATGGATTTGGTTAAAAAGTACCATTATGTATTGCTAGGATATCATGCGGCGGAAGAAGTAGAATTGACTATCGAATTACCAAAAATTTACCGAGAGGCATTTACAAATGAAATTTGGGAACATTTTTTGGATCTGCCAGAGGCAAGGGCAGTTTATAAAACCCAGGAGACTTTTCTGAAGAATATAGAAATACTTGATTCTCTATGAAAAAATTAGACGCACCAAAAACCATTTGTGTTACCGGAAATATTGGGACTGGTAAATCATACGTTTGTAATATTTTTAGAAATTTGGGTTTTCCTATCTACAATACGGACATTGAAGCGAAGAATATTGTAATTGCAGATGAGGTAGTAAAAAATTCAATCGTCGAGCTTTTGGGCAAGGATGCTTACCTTGAAAGTGGCGAATACAATCGGGCTTATGTTGCTAGTAAGATTTTTGCTGACGATATTTTATTGAAAAAATTGAATAAAATAGTTCATCCAGCGGTAGCAAAACATTATAATGATTGGTTAAAGGAACAATCTTCACCATGGGTCATCAAGGAGTCCGCTTTGATTTTTGAAGCTAAATTACAAAAAGGTTGCAATAAAATCCTGCTGGTGACTGCCCCTTTGCAAACAAGGATAGAAAGGCTCAAGATCCGAGATAATATCTCCGTTGATCAAATTATGAAAAAAATATCAAAGCAAATCAGTGATTATGAAAAGATTGGAGCCGTTGACTTCGTCATAGAAAATGATGGTATCCAAGACGTTCAAGTCCAAGTCAATACATTTATAAATCAGTTTTTATCTTCCAAATAAACCTGCGATTTTATACCACAAGTTGCCATAAGTCTATTTGACGTTGGTTGTCACAAATGCATCCTTAAACCCTAGGCTTTGCAATTCTTTTCTAAGCCTAGAAGCTTCTTCGGGCGATTTAAATGAACCAGTATGATATTTGTACAAGTTGTTTTCAAATTTGATTTTAATATCCGAAATTTTTGAAAAAGGATGTTCTTTCAGTGGAAGTTTTTTAGTTGCCACAGCAAATTGTACCACATAATATTTTTCAAATGTGTCTTCGTTAGGTACAAAATTTTTATTGCCTTTAGGGGTATTGGGTCCTTTCTGTGTGGGAAGTTTAGCTTGAGAATTGTCTGAGTCATTGCTGGTGTTATTGGCATTTTCTATATTTACTCGCTTGGTCTCATACATGGTTTTATAATTTTGTATGGCGTCCACGATATTGTTAGCAATCGTATTTTGACCATGATCTGACATCAAATATTGTTCTTCCTCTGCGTTGGTCATAAAGCCTGACTCAATCAAGAGGCTTGGCATTGCAGTTTGCCTTATTACTACGAACCCTGCTTGTTTTACGCCTAAAGATTTTCTAGATGGTTCATTACTGAAATTTTCCTCTATCATGTGAGCCAATGCGATGCTTTGTTCCAAGAACGCATTTTGGTAAAGTGACATAATAATATGGTTTTCAGCGGCATTTGGATTGTAACCATCATAGTTTTTTTGATAATTATCTTCCAATAGAATGGCTTGATTTTCACGCTTTGCGACTGCCAAATTTTCTTTAGCCTTGTGCAGTCCTAACACATAAGTTTCTGTTCCTTTGATTTTGGGATTGCTCAGTGCATTGCAGTGGATGCTGATGAAAAGATCTGCATTGGCCTTATTGGCAATATCTGCACGTTCGTACAGCGGGATGAAAATATCTTTTGCTCGTGTATATATAATCTTTACTTCGTTCTTATACTTTTCTTTGAGTTTTTCACCCAGCCTCACGGCAATTCCTAAAGTAACTTCTTTTTCTAATCCAAAACGACCACTACAGCCAGGATCTTTGCCTCCATGTCCAGCATCAATGACGATGGTTTTGACTTGATATCCATCCTTTCCTACAGACTTATTCTTCTTGTATTCAGGAATTAAATCAATAATATCATCATTAACCAAAACCTTAGCAGGGGTTGATGTGACGTATTTCGATGATTGATTTTCATTGGAAGAGTAAAGGACGGACTTCTTAATGGTCCAAGAGAGCAATAAAATTGAAAATAGTGTTAATAGACCTTTAAAATTTAGCATACTTCTTGTAGTTTTCTTTTCTTTGTAATAAAATCAATCGACCTTTGTACAGGTAATTGATTATGCAAATATATAATATTTTTGTAATATAATATATATTTAAGAAAAAAATATATGAATATTTTATTTTGAGACCATTTATTTTGTTTATTATAATAATTCTGATTGCAATTTGTGCGTCTTCTGTGATGGCACAAGTCACAGATAGTATTTACAAGATTAAGACGGATACCTCCTACAAAGTGATTCAGTTTTCTAAGGATAGTCTCGAAGGTGAAGTGCTCTATAAATGTGAAGATTCGAGTATGATTTCTGTGGAAGATAGGGTCTTATATCTATGGGGAGGGGCTGAAGTAAAATATCTTGATTACCAAATCAATGCACCTGAGATCATAGTAAATTTTGCGAAAAAGGAAGTATATGCCAAGAAAGTAGATGCAGTTGGGGCCAGAAGAAGGATTCCAGTCGTATTCAAAGACAAAGAAGAGTATTTTGAGTCCGACTCTATGAAGTATAATTTTGAAACAAAAAAAGCCATTGTTTATAGCACGGCTACCAAACAAACGGATTTATTCATTCATGGTGAAAAAACAAAGTTAATTACGGTCAAGAATGATTCTGGCCAAGTACAAAATTTTATTTACAATAAAAATGCATTGATAACAACCTGCAACAAGGAAGTTCCTCATTATGGGATTCGGAGTTTGAAGCAAAAAGTTGAACCCGATAAAATAGCAGTGATTGGTGTTTCTTATCTTGAGATCGAAAAAGTACCAACACCTGTTATTTTGCCTTTTGGATTTTTTCCTTTATTTAAAAATAAACACCACGGGCTTATCATACCTAGAGACTATGAGAATTCTCAGCAATTGGGCTTTGGATTTCGAGATGTAGGCTATTATTTTCCGATTTCGGATCGAATCCAAACGACTTTATTAACTGATATATACTTGAGAGGGAGCTATAAACTTGGGCTGAATACCGAATACAAAACAAGATATAAATATAACGGAAGGCTGCTAATCTCGTATGCGCGACAAGTGACTGAGTCGGCCGAGGTTTTAACCAAAATTGTTCAACCTTCCTTTAGCATTAACTGGCAGCACAATCAAGATGAAAAAGCAAACCCCATGCACAAATTTTCGGGATCAGTTAATTTTCAAACGAATGATTTCGCAAATAGAACTAATAATAGCGCCAATGCGGTGGTCAATAACACTTTTGGATCGAACATCAATTATAGTCGGATTTTTCGCGACAAGCCTTTCAATTTGACCGTCAATGCAAGCCACAATCAAGTTAGAGCTACGAGGAGAGTTGAGATTCAGCTTCCTGTAATAGACTTTTCGATCAACCGATTTGCGTTGATCAAGCCATCTAAAATTGGCACTCGAAAATGGTATCACGATATAGGGATGACCTATAATGCAGGTTTTAAAAATCAATATATAGGCACAGATACTTTTTTATTTGATTCTCAATCATTTAAAGAGATGTCTTCAGGTTTTAGACAAAGTTCTAGTATTAATCTTAATTTCCCTATACTAAAATATTTGAATGTCGGTTTAAGTGCTAACGGGAGCCATGTCATCGAAATGAAAAAAGTAAAATACACACTTGACCCTACCTGGAAATATAAAGTTAGAGATACCATCTTCAATTCCGATAGTACTCAGATCATTTCGATCAGACAAGATACCATTTTTGGGAAGTTAGACACTTTGGTGAGCTTTTCTCCGGTCAACGTTTATGATGCCAATGCTTCGGCTAGTATTTCTACCAATCTGTATGGAACCCTCCAGTTCAAAGGAAAGATCAAAGCTATTAGACATACATTGCGTCCTACATTTTCTTTTGGATACTCACCTAAAATGCTCAATAGCGCTGCTTATGATTCGATATATTTATCCTCTGCACCAAATGCCAAAAGAACACAAGTGTCAAATATCTATCGAGAACAATTCAGCAGAGGCCAAGTAAGAACGAAGAATGCCTTTACCGTCAATTATGGATTTACTAACCTCTTCGAGGCAAAGTATCGCGGCTCTCGAGATACCATCGATAAGAAAATAAAACTTTTGGATAATATAAACGTCCGAGGCTCATACTCCATAGAAGCAGATTCATTCAATTGGAGCCCCATCTATGTCTCGACGAATTCATTAATATTCAAGAAGTGGACGAATGTTTCCTTTAACGCTGTATTTGATCCATATGGATTGGATACAAATGGGTTTAGAAATAAAGAATTATTATGGAAAAAAAGCAGAAAACTTGCCCGATTTGACAATTTTAGCCTTACGTTCAATACCAATTTTAGCCTTAAAGATATCAGGAATTTATTCGCAAAAAAAGGAGAGAATCTAAGTTCTTCGGTAGCCATCGAAGGTATTTTGGATAATTTCAGTATTGGACACAATATTGGTTTTGTATTAAAAAATACTGGTAAAAAGGATACTTTTTATACCAATTATCATTCTATCAATACTGCGGGTGATATTAAACTGTCTAAGCGATGGTCACTCAATATTACTAATATAGGCTATGATTTTTTGTCCAAATCACTTACATATCCTGATCTAGGATTCAACTGTGATTTGCATTGTTGGGAGATGGGTATGAGCTGGCAGCCACAACGTGGTACTTACACTTTTTATTTAAGAGTAAAACCATCTACGTTTGGGTTTATCAATATTCCATATAGAAAGAATCAATTCGACGCGTACACAGGATATTAAACAAAAAAGGGGCAAAATGCCCCTTGATATTTATATAGAAATAATTGCTTAAAATCCGCCGCCGCCTTGGAACATCTTTGACATTTCTTCTTCGGTCATTTCTTTATACCCAGAAGGCATCTCGAAGTCTTTGTCGTAAATTTTTTCTGAAATTTTAACTGCTGTATAGGTTAATGCCATCGGGCCTGCGTTGATGGTCATTTCAAGTGGATTTCCACCAATATCTGGAAGTTTTACTTTGCCCATGCCTCTATTCATATTGCTTATCCCAGCATTTTTAGGCATTTTTATTGCATCGGTCACATAATATACCATTTTCATCGGCTCGCCATCTTTTGGTATCATAGAAACTTCAACCTTCGTACATGTATATCCGAGTATATTTTTGGTAACACCATCGTGCTTTTTTACTTTAAATTCAATGTCTTTCATGGCTTTTTCAGCATCCTTAGCTTTCTTTGCATCTTTGTCGTTCATATCCGTTACCAGCTTTATCTTTTTGCCCATAATATCCATAAATGAGTAAGATTTATTGGCAGCTACATCCGTAAAATTTTTCGTTTTCATCATCATGCCCATGGTCATATCGACACGAGCCTTTGCCTGAGTAAAATAAAATTCCATCACACCACCCTTCATCATTTCGGCTGCTTGCATTACCTGAGGGTCATCACTTTGCACGTCAGTTACTTCCATTTTGATATATCCTTCTGAAAGTTGTTTTTGAGCAAAACCAATAGAAAAAGTGGTAGAGATCAATAATAAAAGTAAAAAGATTTTTTTCATCTTAAGATTTTTGTATTTTTTGTTTTTGAAATATTACAACACGGGAACGAAATTAAGAGAAAATTTGTTCCAAAGAGTCATTTTTTATCATTTTTTTAACTGAAATACACTATGAATAAGGAAAAAATTATTCTTTTTTGTGTTGGTCTATATATAGGGTTATCTGTTTATTTGTATTATATCCTCCCTCAAAAGATTCCTGTCCAGTTTGGAGGAGACGGTACAGTCAATCGATGGGGAGATAAAGAAGAGCTTTTCATCATTGCATTTATCCTTGTAGCAATAACATTGTTATTTCGGTTTATCGTCAGACATCCTCATCTCATCACAACACCCGTTCGGATTACTGATGAAAATCGAGGCCTTTTGGTCAAAAAGTACGCAAATCTTTTAGAATGGGTAAATTTAATCGTGATTGCTCTTTTTTTTAGTATTTTAGGCGTAATAAGTAGCCATGTTTTGGATTGGCCTACCACTTTTCATTATGGTCAATGGTTGGCATTATGCCTAGTATTTGTGATAATTGGGGTTGTTTTATATCACTATAATTCTATTAAATTAAAGATGTAAATTAGCTTTTTTCTTGAGTAATTCTTCTTTGCTTTCTTGGTATAGAACGTCGGGGATACAGCAATCTACAGGACAAACAGCTGCACATTGTGGTTCTTCATGAAATCCTACACATTCAGTGCATTTATCTGGGACTATAAAATAAAAATCGTCTGAAATGGGTTTGTTTTTCTGTTTTGCATCGATGGTTTGACCATCCATGAGTACATATGCTCCAGTGACTGTATTTCCATCTGAAATCGCCCATTCAATCCCTCCTTCGTATATAGCATTGTTAGGACATTCGGGTTCGCATGCGCCACAGTTGATGCATTCGTCAGTAATTATAATTGCCATTTTATTGAATTAATTGTACAAATATTAAACAGATCTACAGCCCTTAGGTTGATATTTGTTTGACTTTTTTTAATTGAAAAATGTATATAATCGAGCTGGAAGAATCTACATTTCCTATACTTCTCAAAACCGTCAATAAGCCTCTGAAAATCCCCGAAATAGGCCAAAATGCGTTTTCCCTGTATTTTTCACTCATCAAGCTGACATAAAATGCATCGAAGGGCATGCCTTTTTTTTCTTTTAATTGAAAACCAAATTTGTCAAGTAAAGTCACCATTTGCTCCGATTTGAAATGCCATAAATGCCTCGGAACATCATATGCTGCCCAATACTCGCGGTAATACGCAGCATCTCTGGCATTGGCGTTAGGAACAGCTATACATAGAGCCCCTTGAGGATTGAGACGCTCTGCAATTTTTTGCAAAAGTCGCTGTGGCTCATGCACGTGTTCTAATACATGCCACATTGATATCAAATCTACTTTTTCTGTATGAAGAAAAAAGTCTTTCATCGGATATGCGGTGAGGCCATTGGACTGATAAGCGTGTGTCCTCGCGAGGTCACTTGGTTCATAACCGATAGTGTTCACTCCTTTGGATTTCATAAAAGCTGCAAAATGTCCCATTCCGGATCCAATATCAATCGCTTTGGAGGGAGTAATTGGCAGATATTTTTTTAGCAAATTGTATTTAACTGTGAGCATATAATTTCTAACCAGTTTATAAATACTGCTTAGAAGATCAGATTTTTCATCCGTATGGCTTATGTAGTTAATAGACGCATAATATGGTCCAATATGCTGTTGTGAAGGGGCATCGATTGTTGTCAAAAGGCCGCAAGTAGTGCAATTTTTTATTGTAAAAATCTCTTGGGAGATCGAGTGATCCTTGCATTCTAAATAAGGAGAATATTCGCGATTTCCACAGATTGGACATTCCATTTTAATAAATATAATTTTGACAAAGGTATTGATATTATTCGAAGTCTTGACGATGATTGTTCCAAATATTCCAAGAGGCCAAAGCCTGAGATTCGAGCATGGTTTTTCCATTTAATACTTTAGTGCCCATTTTTTCAAAAAGCTCCATCATTCGAGTTACGGGAGGATTATATACCATGTCCAGGAAAAATTGATTTTTATGCGCAAACTCATAGGGTAGGGGTAAATATTCTTCTACTTTAGGAAATGTTCCTATAGGTGTACAATTGATGAATAAATTGGTTTCCTGAAATTCATTTCTCGAAATATGTTTATAAGAATTTTTGCCAAAACGGGACAGAATTTTATAAGGTATATCACATTTATTTAATATATAAATAGCTGATTTAGAAGCACCGCCGGTTCCAAATATCATTGCCGAATTGATTTTTTGCCCTTGTGTCAAAATGTCCAAGGACGCTTGAAATCCCACGATATCGGTATTGAATCCTTTCCATTTAGAACCGATTTTAACCAAAGTGTTTACCGCCCCAATTTGAGCTGCTTCGGAATCAATTTCGTCTAAATACGCGATTATTTTTTCTTTAAATGGAATCGTAATATTCAATCCTACCAACTCTTTATTGTCTTGAAGAAGATTTTGAAATGAGGAAAGGTCAGCCAGTGGATATAAGTCATATTGAAAATCCTTGATATTTTCTTTGGAAAATTTTTCCGTAAAATATTTTTTAGAAAAGGAGTGATCTAGTGGAAATCCAATTAATCCTAACTTTTTCATAAAATCATTATCTTTGGTAAGTAAAGAAATAATTGATGTAAAAATAGCAATCGTGAAGATATGAAAATAAGTGGTTTCAAATATTGTCTTTCTTTTTTAATTCCTATCTGTACGCTTATAGCCTTCTCAGATCCGTCTAAATGGGCCTACTTAACCCTAGTAGTTGCCTTCGTTTTGATTCCGTTATTGGAATTATTTCTTCCTCAAAATCAAGATAATTTCAATGCTGAAGAGGAAAATATCCTATTGAATAACAAATTTTTTGATTTGGTATTATTGGGTCATTTCATCATACATATCGCGATCGTGTACCTTTTTCTGAACTTAGTTAGCACTGAGCAATTGACTTGGATTCAGTTGATTGGGGTAGTGCTATCCATGGGGATCTCAAATGGTGTCTCAGGGATCAATGTAGCACATGAGTTAGGCCATCGGCAACACTTATTACCAAAGTTTTGTGCTCAACTGCTTTTAGCTTCGACGCTTTATGTACAATTTTTTGTCGAGCATAATTTTGGACATCACAAGTATGTGGCGACACCCGAGGATCCTGCAACAGCTAGGAAAGGAGAATCAGTTTATGGTTTTTGGGTGAGAAGTATGTGGAAAGGTTATTTTTCCTCATGGAAAATACAGATGAAAATGCTAGGTGGAAAATCATTTTTTGGGATTGAAAATAAATTATTTTGGCTGCATATTCTTGAATTCATCCTTTGTTTGGCTATAATTTTGGCGTTTGGATTGAAGGCATTTTCTTGTTTTTTAGGAGCGGCTCTTATAGGTATTCTTTTGCTTGAAACTGTCAATTATGTTGAGCACTATGGGCTTTTAAGGCACTTAGACTCCAGAGGTAGATATGAACGTGTTATGCCGATTCACAGTTGGAACTCAAATCACACATTGGGCAGGATTGTACTTTTTGAATTAACTCGGCATAGCGACCATCATTTTGATTCTACTAGAAAATATCAAATCTTACGACATCATGACCAAAGCCCACAATTGCCTTTTGGTTATCCAGGTTCTATGTTGTTGGCATTGACTCCTTCACTGTGGCGAAAGATAGTTCATCCATTGTTGCAAGGCCGTTAGGATTATTTTACAAATTTTGTAGAAAAAGTACCTTTCTGAGTAGTAAAAGTGATGAAATAAATACCTTGATTCCAATCGGGATTTAAGTTAATTGAAGAATTTTGGTCAGGGATGGTGCCTTTGGCTAAGATTTTTCCATTTATATCAAATATAGAATAACGGGCATCCATCAGATCCATTGTAGCTCTTATATATAAAATATCCTTGACTGGATTAGGAAATAACTTTATGGAGAAAAGTGGCGCTGATAATTGTTTGCTTGAAAGTGGATTTTCAAACTTAAAGGGAGAGGTAAAAAGGCTTACTCCGCCTCGATTGTTTCCAAGGGCCAATTCTAGTATTCCGTCACCATTTATATCGGCAGCCGATAGCCTAAGTTTCTCGCCTACAAAAGGCAGACCCAAATGATCGAGATTTATAGGGGTATGTGTATTATCTTTTAGGGTGTATCCTTGTATTTTACCAGCTTCATTGGTGGTGATGATGATTGGTTCATTGTTGTAATTAAAAATATTTACCTGTCCAAAACCACTCCCATATAAAGGGTTTCTTGTATTGATATTTGCCCACAGTTCGGTATTGGGATCAGAAGCAGGATTTGGGTTGTATTGAGGGTTATCTCTCCCGCCAATATTTTCAAAATAATTGACATTGCCATTTTTTTCGCCAACGATCAAATCCATTTTGCCGTCCTTGTTATAGTCAAACATGCAAGGCGCAGAGCTCCGCCCTGCATAGATTTGTTGATACTTGAGTTGGGCGGTAGCAGGTGTAAATATCTTAGGATTGTCGGATAAATTTTCAATAAAAATCAAATAACCCTCGCTGGTACCAATCATTAAATCATTATCACCATCCGCATTGATATCTCCAGCAAAAGGTACTAATTCAAAATATTGTTTGGTGGTGGTTTTTAAATTTAGATAATTTGAATCCACAAGATTGAACACTGGAATTTGTTCTGTTCCTATATTCAAAAACAAATATAGTTGGGTGCTTCTGATATCATTTTTAGAAATTTGATAATTGTTGGCAACGATTAGATCTTTCAGGTTGTCTCCGTTGACATCCAAGAAACAAGGGGCGCTGTTTGTACCAAAATCAAGCATTTCACTACCCAAAAAATTATCTGTTTTTCTTTTGAATGCATGAGAAATGGTGTCAAAAAGGTACAGAGGAGCTTTGGCTTCATAATCTAGGATAAAATAAACCTCATTTGGGCTTGCTACTACATCTAGACTTCCATCTAGATTCTCGTCAACTGCAAAAGCAGCGGGATACTCAATCAGGTCGATTGGGTGATCATAATAAGGGAAAATCGTGTCTTGACTGGTGCAGAAGGCAGCAGTTTTAGTCCCTGTATTGGTAAGATGTACCATCGTATTGAATGAAATATCACCTAGCAATACATCGGTATCGTTGTCTTTGTCGGGGTCAAACGCCATAGTCGTTGAACCAATATGTCTTAATTCGATGGGGGTAGATTGTAGTGGACTGGCGCAGATAGTAGGCGAGGAGGATAATTTTAAAGCTCGATGAACGCCCGTTTCGTAGAATTTTCCCCAGCATGGGTCTTTAAGTCTGAAGATCAAGGAGTCGAGGCCATAGCCCATTTCCAAACTTTGATTGCTATACCACTCCATTTGCCCTCCAGAGGGATTGAATGTTAAGATGTCTAAATCACCGTCTCGATCCACATCATCGACAGCAGGAATATCGAAGTTGGTTATGTATAATTGTGTGAAACCACTAGAACCTCCTGATGGAATTGGGATAACATCCCAAGTTGTCTGGGGAAACTTTATTTTGTGAAATTTTATAGAATCTATGCTCTTATACCCTTGATAAACATCCACACCACTCACGCCTCTATAAAACGATGAAGCGATGATGTCCATTACACCATCCTTATTGAAGTCTTTAAAAATGGCCCAATCCATCAATATAGGCAATTCAATTTTAGGTGAAAATGGCGCCCAAATGGTATCTTGTTTTCTATCTTTTCTGAAAAAAAGTGTGACAGAAGCTGATTTATCGAAAACAACTAAATCTGGTATTGAATCTTCATCTACCTTTAATTGAGAAAATTGAGGATTATTAAATCCTCCGCCCCAAGGATTTTTTAATTCTGTATTGTTAACGAATACTTTTGGATATAATGGAGAAAAAACTTGGGCTTGTAACGATTGATGGATCAGTAAGCTAGCAATTAAAATGCCTAGATATTTATTCGTAAAACTGAGATTTTTCATGGACTTTTTATTGAAAATTTCCTCAAATCAAATAATCCCCAAAGCCCATCATTTTCAGACAAAGCTTGGGCAATTATTTCTATCTTTTGAACTGGATGTGTAAAAGCTAAGATACCACTTTTGAGATAAATGCTGTGTGGATCATCTGCTTCAGTAGCACCATATTTTAAATCATTTATGATCGGGCATCCAACAGCACTGAGTTGGGCTCTAATTTGATGGGGACGGCCCGTCAAAGGGTTCAATTTCCAAAGATAATAACCACCATTTTCTCCTACTATTTCGTATTCCATGATGGCCTCTTTAGCATCTTTTAGGCTCGGCTTTGTATTATATATATTCACTTTGTTCTGCGTAGAAGATTTAACAATCCAATGGACCAAAGTTCCTTTTGATGAAGATAATTTTTTTTGCGTAAGGGCAAAATAGGTTTTATGCAGTTGTTTTTGCTGCAACATTTCATTCATTCTCACCAAACATTTACTAGTCCTTGCAAAAGCAATTACCCCTGAAACGGGTCTATCTAATCTATGAATGACTCCTAAAAAAACTTCTCCTGGCTTTTCATATTTTGCCTTGATATATTCTTTGATTTTGTCAGAAAGCGTTTTGTCTTTTGTGATATCATCGTGGACTAAATCCCCCGCTTTTTTATCAACTATGATGAGATGGTTATCTTCATAAAGCACATTAATCTGGGCAAATTGTTTTTGTTTCATGGATGTAAAGATACCAAAAAATGTTTAGCATTGTGGACTTCGTTTATGGCATAAAACCGTGTACTAATTTTGTACAATTAAAATTTTGGACACATTTCGTTTTCATCTTCATATGCGCCATAATATGACATAGAAATCTCTAGCGCATTTTGATTTCGCTGATAGGTTTTGAGACCGTTGATATTGAAATCTAAACTGACCCCTACATTAAAATTGGCATATTCGAATCCAACAAATCCAACGATGGACTCCATTGTAAATTTGTCTATGTTTTTATTTACTCTAGAATACAGACCTAAATGCATCGCCGCATTATTATAATTATTCAAACCAAATTTTAAATTACTTCCGATGGTTCCAAGAAAAGCATGTCCCTGATTGGAAATAATTAATCTAGGAATGAGTTCGAGACTTTGGTTTAAAGGTAGCCACCCACCCAAATATCCTGAAAACCTTCTATTTAATTTACTATCACTTATATCAGAGATGCTAGAATTTGGGTCTTTTTTGAAAAATGAAATTTGAGGTGTCAATAAATGGCCAATAGCTAATCCAGCATAAAAGCCCCCTAATTTCGGTTCGTTGTAGGCATAATGAAGCCCAACTCCAAGGTCACCAAAAACAAAGTTATTAGTCGGTAAAAACTCCAAGGTGGGTAAAATAAAATCCAATTCACCGTTAAATTGGTCTTGAAAATAAATGTTTTCATAATTAATATTTCTCTGGATTATTCCGAAGTCAAATCCACCAGAAATCACATGAGTGTTAAATTCATCCAAGGCTTTATGAAAGGCTCCAGTGAGATTTAATTGATTATTGGAAAAATCAAGAGGACCCGCTTTGTCACTTTGGAATAAAAGACCAAAAGCAATAGCATCTTTATTGAATCCCCTATCAGAACCTAGCTGAAATCTAAGGTCTAAGCCGAGTCCAAATGCCTTGAATGGATTTTCTACCAAATTTGACCATTGGTCTCTATATATAGTAGAAACTCTGTACCGCCCATCATAGGCTCCTGTCAAGGCAGGATTTAATTTTACGGGTATAGCGAACTGTTGTGTGAAAAGATTATCTTGGCTCATCAAAGGACTGAGACCCAAAAACAAAAATAATACAGTTAAAAAAGGAAATTTATTCATTCATCGAAAATAAACACAAATATAATTTAAATTTAATATATTGCTAGATTAATTGATTTTATATATTAGATTAAGAACGCAAAAGCAAAGATGAAATTTTATGAATTATAAATATAAATGTATCGTTGGTGCGACGCCGCTAAGAAGAGAACCTACGGATGCAAGTGAAATGGTGAGCCAACTTCTCTATGGTGAAAGCGTATATTTATTAAAAGACCTTGACGATAATTGGATTATGGGTAAATGCGTTCACGATGGATATATTGGATGTATTGAAAAAAGGAATATTGAAAGACTGGAAGATGAGAGCGAGGAATTAGAGCCATATTTTGGCCAAATTGTGGAAATTTTTACAAAATATGGAAAAATAAAAATTGGCACGGGATCGCTTTTGACGAAAAATGAAAAAAAATTACTCCAAAATGAATATTTTTCAAAAATAATCACTTCTAAAGTCGAAGCGATAGAATTGGTCAAAGATAACTTTTTAGGGATTCCATACTTGTGGGGTGGTAGGGGAGCATGGGGAGTTGACTGCAGTGGTTTGATTCAATTTTATGCGAGTTTACTGGGTTATAGCCTTCCTAGGGACGCTTTTGAGCAAGAATTATTTTTAACAAATGACGTAAAATATGAAGATATAGAAATTGGAGATATATGTTATTTTTTTAATAAAAGCCAAAAAATAACCCACACTGGCATAATTATTGATATTAATATGTTACTACATGCTTGTGGCACCGTCAGAATAGACGGTTGGGATAAGGATGGAATATTTTCGATTATTTTAAATAAATATGAAAAAAATTTTGGATTTTCAATCAAACGACTATAATTTTGTAGTCCGAAAACGTAATAACGAGTGTAGTCCTTTGCTTGAAAATTGTTTATATCAACTTAAGTACTTTAATAGAACGACCTAAATGAGAAATTCGCTGCTAGGAAAATTAATTTTATTTTTTGTTGGGACTATATTTTTGGCCTCGTGTACAAAAGAAAATGGATCTGAATCAAGAATTGACGGGCTGAAGCCAATTTACGTCAAACCAGAAAATATACACAACATTCTCGTAAAAAAATTGGATGGAAATTATTCAATTCCAAATGATGCACAGGTTAAATTGCAAGGAACACTTTTATTTGTTACAGATAATGGAGAAGGTTTCTATCTATGGGATAATTCTAATCCTAGAACTCCAACTGCAAAATTAAGATTTGATGTACCTGGTGTTGATAATCTTTCATTGGCTTATGAAACTGGACCGTCAGGAGAAGCTTTGGTTTCTTTCAAAAATTACGATGACCTAGTGAAAATGGAATTGTTGTCTAACGGCAATGACAAATATACTGGTGCTAAATTATTTAGAAGATACATTGGATATTATCAAAACTTTGAAGTTCCTACAGTTCCCGTGACTACAGGGTATTGGGAGTGTTATGATTCATCCAAAGGAATTTTGGTTGCTTGGAAGAAGGCTGTTATATCCAAGCCTCTTTGCTTTCAATAATTAATTAGAGCTTCCGTTTTATTGCAATAGTAAATTGCAACCCCTTAAGTCGGCATGGTCCAATCTCCCTAAAATTTTGAACTGATTTTCATTCAACACAACACCTATGTCTTCAGTGGCAATGAATGGCATTGTATAAGCATTAGCCAAATCTACGATATTCACCACACCATTTTTATGGTTTTGTTGGAGCGCAAACGGATCATTAGGTTCCATGATTCTCACCTTGGCTCGATCATTCATATTGAAAACTAGGCTATTTTCTTCCGTATAAAACTGTGATTGGAGTTCTGTCATCCCATATTCTGAATAAATTTTAGCATTAGGAAACGCTCCATGGATTAACTGGAACACCTCTTCTTTGGGCATTTCTTTTTTTAATCCCTTCATACCACCGGTTTCTATGATAATAAACTCAACAACAGAATTATAACCATAGTCTATGAGATCCAATATGGCATGGCTGACCCCAAATACAATTATTTTTGTAGCTAAAATTGTGTTTTCTAGTCTATCTATCAATTCTTTCTTATTCTTTAAAAAATAGTTTTTATCTGATTTCCTTGAATTTTTTATGAAATATTCAACCATAGAAATCAGAGATGAGTTCGGGTTTTCTGTGTACCCAGGCAAAAGCGCCAAAAACTCGAAGTTCGTTAAGGGTCCAAAACTGGCCTCAAATATGTGTTGAGCATTTTTATGGTAATTTATTAAAGAGGGAATATAATGATAGCTCTTATTTTGTTTACTTGTACCACTGCTCTCAAATTTTGATTCCTCATGGCGATCTCCGAGGTAAAGTTTGTGATGTTTGAAAAATGAAATGGGAATGCAAGGAATTTCTTTCCAGCTCTTAGGCTCAAAATCACCTAAGTTTAGTAAGCTTAGAAAATATGCATATAGGCCATTATTTTTTTTTTGAAAATTGAATAATTTTAAAGATTTTAAGTTGAAATCAACTTCTAATACCTCCTGAGCCATCGTTCGTATTATGCTTTGTTATCTTTTGATTGGATTAATAGATAACCTGAATCCAACAAAGATTTCTTGCCCAAAGGTTGGCCCCCAAAGATAAGCTGAATCGAAAGTATTGGAAAATGGATTTTTGGGATTAACGAGCATATTGGCCTGCTTGAACCCCGTTATATTTTCACAACCTATATATAATTCTAATAATTTCATTCTATACGTGATGGTTGCATCCCAAAGTAGATAATCAGAAACTGGATCGACGTGAAAACTTGTATTATCGCCTTGCGTCGATATTGGTGGAAGTACATTGCCTCCTATGAATTTGAACTGATTGTCCAATTGCCATTTTCTATTTTTGGTATATAAAGAAGATGAAAAATTGATGCGAGTGAGTGGAAAGAATGGAATGCGGCCATCACTGAAATGTTCGTTTTTATTGGATTGGAAAACGATACCAATTTTGGTATCAAAATTTTTATGTCCTGTAAAAGCATAATCAATTTGAAAAGTTTTGGCGTACGAGGGAGTAGTAAGATTGTTAACAATTACCTTCCCAAAATTTTCATAATCGGGAATAATAGGAGATGAAATCTTTGCATAATCTAGATCTGTAGAAAGTGTATGGGAATAATTATTTGCATACCATTTTATGGCATAATTAAACCCAATATTGATGCTTTTCTCAATTGCTAAATTGTCGTTGATATATAAATCCTTGCTATTAGCTAAGATATAACTGTGGTCTGCCATCGGTATTGGTACTCTATAACCTTGACCTGCCCATATTCTTACTTGATGATAATCGTTTATTAGCCATCGCAGCAAGCCTCTATTGACCCAATTGGTTTGGCCTTTTACTAGATCGATTCGACTACCTAGAATATACTGGACTTGCTTATTTAAAGTTCCTGATATTTCTCCAAATACACCTGGTATATGGAAAATTGTGTGCTTATTAATATTAGTATCTCTTGTGAAAAACCTTTCAGCGACATTGATGTCACGATAAGTGAATCCTGAGTTGAGTTTTATTTTTTCTGAAAAAGTATGATGTGATTCTAGGGTTCCGTAAAAGTATTTTTGGACCGCATCTAAATTTTTTGCACCATAAAATGAATTTTGGTCGTGATAAGAATAATGCAAATTAGAAAAAAGCTGACTATTTTCGGTCAATTGGTAAGATTGCTTAACACTTAATTCTGGTTGGATAAACTTGATTTTAACACCGAAAATTCCTTGATCTACTGGATTGTCACCACTTTTATAATCTACTTGCCCATTGATTAATTTATTAGACAGGAATCTCGCAGTGTACATTCCTTGATATTTGTGACTTGGGTTGCCAAAGCTGGTTTGTTGATAAAAATTAATATACCGTCTCTGTGGGTTATCCCTGAAACCATCCGAATTGGCATCTTGAATCTTACTTGGAAAGATTAAATGCACAGCATTCGTAAAGGTAAAATTTTTGTATTTATCGTTATGCACAATATTGACTTGCGACTCACCAAAATTATTGGCATAGCCATTAAAATACCAATGCGTTGGCGCAGTTGCATAATTCTTTGGAATTACATTGATTTGGCCTACCATGCCTTCAAAACCTTGTAGAATACTGGCCGCACCTTTCGAAACAAAAATCTTGTCAATCAGGGCACCTGAAACATTGTTAAGTCCATACGTATAATTATAGCCAATCATCGTAGGTATTCCATCAAAAAGTAGCTGTGTATATACCCCTGAAAGACCCAGCATTCTCAATTCTTTCGAATTCGTGATGATATTTGTAGTAGCTGATTGAACAGTGCTCTGAGTTCCAAAACATCCCGCAAGGTCGCAGCACGCTGCTTTTTGGAGTTCTAGGCTATTGAGTGATTCGACTTTTTGTGGTAAATTTTCAAGCTTTGATCCACTTCTAAAGCCGTAAATATCTACGGTACCCAATAAGAGTGAATTTTCAATCTGAATGTCAAAATGATGATTTGCTTTCAATAGGAAACTGTCCATGATTTTTGATTGGAAAGAAACGAAAACCATGATAGAATCTAAATCAAACTTATCTACTACAAAATATCCATCCATATCCGTGATGGCTTGGACTTGGCTATTTTTTGAAAATAAAATAATATTCTCGATGCCTTCTCCACTTTTGGTTTGGATATGACCGTCTGTAATTTGACTAAATGAATAGGAAGAGCAAAAGAGTATGCACAATACTAAGAGAATTGAACTTTGTTTCATGGCTAATATTTTTTAGAATCCAGCAGCGCAATCATCGCCTCTCTTATCTCCAACTCCCAAAAATGTACCATCCTCGCGAATTTGGACTGCTCCGACACAACCTAGAAAGTTTGGCCTTTCTATTTTATATCCAATATTATTTAATCTTTTAACAAAGCTTTCATCGTTTTGGTTTTGCTCTAAAAAAAGTAAATCGGGAGTCCATTGATGATGGAATCTAGATTTGTTGACAGCTTTTTCCAAATCCATCTTGTACTCAAGTAGATTCAATACCACCTGAAAAACAGTGGTTATTATAGTACCTCCACCTGGAGAACCTAGAGCAAATATGGGCATATTGTCTTTTTTGATGATGGTAGGAGTCATACTGCTCAACATTCTTTTGTTGGGTTCGATTTGGTTGGCTTTAGAGCCAATCAAGCCAAACATATTTGGTGTGCCGGGCTTCGCTGAAAAATCATCCATTTCATTATTGAGCAGAAAGCCAGCACCTTCCACTACCACGGATGAACCATAATTGCCGTTCAAAGTGGTGGTGATGGACACAAGGGTGCCATTTTTATCTGCTACAGAAAAATGGGTTGTTTCGGTGCTCTCATATCCTTCGGGCATTCCATAGTTGATCTCTTGCTGTGGTGTTGCATGCATTTCAACAAAGTTTGACATACGATTGGTACAATAGAGGGAATCCATCAGCCCTTGTAAGGGTACTTTGACGAAGTCAGGGTCCCCTAAGTATTTTGAACGATCTGCATAGACCCTTTTTTCAGCCTCCGCAAGGATATTGTATCTTAGAGGATCTTCAAATGCAATTTTCTCTAAGGAGCGAGATTCAACCATCTTTAATAATTGTCCTAGAGCAATGCCTCCGCTTGATGGTGGCGGCATTGTAATCACCTTATAATCTTTATACGAAATTTCGATCGGTTGTCGCCATACGGCATTGTAATTTTTTAAATCTTTGGTTGCAATGATGCCATTATTTCTTTTCATGTGTTTTCGGACCAGCCTAGCAGTTTTGCCCTTGTAAAATCCATTAGGACCCTTTTTGGCTATCCGCAAAAGTGTTTGAGCTAGATCACTTTGAATAAAAATGTCGCCTTTTTTCCACGCTTTTGTGCTAGTAAAAGCATTGGGAGTTTGATTATATTTCAAAAAACGCTCTTTGTATTCATTCAATAAGTTTGCTTGTCTTTCAGTTATGGGATATCCCTCTTTTGCTAATTTTACGGCAGGAAATATCAACTGTTCCCAAGGAAGGGAGCCGTATTTCTTGTGGGCTTCGGCCATGCCTTTTACGCTACCAGGAACTCCAGCGGCCAAAGATCCGTAGAGCGATTTATTTTTGATTACTTCACCTTTTTCATCCAAATACATGTCTTTGTGAGCTTTTAAGGGAGCTTTCTCTCTAAAGTCTAAGGCACTGATATTTCCTTTTTTATCTGCATAGATCATGAAGCCCCCTCCTCCGATATTTCCTGCATTGGGGTAAACAACTGCTAGCGCAAATTGGATAGCTACAGCGGCATCTACGGCGTTTCCGCCCATTTTAAGTATATTGCTTCCTACCAAAGTGGCTTCTGGGTGTGCAGAAACTACAACTCCTTTTTCGAAAATCTGAGATTTAGGCAGGTTGGGCTGCCCCCAGGAAACGAAGGTGTAAAAACATAAATATGAAATGAATAATAGGTGTTTCATAGCCTATTTTTTAAATATTTCATCCAAAATTGAATTTATAATCGTAGCTGCATTGGCCAATTCAGATCCAGTATGCGCAGCTGAAACAAATCCTACTTCATATCCTGAAGGCCCAAAATAAATTTTATTTTCGAGCAAGCGATGGAAAAGTTTTTTGAAATGGTTCATCGAAGCTGGATCTATTTGATCAGCAGCCATTATTTTTTCTTTATTGAAGGCAATCCAAAAGATAGAACCAATAGATTGAATGTGCATATCATAGCCTTTTGAGCTACAGTGATTAGAAATTATTTGGACAAAATCTTGTGTCTTGGTCGCCAATTTTTCATAAAAACCATCCTCAAGAACAAGTTTTAGCGTAGAAATTCCAGCAGCCATAGCCAGTGGATTTCCGCTCAGAGTGCCTGCTTGATAGACATTCCCCTCAGGGGATATATGGGACATAAACTTCTCTGAAGCGCCATAAGCTCCCACAGGCAACCCACCACCGATGATCTTACCGAATGTTATAATATCAGGGCTCACGCTGTACAATGCAGCGGCCCCTTCAAAACCAACTCGGAATCCAGAAATTACTTCATCGAAAATTAACAAGACATTGTATTCGTCGCATTTGGTTCTGAGATATTGAAGGAAGGATTTGGTTTGGAGCAAAAGTCCATTATTTGCGGGAATGGGTTCAATGATGATAGCAGCTATTTGATCAGCATAATTGTGGAGACAATCCTCTAGTGCGAACGGATCATTCAGAGGTAAAACAATCGTCTCAGCTGCAAAAGATGGTGGAATTCCTGCGGAGGTTGAAACCCCAAAAGTAGCCAATCCACTGCCAGCTTTGACCATCAAGCTATCCACATGGCCGTGGTAACAACCATCGAATTTTATAATCTTATTTTTACCTGTAATACCTCGTGCCAATCTAATTGCAGACATTACAGCTTCTGTGCCTGAGCTTACGAAACGCAATTTTTCTATATACTGGTGATTCGAGATGATCAAATCAGCTAGTTCATTCTCTAGTCTAGTGGGAGCGCCAAAAGATGTACCATTGATGGCGGTTTTTGAAATGGCCTCAATAACAGATGGATGAGCGTGTCCTAATATCATGGGCCCCCAAGAGCTACAGAAATCGAGATAGGTATTGTCATCTTCGTCTGTGATATAGGCACCTTGACCTTTTTTGATAAATATGGGAGTTCCTCCGACTGATTTAAATGCTCGAACAGGAGAATTTACGCCTCCAGGAAATAGGGTTTTCGCTTTAGCGAATAGTGATTCAGAATTTTTAAAATCCATGAGAATTTTATTTATTTTTTAAATGTCTTTTTCTTGCTTGATAAAATCTTTCAGCAGCGAAATTTGGTTCTTGGCTCTAAAAAGATTGTGGGATTCGAAATCTATTTTATAATATTTATTCCCAATAATAAAATCTGTAAGAAACCGAATTGCTTGGATGTAAATTACACATTTTGCAAATTCTTTCCATAGATTTTTGTGATTATTTTTGAACTCTAGGAAATTACTTTCCAACAGTCCTTCTTTTAATGCATTGAAATACAGCTTATTAAAGTAAACATGATCTTCATTTTCATCTCCAGAACTCGTATAGGATCTGACCATATCACCAAAATCTATCCAAGGGGTTCCAACCATAAAAGTATCCCAATCGATGATGGCCTTGATAGTAGGACCAGATTTATCGAACAAAATATTCCCCAATTTTGGGTCGCCATGAATTACCTGCTGGACAAGTGTAAATTTTTGTTGATAGCCAATGACTTTTTCTACAATTTGGCTATTTTGGATCAAATACCTTATCTCATTTTCAGCTTCTTGATATTTCCCAATAAATCCGCTATTTAGCGCAGTATTAAAGGAATCCATTCTCCCTTTATAGTCATGAAATCCTGGAATTGGGTTTTTAATGGAACCAATATCAATGTTCTGAATGTAACCATACAATTCTCCGATGGCCAATGAGGCAAAATATACCTCATCTGGACTCGAGGCTTTCTGGATATTTCTGCTATGTTCAATAAACGGATACACGCGCCAATATTTACCCTCAAAAGGTACTAGAATCCTTTCATCAACAGCTGAAATTGGAAATAAAATGCCTTTGGGATAACCCATTTGCACCAAATGTTCTGCTATAACCTTAGAATTGTTTGTTAGAATGTCAAGGTTTTTGAATACATTGGTATTGACTGCTTGTAAGATCCAATTCTCTTCACCTTCTGACGTTTTGAGTATTAATTGAAAAGTTTCATTGATGTGGCCATGGACGATTTTTATCAGTTTATAATCCAGAAAATTTTTGAAAAATAACCGAATCAGGTGCTCCATTATTTTCTAATTCCAAAGATTATTTGGATAAATGCCTTGGCTAATCAATTCTTTTATGGCTTCGATTACCACAGGTTTGTCTTCCTGATAGGTGACTCCAAACCAGCGATCTGGAGAGCTGAGAACGTGTATATTGGCATGAGGATCAGAAATCAACTCATTTGCAACGATTGGAATAAAGAATTCAGCCCCTTCTTTCTTACTATCTTCCTTCAAGAATTTTTCAAAACCAGCTAAAAGACGCTGAAATATGGATGGATGGAAACCCCAAAAATTCATAGAAACAATGGCTTCTTCTGGCACTTCTTGTACTTTTCCTTCTGAAATATAGCCTATATGCCCCTCAGGATATCTTTTTATTTTTGTTCTTTCGATGATCTCGGTTAGATGGTTATTGCTATCGGCTTTACTGACTCCACGCGATACTTCCCCATTTTCGCTTAACGTATTTTTAAGCAAATATCCCATCATGCAATGGTGATTCGCTGTCACATGAGAATTTAAATATTCATGCATTAAATCAAATGCCCTGCTACCGTAATAATCGTCCGCATTGATTACTGCAAAAGGCTCATCAATCACGTCTTTTGCCATAAGTACTGCATGTCCAGTCCCCCAAGGTTTTTTTCTAGTAACCAATAGATCTTTGTCTTCGACTAAGGAATCAATCTCTTGGAAAACATATATAACCTCGCATTTACCATTAAGAATTGGTTCGAATCTACTTTTAAAAGCTTCTTCAAAATCTTTTCGAATTATAAAAACGATTTTGTTAAATCCAGATCGCAAAGCATCATATAAAGAATAGTCAATAATGGTTTCTCCGTTAGGACCAATGCTATCCATTTGTTTCAAACCGCCGTATCTGCTCCCCATTCCAGCGGCTAAAATTAATAAAGTTGTTTTTTTCAAAATTTTAATTTTTAGTCTGCAAAGATACGTTGGAAAGACAAAATATTAGACTAAATTGAGGCAATTTGTATTTGATTACGTCCATTCCTTCATTTTCTATTTTATTTTATTAATTTGAGATTGACTCAAAATAAGTACCTTTGCGCGCAGGTAAAACGAATTGCCGCTTGTTATGACCAAAAAATCGAATTTTCACCTTTTGTTGGCTTGTATTGTCCTGTTTGGCCTTCCTATGCTTAGCTATTTTTTTCTAAAAGGAGGACTGTTTCAGTATCATAGGATAAAGAAGGAAATTAAATTGGATGTGCCGATTGGCGACGTAAGTTCTTTTGATTTCGAAGGAACCGCTTTTGCGCCTCACAAAGTACAAGGTAAGATCTTGTCCATCAGCTTTTTGAATCCTAAATCATCCAATTATGAGCAAAATCTTGCTACATTAACCAAATATCAAACCCAATTTAAATTCAAGGAAGATCTGATTCTTTTGACGTATCTGTTTGACCAGCCAGATATGGCGATGGACACAATGGTAGACAGGCTCGTGGCAAAATTTCCCAAATGGAAGTTTTTAAAATTGCCAGTGGATGGTCAAGAAATTTTAAGGAAGGATTTTGGAATGGCGGATTCACTATTGCTAGGAAATAAATTGGAGGATGTGGTCGGCCTCATCGATCAGCATCATCATCTCCGTAATGTATATTTTTTGCACGAAATGGAATCGATTAAGAAGTGGGTCGAGCATACTGCTTTTTTGAGAGTTCCAGATCCATCCAATAAACGAAGATAAATTTTTTTTCACATGATTACGACTCAAAAAACAGCCCAAATATTTACTTGGATATTTTCTGGTATAGTCTTGGTATTGGTTGGGGTTATGCGAAAATATAAAATTGACTTAGGCATTGATTTTTCATTTCTGCCTCCGATTCACGCTTTGCTCAATAGCATGTGCGCTGTAGCATTAATCGCAGCTTATTATTTCATTAAAAATAAGGATGTTGAAATGCATAGAAAGAGTATTTATGTTGCCCTAGGCTGTTCTGCCTTGTTTTTTATTTGTTATATCTTATATCACTTTACTACAGAAGAGACAAAATACTGTGGAGAAGGGATAAGTCGTACTATTTATTTTGTGTTTCTTATTACTCATATCGTGTTGGCTGGCTTTTCTTTACCTTTCATTTTAACTACTTATTTTAGAGCTTATCGTGGAGATTATGTCTTGCACAAAAAAATGGCGAGATGGATTTTCCCTATTTGGTTATATGTAGCCGTCTCGGGGCCCATCTGTTATTTTATGTTGATGCCTTGCTATCGATAGTTTAGTTATTTTTTCCAAAAAGAAACTCCAAAGGATAATGAAATCTTGAGTGCCAAGATGCTTCTGAATGGTCGTGTCCGTCAAAAAGTAAAGCCCTCCACAGACTAGGCGGATATTCTGTCATAATGATATTTATCTCACTTTGTAAAGGCGGGTAGAGTCTATCTAAATTGTCATTTCCATAATCGAAATAAATCTTTTGATTGGTAAGGTCTTGGATTTTATGTTTGAGATATAACCTTGTTGCATATGGGAAATCATTGTCTTCTAACTGAAATGTCCCAGGCCAATGTGTGGACATACACGCCGCGCCACCAAACACATCAGGATATTCCATTTGAGCATACCAAGAAATTAATCCGCCCATACTTGCTCCCCCGACATATGTTGATGCACGATCCGTTTTTATATTGTATTTTTTGTCGATAAAAGGCTTTAATTCTTGGGTCAAAAATTTCAAGTAATCATCGGAAATTGGAATAAAGTCTGAGGTGATTTTTCCAGCTTCGATCAGCATCTTAGTTATTTTGTTTTTTTGATCTCTATTCAAAAGATTATAGGGCTTTTGTGGAAAATAATCTATATGCCTGGTGGCACCACCGTTCCAAATCCCTACGACGATAAAATCACGCACTTTTCCATCATTCATCCATTTTTGTGATACCTGATCTACTAACCAAGCTGAGCCATTCCATGTCGTTTTCGGGTCAAACAACATTTGTCCATCGTGGATATAAAATACTTCGAATGAACCATCATTTCTATAATGTTCGGGTAACCAAACTTCGATATGCCTAGAGGTAACATAGTTGGATTTAAAGTCCGCATATGCATCAATTTTGCCAAATTTAGGTTTCTGCTCTGGGATAAATGATTCCATTTTCAATGATTTATAATAGTAGGACTATCCAAAATTGTCCAAATTTTAAAAACTAACAGTATATTAATAGCTTATTATGTACTTTTGTTCTACAAAATTGTATCAATAAAATACATGGATTTAACATCAAAATTACCGAATTCAAACACATCGATATTTGCAGTGATGACGGCTTTGGCGACGAAGCATAATGCTATTAATTTGGCCCAGGGGTTTCCAGATTATCCCATTAGTGGGCGATTGATGGATTTGGTTTATGAAAAGATGAAAAGCGGATTCAACCAATATGCCCCAATGCCTGGCTTATTGACTCTGCGAGAATCCATTGCTTCTAAACTCGACCATTTATATCAACTGCCTATCAACGTCCAAGATGAAATAACCGTGGTTGCAGGAGCCACACAGGGCATATTTACTGCGATCCAAGCACTAGTAGGTAGGGGAGACGAGGTAATCATCTTCGAACCAGCTTATGATTCTTATATCCCTAGTATAAAATTGGCAGGAGCTATTGCTGTTCCAATTGCATTGGAAGGGCCGAATTTCAGTATAGATTGGGATTTTGTCGCTACGAAAGTTAATGATCGAACCAAACTGATATTAATCAACACACCCCATAACCCAAGTGGAACCATTTTGCAGCAAGAAGACTGGAATCGTCTATACGATTTGATAAAAGGAAAAAGCATCATGGTTTTGAGCGATGAGGTGTATGAGCATCTTGTCTTCGATGATCAGCGTCACGTTAGTTTATTGCAGCAGCCTTGGTGGAGAGATCATGGTTTGGCTGTTTATTCATTTGGGAAAACGCTTCATGCCACGGGATGGAAGCTTGGCTATATCATAGCACCTAGTTTTATTTCAAAAGAGATTAGAAAAGTGCACCAGTTTGAAGTTTTTTCATGCAATACGCCCATTCAAGCTGCGATAGCGGAATATATTTTAGATAGCGAGGTTTATATCGATTTGCCTTCTTTTTTTCAAGAGAAAAGAGATTATTTAAATGAGCAAATTGCTGGTAGTTTGTTTCATATTTACAAGAGTGCAGGGACCTATTTTACATTGGTAGATTATAGAGATATTTCAAATAAAAAAGATACAGAATTCGCGAAAGATTTGGTAGAAAAATACGGGATAGCGACGATTCCATTATCTGTTTTTTATACCAATCCAGTTGAAAATCAATCGCTTATTAGACTTTGTTTTGCTAAAGAAATCTCTACATTGAAAGCAGCTTCTGAAATTTTAAATCAGGTGAAAAGTGAACGCTAGATACAATCTAATTACACAAGAAAATATTGCCCACTTTTGTGAAATTTTAGGATCTGAAAAGGTGAAAACTCAATCAGAAGATCTTAGTTTTTACGGGAAAGATGAGACTGAGGATTTGTGTTTTTTACCTACTTGTGTTTTGTTTCCAAATACAGCAGAACAAATATCAGAAATTGTGAAATATTGCAATGGTAAATTGATCCCTATAACAGTTCGTGGAGGTGGCACAGGATTGGCGGGAGGTGCATTGCCCGTCGAAGGAGGGGTCGTTTTGTCCATGAAAAATTTTGATAAAATCCTCAATATTGATGAGAAAAATTATCAAGTAACCGTAGAGCCAGGAGTGATAACTGAATTATTACAAGATATGCTAAAATCCAAGCAGTTATTTTATCCTCCCGACCCATCTTCAAGGGGCATTTGCTTTATCGGAGGCAATATTTCCACAAATGCTGGAGGCCCAAAAGCCGTTAAATACGGCGTCGTTAAAGACTATGTCCTTAATTTGCAAGTGGTAACTGCCAGTGGTGAGATCATTTGGACAGGTGCGAATACCTTGAAAAATAGCACCGGGTACAATCTGACCCAGTTGATCGTAGGGAGCGAAGGGACGCTTGCCATTGTTTGTAAAATAGTTTTAAAGGTAATCCCATTGCCGACCCATAGCTTCTTGATGTTAATACCCTTTAGTTCTTCTAAAGACGCTTGTGCAACGGTAGCCAAAATCTTCCAAAAAGGGGTGACACCCTCCGCTTTGGAGTTCATGGAGCGAACGGCAATAGACTGGGCCACGAAGTACTTGCAGGAAGAAATAATCCCAATGGAACCTGGTGTCCAAGCACATTTATTGGTCGAAGTCGATGGATTTGATCCCGAAATACTAATGAAGGATTGCGAAAAAATAAGCGATGTAGCGACCGAAATGGGTTGTGGTGAAATATATTTTGCAGACGATGAGTTCCAGAAATCTCGGCTATGGAAATTGAGAAGGAATGTAGCTCACGCCGTCAAATCCCAATCCATTTACAAAGAGGAAGATACGGTGGTACCACGGGCATTTCTCCCAGAACTATTGGAGACAGTTAAGGCTGTAGGTCAGAAATATGGCTTTGAATCGGTATGCTACGGTCATGCTGGTGATGGAAACTTACACGTCAATATTTTAAAAGGGGAACTAACCCAAGAGCAATGGACGAATGAAGTACCAAAAGGCATTCGAGAGATTTTTTATAGAGTAAAGCAACTTGGTGGGACAATTTCAGGTGAACACGGCATTGGGTGGGTTCAAAAGCCTTATATGGACATTATGTTTGATCCATATCATTTGTCTTTGTTTTCAAGTATTAAAAAGGTTTTTGACCCCAATAATATCTTAAATCCTAGTAAAATAGTTCCTTGATTTAAGACTGTTCTTTGCTGCCATAAGCCAAATCTCCTGCGTCGCCTAAGCCAGGTACGATATATCCCTTTTCGGTCAATTCAGGGTCTTCAGCCGCCGTCCAAATCTCTAGTTTTGGGTGGGCTGCCAATAAAGTTTCAATGCCAAATCGAGAGGCTATGACTGTAGCTAAAATGAGTCTTTTGGGTTGATTTATCTCTTTAAAGGCGTTTAATACCGAAATAAAGCTTTTGCCAGTAGCCAACATAGGGTCACAAAGTATAATCGTCCTTTCTGAAAATGCTGGAGAAGTAAAATAATCCATGGCAATCGAAAAAGATTGGTCTTGGGCGTGTTTTCTATAAGCTCCTATAAAGCCAGCATCCGCGTGGTCAAAATAATTTAAGATACCTTGTTGAAGGGGAATCCCTGCCCTTAATATGCTCATTATGACCATTTCATCCTGGATACTTTCTACATGAGCTGGTGAGAGGGGAGTCTGGATTGTTTCTTGGGTATAATCCAAAGTTTTTGAGATCTCGTAGGCTAATATATTCCCAATTCTCTCTATGTTTTTCCTAAATCTCAGCCGGTCTTTTTGCGTTTCAATATTTCTAATTTCTTTCAAATAGGTATTTAGGATACTATTGGATGCATTTAGGACGTGGACTCTATCCGAATTCATAAAGTTGAGATTTGACCGCTAAGATAATAATATTTTATGTTTTTATACGAATGAAATTTTTATTAGAAAAAACCATCGGTTTAATGCTGGACAAACAAAATAAAAATTGGAAAGTGTTTTGCTTATGGCGTATTTTTTAGTTCACGCCTTAGAATTTTTCCAACATTTGTCTTTGGCAATTCCGTTCTGAATTCTACGAATTTTGGAATTTTGTAACCCGTTAGATTTTTTCGGCAATGGGCTATCAATTCCTCTTCCGTTAAACTCTCATCTTTTTTAACCACTACGATCTTAACAACTTCGCCACATTTGACATCTAATACACCGATGGCAGCCACTTCTAATACTTTTTCGTTCATAGCGACCACCTCTTCGATTTCATTTGGATAAACATTGAATCCAGATACCAAAATCATATCCTTTTTTCTATCAACTATTTTAAAATATCCATCGTCTTGCATGAATCCTATATCGCCTGTACTAAACCATCCGTTTTGTATAACTTCAGATGTAGCTTCCGGATTGTTATAATAGCCCAACATTACTTGAGGTCCTTTCACTTGAAGTTCGCCAATACCCCCAGCGGTCAGAGGTTCCCCTTCTTCGTTTACTATCCTTACGTCCGTTGATGGCAAAGGCATTCCTATAGTGCCTATCTGCCCAGTACCATCTACCGGATTGACACAAACTACTGGCGAGGTTTCCGTCAGTCCATAACCTTCAGTTAAAGTTACTCCTGTAATATCTTTCCACCTATCTGCCACGCTTTTTTGAACAGCCATGCCACCGCCAACAGTTACTTTTAGGCTAGAAAAATCAATCTCAGCAAAATTGCTTTGATTTAAAAGTGCATTGAATAAAGTATTCACACCTGTAAAAACTGAAATTGGGTACGCCTTGAATTCTTTGATTATACTTTGAAAATCCCTCGCATTGGTCACCAAAACGGTCGATGTTCCGAAACTCATAAGTGCTAAACAATTTACTGTAAATGCAAAAATATGGTACATTGGTAAAGGGGAAAGAGCCATCTCCTTGCCTTCTTCTAAATAAACAAAAAGAATTGCCCTAATCTGCAACATGTTGGCTATGAGGTTTCTATGCGTCAACATAGCGCCTTTTGACACTCCAGTGGTTCCTCCTGTATATTGCAACAAAATAACATCCTCTGGTTCATGAGTTACTGGCGTAAAGGTATTGGATCTTCCAATTGAAAGACATTCTGAAAAAGAAATGGACTTTGGAAGATTGAAAGCTGGTACCATTTTTTTGACCTTGCGCACCATAAAATTTACGATAAGACTTTTTGGAAATCCCAATAATTCTCCAATCGATGCTGTGATAATGGTTTTAATCGAAGTCTTGTTAATGATCTTTTGAAGATTTGCAGCAAAATTTTCACAAATAACAATGGCTTTGGCTTCGCTGTCCTTGAATTGATGCTCCATCTCCCTAGGGGTATATAATGGATTTGTATTTACGACAATAAGTCCAGCTTTTAGAGAACCGAATAAAGCAATGGGATATTGCAATAAATTGGGCATCATCAAAGCTATTTTGTCCCCTTTTTTAAGGCCTTTGCTTTGTAAGAATGCCGCGAAATGATTACTTTTTATTTCCAATTCCTTGAAAGAAATGGATCTACCCATGCATATAAAGGCTGTTTTGTCTGCATACTTATTAAATGTTTCTTCTAACAGAGAAACCACGCTTTTGTATAGATTGCAATCTATTTCAATCGGAACCTTTGCAGAATAGTTCGAAATCCAAGGTTTTTCTGTATTCATATTAAAATATAGTTTAATGTATAATTCAATTGCTGCTAATCGATTAGGTAAATCAAAATAAAAAATAAAACTTTTTTAAGTTAAAATTGCCTAATTGTCTGAACATTTATTTTACTTTGGTTTGGTAAAATAACTATTTCGTTCCAACAAATGTAAATTATGTTAAGGAAAATTTGTTCATTTTTTGTTTTGGCTTTATTGATTTTGAATTCCAGCCAAATTTTATTTGGTCAAAATGTCGTTTCTGGAAAAATTGTTTCAGCTGCTACCAATGAAGGATTGATAGGAGCTGGGGTAGGAATCATGGGAACCTCTGAAGGGGTTACTATCGAGGATGTTGAGGGTACCTTTAGCTTTGAAACCAATCAATCATTCCCCATTAAATTAGAGGTTACTTATATTGGCTATGTTACCAAGGAAGTTGAAGTAACCAAAACCAATGCAAACATATTGATTGCACTTGAAGAGGAGAATATTGTCATCAACGCCATTGAAATCAAAGGACAACGCATATCTGAAAAACAAAAAGCGGCTCCGTTGACTGTAGAATCATTGGATTTATTAGCCATTAAGGAAACGCCTTCTGACAATTTTTACGACGGTTTGGGTAGTTTGAAAGGGGTCGATCTTACGGCTGCAAGTTTGGGGTTCAAAATCATCAATACTAGGGGATTCAATTCAACAAGTCCAGTACGTTCCTTGCAAATCATCGATGGGGTCGATAATCAAGCACCAGGCTTAAATTTTTCCTTGGGTAATTTCCTAGGAACTTCAGAACTCGATGTCGTGAAGGTGGACATTGTCGTTGGTGCTGCATCGGCATTTTACGGGCCGAATGCATTCAATGGTGTGATCAGTATGGAGACAAAGAATCCATTTTTTCAAAAAGGATTGGCTGGTTCGGTGAAGCTAGGTGAGAGGAATTTGGTTGAAGCAGCCGTGCGTTATGCCGATGCCTTTAAAAATAAAAGTGGAAATGATGTAGCTGCATTCAAATTGAATTTGGCATATTTTAAAGCCAAGGATTGGGAAGCAGACAATTACGATCCAGTTTATGGTACGAATACCGATAGGTCAAATCCTGGAGGCTATGATGCTGTCAATATTTATGGCGATGAGTACAGAACAAATATGGATTTGACAAAATCTGAGCTTTATTCTAGTTTTGCAGGTTTAGGCCAATGGCACCGCAAAGGTTATAAAGAAAGTGATTTGGTGGATTATAACACCAACAATTTGAAAGCGAATTTGGCTTTTCACGTTAGGACAAATCCAAGTAAAAAAGCCGAATCTCCAGAATTCATATTTTCAAATAGCTTTAGCACAGGTACGACAGTCTATCAAGGTGACAATAGATTTAGTTTGAGAGGCATCCAATTTTTTCAGTCGAGATTAGAATTTAGAAAGACAAATAAATATTTTATACGAGCATATATGACCTCTGACAATGCTGGAGAGTCATTTGACCCATACTTTACCGCTTTGAGATTGCAAAACAGTGCAAAACCAAATGGAGAATGGAGCAAGGATTATAATAATTTTTGGGTAAGTGGCCCAAGGAAGTGGATGGATCAAATGGAATATCCAAAACTAGTCGTATTTCCTCAAATTAGCTTTGATAGAGAAGCGGCCCTTGCATGGTTAGCCAATAATCAGGGCAAACTTTCCGAGTGGCATCAGCTAGCTGCCAATGCTGCGAACGCAAGTTCAGGTAATTATTATGCTTTTTTTGAGCCAGGTACCGCCCAATTTGATTCTGAATTTAAAAGAATTTCGTCTAGCTATAATAATTTACTTGGTTCTGGGACCAGGTTTTACGACAATAGTAAATTGTATCATCTGCATGGAGAATACAAAATTCAACCCACATTTATAAAAGAAATCACGCTAGGTGCAAATTATAGGCTTTATACACCAAACTCACGAGGTACAATATTCTATGATACTGCAGATGTGAAAATCACTAATAGTGAATTCGGAACTTATGTTGGAGTTGAACATGAATTTTTAAAAGAAAAACTTAAATTAAATGCAACTGTGAGATATGATAAAAATCAAAATTTTGATGGTTTGATAAGTCCAGCGGCTTCAGCAGTTTACAAATTTAACGATCAGAATATTTTGAGGCTTTCTTTCTCTTCTGCTCTCAGAAATCCGACGCTTTCTGACCAATATCTATATTTGAACGTTGGACCAGCGATTTTGGCGGGTAATTTGTATGGAGTGGATAGTTTGATTTCTGTAGCATCATTCCAAGAATATCGAAATTCTTTAGATCCAAGTAAAATCAGTTATTTCAATATTTCAGGAGTAAAACCAGAAAAAGTAAGATCATTTGAAATAGGGTATAGGACTACTTTGTTCGAGGATGTATTCGTAGATGGTAGTTATTATTTTAGCACTTACACAGACTTTTTGGGTTATAATATCGGTATAGATGCAGAGTTTGATCCATTGACCAAATTTCCTACAAAATTTCAAGTATTCAGATATGCAAGTAATTCTTTGGAAAAAGTTTCAACACAAGGATTTTCGATTGGTTTAAGCTATTTTTTCAGAAAATATTTCCAACTAGCGGGTAATTATAGTTTCAATAAATTAGCTAGTCAAGTAAATGATCCAATTATTCCAGCTTTTAACACTCCAGAACACAAATATAACTTATCTTTGTCAGGTAGGAATATTAAGTGGGGAGTTTTAAAGGATTTTGGTTTTAGTTTAAATTACAAATGGATTGATGGATTTCTATTCGAAGGATCTCCGCAATTCACGGGATTTATTCCTTCTTATAGTTTGTTGGATGCTCAAATTAATTATAATTTTGTGAAAAATAATCTAACTTTAAAAATTGGGGCTTCAAACGTTTTGAACAATAAAGTATTTCAAACCTATGGAGGTCCTAGAATAGGACGGATGGCGTATATTTCAGTTTTGTACGATTTTAAAAAGAAAGTCAACATTTAATAAACCATATTATTCAATCATTTTAAATTTAAAAAGCTAAGTATGAAGAAAAGTATTTACTTAATTTGTTCTCTCTTCATTCTGTTATTGTGTGATTTGAATGCGCAAAAGCGATATTTAGATCCCATATTTTCAGGAGTACAAAGAGATTCATTTGTTTACGCTTCCAATTATGAAGTGTTATCAGGTGCACCAGTTTTGATCAATTTGCCTATGGATGTTTATACACCGATAGGTGACACTGCGACCAACCGTCCACTGGTTATTCTTTTCCACACGGGTGATTTTTTGCCAACTTTACCTAATCCTTTGAATGGGGGTATTGCTGGGAATAGAAGAGATTCTGTTTTGGTAGAAATTGCTACAAGACTTGCCAAGATGGGATACGTAGTGGCTTCAGTTGAATATCGTTTAGGTTGGAATCCAGTTAGTCCAGACATTAATGTAAGGGTTAATACCTTGCTTAATGCAACGTATAGAGGTATCCAAGACGCGAGATCATGCGTTCGATATTTCCGAAAAAATGTAAAGGATGGTGGAAATTCATTCGGAATTGATCCAAACAAGGTAGTATATTTCGGAGATGGTACAGGAGGTTATATTTCTTTAGGAGCCGCAACTCTTGACAAATATTCAGATATCGTTATTCCTAAGTTTATTGGCCCAGATATCACTGGAGATGGAATTCCAGATCCATTTGTAATCCAGCCAATTCACGGTGATCCTTTTGGAACCACATTGGGTGTTCATCCTGCGACTCAAGCAACTTTGTGTAAACCAAATACTGTAACTTATAATGATGGCTCTGCAATTGGTTCTGATGTTGCTCTTACTGTTAATTTGGGAGGTGCATTGGGCGATACTTCTTGGTTGGATAAATCTGATCCACCAGTTATCTCATTCCACGTGCCAATTGATCCATTTGCACCATATAAATCAGGTGTATTGATAGTACCTACTACTGGTGACCAAATCGTTGAGGTACAGGGTTCTTACTGGGTTCAAAGAAAAGCAGATTCATTGGGAGTAAATTCAGTTTTTGAACTTCCAAATCCTATTACTGATGCATATTCCGTTCAAGCAAATAAAAACAACGAGGGTTTTGATGGATTATATCCAGTGGTTCAGGGATATTTGCCTAATCCTTTTACTGGAAATCCATATCCTCAGTCAGGACCTTGGCAATGGTGGGAATCAGCTATCTGGAGCACTATTCCGCACCCAAGCTGTCCTACTGGAGCCCCAGTTACATTGTGTAATTTCCACGTAATTAATAGCATCGGTAATCAAACCATGAGTGCTACTAAAGGTCGTACTTATGTTGATACTATTATCGGTTACTATGCACCTAGAGCTTATAGGGCATTGCAATTGTGGCCAACATCATCTGAAGAATATCTGAAAGGTACAGAGTTTAAGGTGACCATCGCACCTATTCCTGCATCTTCAGAAGTGTACATCCAATCAGAAGTTGAACAACCAATATTAGGTATTGAAATGTTCGATGTCAATGGAAGAAGAGTTAGAAATATCCAAAACATTAATAACGTGGTTTATTCTATCGACAGAGATGGTTTGGCCAATGGAGTATATTTTATGAAACTGCGATTTAAAGCTGGTTTAATGACCCGAAAGGTTGTATTCCATTAAAAAATAAAATAAATCTTTATCAACAAAAAAGCCGGCTTCTTATAAGTCGGCTTTTTATTTTATAAAAATCAATACTTTTATTTAATTTTTCGTCTATATGATGATTAATTTTTATTAACCCTAAAATAATTCTTATTATGGATTTAACGGAACTTTTAAAAGGCAACATTCCTCAAGATTTGATAGGTACTTTAAGCCAACAAATGGGGACTGAACCACAACAAACACAATCAGCAGCTCAAAGTATTTTTACGACGCTCTTAGGAGGCCTGGCGAAAAACGCTTCAACAGAAGAAGGCGCACAGGGAATCCTTGGAGCATTAGATAGAGACCATGACGGCAGTGTATTGAATGATCTTGGTGGCTTGCTAACCGGAGCTATGGGATCATCGCAGGCTACGAATGGTGCAGGCATATTGGGACATATACTAGGTAGTAAACAGCAAGGTGCAGTTGATATGGTTTCACAGACGAGTGGCATTGATGCCAATTCGGCTATGTCAATGATGATAAAATTAGCTCCAATCCTCATGGGTGTACTTGGTAAGGCAAAACAAGATAATGGTCTTGACGCTGGTGGTTTATCAGGGCTTCTTTCTGGAGTTATGGGAAATCAACAGGTACAAGAGCAAAATCCTTTGGTAGCTATTGCAACTAGATTTATCGATCAAGATGGTGATGGTGATATCATGGACGATTTGAGCGGTATGGGCATGAACATTTTGGGTGGAATGCTCAAAAAATAATCGAAATATTTTTATCTTAGCTGCCTCATCAAATATTTTTTTGGTGGGGCTTTTTTATGTTGTTTAATTATCCAGAAAAATTTAAATTATGGTTGAGAAAATATACGAAATAGAAATAAAATCCACGCCAAATAAGATATGGTTTGCTCTTTGGGAGGATTATTGTTATCGTCAATGGACTTCGGTATTTTGCCCAGGATCTTATTATGAGGGCGAATTGAAAGAAGGCGAACAAATTTTATTCCTGGCCCCAAATGGTGAGGGAATGTTTAGTAAAGTGCAAACAGTTGTAGAAAATGAAAAAATGCATTTTGTGCATCTTGGAGAGTTAAAAGACAAACAGCCCAAAGTTGATTTTGATGCTGCACCTTGGAATGCTTCTAGAGAACATTATGACATTATTCCCAGTGATGGTGGAATCTGTGTATTGAGAGCTACCGTTGATGTCGTGGATGAATATATCGATTTTATGGACAAATCTTTCGCACTTGGATTGCAAAAAGTTAGAGATTTGAGCGAGAATTTTTATATCTATAATAAAATAGAATCCGAGGCACCCATTGAGGCATTATGGGACAGTTACACCAATCCAGATAAAATAACCAATTGGAATTTTGCGAACGATGATTGGAGATGTCCATGGGCAAAGGTTGACCTGAGAGAAGGAGGAAGCTTCTCTAGTCGTATGGAAGCCAAGGATGGTTCTTTTGGTTTTGAATTTGGAGGTATTTATCAAAAAATTGAACCCAATAAACTCCTCCATTACATCATGAAACATGGGCGAACAGTTGAGGTGAATTTCAGTAGGAGAGAAGGAATTTCAGAAGTAATTCAAAAATTTATGCCAGAGAATGAAAACAGCTATTATCTCCAAAGAGATGGTTGGCAGGCCATATTAAACAATTTCAAGAAATATACAGAATCGTCACTATAAGATAATCAAACCAAGTGATAAAGAAAAAGAGGCTGTCTTAATAGAGAGCCTCTTTTTTTTATTAGGTATAAATACTACAATTAGTAGTTTTTAGTTTTTTTATGCTTTAACAGTATTTGTGTGTGGTGTTACAGCAGCCTCTGTTTCTTTAACATTAAGATCACCCGATAAATCGTATAATACAGGAGTTGCTACAAAAAGTGATGAATAAGTACCAGAAATAACTCCTACAACCAATGCAAATGCGAAGCCTTTGATAGATGCTCCACCAAAGAGGAATAACATCAATACTACGAATAGAGTGATGGCTGATGTTATCATTGTTCTACTCAAGGTTGCATTCAACGCCAAATTTATTACATCATAGTTTGATTTGGCAGTATAAGTTCTTAAGTATTCACGGATTCTGTCAAAAACAACAATTGTATCGTTCATGGAATAACCTAGAATGGTCAAAAACGCTGCTATGAAGGCTTGATCTATCTCCATGGTAAATGGAACAAATCCGTGTCCAAATGAGAATAAAGCCAATATTATCAAAGCATCGTGTACCAATGAAACAACCGTTCCTGTAGAAAATTGCCATTTTGCAAATCGAATGAAAATGTAAATGAAAATACAGAAAATCACCAAAATTGTACTCCAGAATGAAGAAGACTTTATGTCGTCAGCAACTGTTGGCCCTACTTTTGAAAAACTCGTAAGGTGCGTACCTGTTCCATCCGATTCCTTAAATTTCTTGTAATCCAAGTTCCCGCCACTTAATTTATTTACCCCTTCATATAGCTTTTGTAATACTTTTTCTGTGGCTTCTGGTGAATTGTCGTTAATCAAATAGGTTGTAGTAACGTTATAAGTATTTTTCACATCAATTTCTTTCACGATAGGCTCTAGGTCAAATACTTCTTTCATAGTACTTCTAATCATCTCTGCATTTACTGCAGTTCCATCTCCAAACTGAATATTATATGAATATCCACCCTTGAAATCTACTCCTAATTCAAATCCTCTAGTAAAGAAAGATACCAGTCCGGCGATGATGACAATGGCAGAAACAACATAAAATTTCTTTCTCATTCCTAACCAATCAATAGACGGTTGGATAAATAATTTCTCTGAAAAAGCTGTCGTATATTTTACATTATTGCCTTTTTCTAACCACCATTCTGTAACCAATCTTACAACCAATATCGCTGTAAATAAAGTTGTCATAACTCCAATCAACAATGTAACAGCAAATCCTTTGATAGGGCCAAGTCCAAAGAAATATAGTATCAAAGCAGTTATAATTGTAGTTACGTTTGAGTCCAAAATAGCTGGCATTGAATTCCTAAATCCATCAGAAATGGCAATTTGCAGGCTTTTTCCTTCTCTCAATTCCTCCTTAATCCTCTCGTATATAATTACATTGGCATCTACCGCTATAGCCATGGTTAATACGATACCTGCAATACCAGGTAAAGTCATAACAGTACCTACTGAGGCCAATATTCCAATTAATAAGAAAAGGTTGGTGAATAGTCCAACAATTGACATTACACCTCCTGTGGCATAATAAGCTATCATAAATAGGACAACACAGAACATCCCTAAAGCAAGAGATAATATTGATTTATTAATGTTCTCTTGACCCAAAGATGGACCTACCACTGATTCTTGGATGATTTGGGTTTTGGCAGGTAACTTTCCAATCTCTAGGATATTGGCTAAGTCTTGACCTTCTTGTGTGGTAAATGAGCCAGATATTGACGAACTTCCCGTTGTGATTGGGTCATTAACCGTTGGTGCAGAAACTACTTCATCATCGAGCACAATCGCAATTTCGCGATTATTGTCTTGTGCAGCTTTTGTGGTCATATCTGCCCAAACTTTGGAACCAACATTGTCCATCAAAAGAGATACAGCAACTTGTTGTGTAACTGGGTCAGGATTGGCTGCTGCACGTACTATATGATCGCCTTCTAGAGGGGCCGAGTCACTTCCTCTTTTCTTTTTGATGGCGTAAACTTCATATTTATTCGTGAATTTATTTGTAGTTCGATCCTTGATAGGTTTTGCTGAAAATCTAAATAATAAATCGTTTGGCAATGCTTTTTTTACCTCTGGGTTGTCAAACATTGCTTTCAACGCAGTTCTTTTGTTTTTATCAACAGTCCCAACAACTGAAGCGGAATACATGAAACCCTGACCTCCAGCATTTACATTCATTTCCATCAAACTGAGGATAGGACCTTTTCCAGTACTTAAAGAATCTACACCTGCAACCTGAAGAGTAGAATCTTTAATATTTCCTAAGCTGTCGCGGATATATGTATATTGTTTTAAAGTCTCACTCGTATCGCCTTTGATTATTTTTTTTCATTTTTTCATCAGCAGCCATGATCGAAACGGGAACGATTTCATCTGAAATTCGATAAACATCCCAAAACTCTAATTTAGCTGATGCTTGTAAGAATTTTCGAGCTCGCTCTGGATTGTCAATACCAGGCAATTCTACAACGATAAGATCTCTATTTGCATCCAAAGACACATTGGGTTGGGTAACTCCGAATTTGTCGATACGATCCTTAAGCCTCTTATAAGTCAAACTTACCGTTTCTTTGGCTTTGTTTCTTATTACTCCCAATACTCTATCGTCGTTGTATTCCAACTTAACTTCATCTTTAAGGGTCGCACTTCTTGAAAAAATACTAGCTAAAGCTTTTCCATTAGCGATCTTCTTGAATTCTTGACCGAAAAGAGTCACGAAGTCAGCTTGATCATTTGTTTGCCTTGCTGCTGCTTTGTCTAGCGCTTCTCTGAAAGTAGGATCGCTACTATTGTCTGACAAAGTAATCAAGAAATCTCTCAAATCAACCTGTAAGATGATGTTCATACCACCCTTAAGGTCCAATCCAAGCGCCAATTGTTGTTTCTTAAGCTCTTCGTAGGTATAAGACTTAAAAAGTGGAATGCTGAAAATAGGCTCACTCGAGATACTATCTAAATAATTAATTCTCGCCTCTTTGGTCACAGCTACTTTATCAGGGTTGGTCGAAAGACTTGCTACCTGTGCTGCATAATTGTCCGCATCCTTTTCTACACTTCTAGTTGGGAGCATGAAAATATATTGGAGCAAACAGACGATGACCAATATAATCAAGAAAAATTTTACAAATCCTTTACCTTGCATGGTATTAAAAACGTTTTATGATTTTTTATAATAAGTAATCAAAATTAGGGCGCAAATATACATTTTTTATACAAAAAAAAGAAATTTACCCTAACAGAATATATTCAACGGATAGAATTATAGAATAATATTAAGATAATAACAGAATCTTAGTCCAAATTGAAATCAGATATTCTCTTAAATTCTCTAGCCCTGGCTTCGATTTGAACCATGGTGAGTTCCTTTAATTTCTCCAAACCAAACTTTTCTACACAAAAGCTTGCCATGGCAGATCCATATATGATAGCCCTCTTCATATTGTCAAAAGAGATATCATCTGTCATAGCCAAATATCCAATGAACCCTCCTGCAAATGTATCACCAGCTCCAGTGGGATCGAATACTTCTTCTAACGGCAATCCTGGTGCTATAAACATTTCATCACCAGATATTAACATTGCCCCATGCTCTCCTTTTTTGATGATTAGATATTTTGGTCCCATTTTTTGAATAACAGTAGCAGCTTTTACCAATGAGTGTTCGCCACTTAATTGACGAGCTTCTTCATCATTAATTGTAATGACATCTACGTGTTTTAAAACCTCTTTTAAACTATCCATAGCCGTATCCATCCAAAAATTCATTGTATCCAACACGACCAGTTTAGGTCGCTCTATGAATTGATTGATAACTTCTAATTGAACGGAAGGGGTAAGATTGCCCAACATTACATAATCTGCATTTCTTTGATCAGGAGGCAAAACTGGATGAAAATCCGCCAATACATTAAGTTGAGTGTCTAGTGTATCACGCATATTCATATTGCTGTGATATTTCCCAGCCCAAAAAAATGATTTTTCACCTTTTTTAATTTGTAGTCCATCTAAGTTTACACCTCTTGCAGTAAGCTCATCTAGTTCTTTTTGAGGGAAATCATCACCGACAACCGCAACTATGTGAAGGTCTTGTGTAAAATATGATGCAGACCACGAAATATAGGTACATGCACCGCCAATTATATTCTCTGCTTTGCCAAATGGAGTCTCCACATTGTCAAAGGCCATCGTCCCGATTGATATTAAACTCATTTTTTTTTAAAATTTTTTGCAAAGATTATACAAATAATTGAAAAAGTTATACATTTGCATCGCAATTGACGAAAATGATTGTTGCCTCCTTAGCTCAGCTGGTTAGAGCACATGACTGTTAATCATGGGGTCCTAGGTTCAAGTCCTAGAGGGGGCGCACAAAGTCTCGGTTTTTCAAAGAACTGAGACTTTTTTTTTGCAGCTACATATTCTTAAATTTTACTTAAAAAATAAACATTGTTGGATCTAAATTGATTCAATCCTTTAAAGTTTATATAAATGCAGATACAGCACGTAGTTCATCTTCCTTATTTACATACCCATAGAAATATAAGGATTTTTTTGCCTCCAGCTTATTTTACCACCAATAATTATTTTCAAGTATTGTATATGCAGGATGGACAAAATGTATTAGATGGTAAAGATTCATTTGGCAAACCTTGGGCTGTCGGTAACTTTATAAGCAAGAGAGCGAAAGCGAAACAAGCAATAGTGGTTGCTATCGATCACGGGCATGGTAGCAGAGTTTCTGAATATGCACCTTTTAAAACCTATAGGAATGGAGGTGGCAACGGCGATGCTTATCTCTATTCTATCAAGGATCATATCAAACCGCTCATCGATGCAGAATTCAGGACAATGACTGATAAGCAAAATACGTGGCTAATTGGAAGCTCCCTCGGTGGCCTTATCAGTTTTTATGGGGGCTTAAAAATGCCAGATGTTTTTGGTAAGGTCGTCAGTTTTTCGCCTTCATTTTGGTATAATCCGCAGGTGATAAAAGAGTTTCATCCAACCTCAACTCTTTGGGATTCAAATTTTTACGTAGCTGGCTCGATGAAAGAAAGCTATGGCATGACCGAAACATTAAGACATACCTATTGGCGTTTAAAATCCCTTGGCATACCAGATGAAAAGCTTCGCGTTGTGGTAAGAGACAAAGGAAAACACAATGAAGTATTCTGGAGCAAAGAATTCAAACTCATGTACAATCATTTGATATGAATTGTAGGCTAGTGACCCACAATAAATTTGGGGCCATATCCACAATCAAATTGTAATAATGAGATATTTAGTTTCTAATTCCAATTCTCTACTCAAAATCTTCTACTCTGCCTTTTTATTTTTTAGATATTTTTCAAAAAATTGATCTTGTTCCCATAGCAAGTGAAGAATATTTTCCTTAGCAGCATATCCGTGGCTTTCTTTGGGTAGTATAACCATTCTTGCTGGTGCTCCTAAACCTTTTAATGCTTGAAAATACCTTTCGGTTTGCAGCGTAAATGTTCCTGGATTGTTGTCCGCTTCTCCATGAACCAATAGGATAGGGGTCTTCATTTTTTCGGCATTCATGAATGGGGACATGGTATTATATACATTGGAGGCTTCCCAATAATTCCTTTGTTCACTCTGAAATCCGAAAGGGGTCAATGTTCTATTGTAAGCGCCACTTCTTGCGATCCCACATGCGAATAATTTTGAGTGAGTCAAGAGATTAGCAGTCATGAATGCTCCATAAGAATGTCCTCCAATTGCCACTTTTTTTCTATCTATATACCCCAATTTATCCACTGCGTCGATGGCAGCTTCCGCATCAGCAACCAATTGGTTTATAAAATTGTCATTCGGTTCAGTTTCGCCCTCACCGACGATTGGAAAGGCGGCGTCATCGAGAACTATATAGCCTTTATTTACCCAATAAACAAAGGATCCATAATTTGGAAAGGTGAATTCATTGGGATTTTGCGTGTTTTGCGACGCGCTGTTTTTATCTTTAAACTCCTGTGGATAAGCCCATATCAACAAGGGAAGTTTTTCTTTCTTGATCGTGTCGTATCCTGCTGGAAGGTACAATGTGCCACTTAAGTCTAAACTATCTTTTCTTTTGTATTTTAATACCTCCTTGTGGACGGTTTCTATGCTCTTAAATGGATTGGGTAGAAAGGTAATTGGCCGAACTTGAATTCTTTTCTTAATATTCCTAATATAATAATTTGGAAACTGCGTTTTTGACTGGATTTGCACCAAAACTTCCCCCCTTTTTATGTCAATAAACGAGAAAAGTGTCTCCATTTTATCTGTGGAGGTGGATTGATACAATCTTTTCTTCTCTTTTGTGACAAAATTATATTCATCGATAAAAGGGAATTGTCCTTTTTCGGTATGGCCTTCCCCTAAATAAAATATTTTATTATCTAAAATGGCTAAAGAGTAACGACCAAATCTGTTTCTTTCAGTCTCTATTTGTCCAGGATCAGAATATACGTCTTGGGAATTTCTATCTGCTAGTACAATTGGCTTGAAATTAATATCACTTGGTTTAATTTGATAAGTTTTAGTGTTTCGGGTGTCGTACCATTGATCGAAAACGATGGCTATATCGTCGTTGCCCCAAATGACACCACCGAATCTTTGAGGAACTTTCATGACTGAATTAGGCTCTTTATTGAAAGGGGCATCCCAAGTAAATAATTCATCTCTAAATTCGGCTTTAATCGCAGGATCTCCACCATCCAAGGCCTCTACGAAGTATAAACTTGATGGCTTGTCATTGCGCCAAGACATATTCCTTTTGCCTGTTCTAGTGGCCATAAATCCTTTTGGCATAATTTCTGTCAAGGGTACATCATTTACTTGTTTTACTTCTTTGCCATCGCTGGTATAGACGTTCGACTTCATTGGAAATCTTGAGTATGGTACGATATATGAGAAAGGCTTTTGTATGGTAGAGATAAGAAGGTAATTGCCATCTGGTGAAAATTGCTCACTTACATAAAGATTGGCAGGTTTGAACAGTGTTTCTTTGCCGTCGAGATCTATTTTGTAGAGCTCCGAAGTAACCAAAATTTCAAAATTGGCTTCATCTAGTTTATTTTTTAATAAATCTTGAAAGGTCCTATTTGAAGATTTGGCTCCTGACGCGACACTTACGATGGGTCCATTTGGCATCTCTTTTTTAGGATCTTTCAGCGCCGATCTGTTGGAAGGCAATTTTTTTATCAACAAATGATTATTGTCATTGAACCATGAGATTGGATTGCCCAAATTTCCATTTAAACCTGCATTGGACAATTTCTTGGCAGTGGCTGTGGCTATGTCCAGTACCCAGAGTTCTAAGCCATCATTTTGACTGTGGGTGAATGCCATTTTTTTCTCGTCTGGCGACATGACCATATTGGCAATTCTTGGATTTGCTGGGAGGCCAATAACTTGGATTTCATCTTTATCTGATACTTTTCTGACCTTTAAATTATTGATATAAGTAACTGTACTTGAGATGTTTACGACAGGATTTATTCGCAATCCACCCAGCCTCAATTCTTCTTGATTCAAGTCGTCCAGTGTCTTGTATGTCGAACGAAATGACATAATCATATATTCTTTTTTAGAATCAATGATAACGGATGGAGGACGCTCGTAGTCCGCCAATTGGAGTATTTCGCTTGAAGGTTTTTGGTATTTGATGTCCTCTTGAGCTGACGACAAAAAAGGAAAAATTAGAGCACAAATTAATATTTTGATTTTTAATAAATCTACCATGTTTTGAGATGTCATTTTTTTAATTATTAGTAAATATTCTGTTTATGTAAATTGTAGAACTCTGATTTTGAATCGAATAGGAGTTGTTGAAGCCTGTCTTTTATCTTAAAAATCTCCGTAAGCAAATTTAAAGTTTGATTGTCAAATTTTATTAAAAAGGTTTAGATATATTTTTTAAAGCGACAAAATTTCCACTTTGCCTCGTTTATTTTGCGTTTTCAAGTCAATTTGTCACAAATTTTCTTTTGGCATAAATTGTGATGCAATACTCCTTGTGTTATTCTAACATACTATTTTTTAATAATATTAACAAAAAATTTGATTGAATATGAAGCCAATTAATGACAGAGTAGTTGTAAAACCATCACCCGCTGAAGAAAAAACAAAAGGAGGTATTATCATTCCCGACACCGCCAAAGAAAAACCGCAGAGAGGAGAAGTAGTAGCTGTGGGTCCTGGAAAAGATGACAAGAAATTGACAGTTAAGAAAGGAGACGTCGTATTATATGGCAAATATGCAGGCCAAGAATTGCAATATGAGGGCGTTGATTACCTCATCATGAGAGAAGATGACATTTTGGTCATTCTTTAATTTCACAGAAATTTATTTATTTAATTTAGAAAAAAATCTTAATAGATATGGCAAAGGAAATTAGTTTTAATACAGAAGCTAGAGAAAAATTAAAATCTGGTGTAGATGCATTAGCAAATGCGGTGAAGGTTACACTAGGTCCTAAAGGAAGAAATGTAGTCATTCAAAAAAGTTATGGCGCACCAATGATTACCAAAGATGGAGTGAGTGTAGCAAAAGAAATAGAATTGGAAGATCCAGTAGCCAATATGGGCGCACAAATGGTAAAGGAAGTAGCGTCAAAGACAGCAGATGCGGCTGGAGATGGTACTACCACTGCTACTGTTTTAGCACAGGCTATGGTTACTGCAGGTTTCAAAAACGTAACTGCTGGTGCTAACCCAATGGATTTGAAAAGGGGTATCGATAAAGCAGTTAAGGCTGTTATAGCTGACTTGCAGAAACAATCTGAGGTGATTGGTGACGATTTTAAGAAAATTCAACAAGTCGCTTCGGTGTCTGCCAACAACGATGAAGAAATCGGAAAATTGATCGCAGATGCCATGAAAAGAGTTTCTAAGGACGGTGTAATCACCGTAGAAGAGGCCAAAGGAACAGACACTTATGTAGATGAAGTTTTGGGTATGCAATTCGATAGAGGTTATTTATCTCCATATTTTATCACAGATGCTGAGAATATGAGAGCTGAATACGAAAGCCCTTATATTTTGATCTACGATAAGAAAGTTTCCAACATGCAAGAAATTTTGCCAATTTTGGAAAAGGTTGTTCAAACAGGAAGACCACTTTTGATCATCGCTGAAGACATCGAGTCTCAAGCTTTGGGTGTTTTAGTAGTGAATAGACTTAGAGCCAGCTTGAAGATAGTTGCGGTAAAAGCTCCTGGATTCGGTGACAGAAGAAAAGCGATGCTTGAAGATATTGCCATTTTGACAGGTGGAACTGTGATATCTGAAGAGCAAGGTTACAAAATCGAAAATACAGAATTGTCTCATCTGGGAACTGCCGAAAAAATCACGGTTGATAAAGACAATACAACCATCGTTAATGGTAAAGGAACTGCCGAAAATATCAAGGCTAGAATCAATCAAATCAAGCAACAGATCGAAGTTACAACAAGTGACTATGACAAAGAAAAATTGCAAGAAAGATTGGCAAAATTAGCTGGTGGAGTAGCTGTACTACACGTAGGTGCAGCGACTGAAGTTGAAATGAAAGAGAAAAAAGACCGTGTGGATGATGCTTTGCACGCGACCAGAGCCGCTATCGCTGAAGGTATCGTTGCAGGTGGTGGTGTTGCTCTAGTAAGAGCTATTTCCGCACTAAAGGACTTGAAAGGAGTCAATGAAGATGAAACCATCGGTATCAATATAGTGCGTAAAGCTTTAGAAGCTCCACTTAGAACCATTGCAGACAATGCTGGTGTAGAAGGAAGTGTTGTGTTGAAAGAAGTTATGTCAGGCACAGGATCTATGGGTTACAATGCCAGAACAGATAAGTTTGAAGACTTGAAAAAAGCTGGAGTTATTGATCCAACCAAAGTGACTAGAATTGCACTAGAAAATGCGGGTTCTATTGCTGGTATGGTTTTGACTACAGAATGTGTTATCAACGACAAGCCTAAGGCTGAAGAACCACATGCTCATGGTGCACCAGGAATGGGAGGCATGGGTGGAATGATGTAATATTAATGAAATATTGATTATATCGGAAAGCCCCAGTCGTATAGCTGGGGCTTTTTATTTGTGTAAAAAATACACTAAGTACGAAAGATAACGCTTTGATAAGTATCTTTGCAAAGCAAAATAAAATGAGATGAAAAAAATTAGTAGAATAGGTGTTTTTACTTCAGGTGGAGACGCTCCTGGAATGAATGCCGCAGTCAGGGCGGTTGTTAGAACGGCATTGTATTATAATATTCCAATTTATGCCATACATCGTGGATATGAAGGTATGATTGCCGGTGAAATTACTCCATTAGAAGCTGGTGATGTTGGAAACATCATGCAACGCGGCGGGACCGTGATCAAAACAGCTAGGAGTGTCGCTTTCTTGTCAAAAGAAGGTAGAAAAATGGCGTACAAAAATTTGGAGGAATACAAAATAGATGCCTTGGTCGCTATTGGGGGTAATGGAACTTTTACGGGTGCTGAAATTTTTCATACCGAGTGGGGGATAAGGACAATCGGGATTCCAGGAACGATTGACAACGACTTGTACGGTACAGATTATACACTAGGATTCGATACGGCTATCAATACAGCGGTTGATGCTGTGGACAAAATCAGGGATACAGCGGATTCGCACAATAGGGTATTTTTCGTTGAAGTTATGGGGAGACATAGCGGCTACATTGGTTTGCATACTGGTATTGGCAGTGGGGCAGGAGCCATACTATTGCCAGAGGCAGAAAAATCTATCGATGAGATCGTTGAAATTTTGAAAAATAGCGCAAAACGAAAAAAGTTGTTTAACCTCATCATTGTTGCTGAAGGAAACAAGAATGGGGGTGCCCAAGAGATTGCCAAGCAGGTAAAGGATAAGATAAATATAGATATTAAGGTAGCCATAATTGGGCATTTGCAAAGAGGAGGAAGTCCAACCGCTATGGATAGATTACTGGCTAGTAGAATGGGTTTTGCAGCGGTTGAAGGGTTATTGGCTGGACATTATAACGTCATGGCGGGTATTGTAAATGACGAAATAGTTTACACACCGTTTTCTGAAGCTATTCATAAGGCAAAATTGCCAGAACCTCAATTAATCAAAATGGCTGAAATCTTGGCGATGTAATGAGACCTAATTTTAAAAAATTACAACTTTCAGCCCTCAATAGGAAGTCGCTTAAAGAATTCAAACAAACCCCTAAAATGGGGATAATGCTGCTCTTAGATAATATAAGATCAGCACACAATGTAGGTTCGATATTTCGATCCAGTGATGCTTTTGCGGTTGAGCATATTTATCTTACTGGGATTACACCAAGCCCCGAGGCAAATTTTGGAATACAAAAAACTGCTCTAGGTGCCGAGAAAAGTGTTAATTGGTCACAAGTTGATTCGGAAGAAGCGCTTGCTATGTTTCGCCAAAATGGCTATAAAATTTATGCCATCGAACAAGCTGAGAATAGCCAAAATTTGGTTGATTTTCAATGGAAAATGTCAGATAAATATGTTTTTGTCTTAGGAAATGAAGTTACTGGCGTCAGTGAGTTTTGGATGGAAAATTGTGATGGATGCTTAGAAATAGAACAGTTCGGCACCAAACATTCATTGAATGTAAGCGTTACTGCTGGTGTTTTATTGTACAGTATTTGTCATGGGATTAAATCGGTCAATACACCAAGATGATTTTAACATATACTATTTTAATTTCAAATTTCGTCAAATATTATTAAGAAAAGATTTCTGTTGCATGAGTGAGATTAGAAAGGTGTTTAAGAGTGATATAGTAGGACTGAAAGGGGTGTTAGAAAATGTGGATTTATTCCCATCTGAAATGCTCGAAGAGATGATATCTGATTATTTAATTAACCCTGAATCTGAAGAAATTTGGTTTACCTGTACTGTTGATAATAAGCCAATATCTATTGGATATTGTGCGCCAGAAAAACTTACGGAAAGGACTTATAATCTATATGCCATTGGTGTTCACGCAGATTCGCAAGGGCAAGGAATCGGTAAAGCAATGATGGATTTTATCGAAAAATATCTTCAAGATAGTGGTGCAAGGATCCTTATTGTTGAGACGTCTAGTACACCAGAATTTGCCTTAACCAGGGCTTTTTACAACAAAATCGGTTATACCCAAGAGGCTACGATCAGAGATTTTTGGAAAGATGGAGACGACAAAGTGGTTTTTTGGAAAAAACTTAACACACCATAGCCAAATCTGCCTTTAATATCCTAGAACAAAATCCATCCTTTTGCAAACGAATGGATTTTGTCATTGTACAATAATAAAATCAAGCCTTTTAAAGGAATTCGTATAGCTACTCTGCAATCTGATTGTCTAGCATAGTACTAACAAACTGATATCCATTGAACACTTGTAAATGTTCGATACCTTCGCCAACACCGATATAACGAATCGGAATTTCAAACTGATCTGAAATGCCAATCGCAACCCCACCTTTAGCAGTTCCGTCCAATTTGGTCAAGGCTAAGCAGCTAACCTCAGTCGCCGTTGTGAATTGCTTGGCTTGTTCGATCGCGTTTTGTCCTGTACTGGCATCCAAAACCAGCATTACATCGTCTGGGGCATTATCTAAGGCTTTGCCGACAGATCTTTTGATTTTCGATAATTCCTGCATCAAATTGATTTTCGTATGCAGACGACCAGCCGTGTCGATGATGGCAATATCGAGTTGATTATCGATGGCAAACTTTGTAGTTTCGAAAGCTACAGCAGCTGGATCAGCTTGCATACCTTTGTCGAAAAAATAACAACCAACTCTTTCACTCCATATCTTCAATTGATCCACAGCGGCAGCCCTGAATGTATCTCCAGCACCTATTACGACTTTATATCCGTTTTGAGTGAATTTATGAGCCAACTTGCCTATCGTAGTGGTTTTACCCACACCATTGACACCAACTACCAACAAGACATACGGTCCAGATTTTTGTGGAATTTTAAAATTTTCAAAGATAGATTGATCCTTGAGATTGAGGATCTCGATAATCTCTTCCTTAAGGATTTGGTTTAGCTCGGCAGTATTGAGGTATTTGTCTTTTTGAACTCTGGTTTCAAGTCGATTTATAATTTTTACAGTTGTTTCTAGCCCAACATCAGAAGCGATCAAAATATCTTCCAATTGGTCCAAAAACTCAATATCAACCTTTGATTTACCAGCGACAGCTTTAGAAATCTTATCCAAGAAACTGTCCTTGGTTTTTTCTATACCTTTTTCTAGGTCTTCATTTTTTTCCTTTGAAAACCATTTTTTGAAAAAACTCATACGAATGTTTATAAAAAGTAAAGGCTTTCCTCGCAGCACAAGAAAAGCCAATTATATTTCAATAAGGCATTAAAAATAAATTAGTCGAGGAATTCCTTGACCTTATCTTTATGCACGATCATTTCTTGAAAAGAGTACTTTCCAGTAATTGGGTCTTTGATGCTCTTAATAAGCTTCACATGGTCCTTACCAGAACCAGCATTGGCAGCTCTTTGGGATACCCTCGCGTTCTTTGATACTTTCTTTGCCATTGGTTATTATTTTATTTCTCTGTGGATGGTATATTTTTTCAATATTGGATTGTATTTCTTCAATTCAATACGCTCCGGTGTGTTTTTACGGTTCTTTTGAGATATATATCGTGAAGTCCCATGCATACCGCTATCCTTATGCTCAGTGCACTCTAGGATGATTTGAAGGCGATTACCTTTACTTTTCTTTGCCATGGCAATATTATTAATAAATTATTAAACGATTTTATAACCTGTTTTTACTCCTTTGTCCTGCAATTTTTTCAAGTATGAGAACAAACCTAATTTGTCAATAGTTCTCATCTCTTTTGCAGTCACCTTTAATGTAATCCACTCATCACATTCAGGTATGAAGAAGCGCTTAGTGTGTAGATTAGGGATAAACCACCTATTCGTCTTTCTATTCGAGTGTGAGACCTTATGGCCTGTCACTGGTTTTTTACCACTCAAATCGCAAATTCTGGACATAAATTAAAATTTATAAATATGTTAAAAATTCTCAAAGCACACTGACCAAATAAGAGTTCATTTTTTCAATGAAAACCTTAGTGACCTCGGCAGGATTCGAACCTGCAACCTTCTGATCCGTAGTCAGATGCTCTATCCAATTAAGCTACGAAGCCAATTAGTTATTTTGAGGCTGCAAAGGTATAATTTTTTATTTTAAAAACAAATATCTTTTATATTATTTTTTTTTTCAATCGTAATCTCTTGATAATTAGTCCTATTGCGCTCGCAATTTTATCATTTCCTGGGATTCTAGAATCCATCTTTCAAAGCTTGCCACAATTTTTTCTTTAGCTCATTAGATTTATCAGCATTTAAGCTCATCAAATCATCGCTCCAAAGGGCTTTTGGGCCTGATTTTAAAGTAAATACTTTGTATTTGGAGTTCAATTCAGTCTCCTGAGTTCCAAAAATAATGATTTTTTGAAAACGATCGAATAAGTCCAATGAAAGCTTATATTCCGTGCAAAGGATGTCAATTTCAGTCATTTTAATCGAAATGCTCAATAGGATTTTACTTAAAGTAATCTTCGATTCTTCGATATTCCAATCCTTTGGATCCAAAATTACTAAATAATCGGAATCCTTTTTTTGTACAAAAGCCATGTGATTGGGAAAATCACCATTTTCTTTAACCAAAAATTTTTCACTTTCAATTTTAGTTTCGTCTAGTAAATATATTGGATATTCTAAAAAATGCAAAAACAAAATATTAATTGGAATTTGGTAAAATACTACTAGTTAAAAAGAATTTAATTTCTTGATAAAAAGTTTCGTTAAAATTTATGTCAAATTTAAGATATTTATTTAACTTTGTATCATGATTGATATAAAAATAACCCGAACAAGCAAATCTACCTTACACGAAGTTGATTTCTCCAATCTACCTTTCGGAAAAATCACATCTGATCATATGTTTGTAGCTGATTATAAAGATGGTGAGTGGCATAATCCTCGCATAGAGCCTGTGCATGAACTCTCATTGCATCCTTCTACGATGGCGCTTCATTATGGACAGACAATCTTTGAAGGCATGAAAGCATCTATTACTGAAGATGGAGTTCCACTCCTTATGCGTCAAGAACTGCACTGGGAAAGATTCAATAAATCTGCTCATCGTATGTGTATGCCTGAGATACCAGCTGATATATTTTTAGGAGGATTGAATGCTTTGGTTTATTTAGAAAAAGACTGGATCCCTAAATCTGTCGGAAGTTCGCTTTATTTGAGGCCTTTTATGATAGCCACTGATGCTTTTATTGGCGTTGCCCCTTCTAAAGAATATAAATTTATTATACTAACACTTCCAGTTGGTCCTTATTATGCTAAGCCAATCAAGTTGTTGGCCGAACATAAATACATAAGAGCAGTGAGGGGTGGAGTAGGAGAAGCTAAAAATGGCGGTAATTATGGAGGTGCTTTATATCCTTCCAAATTAGCACGTGAAAAAGGTTTTGATCAAGTTTTGTGGTTGGATGCCTTTAATTATGAAGAATTGCAAGAGGTTGGCACAATGAATATATTTTGTGTTGTAAATGGCAAAGTATTAACACCGTCGCTGGATGGTGCAATTCTGGATGGTATTACTCGAAAATGTGCTATTGAAATCCTGAAAAGAAAGGGTTTTGAAGTAGAAGAAAGACCTATAACTATACATGAACTTATAGATGCTTACAAAGCTGGCACTTTTACTGAAATGTTTGGTACTGGAACTGCAGCTGTTGTATCAAATATAGATAAATTGTGCTATAAAGAGATTGAGATGAATTTATCTCATGATCATTTTGAGGTTTCAAATTTGGTAAAAAACGAAATCAATGGTCTTAGAAATGGGTCAATTCCCGATGTTTACCATTGGTTTGTGCCTGCAAAAGGATAGATATATACACTGTTTAATACTTTATATTGACTAGTACAGAAGGCTCCACTTTATTACAAAAGTTTCAGAAGATACGCTGTGTCCTGATGGACGTAGATGGGGTGCTTACCGACAATTCCATGTTGATTATGGAAAATGGTGATATGCTCAGAACCATGAGTGCTCGTGACGGATTCGCCATAAGACAATGCGTGACCAATGGTATTGCCATTGGAATAATTACTGGAGGATATTCAATAGGCGTAAATATACGTATGAAGAATCTTGGCAGTAAATATATCTATTCTAGTATTAAAAATAAGGCATCAGCTCTTCAAGAAATTCTTGATTTCAATGAATTTCAATTGGACGAAATCCTTTTCATTGGCGATGATGTTCCTGACATCCCAGTCCTACAGAAAGTGGGTTTATCCGCTTGTCCTGTCGATAGCATTCAAGAGGTTTTAAGCATGGTAGATTATGTTTCACCTTTTCAAGGTGGGCGAGGTGCCGTTCGTGATATTTTAGAAAAATTACTCAAAGTTAAGGATCTTTGGACCCTAGATCATGAATTGATTTCTGGGTAGTAATAACAGGAATAATTATGAGAATATTAATTTATATATTGTTACAATAAAATACCAAAATAACTCAGAGTATGTGGGCATTTTTTAAATTAATACGATGGAAAAACATACTCATAACGGGCGCGACACAATATTTTTTGAATTATGTCATTATCAGACCTGGGTACAAAATAGCAGGTTTGCAGCCCTCTCTTGACACCTTCCACTTTGCACTTTTTGTTTTAACCACGTTGATCATTACCGCCACAGGTTTTATTATCAATGATATCGTGGATTTCGAGATAGACAAGGTCAATAAGCCAGATACAATGATTTTAGGAAAGAAAATAAGCATTTCTAGAGCTAAATTTTTGTATGTATTTTGGGTTATCTTAGGCTTACTTATTACATTGTATTTGGCATACCATATAGATAATTGGTCATATGCTATTATGTATCCTTGCGCCATTGCTTTGCTCCTTATCTACTCATTACGTTTAAAACAATTGCCTTTTATTGGTAATTTGGTAGTTGCGTTATTCGTAGGTTGTGTAAATATGGTTATTTTGTTGGCAGAAAAACCTGGCCTAACTGCCTTGAAGCAAGCTTCCCCATTATTGCATGGACGGATCTTAGAGATATTCATTGGATTTTCAATTTTCGCCTTTTGCTTGACTGTTTTTCGAGAGATTGTTAAAGATATCGAAGATATCGAAGGAGATCGCATCCAAGGTTGCAAAACCATACCCATCCTTTTTGGTGTAGCGGCAGCGAAGTGGATAGCATTCTTTTTTTTATTTGTACTCATCCTTAGTTTGAGTTATTGGGGTTTTACACAGTACCAATTTGTACCCATTTACAATACGGTTGCCTTGATTGTGGGCATCGGCTTACCAACTTTATTTGTTATTTATAAATTATGGAAAGCCAGCTCAAAAAAAGATTTTGATTTTTTGAGTGTTCTTGCCAAATCAATCATGATTTCTGGTCAAATTTATATGCTTTTTTTTAATCTAAACGCTTATGTTTCCTAATATAAAAATATTTTTAGCCTCTAAATCCCCACGTCGCAAACAAATTTTAGAAACCGCCGATTTTAACGTTGAGCTGGTAGAGCAGGAGGTGGATGAATCGATAGAAGAAGTAATAGAAACTTCTTATACTGCAGAATATCTTGCCATCAAAAAAGCCAATTATATAGACATTTCATTGCTAGAAAATGAATTCTTGATTACTGCCGATACCATTGTAATCATTGACGGATTGATATATGGGAAACCCACTAGTCCAGAGAAAGCTGTTGAAATGTTACTAAGCTTGAGCAATAAAGTGCATGAAGTGATTACGGGAGTTTGCATCAAAAGCGATAGCCGAATGATGCATTTTAGCGAAAGCTCCATGGTTTATTTTGATACAATTACGCCAGAGGAGGCTGCATATTATGTAAACAAATACAGTCCTATGGATAAAGCTGGGGCATATGCCATCCAAGAATGGATTGGATATTGTAAAATAAAGAAAATCGAAGGGACATTTACCAACATCATGGGGCTCCCTATGAATAGAATTTATAGCATTCTTAAAGGTTTTTTGAAAAAATAACTTGTTAAAATTTAAGTGTCATGAAGAAAAGAATATTACTTGCCATTAGCCTTTTGTTATCTTTTCAAATTTTTGCACAAAAAGAACAACTTCTTTCAGGTCCTATGCTCGGGTATAATACCATGAAAGAGGTCAGTATCTGGTGTCAAACAATTGCCCCAGCTGAATGTCAGATTATTTATTGGCCAGTAAACGATTGGCAATCAATGCGTTCGACAAAAATCATAGAAACTACAAGGGAAAATGCACATACTTGTGAATTTATACTGGATTATTTAGAGCCAGGGACTACCTATCAATATGCATTATTAATCAACGGTCAGAATGTCGTGGACAAAAGCAAATCGAGTACTTTTAGAACACAGGCACAATGGAAATGGAGAAGCGATCCTGAGGAATTTTCATTTTTAACTGGAAGTTGTACTTATATCAATGAAGCCGCTTATGACCGCCCAGGGACCCCTTATGGTACTGCAATTAAAATATTGGACCAAATGTCAAATGACAGTGCTAGATTCATGCTTTGGTTAGGAGATAATATGTATATGAGGGAAAGCGATTGGGAGTCGCGATCGGGAGTATTAAGACGATACACGCATACAAGACAAACCAAAGAAATGCAGCCTTTACTCAGTAAAATGCATCACTACGCCATTTGGGATGACCATGATTTTGGCTCCAATGATGCCAATGGATCTTATGTCAATAAATCCTATACTAGAGAAGCATTTGATTTGTTTTGGGCAAATCCAAAAAATGCCAATGAATTCAATGAAGATGGTATTTATACCAAGTTCGCTTGGCAAGATTGCGAGTTTTTTCTTCTAGATGGGCGATACAATAAGCGAAGATTCGGAAAAGAAGGAGGAGAATTGCTTGGCGAAAAACAACTCAATTGGCTATTGGAGTCCTTGGTAAAAAGTGAAGCGACATTCAAGTTTATTGCAGTAGGTAGCCAGTTTTTGAACGATGCTACCAACAAAGAGTGTTTTTATGTCGAAGGGAATCACGAACGCCAAACCATCATTGATTTTATAGAAAAATATAAAATAAAAGGGGTCGTATTTATCACTGGAGACAGACACTTTACTGAATTTGCTTCTTATAAAAATAAAGATAAAATTGGCTTTTATGAAATTACTTCATCTCCCATAACATCGACAGTGGCTACTGGAAAATATACTACAGAACCCAATTCCTTTTTGGAACCTGGCTCCAGAGTTTTAGAAAATGTTTATACAAAGATTAGTGTTTCGGGACCACAAAAAAATAGAATGTTAAAACTTGAAGTTATCAACATTAATGGGGACATTAAGTGGAAAAAAACATTGTCCCAAATAGACTTTGAACCATAACAATTCCTTAATATTGTGCTTTCTTATATATGTTAAATAATTATATTTATTTCTGGTATTAAAAAATCCTAATTATGAAACGAATTTTACTGTTAATGATTTTATCCATCTGTTCAAGCAATTTTTTGCTAGCGCAGGTAACTACAAGCTCGATTAGCGGGCAAATTCTTGATTTGCAAAATCAACCTCTATTTGGGGCATCCGTTGAAGCTATTCACATGCCAACGAATTCATCCTATGGTATGCTCACCGATGGAGAAGGTAATTTTTATCTTTCCAACGTAAAGTCTGGAGGTCCATACAAAATCATTGTATCTTATATTGGATACAAAACATGGGAGTATGAAGGCTTGAATCTTCGCTTGGGTGAAAATTCTGTCATCAATGCTACCCTTGCTGAAGACTCAAAGTTACTAGAAGAAGTAACAGTTATTTATGAGAAGAATGCTTTGATAAATAACCAACGTACAGGAGCATCAACTAATATTTCAAGTAAGCAATTGAGCTCACTTCCTTCTATCTCTAGAAGTATTACAGACTTTACTAGACTTTCACCTCAGTCTCAAGGTACAAGTTTTGCTGGCCGTGATGGTAGATACAACAATCTTCAGATCGATGGCTCTAACTTCAATAATAACTTCGGACTTAGTTCCAACCCACTCCCAGGAGGTGGATCCCAACCGATTTCACTAGATGCGATATCTGAGGTTCAGGTTAACGTTGCACCTTATGATGTAAGACAATCAAACTTCACAGGAGCGGGGATCAATGCTGTTACACGATATGGTACCAATCAATTATCAGGCTCAGTTTATGGATATTATAGAAATCAAAATTTTAATGGACTGAAAGTGGCAGCAGACACTTTACCGACTCAGCCTGATGCAACATCAAGAATTTTGGGTGCTAGATTAGGAGGTGCTATCATCAAAGACAAATTGTTTTTCTTTGTTAATGGAGAATTTGAAAAAAATGTTAGACCAGGTATCACTATCATACCTAGTGATGGATCAAGAACAGGTAGTAATGTCTCAAGAACTACTTTGGCAGATATGAACTTGGTTAAGGATTACGTGACCTCTAAATATGGTTACGACCCAGGGAGATTAGAAAATTATGCCAATGAATTTGTAACTCAGAATTACAAGGCTTTGGCGAGAATTGATTGGAACATCAGCCAGAAACACAAATTTAATTTACGATATACTCAGATGGTGGCTACGGATGACCAATTAGTCAATGGTACCAGTGCTCCCAATCCAAGATCTTCATCGAACAGGATTTCTTTGAATTCTTATGCATTTGAAAATGCTAATTATGGATTTGAAAACAGCGTAAAATCATTAGCAGCAGAATTAACTTCAGTTTTGAGATCCAATTTATCGAATCAGGTATTGCTTACGTTCACTAATTCTCAAGACAAAAGGACTTCTAAATCATCACCTTTCCCTTTTATTGACATCAAAAAAGGTGGTGATTCCTACCTAAGTTTAGGTTATGAATTATTCTCTTGGAAAAACGATGTTGTCAACAATACGTACACCTTTACGGACAATATCACGTATAAAATGGGAAAGCATACCTTTACAGGAGGTGTAACTTTTGATTATTTAAGTTTTGGAAATTCATTCCAACGCTATGGAACCAGTTACTATAGATATGATTCGTTGAGTCAATTCTTGAACAATCAATTGCCTTCTACTTATGCCATAACTTATTCATTGTTACCTGGTGGAAAAGATCCATATGCAGAATTAGACTTTGGCTTAGGTGGACTTTATGTTCAAGATGAGTTTAATTTGAATTCTAGATTGAAAATAACCCCAGGTATTAGAGTCGATTTGCCTTTCTATTTTAATGACTTATTAGCAAATGACGCTGTTTCCAAGGCTGATTTTGTAGATATAAAAGGAACCAATCCACAGAAATTGGATGTTAGTCAATGGCCAACTACAAAGCCTTTGTTTTCTCCTAGAATAGGGTTCAACTATGATGTTAAGGGAGATAAAACTCTCCAATTGAGAGGAGGAACTGGTCTATTCACTGGTAGGGTACCTTTTGTTTGGTTTACCAATCTTCCAACCAATTCTGGTATGTTACAAAATACTGTTGAATTTGGAGTTGACAGTATCAGAAAATACAATATGTTGTTTAGTTCTAATCCAAGCCAGTACATCAATAACCTACCTCAAGTTGCAGGACAATCCCTGCCTGGATCTATAGCGGCGATTGATAAAAATTTCAAAATGCCTCAAGTTTGGAGAACAAGTATAGGACTAGATTATAAAACAGAAAATGGCTGGATAGCCACATTTGAAGGTATTTTTACAAAGGATATCAACGCCGTAATTCAATACAACGCCAATCAAAAAAGCTGCTAATACTACGCTCACTATGAATGCGAACAATGGCCAAGATAAAAGGCCTATTTGGTTCGGTTCAAATTCTTTGAATAAAGTAAATTCAGGGATGTCAGAGGCGATGGTATTGACCAATACTGACCAAGGAAGTTCTTATTTATTGACTGTAGCTTTAGCTAAAGAATTTAATTTTGGATTAAGTTTCAATTTTGCATATACTTATACCAATGCTAAAGATTTATCTTCCAACCCTGGATCGCAAGCAGCTTCTGCTTGGTCTAATAATGCAGCAGTAAGAGGTCAAAATGATTTGGATTTGGCATGGGCAGAAGCGGTTCCTCATAGATTTATGAGTGCAGTTTCTTACAGATTCGAGTGGTTAGGTCATTTAGGTACGACGCTTTCTCTTTTCTATGATGGATCTCACCAAGGTAGATATTCATACAGATATACTTCAGACTTTAACAGAGATGGCATAAACGCTGATTTGATATATGTGCCTAGAGATGCTTCTGAAATCACATTTACAGACATTACGGGTTCAAATCCCTTTACTGCTCAACAACAGAGTGATGCATTTTTCAATTTCATCGACCAAGACCCATATTTGAAAAATAGAAAAGGGCAATATGCTGAAAGAAACGGCGCCTTATTGCCTTGGAGAAATAGATTCGACTTTAAGTTACTTCAAGATATCTTCAATGACTTTGGCGGTAGAAGGCACACACTTCAGTTCTCATTGGACATCTTAAATATCGGAAATTTATTGAACTCTAATTGGGGAATCAATAAAACAAGTATTTATAATAATGGTGCAATATTGTCACCAAATGTTAATGCAACAACAGGGACAGCTACTTTCCAAATGGCGAGAGTATCTAATCGATTGCCAGCTTCTTCATTTAATAATGTCATAGGACTTTCATCAACTTGGAGTATGCAAGTTGGTCTAAGATATAGTTTTTAATCCATAAAATCTAAATCTTTTGTTGACCCCAGCTTTTCGGCTGGGGTTTTTTATTTAATATATAAATATTTTTATTATTTATATATCTTTACCCACTTAATCCCTAAATTATGACTAAAAAATTAACGCTTATTGACGGAATTCTTCTCGTAGCTGGATCTATGATTGGCTCTGGTATATTTATCGTAAGTGCGGATATGGGTAGAACTGTTGGTGGGCCTGGTTGGTTGTTGGTGTTGTGGTTGTTGGCGGGTGTTATGACCATTTTAGCGGCACTCAGCTATGGTGAATTGGCGGGTATGATGCCCGAAGCGGGTGGCCAGTATGTTTATCTAAGAAGGGCATTCGGTCCCTTGTTGGGATTTTTGTACGGCTGGACTTTGTTCCTTGTGATTCAATGTGGCACCATTGCAGCCGTTGCAGTCGCATTTGCCAAGTTTTCTTCTTATATTATCCCTAGCTTTTCTGACCAAAATATACTGCTAAAGATTGGATCACTTCATATCAGCGCAGCCCAAGTAGTTGGTATCCTTTGTATCGTATTTTTGACATATTTAAACTCTAAGGGAATCAAATACGTCCAGTTTATCATTCGATATTTTTCATCTGCAAAACTCATCGCATTATTTGGATTAATATTTTTAGGAATAATAGTTTTTCGCGATGATGTGGTTTGGTCTAGCAATTTATTCCAATTTTTTAGAACGGATCAAACTTGGGTGAAAGAAGGTGAACAATGGGTTCAAACCTCGCTGTCAACATCTGGTTTATTGATGGCTATGGGAGTCGGGATGGTAGGCTCTCTTTTTTCATCTGAAGCATGGAATAATATCACTTTTATAGGAGGTGAAATGGACAATCCTAAAAGAAATATACCACTTAGTATGGTTTTAGGGACCGTGGTTGTGACAGCTATATATATATTAGCCAATATTTCATATCTCTCCTTGTTGCCATTTTATGGAAATCCGGAAGGAACTGATGTTTTGCAGCGTGGAGTTCAATTTGCGACCAATGATAGGGTAGGTGTTGAAGCCGCTAAGGTTATGTTTGGAGGAGTGTCAGCACCCATTATCATGGCTATATTAATCATGGTTTCCACCTTTGCTTGCAATAATGGATTGATATTATCAGGAGCCAGAGTTTATCAAGCAATGGCGAAAAATGGACTTTTTTTTAAATCTATGATACCCAATAATACCAATGAAGTTCCTAGCAATGCACTTTGGATACAATGTATTTGGTGTTCGATATTATGCTTATCAGGAAAGTATGGGCAACTTTTAGATTACGTGATTTTTGCAGTTTTAATATTCTACATTTTGACCATATTGGCCATTTTTAGACTAAGACGTTTAGAGCCAGACACTCCAAGACCCATCAAGGCTTGGGGATATCCTTTTATTCCTTTTTTATATATCATTTTAGCTGCCGCGATTTCTTTGGATTTATTATACATGAAACCAGAATATACTTGGCCAGGTTTGATCATTGTACTTGTAGGAATTCCAGTCTATTATTTGTTCAGAGCCAACCTCAAAACTTCTTCTGATGAAAGGTAAAAGAAAAATTGTTTTGTCCTTAGGTTCTAATATTGAGCCCATGCAAGGAAATATCGAGATGGCTATCCAATTATTAGAAAAGCAAGTGGATTCGGTTATTCAGAAATCTTCATTTTATCAAAGTGAAGCTTGGGGCGATGGCGAATTGGACGATTTTGTAAATATTGTAATAGCTTTTGACACTGGTTTTTCAACAGAAAAACTTATAGAAGTATGTCAAAATATCGAATTGGAGCTTGGCAGAAAAAGAACATCAGCAGTATCTAATAGAACCATCGATATTGACATCTTATTTATTGATGACGAAGTAATAGATACTAGTACATTGCAAGTACCACATCCTAGAATGCATCTTAGAAATTTTGTTTTAATCCCATGTATGGAAATTATGGGAGATTTTGTCCATCCTACTTTGAATAAAAACATTGAAGAGTTATATTTGGAGTGCAAAGATGACAAAGAAGTAATCTTAATGGAAAAATGATGACCGGACAGTTCCCATACCAATATATCAGCATCGAAGGAAATATTGGGTCAGGCAAAACCAGCCTATCCAAAAAATTGAATGCTACCATGCCATCCAAATTGATTTTAGAACAATTTGCTGACAATCCGTTCCTTCCTTTTTTCTATCAAGATCCTGAGCGATATGCATTTCCTGTTGAAATATTTTTTATGACAGAAAGGCAAAAGCAATTGCAAAATCAACTGATCAACAGAGATCTTTTTTTGGATTTGAGCATTGCCGATTATTTTTTTCCTAAAACGCTTATTTTCGCAAAAAACAACCTAAATCAAGAAGAATACAAGCTGTTCCACAAACTTTTCCATATTCTGCAGTCCAATATGCCCAACCCTGACCTTTTGATTTATATTCACAGAAGCCCTGATAAGCTCTTACAAAACATACGCAAGCGTGGACGATCATACGAGCAGGGTATAGACAAATCTTACTTAAAAAGTATCCAAGACTCTTATTTCGATTTCTTTTCAATCGAATCAGATTTCCCAGTCCTGATAGTCGAAGCGGAAGAATTAGATTTTTTGGACAATGACAGACACTATCAAGAAATTATTAATCTCTTTACTAAAAAATTTAATCCAGGAGTAACTTATATCAGCATATTATAATTACTCCTGCTTTATAATTTCCTCAGCTCCAATTATTCTATCTTTTTTAAGAATTATCAAATGGTATTTGCCATTTGATATATTACTTAAATCCAGTTTGGTCTTGGGCTCTAGCCCTTTTCCTTCCATAACCAATTTTCCAAGTAAATCATAAATCTGATACTGGAAATTGATACCATCTTGCATAGTGCTTTGGATGTTTACCGACTTATAACAAGGATTTGGATAGACAAATATTTTTTCTTCTAGGATTTGACTGTTAGAGATGTTTAAAATCTTTGAATACGTGTATCGTGAAGCATTGATTTCTTTCCATTTTAGTCTATAGTAAGTTACGGAAGACGTGACCTTTTCATCGAGGTAAGATAGTTTATTCTCAGCGGATTGGATAAGGTAAAATGTTTCAATTTCTTCAAAATTTAAGCCATCCTTACTTTTTTCAAGATATACTTTATTCATTTCTGAGTCGGTATTTCTCATGACGATTTCCAAATGATTGTCTTTTGCGATTGATTTTCCTGAAAATTTTATGAGGGTGATCGGTAATGTTGTCGCAGATTGGATTATTTGCAATCCAGCTCGAGCATTCAAAACATTCCTGTCGGGATCAAATTCCAAGGATAAAACATCAAATGGCATTGAAAAATAAAATATTTGATCATTAGAGGTATTTTCAAAAATCAAATCTTCAACAGCCAGCCCACCGATACTTTGTGCTCTAAGGTGTAATTTCATATCAAAGAAAGGAACAGAAGCATGAGAAGTTATTTGGTTTACTTTAACTTGTAAAACCTTCGTTGTCGGATCTTGATACCACGTAAAGGTGTAGGTAGGGTGACCTTCCCCATACACGTAGTCATTGAAATATTCGGTCAGTGAAGTACCTGAGGCAGCTTCAAAGTATTGTTTGAGTTGAGGCGTTTTAGCATATTTATAAGCAATCGAAGCGTCATTCAGATAATTGTTGATGGCAGAAAAAAATGCAGCATCTCCGATTTTCCAACGAATCATGTGCAGTGCATATGCACCTTTGTTGTAGGTCAATCTTGAGTTAAACACCCGGCTCGTGTTCAATGTATCAGTTGCTGGCACATAGACGGAACCGTTTGTAAGCGATGCAATATTGTTGTTCACATTGTTCTTCCAATCCCACCAGCTGCTTTGTATTCCTTGTTCGTAGGTTAATGCTGTGAGATAGGAAGCGAATCCTTCATTTAACCATATGTCCTGCCATGAGCCACAGGTTACTTTGTCTCCAAACCATTGATGTGCCAATTCGTGTGTTAACAACCCAAGTGACGCACTCCCTACAAAACTATTGGTTTGGTGTTCCATACCACCTCCAAATCCGCATTGAGTATGACCGTATTTTTCAGATAAAAATGGGTAATTTCCAAACGTATTGCTGAAATATTGCATAACAGGATGTAACAAGGAAGTATTCGATTTAAAAGTAACCGAATCTTCGGGATACACATAATTTTCAGTGGTTAGATTTTGACCCGCTATAATGGTATTATCCTCGTAAAAAGCATAATTCGTGGCAGCAAAAGCCACTAAATAAGCTGCGATGGGATAATTATGCACATAAGTATAGGTCTCAAGACCTCCATTTATGGCTACTGACTCTAAAATTCCGTTACTTGCAACTTTGTTGGGCGATGGAACAGTAACTTCAATTCTGATAGAATCGATTTTATCGTTTAAATTATGTTTGCACGGCCACCAATCTTTTGCCCCATATGGTTCTGAAAGTGTCCAGATAATACCAGCGGCTGGCGATCCGTGTGTAGTTTGAGCGAATGAACCAAATCCCGAAGTGGGAGGTACTCCGCTATAAGTGACGGAGATGGATTCATTCGTGCCTGAAGCAAGCGTGGTTTGAAGGTCAGCCACTAAAAGATTATTTGAGTGGGTAAAAGGAACTGAGTTTCCTCTGAATTCAATAGTGCTAACCGAGAGGTCATTATGCAAATCAAATTCGATGCTGCTCATGATGGTCTTAGCAACAAAATTTGTTTTTATCTGCCCTGAAATAAATCGAATATTGGGATCAATTTGCCATTTGCAATGATGGAATACAATATCTGCGTTGTCAGTAGCACCACTCGTGATAGTCCTAAATTCAGGATGGTAATTCACTAGTAACTTTGCTTTGTTGCAATGTGCTTCGTCCTGCGCGTATAATCCACATAAAGTGAGATTGAAAATAAATAGAGAAATAATTACCTTCACATTTTTTGTTGAGAAAACCATATCGGTAGCAATTTATTTTTAGTAATATGACGAACTTTTATCTATTAAAAACGTTTTAAAAGCGAAAATTGAACTAATTTACGTATATTATTTTTATTACATTTAATAATTTACCAAATTTAATGAATTTTTGGTAATTTATTTTTGTTTTTTTAGATTTAACATATTTATCAATGATAAGATTTATAATAATCTTTTTATTTATATTCTCATCTTACTTTTCAATTGCTCAGATTCAAGAAATTGTTGGTTTTGAGATGCCTGAAAGCATAGTTATGGGCCGCAGGTATATGTACGTGTCGAATGTCGGCAAAGCTCCTATTCCTCCAGCAGGTACCACAGATGGTTATATCACCAAGTTGGACAAAAATGGTAAACTGTTAAAGCAAAAATTTATTGATAAACTTAAAGCGCCCAAAGGTATGGCTGTGCAAGGTGACAATTTATTAGTTGCTGATGTCGATCATTTGTTAGGTTTTGATTTGGCTACAGGAAAGAAAACCTTGGATATTGGATTTGAAGGACAAACTAATTTTCTCAACGATGTCGCCGTGAAAAACGATTCCATCATATTTTTATCTTCCACAGATACAGGTCTTGTATATCAGGTAAATACGAAAAGAAAAACCTCAACCGCTTTAGACATAGAGAAAATCAAAGGACCTAATGGTTTGGTATATGATAAAGCTCGTAACATCTTGTATGTCAATGGCTTTGGTGAAGGTGATAAACCAAATGGACAATTGGGTAAAATTAGTTTTATTAAGAATAAGGCAGCTTACACCGTTTTGCATGAAGATAAAGGACATATGGATGGGCTTGCTTTGATAGGCAATACCCTCCTATATACCGATTGGATCAAAATGGAAAAGGCTGGAGTTTTGAAAAAATATAATATCCATAACAATACCTTCAATACTATTTTTATGAAGGAAAAACTAGGCGGACCCGCGGACTTTCTGTACGATTTTAGCACCAAGCGCATCATCGTACCCTTGATGTTGGAGAACAAGATAATCATTATAAAATTATAATCTACTTTTAAAAAAAAATTATTAAATCCATTTAATTATAAAATTATTTTAGATGAAAAAAGTAACAGTAGTAGGAGCTGGCAATGTTGGTGCCACAGTAGCCAATGTCTTGGCACATGAAGATTTAGTGAAAGAAATTGCATTGGTTGACATCAAGGGTGATCTTGCTAAAGGGAAATCTTTGGACACATGGCAGCAAGCACCTATCGATCATTACAGTACCGTGTTGTCGGGATCTGATGACTACAGCATCACTGAAGGTTCTGATATTGTTGTAATTACTGCTGGCATTCCAAGAAAACCAGGGATGACTCGTGACGACTTGATCAATACCAATGCTGGGATAGTCGGAGGCGTTACTGAAAGTATTTTGAAATATTCAAAAGACCCAATCATAATAGTAGTTTCAAATCCTTTGGATACTATGACCTACGTAGCTTTCAAGAAATCAGGCCTACCTGCTAATAAAGTGCTAGGAATGGCTGGCGTTTTGGATACGGCTAGATACAGAGCATTTTTGGCTACTGCATTAAAAGTATCACCTAAAGATATTCAGGCCGTCCTAATGGGGGGACATGGAGATACCATGGTACCTCTGCCTAGATACACAACTGTCGGTGGAATTCCAGTTTCTGAATTGATTGATAAAGATACTTTGAACGCAATCGTGGATAGAACTAAAGGTGGAGGTGGAGAATTAGTCGCATTAATGGGTACCTCAGCCTGGTATGCACCAGGAGCAGCAGCAGCACAAATGGTAAGTTCCATCGTTAGAGATGAAAATCGTATTTTACCATGTTGCGTGCGAATGGAAGGACAATATGGATTAAAAGATGTTTTCGTTGGATGCCCTGTAAAGTTGGGTAAAAATGGGGTTGAGCAAATCATAGAGCTTAAACTCGATAAGGATGAATTGGCTCTGTTGCATACATCAGCTGCGGCTGTAAAAGAGACGATGGATATATATGACAAAATGGTGTAAAACCGAATTACATAAGATTTTAAAAAAAAATATTGGTTGAAGTTGGTATTTCATAGCTGTATTTTAGTTTTTTATTCAATTTAAAATAATAAAAATAAAATCATGAAATAGGCGTACTTTTGCAGCCTCAAATTTAAAAATATACATGAAAGCTAAATTATCTAAGTTTAATTTTGAATTGCCTAAAAAGCAAATAGCCAAATATCCAACGGCTAATCGAGACGAATCTCGGCTTATGGTTGTTCATAGAGACACGGGTAAAATAGAGCACAAAATATTTAAAGATTTACTTGGATATTTTGATGACGGCGACGTCATGCTTTTTAATAATACTAAGGTGTTCCCCGCACGAATGTACGGCAAAAAAGAAAAGACAGGTGCTAAGATTGAAGTGTTCCTCCTTCGTGAGCTGAACAAAGATATGCGTTTATGGGACGTTTTGGTGGATCCTGCCCGTAAGATCAGAGTAGGAAATAAACTGTATTTCAAAGACAACAATGGAAATGATATTCTTGTGGCTGAAGTCGTTGATAATACCACTTCAAGAGGGCGTACAATTCGATTTTTTTATGACGGTTCAGATGAAGGTTTTTATGAACTGATATCCCAACTTGGACAAATCCCAATACCAAAGTACATAGGTAGAAATGCTGAAGAAATTGACACCGAAAGATACCAAACTGTTTATGCGAGTGAAGTTGGTGCTGTAGCTGCACCTACAGCGGGACTGCATTTCAGCAAAGAATTGATGAAAAGGTTAGAAATCAAAGGTGTCAATATCGGTGAATTAACGCTACACGTGGGGCTTGGTACTTTTAGATCAATCGACGTAGAAGATTTATCTAAGCATAAAATGGAAGCAGAGTATTTTAGAATACCTGAAAAAACTGCCGAGATGGTGAATAAGGCAAGGCAAGAAATGAAAAGGATTTGTGCTGTGGGTACTACTTCTATGAGGACCATTGAATCTTCCATAACGGCTGATGGTTTCCTAAGACCTGCAGAAGGATGGACCAATAAGTTTATATTTCCACCCTATGATTTTGGGGTAGCCAATAGTATGATTACAAATTTCCATTTGCCCAAGACCAGCTTGATTGTAATGATATGTGCATTCGCTGGACAAGAATTGACTATGGATGCTTATGAAGAGGCAATGAAGGAAAAATATAGATTCTTTAGTTATGGCGATGCCATGCTTATTATTTAAAAACGTTTTTAATTTTAATCAATAGTATTATGTATTGGACATTAGAATTAGCGCATCATTTGGAAGACGCGCCTTGGCCAGCTACAAGGGATGAATTAATAGATTATGCCATCCGTTCAGGCTCTCCACTAGAAGTTATCGAAAATCTCCAAGAGATGGAAGATGACGAGGAAATTTATGAGAGTATTGAAGATATTTGGCCAGATTATCCTAGGAAGGAAGATTTCTTATTCAATGAAGATGAATTCTAATCCTTGGGGATAAATAAAAAAAGAGATTGCAAACACAGTCTCTTTTTTTATGCCCATACTTTTGTTTTTATTATTTGACAAGTATAAGAACACTACTTTTTCTTTATTGCCATTATACTAAAAAAAAGAGGCTGCTAAAAAGCAACCTCTTTCATTTATTATTCTACCCGATATTTATCTAAGAATACTCATTTTCAACCAAGTTGATTCTCCTTTGGATGGTATAATCCTTATCATATAAAGTCCATTCGTTTATTGACTGACACCACTGCTGACGCAAGTCTTTGACTTGTGCCAAAACTTACTATCGGTTTGTTGGTTTGGCTTTTCCATAAAGCCAAGAAGAGGGGGACATTTGAAGAAGAAATATGCTAGGGAATGAAATTTATAAGGGAATCAACTTTTCTTCTATTAATGGACATTTATTTATCCATAAATATCTTTTCGGTGTCCAAGGTCAATAATATTAACGACTAGGACATCCTCAAAAATATCATAAATAATGCGATAATCACCTATTCTAATTCGGTATCCACTTCTGTCTATTAATTTTTTATAACCGATGGGTCTTGGGTTTTTTCCAAGGTTATAAATGGCCTTTTTGATATTAGAGTAGTATGGCTCATTGATTTTTTGAAGAGCTTTGATTACGCGCTTTTTTAAGGTAACATGATAGGTCATTACTGTACGTTCCTTTTGGCTTCAATCATTTTAAAAGCTTCATCAATTGGTATAGAAGACTCATTACACTTTTGTGCTTCGTCGTATAGCCTGACGTCTTCCATATCTTCGAGCTCTTCCATGATGGCATCAAACTCATTTATCGGGAGAATGACCATAGATTTTTCGCCGTTGGCATCCTTTATAAATTGTGGGTGTACTGTAACCATATTCAATATGTTTATCTATAATATTTCAATTAAAAGTCAAAGGCAAAAAAAGATTCTTGCCATTTTGATTTTACAAAGTTAATAAGAAAAAGAATATCGAGCAAAAACAAAAATAATTATTGGACGGGCCAAAGTATTGGGTTGGAGGTTTACGTTTGGAGCTACTTGTACCAGGGTCGCTGCGTTACGATTTTATCAATATAATCAAAAGAGATTTTGGGGTACAAGTTTGAAAACTTGCGTCAGCGTTTGAAAAAGAGATTGCAAACTCAGGCGCTTTTTTGCTGCCCAAACTTTTGTATTTATTATTTGACAAGTATAAAAACACTACTTTTCCTTTAATGCCATTATCCTAAAAAAAAAGAGGCTGCTAAAAAGCAACCTCTTTGATTTATTATTCTACCCGATATTTATCTAAGAATACTCATTTTCAACCATGACGATTCTCCTTTTGAAGGTATAAGTTTCAAAAGATAAAGTCCATTCATATATTGACTGACATCCAATGTTATCGTATTGGTATTTGGATACAAGCCTTCTCTCATTTCTTTCAATTTACGTCCATTTAAGTCGTACACTTCAACCAAAACATTTTGTTCAACTTCAGAGTTTATCATTAGCTGTACTGTTGTACCTGCCACAGGATTTGGCGAAATAGATGTTGTCAAACTTCTAAATTCTTGTGTTCCTCCTCCTTGCAATTGTTGAATGACAATCGATGCTCGAGATATACAAGTAGTATCTAATAATGATACAACTTCCACTACATAAACTCCTGGTGCATTGATTTCAATGACCGATGTATTAGCACCAGTATTCCAGTAGAAAAGATAATTAGAAGGACTTCCTGGAACTCTAGCTACTAGATGAGTACTGCCATCTCTGACGATGGTTACTTGACAGTTATTACCAGGGATTGGTTGATAAACATAACACGCAGCTGCAACACATCCATTGGCACTTGTGGCAGTAACACAATAGGTTCCTGCAGCAACCAGTGGGAATAAATTCTCTCTGCCACCATCAACTGACCAATTGTAATGGAATGGTCCAGTTCCTGTTGGGTTGGCAACCAACGTATTTCCATTTGGACTTAAAGTAAGTATTAAACCGCAAGTATTAGAACCGTTGGTTCCACTGATGTTTATACAAGACTTAGCAGTACAATTAGTTGTTACATTCGTTACTGTAACACAGTATTCCACACGACCTGTATCAATAACTACATTGGATGAAGTAGATCCTGTATTCCAATGATAAGTATAACTGCCTGTATTTAAAGGTACTCTTGCAACTAAATGCGTGTTCCCGTCTCTCACGATGGTTACTTGACATCCATTGGATGGATTTGGATTGTAAACATAACAATCAGATGTAACACAACCCGAACCTGTAGTTATCGTCACGCAATATGTACCGGGTGAAGTTATTCTAATGGATGCATCATCTGATCCTGTACTCCAATTGTATCTTAGAGCGTCATTTCCGGGTACACTAGCTTTTAAAACAGGTGATGTGGTTCCATTAAAACTGAGGTCAAATTTAACGCTACAGCTATTGATTTCAATGCAAGATTTAGCAACACAATGTGCATCGTTTGTAACAGTTACACAATATTCATTTCTATTTGGGGTGATTTCAACTCTAGAGGTGTTAGCACCTGTATTCCAATGGAATGTAAACGGCCCCGTCCCTTGGGCGAACGCATATAATAGACCAGAACTTGTACGTTCTATTCTTACCGCACATTGGTTGGAGTTAGAATCTAATGCGATACAACTATGAGCACTGCATCCATTCGCAAATAGGACTTTCACGCAATATTTAAGCTCATTTCCAATATTGATAACTGAGGTATTTTGCCCATTGTCCCATTCATATTTTACAATATCGCTTCCACTGCTTCCAAAAGCTCTTAGGATATTACCATCCCTTACGATTCTTACGCCGCAAGAATCGATACCTGTGGTATCTCTAATAATATAGCATGATTTTGCAAAGCAATTAGCACTTGAAACTGTAACACAATATTCATTTCTATCATTAGTGATTTCTACACTTGAGGTGTTGGCTCCAGTATTCCAATGATAGGAAACTGAATCTTGACCATCAGAAGCAACCGCTGTCAAGATGTTATGCACATTTGATCTAACTATTTTTACTTCACAATCGCGAGTAAATGGCTTTACGGTAATACATTTGATTGCCACACAATTGGTAGTAGTCATGGTCACACAATATGTTCCTGGAGCATTTATATTGATGGTTTGTGTCGAATCACCAGTACTCCATGCATATTGAACATTAAGATAATCTACATTGAATGGAAAAGCTTTCAGTACATTTCTGTGGCCAGCAATTTCAACTCTGCACGGTCTTGGGGTGAATTGATAACAGGCAGTTGCAACACAGCCAAGTCTATCAGTAACGGTCACACAATAATTTGTCTGAGTACTGTTAGTTCTGATGATTGGTGTAGTGGCTCCAGTACTCCATAAATAACTATAAGGTCTTTTTCCTCCACTTGGTTTAGCAGCTAAAAAACTACCAATTCTTCTTATAGAAACTTGACAAGAATTATTGGAAATTCGCTGACAATAATTAAAATCAATTTCAATTGTGGTTACGTTATTTGCGTGTCCGAAGGATTCAGTTTTTACGCTGGTACTGTTGTCACAGTCTATCATGGTAGCAACTACTCTACCTCCAACAGAATCAATAGGTGAGGCGAAGGTAGTTGAATAGGCTCCGTTGGAGTCTGTCTGTATAGCATCTAAAGTTGAGAATGAATTGCCATTTCCAATGGCATTGACGATAATGGTTACCCCACTTTTTGGATTTCCATTTTGATCTTTTACGACCCCTTTAACCAAATAATTGGTGGCATTCAAACCTAAACTACATGCAATGCAGAATAGGAAAATCAATAAATTTTTCATAACGTTAATTTGTTTTTATTATATAGATACTCACAATGTGGATTGTGTTGTTTTTTTTTACTTTAATTATCAATATTTGATCCTTGCTCTATCCAACATCTGATCAAATCGCGTTCATCTTCGGTCATATTCGTGATATTGTTTTGTGGCATATTTTTAGTAATGACAGCTCTTTGAAGTATTTTGTCTGACAATCTCTTTATGTCCTCTGGCTTATCATACATTATGCCATTTGGGGCTACGGTGAAAATTTTATCTGTTGGACTAGCAGAATGACATTGAATACATCTGGACTGGATGATCGGATAAATTTCTTTAAATGAAACCGAATCGCTGCAACTATTACCTTTTTTAGGGGATGTAATAAATGCTACGCTTAGCAATAACAATACGGAAATTGGAAAAACCCAGATGGATTGTTCGCCTTTCTCTTTTAAATTCAAATAATGTTTGATACCTGCACTGCCTAAGGACAACCCTGCTAAAATCAACCAAGGATACTCGTGGCTGAATGTGCTCGGGAAGTGATTAGAAATCATGATAAACAATACTGGGAGCGTAAAATAATTATTATGCAAAGACCGCAATCCAGCATTTTTACCAAGTTGTGGATTCAAAAATGTGCCATCTTTTGCTGCTTGGACCATGGCTTTTTGAGAGGGTATAATTACAAAGAATACATTCAAGGTCATGATGGTGCCAATCAGAGCACCAAAGTGCATGAAGGCGGCCCTAGGTGTAAAAATATGGCTATAAACGAAGGCAAATTCAATCGCAAATATAAATCCAATCAAAGCAAAAGCTAGTGGGAATTTAGAAAGGCTTGACTTACACATTCTATCATACAAAACCCAACCTAAGAACAGTGAGAAAATACCCAGCCCAATACCTTGTGTAGGCGTTAAATCACAAATATTCGGGTCGATAAGCATTGCTTTAGCATTGAAATAGTAAACAATGAAAAGCAAGCAAATACCTGAAACCCATGTAAAATACGATTCATATTTAAACCAATGAAGCTCTTTTGGGATGACTTTTGGTGCTACTTTGTATTTTTCTAAATAATAAAAACCTCCACCGTGCACGGCCCAGTAATTTCCAGCCAATTCGTCTCTTAAGTCCTTGGTCCTGTTAAGTCCATTTTCAAGAGAAATAAAATAAAAAGAAGAGCCAATCCAAGCGATCCCAAAGGTTATATGCAGCCACCTTACAATTAAATTGGACCATTCGTGAAAATGACCTTCATATATACTTCCCTTCAGTAAACAATATATTAGAAAAGCACTTAAAATAAATCCTAATACAATAATTGTATTAATAAGTTGTTTTGTATGAATTATTTTGACAAGTTGGTTTTCGTCATCACTTTCTTTGGATTTTTTTTCCAAAATATTCAAATTGTAGAGGCTATTGCCGCAAAATACAAGGATTACAATTACCAATCCTAGTAGTCCATAATATAAATAATCCATTAAGCTAATTTTGGTACAAAATAACAAAATAGAAGAGATATTAAAAAATAATATTCCATTTATTGTGAGGTTAAAGATATTTTACACTAAATTTGACAAAAATTTGTTGTCCGATGAGTAAAAACATAATTAATATTTTGGGTTGCATTTGCTTTATTGCAATGATTTCATGTAAAAAAAATAAAGTAGATGTACCCGTAGATCCTGCTCCGACAAAAACGCAACTTTTGGTCAATAAAAACTGGAAACTTGAAAGTCTGAGTTTAGAAGTACCTTATGTTAGCCCCTTTGGGACAATTCAAGATGTTTATGGAATTATAGTACGTGATTGTGAAAAGGACAATACCTATTTTTTTAGAGAAAATCTGACCGCAACGGGTTATGAAAATGCACTCAAGTGCAATGTTACTGACTCAGATTCAACCAATGGAAATTGGACATTTATCGAAAATGATACCAAAATTGTCTTAGCACTTAGCAATCCACTGCCTATTGACACATTGACTGTCACAGACCTCACCACAACGCAGTTAAGATTCAGACTTGATGTCAGTAGCTTATCGTTTTTTGCAGGGCAACCTGAAAAAAGATATGCCACAGGACATTTTGCGAAGCAGTAAAAAAAAGTATTAAGTTTCTAATAGATTATGGTCATTACCCCAACCTTATTAGTAGGCATCATTGTCATTCATTTTGCATTATTGATGGGGATAGCGTGGCTGACCTCTAGGAATTCAGACAATAGTTCTTTTTTTGTTGCAAATCGAAATGCACCATGGCTTTTGGTAGCCTTTGGGATGATAGGTACGTCGATCTCTGGCGTTACATTCGTTTCAGTACCAGGAGCCGTTGGAAATCCACCCGAAGTAGCAAATGCCAATTTTTCGTATCTACAATTGGTCCTCGGCAATCTGGTAGGGTATTTTGTGGTGGCGGCAGTTTTATTACCATTATATTATAAAAACAATGTTGTTTCTATTTATCAATATTTAGAAAATAGATTTGGCTTCTACACATATAAATCTGGAGCAGGGATGTTTATCGTATCCCGCGTGATTGGAGCAGCCTTCAGGCTGTATTTGATGGCTCTTGTTTTGCAGACATTTGTTTTAGATTCTTTTGGGATTCCTTTTGAAGTAACTGCGATTTTGGTACCTGCATTAATTTGGGTTTACACTTTCAAAGGAGGTACGAAAACTGTGCTTTGGACGGATACAATTCAGACGGTTTTGTTTTTATCGGCACTTTTGTTTACGCTTTCTGATATTTCAAATTTGCTTGGAAAAGATTCCATGAGTCATTTTATTGGTGAAATTTGGGATGGCCCCTATGCAAAGGTATTTCATTTTGATCACGGATGGTCAAGCCCTAATTATTTTTTAAAACAATTTCTTGCCGGACTCTTGACAGTAATTGCTATGGTAGGGTTGGATCAGGACCTTATGCAGAAAAACCTTACTTGTAAATCGCTTAAGGATGCACAAAAAAATGTTTTTACCTTTTCCGCCATTATCTTACTGGTCAATATTTTATTTTTAACACTTGGAGCTGCTTTGTACATTTTTGCCCAAAACAAAGGGATAACCCTACCATCTAAAAGCGATCAGGTTTATCCTTTTTTGGCATTCAATCACTTGAGTACATCGATTGGAATCATTTTTATGATAGGCATAGTTGCTTGTTCTTATTCAGCAGCGGATAGCGCACTCACTTCTTTGACGACTTCGTTCTGTGTCGATTTTTTGGACTTTCAAAAAGTAGAAGAATCCCCTAAAAAGCATAAAACGAGAACTTTAATTCATCTTGGATTTACAGTCTTACTGGCATTGGTGATTATTATTTTTCATTATTTAAATTCAGAATCCATCGTCAATCAAATATTCAAAATAGCAGGATATACCTATGGCCCATTGCTTGGGATTTTCGCTTATGGCATCATTTTCAAAGGGAATGTAGCAGACCGATACATGCCATATATTTGTATAGTTGCTCCCATAATTACATATATCATCGATAAAAATTCCGTTGAGTGGTTTGGAGGTTTTACGCTGGGATTTCTCAATCTCGCCCTAAATGCATTGCTTACGATGCTTATGATTTGGATTGTTAGTATTTGGAAGAAATAGGGCTAGGAGAGGGGCCGGAACTATTTGGATGGAGGAATATCCATTTACATGGGTTATCAAGCCAGAACTATTAAAACATAAACTAAGCGGTTATTGGTCGCTATACCGCGAGCAATTTCAGATGCGCAAAATGATGATCGCAGTGCCACGAATACTGAGCCGTTGATTCTTGTATAGTATAAGTATAATCAGAACCAGGGTGGTAAAAACTGCGACTCCAATCACTTTCGGAAATCGAATTCAATAAAATAGCCCATTTAGTGTGGATGGCATACAACAATATCATCGAGAAAGCTACCTTATCGCTGACATAATCTGCTAGTTCCGCAAATTTTTGTTCTGGATATGGTTTAATGGTTGGATTGTCCTCAGTCAATGCAAGTTTTAGACGGAGGAGGGCATTCATGTGACTATCAGCAAGGTGATGAATGACCTGATTTCCAGTCCACCCACCTGGTCGATAAGGTTTGGCTAATTGATCTGTAGGAAATGTTACTAAAAAATCTAATAATTTAGAAGGAAAACTCTCAATATTTGAGATATGATCATTGGTTTCTGCTTGGATGTATGTTTTCCCTAAAACAAACTCACCAATTGGATACCTTAAATGATAATCTTGCAAAATCATTTATTGAACTACTTTGGCCTTGAAAGTGCAATTGATGACTTTCGGCTTAGTGTTGGCCAAGATATCTATTACTTTATCGTATTCTTGAATTTTTTCATCCTTTGTATCATAGATAATATCAATCGTCCCTTTACCTCCTGGTGGAATCTCTCCTCTAGTCCATTCGATAGTAGTACACTCACATCCACTAACGATTTCAACGACCAATGGGGCATTTCCCGAATTCGTGAATTTATAAGAATAGGACTTCTTTTCTCCTTTTTTTACGATGCCAAAATCAACAGTTTTGGTTTCAAACTTCATTTGTGGAAGCTTCTCAGCGGGTTGAGAATCAGACTTTTTGACTGTTGGGATGATTTCTGAGTCTTTAATTTGTATTTGAGAAGTTTTGTCTCCACTAGAATTCGCTTTAGGTATATTGGTCTTCTTATTATCTGGAGGTAATACTTCTTTATTGGTTCCTTTGATCACCGTTTTTTTAATTTGAATGCTGGTTGGACCAGATACGATTTTGAATTCTGTACGTCTATTAATGCGGTGTTCTGCGTCATTGCATTTGACACCGTTTTTACATTTATTAAGAAGGACAGATTCACCGTACCCGACAGCCTTGATTCTATCGGCGGACACTCCACGGTTTACAAGCCAATTCTTAGCACTTTCTGCACGTCTTTGGGATAGTTCTCGATTGTAGTCGTCTTTTCCCCTTGAGTCTGTATGAGAGCCCAGTTCAAGCACCAATGTAGGATATTTATTGTATAATTCAGTTAAATACTCCAAATCCGCTTCTGCATCAGGCAATATTTTGTCGTCATCATAATCATAATAAATATTGTTTAAGCGAATGGCTTGATTTATCGTGATGGTTTCGTACTCTTCTTTTACTGGTTTAGCTTTGGCTTTTAAAGTCAGTTTCTTCTCAAAAGCTTTAGCTTCGGTCAGTCCAACGGTATTTAAATCAAAAGAATCTGTAATAAATCCTTCTTTAGAAATAAATACTCTATATGATTTGTCTGGATAAAGAGGGAAAGTGAACTTTCCATTTTCCTCATTGACTTGATCGGTACTTGTTCCTTTAGATTTTCCTACTAACTCTACCAATTCTACTTGTGCCCCTTTTATTTCCGTCTTTTTGTCCATAACAACGAGATTTAAATCAATCTCGAGTTTTCTTTCTTTGATAAAATAAATGTCTTCACAGCAAGTTTTTGATTTAACTGATTTGGTACCTTCTCGATTGGAAGCTAAGGCGCCATTCATCCCATCATTGGATACGGTATAATATAAATCATCAAGGACCGAATTATACACTCTACCCAGATTTTTGGGTTCGGTCCATTCGACGCCATCCCAATTTGCAGAAAAAACGTCAAATCCGCCTAAGCCAGGGTGACCTGTAGAAGAAAAATATAAAGTTCCATTTTTATAGAAAGGTGTTACTTCATCACCGATAGTATTGATCTTTTTACCCAAATTGATGGGTTCTCCCAAATCGCCAGAGCCATTAAGATTCGAATAAAAGATGTCAAAACCTCCTAAGCTGCCTGTCATATTGGATACGAAAAACAATACTTCACGACCATATAATTCTCCAACACTTGGATGCTTCGATAGGAAATTACCATTAATTTTGGTAAGTTCGGTAGCATTGCTCCATTGTCCTTCTATCTTTGTAGCTACATAAATTTTACTCGATAAAACCTCATTGCCGTCTAATTCAGCTCTAGTAAAAAACATTGTGGTTCCATCAGATGAAAACGTGGCATTGGCAGTATGATAATTTTCGCGATTAATTTCTGTCCCTAGTTGAACTGGTTTTTCTAACCCTTTTGGGCCATTGGAAGCCATATAAATTTTGGTGAAATAATCACCTTCCTTGCCATTGAGTCTAATGACACTATCTCTATTGAAAGAGGAAAAATAAAGATTCCCATCTTTGTCATATACAGGAGCGAAATCAGCCTGAAGGCAATTGATGGCTTTGCCAGCATTTTCAGCAATCAACTTTTTTTGCTCTGGCATTTTACTGGCCATATCGATTCCTTTCAATTCTGTTTTTGCCAATTCACGAAGTGGACCGTCTTCGGCCATGGTGATAAATTTTTGAAAAACGGCGGAGGCTTCTTCGTATTTTCCATTCATTTTATAAATTCTGCCAAGGGCAAAATGAGCCTCGGGCATGGTCATATCTTTATCCTTGATAAGTGCTCTCTTGTACCAATTTTCAGCCTTTGGGATATCTCTCAAAATATAATGCAAATTGGCTATCTGTAGAGCAAGATCTTGGCTTTTTCGTTCTTTATATGCCTTCTCATAAAGATCCACAGCATTGTAATAATCCTTTTTAAACATGGACAATTCTCCGCCACGCATTAAGCCGTCATAATTGTAGGCGCGTATGGGCTGGCCAAAAACAGAAACGGCGGTGATGCTAAAAAATATAATTTGGAATATACTTATTTTCATTATATCAGTGTTAAAATTATGTGGTATGAACAAAATTTACTGTTTTTAAAGATTAAAATCTTGGGCAAATGATAACTTGTTTTGGATTGGGAGTTTTAAAAATTCTTCCAATATAACTGATACCCAGCTCTATACCGTTGTTAGGTCTCAAAAGAGAACTGGTAATATCAAAAGCTGCACCAAATTTTATTGTTTTATAGTCAAAACCAGCTAGGAATTGATAGCTATCACCTTGACGAAGTCCAAGACCAGCATTTACCCTCAAATTGTTTTCTTTTTGCAATTGGTAACTTGCTAAAGCGTGAGCGCCGAATTCTTTTTGCTTCGCTGAAACTTGATAAATCAAAGCTGGATATAAAGCTAATGATTTTGTCAAAAGAATGTCTAATTGGCCGAAATAAGTTTGTCTCTGTGGGAGTCTAAAGTTTCCTTGTGTGGTAACTACTGCTTTTGGCTTTCCCAAATGTGCCATAGTAAAACCAAATTTCATTCTAACTCGTGAGCTTAGAGATAGTTGTAAATGTGCTGAGGCGGCGTGTTCTGTGAAAGAACTTTTCTTTTGGTTTATAAGGTTTATATCGTCAGAATTGATAAGCCCCGATGTCAAGTCATAAAAAACCAACTTTGATGGATCCAATAATTTCAATCCAATCGAACCAGTCTGATATCCTAAACTGAGGTGATTTTTTCCAGACTTGTCAAAAGCTAGGTGATAGGCCACATTTACCAAAAACTCGGATCTACCCAATCCTCCGATTCCTGCTTTATCGTTCGCATAGATAATACCCAGACCTAACCAGTCTTGACTCCTGAATGCCCATGGGAGCGGGGCATCCACGTAGCCGAGCATCGTACTATAACCTTTTACACCGCTAGTACCATTAAATTGGCTTCTAAAAATACCACCAACTCGATAAGTTCCATAAAAATCTCCAGCATTGGCCGTAGAAAGTGTCAATGGAGACAAAGGAAATTGTGTGAAATGTAGATCTTGCCCCAACAAACTATTGTTAAATAGACATAAAAATGCCAGAAATCCACAAAAAACAACTGTAAATTTATTTTTCATTTCTTAAATGATTTTTTGTACTGAACTCAGCACGGATTTTAAAAGTGCAATTAGGCCAATTTTTTTTATTAAATCATCTAAAACCTTATTCGTTAGCACTTCAAATATTTTTCTTTAGATTCAAGTTCAAAGGTAGGATTTAATTTTTAAATATCGAAATTTTACAATGTTTTATCTTTACCATTAATACCATCATTTTTTAACTAAATTCATTCAAATAAAATTAGCTTTTTTATGAAATCAAATCAACCAATATGGCTGCTATAAGGAGATATATTTGCCCATTTATTGTGATGTTTATTGTCCTTAAGGTGAGTATTGAATCCTATGGTATTAGCATTCATCCATCGCGAGACAGTTCGAAAGTACATTTTTTGGATTACTCAAGAAATTTTAATAAAAAAAGATTGATTGCAGTTATCGGGACTGAATCAGCACTCTATGCAGGTGTGATGGTTGGCTTGTACAATTATTGGTATAAGGATTTGGGTTTGTCTAAGTTTCATTTTTTTAATGATGGGAATGAATGGCGTGGCGTGGATAAAGCTGGGCATTTCATGACGGCATACACTTATACTTATTTTGGGTATGAAACATTCAAATGGGCTGGAGTTTCAAAAAGGAAAAGCCTTTGGTATTCCTTTGCGGGTTCCAATTTTTTACAGTTATCCCTTGAATTTTTTGATGGATTAAGTCCCAAATGGGGGTTTTCTTATTACGATATTTTAGCCAATACAACTGGGACGAGCCTATTTGCTTTGCAAGAACTAATTTGGAATCAACAGAGGATTCGAATCAAAACTTCGAGTACCCCGCAGGGTGTACCTGATGTAACTTTAAAGGCACTGAATAACGAATCTGTGACGATGACTTTGGCAGAGCGTGACATGGAACTATATGGTAAAGGTGCCTATACGGAGCGTTTTTTAAAGGACTACAATGCACAAGTTACGTGGTTGAGTTTTAATATAAAATCCTTTTTTCCAGAGTTTAAAAAAACACCATCATGGCTGAATGTGGCGGTAGGATATGGCGCTAGCAATATGTGGGGAGGATTTGATAATAGATGGACGGATAAAGACAATAACCAATTTGAACTTGATAAAAATCTTTACCCTCGAAGTTCCAGGTTCATGTTGTCATTGGATGTAGACTTAAGTAAAATCAAAACCAAATCACCGTGGTTGAGGACTATTCTGGGATCTTTGAATTTTATAAAAATTCCTTGTCCAGCATTAGAATTTAACACCACAGGCAAAGTAAAATTTTATCCTATTTATTTCTAAAACTACTCTGGTTCAAATCCTAAGATGATATTGAATTGGCCATAATTTTTTAGCGTTCGACTACCTTCTGGGAGATTCTTGTCAAATCCTAGACCGTAATCAAATCCTAATGTTCCAAACATCGGCAAAAATACTCTTAAACCCATCCCGACAGATCGTTTTAGGTCAAATGGATTGAAATTTTTAAGGCCATTGAAAGCATTTCCTCCTTGAGCAAAAAGCGTAGCATAAATCGTCGAACTAGGATTTAGTGAAAATGGATATCGGAGTTCGACAGTGTATTTGTTGAAAACCGTGCTGTTAGAATTTGGATCGGCATAAATGTCTTCAACCTTGTAACCTCTCATACTAATGATATCGAGACCAGTAATCCCACCTTGCGCAAACCTATTGGAAAGACCGTCACCACCCAATTTAAACTGCTCGATGGGTGTGATACCTAGCTTTTTGTTATAATATCCAAGGATACCAATTTTTGCGGCAGCTTTAAGAACAAACTTAGCTCCTAAGCTCTTGTACCATTCGGCATCTAAACGCCATTTGTGATATTCTAACCACCTGTACTTTTCTTTTAGAGAAATTTCTGGTGAGGTTACATCCTTGTTGAATAAAGAATAGGGTGGGGTCAGTTGTAGAGAAAGCGCGATCCTTGAGCCATCTTTCGGGAATATTGGGTCTGCAATGGTACTTCTAGTTAAAGTCTGCTTGATATTTAGGTTGTTAAATGAACCATTCTCAAGATTTCCAGCTTCGGTATTGAATCCAAAAGAACCATTCGTCCAATTGCGCATCAAATAGTTTTGTAAGTTAAACTCTACATAATAAGTAAAATTGTCATCTGGCTTTTTTAGTCGAGTTCCAATACCTACAGTACCGCCCTCTACTACTAAGCTTCCGTACAATATACTTGCTTTGTCATAATTATTGGTATATCTCGTCAAAAAACCAGCTACTGTCAATGAAGTGGGTTTTTTACCCCCTAACCAAGGCTCTGTGAAAGAAATATTGGTTGTCAAATAAGGTTTTCCAGCACTTTGAACTCTAAGGGAAAGCTTTTGACCGTCTCCTTGTGGTAGTGGATTCCAAGTTTCTTTTTTGGCTATATTTCTTAAAGAGAAATTATTAAATGAAACTCCCAAAGTACCTATGAGTCCATTGAAACCATTATAACCCGCAGACAATTCTAACTGATCCGAGGATTTTTCTTCTAGCGTATATTCGATGTCAACAGTTCCTCTTTGGGCATTAACAGGCGTATTGATGTCCATTTTCTCAGGATTGAAATAATTCAATGCCATGATTTCGCGTTGAGACCTGATGATATCTGATCTGCTGAATTTCGCACCTGGTCGAGTGCGCAATTCTCTTCGTATTACGTGCTCGTGAGTACGATCATTGCCTCTGATTATGACTTTGTCTATAGTGGCTTGTGCCCCTTCCACAACTCTAATATCAACATCAATAGAATCCTTGAAAACAGCTACTTCGGTTGGTTCGACATTGAAAAATAAATAACCTTCGTCCATGTAAAGAGAACTGATATCTCTACCGTCTTGAGAGAACTTTAGACGCTGTTCTAACAATTCCATATTGTAAACATCACCCTTTTTGATCCCAAGTACATCTCCTAGGATTTTGCTATTATAAATGGTATTTCCTTTCCAAACAATATTTCTGAAATAGTACTTATTTCCTTCGTGGAGTGTAATTTTAATCAATAAATCGCCATCTGATTCTCTCCAAACACTGTCTTTGGTGATACTAGCATCTTTGTATCCCAGAGTATTGTAATAGGCTATAATATTGTTTTTATCGGTTTCATATTCTTCGTCGATCAATTTGGAAGATGAGAACAATTTCCACTTTCTGTGGGTATTTTTCATCTTGGATCTTAATTTTCTATCAGTCAATACAGTATTGCCTTCAAAGAGGATGTTCTGTATTTTAACTTTCTCGTCTTTTTTGATGATGAATAGGAGTTTTGTGCCATTAGGACTCTTATCATCTACGGTTTGAGTGATATCTATTTTGGCATCTAGATACCCTTTTTCTTTAAAGAATTCACCCATTTTTTGCTTGATATTGCTTTTTGCATTTTCAGTCACGATGCTTCCTTTGGGTATGAATCTATCCACTATTTTCTGTAAATCTTCATGTTGTGATTTTTTCACCCCCTGAAAAGAATATCGTGTCAATCGCGGCAATTCTGTAATTCTAATTTCTAGAAATATTACATCGCCGATTAATTTCTCTTGAAATATCTGAACATCAGAAAATAATTTCAATCTAAGTAATTTCTTTAAGGCGTATCCAATTTCTTCACCAGGAACTCTTAGTTTTTCGCCATTTTTCAATCCTGAAACGGATATAATGGCATTTTCATCGCTAAATTTAGCCCCAGTGACCTTGATGCCACCAATTTCATAGATCTTGGTGTTGGTGAAATCGACGATAGGTTTGTTTATTGTCTGTCCAAAAACCCCAGTCGTGGCAAAGGAAATGAAAAGAACTAAAAAATATTTTAAATTTAAACTCATAAAATTATTACTAATAGATAAAGAGACGTAAAAAAAGAGATAATAGTTTACAATTCCGAAGTTTAACTTTGGATTTGTTCACTTATTTTGCCAAATCTGCGTTCCCTATTTTGGAAATCATAGATGGCTTCGTATAGGTTTTCTTTGTGAAAATCAGGCCACAAAGTATTTGTGAAATAGAGCTCACTGTAAGCTATTTGCCATAATAAAAAATTACTAATTCTATGTTCACCAGAAGTTCTAATCAACAGCTCTGGGTCAGGAATCCCACTGGTGGCAAGATTTTGTTCTATGATTTGGTCGTCAATTTGTTCAGGCAGGATCGAACCTTTTTGTACTTGAGATCCAATGGACTGCATTGCTCTTATCAATTCCCATTTTGCGCTATAATTCAATGCTAGAACCAAGGTCATTCTTGTGTTATTCTTAGTTTGCTCTATACCTTCCATAAGCGCTTTGTAAGTGCTGGATGGAAGTTTTTCAAGGCCCCCAATCGCTGTCAACTTGATATTGTTTTTGTTGAGGGTCGAAATTTCTTTTCTGATGGTTTCGACGAGGAGGTTCATTAAGGCATTTATTTCAAAACTAGGTCGATTCCAGTTTTCGGTACTAAATGCATAAAGTGTCAGATACTTAATCCCCAATTCTGCGCTAGCTTCTGTGACTTCACGCACAGCACTTACACCGTTGGTATGCCCGAAAACTCTAGGTTGCAACTTGTTTTTAGCCCATCTGCCATTTCCATCCATTATGATGGCAATGTGTTTGGGCAGCTTTTCTATGATTAATTTTTCTTTAAAATGCATGAATAAAATAAATCAATAATCGCTCAAAGATAGTTTTTTTTTTCAAATTAGCATGGCTTGATTCTGACAAGGAAAGAATGATACTATTAGTAAAAAAATCGTCAAATAAAGAAAGTGTATAGTGTAAGTAATTTTCTTAGGTACCTTTAGACCTTAATTTAGGTTATTTTCTATATGTTTGTTCTTTATAAATACCATTTTTAGAAAAAATGTACGATATTATACTGAGTTTTTTGACAGCTTTTACTGTGACATTTTTTGCCATTCCCTCTATAATCAATATATCAAATGTCAAAGCGCTGTTCGATGAACCCAACGAGAGATCATCTCATAAACGAAAAATTCCATCATTGGGTGGAATTGGGATTTTCGCTGGATTTATTTTTGCCATAGTTTTTTGGACACCATTCAATGTATTTGAAGATCTGCAATATATAATTTGTGCTTTTTTATTGATATTTTTGATAGGAGCGAAGGACGATATACTACCCATGTCCCCAATGAAAAAGATGGTCGGAGAGATTTTGGCAGCTTGTATTTTGGTTTTTAAATCGAATTTGTTCTTGGGTTCTTTTTTTGGTATCTTTGGCATATATGAATTGCCATATTGGCTGGGTGTATTGTTTACAATTTTTACCATAGTCGTCATTATAAATGCTTTTAATCTAATAGATGGAATCAATGGTTTAGCTGGATTTATAGGATTGATAATCTCATCAACATTTGGTATTTGGTTTCTAGCGGTGGACAGGATTGAGTTGAGCATTGTGGCTTTTTCTATGGCTGGGGCTGTTATTGCCTTTCTTCATTATAATTTTTCACCAGCAAAAATATTCATGGGAGACACAGGCTCTTTAATATTAGGTCTAAATAGTTCTATTTTGGCCTTAAAATTTATTGAGCTAAATAATGCGATGCCCAATTCCTTGTATGCCATAAAATCTGTTCCAGCAGTCACTATTGGGATTTTGATTATTCCATTATTTGATACACTGAGGGTTTTTATGCTGCGAATTATTCGAGGTCGATCTCCATTTTATCCAGATAAAACGCATATACACCATTTACTTATAGATTTAGGATACAGTCATGTAAAATCAACCTTGATCTTGTGCGTGGTAAACATATTATTTATTGCGATTTCCTTGAGATTTCAAGATATCGGCACTTTAAATTTAATTTGGATGATTTTGACTTTAGCAACTATTGGCTCTGTAATTTTGTTATATTTGGCGAATAAAAAAATAAAAATGGAATCTAACAAACTTTGATTAATTACATAAAATTTAAAAATTTAAAAAATTGAAATTATGAAGAACGTGTCAAAATGCCTACTACTGGCTTCTATTATGTTTACCTCGTTTACTAGTTTTGGCCAAGCTAAGGAGACCATGCGTGAGATGAGTCAGGGAATCCAAAATGCTTTGATATTGGAAGTTAGCTCGACCACAGAAAAATTTTCTAAAAATGCTTGGGAAGATTATATTAAAAAATACGGTAAAACCAAGCGAAATAAGAAATTCGATGAATGGTTTACCGACAATGCCTCTATCTCTTCTATCAATGAGTCTGGCCCGACCGACATTTATATGCAGATAATTCAAAGTGGTAATACTACTACTTTTTACTTATTTGCCGACGCTGGTGCAGGTTTTGTTTCGAAAGAAAAGGGAATGTCACAATATAGTGGTGCTTCCAAGTTTTTATATGATTTTGGCGTCTCCTTGAGAAAGGCACTTGTTAATGAAGACTTGAAAAAAGAAAAGGAGAAAAAGGATGATTTGGAAGATCTAAAGAAAAAATTGGTGAGAACCAATGAAAAACTACACAAGGAAATAACTGAAGCGAAAGAACTGATCAGCGAAAATGAGAAAAAGATAGAACAAAATATCAAGGATCAAGAGAAAAACAAAATGGACATCGAAGGTCAACTAAAAATTATCGATGGCGTAATGAAGAAATTGAGTGAGATAAACTAAAAAAGTTATACGTATAAAAAAAGGCTGTTTTTATGACAGCCTTTTTACTTTTTATTGATTATCCAAAAATATCTCTCATTTTATCAAAAAATCCCTTTTCCTGAGATTCTTTGCCTGGATTGAAATTTGGCATTTCTTTCATTTTCTGTAAAAGAGATTATTCTTCGGTTGTGAATTTTTTTGGTGTCCAAACATGCACTTTTACGAGTTGATCACCTTTGCCATAAGATTGAACATTCGGCAAACCTTTGTCTTTTAACCTAAATACTTTGCCCGAAGGTGTACCAGGTGGAATTTTGATTTTAACCCGTCCATCTATCGTTGGGACCTCGACGCTAGTACCCAATATCAAATCTGCAAAGTTCATTGATAATTCGAATATCACGTTTGAACCATCTCTGACTAGATTTGGATGTGCTTCCTCTTCAATATTTATGATAAGGTCACCAGCTGGCGCTCCATGCGCTCCAACATTTCCCTTTCCTGACATCGAGAGCTGTATGCCATCGTGTACCCCTTGTGGTATTTCGATGTCGATGGTTTCTTCGCCATAGACACGACCTTCACCCTTGCAATGTACACATTGACTGGTGATAATCTGACCTAGACCATTGCAGGTGTGACAGACTCCTGTGGTCTGCATCTGTCCTAAGAAAGTATTCCTAACTTGCTTGACATAGCCAGAACCATGACAGGTGGAACATGTCTTTTTGGAGTTGCTGTCTTTTGCACCAGAACCTCCACATGGGCTGCATTTTATCTGCTTCTTAATTTTTATCTTTTTCTTTGCTCCTTTAGCTATTTCTTCAAGGTTTAATTTTACTTTAACCCTAAGATTAGATCCTCTTTGACCACCGCCAGTTCTCGAGCTTCCGCCAAAAAAGGAATCAAAAGGGCTGCCTTCATCCGAAAAAGCACTACCAAATTGCGAAAAGATGTCTTCCATCGTCATGCCTCCTGATCGCCGACCTCCTCCTCCAAACCCAGCATTGGGATCTACACCAGCATGACCATATCGATCATACCTAGCTTTTTTGTCGGAATCGCTCAATACTTCATATGCCTCTGCCGCCTCTTTAAACTTTTCTTCGGCTGCTTTATCGTCTGGATTTCTATCTGGATGATATTTCATCGCCGTAGCTCTGTATGCTTTTTTTATCTCTGCCTCGGATGCATTTTTTGTCACTCCGAGTACCTGATAATAATCTCTTTTAGCCATTGAGTTATATGTATTTATTTACCTACCACAACTTTCGCGTGGCGGATGAGTTTATCGTGTAAAAAATAACCATTTTCGACCGTATCTACTATCTTTCCCTGCAATTCTGGATTCGTAACGGGAATTTCAGTTATGGCTTCGTGAAACTCAGGATCAAATGCTTTACCATTTGTTTCCATCACTTCCAAACCTCTGCTTTTCAAAAGGGAAGTTAATTTATGATAAAGTAAATTGATTCCTTCAGAAAAAGGTTCAGGACTATTAGGGACTTCCGAGTTCTTTTTTGCTCTGTCAAAATCATCCAATATAGGCAATAAAGCTGTCAATGTGTCTTGTGCGGCAGTTTTTATCAAATCGATTCTTTCCTTGCTGGTCCTTTTTTTAAAATTATCAAACTCAGCATAAATTCTTAGATATTTATCCTTCATCTCGCTGAGGTCTTCCTTCAACTTCGCTATTTCACTCGCTTCTTCGCTTTCAAAATCCTCTTGTGTGCTTTCGTTGACTTGTTCTATTATCTTCTCGATTTGTTCTGAATCGTCCGGTTGATTTTTATCTTCTGTACTCATCTCTATTTTAATATTTTATTAAAAAATAATTATTGTTCAAAATCCTTGCCAACATGTATAAGTGTCATTTTGTCATATCGATAGTTGGACGAGTTAAATCCAGCTAATCTAAATTTTTTGTTACTTTTGTGCATAAAATTTTAAAAAATACAGAAGAATGGCCAGTCAAGATGAAGTTTTTAAGAAAATTGTGTCTCATGCGAAAGAGTATGGTTTTGTTTTTCCATCCAGTGAAATTTATGATGGGTTGAGTGCAGTCTATGACTATGGCCCCTATGGTGTGGAACTTAAAAACAATCTAAAAAACTACTGGTGGAAAGCAATGACTCAAGTACACGAGAATATCGTAGGTATAGATGCCGCAATATTTATGCATCCCAAAACATGGAAAGCCTCTGGCCACGTGGATGCTTTTAATGATCCAATGCTAGACAACAAGGATTCCAAAAAAAGATATCGTGCTGACCAATTAATCGAAGGTTATATTGAGAAAATCGAAGATAAAATAAATAAAGAGGTTGATAAAGCTGCCAAAAGGTTTGAGAATTTTGATGCCGAAATGTTTAAGTCAACCAATCCTCGGGTTTTGGAATATCAAACCAAAACTAAGGAAATCACCCAAAGATTGGCAAATGCTATGACCAATAATGATATGGTTGACCTTAAGGCCATGATTGATGAATTGGAGATTGCATGTCCTGAATCAGGGTCTCGCAATTGGACGGAAGTGCGTCAGTTCAACCTTATGTTCTCAACCCAATTAGGTAATATAGCAGGGGAGGACAGTGTGTTGTATTTAAGACCAGAAACGGCACAGGGCATTTTCGTTAATTTCTTAAATGTCCAGAAATCCTCTAGGATGAAAATTCCTTTTGGCATAGCCCAAATCGGGAAAGCCTTCCGTAATGAAATCGTTGCTAGACAATTTATTTTTAGAATGAGGGAGTTTGAGCAAATGGAAATGCAATTTTTCGTGCCTCCTGGAACTGAACTAGAATGGTACGAACGATGGAAACAAATTCGATTAAAATGGCATCATGCCATCGGACATCCTGCTAGTAAATTGAGATTTCACGATCATGATAATTTGGCACATTATGCCAATGCAGCAGTGGACATCCAATTCGAGTTTCCTTTTGGATTTAGAGAGTTAGAGGGTATTCATTCACGGACAGATTTTGATTTATCCCAACATGCAAATTTATCTGGCAAAAAAATCACTTATTTTGATCCAGAAAAAAATGAATCTTATATACCGTATGTCATCGAAACTTCAATCGGCTGCGATAGGATGTTTTTGGCTGCTTTGAGCTATGCATATACAGAGGAAACACTGCCAGATACAAAAGGTGAAGACAGTACTCGTATAGTACTCAAGTTACACCCTTCCATCGCTCCGGTAAAATGTGCCATACTTCCTCTGGTTAAAAATAAGGAGGAATTAACGACCAAAGCGCGCCAGATTTTTAGAGAATTAAAATTTTCTTTCAACTGTCAGTATGATGATAAAGATGCGATCGGCAGGCGATATAGACGTCAAGATGCGATTGGAACTCCTTACTGTATTACGGTTGATTTTGATACTTTGACGGATGAGAAGGTTACCATTAGAGATCGAGATTCACTAGAACAGGTACGGATACCAATTAGTGGCTTAAAAGGATATATAGCAGACAAAGTCTCGATGGATAGAATATTGGCAGAATAAATTTAAATAAAGTCCACGTCTTGGTCATAAGGATATCTCAATAGGTAAGGGATCGCCTTACGTACGTCGAAGTTTTCGTGCACGACTTTGTATATCATGTATATAATGGGTATTGGCGTTTTGTAGTGTTTGGCTAGCTGTTGGACAATTTTCAGAGTTCTGACGCCTTCTGCCAATTCAGGTAGCGAAGCGTTGATTTCGTCTGGGGTTTCCCCTTGGGCTATGCGGATGCCATAAGCAAAGTTTCGACTGTTAGGGCTTGTGGCAGTAGCGATCAAATCGCCAATTCCTGCTGTACCAAGAAACGCTCTTGTCGTTGCACCCATTGCATTGCCAATATAGATCATCTCTCGCAAACCTCTGGTTATCAACATGGCTTGGATATTTTTGCCAAGTCCAAGTCCTGTTAAAATCCCTGAGGCTAAGGCGATTATGTTTTTTAGTGCACCGGCTAATTCAGCTCCAATCAGTTCATGAGACCCAAAAACGGCAAAACTTGGGCTATCCAAAACAGCTTTTCCAAGTTTTATAACCTCTTCATATTTACTTGCTATGACAGTAGCTGCTGGTTGTCCTTCCATGATTTCTCTGGATAAGTTTGGACCAGAAAGGCACCCGACCCGCACTAATGAACTTTCTTGAACCAATACTTCACTCATTGTGCGAATATGAGATCGTTGGATTGAAGCTTTTAATAGTTCTTTTTCCGTCAACCCTACAAGATCAAATCCTTTGGTCCCATGAATACAGATATGATATGGTTTAAAATAGGCTGAAAAATCCCTTACCATGGATGCAAAATTAGTAGATGGTATGACTGGGAATATTACATCGCAAGAACTAGTAACCTCCTCTTTGTCGTCCGTGGCAATTATCCTTTTGGATACCAAAAAACCCTGAAGTCGATGTGTTTCGTTTATTAATTTGACTTTTTCTTTGTTTCTTGTGTACATCAGTACATCGACATTCTTTGAAAGCAAATGGGCAATGGCTGCACCAAAACTACCAGATCCTATCACCGCTACAGGTTTTTGACTCGTTGCCTTACTTTCTCCCATTATACAAAGATGCAAAATTACCTCAATACTTGATAATCCTGTCGCCACTTTCTCCGCATTAAATATTAAGAAATGAGGGTAATATAATGAAATTATCAAGTTGCAATATTAATTACTTATTGTAACATCAGAATACTAAATATACGGTTAGAACACTTAATGAAAAGAAGCGTTAACAGCCTTCAAAAGCTTCAAAGGAAATAAATGCCGTCCACTAAAGGCTCCATGTAAAGAAATAATTATTGAAAAATTAATTCGGACTAATTTGTCCGAATTAAAATATTAATGTAACTTTACTCCAAAATTCACTTCAAATGAATTCGAAAACAACTGTATTAATACTTAAAGCAGGAGACTGGAATAGGGATATACATGTAACAATGTTTTGGTTAAAAACACCCATGAAAACCAAAAACGAGGATTTCCCCAATAAAATTATTTACCAAACACACATTTTTTATCGAAAATAATACCACTATGCAACAATCAATTCTAATGCTATTTTTGGGTTTACTCGCCATAAGCACCATAGTTTTTACATATGTTTATCAAAGCTCCCAAAAAGCGACTGATTTAGATCGAGGAATGGCCAATCCTTTGAAATCGCGATTTTGGTTTTTACTGATTTTGTTTGTTATTCTTGGAATTTTTGCATCTGTCACGATACCTAAGTCCCCATATTATTTTTATGCGGACGAGACTCCTTCTAGAGTGGTACACGTCGCAGCGAAGCAGTTTGCATTTGTTTTGTCCAATAATGCTATCGATCCTAAGAATCCCGTGGGTGAGAATGCGATAGAATTGTTGGAAAATGAACTGGTAGAATTTAGGGTTACTAGCTTCGATGTCAATCATGGCTTTGCAATATATAATAAAGCAGGACAGCTTATAGCTCAAACACAGGCGATGCCAGGGTATGTCAATAAACTGAGATGGAAGTTTAGTGAGCCTGGTGCTTATTCTATTCTTTGCTTGGAATATTGTGGCATGGCCCATCAAATTATGCGATCATCATTTACAGTAAAATAAATTAAAAATGGAAACTCTTAAGTTGAGAAAAATCACTTCGGTTTGGATCATTATAGTGCTCACTCTTTTTGTTGTAGCCATAGTTCTGGGAATTTTGATGCGGCTTAATCAAGGAGAAATTATTCAACAGTCACCTATAACTTTTTATGGCAATATGACCACGCATGGATTGACCATGATTGGAATATGGTTTGTCGCAGGGATGGCGGCTGTAAATTATTTATTAGAACGATATGTCAAAACCAGTTATGCTGCAAATTTATTTGCCTTGGTACTGACAGTAATTGGCGTTTTGATGTTATGGTGTTCTACTTTCATTGGTGAATTTCATGCAGGATGGACTTTTCTATATCCTTTGCCTTTCAAAATCATGTGGGCCGAGTGGGCAACTCCTTTGTTCCTTAGTTCCTTAGGCGTTTTAGGCCTTGGTTGGTTGGTATGGAGTATCAGTCTCATGGCTCAAATTCTTAAAAAATATTCAATTAGCCAGGCCTTTGCTTGGCAGCATTTTCATAAAAATCCGAAAGTAGAAACACCACCTTTTATATTAATAACCATGATAACACTTATCGGCGTTATTGCCTGTTTGATCGCAGCGGTTATTCTCTTGATATTATTTTTCATAGAATACTTTTCTACTGGAAGCTTTGTGAACGATGCCTTATTGATGAAAAATCTTACTTATTTCTTTGGGCATACCATTGCTAATGAAATGTTGTATCTAGGACTAGCTGTGATATACGAACTTTTCGCAGAAGTGAGTGGTAGGCCCAAGTGGCACACAACTTGGTACGTTGCCCTTGCCTGGAATTTAAGTTTGATCTTTATTCTAACGGCCTTTTTTCATCATTTATATATGGATTTTGTTCAACCTGAAGGACTTCAAATCATAGGACAGATAGCTTCTTATTTGGCTAGTTTGCCCGCAGCAGGGGTTACTGTATTCAGTATTTTGGTAGCTGTGTATAGAAACAAAATCAATTGGTCTTTAACCAATCTTTTGTTCTTTATTGGGGTTGCTGGCTGGGTAATTGGAGGTTTAGGTGCGGTCATTGATGCTACCATTTCCAATAATTTCATTTTGCACAATACCCTTTGGGTTCCAGCACACTTTCACACCTATAATGCCATGGGTAATGTACTTTTCAGTTTGGCTTTTTTTCATTGGTTCTCTAATCAATATTATCACCACAAAGAGCGACAGAATACTTTGAAATTATCCATTTTGCTCATAGGTGGCGCCGGATTTCTTCTAGCATTTTATATAGGTGGGGCCGAGTCCATTCCGCGTCGATATAGTACATACCCTTCTGATTTACCCATGGGGGCTACTTTAGCATCGATCGCGGCATTATTTGCCAGTTTATATTTGATTGCTATCTTGATTTTTTTCTTTAATATTTCTAAAAAATGTTTAAAGATATTGTCATCTTCTCCTCAATCGTCATGATATCATTCGTTTCTACGAATGTTAAAGGGCAAATTGCATCTTCTGGTTGGAAGGAAGAGGATAGGATATATTCTAAAGTATTTGATGCTCCGTTGAGTGGAAAGCAATTGAGAAAAGGCACTACTTTGTACCAAGTAACCAGCCAAAAACCAACAGTTCTTGCTTTGATTTTTACTAGGTGTACAGGAGTTTGTAATCCATTTCTGCTGGAATTAAAAGAAAATATAGAGTTGCGTACTAATGAAAAGAATTTCAACATTTTGGTTATGAGTTTTGATCCTAGAGATACTGAGAAAGACTTGGATGATTTGGCTATGAGGTTCGGTTTGTCAGAAGATAAACGATGGGAATTTGCTGTGACGGATAGTATTCGAAGCTTGGTACAATCTATTGGTTTTAAGCCTGTTTGGGACTCCTTAAGACAACAGTATGATCACGATGCGTTATTAATCGGCATCAATTCAGAAGGTTATATCACCAAAAAATTGATAGGTATTAGAAATAATGCCGACCTAGGACTTTTGTTGGCTAGCATTCAGGATTCTTTTACACCAACGTATAGAATGGCTAATCCCAATATGCTGTTTTCATGCTTTAATTACGATGCAAAAACCGGAAAAAATACACCTGGCCTGGGATTGATTTTTGTTGCTCTCCCTGCGCTCATCGCCATGGTAATAGTTCTTTCAGTTAATTTTTTTGTTAGAGTCAATAGAATTTAGTTTTTATGAATCTTGCGAGCCTACTTCTTTTAAAATAAAATTCTGCTTGAAAAAAAATTTACACCATGTAAATGCAAAGCACCTTAAGCTGCGTCCATTTAGTATAATTTTTCCGGATTAAATAAGCTTATTTTTAAAGTTGTTAAAATCAAATGATTTCGTCCACTTTTCCTCTGCTAGGATTCAAATTGCGATACACAGACCCTTCAATATTTTTTTTCATCTGGCGGAAAATATCAAAGCTCGATTCTAAAAATTTCTCGTCCAATATATCTTCGGCGATCTTGGCTGTAATATCAAAAGTTGAATCAAATTTATAGATTTGTTCCATTCCGCCACCATCGAGTTTTATAGAATATTTCTCATTATTGATAAAAATAGTAGCCTTTATCTGGTCAAATTGCATTTCTTTAACGATTCTCATCTTGTATCATTTTAGTGAACATTAAATACATTTCTAATTCTTCGATTAGCCCTTTCTCTTTTAAATAATCTAAATGCCGCTCAATCGTCGATATGTCTTTTCTTTTTGCTGGCCCGGTTTGTGCTGACTTGTGATTTTTCTCGAAAACCACTCTGACAGTTTCTTCCGCTAGAGGCTTTAAGTATTCAAATGGAATTTCTTCTTTGTTTGCAATATCTTGTGCTACACCGAATAATCTATTGCCGAAATTATTAATATATACAGCACATAGATGCAGGGTTTTGCGTTTAGATTCTGAAATCTCATGAACATTATTGCCTAGCCGATTCGCTATGGTTAGTATTGTGTTTAACGTGTTTGAATTCGATCCTCCAACGAAAATTGGTATTGCATCAAAATCTATATCATGATTTTGATTGAAAGTTTGGAGAGGATACAAATACCCATTGTTTTCAAAGTAGGGTGTCATTGACCTAGAATTGAAACTCCCTGAACAGTGAACTACAGTAGAATTTGAAAGCCCAAATTGTATTAATTCGTCCAAAAAACCCATGATTTGGTCATCTTTTACACACAATATAAAAGTTGCCTCTTTACTCTTAGGAATTTTATTAATACTGATAAATGGAAAATTGGGGTAAAGTTCTTCGTATTTCTTTGGATCTCTTACTACAATGCCCTGTAGTTCAATGCCTCGATCTGCCATTCTTTGGGACAATATCTTGCCCAAATTACCCAAACCGACCAAATAAACTGGGTTATTCAATTTGATTTTTTCGTTTATTTTTTTTGAAAATACCTATAGCCAGACCGAATAACATAAGCAATGACCCCGCCCACACAAGATTGATACCTGGAAATTCAATGGCTTGCAAAACCACGAAATCAAATTTTGGTTCGACTCGGGCTACTTGCATCGAGATTTCTTTCGGATCAACATCAATGGGATAAAACTCTAGTAAGGCGCTTTCTGAAGGAATGTCGATACCCGTGAGTTTTATATTGATGCCATGTTTGAAATTATGGTCAGCTATGCTGAATGGTTGGTTGCCGCGTATTATGTAAAGCGGTTTGATGGTGTCTATGACTGCTCCATCGCCGACAAGAATATTAGCGCCCAGTACGATATCATCCGCGTTTGGTTTGAAGTGTGGATTCGATATGTTTTTTGAGAAGCCAAGGAATTGGATATTTCTTCCTTCCCACGTTATCACTTCATTAGGTCGCAGCTTGGTGGAATGCATGTTTGGTCCTTCGGTTGGGGCTAAAATCTGCGCAAACGACTTTTCATTTACACGAATATTGAGTCCAATCTGATTGTTATGATCATTCATATTCAGGAGTAATCCCTCCTTGGCCATTACCAAAGGTTTGTGCGAATAAACAGAGTCCTTGAATTTAACCCAAACATCGGCAGAAATTCCAAAATCACCTTTATTTCGATTCAAGTCGTGATGTTCTGGATCGTGTTTTACTTTATCCAATTTTATCAAAATCGAATCTTGATATGAGACCCATTTGTCTTTAGAAACTAGAATGTCGTGATAAACGATGCTTTCATTCTTGCGGGTTGCCTCTTCGATGCTTACTTGATCTGTTGGCAACGAAGCTATATGCGTAAATATATCTTTATTCCAATAGTGCTTGGTTGATGGGTTGGATGCTGCTATTTTTGTAAAATCTTTACTATAAAGAATATTGGGTTGGACTGTGAATTCTTCCACCGTCTTTTCTCCATCTTCGGACAGTTTTTTAAAGTGGATATCGAAGGTTCTAGTCACCCCAGCGAAGGTATCTTTTTGATATTCTACCAAAAATCCACTCATATACATGGGCATATTTTTGTCTAGCCTAATATTTTTTGCCAATTCATCTTCCGTTTGATCGGCGATCAATCCCCGAGTGATGAACGGATTAGAGCTGATAAATCTTTTGTTAAGCCCAGAAGCTATGACACCAACTATTAGTATTCCAAAGCCAATATGTGAAAAATAACTCCCGAGATATTGGATTTTGCTTTGAAAATTTTTCAAGAATAAAATAAAATGCATGCATATCGCAAAAACTCCAGAAAACAACAGCAAATGGTGCTGCCAAGCATCGACATTTATCCAATAACAAATCCCAATGTGCAAAATGACTGCTGAGGTCAGCCCTATAACTATTCTTATCACCCAGCTTTTGTTTTTGAATGGATTCGTGTCCATCCTGTATTTGAGAAGCATCGCAACAATCGAGAGCAATGAAAGCAAAACGCCTACCCATAACTGAAATCTATTGTGGTGAGCTACTGGATCCACAGGCGTGCTTCTATGCCAATCTTTGAGATCTGTATTCAGAATCCAACCGATGCCACTTATTATTTTATTAAAAACGGGAATTGAAGTAGTAAAGGAAATCAATAAACACGAAAATAAAAATACCATAGAGCCTATGAACATCCAAAATTCTCTGCTAAACAGCGATTCCTCCTCCTTAGGAGTGGATATTGATTCTTTATTTTTCCAATAAAAATATATCGCCCCAAGGCTAAATAACAAAATAAAAATGATAAGCTGCCATTCTAATCCCATCTCTGTAAATGAATGTACTGATGTATCCCCTAAAACGCCACTCCTTGTTAAAAAAGTAGAATAAACCACTAGGACAAAACTCAGAAGATAAAACACATAAGCTGATTTAAGGCTGTAAGGCGTGTTTTTTGCGATGAGATGCGTATGAAGTCCCGCTAGGAGAATCAGCCAAGGTACAAGGGACATGTTTTCTACAGGGTCCCAAGCCCAATAGCCCCCAAAACTCAAGGCTTCGTATGCCCACGCACCGCCCATCAAGATACCCAATCCCAAAATCGCCCCTGCAAATAAAACCCAACCAAAAGCTGGAGCCAACCAACCCTTATGATCTCTCAATCTCAATCCTGCTATCGCAAATGCATAGGGAATAGCCGTACTCGCAAATCCCAAAAATAGGGTAGGAGGATGTATCGTCATCCAATAATTCTGTAGTAGCGGATTCAAGCCGTTGCCTTTGATCAATGTTATATAATTGGGATTGTTGAATAGCGGAATATTCATCACGTCTCTGATGAAAACAAATGGATTAGAACCTATTTTCCATTCAAGCCCTGGCACATACACGCCTAGGATCATACTTAATATCATCGCTTGTATCAAGCCCAAAACCGCTAAACCAGTGTACTTGTATTTATGACGATTGTAAAGCAGCACCGTCCCTAGTACAGCATGCCAAAATAACCACAATAAAAAACTTCCCTCTTGACCTTCCCAAAAAGCTGAAAATATATACTTCATCGGCAAATCATCCGATACGTGTTGCCAAACATAGTGAAATTCGTAGTAGTGCTGGATCATGATAAAAAACAAAAGGCCTATCAACGACCAAAGCGAAAGACAATGCGTCCACCACGCTATCTTGCCTATTTTTATCCAATTATTTGCTTGAATTTTCTCGGAGGGTTTGTCAACTTGCCAAAACGATAAGGCAGTCAATATGGCACTTGCAAAGGATAAAAATATGGCATATTGACCTAAGTGAGCTAAATAAATATGCTCCCCGATATACTGTATGGATTCCTGCATTATGAGATTAGGATTTGGTGGCTATTTCTTCGTTTTTGTACTTTGATGGACACTTCATCAATATGTCAGATGCCTCAAACGTATCTCCAACCAACTTGCCCGTAACCACTATTTTTTCCGAAAGCTCGAAATCCTGTGGCTTCGGAGCGCGCCTAATCACCTTTTTTAGTACTTTATTTTCATCTCTGATATAAAAGCTGAAATAATTTGGATCTTTCATCGGATCATACACGATCTCTTGGTCCTTAGCCAATTCACCCACCACTTTGGTTTTTCTACCCGTCACGGAAGCATATTCAAAGTCCCCGTATTTGCTCAAATCGCCAATTGCACTGATCAACACGGTTATCCCGATGGCTATGATTAAAAAACTAATTATATGTACCTTTTTCATAATTTGATGATGACGTTTCTTCTTTAATATTTACAGTATGAACAATCAACCAAATGCAAAGTTCGATATTTTGCGGCATTATTTTGTTATCTACTGCGGTATTATTTTTATCGATGGCGTCTCCCTCTATTCATCCAAAAGATGAAATCGGGCCGCGCTCTTCATGGGTTCGCAAGCTCCATCCTTCGGATCTGCTGCGCAGCCATTGCGATCGCTGACGCACCATGGAGTTTTATAGGTTGTGGATTCAACACCTTTACTCCGTCTGGATATATAGATTTTATCAAAAAAGCAACATTCTTTGCATAAAGAAAGCGGCGTTCATTAAACATAAGTTAAAAATATACTGTTTTATTTTTTTTCAGGTTTGTAAATAAATCCGTTGACTCAATAGAATACTACTGGTTATATATATTCTTGCTGCTAGCACTCAGGGTATGCAGTGAATTCAATTTGTACTTAATTCTGAGAAGTGAAGACTCTTCAAGCAAGTAGAGTGGAAAATAATAAGACGGTTTGAAACATTTTATTTCATGCTTTGATCGATTGCTATTAATTGATCGGGTTTGATAATATTTTGTAAAATATCAATTTTGATGTCTTTTTGTTTTTAAATATATCTAATTTTTCTTTTTTAATAATTTTATAGCTGGGTATTGAATAATAATATTGTCATAGACAATTTAATGATCAGAAACATGTTACCTTTATTTTTGCATATATATCAGCCTTTTTTCTTCTTCTAATAATTTTTTATATGAGAATATTTCATAATAGGATTTCGCAAATCATATATTTTTTCGTTTCTATCCTCATAATAAATGCTTGTGGAAAAAATAAAGAACCACAAAAGACACCGAAGTCTATTCCTGCAATTGAAGTTAATGAAAAGACCGTAACTACATTCCAGAGTTTTCCTACGACTATCGAAGGTATAAATAACAACGATGTTCGCGCAAAAATTAATGGGTATATATTGGAGGTCTTGGTGGATGAAGGACAGCACGTAACCCAAGGACGAACACTTTTTAGATTAGAAACAAATACACTGGGCCCTAATGCATCAGCAGCCAAATCCGGTATTACAGCCGCAAGTGCTAATATTGAAGCTTCCAAAGCTGGTGTGAATGCTGCTCGCATAGAAGTAGAAAAGCTACAACCTCTTGTAGAAAAAGGCATCATATCAAATGTACAACTAGAGTCTGCAAAGGCAAACCTACTAAGAGCAAACAGTCAATTGAGTCAAGCTAATGCAGCTTATCAACAAGCGCAAGCTAATTACAAAGGTGCGGCAGCAAATGCGGACTATTCTAATATCAGAGCGCCCATAAGTGGTATATTAGGTAAAATCAATTTTAGAAAAGGGGCTTTAGTCGGTCCGTCCGACCCTATGCCTATCACCTCCATTTCTGATACGAGGGCCTTATATGCTTATTTTTCTATGAATGAGGCCGAGTATTTGGATTTCCTTAATAATATTGATGGCAAAACCGTCAACGATAAAATTCGTAATTTACCTATGGTAGATTTGGTTTTAGCAAATGAAAGCATTTATCCCGAAAAAGGAAAAATAACGACCGTTACGGGACAAATAGATCCTACCACGGGGAGTATTCAATTTAGGGTTTCATTTCCAAATCCAAATGGACTATTAACCAATGGCAATACAGGGAAAATTCGTATTCCAAAACAATACAAAAACGCATTGGTTGTGCCAGAATCTGCACTTTATGAACAACAGGGAAATGTATTTTTGTACAAGATAGTCAATGATTCTGTTGTGGCGACAAAAGTAAATGTCTCTGCAAGAACTAACAATATGGGCATTATCAAGGATGGTGTAAAAGTGGGTGAAAAAATTGCTGCCCAAGGTGTAGGAACACTCAAGACAGGTATGAGAGTAAATGCACAATTGACTACTACGGACAGCATTATAAGTAATCTAAAGCCAAAATTCTAATGATCAGCCAATTTATTGAAAGGCCAGTACTTTCCTCTGTTATATCAATTCTAATAGTGATATTAGGAGTTTTAGGATTAATTGGATTGCCAGTCACACAATATCCAGATATAGCGCCGCCAACGGTTCGTGTTTCTGCAAATTATCCAGGTGCAAATGCACTGACTGTCCTAGAAAGTGTCATAATCCCTATCGAAGAACAAATTAATGGAGTCGAAGGTATGGAGTATATTACTTCTACCGCCAATAATAACGGTTCGGCTAGCATAGAAGTTTTTTTTAAGCAAGGAGTTAATCCAGATATAGCGGCAGTTAATGTACAGAACAGAGTAGCACGAGCAACTCCTTTATTGCCAGTTGAAGTCACTCGAAGTGGTGTTGTAACTCAAAAACAACAAACAAGTGCATTGATGTATCTGTCGTTTTATACAGCAAATAAGGATTATGATGAAGTTTTTTTGCAAAATTATATCGACATTAATGTAGTACCTGAAATAAAAAGAATAAGTGGGGTCGGCGATGCCAACCTTTTTGGTGGGAAGACATATTCAATGAGAATCTGGTTGAAACCAGAAAAATTAGCCAATTATGGATTAGACCCTAGCGACGTCATCGATGCTATCAATGCTCAAAGTAAAGAGGCTGCTGCTGGACAGATCGGAAGCAATTCGGGTAGCTCATTCGAATATATTATCCGATACAAAGGCAAATACACAACCGAAGCAGAATATGGGGACATAGTTATACGCTCTCTGAACAGTGGTCAGTTATTGAAATTGAAAGATGTAGCCGATGTGAAATTAGATGCCTTGTCTTATGCTGGAATTGGGGAGAATCAAGGCTATCCTGCCTTAAGTATGGGTATATTCCAAACACCTGGCTCAAATGCAAGGGATATTAATAATAATATTAAAGACTTTTTGCAGAAGTTGAAATTGCCCGAAGGAATACATTATACCATCAACTACGATACAAACGAATTTTTGGAAGCATCCATAACAAAAGTGATGGTGACCTTAATCGAAGCATTTCTGTTGGTATTTTTAGTGGTATATATTTTCTTGCAAGATTTTCGTTCCACATTGATACCCGCTATCGCCGTTCCAGTTTCTATTATTGGTTCATTTTTCTTTTTAAACTTATTTGGTTTCTCGCTGAATCTTCTCACACTCTTTGCATTAGTTTTGGCCATCGGGATTGTAGTGGACGATGCTATTGTAGTGGTAGAAGCGGTTCACGCCAAATTGGAACATAATAAGCAAGATAGCCACCAAGCAACCACCAAGGCGATGCATGAAATCTCTGGTGCGATTATTTCAATTACCCTTGTGATGGCCGCCGTATTTATTCCTGTTACTTTTATTACAGGCCCTACAGGAGTATTTTATAAACAGTTCGGGATTACACTAATTGTGGCGATTATCATTTCTGCGGTCAATGCCTTGACATTAAGCCCAATGTTAAGTGCATTATTTTTAAAAAAACACAGACCTGATGAAACGTATGAAAAAAAGAATATTTTACAAAAATTTTTCTACAAATTCAATATAGCATTCAGTACTATCACTGAAAGGTACGGCAGAATATTTACAAAATTGGTGCATCGAAAATGGATCGTTATTGCAATGTTTATTGTATCGGCATCAGCTATTTTTTTTATTAATAAATCTATGCCTTCTGGTTTTGTTCCTAGTGAAGATCGAGGTATAATATTTACTAATGTAGAATTACCTGCAGGAGCTTCAATGGAAAGAACGTATGGCGTATTAAAGGAATTAGAAGCCAAAGTCACAAAAATTAAAGGAGTAAAAGCATTGACTTTCTCTACAGGTAGAAGTTTCTTTTCAGGAAACGGTAGCAACAATGGGTTAGCCTTTATCAGACTCAGCCCATTTAACCAAAGAAATGGCGACAACAGTCAAAGTGTAGAAAATATTACAAAACAATTATTTGGTGTGGGTTCTACTATCGCTGATGCAAAAATTGTATTTTTTAGCCCTCCAAGTGTCCCTGGATTTGGAAGTAATGCAGGTTTTGAATTTGTATTATTAGATAAGGCTGGCAATGAAATAGAAAAAATAGACAAAACCGCGCAGTATTTCATGGATGCCTTGATGCAGAGGCCTGAAATTGAATTTGCACAGACTTCTTTTAATACTAGTTTTCCACAATATAAAATGGAAATTGATGTACCTAGGGCAGAGGGAGCTGGAGTTTCAGTTTCTAATATCTTGTCTGTAATGCAAGGATATATTGGTGGGGTATATGCGGCGGATTTTTCAAAGTATGGAAAACAATATCGCGTTATGGTTCAAGCATTGCCTGAGGCTCGAAAAGACCCACAAAGTTTAAATGAATTGTATGTCCGAACTCGGACTGGACAAATGACTCCGATAGCACAGTTTGTGACATTGAATAAAGTATATGGCCCTCAGTCTCTGAATCGTTATAACTTATTTACTTCTGTTAAGATTACTGGGGCTAATGCTGAGGGGTATAGTACAGGTAACGCTATCGCAGCCATTCAACAAGTTGCCAATAATAGTTTGCCGAGTGATTTTTCTATTGATTATACTGGATTGACTAGGGAGGAAATCAATGCTGGCTCTCAAACATTATTGATATTTATGTTGAGTGTTTTGTTTGTGTATTTTATTTTGTCAGCCCAATACGAAAGCTATATGTTGCCTTTGGCTGTTATTTTGTCTTTACCATTTGGTGTAATGGGGGCTTTTTTAGGGCAGTGGTTGGCTGGATTAGAGAATAATATTTACTTTCAGATTGCATTGGTAATGCTGGTCGGTCTTTTGGCCAAGAATGCTATTTTGATCGTGGAATTTGCAGTGCAAAGAAGAAGGCATGGCGAGACAATTATAAATGCGGCAATAAATGCAGCTAAAGCCAGACTTAGACCTATTTTGATGACTTCTTTTGCTTTTATTTTTGGCATGCTGCCGTTGGTATTAGCATCTGGGATAGGGGCTGTAGGCAATAGAAGTATAGGTACTGGGGCTGCAGTCGGGTTATTGGTTGGAACTATTTTAGGTTTGATAGTTATTCCAGTGCTATTTGTGTTATTTCAATGGCTACAAGAAAAGATTAAACCAGTAAAATTTGAACAATAAATGAATACGGCATTTAATGAATAAAAAAGCATACATAATACTAATTATACTGTTTTCGGTTTTATTACAATCTTGTTTTGTTAGTAAAAAATATACCCGAAATGAGGCATTTTTAGTGCAGCCTGACATGTTCAGAGCCGAAATAAATCAGAAAGATTCCAGCTCGATTGCCAATATTGTTTGGGGCGAGTTCTTCAAGGATACTTTATTGAAAAACTATATAGATGTAGCACTTAAAGAGAATTTAGATTTAAAAATGGCTGTTGAGAAGATTAAAACCAGCCAATCTTATTATCAGCAAGCCAAAGCTCAATTTTTTCCATCGGTGGCAATAGCGCCAGAGGTCTCCTATAATTCGCAATCATTAAATACCCAATTTGGCCAACTTTTTGGAGAAAGAAGACATCTCGTCCAGTATGGTATTCCGTTTTCATTGGGCTGGGAACTAGACGTGTGGGGAAAAATTAGCAGTGCTAAAAGAGCATCCCAAGCTGCATTGTTAAGCACAGTAGCAAGTGCTCAAGCCTATCAGTCTTTATTGGTGGGCAATGTGGCCAAATTATACTATCAACTATTGGTGCTGGATGAACAATTTAGGATCACTGAATCTACTATAATTACAAGAACTAAATCGCTTGAAACAACCAAAGCCTTGAAAGTTGCTGGGACTTTGACAGAGGCAGCCGTAAAACAAAGCGAAGCTCTTTTATTGAACGCAAAAGGATTGTTAGTTAATATTGAAAACCAAAGGACAATTACCGAAAATGCATTAGCTATTTTATTAAATCAAAGTCCTCATAAATTGGAAAGAACGCACCTCGACCAACAAACTATTAATCATAAATTATTATATAGTGTGCCTTACGATTTATTAAAAAACCGACCAGATATAAGAGCTGCAGAATATGAATTGGTCAATGCTTTTGAATTATCCAATGTAGCACAAGCCAACTTTTACCCATCATTAAGAATTACGGCAAATACAGGTTTGCAAAGTGTTGATATTGATCGATTGTTCAGTCTTAAATCTTTATTTGTAAATACGGTAGCTTCGCTTACGCAACCAATTTGGAATAAAAGACAATTGAGGACACAAAAAGAAATAGCAATGGCCAATCAACAAATTGCCTATCTCCAATATCGCAAATCTATTTTAGTTGCAGCTAACGAGGTGTCAAACGCTTTGGCCTTGTATCAAACACAAACGGAACTAATGTCACTTAAACAGCAAGAGTATAATTCATATCGTCTGGCGACGGAATATTCTCAGGAATTAGTAAATAATGGTATGGCAAATTATTTGGAAGTGTTGCGTGCCCAAGAAAACGAACTAAGTGCGCAGCTGAGTTATTTGAATGCTAATTATGGACGGTTAATTGCTGTGGTTGATTTGTATCGAGCCTTAGGTGGTGGCGCAAAATGACAATTGTTTTGATATTATAAAGAATGTTGAATCGAGGTTCTGTTTGTTCCCATTTCTGAAACTTTTATTATTTGATAAATGGTTTGCTATATTTTTAATCTAGATTTTAATCCGTTTCTAAGATTTATCCCTGTGTACAAGTATGCCTTCAAAGAACATGAAAAATCAGTCCAGCCTTGCGTCTGGCCCATCATTGTTCTTACTTCTTCAAGGGAATAAAATTCCTCCGTTATATTTATCTTTGTTTTTTGATCTTCAACTTTAGAGAGCGTAATGTTTACCTTTCTCATTTTGTTTTCTACCTCCCATTCGAATGTAATGAACTCATTCTCTTGAACTTGAATGCTTTGAATAATACAAGAAACCCCGTAGTCAGCGAATTCCCATTCTACATCAATTCCGCTTTTCAGATCGTTACTTGCGCTTGATGCAAAATACCCAACCAATTGATTTTTATCCACAATTGCTCGAAAAACTTCTGAGATTGGCCGTGTAACAAAATCATTAATTTCAACTTTCATTTTACTGGTATTTTTTGGTATAATTCGTATAAATCTGTTTGAATAGCCACCTTTTTATAAGAATTCGAATTTAGAATTTCGAGATTCTTCTTCAAGATTAGGAATTGACTTGTTGGTCTTTTGTCGATGCTAATGTTAAGATATCTCATTAGATAACATTGCAATTCCCAATCATTCAACAAATCTTTAGGGCCTCTGACCACCGAATATTTTGGTACAATTCCACCAATTTTTTTTATGTCTTGAATCAGTTCTTTGTCCCTAGATATTTTTCCAATTTGGCAACCTGCGAAAATTAAAACGCCACCGAATACTAAGACCGAGAGCAAAAGCAATAATTTTACCTTTGATGTATAAAGATTCACCAGATCCAGTGCCATTGGTGCCAATATCAATCCAAATACTATACCAAAAAATGGTAAAGAAGGAACCATGTAAAAGCCTTTTTGAACCATCGTCAAAACCAATGGAAGAGACCCAGATATGCCTAGGAGAAAGAAAAATACGATATCGCGCTTGTTCTCTCTTATCTTAGTCAAATAACCTCGCTTCCTCGTGATGAAAACAATCAGGCCTGTAATCAAAATTTGAGGGATCAACTCACTAAACAATCTTTCAAATACATAAAACCTAGAGGAAACGGTAGGATCCGAGTTTATTCTATGCAATGCTCGCTCAAAAAGATAGGTGGACAAACTTTGACTGCTTTCGGGTAAAACAAAAAGAATAGAATACAAGAGAAAGGGGACAAACAATATTTTGAGCGTAAAATAAATTCCCTCCTTCAAGCTAATGGACCTAAAAACCAACCAATATAAAATCGGAACACCTAGTGGAAAAAAACCTGGAATACCTTTGCTCATCGTTGCTAAAAATATGGCAAATCCAGCCAATAGAAACCACAAAATATTTTTATCCTGAGACCTCAATCCTCGATAGCTAAAATACACTGAAGCCAGAGTGAAAATTCCCATCGTATTTTCATGCATATTGTTTGAAAAAGACCAAAAACACACTGGGATCGTTATCCATAAAATCAAAGGAAGCCAACCTAGTCCCTTGAATTCTTCGTTTTTCTTGAATATTTCACGCCAAAGAACTACAATCAGCAAAGCAGTGACTACCAAACATGTAAATGTATAAAATCGCTCCACATAAACCGAATCTCCGAGTACCTTAAAAAACAATGCTTGAATCCCAAAAACCAAAGGCGGCTGTTCATGGAAAGCACTCAAACCATACAAATTTAATTTGCTGAATTGAGGAAACCAAAAAGTTCCAATTCCTTGACCAAGATTGTGTGATACGGACGTGTATAACATGGCATCCATGAACATCCCTTCTTGGATCAATATCGGTAATGTCAGCCCAACTAAAACAGACGCCGCAAATATCCAATAGGGTATATGTTTGGGGATGCGTTCTTTGATATTTCTCAAAATATTATTTCTTTTTGCAAAAATTTTTTAAGCCAAAATATTCCATAAGGAATCTTTGTTTTTACTAAACGAGAATCTTATAATTCACCGATATCTTCGTTCCAAAGTTTTGGATTTTTTTCGATAAAATCTTCCATCATGTTCACACATTCAGGCAAGTCCAAATCAATCACCTCTACGCCATGAGATTCCATAAATTCCCTAGCTCCTTCGAATGTTCTTGATTCACCAACTATTACTTTTTTGATTTTGAATTGGACGATCGTACCTGCACACATATAGCATGGCATCAGGGTTGAATATATGGTAGTTCCTGCAAAAGAACCAATCCTCCCTGCATTGTTCAGGCAATCCATCTCACCATGTAGGATTGGATTGAGCTCTTGTACTCTTTTATTATGACCTTCTGCCAAAAGCTCCCCATTTCGTACCAAAACTGATCCGATCGGAATACCACCCTCAGATTTGCTCTTTTGAGCCATAGCAATGGCCCTTTCCATAAATTTATCCATCTTTACTCTTTGATATAATTAGTGATCGTTGAGTGGCAATCCTCTTTTTTGATATTCGATCCAATTGATGTTTTCATCCCCTTTGCGCTTTTCAACCATAGTTATGCATTCATCTACAGGACAAACCAACTTGCATAAATTACAGCCTACACATTCTTCTTCATTGATGGTATAAGTATTGTACGGATTTCCATCTACCTTGAAAATGGACTGATGGGATGTGTCTTCACAAGCAATATAACAAAGCCCACAATGGACACATTTATCTTGGTTTATATTGGCGACAATATGAAAATTCAAATCCAATTGTTCCCAGTCCGTAAGATACTGAACCGATTTTCCTCTAAAATCCTCAATACTGTGAAATCCCTTTGCATCCATCCAATTGGACATCCCTTCACAGAGGTCTTCTATGATCCTGAAGCCATATCTCATGGCTGCGGTGCAAACCTGTAGCGAGGATGAACCTAACAAAATAAATTCTACGGCGTCTTCCCAAGTTGTGATCCCGCCAATTCCAGAAATTGGAACTTTATTCGTTTGTGGATTTTTTGAAAGGGTAGACAAGAATTTTAGTGCGATGGGCTTGACCGCTGGACCGCAATATCCACCGTACACAGATTGCCCACCAACATTTGGATTAGGCACCAAGGTGTCCAAATCTATGCCAGTAACCGATTGAATTGTGTTGATGAGAGAAAGCGCATCCGTGCCTCCTTGAATGGCCGCCAAACCCGTCGGTACGACAGAATGAACATTTGGGGTGAGCTTGGTAATCACAGGGATTGTTGCGGCTTCCATGACCCATTCCACGACCATCTTTGCTATTTCTGGGTCTTGCCCTACCACTGCGCCCATACCTCTTTCGATCATGCCATGTGGACATCCAAAATTGAGTTCTATCCCGTGCGCACCTGTATCTTCAACTTGTTTTATGAGTGTGTGCCACGCTTCTCGGTAGTTGTCAGCCATTAAGGACACGATCATTGCTCTATCTGGAAACTCCCTGACAGTTTCTTTTATTTCCTTTAAATTAATGGCCAATGGCCGATCGGAGATCAATTCGATATTGTTGAATCCCATGATCTTCTGAGACCCAAAATTGACAGATGAATATCTAGAAGAAACATTTTTTACTTGAGATCCTAAGGTCTTCCAAACCACACCGCCCCAACCAGCCTCAAAAGCTCTAATGACATTGTATTTTTGTCTGTTGGAGGTGCTGATGCCAACCAAAAAGGATTCGGGGATTTTATGCCTAAAAAATCAATACTTAAATCAGCCATAATTTTTAATTCATTTTTACATTCAAATCAAATTATCCTAAAGGTCACTACTACGCAGAAGTATCCCTTTCGACTGAAAGATAAAAATAAATTTTATTATTTCTCTTCTTAAGTATAAAAAATCCTAAAAAATAGCTCCAGTTACACTAAAAAGATGAGAACCCAATTTTTCCTCAAATGATAACCCGCTTACATTCTGTCAGGCATATCTATGCCCAATAAATTCATTGAATGGGCGAGCAATCTGGCAGTTACTCTACATAATACCAGTCTGAAATCTCTTGCACCAGGCTCTTTTGCCAATAAAATGGAGTTGTTGTGATAAAATTTATGATAATATTTGGCCAATTGGTATGCAAAGTGGGCTACGACCGAAGGATCATAAGTATTACTGGCCTCTTCTAGTACGTATGGATAATAGTACAAATGAAGGATTATATCTTTTTCATCTTCGTTGATGTGTGTGTAAACATTTGAGTCCAAAACCAAATCTATTGGTGTTTTCCTCAACAAGGATTGAATACGTACATAGGCATTTTGGATATAAGGGCCGGTATGCCCTTGCAAATCAACTGACTCTGAAGGATCAAAAATCATTCGCTTCTTCGGCTGTACTTTTAAGATAAAAAATTTAATTGCCGCTAAGCTTATATCATTTACGATATCATTTTTTTCTGCAGGTGTCAATGCAGCCAATTCTTCTCTCTCGAGCGTATTGGTTGAGACCTCGGCTGTAATTTCATCGATCAAATCGTCTGCATCTACTACCGTACCTTCGCGAGATTTCATCCTTCCACTGGGCAACTCAACCATGCCATATGATAAATGAAACAAGCCATCTGCATATGGTTCTTGAAGTTTTTTCATTGTCTCAAACAATGCCTGAAAATGGTAGTTTTGCTCATCTGCTACTACGTATATCATTTTGCTAGGATTCCATTGCTTATAGCGCATATTGGCTGTACCTATGTCCTGTGTTATATATACAGAAGTGCCATCTGCCCTCAAAACAACCTTATGATCCAATTTTTTATCAGTGAGGTCTATCCAAACTGAATTATCGGGCTTTTTATAAAACACCGATTTTTCGAGTCCTTCATTGATGATGTCTTTTCCAAGTAAATAGGTTTCAGATTCATAATCCAATTGATCAAAATCTACTCTTAGGCGTTTAAATGTTTCTGCGAACCCATCGTAAACCCAGCCATTGAGTTGTGCCCAAAGAGTTTTAACCTCTACATCGCCATCTTCCCATTTTTGGAGCATTTTACGAGCTTGCAAGCCCAAATTACTTTCTAGGTTGAAATAATCATTTTTATATCTTTTGAAAAAGTCAGATTGGGTTTCATCTTCTTTCTTTTTCTCCTCGTAAATTGCCTTGCCAGCAACTGAATCTTGCCAAGTTGAATATTCTTCTTTGAACTTTTGCTCGAAAAGTACGTACATATCACCCACAAGGTGGTCACCTTTCTTGGTCGGTGATGGAACTTGACCTTCCCCGAACAATTTCCAAGCCAGCATTGACTTACAGATGGCTATACCTCGATCATTGATGATTTGCACTTTCTTTACGTCGTATCCTTGAGTTCCAAGTATTTTGTAGGTACTCCATCCTAACAATATATTTCGAACATGACCAAGATGTAGGGGCTTATTAGTGTTGGGGGAGCAGAATTCGACCAGAACAGTCTCTCCATTCTTCGGTTTTATTCCGTACTCGAGATTGCTTGAGATTTTATTTAATATTTCCAGCAATTCTTTGTTGGATAATTTTAAATTCAAAAAGCCCTTAATCACCTGAAATTCGACAAAATCTGTATCGTTTTGCAGAATAAAATTACCCAAGTCGGTTGCTACTTTTTCTGGAGGCAAATTTACTGATTTGGCAATATTGAATACTGTCAGAGTAAAGTCCCCAACATGTTCTTTCTTAGTAGCTGTAATCCATTGGAGAGGGATTTCCATTTCTAGATTGAAACTCTCCGACAAAAACTGCTTGATTATTACTTGCAACTTAGATTCTACAAAATTATATGACATTTTCGAAAATGTATTTGACTTTTAAAAATTGGACTTTTGGTATAATTAATAAATAAAAATAACTCAATTTAGTTTTACAATGCCCACTAGCAAATAAATTTGAGCAAATTTTACTAAAACCTTAAACAAGAATGATGACAGTTTAGTCATCTTTAACATTTAGTATGGAAATGGACAAAAATCCATCAGAATGGTTGTATTATTAATAAAAAGATAAGCAAACCCAAAGCAAGTATAACTATGCTTTCACGAATGTATTTGCCAAAAATAAAGGGCATAGCCCAAGGGCTGAACTTCATCTTAAAGTTAGTTTTTGTTTTACGAATCCAAAAGTACAAAATTGAAATTAAAAGGATTCAAATTTTAAGAAATGTCCTAAAAATTGAAATTTAACATTTTAATTCCATTGCTATTTACATAACAAATATGATGCCATAACGATATTTTATAATATAAATAATGGTTTTAAATAATTGGTATTACGGCTAATGTGCAAAATTAAATATCACAATTAGGTGAAATATAGTAACAATAGCTCTATGATTTATATTTGAATTTATTTTTTAATAAAATCGTTCAAATTGCATGGTGATATAAAATGGCCCAATCCTTGAATTGATTTTAAGTCGAGTGTTTTAGAACCTAAAAAAAACTGTCAAAATTCACAGTAGTAACCATAAAATGCCTTACATTCGCACCTTCTAATCAAGAAAATTTAAATTATCATTCAAAAGGAAAAACAAGTATGAATAGAGTTCTCGATCAGTGGTTTAGTCCATCGCTCAATAAAAATATGGAAATCGTCACTTACGGTCATTTTGGATTTGCATTATTAATGTTGCCTACAGCCGCTGCGGACTACCTTGAGTACGAACGTTTTCTGCTAATCGATGCCATAAAACCTCTAATAGAATCAGGTAAGGTCAAAGTTTTCTCTATAAATAGCATCAATTCAGAATCATGGCTTAACAAGAAAATGTACCCTAGGCACAAAAGCATAAGGCATCAACAATTCAATGATTATATTTACAACGAAGTAATTCCTTATATCAAGGCGCATACAAGTGCAGATACTCCAATTATAACAACAGGTGCATCTTTGGGTGCCTTACACGCTTGCAATTTGTTCTTTAAAAGACCAGATTTGATCGCAGGCACCATTGCTATGAGCGGAAATTACGATTTGACTACCTACACGGATGACTATTTTGATACGGATGTTTATTTTAACAGCCCGATGAGTTATCTCCAAAATCTGAACGACGATTATTATTTGCCATTGATGAGAAAAAGCAAACACATACATATCCTGTCTGGAAGTGGAAACTACGAGACGCCAAATGCTTCTCGCAAGTTTTCGGCCTTATTGGATTCAAAAGGAATTCCACATGACCTAGATATATGGGGAGCGGATATGCCACACGATTGGCCCACTTGGAGAGCTATGCTGCCCTATGTCTTGGGTGCGAAATTTTAGACCAACTAATATAATTATAGTTTGTAGTTCATTTGTCGTATCTTTGCACGATTAACGTGTAGATTACTTTTGTAAAGTATTGAAAATGAGTAAAAAAAGGATATTATTTGTAACTCAGGAGATGGACCCCTATACATTGGATACGGAAGTATCGAATTTGGTCAGGAACTTGCCTATCAGCCTAGGAGAGGCAGGATATGACCTTAGGGTATTGATGCCATGCTTTGGAGTTATCAATGAAAGGAGACACAAGCTACACGAAGTAGTGAGACTGTCGGGCATGAACATCATCGTGGACGATGACGATTATCCTTTGATTATAAAAGTTGCTTCTATACCAAACTCTAGGATGCAAGTTTATTTTTTAGATAATTTCGAATTATTCAAAAGAAAATTCATTTTCAAGAATGAAGAGGGTGAATTTTTTGATGACAATCTTGAAAGATTGTTTTTTTTCAATAAAAGTGCTATCGAAATAGTTAGAAAATTTGGTTGGGCTCCAGATATAGTTTACTTACACGGTTGGATGACGAGCTTGATACCAATGTACCTAAAAACCACTTATAAGACAGATCCCATATTCAAACAATCCAAAATTGTTTATGCTGCTTACAACCATGAAAAGGATACCTTTTTAGCGGAGAATTTTCACCCAAAAGCTACCACAAATCAAATGGTAGAGGCTGATATCAAGCATTTCTATGCTGATAAGCAACTAAATTTGCACCAAGGTGCATCTAAGTACTCAGATTGCGTAATCGTCACTTCTGATGAAATGGATGAAGCTACCTTGACTGGGATAAAGTCAAAATGCAAGAATATACAATATGTTCAGGGTGAAGACACGTTGTTACAGTTGACTTTAAATATTTTTACAAAAATTCTGAAATAAGACCTTTAGTGTTAATGAAAATAATAAACTTGAAAAGCCTACATGCTTTTATTTTTGGTATAGTTGTCGTCTTTTTTGCAGCTAGTTGCAACAAAGATTCAGAAATAGGAAAATCACTTATAGCTCTTGACGAAATAAAGGTTGCCTTCGACGATACCTTGAAAGTTACTGGACATACGATAGCAGGACAGCCTGTTATAACCTACGATGCTTCACAAACTACTAAAGGAAATATTTACCTTTTAGGAAAAGTAAATGATCCTATTTTTGGAAAATCTGAAGCAGAAATGTATCTGCAAATAGAAAAATTGGACACTGCAACGCCATTCAAAGGACATAGACTCGATTCTATAGTTTTGGTGCTTCCTTATGACACGACAGCTTTGTACTTGTGGGGGGATACACTTAAACAATTTAGTTTAGAAGTAAGAAAACTGACCGATACATTGCCTTCTACTGCCAAAGTAAGAGATTTTTACTCCAATGTTTCTTATCCTAGTGGAGAACTTTTGGGTAGCCTAAATAATTTTTATCCCCGACCCAAGACTGGTTCTACAGAAATTGATTGCAATTCGATCCCTGGTCGATGTGATACCAATGCAGTCAATCCGTCGCTTAGGATTCGATTAGATCAGGCTTTTGGGCAGACTATTATGGATTTGCCTGATACAGTACTTAACAATATTTCTGCCTTCAGAAGAGCAATGAAAGGTGTTCATATAAAATCTGTAGGTAATACAGATTGTATTCTAGGGTTTGATTTCGATCTTCCTGTTCGAGATGGTGCCATAAGATTGTATTATACCAAAAATGATACAGCAAAGTTTAGTTTTATTTTGCCTTTATCATTCGCGTCTCCCAAAACAAACTATTTTAAAATCGATGGAAGCTCGGCTCCGATACAACAATATATAGGAAATACATCTGTGGATAGCATTTTATTCATACAAGGTATGTCAGGACCTATGGCAAAAATAGAACTGCCGGACTTGAGCACATTGAATAGAAACATCATCAATTATGCCGAATTAGAATTGACGGTTTTGGATCAAAGCAACGACCTCGCGTTGTATCAAAATAAGGTGCCTCCGCAGTTGATGGTTTACCAAAAAAGAGGAAACCAATTCGAAATGGTGGATGATGCTTTCCTTTCATTGAGTGCAGGGTTCAGTGCATTCAGGTATTTTGGCGGATATTTAATAAAAAATGATTCTACGGGTGTAAAATCATTTAAAATAAACTTATCGACCTACTTGCAGCGGGTAGCTAAAAATCAAGCTTCAAGGACTATATATATTTCTTTGTTTAACGAAGCAGAAAATCCGAGACGTTTGATATTGGCTGGCCCTAACCATCCAAAACATCCAATCAAGTTGAAAGTAGCATATACTAAACTTTAGTCGTTTATAATTGTAAATAATGTCATTCATTATTTGTAAATTTGATATATTATATTTAAAAAAATAGCAATATGTGTGGTATTGTAGGTTATATTGGAAAGCAGGAAGCATATCCAATCATCATTAAAGGCTTGCAAAGGTTGGAATATAGAGGGTATGATAGTGCAGGTGTGGCAATTTTGGATGGCGAATTAAAAATGTTCAAAAAGAAAGGAAAAGTATCCGATCTAGAAGCATCTGTCAAAGGCTTAAATACCAGTGGTAATGTTGGTATTGGTCATACAAGATGGGCTACCCACGGTCCACCTAACGATGTCAATGCCCATCCACATTATTCACACAATCAACGTCTTGCGATCATCCATAACGGGATAATAGAAAACTATTCTACACTAAAATCTGCGTTAGAGAATCTTGGTCATACTTTTATTAGCGATACGGATACTGAAGTTTTAGTTCATGTCATCGAAGAATTTCAAAAAAGAGATGGGCTAAAGCTTGAGGAGGCAGTTCGTAAAGCGCTAAAAAGGGTTATTGGTGCCTATGCAATCGTGGTAGTTGACAAGGAAGATCCCAATAAATTGGTAGCTGCTAGAAAAGCCAGTCCGCTTGTTATCGGCCTTGGAAAAGACGAATTTTTTATAGCATCTGATGCGACCCCCATCATCGAATATACCAACAGAGTCATTTACTTGCAGGATGAAGAAATTGCGATCATTCATCACAATTCTTTAGAAATCATTAACATTGAAAATGAAGTGCAAGACCCAGAGATTCATGAGTTGGAAATGAAGCTAGAAGCTCTTGAAAAAGGTGGATATGATTCTTTCATGCTAAAGGAAATTTATCAACAGCCCGATACCATAGCAGATGGTATGAGAGGTCGAATAAATATTGAGGAAGGTTGGATAAAATTAGGAGGTATCAACGAATTCCAAGAACGTATCAAGAAAGCAAAGAGACTTATCATCGTCGCCTGTGGGACTTCGTGGCATGCGGGTTTGATAGGGGAGTATCTTGTCGAAGATCTAGCTAGATTGCCTGTAGAGGTTGAGTATGCTTCAGAATTCAGGTACAGGAACCCTGTCATCAACGAAGATGACGTTGTAATAGCTCTATCGCAATCAGGAGAGACTGCAGATACTTTAGCTGCTTTGGAATTGGCTAGAGATAAAGGAGCATTAATATATGGGATAGTAAATGTTGTAGGATCATCTATAGCAAGGTTAACACATGCTGGATCATATATACACGCTGGTCCCGAAATTGGAGTCGCTTCAACCAAAGCATTTACTGGACAGCTTACGTTATTGACACTACTGGCTATGCGTATTGCACAATTGAGGGATAGCGTAGATAAAGAGTTTTTAGGCAAATTGATGAAAGAATTGGTCAATATACCTGATAAGATTCGCCAAGTTTTAGAATTAAATGAAAAGGTTAGATATATTGCGTCAGAGATTCAAGATAGCCCTAATGCTATTTATTTAGGTCGAGGATATAATTTCCCTGTGGCCTTAGAGGGTGCATTGAAACTAAAAGAAATCTCCTATATACACGCCGAAGGCTATCCTGCGGCTGAGATGAAGCATGGTCCAATTGCATTGATAGATGAAAAAATGCCAGTGGTAGTCCTCGCTAATAATACCAATAACTACGATAAAGTTGTCAGCAATATCCAGGAAGTAAAAGCAAGAAAAGGAATCGTCATAGCCATCGTCAATGAAGGCGACACGGAAATCAAAAAGATAGCAGATTATACCATTGAGATCCCTGCTACTATGGATGAATTGGCGCCATTCTTATCGGTCATTCCGTTACAACTTTTGTCGTATCATATAGCTATAATGAGAGGCTGTAATGTTGATCAACCCAGAAACTTAGCAAAATCGGTGACAGTCGAATAAAAAATAATTATGAAAGAATTAAATATGGAATACAATTCGCAAAGAGAAAGTTTGCGGATTTCTGAATACGGTCGCTACATACAAAAATTAGTATCTGCAGCCAAAAAAATAGAAAAGAAAGAGGTGCGGCAGGCCTATGTTGAAAAGATAATCCAGCTCATGTTTTTACTGCAACCCAATGCAAAAAACTACGAAGATTATAAGGAAAAACTCTGGAAACACATTTATATCATCGCAGATTTCGATTTAGATGTAGATCCGCCAGAAGGAATCACTTTTTCTCATGGAGAATATTTTAAAAAGCCACCAACATTAGAATATCCAAAGCCATTGATGGAATTTAGACACTATGGAAATCATTTGAAATCAATGATTAACAAAGCTATTTTAATGGAAGATCAAGCAAAAAAAGCTGCATTCACGGAGTTGATCGGAAATTTTATGAAATTGGCCTATTCTACCTATAACAAAGAGCATTATATCAATGATAATATCATAGTAAACGACTTAAATACGCTCAGCAAAGGCAACCTTAAATTGGACGAAAATGTCAATTTGGACGCTTTAACCAATGCTAATCCAAAGAAAAATTACGTGCAGAGCAATCCACCTCCTAAGAACAATAAGAAAAAAAGCAACAATAATCGAAATAAATACAAAAGACCGAACTGAGATTAAGAATAAAATGTTTGATAAATTTTTTATTATGAAATTTAAACTCCTGGCCTTAATTATTATGTGTAATTGTTTTTCGCAAATTCAATTTTCTCTAGCTCAAAATGCTAGCAAGAAATTCATAGATGCAGCCAATTTTGATATGACCAGTCGTCCTGGTGATAATTTTTATAAATACGCCAACGGCAATTGGCAAAAAAATAATCCCATTCCATCTACAGAATCGCGTTGGGGCTCATTCAATGAGTTGCAAGAATTTAACCTCGATGCATGTAAAAAACTGCTAGAATCTGCCGCAAGCAAACACCAGAAAAAAGGGGTCTTTATTGCAAAAAATAGGTGATTTCTATAAAAGTGGAATGGATACCATCGCCATCGAGAAAGCTGGAATGACGCCATTATTGCCTTTTTTAGAAAGAATAAATAAAATTAAAACCAAAGAAGATATCATTAATGAACTTGCAGAACAGCACAAGGAAGGTATCGGACCATTGTTCAGTTTTTATGTATATCAAGACGACAAAAATAGTACTGCCGTGGTTCCTCAATTCCAACAAGGTGGATTAGGGATGCCAGACAAGGATTATTACACAAAATCTGATGAAAGGACTCTCAAAATTCGAAATGCCTATAAGGATTATATCACCAGAATGTTCGAACTGATTGGAACTAGTCCTTCGGATGCTGCCCAAATTCAAGGTAGAATTTTTGAATTTGAAAAATCTTTGGCTAGTAAATCTTCATCAAGGGTGGAGCTTCGCGATCCTGTTAAAAATTATAATAAGTTAGAAATTCCAAAGTTTCAAAGTTTACTTACCAATATCAACGCAAATGACTTTTTGAACAAATTGGGCGCTTCATACCATTATGTCTTAGTTGGTCAGCCAGCCTTTTTTGAAGCCATCAACACTAAATTGGTCGAGACCTCTGTTGAGGATTGGAAAATTTATTTGAAATGGAATGTTTTAAGAAAAGCCGCAGGGTATCTGAGCGACGATTTCGTAAAAACTCAATTCAATTATAGCAAAGCACTTTCAGGTCAAAAAGAACAAAAGAAAGATGGAAAGAGTGCTTGCCGTAGTTGATGATAATATCGGCGAATTGCTAGGACAAGAGTATGTGAAGCAGCATTTCAAGCCAGAAGCAAAAAAGCGTATGCTAGAATTGGTGGACAATTTGGCTAGAGTTTTTGAAAAAAGAATCAAAGGCTTGGATTGGATGAGTGAAAGCACAAAGAAAAAAGCAGAACTCAAACTTCATGCTTTTATGAGAAAAATAGGTTATCCTGACAAATGGCGTGACTATTCTAAACTTGACATAGGTAAGGTATATTGGGAGAATGTTGTTGCCGCGAATAAATTTTCTTATCAATACATGGTTAGAAAGTTAAATCGGCCAGTTGATCGAACGGAATGGCTTATGTCACCTCCTACGGTCAATGCTTATTACAATCCAAGTTTGAATGAAATCGTTTTCCCAGCTGGAATTTTGCAATTTCCTTTCTTTGATAATGCTGCAGATGACGCATTTAATTATGGGGGGATAGGAGCTGTTATAGGACATGAAATGACCCATGGTTTTGACGATCAGGGACGTCAATACGATGCCCAAGGTAATCTTTCTGACTGGTGGACAGAAGAAGATGCAGCGAAGTTCAAAGCCAAAACAGACGTTGTAGTGCAACAGTTCAATCAATATAAAGTACTCGATTCACTGCATGTAAATGGTGAATTGACCCTTGGTGAAAATATCGCTGATCTTGGTGGACTTTCGATAGCTTATGAAGCATTCAAAAATACCCCACAAGGAAAATCAGAGGAAAAAATCGATGGATTTACTGGTGACCAACGCTTTTTCTTGGCATGGGCTCAAGTTTGGAGACAGAATATTCGTGATGAAGAATTGGCCAATAGGATAGTTGTAGATCCACACTCTCCTGGAGAATTTCGCACGAACGGTCCTTTGAGCAATATGCCTGAATTTTATAAAGCATTTAATGTTAAATCTGGATATAGATTGTGGCGTCCAGAAAACGAGCGCGCAAAAGTTTGGTAATTGAATATCATTTTTTTAATTAGTATATGTCGGTAGAAGTTAAAGGAATATCAAAAAGTTATGGAACCCAGTTCGCTGTGGATGATATAAGCTTTAGTATTCTTCCTGGGGAGGTACTTGGATTTTTAGGCCCTAATGGTGCTGGGAAGTCCACCACGATGAAAATGATAACTGGATACTTAGTCCCCAATGTTGGACAGATTAAAATCTGTGGGATTGATATATTATTGGATGAAATAGCTGCTAAAAAGAAAATCGGATATTTACCAGAATCTAACCCTCTTTACAAAGATATGTTTGTGAGGGAATACTTGTATTTTATGGCGAGCATTCATAAAATTGAGAATCCTGAAAAAAGAGTCAATGAGGTGATAGCGGAAACGGGATTATTGCCAGAGTCTAGGAAGAAAATAAGTGAGTTGTCCAAGGGTTATAAACAGCGAGTAGGTTTGGCTCAAGCGATCTTACACAATCCTGAAGTCCTGATTCTGGATGAACCCACTTCTGGTTTAGACCCCAATCAATTGGTCGAAATCAGAAATCTGATCAAGCAATTGGGAAAGACAAAAACGGTGATTTTATCCACGCATATCATGCAAGAAGTACAAGCCATGTGCAGTAGGGTAATTATTATAAATAATGGCAAAATTATTGCAGACGATAGCGTAGAGAAATTGTCCTCGATCCAAGACGACATTTCTTATTTGGTCTTAGAGTTTGATAAAGAAGTAAGCAGCCATATTTTTAAAGCTTTATCTTATATCAAAAAAGTCAACCATTTGGGTGGTAACCGCTGGGAAATTCAGATAGAAGATGCCCTAGATCGAAGGAAAGATTTGGCAGAATTCGCCCATTCAAATAATTTGGTAATTCTTGAAATTACTAAGAAACAGGGTACTATGGAGTCCATTTTCCAGAAATTGACTCAAAAATCAAGTAATTAAATTAAATGGTACCTATTGTTTTTTAAAAATTAAAAGCTAGGCATGAAAAGCATATTTTGGAAAGAAATTAATTCATTCTTTAGTTCAACAATTGGCTTTGTTGTTGTGGGGGTTTTTTTGGTGTTATTAGGGATGATCATGTGGATTTTTCCAGATTTTAGTATTCTTGACAACCAATTCGCCTCCCTTGATACTTTGTTTTACATTGCACCTTTAGTTTTTTTGTTTCTTATTCCAGCCATTACGATGAAATCTTTTTCGGAAGAAACCCAAAGCGGTACTTTTGAAATTCTTTTCACAAAGCCTTTGAGAGATTGGGATATTATCCTAGGTAAATATTTTGCGGCTTTGGCATTAGCAATAATAGCCATTGCACCCACTTTGCTTTATTATATTTCGGTTTATTATCTAGGCAGCCCAAAAGGGAATCTCGATACCGCGGGTATCATTGGTTCCTATTTTGGTTTGATACTACTGGCCGCGTGTTTCTGCGCGATAGGAGTATTTGCCTCCTCACTGTCTCAGAATCAAATAATCGCATTTTTAATAGCTGTTTTTCTTTGTTTCCTATTGTTTTGGGGCTTTTTCTTTTTGTCCAAATTGCCATTTTTTTACGGTAATGGAGACGATTTAATGCAAGAGCTTGGCATAGATTATCATTATCAATCTATATCTAGAGGGTACATTGATCTTAGTGATATTCTTTATTTTCTGGTGGTGATATTTGCTTTTTTGAGTGCAACTTTATTTTATATTTCTAAGCGTAAATTTTCTTGATTCCAAAATTTTGATTCAATATTGAAAATGAATTTATCCAAATATACGTCCTTGTCCCAGCGAAAGTTTCTACTTTTTGTATCCTTGGCAATTGGGGTTGGGATAGTTTTGTATTTCTTGGCTCGAACCACAAGAATTGGGATTGACCTTACTGAAGAAAAGCGCTTTACGATATCTGAATCTTCTGAAAAAGTAATCAAGTCCTTTGATCAGCCAGTCTATGTCAAAGTAATGCTAGATGGAGATTTTCCTGCAGGATTTAAAAGGCTTCAGTCATCAACTAAAGATTTGCTGGACAGATTCAGGAGCATCAATCGAAACATTATTTATACCGTAGAAAGCCCGCTAGGAGAAGACCAGCAAGAAGCGGATAAGCTTAAAGAAGCATTGGCCAAAGAAGGCATTATTCCTATAAATTTAATAGTAAAAGGAAGCAATGAAAAAAGCGCAACTTTAATTTATCCTTATGCTGAAGTTACTTACGGTCCTAGAAAGATGTATGTTAATTTACTCGAAGAACAGAAACTGGATGGTTCTGATCAAGAAGCTCTGAACAGTTCGGTAGGTTTGCTTGAATATAAATTTGTCAATGCCTTTCAAAAAATAGCCAACCCAACAAGAAAACAAATCATCTTTACACAAGGGCATGGCGAGCTCACATCGGATGAGTTATCTGGATTACAAAAGGCAATTTCTCCCTTCTTTAATGTTTATTTTGCAAATATTGATTCAACCTATAAGATATCCAGTAATGTTGATCTGATCGTAATTGCAAGGCCGAGGGCACAGTTCAGTGACAAAGAAAAATTTGTCTTAGATCAATTTTTGATGAATGGCGGCAATTTGATGTTTTTAATTGATAAAACCAATGCTGCAATAGACAGTATCAGCCCAACTGATGGTTTTGTCCCTTTTGAATATCCGACAGGGCTAGATGATTTATTATTTAAATATGGAGTTCGAATACAGCCAAATATGGTTCGTGATCTAGAGTGTTCGAAAATACCGATGGTAGTAGGTAAAGTTGGGACCAATGTCCAGACTGAGTTGTTCAATTACTATTATCACTTGATTCCAGCCCCTGCCAGTAATCATCCTATAGTTAAAAGTTTAGATCGTGTCAATTTGTTTTTTCCAAGCTCGATCGACACCATTAAGACAAAATATCCCATCAAAAAAACGGTCTTATTGCAATCCTCACAATATACATCTCTTCAGTTCATTCCAGCAAGATTGGACTTTGAAATACTAAGATATCAACCTGATCCGACAAAGTTTAACAAACCCCCAGTGGCGTTGGCTGTCTTGTTGGAAGGGAAATTCGGATCACTATACGAAAGCAGAGTTCCAGCCGATATGCAAGAAGCCTTGGCTAAAATTAATGCGCCATACAAGCCATTTGGAGAGGAGGCTAAAATCCTTGTTGTCTCTGATGGCGAAGTGGCACGCAATCACCTCAATAGGGTTACAGGTGAAATCCAGCCGTTGGGCTACAATCGCTTTGAAAAATATACCTATGACAATTTGGCTTTTTTGGTGAATTCTATTGAATATATGATGGATGATAACGGAATTCTCCAAGCACGTACCAAGGACATCAAATTGAGACTATTGGACCACAATGAAATCAAACATAATAAGCTTTTTTGGCAATTGTTGAATATGTTATTGCCTTTGGTGTTATTATTCGCAGCCGCTTGGATTTACCAACGAAGAAGAAAGAAAAAATATAGTTATTAAATCAAACATAGAATCAATTATGGCGAGTATTCTTAACAAAGATGATTATCAAGGCATAATGCAAGAACTTGGGTTAGCAAATCAGGTTTTTCAGCAAAAATATAAAGGTGAATCTCCTGATAGACAACCTGTTCACACGGTGTACGGTGGGGCTAATCTCTTTTCTAGTGATGTTGTGCAAAAAATGGGTAGAGCTGCTCTTCAGAACTTTAAGACTTATGCGCCAAATTTTGCAGTACTTGGTCGCTTATTGGAGCATCCTAATGCGAGTGATTTACCTACAGATGATGATGCTATCAAAACATTGGAATCATCCTTGATGAAAATGTCCGACAAAGACAGGAAAAATGCACCACATTGGTTGTCTTACACAGTTTATAATAAAATAATTGCAAAACTGGAGGCTGAGCCGATCGAAGATTTTAGGATTGATTTTGAAGATGGTTTTGGAAATAGACCTGACGAGGAGGAAGATAGCACTGCAGTAAATGCAGCCAAGGAGGTAGCAATAGGTATGAAAAACAAGACACTATCTCCGTTTATCGGAATTCGAATAAAACCTTTTACCGAAGATTTGAAGTTGAGAGGATTGCGCACCCTTGATATTTTCCTCACAACCTTGGTTGGGTTAACAGGTGGAAAGTTACCTGATAATTTTGTCGTCATGTTGCCTAAGGTTACGATTCCAGACCAAATCATCGCCCTAAGAAAAATATTTGAGGTGCTTGAATACAAATTGAGCCTTCCTTATATGTCTCTAAAAATGGAAACCATGGTAGAGGCTACACAAGCAATCATGGACAAGGACGGAAAAAATCCATTGATGTCTTTTGTGGATGCTAGTAATGGTCGTTTGATTGCCGCTCACTTTGGTACCTATGATTATACAGCTTCTTGCAATATTACCGCCAAATATCAAACCATGGGGCACGATGTTTGCGATTTTGCACACCATATGACCAAAGTTGCTCTAGGAAATACAGGAATTATGCTTTCAGATGGTGCTACCAACGTGATGCCAGTACCTAAACATCGAGGCGACGCCCTTACACCAGAACAAATCAAAGAAAATTTTGAATCGGTACATAATGCTTGGAGAATCGCCTATGACCACACGATGCATTCATTGATCAATGGTTTCTACCAAGGTTGGGATCTCCATCCTGGACAATTATCGATGAGATATGCTGCGGTCTATACATTTTTCTTAGATTCTTACAAAGAGGCAGCTAATCGGTTGAGCCATTTTATGGACAAATCAGCTACAGCCACTTTAACAAGCGACATATTCGACGATGCAGCTACGGGTCAGGGATTGCTCAATTATTTCTTGAGAGCATTAAACTGCGGTGCCATTTCCGAGGAGGAGGTTTTGGCGACTGGACTAACATTGGAAGAAATCCAGTGGCGTTCGTTTTACAAGATTTTGGCCAATCGGAAGGGTTGGAATCATTGAGTCTAGTATGAATCCCAGCCGAATCGAAAGAGTTACTAAAGCAGCCAATTCTCGCTGGGTGGATATAGGGATTGTTGTGGAAAATGTCCAAGATATTCGCAATCTAGGAGCAGTCATTAGGACATGCGAGGCGTTTGGAATATACCATATTTATGCTCTTTTTACCAATCCAGAGTTTGAAGATTTGACGGAAATAAAATTAGGTAAAAGAAGTAGCATGGGGGCTCGTCAATGGGTTAAAGTCCATCTTTACAAAGATAGACAAAAGTGCTTTTCTGCATTAAGGAATAAATATAAAAATATCTTGGCTTCTATTCTTTCCAACGACGGTCGGTTGCTTCATGATTTGAATTTTTCAGAATCTTTTGCATTGGTATTCGGCAATGAATCGCTTGGAATCACCCGAGAAACACTAGATTTATGCGATGGCAACTTTTATATTCCTATGATGGGACTTTCTGAGAGCCTTAATCTATCCAATGCATGCAGCATTTCAGTGTATGAAATTTTTAGACAAAGGTTAATGAATCCACCCAAAATTACTGAAGATATGCAAATTGAGCGAAGTCAAATAGAAGCCGAATACTTATACAACATGCAGCGAAAAAATAGAATTAGGACTTCTAAAATCAGTTCTTAGTATTTTTCATCAGAATCCAATACACAAGCCCTGAGATAATGAATCCAACAAACCATGCGTAGTGGTACAGAGATTCTAGAAATGGCAAATTTCCCTTTGTACTGACATTTATTTGCACCAAAAATCCTGGGATATTGGGCAAAATCCCTAGTATGAATGCCAATATGGCGCTGTAATTAAATCCCTTGGTGAAAGTATATCTCCCTTGACGTTTATACAAATCATCGACATCCAATTCTTTCTTTTTTATGAAAAAATAATCAACAATCATGATGCCTCCAATAGGTCCAAGAAGACTCGAATATGCAATCAACCAAGTGAAAATATAGCCCGTAGGATCGGAGATTAATTTCCAAGGGCAAATCAAAATACCAATAATACCTGTAATGAACCCACCCAATTTAAAGTCGATTTTTGAAGGCGATAAATTGGCAAAGTCATTGGCTGGACTTACTATGTTAGCGGCAATATTGGTTGCAAGAGTAGAAATGATGATCGAAATCATAGCAAATGCTACTACCCAAATATTTGTGAATCTGCTGGCAAGCACGACAGGATCCCAAATAGACTCCCCAAATACAATGATTGTTGCAGATGTGACCACCACTCCAATAAAAGCAAAGAAAGTCATCGATGGCGGAAGCCCAATGGCTTGTCCGATTATTTGATCTTTTTGACTTTTTGCATATCTGGTGAAATCTGGAATATTCAAACTCAATGTAGCCCAAAATCCTACCATACCAGTCAAAGCAGGAAAAAAGTAAGCCCAAAAATCAGCACTATTGGTAAACTTGGATGGCTGCGCTAGAATCGGCCCTAAACCATTGGTGCTCACAACAGCCCACAAAAACATCATAATCGCAGCAAAGGGCAGGAAAATGGCTTTAAAGACCAAAAGTTTTCGAATCGATTCTACTCCTTTATACACCACGTACATATTGAGCAACCAAAATATAAAAAATGTAATCGCAGGACCTGTTTGAAGACCCAATCCGCTTGGAAAGATTTGAGGCAAAGTGCCAAAACTTGGGAACATTTTTACCAGCAATTGGTATAGCGCACTGCCTCCAATCCAAGTTTGGATTCCGAACCACCCACAAGCAACGATTGCGCGCAACAAAGCGGGTATATTGGCTCCTAATACCCCAAACGATGCTCTTGCCAAGACAGGGAAGGGAATTCCATATTTGGCACCAGCATGACCATTCAGTACCATGGGCAGCAATACGATGGCATTACCCAAAAATATCGTAAAAATAGCTTGTTTCCAATCCATACCGCCCTCGATCAGGCTAGACGCCAACATGTAGGTCGGAATGCAAAGACTCATGCTTATCCAAAGGGCTGCAAAATTCCACTTTCCCCAGGTTCTATTTTCAAAGGATATGGGTGCCAGATCTTCCGATATCAGGGATGATTCATTACTTGTCATAAAATACTATTGAACAATGCCTAATTGATATGTGCGTCTGCTATCGAAATGGCTTCTGAAATTATGGCTAGACCTTCATCTATTTGTTCTTCTGTGATCGTAAGGGGAGGAGCAATAAAAATATAATTCCACCTCACGAAAGTGTACATACCCAATGATTTAATCTTCGCAGCTACTTGATTCATGATGCTCATTTCAGCCGGAGAAGCATTGAATGGTGCCATTGGTTCTTTGGTATCTCGATTTTTTACCAATTCGATACATCCCAAAAGACCCGTATTCCTGAAATCTCCAATAGACGGATGCTTTTTCGCTAATTCTGCCACACGCTTTTCTACATAAGCGCCCATATTACGGCAGTTCTCAATCAAATTTTCTTTTTCATAAATACCTAAAACAGCAAGCGCAGCTGCACAACCTACGGCATGAGCGCTATAGGTTAATCCAATCATTAGAGGTTTATCATCAAAATATTTTGAAATTTTATCAGAAACCATCAAGCACCCAAACGGAATATAGCCAGCGGTAAGCCCTTTGGCCATTGCCATCATATCTGGCGAAACTTTAAAATTATCCACACCAAACCATTCGCCACATCTTCCAAATCCACTCATAACTTCATCAGCTATCAAAAGAATTCCGTGTTTATCACAAATCTCTCTCAATCGAGGCCAGTAATCGCTTGGATATTTTATGCAACCAGAAGAGCCTGATTCACCTTCCATTAAGATGGCAGCAATGGTACCAGGTCCTTCAAATTCGATAACTCTTTCTATGTGAGAAATACATTCTCTTTTGCAACTATCGGGTTTTTGAGACCATGGGCATCTGTAGCAATATGGGTCCTCAATATGGACAAAATTTGGTGCTTGTTGTGCATCTGAAGGAATCTTTCTAGGATCTCCACCAGCTGACATGGCTCCATAGGATGCTCCGTGAAATGCTCTATATCTTGCAATGATTTTATGCCTTCTTGTATATAATCTGGCTAGTTTAATGGCGTTGTCTATGGAGGTAGCTCCACAAAGTGTAAAAAAAGCTTTTGTAAGACCTGGTGGTGTTATTTCTGCCAATTTTTTTCCTAAATCACCCCTTGCTTTTGTAGCACAACTAGGAGTAACATAAGCTACTTTTTTCATTTGTTCATATACAGCTTCAGCCACTTCGGGATGACCATGGCCAATATTCATATTCATTAACTGCGATGAAAAATCGATATACTTTTTTCCATCATAATCGTATAAATAGACACCTTCGGTTCGCTCAACATTGATCGGATCCAATCCACCTTGCTTTGACCACGAAAATAAGGTATGTTCTAAATTATTTTTTAAACTCGTTTCTTTCTCTGAAGACATAATTTTATAAAATTTAATTTTACTATCAAATATAGCAAACCTTTTGAATATTTTTCAAAATTGAACAAATGAATATTCTCATTACCTCAATTCCTTGAGTTTTTTAAGTATAAAACTATTGTTCAGCGGAGTTGAAGTTAAAGTTTATTGTCACTGATGATTTTATCCACTTCGTCGCGATAGTTTTTACCGATAGGGATAAGTTTTGTCTCATTCTTTTCTTTGATTTCAACCATATTGCCATTGATGGCTAATATTTTGTCCGTGGCTAAAATAAAAGAGCGGTGAATGCGTATGAACTTTTCAGGTGGCAATTTATCTTCCAAAGATTTCATGGTTTGCAAGGTTATGATTCGCCCAGAATCCAACCTAATGATCACATAATCTTTTAGTCCCTCGATATAAATGATGTCCTGATATTTTACTTTTATAAACTTTTTGTCTGCCTTAACGAATATATAATCGTATTCTTCTTCTGATGCTTTGGGTTGCTTCAATTGGAGTTTTTCTCGGATTTTTCCAATGGATTTTAAAAATCTATCTTGTGAAATTGGCTTCAATAAATAATCAATGGCATCCAAATCAAATCCTTCGGCAGCGAAATTTGGATAGGCTGTCGTAAAAACAACAAGAGGCTTTATAGCAAGCGTCTTTATAAAATCCAACCCACTTACTTGGGGCATTTGAATGTCAGTAAAAATGACATCTATTTCATTGGTCTTTAAAAAATCTCTTGCTTCAAGAGCATTGCTACACGAGACAACGTGTTCGACATCTGATAATTGTTGGAGATAGGTCTCGAGAATTTCGAGCGCAAGAGGCTCGTCATCCACCAGCATGACTTTAATTTTGTTCATTGGTTTTTGGATTTAGTTCGATGTACAAATATATTGAAAATAATTCTTTATTTTCTTGGATACTGAGCTTGTGTCTGCCTGGGTAGATTAATTCCAACCGCCTTTTTACATTGACGAGTCCAACTCCACCGCTTTTCGACTTTGATATTTCTTGCGAAACTTTAGATTTGTTGTTTTGAATTTCAAAGACTAAACTTTCATCCTTAATGCCCAGTTTGATATGAATCATGGCACCTCCGATTGCATTTTTTACTCCATGTTTGAAGCTATTTTCCAAAAATGTCAATAAAATTAAAGGCGCAATTTGTTTATTGTCTGGAGAACCATTGATTTCAAAAGCCAAATCAATTTTATCTTTTATCCGCAAAGATTCTAAGTCTATGTAGTTTTTAAGGGCAATAATTTCTTTAGTTAGAGCGACGTATTCTTCATTGCATTCGTACAGCATAAATCGCATCATTTCGGATAATTTTAGCACTACTTCGGGTGCTTGATCGCTTTTTTTTAAAGTGAGGGCATAAATATTATTGAGCGTGTTGAACAAAAAATGTGGATTGATTTGCGACCTTAAAAATTTTAGTTCACTCTGCATCCCATACGTTTGCAGCTCGGTTTTGATACGTTGATCACCGAGCCAAATCGAAATAACATGAATTATCGTTGTGATAGACAAAATTATAAGATTGATGATAAAGTACCAAACCTGTTGTTCTAGCAGATTGTATTGCTCTTTCGGATGATTATAAAACTTTATATATAAAATATTGATTTTCAATAATGTAATTACAATAATCACCACGAAAGAGAAAAGTAAATAGTAAGCATATTTTCCCTCTACGAAATATTGAGGAATCAGAAATTTCAGAGTAATATTGACAATCAAGGCATAAAAAGCGACGTTAATACTTTCGTTGGTCATCACAAACCACCAATCTTCTTGCGCACGATCTAGCCACAAAAGGGCAAGCCAGAGAGCCATCCAAAACAAGAACTGGACGGCTAGTTTTCTTCCAATCTGACGGTTTATGACTTGTTCCAAATTCTATTAGTTTCCTTGTGATAATTCTCAAATTTACAATGGTCAGGTACGCTTTCCAAATTTTTTAGATAAACGGTCAATTAATAGGGTATTTTCAGCGTATTTTTCTAATTTTAGTTAATTTAATGCCCCTATTTCGATTATTAACAATCATTTTTTTCGTACTTTTGAATCTTATTTTATTAGAATTATGAGTGAAATTTTAGGAATTGGGTCTAGGGTAAATCACCCTTTATTCGGGGATGGGGTAGTAATAAAAATTCATCAAGTTGCCTATGATGTGTGTTTTATCCACCAAGGAATCAAACCTGTGAGCAAAGAATACACCAATTGGACCATTATCGAGGCCATTCCAGCAGAATCATCGATTAGCTTTACGGAAGCTGAAAAATCTTTGATTAAAATATTGAAATATTGGAGTGATGTGTCAGAGGTGGTACCACTCGGAGATAAATGGAAGGGCGGCAAAATGGAATTGATCCCTGGTGAAGCAGGCTTAAAGCCCAAAGAAATTCCAATCGAAACTTTTTTTCATAAAATCGTTATGTTACGGGATCGTTTACGCGTGATGGAACAAAGGATTAATGCCAGTGATCTTTCAGATGAAGAAAAAGTCAACCTACAGCAATATATTACAAGGATCTACGGCTCATTGACCACTTTTAATATTCTATTTAAGAATAAAGAAGACAATTTTGTAGGTGAAAAAGGCGAATAATTATTTTGTGCTATCCACTTTTGGCCTAATTATACTATTTCTTGGGGCCTTCACTGAAACAAAGTTGAGCATGGAGCAATTGGGTGAAAAATTATTTTTCGATCCGATTTTGTCCAGAGATTCTACCATTTCATGCGCATCATGTCACAAACCAGAATTTGCTTTTGCGGACAATAGACCTTTCTCCAAGGGTATAAATGGTCAACTTGGTAAAAGAAACAGCCCTAGCGTGATGAATATGTCGGCAAGACCATATTTTTTTTATGATGGTAGAGCCCAGACACTTGAAGATCAAGTTTTACATCCTATTCAAGATCCTGTAGAAATGGGTTCTAATCTTAGTGAGTTGTACGTTAAACTCAAAAGACATGACCTATATCCCAAAGCTTTTTATGCCTTATTCAATGATACATTTCAGTTAACTCAAATGCAAATTGCTTTGGCGGCCTTTATGCGGACTCTTGAGACGGATGATACCGATAATGATCGATGGCTGATGGACGAATCGCCTGGGTTATCACCGTTGCAAATCGAGGGACGAAATTTGTTTTTCAGCGCTAGGGCTAAATGTTCTGAGTGTCATTTTACTCCAGATTTTACGGATGATGCCTTTAAAAATATTGGTTTGTATGACGGAAAAGATTATAGGGATAGCGGGAGAGCCAAGATTACCAAAAATCCAAAAGATTTGGGTTTATTTAAAACCCCAGGGTTGAGAAATGTAGCAATGACTGCCCCATACATGCACGATGGCAGCATTAAAACGCTTGAAAAAGTTATAGATTATTATAATGACCCCCACAAAGTGATACCTCACGCCATAAATAGGGATACTTTGTTGTCCAAACCTCTAGGTCTAACCAATAAAGAAAAAAAATCCTTAGTTGCATTTCTGCACTCATTGACCGACGACCAATTTAAAAAGAATAAAAATTAGGATAATTCGTGGAAACTTTGACTGTATTGGTCTATTTTGAATCCAATTTTCCATGACTAAAATTTACCTTTGAGTACTTAACTTTTTATTATTATTATTTATATGAAACAATTTTTCAAATTCGTATTTGCTTCGTGCTTAGGATTATTTCTGGCATTAGCTGTTCTCTTTTTAATTTTTGGCGTATTCCTTGGCAGTAAAGTCTCTAAAGCCATCGAAGGTGACACGGTCGAAATTAAGGCCAATTCAATACTCAAACTCAAATTGGATCAAATCATTCCAGAAAAAACAGATAACGTTCCTGTCAATTTTATGGATTTAGAATCTGACACAAAAATTGGCGTTAGCGACATCATAAAGATGATTAAAAAAGCCAAAACAGACGACAATATCAAAGGGATATATATGAATAACTCTAGTATTGGACTTGGCCAAGCGGGTGCTTACTCCATCAGACAGGCCTTGATTGATTTTAAAAATTCTGGAAAATTTATCATTTCATACAATACACATTATGGACAAGCGGCTTATTATTTAGCCTCCGTTGCCGATCAAGTATTAATAGATCCAATGGGAGAAATTGAGCTCAAAGGATATGCATCTACCATTCCACACTTCAAGGATATGATGGATAGACTAGGGATAGGTGTACAAGTGGTTTATGCGGGCCAGTTCAAAAGTGCAACAGAGCCTTTTAGACTCAATAAAATGTCGGATCAGAACAAGCTCCAGACCAGAGAGTTATTGAATTCTTTATATAAAAATTTATTAACGGGTATTTCAGAATCGAGAAAAATTTCAATCGATAATTTGAGCAATATAATCACCCAGAGTCCTTATCATCAAGCCGATAAAGCTAGACAAGAAGGTTTGGTCGATAGTTTGGTTGAACTAGATGACATTGACGCCTATCTGAAAACCAAAGTTGGTTTAGATGACGCAGAAGACCTTTCGATGGTGATGATTTCTGATTATTTAAAAGCAAATCGATTGGACAATAACAATTCTGCGGATGATAAGATAGCCGTGGTCTATGCAGAAGGCAGTATCACTGAAGCCAAATCTGAGGAGGAGACAAATATATCAGGGAAGGAATACGTAAATATTTTCGATAAAATTGAAAAAGATAAAAAAATAAAAGCAGTCGTATTGCGCATAAATAGCCCTGGAGGAAGTGCCGTTGCTTCAGAACAAATATTGCAGGCCATTAATGATTTAAAGAAAATAAAGAAAATCCCGGTTATCGTTTCTATGGGTGATGTAGCCGCTTCAGGTGGCTATTATATTGCATGCCAGGCTGATAAAATATATGCTGAACCCAATACCATTACTGGATCCATTGGAGTTTTTGGGATGATACCTGATGTCTCAAAATTGATGGAAACTAAATTAGGTATTCATTTTGATACAGTGAAAACAGCCCCCTTAGCTGAAGGTGTAACTGGAGTATTTCCAATGAGTAAACCGACCCTTGATTATTTTCAAAGGGATGTTGATCGAGTTTATGATGTATTTTTAAGTAGGGTTGCCAAAGGAAGAAACAAGTCTAAAGAAGAAATTCATACCATCGCCCAAGGCCGAATTTGGACGGGAAATATGGCAAAGAACAATGGGTTGGTAGATGAAATCGGATCCCTTGAAGATGCTGTATTATATGCTTCAACAAAAGCCAATATCAAAAATTATAAAATCACGGAATATCCTAAGATTAAAGATCCAATCAACCGTTTGATCGATAAATATGTTAATAAAAAAGAAAATGAAACTAAGGCCAATATCAAAGCTTTAAGTGGTGATGCTTATTTTATTTTTGATGCGCTGACGCAAATCCAACAATGGAATGGGGTGCAAGCTCGTTTACCTTTTATGCTAAATAAATTTTAATTTTTTATTCTTATTTTATGATCTTTAGACTTCCTTTAATTGCGCTGGTTTTTGTATTTTTTATAGGTAATGGAGTGTCCCAGAACACTACCGCTGACTATCCAGTGGATTGGTTTAATCTGGACCCCAATAAGGGTCAATTCAATGGACTTGGCACCAATACTGCCTATGAAACCCTATTGAAAGGTAGAAAATCCGTCCCTGTAATTGTTGCAGTGATTGACTCTGGGGTGGATATCGAACACGATGATTTAGATGATAAAATATGGACCAACCCAAACGAAATACCAAATAATGGAATAGATGATGATAAAAATGGATACGTTGACGATATTCATGGTTGGAATTTCATCGGGAATAAAAATGGAAAAAATGTTTTAGAGGACTCGTACGAATTGACACGAGATTATGCTGCTGCAAAAAAGTATTTTGCCAACAAGGATATCACCAAATTATCGAAGAAAGATACCAAAAAATATGAAGCTATGATTGGTCTTAAAAAGACCATCGATAGCAAACGTTTGGCAGCCCAAAAAAATATAGATGAAGCAAATGACAAATTGGAAAGCATAGCTACCATCCTCGAAATGATGGAAGGCGAATTGGAAGGAAAACCCATTACAAAAGAAAATCTTGCAGCAATTTCGAAGCAAGATCCTATCGTACAAGCTGGAAAAGATCTGTTATCACAAATATTAAATTATTATCCTACAGTTAGCAATTTAGATCAAGTTTTAAAGATTGTTGTGGATGAATTTAAGCCTCTTATTGAAAAATCCCAAAATGAATTGGACTATGGTTATAATCCTGATGAAAATGTGAGAGCTTTAGTTGGAGATAATTATGAGGATTTGTATCAAAAAGGGTATGGAAATAATGACGTAAAAGGTCCCGACGCTAGTCATGGAACACATGTAGCAGGTATTATTGCAGCCGAAAGAGGCAATGGATTAGGTATAGATGGAATTGCTGATAATGTAAGGATAATGTCCTTGAGAGCTGTACCCGATGGTGATGAACGCGACAAAGACATAGCAAATGCAATAAAATACGCTGTAGATAATGGTGCCAAAGTTATCAATATGAGTTTTGGAAAAGGCAGTTCTCCACAGAAAGCCGTGATTGATGAAGCTGTAAAATACGCTCAAAAGAAAGACGTTTTGTTGGTACACGCTTCTGGAAATAGTGGCATGAATAACGATGAGGGAAATAATTTTCCGACAAAATATTTTATCAAAAAAGGATGGTTTTCTTGCAAAAAAGCTAAAAACTGGTTGGAAGTGGGCGCAATAACGCCTTTTAAAGATGAGAATTTGGTGGCCAATTTTTCCAATTATGGTAAAAAGTCGCTTGACATTTTTTCCCCAGGATATCAAATCAATTCGACATTGCCAAATCAATCTTATGGTATATATGACGGAACATCTATGGCATCACCAATGACTGCCGGCACAGCAGCTTTATTGAGATCATACTTTCCATCTTTAACCGCAAAGCAAGTTAAGAAAATCATAGTTTCTTCCTCTAATAAAATAAATCAGAAAGTAAGAAAACCTGGATCAGAAGACAACATGGTCACTCTTGACGAAATCTCCAATTCAGGAGGAATTCTTAATGTGGTAAATGCAATAAAATTGGCTTCTGAAACCAAAGGCAAAAACAAATATAAAATTCCTCAATCAGGCGATATATTTCCTTAAAATTAGGGAATAGAGATTTATTTTTGTTATTTTTGCATTTTCCTTGCTAAATAAGAAGATACACTTCTATGCATAATAAGTCGCTCATTTTTAGCTTTTGTTGGCTCTAGGATCTTTTTCCTTTTTACAAGCACAATATTTAGAGGCTGGCTTTGGCGTTGGGGCATCGCTTTATGAAGGCGATTTGTCCCCTGATTCACCATTGAAACGGTTCCAACTATTAAGACCTGCTGGGAGTGCTTTTGTAAAATGGCATCTCAACCCAAAATTTGATTGGGCATTAAATGTAAATTATCTTCAGCTATACGGTGATGATAAAAAGTCAGACAATGCTGGTCGAAAAGAAAGAAACTTAGATTTTACTTCTAATGTTTTTGAATTTAATACTACGCTTGAGTGGAATATTCTCGGCTTTGAGCCAGAAAGATTGTACTCGCCATTTTCTCCCTATATTTTTGCTGGAGCTGGCATATTTCACCATAATCCCAAAACTAAGTATCAAGATACCTGGTATGAACTGCAACCCTTAGGGACAGAAGGGCAAGGTTTGTCTCAATACCCAGAAAGAGAGTATTACAAATTGTGGCAACCAAATTTATTGCTAGGAATCGGGATTAAATGGGCATTAACTGAAAGATTGAATTTATCCAGTGACTTTGGCGTGCGATTGGTTTTTACAGATTATTTAGATGATGCAAGTTCTTCATATATTGCATCACCAGAGATCGCAGAAGTACATGGACCTATAGCTGCCGCATTATCGAATAGGATAGGGGAAGGGAGAGGTACTGGCCCTGTAATTTTACCTTCTGGTTCTTTGCGCGCTAGCCCCAATTCTACCGACTATTATTTGGTTGGTTTTGTAAAATTATCTTGGAATTTGTACAATGTGGAGCCACTTGCTGGTAGAAAAAATCAAATGGGTTGCCCTCGGTTTTAATCTCAGAAAATAAAATATCTTATTTCGTAAATAATCCTGCTGACCCAAGTCTTTGAGTTGGGCCAAATCCAAAAAAGATCAAAAAATATCTCTAATCAGAAGCCCTCAAACAATGCAATTGCTTCTTCAAGAGTGACTGTAAAGAAGTGCTGTACTACTACCACAGCGATCACGTGGGCTCCTCCACATTTCTGAGCGATGCCTATGGCAAATCTTATGAATTTATGCTACATTTGCCATATAGAGAGGAGATGACTGACCGATGCGAAGCAAAATCGTGATCTGAAATCACGATTTAGGGAAGGAACCGAGCAAAACGTTGCGAGGTATATCTTAAGAAATAAATTGGCAAAAATGCTGTTGGACATTCCAAGATAAAAGTTGCTGGGTGGGCGACTCCATACACCTTCACGGGCAAGGAAAAGGACGACCTGACGGGCCTGCAGTATTTTGGAGCGAGGTATTATGACAGCAGGATCAGTATATGGTATGGAGTGGATCCAAAGGCGGAGAAATATCCAAGCCTTTCACCTTACTGTTTTGTAGCTAATAATCCGATTAGGTACATTGACCCTGATGGAAGAGAAATAGTAGACCCTCAAGGTAGAAGAGCAATTATATACGACAAAAAAGGTAGAATGCACTTTACTAAATATGCCACTGCAGATATACGAAGAGTTGCAGGTGCTTTAAGTTTAACAACTGAAGGTACTGCTCAATTGAAAAGAATTAATTCTTCTGATATTAAAACTAAAATCAACGTTTCGTCTGATAGTAAAATTGAGACAAGGGCAGATGGGAAGACATCCTATACATATGGTGAAACTGAACAAGGGAATAAAAATAACCCACCATCTTACAGCAAATTCCAAAATGAAGATGGGTCATTTGGAATTAAAGAAGCTACCATAACTATTTTTAAAGGTACATTAAAAGAAGGAATAAAACCGGATCAGGTTTAGAGCATGAAGGTTTGACACTTGAGCAAGCAATTGGAGCTGTAGCAGGACATGAAGGTATACATGCAACAGACAAGTCAGAAATTAATAAGGATATTAAAACAGAGTTTGGCACTAAAAAGCAAAAAGCAGCAAGAGCAGTTTCAAGGGAGATAAAACCAGAAGCGGTTGAAAAGAAAATTATTGACCAATCACGAAGCCAAAATGACTAAGTTATGAAAAGTATATTTTTAAGTTTCGTTTTATTATCATTTTCGATTGGAGTGTTTGCTCAAAAAAAGAAAGCAGACCCATTTAGAATAGTAAATGTACCTGATAGTTTAAGACTACAACTTGTAAAGAAAACTTATCCTAACAGTAAAGACCTGACATCAAAAACAGGGCTTTATATATTGAATCTGACAAACAGTAAAGATTTTATATTTAAAGATGGGATTTACTACTACAAAGGTTTTGGCCCTCACTTTCCAAGAAGGATATTTATTTTTAATAAAGGAGTACTTTGTATTTTTGATAATGTAGGAGCTTTTAACCCAAAGGGTGTACTTCAAGAATATTTAGAAAGTATCAAGAAATTAGACCTGACGGATAAACAAACCGTAAAGTATTTAAAAGCAATTAGCGAATATTTAGAACAAGAAAGTGGGAATACTTACGGTAAAGAAATAAAATAACTTAGAGCCTTTACAGAAATGCAGGTTTTTTTTGTATCTGCTGGAGCAAATCTTTGACTTGGGCCAAATCCAAAAAAGATCTAAAAATCCCTACGTTCGGCGTAGGTTGACCTACGTCGGCGAGTCACTATGGCTTCGCTGTATAGCCAAGGAGAGGAGTGTTGAGGTATAAATTTGGAGGCTTGGGTTGCTGCTGTGGGATGGAGTAAATGCTTTAGGAAAAATCAGATGATGGTTGCGAATCAAAAATAATATCTCAAAATCCACAAATAATCTAATTTAATATTTAAATTTGAAGAAAATCTGAGCAATGGGTACAGCAGAATTGAAAATTGATATTATCAATAAAATAACAAATCTGAAAGAAGTTCGCATTATTGAAGAAATTCAAAAAATGTTAGATTTTGAAATGGATAAAGGAGACTTTATATTAAACGCAGCCCAAAAGAGTAGAATACTTGACGCCAAACAAGATAAGGTTCTAATAGAAGAAGAAGCAAATAGCGATACTGAAAAATGGCTACAAGAAAGGTAAACTGGACAGAAAAAGCGCCTACGTTCGGCGTAGGTTGACCTACGTCGCCGAGTTGCTATGGCTTTGCCATATAGCCTAGGAGAGGAGTGTTGAGGTACAAGTTTGAAGGCTTGGGTTAGTCTTCAAAATTAACCAATTGCTTTATTTAGGGACAAATTTCAGTAGTTCAGCCAGCTCTTTATCAGTAAGATTTTCTTTATCAGATTTGTCGTAAATAGAGAGCAAATAAACGGTCTCATCGGCAATTACAAAATTTGTAATTAGTCTTGCACCACCGCTTTTGCCTTTGCCTTTTGAGGAAATGGTAAGGCGTATCTTGTAGCAGTTTCTACCCAAAGCAGTTCCTTGTATCGGGTTTTCTTCCAAGCTTTCAAATAAAACGGCTAAATCAGTTTTTAAAGAGTGGTATTTTTTAGCCATTTTTTTAACTCTTTCCTAAAAGTAGGAACAGCAATAATATTATAACTCATCTAATAACTGTTTTGCTGATATGCCTTTCAATTTACCTTGACGTACCAACTTTAGTTCTTCCACCGCTTCTTTAATCTCCTCCATCAGAAAGGCTTTTCGTTAAGAATGGTAGTTGCCTTTACATAGGATAAGCCTTTCAACACTTCCAGCAAGTGTGTGGCTTTGTTGTCTTTTATATCTAATAATACTTTCATTACTCAATTTTTTTTAACGGTGATAATCATTTCATTGCACAATACCTGTTTTAAACGATTGCTTGATATCTGGTTCAAAGATTTAAATCAAAAACCATTATTTACAATAATTTATGTAGTAAAGTTACGTATTCGACGGGACAAGACAAAATTTTATAAATGATTCTTAATTAATGTTTACAACAGGGCTTAAACTGACCTAAGTCGGCGAGGTGCCATGGCTTTTGCCATATAGCCAAGGAGAGGAGTGTTGAGGTACAAGTTTGAGGCTTGGGGTAGCGTTGCGGTTTACGTCTGAAATTCAGACTGAAAATATTAGCTATATTTTTATTATATTTGCATTAAATTGTTTTTATGGAAAAACTGCCTCAAAAATATCAATTTACCGCACATATAGAGTATGACAAGGAATCAAAAATGTATTATGGTTATTTGCCGACGCTTCCATCCGTCCAATCATACGCACCGAATATTGATGAATTGAATAAGCATTTATCCGAAGTATTGTCATTGGTTTTGGAGGAGTTGAGTTTAGACGAGGTTGAGGAGGCTGTTTCACATTTTGTTGGAACATCAATCGTCCAAGTAAACCAATGAGCAAATTAAAATTAGTTAACGCACACCAATTAGAAACATTCTTGTTGTCAATGGGCTTCATAAAACTTAGAACTAAAGGAAGTCATTCATTTTACAAGCATGAAGATGGAAGATATACAACTATAGCCTTTCATTCTGCTTCAAACCTTCCCTGACCCATTATTCGTTCTATATTAAGGCAAATTCGAGTTGATATAGTTCAATACAATCAATACTTTCAAGGTTAGGGCTTGAGTTCGACGCATGTTGAGCTACGTACGGTGAGTTGCTATGGCTTTGCCATTTTTCCAAGGAGTGGGGTGTTGAGGCATAAGATTGGAAACTTGCGCAAGTGTAAGACTGTTTTACCACAACATCAAGGAAAACAAAGCTTTGAAGTGGCCTAAACGCCAAAAAATAATTTTAGTCCAAATCGTTTTTATCAAGTCCAGCTTGTTTGAGTACGGCAAGGTAAGTGCCTTTTTTCATATCCTTGCCTCCATGTAAAGGCACAATAGTAGTTTTCTTTGTATCAGGATTATAGTAAAGGTGATGTGAACCTTTGGAGCGCTTGAAAATAAAACCGTACTGTTCCAATATTTTAATAAGATACTTGGGACTTAGGTTCATACAGCTTCAAGGGTTAATGAATATTCCAATGTATTACTATCATCTGGAATGGTTTCGCCTCTTTCTTGCAATTCTTCAATATATAATTCTATGGCCTCTTTAGCCATTGCAATAGCCTCATCCACATTGTCACCGTAAGTTATGCAGCCCTGCAAAGCAGGAACAGATACAGTATAACCGCCTTCGGGTTCTTTATGCAAATGTATTTTGTATGTGTACATAATTAATTTAGATTATTTAAAAAAATAACTGAAACAAAGTTAAACTAAATGTTTCAGAAAATTAATTTCAAAAAAAACATTTCTCTTTCTGGCGCAAGTCTCTGACTTGCGTCGAAGCTACGTACGGTTAGTTGCTATGGCTTTGCCATAGAACCAAATGAGTTTAAAAAAAGGTCTGAGCAATACCTTACTTCAAAAAAAAACGTCTGCAGCAGTGCTACAGACGTTTTTTTTAATCGAGTTTATAACTTAAAGATTAATATCTTTTGTTGTAGTCACGACCTCCGCCGTTTCCACCTCTATCGTTATATCCTCCTGTACGGCCTCCGCCGCCTCCACCAAAACGATTACCTCCTCCAGATTGGAAAGGCTTCTTTTCAGTTCTTGGTCTAGCTTCAGTTACAGAAAGAGTTTTTTCCATAAAGTCAACACCGTTAAGTGCTTCGATGGCTGCATTTCCTGAGTCAGTAGAACCCATTTCAACGAAACCAAATCCACGAGAACGACCTGTGAATTTGTCAGTAATTACTTTAGCACATACGACCTCGCCATATGGAGCGAAAAGGTCTTGTAAGTCCTGATCTGTGGACTTAAAATTGATGTTTGAAACGTAAATGTTCATTAAAAAAAATTTAATAAGTTACTTAAATAAATAATAGAAAGTGGAGGATGATTGATGAATAAATTAAATTTTAATTAAAGGCTTCAAACAAAAATCTTTATACTTTTTAATTACACAGCAAATATACAATTATATTGCGAATATTAACCGTTAAATATTTACTAAAAAAAAATATCTCGAAATTTAATCACAAGGAGCACCGCTAATAGGAAGTGTATGAATATACTTTGTGTACTGCACGGGCAGGGTTTTTACGTCTAATCCTGTCCTTGCCTTTAGCTTATCGCGCAGTCCATAGGCATCCTTATATTGTGGATTTATTCGAACGGCTTCGTTGTAATACCAGCTCGCTAAATCAGGTTTCCCAATAGATTCATAGATGATTCCTATATTTCCGTAGTTAAAATAATACGTTGGCGTTGCCGCAATGGACTTTCTATAATAAAAAACGGCTGAATCAATATTTGGTCGCACAGCTTGATAGAAATAACCCATTTTGAAGATAGCCTCACCAAATTTTGGGTGAATTTCCATAGCACGTCTCGTGTGGTGAAGACCGAAATCACACAATTCTTTCAATCGATTGCTGTCTTTCTTAAATCCATCTTTTGAATACTGTTTTTTATTCAGTGAATCCATCAATCTAAAGGCTTGATTGATAACCTCAGACCCCAAATGCTTATTGACGTGGCAACTTTGCGGAGAAAAGCGAATATCACTTGAAAATAACGTAGCATCAGACTTCCAAATGTCATTTCTTATCCAAGTCCTATAAGAGAAAAATCCCAATATAGGCAATAGGGCGATGCACGGTACTACCAGTTGTTTGATAGAAAAAACGTCTTCGGCATGTTCTTCGGCGTGCTTTAAAACATATTTTTCATTAATCCAAAATAAACCTTGTACTAGCAATAATGCAAATCCGAGTGCTGGCACATATAAAAATCTTTCTGCGAAAATACCTCCCCGAGTGATTACGAACAACATATTGGGCAGTAAACCAACCACTAAAATTAAGAGTCCGATATAATCAAATTTTTTACCAAAAAATGCTTTCCACGAAAAGTATATGATGCCACCTGCCAAAATCAGACCAGCCCAAGTCGTAGGATTGTCAAAGGCACCAATTGGGATCTGATTGTAAGAATAATCATAACTCTGCGGATACGGAATCGTAACTTTCCAAATACAATAAAACAAGATGGTGAATGTACTCAAAAACTTAGCACCCAAAAAGCGGTATGGGTAATTGACGATATCCCAAGGCAATTCCTTCGGATTTATATACCCTAATGCCATATTTTTATGGATAAAAAATACCAAAATTACTCCTAAAAATGGCAACCAAGATTTGATCAATTCGAATATATTCGATGTATTATCTCGTCTCCAAACTATCAGCGGGAGTAATAGTGTTGCACTCATGGATGATTCCTTGGCCATGGCTGCGAAATACAAAGAGATTAAGGCAAAAACATAAGATGGTTTGGTTTTGAAAATAAAAGGCATGGCTCCAGCAAATAAACAAAAGATAACGGTCCATGTCCTTCCTCTGGTGCCAAAATCCAACTTGAATACGAAGGCAATCACGCACACCAACAATACATACAATGCAGGCAATAATATTTTTTCACGAGCTTCATTTCGCTCTCGATACCAAATATAAAATAAAGCTGCTAGCAAAATGCCTCCAAAAGACATAATCTCATCTCTAGACTTAAGATTAGCCACAACTTCTGTATGGATAGGGTGCAGAGCGAATATCAAGGTTGCAAAAAAAGCATACCAAACATTTCCATTTGTAAACCCCTTATAGCATACCCAAAACAACAAAAATATAGTCCCAGCGTAAATAATAACATTGTTGGTATGGCTGACCTGAGGATTGTCACCAAATATACCCCATTCCATAGCAAAAGTCACCAAGGCGAGTGGTCTATAATACCCCAATTTCATATTGTCAAAATGCCAGAACTCTATATCAAAAAGCTTTGGAATGCCGATCCAGCCTTCTTTAACAAAATGATTGTTGGTTATCGCACCTACGTCGTCCAATACATAACCATTGCTAAAAGTATTGCTATAGATTAACAATGAAAATATCACAGCAACTATTGCTAGAATATAATGCAACAAACTTGAAGGAAAAGCGGTCCAAGGGGCATAAATTATTTTTTCTGCGTTTGCATTAGGTTTTGCTTTCGGTAACGGTTGCTGTTTGGTAATTTTTTGTTTTGCCATTTTCAATGCTATTAATAGATTAATCCGTGCAAATCTAATAATTATTTTTATATTATAGAAATAATTATGTGATGGCCTTCAATTGATTTGTTTGCTTTGCAATGATATTTTTAGTCCAAATTACCCAAATGATGGTCCATTAAATGTCCAAATTTTACAAATCCATTCAAGGTTTATTGCTAAGTGGAAATACTATGCTAACTGCTGAAATGGCTAGGCGATTAATAAAAAGGAGTTCGAAATTTTTTATCCTGGACGATGGTATAATCGGTTAAAGTTTTCAAAAAAGCAATCAGAGCTTCTTTTTCATGTGGCAGTAGGTTTAGATTTTGAGGCTTATTATTTCTTTTTAATCTAAAATCTAAATGCTCATTGTTTTGAATGCCTGAATTATAGTGGTCGATTACATCCATCAGAGTGGCAAATCTTCCATCGTGCATATATGGTGCTGTTAAATCGAGATTTCTCAATGAAGGTATCTTGAATTTACCACTGCCCATCCCAAGGTCAGATGAGACTTTGTCCAAGCCTATATTTACACCTTCGGAAGGTTGTGCTTGATACATAGCCTGAACCCGTCATAGCTCCGTTGACTAAAAAATTTGTGGGTAATAAGGTCGTTTTATTAAAGGTTACCAAACTATGAATAATGGTATGGCAACTATTGCAATTCGCCTTTTCTCTGAACAAAGTCATACCAAAAACCTCCTGAGCATTAAAGTTGCTGAAACCTAAACCGATGGCTTGATCAAATTTAGAGTTTTCAGAAGGAATAGCCCTTATAAATTGTGCCAAGGCTTTGGCAATATGGTCAAGAGTGGGTTTAGAATAACCGAAAGCGTCGTAGAAAAGTGGTTTGTAAAAATTTACAGCCTCCAATTTTGCTTCCAACTTATTGAGATCTTCCATACCCATCTCGATATGATCGGCCACAGGCATCAAAACTTGTTCCTCTAGTTTGCGAGTTCTAGCGTCCCAAAAAAACGAAAAATTAAATCGTTCATTTATTATAGGCATAGAGTTCCTCTTCGTTAGTTGACCATTAAATCCTATGCTTTTGGGTAAATTGTCTGCAAAACCAAAATTTTGCTTGTGGCAACTGGCGCAAGATACTGTGCTGGTTTTACTTAGCCTAGGGTCATAAAACAAAACCCTTCCAAGCGCAATCTTCGCATTTGTAAGCACATTATCCAAAGGTTCATTGGGATTCACCTGTCCTTGAAATCTAGAGGTGTGAACATAATTATAAGAAGGATCAAGAATCGGTGTAGTGGATTTTAAGGCAATATTGCTTTCTTCCTTTTTACAAAAGTTAAAACTCAAGATTAATCCCAATCCAATCAAAATAGGTAGAATATAAATACGCATTTTTTTATTTTTGAATAAAGATAATATGTATCTTTTGAAAATGCTTCTTTTATTTTGTTAAAATTTAATTTTTTATTCAAATTTAATTGTTTGAGCCCCTGTATTTGAAATTATTTCACTTTGAAATGAAAATATTAATAGAGTAAGTACTGTTCAGGCTCTTAGATTGAGACTCTTAATTCTATTCCAAAGATGTCCAAGGGTCCGCGTAAGATCTGGCGATATGTCGAAATAAATCAAGGCCGCGAGATATCCGAAAGAAAAAATTGAGCCCTTTATGAGAATATTTAACCAAAAAGGCATTTGAAATGGCAACCAATTGAGGACAGCAAAAAGCAACAATCCAAGCATTAGAATCTTCAAAATATTGAGTTCAAAAGGATGGATTTTGAATTTCCACCAAATAAATATAAGTTTGAAAAAATTGTAAATGCCAAGAGCTAATAAAGTAGCCAAAGCACAACCTATCACATCATACCGCGGGATCAATATTTTATTTAAAAAATAATTCAACAAACCAAGCAATAAAACAAAAACGATGGTGTATTTGAAATACTTAGAATACCCAATGATGGTATCGTTTACACCTGTCACCAAATCGATCAATCTGCCTAGGCCAAGTAAAATCACAATTGTTTTTGCATAAATCAATTTGTCCCCATTCTTTATGATCGACAAAAGATCGTCGAAACATAAAAGCGTACCTAGGTATATGAAAAGCCCGACTATGAATAGATTAAGCGCAGATTTTTTATACACGTTTTCCACTTCTGCGATGCGATTATGAGTCAATGCATCGGCTATGATTGGAGCACTGATACTGATGATAGAACCCAAGGGGATTTGCATGACATTGATGATATTATAGGCTATTTTGAACTGCCCATTTGCTTCGAATCCAAGCATGGATGAAATGAGTAAGGAATCCATCCTAAGAGCCATTTGTGACCCGATCCCACCCAATAGATGAAAGATAGAGAAGGTAAAAAAACTATATACAAACGATTTTTCGAAAAATGTAGAATTGAATTTGAGATCCCAAGCCTTTATACGCCAGAGAAAAATAATTTGGCTGACCACGACAAATGTATAGGTAAGGAGAATCCCCCAGACGACCTGTTTTACACTAACAATTTCGAAAATATACAACAAGATGTAAAGCGGCAAACTTAGTTTTATATAAAGATCAAAAATACCTTGAACGGCCGTCCGTTTAGCCACCATCCCAAATTCGGTAAGCATACTAGAAAGAGCCATCAAAAAAGCCAAAGGAAAAATATAAAAACTGTATTCGATGATTTCAGGGCTACTCGAAAAATCAATGATTCCTTTTTCTTTTAAAAAAGAACCGATAGATCCTGAGAAAAAATAGATGATCAAGGCGCTGAATATCCCAGCGATTGCTACCATGAGCATAAAAAAAGTCTGCAATCCCTGAGCTTTCATGAATTTTTCAGGCTCTTGGAACCTAGGGAAAAATCGAATATAACATCCTAGAATTCCCCAAAACAGAAAACTGCTCAGGAGCATGGCCGTATCCATCAGATAGCCTGCCATGCCATAGACTGAAATGGCGCGATTATAGATGAATAATGTCGAAATCATACCGACCGCCGAGCCTACGAATGTAAACAAAGTCTGTTTTACGCTCTGCCGGATGATAACTCCCATTACTTGATTTTAAGGATCTTATGTGTTTGAATACTCAGCTTCCATTTTGGATTGGCAAGACAGAATTCAATAGCTGCCTCCGTATTGTGTAGTGTGTTGATGCCATCTTCCATAGGTTGGATGTAAAAATGTTCAAAATCGAAATTTTCAAATTGAGACGGATCAAAGTTTTGCTGAGGATAGACAAATTTTAATTCGCTACCCTTCTTTAAGATGATTTCGCTGCCTTTTTTGGGAGACAGGCATATCCAGTCAATACCCTCAGGAGGAATTATCGTTCCATTCGTTTCTATGGCTACCTGGAAGCCGGATTTCTTCATAGAAGAAACCAGTGCGCCGTCCAATTGCAACAATGGCTCTCCGCCTGTAAATACAACGAAAGGAACCCCACTTGTATTTGAGCCACCTAAATGCCAAAATTCATTTATTTTAAGAGCCAAATCTTCGCTTGACTTAAAGTTGCCGCCATTTACTCCATCCATCCCGACAAAATCAGTGTCACAAAAGCTACAAATGGCAGCAGAACGATCTTGTTCTCTTCCAGACCATAGATTGCACCCAGTAAATCTACAGAATACTGCAGCTCGCCCTGACTGGGCTCCTTCTCCTTGCAAAGTATAGTATATTTCCTTTATTTTATAACCCATAATTATTTGGTCAGAATGGCCGTAGCTTCTATTTCTACTAAGATGTCAGGGTGAATAAATTTTGAAATTTCTAACATAGAAGTAGCTGGTTTGGTTGAGGAGAAAAACAAAGCGTGAGCATTCCCAACTTTTTCCCAATCACTAATATCTTTAACGAAAATTCGTGTTCTTACGATGTCGGTGACTTTTCCGCCTAGATTTTCAACCGCCTTTATTATTTTTTCAATTGAAACTTGAGTTTGTAGGTAGGGGTCTCCTTTGCCCACAACCTCATTATTGATAACAGCAGTGGTGCCGCTCACTTCTATCGTGTCATTGACTTTTATAGCCCTTGAATATCCAACTTTATTTTCCCAGATCACCCCGTCAAGAAAATGCTCCATCATTATACGGTCTGTTTTGGACGTAAAGTTACTAAAACTAAACTTTCATCGCCAATTAATCGCTAAAACTGAGCCAATAAAAAAAGCCAAGCTTTGCAGCCTGGCTTTTTTCAAGTGATGTAGCTAAATGATTATATATTCGGTATAACCAATACTTGACCTATTTGGATAAGGTCAGGATTGTCAAGGATATCGGTGTTAGCAGCATATATTTCTTTGTATTTAGCAGAATCATCGAAATATTGCTTTGCAATTTTACCTAGAGTTTCTCCAGCTTCTACAGTGTGTTTTGTGTAGCAAGAAGGATCTGAAACTTGAATATCTGCAATAAGATCAGAAGGAGACTGTCCTCCGATGTACTTGATTTTATCCCAAATAATGTTTTTGTAATAAGGATATTGAACTGTAGCTCTTACCTTCAATACACCAGGTTCTTCGACAACAGATATGTTATCTGCACCCAAAGATTCGCTAAATGTAATTACTTCGTTGTACTTGTCTTGTAAATTCATAAAATGGTCGATTTTTAATAAGGTTAAATATTTAATAATAAAGTTAATTGGCTTTATGACGTCAAAGATAGCAATCTGTCACTAGAGTTTTAAAAAAAAAGCCAAAAAATCAAGTTGGATAATTTATCAAAAAAATATTACGTTTATAAAAATAAAAATTAGGAATTAAACTTTTGGTAATCCATCACGTCTTAGCTTATAACTTATTAAATAATATATAAAATCATTAATTATGAAAAAATCATTGTTTTATTTCGGTTTGTTCTCATTTATGATTTCCTTCGGAATAATATCATGTAAAAAGGATACGGCAGCCGTAGTGGAAACTACTACAGAAGACAACCTTATTTCTCAAGATTTGGAAGAAGAAATTGATTATGACATTAATTCACAAATAGATTTCAGAGGATGCCCAGTCGTTACATGGGCTCAGCCACAAGGAACTTTCCCTAACGTAGTAACCTTAGACTTTGGCAATGGGTGTTCGAATATTGGCTTTAGAACTAAAAAGGGTAAACTCAGAGTAGCACTAAGTTCTTCTTTTTTAACTCCAGGAGCGACAAGAACGGTGACTTTTGATGGATTCTCGATTGATGATGTGACAGTTACAGGTGTAAAAACAACGACCAATCAAGGTCTAACAAATAATGTTTGGAGTCTTTCAAGAAATGCAGATTTAACCTTTTTATTTCCTAATGGCAAATCCTCTACTTGGAAACCAAATTATGTCATCGCATGGGTTGAAGGTAGCACTACCTTGAGTGTCGCAGATGATGTATTCAATATGACAGGAAGTGCAACAGGCACGGACAGAAATGGGGTTGCGTATCAATGCTCGATCACTTCTCCTTTGGTGCGAAATCGGATATGCAATTGGATCAGCAAGGGTACGATAGATGTTACAGCATTGAGTAAAACATATAAATTGGATTTCGGAAACGGCGAATGTGACCAAAAAGCTGTAGTTACTGACTATAATGGAAATACCAAAGAGATAAGAATAAGAAGGTGGTGGTAGGAAATTAACTTACAATCCACGTGCTAGGGAGGGGCTTTTGCCCCTTTTTTTGTTTCTGTCACTTTTTGAAGTACATTTGTAATCCTAAATCACACATTCACCAAGAAAAAAATGGCATTTAAAAAAATATTTATCTGTACCCAATGTGCCCATGAAAGTCCCAAATGGGAAGGGAAATGTGCTGGATGCGGCCAATGGAATACAATGATAGAGGAGATTATCGAGCGAAAAAAGGATAAAAATGTGTTGAGTAATGCCCGATACACAAAAGGTGAACTAAAACCTTTGCACGAAGTAAAATCTGTTGAAACAGTACGGATGTACACTCCCGATGGAGAATTGAATCGTGTATTGGGAGGTGGGATCGCCCCAGGGTAAGTGGTACTGATAGGAGGACAACCGGGCACCGGAAAATCCACCTTATTATTTCAGATGGCGATTCAAATCAATGCTAAAGTATTGTACGTTTCGGGAGAAGAAAGTGCCGAACAAATCAAAATGCGAGCTGATCGGATCGGAATAAAAAATGAAAATTGTTTTGTATTCACAGAAACCAATATCGAGCAAATACAAAAAATGGCGGATGATATAAAGCCCGATTTGGTAGTTATTGATTCTATTCAGACGCTTAGCAGTCAACATCTCGACTCTACCATCGGAAGTATATCCCAGGTGCGGGAGTGTACCAATGAACTCCAGAGGTATGCCAAGGAGAATAATCTAGCCATATTCATCATAGGCCATATCAACAAGGAAGGAGACATTGCTGGCCCAAAATTGCTTGAACATATCGTAGATACCGTTTTGCAGTTTGAGGGAGATCGGAACTATTTCTATAGAATTTTGAGGACAAAAAAGAATAGATTTGGCTCCACGGATGAATTGGGAATATACGAAATGAATGCAACAGGGCTTAGAGAGATATCAAATCCTTCTGAACTGCTCATCACCCAAAAGGATGAAAACCTTAGTGGAAGTGCCATAGGAGCGACCATAGAAGGCTCAAGGCCGATGATGATAGAGGTACAAGCCTTGGTGTCCAATGCTGTGTATGGCAACCCGCAGCGGACGGCTACAGGATTTGATCTAAGGAGGTTATCCATGTTGTTGGCCGTTCTTGAAAAGAAATGTGGATTTCCATTTGGACAGCAAGATGTGTTTCTTAATATGGCTGGAGGAATAAAAGTGGATGACCCAGCCTTAGATTTGGCTATCGTTATGGCCCTTGTATCCTCCAAAGAAGACATTACCATTTATCCAAATATATGCTTTGCTGGGGAAATTGGGTTGTCGGGTGAAATACGAGCAGTTAGCAGGATAGAGAACCGCATCCAAGAAGCTGAAAAACTGGGATTTGAGAAAATTTATATCTCAAAATATAATACCAAAGGACTTACCATCTCGAGTTATCAAATACAAGTAATTCCAGTTGGCAAGTTAGAGGATTTGTTTGTCCAATTATTGGGATAAAAACATAGCTGCGTCAGGAATGGGAATGGCCTCGTCTATAACGAGGGTCATCTCCAAAGGGGATGACGGAGCAAAGCGAACCCATGGACAGTCCGGCCTGATCTCGTCCATGTGGCGAGAGAGGGAGACGCCCTAATAATGTTACAATAAACTCATTTGATAGTAATCGACGATTTTTTCATCAACAAAAATGTCTGTGGCTTTGATGGGTCTCGATAAAAATATACCGTCCAAATACCGGCACCTGCTAAGGGCAACATAAGTCTGTCCGTGTGCAAAAGAGCCTTTGTCTAAATCAATAAAAACTCTGTCAAAGGTCTTACCTTGGCTTTTGTGAATCGTAATCGCCCAAGCAAGTTTTATGGGCAATTGGCGATAAGTGCCAACAATTTCTATATCAATCTTTTGATCATCCTCCTTCGATTCGTTCATGATGTACTTGATATTTTGCCATTCGTAGGGGAATACTTCGATGATTTTGGTGGTGTCGCCGCTAGAAGGAATTTCGATCTTGATTGAATCGGCAAGACATTCGTAAATGATCCCAATGGAGCCATTGACATAGTCCTTGTTGGGGTCGTTTCTTATGAACATAACCTGTGCTCCAACTTTTAGTTCTAGTAACTGATCTGCTGGGAGATTGTTTTGAGAAAAGGCACCATTGACGGATCCGATATACCGAAATGCTGGCGAATCTATCTGTAAAAGCTTGGATTTATTGATTAAGTCTGCCTTTGCATTGCGCGTGGTCAGGGTAATGGTATTGTCAGTTGAATAGAGCGCATTTGGGAAAAATCGCTGGTTGAGGAGATCCAAATCATCTTCGTCAATTTGAGCGTTTCGAATACGGTCTAACAGCTTGATGAATGCACGTTCTTTCTGCCGAAAGACGTTGGTCAATTCTATCATTTGCATATGGAAACCTTGTTTAAAAACTTTGGCTTCAAAAAAATAAGGCGATTCGTAACCCATTTTTTTAAGGACAATGGCATCTTCTTGAGTGACCACTGGCGGCAATTGGAGTAAATCTCCGAAAAGAAGTATTTGTACGCCTCCAAAAGGCAAATTCGATTTTCTATTTTTTTGTAAAAAAATGTTCATCCGATCGAATAAATCGGCGCGAATCATGGAGACTTCGTCTATGATCAATAATTCTAATGCTTGAAACATTTTAAATTTGGCGACCTTTTTGATCGAAGCAAAATCTTCGATGTATGGTGCAAATCCAAAGAATGAATGAATTGTTTGGCCGCCGACATTGAGGGCGGCGATGCCGGTAGGAGCGAGGACAGCGAGGGTTTTCTTATTGGTCCTTTTGATTAAATCTAGCAAGGTGGATTTTCCTGTACCTGCACGCCCTGTGATAAAATAATTGGCATCCGAGTGATCTAAATCACTGAGAATTTGCCTGAAATCTTGGTTTAGGACGATGGGTTGAAAGTTCACGAATCTTGTTTTGGTTGTTTGCTAAGGATTTTGGTTTCTATGATAAAATATTCCAATCCGATATATATAATGATCAATAATACTATTAAAATACGCTCGAGGTAATAATAATTCATTCGCAAAAAGGGTAGGAGCGTACTCAAAACAATGGCCAATAAGCCGATGGTCCACAATAACCTAATTTTCATGGATTTTATCTTGGTTTTAGTGGCAATGTCATAATCGAGTTGTTTAGGTAAAATATATACGGGGAGTGTGTTTAACCATTTGAATTTGTATTGATAGTACAAACCAAGTCCATAAATTATCATCAAAAAACCAAAAATAAGAAGCAACATAGGTAATAAAAAATATTAAACAAGTAAAATATATATATAATTAACAAATATAAAAAAATTAACATAAATAATTTCAAGAAATTAAACAAAGTACCTACTTTTGTACACAGACAACGATCAATTTTTTATAGAATCAAGATTTTAATTGTAAAATCACATCAACCACCTGTCATGAAAAAAATATTTCCATTATTTTTTGTTCTAGTTAGCCTATTCTCCTTTTCAAATGCATCAGCTAACACAATTATCGACAAAAAAATAGATTTATCGCTTGAAAAACCTGTTTGTTCGACACCTACTTGGCCAATGGCCACAAGCGTTACTTGCAATAGTGCACTCATCTCTTGGGATGGAGTAAATGGCGCCGTTTCCTACCAATTGGAATATAGAGCTATTGGAAATCCCAGCTGGACAACAATCAACGCATCAAGTGTATATTATAGTCTTTCGGGACTATCGGCCAATACGGCCTATGAATGGCGCATAAGGACCTATTGCGGTGGGGCTGATTACAGCGCATACACCTACAGCCAAACTTTTACAACCAGTTGTACAACTTACTGTCAAATCCCGACTGGAACGTATGAAACCGGAATCAGTTCAACTGGAGCTACCTTAAATTGGGCCCCAGCAGCGGGCGCACAAAGTTATACTGTAGAATACCAAGTGTGGGGTAGTGGTACTTGGATTACCGCAAGCACGACGACAAATAATTCAGTTACTTTAATTGGTTTGACATCTAATACGATGTATGAATGGAGAGTGCGTGCCAATTGCAATTATGGCTGGTACAGTCTTTGGAGTTCTTTGGATAGTTTCCAAACTACAGCGGCCTATTATCCATGTTCTAGCCCAACTTCCCTAAGCAATCTTTACACTTCAAGTACGACAAATACTATTAGTTGGTCTGCGGTTTCTGGTGCAATTTCTTATCAGGTGCAATATCGCCAGTATTTAGGAACATGGACTACAGTAACAGTGAATACAAATTCATTGACACTAACTGGGTTAGTTTGCAGTGCGAATTATGAATTTTGTGTAAGAGCATTGTATTCTTCAGGCAATTATTCAAATTGGTCATATGCTTATTCCTTTCAACAAAATTGTATTACATATTGTGGTTCACCTAGTGGACTTTTTGCCACTTTGAGTGGAACATCCAATGCCGTGGTGTCATGGAATGCTGCTTATGGGGCTTCCTATTATGAAATCCAGTACAAAGCTACAACCAGTTCAACTTGGCAGTATGCTACCGTATATGGAACAAATTTTACTATTTACGGCCTATCTCCATGCGTCACTTATCATTTTTGTGTTAGAGCGAATTGTGGATCAGGCAATTGGAGTTCTTGGTCTTATGCGCATAATTTCACTACTAGTTGTTTGTCTTGTGATGCGCCAACCTATTTGACAGAAACAAATATTGGTTCAAATACGGCTACATTGAGTTGGGGTAGTGGGGGCAGCGGTGTCCTTTCGTATACATTGCAATATAGACAAGTAGGTTCTAGCTATTGGACTACCATCAATAATATATACGGAACTTCAACTACTTTAAATACTCTGTCGCCCAATACCAATTATGAATATGCAGTTAGATCAAATTGTCTAAGTGGCTTGTATAGTGGATGGTCAGGAATTCAAGATTTTTGGACAAGCCCAGCTTCATGTGGAATACCATATGGAATAAATGCTTACAGTATTACCTCTAATTCTGCCAGTATATCATGGCAATCTGTTAGTGGTGCAGTTGACTATACGTTGCAATACAGGGTGGGCAATTATGGTGCTTGGAATACAATTACAGTTACCAATCCTGCGGCATTCCTTTCGGGCCTTTCACCAGCTACTACATATCAATTATGTATTCGGGCAAATTGCGCATACGGTAACTACGGACTTTGGAGTAGTATCTATTCATTTACAACACTAAGTCCGTTCACGTGCTATGCACCCAATAATTTAGGAACATCGTCTGTTGGTTCAACCTCGGCAACTCTAACTTGGAATGCTATCCCAGGAGCCAGTTCATATGAAGTTCAATATCGCGCTGGAAACAGTGGTACTTGGACCACTTTGGTGGTCACTTCGAATTCATTGACATTGACGAATTTAACTTCTTGTAGTACATATCATTTCTGTGTTAGAACACTTTGTAATCCTTATGGTACCAGCACTTGGTCATATAATTATTCATTTAATACCTATTGTCCACCTGCTGTTTGTACTACTGCACCGACTGGGCTTTCCGTTAGTAATATAGGAGCAAATTCAGCGGTTTTGAACTGGACGGCTGTGTCAGGAGCAAATTATTATGAAATCCAATATCGATTGAATAATGGACAATGGGTTGTAGTAAATTCCAATACCAATAGCCTTTCATTGGCAGGATTAACAGGATGTAGTACTTACCATTTTTGTGTAAGGGCCGTTTGTAGCTCGGGTATATACAGCACTTGGTCATATAATTATTCATTTAATACCTATTGTCCACCTGCAGTTTGTACTACGGCACCGACTGGGCTTTCCGTTAGTAATATAGGAGCAAATTCAGCGGTCTTGAACTGGACGGCTGTGTCAGGTGCAAATTATTATGAAATTCAATATCGATTAAATAATGGTCAATGGGTTGTAGTAAATTCAAATACCAATAGCCTTTCATTGACAGGATTAACGGGATGTAGTACTTACCATTTTTGTGTAAGGGCCGTTTGTAGCTCGGGTATATACAGCACTTGGTCATATAATTATTCATTTAATACCTATTGCCCTCCTGCAGTTTGTACTACGGCACCGACCGGGCTTTCCGTTGGCAATATTGGAGCAAACTCGGCGGTTTTGAACTGGACGGCTGTGTCAGGTGCAAATTATTATGAAATCCAATATCAATTGAATAATGGTCAATGGGTGGTTGTAAATGCATATTCTAACAGCATCACATTAACTGGATTGACAGAATGTGGGACTTACCATTTTTGCGTGAGAGGTGTTTGTAGCTCGGGCATTTACAGTGCATGGTCGTATAATTATTCATTTAACACTACATGTGTACCTCATTATTGTACCACAGCACCAACCGGTCTTGGTGTATCAAATGTTGGCTTGACCAGCAGTACATTGAATTGGACTGCGGTTGCTGGGGCAACTGCCTATGAAGTTCAATATAGACAAGCAAACACATCCAATTGGATTTCGGTGGTAACTACCACCAATAGCATAAATTTGACCAGTTTAAGCGGATGCGCCAATTATCAGTATTGTGTAAGAGCCATTTGTGGATACGGAACATATAGTCCTTGGTCTAACGCGTATTCTTGGGCTACGACTTGTCCGCCACCTTCTTGCACTTGGGCACCGACTAATTTGAGCTCATATAATAACACCAATAGTGTAATCAATGTACAATGGCAGGCAGTAACTGGAGCAATTTCTTATCAAATTCAATATAGAATTGGAACATCTGGTACATGGTTGTATGCGAATGCAAATACGAATGCAATTGCTCTATCAGGTCTTACTTCATGCAGCAATTACTACATTTGTGTAAGGGCAATTTGTTATGCGGGATCATATAGCCCTTGGTCAAATGTTTACGTATCTTCGACAACATGTCCGCCACCAGCATGCAATGTGGCTCCTTCGGGGATATCCAGTTATAACGTCAACAGCAATAACACCAATTTAAACTGGTCTGCTGTTTCAGGGGCAGTTTCTTATGAAATACAATACAGACCAGCCAGTTCAAGTTCTTGGATATTTACGAATTCAACCACAAACAACATTAGCCTTTCTGGTCTAAATCCTTGTACAACGTATCACTTCTGTGTACGTGCTGTTTGTTCGTATGGTTCTAGCGCATGGAGTTATAATTATAGTTTTACAACCAATTGTGATCCGCATTATGTCTGTGACGCGCCTACAAATCTATCTGAATGGGATATTTGGAATAATAGTGTAAAATTGATGTGGACTGGTGTAACAAACGCTGGATCATATACCATCCAATATAGAATTCTTGGGACTTCAACGTGGTCATCCATTACCAATTCAGGATTAGGAAATATGCAAGATATTTTTGGTTTAGCCTCGGGTACGACCTACGAATGGAGAATTGCTTCAGCATGCAATACGGGTGGATCTAGTCAATTTAGCTCTATTAGGACTTTCACAACCACAGGAGGTACGCCTGCAACTGGCTCAAATGATAACGCATGTGGGGCCTTTAATTTACCCGTCGATTTTACTTGTATAAATACCCTTGGAAGTACAATTGGGTCAACTGGATCTTCATATCCAGCCGCTCCAACTTCTTGCTATTATTCGCCGAACGATGTTTGGTTTAAAGCAGTATTTCCACCAAATGGGGCACTTTCTATTAGGACGGCATCAGGTAGCCTCCAAGATGGAGTTATGGCCTTGTACAGAGGTTCTGACTGCAATAATCTTACATATTTTATGTGCATTGACGACAGTTATGGTACGACTATGCCAACAGTTGATGTAGCTGGAGTACCAGGAAGTACTTTATGGATAAGGATTTGGGGTTATGGCAATTCAAATGGAACGTTTAATATCTGTGCAACAACAAGTTCATATCTAATTACAAACACACCGAATGTAAGTTTAAAAGACGATTTAGAGGTGTCTTCAAATACCACAGAGTCTTCTAATTTCATTTTGAATCAATCAAAAGTAAAGAAGAATGTTGAAATGTTTGTTTATCCTAATCCAGCCAACCAGTACCTGAAAGTTGAATTTGGAAAGCAATTCAATGGTAAAAATGTGTCGTTTAAAATATTTGATTTGTCAGGACGTGAGCTTTTGAATGGCATGGAAAGCGAGTTATTTGGCCCATTAAGTGTTAATACAAGTGAACTAATGCCAGGTCTATATTTGTTGGAATGTAAAATAGGAGAGGAGAGTCTAAGAACTAAGATCAGTATAGCTAGATAAAAATCTCAAATATAAATAGCAAAGCCAATTCGAAAGGATTGGCTTTTTTTTATGCCTTAACTTTTGATATTTTGTTTTAAAAAAATAAGAAAAAAATTAAAAACAAAGAACTGTAATGTGCTTTTTTGTAAAAAAGATTATATCTTTGCACTCGCTTTAAAAAGCTAACAGGTTCCGTAGCTCAGTTGGATAGAGCAACTGCCTTCTAAGCAGTAGGTCATTGGTTCGAATCCAATCGGAATCACAGGATTACCTTCTAGGGTGTCTCAAGCCTTACAATCCTTGGTGTTTGTGAGGCTTTATTTTTTATAGGTTTCAATAGATTTAATGGTATTCTGAATATTGGGCAGAGGAATTTGGTTTCCCCAATTGGTATTTATATAACAGATAATATTATTGATTTGAAATGGAGTTAAAGAACCAAAACCTTCCATAGCTTGGAAATCATATACTTTTCCATTGACAGTTATCGTGTCTTTTAAACCAAATTTTATGATTCTAGGCAAAATATCTTGATTGTTTTTTAAATAATCTGAATGTGCTAACGGTGGGTATAATCCTCCCAACCCTAAGCCATTATCTTGGTGGCAGTTTTGGCATAGTTTTTCATATAAACGCTTTCCTTCTGAGTAGTTATTATCGCCGCAGTTGGTAAAAATTAGAAACACAGAGAAGAAGGCAATTAATTCGCTATATTTTTTCACCTCTTAATGTTTCAATATCCAAAATGAAGCGATCGACAGAAGTTGGATCTGTACCATCACAAAAACTTCTTACATGCCCTTGGCCATCGATAAGAATTAAATTTCCATTGTGTTCAAATCCACCTGGAGCTTGATCGTTTTCTAAAGCTAATGAAAGATAGTCTCTGGCTATTTTTTGGGTTTCACCTTTTTTGCCACTTAACAAATGCCACTTTCGTCCGTTAATTTCTAACTTATTTGCATATCTCTTAAGTGTTGGAATCGAATCGTGATAATGATCAATACTAAATGAAACTAAAAGGATGCTGCTATCCTTTAGATACTTGTCATACAATCTTTTCATTTGCCTCATGGTTTTTGGGCAAATGGTTGGGCAGGATGTAAAGAAAAAATTAGCTACGTAAATCTTATCTTTGAATAACTTATTGGTTACAAAACTTGAATCTTGATCTTGAAATGAAAAGTTACCAATCTGATGGTAAATAGTGTCCTGTCCACTAACATTATGTTCGCCGAGATAAGGTAATTTAGGGTTTTCAGAATTAAAACATGCTATAAAAAAAGCCAAAAATAAACCAATTCCAATTATGTATTTTACCATTTTTTTATTTCGCTTGAACTGATGTTAAAAATTGACGAGCTTCCTCGATGCTTGAAAATGTAATTTCTTTTATGTTGGATAAAACCACTTTTTGCCTATCTAGATAAATTAATTTTTCACTTTTCTCTATGAGATCTATCGAATCACCATAATCCTTCATCCATTTCATCATCATTCTGTCGCTGGTTTGAAGATTTCTGATTATTTTATCACGGTCAAATTTTTGAATTACTATGGAATCCAAGGTTTTGCCAGCTGTTAATAGCTCTATTGAATCTATCAAATCATTCAACTGAAAATTTCGAGCCATGATGACATCATGCAATTCTTCAACCTCTTTCTGTTGAGACGAATGATCAGCACAAGATGTATATACAGCTATTGCCAAAAGTGCTGCAATGTATTTGCTAATATTTTTCATAATATAAAAATTTAATATGTTTTGGTCATGCTATCAGATACTTGTATAATGAAATTTGCAATGTTTTGTTCGCCAGATTGACAAGAATTAATGTCATTGAATTCATCCATCGAAATATTGACTATCTTTAGAGTTGCCTTACTTTGGGTAATATAATGTACAATCCCTTGTTTCAAATCCGAATGATATTTCCCATTGAAATGGATAAACTTAGTTTTTTTATGAAAATTTTCAAGAATAAAATGTGCCATAGTAGCATCTTTGATTGCTTGTGCAAAAACAAAATTGACGGATTCTTGGGATGGCGTCTCCTCATCGTCCAATAGACTTTTGTAACTCGACAATTTTAAATCAACCTGGCAGGGTAGGGGGGCAATCCATTTACGAGCTTGCTTCGTCAATTCATCTAGCGATTTTATGCCTTTGTTATTGACCATCGATGCATATCTACGAGGTATATTGGTGGCGATCAATTTTATTTTTTTTTCTTTGGCAAAAAGGACCAAAGGCTTATAGTCAGTCTTATAATTATCCCACAATCTACATTCACTTTCGAATTTTGCTTCAGAAATATAATCGTTCAAATACTCATCCAAAATGACTTGATTGTCCGATTCAAACATCTCTGCACCTAAAACCAAGTTTTCGCCGTGTTTTGTATATAAATCTTTTGTCAATTCAATTTGTAGCCAATGTCCTATAGGATTGTTGTGCAATTCACCAAAAAATACGATATCAGCTTCCAAACATGCATTAAGTAATTCTGAGTAAGGAACCAATTTGTCATTTGCACAGATAGTATAAGCCTTTTTGTCCTGTGCAAATATCGGATTCAATAACCCCAAAATAATGACACATATCAACGCACAATTTCCATTTTTTTTAATATCTATCATCAATTAGTTATGTTAAATAGAATTATTTTAATCTAAAAGCCCATTTACATCGAAAAGTGGCAATGACGTCTCCGTTCTCATTCTTAGCTTCAGAGTATGCAGTAACTTCTGTACCTTCCTTAGTGGCAATGGCCCTTTCTATTGCGGAGTTAATTGACTTTCCATCAGTACATTTAAAAACAACTAAACCTTTAGCTTTTTTGATGAAATTATCTTCAATATTTAAAAGTAGCATACTCACTTTTACTTTTGAATCTAATATTAAAGCCTGTGCAATTATCCCTGTCGAAAATTCACCGCCCATGCACAATGCTGCAAAATAAATCGACCCAAATGGATTTTGATTTATCCATCTGAATTTCATATTAATCTCAGCTTCATTAAAATTTACGTATTTTGGATTTACTCCCGCAAAGAAAGCCAAAGGCAAATGCCTTAATAAATAAAGCTGAAAAAAACGGCTATTAATCCGCTGTAATACCTTGTTGTCCTCCATTCTTTAAAAGCAATAAAATGTCCTATAATTAATATTATGTTAAATAGAAAACTATCGCCTTTTGCCACCCATCCCCAATACTCCTAAAATTCCTCTTGCCAATCCACTTGCAAGGCTTCTTCCCAATTGTTTGAATGCAGAACTTTCAACTACTTTTTCGAATGTAGATTTTTCTTGTCTTGTGGATTTGGGTTGAGATTCTTCTGGAGCATCAGAATTTTCTTTTATTGCTTCCAATTTTGCAGTCAATATTTCGTACGCTGATTCTCTGTCTTCGACTGCATTGTATTTTTTAACTAATTTTGAATTCTGTACTAAGTGATCTATTTCTGAATCAGTTAATACGTCCATGCGTGATTGAGGCGCTCGCATCACACAATGCACTAGAGGTGTTGGCACTCCCTTTTCACTGAGCACAGTCACCAAAGCTTCTCCAATACCGAGTTCGATCAATAGTTGCGGAACGTCATAATATGGACTGATTGGAAAATTATCTGCTGCGAGGTTAATGGCTTTTCGATCTTTTGCGGTAAAAGCTCTAAGGGAATGCTGAATTTTCATTCCTAATTGGCCCAAGATAGATTCAGGTATATCAGCAGGATTTTGTGTAATAAAATAAACTCCTACCCCTTTGGATCTGATCAGTTTTATGATGGTCTCCATCTGCTGAAGCAATGCACTTGATGCTTCCTGAAAAATCAAATGTGCCTCATCTATGAACAAAACCAATCTCGGTTGATCGGGGTCTCCAATTTCAGGAAAAGTCGCATATACTTCCGCTAAGAGCTGCAACATGAATGTAGAAAAAAGCTTAGGTCTATCTTGGATATCTACCAGTCTAAGTATTGAAATCACCCCTCTCCCATTCTCATCTATTTGGCATAAATCATCGACTTCGAACGATCGCTCACCAAAGAAAAGTTCAGCTCCTTGAGACTCCAATTCAACAATTTTTCTTAAGATGATACCAATCGTTGCAGATGCTATAGAGCCATAGGTTGACGCTATTTCTTCTTTTCCTTCGTTCGAAAGGAATTGTAGGACTTTTTTAATATCTTTTAAGTCCAAAAGTGGCATAGCTTGATCATCGCAATACTTGAACACCACGGCCATTACTCCTGCTTGGGTGTCGTTTAGACCAAGTATTTTCGAGAACAAAACGGGACCAAACTCTGAAACTGTGGCACGAAGTCTTACCCCTTTTTCATTAGATAGCGATAAAAATTCAACAGGACTTTTGTCTGGAGAAAACAGAATTCCAATTTTTTCATGTCGATCTGCTATCTTCGAATTTAACTCGCCAAAAGCACCTATTCCGCTTAAGTCGCCTTTGATATCCATAAGCAATACAGGGACAGAATTTTGGCTTAATTGCTCTGCGATCATTTGCAGAGATTTGGTCTTACCCGTCCCTGTAGCGCCTGCTATCAATCCGTGCCTATTCATTGTCTTTAAAGGGATGCTAACCTTGGCATCGCTGATGCATTCGCCTTCTATGACTGCAGCACCTAGCGTAATGCTCATCCCATTAAATTTATAACCAGCTTGGATGGTTTCTTTGAATTCTTCTATTTTGGCCATTTATTTTATTATTTTTCAAACAAAAATACAACAAGTTAATATATATTATATTCTTATATGAAATCTCTTTTACTACATTGTCAAATATTTGGTAAGGAGATACTTAATTATAGGCCCAAAACCAAGCAAAACAATTCCATTCTACAGCCAATTAACACCTTTTTTTAGCTTAGAAAGTGTTTCATATTCCAAAGAATCTTTATCGACATTGTGTTGGTACACCCAAGTAGCTACTGGTGGCATACTGACCAATATGGATTCGGTCCTTCCGCCAGTCTCCAGCCCGAATTTTGTACCCCTATCAAATACCAAATTGAATTCTACATATCGTCCTCGCCTCAAGTTTTGCCATTCGAGGTTTTTATCTGAATACTCTTTGCCGCTCAAGGCCTCTAACTGCTCTGCATAAATACCTGGAAATGCTTTTGCTAATTTTTTAGTGAATTCAAACAGCTCTAATTTTTCTTGTTCATTATCAGGCCCTATCCTATCGAAGAAAATACCTCCAATACCCCTAGTTTCGCCTCTATGGGTTAAGAAAAAATAATCGTCTGCTTCATTTTTGGTTTTTTCATAAAATCCAACTTTATAATTTTCGCAAAGGTCAAACAGTGCCTTGTGAAATTTGCTTGCATATTCATCAATAATATAGTGAGGAGTTAGGTCAATTCCTCCACCGAACCAATATCCGCCGTTACCAAGTTCAAAATAGCGCACATTCATATGAATGATGGGCGACCAAGGATTTTTTGGATGCATTACTATAGATATACCAGTGGCAAAAAAAGAATCTGGGCTTACACCTAAGGCCTTAGCTGCCCCAGTGGTTAATTCACCTTTCACTTTTGAAAAATTAACCGCCGCTTTTTCAATGATCGACCCGCTAAAAGTACAAGTCCTCCCCTCTCCCAGCTCGGATTGCCATACCTCCCTGCTAAATACAGAACTTTTATCAACTTTCTCAATTTCATCACAAATAAACGTTTGAATATCTAAATATTCCTTAGCAACATTTTCGTTAAATTTCATATATAAATTTATTTATTTTCGGTCTACGTCGGCATTCATACGATCTAATTCCTTTTGGAGGCTAATCAAATAATATTTGCCGTTAAAATAAGCAACTGGTCTTCTTAAAAAAGTATAGTCGCTCAATAAATATTTTCTATAATCTGCTTCTGTCAATACCTTTTCATTGAGTTTTAGCTTTCTATATAGTTGTGATTTTTTACTAAAAAAAATCTCATAAGTTCCTAGTACTGACTGCATGTTGTCTATATCAGAAGCGGATAAAGGATTAAACTTTATATCTTGCAACTGAAATTCATTAAGGGAGATTATTTTAGAAAGGATTTTCTTTGAAGTAGAGCAGGATGATAAATAATAAATTTTATTTTCCGAATTTGTCATAAAATTGAATATTTTCACAATATATTATATGAAAATAAATATTGAATGTTAGCACTTTTGATTTGTAATTATAACAAAGATATTGGACAATTGTTGGCAGAAATTCACACAGAAATTTGTGCTTTTGACTTATCTGTAGAAGTGTTGATTGGCGAGGATTGTCCAGATTCCACGTTCAACGAAATCAATAGAATGAATTGTAAAAAATATGGGTTTAATTATATAATCAATCCATATAATTTGGGTCGAGCAAAAAACAGAAACCAACTGGCCTCAATCGCAAATAAACCCAATTTGGTATTTATAGATGGCGATGCACGTTATGTCAATCCCAAGTTTCTTACGAATTATTCAATATATTCGAACCAAAGCTTTGAGATAATTGTCGGGGGCGTTTCTTACAATTTTGATCGCCCAACTGATAAAAATTTGATATTGCACTGGACCTATGGTAGGGAGAGGGAGAGCCAAACAGGTAGTAGTGGCAATTTTCATAGTTTTAATTTCATGATTAAGAAAGAAATATTCGCCAGGCTTAAATTTTCGGAAGCATTCGCGGGTTATGGATATGAAGATACAGAATTCGCAAGTCGAGCAATGCTAGATGGCTTTTCATTGAAATATATAGACAATCCATTGTTTCATTATGGGTTGAACAGGGCTGATATTTTTATTCAAAATCAAATCAATGCAATTGCTAATCTTTATTATTGGGCTGAAAGCAGTGAAATTCCACTAGAAAACAAAATTGTAAAAATAAATAATTACTTAAAAAGGCTAAAATTGAATAGAATAGTTGCGGTTGGAATAAAGTCCTTACAGATTTTATTGGAAAAGCAACTCAAATCAAAAAACCCAATTTTATTCTTCTTGGATTTGCTGAAGTTAAAAACTTATATTGAGTTGGATTGTAAAAATCAATTTACTGTATAAATCCACTGATCTACTCCTTGCCCCAAATTGATATGAATGGTTTCTTCCGAATATCTATTCAGTTTGATCTCTAAATCACCAGATTCTGTCTGAGTTGTTTTCAGAGCTAAAAGCAATTGGTTGTCCTGTAAAAACTTCGTATAACTCAAATAATGCGGGAAAAAAGGCAATTTTTCAAAAAGTGCCCAAGCATGTACTTGTGTTTTATATGTAACAGGCGCGAATTTTATCCATTCTGCGTTTTGATCTATATTGTGGATATATGGTGTAAAACCAGCGATCGATTCATCCTTAAGTTTTAAGCAAACAGAATCTTTGTAATTGACTGGATTAAGCAGTGTGCTACGGAGGGATGATACTTTAGGTGCTTCATTTACGATACACAATTGTTTATTTTCAACTTCATCTTTTACTTTATAAAGTATCAAGTCGTCTGCGCGACCAAGTACGAAATCTATATCATCACCAAACAAAGGAGATTTCACAATAATATGATCTCCATTTTTTTCTAATCCCACCCAAATTTCACCAGTCTTTCCTCCATTTTGATAAATATCATACCATGCCTGGACATCAAATATTAACTCGGGATATTTACTGTCAGGTAGAGGCAGAGATTTTTTTATATCTGGTACAATATCAGTAGAAGTCTCACTTATCTTTTCCTCATCACTCTTGGTATCACTCCCAAATATAAAATCTATGGCTAAAGCTGTTTTGTCTTCGTTGGTAATCTCTTCAATTACAAGATTTTGCAAAACAACCGTATTTATTTCCTTAGAAAAATCTGTCAACCAACATGCAGAAACGATTTTTCCTTGGCGACTTATCTGAGATTCAACCAAAAATTGATTTTTGGGTAAATAATATGGTTCAACCAATGCCAATGGCAAATCATAAGGACAATTAGAAAACAAAGAGTAAATGGATCTAAAATCAATTCCGATATTTCCTAAAAGCATCTTTTTATCTGTTCCGTCAACCCATAAGCCTTTATATTCATCACTCCGGATATCTTCTCTATAAACAGTATTTTCAGTTGGCAATAATTTATGATTAAATGCGTATTCTAGTTCAAAATTGTAGCTTTGATTTCTTAGATCTCGGCCTGGTAGCACTTCTTTATGAAATTTAACAATATTGGGCAATTGGTCAGTCAAGGGTACTTCAAGCATAGAGCCATCAGCAAAACCTACGAGCATCATGTCTTGGTCAAAATTTCTAGATAATTTGACGATACCACAATATTTTTCTTGAGAATTGTACCACAGGACAATTTCCCCAAATTCGCTTTTCGCATTAAGGAATTCGTATTGGATCTTTGTATCAAATGTTATGAGCTTGGGATTTATCCGCAAGTAGGTACCTTGATGATTAACCCCTTCCACTTTGGAATTCTCTGATAAAGCAAATTCTTGTGCTTGAATTGTATTGATGAATAATATCAAAAATACAACCAAACAATGAAGAAAAATCCTCATGGTTGTAAATCAAAAATTAGTGAACGAATAAATGTTTATAATTAGACCATTTTCTAATTATGTATAAAAGTATAGCAATTCAGTCATATCGTCAAATAAATTTTGTTAAATTTTAGTTATAAATTAAATAATATTTTTAGTAATTAAAAACATTCTATCCTATTAATTGTCTTTTGAACATGGAATTTTCGATAAAAAAAGTCTTAGGCCTTGTATTTACATCCTTGCTGTTATTCAATTGTAGCACTCCTGTTTCTAATTCATCACAAAAAATAAAATCAATGGACAATTTAAAACCTAATAGCGATATCGTTGTGCTTGGAGGCGGGTGTTTTTGGTGTATAGAAAGTATTTTTTGGAAACAAAAGGTGTAGAAATTGTGGAATCTGGTTATGCTGGAGGGTTCACAAATAACCCTACATATAAGTCAGTTTGCGAAGGAAATACCAATCATGCGGAGGTCGTGAAAATAACCTTTGATCCCAAGGAAATTTCATTAGAATCACTTCTGAAAATATTCTGGACAGTACACAATCCCACGACGTTAAATCAGCAAGGAGCGGACAAAGGGACTCAATATAGATCGATCATATTGTACACGAATGAAAAACAAAAAAATATAGCAGAGGCGCTTAAAAAAGACTTTGCCCCTACCCTATGGGATCAAAATATTGTTACGGAGATCGTCCCATTAACTCAATTCTATAAGGCCGAGGCTTATCATCAAGGATATTATGGCAATAATATGTCCCAGCCATATTGTCAAGCTGTCATAACCCCTAAAGTTTTAGCATTTAGAAGTAAATTTAAAGACATGTTAAAAACACCAGCCTCAAAGACCCCGAACTGGAATGACTTGACAGTTGAGGAGGCTTATGTTATAGAAAAGAAAGGAACGGAAAGACCATTTACTGGACAATTTTACAATCACCACGAGTCTGGAACATATGTATGTCGGCGTTGTGATGCTCCTCTATACAGAAGCGATGACAAATTCGATTCGGGCTGTGGCTGGCCTAGTTTTGATGATGAGATAAAGGGAAGTGTAAAAAGAATCTTGGACGCAGATGGACGAAGAACAGAAATTGTATGCGCAAAGTGCAACGGGCATTTAGGCCATGTATTCGAAGGAGAAGAATTGACAGATAAAAACACTAGACACTGTGTCAATAGTATTTCGCTTAAATTTGTAAAAAAATAAATCTTGTGTGAGAATAGATATTGTTGCCGCTGTACCTAGTTTATTGGATAGTTTTTTGGGACATAGCATCATCCAAAGGGCAAGAGACAAAGGGCTTTTGACGATTAATATAACCGATTTGAGGTCATATGGCCTGGGTAAAAATCGGCAGATAGATGATTATCAATTCGGAGGAGGTGCTGGAATGGTACTGATGATCGAACCGTTGGTAAATTGTATTGAAGACCTGAAAGCCGCCAACCAATATGATCAAATAATTTATGTCACTCCAGATGGTAAAAAGTTTGATCAATCTATGGCCAATTCAATGTCATTATTGAATAATATTTTAATTATTTGTGGACATTATAAAGGCATAGACCAAAGAATTCGAGAACATTATATAACACATGAAATTTCAATCGGTGATTATGTAATATCAGGCGGAGAGTTGGCTGCGGCTATTATCGCTGATGCTGTTGGTAGGTTGGTTCCTGGTGTATTAAATGATGAAACATCGGCTCTATCCGATTCATTTCAAGATAAATTGTTAGCACCTCCGGTTTATACAAGACCTGCCACCTTCAATGGGTGGGATGTCCCAAATATATTATTATCTGGACATGAGAAAAAAATTGACGAGTGGCGCTTTGAGGAATCTTTAAGGCGTACACAAATGCTCAGGCCTGATCTTTTGGAGGAATAGCATAAAAAAGCCCCTATTTAGTTAAAAATAGAGGCGTTATCAAGATTTTATATTTGACTATGGATTAATTCAATAGTTTTATAACTTCAGCTTCTAAAGCCGCTCCTCGAGCATTGATAGCGGCAATTTTGCCATTTCTGTCTAAAATAAAAGTCCTAGGTATAGATGAAACACCATATGTTCTACCTGGAGCGCAATCCCATTTCATCAAATCACTTACATGGTTTTCCCAAACCAAACCATCTTGTTGAATGGCTGCTTTCCATCTTTCTTTTGAAGCATTCAAATTAGCCTCCAGTTGTGCGGGGTCAGCCGCCATGGCCTGTCTAGTTCCTTTATCTAAGCCATCCAAGGAAACACTGAATACTTCGAAGCCTTTGCTTTTATATTTGTTGTAAACATTCACGACATTAGGATTTTCTTTGCGACAAGGGCCACACCATGATGCCCAAAAGTCAAGCAATACAACTTTTCCTTTAAGTGCCTTGAGGGAACGCATTTTTCCAGATAAATCTGGCAATTGTATTTCAGGAGCTTCTTGCCCGACTTGCACTAAATCTTGAGCCTTTTGCTGTTGCATCTGAGCTTCAATAGAACCAATTAATTGATTATAATATGCACCAAACTCAGATTTAGGCAATTCTTGATTAAGGCGACTTGCTATTTTTTTATGTGTTGGCATAAATTGATCGGTTGGAGGCAAAGTCTGCAAGGCGATTTGCATTCCTACCAATGGATTTTTAGCTTCAAGAGCTTTGGCAGATATTGCATTTGCATCTATTTCTTGTCTATAAAACTTACCAAGATTCGTCAAAAGATCGCTAGCTGTAGCCGATCCTTTGATATTATATTGAAATTTGTCCAAATCATTATAATCTCCATTCAAATCTAGAGATTTTTCTGTACCATCAAATACCACGAATGAAACTTTTTGCCCCAATCTAATCCTGTAAATACCTTCAGTAAAGCCAGTTGGAACATTGAAAGAAAACTTACCATTGCCGTCTAAGGTAGCTTGGCCCATCAATGGCATGTTTTGAGAGGTGGTTTGAATTTTATCTATGAAGATATTTAATCCCGCTGCATTTTTGAATTCACCCTTTACATCGGTGCCGTTGATAGAATTTTGAGCACCACAACTGAGTAAACATAAAAAACCTACGCTAATAAAAAACTGTACAATCCAAGTTTCATAAAATGAACTAATTTTTATAATTTTAAAATACCAAGTATAACACAAAGATATTCTAATTGTTAATTTACAAATACATACCTTTTCAATTACACTCGTGCAAAAATAAATATTCTATGCAAACCTCATTAGGAAAAGCATTGCAAATAACAAATAATTAACCAAATAGGATTAATTTTATGCCCATTAAGGTGCCAGAATCCAATATATGCCTAAAAAAATAGTGGTATTGATTACCTCAAATTTTGATTTTGATCAGAGGATGCAAAGGATCGTCAACACAATGACACACCTTGGATACAAAGTAACCGTATTGAGCCCATATGTTTCAGACGAAACAAATGGAATAGACTTAGTCCGCCTAATGACTTTTTTTAAAAAAGGAAAGGGGTTCTATCTTGTTTACAATTTATTAGCTTTTGTTCATGTTCTTTTTAATAAAAACCAAATAATCTATACGGTCGATATGGATACAGCTTGGGTTGGATATTTTTACAAAAAAATATTTAAATGCTGTTGGATATTAGACATGCATGAATATTTTTCTGAAATGCCTGAAATTGCGGGAAGCCTTTTTGTCAAAAATATATGGGCATTTACGGAAAAAATGACGATCACCGCTTGTGACATAGCTATTTCAGTTTCACCTTCTTTACAATCCTTGTTGGAGCTACAGTTCAAAAGAAAGGTGTGGTTGGTGCGGAGCCTCCCCTATTTGCAAGACAAAGCATCCTCAAAGAACGAGCATACTATAAAAGAAAAAGTGATTATATATCAAGGAGCACTAAACGAAGGTCGAGGACTTGAATACTTAGTCGATATTTGGGCTCACATGCCGCCAAGATTTACCTTAGCGCTCTATGGTGAAGGGACCATTTCAAATTTATTAAAAAGAATGGTTAAGGATAGAAAAATGGATGATCAGGTGAAGTTTTATGGGAAGTTAAAACCCGACCAATTAAAGAATGAGACTCAGAATGCATGGCTGGGATTGAATCTATTGTCCAACCGAGATCTTAATTCTTTTCATTCTTTAGCAAACAAATTTTTTGATTACGTTCAGGCAGAAATACCTCAAATAACCCATTCATTTCCTAATTATAAATTACTCAATGAAGAATTTGAAGTAGCTGCCTTGTTGAAATACCACGACCAAAGTATGATCGATCTTATCCTTGAATTGGAAAAAGATGAAGCAAAATATCAATATTTGAAATCCAATACATTCAAAGCCAAAAAGGTGTGGAACTGGCAAAATGAAGAAAAAGTAATCGAAAAAATACTCGAACAATCGGGGTATTAAGTATCCTATTGGCTTATGTTGATTGTTTTTATTAATTTTACGGCAAAATATTAATATTGCATGGTAATTGAACTTCAAAACGCGGATATTTACCAATCCCATTTTCTTTTATTGAATGACGTAAACATGTATATCGCCGAAGGTGAGTTTTGTTATGTTGTAGGAAAGACTGGAACTGGAAAATCCTCTTTGTTAAAGACCATTTATGGTGCATTACCATTGCAAAATGGTGAAGGCCGCGTCGTGGGCATGAACCTAAAACAGGTAGATCGAAGAAATCTGCATTTATTGAGGAGAAAAATGGGGATGATTTTTCAAGATTTTAATCTACTGATGGATAGAAATGTGGAAAAAAATCTATCTTTTGTTTTGGAAGCCGTCGGAATAAAAGATAAAGGAGTAATTCAGAACAAGATCAGGACTGTATTGGACCAAGTTGGCTTATCATTTATGCCGTTAAAAATGCCTCATGAATTGTCAGGTGGAGAGCAACAAAGGTTGGCTGTAGCAAGGGCTCTTCTGAATAGTCCTCAACTTATCATCGCCGATGAACCTACTGGTAATTTAGACCCTGATACTTCGGACGATATCCTGCAACTTTTGAAAAATTTGACCAAAGAAAATGGTACGTCTGTAATCATTGCGACGCATGATTATCGATTGTTGGACAAATTTCCAGGTAAAACTTATCGTTGTCATCTGGGTACGGTTACACAAGTTTCGCATTGATTTGTTGACTAATAGCTTGAGCGACATTGTGTCCATCTAAAGCGGCTGAGATTATCCCTCCAGCATATCCAGCACCTTCCGCACAAGGATAAAGTCCTTCTATTTGAACATGTTGCAAGGTAATTTTGTCCCTTGGGATTTTAATGGGTGCACTCGTCCTGCTTTCTACGCCTACAACATTTGCCATTTCGGTATAATACCCCTTCATCAATTTGCCAAATTGTATGAAGCCTAATTTCAAGGCGTTGGCTACATCTTTAGGCAAAATCTCATGTAGATTTCTAGATACTAAACCTGGGATATAGGAACAATCATTAAGAGAATTAGAGAGCTTATTTTGCACAAAATCGGTCAATCTTTGGGCAGGGGCTTGCTGGGTTTTGGCACCTTGATTGAACATGCCTTGCTCAACACTTTGTTGGTAAAATACACCTGCCATTGGCCCATATTTTTGAAATGGTGCTAATTTTATAGGATCAACGGTCACCACCACTCCAGAATTGGCAAACGGTGAATCACGTCTCGAAAGCGACATCCCATTAACAACGATCTCACCTGGACTTGTGGCAGCAGGAATGATAAGTCCCCCAGGACACATACAGAAGGAAAATACCCCATTGCTTCCAATCTGACAAGTGAGCGAATAATTCGCTGCTGGAAGAAGACTGCCTCGAGGATAACTTTTGTACTGGATATCATCGATAAGACTTTGTGGATGCTCAACACGAACTCCTAGAGCAAAGGGTTTGGCTTCTAAAGAAACTTTATTTTGATGAAGAATACTATAAACGTCTCTAGCAGAATGTCCAGTAGCTAGGATAATTCGAGCAGTTTTTATAAAAGTTCCATTTATTTTGATGCCATCAATTTTATTTGATTTTATAATAATATCCTCTAGTTTAGAATTGAAATTTACCTGTCCACCACGAGATTCTATGGTTTTTCTGATATTAGCGATTATATTAGGCAATTTATTACTCCCAATATGAGGGTGAGCTTCTATCAATATATCCTCTTTCGCACCATGTTCTACCAATAACTTAAGGATATGGTAAATATCGCCTCTCTTTGTAGCTCTCGTGTAAAGTTTTCCATCAGAATAAGTACCTGCACCACCCTCTCCAAAACAATAATTTGAATCGGGATTCACCGTATTTTCTTGTTGAATGGCTTTGAGGTCTCTCCTCCTTTCTTGGACATCTTTACCGCGTTCCCATACAATTGGCTTGAGTCCTTGCTTGATGAGCTCTAATGCTGCAAAATAGCCTGCTGGACCAGCACCTACAATATGGATTTCTTGATTTTTTTCAACATCTGGTAAATCTTCCGTTAAAGGCATGACTACTGGAAAATCCTGCTCGAACTGAACTTCAAATCTCAGTTGATACATAGGTATCCTTCCTCTACTATCGATCGAACTCCTGACCAGCTTGAAAAAGGGCAATCTATTGTCGGGTGCGATGGATTTACAAATGAGCTCTTTGATATACTCGGGGTTGTCCTTGTATTGTGGTTCTACTCGCAGTTCGACGATCATCGCAAATTTTGGTTGAGATTACTCTAAAATAGCTTTTCTGATCTTGATCAATCCTATTAATAAGTCCTTCATTTGGTCTAATGGCAACATATTAGCACCATCTGACAGCGCTTTTTTAGGCTCTGGGTGTGTTTCTATAAAAAGTCCATCGTAGCCAACAGCTATACCAGCTCTTGCGATCGTTTCTATCAAGTCGGGTCTCCCACCTGTCACACCTTCGGGTTGGTTGGGTTGCTGGAGCGCATGTGTACAATCCAAAATCACAGGGCTACCTGTGGTATGCATTGCCTTAATACCCCTGAAATCAACCACCAAATCTTGATACCCAAAACAAGTACCTCGATCAGTAATCCAAGCGTTTGGGTTTTGATTGTCGGTTACTTTTTTGACAGAAAACTTCATGGATTCAGGGCTTAGAAACTGTCCTTTTTTGATATTGATTATTTTGCCAGTTTTTGCTGCGGCTACTAGCAATGAGGTTTGTCGGCATAAAAATGCAGGTATCTGTAAAATATCCACATATTCAGCGGCCAATTCAGCCTGTTCCTCACTATGTATGTCTGTGATGGTAGGTATATTGTATTTTACTCCAACATTTGCTATTATTTCAAGTGATTTTTCTATACCGATAGTTGTAAATGAATCTAAACGGCTCCTGTTTGCCTTTTCATATGATGCTTTAAAAACATAAGGGATGGCAAGGTCTTGAGTGAGGTGAAATAAGTTCTCTGCGATCCGATTGACCATTTCTTCTGATTCAACCACACAAGGCCCGGCAATCAATAAGAAATTGCCACTATCCAAATTTTGGATCTTAGGAATAGCTTTAAAAAGATCGTAACCCTTCATTGTCATGATTTAAATGCGCCCTTTTCTAAAGTTTTTCTAACCAGTTCCAAATTTCTATTTTTTGCGGAGAGATTCTCTGGTAAAATCACTCGCCAATTGTTTTTTGATTGAACAACCTTTGGTATAAAGCCTTTACTTTTTGCTTTGGCGGCCATTTTATTAGCATTTGCTTGGCTTGAAAATAATCCCACCACGATATAAGATTTGGTGATTGGTTTTGTGGCCACTTCAATTTCTTTCTTAGGATTCGATTTGTCGAGTTGAGATTTTATATCGGATCTTCCTTTTATAGTCGAATCAATACTATCTGGCAAGGTATTTTGTTTTTCTATTTTAATAGGCTTAGTAACAGGAACAATCTTCCTTACTTTTTTCAAAGCTTCAAGTTCTGAAATATTGTTGGTTTCTTCTTGGGCTGGCTGGGTAGTGACAATATTATCCTCTGGCTTAATAGTTATGTCGGCAGCATAGTCTATTTCTTGGTCACCTTGGACAAAATTTGCACCAGTATCTGGATATTCAGAGGTAGCCTTGCTTCCAACATATACCACATGTTTCCGCTGCCATTGTTCATAAAATTTCTTAGCGAAATATCCACAAAATGTCAATCCAAAGGTCAATAATATACCCCAGAAAAACCATCGATACGTCGAATATGGAAGTGTCTTAAAATGTCTCTCTATAGTAAAACCCCTCAATGGCTCCGAGTCCGTTGTATATTCTCGTACTGGTTCGGTCTCAATTTCGGTATTAATAGGATCTGGCTCTTCTATATGGATGGGAAGAACATTCGATTGGGCATGCTCAAGCTTTTCTTTTAGATCTCCCTTGTTGATATCCGTATATTCTATATCTAAAGATGGAAGATATCTAGAATCACCCTCCAAGATACTGCTTTCATCTTTTAGAAAATGTATGTGTTGGGAAGAGTCTTTGAACAATTGGCCTAATTCTTCAAGGTTGATAATCAATCGATTGTCCAGTTTTTCACCTATTTCTTTGCCTAAATTTTTTAGGACATAATTGTAATCACTGGAACCTATAAATCCTTCTTGGGCAATGTTTTTATTTTCAAATGGAGGTAAAGTAAAATCAATTTTGGGAGCAGGTGGGTATATTTTTTTATCTAAATGGTTGATCACAGCAGGCTTATGATCCAATACAAAGCAACCTATACCAGGCAAGACAATCATTCCCTGATCGTCCAAAACACTAAAAATTTCTGGTTTTTTCTCTCGCTGCATTTGTTACTTTACCAAAATATGTTAACTAAAACGGCACAAAAGTAAACCCCTTAAATCCTAATTCCAAAGAAAGATCATTAAATCTATTTATTTTACAAATATATTATTTTTTTATATGTAAAAATGATTATTGTTCAGAAATTTGCAATTTTATATAAATATATATTGAAATATGTCCGACAACTTCACTTTGGCCTATAACGGAAAAATTTTATCGCTAAGTACTCCTAAAATTATGGGTGTAATAAATATCAACAATGATTCTTTTTATTCGGGCAGTAGAATCCAAACAGAATCTGCATTGATTGACAAAGCTGAAAAAATGTTAATGGATGGTGCGGCGATTATAGATATCGGTGTAGCTTCAAGCCGCCCAGGTGCGGCTAAAATTGATGTGGCAACTGAAAGTGCTTTGATAAAGCAATACCTTCCAAAAGTGCGCCATCATTTGAAAGACTCTTGGATATCCATAGATACTTATAACAGTCAGACGGCCGAATTGGCATTAGACCTCGGCGCAGATATGATCAATGACATAAGTGGGGGCCATATAGATATCGAGATGTTGAAAACTATTAATACCAGAAATTGCCCTTTTGTAGCCATGCATATGCGCGGTACTCCCGACAACATGCAATCTTTAATCAATTACGATGATATTATGTTAGAATTGATAGAATATTTTAATGCTATCATTAACCAATCAAATCCACTGGTACAAAGCAATCTGGTCATCGATCCAGGTATTGGATTTGCAAAGTCGCTTGATCAAAATTATAAAATTATAAATGATTTATCGACGTTGAAGATAATAAATAAACCGATCCTAATTGGTATTAGTCGGAAATCATTAATTTATAGATTCCTTGAAATATCGATAGAAGACTCATTGAATGGCACATCGGTATTGAATACAATTGCTTTGTTGAAAGGTGCCAATATTCTTAGGGTTCATGATGTACAAGAAGCCAATCAGGTTATTTCCCTTTACAATAAAGTAGAAAATAGTTGAATTAAATTGATGTTTTTTGAAAAAAAGCAAGTGAAGCATGATTAAAAGTCCTATTTTTATGCATCCAAAAAAAACAGGTATGATTTTTAACTCAAGAAAAATTTCAATAATAATTTCATTAAACTTCTTGATAATCAATGTCTTTTTCGCGCAAGACAAAAAAAAGTGGGATGTTAACAATCCAGAATTGCCCTACAAAATAGTTGAATTTATTACGAGTGAAGGAACTTGGATGAATGTAGATGTATCGCCAGATGGTAAATTGATTGCATTTGATTTGTTGGGAGATATATATACCATACCTTTCGCCGGCGGCAAAGCAAAGCCCATAAGGACAGGGTTAGCTTATGAAGTCCAACCAAGATTTAGCCCCGATGGTAAATCAATTCTCTTTACCTCTGATGCTGGAGGTGGTGACAATATATGGGTGATGAATATTGATGGAAAAAATGCTAGGCAGGTTACAAAAGAAAATTTTAGGCTATTAAATAATGCGGTTTGGATGCCAGATGGAGAATATTTCGTGGCTAGAAAACACTTCACATCTACCCGCTCACTTGGAGCTGGCGAATTATGGATGTATCATATAGCTGGTGGAACTGGAGTACAAATTACCGCAAAGAAAAACGATCAACAAGATCTAAACGAACCTTCAATATCTTCTGATGGCAATTTTATATACTTTAGTGAAGAAATATATCCAGGAGGCTATTTTCAGTATAATAAAGATCCCAACAACACTATTTTTGCGGTCAAAAGGTATAACCGAAAAACAAGCCAAGTTGAATACATCACAGGGGGCATAGGCGGTGCATGCAGACCACAGATTTCTCATGACGGCAAAACATTAGCTTTTGTAAAAAGAGTAAGAACCAAATCTGTACTGTATTTACATGATTTGAACACAGGTGAAGAATGGCCAATTTTTGATAGCCTTAGCAAAGATCAACAAGAAGCCTGGACTATTTTTGGAGTATATACTGGATTTTCATGGACACCAAATGATTCTAAAATTGTGATTTGGGCAAACGGAAAAATCAATTGCGTCGATGTTTCCAAATCTAACACAAGTGAAATTATACCTTTTAATTGCAATGTTAAACAAACCATCTGTGAAGGGCTTAGATTTGAGCAAAACCTCAATCCAACGACACAACAAGCAAATATAATTCGGTCATTGCGAACTGATCCTTCAGGGACATGGGTGGTGTTTTCAGCTCTAGGTCAGTTATATGGCAAGCAATTGCCCTCAGGTAAGCCTGAACGATTGACACAGGACGATTTATTCGAGTTCGAACCAAGTTTCAATACTCAGGGCAATAAAATAGTTTATGTAACTTGGAGTGACACAGCTTCTGGAAGCATAAGAATTTTAGATTTAACTACAAAAAAAACAACCATTTTAACCGCAGAAAAAGGCATTTATCGAGAACCGTCATTTTCAAGTGATGGTAAATCAATCGTGTATAAAACAGAATTAGGAAATGATATCCTTGGGCCTGGATATACACACAAGCCAGGGATTTATAGAATGAATTTGGCCGATCAAGTTCCCATATTTGTGCATGAAAAAGGAGACTCTCCTGTTTTTGATTCAAGTGGACAAAGAATTTTTTATAGCACAGGAGGCCAACTTTTCGGGAGTCTGAACAAAACATTTGGGTCTTTTGACTTGAATGGTTTTGATGATAAAACGCATATTAAGAGTACTTACGCCAGTCAGTACAAACTATCTCCAAATGGCAAATATGTAGCATTTGTCGATTTGCACAAAGCATATATTGCTACTTTACCACCCAGCGGAAAAACGATTGATTTAGGGGCTGGAACGGAAAATTTTCCTGTGAAGTGTATTAGTAAAGATGCTGGTACCAATCTACATTGGTCTAGCGACTCAAAAGCAGTTTTTTATACCAATGGCCCTGAGTATTTTAAGGTGGACCTCGCAGATCGATTTGATTTTAGTGGGAAGCAAGCGGACTCCAGTTTTAAGCTACCAACCAAAGGTATCAATATTGATTTGGAGTATTCTTTGGAAAAACCTAACACAAAGTTCGCATTTATCAATGCTAGAATTTTGACTATGGAAAAAGATTCAATTATAGAAAATGGAACTATATTGGTTGAAAACAATATCATCAAAGCAGTAGATCGGACAAGTCAGGTGAATATCGATGAGTCTTTTACGAAAATTAATTGTGATGGTATGACCATTATGCCAGGCTTTATCGATGCACATGCACATGGCAATCATTTTAGGTATGGCATCACTCCTCAAAAACATTGGCCTTATTATGCTAATCTTGCCTATGGAGTAACCACAATGCATGACCCTTCAGCTTATGGTGAGATGGTTTTTAGCAATGCAGAATTGATAAAATCTGGTAAAATAGTTGGTCCGAGAGTTTTTTCAACTGGTACCATCCTGTATGGTGCGGATGGTGATTTCAAGGCAGTTGTAAACTCGTTAGAGGATGCAAGGAGTGCGATAAGGAGATCTAAGGCATTGGGCGCCTTTTCGGTAAAAAGTTATAATCAGCCCAGAAGAGAGCAGCGACAAATGATCATTCAAGCGGCTAGAGAAGAAAAAATGATGGTTGTACCAGAGGGCGGAAGCTTCTTCTATCACAATATGAGCATGATCAATGACGGCCATACTGGGATCGAGCACAATATCCCTGTTGTTGATTTATATCAAGATGTAATCAATACATGGAAGGCTAGCAAGACTGGTTATACACCAACCTTGATAGTATGTTATGGGGCTGTAAGTGGTGAATATTATTGGTATCAAAAAACCAATGTATGGGAAGATAAAAAGCTTTTGACATTTACTCCCAGGTCGGTTATCGATTCTAGGTCAAGACATAGGACCATGATTCCAGATGAAGAATATGAAAATGGTTTTATAAGAGTGTCAAAATCTTGTAAAATGCTCGCAGATGAAGGGGTGAAATTAAATTTGGGAGCACATGGGCAGATTCAAGGTATAGGAGCTCACTGGGAACTGTGGATGTTGCAAATGGGAGGATTGACCAACTATCAGGCCTTAAGAACAGCGACATCTAATCCAGCTCAATATCTGGGTTTAGACAAGTGGATTGGATCTTTAAAATCTGGCAAATTGGCGGATTTAATCATCCTAGAAAAGAACCCATTGGAGGATATTAAAAATACAGCTAGTATCAAATATACGATGATAAACGGTCATTTATACGATGCCAAAGAAATGAAGGAATTAAATAACTCCAGATCCAAGGTGAGAACTCCTTTCTACTGGGAAAGTACAAAATTTGCGCAGGATTTTGATTGGCATGAAGATGGAAATACACGAACACAATGTCAATGTGGCAATCATTAATCAGTTGATGATATGTCTGATTTAATTTGGAATATTGACTTTAGCATTGCAGAATGGATTGATTTGCATAGAATTAGCTGGCTGGACATTTTTTTGAGTTATTGGAGAAATAGTTTGATATGGCTTCCTTTGTATATCCTAGGAATTTTATTCATTTGGAATAATTTTACTTCTGCATACAAGTTAATTTTAGTGATAGCTTTTACGGTTGGCCTTTCTGACTATGTATCTTCCAAAATAATAAAGCCTCAAGTAAAGAGACCTCGTCCTTGCCATTACACAGCGGATCAAAGCCATTTCGACTCAGTTATCGTTTGCGGTTCTGGATATTCATTCCCATCATCACACGCTTCAAATCACATGGCATTGGCTCAGATCTGTTTTTTGATTTTTAATAGAAAAAATCTATTGAAATGGCTCTTTGTATGGGCCTTCAGCATTGGGCTTTCGCAAGTTTATGTGGGGGTTCACTTTTTTAGCGATGTTATGGCAGGATTCTTATTGGGATTTATCCTTGCTTCGCTGGTATATTTTCCAGCAAAATACTTTTTAAAGTCGAGTTGAAGGTTGATTTTTAAACAAAAAAAATACCCTCCTAAGGCTAAGAGGGTATTTCGTATTTCTTAAAAAAATAACTATTATTTCTTTAGGACAATATTCAATTCTAAGTCAAAATCATTGTTTATGGCTTTGTCTCCTAATTTATCAAAAAAGCTCGCAGAACCGTACTTTATATCGTATTTAGTTCTATCAACTTTTAGGTTAGCTATTGCCTGTACGTCAGTTCCTGTTATTGTGATATTGGCTGGGAATTCGATAGCATGAGTTATCCCTTTGATGGTTAAGTCACCCTTAACGTTATATTGATTTTCTGATTTTAGCGTAGCTGAAGTAATTTTAAAGCTAGAAGTTGGATATTTTTCACTGTGAAAAAAATCTTCATTTTTCAAATGTTTTACAAACTTATCCGCATATTCTCCTTGCAAATCAGTGCATACAATGCTATTCATATCCATTTCAAACTGACCACCCGTCAATTTATTTCCTTTAACAGAAACTTTTCCACTTTTAAGAGTGACCTTGCCAGCATGAGATCCAGTCACCTTGTAACCTTTCCATACAGCAGAACTCGCTCCAGCATCGACTGAATATTCGTTGGCAGCTACCGTTGCAATATTTGATTTTGTAGCTTTCTTCTTTACGGTGGTTGCTTTTGTTTTTGCTACTGCTTTGGTTTGGGCTGACATTATATTCACGCTGAGTAAACCGACTAATGCCATTAATAAAAATTTTTTCATTTTCATTCTTTGTTTTTTTGTTTTAGAAATTAATAAACTACGAAACGTGTAAAATATAATATATGTTCAAAAAGGCCTATTTCTTAAGAATTTGATAACGTTTTGGGTAATAATTATTAATTCTATTATCCAGTAATTTGACCCAACCGATATTTAGACCTTTGTAGGCTATGGTTTTCCACCCTTTGTCGTGAGTAGATGGAATCGTAAAATTTTGCCTTCTTAAGTACGATACTGCATCTTCTAATCCAACAGAAATGTTATGATTTTCCTTTACCAAACCATAAACTAAAGCTGACGCGTGTTCTGGGATTATTTTATTGCCAATCAAACTGGCTATTTTGCATAAAGATTTGACGATCATTAATTTATTCAAAATATCATAAACCTCGATGGCCTGAGGTGACATGTAATAAATATTCTTCAATTTATCTTCCCAAAAACTATAGTTATGGGAATTAATAAAGTACTTTTCTATTTCATTCAAATGAGAGGCTGGGGAAAAAGTATTTGTGACATTTTTTTGTTTAGACTCTTTGAAATTTTGCTTGCCAATTCTTTTTAACACCGATACAAAAAATCCTTCTCCTTCTGTTTTATGCCAATAAAATTGATACCCAACTGCGCCATGGTTTCCTTTTATATTAGTTATACCCCATTCAGTGGGGAAAACAAGCTCTTGACTCGACCAATCTCCAGTGGACAATAGCCCTTCGATCCTTTCTATATTCTCATGCGGATTAAATGTACATGTAGAATAAATTAAATATCCGTCCTCCTTGCATTTATCAGGGATTATGTCCAATATCTTTGATTGCCGTTGGACGCAAATATTTTGGTTCGTAGAGGACCATTCGTTAATCGATTTTGGATCTTTTCTAAACATACCCTCGCCTGAACAAGGCGCGTCGATTAATATCAAATCAAAAATAGGAGGAACATTTTCCCATTTCGATGCATCGGATCCAGTTACTAATATATCTTTTGCACCCCATTTTTCAAGGTTTTCTTCCAAAATAGCCCTTCTGGATGGTATGACTTCATTGGCAACAACTACTGAGCCACAAGGGAGCGAATTCGCCAAGTCCGAAGTTTTTCCTCCCGGAGCCGCACAAAAGTCAAGACAAGTTATGCTATTGGTAAATGAAAGCATTTGGCAAATACAACCGATAACCATACTGCTAGGCTCTTGAACATAATACGCGCCCGCGTGCCACATTGGATCTTCTATGAAAGAAGGTCTTTTGCGCAGATAATACCCATTTTTTGCCCATGGAACTTTCTTTTCAAGTAATTCTTGATCAAATGGAAAATCAACCAATTTCTTATGATTCATCCTGATGGAAATAGGGGAAACTGCCTGAGAGGCCTCAAGAAAATCATGAAATTGATCTTGCAATATCTCTTTCATGGTATTCAAAAAAAGTGGCGGGAACTGGGTCAAATGAAATTGATTTTGAACAAAAATAAAACAGTTTTGGGTTTTCCCGATAAAATAATTTAGATTTGCATTGCGATTTTATAGTATGTTCAGAATATTAGGATAAAAATTGGTGGCAATTTATGGGTTGGTTCAAGAGATTGCGTGAAGGAATACAAACGACTACTGAAGAGAAGAAGGAAGTACCTGATGGGCTTTGGCATAAGTGTATTGAATGTAGCCATACCTCGACCACCAAGGAGTTGATTGAGAATTTTTGGTGTTGTTCTCAATGCAACCATCATTTTAGGATAGACTCAAATACCTATTTTGATATCATTTTTGATAAAAAACCTAAATTACTTTTCGAGCATCTAGAGCCTATTGATATGCTTGGATTTGTAGATTTGAAACCATACAAGCAACGACTTTTAGATACCCAAAAAAAGACAGGCCTCAAAGATGCTCTATCTGTTGGGATTGGAAAAGTAAATGACAATACATTGATCGTAGCATGTATGGATTTTAAGTTTATTGGTGGGTCTATGGGAAGTGTTGTAGGCGAAAAAATTGCCCTTGCTATTGATTTAGCGATTAAGAAAAAATATCCTCTGCTTATCATATCAAAAACTGGAGGAGCGAGGATGATGGAGAGCGCTTTTTCTCTGATGCAAATGGCAAAAACCTCAGCCAAACTATCCCAGTTGGGCAAAGCTGGTTTGCCCTATTTTTCATTAATGACCGATCCGACTACTGGAGGAGTTACCGCATCATTCGCAATGCTTGGCGATGTGAATTTGGCTGAACCTAAAGCTTTGATAGGTTTTGCTGGACCCCGCGTGATTAAAGAAACCATAAAAAGGGATCTCCCAGAAGGTTTCCAGACATCTGAGTTCCTGTTGGAGGCAGGATTTTTAGATGTCATAGTTAAGAGAAAAGATCTGAAGGATACGCTATCTAATCTTATATTGTTTTTCAAAAATTAATCATAATATTTTCAAATTTATTTGCGTAACTTGAGCCTAACCTAGTTTAAGTCTAGCCGCCTTATATGCAAATAACCATTTCAAATGCCAATTTTTAATTATATTTGTGACTTAATAAAATTGTAAAATGACATTAGCCGAAATAATAAATATTCACGAAAAACCTTTATTAGAATTGGTCTTTGAAGCCGCCAAAGTACATCGAGAGCATCATAATCCAAGAGAAGTCCAAGTGAGTACATTGCTTAGTATAAAAACAGGTGGATGTCCTGAAGACTGTGCTTATTGTCCTCAAGCTGCTAGATATCATACCGATGTTGAAGCTGAGGCTATGATGACTTTGGAAGAAGTTAAAAAATCAGCATTAGTGGCCAAAGCCAACGGGTCATCAAGGCTTTGTATGGGGGCTGCTTGGCGAAATATCGAAGATGGTGAGGATTTCGACCAAGTATTAGAAATGGTCAAAACAGTCAATGCTTTAGACATGGAAGTTTGTTGTACTCTTGGTATGATGACAGAAATGCAGGCTAAGAAATTGAGGCAAGCTGGCCTTTACGCATACAATCACAACATTGACAGTTCAAATGATTTTTATAAAGAAATAATATCCACAAGGACTTTTGATGATAGATTAAAAACCATCGAAAACGCCAGAAAAGCAGACTTAACCGTATGTTCTGGTGGAATAATAGGTATGGGAGAAAGCGTTGAAGATCGCTGTGCAATGTTATTGACACTCGCACAAATGGATCCTCAGCCAGAATCTGTCCCAATCAATGGTCTGGTAGCTGTAAAGGGAACCCCACTTGAAGATCAAAATCAGATACCAATATGGGATATGATAAGAATGGTGGCCACCGCTCGTATCGTAATGCCAAAGACAGCAGTGAGACTAAGTGCAGGCAGAACAGCTATGTCTGTTGAGGGACAGGCCCTTTGTTTTATGGCCGGAGCAAACTCCATATTTTCTGGGGATAAATTGCTAACAACCCCTAATCCATCTCGAAATGCTGATATGGAAATGTTCGAAATACTAGGATTACAACCGATGGAATCTTTTGCAAAAGGGGATAGACCAGCTGATGTAAAATACGTTTATACTGATCAAAAAGATGAATCCAAAGCAATTTGGGAAAGACCAAAGCACAGATTAGAAAGGAACGTTGAATATGCAAAATTGGGTAAAAAACGTCGTAATGAGGCCGACACATTGAAACAATAAATTTTTGTTACATAAATTTTTCAAGACATAACAATGAGAAAGAAAATAGTCGCTGGAAACTGGAAAATGAACAAAACCCTTGGAGATTCGGAAGAATTGACCTTGGAAATAATGGAAGGTGTTCATATAGAGAGCCCAATTGTGGTGATACTGGCACCTCCTACCCCATTTTTGCATAGGGTGAAGGCATTGGCATTCGAACACAAAGCGATTAAAGTTTCTGCACAAAATTGTCATGAAAAGGAATCCGGTGCTTTTACTGGAGAAATTTCAGTCGAGATGTTCAGGTCTCTTTATACAGATTATGCGATTATTGGACATTCTGAAAGGAGACAATATTATAATGAAAATGATGCGACGCTACAACTCAAAATTAAAACATTGACCAAATGGGGGATTCGGGCTATTTATTGCTGTGGAGAGCCCCTTGAAATAAGAGAAGAAAACCAACAATATGAATACGTTCTTGACCAAATTAGAACCGCTTTATTTAATTTGACAGCCGAAGAAATGGCCAATGTCACCATCGCTTATGAACCTGTTTGGGCTATTGGTACTGGAAAAACAGCAACGGCTGAACAAGCAGAAGAAATGCACAAATTCATCCGAACAACCATTGAAGGCAAATTTGGGAAAGATTTAGCGGAGAATCTATCAATAATCTATGGTGGAAGCTGCAATCCTACCAATGCTGAAGAATTATTTGCACAAAACAATATAGACGGAGGATTAATAGGAGGTGCGTCGTTAAAAGCTAGAGATTTTTTAGCAATAATTGAGGCTGCACGTACCAATTTGTAAATAAACCCCGACATAGTTTTGACTTGAAATACATCGGGGTTCGAGTTTGTTCTATAATTTACTGTTTCCTAAAATAAGCTAAAATAGCCCCCATACCTGCAAATAAAAGCAGACTATAGAGTCCATCAATCATTGATAATGATGACGGATTCATTGCAAACATATTACCGACAAATACTCCCAATAAAGTAAAAAGACCAATAAGACCTCCAACCATTAGACCATCCATCCAATTTTGGGCTTGGGTTTTGGACAATAACCAAATGAGACCTAGTGCATAGACGAACATAACCAAGGCGTTAAAAATCATAAGGCTTTATGCTCATTGGCATTTCAACACCATTTTTGAACATTTTCGTATGTTCTGCATCCATGGTGATCCCATTTCCACTCATCCATAGATCTTGAAACAAATGGCCATAAAATAAAAATCCCAATCCCATTCCGAATACTACTGCAAGTAGGACTGCCAACCAATTAATTTTCATACTTCAAAATATTTAAGGGTTAAAAAAAATCCAAGGATGGAGATGCTCATGAAAAACACAAAATAAAATGATTAGAAACCTTTAAATGCAAAAATGGAATATACAAATTTAAACATTTTTAATTACAATAGTATTAATTAATAATCGGATATTTTGTAAGATCCTATGAAATTTGATGCCAATTGGCCTATGACTTTGGCAAAATTATTGTAATATTACAGCTTAATTAATTTTTATGAAATCAGCATATTTAGTAGCTTGCACTAGGAGCGCAGTAGCAAAAGCAGGAAAAGGTGGATTTAAGTTTTTAAGATCGGATGATTTGGCAGTTGATGTAATCAAACACTTGATGACACTTTGTCCAAACATAGACCCAAAAGATGTAGATGATGTAATAGTAGGGTGTGCAAATCCAGAAGGTGAGCAAGGACTCCAAATAGGTCGAATGATATCTCTCCGAGCATTGGGTCAAGACGTGCCTGGTTTCGTGATAAATAGATATTGTGCAAGTGGTTTGGAAGCCATCGCCATAGCGCATGCAAAGATAAGTGCTGGTATGGGCGATATTTATGTGGCTGGAGGGACAGAAAGTATGAGTATGATTCCAATGACAGGTTACAAATTTGCACCTTCGTACCAAGTTGCTTCCACAGTACCTAATTACGTTGCTGGAATGGGGCATACAGCAGAAGCTGTTGCAAAAAAATACAATATATCTCGGGAGGCTCAAGATGAATTTTCAGTAAATTCTCACAAGAAAGCCGCTAACGCCATTAAAAATGGATATTTCAAGGATCAAATAGTGCCAATACAAGTAAGAAATGTGTTCATCGAAGACGATGTCAAAAAAGAGTTGATCACAACCATTGAAACAGATGAGGGTGTGAGATTAGATACTACGTTAGAAGGGCTCGCTAAGCTCAAGCCTGCCTTTACACTCGGTGGAAGTGTCACCGCTGGAAATTCATCACAAACATCTGATGGTGCATCTTTCGTATTGGTGGTCAGCGAAGATATAGTGAAGCGTCATAATCTAAAACCTATAGCAAGACTGTTGTCATGCAATGTGGCTGGGGTAGATCCATTGTATATGGGTATGGGTCCGTGTGCGGCCATTCCAAAAGCACTAAAATATGCTGGACTAAATTTAGATCAAATCCAAATGATCGAATTGAATGAAGCATTTGCTGCCCAATCATTGGCTGTCATTCAGGAAGGAGGGCTCAATCCAGATATCATCAACCCTAATGGTGGAGCCATTGCCTTGGGTCATCCACTAGGATGCAGTGGTGCGAAATTAACTACACAACTTTTGTATGAAATGCGACGCCAGGATTTAAAGTATGGCATGGTTACCGCATGTGTTGGAGGTGGTCAGGGCATCGCAGGGATTTTTGAGTTGTTGTAAAAAATTTGCTATTATAAAATTAAAAATCGGAGTTAAATTTCGCCCAGTCAACCAAAGGGCTCTAATATTCGTTTTCACTATTTATATTTTTAATATTTTTCATCCAATATCATAGACGTCATCCATGGATAAAGTACATCTTAATGATCAAGAAATTCAAAGAAGGGAAAGCTTAACTGCCCTAAGAGATATGGGCATCGATCCCTATCCTTCTGTCAGCATAGATATCACACATCATTCTGATGAAATAAAACAGAACTTTACCGATGAAGCAAATGCTGATTGGAAATCAGTTTGTATTGCTGGACGTATCATGTCCCGTAGGATTATGGGTAAAGCTGCATTTGCCGAGCTCCAGGATGCCTCAGGAAAAATTCAAATTTATGTCAATCGAGATGAAATTTGTCCTGGTGAAGACAAAGAATTGTACAATACTGTTTTCAAAAAATTATTGGACATCGGGGACTTCATAGCGGTAAAGGGTTATGTATTCCGCACTCAAGTTGGGGAGATTTCTCTTCACGTAAGTGAGCTGACCATTCTTTCAAAAAGTCTTAGACCGCTGCCATTGCCTAAAACGGACGCAGACGGGCATGTTTTTGATGCTTTTTCAGATCCTGAGCAGAGATACCGTATGCGATATGTCGATCTGATAGTCAACCCCCACGTTAAAGATATTTTTATTAAAAGGACGAAGATGGTCAATACCATGCGGACTTTTTTCAATGAATTGGGATGCTTAGAGGTAGAAACACCGATTCTTCAACCTTTATATGGTGGAGCCGCTGCAAGACCTTTCAAAACGCATCACAATACGCTGGATATGACTCTGTACTTGAGAATAGCCAATGAGTTGTATTTGAAAAGATTGATCGTAGGTGGTTTTGATGGAGTTTATGAATTCTCCAAAGACTTTAGAAATGAGGGAATGTCTAGATTTCACAATCCTGAATTTACACAAGTAGAATTATACGTAGCCTACAAAGATTATCAATGGCTTATGCATAAAACAGAGCTTTTGATCGAGAAAATTGCTCAAGAATTGCACGGTTCTCATGAAGTTAAAGTTGGAGATCATAGTATCTCTTTTAAAGCCCCTTTCGCAAAATATACCATGTACGGAGCAATAGAGCATTTTACTGGGACGAATATCAGCGATATGGATGAAAATTCTTTGATAGAATTTGCTCGTAGTTTAGGTCTAAACATCGACAAAACGATGGGACATGCGAAAATCATCGACGAAATTTTTGGTGCAAAAGTAGAACCTCTTTTAATCCAACCTACATTCATTACCGATTATCCCGTAGAGATGTCGCCATTGGCGAAAAAACGCAAGGATAACCCTGAATTGGTAGAGCGATTCGAATTGATATGCAATGGAAAAGAGGTTGCCAATTCGTTCTCAGAGCTTAATGATCCAATCGATCAGAGAGCTAGGTTTGAAGAACAATTAGAATTGGGTAAAAGGGGTGATGACGAAGCTATGGTTCTTGATGAAGATTTCTTGAGAGCTCTAGAGTATGGAATGCCGCCTACTGCTGGAATCGGGATAGGAATCGATAGACTTTGCATGATTATGACACAGGCAGCATCCATTCAAGAAGTATTATTTTTTCCTCAAATGAAAAAAGAACATATCCAATAGGTCTATGGATAGATTAAGTGAGATAAGCGTTTCGAAATCTTATTTATTCTACGATGGAGAATGTCCTTTATGCATACGAGCCGTTAAGTGGGTTTTGAAAAAGGATCCCAAACTGCCCGTTTTCTTCATACCTTTAAAGTCAATAAAAGACTATGTGCCATCTGACTTATATTACAGAGAATTGGCGCAGATGGATACTGTGGTTTATTATAAAAATAAGATATTATATACCCATTCCGATGCTATTATTGAGATAGCAAGAGATAGCAAAACTCATGTTTGTTTAATCAATTGTTTTGCGATTCTGCCGAAGGTTTTTCGTGATCTATTGTACAGAATTGTGGCAAAATACCGTTATATTTTTGTGGGAAAGGCCAATGAAAATTGTCCAATCCTAGGAAACCAAGTCCTGAAAGAACATAATAAATCAGTTGCAAATATTTAACTGAATTTATTTTAAAAGTAGCTCGTTTTTTTCTAGAATTTTAAAGTCCAATTTCTTAAATTTGTGTAAAAATAATAGAATTCGATATGAGTAAATTTAATACAAAAAGTAAGACCTCGGTTAAGGACAAAAAAGAACAACAACGGTTTTTTATGTACGCAGGTATCGTAACATTAGTATTGTTAGTCATCATTTACATGGTGTACAATAGCTAATCCTAATCGGCAGCTAACGGTGCTTTTCGTCGTTTTGTTTTGACCATTCAACTATAACTTTCATCAAATTGATTATAGAGGTAAAAACCAAAAAACCAACTGTTAAAACTATATAAATAGCTTTCATTTCTGGTTTTTGAAGAATTGACTCTTTTGTGCATAAATATGTACTCAATGCACCCATAACTACTATGAAAATATAAGCAGTGCTTGATTTTCCTATGTATTGATTGGTGTTTGGAGCCGACAATCCAAGGATTGGATTGAACATTATAAAAACCATAACTACAGCAAACATTGAGATCCAATAGTGTTGAAAATTATCTGGGGTCATAAGCCCTACTAACCACGCTAATTTTAAACTTATATGAAACAGTAGTATTAATCCAATAGGTATAATTGCCTGGCGGTAAGGATTCTTCAGGTTAATTTTCATATTTGATATTTTTTCATCAATCGAGATATATTAAATAAAAGTAAATTATAAAAATGAGTATTGAGTTACTCCAAAGTAATGTACTTAAATTTTGGGATATTAAGCGGGTTTGAATGCAAGTTTTTGATTCTATTTGAATATATCAAGGCAGATTTATCGTAAAACAATGGAATCAAAGGAACATTTTCGATTAAAATTTCCTCCATTCTTCGGCTTAGATCTTTCTTTTTATTGAAATCACTTTCGCCTAAAAAATTTAAATACAAAGCATCGAATTCTTCATTTTTAAACCTTGTATAATTTGGAGGAGCTCCGTTTTTGCTATAAAATACAGAGAAAAAGTTCTCAGCATCAGGATAATCACCGATCCATGATCCTCTAAAAAAAGAAACATTGCCTTGCCTCATCCCTTCTCTTAACGTTGCAGCATCCATCAATTGCAACTCTACAGTCACCCCAATTTCTGCCAATTGTCTCGCGATGGTCGTGCACAGATCCAAATAATCCTTGCTCAGATTAAGAGTAATTTTAATTGGTGCCCGACCGAATTCTGATATCATTTTCTTTGCTTTCACTGGATCATAAACATTACCAACCAGTTTGTCGTCGAAAGTCGATAATCCGTTGGGACAGAATCCAGCATAAGCAGGTGTTCCGATACTATTTCTCAATACCCTAACCAAAGTTTGTTTATCTATGGCTAATGCTATGGCACGACGTATGCGAATGTCTTTCAATGGGTGACCTTCTGGCAAATTTGTCACATTGAAACCTAAATATTCTGTATTTAAAAAGGGCGCAGAACTGAAGATTAATTTGTCTCGATAATGCGACTTTAACTTTCCTTCCTCATCTAATAAATCATAAGCATATGAACTTTCAATGCCACTCATTAGGTGAATATTTCCGCTTTTTAATTCGACAAAAGCCGTATTTCTATCTTGTATATTAGTCACTCGGATTCCTTCTATTTTGGGCCATCCTTTCTCATAGTATTGATTGTTTTTTGTTAAAAATAGCCCCTGCCCTTCTATCCATTTTTTAAAAATAAACGGCCCTGTCCCAACTGGGTTTTTTCTAAAATCACTTCCATAATACGCAACTGCTTCCTGAGGAATCACAGAACAATATGGCATCGTCAAGAGTCCCAAAAGAGGAGCAAATGGTCTTTGCAACTTTATCTCAAAAGTACTGTCATTCAAGGCAACAAATGGCCTCAGTGTATCAACCAAACCATTAAAAATCCAACTCCCTGGAGACGCAACTTTTTTATCAATTATCCGGTTGAAAGAAAAGACAATGTCATTAGCGACCACTCTCCTAGCACCGTTAGGAAAACACTTATTTTTCTGAAAAAAAACATCATCTCTTAGCGTAAAAACGACCTTCAACCTGTCTTTTGAAATCTCCCAAGACTTGGCTATCGCTGGTATTATGCCTCCAGAATCATTGAGGCTCACCAGACCATTGAATATATGATCTATCACCCAAACATTCGCTTGGCTTCTTGCAAAAGCTGGATCCAAGGAGGTGATGGCATTGTGTTGGTTATATACCAGTATATTGTCGTTAGGAGTCTTCTTTCCTTGATAGCAATAGCTCAAGATAGCCACCGCTATAAGACCTATTATAAAGTTCCGTATATTCCTATTAAGCATCTTCTGTAAGGCTATCATGCCGTAAAATTACACTTTTATTTTTTACGTCATAATTATAAAATAAGGGGTATTTTGATTATTTTTGCCCAGTAAAAACAAGTTTATGACGGAAAACAACGAAATGATACGCCAATCGGCGAAAGATTTTGCAGAAGCGCATATTCGCCCTCATGTGATGGAGTGGGATGAAAGCCAGTTTTTTCCCGTTGACTTGATGAGAAAGTTAGGACAACATGGATTCTTAGGCGTGTTGGTTCCAGAATCCTATGGTGGCAGTGGTCTTGGTTATCAAGAATATGTTACAGTAATAGAGGAGATCGCCAAAGTCTGTTCATCCATCGGACTTTCTGTAGCAGCGCATAACTCGCTCTGTACGGGTCATATACTTTATTTCGGAAATGAAGAGCAAAAACAAAAATACCTTCCATTACTAGCGACAGGTCGGGCAATTGGTGCTTGGGGATTGACAGAGCCAAATACAGGTAGCGATGCTGGTCGTATGCAATGTGTCGCCACAAGAGATGGAGATGATTTTATATTAAATGGCACTAAATGTTGGATTACACACGGTATCTCAAGTGAAATAGTTGTAGTCATCGCACGTACGGGAGAACTGCTCGATAGCAAGGGCATGACAGCTTTTATCGTAGAGAGGGGAACGCCTGGATTTTATGCTGGTAAAAAAGAAAATAAGCTCGGTATGAGAGCTTCGGAAACTTCTGAATTGATTTTCGATCAATGCAGAATTCATAAATCTCAGGTCTTAGGTGAAGTTGGGCAGGGGTTTGTCCAAGCAATGAAAGTACTTGATGGTGGAAGAATTTCCATCGCTGCGCTCTCGTTGGGTATCGCCAAAGGCTCCTATGAAGCCTCAGTTAAATATGCCAAAGAAAGGCAACAATTCGGTAAATCCATATCGGAATTCCAAGGGATTGGCTTTAAATTGGCAGATATGGCAATCAAGATTCAAGCTGCTGAATTATTAATAAGACAAGCAGCCGACTTGAAGAATAATCATAAGAAGATGATCAAAGAATCCGCCATGGCTAAGTATTATGCTTCTGAAATATGCGTAGAAGTAGCGACTGATGCGGTTCAAATTCACGGTGGATATGGCTATACCAAGGATTTCCCAGTCGAAAAATTCTATAGAGACTCTAAGCTATGTACGATAGGAGAAGGCACTTCAGAAATCCAAAAATTGGTCATTAGCCGAGAAATACTTAAAGAAAGCTGATTTAACTTTTAATCTTTAATATCATTCTTCCCCTTCCAATAGTTTGACCGTTGGGATTGCTGATCCAGCTATTCCTTTTACTGACCCATAAAAGCTGGACATATTGAGAAGCACTTTTTCGATTTGTTTTTCTCGTTCCTTCCAGTTTTTTTGCATTTGCATTTGCTCTCTGAGGATGCTTTCTTTCATAGAAATAAAACCCTCCATGACGGCCTCTAACTGATGTTTAAACTCCGTGCTGCATAAATAATCGTACAACATATGCATTTTCTCACCACGATTGCTTTGTGAATGCATCGCCTCTCCTACCCGCAATATGCTATCTCTCAAAGCCAAAACCAATCCTTTGTACACATGGAATGTGCAAATCCAAATTCCATCTATCTGGATGATATCTTTGGCTCCTTTGGGCATGGTTTTAGTGATGATTATACCAATGTCTGCTTGAGCATGTAATCGATCGTGTTTCAATTTTTCCACCCAATCATTGGAGAAATCTTTTGTTCTTTTAGATTCATAGATGATCGAACCAACATTATGTCCGCTATGGTCAAATACTTTCTGAATGCAATCTGCGCCCTTAACGCCTTTAGGCACTTCGAGAATTTCATCGTAAGGAAACAAAGCCACCAATTCTCGCTCCAAAACGATTTCCTGCACTTCTCCCTGCATCTGCATGCTGCCCTGATCAGCCTTGCGGGTCGCTTCTTCCAATTGTTTTTTAATTTGTTCGATTTGCATATCTTTTTCGGCCAATTTGAGTTTAGACCTCGAATCCTCTTCTTCCTTTATTCTGGCCAATTCTGCTTGGATTTTTTGCGAAAAATCCTTTTCGGCTTTGAACAATATTTTTTCTTCTTGAAGCATCATCTCACGCTTTAATCGTTCGTGTTCGACTGAAAGCTGTTGCCCTTTCTTGATCAATTCAGAGGCATCTTGGTTATCTTTTTTGAGAGCATTTATCAATGCTTCGTTTTCTGCGATAATCTTTTTCCTTAATCCATCCTCCAGTTGGCTTTTTTCCTTGACTAGAAGATCTTGGACGCTGTCATTGATGATTCTTTGGATCTCAGCATCTTTCTTCTTTAATTCTTCCTCATATGCGACCATTTTCTTTTGAGTTTCCAAGTTCTTGGCCTCTGCTTTTTTAAAACGAATGGCTAAGTCTCCTCTTTTTTCATCAAATTCTTTTTGTAGCCGCAAGGCTATTTGAGCCTCTAGCTTGGTAGAGAGGATCGTGTTTACATCGATAACCGTCTTACATTTGGGGCAAGTTATCTGATTTTGATTATTCATATTATAATATTAATTATATAAAGAATTTTCATAGCTTTGCATGAATAAAAATAGTTGTTTTCAACAAATTTATGATTAATCCATTTAAATTATATAAATATGTCTAAAAAAGAAGCATTTACTTTGGGTGGATTTTTGCTGTTTATCATTGGTTTTCTATCTTTGATACTATGGTTTGTTGGGATGCAAATAAGTTTCCTTTCATTTTTAGACCAATGGGGGCCTTTATCCCAATTGGCTTGGAGAGGACTTTGTATCGTCGTAGGACTTGTGACGATTTACATTTCAAAAACCGATTTTACTGTTTAATTTATAAGAATAAATTTTATTTCAAGCGTATAATTTTGCGTCTAAGATGAAACCACAACCTAAGAAAGCCCAAAACAACACAGTCAGGCAAAATCCCACAAAACAGCCATCGCCTAGGGCAAACATCGAAAAAAAACCAAGAGAAGGGTGGTTTTTGGCTTTATTGATAGTCTTAATCATTACTGGGATAGCCCATTATGGTGGTCTTAACAATGATTTTGTCAACTGGGATGATCAAGCCAATATCATAGAAAACAAGCAGATTCGATCGACTTCATGGGAGAATATCAAAGAAATCTTCACCAGCGATGTCATCGGTAACTACAACCCACTACCAATCTTAACTTTTGCCTATGAATACAAGTATTTTGGCCTAGAACCTTTAATTTATCACTTTAATAACTGGTGGTTACACCTTTTGAATGTTGTTTTGGTGTTTTTTGTGCTGCGACGTCTGGGATTGAGTAGAAATGCCACGTTTATAGTTGCATTGCTTTTTGGTATTCATCCAATGAGAGTGGAGTCAGTAGCATGGGCAACAGAACGAAAAGACGTATTATTTGGAATATTTTATTGGGCATCCATTTTATGCTATATCAAATATATTCAGGAGAAGAAAAATCTTTATTTCTTTCTGATATTTCCATTATTTGCCCTTTCTCTTTTTGCCAAAATCCAAGCGGTATCACTTCCGCTGAGCTTACTTTGTATAGATTATTTTCTCAAAAGGGAAATGTCTTGGAAGTGGATTTGGGAAAAAATTCCTTTTTTCATCATGTCTTTGGTGATTGGACTTGTCAATATTTATATGCTAAAGGAGAATAAATCCATAGGCGATACTGTCACGACTTATGCCATGTGGCAAAGGCTTTTCATTGGAAGTACCGCTTATTTGGTTTATCTGTACAAGGTGATATTTCCATATCCTATGTACGCAATGTATCCATATCCCAATTCGATACCAGCATATTATTATCCGACCATGCTAGCTGCTTTTGGTATGATGTATTTGATGTGGTATAGTTATAAGAATGACAAAAGAGCTATACTTTTTGGTACCATGTTTTTTACCGTAAATATTGTTTTCTTATTACAAATCGTAGGTGCTGGTCAAGGGCTTTTTGCTGATCGTTTTTCTTATATTGGATATTTTGGGTTATTTTTCATTGTAGGCTATTATTATGATTATTTTGTCCAAAAATATCCAAGCATTAAAAAGGTCTTGAACGGAACGAGCATTGCCGTGTTCGCAATTTTTGTAATTGCAACAGTTATTCAAACAGAAACTTGGGCCAATGGAGGAGTTTTGTGGAAACATGTAATAAAATATGAAACTAAAGTACCCGCTCCTTTTGGAAATCTAGGTTCATACTATCGAGAAGTAGGACAATTGGACACAGCTCTCATGTATATAAACAAGGGTCTGGTTATTTCATCGGGCAAAGACCGCGGTGGCATGTTGAATGGTAGAGGTCGTGTATATTTCCATCAAGGTAAAATCAATGAGGCTTATACAGATTATACAGATGCTATAAAATTGGACACTACGGAGGGTGAATTTTATTCCAATAGGGCTTCTACCCTATCTCTGCTCAAGCGAAATGAAGAGGCACTCCGTGATATCAATATTGCTATTTTAAAAAAACCAGAGCACGAAAACTCATATCAAACCCGCTTCATTGTCTTACAACAACTGGGTAAGTTCGAAGAATCAATAAAAGATATAACCACACTAATGTCCTACAGACCTACAGAAGCAGGACTTTGGAATGAAAGGGCTAGAATGCTCAGAATCCTCAAAAGGCCGTCTGAAGCCTTGCCTGACTTGAATAAAGCGATAACAATGGCCCCCACGAATGGTTTGTATTATTATGAAAGGGCTAGATGCTACCAAGAATTGGGAAATAAAGTTGCTGCACGTGCTGATGTCCAGATGGCACAACAATTCAAACAAGCAATTGATCCTGCCTTTTTACAATCAATCCAATAAAATTTAATGATTAAAAAACTTTGGATTCAGAACTATGCCTTGATCGATGATCTTCAGATTAATTTTCATGAAGGGCTGACGATTATTACTGGTGAGACTGGTGCGGGAAAATCTATTTTACTAGGAGCACTCGGTTTAATTCTGGGCGGAAGATTGGACACGAAAGCCGTCTTAAATGCGGAAAAAAAATGTCAAGTTGAAGCACTATTCGATATCGAAAGGTATGGCTTGAAAGATTTTTTTGAAGAAAATGACTTGGATTATGATGATAATACGCTGATTCGCAGAGAGATAACTCCCAATGGAAAATCTAGAAACTTTATAAATGATACCCCTGTGTCATTGAATATTCTCAGCAGTTTTACTCAAAACTTGGTGCATTTACATCAACAATTTGACACCACCAATATTGGAGATCGCCAGATGCAACTGCGCATGGTGGACGCTTTGGCTATGCAAAGCAAGGAGGTAGCAGAGTATTCTTTTTTATTTAAAAAATATCAAAAATTAAAAGATGCTTATAAAGCGTTATCACTCAAATATTCCGCGGTAAACCAAGAATCGGAATTCCTAAAATTTCAAATGCAAGAGCTTTCTGATGCCAGTATTAAAGTAGGTGAAGAACAGTCTTTGAATCAAGAAATTCGCATTCTTGAAAATGCTTCAACGATTTCTATGGTAAGTTCAAAAGTTGGAAGGTTGCTCACAGAGGAAGAGAATAATTCCCTTGACCAATTGAGAGATTTGCGCCAAGAATTACATAGCATCGAAAAGTATGATCCAAAAATTGAATCTTTGATACAGCGGTTGGAAAATTGTCAGGAGGAGTTGCGTGATATTTCTTCTGAACTGATCCAAATTTCTGAAAAAGTAGAGATTGACAATGAAAAACTGAGTAAATCAAAGGAGCGACTTGACCAAATCAATAATTTATTGCATAAATACAAAGTGTTTGGTTCAGAAGATTTGATCTCGATTTTATCAGAATGTGAAGCCAAACTGGCTTCCATTGATAATTCGGACATGGAGCTAGAACAAATGCGCCTTGAAATCACAGAAACTGAGAAAACACTAATGAATCAAGCGGAATTGCTAAGTAAAAAAAGGATTCGATCTGTTGGTGGATTCAAAGATAAAGTGGAGGATTTGTTGCATCAATTACAGATGCCAGACGCTAAAATGGAAATAGAAGTTCAACCAAGAAAGGAATTAGGACCTTTCGGTATCGACGATATACAGTTCTTATTCAGTGCCAATAAAGGTAGAGCCTTACAGCCCATCAAGGACGTCGCATCAGGAGGAGAATTGTCTAGGCTCAGTTTGTGCATAGAATCGCTTGTGGCACATGCCATTCCGCTCCCTACGTTGATCTTTGATGAAATTGATTCTGGGGTCTCTGGAGAAGTAGCATGGCGTATGGGGAGCATCCTGAAGGATATGGCCACTGATCATCAAGTAATAGTCATAACCCATTCTCCACAAGTCTCAGCCAAGTCCACACATCACTGGCACGTCAAGAAAATATCCAAGGACGGGAATACCCACACTGGCATTCTAGAATTGGATCTCGAAGCCAAAATTTACCAGATTGCCACTATGCTTTCGAGTGATCCTCCTTCTCTCTCTGCAATAGAAACAGCAAAAGGCCTAATCAATCCAAATTAATTCTGATGATTATATCTAAAACACCACTTCGGATCAGCTTTTTTGGCGGAGGAACGGATTATCCCGACTTCTTCCAAAAACATGGTGGGGCTGTACTATCCACGACTGTAGATAAATACGTTTATATTACGGTTAACAAAATGAGCCAAATCACAGATTTTCCTTATAAAGTTACTTATTCGAAGACTGAAAAATGCCACAGCATTGACGAAATCCAGCATCCATCAGTCAAGGCTTGTCTTCAATATTTAGACATCAAAGATGGCATCGAAATCCATATCGTCAATGAATTGCCAGCAAAGACAGGTCTAGGGTCCTCCTCTTCATTTACCGTTGGATTGTTAAATGCGTTACACGCATATCAAGGTAAGAAAATAGATAAAATCCAGCTGGCTAAAATGGCCATTCACGTCGAGCAAGACATCATCGGAGAGAAAGTCGGAGTTCAGGATCAAAGTGCCGCTGCAATAGGTGGCTTCAATAAACTGGAATTTTTACCCAACCAAATACTAGTCAATCCTCTCGCAGATTATTCCGATAGGTTGTCAGCCCTAGAGGAAAATTTGATGTTATTTTACACAGGCATACAGAGATATGCTGAGGATATTATCCCGCAGCAAATTGAAAATACAAAAAGCAATGTTATTGTACCTGAACTTTTAGCTCTAAAATCAATGGTGGATAAAGGTTTTGATATATTGAGTTCGGATGTATCACTTTCTGAATTTGGGATGCTTTTGGATGAGGCATGGCAGTACAAGAAGAAACTGTCAAAGGTCATTTCAAACAATCTTTTAGATGAAATATATGCGGAGGCCATTCGGTGTGGAGCCTTAGGTGGGAAACTTCTAGGTGCTGGTGGCGGCGGTTTTTATTTATTTTATGTTGAAAAAGAAAATCAGGCACAATTGCGAAAAGGTCTATCCAGATTGCAGGAGATACCGTTTCATTTCGACACAAAAGGGAGTCAAATTGTTTTCGCCGAATAAAACTAAGACCTAGGCCAAAGTTTCTCTCATTTGTTCGATTAATTTTATACCTTCATAATATAGTTTAAAGCTAAAAAGCTTAATTAAATGAAAAGTCCATTAAAGATGAAAGATTCATATCCACATATCATGCCCGATTTGACTCAGTGGCCTATCTACAAATTGTCAGAAGACAGGCACAATTTTGTAGGAGAGGTAGAAAATGAGACTGTGCATAGGTTACACGAAAAGTATGGTGATGGCCTTTTTGATTTATTAGAAAAATCCATTTACCTAGAAAAAATAAGAATCAAAGATACGCCGTGGCGTGTTGATCCTCCTAATGAAGCACTTTTTTATAAAAAACTTCAAAATAAGTTGAATAAAAATGAAAATGATTATTCACACGAAGAACTGCAACAGGTGCAGTCAAATGTCCTCCATACTTTGGTCAAACGTTACGTAGAAGAAATTGTCGGTACTTTTAAAATATCCACTTTTGGTTTTGCCAGAAGGTTTCTCACATTCCTATTTTCACGATTATTGGGAAATCGTATTTTTGCAGGACTTTCACTAAATTCTAGTGAAAAGTTACGGGAAAAATTAAAACTATACGGTGAGGTCGATACTTTAAGAGCATTATTCGAAAAAGGTACGGTCATTGTGGTCCCTACGCATTTCAGCAATTTGGATTCCATTATGATTGGATATATTTTGGATAAAATAGCTGGATTGCCAGGCTTTTCTTATGGTGCTGGACTTAATCTGTACAATAACGGCATTGCGGCCTTTTTCATGAATAGATTGGGCGCATACAGATTGGATCGTCGAAAGAAAAATGCGGTCTATCTAGAGACTTTAAAATCTATGTCTTATTTATCATTGGTACGAGGAACCAATACCATATTTTTCCCTGGAGGAACTCGATCTAGATCAGGGGCTCTTGAAGACAAACTAAAGCTAGGATTGATCGGATCGGCCATAGAGGCACAACGCCAATTGGTTGTAAAGCCTAATCCTGCCAATCCTAAAATTTTCATCGTCCCTGTAGTGCTGGGTTATCACTTTGTACTTGAAGCACAGTCGTTGATAGATCAACATCTAAAGATGGTCGGTCGTGAAAAATTTATTCGAAATAAACATTCAAAAATTGGGGTCAGATCGATACTTAGATATATTTGGAATCTCTATTGGCATGGGTCAGAAATAATAGTTTCGGTAGGAAAGCCCATGGACGTAATAGGTAATTTTGTCGATAGCCAAGGAGAAAGCCACGATGCACGGGGCAACAAAGTTGATGTCAGGGATTATTTCAAACTAGAAGATCATGTAGAGCCCAATGCCCAAAGGGAGACGGAATATACCAAATTGCTTGCAGAACGCATTTCCGAAGAATTCCATAATAGTAATATCGTTTTGAGTAGCCATTTGGTCGCTTTTGCGGCTTTTAGATACTTGCTCCACGAGTATGAGAAAATGGATTTATTCGCTGTATTGAAGCAACCTGTGGAGGATTTTCAAATTCCACCAGATATTATGGTACAATTGGTGGATCAGATTCGATATTTGTTGACAGAATTAAACGCTCAAGGTCGAATCAAGCTTTCATATGAATTCGATCAGCCAACGGAAGAATTGATCAAGATGGGCATCAACAAACTGGGGGTTTTCCATAGATTTCGTCCCCTGAAATATAATAAGGAAGGCAATATCGTCAGCGAAGATTTTCATCTTTTGCTTTATTACCACAACAAGTTGATTCATTACGACTTAGAAAATCAAATCCACTGGAACACCATTGGCACTGCCAATTCATTGAATAAGAAGTTTTCGGTATAGACTGATTTTTTGTAATTTTCTCCTAAAAAAATTCCTAACTCAATCCATCGTAGGAACTCCAGCAACCGTGGTGTATTTGAACTGTATTTTTTTGTCGGGATTAATAATCTTAAACGCTGACTGAGCCATCAATGTAGCTTCATGAAATCCACAAAGGATTAGTTTTAACTTCCCTTCATAAGTATTGATGTCCCCAATGGCATAAATCCCAGGGACGCAGGTTTGGTAGTCCAAGGTATCCACTTCGATGGCATTTTTGTCTATATTTAGCCCCCATTCGGCTATTGGACCGAGTTTCGGCGTCAGGCCAAAAAGCGGAATAAAATGATCTACTTCTATGATTTTGCTTCCTTGATTATCGATTTCTATGGTGATGCTGTTAAGACGATCTATGCCATCTAGTCCAATTACTTGGGCTTCTTTTACAAGAATTATTTTTCCTTCCTCTACTAGGTTATAAACTTTATCTACGGAATCGGGAGCCCCTCTGAATTCATTTCTACGATGTATCAAATACACTTTTTCGGCTATATCAGCAAGAAATATGCTCCAATCCAGTGCCGAATCCCCTCCCCCAGCGATCGCTACCGTTTTTCCATTGTATATCGTTGGATCCTTTATGATGTACTCGATGCCCTTGTCTTCAAATGCTTCAATGCCTTTGATAGGAGGCTTTCTTGGTTCAAAACAGCCTAGTCCACCTGCTATTGCTATCACGGATGCGCTGATTTTAGTCCCCTTAATCGTAGTGAGTAGGAATGTTCCGTCGGCTTCTTTTGTCAGTGATTCCGCACGTTCACCAAGGGTAAATCCTGGGTTGAAAGGTCTGATTTGTTTCAATAAATTTTCAACCAAATCTCCAGCTAAAATTTCAGGAAATCCAGGGATATCGTAAATCGGTTTTTTGGGATAAATCTCAGCCAATTGGCCCCCTGGAATGGGCAAAGAATCAACCAAATGGCATTTTAATTTTAACAATCCCGCTTCAAATACCGCAAAAAGTCCTGTCGGCCCTGCCCCGATGATAAGAATATCTGTATGTATCATTTCTCCTGAGCCAATTATTTTCCGTTAAAAATGGGCTTACGTTTTTCTACAAAAGCCAACGCTCCTTCCTTGAAATCCTCTGTCCCTGCACATACTCCAAAAGCCGATGCCTCTGCATAATAGCCGTCTTTTTCTTTATCGCTATATGCATTGACACACTCTATTACTTTTTGTATACCGATGGGCGATTTGGTTGCAAGTTTCTCAACTATTTTTAGAGCTAGGGACAATTCTTCGTTTTCATTGGCGATATAATTGACCAAACCCAAGCGATATGCCTCTGTTACGTCCACCATATCGGTCGTCAATAACATTTCTAAAGCTTTACTTCTTCCGATTAACTGAACCAATCTTTGTGTCGCACCATATCCTGGCGGTAAGCCTAAATTCACTTCAGGTTGTCCAAATCGCGCCTTTGGGCCTCCTACTCTGAGGTGACATGCCATAGCCAATTCGCAGCCACCACCTAGCGCAAAGCCTTTTATCACGGCGATTACAGGTATTTTACATTTTTCTATAGCGAAATAAGTTTCTTGTCCATACGTGGACATAATTTCCGCTTGAGCTGCGCTTAGGCCCTCAAACTCTTTAATGTCTGCACCTGCAGCAAAGGCTTTTTCACCAGACCCTTGGATTATAATTCCTTTGATTCTATAATTATCAATGTCTCGGTTAAAAAAATTATTCAATTCTTTCATCAGATGCGTATTGATGGCATTTAACGCCTCTGGTCTATTGAGCGTTATGATCAACGCATTGTCTTTTTGCTCGAATATTAAATATTGATAGTTCATTGGTTATGATTTGTTAATTTGTTTTTTTGAATTGATCCACGCCGCACTGCAAGAATTTTTTGTATTCATCCACATCTGGAGTATAAGCCACGGGTTTGTTTAGTAGTTTACCATCTGGACTTATCAGCACATAAAATGGTTGGCTATTTCTATTGAAATGAATGGCTTCAAAATCGGCCCATTTATTTCCTACCGTTTTCATTTCTCTCCCATCAAAGGTAGAAATATATGATTTTTCTAAAGGTTTTTTATCATCTGTATAAAGAGACACCAAGACGTATTCGTTTTTTATCAATTCAAACACTCCTGGCTTGCTCCACACGAGATCCTCCATCCTACGACAGTTCACACATCCATAACCCGTAAAATCCACTAGAATCGGTTTATTAAATTTTTTGGCCACTTCTACGGCTTGATAAAAATCGTGGTAGCATTCCAAATCAAGAGGACATTCTTTAGGATAAATATAACTATGACCTGCGGGAGGCGCAATGCCGCTGAGTAAATTTGGCGTTTTAAAGGTCTCAGACACATTATCTTTCATGAATCCAGTACTCATATAGATCGCCACAGCCAAACTTCCCAGTGCCAAAATTAGACGGCTAGTGCTTAATTTTTCAACCTTCGTGTCGTGTGGAAACCTAAACCAATCCATGAAATAGGCAAATAACGCAAGTGCACACAAGACCCATACTCCTAGGAACAATTCATAGGGCAAAATCTTCCATCCCATGGTCAAATCGGCAATTGAAAGGAATTTTAAGGCCAATGCTATTTCGATAAATCCAAGGGAAACTTTTACTGTATTCATCCATGATCCTGATTTTGGCAATGCATGCAACCAAGCTGGAAATGCTGCAAAAAATGCAAACGGCAAGGCCAAGGCTAAAGAAAATCCAAACATGCCGACCAATGGTGCCAAAGGGATTCTTCCAAACAAAGTATCTCCACCACCCGTAACTGTCTGTACCAGAAGCGATCCGATTATGGGCCCCGTGCAAGAAAACGATACCAATGACAAGGTGAATGCCATAAAAAAGATTCCAATAAGCCCTCCTTTGTCTGCCGCTTTATCGGACGAATTGACCCAAGAGGCGGGCAATGTTATTTCATAATACCCAAAAAATGAAAAGGCAAATATGATAAACAAAATGCAAAAACCAATATTTAACCATGGATTGGTACTCAACTGATTCAAGGCATCTGCACCAAATACGGATGTGACAATCAATCCTATCGCGATGTAAATGACGATAATCGAAAGTCCATACAAAAGGGCATCTCTCAAGCCTTTCTTTTTGTCTTTAGCCCCTTTGGTAAAATAACTTACCGTAAGTGGAATCATTGGAAAAACGCACGGTGTTAGTATTGCCAATAGCCCTCCCGCAAATCCCAATACAAATATCCACCATAAGCTCATGCTGGCCGTACTTACGTCTTGGTGTATATTGTCGCAAGAATGATTTTCGTTTTGTCTGTCGAATGAAAAGGCTACAGGGGTTCCATTTCCCGTGTTAGAGTTTGAGGTATTTACTTCAGTTTTCAAACCTGAATCGTCTATGATTGCAGCTGTTCCTGAGGCAGGATCTACTTCAAAATTTACCAGTGTTGGATTTAAACATTTTGAGTCATCGCACGCTTGATATTCTAGAGAACCTTTGACTTTTTTACTGGGATCAATAATTTCAATGGTTTGGGTAAAAGTGGCATCGTGTTTGAATTTGGTCAGCTTCATCTCAAAAATAGGCTCATATCCTGAGACCATTTTAGAGCCAGTTTCTTTTACCTTACCTTTTAATATAAAATTATCGGCAGCTTCTAGTGTCAGAGTAGTTGGGATGGGACCTCCTTCGGGAGTGTTTTGACTGTAAATATTCCACCCGTCTTGGATTTTTGTGGACAAGGAAATCTCTAACTCTCTTTCACTTACCTTCTTAGTGGAAATAGACCAAGCAGTAGGATTGACAAAATCGGATGTTTCTTTGTCCGATGAAGGTGCTGACGCTATTGCATCAATAACTGGGGTAGCTGCTGTTGTAGTATTTTCAATTTCTAATACTGATCCGTCATTATTTTTTTTTTTGAAGGTCCTGCCTTGTGCGTCCTTGTTTAAATCGAAACTAAAAGCCACTTCTTTGGGTGGTAGGCACTGCTCATTGTCGCAGGTCATGTAGAATACTGTTCCAGTTACAGGCTTTGAGTTGTCCTTGACTTTTACCAATGAAGTAAATTCAACATAATCATAAAATTTGATTACATTCATAGCAAAAAGCTCATCATATCCTTCCTTTTTATGACCCGATTCTTCGATTTTACCCTGTAATGTTGCATTGGCTTTATCGAATTTAATCATAGTTTTTTGAGGGCCATCCTCTCCTACCAAATACTGAGAATAAATATTCCACTCATGATCCAAAGTTCCTCTCAATACGAGTTTGTACTCAGAATCCGAAATTTTTACCACATGCTTAGACCATTTGACTGGATCATTGATTTGTGCAACGCTAGAACCGATTAAAGCGAAAAACATGGCAACAAATAAAGATATTTTGCCAATACTATTCAAAGAGTTTTTTATAAAATCCATTTCAATAATTTGATGATTTTTTCAAAAATTGGTAACTTAATGAACACCAAAATCGATCCAAAGTTAAATAATCCTGTTAGTAAATTTAATTTATAACAAAAAATTAACGTCCGAAACCCATTTTGTGCATAAAAATATTCAAAAAGCTATCGTATTACATTATAATTATATATATTTGTACTTAATTTAAATACAATTAAATATTGTATTAATTTATAATCTATAAACTTAGACCATGTCTCAGAAGATAGCTACAGAAAAATTGTTTTTGTCAAAGCATATTGGCCCAAACCAATTTAACCCCAATCTTTACTCCTGCCGCTACCTCAATCACTCAGCCATTGAAAAGGAAGTTTTCTCTAATATCAATGATCTGAAAGATGATATCCATCTTTTCGTCCAAGGCTCAGGGATGGAACATTTTGCCAATAAAGTGGCACAATTCACCCTAGAAAAAATAGAGCAGAAGCTGAACGCATATCTCGAGTTGCCCTCTAAACTCCAAGAGTTGGAATCATTTTTGAGGCAAAGTTTTATGCAAGTACACAACGAAATATTTAGGTACAGCCTAGAGAGGTTAGAACTCTTAGGTGCGGAAGCGGCTCTTTTGGTTGTAGTTATTCGAAAAAATGAAATAATCATAGCAGCAAATGGTCCTTGGATCTTTGGAAATTTTGAACAAGATGGATTTAAAAATATTTCTTTGAGTGATTATTCTGCTAGATTGGGATCGACCAAGAATACGCCCAAGATGTTTTTCAAAGTAATCAAAAATAAATCCAAAGAATCATGGGCTATAGGCACGGATAATACCATCGATGCATTAAAATCATTATCTTGGCCTGAAGATGAAAACATCAATTTGAGTGATATTGAGGCGACTTTGCTTGATGCTGGACTGATGGATTTTCAAGCATTTGCTGTGGTACATGCTCAAGAAGAACAGTCAACCCCAGTTGAATTGACCAGCTCACTTCCAGTAGAAACAGAACTGATTTTTGATGAAAATGAACAGATTGTAATTTCGCAAGAAGATATACCTCATTCTATTAATGAAAAAATCAACAATGCCCACTGGTTTGATCTAGCGAAACAAGAGATTGAATTAAGCCACACGGAAATTGATACGGCTGAATCTGCCTCGTTCGAGCCTCCAATTATTCCAGAGGAGGATTGGATCAGTGGCTCTGAGGACCTTGAACCTATCGCTGAAGAACATGATATCGATCTATCCAACGGTAAGACATATGAAGAATCCAAAGTAAACGCAAATATTACAGAAGATGCAGTGATAACGCCTGGTGCGAATAGTTCAAATACCGTATCTGAAAAAATTCCAAAAGAGAGTTTTAGGCAATCTTGGCGCAAGCATTTGTCGAGCTTCGGGATTGTGATGGCCATTATTGCAATTTTGGGGTTTGCTGGACCTGCTATAGAAAAATTGCAATTGAAAGGGTGTGTAAACTCAAGTCCAAAAATAGAAAATGAAGAAATAATTCTGACAAAAGAATCAGGCAGTACAAACTTATCGCCGGAAGACGAACTTTTGCTTGAAAAAGAAGCGAAGTCTCTCTCAATGCTGAAGTCTGAACTTGCTGTTTCTGTTTCTGCTGAGAAAAATGAGGAAATGATTGAACCTGAAAAAATAGAGAAGGTAGTCTCTACCCTCAATCTACCAAAGGTTGAAAGTCCGAAGATCAAGGCCAATGTAGAGATCAAGAATACAACTCAAACTTTTGCCAAGAAATCCAATGATTCTGAGCTGAACGCTTCTACAAATAAAAAAATAATCCGAAAATTTGAAGCTTTGTATGCTGAAAATCAGCATAATTTTCAAGAATTAAAAAATAAATTGACCCCTGATAATCCTCAACAATTAAAATCTTGGTACGATTTAAACAAAAAATACCTCAGTCTTAAGCGGGAAATTGAAAAAGTTTATGATCCACATAAAAAAACACTGGTTTCAAACAACGAAACAACAAATGCAAGTATCTATAATACGTTAGCTAAAGATATTAAAGCGTTTGGGGTGACTATTGATTCATTTTAAACGTCTTAATTTACAGGAAAAACAAATTTCCGTCTCGAACATACTAAAATTGAAAGCTGGGTACAAATGTGTGCTTGGCTTTTTTCTTTTATACCAATAATTGAGACATAGTTAATATGGCCTTCTCCCCTGCTTTCCCAATATCCAAGCTATATTCGTTCACATAAAGATCAATATGTTGCTGCATCACTTTTTCATCCATGTCTTGGGCATATTTCCTGCAATATTCGAGTGCTTCTGATTGGTGCGCATAAGCATATTTGATGCTGGAAACAATGATTTTATCCATGTCGGAAGGTGAAATTTCTGATTTTTTTTGTAGCATGATGGCACCAAGTGGTATCGGGCCTTGGGTCTGTTCTTCCCAGTATTCCCCTAAATCCACCACTTTGTTCAATCCTTTATCCGCATAAGTAAACCTATTTTCATGGATGATGACCCCAGCGTCCACTTTTCCTTCTAAGACCAAATCCTCAATGGTTTCAAAAGAAGCAAAAATCTTATTCTTGGCATTAGGATATTTATAGTTAAATAAAAAATGCGCCGTGGTGTCTTTCCCTGGAATGGCAATTTTATCGTTTTGTACATCAAATTCAGTACCCTTATTGATAAGCAATGGCCCCACTCCTATCCCTAGTGCACCACCAGCCCTCAATCTATGGTAATCATCTGCTGCCCTAAGGGCTTTCACGTAACTTACTTTTATGATGTCGAAGGAATGGGTCTCCAATTCATTGTTCAATGCTTGAATGTCTAAAAAATCCACTTCAAACTGAAAGCCTTTTGTATCGACTTTTTGATGGATCATCCCATAAAAAATAAAGGTGTCGTTTGGACACGGAGATATCGCCAACTTTAATCTTTCCATCTTAAATCATTCTAATTCTCGACAAAATAACAAATAAAAACAGCCAAAGATCAATTATTTTTGATTACATCTTAAAATCCATAATATAAATTTTTCTTGGCTAAGTCTAATACCAAGTTAATCCAATCGACATTTGTTTTTAACCTGGAATGATTGTTTTTTTATTAACTTTGTAAAATGAAAATGGTATTAGATAAAATTTATGTATTGTATACTGATATCCATATTCTTGTTGATTTCAAATAAAATAAATTGATATGATTCGAACTTTCATAACTCCAACTGAGAGCAAGTTTAACGTAATTCTTGACGTTCCTGATGATTATTTAGGGCAAGAGTTAGAATTGATCGTGTTTAAAAAACAAGAAGGTTTAATATCCGAAAAAAACAACTCTTCAATTAAATTTTCCAACAAATACAGAGGTATTTTCACAAAAACAGAAGGCAAAGCATTTAATGATTATATTGCCAAAGCAAGAAACGAATGGGAAAGAGATTTTTAATTGACACGAATGTAATCATTGATTATACTTCAAATCTTCTTCCCGATCAAGGTATTGTTTTTGTCGAACATATTTTTAGTACAGATTTCATAACATCAGTAATTGTAAAAATTGAAGCTTTGGGATATAGTGAACCATTACCAGAAAAGATGCAGCTACTTGCAGAATTTATAAATCATGCCAGCATTTTACCATTGGATGATGCAATTACCCTTAAAACGATAGATCTTCGAAAAAGCAAAAAAATAAAGCTTGGAGATGCTATCATTGCTGCTACCGCATTAGTCCATAATTTGATCTTAATTTCTAGGAATACAGCTGATTTTATTAATATTGAAGGGTTGGATATCATAGATCCTCACAACATGTAAATACACAATAAGGGTACAAACCCAATACGGGCATTTTAGTCCTATTGAATTTGTCTCATAGATTTTGTTAGTCAATTTTATTAACTTTGTAAAGTGAAAGGGCAAAAGTTATTTTTGAGCCTTTGACTTTGTTATTGAAATATTGGAGATAATAGAATTGATAATGATTGCAATGCGCCGAAAATATATAAAAAATACCCAGGTATAAATGCCGAATATATTATATCAAAGGATAGTAATGTGCTATTTAATTTTAATTTAAATAATCTAGAAAAAAAATTTTAAAAATACAAAATAAGAAATTATGTACACGACATATCATTTAGAATCAGCGCAGGAAGTTAGCACCGATATATTGGATGCTATTAAGGCTACCTTTAAATCTAAACCCATTACGATTACTGTGGAAGAAGACGACAGCGATTTTGAACTTACGGCAGATATGAAAAATGTTCTAGAAGAACGCTTGGAAGAGGGTGAAGGGGACTTTCTTTCTTCAGAAGAGTCTATCAAGCAGCTCAACAAAAAGTATGGCCTATAAAGTCTTAGTTTCGCCACGAGCTCAAAAGGAAATCGAAAATGCCGCTGATTATTACAAATTGTACAGCGCAATTGCTCCTTCGAATTTCATCGCTGTTCTCCAAGATGCCTATACCACATTAGGAACTAATCCATATTTCAGAATTTGCTATAAAAACATTCGTGCCTTGAAACTTAAAAGGTTTCCTCATTCCTTGAATTTTGTCATCGACGAAAATAAAAATACAGTAAGGGTTCTTTCTTGCTTCCATAACAAAAGAAATCCGAATAAAAGACCGAGAGAGTAAAAAGAAAACTCTTACTTAAAATACGCTAACCCAAGCGGCTAAATTTGTACCTCAACACTCCACTCTTTGCCTGTATTGCAAAGCCACATTAACTCACCAACGTAGGTCAACCTGCGTCGAACGTAGGCGCTTTTTCTGTCCAGTTTACCTTTCTTGTAGCCATTTTTCAATATCGCTATTTGCTTCTTCTTCTGTTAGAACCTTATCTTGTTTGGCTTCAAGTATTCTACTCTTTTGGGCTGCGTTTAATATAAAGTCTCCTTTATCCATTTCAAAATCTAACATTTTTTGAATTTCTTCAATAATGCGAACTTCTTTCAGATTTGTTATTTTATTGATAATATCAATTTTCAATTCTGCTGTACCCATTGCTCAGATTTACTTCAAATTTAAATATTGAATTAGATTATTTGTGGATTTTGAGATATTATTTTTGATTGGCAACCATCATCAGATTTTTCCTAAAGCAAATAGTCCATCCCCCCACCCGCTAACCAAAGCATCCAAACTTGTACCTCCACCCTCTTCTCCCTAGCTATATGGCGAAGCCATAGCAACTCACCGACGTAGGTTATCCTACGCCGAACGTTGGATATTGAAAGATAGAAGCTACAGACTGCGAACGTCGTGGCATTTATTTTTTTATAATTTTAATTAAACAATATAGCGGAAACAAGAAAAAACAGAGACTCATAATAAGTCCAGTTTTTACTCCTGAATCAGGTAAAATTAAATAATTATAACGCTTACTATATAAGACATTAATATCCTCTCCGATAGAATAATTAGCGTTTATGCAATCTGATCTACCAATTCCTAATGTATATAATTGATCGTTATATTTTACTTTAATTGTTCCACCACTTGTACCACAATTTCCGTTTTCAATCACATTTGCTAAAACAAAGTTATTTTCATTTGTGATATTATAGTCTCTGATTGCTGTTTCAAAAACTTTAATCGAAAAAAATGCAAACAAAAAAAACAAGATTATATATATTACTCTTTTATTGTTCATTTCTTAGAATTAAAGGTTTAACAACTCTAGTATTATCTTGAACTATTTGAACTGGTTTATTTATAATTACCGAAGTACCACTTCCAGTATTTATTGCAGATCTTACTTTATCTGAGCCAGATTGAAGGGTATTGCCTACTTGAGTCCCTACTGCTAAGTTAACATTTTTAGCTGTCTCTAGGCTATTTTTAGCTTTAGAAACATTAGCTGCTCTCCCGCTACTTGCTGGGTCATTTCTGGCTATTCTTTGTGTTCTATCCAAGGTATTTTCTTTTACTTTAATATTACCTTCACCGAAACCTTTGGCTTGACCACCAATACCCCCCATCAAAACATCAGATGCCAACTGTGTTCCATCTATTTTACCATCTATTATGAGCTGTTTTGAAGTTGATTCTCCAGCATCAATTACAGCCCCAGCCACGACTTGACCTACCTTTCCTAACTTAGCGAAACTTGACACACCACCACTTAATGCTCCTGCAACACCTGACACCGCTGCAGTCTTATAATTCACATCTTTTAAAGATTTACCTTCAAATACCATTTGGGAGGCAACATCTAAACCAAAACCGATTATAAATCCAATCAATGGAGTTGGAACCATTCCATCTGGATCAATAAATCTTATCGGATTATCAAATGTATAGCAATAGGAACTGTACTCAGGCATCTCCTCCGCCATCGGATCCACCCCATACCATATACTGATCCTGCTGTCATAATATCTCGCTCCAAAATACTGCAGGCCCGTCAGATCGTCTTTTTCCTTGCCCGTAAAGGTGTATGGAGTGCCCACCCAGCCCACAACTTCTTTCGCCGAGCCATCTCCTCTCCATATGGCAAATATAGCATAAATTCATAAGATTTGCCATAGGCATCGCTCAGAAATGTGGAGGAGCCGACGTGATCGCTGTGGTAGTAGTACAGCACTTCTTTACAGTCACTCTTAAAGAAGCAATTGCATTGTTTGAGGGCTACTTCGTTGTCTTTTGTTCGTCATCAAGTAATTGGCACCCTTCGATTACCCTTTTGTCCTTGATGGTGTAAGTTGCCCCAGGTGCTAGTTGATTCATTACGCCTTTGATATCGGCCGCGATGGTCTCAGATGACAGCGGGAGACCATTTATTTTGCATCGTTCAGCATTTTGCTCGACGTATTTCCCAGACAATCTGCTCGCTATCCGCTCTGCCCCTGAGAAATAATGCTTACTGACTTGATTGTATCCGTCCACCACAAAATAACCACTCGCATAAGTCGTATAATTCCCTATCTGCCAGTTGGATGGTCCCCCTGGTGGGTCTGTATTGATGACTTGGCCATTGACGGCTATTCTATCGCTTTGGCCTATGCCCTTTAGTACCCTTTCACCCGATGCGTCATAGACATTGTGCTGAAGTTTGTATTCACCTACTTTGACAGCCTTGAGTCGATTGGCTTCGTCCCAAAGCATATGCTTGTCGGTATTAGGGGCATATTGGAGATAGTTGTTTTGTCACATTGCCATTCGGGTCAGAATCAAAGGTCTCCTCATTGGTGCCTGATATTTTTGATAGTCCATTCGCTACGTTAAATGAAGATCCATTATAAGTGCCCGAGTAATCGTATTTATAGGTATGATCATAAGTATTATCAGCAAAAACCGCATTGTTTTTAGAATGCATTTGGTTTTTACTTTCTATCCTATGTAGTATTCCATAGGAAAACTCAGAATGATAATCCGAATAAAAATCATTGCCACCGCCAATATCAGTTCCACCCCATTTGCCGTCACCCTTCACCAATCTGTTATAATTGTCATATTTGTAGGCATGGCTGTATTGCCCACCCATATTGTTGGAGGTGATACTGGCATTGTTAGTGATCTCGGTGATATTTCCGATAAGATCATATTTATATTGATTGTCAAGCATCTGAGTACCTCCATTTTCTAAGGCGGAAGCATTTTGCAGCCTATTCAGTATTGGAGTATAAGCATAATTATTGATGGTACCATTGCCATATTCAACGATCACCCTTTGATTGAATTCATTATATCCTATATTTTTGATATACTGTGCTTCGTTGCTGTACATGCTCTCTAGGTTGCCGCCTTTGTCATATTTATAATTCACCAGCTCTCCATCAGGATAAGTAAGTGATAACATCCTATGCCATGAGTCATAAGTGTAGTTGTGGACAAAATGCCTTGATTTCCCCGTAGGGTTATAAATCGTCCTACAAGTTTTGGTGATTTCTCCTTGGACGTCATATTCATATTTTATACCCCCACTGCCATCGACTTGTGACATTAGCTTTCCGAAATTATTGCCACTACTCGGATCGTTATGGTATTCATATTTTACATTAGATATTGGATCTGAAAATGGAAAAGTAATGGTCAACGGTCGATTAAAGCCATCGTAAGTATATTTCACTTGAGTACCATCGAATATTTGTTTTTGATTGGAGGTCGCCAAAACATTGCCCCTCTGGTCGTATTCGACTTTAGAAGTACCAGCATCTAAATGGGTATTTTCAACCATCCTTCCAGCTAGATCGTATTTGCTGTATGAAATCTGTACGCCTTCGGACTTTGTAGATATTTTTTGTCCGATTCCATCGTAAGTAAACTCTGTAACTTTATCCTCATTGGTAGAACTGAGGACATTTCCATCGATATCTTTTGTAGTGCTTGAATATATGCTACCGCTTCCATCTTAGGAACTTTCACTTCGGTAACTGACCCACCATTGCCATTGAAGTTTGTATTTAGTAGTGCCAGATTCGGCATTAGTGCTAGACAGCATTCTGTCAAAAGCATCAAATTCATTCTGAATGATGGCTGATTGGTTTCCAAAATTGAAAAATCCTGTAACACCAGAAGGATCAAATTCACTTTGATATACGGCTTCAACCCTTCTAATCCATCTTTTTCTCCATCCCAGATACAGCTGCAGCAAAGACCTTATTCCTCCTTGTGTCACGACGATGTCTTTTTGACTTGGACGGTTTCTCCAAAACCATTGACAAAATGTGCCGTTTTTGATATCGCCTCCATTCTGTATATCATAATGAGAGGTAATGGAATATGATTTTGTCCTCCACTGGATAGATTGTATTGGTACAAAATCGTGTGGTCGCCGTCTTTCGGTCCTTTTATTTTATTAGGCGTCCTTTTTCATCATACTTGTACTCAGTGCTATTTAGTGCGATATCCGTAACCTTAAGTGGGAACACCGTATTTGTAATCATACTCGGTTTTTGAATTAAATACCGTACCGGCACCAGTTTTCTTTACATTGGTCATATACTGTGCTACGTCTGTATCGTAAGTATAGTTATACGTAATATTGGAGTTGGTTCCACCGGACTGAGGTATTTTCGATGGATTTTAAATTTCCATTTGCCTCATAAGCCAATTTAAAGCTGTTTGTTTGGTTGTTGGTATTATTAAGTATGGATACTTTTTGAACCTTTCCAGTGACTGGGTCAATGGAATTATTTTCTCTTAGTCTTTTCACTATACCATCTGCATAAACTCCAATTACTTTTGGAATAGAAATGATATGTTTGGGCTCGATCGGAGCGAAATATTTGATTTTTGAATTAAAATTATTACCCCCCTGGTGTACAACTTCTGTGATTCTACCAAATTGGTCATACACAAAACTTTCATTGCTCGATATCGGACCACTGAAATTATAAAATTTGTTGCTAGTACTTTTCAAAATCACAAATGCAGCCTTTTCCCCTTTCGTTCCTCCTTCATCATAGATGGGCGGAAGTTGGTCATCTGGGTTAAGTACCCAGAAAGGAATCCCATTGAACTGGATGGTTTTATAACCATGTATCGCATAATTTTTCGTTTCTTGAGAGAAAATGATGCTTGGGTCATTGAAGTCAAAAGTGGCTACTTTTGAGGTGACGTTGTTTACAGGATTTAACCTATTAACAAATACTGGTTGGATATTGCCTTTAATTTTAGTTACCTCAATTTCTTTGCCATTCAAAAAATAATTGTGATTGAAATATTGGGTTATGGTTGATCGCTCAGCAAGTGTTCCATCTCCAACAGTTAGATTATATTCAGAGGATTTCATGTATTCAAAGCCATAAAATTCTCGCTCTCGCCGGTCATACTTTCCATTGAAAAAATTAAACTTGGTCAATCTGACATTACCCCTTCGGTCTGTGGATTAACATTGGTAAGATCCGTGATTTTGGTTTGAGATACCACCCACTTACCCGAAGGATTTTCATAAGCCGCAGGAGCTAATTTATAATCCACCGTGTATTGACCCCCGATTGGAGTATATACGTTTTTTAGTTTGTTGGTTCTTCTGTACAGATTATGCCTCTCAAGGATTCCCCATTACGTTGTGTGACCAAGTCATTATATCCATCATTATCATAATCCTCAATCTTTTTAAGGACGGTATTATAACTCAAGGAAAATGGAACAGCACTTATAGAAAGTGGGAACTTTAAAATCCAAAAGCCTGGTGCAAAAGTCAAGCCGAGGTTTATGCTTACGTCCCATGTCTTGGATTGTAGCATCATATTCAATTGATTGAGCACTTACCCTTAGATCTAAAACTTTGTCCAGTATTTATATAAAGAACGTATGATGGCTCTAAAGTTAATGAAAGGAACCGAACTAACAGATCTTGTTTGCCATCACCATTAAAATCATTAAAGATAATAGGAAGGTGGTTGTCAGAATATGCCCCGGACACCCCAATTTGAAGGGACATGGATTGGAACAATGATACGCCCAAACCCATCCCTGCGGATTCAGTGGATTGAACTAATGGATTAATACTTCCTGGAGATGCTTCAAAAGGCCATTTGATTTCCTTTTCATAGGCTTGATTAAAGTTGAAGCCGCCTAAATTAATTGCTACTAAGATCGTAAGGTCATTGCCATCTTCTAATATACGAACCATATCAGAAAGCCCATCTCCATTCATATCAAAGAAAAGAGAATCTGTATAAGTAGCATTGGTGGTAAGGTTAAAATTACCTGACATGCTAGCACGTTTATGACCGTTTGTAT
>JADKKF010000008.1 GCA_016720635.1 Saprospiraceae bacterium
TATTTGTTTTTATGGTTTGGTTTTGGAAGCACAACTATTTTTTGAGGGGTATCAAAATATGCCAATTCACCGTGTGTAAGACTATCCGTGCCAGCCATTTTCTGATGCAATTTATTGTATAGAAATAGCCCATCGGTATAGAACTGCAAGGCCCCTCCTTCATTGCAAATGGCTAAATTAGTAAAGTCAGTGTCAGCTCTACCCAGTGGTTCCTTTTGAAAAGTGCTCGTGTCCAAGGGAAATTGGAGAAAGGCATTGCCATATTCAGGGTGAGTGTGTCGGCCTCCTATTCCCATCAGCCAAATATTATCATGTTTTTGTGAGAGACAAGGTGCTGCAAAACAAATGCTAAGAATTAGAGTATAAAATAATATTTTAGTCATGCAATATAATATTTTGAAAAAGAATGCAGTCGCACAAAAGAATTGAGTAAAATTTCATGATTCTAAAGGTTTAACTTGGTGGATATTAGAAATTCTGAATTTCAATCCAAAGATTGTATAAATATAATAACAATCTCGCAATGTACGACACAAATTATCGTTTGTTTTTGCATAAAGCGCTTGGTGTAGGCTGTGCCCCCGCTAGGCGTAGGCTGTGCCTACGACTTACCCTTGCCAAATTTTTAATTTGCAATTTAAGGACTATTTCCATTAGATATCTGCTAAATCTATTTCAATCAAACTTTCTAACCCGCTATAATTTAGTTGACTGCTACACATCCAGTCTTCTGCATTTAGGACCAAGCCACTACGCACGGGATTATCATGAATATAGGCCATTTTTTGAAGAAAAAAGTGTAGCTATATACCTCAATTGCATGGTTTTCATGCGTCCAAAATTGCAAATCGCTGTTTCTTTTATGACATTTGGCTGCAAATTGAAATCTTTTTAACATCCAAACCTTCCTACTTTCAGTCGATTCAATAATTTCTTTTAAAATTTTCGAAGCTGTATGTCACTTAAAGTCTCAAATTATATCTGACAAATTGGTGTCAGCAGCGCTCATATATACAGTGTACATGATTAGACATGATTACATAAGCCCAAATCTGGAGCCCTTTATTTTTTCTACAAAAGTCAAAACTATCTATGATTATATCTCTATATACTTTCTGTGTAAACACATCCACCCATTCTACAACCTGAAAAGTCAGAAAATAAGACCCTGATTTATCATATATTTGATATCGTGTACTCATGTCTTTCAAATTTACAATAAATCAACAAAAATACCAAGATTTATGGCAAAGCCATGACTACATCGCGACGTAGGTTCAACCTACGCCGAACGAAGGTTTTTCTTTTAAAAATGTATTAAATCCTAAAATCTCACATCGAAGCGACCTTCGGTGATTTTTATTGAATCTTTCGTTATGGGTTTTACTAATAGTCCCTCAAAGGTTCCAGACACAATTCGATTTGATATGTCAAATCGCTTAATATTAAAGTTAGTATGTTGTTTATATCGAGTTATTTCATAAGGCTCAAAACTAACATTTACATCTATAAATCTCATGCTAATAATGTTTGTGTCCAAAACACCAATAGTAATTGGTTGATAAATATAAATAGAAAATTCTTGTTTAAAGTCACCGTACTTTTTTGATGCTCCCATACTTATTCGCTTAGGTAAATCCTCCTCATAAATTGCAACGAGATCAAAATTATTGCCCAGGAACTCGTCTTGAGTTTTGGGTATCCAAATCTCGCCATTGATCTTGCATCCGAAAGTGCCTTTGCCTTCCGTAGTGATGGGAGGGAGGGCGTCGGGCATTTTCTCTTTTTTGCAAGAGGCTAAGAGTAAGATAGAAAAGAAAATGATGATTGCGCTTTTCATGAAAAAGAGGTTTAAAAAATCAGTTTTAAAGATACTATCTTGGTTCAAAATCAAAATTAAGACTTAAAAACAAAACCGACAACTCCCAAAGTTACTATAGAAATTTTTTTATGGTAAAATTTTACCACTATTTGAAGCCAAAAAGTCGTTTTTTGGAATATGTTTGTTATATATTCATCATTATTGTAATATGTTTGTATGAGGTTTGCAAAATCTAACAAAAATATAGTACTCCGCTAGGCGTAGGCTGCGCCTACGTCCGACCATTGCCAAATTTCCAATTTGAATTTAAATCAAACCGTTGTCAAGCCATGCATTATAAGCAACGTAGGTACAACCAACGCCGAACGAACAACTCGAAGCACCAAGTCCCCCCCGCTAGGCGTAGGCTGTGCCAACGACTAACCGTTGCCAAATTTCCAATTTGAATCTAAATCCAACCATTGTAAAGCCATGAAATATAAGCGACGTAGGTACAACCTACGCCGAACGAAGAATGTAAAGTACCATATCCGCCCCTCCCAGCGCGTCAGCGACCGAAACGGCCTGCGCAGCAGGGTCACGAAGAGACGGAACCCGTGAAGGCCGCGACCCGATCTCGCCTTATTGGCGAGGAGGGGGACGCCCAAAAAAAGAAGAGACGAAAGTAAAAAGGCTTTCTGTCAGCTTAAATGCAAGGTATTGGTGTATCACGCGCAGAGCAAAATGATGTTAGCCTTTGGCCTATGGTATATCCCAAAACAGTGCGGAATCCAGGGTGCTTCAATTATTAAATATTAAAAACATATGGATAGGAGATACAAATAAGGGTTTTTCTTCTTACCTTTGCACCAGAATGTAAAAAGTATGCGGAGGGGGCCAGTTTGGTTCCCTTTTCTTTTGCGGTAATATATGGACATTAAGACAGCGGTTGAACATTTTTTAGCTACCTTGTTTCAGGACGAGGCATACTTGGATTGTTATGTGGTAGAAGTGGATTTTACGGCTACGGGCTTGTTGGAGGTGTATGTGGATGCGGATAAAGGGATGGATTTGGGGCGATGTCGATTGATCAATAAAGCCATCGATGGTTTTCTACAAGCTGAAAATTTAATCGAGTCTGTCGATAAGATCGAAGTATCCAGCCCTGGCATAGACCGACCGTTGGTGTTTCCGCGCCAATTCATCAAGAACCTGGGAAGAGAAATTTCTATTCAACCTAAAGTGGGAGAGACAGTTGAGGGAGCGCTGAAAGAGGCGAATGATACGGGAATCATAGTTGTGAGCCAACACAAGGAAAAAGAAGGGAAAAAGAATGTCCTAAAGACTATAGAGCATCAATTCAAATACGATACGATCGATAAAGCAATCATAAAAATTAGATTTTAAAAAAATAAAAGTATGAATTTCATTGACATTTTTTCGGATTTTAAATCTGGTAAGAATATAGATAGACCCACGATGATGAGGGTTCTGGAGGATGTATTTAGGACTTTGATCAAGAAAAAATACGGATCTGACGAAAATTTTGATGTCATCGTCAATCCTACCAAAGGGGACTTGGAGATGTGGAGGGTTAGAAATATCGTTCCAGACGGCGAGGTAACCGACGAGAAGTCACAGATTTCGTTTCAAGAGGCTTCAAGCATCGATGCGGACTACGAAATAGGGGACGACTGCTACGAACCTGTAGAACTAGAGGATTTTGGCAGAAGGGCGATCATGGCTGCCCGTCAGACGCTCAATTCTCGGTTGATGGAACTCGAAAAAGACGATGTCTATCGCAAATACGCCGATAGAGTAGGAGATATCGTCATAGGAGAAGTAAATCAAATCCTAAAAAGAGAATTTTTGATCTTAGACGATGCTACGAATCACGAATTGGTGTTGCCAAGACTTGAGATGATTAAAGGCGATTTTTATAAAAAAGGCGATATGGTCAAGGCCGTCATCAAAAAGGTAGAAATGCGCAACAATTCTCCGATGATCACGATCTCTAGGACTGAAGAAAAATTCCTCGAAAAACTGATGGAACAAGAAGTTCCAGAAATAGAAGATGGATTGATTACGATCAAAAAGATAGTGAGGTTACCGGGTGAAAGAGCCAAGGTGGCCGTAGAGTCTTACGATGAGCGTATAGACCCAGTTGGGGCTTGCGTTGGTATGAAGGGTTCTCGTATCCACGGCATCGTTAGAGAGTTGAGAAACGAAAATATCGATATAGTCAATTATACGACCAACGAATCGCTCTATATACAGCGATCATTGACTCCAGCGAAAATCACCAATATCGCTTTGGATACGGTCAACAAAAGAGCTTCGGTTTATCTCAAGCCCGACCAAGTTTCCTTGGCCATCGGTAAGGGAGGAGCGAATATCAAACTTGCATCCAAGTTGAGCGGATATGAAATCGACGTTTATAGAGACAATCAAGAGGGCGCAGAACTTGACGATGTCGATTTGGACGAATTTTTGGATGCCATCGATGGATGGGTTATTCAGCAGCTTAAATCCATCGGATGTGACTCTGCTAGAAGTGTGTTGGCACTAAGTCCTGAGGAGTTGGTACGTCGAACGGACCTAGAAGAAGAGACGGTCCAAGAAGTTATAAAAATATTATCAGCCGAGTTTGAAGATTAAAGTCTAGCTTATGTAACTGATTGAAAAAGAATATAATTAATCATTTTTTAACATACCTTTGTAGTATAAAATCTGTTTTTGCAGAATTCTGAGAAAAGAATGGAAAAACGTTTATTAGTAAAAATAGCCAAAGAGCTCAATGTCGCCACCTCCACGATAGTGGAACATCTGTCTTTGAAAGGCTTTGAAATTGAAAACAAGCCGACTGCAAAGATCGATGATGCGATGTATGGGGAATTGTTAAAAGAGTTTCAAGGTTCTATTGAGATCAAGGAAAAGGCTGATCAATTGTTGATGGGTACCAATCGCGTACAACCCAAAAAAGAAATTTTTCACGAGGTAGTAAAGCCAAAACCTGTAGAAGAAGTAAAGCCTCCAGTGGTTGTAGAAACCAAGGAGGTGAAAGATGACTCGATAAAAAGAGAAGAAATTATCCTAAAAGGCCCTAAAGTCGTAGGAAAAATTGACCTCGACAAGCCAAAACCGAAGGAAGTCGTTCCTCCCGTTGAGTCAAAGGAAATACCAAAACCTGTAGAGGAAAAGAAGCCCGAAATACCTGTTGAGACACCCAAGGAAGCGCCAGTCGTTACTGCGGTGGACGAACCAGTCGTGGATGACAATATGATGAGGGCTGAGACCCCAGAATTGAGAGGCTTGAAAATATTGGGCAAAATCGATACCAATAGATTCGAGCGTCCAAAACCAACGCCTCCACCACCTCCTGCAGAAAGACCTAAGCCCGCCCCAAGGACGGACAACAATCCCAACCAACAAGGCGTATCTGATGCGGATAAAAAGAAACGCAAAAGAAAACAGGCGGGTCCTATCAATGAGGGCAATTTCAATCAACCAGGTGGTCAAAATAGACCAGGCGGATTCAATCAACAAGGTCGTCCAGGTCAGCCAGCAAGACCTCCTATGCAAACAAAGGAAGTGTCTCAAAAGGAGATCGACGAAAAGATAAAGGCCACCATGGCCCGTCTTAATGTAGGTAAGACCAACAAAAGACAAAAAATACGCCGAGACAATAGGGATAGAATCCGAGAAAAGAACGAAATCCTAGAACAAGATAACAGCAACAGAAAATTGCAGGTAACAGAATTTATTTCTGTTTCTGAGTTGGCTAGTTTGCTCAACGTTCCTGTCGCCAATGTCATCATGACTTGTATGAACCTTGGTGTGATCGTTTCCATCAATCAGCGTCTAGATGCTGAAATCATCGAGTTGGTAGCTAGTGAATTCGAGCACGAAATTGAATTCATCAGCGCTGAAGAACAGACCGAAGAAGTAGTGGTCGAAGTAGATGATCCTAATGATTTGAAGCCAAGAGCTCCGATCGTTACGGTTATGGGTCACGTCGATCACGGTAAGACCTCCTTGTTGGACTTTATCCGTAAGGCGAATGTCGTTTCGGGTGAGGCTGGAGGTATCACACAGCATATCGGTGCTTATGAAGTGGTAACCAATGGTAAGAAAGTTACCTTCCTAGATACACCAGGTCACGAAGCATTTACCGCGATGAGAGCGAGGGGTGCTAAAGTAACGGACGTGGCTGTTATCATCATAGCAGCGGATGACTCCATCATGCCACAGACACGTGAAGCCATCGCCCACGCACAAGCCGCTAACGTTCCAATCGTTTTTGCGATCAATAAGATAGACAAGCCTGGCGCAGATCCAGAGCGTATCAAAAACGAACTGGCACAAATGAACTTCCTAGTAGAAGAGTGGGGTGGTAAATACCAGTCACAAGATATAAGTGCCAAGCAGGGCTTAGGTATCGAACAACTTCTTGAGAAAATATTGCTAGAAGCAGAAATATTGGATTTAAAAGCCAATCCCAATAAATTGGCTACAGGTACCGTTCTCGAAGCGTCGCTCGACAAAGGTCGCGGTTATGTAACCAAAGCCCTCGTAGAAGCTGGAACTTTGAAAATCGGAGATTCGGTGCTTGCGGGTGAATTCAGCGGTAGGGTAAAAGCCATGTTCAATGAACGTGGACAAAAAACTACCAAGAGTGGACCTTCTACCCCAGTTTTGATTTTGGGCCTCACAGGAGCCCCTCAAGCGGGCGAAAAGTTCAAGGTGATGGATTCTGAGTCTGAAGCACGTATCCTCGCAGGAAAACGCGCGCAGATCAATCGTGAGCAATCTAATAGAGCCAATAAGCGTATCTCTTTGGACGAAATCGGACGAAGATTGGCTTTGGGAACTTTCAAAGAATTGAACTTGATCGTCAAAGGGGACGTGGATGGATCCATCGAAGCCCTTTCCGACTCATTGATAAAGCTTTCTATCGACAAGGTACAAGTTAATGTAATCCACAAGGCAGTAGGTCAAATCATCGAAAGTGACGTGCTTTTGGCCAGTGCTTCGGATGCCATCATCGTTGGATTCCAAGTTAGACCATCTTCAGGTGCTAGAAAGATCGCCGAAAAAGAAGGCGTGGAGATCAAGCTATACTCCATCATCTACGAAGCGATAGAAGAAGTGAAGGCAGCCATCGAAGGTATGTTGGAGCCAACCAAAGAAGAAAAAATTACGGCTCAAGTCCTCGTTCGTGAGATCTTCAAGATGAGCAAAGTGGGTACCATCGCGGGATGTTATGTTGAAGAAGGTAAAATCTCCAAAAACTCCCTCATCAGATTGGTTAGAGATGGTATCGTGATCTATCCTACCAAGGAGGGCTCTACAGCGGAGTTGAGTTCATTGAAGCGTTTCAAAGAGGACGTAAAAGAAGTCAAATCTGGATTTGAGTGCGGTTTGACCATCAAAAACTTCAATGACATCAAGGAAGGAGACACCATCGAGGCTTACGAAATCACTGAGGTAAAAGCCAAATTGGATTAAATCTAGCCAACTGAATACATGGATACGAGGCTAAAGGATTATCTAGACCTCCTCGTACAAAAGTACAATCAAAAGGAGTTTATCCCCTTAGATCCCATCTCCATACCCCATCGATACAGCGCGAAGCAAGATGTCGAAATAGCTGGCTTGATGGCGGCTTTGTTTTCGTGGGGCAATCGCACCGCGATCATCAAAAAAGCCAAGGAGGCCGTATTGCTCATGGACGACGCTCCTTATGACTTTGTCATGAATGCCGAGATGAGCGATTTAAAGCCGCTCCGAGACTTCCAATATCGCACATTCAACGGCATAGATTTTCATTCATTGATCGGATTTTTTAAGGCTACGTATAGCCAATTCGAGTCGATGGAGGATTATTTTCTCCTCGAAGAGCAACCCGTTTTCAATGGTCTCGAACGGATGCACCAGGCCTTTATTCAGAATCCAAATTTCACGCCACGCTCCAAGAAGCATTTTTCTAGTCCTAAAAATAAATCGGCCTGCAAACGGCTCAATATGTTTTTGAGGTGGATGGTGCGGTCCGATGCTGCGGGAGTGGACTTTGGCATTTGGAAAAAATTGTCGCCCAGCCACTTGCTGATGCCGCTGGACACGCACGTTTATCACGTCGCCAAGGGATTGGGCATATTGACCACGCAGAAACCCAATTGGGACGGCGTTCTCTACCTGACCGACCAACTCAGAGCCTTTGATCCCACAGACCCCGTAAAGTATGATTTCGCATTGTTTGGACTCGGCATCAAGAACAAAAAAGTACAGTAAATATGTTGTTTTATTTTGGGCGCATCCTCGCTCCACTCGGACCCCGCTGTCCGTGGGTTTCGTCTCGCCTCATCCTTCGTCGAGACTCACGTCGCTTCACCTAACGGATCATCGACGCGACCACTCCCATCGGTTGCGCGCCAGAAAGAAGCTGCCGCTTCAGCCCCTTGTTCTAGGCTTGGAGGGGGGGATATTGTTTTTTGGGGTGGGTGGATAGTGCACGATGGTACTCACGCAGCCTCCGTCATATTTAGTTTGTGTTGAGTCTTTGGAGGCGGTTATCGTGAGTGCGTTTTTTAAAGTACTTTTAATCTATTTGTAATTAACAGTAAATCAATTAATTATATTTTAGCAACAGTAACAATTATAGAAGTACGCAACAGGCTCCACAAGATTACCCGCCTTTTTTTCACTACTTAAAAATAGTATATCGTACCCTTGCTCTGCGTCTGTACCCAAAATATAATCCATTTCATTATCTCCGTCAATATCCCCTATAAATTCGATGTGGGTAAAACCATAATCTTCTTTGCCATAAACTGAACTAAGTATCTGTGTTTTTTTACCTTTATTTACACGATATTGATAGTGAAATCCAAATTGTTCCTTAATTGTTTCCTTTTCTATTCCATAGTCTTTTAACTTCTTCTCATCAAATTCGTTGTTGTTATCTTCTCTCATTTTATTCAAATCAATACATTTTCTCAGTCCTTCTTTCAATGGCTTTTTTGATCCGAATATTAGCAAAAGCCCATTGTCATTTCCCACTGAAACACCAAAATTTTTTCTATCGAATTCTTTATCTATAGTTGAAAAATAATTGATATTTACTTTTTTTAGTAAAAAACTACCATTTTTATCTTTGAACAAACCATACCAAATGAATTTTGAAGGTGTATATATGTTAGCATAACAAGCATTGTAGGAATATAGTAGTGCATATTCTTGATTATTTTCACTTTTTACATAATCTGCCTGTTTGTCATAAAACAAATAAGCATCGAGAACGAAACCTATTTTTTCTTTATAAATTATTTTTACCCAATTTCCAATAAAAATATAGGTATCTTTTTTTTTGTATAAACAGTTACCAACATTGGGATAATCTTTTATTGTTTCTATTCCAAACGAATATTTAGAAAGATATTTTATCTTTTCCCCAAATGGTATCTTGTCAATGATTCTAGAATTTTTACTTGGTTTTTCTCTAATATTTAGCCCATTTACAGCAATAACTGTTGTGCATTGTAAATCTATTGTATTTTTTGGTTCTTGTCCAAAGACCAAATACTGTTGTGTCAGTATTAGCGCTAGAGCTATAAGTTTTTTCATTTTGAAATTTAATTAAAATTAATCATTTTAACAACGTCCAACTGGCCGAATATTGGGGAAGCCGAAACATTCAACAGCAATAAGATGCAAAATACATTGCCACAGGCTCTATAAGATTTGAAGGCTTGGCCTTAGTTGTTAAGTACAATATTATTATTCCTCCTTTATCCCCGTAATGTATAATATAGTCGTCTTTTAAATCACCATCCAAGTCACCGACAAACTTTATTTCATATGGGTAGTCATATTCTGGTTTATTTAAAAGTTGCCTTTTGTTTCCTGATTTTAAATACAATTGATTAGGTTTCCATTCGTTATTTTCCTTATTTCCAAGCATTTCAATTGAAGCATTCTCTAAATCAGATTTTTCTAAGGGTTTGTCTGAATTATGACGTTGAAACAATAAATTATTTCCATATACTACCTCGCTTTTGGATAATCTTCCAGTTTTACTACCAATGATAAAGGCCAAATTGTCGCTTTTGGAGGCAGAAATTAACAAATCGCAAGTATATTTTCTGGTTCTATAATAACTTACATTGATTTTCTCAATTTTGAATTTTCCATCTTTAAGTTTAAAATATCCAAACCACTCCCAGCTTAAAGGATTATACAAATTTTCTTTATTACAACCGCATCCAGGATATAACAACACAAAATCGCTGTTATATTTTTCTTTAAATCTATTTTCATTATTTGGTGGATAATACAAATGGAGGTCTAGAACATATCCTTTTGATTTTTTGTATTGAACCTTTACCCAATTGCCTTTGATTGATTCTTTCTTATGATTATCATACAAGCTGATTAAATTAGAATCAATCCCGAACGATTTATCTGAAATATATTTTATTGTAGTTCCGAAAGGAATCTTTGCTATTTTCTTAGATTTTACACTTGGCCCACTTCTAATATTTAGTCCCCCATTGGCAATGACATATGTAGCTCTGGTGTCCACAGGATCTGTTTGTGCGGGTAAAACACAAATATTTTGCAAAAGAAAATATGCTATTAAATACTTTATCATTTGTTTTAATTCTATTCAAACCGCTGCCACCAGTTTTCAACCTTATACCAAATATCAATCTTTGCGAGATAGTTCAAATACATGGTATTCTCGTAATGAGGAGATAAATCTCAATTTTTATTGATTATTTCTATGGCTTTATTGAGTAACTCGTCCTGATGGTTTTTAATACCGTATATCGTAGGTCGAAGTTCAATGTCGGGTAAAATGCCCATCGGATGCGTTTCCTTGCCATCGGGATAGTACAAGCCTAAGGTCATCAAAGATATAGATCTTCCACCAGGGATATGCATAAATGAAGTGAAAGGCACTCCCCCCGAAGTGGCTGAACCGACTAAAGTCGTATTCGGATTGGACCGGCAGGCCATGGCCACTATGTCAGACTCAATATTGCAGCTTTCATCAATTAGCACAACGATTTTCCCTTGATACCGTTCATCGCTGGTGTTTTCTGAATTTGAGGTTTTACCAACAGCAAACAAACCGGGGTTATCTTTACTCCCTAAGGTATAGATTGCATATGGCTTAGTCTCTGAAACTATGAAGTTTGTAATTTCATTAAAATCATCATGATATGGCTTCGACCTAAGGTCCAGGATAAAGCCCTTTGTCTTTTCCTTTTTAAGTAAGTTTTCATTTTTTGTTTGATAATTTCGCATATAAGCTATGTCTCCATTGATCAATCTAAAAGAAGTATCCTGTGTCCAAGGCCGATATTCGGGGTAAATGTCAATTATTTTAAAAGTTGTAATGGTTTTCTTAAGAATCTTATCATCTCGCATGATTTCAAGGTGTAATAAAGAGTCTTTTGTTTTTAATAATGTAGGAGCAATTAAATGAAGCTTTGCCTGAAGATGTGGTGCAGAGACGTATTTTATCTTGTCTTTCACGATTTCTTCGATGGATTGGTGGTTGATAGTCAATATAATATCTCCGAGCTCTAAACCGGATTCAGGCCCAAACTTTTCCTGAATATAACCTGTAACAACAGGTTTGTTTTCGACAAAAGTAAGCTCCACGGGTGGTAGGCGCATCCATTGTTGTTCAAATTTATAATAGTTGAGTTCAGACATTCTGGTGTTGACGTCATTTGTCTTGGCCAGTAGTTCCCGAATGGAATTATTTAACTCGTTTGCATTTGGCGATTCAATGAACTTGGGGAGAAATTCGTCCAATGCATTATTCCAGTCCACTGCGATTTTATCTCGGTAGGGATAATAATATTGAATCAAATTCCAGATTTTGAAAAAGGTCAAAATGCGAAAGCCCTGATCATGGTATATCATTGGAATGTAGAACTTTTCATGTTCGAAGGTAGGTTTTCCAATTACTAATTTGTAGTATTTTTCTTCATCATAATTAACATAATAGTGTTCATCTGGTTTTTTGGCATCCTTTATTTTCAATAGCTGGTTGGTCAGATCTTCAGAAAAATTTTCAGTTCTAATCCAATCTAAATCTGGGTTTACTTTTACTTTTTCTGAGGAAACACTTATTTCCTTATTTTCAGAGATAGCCCCTAATTTTTTAATCCATTTTACCAATATTTTATCTCTTTGGTTTTTGTTTTTTGTATCCAACAACTTTGGAAGGATTCTAAAAAGTTCATAATCCCAATTGTGATTTCCAGCAGCTATTTGTGGGTGATAATATTTTAAAAAGCCCCATAATAAACATAGCGTTTTTAATAGATCGATTTGCTGTGAGCCAGTAGAAACATTCTCGATATTCGAACCGCTATCAAACTCTTTATCACCTTCGGCGGGATAAAATTTAATTGGTTCTGGTTTCACTAAACTGAATTCTTTGCCATCCAAAGTCAGGGTCAAATTGTCCAGCCACATCTTGCCATTGCCCGTCAAAGACCCTCCGACAGTAATATAATTAGGTCTGGTCGAATCTAGGTCATAAATCAGTTCGCATTTTGTCCAATCCGTAGTACCTGTTATTTCTTGTTTTTTTATGCCATTGTTCGAGCGTTGATGAGGGGTAGTTGATATCATGAGCCCAGCATGACCTTCTGTTATGTTTTCGGTTTTTATATAACCCTCGAGTTTGACCTGCTTGGCCTTATATTGGTTTGGTATGTGAAACACCAAATTCCTCCATCCTAATTTTCCGCCATTATACTCAATCGATGCAGCGTATTTGCCATTTTGTTTGTTGACATCGTCTGTTTTTATGAGGTAATTGGAGCTCCCGAAATCGCGCCACCAAAAGGGTTTTCCATTTTCGGTTATTTCCATGTCTAACAATAAATGGGTCTGCAAACTAGGAAGTTGGGAATAGGAAGACTTTGCTAAAAAAAGTATGAAGTAGAGTAAAATATATTTTTTCATAAGTTTAAATCATTTCAATTCGAAAGAAATGCGAGTATAATTATTGTCAAATATAAGTAATTTTTCAGGGGTTTCAATACCAAGGTTATTTTCTAAAAAATAAAATACGCCTACCGATGACGATTATATGTTTGATGCAAAATTTTCAATTTGGGTTTGCTTCAAAATGAACTATAAAAGGCCCATTGCTGGCGCCATTTTTCAGACTTGTGCCAAATATCTTCAAGCATTCGGCGAAGCCTGAGTATAGCGACGTAGGTGCAACCTACGCCGAGCGTGAGTAATTTTTTTTTAGCCCAATCTGTTTGTCAAGTCCATTCGTTGATGCAAAATTCTGATTATTTCAATTTCGGTTTCACTAATTTTTTGATAAAATATGATGTGCCTTCCCGATTGTTGCCCAAGCAAATTTTTATTTATTTCGTTATAGTCTTTTCCGATATCAGGATTTTTTCCGATTTCTAAACATGATTGTTTCAGCATTGCATAATACTTGTCGGCTTGAGGTTCAGACCATTTTTCAAAAGTATATTCCCAAATATTATTTAAGTCGTCAACGGCCTCTTGTCTTAGAAAAACTTTAGCCATTTTTTCTTTTTTCGGTTTTTAGTTGAATTAAATTTTCTTCAAAGTCAAAATCATCTACTCTTGGACTTTCTAACCCTTTTTGGATTGCATTTCTCAAAGCGAGAGCTTTATTCTCTTCGTCTTCTAAAAGTCGGAGTCCAGCGCGGATAACTTCACTTACATTTTTGTAACGCCCAATTGATATTTGACTGGTGACAAATTGATCGAAATAAGCACCGAGGGATACTGAAGTATTTTTCATTTTCACAAACTATTTTGCGAATTTACCAAAAATTGGTAACTATCCAAGTTTTTTAATTAGGGAAATAACATCAATCTTTTTCATTGCTACCATCAGTTTTCAACCTCGAGCCAGAAATGAAACCTTGACTGAACGAAGGATTATAGATGTTATGTGTTGGCATATTTATTCTTTTTCTAATAATTTATTTAGGGCATTTTCAAGAAGTTTTTTGTCCGGCAAGTAAAGTTGATACTGACTTACTAAAAGTTGATTGCTAATATTTTCAGTTGCATACTCTACTAAAATATGATCTTTCTCTGCACCTAAAACAAGTCCAATAGGTTCGTTGTCGCCATCTGTATTTATCTCTTTTTTAAAATAGTTTAGGTATAAATTCATCTGACCAACATCTTCATGAGTTACTTCACCTCGTTTTAAATCAATTAGGACAAAACATTTTAATATTCTGTGATAAAAAACCAAATCAACATAAAAATGTTTCCCACTAATTGAAATTCTAAATTGTCGTTTTTCAAACGTGAATCCTTTCCCTAGTTCCAACAGAAAGTTTTGCAGGTTAGAAATCAATTTTTCTTCCAATTCGCTTTCAAGGAATTTATATGTTTGTGGAATGTTTAAAAATTCTAACACATAAGGGTCTTTTAAAATATCCTCGGCTTTATGAATTTCTTGTCCCTTTTCGGATAATTCTAATACTCCTTTCTTGTCTGTACTTAATGCTAAACGATGAAACAGCATACTCTTCATTTGCCTTTTTAATTCTCTTACACTCCATTTTTCTTTTTCACTTTGTTTAGTATAAAAGTAAATTTCAAGGTCATTTTCAGACCGCAATATTTCAAAATAATGGCTCCAGCTCAATACGTTAGACAGTGTCTCACTTTTTGGAAATTTCAGATAAAGTTTTCTCATATAAAGGAGATTAGACCTACTAAACCCCTTTCCATAAACATTTTGCAAATCTTTAGAAAGTTTTTCAAAGAGAAAACTGCCATATTCAGCCTTTTCATTTCCATCCTGTTCAAACTCAACAATATGTCTACCAATGAGCCAATAAGTTTGTACCAAAATTGTGTTTACAGATTGAGATGCTTGTTCTCTACCTCTTAGAAGTAAATCTCCAATTTGATTTATTAAATTGTTATATTTTGATTGTTCTAATTCCATTTTACCACGAAAATTCTACTAGAATTATCAAAGATAGTAAAATGTAAATTAAGGCCTCAATTTATGGTTTCGCGGTATTTGTTGAAAATCTAACTACTTATCACCATAGCACAGCTATCGCAAGTTTTCAACCTTGTGCCAAATATCCTCTAGCATGTGGCGAAGCCTGAGTATAGCGACGCAGGTACAACCTACGCCGAGCGGGGGTGCGAGGTTTGTCAAGGACAGGTAGCGGACGCTGCTAGAGCAAGTCTGACCTCATATCACCCTTTATAGCTAGCTTCTTTAAAATAATATCCGAATAATGTATCCAGTCTATTGTCTATATAATATTCCTCTCCGTAAATATCTATAAGATTTATTTCATCTTGAGTAAGCATTGCTCCAAAAATATCTACATAGTTTCCCTTACTATCAAAAGGGCAATTATGTATTTTAACAAGAATTTGAATTAAAATATTAAAGTAAGGACTTAAGTAAACTCTATATTCCTCATACTTCTCATATAAAATATTTCCTAAAGAATAACCCTCATTAGATTTATTTGCTGCAATTTCCTTCTTAATGTCTTCATAGATTTTTTTGATACATTCTCTTCCTTTAATAGTGTTTATCAAATGTTGATACTCCGCTGGATGCTCTTGATAATCGGTTAATGGACTTCCTATATAATACCCTGGTTTAACCATTTTAGTAGTTGTAATCTGGATATTTATATCATTTACAATTTTTTGCAATAAATCTATTAAATTATAAAATGTTGTTTCATATTGCATAAGTTTCTGAGTATCACTTTGTTCCTTAAAAATAGCCCGTGTTTCTCGCAATTCTTGACTTTGTAATTTGAACTCTTTAATTTGAAAGGACAGCGATTCTTTTGTTTTTCTAAAGCCACGTAGAAAAGAATTACTCCAGCTAAGGCCCATAATGCCCCAGCTACACCACCAACGAAATCTCCTAGTTGGGCAACCTTATCCGCTTTAATCTCTTTATCCCATTGAAATAATTCTTCACCATTAAAAAAAAGGATGATTCCAATAATTACAATTGCAAGACCTATCCAGATAAATATTTTACTTACTTTTTCTGTTAGCATATAATTTTTTCATTTTAGTAGGAGATAACAAAACTATTCACGAACCTAGAGTGCTTAAGAAAAACATACCAGGCAACTGCCTACGATACACCCATTATAATTCCTTGTCTGCCTTTTTAAACAGACTCTCGACGCCATTGATATCTCTTGTTAATTTATCATCGCCCTCTATTAGGTATGTGCACCACAAAATATTCTTAGGATCATCCCGATCGCCATCTTTTTCAATCCTTCGAACTGTCAATAATGGGCCCCCTGAATTTAACTGAACCACATCTCCAATTTTAAATTTTGCTTCCATATAACTAATTTTTATTTTTAAATATTTTTTATTATTAATGCAAAATTATATTGCAATGAAACACGACTCGTTATTAAAATAGACTTTTTTTAAAATTTTATTTACGAAGCTTGCCTCTTGCTGGCGCAAGGATGAAAACTTGTGGCGAGCATCAATCTTTGGATAATAGTTCAAAGTCAATTTCTTTTTTTTTGTGTCTCGGTTTTTCTCCATGTACTTAGTTTTTTAAAAAATATTGCTTCGTTCCTTTCTGCAAATTTATTGGTTAAATCAATAGGGATTCTTATTACTAGGTGTCTATTTTGAGTCACATTGGAAGTGGAACGAAATTAGACATCTTGCTCCTCCGTACGCGCGTCAGCGACCGCAACGGCCTGCGCAGCAGGGTCACGAAGTGACGGAACCCGTGAAGGCCGCGACCCGATCTCGTCCTCGAGACGAGGAGGGAGACGCCCAAAAAATGAGGAAAGGAAAATTAATAAAGTTTATTCAATTGCCATCGCCAAGCGGTGTCCATGATGGATTGGATATCGTGCTGTGGGGTCCATCCTAGGAGTTGCTTTGCCTTGGTGTAGTCGGCGTAAATCTCCACCACGTCGCCATCGCGCCTAGGTCCTAAAATGTAGTTTAGCTTTTGGCCGCTGGTATGTTCGAAGGCGTGAATGGCCTCCAAAACGGTGACGCCAGCGCCTATACCTAGGTTGAAAATGGAGAAATTGTCTTGCTGATGATTGGATGCGTATCGAAGCGCCAAGGTATGCGCGTGGGCCAGATCCATGACGTGGATAAAGTCTCTGATGCAAGAACCGTCTCGGGTCGGATAGTCGGTTCCAAACACGGTCATACTCTCTCTAAGGCCCGCTCCAGTCTCGCAGATGACGGGTACCAGATTCGTGGCTGTATTGAGGGCTGATTCGCCGAGTAGTCCAGACGGATGAGCCCCTGCTGGATTGAAATATCTGAGGGCAATAAAATGTGTGTCGGCATTAAGTGAAATGTCTCGAAGGATTTCCTCGCCCATGATTTTGGTCCTGGCGTAGGGACATTCGGGCGGAGAAAGTGCTGTGTCCTCGGTCACTGGCAGTTCGGAGGTATTGCCATAGACGGAACAGGAGGAGGAGAAAATGAAATTTTTTACTTGGTATTTCTCGACCATTTCGAGCAGGTTGATTAGCCCTATGAGGTTGTTTTTGAAATATTTGAGCGGAAGAAGTACCGATTCGTTGACGGATTTATGTGCCGCAAAATGGATTATTCCGTCGATTTTGTATTCTTTGAAGACATTTTGGAGGGCTTGGGCGTCGCAGAGATCGATCTGTACAAAAGGAATATCCTTGTTGGTGACCTTTCGAATGCTCTCAACAGCTCGAGGGGAAGCATTGTCCAAATTGTCGAGAATGAGGACATCGTAGCCGTTATTGGCCAAGTCTATCACGGTATGGCTGCCGATATAACCAGCGCCTCCAGTAACGAGAATCATGTATTAGTCCTTTATTTTTATGCGCTCAACCTGCCATACTTCCATCGTATTGGTGATGAGCGGATGAGCGGTTACGAATGCTATGATTTCTATGTTTTCATCGTTCCACCACCCATCTTGCGCGGGTATTTGGAAGGTTCTGGTGACGTCTAGATTCTGATCTTTGGTGAATTGTGCTCCTAGGGGATCCCCATCGCTACTGGTCAAAATGGCATGTAATACGTGATTGTGTTCATAATTATCTACATGACCGCCAGAGACTCGATTGTCTTTTTGAGGGTCGATAATTTTATTTTCGAGGATGGCGAAAGTGATCTTTAGAGGAATGTTAATGTCTTCCAAAGGAGTGAGTTGGGCTGTGATGGTTCCGCCACGGGTGCTAGCATCGTATTTTTTTGTAAGCTCGATTTGGATTTTTGGGAGTATGCTCGATTCGGATTGGATATATCCCGCCCAAGAAGGTAAAAACAACTGGAGACCGGTCTCGTTGGGGAATTTTTTTCTATTGATTACTGCAGTGGGATAGCCTTCGGGAGGTGTGAGGAGATTCAAAAGGTCTCGTCCAGCAGGCACCACAAAATCATATTTGCTATTGGTAATTTTAACGGCGAATCCCCCAGCATGGATGGACATGGGTATGAGATTCTCTCCGTATAAAGCCGCAAGATTCTTTATTTGGTCCGTGCCTTTGGGGCAATTGGGACAGTTGGCACCGGTAAACTCTTCGACCAAAATCTTTCGTGCGCCAAGGTTTGGGGTGACGAGATGGTAATCTATGGGTACTTTTTGACAAGAATTGAAAAGTACAAAAATCAAGAAGAAGCTAATAATTAATTTTGACATAATCTGAAAATTAAAATTGTGCATTAATGGTTAATCTTGCCCCACTAAAAGCAGGTTCAATCCTGCAAATACCACCAGTACATACGACTCCTTCGGGTTGTTTGATATAAGCTGCCGATATCCTTAGATAATCTTGATTGAAAAATACTCCGGCACTGTAGTAGTGGATTTGATTGCCTTTTACGGGTTTAAAATTCCACATGTCGGAGGCAAAAATGGTCCAATATTTGTCTAAAGAAACCTCTGCAAGTCCATATAGCAAGCTGCCATATCCTTGTTTGCTCTGGCAGTAGGAAAGTTCAAATCTAGCGCTTTTGTGATCGCTGATGGGATGTAAATACTCGGCATACGGCGTCAAAGTTTGAACAGCGGGTGCCCCGCCTTTGCCTTGATACAGCTCTATGTCATAGAATTGTCGGTAGAAGCCTAGATTAAGGATGGCACCGTTATCTTTATTCCAGTTAAACTCGAGGTCGGTTTCGTTGTAGATCATTTGGTCTAATCGGCCATAAATGGCGCTACCCGTAGCGTTGATGCCCATTTGGTCGTTCAAGGCATAACGTATCTCACACTGAGCCGCTTTTTCGCCCAGTTCTTGGGTAGCTGGGACATAGAGATTTTTCAGTGCATACGTATTTTGTTTGGACATGGCCGGAAGGAAATTTATGCTTCCTTGGTTGATCGTTTTTTCAAAAGGGTCGATTCTGTATTTAAAATTCTTGGTGTATTTTCCTTCAAGGCTGATATTAAATTTTCCTAGGCTCATGCTCATGCTTGAGTAAAAATTAGTTCCTGTTTTATCTACGAATTTGCCCGTGGAAGTACCTCCGCTGAACTGTGTCGTAACGGCGTCGTCATCTTTGAGTACATCGTTGGTTTTCATAGAAGCTTCCGCATACCAGTTAAAATTGCCAAAATTGAGGGTATTGTAAATGGTATAAGCATAAGTATTGTAATAAAGATTTAGGCTATCATCGGGGTGATACAGCTGGACCGTAGAGACCAATTGATTGACGGTGGCGTCATCCCAAGTCCTTGCCATTGCACCGACTCCAGGGGCAATCGAAAGGGTACCACTTTTGTTGATTGTGATAAATCCCTCTAGGGATCCTCCTTTGAGGACTGGATTGTAAGTGGTCAATTGGTTTTTCTGTTTTCCTCCGAGGAATTTTATTTTCCATTGGTCATTGATATCATAAACCAAGCGCAGTCCGACCAAGGCATTGTCGATGGCAAGAGAGCGCAGTTCGTAGGATCTGAAGATGATTCCTCTACCTATTTGATCGTAGATATATCCTGCTGTGATGTCGAATTTTTTAATTTTCTTTTGAACTTGCCAATATCCAATACCAGTCAAAGTATTGACATTCCTGATAGAATAGAGATTGGAATTATTGAATACATCAAATCGAAGACCTATGAGAAAACCGTTGTTGGCGTAAGAGAGATTCAACCAGGAGTCCATACTGTACAAAGTCTTATCGTACTGGGGCGTATTGAAGGCATCAATGGTGCTATCTTTTTGGAAAAAATTTAGCCTAGTTTCTAGAAAGCCAGTGATTTTGGGAGAATTGGCATCGGATACAGATTCTTCTTGAGCGATGGCGCCTATGGTAGCAAAACCTAGAAGGAAAAGGATGCTAAATATTTGCAAAAAAGTCTGATTTTGCTTTTTCATATTCATTGATTAAATCTTTGATGATTTGTTCTGTGGGTTTGATGTCTTTGATGAATTCCACAGATTTACCAGCGGTCCAAATATTGTTGTAATTGCCAGGTTTAATGGCCTCTTCGAGCATTTTAGTGCCTTTTAGTTGGATTAGCATCTTAAAATATTTCTTCGTGGTGGCGTTTTTACTAAAAAACCTTTCGAGAAAATTTTGATCCAATCCGATTTTTTGTACATAAGGAGTATTCAATACGTTGCAAGGAGTGCCGCTCAGTCGAGTGGTCATGACGATGTCGTCTTGATCGCTGTGGATGATGGCATTTTTATAATCCTGATTGACATCAGCCTCCGAGGAAGCTATGAATCTGGTCCCAATGGAAACCCCATCTGCACCGAATGCAAACATGCCCAGTATATTGGCACCCTCACCGATGCCGCCTGCTGCGATGAGGGGCATGTGGGGAAAGTGTTTTTTTAGAGAAGGAAGCAAAATATTAAGCGGATGAGGTCCAGCATGTCCACCAGCTCCAGCGCCAACTGCGATAAAGCCATCTACGCCTATTTTAGCGCATTTTTCGGCATGTTCCATAGTGACAATATCCGCATAAACTTTAGCGCCATAAGATCTGGCTCCATCCATGATCCGGGCTGGATTTCCTAGAGAAGTGATGTAAAATGGAACCCTATGATCCACACAAGTTTTGTACTGTTTGTCGAATAATGGATTGGATTTTTGGACGATAAGGTTTACGCCATAATTACCAGAAGTACCGCAAGATTTATCTCGGTTGAGAGTCTCTAAAACGGAATCTAATTGTCCTTTTTCTCTAAAATTAAGGGTTGGAAATGTCCCCATAATCCCATTGGTCATAGCTTTTTGAACCATCGCTTGATTGGATACTAAAAACATTGGAGCCATGATAATGGGGTATTTAATGCCAAGCGAACTTGAAACGATACCATTTTCTTTCATAGAACCAAAGCTAAGACCTTTTTATTATTTTGTGGTAATATTTTAAAATTTTATTCCAGCCATATTTTTCTGATAATCAAATTGATCGACAATAAAATTAAAGTTTTACTAATTTGGTTGAACTCACTTTGCTGCCATTATTCCACAATTGGTAAATATAAGCGGCCGATGGCAAATTGCGCAAATCAACTTCAAAGAAAGCATTGGCACTCAAACCATTGGGGATTGGGACTTCAAGTATTTTTTTACCTGCAAAATCAAAGAAAAGAAGCTTGGCGTTGTAAAAAACATAATTTTTGCTTTGAACGGTCAAATATTCATGAACGGGATTAGGGAAAAAATTTGGACCTTCATTCAACTTTCTTATTTTGATTACGACGACATTGCTGTATTTGAATTCGCCATAAATATCTATTAATTTCAATCGATAATAGTGAATATCTCCTTGATAATTAGGGTCTTGGAAATTGTAATTGCCCCCATCGGGAATGTACTTAGCCGCTTTTTCGCCTATCTTCGAAAAGGTTGTGCCATCCAAAGACTTTTCCACTTCGATCCTAGCTGCACCTTTTTCGATGCTGGTATTCCAATCCAACAAAATATAGGTATATTTATCTGTAGCAGTGAAGTCCTTGAGGATAAATTCACTAGGAATCCGCTTTGCAAATGTCGTAAAAAGGCCTCGTCCGTGTGTGGCAGCTGCGATCAAATTATCAGCAGCTCGAGCTTGAAGCATATCCACCCTAGTATTGGGCATTCCAGAGTCCGCTGGCGACCATTTCGTATTGGTATTGTCCAATTTGGCGGTTGTCCAAACCCCTATTTCTGTTGCAAGCAGGGCTTGTGTTGGGTCAGCTGGTGAGAAAAGTCCCCATCTAACGGGCATGTCGGGTAGGTTACCATCGAGAATAGTCCAGTTTTGCCCCCCATTGTTCGATTCCCTAACATTTGTTGTTCCATAATTTGAACAGGTGGCTAAAATATGATTTTCATCCCCTGTTTGGATGTCGATGCTAGATACTACCCCAGAACTGGTTAAAATCCTAGTAGCTCTTAAAGATGAACCATTGGCATTATCGATCATATAGATATAGCCGTTGTAAAGACCTACATAAATTCTATTTTCAACATTTGGCGACACTTTTATGGCACTGATTTCTGAGCTACTGATGCCTGGAATGGCGATGGTATCATAATCTTGACTAAACCTACCAATATTTTTGATTCGGGCTAAATAACCAGCATTATAGTTGCAATAAAGGATATTATTTTTATCGTCATAGTCTGTGGCGTTGATAAAACTACCAGCACTGGAACCTATGTGAATATTTGAATAACTACCCCAAGTGTTTTTGGTGATATAATATGAATTATATACGTACGAAGAGATTTGAATCCAAGGTTCGTCTTGATCTATATGGCAATAAGCACCATCTCCGCCTGTTACTTTCCTGGCACTATTTATACCTAGACTGAAAAAAAGTGTGCTGCCATTGTCTTGTGCTCCTGCTAGCATTGTATCTACTCCAGCTTTTGGGTGGACAGCGCAGGCGTAATATTGGGTTACGTTGAATCCACTGATTTTGTTGGTAATAGGTGGCAATGTTTGTTGAGCCTCTTCTGTCAAGAAAATCCCACCATCATTCGCAAATAGCATACGATTGGGCATAGTAGGATGATTTAGAATGAGATGCTGATCGGCGTGCATGTATCGAGTAGAGCCAGTCCAATTGGATATTTGTATCCAAGAATCGCCTTCATTGGTGGATTTAAGGCAGTCCACGCCTCCAATATAAACAATGGAGGGGTTTAATAAATCTATGCCCACAGCAAGGTCATACCAAGCTTGGTTGCGACAAAAATTTGTCATACCAACGGCACTGGGTGGAGCCTTGCGGATCCAACTAGTGCCGACATTGCTGGTAACATAGATGTCTTTGCAAGTACCGCCACTTGCGGCAGCAAGTAAGACATAAATATAATTAGGATTACTGGGTGCTATAGCAAATTCAATCCTCCCTGCCCCAACATAGTTGATACCAGATAGCCGAGACCAAGATCCAGAAAGCCCTGTTGAAGATTTGTACACACCAAGCCCTTTTACTGCCATATAATAAATGCCATTGCTTGAAATTTCAAGGTCTGTGATATTTTCACTATAGACTTTGCTCCACGTTGTACCCTGATCAGTAGATCTGAAGATACCCGTTTTTGTAGCGACAAATACCGTCCCGTTTTGATCTATTTCTATTTTATTGATATAATAAAAATCACCTGTCGCAGTACTTGACAATCTAGCCCAAGTAGCACCCGCATCCGAGGATTTCCAAATCCCTAGACCTCTTATGGCATCAGAATTTCCCCATCCTTCGCCAGTACCGACGTACAGGATATTGGGGCTGTTTTTAGCTTGAGCTATTGCGGTTATGGCGATGTTTTCCCAATCGTGATTAATAAGCGCCCAATTGGGTTCATTTGCTTGGATAGCATTGGTCTTCCAGAGGCCACCTCCTACGCTGCCAGCCCAAACGGTATTGCCACTGGGATCATTTAGATCGAAAATAGCGGCTCGTGCTCTGCCGCCGATATTGTTAGGTCCTCGTTCGGTCCAATCCATATTCGGGATGCCAAACTCAGAACGCAAAAGTTTTTTTTCTTCTTTTAATTTGTTAGAATAAGCGATGGCGTCTAAAAGCCTCTCTTTCGGTATTTCATTGGTGCTTAGATCTCTGGTTTTAAGCCATTCTTGCTCATAATAATCTTGGTGCATTTGTTCTTTAGCTAACTTTGGGGGAGCTATTTTTTTGCCATTGGTAGCGAACAATATCAACCCAATAATTCCAGTAATAAGAGCAAAAATCCAATAAAAGCGTTTCATATTTTTAGTTTAAGTCTTCAGATAATATTTGATTATTTTGATTCATGAAATTCAAAAATAGGCATATTTCTTATCTTTAGATGCTTTAAATTGTGAAATAATTTTGATAAAACGCTTCTAATTCCGATGATTTGTTAAATAATGATTTCTATTTGGAATAATAAATTTTGAAAATCGCTATAGTTTATTAAAAAAAAGAATATTATACATCAACAATAATCGTAATATTTCATTTTAGGTTATCTTTGGTCTTGAATAATTTTTAGACAACAGATAAATTCTTTCCTTTAGCCTAAAACATAAAGTTTAAAATAAAATATGGTGATTTTAGATAAGATACGCGCAGCCATCAGCAAAGGCCTTACCACAATAAATCTTTGGGGAGGAGGGCAAGAGGTTACTCAAGATTTTCGCCAAAAAGCCAGAAAGATGTGGAAATACTTTATTTTTTTCTTGGTAGGTATAGCTGGGCTCTTTATATTTTTAAGTCTAACAAAAATGCCCAGTTTGGAAGAGTTGGAAAATCCAATCAATGATTTTGCGACCGAAGTTTATTCCCCCAATGGAGAAGTTTTGGGTAGATATTATATCGAGAATCGGGTGGCCCTGCACTATAAAGACCTTAATCCAAATCTCGTAAAGGCATTGATAGCTACTGAAGATCAGCGATTTTACCAGCATGCTGGTATTGATTTTGAAGCAGTGGCAAGGGTTGCGACCAAGACCATTTTTATGATGGATAGGTCAGCGGGTGGAGGTAGTACCATCACACAACAATTGGCAAAATTGCTTTTCTCGAATCGGGATTTTAGCGATATGGGATTTATCCGCAAGGCATTTTCTTTGGTTTTTATCAAGTTGAAAGAATGGATTTTGGCGGTTAAGCTTGAGCGCAGATACACCAAAGAGGAGATCATAGCCATGTACCTCAATCAATTTAATTTTATCAATGGAGCCTATGGTATTGAAGCGGCTTCAGAAACATATTTTGGAAAAAATCAAAAAGATTTAGAACTCCACGAAGCAGCCACACTGATAGGTATGCTCAATAATCCAGCTTTATTCAATCCAAAGAGACGACCACTAAAGGTAATTGGAAGAAGAAATACCGTATTGCAAAAGATGGTAGAAAATGGTGTTTTAGACGAAAAAACCTATTTAAAATATGCAAAAATGCCTTTAGATATGACCAAATTTAAGGTTGAATCACATTCGGATGGAATTGCGAGGTATTTTTTGATGGAGCAAAGAAAAGATATCGAAAAAATATTGGCACTTCCAGAATGTAAGAAGCCAGATGGAACCAAATACAATATTTATCGTGACGGTCTAAAGGTTTATTCGACCATAGACCCTGTGATCCAAAAGAAGACCGAAGAAGCCGTCAATGAACATATGGCAGAGGTCCAAAAAAGATTTTGGGCTGAGTGGAGAGGGCTAGATCCTTGGAAGGCTGATCCTGATAAAATTCCTTTAGAAATAAGGCAGGACGGCTTAAGGGATGCCATAAGACAATCTGATAGATACTATGCCATAAGAGAGGTTTATTTTGATGATGCTTTTCAAAAGCTAAAGGAAAAATCCAAGATTCAAGGCCTGCAAGACAAGGATTTGGAGATGCTTTTTAAAGATATTAATACCAAAAAATATTTTAAAGAAAAGCTAGCAAAAAGAGAAATATCCGAGGACAAAGTTCAAAAACTCAAACAGCTTCAAGATTTGGATGAATGGCCAAGTTTTAAAGAAGCGTGGTTAAATTTTCAATGGGCTGTAAAAAAGTCCTTTGACACACCCGTTAGGATGAAAGTATTTGCCTATGGAGCTGCAAATCAAGAAAGAGATACTACGATGACCCCATTGGACAGCATCAGATACCATCACATGATACTTCAATGTGGAGTCATAGCCATAGAACCAAACACAGGCCATATAAAAGCTTGGGTAGGCGGGGTCAACTATAAAAGATTCCAATACGACCACGTTAGAACCAACAGACAAGTTGGCTCTACATTTAAGCCATTTATTTATGCGACGGCTATCGAGCAAAGAGGTTTTAGTCCTTGTTTTCCCGTTGCTGATATTCAATATACAATCAAGCCAGGTGAAGCTAATTTTGAGATAGAAGAACCCTGGATACCGAAGAATTCAGAAGGTAGGTTTTCTGGACGTTCGATGAATCTTTACGAAGGTTTGCAAAAGTCTGTCAACTCTATTTCGGTTTATTTGATAAAACAAATCGGCGACACATACCCAATCAGGGGGATGTTGCATTCGATGGGAATCGATAGCAACGCTAGGCGATATGACGGAGAATATAGGATTCCAAAACAACCATCCATTGCCTTAGGTTCAGCTGATTTGACAGCTTATGAGATGACCGCTGCATACGCTACCTTCGCCAATCACGGTATTTTTGTCAAGCCAACTTCCATCTTGGAAATTAGAGATAAAAATAACAAACTCATATATCGATCGATCCCTGAAGAACAAGTGGCCATATCAAAGCCTGCTAACAATGCCATGGTGGAGCTCTTGAAATATGCTTTGAAAGAGGCAGCAGGATTTGCAGGTACCACCTCAGAGGTCGGAGGTAAAACAGGGACTACCAATGATCACGTTGACGGGTGGTTTATGGGGATTACTCCCCAACTGGCAGTAGGAACTTGGGTTGGAGGTGACTCAAGATGGATTCGATTTAGGACATTTGCCAACGGTCAAGGAAGTAAAATGGCGCGTCCCATATTCTCTAAACTGATAGGAAAGCTTGAAAAATTGCCCGATGTTTATGACGCTCATGCCAAATTCGTGAGACTACCACCCCCATTAGCCATAGAAACCAACTGTGCTAGGTACAGCAATCCAAATTCTGCGGTAATCCAACAGGGATCTAAAGATGAAGAAATGGACAAGGAATTTGAACAGGAGCATCTTTAATTTTTATTTTTAATAAAGATAGATGAATACCAAATTACATTTTAAAAATTTTGGACAAGGAGATCCTTTGGTCATTTTGCATGGATTATTTGGCACTTTGGACAATTGGAATGGGATGGCTAAAATTTTGAGCGAACGATTTTGCGTATTCACAGTAGATCTTAGGAATCACGGCCAGTCATTTCATGATGATGAAATGAATTACAAAGTTATGGTCAATGATTTGGTTGATTTTTTACAATCTGAATGGATTTATGAATGTCATTTAATCGGACACTCGATGGGGGGGAAATTGGCAATGCAGTTCGCCTGTGATAACTCAGATATAGTCAAGTCGCTGGTAGTTTCAGACATTTCACCTAAAAAATATAAGGAAGGTCATGGTGATATATTTAACGCTTTGAATTCTATTGATTTGGAGACGGTGACAAAGAGATCAGACGTGCAAAATGTGTTGGAAAAATTAGGTTTTGAGCCAGCCATTGTCTTGTTTTTGATGAAAAATTTGCATTTTAATACCATCACGGACGAGTATGAATGGAAAATGAATCTACCCGTATTAACTAAAAACTACCCTCAGTTAATGGGAGAAGTTTGCGCAGGTCAAAAATACGATGGACCGACCCTTTTCTTGAAAGGAGACCATTCCGATTATATTACTAGCGAAGACTATCCACTCTTGGACAAAATATTTAAGCATAACCAAGTTCAGACTGTTCTCAATTCTGGGCATTGGATTCACGCTGACAATCCAGGAGGATTCCTGCAGGAATTAAATAAATTTTACAATACATTGGCCATTCCATAAAAAATATTACTTACATTTGTAAAACTTTGCTGAATAGCTGAAAAAGTGGTAAATTTGGAAGTATAATAGTCCTGCATGGAAGAACTTTATTCTAGACTGGTAAAAGGATGTCAAAGTGCTAATCCACATGCACAGAAGGAAGTTTTTGCCATTTTGGGTGGAAAGATAAAAGCCATTTGTTTTAGATACTGCAGCGATTTCCACATAGCCGAGGATTTGATGCAAGAAAGTTTTGTAACTGTTTTTAGCAAAATTGACCAATTTAATAATCTTGGAAGTTTTGAAGGATGGGTCAAGAGAATTGCAGTTAATACCTCACTCCAATGGCTCCGTAAACAGAAAGATTTTATATTGATGGATAATCTCCAATATACGAAAGAGAGAGATTGGACCGATCACGAGCATGAAGATGAATTGTTGGATGTTATTTCAGGAGAAAAACTGATACAAATCATAGCCCAATTGCCAAAAGGATATAGAGTCGTTCTTAATTTACATGCCATCGAAGGCTATTCTCATAGAGAGATTGGAGAAAAACTTGGCGTTACTGAAGTAACTTCTCGCACACAATATCACCGAGCCAAGAATTTATTGAAATTGAAAATATTACAGGAGTTGAAATTGGTTCATTCGTAACCAATAATTACACCATATACGCCGCATGAGAGAAAGAGAATTTAATTCCAAGATACATCAAAAGGTAAAGGACGTAGAATACGTGCCTTCAGAAGATGCTTTTGGTAACATTATGAAAAGAGCGGAAAAGCCTTTTTGGTATAGCGTTTTTAGGAAAAGAAATTTTATATTCAGTGGGTTGTTTTTGATGGTCTCAGGTACTTTGGTGTATAATATCATGCCGCAGTTCTTTCAAGATATGGATTCAAAACCCTTGGTAGCCACAAACGCCATGACAATGCAAAATACAAATGCTTCTAGCGTTAGTGTTGTTGCAAAACCAAGAATAAACCAATCTGAAAAAGAAAGTACTCTTAAACAGGATATCGGTATTCGAATGAGCGACAAATTACATGCCAATCATTTGGTGGAAAATGCAAGGATCACGCCACAAAATGTAGAAATAGCTACTAAAAATATAACAATCGACAACCAACAAATTATTTCTGTAACGGAAAAGCCATTAGAAGCTATAGATGTACTAGAGGCAAGAGCTATCTCAGAAGAGTATAGCAAGAGTCACATAATAGATATCAAACAATTAAGCCATCCAACAGCTCAAGTCAGAGGTTCCCAAACCAAAATTAGGGTAATGGGTCAGATGGGGTATGCAGGGGCTCTATACAGAAGTAAAATCAATAATGAACCACTAAAGCAGGCATTGAAAGTCCTCAACGGTAATGGATTTACTCAGTCATTTTTAACCGTAGGTGCCAATTATGAATATCAAGGTAAGGGTAAGAATATGGCTTTTTATGCTGGGATTTCTTATGATCGACTAGAATTGGATATTTTAAAATACCAAATAGAATCCGCAGTGAATTCGACCAACGATCCATTATTTAGATCAGCTGGCAAATTGGAAGGTCAGGCAGCAGTGGTTTCAAAAACTATCTCTTTGCCCATCGGATTGAAATGGTATCCACTCGAAAGCACAAATTGGAAACTAGGATTTAGTACTGGAGGTTTTGTTAGTTACAATGCCGACAATGTCAATAATTTATGGAAAAATCAAGACGATCAAATTTCATATTTAGCCAATAAGAGTGATTTTAGGTCGCTAAATATGGGTTTGACAACAGGTGCATCGCTAGAATATAGGCTTAATAAACTGATTACTATTAGCTTCGAATCTCAGTTTGGTCTCAATTTTTGGAATACATACAAATCATCGTATCTGTATAGACAAAATAGATATTTCGGGACTACGGGTCTTGGTTTAGCATTTACCTTATAAAATTTTTTCAAGAATTTTTGGGAAAAAAATCAACTCAGCATGATTATTAATGGGATAGATATAAGCATCATTGTACCAATGCATAACGAGGAGGGCAATGTTAATCTTTTCTATCAACGAGCTTCCAATACCCTAAAACAATTGGATGTTTCTTACGAGATTATTTTCATCAACGATGGAAGCAAAGACAATACACAATCACTGATATATCAGTTGTCAAAACAGGACGACGCGGTCAAATATATTGATTTGAGTAAAAATTTTGGCCATCAAATCGCAGTATCTGCAGGCCTTGCTCACGCAACGGGCAATGCCGTAGTCATCATTGATGCTGACTTACAAGATCCCCCAGAGCTTATCAGTGCCCTCTATCAAAAATTTAACCAGGGTTTTGATGTTGTTTATGCTAAAAGACGAAAAAGGCAGGGTGAATCCGCCATGAAGCTTTGGACAGCCTCCTTATTTTATCGGTTATTAAAAAAAATAACCAATGTCGATATGCCTTTGGATACAGGGGATTTTAGGATTATCTCCCAGCGAATTGTCAAGATTCTCAACAATATGCCAGAACGAAATAAATTTTTGAGAGGACAGATTTCGTGGGTAGGATATAATCAGACATATGTAGAATACGACCGTGAAGCCCGCCAAAATGGGGATACATCCTATACCTATTCGAAGATGATTCGATTTGCTTTGGATGGCATCACTTCCTTTTCAGACATCCCACTTAGACTTGTTACTTATCTTGGACTATTCATCTCCGTAGTAACGGGTTTATTGACACTTTATGCTTTATATTCTAGGTTTATCTCCAAAGTTTACGCTGCTGGTTGGACATCGTTGATGATTGTTATCTTATTCTTCGGAGGCGTCCAAATGATAGCCATTGGAATTATAGGTGAGTATCTCAGTAGGATGAATGAAGATATACGCCAAAGACCCTTGTTTTTAATCAAAGAGACGAATCTGGAGAGTAAATCTAATGATGGATAGCATTTAGCCCGATATAGTGAATTAGCATCCATTCACCAGAGATTTTAGCAAATCGACGTTGCAGTCCGATTGGTTTATCTTTCAAGATCATTTTTTCATTAATGATTTCATTGGGTAAAATCGAATATTCTTTCCGATAACTTTCGTCAACCAAATCCTTGTGTAAAACCCAATCTTCCCTTTTCCAATAAAAATTATTTTCAACCAAGCCTAAGCTATCGGCATAAGACGGAATCCCTTCAAGCGGAAATATGATATGTTTCATTTGATATGAACTATCTGTATGAAATTTTTTATAAAATATTTTAAAATCGTCTGGCAGACTGGCATCTACTCCGCGGTTGGAAGAACCTGATTGACAAGCATTCAGAATACAAAAAATGACAAAGAAAAAGGGAAAATATTTCATAAAGTCAAAGTTGATATGGCAATATAATAATTATTTATTTTTTGAAAGTGCAAATCATAATATGACTTATTTGCTTTGTTCACTATGCCTAGGCCTTTGTTTTCTTCCATAAAGAGAACGCCTAAATCTTTTCTGAAATCAACTGATCCTAGTCCATAAGCTTTAAATAGGGCCTCCTTTGCGGACCAAAGCCAATGCAGGAAATCACCATCTGTATCGTGGCGACTCAGCCAGTCTAATTCCGCCTCATTGCAAAATTTACTGGATATGATTTTTAATTTGTTGGTGAAGATTTGAATATCCATCCCGATAGGATGGTGAGAGATGGCTGCTGCGCTCCATTCTTTAGAATGGCTTAATGATATATGCAATGAACTTCCTTCTAGATAGGGTTTATTCGCTTGTGTCTTCAAAACATTCAAGGGCAATAAATCAGGATAACTACTTTTTATCAAATTGAATAGACAAAATCTATTGGCAAGGGATTCTAGCCTTTTTTTTGGATTCTTTGCGTCGTGGATTGAGTCATCTAAAAATGACGAAGGTGTATTTTCAAAGTAAAAGTCTGCTGTTTGGTCCAACTTCATAAAACCTACAATGCTCGCATTTGGGTATTCTTCGGTTATAATTTGGCTCATTTTGAAGATGTATTTGATACCCGCAAGTACCATTTTTTCAAACGCTTGTCAAAAGATTGAATGATTTTGCTATAAGACTTTTCTAATGGTTGATTTAATAATAACAGAAAAAAACCAGCAGATTTTGTGGTCCTTTCAAAACTTGGAAAAGGTGGTGGAATTTGTGAAAAATTTTGGTCGTTGATTACGACTGCATCAAGCTTTTGTTCTGGCGTACTGCCTTTACGCATTATGAGATAATTAGCTGAATTCCAATCAGTAATGCTGTCTAAAGGAGCCGATCCACCGACAAAATATTTGGTAGAAGGGCTCTTCTTGAAATGTAAAAATGCTGTATCATACATGATAAAGTAAGGACTGAAAGAATAGTTTTCCTTCATGGCTTCGATCCAAGATTGATTAACTTTTTCTAGTTTTAACAGATCTTTTCTGTATCTAATAGCGGACTTTGATGTAGAATCTATTTGATTATATTTTGCTACATTATTGCGCAAAGGGATATTATATGGCAGCATGACGACTAAAAAACCAGATTTTAGTTTCAGTATTTGGTCACTGGCCGTGTATAAAAGTTTAGAATCTTGACCCAATAAAGCAGTGCCACGAAATGATACAAATGCTGCCAGAAATAAAATTATTTTAAAAAAGGCCATTAGTCTATTATTGAGGTTTTTTCTTCAGAATAAAATTCTGTCTCTAAATCAAGATTTATATTTCCTTTTGAATTTTTGATTATTTGCTTTTTTACCAAATAATATTTTATATTTCCAGCATGTAAATTCTGTATCTTATCGGCTGGAATTTTTAGGATGGCGTCTGTTTTCCCTTTGATGTCAAAAACTTCTTGGGCGGTGTATTCTTGGTCATCGATCAGCATAAGAATCAATCCCTCTGCATTGTCTTTAGGATTCAATTTTACAGAAATTTCAACTCCATTCGTTTTGGAAAATGATTTAGGGGTAATCTCTACAATGGGTAGAACTTCAAAATCAAATCGAGTTTCCTCTTTATTTTCATTTTCTAGGCTTAGGTAATATTCCCCAGGTTTTAATGGACTCATTTCATAATTATAGGTTTGTCCAGCACCGAGATTAAATCTCGGAATCCTCTGCCCTTGGAAGAAAATATTTCGATTTAATGTATCGATTACATCAATAGTATCTTTTACGTTGATGAATGTATTTAGCTGAACTTTTACTTGCTCGGTTCCAGAAATATACCTAACAAATCCACGGATGGTAAGCGATTTATTATCATTAGATTTGCATGATCCTAAGATAGCTAATAACCCTACGAAAAAGAGAATTTTAAATTTTTTATAAGACATCAAAATATATTTTTTGCAAAAATGGAAAAAAATCCCCTAAATATTAAATGAACACAACAAAAGAATTCATGCTTATATTGTTCTAATAGAAAAAATAATTGTTGAAAATGAAAATTCTTATAACGGATGATGTACACCCTGATTTGATCACAGGGTTTGAAAACTGGGGCTGGACCGTAGATTTTTGGCCCAACATAAATTATGAAGAATGTAAATCTGTAATCTATAAATACGATGGATTGGTCATCAATAGTAAGATTAATTGCAATAAGGAGTTTATTGATTTAGCAAAAAACATGAGATTTATTGCTAGGCTTGGTAGCGGAATGGAGATAGTTGATATACCTTATGCTGAAACTAAAGGAATAAAAGTAATCTCTTCTCCTGAGGGTAATTGCGATGCCGTCGCAGAACATGTGATGGGCATGATCTTATGCTTACTGAACAATATTTTGCGAGCTGATAATGAAGTGAGACAAAAGACCTGGAACCGAGAAGGCAATCGAGGAACTGAATTAAGGCATAAAACGGTAGGAATCATAGGATATGGACATACGGGTCAAGCTTTAGTTAAAAAATTGAGAGGCTTTGAATGTAAGATTTTAGTACATGACAAATACAAGGAAGGATTCGATAATCCACAAAATAATGTCTATGCGGTCAGCTTGAGGGATATACAGGATACTAGTGATATTATTTCTTTTCATCTACCCTTGACTGCTGAAACCAAAGGTTATGCCGACAAATTATTTTGGGAAAAATGTAAAAAAAGTCCAATCGCAATCAATACTTCAAGGGGCCAAATTTTAAGGATTGAAGATGCAATTCATGCCCTTGAAAAGGGGCTCATCAGCGGATTAGGAATGGATGTATTCGAAAATGAAAAGCCATCTACATATACGGACCATGAAAAAAAACTATATGAACGATTGTTTTCAGAATCGAATACAATTTTTACACCACATATCGCAGGATGGACGCGCGAATCAAAAATTAGCCTAAGCAGAATTATATTGCAAAAACTTAACGAATGGCGCCTAGAAACAGAATAAAAGTGCGCAATATATTTTTATGAAATATTTAATATTGATGTTCGAAGATAAGTAGATTAAAAATGTAGGAAAATTGAATTCTTGATTACAAAGTAGATATTTTTTTTTATGTTAAAAGTTTCTTAAAATGATTAAATATTAATAATATTGCACTCCTAACATGAAAAGACTATAGTTTTAGGACTTTCAGATAAACTTAGCAGTAGAAATAGTTGAACTAAGCGATAATTTTGTGAAGTATTATTGGGGGAAACCCACGACCATTTAAAATATAAATTTTAAGCATATGAAAAAAGTGCTAGTAACCTTATTTGGTGTTTGTTTAAGTGTCTTTGTTTGGGCGCAATCCAGTGCATCTTTGAGTGGATTCGTCAAAGTAGCGGGTAAAGGAGAGATTATTCAGTATGGAACAGTTGTTTTATACAAAAATAACAATGTATATCAAGACGCATTAACAGATGAAAATGGTCGTTTTGATTTTTCTCCAATTGATCCAGGTTTTTATGATTTAGAAGTTTCCTACATTGGATTTCAAACAAAGAGAATTAATAAAATTCAAATCAACATTGGTAAGACCGTTAAGCTCGATGTAGAGCTTGAAGACGAAGGCGGAGTCAAACTTGGTGCGGTTGAAGTAATCGTCTATAAAGTTCCGTTGATTGAAATGGACCAAACCAGTCCAGGACAGACATTGACATCAGAACAAATAATGAACCTTCCACTTCGTTCTATCGAAGGTCTTGCAGCAACTACAGCGGGTATTTCATCCATCGACGGAGAAAAAGCTGCTATTAGAGGATCTCGTGACAACGCTACCAATTATTATGTAGATGGTGTGCGTGTTTCAAAAAATATGGTTTCCACATCCGATATCGAACAAATGCAAGTAATCACTGGAGGACTAGAAGCTAGTTATGGTGACGTAACGGGTGGGGTAATATCCTCTACCACTAAAGGCCCAGCCAGCAAATTCGGCGGTTTAGTCGAGTTAGAAACTTCAAAAGGACTAGATGCTTTTGGATATTCAGATATCAGAGCGAGTATTAATGGACCGCTCTTGAAAAATAGCAAGAAAGAAACGATTTTAGGTTATAGACTTTCTGGTCAATATAATATCCAAGAAGAAGACAATCCTTCTGGAATAGGAATTTATGAATTAGATGAGAGTAAAATCAAAGAATTAGAAGCAAAACCCCTTACATTGTTCAATGGCACAGGATTTACCACTGCTGAATTCTTACATGCTGATGATGTAAAGTTGAAAAAAGCTAGAAGCAATCAAAAAAGTACCTATCAAGTATATACAGGAAGATTGGATGCTAGAGTAAATAGAGAGATTGACTTGGCATTGACAGGTGCATGGTCAGCGGGTAATAATCAATTTTTACCTGGTAGCTCATCTTCAAATGGTTTGAGTGGTGCACAGTGGGACTTGTTCAATCACCCGAACAATCCTATCGACAAAAATAGAGATTGGCGTGTAAATTTTAGATTTAGACATCGTATTGGGGCTGAAAACTCAAAAGATACTACTAGAAAATCATCCTCAATAAGAAATGCTACTTATATCTTGCAAGCGACTTATGAGCGTAATTCAAACAAGAGACAAGATTTAAGGCATGAAGACAGACTTTTCGATTATGGATATGTGGGTAAGTTTGATTACCAGTGGATACCAGCTTTGGGTGAATCTGATAATTCACAAGCTCAGGAAGGAATAGGTCACATAGGTTTTACAAAAACCCTAAGGGCACCTTATACACCTGGTACTATTAATCCAACTTTAGCCAATTATAACAATTTATTGACCGCAGAGCAATTATTACTAGATAATCAATACTTGGCTGTAAATTCGATCTTGGCTTCAACAAGAAGTTCCGTTTGGAATATTCATAGCAATGTGGGTCAAGTTTATAATAGATTTAGCAAATCAGAGGAAAATATTCTTACCTTCAATGGAAAATCTACCTTTGATTTATTTCCTAGTGGTTCCGATAAAACTAAACATTCCATTGAGTTTGGGTTTGTTTATGAGCAAAGACAAGGAAGGAGCTATGTAGTTGCACCATTTAGTCTTTGGCAACAGGCAAGCTTAGCTGCCAATGCACATTTTAACGGAGTTGATACCAATAATATCGTAGGAGATACATTAATTACTATTAGAGGAAATGATTATAGAATTCCAATATTTGATAAATTAATTGTAAATCAGCCTGGTAGAGATTTTTATAGAAAAATTAGAAGTAGACTTGGTATTGGTTTAAATCAGTTTGTTAACGTAGATGGGTTAGATCCTTCACAACTATCATTGGATATGTTTGCAGCTGAAGAATTAGCTCAAGCACAAGTCATCGGTTTTTATGGTTATGATTATTTGGGTAAAAGAGTAAAGGCTGGTACGGATTTTAATAGTTTTTTCAGGGACACCACTCCTACTGGTTCAAAAACATTTCTGGTGGCACCTAATACCCCAATTTATCAAGCGGCATATATCCAAGACAAATTTCAATTTAAAGATATCATCTTTAGGTTCGGCTTAAGGGTCGATAGATTTGATGCCAACACCAAAGTCATGAAAGACCCGTATTCACTTTATGAAATTACCACAGCCAAAGATTTTTATGCTGCCCTAGGAACAACCAAACCTAGTTCACTTCCAGATGATGCAAAAGTTTATGTTGCTTCAGAGAACTCAAATAGTGTTAAGGCTTTCAGATTGGGTGATCAATGGTATAATGCAGCAGGCTCAACGGCAAATGATGGAAATTTAATTTTTGGAAACCAAGTTATTTATCCAAAATACGTGGTGGCGAAGACTGAAGATAGATCCATCAGAAGTAATAAATTTGATCCTGATCGTGTATTTGAAGATTATACACCACAATTGAATTGGATGCCGAGAATTGCGGTTTCATTTCCAATCGCTGATGACGCCAATTTCTTCGCACACTATGATGTACTCGCTCAAAGACCCCCTGACAACAGTTATGTAAGTCCAATGGATTATTATTATTTTGAAACAACCGGTTCCGATGATGTTCGTAATAACGCAAATTTGCGATCTGAGAAAACCATCGACTATGAAGTAGGTTTTCAACAAAAGCTAACTAATAGCTCAGCTTTAAAAGTATCTGCGTTTTATAAGGAAATGCGCGATATGATTCAGGAAAGAGTACTCCTATATACAGCACCCATTTCTAGATATACTACATATGGCAATATCGATTTTGGTACAGTCAAAGGATTTTCTGCTGCGTTTGACTTAAGGAAAACTGAAAATGTAGCAGTAACTGCCAACTATACTTTGCAATTTGCTGATGGAACAGGGTCCAATGCTAATAGTTCAAGAGGATTAACTTCTCGTGGAAATATTAGAACGTTATTCCCTTTATCTCGTGATGAAAGACACGCAGTGAAATTGATACTTGATTATGGTTACAGTGGTGATGATTATCGAGGACCAAAATTATTTGGTTTGGATTTATTGAAGAATACCAATATTAATATTCAAGCACAAGCAATCAGCGGTAGGCCTTATTCAGCCGCTCTGAGACCGACCCAATTTGGAGGCACGGGCTTTAAAGGGATAATAAATGGATCAAGATTACCATGGAATTTTACTGTTGATATGAGAATTGAAAGAAATATTCTTTTGAACAAAAAATTAATTGCGGCGGGTGGAGAGAATACAAAACCATTAAATTTAGTGGTGTCCTTAAGGGTTAATAATTTATTTGACACACGAAATGTTAGAGGAGTTTATCGCTATACAGGATCTCCTGATGACGATGGATTTTTAAATGCTCCTGAAGGACAAGGTTCATTGCAAAGTGTATTGAATACAGGTACTTTACAACAAGCTGGTAGGGATTTAAACGCCTTCTTAGCTTCGTATCAATGGAGTTTGTTAAATCCTTCGTTTTATAGTTTACCACGTAGAATATTTTTGGGTCTTACCTTAGAATTTTAAAATACTTTCAATTATGAAAAAATATATTTTATTAGTCATATTAGCCATATCTTTTGTAAAAGATGGCTTTGCTTATATTTCACCAGAAGCGCTGAAAAAGCAAAAATCACAAAGTGGTGCAACTTCCACATTGGAAAAACGTGCTAATCCTTGTCAAGCTCCAGTTGCCCAAATAGATATGGATATTAATAATTGTAGAGTTCGATTGAACGTTGGAGGAGATGTATGGTGGGATCCAACAAGTAAAGAGGGTAGATTTATAGTACCAAAAGTGGATCCTGCTTCAGGAATTCCGGCTGTTGGTGCTATTTATGCAGGCTCAGTTTGGGTAGGGGGGCTATGATCCAGCTGGAAATTTGAAGTTGGCTGGTATGACATATCGAGATGGACCATATACTGATTGGTATGCTGGTCCATTAGATGAAGACGGTAGAACAAGTGCTGAAGTATGCGAATTGTGGGATCGTTTTTTCGTAGTAAGTGGCGATAATATTAGACAACATATAGCTCGCTATCAAGCTTCTCTTATGCCTGGTGGAGAGCCATATACATGTGAAGATGTCCCTGAAGATATCAAGTATTGGCCATCCTTTGGAAATGAGTATTTTATTCAAAAGTATGGGTTTGCCCTTCCAAGTACAAGTTCTAAGCTGGCAGGATTCCATGATACTGATGATGATGGTATTTACAATCCTTGTAATGGGGATTACCCAATAATCGAAATCCGCAGCTGCCCATCAGTTTATTACGGTGATCAAATGATATTTTGGATTTATAACGATGCTGGAGATATTCATAGAGCATCAGGGGGTCAACAAATCCAAATGGAGGTTCAAGTACAAGCTTTTGCTTGGGAGGCCAGTGATGCAATTAACAATATGACATTTTTACGTTATAAATTGATCAATAAAGCCACGGACAGAATTCAAAGGTGTTATTTCGCCAAATGGGTTGATCCTGATTTGGGTTGTTATACTGATGATTATATCGGTTGCGATACAACTCATGTGTTTACTCAATTTGGACCTAAACCAAGAAATTTGATGTATATTTACAATTCAGATGCAACAGATGGTACTTCTGGCTGTACTTGTAATGGTGGATCGGGAACCTATTGTAATGATATACCTATATTGGGAGTAGATTATTTTAGAGGTCCCTTTGGACCAGACACTACCCAGGTGGGTGAACCTTTGGTGGAATTAGGGATGAGTTCTTTTACGTATATGGTCAATGGAGGCGATCCAGGAGTGAATACAGCAATGACGGATCCATCAAGAGGTAGGCCTATTGAGTTTTATTATTACCTTTCGGCGAGATGGAGAGACGGTACCCCTGTAACAGTGGGTGGGAATGGTTATAACCCTACGGGTACTCCAACAAAATATGTTTTTCCAGGTGCACCTAATGATCCAAATGGCTGGTCTATGTGTTCGGAAGCACTTCCTCAAGGAGATTATCGTACGGTACAAGCTACAGGGCCAATGAGATTGGACCCGGGGGCAAAAAATGAGCTAATCGTGGGAACGGTTTGGGTGCCCGATATTGTATATCCTTGTCCAAATATTAGTAGCTTTTTGCAAGCTGATGATATCGCACAGTCTTTATTCGATGCCTGTTTTAATATCCCAGATGGTCCCGATGCACCCAATATGTGTATTGTTGAATTGGATGAAGAGTTGATTATTAATCTTTCGAATCCAACGGATGCAAATATTCATAACAATGCAAGGGAAGAATACTCTGAAGGGATTATTCCAAATCCAGGCGTAAGCGATTCACTTTACTTATTTGAAGGGTATAAATTATATCAATTAGCAGGACCCTCTGTGGGAGTATCAAGTGATGAATTAGCAGACATAACGAAAGCTAGATTGGTGCAAATAGTTGATGTCAAGAACAATGTAACAAAAGTTTTTGATTGGGTACCAGCAGAAATTCCTGATGGTTCACCCAACCAATTAATATTTAAGCCTCAGTTAAAGGCGGAAGGTGTGAATAAAGGTATTCAACACAGTTTTAGAATTTTGGAGGACCAATTCGCAAAGACATATAAAAAGTTAGTGAACCATAAAAAATATTATTTTGTAGTTGTTGCTTATGGTTATAATAATTATCAACCATATGATTATAAGGAAGATGTGGGCCAGAAAAAAACTTATATTGAGGGCCGTCGTAATATTAGTATTAGCATTGGGACACCAAGACCTATTACTGATAGAAAACTTAATGCGCAGTATGGATTGGAGCCACAGATTACTAGGGTAGATGGAAGAGGAGCAAGCGATCGTGATTTAGAGTTGATAGATGGAATGCATGACAAGATTATGAGTCCAAATTTTGATGGTAAAATTTCTTATCAATTAGGGAAGGCACCAATTTCAGTAAAAGTGTTTAATCCATTGGATGTTATTGATGGAGATTTTGAGTTGAAATTTGAACCTGTGAATTCGCAGAATGTAGTGAATAATGAAAGCAGATGGACTATACGAGAAAAGAACACAAATCAGGTTATAGCTTCAGAAAGGAATATTTCTCGATTAAATGAACAATTACTGGCGAAATTTGGATTATCTATTAGCCTAGGGCAAAGCTTGGAGGCTGGTGATTCAACTCTCAGAGCTACGGGTAATGGGTTTATAGATATACGCTCCAGTTATAAAACTACTGGGGTAGATTGGTTCCTAGGTATTAACGATGATAAGGCGGTGTCTACAGGAGATGGGAATTTAGTTCCGGGTAATTTTTTCAATTATGTAAAATCAAGGATGTCAGATGGGGCTATCTATGAAGTGTATGCAACACGTGATCCAAAGAATAATTTTACTTCAGGCGAGAATGCTTATTTTGTTCCGATGTATATGACAGATTTCAACTATGACAGAGATAAGCCTTTTGTGGGACCTATCTTTTTAAAAGGTGACAAAGAGTTGGCTGAGAAAAACATGAAGTTTGCTGACCTTCAAAATGTCGATATTGTATTCACAAAAGATACTAGTAAGTGGAGTAGATGTATTGTTGTTGAAATGGCAAACTCATACAATACCTTTACTTCGGGTAATACAGCTGTTCCAAAAGATAGGACTACTGTTGATTTGAAGATGCGTACAGATCCTTCTATCCTTAAAACGGTAGATGCAAATGGAAAACCTGAAACTGTTCCAAGTGCTGGTAATCCAAACTCACTTGGATTTGGCTGGTTCCCTGGTTATGCAATAGATGTTGAAACTGGTGAGAGATTGAATATTTTTTATGGAGAAAATTCCGTTTTTGGAGCTGATCCTGAATTATCCTCGGTAAGTAGAAATCCAACAGGAGCTGATATGATGTGGAATCCAACGAGTGAAGTATTTTTAAATTTGGCAGGTCGTCCATTTGGTACCAATAACTTGATTATGGGGGGACAACACATGATATTTGTCGCTAAAACTAAGTATGATGGCTGTCAGACTTTATCTAATAATTTTAAGTCGCGTATCACAAGTGTAAGAGCTCAAGGGGTGGCGCAGATTACTTGGGCAGGATTTCCAATGTTAAAGCCAAATACACAGTTATTAAGCTATGCAGAGGGATTGATTCCAAATGATTTGATAGTAAAATGTCGTGTTTACAATCCATTTGGTGTAGCTATAGGAACAAATTCAAACAACGGATTGCCAGCCTATGAATTTAGTACCAAAGGGGTCAAAGCGACGGCGCTGGATGCTGCTGGATACGATGCTGCATTGGATGCAATTAACGTTGTTCCAAATCCATATTATGGTTTTGATTCTTATGAGACTTCGAAATTTACCAATGTTGTTAAAATTACTAACCTTCCAGCCAAGTGTAAGGTGCGAATTTATACTCTTGATGGAAAATTCATTAAAGAGTACAATAGAGATGAGCGGCAGATGTTGAAGGGAATTAATAATGCTGCTGTTGAATACAAACAAATAGCTCCAGATTTGGAATGGGATATGAAAAATTCTAAGAATATACCTATTGCAAGTGGTGTTTATCTAATCCATGTTTATTCTGAAGAATATGGCGAACGAGTTATCAAATGGTTTGGCGTTAATAGACAATTTGATCCTAAAGGGTTATAAAACTTAAAAATGAAGAAGATGAATAGAATATTTGGTGCTATAGGATTTGCAATTTTGACTTGTACCTCTTTAGTGGCTGGAAATCCAGATAGACAGGGAGAAGCAGGAGCACACGAATTACTCATAAATCCTTGGGCAAGAACTTCTGGATTGGGAAGTTTGAATACAGCTATGGTAAAAGGAGTAGAGGCCATGATGTTGAATCCAGCGGGTTTGGCAAGAGGGAGTAGAACAGAAGTTTCAGTGGGAAATACCCAGTACCTAGTAGGTAGCGATATTAAGCTGAATTCAATTGGTTTGGCGCAGAAAGTAGGTAAAAATGGCGCATTTGGATTGAGTTTGGTGGCGGTTAGTTTTGGTAAGTTGAAAGTAACAACCACTGACCAACCAGCGGGTACAGGAGCTACTTTTTCCCCATCATTTTTTAATTTGGCTCTTTCGTATGCACACTCTTTTGAAAATAAAGTCAGTGTGGGTTTGGTTGTTCGTAGTGTGAATGAATCCACTTCGGATTTGTCCGCTACTGGTATTTGTTTTGACGCGGGTGTACAGTATGTTTCTGGTGAAAAGGATCAGTTGAAGCTCGGTATAGCTATCAGGAATGTTGGTTCCAGAATGCGGTTTGGTGGAGAAGGGCTTTCCAAAGAATTGGATAATCCTAACAGCGGTACAATTTCATACTTGTTAACATATGATCAACAATCTGCTTCTTTTGAATTACCTTCATTATTGAATATGGGATTGTCGTATGATTTTTTGATTGGTACTAAATCAAGACTTACTGCATTATCAAGTTTTACAGCAAACTCATTTTCGAGAGATGAATTGGGCTTAGGTTTGGAATTTGGGTATAGAGAAATATTTCTTATAAGAGGTGCATATAAATTTGACGTTAAAGGAGATTCGGGCTCATCAAATATTGAAACAGGCTTATCTGGTGGTGTGACATTTGACATACCCGTTTCTAAGGAAAGCGATACAAGATTAGGGGTAGATTATTCTTATAGACAAACTAGGATATTGGGCGGAACTCACAATTTTGGTTTGAGAATTTCTATTTAGTTTTCTTAAAAATCATGCGAAGACGTTTCTGTGCAAATAGAAACGTCTTTGTATTTAATTTAATTTATTATGTCAAAGTATAATTATTTAACCCATGAGGGTTATGAAAGGCTTAAGGCAGAACTTGATGAAATGAAGACAAATGGGCGACTTGAAGTAGCGCGTGCCATAGCCGAAGCAAGAGAAAAAGGAGATTTATCTGAGAATGCAGAGTATGATGCAGCAAAGGATGCCCAAGGTATGCTCGAGATGAAGATAAATGAACATGAAAGAGCACTCGCAAATGCTAAAATAATAGACGAAAGCCAATTAGATACAAGTAAAGTCACGGTATTGTCTAGGGTTCATCTGATGAACCACAAATTAAAGAAAGAGCAAGAGTATTTGATAGTTTCAGAATCTGAAGCTGATCTCAAATTAAATAAAATATCCATTAATAGTCCTATAGGCCAAGGGTTATTAGGACGGAAAAAAGGAGATAAAGTAGAGATTTCAACTCCTGCAGGTGTGATGGTTTTAGAAATTTTAAATATAAGTCTTGGGTAATGACTATCTTTAGTAAAATTATTGCAGGCGAAATACCAGCATATAAAATTGCTGAGAATGATAGATTTTTGGCTTTTTTAGATATTAGACCACTACAGAAAGGGCATACCCTAGTTATACCCAAAGTTGAAACGGATTATATTTTTGATATTGCGGATGCTGAATTTGGAGAATTGATGTTGTTCGCAAAGCGTGTTGCATCTGCCATTAAAACCACAGTACCCTGCAAGAAAGTAGGGATGGCGGTTATTGGTTTGGAAGTTGCTCATGCGCATATACATTTAGTGCCAATTAACGAAGTTAAAGATTTGTCTTTTGGTCTGAATGAACCATTAAAATTGAGTGATGAAGAATTGACAAATATAAGCATGGAGATTAGTAAAAATTTTAGTTAAAATATTTGCCATAAGGAAGGGGTACCGGTTTTACGAATTAAAATAATTTTAGTATGAGAAATTTTATTTATTTGTATGCTTTTGTTTTTCTTTTGATAAATGCTACCCGAGCCCAGAATTTGGATTGTATAGGTGATGCTGTGGAAAAGTGCCATTTTGCAAGTCATTCACCTAAGGTGAATTTAAATTTGGAGAAGCGAGCGGATGCTAATATTGACATAAAATATTATAAATTGAAGTTGGAGGTAGATCCAGCAATAAATTTTATTAAAGGTCGAAATGTAATTTATTTTAAGACGGCAAATCCCACAAATCAGATACAACTAAACCTTAGAGATGAATTGCTGATTACAGGAGTCTATTCTCAAAATTACCCCAACATTCAAGTAGATACAAGCATTGCAAATGTATTTGTGATAAATTTTAATACTACCTTACCAGCTAACCACGTAGATTCAGTCGAGATTTCTTATAATGGTGTTCCGCCTCAAACTGGTTTTGGTTCTTTCAATCTTTCTAGACATAATAATGATCTTGATCCCGTGATGTGGACCTTGAGTGAGCCTTATGGTGCAGAAGATTGGTGGCCTTGTAAAAATTCATTGACTGATAAAGCTGATTCGATTGATATAGTCATTACTTGTCCATCTGGATATAGGGTTGGCGCTAATGGATTGTTGATATCGGAAACAACCGTCGATGACAAAATTACTTATTATTGGAAGCATAGGTATCCAATTGCTTCGTATTTGGTTGCTTTCGCAGTAACAAATTATTCAGTTTATAGCGATACAGTAATTTTGAAAAATGGACCAATGGAGATACTGAATTATGTATATCCTGAGGATTTATCACAAGCAAAACAAGGCACCAAGGATTTGGTGAATGTTATGATTGAGTTTGAAGATATGGTAGGTGCCTACCCATTTTGGAAAGAAAAATATGGTCACGCTCAGTTTGGTTGGGGAGGTGGTATGGAACACCAAACTATGACATTTGTCATCAACTATGGATTTGAATTGTTAGCACATGAATTGGGTCATCAGTGGTTTGGAGATAAAATTACCTGCGGAAGCTGGCAAGATATTTGGTTGAATGAAGGTTTTGCGACGTATATGTCTGGTTTGGCTTATGAGCGCATCAGGCCTATTTATTTTAGACCATTTTTAAATGGTATCAGAAGCAGCGTAATTTCACAACCAGATGGATCTGTTTATGTAACCGATACAGCTAATGTAGGAAGGATATTTAATAGTAGATTATCTTACCGTAAAGGTGCCTATATATTACATATGCTTAGATGGGTGATGGGGGATACAAAATTTTTTGAAGGACTAAAATCTTATACCAGCGATACCAGTTTGGCTTATAGATTCGCTAGGGTTTATCAGTTTAGGGAGAAAATGGAACAGAAGTTAGGAACCTCATTGGTAGGTTTTTTTGACGATTGGTATTATGGACAAGGTTTCCCAACTTATAATATACAATACGATGCACCTGAAAATACTTTTGGCCAGTTAAAAATTCGGGTTAATCAGACGCAAAGCCATGCCAGTGTTTCATTTTATGAAATGCCTTTGCCAATAAAAGTATTCTCTTCGTCGGGTGTTGATTCAATTATAAGAATAAATAATACTTATAATGGCCAATTATTTACCATAGATTATCCTTATATTGTTGATTCAATACAATTGGATCCAGATATATGGGTGCTCAGAGGCAATGGTACTACGAGGAGGGAAACGATTATTAGTACTTCTAATCAAAGTTTATCCCAGTTGGGATCTTTATATCCAAATCCGTGTAGAGATATTTTATATTTAGACAGATTAAATATCGGGGAAGAGACATTTGTATTGTCGATCAAGAATATTTTTGGGGCTAAAGTTTTGGAAGAAAGAGTGGACTCTAGGTCAAAAATTTCAGTGAGTACATTACCAGTAGGATTATACCTCGTTGAATTATATAGAAATAACGAATCGATGGCTACTTTTAAAATACTTAAGAGTAATTGATTTTTAAACAATATTAGATTAAAGTATTACCAATTAAAATCGCGTAAATTATGTCAGAAAAAGCAATGGTGCATCCAAAAGGACTATGGGTATTATTCGGAACTGAAATGTGGGAACGTTTCAACTTCTATGGAATGCGTACCATATTGACGCTTTTCATCGTAAATGCCCTTATGATGAGCAAGGAGCAATCTTCTATCATTTATGGTGGATTTCTTGGGCTTTGTTACCTTACGCCAATGCTCGGTGGCTTTATATCTGATAGATTTTTAGGAAACAGGAATTGCATCTTATTGGGTGGTTTGTTGATGGCTATCGGACAATTTACCTTGTTTTTTTCAGCATCAATTTTCTCGACTAATCTCCCTTTGGCTACAACGATGTTGTATGTAGCTCTAGGTATCATCATATTTGGAAATGGCTTTTTCAAGCCAAATATTTCAAGTATGGTGTCTAGCTTATATCCTAAAGAGGAGAAGAACAAATTGGACACTGCATTTACAATATTTTATATGGGTATAAATATGGGAGCATTCCTAGGCCAATATTTGTGTCCATTATTAGGAGATGTTACCGATGCGGCTGGTAATAGAGATGTTTTTGCATTCAAATGGGGCTTTTTGGCAGCGGGTATTGCCATGTTGATTGGATCTTTGACATTCTTTCTATTGAAAGATAAATACGTTGTAACCCCTGAAGGCAGACCAATAGGAGGGTTGCCTTCTAAGAATTTGGCCAGTGATTATGAAGAAGGAGAGGCGCAATCTGCACAATTTACGAATAAAGCTTTGACGATTTCGGTATTGGTATTTTTGTGTTTGGTCATGGTATTTTTCAAAGTCGTTGGTGTAAATCTCATCTATTCGTTCATTTATGCCTCTGGTATAACTTTGGCTGGATTGATATTGTCTGATAGTTCGTTGACAAAAATCGAAAGGGATAGGGTATTAGTCATTTATATCGTATCATTTTTTATCATATTCTTTTGGGCGGCTTTTGAGCAAGCTGGATCTTCATTGACCTTCATCGCTGATAACCAAACGGATAGAAATTTCTTGGGGTATAATATTCCACCATCAATGGTTCAGATATTTAATGGTCTTTTCGTTATGATGTTTGCTTTTCCATTTAGTTATTTGTGGGATAAGATGAGAGCGAATGGCCAGGAGCCAGCTGCCCCTGTAAAGCAATCCATAGGACTTGCCTTGATAGCGGTGAGTTATTTTATTATAGCGAATAATGTTGCCAATTTGGGCAATACAGGACTTTTGGCCGTTAAATGGTTGATTTTGCTGTATTTAATCCAAACCTTTGGTGAGTTGTGTTTGTCACCCATAGGTCTTTCATTAGTAGGAAAGCTCGCTCCTAAAAGGTTTTCTTCATTATTGTTTGGGGTATTTTTTCTTTCAAATGCATCGGGATATGCTTTGGCAGGTACTCTGGGTGCAATCCTTCCAGCTACGGGTGAACAGTTTAAATTAGCAAGTGAAAATGGAATTAATCTCCAAGGAATCTTGGATAAGTCGATTACTCCAACAGCACAACAATTAGATTTTTTAGTGAAAAACAAGATTAGTATAGATTATCCCTCTTTCGCGGGATTTACAATCCACAATTTGTATGAATTTTTTATGGTATTCGTCGTTTTGTGTGGTATTGCTTCTATATTGCTATTCGCTATATCTCCACGATTGAAGAAAATGATGCACGGAATTCGATAAGCACTTATCGGAATAAAGACTAACGAAATAAATCTGTATTTGGATGATTAATACCATATTGTTTGATAATCATGTGAAGTTAGGGGCAAAAATGGTACCCTTCGCAGGGTACAACATGCCTGTATCTTATACCAGCATTATCGAGGAGCACTTGGCAGTAAGAAACGCCGTAGGGCTTTTCGATGTCTCGCATATGGGTGAGTTTATTGTGAAGGGAAAAGATGCAGAAGAATTTTTGCAGAGAGTCACTAGCAATGATGTCAATAAATTGGAGATAGGGCAAGTTCAATATTCTTGTTTTCCTAATCTCAATGGTGGAATCATCGATGACTTGCTCGTATATCGATTAGATGAAACAAGATGCTCAGATGGTGAAAAGGCGTATATGCTCGTCGTAAATGCATCCAACATAGAAAAAGATTGGAACTGGCTTGAAGAACAAAAAGGCTCAATGGAGTTAAGTTTGGAAGACATCAGTGAAAAGACTGGGCTTATAGCTTTGCAAGGGCCAAAGGCTGCAAGTGTTTTAGGAAAACTGACAACAATGGAGTTGAACAAAATGGTTTATTATCATTTTGAAAAAGGGACAGTCGCGGGTATAAGCAATGTTCTGGTTTCTGCCACAGGATATACTGGTGCGGGTGGATTTGAAATATATGCAAAGAATGAGGATCTGATAAAAATATGGGAGGCATTGATAGAAGCAGGTCAAGAATATGGCCTTAAGCCGAGTGGATTGGGCTGTAGAGATACATTGCGACTGGAGATGAGATTTTGTCTATACGGCAATGATATAGATGATACAACTTCTCCGTTGGAGGCTGGTCTAGGTTGGATAACAAAATTAGATAAAGGCCCATTCAATAGTTCTGATATTTTTATGGAACAGAAAGCTCAGAAAGTTACTAAGAAGCTTGTCGGATTCGTAATGGAGGACAGAAGGGTACCGCGCAAGGGTTATCCTATTTACGATGAATCAGATAGTGAGATAGGAGTAGTAACATCTGGAACATTGTCCCCGTCGTTAGATACACCTATCGGGATGGGATATGTAAAATCATCTCAGGCAAAAAAAGGCACTTCGATATGGATTGGAATCGGCGAAAAGCGCATGAAGGCGAAGGTCGTAAATCCACCATTCATAAACGAAGAGTAAAACCACGCCGCGTGAAGGATAGTAGTGGTCACATCTTAAATCAAGCAATTTATTGTCTAAAGATGTGAGTCTCGATTTTGAAAATTAGTAGGTTTATGGCAAAAAGCGAGACGGTACCCACGAATAGCCTGACCCGAGAAGAAAACGAGGGACACGCCAAATTTATTCAACTTTAAAGGATTGTGATTGTTGGAAACTTATGATTGTTTTATCAGAGGCTAAACGGCTATTTATCAATAGATGGGGCGAGATCTCTCCTAATTGGGGTATCAGCAAGGCGATGGGTCAAATTCATGCGCTTCTGTTGATTAGTGAGGATGCGTTATGTCATGATCAAATAATGAAAGCGCTTAGGATCTCTCGCGGCAATGTTCACAACCATATCTCCCAGCTGATGGAGTGGAATTTGATCGGTAAAAAAAATCTATTGGGTTCACGGAAAGAATATTATTTTGCAGAAAAAGACCTAAAGAAAATAATCAAACATATCATTTTAGTGCGCAAGAGAAAAGAACTTGAGCCCTTACAAAAATTGGTGGAGGAATGTAAATTGGTAGCGGATTCAACCCCACAAAACGAAACATTCAACCAAGTACTAGACGATATCAACCTATATTCTACCAAGGCAGATAAGTTACTGACCAAGGTGCTGGAGATTGAAAGCACGTGGTTGGGGAATCTGATTCAAAGAATTTAGAAGCAATAAGAGAATTTATACATTTAAGATACCAACCAGTTCTTTTACTTCCCTCATCGTTTTTTGCGCCATTTTGCGAATTTCGCCAGAGCTATTTCTTATTTGCTCTTTTATATTGTCCTCATCGGAGCGAAGCGCCTCATATTTCTCCTTGATTGGAGCGCAAAGCGCGATGATCGAGTCTGCTACGGCCTCCTTTAGTTGGGAATATTTTAATTGTTGCTGGTGATAATCGCTCAAAAGAGACGCATGTGCTTGCTGATTACCGCAAGCTTTAAGAAGCTCAAAAAGATTGGCAACACCAGGGCTCATCGTTTCAGAAGGGACCGAACCTGTATCAGTTACGGCTGTTTTTACTTGTTTTCTGATGATTTCAGAATCGCTGAAAAGGTTGATAAAATGTTTTTCGCCAAGACTTTTGCTCATTTTTTTGTTTGGATCCGCAAGGCTCAAGATTTTGGGAGTCTCGGTAAATAATGGTTCTGGATGATGAAAATATGGATTTTCCTCAGAACAGAACTGATGGTTAAACCTAGCGGCAATATTGCGAGAAAGCTCTAAGTGCTGTTCTTGGTCTTTGCCTACGGGCACAAAATTGGCGTGATATATCAATATATCAGCGGCCTGTAGTATTGGATAGAAGAAAAGACCCGTGGATACAAAAGATTCTTTGTTAGACTCCTTTAATTGGTCGCTTTTGTCTTTGAATTGGGTCATTCTCTGTAGCTCACCGAATGAGGTGATACACCCTAGAACCCATGCCAATTCTGTATGTTCTGGTACGAGGCTTTGTATGAATAAATTTTTTGGATCTACGCCGCAAGCCAACAATTGGAATACCATCGACCAGGTATTTTCCCTCAATTGGGCAGGAACATAAGGCATGGTCATAGAATGATAATCAACGACACTGTAGGTACATTGATAAGAATCTTGAAGTTGAACCCAATTTTTAACGGCACCAAAATAATTGCCTAGATGTATATCACCAGTGGGCTGGATACCAGAAAGTACTCTCTTTGCGGACATGTTTTATTAGTTTTTAAGAACAGCAATGGCTGAGATTTCAATATTGACGAATCTAGGGAGATTGCTCACTTCGACCAATTCTCTAGCTGGGGCGGTTTCTTCATGAAAAAATTGAGAATACACAGCGTTAATTCTAGAGAACAGATGCATATCCTTTACAAAAACGGAGCATTTAACCACATCCTCGTAGGATAATCCATTGACTTTGAGGATCTCACCCAAATTGTGACAGACTTGTCGAGTTTCATCTTCTATCGATCCAGTGACGATGTCACCACTCAGAGGATTTATGCCGATTTGACCGCTTATAAAAAGGAGGCCAGCCGCCTGAATACTTTGATTGTAAGGACCGATGGGTGCTGGTGCATTGGCTGAATTGACTACTTTTTTCATGATAAAATCATTGAAATGTTTTACGGAATACAATGCAAAAGTAGGTTAATTAGGCCTATTATTCAATAAATTGTAAACAATTTAGGAAAGTATTCGTAGGATTCTCGGACGGTTCGATGGGGGCTTTTTCTGTATTGGACTTAATCCAATTATCTTTCCATGCTACCATCAATTTGTCAATTTTTTTGAAATTCAGATAATTGTACTTGTAATAAAGCTGAAAATAAGTTCTCCATCGCTTGAGATAGTAAGAACTAATGATCCCTCCACGCAGCCCTCGGGAATCTCCCACAGATATATTTGGAAGCAAATAGGCGTAAAACCAGTTGAGTTTTTTGATATTATCGTCGTACATAGCAGTTTTTCCAAGGACCTTATTGATATCATTCTGAACCGAGAAGATATCCTCTCCCTCTAGGTAAACGGTAAGAATATAATCTAAAAGTTTGGCATTTGCATTGAGCTTTTCTAGTAGGGAATTGACTTCTTGACCGCGAGCAATCAACAAAGAATTGGTTAAGACGGCGAGGTTTTTGTCGAATTGATTGGATAAAATTTGAAATAAGAAAAATGAAATTTCTTTTTTAAGTAAATCATGGTCAGAGTGTAGTTTGTAATATTGCACTAGCGTGTTAAGAGAGGATTTGCAAGTTTGGGTAGGTGTAGGAATGATACTCACTGCCAAATCTATGGTGGATTTTTGCTGAAAATAATAATGATCGTGGTGAAAAATATCCAAAAAATTGTTGTTTTTACTAAAAGTGTAGTTGCTAAGAAATTTTAAAGATTGAATCACGTCGTCGGGCAATTCGCCAAATTGATCTAAGTATTTTTTGTCTAAATCCAAGGTATCTTGATAAGAAATACCCCAGCCATAATCTCCTATGAGTGCAGATTCTAAAAAATGATTTGTAATAGGTGCATTGGACCACGCTATACCATTGGGAGGATTCGTTCGGTGTCCCGCAAACGACTCTTTATAAAAATCCAATCCAGTTTTTAGGTGTTCTACTCTATCTTTCAAAAATCTAGTCCTTTGCCCAAAATTTAAAATAGTGTTCATTTGAGCTTTGTAAAAAAACAAAGATTCAGTTTCTGAGATCCCTTCAAGAAGGAGGACTCTTTGGTCTAAAATATCTGAAAAAAGTGCCTCCAGGCTAGCTGGGGTGTTGCCCAAATGATTCAGATGAATGGGTTGAGAATTGATGATCCAAACTCTATCAGAGCCAGAATTTAACAACATTTTTTTAATAAGTGCACCAAGACTTTTTAGGTCTTTGGTTCCAAATCTAATCGTTTGGGCCGTTTGTTCATTGACAGGAGAAAAAAAACAATAAGTGAAATCACCATATAATTTTTCTATTTCGGTCAAATATAAATTTTGAATATTGGAGTACGCAATGTCGGACCAAGAGATGCGATAAATCCTTTCAGCACCCTTGGGCATAGATAATAGATTGACATATTTTACCGATGGATTTATTTTTATATAGCCATCAGTGATGTAACCATTGAATGCGGGAATAACCATTTTCATGCCTAGGGACTTAAGTTTGGCGGCAATTTTAATTTGGAGGTCGTGATGTTTTTTGCGATAAGCAGAAGGCATATAGCTGGCCCTTCTCGAGGTGATGCCGCCCTGACGGCCTAATGATCCCGCGAAAATTCCAGGTATGGCTTCTTCTAAATCGGGGCTTTGCAACCCAAGTTTTACCCAAGTATTGTGCATGGCTTGTGTGTACGCAAGAGGACAGTAGAAAGTATTGAACCCATGCATCGCTGCATACTCTATTGTAGATTCCCATTTATCCCAATTCCAGTGGTCACAATAGTCAAATGTTTCATCGCCTCCAAACATTCTAAATTGTGTAGTAGCGACGTGCAGTTCTTCATCGGCTGGGTGCCAACCATTAAATTTTTCAGTATGGAACGAATTGAGTTGTTTTGAAAAGAGCTTATTTTTTTCTAAAAAGTAATAAATCCCTTTGTATAAAGAAAGAACATTGTTGGCTGTAATTTTAGGAACATTGTGCACAAAAGAAATTTGAAAAAAATCGCTGTTAATTTTCGAATTAAGTTCTAAATCAATGTCATTTATTAGGTTTCCGATATATTTTTGAAAAGTCAATCTAATCTCAGAAGTGTCTCCCAAATCAGATCTTTTTTTTTCTGTACATGAAAATGTAAAAAAAAATGCAATAAAAAAGAAATAAAAAGTATATTTGATACTAAATTTCCTGTAATTCATAAAACGAAATTACGGCAATCGGTAAAAAACTACGGTATTAAATCAAAAATATATTTTTTTTTCATTTACTTTGTGTATATTTAATTAATTTCGCATATGTTTTCAGACCAGACTGCACTTATGGTAACAATTGAAAAGGAAATTAATAGTAAATTTAAAAGCTCGATTCATAAAGCTTTGGTGAATTGTATATTCACGGGTAATATGATACAGCACATCCATGAAAATGGGTTACGTGCTTATGATTTATCATTTCAACAGTTTAATATTCTAAGAATCCTCAAAGGGGCAAAGAAAAAAGTTACGATGAATTATCTAAAAGTCGGACTTTTGGACAAATCCCCTAACGCTACTCGACTTACAGACAAATTGGCCGAGAAAGGGCTGATTTACAAAATTAAGGCCGAGCGTGATAAGAGAGTTCAGTATGTGAGTATTACTCCAGAGGGAGAGGCAATGATGAAAAAATTAATTACTGCATTTGATAACAAATTCATTACACATCTTGAATTTGATGAAGCGGATGCTGAAAAATTAAGCGAATTGTTAGATAAACTCAGAGAAGCAAATTCTGCGTTTATCGAAACACCGAGACATTATTGATATCCGAAAAGGGCTTTTTCTTTAATCAGGGCTACCACCCTTGCTGGGACTTTCGATTCCCACTGGGCATCTTTTGTCTTTAGATTTTGGAATACATCCTTGGAATATATATCCAAAATGCTCTCATCTTCTATCTTCAAATCCTCTATTTGATCATTGGCCAATAGATGTTGGAATAAAAATTTCATGCCTTCGGGTACTTTCAATGAAGATATTTTAATTATGTTGCCTTCATGAGAGATAGAAGGGTAGGCAAATATTTTTACTTGTTTGGTAAATAGGTCGCCAAAAGCGGTCAATAGTCGATTGTCTTTGTTTTGCTCATATTTTTCTTCGATGATCGATTGTAGATGCCATATTCCCATGACGAAGCCAATCTTATTGATTTTATAATCCAAAAGATAATTGATCAATTTTTGATGCTGACCACAATTGGATATTACTACTGTAAATCCCAACTCATTGAGGATGGTGACCCGATCCAAAAAATCTTGCTTATTGATGCTGCCTTCAGACATCAAGTCGTCGATGGTCATCTCTGTGAGCACCGTCGCTTTGACTGGATCTACTCCTTCTTCTTCTAAAAAAGCTGATTTGCCTGCTACTATCATCGCCTCGTTTACGAGGTTAAGGGGTCTAAATCTTCCTCTGACCACTAGTACTTGTTTTTTGTATAAAAATTCGGATGGGTGTATATTGATGCCATCAGCACCAAACATGGCCACGTCTGTCATGTTGTGTTTTACCAAATTCAAGCTGAGCAGTCTATTGTCTATATGCTTAAAATCTTCGCCATTTAATCGAATCATGTCCACCTGAACGCGACCTTGAAGGTTATCCATAAACGACAACAAAGCACCTTTTATCCCATCGTTTTTAAAATAACATGCATATAACATATTTACCCCCAGGATTCCTACTGCTTGTTGTTGTAGTTTATTGTCATTGTCAAGCATTTTTACATGAACGATTAAATCGTTTGGTTTAGAATTAGGACTCAATTGAAACCGAATGCCAATCCATCCTTCACCTTTGGTGGTTTTTTGGTAGTTAATAGCAGAGACGGTATCTGCGAATACGAAAAAATTGGTACCAGGACGCGACTCCCTAAGTCTCGACTCCATAAGATTGTATTCGTGGTCGAGCATTTTGTACAAGCGGGACATGCAGACGTACCGCCCATGCTCCTCAGCTCCATAGATTTTGTCTGAAAAAATTTTGTCATAAGCCGACATGGATTTGGCAATGGTACCTGCAGCGCCCCCAGCTTGGAAGAAATATCTCGCCACTTCTTGTCCTGCACCTATTTCGGCAAATGCGCCGTATATTTTATCATTGAGGTTGATTTCAAGGGCTTTTTGTTCTGGTTCCATGGTGTCATGGATAATCGGCTCAAACGTGGACATATATTATATTTTTTGTAAAATTATGGATTTTATCCTAATGGGATTTTAAAAATTGATTTAAAGCTTAAGTTGTTATATTTTTGCAAACCGTCTATATAGTTATAAATTATAAAAAAAATGAAAATAATTTCATACAATACCAATGGTATAAGAGCTGCACAAAAAAAAGGTTTCGAACAATGGGTTTTGGATCAAAATCCTGAAATCCTGTGTATCCAAGAAACCAAGGCTTCTGCGGATCAAGTAAATTTGGATTTACTTTTAAACCATGGATATCACGCTTATTGGCATAGTGCGGAGAAGAAGGGATACAGTGGGACTCTTACCCTTACCAAAAGGACGCCACGTAATGTCATAGCAGGGATGGGTAATGCCAAGTATGATAGCGAAGGAAGGATTTTAATTACCGAATTTGATGACTTTTCACTTATGAATTGCTATTTTCCTTCGGGTACGAGTGGAGAACTCAGACAAGATTTCAAATTCGAATTTTTAGATGATTTTTATTTCTTTTTACAAGATTACAAATCAAAATATCCCAATACGATAGTCCTTGGAGACTTTAATATAGCACATCAAGAGATCGATATTCACGACCCAAAAGGCAATAAAAAAAGTAGTGGATTTCTGCCCGAAGAGCGGACTTGGATGACCAAGTGGTTTTCAGAAGGAGGCATGGTGGATAGTTTTAGAAAGATTCACCCCGACAAAGTAGAATACAGTTGGTGGTCGGCTAGATTCAATTCACGCGGTCAAAACAAGGGTTGGCGGATCGATAATATTTCCGTTACAAAGGATATGCAAAACCTGATAACGGCAGCGGGTCATTACAATCAGGACATTCACTCAGATCATTGTGGTGTTTTTGTGGAGTTGAATATGGCTTAATTTATAAATAATCTAATGGTTCCTGACTTTGTAAGCAGGTATTCTTTAAATTTTATTTTTTAAAAATCCAACCAAACTTAAAATCTCACCAGAAGGTAAAGTGAAGTTGGAGGTATCTGTGAGATATTTGTGCTTTTTGACTTAGATTCCGTGTTTTGATTTGGAAATGCTTGGAAATTTTCTGAAAACTTCCCCCAACCAGTCTTCAATGTGAGGGCAGCTTCTGTACCTATGGAGATTCGTTTGCTTATTTCAAATTGAGTACCCAATACCAATCCCAATCCAACTGAATTAGAATTTGACTTCAACACAGATTTATCAAACCGAGTTTCAATTTCTTGATAGCTGTCTGAATGGTCGTAATATAAATCCATCCCAGGGTAAAATAGCCATCTTGAAGTGATGGAATACCTCCACTCATAACCAATTCTTAAATTGACATTATTCAATTTGAGTTTATTATTTAAACCACTTCGATCATTGCTTTCATTTCTCATCCTAAGACCTATGCCAGCTCTAAAGGCCCCTGTGCTTTTTTTATTCAATCTTTTATAAACCAAAAAATATGGATCAGTGCTTACTGCCGTATTGGTAAAACTCAGAAAATTGGAAAGTAATTCCGTGACATTAACGCCAATTTCATGGGCTCTTTTGGGTTCCGTAACTTCTTGAATAATTTCTTGACTCATTAATGTTTTTGTGGCAAAAAGCACCATAAATATTAGAGAAGATTTTTGAAGTGTTAGGGATTTATGACCAGTTTTTTTCATAGTAAATTGCAATTTTATTTGAAATAAAGATTTTATTATTATTTGTAAAAATACATAAAATTTTCCAATGCATTGTAATCAATTGTTACTTCCTTTCCAATTATTTCTTCTACATTATTTTTAGAAATTCCAGTTTTTTGGTGAAATTTATCCCAGTCGAAGGCATTTGATTCTTTGGGCGCATCAATGGTCAAAAAGATGTAGAGCGCGGGATTGAAAAATGGCTTAATCTTCTGCAACACGGGTTGAAGGCTATCCGCTGTAAAAAGCAAAACGCCATCTTCTTGATATTTCTCGACATGGTGGAATGTATTGGGAATTTCAGGTGTGACAAAGGCGTGTGCATATACAACTATGCGGTCATATGGTTCATACAAAAATTTGCCAGACTCCCAAGAGGTTCTTACCGCATAATAAGCAATAATGTGTTGGATTTCGGATGGCACGATTTCAAATTGTTTGGGTATCCACTCTTTGGCTTCAATATACAAGGACATCCTATGCTCAAAAAGGGCCGATTCCTCCTTGTTCAAAGATTGATAAAATGGATCCATGAATAGCCATTTCGATTTAAAAAGATCATCTATTTTTGGAGGAATTTTTTTGAAAAACCACCAATCAATTTGATTGCTCAGGATATATATTGTAGCTCCAAATACCACCATTGCAATCATTGTAACCCTATATATATCTTGTTCAGTCCGATACATCATTATCGCTGCGATGCAAAAAACAATAACACATATAAGCCCTAGGATGGCCGAAAGTCTTTTTATCATGTTTTCGAAATTTTATTAATTGGATGATATTGTAGGACGGTAGCCCTCAGGAATGCAGTGTCTAGATGGGTGTATATCTCGGTGGTTGTGATGGATTCATGACCCAGCATCTCTTGGACCGCTCTTAGATCAGCTCCCCCTTCTACCAAATGTGTAGCGAACGAATGTCTAAAAGTATGTGGACTTATGTCTTTCTGGATATTGGCTTTGGCGGCAGTATCTTTGATGATGAGGAAAATCATCTCGCGGGTTAACTTTTTTCCTCTCCTATTCAAAAAAACAAAATCCTCGTGGCCTTTGGCTATTTTGAGCGATGAGCGTTCGTGCTGTACATAATTGTTTATTTGAGCTAATGCATCTGGACCGATCGGAACCCATCTTTCTTTGTCTCCTTTGCCGATGACCTTGAGGACGCCCAGATCTACGTATAAATTGGTCAATTTTAAATTTATCAGTTCTGAAACCCGTAGTCCAGAAGCGTACAAAGTTTCTAAAATTGCCCTATTTCGATGACCTTGTGGAAGTGAGAGGTCTATACAATTCAACATCTCCATGATCTCGCTGATTTCGAGGACATCAGGAAGTGATTTACTCACCTTGGGACCATCGATCAGCGCCGTAGGGTCATAGTCCAGATTATTTTCTAGCAATAAAAATTTAAAGAAAGATTTAAAACCAGATAACAAACGAGCTTGACTTTTATTAGAGTAGTTTGACCTCAATAAATTCTCAATGCAAGCAGTAATTTCACTTTCTTTGACTTGATTTGGTGGGATTTGACCCTGCTCAATGCAGAAAGAACTGAGTTTTTCAACATCGCGAACGTATGATTCGATCGTATTGTCAGCTAGATTCTTTTCCAGCTTCAAATGAATCTTAAAATCAAAGATACTTTGTGCCCATTTTTCAGATACTGAGATCATTTTTTTCTTAAAATAAAAAATTTGTTTTCTAAAAAGCTCTAAGTCATAAACCTAATACCAAAAATACCATTAATTATATTGAAAAGTCTTGCTAAAAGTAAATCAAATTAATCACCTTGGGTATAATTACAAGAATGAAATTCAAAATTGGCTTTGATGCGCATAGATTATTTCATAATAATACAGGCCTTGGGAATTATTCTAGAACTTTGGTTTCTTCGCTCAGAACCATGTGTCCTGAATTAGAAATTCACCTGTTTTGTGCTAAACCAAAAGAAAATAGTTTCAATTCAGAGTTCTTTGACGGACAAAAATACATATTGCACCATTGTACTCACGGCATTACTATTTCGTGGCGACATTTTGAGATTCCAAAATTGATTGAAAAATATCAATTGGATATATATCACGGTTTGAGTGCAGAGATACCTAAAGCCATCTTACAGACCAACGTAAAAAAAGTGGTCACGATTCACGATATTATATTTCTTGAATTTCCACAACAATATCCCTGGATAGATCGACAATTTTATAATATAAAATCCAAAAAAGCCTGCGAATATGCGGATAAAATAGTGGCAATATCAGAAGCCACCAAAGAAGCCATATTGCAGTACTATCCTGAAACCAAATCATCCAAAATCGAAGTTATATATCAATCATGCCACCCTAGATTTTGGCAAGCCATTAGCCAAAAAGAAATGGATGAGCTCAGAACAAAGTTTAAATTGCCTGAAAGATTCTTTTTATATGTTGGAAGTATTATCGAGCGAAAAAATCTATTAAATTTAGTGAAAGCCATTCACTTGATGGATGAAAAGGATAGAATTCCATTAGTTGTTTTGGGTACCGGTAAAACTTATCTTGCTGAGATCAAATCATATATAAAAAGTGAAAATTTGAAACCTTGGTTTGTATTTTTTGAAGCATTTCCTTATGAAAAATTGCCTGTATTATATAAGTCATCGGTGGCCAGCATCTATCCCAGCCTATCAGAAGGATTTGGTATCCCCGTTTTAGAATCGCTTTGTACTGGCACCCTAACGATAACCCATAAGCACTCTTCTCTCAAAGAGGCGGGGGGAGAAGGTGCCTGCTTAGTGGACTGCGCCAATCCTCAAGAAATTAGAGACGCCCTGATTAAAGCCCTGAACGATCAAAGCTGGAGGGAAGAATACCTCAAAAAAATACCTAAACACCTACAAAAATTCAAATTAGAAAATGCAACCAATCAATATTTGTCGCTTTATTCTAACTTGCTCAAGTAATCGATAATGAGCGATTTGCGAAGGTTCTAAAAATTAATTCTATATTTGTATTTATTTTTTTAACATATAACAATTAAAACTTGGAAGAACCCAAGGTTGGATTTATGGTCTTTGTGCAAAAAATTAAATTTATTTATACACTCCTTCTGATCGTATTTTGTGCGTTTTCGCTGGATGCACAGACCAAAAGTCAGTTGGAGGAGCGCAGAAGAACATTGCTTAGAGAAATAGAAGAGACCGCACAACAATTAGAACAAACTCGTAAAGACAAAGAACAAATTTTACAATCTTACAACACGCTTCAAAATAAAATAGGCAAGAGACAAGAAGTCATGGCAACTCTATCACTCGAAGTTAAGAATGCCCAAGGTATCATCGAAAACTCCATCCTGGAGGTAGATATTTTGCAGAAAGAAATACAAAAGCTTCAAATAGAATACAGCAATATTCTTAAAAAGGCATATAAAATGCACCTCGGGATGAGCGATTTTCTATTCGTATTTTCTTCATCATCCATCAACCAAGCCTTCAAAAGATGGCAATATCTTAAGCAAATTAAACGATTCAGAGATAATCAAGCCAATATCATCATTGCAAAACAGGATTTATTGATTCAAAAAATTCAAATGCTTGAAAACAATAAAGTGAGCAAGAAATCCCTATTGGATCTAGAACAACAACAGAATTCCCTATTGGCAGATGAATTGAAACAAAAAGATATCATAATACAAAATCTAAGACAGGACGAATCGCGATTGAAAGCGGAATTGGTAAAAAGAAAAAATGACCAAAAGAAGCTAGCAGCTGAAATAGAAAAAATCATAGCAGCCGAAATAAAAAGAAAAAGGGCTATGGCTCTCGAAAAATCTAAGGCTGCAACAAAGAAATCCAAGAAGAAATCCACTAAGAAGTCGCAAAATGCCTATGAAGAAACCGAAATTACGGATGCTCCAGAGGTGGTGGCCTTGAGCGATAACTTTGACTCCAATAAAGGCAGATTACCTTGGCCGGTCCAGAGAGGTACCATCGTCAAAGGCTTTGGGGTCCAGCCCCATCCAATTTTGCCTAAGCTTACGATCTCAAACAATGGAATTGACATCCTGACAGAGCCAAAGGCTGAGATTAGGGCTGTAGCAAAGGGCATCGTACTCGGAGTCAGATTCGTCCCTTCTTTCAAAAATATGGTGATAATCCAACATGGGAAATATTTTTCGGTGTATGCGAATATAGAAGTGGTCTTTGTCACCCCTTCACAACAGATCGAAGGAGGGCAATCCATCGGGACAGTGGGGATACAAGCCGAATCAGGACGACCTGAGTTGCATTTCGAAATATGGCGCGATGAAGTAAAAATGAATCCAACTTCGTGGTTGAAAAGAAAATAGAGGGCATTTGCGCTTGATGGTTTGCAGAAAAAATCGTAAATTTACCATAAAAAAATTATGAGCGCAAAAGAATGGCCACTTTGGGAGGTATTCATACGCAGCAAAAATGGGTTGCACCACCGCCACGCTGGATCGGTACATGCTGCTGACGCACAAATGGCTCTAGAAAATGCCCGAGATATCTACACTCGAAGGCAAGAAGGTATCAGCCTCTGGGTTGTCCCTTCCAAAGAAATCGTTGCCTCTAGTCCCGAGGATAAGGAGGCGTTTTTCGAACCAGCAGTTGACAAAATTTATCGCCATCCAACATTCTACGTACTGCCGGATGAGGTAAATAATATGTAAAATAAATTTATCAACACCTTACTATTTTTGATACAATGAAAAATTGGGATTCTTTGAATTTATTTCATCATTATGTCCTTCAGATCGCCGATAATACACTAATATTAGGACAGCAACTTTGCGAGTGGTGTGGACATGGACCCATACTAGAGCAAGACATTGCTCTCAGCAATATTGCGCTTGACTTATTGGGGCAGTCGAGACTTTATTATCAGTACCTATCTGAATCCACCGGTGGAAAATTCAAGGAAGATGATTTTCTAATGTATCGGGATGCTCGAAAATATAGAAATTCCCTTCTCGTAGAAATGCCAAATGGTAACTGGGGAACAACCATTACAAGACAATTTTTATTCGATCAATTTCACATTTTATTGCTTCAAAAATTGAGCGAATCCAGCGACCAAAGGTTGGCAGAGATAGCGGTTAAATCTATAAAAGAAGTAAAATATCACCAAAGATTTAGTGCAGAATGGGTCATCAGACTTGGAGATGGCACCCAAGAGTCCCATAGCATCATGCAAGAGAGCGTGGATGAGCTTTATAAATATAGTTGTGACTTTTTTGTCTCTACGGAAGCCGACCAGTACACAGCTTCCAATGGGATTTGTGCCAGTCCAATAGAGGTAGAACAACTCTATTACACCAATGTAAATAGTATATTGCAGGAAGCAACATTGAAAATTCCAGAAATTAAAAAACCGATTTATTCAGGTAAAAAAGGGTATCATACAGAGAAATTGGGCTATATCCTTGCAGAATTGCAATATATGGAGAATATGTATCCTAATTGTGAATGGTAGTATGAATATTGATGCCGATATAAGGAAAGTTTTAGAGGCTGTGACCGATCCTGAAATTCCTGTTATCAGTATTGAAGAATTGGGCATTTTAAGAGAAATCGTACAAGAAAAAAATTCCATCACCGTATTTATTTCGCCTACGTATAGTGGCTGTCCCGCTATGGACATCATAGCATTCGATATCAAAAAGGCAATGGCAGAAAAAGGATATCAAAACGTCGAAGTAAAATATCAACTTTCACCAGCTTGGACTACTGATGATATCAGTGAAATTGGTAGAGAAAAACTAAAAAATTATGGCATCGCACCTCCAGAAAAACTTATGCCAAATGAAAATGGGCTTTTCCAAAATGAAAAAAATCCAAGTTGCCCAAGATGTAATAGCGAAAATACAAAACTCATCAGTCTATTTGGTTCTACTCCTTGCAAATCACTCCATCAATGCCTAGATTGCCAAGAGCCATTTGATAAATTTAAATGCCACTAAATGCGATGATGAATCACAGAGAAATTGTAGATACCATGATGCAAGGAGACTTATTCAGCCAATGGCTTGGTATAGAGATCCTTGAAACGGCACCTGGATATGCTCGTATATCGATGAAAGTTCGTGCCGACATGGTCAATGGTTTTGGTATTTGTCACGGAGGGATTAGTTTTTCACTGGCAGATAGCGTATTTGCCTTTGCTTCCAATTCTTATGGAGAACAATGCGTGTCTATCGATACTTCTATCAATCATCTGAAGCCTATTCGGGTGGATGATATTTTGACAGCGACAAGTTTAGAGATTAATAAAGGAAAATCCTTGAGGCTTTATGAAGTTACAATCACCAATCAAAATAGCGAAAAAGTAGCGTGGTTTAAAGGTACAGTATTTAACACAGGAAAGATCTGGGCGCAGAAGTGATAGCATATAATGCATTAATTACTAGGTATTTACACATTCAAATAAAAAATTTAGATAATTATACTATTAAATAAGGTCAAAAGCCAATAACTTCGCATATTGGATGATTGAATTTCAAGGATTTACAAAGTTTTTGATCTGAATTATTCTGATATTTTTTTAGGTAAGAATGCGCTAAAAATTAGTTTCAATTATGAAATTCGTAGTTTCCTCTTCTGATTTGCTAAAGGTCTGCCAAATAGCCTATGGTTCTATTGGTACCAATTCATTTAATCCCCTTATGGAGGATTTTTTATTCGACTTAAAGGATAATAAGCTAACTGTTTCTGCAACCAATGGAGATACGAATATTGTATCTACCATCCATGTCGAAGCTGAAGAAAATGCCAAGCTTACCTTGAATGCAAAAATATTGATAGAAACCCTAAAGGCATTGCCCACGCAGCCTATCACTTTGGAATTCGTCGAAGAGCAAAGATCCGTAGAGATAACTTCAGCTTATGGAAAATACCGCGTGGCTTGTAACGATCCAGCTTTGTTTCCAAAAATGCCTAAGCCTCAAGGCGTGGAAAGGATTAGGGTTAAAGGAGATTTTATTTTAAGAGCCATAAATTATACGATTTTCGCGACCTCCAACGATGAGGTGAGACCAGCCATGATGGGTGTGTTGTTTGAAATACAAAAAAATTGCATAAACTTCGTAGCTACAGACGCCCACAAATTGGTAAAATATACCGTTTTTGAAAAAGATGGAGAAGCCGAAGGTCGATTCATTTTGTCTAAAAAATCTGTTGCACTGGTTAAAAATGCCATTGACGCCAACAGTAATATTTCGGTCGGATTCAACGCATCTTTTGTGTTTTTTGAAAGCGAAAATACCGTGGTTGCCTGCCGATTGATGGATGCCACTTATCCAGATTATTCCAACGTGATCCCACAGAATAATCCCAATATTTTGGTGATCAATAGATTGGATTTTTTGAATTCTCTAAAAAGGATATTTATTTATTCCAACAAAAGCACATACCAAGCGATTCTAAATATCGTAGAAGACAGTATGTCTATAGCTGGTCAGGACAACGATTTTTCTAATGAGGCAGCTGAGCAATTGGCTTGCCAATTTAACGGGGATCCAATGATCATGGGCTTTAACTCCAAGTTTTTAATAGAAATGCTGGGGGTGATGGACACCGAAGAGGTAAAATTCGAATTGGGGCTTCCCAATAGAGCTGGACTTTTGTTCCCTGGCGAGCAGGGCAGTGGTGAGCATCTGTTGATGTTGGTCATGCCGGTTATGATCCCACAGCCAGAGGTAAGTACAGCTGAAGAAGGTGACGAATAAATCTCCACATTATCAACCAATTTGAGATGAAAATTGGATTATTCTTTGGTTCGTTCAATCCTATACATATTGGGCATTTGATCATCGCTAATTATATGGTCACGCATACCGATTTGGATCAAGTATGGTTCGTGGTGACCCCACACAATCCCCTAAAGAAAAAGGCCACTTTGGCCAATGACTATGATAGGCTCCATTTGGTAAAAATAGCCATTGAAGACAATCCAAAATTGAGAACCTCTGACGTGGAATTCAAACTCCCAAAACCCTCCTACACCATCGACACATTGACTTACTTGAAAGAAAAATTTCCTACCCACGAGTTTGTATTGATCATGGGCGGCGATAACATAGCAACCATCGAAAAATGGAAAAACTATGAAGTGATATTGAGAGATTATTCGATATACGTGTATAAGCGTCCAAATGTGGTCGACGGGGTCATCAATCTACCCGACACCGTGTCGTTTTTTGAAGCGCCTTTGCTAGATCTTTCGGCAACTTATATTCGAAATTTGCTCAAAGAGGGCAAGTCTGTACAATATTTGGTACACGACAAGGTATTCGACTATATCCAAGGAAGCAGCATGTACAAGGTTTAAATCTATAATTTTAAACTCCAAATAACTCCAAGCAAAAGCGCCAGGGGTGGCAATGATGGGCTCGATGACAAAGGTATCGAGCCCAGTCTCGGCATATCATGACGAGACCGAAACGAAGTGTAGTCATGAACGACCCGACCCGATCTCGGCTTTAGGACGAGAAAAGGGGGGCGCCCAAAAAAATCAAATAAATCTTAAGTCGAATCAGAAAACTAGCCAAGATAGAATGTACATTTGTGGTAAATTAATAAAAATATGGACAAGATATTTGATCTGATAGATAAAGAGTTGGCTCGTCAACGAGGAGGAATTGAACTTATAGCGTCTGAGAATTTTACTTCGAGTGAAGTCATCCGTGCTATGGGTAGTTGTCTTACGAACAAATATGCGGAAGGCTATCCTGGAGCGAGATATTATGGCGGGTGCGAGGTAGTGGATCAGGTCGAACAATTGGCCATAGACAGGTTAAAGGAGCTTTTTGGTGCAGAATATGCGAACGTGCAGCCACATTCAGGAGCTCAAGCAAATGCAGCTGTGTTTTTGGCATGTTTGCAGCCTGGAGATGTGGTATTGGGCTTTGATTTGTCACATGGAGGACATCTTTCTCACGGGTCACCGGTCAATTACTCAGGTAAAGTATATCGTCCAGTATTTTATGGTGTAGAGAAGGAAACGGGCAGGATCGATATGAATAAAGTTCGTGAAAAGGCCTTGAGTGAAAAGCCAAAATTGATCATTTGTGGGGCGTCGGCATATTCTAGAGATTGGGATTATGAAACATTCAGGAGTATAGCTGATGAAGTGGGAGCTTTATTGTTAGCTGATATCGCGCATCCAGCCGGGATGATTGCTGCCAAGCTTTTGAATGATCCTTTGCCACATTGTCATATCATCACGTCCACCACACACAAAACGCTTCGTGGACCGAGAGGAGGTATCATCATGATGGGTAAAAATATAGATAATCCTTGGGGTCGATTGACGCAAAAGGGAAATAAAATCAAAATGAGTGCAATACTGAACAGTGGGGTATTCCCAGGTATGCAAGGAGGACCTCTAGAGCACGTTATAGCTGCCAAAGCGGTAGCATTCGGTGAGGCATTAAAGCCGAGTTTTACAGAGTATCAAACACAAGTGAAGAAGAATGCTCAAGTCATGTGCGAGGCATTGATGAACAAAGGATATGGTGTGGTGTCAGGCGGTACCGATAATCACCTAATGCTCATAGATCTGCGGTCTAAAGGGCTGACAGGAAAAGTAGCCGAACAAGCGCTCGTAGCCGCTGAACTGACGGTGAATAAAAATATGGTTCCTTTTGACGACCAAAGCCCATTGGTAACCTCGGGTATCCGAATAGGAAGCCCAGCGATCACATCGCGAGGATTCAAGGAGGCAGAATCGATCAAAGTTGTAGAGTGGATTGACGAAGTTTTAACAAATGTGAATAATTCAGACACTCAAAAAAAGGTAGCAGGTGAAATTCATGAATTCATGAAAGGATTTCCTCTTTATCAATAAGTAAATGTAATTTTCAGGACTATTTCATATTATTTATTTTGAAAAGAGTGAGTTATTTGTTTGTAAACGAAATTAAATTTGTTTAAAATTTGAATTTGCTTGTAACGGGTACGAATATTTAATAAATGCTCAAATAACATTTTGAAAATTTTTATAAATTCTTAAAAATAAATGGAGAAATCTTGCGTATTATAAAAACATTATATTTAGTTTTGTCCTCGCTTTTTTTTCTTTTAAATTGTTAAGTTTTTAAAAAATTTGGTAAATGAATTTTCTATCTACTAAGAAAATAATTTTTGCAACCATACTCATCTCCTTAAGTTCCTTTACAATTGCTCAAAAGTTTATCCATAAGGATTATTGGGTCGATATTAAGAATATTAAATCTTTGGAAAGAGAGAACAAGGTAAGATATGTCAAACCAACGAAATATCGTCTGGTAGGGATTGATTTTCCCATGGTCAAGGATGTCCTCGATGGGGCTCCACATGAAAGAGAGGTCTTGGCCGAAGATAGCAAGTTGTTTATCGAAATACCTTTGCCAGACAATCGTTCTGAAGTATTTAGCGTAGTACAAACACAGATAATGGAAGACGCCCTTCAGGCACAGAACCCAGATATCAAGACATTCATGGGAGTTTCTGTTGAAAATCCTAACAGAAAAATATTCATGGATTATACTTTAGCGGGATTCCATGGTATGATATACGACAAAGGAAAATTGTCCTTTATAGAGCCATTGTACAAAGGAGAAACAGAATATTACCAAGTCTATGACAAGCGGGACAATACCTTGAGGGAATCTCCTTGGATCTGCTCAACTACTTCTATAGAAAAAGAGGAAAAAGAATCACCCGTTTTGGATTTTAGAGCAAACGCTTGCAATAAATTCAGAAATTATAGATTGGCCATTGCGACTACCTATGAATACTCTACTTACCATGGTGGAACACTTGCTTTGGTGACCAGTGCAGTTACGACATCTGTGAATAGAGTCAGTGGTGTTTATACCATGGAGATTGGATGCCGCCTGACGATGGTTAGCAATACCAATACCCTATTCAGCTTGACATCGTCCGATGCATATACCAATACTAATGGAAATACTATGTTGGGCCAAAATCAAACAGAATGTGATACAAAAATTGGTACAGCCAATTACGACATAGGGCATGTGTTTAGTACAGGTGGAGGTGGTGTCGCCTATTTGGGATGTATCTGTACAGCTAGCTCTAAAGCTGGAGGAGTGACTGGATCGTCAGATCCCGTTGGAGACCCATTTGATATAGACTATGTAGCGCATGAAATGGGACATCAATTTGGAGGCAATCATACATTCAGCAGCAATCAAGGGAGTTGTAGTGGAAATGGTAGTACCATTTCTGCAGTAGAGCCAGGCAGTGGTTCTACTATCATGGCCTATGCAGGTATCTGTAGTCCTACCAATGTACAAAGCAATAGCGATGCATATTTTTCTTTTAAATCGCTAGACCAAATCATGGCAGAAGTTCTGACTAATGATTGTTCTACTGCTGTTCCAACGGCCATGACGAATACTGCACCGACTGTGACCGTTCCTTCTTCTACTTATTCGATTCCTATTTCAACCCCTTTTGTTTTGACAGCTAATGGCTCCGATGTCAATGGAGACGCTATCACTTATTGTTGGGAACAAACAAATGCTGGCTCAGTGAGCTATGCTACTGCTCCTACGTCAGGACAAACTGCAGGACCTGTATTTAGGTCTTATTCGCCAGTGACGGTGCCATATAGACACTTCCCACGTCAAGCAGATATATTGGCAGGTACGAATGGTAATACTTGGGAGGTATTGCCAAGTGTGGCTCGAACTATGGGTTTTAGAGTGGTTGTAAGGGATCAGCCTATAGCACCCGCTGGTCAGTTGGCTTTTGGATGTTTTAGCGAGACCAATGTTTCTGTAACCACAGTTGCGGCTGCAGGACCATTTGTCGTGACCTCTCCATCTGCTGGAGTCAATTGGACGCCTGGTACCAACCAAACCATAACATGGAACGTTGCAGGAACAACCGCTGCACCAATAAACTGTGCAAATGTTGACATTTCGATCTCAACAGACGGAGGAAATTCATGGGCTATATTAGCCAATGATACTCCTAATGATGGGTCGCAAGTAATCACAGCCCCAAATGTAATCTCAGCGAATACCTATATATTGGTTTCTTGTAGTAATAATATATTTTACGACGTAAATCCTGGTTCATTTACTATATCCAATGGTGTAAGTTCAACTTGTCAGCAGGTTACAAATAATACAGTTGCAGCGATTGGTACTTCTGCCAATATTACGGTCTCGACCTCTAGTAATATCACCCTGTCGGGTAATGTTTCAGATGTAAATATTTGCAATGTGACTGGAACCCATACCTACATTAGCGACTTGTCATTTTTCCTTATCGGGCCAACGGGGGCTTCAGCAAATTTAATCTCGCGTATTTGTGGTACAAATGATAATTTTAATCTAGGCTTTGATTCTCAATCAGCACTCACTTATAGCAGTATTCCTTGCCCTCCTGTCGATGGTTTGATCTATCAGCCTAATAATACACTTAATATATTCAATGGGCTTACTGCCGCAGGTTCATGGACTATTCGAGTAGCTGACAATGGAAGTGGTGACGGAGGACAATTGTCTTCATGGTGTCTAAATGTTTGTACCCAAACTCTTTTGAATTTATTGCCTATCACATTAAAATCTTTTGAGGCAAAAGCTTCGACAGAATCAATATTCTGTAACTGGACCACTAGTGATGAATTGAATAATGTAGGGTTTAATTTGCAAAGAAGTAAAGATGGTATTAAGTTTGAGAATATTGCGTGGGTTGAGTCGAAGGGAAGAAATTCTATATCAGAACAGAAATATTTGTTTGAAGATAAAAAAGCTGAAAAGGGAGTGCTTTATTACTATCGACTTGAGCATAAAGACATTAACGGAAAAGGAGAATTTTCAAAAATTGCGACTGCAAAAATCCAAGGTAATGCGAGAAAAATCACCTTGTATCCAAACCCAATTCAAGATAAAATCAATATCCAAATACCTAACAGCAGTAGAACTATTGTCGTGAAGGCATTTCAAGTGGATGGGAAGTGTATCTCCGATCAAAAATTCAGTGATGTTGAAGGTGAATCCGTCTTGACGGTTGAAGCTTCACAATGGCCGACTGGGGTCTTTTATGTAGAGGTACAGGATGACTATGGAAAGTCAATTCACAAAGTAGTGAAAGAAAAATAAAAATCTTTAATCAATAAAAATCTAAAAGCAGCTTTTAAAAGGAGCTGCTTTTTTTTTGGAAGAAACTGTTTACCTTTGTCCGAGTAATTTTAAAAAAATACAATGTCAAATTTTATCAAACAAGCCTTAAAAATCTTGTTTTTCTTGGTTTTCGGCTTGTTTTTATTGTATCTAATATTTCAACAACAAAACAAAGCATACCTCGCGGACTGTGCACTTAAAGGAATACCAGAGGCCCAGTGCAGCTTGATGGACAAATTGATAGCAGACTTCAAATCCGTCAACGTATTTTATCTAATCCTCGTGATGGTTATGTTTACTTTGAGTAATATTTCTAGGGCCATGCGCTGGAATATGTTGCTCAAACCCCTAGGTTGTGAGCCCAAACTGGCCAATTCTTTTCATACCCTGATGATTGGGTATTTTGCTAATTTGGCACTCCCTCGAATAGGCGAAATAGCAAGAGGAACTGCCTTGGCCAAATATGAAAATACAAGTACACGAAAGATTTTGGGAACCATTTTTGTCGATAGGTTATTGGATATAATTTGCATGTTTTTATTCGTCTTGCTTACCTTATTTTTTGAATACGACACACTTTTAAAGTTTTTAAAGGAAAATATTGAAAAGAAATTAGAGCAAGGGGACTCGATTACCATATTTTTTGTCGGGGGATTTGTGATTTTTGTACTAGGACTTTTCTTACTTTACTTTTTCAAAAATAGAATAAAGCAAATGAAATTGTATGATAAAGTAGGGTCTTTAGTTAGTGGCTTTTCTGAAGGAATAAAATCTGTGAAAAAAGTAGAGAACCCGTGGTTGTTTTTAGGGCATACGATATTCATTTGGATAATGTTTTACTTGATGACTTATTTTTGTTTTTTTTCGTTCAAACCGACAGAACACCTGAATATGTCTCAAGCCATGGTGGTCGCCGTACTCGGTACACTTGGTGTTATACTTCCTTCGCCAGGTGGCATGGGTACATTTCACGCCTTGGTTATTATTGGATTGGGATTTTATAATATTGCCCCTTCTGATGCCTTTTCTTTTGCCAATATTCAGTTTTTTACGATCCAAATTGGTTATTGTACCTTGATGGGAATTATAGCCTTCATCAGCTTACCCTTAATTAATAAAAAGAAAGTCGAACTAAGCCATCTTTTGCTAGATGCAGAAGAAGAAATTGCTAAAGATTAATTCAACTCCAATACTTTTAATTTGAGAACTTCAAAAGATTCTATTGATAAAAAACTGCTTACTGAAAGTGAAGGAGGAATCGTAGTTCAAAAAGTCAAACAGCTGGGTCAAAAAGTCGTTTTCACCAATGGCTGTTTTGACGTTTTACACCCAGGGCATTTGTCTTACTTAAGAGCTGCAGCGGAATTAGGGGAAGTGTTGATTATTGGGCTGAATAGCGATGCTTCCGTCAAAAGATTGAAGGGAGAAGCTAGGCCAATTCATAATATTTCAGATCGCATTTTTCAATTGGCGTGCTTGAGTTTTGTGGATTATGTAATGGTTTTTGATACCGATACCCCACTTGAATTAATCGAAGCTATCACTCCTGATATACTGGTCAAAGGGGGAGATTATCAGCTGAACTCCATCGTTGGGTCAGACTGGGTTTTATCTCAAGGTGGAAAAGTTCTTACGATTCCATTCATAGAAGGGCATTCGTCCTCTAGTATTATTGAAAAACTTAAACTAGGATCATGACGAAAGTTTTTGTAAAGGACATATGTCGATTGCTGGAGGATATCGCTCCATTAAATTTGCAGGAACCTTATGATAATGTTGGTTTGATTTTAGGCCATGAGGAGCAAGAGGTGACGGGGATATTAATATGCTTGGATAGCTTGGAGTCGGTTGTGGATGAAGCCATAGAATTGGGATGCAATTTGATAGTTGCGCATCATCCCATTATTTTTGGAGGATTGAAAAAAATTAATGGTAATCATTATGTTGAAAAGATTGTCATCAAGGCGATTCAAAACAATATTGCCATATATGCTGCGCATACAAACTTGGATAATGTGTTAAAGAACGGTGTAAATCAAAAGATCGCTGACAAACTTGGTCTAGAGGATACAAGCATTTTAGTTGAAAAATTGCCAAATATTGGAGCGGGTTTATTGGGTACCTTTCCTTCTGCAATCTCTATGGATTTATTTCTGCAAAATGTAAAAAATAAATTCGGCGTTTCGGTATTGCGGCATACTACGATTCTTAAGCCTAAGATCCAGAAAGTGGCTCTATGTGGAGGTTCTGGGGCATTTTTAATAAAGGCAGCAATAGAAAAAGGGGCTGATGTTTTTTTGACCGCGGATGTTAAATATCACGAATTTTTTGAGGCAAATAATCAAATAACTTTGGTCGATATGGGGCATTTTGAGAGCGAACAATTCACCATAGAATTATTTTATGATATAATTAGAAATAAATTACCTAATTTTGCAGTTTATTTGACTAAGCATATTACCAATCCGATTAATTATCATTATTAGATTTTATGGCAAAAAAAGAAATAAGTATAGCTGAGAAATTAAGCACATTATACGAATTACAACAAATCGACTCTCAAATAGACCAAATCAAAGTATTAAAAGGGGAGCTTCCGATGGAAGTTAGCGATTTAGAGGATGAAATCGTTGGTATTTCTACTAGGATTGAAAATTTGAGTACTGGATTGAAAGATATCGACACGGATATCGCCAAGCATAATCACAATATTAAAGATGCTGAAGCGTTGATATTGAGATACAATAAGCAATTGGACACGGTCAAGAATAATCGTGAATATGAGGCTTTAACGAAGGAAATTGAATTACAAAAATTGGAAATTCAACTTTCTGAAAAGAAAATTAGAGATGCTAAGGGTGGTATTCATGGAAAAACGGATGCCCTTGAGATTGCACAAAAGAAATTTGATGCCAAGCAAAAAGAGCTTGACAATAAGAAAGTAGAATTGGCTAAAATCATCGAGAAGACCGAAAAAGAAGAGGATAAACTAGCTAAGCTTTCAGATAAAGCAAGAAAGAAAGTTGAAGACAGGCTGCTTTTTGCTTATGATCGCGTAAGAAGAAGTTATCGCAATGGTTTGGCCGTGGTGACCGTAGAGAGAGATTCTTGCGGTGGTTGTTTTAACCAAATACCGCCACAAATCCAGGTAGATATTTCTCTTTCAAAGAAAATTATTGTTTGTGAAAATTGCGGAAGGATTTTGATAGATTCCAATGCTTTGCACGATCAAGAAGTGGTAGAAAAAGCAACGATAGTCGAAGATGTTGAAGAGTAAGGATTTCGCATAAAATTTTTACTTCACTTAAAACATAATTAACCCTATAAAGCCCGTTTGCTTTGTAGGGTTTTTTTTATAATATGATTCGCTTCATTAACAGAATATAGAAGTAGTACAAATATTGGGTAATTTGAGATTTTTTATCGTAGGAATATTTACCTTTTGGTTGCAAGTATCAATGGGCCAACAAGTTTTTGAGTGGTCTCCAAGGGCAATTCAGGGATATCAGTATGCCACTAGCCTTCAATTGAATAATGCGCTTAAGGTGGTAGAAGAGATGAAAAAACAAGAGCCCAATAACATGCTCGTGTATTTCATCGAAGATTATATTGATTTCTTTAATCTTTTTATTGGTGAAGAGCGAACCACATATCAGATTTTGAAAGGTAAAAAGGACATTCGTCTTAGGATGATCAGGAAAGGCAATGAAAATTCCCCATATTACAAGTTTTGTCAAGCAGATATTTATTTACATTGGGCTTTGGTAAAATTAAAATTTAATGAAAAAACCTCTGCCGCACTAGACATCCGCAAGGCTTATTCCTTACTCAATCAAAATGAAAACGACTACCCAAATTTTATGCCCAATAAAAAGAGTTTGGGTGTCATGCATGCCCTTATCGGCACGATCCCATCCAATTATAGATGGCTTTCTAATATCATTGGCATTAAAGGGACGATAGACCAAGGAATTCAAGAGATACAACTCGCTCTAAATCAAGCACAAAACAAGGAGAAGATTTTCGAATTAGAGACGGTAGTTATGTTTGCATTTATGATGCTTTATCTTCAAAATAGCCCAGAATCGGCTTGGAATATCGTCTCCACAAGCTCTCTCAATCCCAAAACCAACCCTTTAGCAAATTTTGCTTTGGCCAATATCGCTTCGCGAACAGGGAGAAACGATGAAGCTTTACGTATCCTCAAACTAAGGCCCAAGTCTCAAGAGTTTTTACCATTTTATTATTTGGATCTATTGGAGGGTATGGTCAAGCTTAAAAAATTGGATCTAAGTGCTGAAAAAAATATTCTTGTTTTCTTGCAAAATTTTAAAGGCGAAAATTATATCAAAGAAGCATATCAAAAACTCGCTTGGATAGGAATTTTAAAGAATAACAATCAAAGTTATTTTAAGTACATGCAAAATTGTATTCAATATGGCGCTAATGAGACCGATGAAGATAAAAGTGCATTTTTTGAAGCCCAACAATCAAAAATCCCACACGTAGAGTTGCTCAAGGCTAGGTTATTGTCGGATGGCGGCTATGCGGCACAAGCTCACCGCACCCTTATCAATGCGTCCAGCATCATCTTTGATGATAAAGAGCACCTGCTCGAATTTAATTATAGGTTGGGGCGATCATACCAAATGCTAAAAAACTACCACGATGCCATCGAAACCTATGAAAAGGTCATAGATATGGGAGAAAATAGCCCGGCTTATTTTGCATGCCGATCCGCGCTTTCTATTGGAAATATTTTCGAGGAATTAAAAAAATATGACAAGGCTATCACTTATTATGAAAAGTGCTTGGAAATGGAACCTTCAGAATACGCCAATGGCCTACATCAAAAGGCTGAGGCTGGAATCAATAGGATTAGAAAAAAATAAAGATTAAATTTGTTATATCTCTGGAATCAATCTGAAATTTTGGCAATATGCTCATAAAGTATAATATTGAACAAATCACAGCGGCTATGGATGGTACCTCAGTAGGTGTTTTGCCATCTGATGAAGCTTTTTATTTGGTTACAGATAGCAGAAATAAACTTATCAACGACAATATCCTTTTTTTTGCCATCAAAGGGCCGAAACACAATGGACATCATTTTATTTCTTCAATGATCGAAGCCAGTGTTAAAAATTTTGTGGTTGAAAAATTGCCGCCTGAAAATTTAAGGGAAAATTGCTTTTTTATAGTCGTCAAGAATACGCTCAAAGCTTTACAAGCTTTGGCAGCCTATCATAGGCAACAAGTCAAAGCTAGAGTAATAGGAATAACTGGTAGCAATGGTAAAACCATCGTCAAAGAATGGCTTTATCGAGTACTTAAAGATGATTATGCGGTGTTTCGCAGTCCAAAATCCTACAATTCACAGATTGGGGTGGCCCTTTCTGTATTGCAAATCCAAAAACACCATTCCATAGCCATCATCGAGGCGGGTATTTCTACCACCCATGAGATGGACCAACTTGAAGCAATGATAAAACCTGAAATCGGAATTTTTACTAATTTAGGCACCGCGCACAATGATGGGTTTGATTCATTGGATCAAAAATTTAAGGAGAAATACAAATTATTTCAAGAGGCAAAATTGGTGATATACAATGCTAACTCAGAACCATTGGCCTCCCTGATGTCGCGTGAAAGTTATCCGTCAAGTCTCACTTGGAGCCTTAATGGTCATGGCAAAGTACATATCGATTTGATAGAAAACAAAGCGTCTGGGCGCCATCTCCAATTCAATTTTGGCTCGAGAAATTACGATTTAAGCATTTCAAATAGGGATGAAATTTATGTTGAAAATCTGTGCCAAGTTGCAGTTGTAGCCGCTTATCTAAGAGTTAATCCGACTGCCTTAAAGTCCCGGATCGATGATATGTTCCAATTGTCGGCCAGATTAGAAAAATTGGAAGGCAAGCAAGGATGTCAGATATTGAACGATGCGTACAGCGCCGATTTGATTTCATTTCGATTGGCTTTGAACTCGTTTGATAATTTTTGTACTAAAGATAGGAGGACCCTGATCCTAGGAGATTTTGAGGAAGATACGCGAGAAAAAGAACTCCTTTATGGAGAAATTGGAGGATTGATATTAAAGCACGGATTTTCGAGGCTTATTTTTATAGGAAAAGACTATCCATGGGTCGTCAAAGGGCTAGATAAGAAAATTGAAGCAATGCATTTTCTTAATGTTCAAGATTTATTGGATAGCGCTATTTTACAAGAGTTGAAGCAGGAGGGAATTTTAATTAAAGGGGCTCACGATTATCACTTGTCTAAAGTTGCTGACTCTTTGGCTCAAAAAACGCATCAATCAGTTCTCGAAATTGACTTGCACTCCATTGGGCACAATCTCAGGGTCTTTGCATCTTTTATCCCAACACAGACCAAATCTATGGTCATGGTAAAATCGGGCTCTTATGGATCGGGATTGGTAGAGTTGGCTAAATTTTTACAATATTCACTCGTTGATTACCTTGGGGTCGCTTTTTTAGATGAAGGAATGGAACTGCGTCAGAATGGCATCACATTGCCCATTTTGGTCCTTAATGTAGGCGTGGATCAATTTGATTCGATGACTCAAAATAGATTGGAACCAGAGATTTTCAGCCTTTATCAATTGGATGCATTAGGGGAATTCTTGAGGCTAAAAAAAATTAAAAACTATCCCGTTCATCTCAAATTTGATACAGGGATGCATCGTTTGGGATTCGTCCAAAATGATATCCTAATGATCCAAAGCTCATTGTTAAAGTACAAAGAAGAAATAGAAGTCATTGGTATTATGTCCCATCTGGCTGCCAGCTCAGAACCAGAACACGTGGATTATACGATCGAACAGGGACTCATTTTTAAGGAGATCTGTGACATCATGGAGTCATTTTTAGGGAATTATGTTATAAAACATATACTTAATTCTGGGGGCATCTCACTTTTTCCACAGATGCATTTTGATATGGTAAGGATTGGGATAGGGCTGTATGGCATCGATGGAAATCCAAAGATTAATTGTCTCTTAGAACCCGCTCACCAGCTAAAAACTTTTATCAGCCAAATCCGAGATTATCCAGCGGGAACAACGATTGGGTACAGTCGCCGCGGCGTACTTAGCAGAGATTCAAGGATAGCCACAATTGGAATCGGCTATGGTGACGGCCTTTTGCGACACGCAGGAAACGGTAATTTTTCAGTATTGGTGAAAGGGAAGAAGGCCCCAACAATTGGCAGTATTTGTATGGATATGTGTATGATCGATGTTTCTGATATTCCCAATGTTCAGCTAGACGATGAAGTCATTATTTTCAATAAAGAGTATCCAATAGATAACCTTGCTAGAGCGTTGGACACGATTCCGTATGAGGTATTGACAGGTATTTCTCCTAGAATTAGAAGGGTTTATATAGACGATTAAAATATAAATTAATAAAATATATAATATAAAAAAGTTTGATTATTTTTGCATTTATTTTTTTATCAAAATTATTAATTACACATTATTATGAAATATAGAATAGCCCTTCAATTTTTCATATATTTCTCTATTTTTTCTTCGGTTTTAAAAGCACAGACAGATCCAGTTTTATTCAAAGTAGCCAATACGGATGTCATGGCTTCTGAATTTGAATATATCTATAAGAAAACGAATGGAAAAAGTGCTGATTTTACGCAAAGTTCACTTAGAGAATACCTTGATCTTTATACAAAATTCAAGATGAAAGTTGCCGCCGCCAAAGACATGCGGTTGGATACAATTTCAGCTTTGCAAAAAGAACTAGAAGGATACAGAAGACAACTTTCGGAGTCCTATCTTTCTGATAAAGAAGTGAATGATAAGCTGGTGGCTGAATTGTATGATAGGTTGAAGCAGGATATTGAAGTTTCTCATATTTTGGTCAAAATAAAAGGAAACACTACCAAAGATTCTTTAGATGCATTTGATAAAATATCTAAAATCAAAGCAAGATTGGACAAAGGTGAAAGGTGGGAAATACTTTCAAAGGAACTTTCAGAAGACGACAACACAAAGGCGGGAAGTGGGTACATTGGTTTTTTGACTGCCATTTTGCCTAATGGGTTTTACGCTTTTGAAAATGCAGTGTACAACACACCGATTGGGCAAGTAAGTCAAGTTACATTGTCACCCATGGGTTATCATCTCGTAAAAATTCTCAATAAGAGAAAGGCTAGAGGAGAGATGGAGGTGTCTCATATCCTAGTTCGTACTACGGACAAAGATCCAAATCCAAATGCAAAGGTAAAAGTTGACTCTCTCTATAACCTATTGCGTATGGACAAAATAAACTGGAGCGAAGCAGTTAAAAGCTCTGAGGATCAAGCTACGATGGGCCGAGATGGTAACCTTGGTATTGTCACCATCAATCGGTATGAGAAGGCATTTGAAGATGCTGTTTTCGCCCTTGCGAAGGATGGGGATATTTCTGCGCCGATACAATCTAGGATCGGATGGCATATCATAAAAAGGGTATCAAAAAAAGAATTGGACGATATATCTAAAGTAAAATCAAGGCTCCAGAATATGATTGGCAATGATAGCCGTATAGAAATAGCTAAGCAAGCCATGATCGATAGATTGCTGAAAGAAGGAAATTATCAAGTTAATAACAGTAACCTTCAACAGCATATTTCTACTTTTAACGAAGACTTTATGACTTATAAATGGAGACCAACGGTCGGCCTAGAGCCCAAGCCGCTATTTTCTTTAGGTGGAAAAAATTATTCTACGGCTGATTTTGATGAATTTTTGATGAGAAATCAAAGAAAAAGACTCATGTTGGTGTCTGATTCTTCCAATTCAGTAGTGGCGCACAAAATATATAAAGACATGGTTTCTGAGGCTTGTATGAAATATGAGGAGGGAAATCTTGAGAAAAAATATCCTGAATTTAAAGCTTTAATGCGTGAATATGAAGAAGGAATCTTACTTTTCGAGATTACCAAGATTAAGGTTTGGGACAAAGCTTCCCAAGATACCATAGGCTTGGAAAAATTTTATGAAGCCAATAAAGGAAAGTATATGTGGGACGAAAGAGCAAAAGTTCAGACCATCGTAATAAATGCTTTGGATGATAAGGTGATCGCCAAAGCTGTTAAGTACTTTAATGAAAATACTTGGGAAAAAACCAATAAAAAACTGAATAAGAAGGACAAACAGTTCATCACTGTCGAGGAAAAAACTGTTGAAAAGTCTAACCCTCAGGAACTTTTTGGTATGGAGTGGAAGGTGAATGCGCAAGATGCAGTAAAAAAGAATGAAACTTCGAAAACTTCTCATTTTCATAAAATTGCCAGTATAACCCCTAAAACAGGAAAGACATTGAACGAAGCTCGTGGATATTATATAGCGGATTATCAAGAATACCTAGAAAAAGAGTGGATCAATGAGCTGAAAGAAAAGTATCCGCTTACCATCAACGAATCTGTATTTAATTCGATGATAAAGCATTAAAAAGGGGTACGTAAACCTTTAGGAAGTTTTTATAGAGTTATTACATAAAGAAAGGTTTGTTGTGCTTTTGTAAGTATGACAGACCTTTTTTGTTGATATCGGAGAGATGGACTAAGTTGATAGAGTAAGGCGGTCACACAATAGCTTAAACACCTATTTTTACTATATAAGTCATACGGATTAGAAGAGATTAATACGTTAATATTTTCATAATTTTATATTTGGTAACACTATTGTATTATATTTTAAGTATAGTTTTGTATGAATCAAAATTGTTAATTTAAAATTAGAAAAATGAATAACTGGCTTGGTATATCACTCTTTGTTTTGAGCTTTTGTTTGAACCCGACGTATCCTAATAAAATTGAAACATCCAAAAACTTGTCGCAGGAATCTCGATGTGATGTTCAAAATAGTACATTTCAGGCTGGCGAAGAATTGGTATATAAAGTTTATTATAATTGGGGGCTGATATGGCTTTCAGCTGGAGAAGTCGTATTCAAAGTCGAAGATTTGGGCAGCGATTATAAAATTTCAGCACGAGGTTATACCTACAAGTCTTACGAATGGTTTTTCAAAGTTCAAGATTATTACGAAACCATTATTGATAAGCAAACATTGTTGCCAAAAAGATTTACCCGAGATGTCAGGGAAGGCAAATTTACCATGTATAATCAGGTGAAATTTAATCAAGAAGGGAAAACTTGTGAGTCGATAAAAGGTAAAAGTAAAACTGAAACTCAAACCAAAACATTCGATATAGAACAGTGCATGCACGATGTACTCTCAGCAATTTATTATACGAGAAATTTTGATTTTAGCCAGATGGGCAATGGTGAAAAATTCCCAGTTAAGGTATTTTTGGATGATGAAAATTGGAAACTAAATGTAAAATATTTAGGGAATAAGATGAAAAAGGATATTAAGGAGCTCGGAAAATACAATACATTTCACTTCTCCCCACAGGTCGTAAAAGGTTCCGTTTTTAAAGAATCAGACCAGTTAAATGTGTTCGTTTCAAATGACAAAAATAAAATACCATTGCTCATAGAATCCCCAGTTTCAGTTGGTTCGATAAAAGTAATTCTGAAAAACTACAAAGGGCTTAAATTTCCGTTGGAGGCTAAATGCCAATAGATTTATTTAAGCTTTATTGGCAAGCTGACCGCATGCAGCATCAATATCTTTGCCGCGGCTTTTACGCACTGTGACATCTACGCCAAGATTGACCAGAGTTTGCATAAATTGGTTTAATCTATATTTGCTTGACTTTTCAAAAGCACCCAAACCAATAGAATTGTACTCAATGATATTAACTTTTACAGGAAATTTACGACATAACTTTGCTAGGAGATTGGCATCTTCTATATTGTCATTGAACCCCTCAAAAGCGATATATTCATAGGTAATCCTATTTTTCGTTTTATCATAAAAATAAGTGAGCGCCTCCAATAAAGCCGCGAGATTGTTGTGCTCATTTATCGGCATGATTGTATTCCTTTTTTCGTCTGATGCCGCGTGTAAAGAAAGAGCCAACTTGCATTTGGTTTGGTCATCGGCCAGTTTTTTTATCATCTTGGCGATTCCAGCTGTAGAGATTGTTATTCGTCTAGGGGACATCCCAAGACCTACTTTAGGGTGGGTTATTTTTTCTATGCTTTGCATGACATTCGAATAATTCAGCAAAGGTTCTCCCATGCCCATGTACACGATATTGGTGATGGGATGGCCGTATTTTTCTAGACTTAATTGATTAGAATAGACTACTTGATCGTATATCTCTGAATGATCTAAATTGCGGATTCTGCCCATTCTTCCCGTCGCACAAAAACTACAAGTCAAGCTGCAACCCACTTGAGTAGAAACGCAGACCGTAAATCTTTTGTCATCCGGAACTGGAATCAAAACGGTTTCTATTTTTTCGCCATCATGAAGCGCCAGACGCGACTTTATCGTTCCGTCTTGACTTATTTGTTGGAAATCTAGGCTAAAATTATTTATAGTATAAAATGAAGAAAGCCACTCCCTGATGGAAAGTGGCAAATTGCTCATTTCTGAAAAATTTCTTGTTCCTTTAGCCCAAAGCCATTCCAAAATTTGCGTGGCTCTGAATGATGGATGACCTTGTTCTTTTAAGGCTTCCTTCAAAGTTTCTAAATCTAGGCTTCGGATGTCTTTCTTTATCGGATTATCTAACATCCCGCAAAGGTAATTAATTTTTTGGCCTAGATGTCGCCCAACCGATTTTAATCGATACTTGGGTTAAAAAGAGGGGTGAAAATCCTGGGGCACCATTGTTGTTCAATGTCATGTTTTTCTCCCAAGTATTTCCTTTATTTTGGGTATAGTTATATGTATCAGTAATTGCGCAATAATTATTGGTATAATTCGATCCAGATGTGATGTCTGCAAAGTTCATTGCCAACCCAGTACCTAGTGAAAGGTCATAGAATAAACCATTTTTTAAAACACTTTGATAGCCAAACTGAACCATTGCATCGGTTCTTGTATTGGATGTTGAATACAAATTGGCTTCTTTTTCAGTACAGTTGCACACATCTTGCGGAGTTTCAGCACTGTAAACATTATTGGGAATCAATTGAGTATGGACGTAGTTCAACTTGTTAAGGCCTAACTTTCCACCTAAATAGAATTGTTTGATCGTATTGAATGATGATTTATCTGCAAATACTTTTTTGTAAGTCACTGCTAAACCTAAATTTCTGTCAGCCGTGTTCAATTTTGTATTGTTCTTTTTTGCACTAGCTTCACTATTAGCAAAACTATAGCCATAATAGTAATTAGCTTCAGCAGCAATAGAAGTAGTTCCAAAATTTCTTTGAAATCCAAGATTCAATGCTTGATTACCTTTGAAATGAGAGCTTAGGTCGGTGAAAATGATGAATTTAGGGTTTGTTGCGATTTCTTGGGCGTTGATGAATAAACTTGAAGTTAAAATTAAGGCAAACGCCATTAGTACTTTTCTCATTGGGATGTGTTCTATCTATTATTTAAATTTAAAAAAAATTAAGGATATGGGTAAAGATTTTACTGCTGCTTAGTGTTATTTATACGCTAACTTGACGATTAAGTCACAAAATATAAATAATGTTTTATAGATAAACGAAAGAAAAATCAAAATGTTATACTGCAATAAATATTATTTCTTGCAAATGATGAAAAATAATTTGACATGAATCAAAAAACTAAAAATATATAGGAGGTAAATTTGCTAAATAGATTTAATTTACATATTAAATATCGAAAGCCTAATATTTATGTGATTTTAATAAATATTTCTTTTTTTATTATAAATAAAAAAGGGCTACAATTGCTTGCAGCCCCTTTTCAAATCAATAATGATTAAATTATTTTATTACGGGTATCGCTTTTGTTGGTTGATAAGTGATTGTCTTTGCTTCTTTTTCAACCTTGATAGAAGTGTGACCATGACCCGCCATTTGTCCTAATATAGGTGCAATCGCCAATCCCACTAAACAAGTTAATTTGATGAGAATGTTCATAGATGGTCCAGAAGTATCTTTGAATGGATCTCCAACGGTATCACCCGTTACCGCTGCCTTATGAGCTTCAGAGCCTTTGTATTCAATTTTTCCATTAATTTCTACACCTTTTTCAAATGATTTCTTAGCATTGTCCCAAGCTCCACCAGCATTCGATTGGAAAATAGCCCACATAACACCAGAAACAGTAACACCGGCCATATAACCACCCAAAGATTCAGCTCCCATGATAAATCCTATTAAGATAGGAGTGATGATGGTTATAGCTCCTGGCATCATCATTTCGCGCAATGCAGCTTGTGTAGATATTTCTACGCAACGGCTGTAATCAGGTTTTCCTGTTCCGTCCATTATACCTGGTATTTCTCTGAATTGTCTTCTAACTTCGTTCACCATGTCCATAGCGGCTCTTCCCACGGCACTCATCGCGAAGGCTGAGAATACCACTGGAATCATACCACCTATGAATAAGGCAGCAAGAACTTTTGCATTGAATATATTAATACCATTAATACCTGTAAATGTGACATAGGCTGCAAATAACGCCAATGCCGTCAAAGCAGCAGATGCAATCGCAAAACCCTTACCAATGGCAGCTGTTGTGTTTCCTACAGAATCTAAAATATCTGTTCGAGATCTTACTTCTTTAGGTAGTTCGCTCATTTCTGCGATACCACCAGCATTGTCTGCGATAGGCCCAAAAGCATCGATAGCCAACTGCATGGCTGTTGTAGCCATCATACCAGAAGCAGCGATAGCCACACCGTAGAAACCAGAAAGCTCATAAGCACCCCAAATAGCCATAGCAAATAAGATTACGGGCATAGCTGTTGACATCATACCCGTTGCAAGACCTGCGATGATATTGGTTGCAGCACCTGTTGCTGATTGTTTTACTATATTCATTACTGGAGTCTTACCAAGACCAGTATAATATTCGGTGATAGAGGAAATTAATGCACCTACAGAAAGTCCTATACAGACCGCATAGAATACATTCATTGACGAAACGCTTGTTGGTACAAATTTTCCATCGTCAAATATATTCATGGTCATAGTTTCAGGCAACATACCTTTTATTACAAAAAATGAAGCAATCAATGTAAGTATGATTGAAGACCAGTTTCCTAGATTTAATGCTTTTTGAACACTATTTTCATTGGCACCATCGTCTTTTACGCTTACAAAAAAAGTACCGATGATGGAAAAAATAATGCCAAGTCCTGCTAGAACCATTGGAAGTAATATTGGACCCATTCCACCAAAATTATCAGTGATTTGGCCTCCCATGTCGTTGATTACGTAATTTCCTAATACCATTGCAGCCAAAACCGTCGCAACATAAGAACCAAATAAGTCGGCTCCCATACCCGCAACATCACCTACATTGTCTCCTACGTTGTCAGCTATAGTTGCTGGGTTTCTAGGATCGTCTTCTGGGATTCCAGCTTCAACTTTTCCTACTAAGTCTGCTCCAACATCAGCCGCTTTGGTATAAATACCGCCTCCTACACGAGCAAACAAAGCGATAGATTCTGCACCCAAAGAGAAACCAGCCAAGGCTTCTAATATGATTGACATTTGTAAATATCCAGGCCAAACACCGTTGCCCAACCATAGGTATAAAATAGCAAATACAGCACTTAGTCCAAAAACGGCTAATCCAGCTACACCAAGACCCATTACAGCTCCTCCTTTGAAAGATACTTGTAGCGCTTTGGATAAACTAGTTCTAGCGGCTTGGGTGGTACGTACATTAGCTTTTGTAGCAATTCTCATACCAATATTTCCTGCTGCAGCTGAAAAAACAGCCCCTATGACGAATGCAACAACGATAAACCAATGCGATGTCGCGACCATTTGCGATAAAATACCTAAAGCAATACCAGCTATAGCGACAAATATGGCTAAGATTCTATATTCAGCATTTAAAAAAGCCATTGCTCCTTCTGCTATTGCATTGGCGATTCCGCCCATTTTTGCGTCTCCAGCATCCTGTTTTGTTACCCAAGAACTCAGATATAGCATATATACCAGTCCGATGATCCCAAATATTGGAATAAAATAAATCAATTGATCCATCTAATGTTTTGTTTTTGTGTTAAAATAATTAAGAATTAAAAGTTAAACAGTCGAATATAATGTATTGAAATTATTTGACTTTTCGACTTTAAAGCCCACAAAGATACAGGTGAAATTTTAATTTTTCAAATAAGTTATTCTCAAATATTAGCACAGCTATCGCCTTAGGGTAGCATAAATTAAATATTTATAGTATCAGTATCGTACCTTTGTGGATAAAAGTCGCTTATTATTTGTGAATCCCATTGATGAAATAATCCAAAAAATTTGGAGTGATAACCACACCAAGGAATTATTAGCTTTTCTTGAAAAAGATGAGCAAAAGTGTATTCAATTGGGTGGACTTGCGGGTTCTTTTGATGCATTTCTGATGGGATGTATTTATAGGCATATCAAAGGAATTCACTTGATCATCGCCCCCGATAAGGAAAAAGCTGCTTACCTTCAGAATACTTTATCGAGTATCCTAGAGCCTAAGGTAATACTTTTTTTACCCGATTCATTCAAAAAGCCAGGCTTATTTGCCGAAATTCATTCGAATCAAGTTCTTCAAAGAACAGAAGTAATCAATAAAATTTCAACTGCAACGGCTTTGGGTGAGATCATCATCACATATCCAGAAGCTTTATTCGAAAAGGTAATCGCTCCAGAGGCTTTGGCTGAGAATAAAATTCATATTGGCTTAAATGAACCCATCGATATTGGTTTTTTGGTGGAAGTTTTACTGGAATATGGCTTTGAAAGAGCAGATTTTGTGTATGAACCAGGTCAATTTGCAACTCGAGGGGGCATCATAGATATTTTTTCTTATGGAAATGAATATCCATACAGAGTTGAACTTTTTGACGATACGGTAGAAAGCATAAGAACTTTTGATCCATCTACGCAGCTTTCTAATAGAAATATCGCGCAGGTAACCATTATCCCAAACGTGCAAACTCAATTCACGGAAGCCGAAAAAGTTTCATTTTTAAGTTTAATGCCATCCAACACGACCATTTGGCTCTACGAATACGATGCTCTGGTAGATAGATTGCAGATTTGTTTTGAAAAGGCTGAAGAATATGCCTCCTTGATTAAAAAATTTGATGCCACTGAAATTGCGACTTTAATAAAGGAAAGGGCTTTTATCAGACCTTATGAAATATCTGAGGCAATTCTAGAAAAGAAATTAATCCTTATGGATGGGCAACATGAAATGCTGCCTGTTGGCCAAAAAATAAATTTTAATATTGGACCACAACCCTCGTTTAACAAAAATTTTAACCTACTAATCGAGGATCTTAAAGCCAATTCGAAAGCTAAGATCAACAATTATATTTTTATTGAAAATGCCAAACAAGTTGAAAGATTTTATGCCATTTTCGAAGATTTAAATGCCAAAATTGATTTTATTCCAGTAATGAAATCGATCCACCACGGTTTTATATCTAAAGATATTCACGTAGCTTGTTATACCGATCATCAAATATTCCAACGACATCACTCTTTCAAGCTCAAGCAAGGATTTTCCAAGGACCAAGCATTGAGTGTGAGGCTTTTGAAAGAGTTGCAGCCTGGTGATTTTGTGACGCATATAGATCACGGGATAGGAAAATATTCAGGTCTTCAAAAAATTGAGGTCAATGGTCAAATGCAAGAGGCGGTGAGATTGATATATCAAAACAATGATGTTCTTTATGTCTCCATCATTTCACTGCATAAAATAACAAAATATGTAGGCAGAGAAGGTACAGAGCCTCGTCTTAATAAATTGGGCAGCGAATCTTGGAAACTCACCAAGGAAAAATCCAAACGAAAAATTAAGGATATCGCTGGAGAATTGATAAAACTTTACGCTAAAAGAAGGGCATCGGTAGGTCATGCATTTCCTCCCGATGGATATTTACAAACAGAACTAGAAGCTTCCTTTTTCTATGAGGATACACCAGATCAGTTCCAAGCCACCATTGATACCAAAAGCGATATGGAAAAGGAATATCCAATGGACAGGCTTATTTGTGGCGATGTAGGGTTTGGAAAAACAGAAATAGCCATTCGAGCTGCCTTCAAGGCTGCTTCTGACGGGAAACAAGTAGCTATATTGGTACCCACTACTATTTTGGCATTGCAGCATTATAAGACTTTTTCAGCGCGGCTTGAACCATTCGCTTGCACGGTTGAATATGTGAATCGATTTAAATCTGCCAAGCAAAAGAAGGAAATTTTTCAAGCATTGAAGGATGGAAAGATTGATATCGTCATTGGTACTCACGCCATCTTGAACAAGGATGTCGGTTTTAAAGACTTAGGTTTGCTTATCATAGATGAGGAGCAAAAATTCGGTGTAGCCTCAAAAGAAAAATTGAGATCCTTCAAAGTGAACATCGACACCTTGACATTGACTGCTACCCCAATCCCTAGAACCTTGCAGTTTTCACTGATGTCTGCCCGGGATTTAAGCATAATAAGAACGCCCCCACCCAATAGACAGCCGATACAAACTGAGATAAAAGTGTTTTCAGATGAGGTGATAAAGGAAGCGATTTATTACGAAGTGGCTCGAGGAGGACAGGTGTTTTTTGTCCATAATCGGGTCCAATCCCTAATGGATATGTCCGAATTAATCCAGCGGATTTGTCCCGATGTTTCTGTTGTTACAGTTCATGGCCAAATGGATCCAGCAGCCATGGAAGCTGCTTTGCTGGATTTTATCGAAGGTCAATTTGACGTGTTGATGTGTACCAATATCATCGAGACAGGTCTGGATATCCCTAATGTCAATACCATAATTATCAACAATGCCCACCAATTTGGGCTGAGCGATTTGCATCAATTAAGGGGTAGGGTAGGGCGATCAAACAGAAAGGCTTATTGTTATTTATTTTGCCCACCTATGTCCGTCTTGACGACAGAATCCAAAAAACGATTGAAAACAATTGAAGAATTCAATGAACTGGGTAGTGGATTTCAAATAGCCATGAGAGATTTGGATATAAGGGGTGCAGGAAATCTGCTAGGAGGTGAACAGAGTGGATTTATGGTTGACATAGGCTATGATGCTTACCATAAAATCCTAGAGGAGGCGATCTTCGAATTAAAATCGACTGAGTTTAAGGATGTATTCAAGGAAGATTTGTCCAAGAATAGGCAATATATAAAAGAGGTACAAGTCGATACAGATGTACCGATGATGATACCAGACCAGTACGTATCCAATATTGCCGAAAGATTGAGCCTTTATACGGAATTGGACGAATTGGAAAGTGAGGAAGAACTAGATAATTATAGCCAAAAAATGAAGGATAGATTTGGTAAAATTCCCGTTCCTGTCCTAGAGCTATTCGAAGGATTGCGCATCAGGTGGCTTTGCAAAAAGCTGGGATTTGAGAGATTATTGTATAAAAATAAAAAACTCCAATGCTATTTCATTTCTAATCCTCAATCGTCTTTTTATGAGACTGAATATTTTGGACATTTTATCCAATTATTAGCCCAAAAAGGGAATGAATACAAAATACACTTGAAGCAATCAACTCAAACCATGGTTATGATCAAAGACCAAGTTCTTAGACTTCGCGATGTGCGCAATCTTTTGAGGACCATCCTTGAAGATGTAAATCCAGAGGAAGTTAGGATAGCCGAGAAAACGAATTCAAATTAATACTTTACATATTTTCGAGAAATAAAATTAGGTACGAAGTATTGGACATTTCAAATTGGCTTAATTATTTAAAATAGGAAATATCCATTCAATAAATTTCGATCAATTTATTAGGATGCTTGTAGATTTTTACATTACTTTTGGATATTAAAACGTCTAAACGAAATTTTTAACCATTTAAATCTTTGTAAGTATGCTAAAGGAATTTAAGGAATTTGCCATGAAGGGAGGTCTTATTGACATCGCCGTAGGTCTAGTGATGGCGACTGCATTTGGACTGATTGTTTCTTCATTTGTGGATGGTATGTTTATGCCATTGGTTGGTAAAATTTTCCAATTAGGAGATTTTGCTCAAGCTAAAGTTGTTCTTTCAGAGGCAGTAGTTGGTGCTGATGGAAAAGTAACCACCCCAGAATCCGCCATTTTATATGGCAAATTTATTTCGTCCATCATCAATTTCATCATTGTTGCCTTCGTTATGTTTTTGATCGTAAAAGGTGTGAATGCAGCCAAAAAAGAAGAAGCTGCGGCTCCAGTGCCACCTACAGCTACAGAATCGCTATTGGGAGAAATTAGAGATCTCTTAAAAAGATAAAATTTTTTTGAAAAATTTTTGGAAGGGGCTAAATGAAGATTTAGCTCCTTTTTTATTGTGTGAATACATATCTAATGATATTAGAACCCATCCTCAATGCTTGTTGTCTAGTTTCTTCTGAATCTTTATGTACATCGGGATCTTCCCAACCATCGCCCAAATCACATTCGTAAGAATAAAAGCAAACCAGCCTCCCTTCATAGATCAGTCCATAGCCTCTGCTGGCCTTGCCATCGTGTAGGTGGATTTTAGGGAGACCTTGCTTGAATTCAAATTTTTGCTTGTAAATCGGATGATCAAACGGAAGTTCTATAAAATTTAATTCGGGAAAAACTTTTTTCATATTTGGTCTTACATATGGATCCATACCATAGTTGTCATCAATATGCAAGAAACCGCCACTTAACAAGTAGGTCCTTAGGTTTTCAGCTTCTGAATCTGAAAAAACCACATTTCCATGTCCTGTCATATGTACAAATGGAAAATTAAATATGTCAGGGCTTCCAACTTCTACCGTAGCATAGTCAGGGTCGAGCGACATCTGCAGTTTCTCGTTACAAAATCTGGATAAATTTTTTAGAGAAGTGGGATTGGCGTACCAGTCTCCTCCGCCGTTATATTTCAATAAAGCCAATTTCATAGAAGGTGGGCGAAAACCACTGAAAAAACCTAATGTAAGCAAAGAAAAAGCGATAAATTTTAAATGCCTCATAAGATTGATTGTAAAAAGTTTCATGAATAATAAAACGCAAATTTCACCTTTTTATTTAAATTTACAACCAAGTTGCAAAAATAGATGGGAGTTATAGCGAGATTTATATTAAAACTTTGGGGTTGGAAAATTTTAGGCGTTGAGAATACAAAATTGCCAAAATATGTCATCGCTGTTGTACCTCATACATCTGACTGGGATTTTCCCTTAGGTCTTTTGGTGCGAAGTGCTGCGGAAATGGACTCTAAGTACATTGGAAAAGCAAGTTTATTTAAGTTTCCGTATGGTTTTTTCTTTCGAGCCCTAGGCGGTTATCCAGTTGACAGATCTCATTCTTCCAATTATGTAGAAGCCGTTGCAGCTATATTTAATAGCAAAGAGCGGTTTTCCATATCCATTGCCCCAGAAGGAACGCGCAAAAAGGTTTCAAAGCTCAAAACTGGATTTTATTTTATTGCCAAAGAAGCCAAAGTCCCTATTTTATTGACCAAATTAAATAATGAAAAAAAAGAATTTGATTTTAGAAAAGTATTTTATCCAACCGATGATTCAGAGAAAGATTTAGAATATATTGAGTCTTTTTTTAAAGGAACAAAAGGAATCGTTCAAAAAAATCAATTCGAATGAAATGCAAAAACTAAGTTGGGGCTTATTTTTTAAAACAATTGGACCGTTATTTTTTCTTTTTTTTGCTTGGATAAGTAGCCAGTTCCCAGCAGACTCGAAAGCATTACTTACCTTAGGGATTACCCTATGGATCGCTATATGGTGGATGAGTGAATGTATCCCTGTAGCTATATCTGCTTTGTTGCCCTTGATTTTATTTCCAACTTTGAACATAATAACCTTCAAAGAAGCCTCCGCCGAATATTCGAATGAAACCATATTGATGTTCCTTGGAGGTTTTATCATCGCCAAAATGTTGGAACATTATGGCCTACATAGGCTGTTTGCCAATCAAATGCTTAATACTTTTCAACTTTCAAAGAAGAGTACGATCCTCTTTTGGATGGGTTTGGCGGGTCTTATTTCGATGTGGATCTCCAATACTTCTACGGCCGTGATGATGATACCCTTGGCTTTGGCCATATTAGAAAATGAACGGGATGAAGGCTTCAAAAAAGCGCTTATTCTGGGTATTGTGTATGCATGTTCGATAGGAGGGATGGCGACGCTGGTAGGTACCCCAACGAATGCTATTTTTAAAGGTATGAGCGAAGAGCTCCTAGGAAGTACAGTCAATTTTTGGACTTGGATGAAGGTTGGATTGCCCATAAGCATAGTTTTACTTTTTATATGCTGGGTGCTTTTAATTTTAGTATTTAAAGTTGAAAATGGAAAAACTGAAAATATCCATGTAAAAACGTATCGCATATCGACTAATCAACGAAATGTATTGATTCTGTTTGGGATTTTAGTCGTAGGATGGATATCGGGATCGCTGTGGTGGTACGGGTATCTCAAGGGAATGAACGATACGATTCTAGTTCTTGCGGTTGTAGTATTGGCATTTTTGATTCCAAATGAAGAAGGCAAAGGCAGTCTATGTACTTGGGATTTAGCCAAAAATATTCATTGGGAAGTACTATTGTTATTTGGTGGAGGATTGGCTTTAGCCCAAGGAATTCAGAAATCAGGACTGGCTACAAAGGTCGTTTCGATATTGAATGGCGTAAATACGATGCCTATTTTTATTAGCCTTTTTATTTTATTTACCATTATTGTTATTCTTAGTGAGATCGCATCCAATGTCGCTACGGCATCCATTATACTTCCCATTGTAGCTATTATGGAACTTCCAACAGGGATGGATAGAGAACAACTGATGATCGGAGCAACCTTGATGGCATCCGTCGGATTTGCTCTGCCTATCGCAACTGCACCCAACGCCATAGGATTTGCTACAGAAACTTTTCATTCCAAGGATATGTTAAAAGCAGGGCTTCTTTTGGATTTAATTTGTATTATATTTTTAGTTCTGATTAATACTTTACTTTAGACTTTTGCCAATTTTTTTTTAATGAAATATTTTCTAGTTTGCTTTCCAATTATTTTAATCTGTTCCTTTTTGGGTTGTGAGGAACCAGCAGACACTAGAGTAGAATATTATACTAAAGAAGATGCACAAATAGATAAAATAGACAGTATATCGATACTTTATAGCGATTCAGCCAAGGTGAGATTACGTATTACGGCTAAACATATGCGCAATATATATATATCTGATCGGGCTGCCCAGGAATTTCCAGATGGAGTTTTGGTTGAGTTTTTTGAAGGTGAATCAACGCCTCAAAGTCAAGTGAGAGCGGATTATGCGTTTAGAGATTTGGTCAAGGGAGAAGTAATATTTAGGGACCACGTTGCTTTTGAGACCTTATACGGAGAAAGGACCAAAATGATTACCCAACAATTGATCTGGAACGAATATACAAGAATCCTGGAGACAACACGATTTGTGCAAATTTCCAATATCAACGGAGAGTTGGTCCGTGGGTATGGATTCAGAAGTAGCCAAGACTTTAAGAGATATGAGCTAGGGATAGGAAGTGGAAGGAAAAATATCGACAAGTTCGAGAAAGAAATTCAATGATTCAAAGAAAAATCATAGCTAACAGAAGGCCAGATTTCTAGCAAACCAAACATTTTTATAGTATTTTAAAAAATTCAAAAAAATATATTACATTTTTTATTGATTTATATTTTTTTATAATATATTTGTGCATCAATATGACTCTGTGTAAGGTCATTGTTGATTTACTTTTTCATTAAGGTTTATTCTTACCAAAATTTACTTACTATTACATTGAGGAGCGATTCAGCGGAATTGCTCCTTTTTTATTACCATAAAATAGTACGAAATTTGCCATGTTAAAATTTATTTTAAATATTTTTAATCCTAAAAAATCAGCGGAACAAAGCGAAATAATTTCTCCAGATATGAAATACCTTATTGTTGGATTGGGAAATGTCGGTGCAGAATATGCAGGAACGAGACATAATATTGGTTTTGACATCTTAGATCGATTAGCAGAAGAATTAAATGCTTCATTCAAATTGGAAAATCACGCATGGGTGACAAGCGCCAAATATAAAGGTAAAAGCCTAACGCTTGTAAAACCAACTACATATATGAATCTTAGCGGAAAAGCGGTTAAGTTTTGGATGGATCGCCTGAGTATTCCCAAAGAACAGATCTTGGTTGTCTTGGATGATCTTCATCTTAATCTGGGCCAGTTAAGAATCCGCCCCAATGGATCTGATGCAGGGCATAATGGACTCAAACATATAGACCAAATGCTCGGAGGTAATAACTATCCAAGACTTAAATTTGGTATAGGAAATCAATTCGCAAAGGGGCGACAATCCGATTTTGTATTGGGCAAATGGTCCAATGACGAGAATAAAACCGTCGAAGAACAATTGCCCAAAGCTATAGCCTGTATCCAATCTTTTTGTTTCGCTGGATTGGCTAATACCATGAGCACCTACAATAAATCAGAGTCTAAACCCTAGGTTTCTTTGTCATACACTCTTTTCAAGTTGATGATGTGTTTTGCGGGATGTATGACCAACGGCACCTGCTCGATATATACATTGCTAGAGTCCAAGCCATAAGCTTTATCTGCGCTTAATGACCAAGAATTCAATATGTTGTAGCCATCCATAATGGATTTTTCGTAAATTGAAAGCGTATTGTCATAAGAAAGATGCCTTTTTAGTAGAACAAAGGTATAATCGCCAATGCCAATTTTTTTAGAATCTCTCACATTGAAATACCTACCATGAATGTCTATTTCTTCATTCCGAATCAGTTCTTCCAATATTTTTTTGAAATAATAACTGATTTTTTGCGGCACCCTAAATCCTAATTTAAAGTCCACCCTGATCACGTCATTTGGAGCGATAATCTCCACCTTGTATTCCATTTTGTAGGGATCATCGACGACATCTACGTGAACGAACCAATATATCTCAGCTCGTTTTGGTTGTCTTTCCATGATAGAATAGATGATCTTTTGCTCGATCTTATTGGGTCTATTAGCCCCAGTCAAATAAACCAAATGCGTTGCAAATTTAGGAATCGAATGATCGTGACTTAGTTCTTTCAATGCGGGTAAGAAGTCTTTCAAATCATCATAAAGGATATGCTTGGTTTTAATCAATTTAGCGCGGAACCAAATCCACATTACGGTGATTAAGGAAAGTGCTATGGTCAATGATACCCAACCTCCGTGCACAAATTTTTCCATATTGTCGATAAAAAATGCCGTTTCAATGCACGTATAAACCAATAAAAATAAGGCGATATAAGCTACTGATACTTTGTTGTTTATCAAATAAAAGGTTAGCAAAGTTGTTGTCATCATCATCGAAACAATAATGGTCAAGCCATACGCTGCTTCCATACGAACAGACTTCTGAAAATACCAAACAACCACCAGACAACCAATCCAAAGCAATAGGTTAGCGCTAGGTACGTACAATTGGCCCTTCATCTCGGTAGGATATTTGATCTTAACCTTCGGCCAAACATTCAGTTTTACTGCTTCAGCAATTAACGTAAACGAGCCGGATATAACTGCCTGACTGGCTATGACTGATGCCAATGTCGATATGATAACCCCAGGTAGTATAAACCATTTTGGCATTATTTCATAAAATGGATTTGAGAGCGCAGCTTCACCAAACTTATCCACTCCTACGACCAAACTCGTCTGGTTCAATAACCATGCGGATTGACCCAAATAATTCAAAAACAACATGATCAACACAAAAAACCAACCGATTTGAATGTTTTGACGCCCGCAGTGTCCTAAGTCAGAATAAAGTGCTTCAGCCCCCGTAGTACATAAAATACAGCCCCCAACAACCAAAATCCATTTGGATAATGTACTAATAATTTTATACCATAGTAAGGATTAAATGCCAATAGTACTGAAGGATTCAAAGAAATACTCGAAGCTCCTAGTACCCCAAGCATAATGAACCAAACAAACATGATGGGACCAAAGGCTTTGCCTACCACAGAGGTTCCAACTCGCTGGATGAAAAATAAAATACTAATGATGACTACAACGATGGGGATTGTAGGTATGTTCGGGTTTAGCTTTTCTAACCCTTCTATAGCGGATGCCACAGTAATAGGAGGCGTTAAAATAGCTTCTGCCAAAAGAGCACCACCGCCTATGATGGCTGGAAAAATCAAATAAGGCCTTCGTCTTCTTACCAAAGTGTAAAGAGAAAATATTCCACCTTCACCATTGTTATCAGCTCGAAGTGTGATGAGAACATACTTAATTGTGGTCTGTAGTATAAGCGTCCAAATAATACAGGATAAACCGCCCAAGATCAATTCAGGTGTAATGGCCCTTTCACCCCCTATAGCTTTCATTACGTATAGCGGCGAAGTTCCAATATCACCATAGATGATTCCAAGAGCCACTAAAAGTCCAGCTATTGATGTTTTGTGCGAATGTTTATGAGAATCCATTTTTCTTTTAAAAATTGTAATAAACCACAAAAGTGAATATTATTATTGAAATACCATAAGTTTAGGGTACAATTTTATCATAAAAAGCCCCAAAATTTGTGTAAATATTAAAGGTTTTATTAATATGTGAGCAAAATAATATTTTACAAAACGGCTTAAAAAATAGATTATATTTTTTTTTAAAAATATCCTAGTAAAAAGTTGATAAATTGGTGGTATAAATAAAAAAAAAGTCATACAATAGCGGTTGAATTGTACCTAAAAGGCTTTTTTAGGTAATTTTTTATATTGTCTAATCATTAATAATTAATTAAAAATTAAAATTTATGAGTACTTCTCCCGCAGCTAAATCAACTGTTCAAGCAAAGCAAAATGATACTTTTGCTTCCATTGCAATCATCGTTTGTATGATTGTAGGTCTAGTCGTTTATATTATTTTTGGAAAAGTAGGTCTCGATGCTGAAGGACATCCAAAGCCAGGTAATTTTTTAGGTATTATCTATATGGGAGGATTCATTGTACCTCTTTTGATGGGATTATTTTTATTGACCGTCGTAGTTTCTATTGAAAGATTTCTTACGCTTGGTAAAGCAGCTGGTGCAGGCAACGTGACTGAATTAATCCGTAAAGTGAAAGCCAGTCTATCTGGTGGTAATAATGCAGCTGCCATCGCAGAGTGTGACAAACATAAAAGCTCCGTAGCTAATATTATCCGCAGTACGGTTGAAAAATATTCAGACGTAGAGCACGATTCTCATATGGACAAAGACCAAAAATTGGCGGCCATTAGAGCAGCTACTGAAGAGGCTACAGCTTTAGAATTACCTATGCTTGAAAAAAATCTTGTAATCCTCGCGACGATGGGTTCTGTTGCAACTTTGATTGCACTTTTAGGAACGGTTATCGGTATGATCAAGGCGTTTGCGGCGTTGGCTACGGCAGGATCACCTGACCCTGTAAAATTGGCAAATGGTATCTCAGAAGCCCTAATCAATACAGCTTTGGGAATCGGTACTGCTGCAATTGCGATCGTTATGTACAATGTATTTACTACAAAAATTGACAAAATGACTTATGCAGTAGATGAAGCTGGATTTTCAATTGCATCTACATTCGCCGAAAAACACAAATAAATTTTGTTTTTTTTAGTTTTCTTACATCCTTTTTTTAAAAGGGTGGCATCAAGTTATTTATAAAAGAACATTATTAAATTTATTTATTATGCCTAAAATAAAAGTACCTCGTAAAAGTACTTTCGTAGATATGACGGCTATGTGTGATGTCGCGTTTCTCTTGTTGACATTCTTCATGTTAACAGCGAAGTTTCGACCTCAAGAAGCTGTCATGGTAGATATACCATCCTCTATATCTAAAATAAAAGTACCAGAAAGCAATATCGCCATAGTCCATGTTGATAGAAAAGGAAGGGCTTTTTTCGGTGTTGACAACCAACAGACCCGGGAGCGACTATTGGAAATTATGCTTGCAAAATACCAAGTAGGAATGACACCACAACAGAAGGAGCAATTCAAACTATTGGAAAATTTTGGAACTTCTATAAAGGAATTACCTAAATATCTCAATATGGATTCGGATGCTAGAAATAAATATGATAAAGAAGTGGCTCTTGGAATTCCAGTTGATACCACCAATGCTAGTGCCAAAAACGAATTGGCAGACTGGGTACACCAAGCTCGTATCGCCGATCAACAATTGGCTAATGCTGGCTTGATTACCAGCGATGGATTGATCATCGGGATTAAAGGTGATGGCAATATGGAATATCAGAATTATGACGCCATCGTGAAATCTTTTATCGATCGAGAAATCTATAAATTCAATTTGATTACCACATTAAAGAATTTTCAACCTTAAAAAATACCCAATATGGCAGATATTCAAGTAGCCGATAAAGGCGGCAAAGGCGGAAAAAGGGTTGTTAAAAGATCCACGAGAGTAGATATGACTCCAATGGTTGATTTAGGATTCTTATTGATTACTTTTTTCATGTTGGCCACTACTATTAATAAGCCACATGCGATGGAGATGAATATGCCTGCAAAGGCTAAGACTGAGGAAGAAAAATCAGTCATCAAAGAATCTAGAGCATTGACTTATATCGTAGGAAAAAACAACAAATTATACTACTATATTGGGGTGGAATCACCCATGGTGGATAGCGTAGATTTTCCTCCATCATCCAATATAAGAAAATCAATCATCGATAGGCAAAAGGCTGTAGCGGCACAATATGGACATAAAGACTCGCTCGTTGTCGTCCTAAAGGCTCAAAATCAATCCTTGTTTAAGAATATGGTCGATTTGGTTGATGAAATGAAGATCAACGGAGTGACGCGATTCGCCATCGCAGATTATAGTAAAAATGATTCTTTGATTATCAATGGAATCATTTCTAAGTAGCTAATAAATTGATTTAACTATTAATATAACAAATAGTATGGACGTTAATAATATAAAAAATGCACATATTGATGATTTAGTATTCGAGAATCGGAACAAATCGTATGGTGCCTATCTTTTGCGTCGGCTATATGACAAGCATATGCGTAATGCATTGCTTGCAGGTATCTTATTGTTTTTGTTGATCGTGGCCATCCCTTTCGTCAAAAGCATGATAGATGATGCCATCACCAAAATGGTAGATACCAACGTGGAGGTCAACTTGGAAGCACCACCTTCAATAGATCCAAATGAGCCACCTCCACCACCCCCACCACCGCCAGTGGAGCCACCACCGCCAACCAAACCAGTGGTAAAATACACCCCACCTGAGATCAAAAAGGATGAGGATGTAAAGGAAGAAACACCACCGCCCAATCAAGATGAGTTGAAGGACGTTAAAATCGGAACTCAAACAATTGAGGGTGATAAGAATGCCAAAGAACAAGTTAAAGATACGCCTCCGCCAGATGAGAGGCAAAAACCGGAGGAAAAAACCAAGGAAGATGAAAATAAAGTTTTCTTGAGGGTGGAGCAAATGCCAGAATTTGGTGAAGGAGGGGCAACCGCACAAAACGTCATGAAGTTTATTCAAAAAAATGTTGAATATCCGACCATCGCTAGAGAGAATAATATCCAAGGAACGGTTCCATTGAAGTTCGTAATCGAGCGAGATGGACGAGTCGGAGAAGTTATAGTATTAAAAGATCCAGGAGGAGGGCTTGCTGATGAGGCAGTGCGAGTGATTAAGAAAATGCCGAAATGGAAGCCTGGAAAGCAACAAGGTAAAGAAGTGCGTGTATGGTTTACCGTACCAGTAGTCTTTAAATTGGCACAATAGTAGTATATTTGCAAAGTTGAATATGGGCAAGGATTAACTATTCTTGCCCTTTTTTATTTTTATTAAATGTATGAATATGTCTTGGCTGTACAATAAAAATTTCCAGATTGTTTTAGGTTTGTTCTTTGTCGTTCTTTATCCTTTGATGGGATTTTGGATATTAACTTCGGATAGATTTGACATCTTTCAACCCGACTGGCTTAGAAAGACATTTGGTGTAGCTTGTATAATACTTGGAATTTTGAGACTTTTCAGGCTTATCAGGATTTGGAGAGAGGAATAGGGATATTTGGAGAAATCATTGGAAATTCAAATGAGTTGATTAAGGGTTTTTTGATTGTTATTTTTACCATGATAAATTATATCGCCATCTGACTTTAGGAATGGTGGCATTTTGGGAGTACGATTTTATTAATTCAAACTTCTTTTAATAGGTATCATTTTTATCAATTTTTTAAAAATATTGAAATATTTAAGAAAGTATTATCAATATTTAAACTAGAATTTAACAAGGTTACCCATAAAATAAAATACCTTTGTCGAATAAAATTAAATTAAATATGAAAAAATTTGGAATTATTTTTGGTGTATTCGTATTTCTATCTGGTTGTTCACCAGCTCAATTACAAGAAGCGCTGAATACCGTTCAAAGTCAGGAATTGACATCCTCACAAATAGGAAATGGGCTTAAAGAAGCTTTGAACTTGGGAATTAGTGTAGGAGCAGACCGACTTTCCGCTAAAGACGGATATTTTAAATCAGCTTACAAGATATTACTACCCGCAGAAGCTAGGAAAGTAAGCGAAAAGCTAAAGGTCATCCCAGGATTTAGCGATGTAGAGGATATTCTGCTTGAAAAAATAAACAGAGGAGCTGAAGATGCAGCTATGAAAGCCAAGCCGATTTTCGTCAATGCGATCAAACAAATGACATTTGAAGATGCTTTAGGAATTTTGATGGGTTCCAACAATGCAGCGACTCAATATCTTGATCGTACTACCCGAACTCAACTTTATTCTGAATTTAATCCAGTCATAAAAACGTCTTTAGACAAATTTAATGCCCTAGGATATTGGAAAGATGCAGTAACTGCGTACAATAAAATTCCTTTTATCACTAAAGTTAATCCATCATTGGATGATTATATCACTCAAGAAGCACTAAAGGGTTTATTTTCTATGGTAGAAAAAGAGGAAGCAGATATTAGGTTGAATAAGCTTAAAAGGCCTACTGAACTTTTGCAAAAGGTATTTGCTAAACAAGATTCTAACAGAAACTAAAGCCACTTAACCATGAAATTTATCACGGAGGATACGATCGAATCTTGCTATGAGTATATGGCAGGCCAAACCAAAAACTTAGAGCCGACGGTGCAGAAATTTGCCCAAGAGCAACCTCATATACTCAGCTATTTAGTATCGGAGCCTTTCGAAGTTTTGACAGATATGGAACAAGACTTTATGTTGTTTGTAACTTTAGTCATATGGCGATGCGTTGAAAAAAATCATGAGGATGTTCCGCTCATTGATGGAGAGTTGATTTCAGAGATGGAAGAGGTTAATTGGTCTATGCTCAAAGAAGGATCTGTAGGAAATTTTAGAGAGCGATTGGATGTTTTTTTTCAAGGTTATAGCCAAGAAGATTTATTGGCTTTTATAGAGGATTCTTGCACTCCAGATGAAGGGGATAATTATGTGACTCCAGTGGGGCGAGAACCCATGTTTATTGCGCTTAAAACCATAGTCGATAGTTTTGATAGGGCTGTGAAAAATTAAATTTAAAGTTTAGTATAAATTAAAAAGGCTCTTATCGAAAGATAAGAGCCTTTTTGTATTGTGTCTGATAGTATATTATTTCAAAAAAGTATCAACATCGACATAAGGCAAATTAAAAGCATCAGCAACGCCTTTATAGACGACGTGTCCATTGATGATGTTTAATCCTTTTCTAAGCTCTAGCGAGTCTAAACAAGCTTGTTTCCAGTTTTTGTTGGCCAATTGGATGGCATATGGAAGCGTAGCATTGGTAAGGGCTATAGTAGAAGTATATGGTACGGCTCCAGGCATATTGGCTACACAGTAATGCACCACATCATCGATTATGAAAGTTGGGTTTTCATGTGTAGTGGGCTTGCACGTCTCGATGCAACCTCCCTGATCCACCGCCACATCAACCAAAACGGTACCTGGCCTCATCTGCTTTAGCATATCTCTGGTGATAAGATTCGGGGCTTTAGTACCAGGGATTAGTACAGCTCCAACGATCAAATCATGGTCTTGTATTAATTTTCGAATATTGTATTCACTAGAGTACATAGTAGTGACATTAGCAGGCATGATATCGGATAAATATCTCAATCTAGGCAAACTTATATCAAGAATGGTAACTAAGGCACCCAAACCCGCAGCCATTTTTGCTGCTTGTGTTCCTACTACTCCTCCGCCTAGAATCATAACTTTACCAGGGGTAACTCCAGGGACACCACCCAAAAGTACGCCTCTGCCTTTGATGGGTTTTTCTAGATACTTAGCACCTTCTTGTATGGCCATACGACCAGCGACTTCAGACATTGGGATCAAAAGTGGTAAACTTCTATCAGGACTTTCTACGGTCTCATATGCCAAACAAACGGGTTTGTTTTGTATCATGGCTTTGGTTAGAGGCTCATACGAAGCAAAATGGAAATATGTAAAGAGCAAATGGTCAGGACGTATCAAAGGATATTCGGATTCGATGGGTTCTTTGACTTTCATGATCATTTGGCCCTTTTTGTACACTTCCTCTATTGTGTCGAGGATTTGAGCACCAGCAGATATATATTCTTCATTAGAAAAACCGCTACCGACCCCCGCCTGGTCTTGTACAAAAACTTGATGGCCTCTTCTAGTCAATTCAAGAGCACCTCCAGGAGTTAATGCAACTCGATTTTCATTTGTTTTAATTTCTTTGGGTACGCCTAAGATCATATTAATAAAATAAAAGGATTAATATTAAATAAAATGTTTAGAGTGACAAAGGTAATAGATATAAATGAAATTTTTTGGCCAAGATTGAGTGATAATTTAGGAAAAAAACTAATTGTGATTCGCGGACATTTGGTACCGTCCAGTTATCCCTATATGGCTATTGTTTTTTCCAAATCTAAGCTCATTAAATCCTACACAATTGAAGTTTTCGCCAAAAAAAATGTGATCAATCGCACCATTAATATTGGTAAGACTGCCCTTATGGAAGATTGGAAGGATGTCTCTTCGACTATTGAAAAGTTTGGCTGATGACCTAAAGTTTTTAATTTCTCTGGACCATGAGACCAAATTAAAATCTCCAAGTACTATGTTTGAATTTCCATTTTCTACCATCACTTTCGCCATTTGTTGCAGGCAGGCGTCAGTTGTGCTGTAGGACTCTTCATTGGTAGGCGGCATGGAATACACTGAATATATATGAACAATGGAATTTTCGTATCGTACATTGATATTCAAAGATGGAATATTTTCAATCAATATCGTATCAGAAGAAAGTATGGGAATTTTTGATAAAAAGACCATCCCAAATGGATCTATTCGCATCATTTCGGCTTTATACGGAAAAACTTTTTTATATGAACTAAGGATAGGGGCATAGTCTGGGGTATATTCTTGAAAACACCATACATCGATAGGCATTTGGATGAGGCTATCAAGTACTTCCTGAAAATCATTTTCTAGCGAGGCTAAATTCACGTGGCCAACGTTCAAGACATTTTGGTTTTTAATATCATTAAATCTTAAAGAACCATTGGAGGCTGATTTTAAGAAAAAGCACAAAGAAGCACAACATGCGAAACTTGTAAAAAAAAGCTTTTTCAGCTTAAAGGTTAATAAAAGTAAACCGAAGAATAGAAAACCCAACATAAGTGGCACGGCATGCGTTGCGGTTTGCTTTAAAAAATATATATCGGGAGGAAAAATAGTAATTGCTGTAATTACAAGCATCCCAAGAATGATGACATACTGGACTGATTTATATCTTATCAAAAATCTAATCATGTATAAAAAAACAAATTGGAATATTAAGTCAAAGATATTTTGTTACCATTAATGAACCCATTATAAAAACGAAATTAAATCAAAATAGTAACAATCGACCAAAAAAAAGCCCTCAGTATTTAGGGTACTGAAGGCTGTGAAAGCGTTTCTGCTTCAATCTTAACGTGTTTCAAAAGCAAATATACATATTTTTTATATATATATAAAATTAATTGAATTTATTTTCCGATAAAATAGAATTTTAACATTTGATTAATAGCTGGTCAAATTGTAGAATCGTCTAAATCCAAAGCTAACACCAATGGTTTTTGTCGATATATTATACTGTGGTTCTAGAAAAACCTCAGAATTTTTAACCATGTCTCTGATGTAGAAAAAAGAAGCTTCGATGGCTACGATAGGGCTAAATTTTTTTTCAAGATCTTTGTTAAAAATATATTGTACACCAGCTTTTCCGATAAGGCTGTAGGCAGATGCGTGGGTTTTAGAACATTTATTGCCATTGGAGCGATAGAGTCCAGCTCCTCCTTCTAGTTTTACAAAAGGATTGTACACCAAGCCATCTTTTACGTCAATTTCTTTGGAAAAATCAGTGGTGACTGTAAGTCCGGCTGATAATTTTCCCATGACCGAATGTGTGCCCACGGCTGCGCCAAGGTCTAAACCTAAGCCACTATTTTCTGCTATTTTTGATACGTCGTTAGTCAATAAATAAAAAGATGGTGCATCGATGAAAACTCGCTGCGCGAAAAGAGAGCTCGAAATTCCTAAACTCCCGATAACAAGGATGAAGATAATTTTTTTCATATATGAGGTATTTAAATTTTAGTGAAATTACAACAAAGATGCAATTTTTATTTAGAAATTATCCATTTAATGAAATGAATTTTTGGAAGTGCAAAGACGAATCTTACCAGCAGAAAGGCATCTACAAGGAAAATTGACCAGAATGCTTGGATTTTTTATACATAAGGATGTATCTTTGTACAGCTTCAGGTCTCCGTGACTGAAATATGGAGGATGGCATTATTTTTTCAGTAATCCCAATTGGATGGATAGTTCGGATAAATATGGTACAATACTACTACAAAAGCAATGGATTATTGAAAGAAGTCACAGCGCAAGAGCCGTTTACTTGGGTTAACTTACACCCACCCTTTGAGGCGCAAGAGTTGGAGGCAATAGCCGAGCAATTTAATATCCCACTTGATTTTTTAACTGACCCCTTGGATATAAATGAGAGATCTCGTTATGAGAAGGAAGATGATGTTCGTTTGATCGTCCTCAATACGCCCATTCTCAATAAATTCGATCAAGAAAATGAGTCCGTTTATATCACTGTTCCTATTGGTATCGTTTGGAATGCTCACTGGATTATTACGATTTCATCTTTCGAAAATCCAGTTCTGAACCAGATAAAGAATAACAGAATTAAAAATATCGACCCGGCTAATTTGCCGCATTTTATTTTAAAAATCTTTGAGCACAACGTGTATCGGTTTTTGAATTGTTTGAAAAAGCTAAATTTGAAGAGAAATATAATCGAACAAGAATTAAGCGATACACTGAAAAATGAAGGAATCCTTCAATTATTAAAAATCGAGAAATCTCTCGTATATTTTGTGAACTCACTCAAATCAAATGAACTTTTAAAACTCAAGATCAAGCGGTTAGATTTTATAGGGCTTAAATCCAACGACGACTGGCAAGATCTTTTTGAGGACGTAATCATAGACAATAGCCAAGCACTAGAAATGGCGAATGTATATACGAATATCCTTGGAAAGACCACAGAAGCATACTCATCTATCATCAATAACAACCTCAATCGTATGATGTCAAGATTGACTTTCGTCACCTTGTTGATGGCTTTGCCCAATATTATAACGGGTCTGTTTGGGATGAATGTGCCGATACCTTTTCAGCACTGGCCATATGCCTTCTACTTGATTTTGGCTCTTGCAATATCTATGAGTACCGGGTTGGCTTTTTTCCTCAACAGAAAGAGATTGTTTTAATAAAAATGGCGATAAAGCCAGATTTAAGATATTTCGAAAATCTAGTAATAATATTTTAGGCCAGGGCGCAACAAATCAAACCAGAAATATGAATCCTGGATTAAATTGTTGGAAATACTAAGAACTAAACTTGTAAAAATCCGAGGTTACTTTTTCGGTTTTTTAGCGTGAAAAGCATAGCCTAGTCTTATGCCAAAGCTTGATGATAAAACATTTCCCAAAGAGCTTACAATTTCTCCTCCCACGTAACCTGTAGCTTCTTCATAATCGCGACAATCAGGGCATAGACTATTATTAACTATTGTAGACTTTGATAATTGTAATGCTATTCCGATTCCCCCAAAAAAGTCTATAACAAATCGATTGTTTAATACAATTTGTTTGCCAAGATTCAACATCAATCCCAATTTCGAAAAATTAATTGTTGGGTAAGTCCCAACCGCATAAGTAGAACGATATCTTGATGTTACATTCATAAAGAAAAGTTCTGGTTTCACATACCAGCCAGATAAAATATGAGATTGTTTTGCTGCTTTACGTGTTGAATTCGATAGTTGAAGCTTATAAGCTGCTGATAAACCAAACCCTCCAGTGGTTTCAATATTTTCTCTAGTAGAAACGCCGATGTTTTGAAATCGGATACAATATTCAACTGAAGACCTTGGATCAATAGCTTTTTCATAAGATAACGACAATCCATTGGCGATAATGCCAGTAAATCCTAGCTTTATGTTATGTCTAGTATCGTCCCAAAAATAATTGGTTTCAATAGCATCTTTGTTTTGGATGTCTGGGTCTCCGCCTTCGTATTTGATCTTTCTAATGATGGATCTATCGATGGCTATAATTCTCTCAGTAGCAGATCCCCATGGCTTGTATTTTACCTGATCTTCACCTACCTCAGTTATGGTACACTTGATTTTGGTGTCATCTTTGAGTGTGATATAATCTTGTGCATGAATTGATAGGGATCCGAGTAGAAAAACTGTGATAAATAGGTAGATAAATTTAAAGTTTTTCATAAGTATATAATTATTTAGATACCCAAATATAATAAGCATTTGCTTTCCAAGGTAATATTAATATTTTTTATTTGATGGAAATATTAAATTTTGTTTCAAGACTATGTTTGTCCAATGAGATTTTGTAATTATTACTCTACGTAATAGTATAGAAAAAATATCCTAGCCAAGCGTGAGGGATAGTAGCGAACACGAAGTAAAGCGGATAGCCCGACCCGAGCCTGGCGAGGGGCACGCCCCAATAAAAATGTTAGCTCACTCGGCCCCAAAAATGGGACTTGTCCTTGAAAGTACGGAAGTATTGGATCAAGGGGGCATGGATGGGTAAGGCAAGCTGTGGATCCTTCTCGAGGATTTGTTTGCAAAGGTCACGAGCTGTGGTCAGAATCGCAGTATCTTGGCTCAGATCCGCCATTTTGAGCTCTGGAAGGCCGCTTTGTTTGAGACCATCAAGGGCACCAGGACCTCTCAATCTGAGGTCAACTTCGGCTATTTCGAAGCCATTGTTGGTAGCGACCATGGTCTTTAGGCGTTCTTTTCCGTCTTTGCTTACTTTGTGCGAAGACATTAAGATGCAATAACTTTGGTCAGCACCGCGCCCTACACGGCCACGCAACTGGTGAAGAGCAGAAAGGCCAAATCTCTCTGCATTTTCGATGATCATGACGCTGGCATTGGGGACATTGACGCCCACTTCTATGACTGTCGTGGCGACCATGATATGCGTTTGTCCTTGAACGAAACGCTGCATGGCGGCATCCTTGTCTTCGGATTTCATCTTTCCGTGTAGCATGCTCATGTGATAATGCGGAGGAGGGAAGAATCGCTCGAGGAAATCATAGCCCCGCTGCAGGTCTTCGAGGTCCATTTTCTCTGACTCCTCGATGAGTGGATAGACGACATAAATCTGTCGCCCTTGGTCTATTTGTGCCTTGATAAATCTCAAGACTTCGGTGCGGTGGCCCTCATATTTGACAGATGTAAGGATGTCCTTGCGACCAGGTGGCAGCTCATCGATTATGGATATGTCCAAGTCGCCATAGAGGGTCATTGCAAGGGTACGAGGAATGGGTGTAGCCGTCATCACGAGGACGTGCGGGGGTAGGGGCTTGGCTTTTTGCCAAAGTTTGGCACGCTGGGCGACGCCAAATCTATGTTGTTCGTCGGTGATAGCGAGTCCGAGGTTTTGAAATATTACGGAATCCTCAAGGATGGCATGTGTGCCGATGAGTATGGATATTTGTCCTTGTTCTAACTCTTCTAGGATGGCTTTGCGGCGTTTTCCACGGATGCTGCCCGTTAGTAATTCAACCTTTAGGTTTATTTTCGAGGCGTATTCTGAGATCGAAATGAAATGCTGATTGGCTAGGATTTCGGTTGGTGCCAAAAGACAAGCTTGGAAGCCATTGTCAAGAGCCATAAGCATGGTTAGGAATGCGACGATGGTTTTGCCACTGCCTACATCGCCCTGGAGGAGCCTGTTCATTTGGATGCCTTTGGCTAGGTCAGAACGTATTTCTTTGAGGACCTTTTTTTGAGCATTT
>JADKKF010000009.1 GCA_016720635.1 Saprospiraceae bacterium
GGAACGTTAGCGGTCATTGTAAAACAACAACCAGAACAATTGATATTTAGCCATAATTATATAAAATATGAGACAATACATTAGACAATTAATCCTTCCGACAATTTTTCTTTCACTTCTTGTGTGTTGCAAGACTTTGGACAAAAAATTAGAGATTTCTATTTTGAAATCTAACAGCAAGAAACTGACTTATTCAATTAACGGTGACACATTTTCAAATAGTTGGACAATTTCACCTGAACTCAAACCCGACAGATTAAATGTTGAATGTATTAATGAACAAAATCCCGTTTCATTTTTCAGCGACATTGACTCTATTTCATTCAATGTAAAATTAAATGACACGATTAGGTTTATTGTCTTGCTCAACAGCAAGGATAGCGCATTGACAGAAATTATAGGCGTTCCCAAGAACACAAACTTTTCAGCAGAGTATATCCGTGAGCACAAAGGAAAATTCGCAGTTGAAATTCCAGAAGTTCACGAGTTGGCAAATATTTTAACTGCCATTAGTAAAATTGGTCAACTGGATTCAAATATGGTGGATATGACTACTCCATACCATAAAGAAGTTCTTAAATATTTTTCACCTTATTCAAATCATCCCATTATTGACACTATTAACCGTTATATTTCTGGTATTTTAGATAACCAAAGTTATTGGTATTACTATGCATTAAAGATGAATGCCTGCGGATATGTGTTTGACAATGATGGACACATTGTTAATAAAGGTATTATTCGCAAAATGGGATTTGACGGAAATAATGACCCACTTGTAGAAAATAAAAAACTGATGGAAGATTTTGCTCGCAAATCAAACTTCAGAGAATTCTACAAAAATCATCAATCTTACTATGACAGTTTGATCATATTATATAAGCAACTCAATCCCATTGATAAAATGCAAAAATGGCTTGAGAAAAAATTCGAATTTAAATATGGTAATTACACAGTTTTGTTTTCGCCTTTAGTAGGGGGGGCTCACTCAACACAACGATTTAAAGACAATGATTTTGAACAAACGTTTATGTTTGTTTGCAGAGCAGAAAATGCTCCAGAATATAATCAAAATGTAAATGAAATGCTTGAATCACGTGTTGTGTTCACTGAAATAGACCACAACTTTGTAAATCCTCTATCCGATAAAAAAATTGACATAATAAATAAGGTATTTGCCGACCGCAACAAATGGACAAAAGAAAGCAAAGCAACAAGTGCGTATGAGAGTGCTTACAGTGTATTCAATGAGTATATGACTTGGGGACTTTTTTCGCTTTACTGCTTGGACAACTTTCCTAGCAATGACGCAAGACAATCTATTCAGAAAATGGAAAAACAAATGACAAACAGTAGAAATTTCATAAAGTTTAAAGAGTTCAACCAGCAATTGATAAAAATATACAAAGACAATCCCAACATTAAGATGAACGACATTTACGACAAAGCATTAAAATGGTGCATGGATGAAAAATAACAACCAACCTTTTCGCGTGGACAGTTACGCAATCATACAGCATACAGTGACGAAAGAAAAAAACAACGAACCGCTAACAGCACATTGGCAATAGGCGGGGTTTCGTCTCCGCTTGACAGTTTTGTGGTAGCCGAAAGTTCAGTTCTCCGAACTAACTTTTGTGCTGAAAAGCCCGCCCATCGCCAATCTGCAAAACGTTATCATCGAGTTGAACCTCCTACAAACTTCAAACAAGATGTTCTTTGCTAAATTTGGATTTACGATGTAAAAAGAACACTTATTTTGGCAAAACGAGGAGGACGTTTTCGGTCTTTTTTGCATAACAAAACCATTTAAAACAAAAATAAAATCGAATAACTGCCCAGAAAAGTCCTTACAACACAAACGCAAAAAGGTCATTTTTGGCAAAACGATTTACTAGGAAAATGCTAAAATTTAGGCTCTTAAGGGCTAAAAATTTTACAAACGAAGGCTGAAAAATGCTAGAGAATTCTTGGCAAATGACTTTTAACAAATGATTCGATTTTACGCCAAAAAGGGCAACAATTTCTTGGAAACAAAAGACCTCAACGGCTAACAAAAAACCCAGATGATAACACGGTACTTGCGAGCATGCCACCTAAAGATTTTTATTTCAGATTTGGCAAAAATTTAAAAATTATATTTTACTTTTGGGTCAAGGAAAGGGGTGGCCGTCGCAAGTACCCAAACGTTATCATCGAGTTGAACCTCCTACGAACTTCAAACAAGATGTTCTTTGCTAAATTTGGATTTACGATGTAAAAAGAACACTTATTTTGGCAAAACAGGGAGGACGTTTTCGGTCTTTTTTGCATAACAAAACCATTTAAAACAAAAAATAAAATCGAATAACTTCCTAGGAAAAGTCCTTACAACACAAACGAAAAAAGGTCATCTTTTGGCAAAACGTTTTACTAGGAAAATGCTTTAAATTTAGGCTCTCAAGGGCTAAAAATTTTATAAACGAAGACAGAAAAAGCTAGAAATTTATAAGCAAAATGACTTTTAACAAATGATTCGATTTTACGCCAAAAAGGGCAACAATTACTAGGAAGCAAAAGACCTCAACGGCTAACAAAAAACCCAGATGATAACACGGTACTTGCGAGCATGCCACCTAAAGATTTTTATTTCAGATTTGGCAAAAATTTAAAAATTATATTTTACTTTTGGGTGAAGGAAAGGTGGCGTCGCCAAGTACCCAAACGTTAGTGGTAATGCTTTAAAAGGTAACAACACATGAAACAGCAAAAAAAGAATTATTAGCAAAATACAATAGCAAGGTGTTTCAAGACAAGTTTGTAGACCTTTTCTCTTTGTCAATATTATTTAGAAAAGCAATCTTGAAAGAGGATTATGAAATCTCAAACAAATTTGAAGAATATATCGTGCTTAACAAGTGTGGAAAAGAGTTGAAAGAAAAATTGAGATATGAAAAATTCAAAATGTTAGATGATAATACAATACATTTTTCGATTTTCTTGATGTTTTACAATGAAGAACTTTTAATTGATGTTGAAAAAACAAATACGGAACAAATAAAAAAAATATTAAATGACCAAATAATCAGTGGTGATGTACTTTTTCCATGGATATATGGAAGACTACTATATGATAAATACTTTGACGAATTTGAAGGAGAAGATGAATCCTTATGTAATTCGGAAGTATTACGTTTATTAAAAAACACACCTAAAGGTGTTTTTCAAATTAACAATATAGTTATTGGGCCGTTTGGAATTTTAAACAATGATTACAGCAGATTTATACCCCCTACCAAAAATGTAAGGCTTTGGCATTGTTCTGACCCTTCATGTTCATCATTTCATTCAGTTCATTTGGACAACGAAAATACTGTTCTAACCGATGTAAATATTGAAATTGAAAAGTTTTTTTCAATCACAAAACAGTCCGAATGGAGTAGATATTATTTTAGTCTCATAGAAACAGAAAATTATTTTTATGATTATGACCGAGCGACAGAAATTCATTCTTTAATTATTAATGCATTTGGAACAAACGAATTAAAGGAACTTTTAAAAGATTTAATAGATAATAATAAATTACTGAGAAGTAAATTCCCTGAAATCAATAAACTCAAAGGGTCCTCAAGCGATATTGTTAAAAATATTGAGAAGGATGAGTGCTTTCAATTGATTCTATTAGAAGATGACAAAAAAATAATAGCATCTTTAGAACGTTTAATTGAGCGCAATACTATTGATATTCCTGCAACTGAAATAAGGACAAGCATATTTAATCTAAACGGGGTTTGATGAGGTTATCCCACCAATGCAATAGATTAGGCATACGATCTGTTCTAAATAATTCAAATCAATCTTTGGTAAGGCTTATCAAACTTATTGAATTAATCCACAAAGATGAAACTTTACAAAAAGATTTAGAATGGAAGTTAATGGATTTTAAAAAAGAATCCTTTAGAGAAACTATCGAAGCATATGTTCTTTCCGAAGAACCTAGAAATATTATAAAAGAAAGTGTATTGTATGGCCCCAGACAAACAGAGAATGCAATAAATTTATTTAATGGCAATTTTAAAACACCATCTAACGAAGCCGAAAAGGAATATTTAATTGATAAAATGTTATGGAAACTTGGTTTTGATATTAATATTTACCCAACAACTCTTCAATATTTTTGGAAGAAACTAAAAAGCTTTAAAACGGTCGGAACAGAAAAAACAGCACTTAGCGAAAGTGATAAAGATGAAATTAGAAGTGCTGCGGTAAATTTTTTCGTATTGTTAGAGGAAATATTGGAACAAAGCCTTTCCTATATTACTTGGACGCTACTTTCTGACCACTATATCGACACGAAGTTTGAATATAATTTTGAAGACGCAAGAAACGTGATGTGCAACAAATTAAACGGTCATCAAGTCGGTTCGAACGAACCACTAAAATTGGACAATACAGGAAATAATAATTTATTTGGGCTTATTGAAGGCTTTACAGCTTTAATTGAAGTATGTGATAGTTTATACTTGGAAGGAAAAATAAATATTTAAGACAAGAAAGTGAAATGCCACATTTTCATAATAAAGCTGAATTGACAACATTTCCATTTCCAAGCAAACTGTTATTATTTGACATCAAACCAAGCAATTACTCAGAATTGAAATCAATTCTAAGCGCATTACCTAAGAACTTTAATAAATTTAAGGTCGCATCAGTAAGAAATAGACTTGAACATAAAAATCGTGTAAAAGATAGAGTTGATAATTTCCCTACAAGTAAAGAAATATTGGAAGCTTGTGAATGCATTGAGTCTACCATTAAACAAATTGAAACTGCTGGCATTTATCCAAATGTTTTTTTGTTCAAAGAATCTTCGAATGACAAATTTAATCGTGTTAGTTATTCACTTGAAGATTGGAAAGGAAACACAATAAAATTGAAACCACTACCACAATTTTCAGGAAGTAAACTACCAGGTTATAAAAAACCGCAGGTAATTTCATCCATAATCAACATTGGTGAATCGTGTGAATTATTAAGATTTAGGTATCAAGAGTCTTCCGAATATTTGAAGTTTTGGAAAATGTTCCCCAGGAAAAAAGAAAAATTAAGTTCGACAGCCATTCACACAACCGAAACAGTCGAAAATATTGTTACAGAAGGACAATAGCACTACCACTAACAGCAGCTATAAGAAATTGGCGGTTCAATGGTTAATGAAGTTTTGTGCTTCGTATCAAGTTCAATGCTGGCAGACAGTTTTGTGCTTCGAAATCGCCAACTTCTTATAGCTGCAAAACGTTATAGCCAATGGCCGAACAACAGCCTAACCGAAAGAATTATATAAAATGAACAGCATTAAATTAAACGACATTTTACGACTTGACAATCTTAACAATGTGAAGATTCGTTTCAATTTAATGTTTAAACATAATTGGAATCCTATCGAACTATTTAAAAATGGTGACATTTCAACAATGCTTGAAGGACAATATTGGAATTACAGTAAAAATAAATCTTACAAAGTTGGACAAATCACTGTTGGTCTGGTTAAAATAAAACCGAATGAAGATTTATGGTTGCTGTTTCATATCGGACAAGTAACTAAAGACTTGAATACACTCAATGGAATTGGTTACGAATATAAAGACTTACCTGAATACGAAAAATATTTAGGACGTCTAGTTGTAAAATTTAAGAACAAAGCACAGGCCATGATTCGCAAAGCTGAATCTGTAATTGATGACTGTTGCCTTTCTCAAATTTTGCCAGGCACTTTTGATAATGACATTTTTCCAGGCTATGAAAAGGTAAATATCTCTTGGGACGAATTAAGAAGAGTAATTGAGAAGGAAAATTGGAAAACAGCACTTCAAAACCAAAAAGGGGTTTATCTAATGACCGATTCGTCAAACGGAAAAATGTATGTTGGCTCAGCCTATGGTGAACATATGATTTTAGGGCGTTGGAGAGATTATGTTAACACTGGACACGGTGGTAATATAGGACTTAAAATTCTTTCATTTAACCACATAAAACATAATTTCAAATATTCAATCCTTGACATTTATAAATCAACTACTGAAGACCAAATCATAATTGAAAGAGAAAGTTGGTGGAAAGAAATCTTACAAAGTAGACAATTTGGATACAATGAGAACTAATGAACTAGCAAGAATCACTGGCTATAACAAAGCACTTGCGATCATGCCACCCAAAGGAATATCCTTTCAAGAAAAGTGAATAAATGAAAATTAGTTTTTATATTTGGGTAACGAGAAAAGGTGGCACGTCGCAAGTGCCCAAACGTTATAAGCCATTTTAAGAACGACCATGAATAGACGAGTAGTAAACATATTTATTTTGACTTTTCTCTTTTCGTGCGGACAGAGAAGTAACAAAACTAACGGAACTAAAGACAGTATAACAATAGCATCAGTAGACACTTCTTCCGCTCAACCGAATGACAAACCAGTCAATCATGACAACAATTGCGGTTACGACAATCAAGTATCAAGTTTAGGTAAAGGGCTAATTATTTCCCCTACAAAATTTGATATTTTTAATGACAGCTTACTAACGGAAAAACTTGTAAGTAAGGATATGTATTCTGACATTGATAGCAACGCAGCTATATGTTCAAAGTTTTTCAAACCCGACTACGGAATTATGCACTTTGTATGTATCGGAAAAACAGACAAGGCATATAAAATTTTAATAAACTATTCCGACATTAAATATTTCCCAAAGACGAAAAGTTATGACTTCAAAACTTGGGACCAATACATATTGAAACTTTCGGAATAAGACGACTTTCAGCCCAGACTGGCGACATTACCGCAAGTTTACCATTAGAATTGAACCCAGCGACAACGCTGACACTTTGACAATTCTGAAAGGACACGAGATGTTTTGCCCAATAGAAGTTAAAGGTGATTGGGTAAAAGTAAAGTATGATTGCTTCTATAATGATGAAAATAATCCAAACGAAGGAGAACCTTGCCACAACTTCATTGGAAAATGTAAAAACCCTTTGACAGGTTGGTTACGTTGGCGACAAGAAAGCAAATTACTAATCGACATATTTCTAATGCCATGACAACAGAAATAACGGCTTATAACAGCACATTTGCAATAGGCGGGGTTTCGTGCTCCGCAGACAGTTTTGTGGTAGCCGAAAGTTTTGTGCTCCGCATCAACATTTGTGGTGAAAAGCCCGCCCATCGCAAATCTGCAAAACGTTATCATCGAGTTGAACCTCCCACAAACTTCAAACAAGATGTTCTTTGCGATATTTAAATTTACGATAAAAAAAGAACACTTATTTTGACAAAACGGGGAGGACGTTTTCGGTCTTTTTTGCATAACAAAACCATTTAAAAACAAAGAATAAAATCGAATTACAGACTAAGAAAAGTCTTTACAACACAAACGCAAAAAGGTCATTTTTGGCAAAACGATTTACTAGGAAAATGCTAAAATTTAGGCTCTTAAGGGCTAAAAATTTTACAAACGAAGACTGAAAAAAGCTCGAGAATTCTTGGCAAATGACTTTTAACAAATAATTCGATTTTACGCCAAAAAGGGCATCAATTTCTAGGAAACAAAAGACCTCAACGGCTAACAAAAAACCCGGATGATAACACGGTACTTGCGAGCATGCCACCTAAAGATTTTTATTTCAGATTTGGCAAAAATTTAAAAATTATATTTTACTTTTGGGTGAAGGAAAGGGGTGGCCGTCGCAAGTACCCAAACGTTATCTAATATATGAATAAATGAAAAAAAAAATCATTTTTGTATCATTAACTTTGATTCTTTTTGCTGGATGTAGTAAGAAGACTTATACGGGTAGTATTTATTTAGTAGGATTCATGCTTGGGGCATCTGGAATTCCAGAACAGGAGTACATAGAAAATCAAGCACTACCAAAAGATCTAATGAAACAGATTCAATATGGAACCGAAGTTATCGTAGAGAAAGATAATGTTATTGAAGTTTATGATTACAATTATGGCAGAAGATCATCCAAAAAAAATGAACATAAACCTTTTAAGCTAAAAACTTCCAGAATTGATCTTTTAAACAACACATTATATACAATCAAAAAATCATTAAATTCAGAATCATACATAGGCGGTAAAAAACCAGATGAAGTGATTTTGCCATATTTAAATGATGAAACCTATTTTCAATATTTTGGAAAATTAAATAAAGATGAGTTTCCAAACAAGTTGCTAAACTTCGATTTACATCTTATTGCTCCAATTTATGATTCTTTTGATAAAATATATCTTGATTATTCAAACGAAACAAGTCCCAAAGTACTGAATCCGAATAGCTTAAATATTTCAAAGACATTCGATGAAACCAACTCAAAAACAGAAATTATTTATGAAAAATCTCCAATAAAATATGAAAAAGGCGGCAGTATTAGGTATTCATTAGGAAATACAGGAGTTCCATCTTGGATTCAAAATGCCGAATACCCTATTTGTCCAAAAAATGGAGATAAAATGAAATTCTTAATTGCTTTTGATTTATGTGAAAGTAAAGAAGAAATTAATTTGGAATATTCAAGTTTTAAAATAGATAAAGATTCCGAAAGATATTTTAAGAACTTGGATTTTTGGGGTTGTGGATCAATTTATATTTTTATTAATCCAAAAACTAAAGTTGTATGTTACTTTCTACAAAACACATAGTAAAAAATACATTAGATAACAATGTACTGAACGGATATGCCTCCTATCGTCAGCACATCGTCAGTACTAAGCGTTATTTGCAATAGCACTAGAAACTTAAAATTATTCTGTTAATTTTGACAAGACATCTGAAATAATTACTTTTACATCATGAAAAAATCAACAGTTATACAAACCTTAAATGAACTTCCCCAAAAGTTTGACTTGGACGAGTTACTCGAACGACTTATGGTAATTGAAAAGATTGACGAAGCTCTTGAAGACGCAAAGTCAGGAAAGACAGTTAGCCATGACAAGGTGAAAAAGATGGTTGCTAAATGGAACAAATAAAATGGACAACCAAATGCTTGAAAGACCTAAAAGCGATCCAATGATTTTATTTCTTTGGACTCTAAATTCTATGCAGATAGATTTATAATTAGACTAATCCAACGTGTTGACCAATTAGCTTTGTTTCCTGATTCAGGGCGAATTGTTCCGGAAAAGAATAACCCTGAAATCAGAGAATTAATCGAAGGTAATTATAGAATTTTTTACAGACAGCATAAAAATTTCATTACCATTCTTAGAATACATAATGCCGCAAAGAGAATCAGATAGGAAATTTATTTAATTGAATACAATGACAATCACCTCAAAAGTAACAGGTGAAAGATTCGAAAAGCTACAGCAAATAACAGCATGCTAGCGATAGCCGCTGGTTCAGCGCAAATTTGGAAGTTCGTATTTCTTTTATAAATTTGTAATAGGTTTGCAGTTCAGTGCTTCGGTATCGCGGCCATCGCTAGCATGCAAATCGTTATAGCCAATAAATAAAGACAGACGACACATGAGTAAACTGCCCTTAGACATAGTAAACTTTAACACCGAGTTTAATTCTGAACTTGACAATGCAATTACGATTGCAAACGGCATTCAGACATAATTCATATTTGCAAAAGTGCCAAGTGAGATAAACCGCAAATTTCAATTTTTGAATTTTGAAGAAATCGACAGTGATGAGTTTTTGCCAAAAGCACATGAAACCAAGAAAGCTCTAAAAGGATTTTATCCTTACATATGCTTCTATACCAATTCGCCACTAAAAGGAAATGGCTGGGCAAATTTGTTTGCAGACTCTGACTTGGAAAATGGAATATCAGTAGTGACAACAAACAACGTAGCTACAGCTATTATCCCGAAGGAGAAAATGACTTCATATTTCCTATATTACTTTGCAAGGGGAATATTGAAGTTTATACTAAAAGACAAATTCAATCACGACACTCCATCAAAAAATGGATGTCTATTTGACTTCATGCAACAAAAGAAAGACATACTAAAGAGTATGCGACCAAATGCAATCTGTGATGATTGTAGACGTGAAATAATTAATGGACAATATTCATTTTCAGAACACCAGTTGCATGCCATTGACAGTTTACTTTCCAAATCTGGCACAATACTTAATGCAGCTCCTGAAACAGAAAATAATAAAAGAAAAATATTTATTGGCTCTTCGACAGAAGGACTTGACGTAGCAAGGAAAATAAAAGCGGCACTAAAGTTTGACGCACATGTTGACACTTGGGCAGACGGATTATTTGACAGACCTGGTCAAGCATACATTGAAGTTTTAGAAGGTATGTTAGGAAAATATGAATATGGAATTTTTGTATTCACTCCTGACGACAAAATTTTTTCTAGGGGAAAAATTTCTCAGATACCGAGAGATAATGTGATTTTTGAATATGGAATGTTCTTAGGAAGGCACACTAGAAAGAAAGCTTTTTTCATTGTCCCAAGAGGTGTTGACATAAAAATCATGACAGATGTGCTTGGTATAACTTGCTTAGACTATGACCCGACAAATACAAATTTACAATCCGCAGTTAGTGACGCTTGCGACCAAATAAGAACTATTATAAATGAAGGATAGTGCAAAATTTACTGGCTATAACAGCACCTACAAGAAATTGGCGGTTCAGTGGTTAAATGAAGCTTTGTGCTTCGTATCAAGTTTAGTGCTGGCAGACAGTGTTGTGCTTCTAAATCGCCAACTTCTTGTAGCTGCAAAACGTTATCATCGAGTTAAACCTCCCACAAACTTCAAACAAGATGTTCTTTGCTAAATTTAAATTTACGATGTAAAAAGAACACTTAGTTTGGCAAAACGGGGAGTAAGTTTTCGGTCTTTTTGCATAACAAAACCATTTTAAAACAAAAAATAAAATCGAATAACTGCCTAGGAAAAGTCTTTACAACACCATCACAAAAAGGTCATTTTTGGCAAAACGATTTACTATGAAAATGCTAAAATTTAGGCTCTTAAAGGCTAAATATTTTACAAACGAAGGCTGAAAAATACTAGAGTATGCTTGGCAAAATGACTTTTAACAAATGATTAACACGGTACTTGCGAGCATGCCACCTAAAGATTTTTATTTCAAATTTGGCAAAAATTTAAAAATTATATTTTACTTTTGGATGAAGGAAAGGGGTGGCCGTCGCAAGTACCCAAACGTTATAGCCCATTTTAAAAACCGACATAGTAGACACATCTAATGAATAATTACGACTTTCTTACATTATCGCCAAATGAATTCGAAAACTTGACAAGGGACTTATTGCAAAAGAAACTTGGTGTATTTATTGAGACCTTCGACAAGGGAAAGATGGTGGTATTGATTTAAGATGTGCAAAAGACAAGACGAAAAAAATAATTATCCAAGCAAAAAGGTATGACAGACTTTCAAATTTGATTTCCAATCTAAAAAAAGAAGTTAAAAAAGTAAACGACCTTAAACCAGACAGATATATCATTTCTACAACCGTTGGTTTATCACCAGATAATAAGACTGACATATTAAACTTGTTTAAACCATACATTTTAACAACTGAAGACATTTTAGGCAAAGACGACCTAAACAATCTTATTTCGACAAATAAAGATGTTGAATTAAAATATTACAAGTTGTGGCTATCCAGTACCAATATTCTTGAAAAAGTTTTGCATAGTAAAATCTATAATCAATCTGCTTTCGAATTAGAAGAGATTAGAGAACAAGTCAGACTATACGTTCAAAATGACAGTTTTAATATTGGCGTAAAAATTTTAAAAGAACACAAGTATGTAATCATATCGGGAATACCCGGCATTGGTAAAACTACATTAGCAAGGGTTTTGACTTTATATTTATTGTCAAATGACTTTGATGAATTTGTTTACTTAAACGACTCAATTGATGATGGTTATGAATACTACCAAGAAGGCAAAAAGCAAATATTTTTCTTTGATGACTTTTTAGGTAAAAACTTTTTCGAAGGCAAACTGCAACCAAATGAAGATAATAAGTTAGTTAAATTTATTGAGAAAATTAAAAAATCGCCTGATAAACTTTTAATTTTAGCAACAAGAGAATACATTCTCAACCAAGCCAAATTAGCGTTTGAAGCGTTTAGAATTAACAACATTGAAATAGCTAAGTGTATTCTTGACCTTGATTCCTATACGAATGTTATCAAAGCTCAAATTCTATATAATCATTTATTTTTTGCTGATGTACCACAAGGGCATTTAGAGGATTTAATTGAGCCAATGAAGCATTTAAAAATAGTCAAACATCCTAATTACAATCCAAGGGTCATTGAAACATTGATCAATAGAAAGATTTGGGAATCTTGCGAAGCTTCTGAATTTTCAAATGCTATCAAGTCCTATTTCGACAATCCAGAAAGTGTTTGGTTATATGCCTATGAAAATTCTTTAAACAAGTTCTCACAATACACCTTACTTGTTCTTTTGACAATGGGAACCCCTGTTAAAATTGAACACCTTGAGGAAGCCTTAATTTCATTTCTAAAAATAAATCAATACAAATTTCAAATTCCATTTGACTCAATTCTATTTTCACGTTCACTCAAAGAATTAGAAAATACCTTTATCAAAACTCAAAAGGATTCTTACAATACCATTGCGGTTCAGTATCAAAATCCTTCCATACAAGATTTTTTAGTTAATTACCTAAGAGACAAAAAGGATTTAATTTTAAGTCTAATGGAGAGTGCAATTTATCAAGAACAATTCTTTACGGTGTTTACCACCGTAACTAGTGACGAAAATACTCTAAAGAAAAAGATTCTATTAGGAAGAGAAACCCAAGAATTGACTTTTTGAAGATAAGTGAAAATTTAAGTACTTAAAAATTGCAGAGCCATAAAGTATAAATATACTAACAATTAGAATTTCACGTGGGGAGTAAATTCAGATACACAATATCAATTTCTCAATAAAATTCAGACAGAACTTAGTGGACAGAATGGAGAAGTCTTAAATTTTGTAAAAGAGAAATTTAAAGAAATTATTTACCTTAATGATTTATCGTATTCAGAACAAAGTGCATACATAAATCTTTTGTCAGCCATTGACATTAAAGACTTAGATTTCAATGAGGAACAACTCATTGATTCATTTCTAAATGAAATTCATTGGTTAGACAATCTTGATCTATTTTCTAGTTTAGAACAACATTTTCCGACAACCTACCGAGATACAGTAAATGATATTTCATTTTCGGAAAAAATTGAAAAAGTGGTAAAAGAGGAAATTGAAAGAGTAGAAGATTCTGATATGGACAATTTAAAGAGCCAAATTGAATCTATTGAAGCTCAATACAATTTAGACCTTAGTGAGTACGTGACAGATTTAGAAAAAAAGATAAGTGACTATAATGACTATATAGATTCTCAAGTTGATAGCTATATTGAAGACAGAATTGATAAAATGGAGGATAAAGAATTCGATGAAGAGGATTTGATTGAAGAAATTTTTAAAAGTTTAGCAGACGAATGAGAAAAACGGGCTATAACAGCACCTACCCAAAAGTGGCGGTTCAGTGGTTAAATCAAGCTTTGTGCTTCTATCAAAGTGTGTGCTTGGTTGACAGTTTTCGTCTCCGAAATCGCCACCTTCGGGTAGCTGCAAAACGTTAGTGACTATTCAAAACTATGACCATTAGAATAATTCTATTTTTTTTTATATTATCCTCTTGTGTTTCTACTAAAAGAATATCAGATTATCCAACGTCAATTCTTAACAATGAAAATTTCAAAACCTTTAATGGAAGATATTCCAACGAACCTATAAATAAATCGGATACTTCCCAGTTAGAAGATTTGTATAAGTTTTTTTTCAAACCATTTAGAATATATATGTGGGATGAAATTCCAGATTTTACTGGTCAAATAAAAATTGAATTCATGTCAAATAAGTTGCTATTGTGCACATATATAAATTCTGATAGTGTTATAGAAACTAAAAAATTTAAAGGCAAAATAAAAAATGGTTATTTCTGTTTTAATAGAAAAATTAAATATTTTGGACTACCATTATTATATCTATCCTATAAGCAAAGAGACAGATACATCGGATTTGATTCAAATGGAAATATTATTTCAAGGTGTTTTAGGTATGATTTTGGAAATATATTTATTTTAAGTGGAGGAGGCAAATCAGGATTCGGTGGGTTATATAAAAAAAACAGTCACTAACAAGAGATTGAAGCAAGCTGAGCAAATCGGTTTTCAATTTAGAAAAAGTCGTAAATTTGGCTTTAGATAGTTACTTTTGGCAGCCATCAAAAAATGCTCTGCCTGCTTCAATCTTTGGCCGTTACATCAGATTAGCATAAAAATATTTGTTCCATATAAAGAAACTATCGTATTTTGTGAATGCAAAAGTTTCAAAACCCAAAAAGTTAAATTACTTGATGAAGCAACTACTTATTTCGATGAGATTGATGAAAAATTAAAGCAAAATTCTTCAAATCCTTCGAAAAAGTGGAATCTGGTCATAAAGGTGATTGGTTCAAACATTTAGAAGATGAAATCACAGAATTCAGAGAACGTGATTCTTCCAAATTTTATAGAATTTTTGCATTTTGGGACCCAACCCAAGACAAGCAAACCCTAATTGTAGGAACACATGGTTTAGATAAGAAAACTAATAAAACTCCAAGGCATGAAATTGAAAAAGCCAAACGAAGCATGAACAAATATTTTGAACAAAAAAAAGATAAAATATGAAACTCACAAGTGTAGAAGAATTGAAAGAAAAACATTTGGGCAAAATCGGAACACCTAAGCGTGATAAGTATGAACAAGAGCTCAAAATTGAGTTGCTCGCTGAAGAAATAAAAGCTTTGAGAATTTCGAATAATTTAACCCAAGATCAATTGGGTGAATTAATTGGTGTGCAAGAGCTCAAATCTCTAAGCTAGAAAATGGTAAATCAAATATAACTATAGGAACATTATTAAAAGTAATGAATGCTCTAAAGGCAAAAGTTAGTTTTAATGTAGAAAAATTAGGAGAAATGCAAATGGTGTAAAATTAAAAACCTGATGTAACAATGGCTATGATGATAGATTCGCTTTCGCTTCATCCATCACATAGCCTTAGACGTTATCATCGAGTTGAACCTCCCACAAACTTCAAACAAGATGTTCTTTGCTAAATTTAAATTTACGATGTAAAAAGAACACTTATTTTGGCAAAACAGGGAGGACGTTTTCGGTCTTTTTTGCAGAACAAAACCATTTAAAAACAAAAAATAAAATCGAATAACTGCCTAGGAAAAGTCCTTACAACACAAACGAAAAAAGGTCATTTTTGGCAAAACGATTTACTAGGAAAATGCTAAAATTTAGGCTCTCAATGGCTAAAAATTTTACAAACGAAGACTGAAAAAAGCTCGAGAATTCTTGGCAAATGACTTTTAACAAATGATTCGATTTTACGCCAAAAAGGGCAACAATTACTAGGAAACATAAGACCTCAACCGCTAACAAAAAACCCAGATGATAACACGGTACTTGCGAGCATGCCACCCAAAGATTTTTATTTAAGATTTGGCAAAAATTTAAAAATTATATTTTACTTTTGGGTGAAGGAAAGGGGTGGCCGTCGCAAGTACCCAAACGTTACCTGCAATGCTAATATGACAAACTCTAAACAATAAATTAAATGTTGCTTAAGACTATCTCTTTAAATCATCATAAATTATTTGGCTCTACTAAAATTAATATTTTTGGAGAAAATGAGCCATTAACTATTGATTTGACAAGAGAGCATCATGCAGACATTCTGCTAGAAATTGACAATAAAAATGAAGATAATTTTTTCACATTTATTATTGGTCAAAATGGAGTTGGTAAAACCATTTTATTTAGAACCATTGTTAATTTCATTAACGCTAATGGCCCCTATAAAGAACCCAAACTAAACTCAATTATTAACTTTTATAGAAAGAGTTCAAAATACATTAAATATAACACAGATGGTGCAGGGATATATGAATTACAGGAATTAGATATTTATAATTACTTTTCAATTATAAAAAATACTGATTTAAAAGATTTCTTAAAATATTACAATGCCAATTTGGTATTTATTTCATCTTCTTTTGAAAGAAACATAATTCACAGAAATCCCAGATATAGGAATTTCAATTATATCTCTGATATTAATAGAACTCAATTTCTTTTCTTTAAAGCACTTCATAAATTCCACAATAAAGAAGATAAACTTAAAATACTAACAGACCTATTAGAAAAGAATCTATTAAATGGAAATTAAGTGGTTACTTAGCGGTTGATGGATATGTCCCCGTTGACAATATATATTTGTTAAAAAACGATGATAGAGTAAATATCATCAACTTCCTAAGAACAATTGCGAAAATTGTAGTTTCAGAAAATGAAACACTCGATACGGAAAATTTAGATGAGAATGAATTAAGAGTATTTGAGAAAGTGTACAATTCAAGTGTTTTTTACAAGTTCTATTTTGACTCAGATCTAACATTTAAAGATTTGTTTAAAAACCTTAAAGAGAGTAAGGTGTTAAAAAAAATAGAAGACTTTATAAAGGAGAAATCCAAGGACCAAGACCTAGAGAGGCATTTGAATATACGTTTACCTAAAAATGAAAAAAAAGCGATTGGGAATTTTTATTTACAGAAATCAAAGAATTAACTGAATTCGATGCAAACACCTTGCTGTTATTAGAAGACCTAAATCTAATAAACCTAACAATTTTATGCAATAATGTGCCTATTGATAATATGAGTTCTGGGGAACAAAGTATAATAAGATTGTTTAGCTATTTCGCCGATGTACCAAGTTTAGAAAATTTGCTAATCTTTTTTGACGAACCCGAAAACACATTGCATCCAAAATGGCAACAGAATTTTCCAATTTATTTCAGGAAAATAGTTGAAGATATTTATGAGATAAAGAAATCGCATTTTATTTTCTCAACACACTCCCCACTAGTTATTATGAAATCTAATTCATTGAATAATTCTAATGTTGTCAGATTTTACAAAGACTCTCAAGAAAAATTCAAAAGTCAACAAATAACCAACATCAATTCATATAGTATAGAGGAAGTTTTATTAGACGAATTTAAGATTTCATATAGAAGTCAAGAAATAGAATTGAATGTGAATAAAATGCTATATGATAGAAATGATAAGGTATTAGAAAACAATGACCCGATTTTTTCTGTAGAGAAGTCATTTGAATTGAAGAATAAAATAAATGAATTGTTTAAATCTTTGAAAACTGAGTGATGAGATTTGTAGAAAAGAATATAATCACAAATTCTTTGGTAATTGAAGCACAAATTTTATTGAATGCCTCAAGGCATTATAATCAAAGTGATAGAGTAAAAGATATTATCCGTAAATTATACTATGGATGCTGTGCATTCTGCGAATGTTCTCCCGAAGATGGTTCGTTTTTTCAGATAGAGCATTTTTATCCCAAAAATGTAACCGCATACAAAAAATATGCAAAAAGCATTGAAAACCTTCATTTCTCTTGTCAACGATGCAACACTTTAAAAGGTCGTAAAGTGCATCTAAACATTTTTTCTCCTAATTACTTTCTTAGTGGAGGTAGTTGGGGTTTATCTAAAATAGAAAAAATTGAAGGTGAGTTATATTACGTTGGACATCTTTTGTTTTTCAAAAATTCAATTACACCATCTATAAATAGAGGGTTAGAAACAATAAAACTATTTGATTTAAACAATATTAATGGCTCGATAAGAAGCAGTCGGCAGCATTTGATAGAAAGCAGACTTAGAGTTTATGACAACGTATATAAAATATTATCAGTTATATATGAATTAATCTTAAACTATAAAAAGGATTTTGACAATGCTATAATTATCCTATTTTCAATTGTTATTAAATATACTAATTCAAGTTCTCATTTTTCAACAATGGTTATACATAATTTTGGCTCTGACATTCATAAACTTCTAGTAATTTACAATGCAAAAAAATAAAAGCACAGCAGGTAACATGGGTAACTGTTGCACAACTTCTCCATAAACTATTAAAATCCGAAAAACCCCAAAACAGACCTCATTACAGCGCTTTAGGCGAGGGTTAGTTTTTCAGTCGAGTTTGGGCAGGTAAATTTGCCGTGTTCTGGTGACACATATTGAAGACATAAAATGGCTATTTTGGAGTGTTTCCTGGAATCCTGGCATTTGATGGGGCGATGGTTATGGTTTTTAGGCGAGTGAACTTGAGATATTTCTTGAGATTGTAGGTCATGGCTGCCATCAGTACGTGTTTGTTTGCCTGGGCCATGCCTCGACTATTGATTTTTCATATTGAAGAAGTTGATCAGGGTGCCCAAGACGGGTTCTACCGTGCGGGATCGTATCTTACTTATTTTTCGCGCGTATTGGGGGTTGTGGCTCAACTTTTTGATGCATACGATCGTACAAAGGTTTGTGGATACTTTCTTCTATCTTCTTATACTTTGTCACTTGTCCGCAGCATTGCAATCTGAGTGGGCATTTGGCGTAATTCGGAATGTATGCATCTATACCGTGTTGTTCACAATATTCCAAGGCCTTTCCACTGCTGTATCCCGCATCCGCGGCTATTTGGTCTATCTCCAGTCCTACCATAGCCATGTTTGCTTGGGTTTGGTCTAATATTTCTGGTAGGTTTTCACTGTCTTTACTCCCTGCTGTGCTAGCGCAAGATCCCGTTATCACATGGTGCGCATCATCCACCGCCAGTTGACCACTGTAATTCAATTGCCGGGCTTTGCCGGGCTTTACACTTATCTTTGCATCTGGGTCGGTTGGACTATAATGCGTATGATTGCTCAAATACTTCGGTCTTATTTCATTGCCCAATTCATCCTTTTGGGCCGTTTTACATTGCCTGGCATGTCTTTGTATGCCTTTGCTTTCCATGCATGATGCCTATCAACTTGCTTTTTTCGGGCTTTACTCACTTTGTATTCAGAACCCTCATTGAGTTCTTCGGCATACGATTCCACATCATTCATCACCTCTTTCTCTACAAGACTATCTAGGCTCGCATTGGCTTTGATAAAGGCACTATCCACTGCTTGTCGTCTGCCTCGAACCATCCCTTTCTCTACACATAGACGCAATACTTTTTGAAATAATTCTAAAAATACTCCTTCTCCATACAACTGCCTAGTGCGGCTAATCGTGCTATGCCATGGCAAGGAGTCGTCAATATCATAACGCAAAAACAAGCGTATTGACAAACTATCGGAGCAAAATCCTATCAATCGTCGATCAGAATTAATGTTGTTGAGGTAGCCTACCAGCAATATTTTGAAAAAACCACTGGATCGATAGATTCTTGACCTTCTCTGCCATAATAATGGGCCGCAGCATTATATAAAATCGCAAATCCAGACAATCATCCAACTTGCGGTAAAATTATCCTCAGGCACCAGCTCATTCAAACTAAGCTGATAAAATATTTTGGGTACTATATATTGATATCCTTGCATGTATAAATATACTAATATTCAACCGTTTATGCAAATTTTACGCATTGTATTTATACACTTTGACTAATTAATTTAATTGAGGTATATTTGAGCTGTGCAACAGGCACAGCAGTTTGGCAAAATGGCGGGTTCAGTGCTAAATTGAACATTCGGAATTCTAATAAACATTTGTACTAAATTGAACATTTGTGCTTCTAAATCCGCCACTTCGCCAAGCTGCAAACCGTTATCTCGGATTAAAAATCAAAAGCAAAGAACAAAAATGTAATACAATTAATCTTTATTCTATTTTGTTTCCAATTAAGATTAACTGGACAATCATTAAATTGTTATTGTGAACTTAGAAACAGGGAATTGCTTATTGGACTTGATAATCCAATTCAGTTAATAAATGATGAATTTGAATTTGTAAAAATTGAGAATATAAGTGCTAAATTCATTGATTACAATTCAAAGGACAGTTCAAACATAGAATTAATCGATGAAAATGGATATTATAAAATTAATCCAACTAAACTAGGGGCAATAGTTTTGCATATTCAAGCTAAAAATTGTGAAGTAAGAAGGACTCTTACAACGAAACCAATTACAGCAACTCCAAGAATTGGCCGATTTACCAGTAATGAGAGTAATAAAATACCATGGGCGGAATTGCAAGCTTATTCAGGAATAGTTGCAAATATTGAATGCTGTGATGTAAGCGGGAAATGTAAAGTTAATGGATATGAAGTTTTTATCATTCAGTCTAATTTAAAGGTCTTAAAATCATTTAATATTGGCGAAAAATTTACCGACGCAACCATTGAAATTTTTAAAAATCAAAATCAAAGGATATTGTCATCTCTAGAAATATTAAATATAAATGTCCAGGGGCTGAATTCGAACAAAGAATGCCAGATATGACTTTAGAAATAGAATAAAGATGGAAAAAAAGAAACCCGAGATAACAATGGCTATGATGATAGATTCGCTATCGCTTCATCCATCACATAGCCTAGACGTTATCATCGAGTTGAACCTCCTACAAACTTCAAACAAGATGTTCTTTGCTAAATTTGGATTTACTATGTAAAAAGAACACTTATTTTGGCAAAACGGGGAGTAAGTTTTCGGTCTTTTTTGCATAACAAAACCATTTAAAAATAAAGAATAAAATCGAATTACAGACTAAGAAAAGTCTTTACAACACCAACGCAAAAAGGTCATTTTTGGCAAAACGATTTACTAGGAAAATGCTAAAATTTAGGCTCTTAAGGGCTAAATATTTTACAAACGAAGGCTGAAAAAGCTATAAATTTATAAGCAAAATGACTTTTAACAAATAATTCGATTTTACGCCAAAAAGGGCAACAATTTCTAGGAAACAAAGACCTCAACGGCTAACAAAAAACCCCGATGATAACACGGTACTTGCGAGCCTGCCACCCAAAGATTTTTATTTCATATTTGGCAAAAAATTTAAAAATTATATTTTACTTTTGGGTGAAGGAAAGGGGTGGCCGTCGCAAGTACCCAAACGTTACTTTTGGGTGAAGGAAAGGGGTGGCCGTCGCAAGTACCCAAACGTTATCATCGAGTTCAACCTCCCGCAAACTTCAAACAAGATGTTCTTTGCTAAATTTAAATTTACGATGTAAAAAGAACACTTATTTTGGCAAAACGGGGAGTAAGTTTTCGGTCTTTTTTGCATAACAAAACCATTTAAAAACAAAAAATAAAATCGAATATCAGACTAAGAAAAGTCTTTACAACACCATCACAAAAAGGTCATTTTTGGCAAAACGATTTACTAGGAAAATGCTAAAATTTAGGCTCTTAAGGGCTAAAAATTTTACAAACGAAGGCTGAAAAATGCTAGAGTATGCTTGGCAAAATGACTTTTAACAAATAATTCGATTTTACGCCAAAATAGGAAACAATTACTAGGAAGCAAAAGACCTCAATGGCTAACAAAAAACCCAGATGATAACACGGTACTTGCGAGCATGCCACCTAAAGATTTTTATTTCAGATTTGGCAAAAATTTAAAAATTATATTTTACTTTTGGGTGAAGGAAAGGGGTGGCCGTCGCAAGTACCCAAACGTTGTAGGCAATGCTAGACACATAACTACTTAAAACGATAAGAAAAATAATAAATTGAAATGATGATCAGACAAATTTTAAAGAACACGGTATTAAAAACATTTGCTTTCGTATTTTTTATGTCAGCAATAATAAGTTGTAACTCTAACGACAAGAAAGAAACCAAAGCCAGTTCAACTGCAACCGCTGAAAAAGAATTCATACCCGACACCGTTGTTCAGTTTTTAATTACTTCAGCTTCTAATGATTTTCGTAATCATCATCCACCAACACCTACTGATTTTCGTAATGTAAGAATTGGCTACATAACATCACAGAACAACGAAAATATTTTTGTTTTATGTGGTGAACTTCTATCGCAAGAGAATAAGGAGTGGGTAGAGTTTACCACTATTAAGACATCGGGATATGAACAATATATTGGAAAATCACAATATTGTCAAGATGCAACAATTGTTTTGACAGATGAAAAACTAACAGTTGAACTAAGGAATAAATTGACCGAAAGAAAATAATTTGATAGTACTCCACAAAGCAACGATATCTGGCAAATTCAACGACGTATAAATTAAGAAGTTAATGATTAAAAACACTGCCTACAACATTGCCTAAGCGCAATGCGGGCGAAGTGCCAATTCAATCAGTTGGAATTCTAATGATCTTTTGTACTTTTGTTAAGCTGACGTTCTTTTAATCCCCGCACTTCGCTTAGGCAAATAACGTTATGATCGACTAAATAAAGTGAAAAATTATTGTTTCCCAAAAGGGAAATACGTATTTTTGCTAAAAAATAAGTTAATGGGTAATTTTACCGTAGAATTGTTAGCAGAAGCTGTTGAGTTTATGGACAGTCTTGACGCCAAAACAAGGGATAAAATATACTATAATATAAGAAAAGCCCAATCAACAAATGACACCGAACTTTTTAAAAAACTTAATGATAATATTTGGGAATTTAGAACATTTTATAATGGAAAAGCATATAGGCTTTTTTCGTTTTGGGATACAATTAATAGTTCAAAAACCATAGTCATAGCAACACATGGAATATTGAAAAAAACACAGAAGACACCAAAGAAAGAAATTAATAAAGCCGAAGAAATTAGAATTGGATATTTAAATAACAAATATAAAAAATAGAAAAATGAAGGATAGATTCAAAACAGTTCCTCTTGAAACAATGATTGATAAACATATAGGAAAACGTGGAACCATAAAACGTGAAGCCTTCGAAAATGAATTGCGTATTGATTTGCTTGGTTATAAAATCAAGGAAGTTAGAAAACAACAAAACTTAACACAAGAGCAATTAGGTAAATTAGTAGGTGTGCAAAAAGCACAAATTTCAAAGATTGAGAATAGTGTGAAAAATGCAAGATTCGAAACAATTCTGAAAGTATTCGAAGCATTGGGTGCTAAAGTGAACTTCAACGTTGAACTAACAAACAACAACAAATTGGAATTAGTATAAAAGAAAGCCAGATCATAACAATGCACTAGACGACAGACTTGCTAACGCTACGTCCGTCGCCAGTGCACGGACGTTACCTGCTATTATACACCGACACTCCATAACATAACAAACAATGGGACTTTTAGACAAAATATTTGGACGAAAAAATGAAGTGAAAATTGATTATACTGAAATGCCATTTTATTGGGAAGACGATTACTGTCAAATTGAAATAGTACCAAAACAAAACATAGAAAATATTAAATACTCAATAAAACAAATTGACAATTTTACGGAAAGCACAAAAACTGAATATGGTTTTACAGACATTTTTATTAGAAAAGGTTTGCCATTTCCGACAAAGAATGAAGAGTATAGAATTGACGCTTTTGAAAAGTTACTTGTTGAAAAAGGATTTAAAAAGGCAACACAAATTAGATATGAAAGCTATACAATTATTAACTGTTCAAATAAAACTTCAAACGCTTTAAGTTTACCATGTTTTAATTTCTTTTATGACTGTGACGAAGAGTTTTTAAAAAACATTTGGATTTCAACTTCTTTAATTACCTCAAAAGAACACTTTGATATTATTTCAGAAACACTTTATGAATTAGGAGAAAGTTATGAATTGATTTTAATAAATTGGAACAGTTGTGAATTAGTAGATTTGTCAAATAGAAATCAAATAAAAGATTACTTAATGAACTATTGGAAATAGAAAATGATTAGCGAAAAACAAATTACACATATAAGCAAGTTTTTGAGTTTGGTATTGCGACACCAACCTGAAACTATTGACATACAACTTGACCAAAATGGTTGGACAGATGTAAAGGATTTAATAGAAAAAGCAAATAATTATGGAATAAAATTCGACAGAGAAATACTTAATCACATTGTAGCGACCAATCCTAAAAAAAGGTTTGCATATAATGACACATTCGACAAAATAAGAGCAAGTCAAGGACATTCAGTTGAAATTGAATTAGGTTATACAAACCAAAAACCACCTGAAATATTATTTCACGGAACAGCAGAAAAATTTGTACAATCAATTTTAGACACAGGACTTGAAAAAGGAAATAGACAGCAAGTACATTTAAGTGCTGACGTTGAAACAGCTATAAAAGTTGGTCAACGGCACGGAAAACCATTTGTATTTAAAGTAGTTGCTGAAAAAATGTATAATGATAATTTTGAATTTTTTATTTCAGACAATGGCATTTGGTTGACAGACAATGTTCCGACAAAATATTTAAAACAAAATGACGAAAAATAACAGCAGGTAACATGGGTAACTGTTGCACAACTTCTCCATAAACTATTAAAATCCGAAAAACCCCAAAAGCAGACCTCATTACAGCCCTTTAGGCGAGGGTTAGTTTTTCAGTCGAGTTTGGGCAGGTAAGAATTTGCCGTGTTCTGGTGACACATATTGAAGACATAAAATGGCTATTTTGGAGTGTTTCCTGGAATCCTGGCATTTGATGGGCGATGGTTATGGTTTTTAGGCGAGTGAACTTGAGATATTTCTTGAGATTGTAGGTCATGGCTGCCATCAGTACGTGTTTGTTTGCCTGGGCCATGCCTCGACTATTGATTTTTTTCATATTGAAGAAGTTGATCAGGGTGCCCAAGACGGGTTCTACCGTGCGGGATCGTATCTTACTTATTTTTCGCGCGTATTGGGGGTTGTGGCTCAACTTTTGATGCATCCGATCGTACAAAGGTTTGTGGATACTTTCTTCTATCTTCTTAAACTTTGTCACTTGTCCGCAGCATTGCAATCTGAGTGGGCATTTGGCGCAGTCACTTTCGCTACTGCGATATTGCTTTTTATCATAGCCTTTGCTATCCGTTTTGATCCCTTTGTAGGTCAAGTGGGCTCCTTGTCCTCCTTGTTTTTTACACTCATAGCGGTCGGCTTCATTGTTGTATTCAAATCCTGGGCGATCTGGTTTGTAGAGTCCAAAATTCGGAATGTATGCATCTATACCGTGTTGTTCACAATATTCCAAGGCCTTTCCACTGCTGTATCCCGCATCCGCGGCTATTTGGTCTATCTCCAGTCCTACCATAGCCATGTTTGCTTGGGTTTGGTCTAATATTTCCTGGTAGGTTTTCACTGTCTTTACTCCCTGCTGTGCTAGCGCAAGATCCCGTTATCACATGGTGCGCATCATCCACCGCCAGTTGACCACTGTAATTCAATTGCCGGGCTTTGCCGGGCTTTACGCTTATTTTTGCATCTGGGTCGGTTGGACTATAATGCGTATGATTGCTCAAATACTTCGGTCTTATTTCATTGCCCAATTCATCCTTTTGGGCCGTTTTTACATTGCCTGGCATGTCTTTGTATGCCTTTGCTTTCCATGCATGATGCCTATCAACTTGCTTTTTTCGGGCTTTACTCACTTTGTATTCAGAGCCCTCATTGAGTTCTTCGGCATACGATTCCACATCATTCATCACCTCTTTCTCTACAAGACTATCTAGGCTCGCATTGGCTTTGATAAAGGCACTATCCACTGCTTGTCGTCTGCCTCGAACCATCCCTTTCTCTACACATAGACGCAATACTTTTTGAAATAATTCTAAAATACTCCTTCTCCATACAACTGCCTAGTGCGGCTAATCGTGCTATGCCATGGCAAGGAGTCGTCAATATCATAACGCAAAAACAAGCGTATTGACAAACTATCGGAGCAAAATCCTATCAATCGTCGATCAGAATTAATGTTGTTGAGGTAGCCTACCAGCAATATTTTGAAAAAACCACTGGATCGATAGATTCTTGACCTTCTCTACCATAATAATGGGCTGTAGCATTATATAAAAATCGCAAATCCAGACAATCATCCAACTTGCGGTAAAAATTATCCTCAGGCACCAGCTCATTCAAACTAAGCTGATAAAATATTTTGGGTACTATATATTGATATCCTTGCATGTATAAATATACTAATATTCAACCGTTTATGCAAATTTTACGCATTGTATTTATACACTTTGACTAATTAATTTAATTGAGGTATATTTGAGCTGTGCAACAGGCACAGGCGTTTGGTTCAATGGCGGGTTAATTGGTCAATTAAACATTCTACCTCGCATCAACATTTGTGGTGTATTGACAGTTTTATGGTCCGAAATCCGCCACTGCGCCAAGCCCCAAACCGTTAGCAGCTATATTATGAAGACGACAGCGATAATATTTACATTGACAATTTTGGTTTTGACTTCTTGTTCAAACCGACAAGAAAAAACTGAAAGTTCAACTTCGACAAATTTAGTTGACACACTTCCTATTGACTTTATTCGACAGGTTTCGCTTGACAGAAAATACCATTACAATATGGATTCTTTGGACTTATCAAAGCTCAAACTCATTGACACGACATTTTTTAAAAAATGGTTCGACAATGTTTCAGTTAATAATGTTGACTTTAAAATTCAGTTTGACAACTATTCACGCTATTACTTTTTCGATTTCAAAGACCAAGACACGAAATTTTTGTTTTCAATAATTCACGATGACGAAGTTGGTTATGACAATTTATTTCACTTCACCTTTGACAAAACGAAACAAAAAATTGTTCAAGCTGACTACGTTTCTCAAACAGGTGGTGACGGTGGACACGGCAACGTAGACATATTAAACTATAACAAAACAGGAGACATTCTATATCTGACCAGCATTTCGACATTTGACGAAGACTTCGACAAAGGCTATACTCGACAGTATGACTCGACAATAACCAAAATCGAATTTAACTTGTCGACAACAAACTATTTAAAAACTGATTCATTAAGTAGGCTCGACACAATATGGGACAAGAAATAAATACAGCTGCTAACAGCACATTTGCAATAGGCGGGGTTTCGTGCTCCGCAGACAGTTTTGTGGTAGCCGAAAGTTTTGTGCTCCGCATCAACATTAGTGGTAAAAAACCCGCCCATCGCAAATCTGCAAAACGTTATGCGTCAGGCTAAAAGACATATGGACACAATTAACATTAACAGACAAAAGATGAAAAGAATTTCAATTGCAATATTAATGACTTTGTTTTTTTATACAATATCATTTGCACAACAAAAAAACACATCTAAATTAACCAAACAAATCGAAACGTATTTAACAGAATTTGAAAAAAATGGTTTTGCAGGAACAGTACTTGTAGAACTTGATGGTAAAAAAGTTATTTCAAAAGGGTATGGATTTAGAAATGCTGAACTCAAAGAAAAAAACACTCCAAATACAATTTTTGACATCGGTTCTCTGACAAAACAATTTACGGCAGCAGCAATTTTAAAATTAGAAATGCAAGGTAAATTAAGCACTTCCGACACTATTACTAAATACTTTCAAAATGTTCCGGTTGATAAATCAACAATCACAATTCATGATTTATTAAGACACCAATCAGGGTTGCAAAGTAATGTGGGGGAAGACTACGACCCTATAACAGAAACAGCTTTTCTTGACTCTCTAATGATTTCACCTTTGCAATTTAAAAGTGGTTCAAATTTTTCATATTCAAACATAGGGTATAGCTTGTTGGCCCTTATCATTGAAAAAGTATCAGGACAAACTTATGAGCAATATCTATACGAAAACCTATGGAAACCATCAGGAATGGAGACAACGGGCTATAGCAGACCCAATTTTGATGCCGATTTAATAGCTATTGGTTATGGTAAAAACTATGTGAACTGGGGAAAACCAACGGAAAAAAAATGGAATGGAAATGCACCTTACCGTCACTTATTAGGAAATGGTGGAATACTTACAACTTCTGAAGACATGTTTAAATGGCATAAATCTTTGTTGACAGAAAATGTTTTGTCAATAGAGGCAAAGAAAAAATTATATCATCCAACAATCAGAGCAAACGAAAACTATAATGCTATTTATGCTTACGGTTGGGATGTTTCCAAGACAAATAGAAATACTTTTCGTGTTTGGCATAATGGCACAAATAATATTTTCTATGCAGATTTTATGCGATTTATTGATGAAAAGACAACCTTAATTTTGATGTCAAATAAAACATTCCGAGGCACAGACCAACTTAACTTTGAAATTGCAAAAATAATTTTTAATAAAAACTACAAACCAACTATTCCAAAGACTGACAATGAAATAAATCAAAAATTTACTCAAGAAATAATTGAAATTATTTTGAATAAAGGATTAGAAGAAGCTACGTTAAGATATAAAAATAGACTATCAAACACAGATGTTTTAGAATATCTTTTAATCAGAAACGGCTATGAACAATTATCGCAAAATAAATTCGATGAAGCAATTGGGATTTTTAAAATGAATTGTATAGCCAACCATAATTCATTTAATGCTTATGATAGTTTGGGAGAAGCTTATATGAATAAAGGTGACAAAATATTAGCCATAAAGAATTATGAAAAAAGTTTACAATTAGACCCAACGAACGAAAACGCAGAGGAGATGATTAAAAAAATGAAACAATAGTGACAAAGAAGCCCGAACGCACAACATGGGTAACTGTTGCACAACTTCTCCATAAACTATTAAAATCCGAAAAACCTCAAAAACAGACCTCATTACAGCCCTTTAGGCGAGGGTTAGTTTTTCAGTCGAGTTTGGGCAGGTAAGAATTTGCCGTGTTCTGGTGACACATATTGAAGACATAAAATGGCTATTTTGGAGTGTTTCCTGGAATCCTGGCATTTGATGGGCGATGGTTATGGTTTTTAGGCGAGTGAACTTGAGATATTTCTTGAGATTGTAGGTCAAGGCTGCCATCAGTACGTGTTTGTTTGCTTGGGCCATGCCTCGACTATTGATTTTTTTCATATTGAAGAAGTTGATCAGGGTGCCCAAGACGGGTTCTACCGTGCGGGATCGTATCTTACTTATTTTTCGCGCGTATTGGGGCTTGTGGCTCAGCTTTTGATGGATCCGACAAGCCCCTAACACAATATCTGTGTTTGGATGAAAAAAGAAAGCTTGGACTTGTATCTAGAATTAAAAAACAAATCGCTAAATTTGAAATTACTAATGCCGAACTTGGAATCGTAACTATCTGATTTACAATACCGATGTTTGACGTTAGTGAGAAATTCATGAGCCAGAACTAAAAAAACAACACTTAATGACAAAAATTAAACTTTTGCAGTCTCTCGCTTTTTTTGCAATCGCGTATGGATTGACTTTTATATTCAATCGCTTTTTACCACAAATAAACCTTTCAGGTATAGATATAAAACTAATCATTGTTGGTTTTGGTCCTTTATTGAGTGGACTTATTTGCTACCAAATTTTTAAAACTCAAAATAATTATCAAATTTCATTTATTGGTGTTAGACCCGTAATTACTTATGCAATAATTGGAATTGCAATTTTGCTTCCAATTTTACTTATAACAAAAGTCTCAAAAGAGATAATAATTTTTTCAATAATTACTCAATTCATTTATTCATTTGGTGAAGAATTCGGTTGGAGACACTATTTACTTAACTTAACAAATGGAATGAACAAATGGGTTGTACCATTTTTTATAGGGACAATTTGGTTCTTTTGGCATTATTCACTCCTTGACAATCCTATAAAAGTAATAACAGGACAAGACATTCCCATTTTTGTAGGCATACCAATAACTATTTTAATTTTAAGTTTATTATCTTTTTTGTGGTGCGACTTGACAATTAAAACCAAATCAATTTTAATTCCGACTGTTGCACATTCAATCACAAAATATGGAGACAAAACTTCCATTTTAGTTGTGATTTTGTTACTTCTTCTATTACAAATATTTTGGAACAAGCTCAAAATTGGGCAAGGAAGAATAAATTAAAACTATCGTCAACAAATTTGGCAAAATGGGGGCAGAAGTGCTATATTTGAGCATTCGCACTACGATTTCCTCACCTTCGCAAAGCCGAAAACCGTTAGCTGACATTATTACGAACATCTTCAACAATGAAAAAAATTATCATAACATTTTGCTTTTTGACTTCTGTTCAACTTACATTCGGACAGGACATTATAACATTTAAAATTAGTAAGCCTTATTGCATTTTCAACTTTCTTGAAACTGCTACAAATCAACAAGGAACTTCATCAACTTTGAATGATTTCATTGCTTCAAACACGAAAAATGACACTGTTTTCAAACGCCTTTGTTTAGAGTTTAAAAACATTCAAACAGACTATAATTATAAACGAGAAGAATTTCCTGAAAATAGACGACAAAATCGTTCAACCAAAGATTTAATTGACATTGATTTAGTGAATTCTAACACTTTGGACGAGTTTAAAAATAAAACTATTGGTATTTTGCCCAACAGCGATCAACAAAAGTTGGTTAATGTTTTAAAGCAAACAGAAAAAATTTATGATAATCTGCTTTGGAATAATAACGAACAAAAATTAAGCAATCAGAAAAAAGAATTAGAATTATACGCTTCAAAATCGTCAGAAATTTTCAATAAATTTCAACATTTTTATAATTCTAGTTGGACAACGGATATTCCATTTATTGTAACATTATATCCAATCCCAGGAAAGAGAGGAAATTCAACTGCAACGCCTCACGCCAACAGTTTGTGTGTTGGTGTATTAACAGACGAAACAAGGCATATTGAAAGAATTGGTGTTGTTTTACACGAAATGTGTCATGTTCTTTATGACGAACAAACAAAAGAATTTCAACACGAAATAGAAAAATGGTTTGACAACAATAAATCACCGTACAAACAATATGCGTACAATTTTTTTGACGAAGGTTTAGCAACTGCTTTAGGAAATGGTTGGGCTTACAAAAATCTTAGTGGAAGCATTGATACAAGTGAATGGTACAACAATGAATATATAAATGGTTTTGCCAAGGAATTATACCCGTTAGTTGAAGACTACATTAACAATCATCAGCAAATGGACAAGCATTTTATTGACAAATCCATTGAATTATTCGCAATGAAATTTCCAAATTCAGTTTCTGACTATGGAATTTTATTAAACCGAGTTTCAATTTATAGTGATGCTGAAACTGATTTAGAAAGAGCTGATTTAATGAACACCATAGGAGATAAATTTCAATTAAGCAATGTAAATTCATCTTCGCCAATATTAGACAAAACGAGTTTAGAATTTTTGAAAAATAGTCCCCAAACACAATTGGTTATAATTAGTAAAAATCAAAAAGACAATTTTAATGCTTTGAGAAGGATGTTTCCAGAATTACTTAAAATTAATCCTACTACAAATTCAATTTTTAGTTTTTACGACAAAAACAATAGACCAATTATAATTTTATACGCAACTGAAAATAAGTATATAAAAGACCTTTTAAAAAGAATGGAAACTTTAAAATATTTTGACACAAAAAAAATAATCCAAAAATAACGTCAACTTACATGGATTTGGCAAAATAGAGGCAGAAGTGCTATATTTGAACATTCGTACTACGATTTCCGCCACCTTGACCAAGCCAAAAACTGTTGAGCGTCACCTTAAAAAACAACACTATGACAGACAATAATCAATCTCGAAAAAATTTCATCAAGACGATTTCGTTGGGAATTATTGGAACAAGTATTTTGACATCTTGTGGCAACACAAAAACTCAAAGCATTGAAACAAATAGCAATGTTAAGGTTTCAGACAAACCATTAAAGCCTATTTTAACTAAATTTGGACAAAATCAAAAAGCTCCAGACGGAATAGATTTTGGCTTTAAGATTAGAAGTTCTCAAACTAATGGACAATATTGTTGCACAGAAGAAACTTTGCCAGCAAAAACACTAGGAGTTCATCTTCATATGCACGACAAGTTAGACGAAATTATGAGAGTGCTAGAAGGAACAGTTCACGTTTTAGTTGGAGAAGAAGTATTTGAAATAAATGCAGGAGAATGGCATTTACGACCTCACGGAATTCCACATACTTATTGGAATCAGACTGACAAACCTGCCAAGTTAATTGATATGTTTCTAAATCAGGACTTTGACAATTTTTTAGATGAACTTTTACGAATTAGTGCAAAACTAAAAGAACAGAATTTAAGCCCAGACTCACCACAAGCGACTGAACTTTATTCAAATCTTGATAATAAATATGGAATTACTTCATATCATGACAAAACCCAAGGACTTTTAGACAAATATAGACTAAAAATGGCAGAAATATAAAAACCGAACACGCAAAATGGGGTTTGCAATATGGCACCTAAAGTACTTCAATCAAACATTTGTGCATGGCTCAACAGCAGTAATTCTGTTGAACCTTTATGCTAAATTTCCGTCACCTTCGCCAAGCCAAAAACTGTTGGGCGTAATATTAGATCGACTAACCCAAGTATGATAAAATGAATTAATGAGGAAAGCAATTTTTACAATTATATCTGTTATTCAATTTTTGACCTACGGCTTTGCACAGACAAATCCTACTGACAGCTTGTACGAAAAAGCTATGGATTTTTACGACCAAAAAATTTTTAAGCAATCGGCTTTATTATTTGACAAGGTACTCTTATCAAAAAGTAGTTCTGACCCTGACGTTTTATACAATGCTAGTTGTGTTTATTCACTTAATGATGAATCCCAAAAAGCGATAACATATTTAAACATTTTAGCAGACAATTATTTTTATTCAGATATAGAACATATAAATACAGATACAGATTTAGAAAATTTGCATCAGCTCACAGAATGGAAACCTTTAATTGAAAAGGTAACTAGAAACAAAGAAACCCTGCCTAAACGAAGACGAACAAAAATTCAGACAGAGCTTCTAAAAACCAAAAATCTATTAAATGCTGACAATGGGAAGCTTTGGAACGGAAATATTTGGAACGATAATATTTTGGTTTTAGATGAAAACGAAATCGTTTATACTTTGAGAAATGATCTCACCAATACCTCAAATGACAGTTTGTTATTTTATAAACCTGTAAAAGAAAAAACGCTCTTACACGTTAATACTAACCAAGAATTTGAAGGTAAAAAATGGGCAATAGTCCAGAATTATGACATCACACCATCCGACAGTTGTCAAACACCTATTCACGAATTATTTCATTTATACCATTCCAAACAAATAAATATTGCAGGAAATATTGTTGAATATTTAGATAACTATAAAGCAAAAATATTTTTACGTTCAGAGTTTGAAGCTTTAAGGAATTGCATAAAATCTTTGCAAACAAACAATGAAATAGCCGCAAAACAATTCTTAAATGATGCATTTTATTTTAGAACTAAAAGAGAAAAGCAATTTAAGAACCAAAACCATTATGCGTTAGAATTAGAAACTTTAGAAGGACTTGCTTCTTACACAGGCTACAAATTATCCGCCTATACGGATTTATACAGAATGGCAATTTTAGAACTCAATGGAAGAGAAAATCCAACAGGCTTGAATCGTTCTTTTGCTTATGCCACAGGTTTAGCTTATGGTTTAATTTTTGATCACTTTCAAATAAAATGGAGGACTGATTTAAAGCATATTTATTCGTTCCGAGAAATATATAATCAACAAAAGACTTTTAAGCAATCGGCAGGCGGTAAAAGCGAGAACATAAAACAACGAAACAATTTTTATGAAATTGAAAGAGAGGAAATCAGAAGAAAACTGACTAATGACAGCATAAGACAATTTTATAAAAATCTTTTTATTGAACAGCCCGTTTTGGTCGTGCATAGAGATACATCAGACAAAACCTATTTTATGTCATTTGATATGAATAGTACATTTACACTTGGCAAAGAAGGTATTATATATTCAGATATTTCAAGCTCATCGACAAATCCATTAGTGTTTGGCAATTTTAAAACAACAGGTGAGACCCAAATTGGGAAAACAGGCATTTTAATTACAAGTAATTTCGGTAAGCTTACATTTTCTAAACCTTTAAAAATAGAAGACAATATTATTACAGGCGAAAATTATGTTATTGAATTAAACAAAGGTTGGACGGTTAAACTATTGGATAAAAAAGGAAATTTAGAAATTGTAAAAGAATAAAAACGAAAGCACAATATGGGTTTGCCAATAGTGAGGCAGATTCGTAGGTTTGAACATTGGGAATACTATTGAATATAATCTTAAATTTGAGCACTAATATTTCAAAAATCCCCACCTTCAGCAACAATGAATCGTTGTGCGTAATCTTAAAATAAATATCGTAAATATGAAAATATCAAAATTATTAATTGTTTTATTTATTGCAAATATTCAAATATTAATTGCTCAAATTCCGCACTTAACAGGAGAAGTAAAAATTTCAATATTAAACGGAACTATTGAAGGTGATTTGGAATATTCAAACTTACCAAAACTAAAAAATTATAGTATTTGGCTAAATACTGGATTGAATTTGAGATATTTTAGAGATGGAGAAGATAAATTCAATTATGGAAACATAAAATATTATGATGAAGAAAAATCAAGTGAAGCATTTCAATATTATTTTCCTGATAAAGATAATAAAGCCAGATTTTTACCAGAAAAATTCAAAATAAATTATGTTGGGAAATTTCCTGTCATAAGTGACACACTAAAGGCAAGCAATCGTGGAGATTGGAAAGGAAATATTGCATTTAACGGAAAAAGTATAAGAGCATCTGAACAAACAGCCTGGTATCCAATATTATACGATATTGAAAATGATATTGAGCTTAACAAAGTTACATATGACATAAAAATTAATTGTATTGATTGTGAAAGTATTTACTTGAATGGTTCGTCACCAATCAAAGGAAAAACTGCGAATTTCAAATCTGATAAACCAATTTCTATGATGCTATTTGCAGGCATATTTGATTTCACAAAAAATAATCATACTTATTTTATAAACACGGAGCTAAATTCAGAACAAGAAAAAGTTCTTGGGAGTTGGACAGATAAAATAGTAAATTTCTATGAAAATAAGTTCAAAATTCCCTACGAGAATTCTGTAACTTATTTATATACAACACCAATTTCTAAAAAAAATGCTTGGATGTTTGTAACCTATCCAACAATAGTAATTATTGGTCAAGAAAAATATAATGTAAAAAGTTATTTTGCCCCAAACACAAATAAATTGAAAGATAATTCCAATATTGAATATTTTGCTCATGAACTTGGGCATTATTATTTCGGAACTGTAATTGTACCTAATTCTGAATTAAGATGGGTTTTCCTTGAAGGTTTAACTGAATACTTAGCATTACAAACCGTAAAAGAAGTTTTAGGGGAAGAAAGTTATCATAAAAAAATTGATACCTATTTGAAAGGAACAATCGATTATATTCCTAAATCAATGGCAACTATTAAAAATAGCGAAATTGATGAAACTTATAGATATTATTATGTTCCTCTTCTTGTCACCGCATTGGAAAAAGAAATAGGTAAAGAAAGAGTTTGGAATTGGTTAAGAACTGTTTTAAAATCTGAAAAATCAGTAAAAACAGATTACGAATATTTTAAAACCTCACTAGTCAAAAGTGGAATTAAAGAAATTGAATTTAAAAACTTTGAAGAAAAGTATATCTTATCTGAAAAAGCAAAAGAAAACGTAAACAAAATTGTAAAGTAAAAACATCGAAAAAGACTTCGGATAACAGCCGTAACTGTTGCACAACTTCACATTGGCACGAAAATAGGGGGAGCCGACACAATAATCAATATTTTTATACATGAAAAAATTTAGAACAATTTCGTTTTTACTAGGCTTTTGCATAATCTTTTCAACATCCGACGCTCAAGAACGCGATATAATTCGGTTTTTTTTAGACAAAGTTGAAAATAATTTGAGAGAAGTTGATTCGACGACCCGAATCATAAATTACAGAAAAAGTCTTTCGGATTATAAAATCATTACAAAAGGGTCATTAGGCAAAGATAATAAATCATTCAAGCATGTGATTAAATATGATGAAAGAGGATTTAAAAAAGAAAAACTAAAAATTTATCAAAGTACCGGGACAAAAAAATTCTTGTAATGTACTTAGTGAAAATTAACGATAAAATTCATTTCTTAGAATATTACGATACAGAGAGAGATAGTAAAAATAAAATTGTAAAACGAAGTAAGGAAATATTGATTGATAACAGAATTTACCAGAAAATATTTTATAATAATCCAGGAGAAATAAAAGGAAATGAAAATAAAGTAACTTTCACTCTGTTTTAACTATAAATGATCCTAGCTTTAAGCTTTTAATCACGCTGATTAATACATTCTCTATTAAAAATAAAAAAGCCTCTGCCAGAATTTTTTCAATCGACAGAGGCGCCTTTTGTATTTCTTTTTGTTATTTGGACTTAATAAACTTACCGATATACGTCTTGTCTTTGTCCTGAATTTTCACGAAGTAGAGGCCTTGGCTGAGACCTTCTACGTTTATTTGTTCGCTTACATTCCCTCTAGCTACCAATTTCCCATTCAAATCCATAATTTGGTATTGTTGAGCTCCGCTTAGATTGGTATTAACAAGACGAATTAATCCCGAACTTGGATTTGGATAGATGGTTAATGGCAATGTTTTTGATGATTCCTTTGTTGCAATTGTTCTTGCACCATTAGAAAACCAAACACCCCATTTTGCCTCTCCAATCAAGGTCGTTGGCTCCCCAGATTTATTTATCTTATCAGAAGCTAGATTAGAAACTTTTACATTGTTCACTGGAAACAAAAATCCTTCCAATTGATCATATAAGATCTTGGTATCAGTCCTAGAATAACAAGGGTAACCCAAGTCTGTCAATTGGGCAATTTCACCTATAGACCCAGTTTCGATATTAGATCCTAATACGTAGTAATTGCCATCTTCTATATAATCGAATGCAATGATATTCGGTGAATTTTTTGAAAAAACGGGATTTCCGATGCTTACATTTTCAGGAAGCCCGTTGAATAGTTTGGAAACAAATCCGTCAGCAAAAGCCTTGCTAGCGTTGTCCCAAACATACACAAATCCAACATCCCAATACTCGATAGAAGGCGTTCCTGATATTTTGTTAAATCCGTCAAACATAACGAATTCGCCCGTATGATCCCACTCAAGAGCGTCTGCATACTGGAAGGATTCTGTCACGACGTTTTGCGCTGTAGTTGGATTCTTGATGATAAAATCCTTGCTTGTATTTGAATCCAAATCAAAAATGATGATTTTGTTTTCTTTAAAATCAGTTACACCAGCTATCTTCGACCCATCTTTGGAGATGGCCACATTGCGCCAAATGGCTTCATTTTGGATTAAAATTTCGTTAACTGCGCCTGTACTCCAATTGAATTCCAAGGCATACATTTTTTTATCATTAGCAATGAAAACTGCATAAACTCCGTCATCAGTTACATTTGGACGGCTCAGTAGCGTCTTGGATGAAACTTGTGTCGGATTGCCTCCTGTACTGATATTACCCAAAAATAATCCTTCTTTGGAAGGTTGGGTCACAAGTAGCAAATCTGAACCTGGATTACTTGGTATGGTCTGGCTGCCCCCTGTACCTTGTCCATCGAGAATACCCACTTCATCAAATGATGTCTTTGCATCAGTAACTTCTGTGCTGTTGGCACCATAAAGATCTGTCGCGGCTTTGATCACATTCAATCTTAAATCTATGAACTTAGATGTACTGGTCATGTATTGTGTCAATGCTCTATAAAATACTTTCTCTGCTTTTTCCTTGGTTATACGCGTGGCGTATTTGTAATAAGCAAAATTTGGAATTCCGCTGTTGATATGAACACCTCCATTGTCTTGTGTGCCCGTATATTTTTCATTCATATGTTGAGGCTGATAGCCTCTTGAAGATAAGCTTGTGCCCCCATTGTGAGGATTCGATAGATCTCTTAAAGCGCCTGAAGGAAACTGCCCAGGTCTGACGCAGTCCTCCCCCATTTTCCAATCATCCCTATCAATCATAGCACCGAAAATATCGGCGAAGGATTCGTTTAATGCACCCGATTCATTTCTATATTCTAGGTTGGCTGTGGTCTCTACAACACCGTGTGAAATCTCGTGTCCAGCCACATCTAAAGCTTTTGCCAAAGGGAAAAATGCAGTCTTACCGTTGCCATAAAACATAGCAGCACCATTCCAAAATGCATTGTCCATACCTGAGCCATCATCTTCGGTTATATTTACCAGAGAGATAACGTTACCACCTTGATTGTTGATAGAATTCCTTCCGTGTGTATTCAGGTAATACTCGTAGGCTTTACCTGCGTTGTAATGTGCTGATACGGAGGCTGGAGAATTCCAAGAATTGTTGGAAGAAATAAAATGTCCCGCATCAAAATTATCATTGGCAGGTGAATTATTGTTGCCATTGAGCGTCCAAATAACACCTACGGGTTCATTGGGCATTCTCGATTGCGCGGACTTAAACATGGCCCTAGAAGCATCTATCATGTAATAGCTACTACCCACTTGGTATGTATTAATCGATCTAGAGATGCCGTTAAGATCGATAGCATTTGCCGTCACTGCGCCGTCCAATTTACCCATACAAGCATCATCGTGTCCTTCTAATTGGTGCATTAAACCACAAAACAAGCTATACTGATCCAAAATCTCACCAGAAGTAGCATCCGTGAAATATTGAAATCCTTCCCTCAAATTGGGATAAACCTTGGTAGCATAAGCCAACTTGAGCTTTCCAGCATCTTTATAATAAACAAGTTTTGAAGATATCTGCTGCTGTGGCAATAGTGATTTTGCAGAAGGCTGCAGCTCTTTATATTTGGTTAAGGATTTAATTTTTGCTTCCACATTTTCTTGAGATATTTGTGGAGTTTCAGTGGCTCTTATTTCTGTTTTGTACCAATTGCCATTGATATAATTGACTGCGCCATTCACCGCATGGATTCTCATTTCTGATCCCCAAATAGGAACTCCATTCATCAATTGTTGGTAATGAAAATGCTGGATACCCAATTCATCTTTGGAAGAATTTACTAGCGTCAACTCTTCCTCAGGGCGCTGCAACTGAGTAATATCCTTTATCCCATCTAGCAATGCCATTGGCGCTGCCGTTTGAAGCGATCTCTTTAATTTTGCTTGAGAAATTTCAATGGCGCAGGGCACCAAATCTTTATTGAATCCTAGCACTTCAACGCCAGGGGTATGCGCAGATAAGTAGTCAAAATTCCTTGGCGTAAATTTTTTTAAATTGTCGGATTGGGGTCTGTTTTTAAATTGGCTAGATCGGAAATCCTCGATGGGGAGAATTTGAGAAGAGCTACCAACAGTGGCAGGATGCTTGAGATTTAATTGCCCGAAAGTCTGATTTATATTGGCGCAGATGGCAAAAACAAAGACAATGGAGGCAATAAGAAATTTGTTATTCATTTTAAAGATGTTTTTTAGGAACAAATAAAGTTATAAGACGTAACAATAGGGCTTTAGCAACCAAATTAGGCAAATATTTAATATTCTATGGTAAATATCCAATAGTTTTTTGATAAATTAAAATACTTACAAAGCTTTCACCATAAAACTAATATATTACTGGTTAAAAGTTATATTCAAATCGAATAAAATTTAGGCCTCGATGCATACTTTTCAGCGCGTCAGAGGTCGTAACGAGGGATGGTCGAAGACTATCCCGTCCGAAGGACCGTAACGAAGTGAAGTCGTGAAGGACTCGACCCGATATCGTCTGAAAGACGAGGAGTGGGGACGCCCAAAAAATTATTAAAAATCACCTTGAAAAATAGCTAAGCCAACTGCGCGATTGTTATTAAAAAGTTAATCTGAAAAATATGTCTTTGATACAAAAAAACTTGTGTAATTTTGAATTGAAAAATTGAATATCATCGAAGCAATAAGTGAAATACATCTGACCATAGAAGCGATAGATCCGCTGATTTTATATGGAGAAAATAATGTGAAATTGGGAGTTTTGAAGAAAGCGTTTCCTGAGTTGAGCATATTGGCGAGAGGCAATCAAGTTAAGATTTCGGGCAATAAAAAAGATGCCCAGAATGCAAAGCCAAGCTCGAATTGATGGTGCGCTATGTCAAAGATTTTCATGAAATATCCATCCAACAGGTCGAAGAATTGGTCAGTGGGGGCAATCCCTTTGAAAATAAAATAGCACAGCATGAGGCTGATAATCAAGTACTTGTGTATGGGCGTGACGGTAGAGTGATCAAGCCAAAGACCATCAATCAAAAAAAACTGGTTGAGTCCTCGATGCGCAATGACATCGTATTCGCCCTGGGGCCCGCGGGTACTGGAAAGACCTATACTGCGGTCGCATTGGCGGTTAGGGCTTTGAAAAATAAATTGGTAAAGAAGATTATACTGACGCGTCCTGCGGTAGAAGCTGGAGAGAATCTGGGCTTTTTGCCAGGGGATATGAAAGAGAAAGTGGATCCATATTTGAGGCCATTGTATGATGCATTGGACGACATGATTCCTATGGAAAAATTGAATTTTTTCATGACGAATCGCGTAATCGAAGTCGCACCGTTGGCATTTATGCGCGGAAGAACTTTGGACAATGCGTTCATCATTTTGGATGAAGCGCAAAACACCACGCCTTCGCAACTGAAGATGTTTTTGACAAGATTGGGACCTAGTGCTAAATGCATCGTCACGGGAGATATGACACAAATAGATTTGCCGCCACGTCAAGTATCTGGACTGAAAAAAGCGCTGCACTTGTTGAGTCCAATAGATGGCATTGGCGTAGTGCACTTGACCGCAGAAGATGTCGTTCGTCACCGGTTGGTGAAAGAAATCATCAAAGCGTATCAAATTGCCGACCAAAAAGAAAGAGCGCGGATAGAAAATCAAATTTCTAGTCAAAACGGGCATGAAAATGGAATAAATCACGAGGAAGAATAGATTAATCAGAGGAGTAGTAAAGAACCAAATAGCATGAAACCAAGCATACAGGCGAAAGTCGAAATAGTAAATAAAAGAGCTGCACACAACTTCTTTTTGACCCAGCATTTTGAAGCAGGCATCATGCTGCGCGGGACTGAAATAAAGAGCATCCGGATGGGATTTGTGAACCTAAATGACGCGTATTGTTTCATACAAAATAGCGAGGTTTATGTCAAAAATCTCTATATCAAAGAGTACGACAATGGCACGTATTACAACCACGATGCACGCCGTGAAAGAAAACTATTATTGAATAGAAATGAAATAAAAAAACTCGAGCGCAAGGTAAAAGAGAAGGGATTTACGATCATCCCTTATAGACTTTTTATTTCTGACAGAGGTCTAGCCAAGTTGGAAATAGCGTTGGCTCAAGGTAAAAAAGCTTTTGACAAGCGAGAAACCATCAAAGAAAAAGACAATAAACGGGATATGGAGCGTTCCCATGTAATTAGATAAAAATAAAATATGAACAGTAAAAACATGAAAAGGATATCATTAATATTGGGCATCTTTTTGGTTATTAGCAGTGGATTAGCGGCTCAGAGCCAAGAGAACTTAGCTAAGCAGTTGAAAGATTCTGGCTATTATCAAGTAAAAATATTGCCATTTACTGAGGTTAAAAACCAAGGTGCGACGGGTACATGTTGGGATTTTTCTACTTTATCGTTTATTGAATCCGAATTGTACAAAAAGGGCATGGGATACGTGGATTTATCCGAGATGTACCTAGTGCATGAAATATATTACGACAAAGCAAAAAATTATATTTTGCGCCAAGGCAATGCTAGATTTTCAGAAGGAGGACTAGGACACGATGTAATACGAGGGATAGCGCAGTATGGTGCCATGCCAGAGGACCAATTCACGGGATACCAAAATGCCGAAAGAAGACACTCACATGTAGGATTTGAAGCCGAAGGCAAAAAGTTTTTGGATAATTTGGTTGAGAAAAAAGACTTTTTGGATTGGGGTTATTTATTCGGAAATATCATGCACAATTATATCCCTAGACCCCCAAAAGAATTTGAAATCGATGGCAAAAAATATACTCCTCAAAGCTACGCCTCAGAAGTATTAAAGTATGATGGCAACGATTATATCGGATTCACTTCATTTACGCATCATCCCTTTTACAAATCATTCGTAGTAGAAGTCCCTGACAATTATAGCAATGGCGCCTATTATAATTTGCCATTGGATGAATTCACGCAAGTGACTAAAAACGCCTTGAAGGCTGGATATACGGTACTTTGGGATGCGGATGTATCCAATGCTGGATTCAAGCAAGGACAGGGCTTGGCGATGAATATAGATCGCGTGGATGGTGTCTTTAATCAATCCATCAATGAAAGACCCATTGACCAAAAACAAAGGCAAAAATTATTCGAAAACTTGACGACACAAGATGATCATTTGATGCATATTGTGGGTACTTGTTCCAACAAAGAAGGCAATGTCTTTTTTATAGTCAAAAATAGTTGGGGAGCCAATGCTGGTCCATTTGGCGGATTGATCGTCGTCTCTGAATCCTATTTTCAGACCAATACCATCACCATTATTATGAATAAAAATGGTGTATCGAAGGATCTTCTTAAGAATCTAAAAGGACCAAGTATTTTAGACTAAATTATTTTTTACCCGTGTTTAAAGAAGTGTAAAGGTCTGGGCAAGAATTTTTAATTTCGTCCATGACTTTAACATCGAAAACGCCTTTGTCGTCAGTAACTTTATACTTGACGATGGCTTTATTCATGCAATCGTTGAATTTATTGAGCGCTTTTTCGCCATCTGCGGGAGTCATGCCTATTTTTTCAAATTCGCCATTGACCGCTTTAACCTTTTCTCTCAATTCATTGAGTTCTGAAAAGCAACCACACATGGCTCCAGCTGCAGAATTTTTATCTGACTTGCATCCCATCCCAGCGAACATTATGGAGAAAACTAGAAGAAAAGATGCCTTTTTAAGCTGAGGTATTTTATTTTCTAAAAGATAAATCATGCTATGTTGTTTTTTTGTTTTTCTTTTTCAATTTTTAAAAATAATTCATCGACTCGATACATTTCGTCAATGGTCTCGTCGAGAAAAATCTGGATGGTAGGAATGATTCGCACCTGCTTCTTGATGCGCTGACCTAGGCTTTGGCGCAGTTTTGTATTGGCTTCTTCCAGGCACAAGAGTACTTCTTGCTTATGTTCAGTATTGTAAACACTGATATAAATCTTGGCTTCGCTGAGATCAGGAGTCATCTTGACATTCATGATGGTTACTAGGGGCTCTTTGCCGTAGATATAGCCACCTTCTTGTTGAAGGATAAAACTGAAATTGCGTTTTATCAATTCGCCGACCTGTTTTTGTCTAATCGATTCCATATACCGTTATTTTATATCACAATGAAGGACTTTGATATCGTCCAAATAGCCTTCGAGTTTATCTCCAATTTTTACTGGCCCTACGCCCGATGGCGTACCTGTAAACAGCAAATCTCCCTTCTGGATGGTGAAAATACTTGAAATATACTCTATCAACTTTTCCAGTCCAAAAATCAGTTCCTTTGGATTTCCTGCTTGCTTTTTAATTCCATTAACGTTGAGGAAAAATGACGAATCCATAAATTTTTGATTTTCGAAGGGCATCCAATCACCAATCACAGCAGAATGATCAAACGATTTTGCTATTTCCCATGGATAACCCTTTTCTTTGCAGGATTGTTGCAAATCCCTAGCCGTAAAATCTAAACCTAAAGTATAGGACTCGATGTATCCAAGGGCGAATTGAGGTTGTATGGATTTCCCGTTTTTACCAAATTTCAAGACCAGTTCTATCTCATGATGGATTTCATTGGAAAAAGAAGGATGGTAAAAAGGCTGTTTATCTTTTAGTAAGGCCGTGGAAGGCTTCATGAAAACCAAAGGAGTAGTCGGCACTTCACTCTTCATTTCAGCGGCATGATCCGCATAGTTTTTACCGATACAAAAAATTTTCATGTATAAAAATATTAAAAATTTGGTGAAAGTTGTCCCAATTTATCCTCGACATAAAATTCATTGATGATTCGGATAACTTCTTCGACATCGTCGGTAATCGGCATCAAATTCAGATCCACCTCATTGATATTATTTTCCTTTTTTAACATGACGTTTATAATCCAATCCTTCAAGCCTGACCAGTATTCTACCCCTACGAGAATAACTGGAACTTTGGATATTTTTTTTGTTTGTATCAATGTTAAAACTTCGAACATCTCGTCTAATGTTCCAAATCCACCAGGAAGTACGACAAATGCCTGAGCGTATTTAACAAACATTACCTTTCTGACGAAAAAATAACGGTGACTTAGATTTTTGTCTGGATCGATGTATTGATTGTAACCTTGCTCAAAAGGTAGATCAATATTAAGGCCCACAGATACGCCACCCTTTAGTGAAGCACCTTTATTGCCTGCCTCCATGATGCCTGGTCCGCCACCTGTGATGACACCATATCCTTCGTCCGTTAGTCTAGAAGATATTTCTACCGCTTTTTGATAATAGGGATTTTCAGGTTTGGTTCTAGCGGATCCAAAGACAGAAATACAAGGACCAATTTCGTTCAAAGATTCAAAGCCTTCTACGAATTCGCCTAATATTTTCAGCATGGTCCAAGAATTTTCTCCAGGAATCTGATTCCACTTTTTCATTGTCCTCATTGCCATATCACTATGTTATTTATATTCACAAAAAAGCCTGCCACCAGGACAGGCCAATTTTATTCTCTTCCTCAAATATATACTAAATTTAATATATCAAGCAAATATTTCTTGTCTTTTTTTGAATAAGCTTCTTGAATATTCGATAAACTCCTCTTCAGAATCAAATTGACTTATATAATCCATTAAAACTTTTTCTTCAGATTTACTCTGAGGTACGTGCTTGGCGATATCAGCCGCAGTGATACTTTCATTGCAAAGGATAATCAATCGCTCTACAACATTTCTCAATTCGCGAATATTTCCAGTCCACTCAAGCTTTTGAAGGGCAAACAATGCATCTGCATCTATTTTTTTCTTTGGAATTCCATACTCATTGCATATGGATTCTATAAAATGATCAACCAAGAGCGGAATGTCTGATTTTCTTTGATCCAATCCAGGTACTTTGACGATAATGACCGCTAAACGGTGATATAAATCTTCTCTAAATCTACCCATGGATATCTCTCTTTTCAGGTCTTTGTTGGTCGCAGCTATCACCCTGACATCCACTGATATTTCTCGATCTCCTCCTACTCTCGATATGCGATTTTCCTGCAAAGCTCTAAGCACTTTTGCTTGGGCTGATAGACTCATGTCTCCAATCTCATCCAAGAACAAAATGCCTTTATGCGCCAATTCAAATTTTCCTAATTTCTGCTTTATAGCTGAAGTAAAAGAGCCTTTTTCATGCCCAAATAACTCACTTTCTATCAATTCAGAAGGAATGGCGGCGCAGTTTACTTCGATCAATGGATGATCATTGCGATTGCTTTTTTCGTGAAGATACTTGGCGATGAGTTCTTTCCCACTCCCGTTTGGACCCGTAATCAAAACTCGCGCTTCCGTAGGGGCTACTCGCTCCACCGTCTCCATTATATCTCTAATGGAATCAGACTGCCCGACTATCTCCTTGGTTTCGCTACGATTGATCTTACGCTGCAATGTCTTCTTTTCTACGATCAAAGAGTTCCTATCCAATGCATTTCTCACGGTGATCAAAAGTCGATTAAGATCCGGCGGCTTTGAAATAAAATCAAAGGCTCCTTTTTTGACAGCATCGACGGCATTGTCCGCCGAAGCATGACCTGAAATCATGATAATAGGCGTATCTGGTGCTAAAATCTGGATGCGCTCTAAAGCATCTATGCCGTCCAATTTTGGCATTTTTATATCCATCAATATCAAATCAAAGCGATCCTGCTTTATCTTAACGATGGCTTCGACACCATCGCACGCCTCGTGAAATTCATATTTTTCAAACTCTAAGATTTCCTTTAAAGTCCTACGGATACTCTGCTCATCATCAACTACCAATATCTTTATCATATTATATTTCTTTAACATGTTTAATCAACAGCAAATATACATATTATATATTATAAAAATAAATAATACATAACATTTTTTTATTTTGCAAATTTTTTATAACTTTAATGGAAGAATATTCAAAACTTAGATCTTGGGATTTTAAAGATGTCAAAATTGTTTACTCTTAAGTGTCGTGTTTGGTTTTATGCTTTGCTTTATTGCTGGTGTATTATATTTTGCATTACGTGTACAGAGAAACAATCCAAGGTATCTAATTCAAAATCAAAAGAGCCTACTGCTTGGAGAGACAGCTTAGTGGCGAATGGAATTAAAAAAGATTTTGAAGGGGTGCAGCAATGGTCCAAAAAATTCGATTGGGCAGATATTTCGCTTGACAGCATTTCGATGAAGGCGGTTAAATATACAATCAGAGGGTTCACTTTTACTCATAAATATGACGAAGGTATAAAATGGATCCAGGCGAACCAATACCAATTGGACACTTTGATTTATCATCCTATTTCGAAAGAACTATATTTCATATTGGGTGAATTTTATGATTTTGCAGACAGGCCTTTTATCGCCATTGATTATTATCATAAATACATTCAAGCCTACCAGCAGTTTAATTTATTGGATGAAAAAACAATACGTCTAGCGCACAATTACTTGGGGTTATGTTATTTTATAGTAGGAAATCTGCGCCTCGCTTCGGATTGTTTTACGCAAGAAATGGAATGGACAAAAAAGATCTTTGGGCCTGAAAGCGACCAACTAGCTTCTAATTTGAACAATATGAGCGTCATCAAAAGGCACTTAAACGATACACTCGCTAGTAGGAAATCTATTGAAAAAGCCCTAGCTCTTAGGATAAAAATAGGTATTAAAGACAAAAACAGGTTGGGCAATTTGTATCAAAATCTGAGCAAAGCTCAGTTGCTTTCTGGACAGAAAAGTCAGGCGATGAACTCCATCAAAAAAGCAATCAACCTAAGAAATAATGCTCCCGAAAAGGATTCCACAGGGTTGTCTAGTGATTATTTCGCTTTAGCACTCGTGCAAGAAGCTTTGGACAGACCAGATCAAGCCAAAATAAATTTAAAAAAGGCCTTATTTCTTTCGGAAAACGCACTTGGAAAAGAAGATGATGGCACTGTTGATTGCTTTGAAAAATTGGCAGAGCTTTACCTCAAAACCAATCAATTGGACACAGCAAATTACTATATTGAAGAAGTATTCAAATCACAAAAATACCTATCGCAAGATACATTGGTTGAAAGTTGGAAGAATTCTCAACGAATACTTTATGCTCTCCATCTACAAAACAAAATATTGAACCTCAAAAACAAAGATGTCCTTAAAATCAAAGATAATCTTAGACAAATCCTTCGTATCCTTGGCAAAACGATGGATCAATACTACACCATTTCAGCCATTTCTGAGATTACAAAAAAAAATCTAACCATCATCCAAGAATGTGTATCCATGTCGATGGATTTGCATCGAAAAACAAAGGATCCCGTGTATTTTGAATACACCTTCAATTTTATTGAAAATGCCAAAGCTTTAGAGCTTTTGGTAAAAACCTTGAACAATTTCAATCGTCTTCAAAATGTGCCCAAAGATATCGCACAACAAGAATACGAAATGAACATAGCCATCAATAGAACAAAGGAATTATTCCATGCTAGTGCTCCGAATACATCCATCAAAGACAGCTTATTCAAGGTATTGAGTCAGCAAAATAATCAACTTCAAATTCTACAACGAAGGATTGCAACCAATTATCTCCGAGGCCCCTTGAAGGAAAGAAATCAATATTTTGATTTGGCTTCCATTCGGCAAGAAGCCACAAAACACAAGGCAACCATTGTTCACATTTTTTCTACGCCCAGCCAATATTATATACTTGGGATTGATGATTCCAATACACCAATTACAAATACTTTTGCAAGGGACTCCGTCGATAAGCTAATTCATATTTGGAGAAAAAGCATTGAGGACAGTGGTATTAGGGGAATTGCAGTTGAGGGTAATTTTTCACAACCATATTTACTTCACAAAATTTTATTTCCTTCGAAAAATCCTACGACACGCAGCTTGATCATTTTTCCCTCAAATGCTTGGTTTTTAGTGCCGTTTGACGCGTTAAATCTTCAACTTAATCTAAACCCATCTGGTTATTATATTCACAAATACACCATCCAACTGGGCTACTCTCTCTCACAACACAAATTGTTATCTTCAGAGCCTCAAAAAATCACCTCGCCTAGCATCTTCGCCATGGCTCCATCCGCCAATGAAGCCTCTCAACTAAACTATGAAGGCGAGCCGATACACTTTTCAAAATTGCCAAACAGTCAACGTGAGATCAAAGCCTTGAATGATATCTTTGGGTCAAATGTCGTTAAAATGACATCAAAAAATCTCGATGCGATTGGCAATCAATTGACCATTTTGCATCTAGCGGCCCACGCCAAAGCATTTAAGAATGATCCTGAATCGTCCTTTTTATTGTTAAAAAATGGCAAAAATGAATACTATCCTTTAAAGGCCAAGGACATTTATAACAAAATAATCCCTTCAGAGCTAACCGTATTGAGTGCTTGTGAAACAGGGACTGGAAGCATGGATCAAGTGGAGGGATGCTTGAGTTTATCCAGGGCGTTTTTCTTTGCGGGATCTAAATCAGTTGCCTCTTCATTATGGCAAATTAATGATGCTCAATCGGCCAAGTTAATAGAGACATTCTATAGACATCTCCGCGAGGGGATGAACAAATATGAGGCCTTGCGCCAAGCAAAACTAGATTATATTTCTGATGCCCGAGCCATCCACAAAAGTCCATATTATTGGGCTTCACTGTCCTTGTATGGAGACGGAGCAGCCATTGCTGGCCCTTCGAGGTCTAAAGCATGGATCTGGTTATTCGCTATTGGTGGATTCGCTATTTTGACTTTGATTCTGTGGAGATTATTCAAGCAGTTAAGCCAAGACTGATTACAATAATCATCATTTATTAAGAGAGAAAAAGCGTGAGTGATAGGAGTGGTCCACGCTCTTTTGTTGGGATTTATCCTAGTAAAGAGCGAGGAGTCTCGAAGAGACCAAAGCCACGCATAGCACGACCCACAAGCGAAGACGTGGGGCACGCCCAAAACTAGTACCGACAATTAAAAAGCCATACAAACCTGTGTGGATTGGATTTGCTACAAACATGAGAAAAAAATCATATATTTGCCGTCAAGTGGGCAATATCGCCGACAACAAAAAGTAAGCGAAGGATTTACTAAATGATAAAAATAGGCATTTTTTTTGGTGGAATTTCGAGGGAAAGAGAAGTCTCTTTTGCAGGGGGTAGAACCGTATTTGACAACCTGAACAAGTTGATTTTCGAACCCATTCCCATTTTTGTTGACTCATTTGGGCAGTGGATTCATATCGATTGGTCGTATCTTTACAAGGGTACGATTCGAGATTTTTATCCTGCACCTAGTCGCTTGAGCGCGTTAAAACTACCCATTCAAGTCTATGCTGAAAGTCTAGAAATGGAAAAAGGCATCGGATTGGACGCATTGGCTCAGGATGTTGGAACCAAAATAAACCCCAGTGATATCAGCCAGCTGATTGATATCGCCTTTCTAGCATTGCATGGAGAAGGTGGTGAAGACGGACAAATCCAGGGACTTTTAGAGTATTTTGGCGTTCCATATACGGGAAGCGGAATTCTCGCCTCGGCCATCGGCATGGACAAGAGCGTCCAGAAAAAATTCATGCGGCTTGGGCAATTCGCTTGTCCACCCATGATTGAAATCAAAAGAAAAGATTGGACTTTGGCATCCATGCAAAATATTTATGCAGAAGCAACACGGACTATTGGACTTCCTTTGGTAGTACGGCCAGCCAATCAAGGCTCTTCCATAGGGGTTTCAATCCTTAAAAAAGAAGATGATTTAGCACGATTTGAAGAATTGGTCAATCGAGCCTTTTTTAGGATAAAGGTGGATTTAAAAAATTGGAAAAACAAGTCCTTGTCTGAAAAGATACATTACCTTCAAGACATAACCGATTTAAGATCTGGGATTGGATTTCCTATGTATTGTGGCGATGCTAAGTACTACAATCCAGATGAATTGCTTCAACTTTTGGACACATCTAGTGAAAAAACAGAATATTTGACCCTTGATGGCTATCACAGCGAGCAAAAGGTAATCCTTGAAGGATTTATTGACGGGAAAGAGTTTTCGTGTATTGTACTCAGAAATGAACACGGAGAATCAACTGCGTTACCTCCCACTGAAATCATTAAAAAATCAGATGTTTTCGATTATAAATCCAAATATCTGCCTGGTTTATCGCACAAAGAAACACCGATCAAGCTCCCGATGGAAACGATTGAAAAAATCAGGAAAGAGTGTGTCCGATTGTTCGAGTATTTTGAATTTAAAACTTATGCTAGGATAGATGGCTTTATCACAGCAGATGAGACCATCATATTGAACGATCCCAATACGACCTCGGGGATGATGCCTTCATCGTTTTTTTTCCATCAAGCGGCAGAGATTGGGCTTAATCCCTCTCAATTTCTTACATTTATCATAAAAAAATCGGTCCAAGAGCGCATTGACTCGAGCCTCTCCCCATCACAATTCAGACCCATCTTGAAGAAATTAGAAGAAATTCTTCAGCGGGTCAAAAGTACACTCACTCAAAGAAAGAAAATTGGCGTATTGATGGGTGGTTATAGTTTCGAGCGGCATATTTCTATGGAAAGCGGGCGAAATATTTTTGAAAAATTATCCAGTAGTAAAGACTATGAGCCCATCCCATTATTCCTAGTTGGGAACAAAGATGAACACAGATTTTTCAGGCTTCCTATACAACTTATGCTAAAGGATAATGCAGATGACATACGAACCAAGCTACTGAACTGGGAGCGACATCCACTCCTAGATAAAATCCGTTTGGAATGTAAAGATTTGCTTGAGAACTACGCTGGAGAAGCCAATTTCGATCCCAAAGAATGGACCTATAAGGACTTTGCTGACCAGTTGAGCTTTGTCTTTATTGCCCTTCACGGTCGTCCAGGTGAGGATGGTACCATTCAGCAGTCGCTAGAAAAATATGGTATCCCTTACAATGGTTCGGGGGTTAATACTTCTGCTACTACTATCAATAAATACGAAACCCTTCAAAAATTAAAGAAAGAAGGATTCTGTGTGGCGGATCAAGGTGTTTTCACCAAGCAACAATACGTCCAAGACAGGGTCGTTTTTATACAAAAAGTACTAGATTCATTTAGTTTCCCATTTATCCTCAAACCCATAGATGACGGTTGCAGTAGTGCGGTTAAAATAATAAGAGACAGCGCATCACTGTCGGACTATTTGGATGCCATTTTTAGAGAAACAGAAGAAATAAATCCTGATCTCAGGCAGCGACTAAAATTGGATTGGAATGAAGAATTTCCTGCAAAAAGCGAAATACTAGCCGAGACATTGATTGAGAAAGGCGATGCTAAGCATTTTTTAGAAATCACAGGCGGATTTCTTACACATCTAAATAATGGGGAACTGGTCTATGAGATGTTCGAGCCATCAGAAGCCTTGACTACGGGAGAGGTATTGAGCTTGGAAGAAAAATTCCTCGCTGGCGAAGGTCAGAACATCACGCCTGCTCGCTATGATAAAGACCCAGCAAGATCAAAAGAAATATCCATCAAGGTTCAAAAAGATCTTCAAAGGGCAGCACAAATATTAAATGTCGAAGGCTATGCACGTATAGATGCTTTTGTAAAAATTTATCCCGACGGCAAAGTGGAAACGATCATAATCGAAGTGAATTCTTTACCAGGTATGACGCCTGCGACTTGTATTTTTCATCAATCCGCATTGAACGGACATACCCCTTTTCAATTTATTGAAAAAATTATTGAATTTGGTATTCAAAGACATAAAATGAATTAAAATGGCTACAAACACAAAACAAACTGGTTCATTTTTCAAATCTTCATATTTTTGGAAACAGCTTGGCTTTATCATATTGACCTTTGCCTTGATCATTTTGATCGTTGGGTTTACTTTAAAACTCTTCACCAAGCATGGGCAAAGCATTGGCGTACCCAATTTGGTGGGAAAGTCAATAGAAGATGCTGAAGATATAACAGATGACCTTGGATTGGATATCGAGGTTATCGATTCAGTATTTATGGTTGGCAAAAAGCCCTTTGAAGTCATCAGGCAATATCCAGAAACAGGAGTCAATGTTAAGTCTGGCAGGGTTGTATATGTATCCGTAACTAAAGAAGTGGCTGATAAAATTCCGTTGAGCAGATTGCCTATATTATACGGAAAATCATACGAACGCAAGAAAAAAGAACTTGAAAATGGTTTTGAAATAAAATCAAAGATAGTAGCCCATCAGTTTGATGCGGGTCCTCCAGGCTTCATCCTAGCAGTTATTTACGAGGGTGATACGATCATCAACTCAGCTTCCAGGAGGTTGGAAGTCATGATTCCTAAGGGTGGGACGTTAGAGTTTGTCGTATCCAAGCCCGATGGTGGAGAGGTTCGTATTCCTGATTTGGTATGCAAGACTTTGGATGAAGTAGAATTTTTCCTCAGCACCATTTATATCGATCCAGAATACTCAGATGTAGATCTGGTCAATAAAAACCCCAAAAGATCCCTTTATGTTGCTAGCCAAAATCCTTCAGCTGGTAGCCAAATGATAATGGGAGAAAAAGTACACTTAACTGTTAGCACTTCTAAGCCTGCAATTTGCGTAGCCGTAGATGAACCCATTGCTAAAGACAAAATTAATGAAGAATCGAAAATAGAACCAAAAACTGAATCTAAAAAACCGGAGAAGAAAGAAGTCAAAACAGAGATAAAAAAGCCTGAGGCCAAAAAACCTGAAATCAAAAAACCGGAGAAGAAAGTAGAATAAATTTATAATCTCCAGCGGTTAGCCAATATGATGATAAGACCGACAAAGGCTGGAAGGATCAGATTGATCATCCAAATCCCAAATGTAGCGGCAGCGACGCTCAGCGCATTGGCCCCAAACAAATTAAACAAAAAAATGGCGATTTCACCCCTTGCCACCAACCCCATGATGGGCGGTAAGGGTAGTCCAGACTGAAACAAATACACTGCCCAAATGATGCTAAACATACTAACCCAACTTATATCGACGCCAAAGAACTTTAGTAACATAGCGAACTGGAAACTATAGACTAGAACTCTTAGCATAGCCCACGCGATAAGCTTCAACATTATCCCTGTCTCAAAATGCAAAACAGGCCGAAATCGACCCAAAATTTCTCTCAATTTCGAATGTTGGATCATTTTTCTAGCAAAATCTTCAATTATCTTGGCATTAAAAAATAAAAATCCTATCAAAAATAAAACCATCAGGCCAAGTCCTACAAAAGTCCAAGAAAACCATGTGGGTAAATTACCTTTAACATTTATCAAATACAAGGTTCCTACCCAACCCAAAATCCAAATGCAATACAACTGTGCCAAACTCGACACAAAAGAGGCCGACACAGAAAGCCATCTGTCTTTGGTCTCAACAAACAAAACCTTACCTGCATACTCCCCTATCCGAGCCGGTGTCACAGATGCCATGGCTATTCCACTCATAATACTTTGAAAGGTCCTTTTCCAGCTTATTTGGGTACTGGACGTCATCAACAGTCGCCATTTGATGGCCTCTAAAGTCCAGTTTATGGGCATCAGAATCAAACAACCCCAAAACCAATTCAATGAAGATGTTTGCCACCGATCTGTAAATTCGAAGTAAAGTATGTCAAAGTCGTGACGAAATAGGGTTTGCTTTAATAAAATAAAACAAAACAATAATACCAATATAGCCTTCAATACTATCTTCAAAATATTATGAATACCTCTGATCAAATTTCAAATTTATAGCTTTTGTATAAAATAAAAAAGGCCACTTCGAAATGAAGTAGCCCGTGTAATATACTGTGTATTTCTATTAAAATCTATATCCTACTGCAAGTTTTCCAGTTCCATCTATATTAACTAATGGAAATCCGTTTAATTCCGTTGATCAAAATACCTAACCCATAAATTTTTAAATTTTTAAATTTTTAAATCAAATTTTGCCATGCTTTAATTTATTTCTTTTTTTCAAGAAAATAAAAATAAAAAATTCCAACTTTACACCATGAATTCTATTTATTCCAAAATATTTCGGGCCCTTTATTTAGTTTTTTTAAACACCCTTTTAATGAATAATTATTCTGTTTTTGGACAGCAATCACCAGTTGTCTCTACGTCCTCATGGTCTATACGAAACCTCAAGAATACAGTCTCCTGCCAGACAGAAAATCCTCAAAATATCTTCCAAATTCTCTTCGAAAATGGCCTCATTCCCGATCCTTTCGTGGGCACCAATGAACAAAAAGTGCAGTGGGTCGCCGAAGATGATTGGATTTTTGATACCCATTTCGATGTCGATCCCGCAACTTTATATTATAAGCATATTTCTATTTATTTCGAGTCACTTGATACATATGGCGAAGTATTCCTCAACGGTACAAAAATCGGAACCTTTGAGAATATGTTCCTGGACAATAATTTTGCCATTAAAAAACTTTTACAAGCAAAAAATAATCACCTGAAAATCCTTTTTTATTCTGCCAAAAAGAAAGCCCTTGCCTTGCAAAAAGCCTATGGAATAAAGCTCCCTGGCGAAGAAAGAGTCTTTATCAGAAAACCCCAATACCATTTTGGTTGGGACTGGGGCCCTACCCTCACAGGATGCGGTATCACCTCCACACCCGTAATCAAGGCATACAATGAAGTAGAATTAAAGTCCGTATTTGTAGTAGCTGACCAAGACCTACCCGAGCAAAATACAAAATTGCACCTCGACATTTCCTCCACATTAGAAAGATCCTTTCAGGTTAATTGCCAAATCGGGGATCATTTTTTGGACACATTACTTTTTTTGTCGCCTGGACTTCACACCTATACCCTTTCTGTACATATCGATCAACCTCAACTTTGGTGGACACACAATTTGGGCGAACCATTTCTTTATGAGTACAATATCCAAGGTTATTCAGATCAAGATAAATTCGCTACTTCTGGCAAATTTGGATTCCGAAAAGTGGTACTTCACACGCAGCAAGACAGCTCTGGTCAGGATTTCTATTTTACCTTGAATGGTAAAAGGGTTTTCGCCAAAGGTGCAAATTATATCCCTACGAATATCATGGGCCAGCGAGAAGAATCCTTGGACCCCGTCACTGCCGTCCAAGAAGCCCGATTGGCCAATATGAATATGCTTCGAGTTTGGGGCGGAGGTATTTACGAGTCCGATGCTTTTTACGATGCTTGCGACAGCCTTGGCATCATGGTCTGGCAAGACTTCATGTTTGCTTGTGGGATGTATCCTGGAGACCAAAATTTTCTAAATTCTGTGAAAGAGGAAGCCACATTCCAGATAAAAAGGCTTAGAAATCACCCTTCAATGTCTCTTTATTGCGGGAACAACGAAAACAACGAAGCCTGGCACCGCTGGGGCTGGAAACCTAGCTTTACCCCTAGCCAACAGACCAAGATTTGGCAAGATTACCAAAAATTATTCAACAATATTCTGCCCAATATTGTACAAGCACACCACCCTTCCATTTCCTACTGGGAGTCTTCTCCCAAGTTTGGTCGAGGGGATACAAGGTACTTGCGCGAAGGCGATGCACACGACTGGTGGGTTTGGCACGATGGCAGACCTTTTCGACATTTTTTGACGGCTGTCCCGAGGTTCATGAGCGAATTTGGATTCCAGTCCTTTCCAGATATACAGACGATTAGTACTTTCGCAGATCCTTCAGAATACGATCTGAATCATCCTACGATGCTCCAGCACCAAAAACACCCAAAAGGAAACGCCATCATCAAGGACTTTACGGAGCGAGACTACCCTAAACCGAAAAACTTTGAAGGGTTTGTTTACTTGAGCCAGATGGTTCAGGCCGATGGCATGGCTCTTGGCATCGAAACGCATCTTCGGAATCAACCCTATTGCAGCGGATCCCTTTATTGGCAGCTCAATGATTGCTGGCCTGTCGCCTCCTGGTCTTCTATGGACTACACGGGCAGATGGAAACCGATGATGTACCAAGTAAAGCATCTCTTTGCTCCTAGCATTATTTCCTGCTACATGAGTGATGATTGGGTCCTCCATATCCATTGGGTTCAAGATAACTCATCTTCCAAAAGCTTGCAACTAACAGCTCAATACTTGGATTTTAACGGAACGCCTATGAGGGTTTGGCAAGAACAATTTGTCAGCAACCAACCTTCGAAGCATGTTCTGGACATCGATTTGAAGCTCTTTAAGGAAGAATTTCATCCCAATGAACATGTGTTTTATCTTTCTGTCCAAGACGAAAAGGGTCACTTATTGGCTGAAAAAATACATTTTGTCCTTAGTCCAAAACATCTTTCTCTCTCTAAACCAACCATTCAATTGGCCAAAGAACGCGTAGATGAGCGATATATTTTGACGCTCAACACACAATCCTTGGCAAAAAATGTGGCACTTCAAGCTTCTGCCGACGGAACTTGGTCTGACAATTTTTTTGATCTCTTACCAGGCATCTCCAAGCAAGTCGAATTTTTCCCTAAAGAAAAATACGTTCCAAACATTGATTTTCAAGCTAAATCCATGATTGATTTTATCCAAAAAGACTGATATGATATTAAGGGCGTCTCCCTCTTCCCGCCCTTCGGACGAGATCGGGTCGCGGACTTCACGACTTCACTTCGTTTCGGTCTCATCTCTACCTGAGGTCAAGAGGAGACGCTCCTTCGGAGCTCGTTCCGATCGCTGACGCACACTACCTACCCATTCTCCCTGCTTCCCAGTATTTTTAACAAATACCCTTTTGTGGTGATTTCCGAGAGGGTCGCTTGCCTATACCTTTGACTCAACAAAATTAAACAAATATGAAAAATTATTTTAAATCGCTTTTAGTTTATCCTTGTTTGGGTATCGTGTTGAATTCATCCATTAACGCTCAAACCAGTTACCATGCTGCTGCAGAAACTCCATTCCATAAGAAGCATGCAATCAGTATCAATGTTCTTTCACCTTTGTCAAATCGAGTGGGAGTAGGTTATGAATATCTATTTAATCCGAAAACTTCATTCATTCTCCAAGGTGGTTTGATCGGCCTTACCTCTGGCAAAGACATCAGATATGATTCTGATTATACTTACAAAGTTGACCCTAAGGGTTATTACGCAGCAACAGGAATTCAGTTTTACCTAAGCAAAAAACAAACCAACATGACAGGGCTTTATGTACGCCCAATGTTTACATATGGTTCATACACCCACAACAGAGAACAAAAAGAAGTAATAGGAATAGGGACATTCTTTGGGATACCTGCCGTTTACTATGGAAAGGAGCAAATCATCAAAGAAAAGGTCACATACTACACGGTTGATCTAAACATGGGGTATCAATTTGCCCTGTCAGAATCCTTCCGTATAAATGCCGAAATTGGCCTTGGTGTCACGCACGACAACAAAATGAAGGACGATTATGAAGCATTTGATGCCGCATTCATTGGAGCTAAAAAGTATAGCACTACATACTCAAACTATACAAGCCGAAGCTTTTCTAATAGCAATACTGCTCTCTCTGGTGCTGCAGCCGTTCACTTATCCTATATTTTTTAATACAATAATTTTCAAACACTATTTTTCAAAACATTTAAATTTTCTAATTATGAAAAACTATCTTAAAACCTTGACTTGCATTGCGATATCATTATCGACTACCTTTGCATCCTTCGCTCAATCTTCTTACTCCAGTTCGACCAGTACGACAGAATGGACCAAGAAAAACACAGCCTATTTTACTGCTAACGCCATAAGCACTGGCCTAAACTATGGGCGATTGGTTAGCGTGTCGGATAATGGTATGGTGAATTTTAGCGGTGGAATCGGATCTGGCATTTTATTATCCTCTGAAAATTCCCTACATGGCGTTATCGAAGTCTCTTACCTTTCAAAGAAGAAAGTGCATCATTTTGAACCCGGAATTGGAGCTTTGGTGGCATTAAGTTCTACCTCCGATGATTCATCCAATCCAGCCATTTTCTTCGGATATCTTGGATATAGATACCAAAAGCCGACAGGTGGATTGATGATAAAAGCGGGTGTTCGAGGACATTATATACCTGGACTCAATAGTTTCTTCAACGCTATAGGTAGTCCAGGGACAGGTTTTATCGTCCACACAATTATTTCACCGACGTTCTCCATTGGATACGCCTTTTAGGGAATCCAAAGGTTAAATTCTACTCACAAATCACAAAATAATATCTACGATATAAAGCCTGCTCAGCGTTTTGGTAACACGCGTGTCCAAGACAAAAACTTGTCAAACGCTCTGATCACTTAGTAAAAAGTCCAACCAACATAACGAAACAAACCTTAATGCCTTCGATATTTTGAATTTTTAATTAGGTGATTTAATAACAGTTTTTTAGCCCAGAGGTAGCAAAAGTAGCTGCCTTCTGGGTTTTTTATTGAGATATATTCAGTCTAACTTTTTTTCCTTCTAGATCAAATGAAAACCTCCAATTAAAGAAACAATCGACCCACCTCAACCTAGCCGCGTCAAGGATCGGAATGGTCATCGAAGATGAGTCTCGAAGAGACCGAAGCCATGCAGAGCCTGCCATTCACGAGTCCGAATGACGAGAGAAGGGGACGCCCAAAAACAAAAAAAGGTAATAACCATGCGATTATTACCCTTTGTATATAGCTTTTAGGAAGCTTTTTCTTTGGTATTACTTGGCTTGATAGCCCCTTACAAGCAGCGAAACTTCGTTTTTCAAAACTTCAACGAAGCCACCTTCTATCGTAAAAGCCATTTTTTTGCCATCTGTATTAATAATCCTACCTGTACCTTGACCTAGAGCTGCGACCATAGGCGCGTGATTGGCTAAGACTTCAAAAAGTCCTGTCGTTCCAGGCAGTTGAACCGAAGTTATTTTTCCTTGATAAATTTCTCCAGTCGGTGATAATATCGAAATGTTCATTGGTACTAATTTATTAAGCTTCAGCCATCATTTTCTTACCCTTCTCTATGGCATCATCGATGCTACCAACAAGGTTGAATGCTGCTTCTGGATACTGATCTACTTCACCGTCCATGATCATGTTAAAGCCTTTGATCGTCTCTTCGATAGGAACCAAAACTCCTTTCAATCCCGTGAACTGCTCAGCTACGTGGAATGGTTGAGATAAAAATCTCTGAACCCTTCTAGCGCGGTGTACTACTTGCTTATCTTCGTCTGAAAGCTCTTCCATACCCAAGATCGCGATGATATCTTGAAGTTCGTTATATCTCTGAAGGATATTTTTTACTTTTTGAGCCGTGTTGTAATGCTCGTCTCCGATGATCATCGGGTTTAAGATACGAGATGTACTGTCCAATGGATCTACCGCTGGATAGATACCCAAAGAAGCAATCTTTCTACTCAATACCGTAGTGGCATCCAAGTGCGCAAATGTTGTCGCTGGAGCTGGATCCGTCAAGTCATCCGCAGGTACATATACCGCCTGAACCGATGTAATAGATCCTCGCTTAGTGGACGTAATACGCTCTTGCATTAGACCCATCTCAGTAGCTAGTGTCGGCTGATATCCCACCGCCGATGGCATACGGCCTAAGAGCGCTGACAACTCAGAACCCGCTTGGGTAAATCTAAAGATATTGTCGATAAAGAACAAGATGTCACGACCTCCCGTTGGATCACTTAAGTCTCCATCACGGAAATATTCGGCTATCGTTAGTCCCGACAAAGCCACACGAGCTCTCGCTCCTGGCGGCTCATTCATCTGACCAAACACAAGTGTCGCTTGAGACTTGCTCAATTCTTTTTTATCTACTTTGGAAAGATCCCAGCCACCAGCTTCCATGCTGTGCTTGAATGCTTCTCCATATCTGATTACGTTGGCCTCAATCATCTCACGAAGCAAGTCGTTACCCTCTCTGGTACGCTCACCTACTCCTGCGAATACTGAGATACCATCGTATCCTTTGGCAATATTATTGATCAACTCCATGATAAGTACCGTCTTGCCTACACCAGCACCTCCAAAAAGACCGATTTTACCTCCTTTTGGATAAGGCTCGATTAAGTCAATTACTTTGATACCCGTAAATAAAACTTCCGTCTCGGTACTCAATTGATCGTATGCAGGTGGTTTTCTGTGAATTGCATACGCATTTTCATTTTTAGCCACATGACCTATTCCGTCAATTGCCTCACCTACTACATTAAACAAACGACCTTTGATTTCATCTCCAACAGGCATAGAAATAGGCTTTCCAGTATCTGTAACCGCCATACCCCTTGTAAGACCGTCAGTACCCTCCATAGATACGGTACGAACGCTGTCCTCACCCAAATGCTGTTGTACTTCAAGGATTAATTTTGTCCCGTTTGAACGCTCAACTTCAAGAGCGGTATAAATTTCGGGAAGTTTGCTGTTTTCATCTGCAAAACTAACGTCCACCACTGGACCGATAACTTGCTGAATACGACCGATATTAGCCATTATGTATTTATTTTAATTCTGATTTTTAAATTGCGCTGCAAAGGTACAATATTTCTCTTCATTTTATATATTAGGCTTGTTTTTTTTACTGAATATTTTGGTGATCTGGGCGTCTCCCTCTCTCGAGCATTAGCAGAGAGAGGGTCGCGGCCTGCACGGGTTCCGTCTCGACTCATGCCTCATCGAGACTCTCGTCACATCTCCCTGAGGGACTTTGCGACGAGACCGTTACGGTCGCTGACGCAGCTATTAGTGTGAGGAAAGAATAATACACGGTTTATGTTTAAATTTAATACATTTGACATCTGTTGCACATTTCCATTTTTAATCGGTAAATAAGCTTTTGGATGGATTAATAATGGGATGATGAATCGTTTTTTCAAAAAAATTGAATTTTAATAAGAAAAAGGTAACATGACACTAAAAATTAAAAATACTCCCCCAAATTCGATTCAATCTGGACATAACAATGAATTTATTTCCAGATATAAACTGCTCTTTATTTTCAGTGTACTCCTGCTTCCTATGGTAAATTATGCAGCTATTTGGCCTGTCGGCCCTAATAAAACATACAAATATTGTAGCCAAGTGGCTTCACTTGTTCAACAAGGAGATACCATCACCATCGACGCAGCGCTTTATGTAAATGATGCACAAGTTCAATGGACCAAAAATAATTTGTTCATTGTCGGCATTGGGGGACGGCCAAGGTTACAAGCGGGCTCTGTTATCGCGAATGACAATGTAAACGGCAAAGGTATCTTTGTTGTAAAAGGATCAAATATTCGAGTTGAAAATATAGAATTTGCGAATGCTAAGGTTGTAGATCACAACGGGGCGGGGATTAGGCAAGAAGGAGCAAATTTGTATGTTTCACATTGCAAATTTGATGGAAATGAAATGGGAATTTTACAAGGAGGAACCATCCAAAACTGCACCACCACAATAGAATATTCTGAATTCCTGAATGGAGGCTCGGCGACCAATCCTGGCTATCAACACAATATTTATATCAATTTTATTGATACCTTAATATTCAGGTACAACCATTCATACGACGCAACGGCAGAAGGACACGAGCTAAAAAGTCGTGCAAAATATAATATCATAACATACAATACAATCGCTAACCAGCAGACCACCGATAGTCGTACCATCGACCTACCCAACGGTGGAACGGTCATAATGCTCGGAAACATAATCGAGCAAGGACCCAATTCTGCCAACTCTAATATATTAGGCTATGGATTAGAAGGACTTACCAACCTCGCTCCCCATGAGCTTTGGATTGCCAATAATACATTTGTCAACAAAAAAAATACTGGCAGCTTTATACATCTTGCCAACGGAACGAAATCTCTTTTTCTAAAAAACAATATAATGGTAGGGCGCAAAACCGCTGGATTAATCATTGGCTCCCCAATGACCATTGATTCTTCGCACAATATCATTAATGATGACATCACAAAGGTAGGATTCGTAAATCCAAACAACTATGATTATCACTTGGCATCTAGTTCAATTGCTATAGATGGAGGTTTAAACATTGCCTTAAGTATTTTTGGGTATTCCCTCTTAGTTGATAAAGAGTACAAATATCTCTGTGATTTCCAAACACGCTATTTTGAAGGACAAGTGGACATTGGTGCTTTTGAATTTCAAAAAACATTATCTACAGAAAATCACCAAATAAACCTTAATTTCTCCATTTATCCAAACCCCTGCATGGGCTGGATAGCTATCAAAACAAAAGACAAATCTGAGAGAATAAATCTTCAAATAATCAATTTAAATGGTAAAATTTTATTAGAAAAAGAAATGCAGGATAAAGAAATTTTGGATCTATCTGCATTTCCACATGGATTATATATAATTAGGACAAAAGAAGATCAAGGCAAAATACTTAAACTGATTAAAACTGAGTGATAAATATTAATTTGGCATCATTAAATATTTTCACACTTTAAACATATTTAATATTTATTTAATATAAATATTTTTTTTAGCTACTTCAAAAAAGAGTTCTGCAAATATTTTTTTATTAAAAATATATCCCATAAATTAGCTTCCCAAAATGAACCATTGTAAGGTCATGGATCAGGTAATAATGAGACTACTAGATGATGCTCGATATAAAATGTTGACTACTTTCAAATTTCAATTGAGTACTTTTAAGGCCCCATTATAAGCATTAAATTTAATGTTTAATGTTTTGGTCTATCATGCTAGAATGTCTAATTTAACTTTCTAATAATGTACTGAAATAGCAAGGGAAATAAACGCACAATTTTTTTATAAAAAATATTATTTTATCATTAACAATTAAATTTTTTCAAAAATGAAACAAGGAATTACTTTACTAATTGTATTACTATTCGCAGGAATTTCAACGAGTTCTTTTGCACAAATCAGATTTGGCGCGAAAACTGGATTGAACTTTTCAAATATGTCAGCCAAAAGCGATCTTGGAAACGCTGACGAAATCTACAAAACCAAAATAGGATTTCATATTGGTGTTACCGCTGAAGTTCCACTTTCTGCTAATTTGTATTTTGAACCAGCTTTATTGTTTTCGACAAAGGGATTCAAAATTGATGAGACACTAGCAAAAGGTAGCACAAACTTAAACTATTTGGAATTGCCTTTGAATTTGCTTTACAAATTTGATGTTGGTTCATTGAAATTGTTTGCTCTTGCTGGCCCTTATGTGGGATTTGCAATGTCAGGTAAAACAAAAGCTGACGGTATTGATGACATCACATTAAAAATAGGAACTAACAAGGAAGAAGATAGCATAAAACCATTAGATTTTGGTGCAAATTTTGGAGCTGGTGTGGAAATTAGTAATATCACGGTAGGTCTTCAATATGGTCTTGGACTTGCAAATATTGCAACAAACACTGACGGTGGTGTGTCTGTAAAAAATAAAGTATTCGGAGTATCTGTTGGGTATAAGTTCTAAGAAAATTAATCTTAACAGATAAAAACTTTATTTCTTGAAAAAGAATAAACGTTTTTTTAGATTACAAAAAGGGGGCATTTTTAGTAAAATGCCCCCTTTTTTATTTTTCCAATCAAAATATTACCGAAACTTTGCAAATCTCAGTCGATAGTCCGCATCGACTTTTCCGTGCTTTATATTCTCTAGACGGCGATGAATGAGTGTTTTCTTGATGGGCTTAAGATGGTCTGTGAACAAAATGCCTTCAATATGATCGTACTCGTGTTGTATCACTCTAGCGTTGATACCATCAAAGCTGTCGGTATGCTTCTGAAAGAGCTCATCTAGATATTCTATGACTATTCTGGGTTTTCGCTCCACATCACCTCGAATTTTAGGAATGGAGAGACAACCTTCTTCATATGCCCACAGATCCCCTTCTTGCTCTAATATGGTCGCATTAATGAAGACTTTTTTATAGCCAATCGGCATATTCTCATCTTTTTTTATTTGCTCCGTATCGATGATAAACAGTCGGATTGAATGACCGACCTGGGGGGCGGCCAAGCCAACTCCTTGTGCGTGGTACATGGTCTCCCACATATTAGAAATCAAATCCTGCAATCCCGCAAAATCTGGATCGATTTCTACGGCTTTCTTTCTCAAAACGGGCTGGCCGTAGGCATATATTGGTAATATCATTGCGCAAAAATAAGGAGATGTATCGATTAAACAAATATTCTACAAAAAGTTATTGGAATGACTGTTTTAAGCATTTTTGGGTGAGTAAAACATTACAATATATAGGACTTAATCTTTTGAGCTCAGGTAAAATATTATTTTGGGTTACTTTTAGTGTTATAATCATCTGTTGAAACCTGCAATCTCAATCTTAAAACATTTCCAAAAACTCTCTCAGGATCAATGATGCGCTCACTTTATCGACCAAAGATTTATCTCGGCGTTTTTGTTTTTTAAATCCCGAGGAAGCAATTACTTTTTTAGCCTCGACAGAACTGAAGGCTTCATCTTGCAGATGGATAGAAATATTTGGATATTTTTTTTTCATTTTTTCTACAAATTCCATCATTGGCGCATGTATTGCAGTCGGAGTCCCATCGCTATGAAGTGGCTCTCCAAATATGATATCGTCAATCTTTTCTTCCGAAATATATTTGTCTAAAAATGATTCTAGTGTACCAGTGGGTATTGTCGTCAATGGCGAACAAATTATTCTTAAGGGATCTGTTACAGCTATCCCAGTTCGTACCTTTCCGTAGTCAATCCCTATAGCTCTAGCCATTAAAGATAAGTATTTTCTATAAAAGGCAATTTGTCAGGATAGTCCGTAGTAAAATGCAAACCTCTGCTTTCTTTTCTAAATGAAGCTGCCTTCGTGATTAGGTAGGCTATGGTGATCAAATTGCGCAGTTCACAAAGTTGGGGCGAAATGGTAGTGGTTGTGTATAACGCCTCCGTTTCTTGATACAATAAATACAGACGATCACTGGCTCTCTTCAAACGAACGTTGGATCGGACGATACCCACGTAGTTTGACATAATCTCCTTAAGCTCTTTCCAACTTTGGGTGATTAAGACCATTTCTTTGGGATCGGTTGTACCCGAGGCGTTCCATTTAGGGATGCCTTCTTTCTGATGCATCTTTTGAATATTTTGTGCCAAGTAACTGGCTATTCGTCTGGCATATACCAGCCCTTCTAAGAGTGAATTGGACGCCAATCTATTTGCTCCATGTAATCCAGTACACGTACATTCACCCACTGCAAAAAGATTTAAAATGCTGCTTTTGCCATTTTCGTCCACGGTAATCCCACCGCACATATAGTGACAGGCAGGCACGACTGGTATCATGTGTTCAAATGCATCAATTCCTAGGGATTTACATTTCTCATAAATATTCGGAAAATGATTTTTAAAAGCTTCATGATCCAAATGCCTGCAATCGAGATAAACATAGTCATCTCCACGAGTTTTCATCTCATTGTCAATCGCTCTGGCGACTATATCTCTAGGAGCTAAAGAAAGCCTCTTGTCATATTTGTGCATAAATTCTTTGCCATCCTTAGTTTTAAGTACGGCACCAAATCCTCTAACGGCTTCAGAAATCAAAAAATCTGGATTTTCACCCGCTGGATTGTAAAGAGCAGTTGGATGAAATTGTACAAACTCCATATTGCTCACGCGACCTTTTGCCCTATAAAACATGGCTATACCGTCACCAGTAGCAATACTGGGATTGGTTGTATTTTTATAAACCTGTCCTGTACCACCAGTTGCCAATACAGTTGCTTTTGCAAGGAAAGTTTCAATTTTTCCACTTTTCTTATTTAAAGCATAGGCACCATAACATTCTATGTCGGGCGTCACACGTGTAATATTGTATCCCAAGTGGTGTTGTGTAATTATATCCACTGCGTAGTAATGCTCATAGACCACTACGTTCGGGAATGACTTAATTTTCTCGCACAAAGTCCTTTCGATCTCCCAACCGGTGATGTCCTTGTAGTGAAGAATTCTATTCTCTGAGTGTCCACCCTCTCTACCTAGGTCGTATTCGGTTGGGTTCGCTTTTTCCCGATCGAATTTTGCACCCCATTCGATCAAGTCTGCAACCACTTCAGGACCTTCTTTGACCACTATGCTCACTGCCGATTCTGAGCACAGATCATCTCCTGCATCAAGCGTGTCAGCGATATGCTTTTCAAAATTATCAGTATCTGCATCCCATACAGCAGCTATACCGCCTTGAGCATACTTAGTATTGCTCTCGTCTTCCTTATCCTTGGTGAGTACAATGATTTTCTCGTTTGGGCAAGACTTTGCCAATCTGATAGCTAATGAAAAACCAGCTACACCAGATCCTATGATTAAAATATCAGACTTATTCAATGTTTTTTCTTTGTGATAAGGAGATAACAATTCACAAGTGATAGGGTTTAAAAGATTTAGGAAAATGAAATCACAATATGTATCTGCATGAATTATTATAAATTTGCTTTTTACAAAATTATACTATTATTTAATTAAATAATCATCGATAAATTATGAAGAAATCTTTGGCAATGCTATGCCTGCTTTTTTTAACCACCTACAGCCAAGCTCAAGAGATAAACCCAGCTTATGATGCTACTTTGGCCACTTCATTGGGTGGTGATGAACATGGCATGAAATCTTATTTTCTTGTCATCTTAAAAACTGGTAAAAAGGAGATAAAAGATGCAAAAAAGAAGGCAGAAATATTCAAAGGGCATATGGACAATATCCAACAAATGGTTGCAGATAAAAAGCTTGTAGTGGCTGGACCATTTGGTAAAAATGATATGAAATATAGAGGAATTTTTATACTAGATCTACCTACGGAAGCAGAAGCAAGAATACTGGTCGAAAGAGATCCCGTTATCATATCTAAACTTATGAAATATGATATCCTCCCTTGGTATGGCTCTGCTGCTCTGCCCACTTATTTGCCATATTCGGATAAAATCTGGAAAACCAAACATTAAAATCAACGCACAGCTTTCGCCTAGATGCGTCAGGGGTAGGAATGACCATCCCAAAGCTTTGGGATGGGTATCGAAGATACCGATAGTCATGGAAAACCCGACCCTCGGTCTATACCGAGGGAGACGCCCAAATAAAAATTTGTTACGAGCGACTTTTGAAATTTTCTTTTCTAAAAAGTATGTCTCCAATAACGCAAGATTGTTAAAAAATATAACTTTCTCATAATATTCTTAATTTTTAGCAAAGTTATTGTGCTTAAGAAGTCTATAATTTGCGACAAATAATAACAACAAATATTTTTTTATTACATATTGAGAAAGATAAATCACTATCAAAATTTATCTTGAGAGGGCAGAGTAAAATCCAATCAGAGAAAGAATTGGCCTTAAGAAAAGTTTGTTTTTTAGAAAAAATTGCTTATTATTACGAAATAATTCCATAATTTAGAATGTTATATTTGATTATCAGGCCCTTGGCTCGGGTATTTTTGTTTGTTTTCTTTCGAAAAATATACCTATTTGGCAAAGAGAACATTCCTAAGAGTGGACCAGTTATTCTAGCATCAAACCATCCAAACGCCTTTGTAGAAGCTTGTATATATGCTGTCATACAGCCAAGGCCAGTCCATTTTTTGACCAGAGCCGATGTATTCAAGTCCCCAATAGCCAATAGAATCTTAAGATCTTTGAATATGCTGCCTATTTATAGATTTAAGGATGGGTATTCTAGCCTAAAAAACAATGAAGCAACCTTCAACTCTTGTTATGAAATCTTGGGTAAAGGTGGAGTGGTAATTATCTTCTCTGAAGCTAGTTGTGTTTCAGAGAAAAGGCTCAGGCCTCTTCAAAGAGGGACGGCGAGACTGGCTATTTCTGCTCTAGAATCGCAATCCCTGGACAATGTTAGCGTTGTACCCATTGGTGTAAATTATGCAAAACTAGCTGGAATAAGAGGCGAAGTCATGATCAATATAGGGACGCCACTTAATGCCAAGGACTATCGCAAAAGGTACGAAGCTGAACCCAATCAAACCCTGAAAGAATTCACTCATGATTTAGAAGAATGTCTAAAACCTATGGTGATACATTTTGACAATAAGGAGGTAGAACGGAAGGCTGAATACTTGCTGGATGAAGCAGTATGCGAGTACAAAAGTAGTTTTTGGCCGCCTGTAGAAAACAATCAAAACCTATTTAAAAACCTGAAATCAATGGTCGATCGCTGGAATGAAAATTCTGAAATCATTTTGGGAGATTTAAGACTCAAAAACTACATTTATCAGCCATATGTGAGTGAAGTCAAATACTCGACATTGGGAGATGAAAAATGGCTCAACGGTATATTTTTAGTGGCGATGTTCCCTATTTTTTTAGTGGGATTCTTGATCAATTTACCACCTTATTACTTAGCCAAATACATAGCATATAACAAAGTCAAAAACATAGAATTTCATTTGTCTGTGAGGATGAGTGTGATGATGATTGGTTCGTGCATTTGGGGCATGATCATGTGGTTTCTACTCAGGGCATACTTTAGTTTTTGGGTAAGCACCTTGATAGTAATTGGTTCATTTCTGTTGGGATATTTTGCCATTTTTTATAAAGAGCAGTGGAGTGCTTTTCGTTACGATACCTAGGTATGATCTGACCTCCATATATCTTGAGGAGAAGGTGGTATTTGGTTGGCCTCTAGCCATCGTCGGTGGGCTTCTTCCCTACGGCGCTGTTCTTCAATAGCCCTCTCTTCTTTGGTCATCTCGAATATATCCCTAGGAAATAAATACCTCTCGGGATCTTCACTTGCCAAAAGACGCTCTCTAGCTTCCTGTTCTTTGGACTTTTCGATAGGGATGACCTCTCCAACTATATATGCCATATATATGCCCGCAAAGCTGCCCAATAGATGGCTTTCCCAGGATACTTTGGTGTCAGTAGGCACTACCCCCGCGAACATTCCACCATAAATCATCAATACCAATAATGACAAAACGATGGACCTAAAATCGCCTTTGAATATTCCAATCCAAGCCACAAAGGCCACTTCGGCATATAATACGCCACTCGCACCTATATGATAGCTTTCTCTTGCGAATACCCAAACCAACAATCCTGTCAGTAAATACATGCCAATAAATGACCTCCACGCCACGGGTCTATAAAAATAGAATATCATACCCGTCATCACGAACAATGCAGTAGTATTCGATATCAGGTGTCCAAAATCACCGTGAATCCAAAATGAAGTCAAGATGCCCTTTAATCCCGACAAATGTCGCGGATATACACCCCACTCGCCCCAAGAAACACCCATCAAAACCTGCGCTATATGTACTAACCATAACAAAATAATGACCAACCCACTGATACGCACGGCGCCCCAAAAGTATTTTTTTTCTTGATCCAATTGTGAAAATATTTTTACTTTTAGATAACGATTTATCCTCGGAATAAGTTTCTGAACGGTTATACACAAAAGTTGCTGTTTCAGTAGACATAAATCTGAGCGCGTCAAGGATCAAAACCATCATCGAAGATGAGTCTCTGAAGCTACTTCTAGTGGCGAAAGAGACCGAAACGAAGTGAAGTGGTGGCGAGCCTGACCCGATCTCGGACTTCGGACGAGGGAGGGGGACGCCCATACAAAAAACACAAAGATGACAACAATCAGAACTGATTATACCGATAAAAAATTTCAAAGTCTGGTAACAGCCTTGGATGCGTATTTGAGTGGGGTCAATGGCGATAGCGATGGCTTTTTTAGGGAATTCAACCAAATCGATAGACTTCAGCATGTAGTTGTTTTTGAGCAAAATGGGCGCGCTATGGCATGTGGTGCATTCAAAGAAATCGAACCACTCGTAGTAGAAATAAAGCGGATGTTCACAGCCCCACAAGGGCGAAATAATGGCTTCGCAACCAAAGTCCTAGAAGAATTGGAGGCTTGGGCGATGGAATTGGGCTATCAAACAGCGATCCTTGAAACTTCAAAATCTATGCTAGATGCTATTCACTTGTATCAAAAAAATGGCTACCTTGTTATCCCGAATTATAACCAATACATAGGAGTAGAAACAAGTGTCTGTTTTTCAAAAAAATTAGGTAAAAATTAACCACCAATGAAGAGAAAAACGTTTTTGAAATCTATAGGAGTTTTAGGATTGGGGTATGGATTTTTGCCCACACTCCCAAAGTCAGCCAGCCAAAAGGTTAAAATAGCCGTGATTGGTGTCGGTCTTAGGGGTCAAGATCACGTAGAATTATTGCTCCGACGCGACGACATAGAAATTATCGCAATCTGCGACATCGATCTTAGGATGATCGACATGGCCAAAGAGTTATTCAATAAATCGGGACTGAAACTTCCTAAAATCTATTCCAACGGCCCAAACGCCTGGGAAGAACTGCTCCATAAAGAAAAATTGGATGCCGTGATCATCGCAACGCCTTGGGAATTGCACAAACCCATGATACTTGGTTCTATCAAATCTGGTATAAAATATGTCGCCACTGAAGTAATTCTGGGCATCTCGCTTGAAGATCACTGGGAGGTGGTGCGTGCAGCCGAAGCGGCCAAGGCCCATGTGATGATGCTAGAAAATGTGTGTTACCGCAGAGACGTCATGGCTGTTCTCAATATGGTGCGACAAGGGATATTCGGAGAGATCATTCACCTCCAAGGGGGTTATCAGCATGACCTTAGAGAAGTTAAATTCAACGATGGGGTCAACCCTTACGGACACGGGGTAGAATTTGGCGACAAGGGATTTTCTGAGGCCCGTTGGAGAACCCACCATTCGGTCCATAGAAACGGCGATCTCTATCCAACACACGGCATAGGCCCACTGGCACAAATGGTCAATATCAATAGGGGCAATCGCTTCGTTTCTCTCAATTCTTTCTCCTCAAAAAGCCGCGGACTCCACGATTATATCCAAAAGAAAGGTAGCCCAGACCATCCCAATCGCCAAACCCAATTCAAGCTAGGAGACGTTGTAACCACCCAAATAGCTTGCAGCAATGGCGAAACCATACTTTTACAGCACGATACAAGTCTTCCTAGGCCCTATTCTTTGGGATTTCGAGTCCAAGGAACGGAGGGATTGTGGATGGATATCAACAAAGGCATTTATATCGAAGGCAAATCCGCAAAGCCACACCAATGGGATGATGCCAAGACATGGCTGGATAAATACGATCACCCACTGTGGCAACGATGGATTAAATCGACGCAAGGCGCTGGTCACGGCGGCATGGATTTCTTTGTGTTGCACGCATTCGTAGAATCAGTAAAGCGCAATGCCCCTACCCCGCTAGATGTCTATGATGCTGCAGCGTGGAGCGCCATCACACCCCTTAGCGAAGAATCCATCACCTTGGGGAACCAAACGGTTGATTTTCCTGATTTTACGGGAGGACAGTGGATGTACCGAAAACCGATATTTGCGCTCAATGATGATTACTAATCCCTGTGGACTAATTTTTGCGAATTTTACCAGAAAAAATGCCTAATTTTGCGGCTTCATTTTTTTAAATCATCAAAAAAAACATAGAAATGTCAGGTAATAGAACTTTCACTATGATCAAGCCAGATGCAGTTGCAGCTGGACATATCGGCGCTATTTTGGCCCATATCAACAAGGCAGGATTTCGCATCGTAGCCATGAAATTAACCCAATTGTCCAAGGAAAAGGCAGGTGAATTTTATGCAGTACACAAAGAAAGACCGTTTTATGGCGAGTTGGTTGATTTTATGTCAAGCGGCCCGATCGTTGCGGCTATTTTAGAGAAAGACAACGCGGTTGCGGACTTCCGTACTACGATAGGTGCGACCGATCCAGCAAAAGCTGAGGCAGGAACTATTCGTGCGCTTTATGCCAAAAACATGGGAGAAAATGCAGTACACGGATCAGATAGCGATGAAAATGCAGCCATCGAAGCCTCTTTCCACTTCGCGGGAGTAGAGACTTTTTAATTTTTAGCGAAAAACTTTATTTTATTAAAATTATTGGGGCGTCCCCCTCGTTTTGTCTTTATGACAAGACGAGGGTCGGGCTATCCATGACTGTCGGTATCTCCGATACCCATCCCTTGTCATACATTAAAGTCATTTAGGGATGGTCATTCCTATCCCTGACGCACAAATATAACTATCGATATTCCAGATAGAACTGGTATTATTTCTTAGTTTTCTCATTACCACGAGTATTAAGTAATAATATTTTGTAAAATGGAAGAAAAATTGGATATTTGCATCTCTTTAATTTCCTATATAACAGAATATTAAATAATTATACATGAATAATTTTTCTTATATATTCAACGCGCATCCAAACGTAATCGATTCTTATTATCACCAATACCAAATGGATCCGGAGGCATTGGACCAAGGCTGGAGACTTTTTTTCCAAGGATTTGATTTTGCCGACAAAAATGGTTCGGCTGCAGCTATAGATTTGGAGCAAATAAAGAAAGAATTTGGCGTCATCAAATTAATCATAGCCTTCAGACAAAGAGGGCACTTATTATCAACCACCAACCCACTAAGACCTAGAAAAGATAGGAAGCCTACCCTTGAATTGGCTAATTATGGCCTTGATGACAATGATTTGAATCGACAATTCTTGGCTGCTGGAGAGCTTGGTTTTTCTGGGACATTACAAGAGATTCTTGACAAATTGCGCAACATTTATTGTAAGAATATAGGGTTTGAGTATGGATATATTGAGAATTTTGAAAAAAGAGAATGGCTAAGAAACAAAATAGAATCTAGATCGACAGCTCCTGATTATGGACTTGGATTAGAACAAAAAAAGCGGATCCTCGAAAAACTCATCGATGCGACCGTCTTTGAGAAATTCCTACACACCAAGTACGTTGGCCAAAAAAGATTTTCACTAGAAGGAGGAGAAAGCATCATACCTGCCATCGATGCTGTCATCAATAAAGGAGCAGCAATGGGGGTTGTGGAAGTCATCATTGGTATGGCTCATAGGGGTAGATTAAATATCCTAGCCAATACCTTGGGCAAAACATACGAGCAGATTTTTTCAGAATTCGAGGGGACGGCTGTTCCAGACCTTAGTTTTGGCGATGGAGATGTGAAGTACCATCTTGGATTTTCGTCGATGATCGAGACACCTGACAAATTGCCCATTCATCTCAAATTGGCACCAAATCCATCACACCTCGAAGCGGTAAATCCAGTAGTGGAAGGCCTAGCAAGAGCCAAAGCTGATTTATTGTACAATTCAGATTACGACAAAATACTCCCTATCTTGATTCATGGCGATGCTGCTACAGCTGGCCAAGGTATCGTCTATGAAACCACCCAAATGTCTCAATTGCAGGGATATTATACTGGCGGAACGATACACCTAGTAATCAACAATCAGATTGGATTTACCACAGATTTCGACGATGCGCGTTCTGCTACTTATTGCACATCTGTCGCATCTTTGATCCAAGCCCCTGTATTCCACGTCAATGGAGACGATGTCGAGGCTGTGGTATTCGCAGTGGAGCTGGCGACCGAATACCGTCAGAAATTCAACAACGATGTTTTCATAGACATGGTTTGTTATCGACGACATGGGCACAACGAGGGCGACGATCCGAAATTCACCCAACCAGAGATGTACGAGTTGATCAATGTCCATCCAGACCCGAGAGAGATATATACGCGCAAGCTACAGGAAAGAGGAGACTTGGATAAAAATCTTGGGGAACAGATGGAAAAGGCGTTCTGGGACAAGCTCCAGCAGAGATTGGATCTGGTAAAGCAAAAACCACTTCCATATCAATATCAAGAAACAGAACTTGCATGGAGATCTCTTGAAAAGACTCTTCAAGTCAAGGATGGCATCCAATCACCTAAAACTGGAATAAAGAAAGAAAGCGCAACTAAAATCTTAAAACATCTGATGGAAGTCCCTAAGGATTTCAAAGCCCTTTCGAAGATAAATCGATTATTGCAATCGTCCCAAAAGATGTTAGATGACGATATCATCGATTGGCAAATGGGTGAGTTGATGGCTTACGCCTCCATCCTTTTAGATGGCAATAATGTTCGGATCAGTGGACAAGATGTAAAGCGCGGAACGTTTTCGCATAGACACGCTGTTTTGTTTGATATCACGGACAATCATCAGTACAATAGACTCGATGGTTTTGCTGAGGACCAAGGAAAATTCATGATTTACAATTCGCTATTATCCGAATTCGCGGTACTTGGATTTGAATATGGATATTCCCTAGCTTCACCTAATAATTTGGTTATTTGGGAGGCTCAGTTCGGAGATTTTTACAACGGTGCACAAGTCATGATAGATCAATTCATTACCGCTGGCGAAAGCAAATGGCAACGCATGAGTGGATTGGTTCTGCTATTGCCTCACGGATTCGAAGGACAAGGGCCAGAACATTCATCAGCAAGGCTAGAGCGCTTTTTACAGAACTGTGCGGATTATAATTTGCAGGTGCTCAATATAACCACCCCTGCCAATTTCTTTCACGCGATGAGAAGACAATTGAGCTGGACATTCAGAAAACCGCTGGTCAATATGGCACCAAAATCCCTTTTGAGACACCCTCTTTGTGTTTCAAAATTGGAGGATTTTACGGGAGACACGAGTTTCCAACCGATCATCATGGATACCAATGTCAACAAGAAAGTGGATAGAATTTTATTTTGCTCAGGCAAGGTATATTACGATTTATTAGCCAAAAAGAAAGAATTGAACCAACTAAATATTGCTATTGTACGTATCGAGCAGTTATATCCATTAGTGGAAGAGCAGCTGACCGCCGTGTTGGATCATTACAAATGCAAAAACATCTATTGGGTGCAAGAAGAGCCTCTCAATATGGGTGCGTGGCAGTATATATTCTTTAATTTTGGGCATTTAGGTTTCAAATATATCGGTAGGAAAGCTGCCTCATCTCCTGCGACGGGCTTCAAAAAGGTACACGACCAGCAACAAGCCGAATTGGTAGCTGCATCCTTTGCATAGATATGAAATAAAGGTTTTGTTTTGTTGCGCTGAAACGAATTTGCTGGGTTGGTTAAGGCATTTTAAAATATGAATATTCAGTTATTTTCATTAAATTTGACTATAACCTGTAAATTCGGTTCTATTTTAATAAAAGGAGATTAAAAGTTTTCAAAACTAATTTCTGATTAGACCATGCATATTGGTGCCAACAGAAAAGATATTAATATTTTATATTGATATTGCCCTAGCAAAATAATCAATAACCTTTAAACTACAACGCCAAATCTACAATTACTTATTTCCAAACAAATAAATAGCATTAAAATCAATTTTTTATCCCATTTATTTTATATTTGTAAGACAATCTATCGTAAAAATACCTGCACAGATGACAATACTAACAAATCTAAAAGTTCCAGCAGGCAAAAAGTATTTTTGGGGATAGATGGGTACATATCTGTAGGGTATAAAAGATATGAAACTCTTGACAGCAATACCAAATATTGGTATCTTTGACAGTAAAAAGCAAATATGGCAAAAAACACGTCAGTTACATTAGGAGACCATTTTGAACAAATAATCGAAAAAAGCATAGAATCTGGAAGGTATGCTTCTGCAAGCGAAGTAATAAGAGAAGGTCTTAGGCTTGTTGAAGAAAGAGAGCAGCAAATTAATATTCTAAGAGAAGCTATAGAAGATGGGGAGAGAAGCGGATATGTAAAAAACTTTGACCCCGAAAAACATCTAAAAGAGCTGAATCAAAGTTTAAAAAAATGAAAACTTCCTTTGAAATAAGTAAACTTGCTCTAAAAGATTTAGATGAAATTTGGAAATATTCGGCCGAACAATGGTCACAACAACAGGCTAATCGATACTATGAAGATATTTCAGAAATGATACTAGAAATCTGCCATAATCCTGAGATTGGAAAACCCATCGATTACATAAGCCAAGGCCACAGAAGACTAAATGTGAGATCACATATGTTAGTATATAAAGTTAAAAATGAAATCATTTATATCGACAGGATATTGCACCAAAAAATGGATATAGATAAATATCTGCATGAATAAAAAATGCTACGTTGTCAGTCGGCTCGTGTGTCTTAGGTTAAAGCGAAGCCATTTATATAACTAAAGCAAAAAAAATGAAATCAATAAGTTATGCAATTTTTACAATATTAATCCTTGCTAATTGTGAGAATTTACCAGACCGGAAACAAAAATCCATAATATCAAAAAATGTCAATAAAAGTGAAATTGTACAAGAAAATATAAAATCAGATTCAATTAATCCCTACTGGAACTGCTCAGAAAACATCAACATCAATTTTGAAATTATTCCACCCGCATTGATTAATGACTCTTTGATTAAGCCTTTTAATGGTAAGTTAGCAATGAGTGATATCAATAAAGTTTTGATATTAGATAAACTTAGCTATCCAAATTCAGAAACCTCAATGTTTATTAATTTTGAAATATTTGGTTACTCGCCAAAAACCTATAGAATTAAAAACTGTTTAGAACCTTATTTTTTCGAAGCAAACAATAATTATTTGAAAAGTTTATCGTTTGACAACAATAAAATGGTAATAATCCCATACAGACATGACATTGATGGAGAACTAACTGTATTAACAATTTGGAAACCACATAATGATTCATTAGAATTTAATGGATATTATAAAAATTTATTTCTAAGCAAATATTCAAGTGTTATACCTATTCAATATTATAAAGGTTTTAAAAATTCATATTTATTAGGGCAGACAAGCTTTGGTGAAGGAGGAAAATATGGTGAAGAATATTGGATAGCAAAATTAATGAAAAACAATATTTTAAAAATTATGAGCCAATGTGAAACAGGAGGAGAGTTTTCTGATGATACACTAAAAAATATTACTTTTGAGGCCAAAAATAGGTTGTTGCTTTTTTATGAAAATTATTATAAAAATTCAGACGAAAATTTTAATAAAAAGGACTCGATTTCAAAAAGATGTATTTTAAGATTTAAATTAGAGTAAAACTAAATATCAATCAGACATCATCGGCATTTGACGCACACCACTACCCGCAAAACATGCAATACGCCATCATATTAGCTATATTTGTTGACCAAATTATTTTTAAATGGAAGGAACGACACAAATTCATATCGAGAAATTGCCAGAAGGTTTTTATTTAGCTACGTCCAATGATATCCAAGGATTAATAGCTCAGGGTCGAACCAAAACCGAAACGCTTGAAATTGCTCGGGATGTGGTTAAAAAATTATTTGAATCTCAAAAAAAATGAAATTTTTCTATACTTTAATATTAATACTTCTTTTTTGTTCGACCTCACAGGCGGATTTAGGTTCGACAGTTGTGTACAAGGCTAAATTCGTACTCAAAAATGGTTCAAGTTTTATTGGTTATCTTCCAATATCGGGGTATGATGAAAGTTTAGATAGCACTAGAAGAAATAAACATTGTTCTGATAAAGCATTTCAGTTGATGTTGATCAAAAATTTTTCTCCCAATTCTATATATAAAGACTTTCAAGTTTACGATTGTATTCACCTAGTGCATATTGGTCAATACAACCGTGGTTTCAACATCGGATGTGTAGATAAAACAAAAATAAAAACTTTACAAGTTCAAAATATAAAATATACGGTATTTTTGGATGCAGCTTATGCTAATTATGATTGGTATGTTTATGGAATTCAAGAAATGAGTCCATCTGTAATCAATATTATTAGCCACCAAAATCCTGTGAATTATGAGGAATTGCTTTTTAATAAAGATGGTTATGACACAGGTGATTACGCTTGTTTCATAAACTTTAATCCTGACATTTCGTCTTCAGAATTGTATAGACTGGTGGCTGAATCATCACGTAAAATCCAAATTGGAAGAAATGGTAATAAAATCATTACTCCTTCGCAAGTAAAATTGCTATTAGCAAAACATATATTTATTTTTTACGGATATGTTGGTCCGTGTTGAAGCTTTTTAAGTACGATAATTTCTGGTGCTGCTATTTTTTCAATTATTTCTCCGATCGTCGCAGTTTGTAACTGCGATGCAGTACAAAAGGAATTTGCAATTCCACGCGCTCTGACACATTTCTAAAACGTGTCTTTGCATCAACTGTTGAAGTATTATGCGTGGGAATAAATTTCTATACACTTCTTGGCATTTACAGAAGATTGCGGATGATGAATTGATCGAAGTCACAGACTTCGACCATTGGGAGTCTTGCCGCTTAGGCTTTATTCGTTTGGCACCCATCGATTATACGTTAATAAACCGTTAAACCATCTAAAAAATAAAATAAAAACTAGGGGTTAGGCCTTATTTTTGTGGTTATGAACTATGCGCGTGAGGTGACCGAAGTACTGGGTGCGCAGCACCGAACGAAAGTGAGTACGGAGGGCACCGACCGATATAATCTGATTATATCGGGCACGCCAAAAAATAAATCATCTTATAAAGAAATCAAATAGAAATGATACAAAAACCATTGGATTTGGAGATGTTGTCTCAGGAAATATCCGTTCAGGGACAGTACCTTAGGGACATCATCGTGGAGACGGAAAAGTACATCATCGGGCAGCACGACATGATCGAAAAGTTGCTGATTGGCTTGATCACAGAGAGCCATATTCTGCTCGAAGGGCTGCCAGGTCTGGCGAAGACATTGGCTATAAAAACCCTTGCGGGTGCCGTCAATGGGAAGTTTTCTAGGATTCAATTCACGCCTGATTTGCTCCCTGCGGATTTGGTGGGTACGATGGTTTACAATCCTGGTAAGAATGAATTTACGACCAAAAGGGGGCCTATTTTTGCCAATTTTGTGTTGGCTGATGAAATCAACAGAGCCCCTGCAAAAGTACAGTCAGCACTCCTAGAAGCGATGCAAGAAAGGCAGGTAACCATCGGCGAAGAAACGCATCAATTGCCAAGGCCATTCCTGGTCATGGCAACTCAAAATCCTATAGACCAAGAGGGTACTTACAGTCTCCCAGAGGCGCAGCGAGATCGATTCTTAATGAAAGTCAATCTGGATTATCCCAGTATGGCTGAAGAACAAAAGATCATGCAGATGCACCACAGCCCCGATCAAATGCTGTCACACAAACCCAGCCAAGTTGCCGATATCCAACACGTCCTTGGGTCAAAAAAAATGATCGAAAGAATATATATGGACGAGCGGATCGAGAAGTATATACTGGACATTGTGTTCGCGACCCGACAACCAGAAAAATATAAACTTGGGGCTATAAAATCGTATTTGCAATTTGGGGCCTCACCGAGGGCTACGATCGGTCTGGCCATGGCATCTAAGGCCAAAGCATTCATCGAGGGTCGGGCGTATGTGATTCCTGAAGACATTCGCAGTCTAGTGTATGACGTTTTGAGGCATAGAATAGGCTTGAGCTTTGAGGCCGAAGCTGAAAATATCAATCCAGACAATATCATCCAGCGAATCATTGAAGGCGTTGAAATCCCATAATACATGGCGAATAAATACTGGAAGAAAATAGGCTTTATTTTGGCGACTTTATTGTTTTTGGGGCGAGTCCAAGGGCAGACTGTCGAGTATGAAAAAGAGGTAAGGCAGATGTTTTCTCCTAGTGCGAAAATGATATGGATGAAGCATCTCAGAGGATTTGTGTCTAATCAGGAGTGGTGGATTTCTATCGGATTCGATGGGAAAGAAGTCAAAGGAAATGGTCGCATAGCTTCTACGTATAAAAAATGGGCACTCGAAGGGACCTTAGAAAAATCACATTTAGAGTTGTTTGAAGTGGATGATAATCAGCAAATCTGCGGTAAGTACCTACTGGACAATAAGCTTCAAAAGTGGAATGGAATTTGGCAAAACGTGAATCAAACGACCCAACTAGACGCTCAATTTGACGAAGTAAAGGACTTCGAACATATGCCCGCAGATACCTTGAAAATGGTATGGATGAGGCGCTATAGGGGTTATTTTGGCACTAAAAAAATCGAGTGCTATCTCCATAAATTTAGTCGATATGATATCGTGGGGACGGTCTGGAAAGAGGAGACAAATAAATCCTATCCAGTAGTAGGACAAATAAACAAGCAAGGCGAAATAGAGCTCAAAAGCATGGACAATGGAAAGTTGATATTTACTTTACAATCCCACGGATACAATAATCAGGGCAAAATATTCAAATATACTGAACCCAGTAAGACAACGCATTGCGTCTTCAAAGTACTCAAAGAATACCCAGTAGAAGTCAAGGAATTTTCAGATTACAATGGATGTATATACGGCAGTCTCCCTTCCATCATCACCACTAACCCAGATTTTAAAGCGCTCAGTGACGCACTGGATGGCTGGATTTTGGCCCAATCAAAACTGGCAGAAAATGATACCTTGATCAATTACCGATTCAGAAATAAATTTCAAAACAACCTTGTTTTTGTTCCGAGTTACTTGGGCGAAGATCTCATTTCAGGCATTATATTGAAAAAAGGAATTCATCAGGATTCCTCTGATATCATTTCATTTACTACAAAATTGGATAGGACAGAGCGGATCAATTTGTACGAAATCTTCAAATCGAGTGGCGACTACCATCGGCCTATAACAGATGCCATCTATGAGTACAAAAACGCCATCAACCCAAAAGTACCGAAACATAGAGAATGGCTAGATGCTCAAGATTTTAGCACCTTGAGTTTACAAAAAGAAAGTCTCTTGATGACCTCCAAATGGTCTCCAGTGTGGGGATATCAATCCATATCGATACCTTTTGAAAAGTTGAAAAATTACCTGAAATCCAATTCAATATTAAACAAAATCGACTGACAACCCATGGCCCTAGAGTGGAAAGATTTGATAAAAAAGATTCGGACCATCGAGATTAAGTCTCGAAGGGCTAGTGAAAATGAATTGGCTGGTAATTATCACAGTGCATTCAAGGGGCGAGGCATGGCTTTTAGTGAAGTACGAGCGTATCAATTTGGCGATGACGTAAGGCATATAGATTGGAATGTAACCGCGAGGCAAAGTCAAACCTATGTAAAAGTTTTCGAAGAAGAGCGGCAGCTGCAAGTAATCCTGATGCTGGATTTGAGTGCATCCAATTTGCTAGAGCATGAAGAGGGATCCAAACGAGAAAAGATGGCAGAGATCGCAGCCATGATAGCTTTTTCAGCAATCAAGAACCAAGACCGAGTTGCTTTATTGCTTTTCACAGATAAAGACGAATTGTTCATTCCGCCGAACCAAGGTAGGGCGCATATCCTTAGGATGATCAAGGAAATAATTACCTTTAAGCCATCAATGGCCAGAACTAATATAGCGAGTGGTATGAGTTTTATCCAACGTGTCATCAAGCACAAATCAGTTTGTTTTTTATTGTCTGATTTCAATGCTGGTTATGATGCTAAATCCCTAAAGTTCACTTGTCTCAAACACGATTTGATTGGGATTCATGTATTTGATGAAAGCGAATTAAATCTAGCCAACCTTGGTTTTATCCCAATAAAAGATGCTGAAACGGGATATGAATATTGGCTAGATACGGATGATGAGGCCCAGTATAAGGAGTTTCAGAAGGCCAACCATAAAATGGTAGATTCATGGAAAAAGGGATTCAAACAATATGGTGCATCTTGGATAGAATTAAATTTGGAAGAGGATTATTTCAAGAAAATTTGGTTATTTTTCAAAAAAAGAGCCAATCATTGACCATGTCGAAAAACAGAAATAGAAGAGTAAGACCATCATCGAAAGGGTTCTCCCTTTGGCTTATGGTTTTGGGGCTGGTCTTAACGTCATTTGTTACACAAGCGCAGATGACCTTGGAATGGAAATGTGATACCGTGAAGGCATTGTTAGGAGACATCATCAACCCGGAGCTCGTAGTTTCTTCAGACCCAGAAGTATCTACACAAGGTTTGGACACTTTTTCATTTCTAAAAAATCGAGATTTTGAAATTCTAGGACAGGATCAAGGTACCGTTTATTCGACGCAACATTCGAAGATTTTCAAGAAAAAATTTCATATTTCATTTTATAAAACGGGGAAATTCTACCTCCCTGGCCAAAGTCTCGTCTATCAATACAACGGCAAAGAGTTGGTCACTACGCTGGATTCACTTAAGATAGAAATATTCGAACCAACCTTAAGCGATACAACCAAGATTCAACCCATAAAGCCAATTTGGGAAGAAAAGCGCAATTTCTGGGATTTTTTACCCTATATTTTGATATTTTTTGGGATATGCGCAGTATTGTATTTTATATATAAATGGTGGAAAAAAAGGCAAAAGAAGATAATCGATGACCGATGGTTCGAGGAAGACCCTAACGATTGGTTTTTGGCAAAAATCGAAGAAATTGAAAATTTTTATGGCAATAATCCTGCGAAATGGAAGGAAGTCTATACTCCTCTAAATGAACACACCAGGAGGTTTATTTATAAAAAAACAGATATTCCAGCTGGGGAATTAACCTCCGAAGAAATCATCGAATCCCTAAGCGCCACGCATCATTTGTCCCATTCCGACATGTCAAGTATGCAGGAAGTTTTATTACATTCAGATTTGATAAAATACGCCAAAGGCATTCCTGAACCAAGTGATTTCAAAAAAGATACCGCTTGGTTAAAAGCTTGGGCAAAATCTTTCAAAATAAATAAACCGAATCATGCCTGAAATCAATTTTGAGCTGTTTGGGTACAATTGGGCATATCCTTGGATGGCCATGCTTTTGTTATTACCACTTGTATTTTATTTCCTTAAAAGGAAAAATATTTTGTCGTTGAAGTCGCCTTTTTTAAGTCTAAGTCAGGTACCGCCTAGGATACAAGACAAATCGCTCAAAATCGTTTTACTTCGTTCCTTGCCATGGTTAGAGCTGCTCGGATATTGTCTTTTGGTCTTATCTCTGATGCGACCCCAAAAAATACTCGACACGGCCAACCTCAAGACGGAAGGAATCGACATCGTTCTCTCTTTAGATTTGTCTAGCAGCATGTTGGCCAAAGATTTTGACCCCAACAGACTCGAGGCAGCCAAATCAGCCGCCTATGATTTTGTAAAAGGGCGCGTTGGCGATCGCATCGGATTGGTTGTATTTTCTGGAGAAGCATTCGCACAATGCCCCCTCACCAATGACTTGCAGGTCGTTTTGTCCATGATAAAACAATTAAGTCCCGGATTTTTGGAAGATGGGACAGCCATAGGGATGGGTCTCGCTACTGCTGTTAATAAGCTAAAAAATAGCAAAGCCAAAAGCAAAGTAATCATCTTGATGACCGATGGTGTAAACAATGCAGGATATATCCCCCCTGACCTTGCCCTGCAAATGGCAAAGGAATTTGGTATAAAAGTTTATTGTATTGGCATCGGCTCCAATGGCTTTGCAGAAACACCCATAGCCAGAGATGGAGATCAATATCAGTATGCGATGGCACCCGTCGTCATTGATGAAGCGCTTTTGAGAGAGATTGCAAATCAAACCAATGGCAAATATTATAGGGCCACAGACCAATCATTATTGGAAGAAATTTACGACACCATCGACAAATTAGAGAAAACGACATTCGACCAAAAGTCCTACCGCAATTTTTCGGAGAAATTTCAATTTTTCCTTGTAGGTGCGATATTTTGTTTCCTGTTGGTGTTAATATTAAAAAGAGCTTATCTTAAATCAGTAATTTGATGATTAGATTCGAATCGCCGTTTGCTTTCATCTTCGTGGCCTTATGGATTTTGGTCTGGTACTATTTTTATACCAAAAGGATGGTACAAGCCCATGAAATAAGCGAGAAACTAGGAGACCGTAGAACATACACTGCTTTTCCATTTTTAACAACAAAAAATCTAAAAGGCTCTTGGTTTAGATGGCTCTTCATAGGTGGCATTTTAGGCTTAGCTCTAGCAAATCCTCAGTGGGGATCCAAGAAGACGCAAGGGTATAAAAACTCATCCATAGTCCTGATCGTTCTCGATATTTCTAATAGCATGCTTTGTGGAGATATGCCTCCAAGTCGCTTGGATATCGCCAAGCAAGATGCGATCAATTTCATTAAAAAAGAAGCTGGCAACAAATTGGGGCTTATATTTTTCGCTGGAACTTCTTTTGTCCAAATGCCCATTACTGACGATATAGACGCAGCTGTTATGCTGGTAGAATCCGCAACTCCTGAACAGATTATAACCCAAGGCTCCAACCTTGGAGAAGCCATCAATATGGGCACTTCTCTCCTCTCGTCTTATACCAATGTAGGCAAATCGATGGTCATTTTTTCAGATGGAGAAGAACATGACAACAAAGCCATTCAAGCTGCCAAAAATGCAGCTTCAGAGAATATCGTAATCCACTCCATAGGTTATGGCACGGATGCCGGTGGATCCATTGTCATCGAAACCGAAGCTGGCATCGAAACCAAAGCGGACGAAAGTGGCAATCCTGTAGTAACCAAATTAGAATCAGCGACCCTTAAGGCCGTTGCAGCCGAAACAAATGGTAAATACCTTCGTGCCACTGATTATAACTCTTCGTCATTGGCCATTCATGACGAAATTGCCTCCCAACAAAAAATCCTAGGAGAGTCCAATCAATTCGAAGTCAAAGAATCATATTTTTGGTGGTTCATCCTGCTTGCTTTGATTTTAATTTTTTATGATAAATACAAAAGGGAAAAACCATTTTGGATAAAAAAAACGATACCACTTACTGTGTTATGGATGATTTTTTCCTTTCAAATGATGGCACAGAGCCCCCATCAATTGCTCCGTGAAGGAGACAAAGCATATGGAAAAAAATCCTACGAAGAAGCATTGAAAAAATACGAATCGGCAGCAACCGATGCTGACCCCAATCAAGCAGATAAAGCCAAGTATAACCAAGGCAATGCACAATATCAATTGCAGAAATACGATGAAGCACTTAAGCTCTGGGAAGGTCTAAACCCAAATAATCTCACACAAAAGCAGCAATCTCAATGGTGGTACAACAAAGGCAATGCCCACTACCAAAAACAAGCTTATCCACAAGCCGCTGATGCCTACAAACAAGCATTAAAAATAAACCCGAAGGATTTCGAAGCCAAATTAAACCTAGCTTTAACCAATCGAAAAATGCAACAACAACAACAACAACAACAGAAGGACCAACAGGATAAAAATCAAAATTCCCAAAACAACAACCAAGACCAAAAACAAGACCCATCGAAAGATCCTTCCAAGGATAAGAAAGAGCAAGAACAAAAAGACAATAATCAAAATGATCCCAAGGAAAATCAGGAACAAAAAGATCAACAACAAAAGGAAAAACAAGATCAAGAGCAACAGCAGACTCCAAGTTCTCCCAAGACTTCCGATCATATAAAACAATTGCTAAAAATCGCTGAACAAGAAGAGAAAAAAACGCAGGCCAAGCTGAGAAGAGGAAATCCACAGTCCAAATCTAGGCCCGAAAAAGATTGGTAGGTTTTGATTATCTTTAGGCAATAATGGTTTATTAAAAGAGATGAAAATTGCAATAATCGGTACAGCCCATCCTTTGAGAGGTGGCTTAGCGGCGTTCAATGAAAGGATGGCCCACGAGTTGATTTCCCTTGGACACGATGTACAAATTTATACTTTCAAAGTGCAGTATCCAGGCTTCCTTTTTCCTGGGAAAACGCAATACACCACCCAACCCAAACCAACCGATTTGTCCATTGATGTCTGCATTCATTCCTATTCTCCGCTTAATTGGTGGTCGGTCGGAAAAAAAATTCGTAAAGAGAACTTTGACCTGATTATTGTAAAGTTTTGGATTCCATTCATGGGGCCATGCTTTGGAACCATACTACACTTTGCTACAAAAAATACAAGCTCCAAAACGCTCTGTATTCTCGACAACGTTATCCCTCACGAAAAAAGGCCAGGCGATCATATTTTTACCAAGTACTTTTTGTCAAAAGTGAACTACTTCGTCGCGATGTCCAAAAGCGTCCTCCAAGATCTCCGCCTTTTTGAACAGTCAAAACCAGCTATCTTAAAGGCCCACCCGCTCTATGATCATTATGGGTACACCATTCCACAACACGAAGCCAAGTCAAAATTGGGCTTGAATCAGCGCCCTGTCCTCTTGTTTTTTGGGTTTATCCGTGAGTATAAGGGCTTGGATCTTCTATTAGAATCACTGCATATTTTAAAATCACAAGGTGTTGATTATCAATGTCTTGTAGCAGGTGAATTTTACTCCAACGAAGCTTTCTACAAAGATTTAGCGCATAAACTAGGGGTCGACGACCTTGTCCATTGGAGCAATGATTTTATCCCTGACGACCTTGTGCACTTATACTTTTCTGCTGCCGATTTGGTGGTGCAACCTTACAAAACAGCTACCCAAAGTGGCGTGACGCAAATCGCCTACCACTTCGAGAAACCGATGATTGTTACCGATGTTGGTGGACTCGCCGAGCTGATTCCAAACAATCAGGTTGGTTATGTAGTGCAGCCTTCCGCTCCTGCTCTTGCCGATGCGATCAAGCGATTTTTCCAAGACCCCGAGATTGGAGCACGCTTTTCGAAAAATCTCGCCGTGGCTAAGCAAAATTTTTCTTGGCGCAGTTTTTGCGTTTCGTTTTTAGAAATGTGCAGCCAGGATTTTCAAGCATAAGTTTCCAATCCTATATATTTTGGCGTGCCCCTCATTCGTCCTAGTGGACGGCATCGGGTCGGGCACTTCACGACTACACTTCGTTGCGGTCTCTTCCTTTGTCGAGACTGGACTCCTACACTGAGTTTCGGAGTCCCTCGTTCCGATCCCTCACGCGCTATGATTCCATAGTTACATGAGTATGATAGGTTTTTGGTACACCTTTCCTTCGATCGTATATTTTAATAAATACATCCCCTTTGTTACGTTTGGAATCGAAATTTGCCAGAGATTTGCAAGCCCTTTTTCAAAATATACCACCCTACCTAAAAAATCCAATATTTCTATTCTGCTGATTTGATTTTCCTTTGACTCTACATGCAAATAGCTCGATGCGGGGTTTGGATACAGGATGACTTCGTCATTTTCTCGTAATATTTCCTTAGAATCTACTCCCAAGCAAAAATCCATCAAAGCCCTGTATTTAGGGCTATTCGATGCATCGTCAGTGAAAATATTTTCTATATGTCCAAAACTACCTGAAGATGAATATGGATTATCACCTAGTACAAAAGCCATCTGTAAGGCCCCATTTGTAATTGCTTTTATCTGACCCATCCACTCAGTGTAGATATTATAGCAACTCGTGTCTTTTTGAAAATCAACCAATGCTTGTAGATAAGGAGGTGGATTTTGCAAATCATATTCTGTCGTTGCGTGAAAGCCTCCTTCATAGGTTATCAATTCTTTACCCAAAGTTTGTAATTGCTCTTTATTTTGTTCTATATGCTGCAATGCCTGTCCCATAGATCTCCTACTGGCAGCAGCTATGTCTTTGATTTGGGTTTCTGAATTAAATTCATTAGTGATATCTTGTTGAAATGCGTAATCGGTCACACTCCCCGCATCGAACTCGGACGCAATATTCAAGAAGCTCAACCCTTCGAGCGATCTTCTCATTACATCTGGGTTGGCTTGATGCCCTCCGATGATTCTAATTATTTGGTGATTATTATATTTCTTAAACGCCTGAAATGCTTTATTGGCATGGTAAACATAACGATACTGATGATCACTTTGGGCAAGATTACTAGGGACATTTTCCTTTACATAGTTGTATTGTTTCAGATAGTTGAATCCGTGATTCCATACTTCATTTCCATATTCCAAATACACTTTTAGGCCTGAGTTCAGATTTTCATTGATGAGTTTTCCCAAGTTTTCTACATAGTCCTCACCTGCACCAAAAGGAATACTGAGCCACAAATCACTTCCCGTGAGATTGCAGAGCTGTATCATGTATTCATAAGACATAGATTTCTCCTTACCAAATGGCCAATCAATCATATTGAATTGGGTATAATAATCCTTTTGCCTTCGGTCACTCCAAAGGCTATCCTCTGACCAATATGACCCTATCCAATTCATAAATCTAAGGGCCTTGAAAGGTTTTAATTTATCGACAAAAGCCTTATTAAAAGGATAATGGGTATCGGACTCACTAGCGCCAGGGAGCAAGACTCGGATTTTTCTGACTGGATCCAGAGCTTCTGAACTTCTAATCAAGAGTCCAAGGCTACCTGATTCCAATAATGGATTGCCCGATTTATGCGATTTCAAAAGAAACTCAATATAGCCATTAGATTTTCTTATGATATTGAATGTATCTCGTCCATATAGTTCTATACTTCCAGTTCCTTCATACAATATTTTGTATGTCCCTACTGGAAGTATTCCCCCATTATCCCAAGCAAGCACCGTTTTTACGCATTGTCTTTTGGCAAGGCCTTGAACAGCTTGAGGTATTTCGGTTGGATATCCCTGCGTATTGTATGATATTTTGTCATAAAATGTATAATTGTCTGGCAAGTCAAATGTCCAATCTTCGTCACAGGGTATCCAAGGAGATGCTTGCATCATGAGATTGGAAAATGGCACTTCACGACCCCAATAGACATTCATATGTACATTCATGCCCACTTGTGAGCACTTTTGTTCTTGCGCCATAAGTTGGGATGCAAAAATCACAAATGCGATGATAATATTTGTTTTCATACGTATAAATTAACTAAATATACAAAATAATTTTGGTTCCTTCGGGTTTTCCCGAATCATTTATTTTATCAATTATTTCAAATTTTATATGTGCGTCTGTAAGTTTATTGTGCATATCGATTCTTTCTTGAGTGATCGTCATGCCCAGTGACTTATGATTGGTTGCACTAAATTCCATATTTTTTATCCGGCCAACACCGTTATCCTCTATGGCTATGAAACACTGGTTTGGCGTATATTGTGGATCTAGCTTTTTTATGGAGATGGTCAATAAACCATTATCCTTTAGTTTTGGAAGTCCATGTTTGATGGCATTTTCTACGAACGGCTGGACGAGCATTGGAGGAATGAAAATTGAATTGAGATCCAAGGTCTCATCGACATCATAAATCACCTTAAACCCTCCTACTTGTCGCTCCTGTTCCAATGCAATATAAAGCTCCAATGTCTCCAAATCTTCCTTAACACTCACTACTTGTTCTCTGGTCTGGTACAAAATCTTGCGCAACAACAAAGCGAATTGACTCAAAAATTCTGACGCTTGCAGCGGATTGTCCGTCAATACTTTGTGCTTGACGGTATTGATGGCATTAAAAATAAAATGGGGATTCATTTGGGATCTCAATGACTTAATCTCACTTTGTAGTGCCAACTGTTCCAAATTTCTCTTTTCATTGATCTTTATTTCCCGATACTTGATATATCCAAATACAAGCCCTATCAATCCGCATCCAAACAATATTTGAAACCAGGATTTTTGCCAAAAAGGAGGTTCAATGAAGATATCCAAAACCGATTCTGGACCCTCTATTCCCAAAGAATTAATGGCTTTAACCCTAAACTTGTAATTACCCCCGCTGATATTGGTATAGCTTACCTGTGCTTGCCCTTCGGTGCTCCAGTCAGGGTCGATGCCTTCCAATTTGTGCACATATCTTATGTTATTGGGCTTAAAATAATGTATGGCATTAAATTGAATTGTGAAAAAATTTTGTTTATACGTCAGATCAATGGCACCATTATTCATAGAATTCATGGGCAATAATTTGTCAAAAACTTTTAGAGATTTTATATCAACCATCGGTTTAGATTCCGTCATGTCATAAATATTCTGCGGATCTAGATAGGCTATATTTTTCCTTCCTGGCACAAAATAAAGCCTCCCAGATGGTAAAAAATCCATCGCTTGAAAATAATTTTTAACTACGGGATAAACCATTCCTTCTTGACTGCCTAGTATTTTGGATTTATTTGTTTTAGGATCAAAAATTTCCAAATTATGCTGTGATTTTAACCAAAAAATACCCAACTTATCTTTCAAGATTTGGTAATAAATGCCTTCTAGTACATAATCAGATCCATCCTTTTGGGGTTCAATGACCAACTTGTCTCCTTTCGCTTTTAGTTTTACCAAACCTTGATTAGCGATAATGGCCCAATAAGTCATTGTGGCATCATCATAAGCTCCTCCCATGATATAATTTATAGGATCTTTGTCCTTGGCATTTATCAATAATTGTCTAAATCGAGTTCCATCGAATTCGATAAATCCGTTCGATGTAGCGAACAATGCTTCATTATTTTTCTTAAAAACGATGCTGTGAATTCTTTCATTGATGTATTTTGAATCCTGATTGTTGCTCTTTAGATATGAATGAAAGGCTTTTTTTGAAGTCCAGTCTATAATACAAAAATCATTCTGACCAATCAACCATATCATGCCCTTATTGTCCTTAACCATTGTCTTCAATCCGAAAGAGTTAGGCAAGATGGCTTTTATCCACCCACAATCCAGAGCCACCAATTTTTTCATTTTAGTATTAAAAACCTGAAATTTATCTTTAGTAGAAATCAAGATGTTTTCACCGTCAATGAAGGCCATCCCCGTGATATATTCTGGTTCTAATTTTTTATTTTTCCAAGGGAATAATTTATACAAATCATAGCGGTAATTCTGGACATCCAATTCGTAAAGACTTTCACCAGCGTCGATCGCTATATACAATTTATCAGCTTTTGGGGATTCAACGACAGCGGTTACATCAAAAAAATTTGGATTTAATTTTTCCCTTATAAAAAACTCAAAATATTTGATTTGATTTGCATGCCAATCATATTTACTCAGTCCATCTTCCATGCAAAAATAATGCGCACCGTCCTTGTCTGTGACCATATCTAAGCACATAAATCCCAATATAGAATGTGGATTATTCGGTTCGTACTCCCACGACTTTTCCTTCCGCTGATTTACATTGTAAATTAGCACACCAAATCCTGTTCCTACCCATATTTCTTCCGCGTTTTTTCTTTTGATAAAATGTACGATTCGATAGTCATCATTCAATTCCGGTCTAAATAATATTCTTGAAAATACACCTGTTTCTTTATCAAACTGGATCAAACCAGGTCCCCAACTCCCTATGAACAAGGTTTTTTTATCCCAATTTTCCAAACAAGAATGATAAGCATACTCCTTCTCATCAATCAAAGGATTTTCATAATAAGCCTGAAAAGACTTCGTTTTTAAATCAAATTTTGCCAAGCCCTTTTCGGTCGAAACCCATATCAGACTAGAATCCTGTGTATCTTGTCGGACTCCCGTACATGACCGATGTATTCTCCGTCCATTCGGCAACAAACGCTCTGGAACTACATATTTAGTAGCATTTAAATTATTTATATCAATGATAAATATGCCCGCGTTTAAAAAATTATCCCTATCCATTGCCGCTGCAAGGAGGTGCTGGGCATCAATTTGGATGATTTCAGAAATATAAATATCCTTACCTACCGAATTCACAGCAGTAAACTTATCTGATCTGTGGTCATAAACATCCAAGTAACCTTCCTGACAGACCCAAACTTGACCTTTGCTGTCGCAAAACAAATCCTTGAGCAACTTGGATCTGATACTTGACGAATCTCGACCATGATATGGAATCGGAGTGAATTTTGTGCCATTATATTGGTATAAGCCCTCCTTGGTACCGAACCACAATACTTCTTTTTGATCTTTTGTAGCACAGGTGAGTGACTTGATATTATTGCCATCATTGAGCTTGATGGTTTCAAATATGGGGCTTGAGAATCTACCAGCATTTAATACTTGGGCAGTCCCTGTCTGGGCAACCAAAAGAAGACACAAAATCGACAGAACTAAATGCATGACTTTATTCACAATTGCAATGTTAATTATTTTGCACCCCTGAATCAAAGCACAATACATAATTTACACTTTTGACTCCATATTCGGTAATTAATTGGGTATCAAATACTGCAATACCTTGTCTTTATTTGTGCGAGAAACATCTACCGTCGAGCCATTAGACATGACTAAATACCCTCCACTACCCTTTACATATTTTTTAACATGGTTTATATTGACCAAATAGGAATTATGTGTTCTAACAAAATTATGAGATTGGAGCATCTGATCGAACTCTTTAATGGACTTAGTCACCATCAATTTTTTGCCGCCTTCCATTTGTATATGGCAGTAGTTCCCATCCGCTTCTATCACGATGATATCCATTATTTTTAACATTTCTAATCCATCTGATGTCGGGATCGGAATACTTTGTACCTGTGCCTTTGCCCTTTGTTCTCCGCCTTCATTTTTTGATATTTGACCTTTCTCTGCAGCCCGTTTATGTTGAATCTTTTGGCTAACTCTCTCTACAGATTCTATCAATCGATGCTTCAAAATAGGCTTCAAAAGGTAGTCAGACGCTCTATACTCAAATGCCTTTAATGCAAAATTTTCATGCGCTGTCACAAAGATGATTTCAAAACTTATATCTTTCAGATGTCTGAGCAAATCAAATCCAGTCATCACGCCCATATCTACATCGAGGAAAACCAAATCAGGGGGATTGGCCTTTAGGTAAAGAATCGCATCATCTGGGCTGTTAAAAAGGGCCACAATTTCAATTGTTGGACAATACGTATTAAGTTCTATCTGGAGGCTAGAGGTACAAGCGATTTCATCGTCGATCAACACTGTACGCATGATATGGCTTTATTTTTTTTCAAAATTATGAAATTTCATGGAATAAATCTAAAGTTTAAATATCTGAACCCTAAAATTTGTACATTTAACAAAAGAATTATATTCTGAATACCTTAATTTTTTTGATAAATATACTGGAACAATCCCTTGATTTTAAAGAAATAATATAATATTTTAAGAATTGACTAATTTTATAAAATATAATTTCTTTTTTATCCTTTGTAATAATAGGAATCAGTATAAAAGTTGGTAAATTGTATTACCTTTGCAAAAATTTTAAAAAATGAATATTAGAAACATCGCCATAATTGCCCACGTTGACCACGGCAAGACAACCTTGGTAGATAAAATGATCCACGCCTGTAAGGTATTCAAAGAACACCAAGTTACTGGAGATCTTATCATGGACAACAATGACTTGGAGAGAGAACGTGGTATCACGATTTTGGCAAAAAATGTTTCCCTTACCTATAAAGGAATTAAGATCAACACCATTGATACTCCTGGTCACTCTGACTTTGGCGGTGAGGTCGAACGTGTATTGAACATGGCTGATGGTGTTCTTTTGCTGGTAGATGCTTTTGAGGGGCCTATGCCTCAGACACGTTTCGTACTGGAAAAAGCCATCCAAATGGGGCTTAAGCCTATCGTTGTCATCAACAAAGTGGACAAAGAAAACTGCACGCCTGACGATGTACATGAGCAAGTTTTTGAATTGATGTTCAATCTGGATGCAACAGATGACCAATTGGATTTTCCGACGATATACGGATCTGCTAAGCAAGGCTGGATGAGTACTGACTGGAAAAAGAAGACCGACAATATCGATGCACTCTTGGATTGTATCGTAGAGAATATACCTGAACCTAAAGTAGAACAGGGTTCACTTCAACTTTTGATTACGTCACTGGATTATTCTAATTATATAGGAAGAATTGCCATCGGAAGGGTACACAGAGGATCTTTAAGTCCTGGTCAACCCATCTCATTGATGAAAAAAGATGGTAAAATCGAAAAATCTCGTATCAAGGAGTTATATGTTTTCGATGGTCTTGAAAAAGTAAAAGCTGAAAAGTCGAAGCTGGTGATATCTGTGCAGTAGTTGGAATCGAAGGGTTTGACATTGGAGACACCATCGCTGACTTTGAAAATCCTGAAGCGCTACCTGCTATCAGCATCGATGAGCCAACGATGAGTATGCTATTTACCATCAATGATTCTCCTTTCTTTGGAAAAGAAGGAAAATTCGTTACCAGCCGTCACGTAAGAGAAAGATTAGAAAAAGAACTTGAAAAGAATTTGGCTTTGAGACTAGAAGACACGGGTTCTGCTGATTCCTTTAAAGTTTTCGGTCGAGGTGTATTACACCTCTCAGTCTTGATCGAAACTATGAGAAGAGAAGGTTATGAATTGCAAATAGGACAACCTCAGGTACTCTTCAAAACCATAGATGGACAAAAATACGAACCAATAGAATCATTAAGAATTGATCTTCCCGAAAATGTGTCTGGAAAAGCCATCGAGACGGTCACTCGTAGAAAAGGCGTCATGCTCAATATGATACCTAAAGGCGATCGAGTTCTTTTAGAATTCGAAATACCGTCAAGGGGTATCATGGGACTTAGATCTTATCTGATGACAGCCACCGCTGGTGAAGCCATCATGACCCACCGATTCAAAGAGTTTCAACCGCACAAAGGAGAAATCCCAGGCAGACAAAACGGATCTCTCATCTCGATGGAAACTGGCGATGCGATTCCTTATAGTATCAACAATCTACAAGAGCGCGGCATATTTTTTATAGATCCAAATGAACCGATATACGAAGGTCAAGTAGTAGGTGAAAACGCCAGACCAGGAGATATGGTCATCAACCTAACGAAGACCAAAAAACTAACCAATATGCGTGCATCTGGTAGTGACGATAAGGTTAGGATCATTCCTGCGACCAAGTTTTCACTAGAAGAAGCGCTAGAATATATCCAAGAAGATGAACTGGTAGAAGTAACCCCAATAAGCATCCGTTTGCGTAAAACGTATCTTAAAGAACACGAAAGGAAAAAAGCCAAAACCCAGCTTTGGCACATATGGACTAATTTGGAATAAAACTCCGATTAGATTTTTATAAATTTTAAGGCTATAACTAACATTTACACTATGAATGTGTAAAGGTTAATGTTGTTTTATTGCATTAACACACCCCTCCCACATCCCAGCGTGTGAGGGGTGGTAGTGGTTATAGCGACTTAAGGATGTCGCGATAAGTCTCGAAGAGACCGAAACGAAGTGGAGCCACGCACGACCCGACCTCGCATTGCGAGGGCACATCCAAAAAAATATCAAACCAATTCATAACGCTTTCCTGGCCGAGAAATGAGCAGACCCCGAAACTCCATCTGTAGCAAATGATTGGCCAAAATACTTGGCGACATCTCCGTCAAATCAGACAACTCATCTAAAGTTATAACTTGCTCTCGCTGAATCAGATTAAAAATCAACCTTTCCTCTTCATTCAGCTCTTGAAATAGAGATAACTGAACCGACTTCCTTGAAGCCTGTCCCCACTCCATTTCGTAAATTAAGTCTTCGGCACTCTGAATAAGCTCCGCCTTACGTGTCTTTATCAAATAATTGCAACCACGCGAATTGGCATCCATAGATCGCCCAGGCACAGCAAAAACCGTCCTATTGTAGCCATCCGCCATCGAAGCAGTAATCATCGAACCACCCGTCTCTTTGGATTCGACTACCACCAAAGCGTCAACCATCCCAGCGATGATCCGATTGCGCATAGGAAAATTCTCCCGATCGGGCTTGGAACCCGAAGTATATTCCGTCATGACAGTATTATCACCTTGCATCATTTGCTTGGCAACTGGCATATGAATATCGGGGTAAATAAGGTCAAAACTAGATCCCATTACCCCAATCGTAGGAATGCCCAAATCGAGACATGCCTTATGAACCTCGATGTCGACCCCAAACGCAAGCCCACTGATCACCGTAATGGCTCTCTCTTGAAATCCCTCGAGGATATTGCGAACCATTTGCTTCCCATAGGAAGAGGGATTTCTTGTTCCTACCATACCCACAAACTTAGGTCCATTAAAGTCCATTCGTCCTCTGACATAAAGCATCAAAGGAGAATCCTTGTTAGCCTTCAAACGAAATGGGTACTGCTCATCCGTGATAAAAACTGTTTTAATGTTCTGTGCAGTAATGAATTCAATTTCTCTTTCTGCGAATTCAAGCCATTTCTCTCGCTCTTCAAAAGACTTTTTCAACCGGCTTTGTATGCCCTGTAAAACTAAGATCTCCTTAGTTGATGCCTCAAAAATGTCTCTAACATTTCCAAAATAATGAAGCAATTTCTTACCCGTAATTACCCCGACGTGTGGTAACTTGGTCAGTGCTATCTGGTAAATAAGTTCATTGGTATTTTGCATATTGACTATTTATAAGACGCTATCGCATGTATTCTGGTATTTGGTACGGTCGATTGGTAATTTGCGGCATACCTTTCGCTTGATTCAACAAATTCAAAATCAAAGCATTGGAAGGATCCAATTTCTGACCCCTTTGCAAATATTTAATCGCCGCTGGTGCGTCATTCTTTGCGATTAATTCAGTTCCACACTTAATATAAAACCTGATCAGATACGGTCCATATGGTTGAATTCTATCCATATAATCAAGCCACTGCGTGATGTAGATAATATATGGACGCTGCACCACTACTTCCGAGACCCTTTGCAGACAGGTATCCAGAGAACCGCCATTCTTAAATTCTTCAGTAGCCAATCCCAATTTCATTTGAAGTCCGTCAGCATAATCTGGTATGATGGTCACAGCCTTCTCTATATAGGGCTTCGCCTTGTTAAACCACTCCAATCGCTTAATAGAATCCTTCTCGGCCATATAACGATTATAATAGGCAGTACCAGTAAAATTATTGCTCCGCGCAGAATTGTATGAGACTTTTATCGCAGCTTCATTCAGTGTCACGGGATTTTCCCATGCGGGTATTCTTTGATACAGTTTGTAACTATATCCCAGTAAATTCAATATTAAAAAGCCCAACCCTAAATATCGGCTGGTATTTTTATCCATTGGTAAAACCTGCGGTAAAAATTCCACAAACAAATAAGCCCAAGCTATACAATATCCGATCGATGAAATATAAATAAATCTTTCGTTCATAAAAGTCCCAATCGGAAAAAACAAGTTGGATACAATGGAAAGCGTAATTACGAAGAACAAAATACAATATGAAAATATCGACTTTGATTTGTAACCTTTATATGCAATATACAGCAATGCTGCATAAGCCAAAAAGGAAAGTATCGTTCCCATTTTTGTACAATTCATCACTGGAATATGATAAGGATAGTAATCGTGTGTGAGATTAATGGGCAAAACCAATAGCACGAGGTATTTACCAAGTGTGTACATGATCGTTGCGTATTTCTGAGCCACATTCATCCCCAGAAAAGGATTATTCATCACGTTGGTCAAATCCTGCACACCAGAACTTAAAAAATACCCAATAACCTGATAACGAACGATCAAATATAAAACTGTTGCTGAAATTACAGGAATAGCAGCACCTATATAATGATTTGTCCGAGCATTTGTAAAGAAATATAGCGTCAACGGAATGACAGCCACAAAAGTCAAAGCATTTTCTTTAGATAATAAACCCAAGAAAAAAAAGATAAACGAAAGAACTTGCCACATCAGACTCGGATTCTTAACGTACCTAAATGTAGCATACATCGACCCCATGACACCCAGCAAAACCATAATCTCGTCCCGTCCTTTTACATTGGCAACCAACTCGCTATGGATCGGATGCAATGCGAACAAAATCGAAGACAAAAAACTCAATTGCAAGTACCAAGGGCGCTCATCATTCTTCGGAAAAATCAAATCGAGAATTCGATACAAAAGCCAGATAGAAAGAATATAAAACAAGATATTCAATCCATGACTAACCGCGCTATTCTGCCCCACAAACTGATTTTCTATCGCAAATGTTACCAAACTAAGAGGTCGATATCGAGCACCAACGACCAAATTCTTCTGTTCTCCGAAATAACCCATAAAAGTCTCTGTGGAAAGGATATCCCAAATCCCACCAAATCCTTTATTGACATAATTATTTTTCGTAAGCACAATTTGATCATCCAAAACATACTCAAAATTCAGCGAAACCATGTATAACAATACCACGGGAATGGTCATCAACAAGACTTCTTTCCAGTGCTTGGCCCAAAAATTTTCCTCAAAAACCAGATTGCTTACATAAGCCTTTTCTTCCCTCTTAGCAGATATAGGAGCCGCTTTTTGGCGCATATTGGTACTCTTGGCTTTCATCGTATTACATTTTCAATTGGAAAAACGAACAAATATAAGGAATTTTATAATATGTAGGCTAAAATCCAATTTGGATAATTAAGAAAAACCTAGGTATATTTTTATTGCATATCCCCTCACAAAGTTCGGGGTCGGTGTATTTCGGAGTTTCGTCTCAGCCCTTGGCCGAGACCGACACGGTCGTCCTCCATCCACCTTATGCGCCCCGTATATACAAAAAAAGAATAGCCCCGACTTGCGTCGAGGCTATTCTCCGTTCTTCAAATGTTAGAACCTAAATTCTACTATTCGATGATTATCATCTTCTTAGCGTCGCTGAAATCAGCTGCGTCTAATTGATAGTACATTACACCAGTAGCTGGAAGCTCTCCTTTGTTCAAAGTTACAGCATTGTATCCTTTGTTGAAAGTACTTTCTACTACTTTGATTACTTTACCAGTTACATCATAGATGCTAACTTTTGCTTTCATAGATTCTGGTAAGTTAAATCCGATAATAGTTTCCGTAGCCCAAGGGTTCGGTTGGTTTTGGTACAATGCGAAGCCTTGTACTGCTGAACCATCTTTTCCGATGAAGTTCAATCCTACGTTCATGACTTCTCCTGCTGCATTGTATGCTTGTGCATTGGTTACTTCAGATGTAGCGTAAACGCTCTCACTTACTGTACCGTTGCTTCTAGCTTTGAATACCAATGTGAATAAGCCTTCGTTATCATTTACGCTTACTGCTGTTGGGTTTGACCAGCTTGTTGTGATCTTACCATTTTCCAACATTGTAAATCCGAAGTTATCATCATTTACATTCAATTTACCAGCCTCAAATCCTACGAATTCCAATCTTTGGTTGTCAAAGTTTGTTGTAAACTGATATCCGTTGATATTGTTGAATGATGATGCTTTCAATGTTACTTTCACTGTTTCACCTGAAGTATATTTAGCATCTGCTACATTGAATGACAATGTCTTTCCGCTTCTTTCTTCTGGTGTTCCAGTCAAGTTAACTACTGCGTTATCATTAACATCTCCGATCTTCACTGCTACGAAATTAGCTGCTACGTTTCCGATTTGAGCACTTGTTAAAGTTGCTTTCTCTGGGAAGCTTGCACTGAATACGTTACCAGTTGTCAAATCGTAGCTCTTATCTACGAATCTGAATGATGTGTTATTAGCGAATCTATCGATCTTGAATAGAACTAATTTTCTCAATTCAACTAAGTCAGCTGCTGTGATTGAATTAGACTTATTAACGTCAGCCGCAATCATCTTATATCCAGTTGATAAAGCTTGGCTTCCCAAGATATGTTTTTGGATAGTGATGATATCAGCTGTACTGATACCATTTCTGTGGTTATCATCTCTAGATGGAACAACTGTTTGCTCTGTAGCCAACATTGGATTAAATGCGTACTCACCATTGCTGGTCGACATTCTGTATCCAACCTCATTGTTGTTGTTATCCATGATAGAAACCTTGGTATCTCTAACATCACTGTTCATTTCAGTTTTAACGGTACCAGCCAAAGCTCTTGTTGCACCGCTGTTACAAGCCATATTGTTTTGGATAGTAGCAGTTGTTATACAGAAATCTGAATTTCCTGCTGCATCCCACATATAGATAGTTACAGATGTTCTACCTAAGTCATTTAACGTAAATATTCTACTTGGTTGTGTTCCTGCCGCATCAAATGTATATCTGAATGGACCAGGGCAATTGTCAGTCGAGCTATTAGCAGCGATGAAGTCAGAAGCCCAAAGTTCAATCATACAAGTTGTTGGCATCAATTCTGCTATCAACTCGATACATACTGGACTTGGTTTTTTACAGTCATTGATTGTAACGATTTGTGTACAAGTTTCTTTGTTTCCACATCCGTCTTCAACTTCCCATACAACTCTATGTGTACCAAGTACCCATCCAGCAGCTGGATTGATAGTTGATCCAGTTCCGAATGAATCGAATGTTCCATCGTTATTCAAGTCAACTTGGTATTTGTATCTCAACTTAGTTTCAGGATCACAATCATCAGTAGCAGTGATGCTCAATGATTGGTAGTGAGGTCCGCAAGCTGGACCGTTATGACACCAGGTCACAGGCGCACAATTTGTGAATGTTGGAGCTGCAGAATTCATTACAACCAAAACTTGGTCATACATCCAGAAAGGATTAGCACCAGACTCATCTCTTTGGCACCAGTCGATTACTTTCCACTTTCTGATTACTTTCTTACATCCTTGGCTAGAACCAACTTCGAAGTCAAAATACCAGTCATCATATCCTACACCTATGTTAGAACAAACGTCTTCTCTGAACCAAGGCTTTTTGTAAGGCCAAGGAATATTAGCTGTATCTAAAGCCGCTCCACACTGATTAGTGGTGTAATCTGCTGGCCAGTAGATATCGTGCATATCATCCCAGTTACCATCTCTTGCTTCATTGTAATTTACGAAAGGTACATCGTAAGGTGGTTGACCACTATTGTCATTAAGTACGAAATAATCTGCACCAGTAAATTCGTAAGTATTGTAGAATCTGATGGTTTGAACACAAGATCTTGATCCTGCAGCATCAGAAGCTATCCAAGTTCTCAAGATAGTACCTCTATTACATCTTAAATCTGGTGTTTGAGAATAAGATAAATTTAAGTTACAATTATCAAATGCAGCGCCATCAACACCTACTTGGAAGTGAGGATTTTGTGCACTTTCAGAGTGTCTTCCGATATGACCGTATCTTTGATCGATAAATATTGGTTTTCTAACTACTGCTGTAGCACCATTACCGCCATTTACTACTGTTCCAAAGATATCTAAATTAGATAAGCTATAAGGATATCTACAATCTAGATCGATATCTGGAGGACAAGTGATGATTGGAGGTAATTTATCTTGGATCAATACTGAATCCATACACTCATTGTAATTTCCATTAGCATCAGTAATTCTCATTACTATTGCAATTTTCTTGTTAACATCTGTACAACAGAACGCAACAGTATCTCTCAAAGAAGTGATAGCTGGGCTGTGGCAAGGATCAGACATTCTTCTCACTTTCCATGAAACAACACCACAGTTATCGTAAGAACCATTATCAAAATCTCTTGCATTGATTCTTCCTCTACCATTATCTCCTAAACCAATGGTCAAATATGTCTTACAAACTGCAACTGGAGATACATAATCTCTAACAGCCAAAGTCATGCAGCAAGATCCAATATTATCACAAGCATCAGCTACATAATAACATACATTATAGTTACCAACAGGGATATTTCTAACGATACCACCGTTTGTATTCAATCTGAAAGCTTCAAGACCAGTTGCAAGGTCAGTTCCAATAATCCAAGCATTTCCAATTGAGCTTCCGCAAAGATCAGAAATAGTTGCTGCTGGGAAATTGTATGACGCTAAACATGAATTGTAATCTGTGCTCAATGTAACATTCGTACCTTGAGAAGCAACTAAGTTTCCAGGTGCACCTAAACCTAAAGTCAAAGGTCTAGTTGGATAAACTGGACAAGATACAACAGGATTTCCGTGGTCACCAACTTTGATGATTTGTACATCTGTTGCAGTCACACCAGTACACCAATCCAAACAAGTCCAAAATCTAAGAACCTTGAATGTTCCTTCGATTGCAGACGTCGAAGGATCGTCTCCACAAACTTTGATTACTTCATCTCTATAAGAACATTGTATATTACAAGATTGTCCAGAAGGACCACCTGTTTCACTTACATCAGGATAACCGTTTGAGTTAACATCCCAAGAACCATGGCATTCTAGAACTGGTAAATGTCCAGTACCTGTAAGTCCATCATAATCAGATGCCCAATTGATAACATCCAATGTCAATCTTGTATAGTAGATAGTCTGCGTACAAGTACCTACATTTCCATAAGTATCTTGAGCAGTCCATACTCTTCTAATTACTCTCCAGTATGCACCATTACATTGCTCACTAGAAACCAAACTTTCTGTATAATTTACATTTCTAACAGAACCACAATTATCAACAATGGCAGGTTTTAGGTCGTTAGCCGTTCTTGTATCTGTACAGCTAAGGGTATAGTCTGTACAAGTAAATACTGGAGGCATTTTGTCTTCAACTAAGATTTTTCCCCAACAGCTATTAGCGCCATTACTTACTTGATAAAATAAAGTTCTTCCAATATCAGATGAAGTCAATGTTCTTGGTACGAATGGACCTGTCATTGAAGCAGAATATCCAACATTATATGTTGTATAACAAGCATATGGTCCTCCCAAAAGGAATGCACCCGCATCTAAGTGATTACTTCTGCAATCTTCATCTAAAGAAACATTAACTTGTTGGTTACAAACCAAAGTATTGCCACCTACTGGTGCCACTACAGTTACTGTAAAACTAGCAGTTGAATTATTTCCTGCAACGTCAGTAGCAGAAAAAGTATAAGTATAAGTGCCAGGTGCAAGAGGTGAACCACTTACTGCACCTGAAGTTCTAGTCACGTTAACTGCTGGATCACAATTGTCTGTAGCAGTAACGGTGTATGGGAAATTCGTTGTACACTGACCAGATAGTAAATATATAGTCTGATTGCCTGACGTAACAATTACTGGCTTCACAACATCTGGTAACACACAGCCTCCTGGAGGAGCTACTGGCGTACCTGTATAATTTATAACACCTCCAACGTTAACTGGAGCATCATTACATCCTGTGCTTGACCAGCCTCCTGTAGTACCATCACCATTTACATCAATGGTCAATTGGAATGCTCCCACTCCTGCTGTAGGAAGTGTAACATTAAAACAGAAAACCAATCCTCCCGCTGGAAAATCGTCATTGTTGTGACCATAACTAAAAGAATTAAAAGGATCTCCATCATTTTGACCGTCAAAATACCAACCTGCGCCCGCAAAAGTGGATTGCAGGTGATGATGTAAAGAAGATCCATACTCCACTTGATGTTCCTGAACTAGGCACTGGAGAACCCGCTGAAACCGTCGCACCCGCAGGCAACCCACCTAAAATAGCTGAGTGTACCCAATTTGTGCCAATCTCATTGTAAGCAGTCATTGGAACGCATACCGAAAGTACAGCTCCTGACGAATAAGGTGACGCCACCGTACCAGCTCCTGTGCCGGACACTAAAGTGACGGTAGGTGATCCCAAAGTCGCACAAGCTGCATTGGCATCTTGTTTAAGACTCATTGAGAGCACTAAACCAAAAAATAATAATAAAAACTTGTTCATAGATAAAATTTATTGCTTATAAATATAATTTTCATATTCTAATAAAAGGTACTTATCGATACCCTAATCCTCTGTTAAAAAATCTGTCAAAAAAATTGGCGATAAATTTTTATTTGACATCAAATAATCTCTATTTGACATCATTACATAAAAAAAATGCCCAACTTTATCTGCTTTGAAACCTAAAAAAATAGCTGATAAATTCTTTTTGAACTGATGGTTCAATGCAACAAAATACTCAAACAATACTGAAGTCGCCTTCCCAAAGAAGGATACAAATCTGTCCAATATTATTGAAATTTTGTTCATAGAATTATTGTCTTACCTGTAAATTAATCGCCTTAAATTGATCTTAAAAATCACATATAAAATCGATTATGGCACATCAATTCATCTACAAAGTTATGATTAAGTTTGATAAAATAATTTTTTTAATATATATTTTTTTTCTCAGCAAGGAATTTTCAAACCGCTAAAATTCGTGTATTTGTCTACATTTTCACACATTTATAAACATATAATTTGAGTATTTATGACATTACAAAAATAAAATTAAGTTATATATAATTTTTACATAATCGAAAAAATTATATTTTATCCATTTTTTTTAATAATTTACGAATTACAAAACAATGACTTACATTAATCCATTTTACATATATAAAATTTTTTTAAAGCGTTGTGTTGGTTCATTTTATTACATATATTATTTTTTGTTATTTCTTACTTATTGGAAATAAGGCAAATACAGAAATACACGAAATTTCCGTTGATAAATCATTTTTTTCGTCTCCTGTCCATCATCCAATCAAATTAGCTGGATCTTTTGGCGAATTAAGAAACAGTCATTATCATACTGGAATTGACATCAAAACTTCCGAAGGTGTAGCAGGGGATCCAATATTGGCGGTCGCCGATGGAATCATTCATCGGATGTCTATCCAATCAGATGGATATGGCAAATCGCTTTTCATTAATCACGCAAATAAAATCAGTTCCGTGTATGGACACTTGGATCGCTTTCATGGAAAAATAGAAGACAAATCAAAGCAGCTCCAAAATCATTTTAAAAGTTATACTTATAATTATGAATCCCAAGATTCTACCTTTTCTGTAAAAAAAGGAGATACCATAGGCTATATGGGCAATACTGGTGGATCTCAAGCACCGCACCTACATTTTGAACTGCGTGAGACCGCAAACAATACAGCCATAAATCCTTTGGCCTGGGGTTTTTTAGTAAATGATACCGTACCTCCTGTGATCGGAGGACTGACGCTGATTGAAGCAATGGACCTGAGTATAGACTGGAAAGACACGGTATATCGCTGCGAATACGCAGATCACAAGCCCGTAATTCGTGGTGACACGATCTTGGTATCTGGCGAAAAGTTTTATTTTGGTATTAGGACGATTGACTATATGACGGACAATTGGAATAAACCAGGAATCTACGGTTATCGGATATTCAAGGATGAAAAATTGATTTTTTCAATGAAAATGGATAGAATACCTATGGCTTTTAATAGGGCAATTCATTATCAATGTAAATATCAACCGTGGATGCTTTATGGGGATGAGTGGTATCTGTGCAGGGGATTGCAAGCCGATCCTTTAAAATTGAACTTCGATTTATCCCTTTCTGATGGAATTTTTAGATTTGAAAAGGAAGATAGCACTATAAATTTCAGGATTGAAGTTTTTGATTTTGGTGGAAATTCTACCGATCTTAATTTTGTAGCTAAAAAAAATAAAGAGCCATTGAACCCTTTTTTGATGCCATGGAATGCTAGCATTGATTTAATTCGCAATTATCAATTTACAGAAAATGGGCATAGCTTTTTCATTCCTAAAAGTACATTCTTAGAGTCAAAATGTATTTTTATATCTGCAGGAGATACCTTACCTCAAACATTTTACTTTGACATCCATGGGTCAAACCCACAATTATTCAATCCTATTTATTATGTATCACCTAGGCTATCAAATTCGGACAGAACTAAGATGGCTCTTGCATTGATCAAAGATGGGCAGGCCTTCAAAGTACCCATAGACCTGAACGGCAACAATATTACCAGTCAATTAATTCGCAAGGGACTATATCGATTGACTTTGGACACCGTGCCTCCAGTTTTGGCTTGTTGGAGAGTAGCGAAGTACAATGGCGATAGTTTCAAATTCTCAATACACGACAATTTTTCTTATGATCCATATTTCAAAGACCCCATGACATTTCAGGCGATGATCGATGGCGAGTGGGCCTTGGTAGAGTATGACAAAAAATTTAATTTATTGACAATAAAAATAGAAAGCTTAAATTCTGGCCCTCATCAGTTGTATCTTTGTGCTGAGGACGAACATTGCAATGAAGTTGAATATCACACTTTCTTTAATATTTGATTGGATCGCAAATTTTGCGTATAAACTGAATAAATTCATGAACATAGGAAATAAAACGGTTTTGCACAAGGTTAATATACCACTGAATAGTCCTGCACCCTTTTTCTCAGGAGAGAATCAAGATGGTAAAATGGTTTCCTTGGATGATTTTAAAGGAAAAAAACTGTGTTTGGTATTTTATCCAGCAGATATGACGCCAACCTGTACGGTGGAAGTTTGTAATATCCGAGATGGATATGAAGAATTGACAGCAATGGGCATACACGTCCTTGGAATCAGTCCAGATGGGCAAGCAAAGCACCAAAAATTTCACAGTCGGCATCAATTGCCTTTTGATTTGATCGTGGACGAAGATTTAAAAATAATAAAAGCCTATGATATTTGGGGGCTTAAGCAATTCATGGGTAAAATCTATGATGGGGTTCATCGCACCTCGGTTTTAATCGATGAAAATGGAAAAATATTTCATGTCATAACCCAAGTTAAATCCAAAAACCACACTCACCAAATTTTAGAAGCTTTTAAAAACTATAAATGAACAAAGATTGGGATCTCAATGATAAAATAAATCCAGTGGGACTGGTGCCTCAGATAGAACGCGCAGTGCTGGTTGGAGTAGTACAAAGGAATCAAACCCTGCCTCAAGTAGAAGAGTACCTTGATGAATTGCAGTTTTTGGCATTGACGGCTGGTGCCGAAACGGTTCATCGCTTTATTCAGAAATTAGACCATCCAGACAATAGATCGTTTGTGGGTAAGGGCAAAATGGAAGAGATAAAGCAATATGTCATAGAGAAGGACATAGATTTATTGATTTTTGATGACGATCTGACTGGAAAACAAGTGAATTTTCTAGAATCTACTTTCAAGCGAAAAATAGTAGATAGGAGTACCTTGATCCTAGATATTTTTGCCGCTAGAGCACAAACCGCTCAAGCAAAAACACAGGTAGAATTAGCGCAAATGCAGTACTTACTGCCAAGGCTGCGTGGATTATGGACACACTTAGAGCGTCAGCGTGGGGGTATCGGGATGCGGGGTCCTGGTGAAAAAGAAATCGAAACCGACCGAAGGATCGTGCGGGATAAAATAAGTTTGCTTAAAAAAAAGCTGGAAACGATAGACCGACAAAACACTACTCAGAGGCAAAACAGGGGCAATCTGATTCGTGTGGCTCTGGTCGGATATACCAATGTGGGTAAGTCAACATTGATGACATTGTTGAGCAAATCTGAAGTTTTTATCGAAAACAAATTGTTCGCGACGCTAGATACGACCACTAGGAAGGTGACATTTGGCTCGATGCCATTTTTACTTTCTGATACCGTCGGTTTCATCAGAAAATTGCCACATCACCTCGTCGAAAGCTTTAAATCGACCTTGGATGAAACCAGAGAATCCGATATCCTATTGCATGTGGTGGACATCTCACATCCGCAGTGTTTTGACCAGATAGTAACGGTTCAGTTACTGCTCAAGGAACTGGAAGTGGACCAAAAGCCGACGCTGCTAGTGGGGAACAAATACGACCAGTATTGCGACCAATATTTCGATGCCTTGCTGGATAAAGAGACCAAAGAAGAATTGACTGCGGAGTTCAAAGACAAATTGGTTAAGTCCTATGGACACGAGGTGGTATTAATCTCGGCGACCCAAAAGGATAATATCGACGTTTTGAAATCTACTTTGGAGGATATGATCCTACAGCAGTATCTCATCAAATACCCATATCAAGCGAAAGAGTGGGGATAATATAACCATTACCATTCTACCAGATAGAATACAGTAGTAAAAAAATGCGACAGTGATAGAAGTGGTCGTCGAATCTCTGTAAGAGAGGAGACGAGTCTCGTAGAGACCGACGCGAAGCAAAGCCACGAATAGCACGTTCGAGCCAGCGGCTCGGGTCGCCCAAATAATCAACTAGAAGTATTATTACACCCAGTGAAAGACTACTTCGTATGTGTGAAAGGCTAATTTTTATCGGATCTATTGCGATCAAAGATCTCTGAGGAGAGCAAATCGATAGGGGTTCCATAATGTCGCCAGATACCGTTTTCGAGCTTCATGACTTCAAAGGTACCGTCTGGGACGTTGACCAATCCTGCTTTGGGGTGCCCGCTATTGACCGTGATGAGGTGGTTGAAAAAAATTTGATTTTTGGTGAAATCGAAATTGAGTGAAACAACAGCTTTAGGGGCATAATCCAGCTTGAAACGAGCTTTTTCGATCATGTCGCCATTGTATTCAATCTTGAAAACTGGAGAACCGAAATTAGCTTGACCGTGACTAAAGTCTAGGACGTCAATAAATTTTCTGCTCTTAAATGGCCCAAGCCCTCGAAAACCAAAGAGAAGATATTTTCTACCTTTTGCCGATTCGAATTGGTAAATATTGTAGTACAGTGCCCCATACCAAGCGGATGCATCGTAAGAATCGTAATCGAACCCGTCGCCATAAACATTGGGGTCATCATGAAGCTCAATGATGGTCCCATCATTTTTTTGCAAAATGCCCCAATATTCATATTGTACGAACATGTGATTGAGCTGGGCGGAGAAAATTCTGAAACTAGAGTCTTGTGGATATAACACGGAGACCCAATTCATATGGCTGAGATCAAGATGGAAACTATTGGGTTGTTGAAGGCATTCTATGGTAAGTTTTTTTGCGTCTTCAAAGTATTTTTGGCGGTCTTCAAGAGCGATGGTGTCGAAAATGGTGAGGTGCAAAAGGCTATCTACTCTGCCCATATCGGGGCGTGTCTGAGCGGCAGTTTCATGTGTTAAAAATAATATATATGTAAAAACCGAAACCCCCATCAAAAGTTTTGATATTAGACCACAGACATTATATTTAATAATATATGACATAAAACAGGTTGTTTTTGACTACAAAGATACTACTATTGATATAAAATTTTATAACGAATGAAAATCTTCATTATTGTCTTTTTGGAGTTAAAAACCTTGGGTACATTCGCGAGTAACCCAATCAAGAAAAGGTGGGACAGAATTGGCTTCAAAATCTATGACACAAGGTATTTCGTAAGGGTGGAGGGCTAAAATAATTTCCTTAGTCTTGGCTAGATTTTCTTGAGTTGTTTTGATTAAAACGCTGAACTCCTCTGCTTGTTGGACTTTCCCTTCCCATCTATATACAGAGGTACTTATAAATATATTGGCACAGGCAACCAAGCGAAGACTTATTAGGCTTTCTATGATAGAAATTGCTTTTTCTTTGTCGTCGAGGGTGGTGTAAATCAGGGCCAACATCGGTATAATATATTTAAATTTGGAATAAAACAAAATAGCCAGAGAAGATCCCTGGCTATTTATAAATTATTTATTTATAGTTTGATGGTTTTTCTTTTGGGCTTAGGCTCCTCTTTTTTCAAATTTAGGCTGAGGGTCGTCGTAGCGCCATTTCTTACAACTGTGGCATTAACTTTCTCTTGTCCGCTGTTTTCTTTCAATGCATCTTGCAGGTCATCGATATCGTCAATGCGGTCGCCTGCGATTTGAGTGATCAAATCACCCACTTTAAATCCAGCTTTTGCACCCAGACCATTTTCATCAACCGACTTGACTTCTACTCCTGATTTGTCTTCTCTTTCTTCAACTTGTACATCTAGTTTCACGCCACCAAAGCCCCTGAATCCTCCGATTCCAAAACCATCCTTTGGAAACATCTCCATGATCCTTTCAGGCATCTCACCCATATTGAAATCAAAGCGGTCGAAGTCATCGGAATCGCTGGCTGTTAATTTTGCTTTAACTTCATGGCTCTTGCCATCTCTCAGATAAGTAACCGCAATGGTTTCATTCAGTGAAAAACCAGCTATCTTAGCTATCAACTCATCGTTATTGAGTATATTGGTTTGGTTGATTTTAGTGATGATGTCGCCTTTGCGTAGACCCGCCTTTTCGGCAGGGCTATCCTCGATAACTGACTGGACTACTGCCCCTTGTTTTTTCTCACCCTCTGGACCTAAATTTACACCAAGTCTCGGTTTTTGATCCTTTTGGTTCCAGTCAAAACCCTTGCCGTCATGTCTTCGATCGTTGTCACCAAATCTATTGAAAAAGTGGTAAAAATGGTTCCTTTCATCGCCATTGGGGCCACTTTGTGTGATGGCTTCCTTATCCTGAAAATCTGGCATTTCAAAATTTCTTTCTTTCAATAATTTTTGGATTTCAGCGTCATTGACTTCATCTCCTTCTTTGACGATGGTTTCGACTTTCTTTTGACCATTTTCATCCGTATATTCTTTTATGATCATCACCTTTTTCTCCACTTTCTGCTTCGTTTGGGCTAATAAAGGGAATCTATCTAAACCAATCAATACGACTAGTGCGGCTAAAACCTTAAGCGACTGAACTACAAATTTTTCCATTGGTAATAATACTTTTAAAACTAATAAAAATAATAAATGACGTTATATGTAACTCAAAATTAAGCACTTAAAATGTTACCTTAAGGCTAAATGGACGTTAAATTTTCGTTAAACTGCCTCAAAGATTTATATCTAGATATAAAATCGCGGTTTGATTCGGTATTCTCTGTTTTATCTACGACATCAAATAGTAAAATATCAAGGGTATATAAAGCAGCATTTAAAGAAAAAAATGTCTTGATAATAAATCAAATATATAGGTGTTAAAATTAATATTTGTTCCATCTTTGTGAAAAATTTAGTCCAAAATTTGTTGAGTAGAAATACAATTCTGATTGTAGCCCTTTTGATGTCATTGTCCTTACTAGGGATCATAGGCATACAGGTGTATTGGATTATATTTCAAGTGGAATTGAACGAAAAGACCTTGGATAATAATGTCCTCAGTGCCATGCGATCGGTAGCAGAAGCAGTAGAAAAAAAGGAGGAGGACTGTGCTAAGCAAGATCAGGCCTTGATCACCAAAACTTATGACCGTCTGGTCGAACAAACATTATATACGGCCAGTGCCAAAAGGGCCATAGACGAAAAAATCAATTTGCAACATCTAGACAATATACTGCGACAGCAACTGTTAGAGCACAATATCAACTTGGATTATAACTACGGTGTATTTGATCAAAATTTCGATTATTACGCCATCGTGGACAATCAATATCAAGTAAAGCCGAATACAAAAAACTTAGTACATACGGGCATTTTTAAAAAATTGGATGTTTCGAAATATCAAGTAAAACTGTTCGAGCGGCACGCAGATTATGGCACCATGGGCGAATTGAGGGTATATTTCCCTAATAAGTTCAAATTGATTTGGTCCAATGTATGGAAATCAGCCATAGCCTCTGGGATTTTCACTGCAATTATATTGTTTTGTTTCGTTTATACGCTCGTCGTCATCGTGAGACAGAAAAAATTGTCGGAAATGAAGAACGATTTTATCAACAACATGACGCATGAGTTTAAGACGCCTATTGCTACGATTTCACTAGCTACGGATTCTATAAAAAGTCCCACCATCATTGAGAATAAAGACAAAATCAATCGCTTTTTGAATATCATCAAGCAGGAGAATAAGCGGATGCTCAGTCAAGTTGAAAAAGTCTTGCAAATGGCACTAATAGAAAAGCAAGATTTTAAATTGAATCTAGAAAAATTATCGCTACACGATATCATCTTGCAAGCGGTAGAATATGCTAATCTACAAGCCGAGCAGAAAGGTGGGGTGGTCTGCGTAGATCTAGGGGCCATCGATGACACCATCGAAGGCGATCAAACTCATATCAGCAATATCATCCACAATCTTTTGGACAACGCGAACAAATATTCGCCAGAAAAGCCCAATATCACGGTATCAACCGCCCAGACATATCAAGGCGTAAAGGTATCCATCAAAGACGAAGGAATTGGTATGACGAAAGAGCAAAAAAAGCATATCTTTGAGAAGTTTTATCGTGCGCATACTGGAAATTTACACGATGTCAAAGGATTCGGTTTGGGGCTTTCCTACGTAAAAACAATGGTCTTAGCCCATCGAGGGGATATACAAGTGATATCCGAACTAGGTAAAGGCAGTACATTTATAATTACCTTTCCACACAAGATTTTGGACAAAAACAACGTTTAATAAAAATAAAGTCTCTTAATATCCATATAAATTTATACAAATCATTATGAACGGTAATAACCAAAAAATACTACTAGTAGAAGACGATCAAAATTTTGGCGATGTATTGCGGTCCTATCTTGAAATGCACGACTATATAGTGACTTTGGCTACAGATGGCTCTATTGGTAGTGATTTTTTAAGAAAATCAAAATATGATTTGTGCATTTTTGACGTGATGATGCCAAAAAAAGATGGCTTTACCTTGGCAAAAGAATTGAGGGAAAAGACAAGGACACACCTGTTATATTTTTGACTGCCAAGACGATGAAAGAAGATATCCTAGAAGGATTCAAATTAGGCGCAGATGACTATATCGCCAAGCCATTCAATTCTGAAGAGTTATTATACAGAATCCAAGCTATCTTGAGACGCAAATTTGGCAAAGAGAACGAAGAAGACAATTTCAAAGAATTTACGATAGGAAAATATCATTTCAATTTTCCATTGCGCATATTGACATTTACACCGAATCCTAAAGAAGCACATAAGCTATCACCCAAAGAGGCGCTTTTGCTGAAGATGTTTTGCCAAAAAATCAATGAGGTACTGCCACGGTCAGAAGCCTTGACCAAGATTTGGAATGACGACAATTACTTCACCGCGAGGAGTATGGACGTTTTCGTGACCAAGTTGAGAAAATATTTTAAGAGCGACGAAAACATCGAAATCAATAATATCCACGGAAATGGTTTCCAACTGCTGGTAAGAATCCCTGTGGAAGAATAATTATGGGGAATTTTTGATTTGATTTCAAAATAACCAAAATTCAAGTAGTTGAATTTGGACTTTTCTTTCTAGTTTTGTTGTTTAGAACCAATCCAAAAAATGGACATACCAAAATTAGAAGTACCACTGCAAAGAGACATTTGTTTTTTTGATTTAGAGACGACGGGCCTTAATGTCGTGAAGGATAGAATCGTGCAGATAGCCGTCGTCAAGTACTTTAAAAGTGGCAAAGACCCCATCACTTTTAACAGCCTTATAAATCCTGGTGTGCCAATCAGTGAAGAGTCTTCAGCCATCCATGGGATAACTGCTTCGATGGTCGCCAACAAACCTAGTTTTCAAGACATTGGAGACACGCTGTGGAAGCTATTTGACCAAGCGGATATAGGGGGTTACAATTCAGCCAGATTTGATATACCCTTGCTCATGGAAGAATTTGCTCGTATAGGGAAAGAGCTCGACATGTCGCATCGATCCAATATCGATGTTCAGCGGATATTTTACAAAATGGAACCAAGGACGCTAAAGGCGGCTTTGAAATTTTATTGTCAAAAAGAAATCGTCAATGCGCACAATGCCTTGGAAGATGTGGTAGCTACCATAGAAGTATTCAATGGCCAACTGACCAAATATGAAGGCATCGAGCTAGAGGATGAAGATGGCGTCAAAAGCCCCTCTCCCATCGTTAGGAATATCAAGGAGCTGCACAAATTTACTGATGATCTGAGTACTATCGACGGCACCCAAAAACTTAAATTCAATGCCAACAAGGAGGTGGTGTTTAATTTTGGAAAATATGCCGAAAGACTGGTTGGAAAGACGTGTTTTGAAGACAAGAATTTTTACAATTGGCTTCTTGAAAAGGAATTTACGCATCAAGTGAAGAAAATCGTACAAGCGGAGTACAAAAAATACGAAAAAACACAATTCGCAAAATGAGGTATATATTTTGCCTAATTCTTATAGGTTTTATGGTATCTTGCTATCAAAAAAAAGATGGCTGCTTGGATCCCTTGGCCACCAATTTTGATCCAAGTGCAGATAATACCTGCTGCTGCAATTATCCAAAAATCCAAATTCTCGTGTCGCTAAATTGGGGTTCAGATGTGTTTCGGTACAACAAAAAATATGTTGATGCTGTGGGAGATAGCGTTTCTTTTGGCTATTTTGGTGCTTTTTTACGTGATATTAAACTTACGGATCCCATGCGGCTGGTATATACCAATGATGAAAAGCTTTCTGTCCAGTGCCAAATCAATCAATCCATCCAAATCGCTTCAACACAAAACGATTTGCTGCTCGTAACCAGAGATAGATCAGAAAACTATACTTTCGGTGTTTGGAGGATTGGCAACAATTTAATTGATAGCCTCGATTTTACAATTGGGTTGGGCGAGCTGCTCCCATTCGCTATAGAACAAAATTTAGAATCATCAAATCCTCTAAATAAAAGTGGAAACATCATGTACGACTCCACGAATACTCGGTTCAGGTCCTTATTTTTGAGGTATAACACCGACATCCAAAAGGATAGTGTTTCGTTGATAGATCCTTGGGATCAAAAATTCAAACTCAGTTCAACATTAAGGGCAACCATAGGAGAAGACTTGGTAGTAAATATCGTTTGGGACTTAAAAAAATTGTTTTCTGGTATTTCCTTTAAGAACGATGGTCGGAGCACAATTGGAAACAAAATAAAAACGAATATTAAGAATAGCATAAATCTAAAATAATACATTGTCAATGAACTATTGGTTATTAAAATCTGAGCCTGAAACTTACTCTTGGGAGGATCTGCTCAAAGAAGAGATAGGGACTTGGGATGGGGTGCGAAATTATGCGGCGCGTCTGCACCTTAGACAGATGAAACTTGGTGATCTTTGCTTTTTTTATTACAGCGTCAGTGTCAAATCCATCATAGGTATCGTAGAAGTAGTAGAAGAAGCATTTCAGGATCCAACGGATGATACTGGCATATGGTCGGCTATCAGAGTGAAACCCATAAAGCTTTTGGAAAATCCGATACCTTTGCAAAAATTAAAAGAGAATCCATTTTTTGAAAAATTGATTTTGCTCAATAATACGCGTCTATCGGTCCAACCTGTGTCCGATATAGAATTTAACGAAATATTAAAACTTTCGAAGTTTCGTTAGGAAATTAAAACAATCTTTCTATATTTGTAACATTGTGGGGATTCAAAACCCTATGAAAACATATCGTGGATAGGTGCGTGAGGGGTGGTAGAGACGCCTTAGGCGGTCTAGTCGAGTCACTCTCAGTGACGAGGCTAGACGGAACTCTCGAACGACCCGACCCGAATTCGTCCACTAGACGATGAGGGACACGCCATCTATAATATTTAGGGTATTATATAACTAAACTTGACAGCAAATGAAATTAGAACAATCATCATCTACGCAAGCTTTTTCTCCGAAATCATGGGTATTTTCGATGATTCATATAGCAATTTGCGGATTATTGGTAGGATCTACGGTACAATGCAAGGTCAAATATGGATGTCCTGGGGACACATACCACTACAAGGCAAAACCGTCCAAAAAGGCATCTAAAGGTCTTTTCGACAAGAAGACAACCAAGAAAATGGGCTAATCAACATTAGGAACTTTTATATTAAAGTCCTTGACTAACAAGGTTTTATGTTCACTCGACTGGGTCAATATATGATTGATCAAAAACTGTGCTGTACTGCTATTCAATTGGAATTCGTCGATTGTGGTAGAAAGAACAATCTGTTGGTTTACAAGCGAGTACTTGAGAAAATTGGATTCATAATTTTTTTGCAACATAAACTTATAAATCTCAAAAATGCCATCTTGGGGCAGTTCTCCTAGGTAGGATTTGGCTTGGAGCGAGCGTTCATCAGCCGACAACACAAGGTGTAAAGTAGCTGACCCATGGACAAGCTCCCAGGCATTGGAACCAATGCGGCAAAGGGGTACATCCAAACCGATTTCTGTCAACAATTCTTCGACGATGAGTTGAAGGCCTTGTGGCTTGTAAGGTGGCAAATCGCTGGGCAGCGTTATCGTCGCGCCACAGTTGGGACAAAATCTACCCGTTGGATCCTTTTGAAATATAATCTTCGTGCAGGAATTGCATCTAGCTGCATTTTCATTTTTTTCGACTTGATAACCATGGAGGCTATCGACTAAAATAGAGCTGGGCAGTGCAAAGCCTATATTGTCGCTATTTTGGATGATAAAGGTATTTACACCGACGATATGTCCGTGTTTATTGATCAAAGGTCCACCGCTGTTGCCTGGATTGAGGGCTGCGTCATGCTGTAAATAAGGGACATTGTGCAAATAGTTGGCCGCGTTAGAAATAATGCCTTGTGTAGTGGTAAACTTCAATCCAAACGGGTGTCCCATGGCGATTACTTCTTCACCAATTTTGATTTTATCATCAAATAATGTGGTCGAACTCTCAAAAGAAAGCGGTACAGAAGGCTTGATGAATGCTAGATCATACTTCGTGTCAAGATAGATGACTTTGCCCAATTGCTTGGGGATGGAGTCACCTTTGAATACAACAAATGGATGGTTTTGCATGACATGAAAATTGGTAACCACTACTCCGAAATCAGGCAAATAGAAACCAGTACCCGTGGAGGACGGCGTAGCTATCTGTACTATTAATTTCTTGTTCGATTCAATGATATTGTGCATAACTAGATAGTAGCCATAAAGTGATCAAATGGTCATCGTCAAAATTCTGTCCACGTATTGCCTTGAAAAACCAAAACTATCTTCAAAACGAATCGGATTCGGATTGATATGTAAATTTGGGAATGATTTTTTGTATTTATCTTGTATTCGAATCACAGCTTTTTTGAAAATCTTAGGGTCGAATCCTGTTGGTTTAATAAAAATATCGTGGGTCTCGCCCAGCGATGAAAAATAGTTGGGATTTAAGTTCTTGATATAAAGACGCATTAACTCAACTATTGGCTTAGGCATCGCGTGGTTGAATAGATGAAATGAAATCGTGTAAGAAAGGCCCATGGTAGCCAATTCGGTATGCCCTATCGAATACAAATGTTCGATATGCGGCAGCTCTGCATGGATATTATCCTTGACCAATTGGAAGGGACCCGGCGTAGGCAGACCAAAAGTATGGATCGAATGATAGGACTCATAGTAAAAATCCGTAGCAGAGAAATCCAAAAGCTCGGTTATTAAGTTGAAAGCTAAATTGTTCGTCTGGGGCAATGCTTCTGCCGTCGTCGTGTGGTATCGCGTATGGATGGTCTCGAACACTTCAGCTACATGTCCTTCGGGTTGAATGAGGTAATCGAGCGTATAAGCTGTGTTGAGAAAGAGATAAGCCCCAAGTTTTGGATACTGGTCTATGGCCATTTCATGCTTGTGATAGAGGGCTATGGTCTGTTTTAAAATTGCTTGAAAGTGTTGGAATTTAATTTGGCTAATTTCTGGGCTGTAATATGCTTTGAGATCGTGTTCAATGATTTGAAGATTTTTGAATAAATGCCGCATTTGATCGTCCATCCGATCGCTAACGCAAGCAAGCTCTTTGAGCCCGAAATATAGCTTGTAGGGGTTGGCATCAATGGCGTTGGTGTCAAATTTTAGCGAAATGCGATTATTGGGCTTTACCGCATACTTTGAATACTGAAGGTTGTTATTTTCTTCAAGCAGCCTCCTCAGCAGTCCTATGGAATACTGCTCATTGTACGCAAGTTCTACCTCTGCTTCCAGATGTTCGGTGTCACATATACCTAGCAATTTTTTGGAACCTTGATAAATGGTAAATTCAATGGACTTTTTACCGTCAGTTTCTAACGGCGTATAAGAAATATTGGTCGGTTCATCTAAATTTTTCAAGTATTCAAAAAAATAGGTGAAACTCGCTATGGGGTCTGCATGATTGAATCTTTCGATGGCATGCTCCCACATTTGTTTTTGCTCTTGGGGCTTGTATGAATCAGAAAACCTGCCAACGTTAATCTCAGTAATGGGAATAGGAGGCTTGGTTGCAAAAAAATCCTTAAAAATATCCAAGATAAACATAGCTAAGCAGCAGCCAAAGAATCAAATAATAAAGCGAAGATATCGGAAATTGCGCTATAAATCGAAGATGTGGCGAGATAATTAAAAAAAAAGAAAGATTAAATTGCATATAATTGCCATCAAATATGAATAATCACTATATGTTTGTACCTTTGATTTAATAATGATTTTGAATGTTAGAGATATTTAGGCGGAATCACTTTGTAAACAGTTTTTTACTGCTTTTCTATATAATAGTACTTAGGGTATCGTTTTTGATGTCTGAGCCTAGAGCTGACTCTCTACCCGATATAGGTCTTTTTACGCATCACTTGAATGGATTTTTTAGTGCCAATGCTGCCGCTAATTTTATCTTCGGAACTTTGATACTCTTTTTTCAGGCAGTATATCTAAATCGGATTGTTATAAAAAATCAAATAACCAAGGACAACTCTATGTTGCCTGGTGTCTTTTATGTGCTTTTGCACTGTAGTTTTCCTGTATTTTTACAGACTAATGGAGCCTTATTGGCTTGCACATTTTTGATATTTGCGATTGAAAATATATTCAAGTCATATAGATTGGATAGTGCTGCCGACTATATATTTAATACTGGATTTTGGATCAGCTTGGCCTCGATGTTTTATTTTCCGATCATTTATCTACAAATATTTGCAGGAATCTCCTTGATTTCAATCAAATCCATGAGATGGCGAGATCGACTCCAGTTATTGATAGGGGCAGGAACTCCCATATTCTTGGTGTTTACGATTTATTATTTTTTTAATCTTGAATCGATTTTTTATCAAGAGTACTGGAAGAGTCATTTGGGCTATATATTACCGCCCTACCCTACTACTTGGAATAATATCATTATAGGTGTCTTTGTAGGATTTTTCATAGCGGTATGCTTGATGATGTATGGCAGTATAACATCCAAGTCTGGGATCCATGTCAAGAAAAAAATCGAAATATTGTATTGGTATATCCTGTTTTGTACCCTAATAACTCCGCTCCAACCCAAATTTCCCATCCAAGGCTTGCTCTTATACAATCCAGCACTAGGCATCTTTTTGGCGATTATCTTCCTAAATATCAAGAGCAAACAAATAGCCGAAATCCTTCATCTGGTGCTTTTGCTCCTTGTTTTGATTTCACAGTTTTACTTTTGATTGAATAAATTTTGAATTTTCTTACATATTATAAAAATATTTAATTAATTTTGCGTTGATATATAAGCACTTACGCTTAGATATTCGATTGGGTCTTGAGATTAATTTTTAGAAAACTATACATTCGATCATGTTAGCAACTTGGTCTTCCCTTGACAAAACTTTAAGGAACTATATAAAGTTGCTCCTGTTGGTCATAGCCTGCATGGGATTCTTGATCAATCATATTTGGAAGCAACATCCACAGCAAGTATGTCAAATCAATCTCCAAAAAAAACTGGATAATGCACAGCGCGCCAAGGTTAGATTTTTTGATAAATTATCCAAAAAGGATCAAAGCCTAACTGATTTTATTAAGACAGAGGGATACCAGTATTTTGATCAAAATGGCGTAAGCATAAGCAGCTATCGTGGCTCAAAACTCATGTACTGGAACAATACTGCGCTCGATTATGATTGGATGGCCGCGCAAATGGGCTCACAGGACATCAAGTTAATGCATTACAATGAGATGAATATCCTCGTAGAGAGGAATATTTGGAAAGATGAGACGCTATATTTGTACTTCATCATTGAGGATAACAAAAAGAATATCCACTCACTCATCGATCAGTGGTGGTTTCCACAGACGATCAAATACTCAAAATTCACCCAAAACGAAGCTGGGCTACAATTTGGAGATTTCACGCTTGGAAGATTGGTCGATACTACCCCCGGCGAAACCGTTGTGTATCAGGGGTGGCAATTAGCGTTTTTAACCGTATTGTTGGGGATTTTCGGTATCATAGTTTACTTGATTTCATTAAAAATCCTCCAGAAATTTAATCCAATCTATGGTATCTGTTTTCTCTTAATCGGCCTTTGCCTCATAAAAGCCATCTTGGATATCTCTCAGGTGTGGACCTGGCTCGATATAAGTGGGCTGAATCCTGAAGGGGGAGCAGACCTATCGCTCCTGGGACAAACCTTGATGATTGTATTCATCTTCTTGGTTGTTCTGTATTTTTTCCACAAATATCTTCCCATAGATACTTTTAATATTGAAAATAAATACCTAAAGGTTAGCATCGCCATTGCGAATTATTTCAGCCTGATGATGGGGATACTGATGTTGGCACAGTTTTGCAAAATCGTCATATTGGACTCAAAGCTGGGCTTGAATTTGCTCAATGTATTCGAGTTTAGGTTGGTCGATCACGCATATATATTGGCGTTGATGGGCCTATTTTGCTCTTTCTTCTTATTGACGAATAGGGTATATGAGACGGTGAACAAACTGTCTCTGCCACTTGGATGGCGTATGGTAGGAATCGTTTCGGCAATTTTGATAGCATTGCCCTTTTTTCATTTTGGTCAATTGAATATTTCACTATTCATATTGGTTTTGGTATCCATTATTTATTTGGTCCTATTTGACATCTTTGTAGAATCAGACAAGTACCAATTCTCTTGGCTTTTGATATGGCTTGGAATTTCATCATTTCTAGGCACCAGTCTGATGTACAAGTATTTTTTGGATGCAGATGGAGTTAAAAAAGTTGATTATATCAAACATATAAATCATGATTTTGATCCGAAACTATTGACCATTTTTCAACAAACCATACAAGCACAACGCACGAATGAACCGACTGAACAAGGATGGATCGATCTGCTTTGGGACAATTCTTATATTTTATCCAATTATGAAAAGAAAAATTAACCCTCAAAAGGGTTTCGGCTCAAGATTTGAGCGCATATTCTAGCCAAGCTAAGGACTTTGATTTAGGCAGCCTCAATTGGGTAAATATGGGTGGTCAATGGTACGAACACCGATTCAGGGCGGTCGTCGGGCAAAATAATGATGGTTCATACAATTTGTTAGAAGCCACTATAAAACCTCAAAAAATAATTCAAAAAAAGGTGGAGGCCATGCTGGATCTCAATATTTTAGATCAATACCAAGTGGCCCTTTTCGATAAAAATCAATTGGTTTTCAAAACTTCTAAAAACTTGCCTTTTGAAAATTTTATACAGAATAAAAATGGTGAAAAAATAAAAGCTGGCAGACAAATTTTTGAAGTTTTCGAATACACAAAAGACAAAAAAATAATCCTTTCTGAACCTTCCATCGGCTTGTACAGTGCCATCACTTTGTGCTCATATCTCTTTTTGATCCTCTTGAGTATTATACTTATTATAGGCATCTTCAATGCCAAATGGCATTGGATTCGACTTCCCATAAAGTTCAATATTTCTAGCAATATTTCCCTTTTACACAAGATCCAATATTCGGTATTATCGATCATAGTATTGACTTTTTTGGTGATTGGATTCGCCAGTTATTTTTTACAAAAAAGCTCCCTACAATCCACTAAAAACATTGATTCGCAAATCATCAGCAATGCCTGGCAAGCTTATTCTGAAAACCTTTCACCCAATCTAGACTCCAGCATAGATATTCTAAAGCAATTTTACAAAAAATCTACCGGGATAGATTTCAAATTGTATGAAGCAAGTGGAAAGGCCATCCTTTTAGAGCAAAACGCCTCAGACGAAGATTCATGGATGGATTATAGCAAATACAGATCCATGCAAGAATCGGAATCCGTACCCAATTATATCGCACTATTGGATAAAGGCAAAACTATCGGATATTCGTGTATGGTCAAATCCAATTATGAATCGGTCAACAGCGACAATCTTTTGACATTTAAAAATGCTTTGCTCAATCTTTTCGTATTCATCATCCTCATTTCTTCTTTCATATCTACGGCAGTAGCCTCCTATGTCACCAAACCCATTATCTCCTTAGGACAAAGGCTTAAAAACTTTAAAACTGGGAAAGAAAAACCAATTGATGGAATGGAAAAATTCGGATGAAATCGGAATCTTGGTAAGTAGATACAACGAGCTAACCGAAAAACTCGAAGAAAGCGCAGTCCTCCTAGCCCAAAACGAGCGTGAAAATGCTTGGCGAGAAATGGCCAAACAGGTAGCTCACGAGATCAAAAATCCACTGACGCCCATGAAGTTAAGCATTCAACATCTTGAATACACCACTTCCCGGGCTAATCCAAGCGAAATATGCCAATTGGTCAAAAGAGCCAGTCAAACACTAATCGAACAAATAGATAGTTTGAATAAGATAGCGACTGAATTCTCGACCTTCGCCCAAATGCCCAAAGGCACAGCGGAGAAAATCAATATGAACGAACTCGTCACAAATGTCCACGATCTATTCAGAAAGCGAGACGACATCGATTTTTATCTGAATATTCCTATCGACGACATCGATGTTTTTGCGGATAGAGGTCATATTTTAAGGGTATTGAATAATCTATTGAAAAATGCAATGCAGGCCATCCCTGAAGATCGCAAGGGAAAAATCGAAATCAGCCTTTATAAGCAATCGAATAAATCCATCGTTTGCGTCAAAGACAATGGTATGGGTATCTCCGACGAGATGCGCGAAAAGGTTTTTTATCCCAATTTTACCACCAAAAGCAGTGGTACGGGATTGGGCTTGGCCATCTCTAGGGATATAGCAGAGTCACTGGGCGGTAGCCTTTATTTCAAAACAAAAAAAGACGAAGGAACAGCCTTTTACTTTGAATTGCCTAGTCATTATAAAGTCGTGGAAGAAGAAGTAATGCCGCGGGATTATACCGCTTGAATTTTCAGAAAAAGCTCCTTGCAAAGCTGAGCTTCCGATACGTGATTGTTATTTACTCCTTTGGATCGCACGTCGTATTCTCGAAGTATGTGGAATATATACATCAATTTGCTGACGTTCCATCGATTGGCTGCCGCTTGATAGTCTTTTATAAAAAATGGATTGACGCCCAAAACTTTGGCTTTGGTGGCATTGTCAGAATTGGCCACTTCGTGGTATAGATAGGTTTTCATGAAATAAGAATACATCGTGGAGATCGTCATGACCAAGGGATTTTTTTTGATATTGGCTTCGAAGTATTGGACGATGCGATTGATCAAAACCGCATCTCTTTTGACCAAGGCTTTTTGGAGTTCGAAAACATTGAAATCCTTGTTTATCCCTATATATTTTTCGATATGAAACTTATCTATCATCGTGCCTTTTGGCAATATCAAGCACAATTTGTCCAATTCATTGGAAATATTCGACAGTTCAGCTCCTAGGTGATTGCCCGTCAGCAATGCAGCACCCGTGGAGATCGAATAGCCCTTTTGAGCCAAATAACTGGATATCCAAGTGGGTACCTTGTCTTCATATATTTTTTTGGAAACAAAATCCACGGCCTTGGGACTCATATTTTTGTAAAACCCTAGCCGAGAATCAAATTTTTTATACTTAAAACAAACTACAAATACCGATGTCGGATATGGAGCTTTTACATAAGCTACCAGTTGATCCCATTCTTTGAAATCCTGCGCCTCTCGCAATACCACCAATTGTCGCTCAGACATCATAGGAGCTCTTTTGAGCGCTTCTAATACTTGTTGGCTATTGGTATCCTTCGCATAGAAAATCGTTTGATTAAAGGCCTTTTCTGCCTCTGTAAGGACATTTTCTTCGAGCAGATGCTCAACTTGATCTATAAAAAAGGGTTCTTCCCCATGAAGCAGGTATATTGGCTTTATTTTTTTACCTAGAATTTCCTTTTTTAGGGTTTCAAATTCCATCCCTCTATTCGTTAAGATAGGATTCTAGGAAAAAATCTCGATACAGATCCACGGATTCTTGTTCGACCATCACTCGATAATTGTTTTGACCAATCGCAAACAACTCAAAAGCTCCTGGCTTATCACTCAAAAACACTGCCTTTTGGCTAATGGCTCCTTCATAATATTTCATGGCATCTACCTTCGAAGAAAACCTTCGGATCACCACAATTGAAATTCTCTCGTCGGACCTACCTAAAAACATATTGCTCAGTTGATAATTGGCCAACTGATGATAAGTGCTGTTAAAGTCTGAAATTTTTGCCTTAGCATTGTTGAGACTTAGATCTTTATCCTTAATTACAGCCAAAACGAAGTGTTGGTCATTGGGATCTAGCCGAAACTTAGATACAGAAGACGACGTACCCGCCACTGAAGTATTCGAACCCGATGTACGCTGTCCCAATAGACGCATGATCTCTCTAGCTCTTTTTTGTTCGTCTGTATTGGGGTATTTGGCGATGAGGTCTTTGAGTGCCGTTAGATACTCTGCTTCACCCTTTAATTTACCTATGCACAAAGCATTTAAGAGAGAAACCCTTGGGAGCAAATTATGGCTTTTTGGCATCGAAGAAAAAAGTCTCGTTCCGATCTCGTAAGCTTTTGCGTACTCTCGATTGGAAAACTCGGTATATGCGCTATCATAAGCGATGGCATCTTTATTTTGGTCTTTCAGTCTTCTACTTGCAAACTCACTATCTGTGATGGCCAAAGCATAGGGACTTTGAGGATATTTTTGCAACAACAGATCCAAATAAGATTTGGCTTTGGAGGCGTTGTTCATTTCAGAATAAATAGAATAAAGCTGGAACAAAGCTTCTGGCTCATAGCTAGAACTAGGAAATCTCTTGATCAACGTCTCGTAAGATTCTATCGATTTGGGTAGATTCTGTACTTTTTCTTTATACAAAATACCAAGATTGTACAAAGCCTTGGCAATTTTCTCGTGGGAGATTTTTTTAGCTTCTTGGCTATATGGAACTGCTGCGAATATAACTTCAAGGTCCTGATCTGTTATCTGGGCTATTTGCGATTCGGATACGATATCTAGAGCATTTGGGTCTTTGGGATCGTCGAAATTGGTCAATGACTTTTTATTACTTCTCCTCCAGTTATCTTCAAGTTTTCTTTCACCCCATTTGTTTTTGAATTCTTTCAGGCCCTTTCTCACTTCTTTTTCGTCATAGGCAAAAAAGTTAGACTTAGGAGCATTTGGATTGGTCGGAGGCTTAGGGATATTCCCTTTCTTATTGCCAGACATAGTAATTTGGGCGGAGGAGCTTTCTGCCATGGCCGCTTTAAGTTTTACCGCCAAGGCTTTTCTTTCTTTTTCTGAAAGTCCTGCTATTTTAATCAAACTGTCTTGCAATTGGATGGTGGTGATATTGGCCGCTATTTCGGTCAAATTCTCTTGATAGGAATTTACGCTCTTTGTCCTTGGATCGTTTTTAGGTAAGGTAAGTGCCGTGCTGTCAAAATAATTTTTGGACGCCAAATAATCCTCCTCCTGAAAACTCAGATTAGCCAATTGGTAGTAAGATTCTGTCTTTTTGGGGCTACCTTTTTCGTCATTTCTCAAGCAATTTTGATACGCTAACTTTGCATCTGGCTTGTTGCCATTGCTCATGGCAAGATTTCCTAAAGCATAATAAATATCTGCTTTGTACTCCTTATTTTTTCCGTCCTTTAGCATCTTTTCGAGCTTCTCCTTGGTAGAAAGATAGTCGCTTCCGGCGGTCTGGGTAGCCTGGCTCAATGCTGCATTGAATTCCATCTCATAATCTGTGGATAATTTTGCAGCCATGGCAAAATAGTCCGATGCCTTATTAAAATCTCCTTGATTTTGCGATAATTGGGCTATGATATAACAGAGTCTAGCTCTTTGGGACTTCTTGTGTTCCTTCATCTCCACCGCGGAGGTAAGAGCGCTGATGGCATTCGAATAATTTTTGGTTTTGATAAAATTATTGCCCCTTGCTTCGTGTGCCTGAGCTTTTATATCCTTAAATGTAGTCGGATCTTCGATCAATAGCTTTAACAGACTTTCCGCCTCTTCATACTTTTTTCGCTCAGTATAAGTTTTTGCCAACCAAAGTTGGCTTTCTTGAAAACAAGGGCGATGTGACCAGAAATAATTTTTGGGCTTTTTGCTGGTCTTTGTGTCTAATTTGTACTGAATAGTAACTGGTTTTTCTGGCTCATCCGCTGGATATTTGCTCCCAGAACTGTAATCTTGCGTTTTGTTTTGGTTTATTTTATTAAGGTCATATTTAGGCTTTTCCTCCTTTTTAGGTGCTGGAGCTGGCGTTTCGATAGGTTTTGTCTCGACGACTGGCGTAGTTGCAGTTTTATTTTCTGCTGGAGCTGAACTCTTTTTAGGTGTGGACTTACCTTTATTCTTTTTTGAATCTTTTATCCTTTGCTCTCTCTCTTTTTGCTTTTGCTTCAAAGCTTTTTTCCTTTCCTTGGCTTTATCCTCACGCTCTTTAGCTTTTGCTTTCGCAAGATCTTTTTTCTCCTCCAGCTTTTCTTTTCTTTCTCGCTCTTTAGCTCTTGCAGCATCTCTTTTGTATATTTCTTCAGCCTCTTTTTCCAATTGTTTTTGACGCTCCAAATCTTCTTTGCGTTTTTGTTTTTCCTCTAGCTCTTTTTTCTTGGACAGAGCTTTGTCCTTGGGTGATAGTTTCACATATTTTCTTTTCTTAATGTCGGGGTTAAAAGCACCTTCCATGAAAAGAAAAACTTCTTCTGCCGTTTCGTATTCTTGCTTTAAATAATGCGATTTTCCTATTAAGAGGTAGGCATCATCAGTCCAGCGCGCAGGTCTGTGCAGTTCTATGACGATACTCGACTTTTTTATTGCATTGTCAAGATCGCTGCTCACAGACATTGGATTCCCCTCCAACTCCTCATACACAGGCAATATCTGAGTATAATTCGCATCGTGTTGGCTTTTCAATTTTTCCAAAGATCCCAAATAAAGTTCATTGGCATTGAAATATCCATTATACTTTGAGGTAAGATTGTGGTATTTTTGCGAGAGCCAAGAAGTCTTGCCAGTGTTTTTCTTTGATGTACTACACGAGACGATGAGTAATAAACAAATAAATATAAATGGCGAATATACTGTCCTTTTCAAATTTTATATTTTGGTATTTTTTATAGTAATTTTGAGAATTGGTTTTATTTTTTATAATAAAAAACAACCTTACACCTTCTACGAACGTGGACTCAGAATTAATATTATGACTACTAATTAACTTTTAAGATGCAAATTTATTTTAATTTTATTTAATAATAACAATATGAGCAATTGTAATTTTAAAAATTTTAAATATTCTAATATAATAATTGTTTATAATCAATAATTTAGCACGTATTTTCGAATGATTCCACGCAGACATAAAACTGAAAAAAATATTGCCCAAGCTAAAAGACAAATTTCGACTGGTCATCATGAACGATGAAACCTACGAAGAAGTTGGATCTTATCGCCTCAGTCCGCTCAACCTATACTTATTGCTATGCACGCTGATCGTGCTTGGATTTTTATTGGCACTTTCGGTAGTGGCATATACCCCCTTCAAGCGCCTTTTACCAGGTTTTGGATGGAGTCCTGATCACCCTGATTACCTTAAGGTTACTACCCATGTCCAAAATTTAGAATCTCAAGTCCTAGCCCAACAGCTATACATTGACAATTTTAAAAAATGGCTCACTGGCGAAGCTACCAAAGATAAAACTTGGGAATACAAAGGAGATGATCCCACCAAAGATTTCCTCAACCAGTCTCAAAATGGGCTCCGAAACTTGATAAATGTCTATCTCACACCTCCTGTAAAGGGCGAAATCATCGCAGAGTTTGTTCCTTTAAAAAAGCATTACGGTGTGGACATCCTCACCACTAAAAACACAAAAGTCTTAGCACCTCTCGATGGCAAAATCATCAAAGCATACTACAATATTATAACAGGCAATACCCTTATGATCCAGCACAGCGACGGCATTGTGACCCAATACCAGTACAACAGTGCGCTCCTCAAAAGAGTGGGCGATGAAGTAAAGGCCGGCGATGCGATAGCCATAGTGGGTCAAACTGGCACCAAATCCGATGGCTCCAATCTCCATTTTGAACTCTGGAAAGAAGGCGAGCCCCTCGATCCACTGAATTATATCAATTTCAAATAACCAATCTTTCGTTAAGATTAATATTTGGGCGTCCCCTGCTCTCGCCTAGAAGACGAGATCAGGTCGCACTCTTCATGGGTTCCGTCTCACCTAGAAGACGAGACTCTCGGCCATCCAGCCGAGACCATTCCGATTGCTGACGCAGTCCCCCCGATCACCGAGTTTCAAACTGCTATGAAATACATCGACTATCGTGGGTGGCAATAGTCGTTTGTAACCGATAGCTATCGGATAGTAACGGTTAATATTTTTATTCATAAATGGTCACAGACTTCGACCATCGGATTCCGTCCAAAAACCAGCGATAGCGAAAGTCGTGGAAAAGATGCGGATGTAACGCATCCCACGACTGGAGCGGTGCGAAGCAATCGCCTTTTTTGGACTTGATTTTTGGGTTACTTTTGTATCAAGACAAAAGTGACAGAAAGTCGAGGGGACTAAAATCACCGATCGCCTAGTTTCTACCTGCTATGAAATACATCGACTATCGTGGGTGGCAATAGTCGTTTGTAACCGATAGCTATCGGATAGTAACCGTTAATATTTTTATTCATAAATAATTGGATCGAAGTCACGGTCTTCGACCATTGAGGTTTTTCTAGCATATCTAAATACTTCTCATATCTGCTTTATCTTGGCTTAGAATTTAATGGGATTTTTTTACCTTTGGCTCGAGAATTGACATTTTACTCAAGGCTTATTAGCTACAAACACAAGGACATGGATTTAGAATCGACCGTTCAAATATTTATCTATGCTCACGCAGCTTTTGGTGCATTAGCACTTATCTCTGGTTTGGTGTCCTTATCCACTCAAAAAGGAGGCTCCATTCACAAGAAATTTGGCAAGGTGTTCTTTTATTCAATGCTCATTTGTGGTCTTTCTGCATTGGTAATATCGATTTTACCCAAGCACGAAAGTCCATTTTTGTTCGCTGTAGGTATTTTTAGTTCTTATTTTGTTTTAACAGGTTTTAGAGCTTTAAATTTCAAAAAAACCAGTTTCGATCTGACCATCGATAAATTTATTTCTTGGACCATGATTTTGACTGGCTTGACGATGATGTTTTATGGCCCAATTTTCAAGAGTGAGCTCAACATAGTTTTATCAGCTTTTGGTACCATCGGCTTGATTTTTTCAATCAGAGATCTTGTCTTATACAGGAACATTCCAAAACTCAAAAGTAGTTGGTTAAAACTGCATTTAGGCAAAATGATTGGTGCGTATATATCAGCCGTAACGGCGCTAATTGTTGTCCTTAATTTCATTCCTGGCTATTACGGTTGGTTTATCCCTGGTATTTTGGGGGGCTTTTACATTAATTATTGGATACGCAGACTGGATGGCAAGTCCTTTCCTCCCGATCGTTCCAGCTTCTAACTGCAATGCAATACATTAGTAACGCGAGGGAAAAAGGGCGGCCCCCCCCCCGCCGGCCGCCCGGCCGGGAGCCCCCCCCCCCCGCGGCCCCCGGGGGGGAGCCCCGCCCGCGAAGTCCCCCCCCCCCCCCAAAAAAACCCCCGCCCCCCCCCCGGGAAAATTCCTTAGACTTTGTCATTTATAGAAGGTTAAATACGATGACTTTCTAATCCATAAAATATCGAATCGAAGTCACAGGATTTGATCATCGCGGTTTGCAAAATAATATATATTTCACACAAATAGTCTTTTTTATTGTATTAAATATCTATATTTAACCATTTTACAATATTTTATTTTAATTATCTAGACAATGCATATCGCGAAAATTAAATAGGGTTAACCCTATGGTTTTTCCATTTTTTTTAGTATATTTTTGTGGCGTATTAAATGATAACTCTAAAAAATTTTAAAGTATGAGAAAGAAAACGTTCATTTTTGTCGCAATGCTCCTGTACTGTTTTACTACCACACAAATTTATGCTTCCATTCGTTATGTTAAACCCCTAGCTTCAGGATTAGGCGATGGTTCATCATGGGTCAATGCCAGCGGTGACTTCCAAGCCATGATCAACGCATCGGCCTCTGGCGATGAGGTGTGGGTGGCAGCAGGCACCTACAAGCCCACCCATGACCCCTTTGGATCATCTAGTCCTGCTGACCCGAGGGATAAAACCTTTTTCGTCAAAGACGGTGTAAAAATCTATGGAGGCTTTGCAGGCACAGAGACGGCTCTGAGCCAGAGGCTCATCACCACAAATGTCACCATCCTAAGCGGCGATGTTGATGGCAATGATGTAGTGACAGGCAACGGCAGTACACTTTCCTTTACTAATAATACCGAAAATGTTTACCACATCGTATTGGCTTCCACAAGTAGTGTTGTAGGGGTTACAATTGATGGCTTCACCATCACAGGGGGTAATGCTAATAAATCAAATCCCACTAGTGCTTCTAACCTCACTATAAATGGAAATCAAATTGATAGAGCAAATGGTGGCGGGATTTACATTGCGTATGGAACAAATACCATCAGTAATAACACCCTTTTTGGCAATTCAGTACTAGGAAGTGGCGCTGGGGTTTACACTTATAACGGTATGAATACGATTACTAATAACACCCTTTTTGGCAATTCAGCAGCAAATAGTGGTGGCGGTGGGATTGCCTCTACATTTGGCACGAATACTCACAACAATAATAACATCTCTGGCAATTCGGGAAGAAAGGGAGGGGGGATTCTAGTTGCTCAAGGCACAAATATTATCACCAACAACACTATTTCTGGCAATTCAGCTACTCTTGATGGAGGAGGTATTTTGTCCTTCGACGGCAACAGTCTCATCACCAATAACACAGTTTCTGGTAATACAACTGGTACCAATGGTGCTGGTATCAATATTTATTACGGCAACACTACCCTAAGCAATAACACCATTTCTGGTAATACAGCAGTTTACAGTGGTGGTGGAATTTGGGTTAGTTATGGCACCCATAACGTCAACAACAACACCATTTTTGGCAATTCAGCAGCAAATGGTGGTGGAGTTTACACTACTAGATTAAATCTTGCTTTAATAGTCAATTTCAATAACAATATTTTATGGGGAAATAAAAAAGGTACAGATGCAACTATTGTCAATGCAGATTTTTATAATTTTGGTGCTACGGTTACCTTTACCAACAACCTCTTGCAGTTGGTATCGAGTGGATATAATTCTACCAATAAAAATGGTTTAGGCACGAGCCCGACGGGAAATATCTTCGCCACAGACCCGCTTTTCGTCAATGCCACCGATATAGACGGTGCAGACAATATCCACCGCACAGCTGACGATGGATTGCGATTGAAGCCTTGTTCCCCAGCCATCAACACAGGTACAAATACTACCATTGCCACAGATATCATCGGGGCCCCTCGTATACAGCAAACCACCGTGGATATGGGTGCTTATGAGAACAAAGACCTTACGGGTTATACTTTGAGCTCTAGCGTGCTCAATGCAGATGCAGAATGTGCTGACGCAAGCAGCATCACCCACTATTACAACAGTTCCAATGAGGTATTGGTATTATCTATCAAAAAAAATGGAAATGACATAGGTAGTATCGGTGACGGAACTTTTGCAGTGACTTCGGGAGGCTCGGGAGTTAGCAATCTGGGTACATCGGGTACTCCTGCTCCTTATGCCACTGCTTACAATTGGCACACCATGAATCGCTATTGGAAAGTAACTCCTACTACCCAGCCTAGCAGCGATGTTCAGGTACGTTTTTATTATCGTCCTGCCGATTATACAAACGTCCAATCAATTGCAGGTATAGCTAACGAAACAAATATGGTGTTTTATAAGATAAACGGTACGGGCAATCCTGATCCCACCACAGCACACACAGGTACTCCTATAGTTCCTGCATCGGCATACAATGCAGATGGCTACTGGCAATATACCAACGGAGCTACCGCCAGTGCAACCAACTGGGCTTTGGGTACCTTTGGTACTCATAAATATTCCGAAACGGTCGTTGCCATGTTCTCCGGTGGTGGTGGTGGTTCTGGTTCAGGCTTTGTGGGAGGCGCACTTCCTATCTCCCTCACCAGCTTTAAGGGACGTGCCCAAAACAAAGCAAATGTGCTAGAATGGAGTACCAGCTCCGAGCAAAACAACAAGGGCTTCAACCTTCAACACAGTGCGAACAATCTGGACTTCAAAAACCTTGGTTTTATCCTTGGATCCAATGGCAATACTTCCAAAAACTATGCCTATACGCATAGTAATCCTTTCGCTGGAGTGAACTACTACCGCTTGCAACAGATAGACTTGGATGGAAAATCCAGCTTTAGCAAGACCATCAGCATCGACAACAAACTCAACGGATCCATCGTCGCCAAACCCAATCCTAGCAATGGTGTTTTTACCTTCCAAGGGATTGATTTCAGCGATAATGATGAGAAAATTTCTTATCATCTCATAGATCTTTTGGGCAAAAAAATAGACGCCAAAGTCAATAGTAACACCCTTGACATCCGCCAAGAACCCAACGGCATTTATTACCTTCAAATCCTGCAAAACGGAACCATAATCCAAACCACTAAACTGGTGAAAAACTAAGCGTAAAGTCGCTTTTTATTTGAGTTAACATTTTGAATTAAGAAAGATAGGCTGCCCCAAAAAGGTGGCCTATTTTTTTACCTAAATTGTACCTAGATCGTCCCAGCTTCTAACTGCTATGAAATACATCGACCATCGTGGGTGGCAATAGTCGTTTGTAACCGATAGCTATCGGATAGTAACGGTTAATATTTTTATTCATAAATGGTCACAGACTTCGACCATCGGATTCCGTCCAAAAACCAGCGATAGCGGAATGTCGTGGAAAAGATGCGGATGTAACGCATCCCACGACTCGAGCGGTGCGAAGCAATCGCCTTTTTTGGACTTGATTTTTGGGTTACTTTTGTATCAAGACAAAAGTGACAGACAATTGAAGGGATTAAAATCACCGATCGCCTAGTTTCAAACTGCTATGAAATACATCGACCATCGTGGGTGGCAATAGTCGTTTGTAACCGATAGCTATCGGATAGTAACGGTTAATATTTTTATTCATAAATTGTCACATATTTCGACCATCCCAAATTGTTGGCTTTTTTGCGGCAAAACGTAATTTTATTCGTTTTTTTGCTTTTTTTTCATTTTTGAACCGTTTTAGACTAAAGTCTTTATTTTTAGCATAAAGTCAATAATACTTTATTAATATATCTAATTATTTCAATTTACAATATATTATAAGTCGAATTAAAATAATACTTACACGAAAAAATAAATAGGGTTAACCCTATGGTTTTTTCATTTTTTTTAGTATATTTTTGTTGCAATATTTATTTAATTCAAAATTTATTAATTATGAAACTTAGACTTTACACTTTCGCAATTATTTTGTGTGCTGGCATTTTTACTGCTCATGCTCAAAACAATGTCGGTATCAACACCAACACGCCCGATGCCTCTGCGGCATTGGATATCAGCAGCACCACACAAGGCGTACTCGTACCCCGCATGACCAAAGCCCAACGAGATATCATTGCAACACCCGCTACGGGCTTATTGGTCTATCAAACCGATAACACCCCTGGCTTTTATTTTTTCAATGGCACGATGTGGACAAGCCTAAGTGGCGGTGGCAGCGGCGACAACCTCGGGAATCACACCGCTACACAAGCTTTGAATATGAGTGGTAATAATATTTCGAATGTAAATGATATAACTGTTGCAAGAAATGCTAAATTAAATTCTCTTTCCTATTCAACAGCTACCATAGCGATAACTTCTAACTCATTACCTGGTTCAAATCGAATATTGACTAGCGATTTTCCTATAACCACTACACCATCTTTTGTTGAAATTACAGGATATCCAACTACTGGAACATGGACATTACATGGAATACCAGATGGTGCTGATGGAAAAATTGTACATATTTTCAATAGTACCACACAAAACTTAACTCTTTTCCATAACTCATCATCAGAATCAAGTGGCAATAGGATCTACGTAACAGCAAGTGTAACAGTCAATGGTCAAGGAATATATACATTTATTTATCTCCAATCATTATTTTCTGGTGATGGCGGCTGGCTATTATTAGCCGCAAAAGATTAGTATTTAAAAAAATAATTTGTAGAGCTTTAAAAGGTTATAACATGAGTTTAAATACAAACGGCTGGGATTATATATATACTCTCAATGTAAACAAATTAAATTACCCGATCGTCTCAGGCTATAACAGCGATGCTATAAATAGACCATCGTGGGTGGCATTAGTCGTTTGTAACCGATAGCTATCGGATAGTAACGGTTAATATTTTTAAATTCATAAATTGTCACAGGATTTCGACCATCGTAGGTTATTTTTATAAAAATTTCCATTGTTTACCTTACTAAAACCTCTGCAAATCAAACCATCCTATATCTTATCATCCATGTAAAATAGGCTTCAAGTTGAGCATGCGTCAGCGATCGGAACGAGCTCCGAAGGAGCGTCTCCTCTCGACCCTTATCGACGAGAGGAGACCGAAATAAAGTGAAGTCGTGAAGAGCGCGACCCGAGCTCGACCTTAGGGCGAGAGAAGGGGGACGCCAAAAAAAAACAAACAATTAAACAGAATAATATTTGGTGTAAAGTCAATTTTAACTTTAACTTTTGGTTAGGGAATTATTTATCTTATTTTAGCTACGAAAAATGGAGGATATATGTACCTTCGCTGGGAAAACAATATAAAAAATTGGGAGAATGAGACAATTATTGGGAATTTTGATTTTAAGTATGATTTTCGTCGGTCAATCGGCGGCGCAAGTCAGTAAATATAAAGTAATACCGATTGGTTTTTACAATTTTGAAAATCTATTCGATACGATAGACCAGGAGAATGACGATGCGGAGTTTTTGCCATCGGGTACGAGGCATTGGGATGGTGTCAAATACCGGGACAAACTGACCAAGCTAGATGAAGTGGTTTCCCAAATTGGTACGGATCTAAGTCCAGACGGGCTGGCGATTATAGGGGTCGCAGAGATAGAAAATGCGGGAGTTTTGGCAGATTTCGCCAAGCAGAGGCGTGTAGCTAATCGGAACTATCAATATGTTCACTATGAATCAACGGATAGGCGCGGTATCGACGTTGGACTATTGTACAATCCAAAATATTTTAAAGTACAACACAGCTCGATACATCCTCTTATCATCTACAATGAAGACAGTACTCGTAACTATACGCGAGATATCCTACTGGTTGGTGGGCTATTGGATGGGGATCAAATCTTCGTACTGGTGAATCACTGGCCTTCTAGGCGAGGTGGTGAGGCAGCAACGGCTCATCTGCGAAATGCGGGCGCAGATATCTGTAAAGCTGTATCCGACAGTCTCAATCAGGTGCATCCAGATGCCAAAGTTATCGTCATGGGGGATTTGAACGACGACCCGACTAGTCCAAGTATCAAAAAGCACCTAGGAGCACAGAAGTCTAAGAAAAAAGTTAAGAAAGATGGATTTTTTAATCCTTTCGAACAGTATTATCTAGATGGAATCGGTACCCTTGCCTATCAAGATGCATGGACGATTTTTGATAATATCATCATATCTTATGGATGGTTGGCACCAAAATCTGGCTATCAATTCTACAAAAGTGCCATATTTAACAAGCCTTTCTTGATACAAAAGACTGGGAGATACAAGGGTTATCCTTTTAGGACTTTCGATTTTGACCTCTACGTCGGTGGATATAGCGATCACTTGCCCGTATGCATCTATGTTGTGAAGAAAGTTTGATGAAATCTAAATATAATTCTTGTAAAATTCTTTGCTATGAAAAAAACATTTAGACTCTTCCTACTGGTTCTTTTGGGCATGGTATCTTTTACTAAGGCTCAGGCTCACGGAGATCCAACTTGGAGTGAAGAAATTGCTGCGATTTTTTATAAGCAATGTACATCCTGTCATCATCCTGGGGGTTTGGCTCCATTCTCTCTAATGAATTATACGGACGCATATGCTAGGAGATTTGCAATTCAATATCAAACGGAAGCGAAAACGATGCCACCTTGGCCCCCCGACCCAAGCTATAGTCGATTGGCTCACGAAAGATTGTTGACAGATGATGAAATAAAGCATATACGTGACTGGGTCAATACCAATGCCAAAGAAGGTGATCCATCATTGGCACCAACACCGCCGAGTTATAGCGGAGGGGCGGAGATTATCAATCCAGAATTGACCGTCGAAATGCCATTGTACACAGTGAATACAACAACTGATTTGTATCGGGTATTCCCAGTCTCAACGAATCTAGCCGAAAGCGATTGGTATATCACGGGATTTGAGGTTATACCAGGAGATCCATCTATTGTGCACCATGTTTTGGTATTTCAGGATTCTACGAATACGGCCATAACACTGGATGCTGCAGACCCTGGGCCCGGCTATACGAGTTTTGGGGGCGTAAAATCTAATACCGCCAAGTTGATCGGCGCTTGGGTGCCAGGTTCTAGACCTTATTATTTGCCGAATGGCATGGGTATCAAGTACTTTAGAAATGCCAATATTTTGATTCAGGTGCATTATCCGAAAGGTGTCTCGAACAAAACCGATCGGACCAAAATATTGATGCGAATGAAGCGTGGCAATATGAGGAACGTGAACATTGACCCCATATTGGCTCATGTGGCACCGATTCTAACGAATGGGCCTCTTTTTATTCCGAAAAATACCATTAAGACATTTAAGGAACAGTTTCCGATAAATAATCAACCTTTGGGAATTGATGTATCGGTTTTGGCGGTTTCTCCACATATGCATTTGCTTGGAAAGTCATTCAAAGTTTATGGTATAAAATCTAATGGAGACTCGATTCCGATGATCAAGATCAACAATTGGAATTTTCATTGGCAAGGGAGTTATAATTTCAGAAAAGTCCTGAAAGTGCCTTTGGGATCTAAGCTTTACGGGGAGGCAACATACGACAATACCATCAACAATCCATACAATCCGAGCAATCCACCTAGGGATGTTTCTTTGGGAGAAGCTACGACGGACGAGATGATGTTATGTTATTTTTCTTATACCCTGTATCAACCTGGAGATGAGAACATTATCATTGATACCAATGCAGTCTTGGGTACCGAAGGGGTTTCATTGAAAAAAATAGAAGCACAGGTCTCGCCAAACCCTACATTTGGTAAAAGTACCTTGCGATTTAATTTAGAAAAATCAAGCCATGCTACTATCCAGATATTTGATGGATTGGGAAAATTATTGAAGCAGGAGGCGTCTCAGATATTTTTCGATCGAGGAGAAAATCAATACGACTTAGACTTTTCAAGCTATCCTAAAGGAGTATATTATTTGAAAATGGAAGGAAATGGCTGGTACTATACCCAACCCATTGTAAAATCAGAATAAAAAAGGCATAATCGGCAAAAAGCCGAAATCCATTATGTTAAAGATAGATATACACACACATATCATACCCGAAAAAATGCCCAATTGGGCAGAGAAGTTTGGCTATCCGGGCTTTGTCAGTTTAAATCATCACAAGCCCTGTTGCGCCAAGATGATGATTGACGATAAGTTTTTTAGGGAGATTCAGGACAATTGCTGGGATCCTAAAACTCGGATTAAGGACTGTGATCAATCGGGGATTCATATACAAGTGCTGTCCACGATACCCGTACTTTTCAACTATTGGGCCAAGCCCATGGATGCCTATGATACGAGCAGGTTTTTCAACGATCATATAGCAACTATTTGTCGCGAATATCCGACGAGATTTTGGGGACTGGGTACCCTACCGATGCAAGACACCAAATTGGCCATCATGGAGCTGGAACGCTGTATGGGTGAACTCGGATTGCTGGGTGTAGAGATAGGTTCCAATGTCAATGATTTGAATCTTGACAATCCAGTTTTTCACGAAATATTCGCTAGGGCTGAAGCATTAGGCGCGGCCATTTTCGTTCACCCTTGGAATATCATGGGCAAGGACCAAATGACCAAGTACTGGCTTCCTTGGCTGGTAGGTATGCCTGCTGAGACGAGTCGAGCCATTTGCTCTATGATATTTGGTGGTATATTTGAAAAATTTCCAAAACTTCGCGTAGCCTTCGCACATGGAGGCGGATCATTCCCTTTTACGTTGGGCAGGATTCAGCACGGATTCGATGTTCGGCCAGATTTATGTGCCATAGACAACCCCATCGCCCCCAGCACTTACTTGGGAAAATTCTATGTGGATAGTCTCGTTCACGATCCAGAAATATTGAACTTTTTGATAAATCGCATGGGATCAGATTACGTCATGTTGGGCTCCGACTATCCTTTCCCACTAGGGGAATTATCGCCTGGTAAAGCCATATCTGAAATGGATATGCCACTCGAAATCAAAGGAAAATTATTATACTCAAATGCATGTAACTGGCTGAACAAACAAATGTTGTAAAATGGATATAACAAAGGAATACGCATTCGCATTGGATCAAGGTGATGCATTAAATAGTTTTAGAGAATTATTCCATATCCCTAGGACAAATAACGGGGATGAATTCGTGTATTTAGCTGGGAACTCACTAGGGCTCCAGCCAAAATCAACAGCTACTTATATTCAGCAGGAACTGGATGATTGGGCGAATTATGGAGTTGAAGGCCATTTTCTCGCCGCCAATCCTTGGATGCCATATCATACCTTTTTGCGTGAAAAAATGGCGAAAATCGTAGGGGCAGATCCCATGGAAGTTGTGGTGATGAATAGCCTCACGGTCAATCTTCACCTCTTGATGGTCAGTTTTTATAAACCTACAAAAACCAAGTATAAGATTATCATTGAAGACGGTGCGTTTCCGTCAGATGATTATGCGGTTCAGTCTCAGGCGAGATTTCACGGCTTTGATCCTCAGGACGCCATCATAAGACTTGCCCCCGCTAATGGTTTGTTTTTTGAAGCCAATGAAGTAAATCAACAGATTGAACGGTATGGCGATACGGTAGCTCTCGTATTGTGGGGTGGAGTAAATTATAAAAGCGGACAAGTATTTGACTTGAAATCGATCACCGACACCTGTCATAAATTTGGCATCGTTGCTGGATTTGATTTGGCACATATGGCAGGCAATATCCCTTGCGCTTTGGGAGATTCGGGAGCAGATTTTGCAGCTTGGTGCACTTACAAATATCTAAACAGTGGGCCAGGTTCACTTTCAGGTGTATTTGTAAATAAAAAATATTCGAATAAAAAAGAAATCTCCAGATTCGAAGGGTGGTGGGGCCATGACCAGCAAAGTCGATTTTTGATGGATAAAAATTTTATACCAATGGAAGGCGCCGATGCTTGGCAACTGAGCAATCCTCCTATCCTATCCATGGCGGCTATCAAGGCATCTTTAGATATTTTTGATAGGGCTGAAATGCAGCATTTACGGCAAAAAAGCACCCGTCTTACAGGGTATTTGGCTGATTTATTGGTAAAGCTGGATGAAAACCATCGAATTCAAATACTCACCCCTCTTGCAGTCGAAATGAGAGGCTGTCAACTTTCCTTAGCCGTTAACAAAGCCGACAAAGCATTTATTCATTTGTTGTATGAAAATGGCATCATGGCAGATTGGAGAGAGCCCAATATCGTGAGGGTAGCACCTGTCCCACTTTACAATTCATTTTTGGATGTTTGGAAATTTGCCAATGTTCTCATTCGCTTGGCAAATACTCTTTAGAAAATATTTTAAAAAAGAATAAAGGGCATCTACGCTTTTTCTATCGATTTTACTACATATTTGAAAATAATTAATATTATTTTTCACAATTAGTGCACCTTTCTCTATGAAATTAATTATTTTTGCCTCGTGTAAATAATCAGCGCTATGGCAATGACAAGAGATCACATCATAAAAGAGATAAAAAAGCATTTCAACAAATCCAGCAATGGATTTTTAACACAATTGGATTTCATCGCAAAGACCAATATATCTAAGGGTACTATTCGTTATCACTTTGGATCTTGGAACGAAGCATTGGAAGCCGCTGATGTAGATGATCCTGAGTTAAAATCAGTTAGGGCCAATGGTAACATTGAAGTGTCTGATGCAGAGCTATTGAACGATTTGTATTTGCTCTTTCAAGAGACAAAAAAAGAACCCAACGAATACCTGATAAAGACACGATGTCGATTTCCATCGAGGATATATAAGCGCAAATGGGGCACGATTAATACCGCCTTTTTGGAGGCTCAAAAATTGCACTCTGCTGAAAAATCTGTCGAACAATTATTAGAAAATACAAATGTGCAAATTTCAAAATCTTTAGAAACAATTAGTACACTTGAAACAAATCCTATGAATCAAATCAAAACCACAAGCACTAACGGAAAAGTAGCAACAAGTAACCCTGAAGCTAAAAACATCGCTGCTCCATCATATATGCATGCTGGTTCGCGAAATAAAATAATTTTTGGTGAACCCATCCATTTTAGAGGTGTAACTTATGGCCCAACCAATGAACAAGGCGTTTTATCGCTCTTTAGCATGGTGAGCGCAGAGCTGGGGTATAATATCGAGCGGATCCAAAATGTTTTTCCCAAGGGTGAAGCCAAGAGATGCTTTGATAGAGAGAATAATTGGTGGGAGCATGTTCGCATTGAATTTTTATACAAAAGTAGTGAGTTCTATACCCGTGGATATGATATGCAAGGATGCGATTTGGTCGTGTGTTGGATCCACGATTGGGATGCATGTCCCATCGAGATTTTCGACTTATCAGCTTATGTAAAGCAAGTTCAGCAAGGTTAAATTTCGTATTTCGAAAAAATAAAAAAGGGTCGCTTAAGGCAACCCTTTAATCCAATATAGTTAATTCATTACTACCGCACTTACTGCATATTTCTGCGCTCTTTCATCCTATTGCCTACTTGTTGCAATAGTTTTTCTTTAAACTGTCTTTCTGCCAAAGGCAATTTTACCAATTTGTTGGCAGGCAATACTTTGCGCAACTGAAAGTAAGTGTTTTTCCTTAGATCCATTTCTCTTTGACCATTTTCAATCCAAGATTTGATGGCCTGATCTGCTTCAGATTCTGACATCGATGGGATGTCTTCACGAAGATCACGCATGGCTCTTTTGAGCTCTTGCTCCTTGTTCATATGCTCATTGTAGATTCCCCAAAATTTTTGTGATTCTTCGGGTGTTAAATCGAGTTTTTGGGTAATGAAAGCTACTCTCTGTGCTTCCAATTTTTCCTTTCTTTTTTCATTCATTCTATTATTCTGACCTGTAGCACATAGCGACATAGTCACGAAAACTAACAACATAAACTTTTTCATAATTGCACTTTTAAATAAATTATTATTAATTATAAATCAATGAGACTTTCTGGTTCTATCTGATCTAAATCCAACTCTTCTATAACGGCTCCGTCCAACTCGACGTCATCTTCCTCAACATTCCATGAATACAAAGTTTCATAATCCACTTCATCGATCCTGTCTAGCAAATAATTCTTTATCACCGTTTCATTCTTAACCATTGCATTTTCCCGATTGGATGATTCCATTTTCATATAGAGGTATCCACTGCAGATCAACAAAGTCACAGATGCGGCAATGGACATCAGATTAAATCTGGTATTTTTAACCACGCGGATGTTGGCTTTTGGTGGTGCTAATTTGTTCAATACTTCCTTTTCCAATCCTTCAAAATATCCCACTGGTGTCTTGAACGGGTTTTTATTGATTCCTTTCAAGAATTCTAAATTTTCATTCTTATCTAAGTTTTTCATATTCAAACATTAATCATTAACTTTAAAAAATTGCTCAACCTTAGCCACAGCGTGGTGATATGAAGCTTTCAATGCACCTTCGCTCGTTCCCAAAATTTCAGAAATTTCCTTGTATGAAAGTTCATCATAATACCTCATCTGAAAAACCAATTTTTGTCTCTCTGGTAGCTCTAACAATGCCTTTGCCAACTTAATCTCCGCTTGTCCCCCTTCGAAAAAAGGGTCTGCTTTTAAGGAACCCACCAAACCCAAATCAGGATTGTCTATGGTCTCCGTTTTCTTTCTTTTTTTCTGTTCTATAAAGGTCAAAGTTTCATTCGTCGCAATCCTATACAACCAAGTAAATAATTGACTATTACCTTCGAAGCCCTCTATTCCACGAAAAACTTTTATGAAGGTATTTTGTAGAATATCGTCCGCATCATCATGGGATAAAACCATCCTTCGAATGAGATAATAAAGCCTTTCTTTATACTTGCCAACCAATAACCTAAACCCGCGTTCGGACTCAGTAATATTTTTGATGATGGATAAAATCTCATGATCTTCTAAATGGCTCATATTAGCTTCTCAATTACATTCTATGACTCAAATTAATGTCCATGGTTTAATCAAATTTCTTTTTTAGTAAAATTATTTTACAAATTAGAAAATAATAATTAACTTTGCACCTCCAAAGCCAAAATTGGTAAGACCTAGGCTTTTACTAAATGTAATATGAATTAAAAATTTAAGAAATGAAAAAGGATATTCACCCACAAAGTTATAGATTAGTTGTATTCAAAGATTTATCATGCGATGAATCCTTTTTAACGAAGTCTTGTTGCAATACTAGAGACACCGTTATTTGGGAAGATGGCAAAGAGTATCCATTGGTAAAATTAGAAATATCGGCTAAATCTCACCCTTTCTTCACTGGTAAGATGAAATTTGTTGATACTGCGGGTAGAATTGACAAATTCAACAAAAAATTTGCTAAGTTCTCAAAGAATTAATATTCGATTAAAGAGTATATTTGAGCCTCGATTTTATCGGGGCTTTTTTATTTATCCTTGTGTATGAAAACAATATTATTCGACGATGGTAGATGGCACGATTTGTTGCCTCTCACTGCTACTAGGCCCGTTTCTTACTTGCGTTGTGGAATCCTTACCATTCATGAAAAATGGGAGCTCGCATTAAATACTCAAATAGGGCACCTCACCCAAGAATATCTTGCCCCAAAATTTCCAACTCCGCCCTCAAGCATTTATAAAGCCATCAATGGAGGCGTATTTCCAAGTTCAGACCTTTGCGCAGCTATCAATGCGCTTCAAGATCCAGGTCAGTGCCTCATGCACGGAGATACAATCATTGCCGCTGTAATAACAGAATCAGAACTTCATCATACTTGGGAATTGAAGGAAAAAATCAACTTTCAAGGGCCGCTCCTAGAGATAAAAAACCTTTGGAATATATTCAAGCTGAACGCTGTGGCGATTCAAGCTGATTTCGAAGCCATCACCCATGGTCGAGAGTCCGCACCTCTATCACCAACCAATGGCAAGATAGGTAGCCATCCGATATTTTTGGAAGAAGGTGCAAAAGTTGAATATTGCAATTTTAACACCACGCAAGGACCCATTTATATTGGAAAAGACGCCGAGATCATGGAAGGGGGAAATTTTAGAGGTCCTATCGCTTTTTGCGAACATTCCATTACTAAATTGGCTACCAAAATCTATGGTGCTACAACCATAGGCCCAGGGTGTAGAGCTGGCGGAGAACTAAACAATGCTGTCATGATGGCCAATAGCAACAAGGGCCATGACGGATTCCTTGGCAATAGTGTTATAGGAGAATGGTGCAATATAGGTGCCGACACCAATAATAGCAACCTAAAGAACAATTATGACATGGTCAAACTTTGGAATTATCCGAGTCAAAAATTTGTCAATACAGGGGAGCAATTTTGTGGCCTATTTATGGCGGATCATAGCAAGTGTGCCATCAATACGATGTTCAATACAGGTACGGTCGTTGGCGTGTCATGTAATATTTTTGGTGATGGATTTCCACGCAATTATATACCACATTTTAGTTGGGGGGGAGCTGGGGGCTTTACTGATTATAAGTTGGATAAAGCTCTTGAGTCGATGGATCGCGTATTAGAGCGCAGGGGGCAAAAATTATCCGAGGTAGATAAATCTATTTTTGAAAAAATCTATGCCGAATCTCGGTGATAGGGGTGTTGGTAGCAAGGCGTATCGAATGCGCCGAAAGACTTTGTGTCAATTAAAACCAAATCACCTGTTCGTATCATAATTGAATCTAAACGTATCATATCGTATCATATTTTACGTGCAATTCCAAAGCCTAATCGTATCTTTGCGTATCAAAACGTATCACAATGGATAACGAAGTATATAATTTTAAACTAGATATTGACTGGAAGCTGATTAACTTAATCAGTGAAATAGACCGCTTTGATGCAAATTGGACAGCAATTGAGCGAAAAGAAGGACAAAGCCTCAAAGAGTTAAAAAGTATCGCCACAGTGCGAAGCGTAGGAGCTTCAAACCGAATTGAAGGCAACAAAATGAGTGATGAAGAAGTAGATGTTCTACTTCAAAAAATTGATATAACAAAACTCACAGACAGAGATTCGCAAGAAGTAGTCGGTTATTTTGAAGTATTGGACTTGATTTCGGAATCTTACGAAAAAATCAATCTTACTGAAAGCCATATCAAAAGTTTACACAATAGTTTGATGAAATATAGTGTCAAAGACCAATGGCATAAAGGCAATTATAAGGCGCATAGTAATGCAGTTGAAGCCTCATTTCCTGATGGTACAAGACAAATAATTTTTCAAACAACTGAAGCCGGGGTTGCTACCGAAGATGCCATAAGAGAATTAGTAAATTGGTATAATACCGAAACAGTGGTACACCCTTTAATCAAAATAGCATCTTTTGTTTATGATTTTTTAAGCGTTCATCCTTTTCAAGACGGAAATGGACGGTTAAGTCGTTTGATTTCAACGCTATTATTAATTAAAAACGGATATAAATGGATACAATACGTGAGTTTTGAACACGAAATAGAAAACCGTAAAAACGAATATTATAAGGTACTTAGAGGTTGTCAGGCACAGCGCCCTAATGAAGATGTAACCATTTGGATACAGTTCTTTTTGAATTGCTTGTCAAATATCCAATCACAACTTTTGATGAAACTTCAAAAAAGCGGTATGGAAACACAGCTTTCGCCCAAAGAAAAATCAATTTATACGATTATTCAAAACCGTCCGAACATTCAGTCGGGAGAAATTTCTGAGAAACTGGCGATACCATTACCTACTGTAAAACGTATTCTGTCGAATTTGATTAATAAAGGATTGATTGAAAAAGATGGAAGTGGACGAAATGTGAGCTACACGATACAATAGATACATTAAACTTAACAAAAAGTGACAAAAAAAATATAAATCGCCTGGCTTCAATCACGGATTTTTCATCAGACGTGATCCAATGCAAAATTTGAGTTTTGGGCTCGTAATAGATATGATTAAGAATATGTTTATTTCTAGTTTGAAAACACCATCACCGCAAGGCCCAAACCATTGTGAATGCCCTAGTATAACAAAAAATAAGCCAACCTGAGACCAGGTTGGCCACTCACAAAAATCATTATTCACACATTATTTAACCTAAACTATCTAGGTAAATTGCAAATACTGTGCCAAAAATTATATTTTGTTCATAATAATTTTAAATAGTATATATTAATTCCGTACAATATTTGCTGCATTGATATAGACGGATTTATACATTTTAATTCTTACCAATTGTACAATGTGCACAAGGGGTGGTAGTGATGGTCTGGGTACAGACCAGTCTCGACAGATATGTATGTCGAGACCGAAACGAAGTGAAGTCACGAACGACCCGACCCGTAGGGTTGTGCCATAATAATTGATAAGGTATTTCTTAATCAAGTTTTGAAATATCAATTTTTTGCTATCTTCGTAAAAAATATAATATGGAATTGGAAGGCAAGTGCGCGTTAATAACAGGAGGAAGCAGGGGCATTGGGGCTGCTTTGGTGGAAAAATTTGTTGCAGCGGGTTGCGATGTAGGATTTACCTATCGATCGTCGCAAGAACAAGCTGAGGCATTGGCTAAGTCTTTGAGTGCGGGCGGAAGGAAGGTTAAAGCATATGCTTCCGATGCCAGCAATTACAATGAAGCAGAGGCCTTGGTTCAGCAGTTTTTGACCGATTTTGGCAAGCTCGATATATTGATTAACAATGCTGGAATCACGAAAGATACGCTGATGCTGCGCATGAGTGAGGCGCAATGGGACGATGTAATTCACGTCAATCTCAAGTCGGTTTTCAACCTTACCAAACACGCGATCAAACCCATGATTCGAGCTCAAAACGGAGTTATCTTGAATATGAGTTCGGTTGTAGGCGTATTTGGCAATGCTGGTCAAGCCAATTATGCTGCCAGTAAAGCGGGTATTATTGGTTTTACAAAGTCTATCGCCAAAGAGCTTGGCTCTCGGAATGTACGTTGCAATGCCATCGCTCCTGGATTCATCGAGACGGATATGACGCATCAGTTGGATGAAAAGACCAAGGAGGGATTCCTTGCCAATATCCCTTTGAAACGCTTGGCAAAGGCCGATGAAGTAGCAGATTTGTGTATATTTCTATCGAGTGATCGCGCCTCCTATATTACTGGGCAGACGATTAGCATTTGCGGTGGATTGAATATGTGACGAGCGCTATTTCACCCTTCAAACCGAAACAAGAATAATATCGACCTAAACTTAATCCTTTCTTCATCAAAGTTCATAAAACAAAAAAGGCTGCCAAAATTGACAGCCTTTTTCTTATTATAAAAGTTTTATAATTTTATTTTTTCCATTTAATGGCGTTAACCCTTCTAGCTACTTTTTCACCTAGAGCGATACCTTTTTCGCAGTCCATTCTAAAGTGAACACCTAGTGGAATACGAGATGTTGCATCTTCAACTTTCATGATATCTGGTGTAATGAAGCGAGGAGTACCGTTGAATAAAGTTTGGTTAGCATGACATTGATCGAAGATTTCAAAATTATTGCCAAAAATATTTTCAAGGATGTCAGCACCCGCGCCTGCAAATGTTGAGTGACCCGATGGGAAAGCTGGGAAATTAGGAGTGATACCATTCTGTCCATTATAAGGGTTTGTCAAGTGTGGTTCCCAAGTTGGATCTATATAGGCCTTGATATATTGTTCTGGTCTTAAAATATTGTAATAGAACTTAGAATGCCAACAAGCAACACCCGCATCATTCAATGCCATACCTAATTTTGCACAAGTATAAATCGCTTCTTCAAGGCTTGAATTTTGCTTTTCAATGAATTGTAGAGCAACAGCAATCAATCTTGGAGGTGGTGAAAAAGTTAAATTCACTAAATCATCAGACCAAAACTCAGCAATCCATTGATCCTCATAAGATAATTTAGGCGTATTTGCTGCATAAACTTCCATAGCTTGCGCATAAAGTTGAGATCTTTGGTCTGTACTCCAAGCCAAAGGTGGTGGACAAAGTTTGTCGCTTTCACTGATTGCAAATGTTCTAACTCTTCCTCCAAAAGGGAACATTGGATACTGTCCGTTATCATTTGTTTTCACCCACTTGTCGATACCTGTAGGCATTACGTGACTTGGGTCGAAAGGAGAATTCTGAGCTTTTACCCCAAATGCATCTGTTTCAGACCAAGCCCAAACTGCAGCAGCAACATCTTTACCCCACTTTACTGATCGATTATAAACTTCATCATTATTGACTTCAGCTTTATTTGTTTCTTCTTGTGTAGCAGCGAACTCATTGATGTATTGAGAGAATGGCATTTTTAGAGCCACTAGCCCTTCTGGAGTTTGCTTATTATCTGTTAAAAACTTGAGGTACAAATCCTTGTAACAAGCATTCAGTGCAGAAGGCCAGTGAATAGCCTTTCCAGATTCTGCTGTTGGCAGATTTAACCCGTAATATTTACCTTTAAAGCTGTTATAAGCTGGCATACCTGGAATACAAACTTCATAAGCTGCCAATCCGATATATGCTAAAGCCCTTGGTGCTGGAATTGGTCTCATACCATCAGCATATCTTTCTATTTCCAAAAATTTTTGATGCCACTTTAAAGTTGTTGCAGCACTAAATTCTTTTACCTCCAAAAATGATTCTGGGGTCGTTTTCTTCTTACATGAACTGCCTCCTAGTATTACTATCAACGCAAGGATAGGCAGAAATAAACCTTTAAATTTCATAACTACTAAATTTGAATATTTTCTTTTAAATTGGATATGTTCTTACTTACTACTTAATCAGGTGCAAAGATAATTTTATTATCTAAAATGAGGACTTTTTTTATATAAAAAATTTTCATTTAACCTAAAAACCTAATTACAAATTCAATATTTTCCTTATATATTTCATTTTTCAATATAGTATAATTAAATAATGCTATAAAACAAATTAATATTAATTCATGGTAGAATTATCCCAATTTCACGTATTTAATAATTGTAACTTTGAAACAGCAAAAATTCTAAGGAAATTCATACTAAAGCACCTCATTCTTGCTTCCTTTTCATACATTATGGACATCCTAGTTGGATAACCGATAGAAAGAATTCGCAATTTATTTTAACTTTTGAAAAGCTTCATCATTTTTGACTTCAAGGATTTTTCCCATTCGGTAGTTAATAGTTATCAATGTATCGCCTAAACTATCCAACTTGAAATATAATCCATCTTGTTGATTATTTTTGAATTGGGATTTTATTTGGATGGATCCATTAGGCCAATACCTTTCCATATTGCCTTCTCGTTTACCTTCTTTGAATATCTGATACTCATTTAATTTCCCATTAGGGTAATAATAAAAAGCGGTATCGCATTGCACATCGTTTTTAAATTTAAACTTAGTTATTAGGTTGCCTTGTAAGTCATATTCAAAACGATCACCATTCAATTTGTCGTTTTCTGTGTAATACAATAATTTTAATTTGCCATTGGGGAAAAACACTTTATTTTCCTTCAAGCTTGTTTTGTCTCTACAGCCAACAATAGTCGAAATACTGGCCAACAAAAATAATATTCTCTTCATTTAATTTAATATTATAAAAAAGGCTGCCAAAATAGACAGCCTTTAAAATTATTCCTAATTTATATACCTATTTTTTCCATTTTAGGGCATTAACCTTTCTGGCTACTTTTTCACCTAGAGCGATACCTTCCTCACAGTCCATCCTAAAGTGAACACCTAGTGGAATACGAGATGTTGCATCTTCTACTTTCATGATATCAGGTGTAATATACCTAGGGTTTCCAATGAAAAGTCCTCCGTTATTTTCGTGACATCTATCAAAAATCTCAAAATCATTGCCAAAAATATTTTCAAGGACGTCAGCTCCAGCTCCTGCAAATGTTGAGTGACCAGAAGGGAACGCTGGGAAATTAGGAGTAAGACCCTTTTCTCCAGTCAAAGGGTTCTTTAAGTGTGGCTCCCAAGTTGGATCGATATAAGTTTTGATATATTGTTCAGGTCTCAAAAAGTTGTAATAGTACTTAGAGTGCCAACAAGCTACACCCGCATCATTCAGAGCCATCCCTAATTTTGCACAAGTATAAATAGCTTCTTCAAGGCTTGAATTTTGCTTTTCAATAAATTGTAAAGCAACTGCTATCAATCTAGGAGGAGGCGAAAAAGATACATTCTCTAAATCGTCAGACCAAAACTCAGCAATCCACTGATCTTCGTATGATAATTTCGGTGTATTTAATGCATAAACTTCCATTGCTTGAGCGTAGAGTTGGGATCTATCATCGGTGCTCCAAGCCAAAGGTGCAGGACAAAGCTTATCGCTTTCACTGATCGCAAAAGTTCTAACTCTACCCCCAAAAGGATATGCTGGATATTGCCCATTGTCATTGGTTTTGATCCATTTGTCAATACCTGTAGGCATAATATGACTTGGATCGTAAGGAGAATTGTGAGCCTTAACACCTATTGCGTCTGTTTCAGACCAAGCCCAAACTGCCGCTGCTACATCTTTACCCCATTTAACAGAACGGTTATACACTTCATCATTATTGACTTCTGCCTTATTGGTTTCTTCTTGAGTAGCTGCGAACTCGGTGATGTACTGAGAAAATGTTTTTTGTAAAGCAACTAATCCTTCTGGGGTTTGTTTATCATCGTTAAAAAACTTAAGGTATAAATCCTTATAACAAGCATTTAGTGCAGTTGGCCAGTGTATAGCCTTTCCAGTTTCAGCTGTAGGAAGGTTTAGTCCAAAATACTTACCTCTGAAGCTATTGTAAGCTGGCATACCTGGGATACACACTTCATAGGCAGCCAATCCAATATATGCCAAAGCCCTAGGACCAGGAATCGGTCGAAAGTTATCTGCATATTTGTCCATTTCCAAAAATTTCTGATGCCATTTCAATGTAGTTGAGGCATTAAAATCCTTTACCTCCAAAAAGGTTTCTGGAGTGGTTTTCTTTTTACATGAACTGCCCCCTAGCATAACTACCAACGCAAGGATGGGCAGGATTAAAGTTCTAAATTTCATAATTACTAAATTTGAATATTTTTTGTTAATATGATATGTTCTTTTATATTAATAAAACCAGTGCAAATATATGGATATTTTTCCAAGAATTAAAATTTTTAATTTCAAATTTTTTAATTATTTTTCACGGTAAATACTAAATAATAATTATTATTAATTTACAATAAATCATATTTAGCATATATTATTCTTATTCGGAATTAATTTCAAAATAATCTATTAAAAAGACCATTTTGTCCTTAATAAAATCTATGTATTATTTGTCTAATTGATCGAGTAAGAAAACCAAAGAAGTCATCGCTGCTCCTCCCAATTCTAGCTCGCGCTTTGACACTTTTTCAAAATTATCATCTTCTGTATGATGGATATCAAAATATCTTTGACTATCTGGTTCGAGACCCATCAGCAATCTTGCTTTGCCCCTAAGTGGAGAAATATCAGATCCACTCCCACCTGGGCCTACCCTGAGATTGTAAACCGCCAAATACTTCCCTATCTGTGTTAATAAATCCATTTCTTTAGGAGCATCCTCATAGGATAAGCCTAGAGGAGTGAATCCCCCTGCGTCGCTCTCAATGGCAGCAAAATGGCTTATGCCAGATGTGGAATCAGCCGCATAAGCCAGTCCCCCTGCCAATCCATTCTCTTCGTTCATAAACATCACAGCACGTATAGTATGCTTTGGTTTAAAACCCAATTTCTTATAAGTCCTCAATACCTCGATGGATTGTACACAACCAGCTCCATCATCGTGCGCACCTTCTCCTACATCCCAAGAGTCCAAATGTCCGCCCACCGTTATGACTTCATTGGGCTTTATTGTTCCCCTTAATTCCCCTATGACGTTATAGGACAGTTTTTGCTTCAACATCCTAGCCGAATTGAGCATAAAAATCTTAAGGTTTGACTCAGTCTTCAAAATATTACTAAGTCGATTGGCATCATTGGTAGAAATAGCAAATGCAGGTATGGATGGCTTGTTTCCATCTGTTTTCGTTGCCCCTGTATGTGGAATATCATCAAAATTGACTGTCATGGATCTAACCAATACCCCCAAAGCCCCCTTCTTTTGAGCAAGCAATGGGCCTTGAGATCTTTGGTCAACCGCTTGACCATATGCCTTAAAAGTTCTCAAATGTTCAGGATTCATCGGTCTATTAAAGAAAACAAACTTATTTCTTACTTCGCTATCGCTTAAATTCTCTAACTCTTTCAACGATTTTACTTCCACAACTTGAGCCAAGATGCCTTCAGAGCCAGTTCCCGTAGTATTACCTAAAGCCAAGCATTTTAGATCAATGGTTCCCCATTTTTGAGAATTAACCACTCGAACAAGCTCTTTTTCGCCCCTGTCCCAATGTGGAACCAAACAGGGCTGAAGCCAGACTGAATCTAGCCCCAAAGTATCAAGTATAGAGCGGGTATATTCTACAGCAGCAGCTGCAGCTGGGGTTCCACTTAGCCTATTGCCTACCCTCTTACAGAGATATCGTAGCCAATCATAAGATTGAGCATTGGTCAAAGAATGAGCATAAATCTTTTGAAGATTTTTCTGTATGGTGCTATCTAATACCTGAGCGGAAGCAAAAAAGTGACAACTGAAAAATAAAAGAATTAAGCTTTGTTTCATGCGGAACTACGTGTTTTTTGTTTTTTTAATCTGCATTGATGCTTCAGACATACCTCTGAGACTGTTCAATACAGGTCGAAGATACTTCGTAGATTTGGAGCTTTTATCATTTATTTTTATCAAATATTCGTAGCTTACAGAATTTCTTTTGGTACTTTTTGAAAAAATCGAAGATTGATCACAAAACCAAACCAGCGAACTATAGGCAAGCAAAAATATACCCATCAATACCAAACCTCCCGTTACTTTATTTACTGGACCAAGATTTGCGAGATTGACCTTAGACTGGATAAAATACAAAATCAATCCCAAACACGCCAAAGTGCAAGCAAGTCCTAGCCCAATGGACACCATGTGGACACCATTTTCTAGACCCACAACATGTTCTGAAAGCCACTGATGGATGACAGGCGAGACCTTTATCGTCAATACCAAACAACATATTATGGTTAAAACAAAACCAATAACTTTCATAAATCCTTTGGTAAATCCAAGGTAAAATCCAGACACAATGAATACGAACAATAATAAATCGACGATCATTTCAAAGTTTTTTTTTACAAAGATATTATATATTTTCATTATGTATAATATTCTGTTAATAAATATTTTATTTATTATAGAATTATTTAATATATCGTATTCATTAATTTTATCTTAAATAATTAGGGATTGTGAAAATATTTAGCCACTTTTGATGTTGTTTAGCGTAGATTAAATATTAAGAAACAGTTCATGAAAAATTGCCTCATAGTTTTTATTTTTATGTCATTTGGGCTTGCTGCTCAGGCTTCACACAGTGGATATGCAGGAGTAGATTCCTTGCCAAAAGTCTTTTTGATCGGCGAACATGACAAAGGATATGAAAAGCTAAATCTAACTTTTGATGAAGTACTGTTGAGTGTGTGTGACAATGACATGAGTGTAGCCTATGAGAAATGGGTTGCCTTGTTAATTGGTATGGAAAACTATGCTGATCAGATAAAATACGATATAAAAGGAGTAAAAATTTGGATCAATATCTTCTTTGAAAAAGATGGTACCATCAAGCACATCGCTTACCATTTAAAACCCAGTTCTCGCAATATCAAAACCGAAGAACTTACTGCTTTCTTTTCGAGTTTTATGAATCACTACAAGCTGCCAATCAAGGCTAATTCTCGTTTTTCACATTATGGCAGTGCATCTTTCCCTACCTATGGCAAAAGAGTAACCACTGTAAGAGAATAAACCTATTTGATGGCTTTACTTAAGATTCCGTAAAAAGTTTTAATGTTTTTGGGCAATGAGGCGTCATTTTGACTCCAAACCAGCCTATCTGTATTCTTTAGGGTTTTAAATTCCATGAATTGAGACATATTGCCAGGTTCGTTATACCCTTGGGTAAATACATTGGAATTTTGCGCCAATTCGAAGAGCTGAAGGGCCGTATTTTCCTTTAATGTAGCGACTTTCTTATACGTCGTATCCACTTTTTTATAGATTTGCCCTGTTTTTACTAAAATAAATTCGTTTCGACTCCCAGCAACTCCTCCTTCAGATCCAAAATAAATCTTTTCTTTCATGTCCAAATCTGGTTTGTATGGGTTGGATTTACAATTCATGATCAATGCTGAAATAAATAATGAAAAAATAAGAACTCGCATACAAAAACTATTTTTTTATGATGTACAAATATAGACGAAAGGTAATTGAAAAAATAACAAACCGTGGAATAATAATGAGTAAAGCCAAAGAATAATACGATGATTTACTTCTCCCAATACTTTGAAGAAGTGAACACATACCCTCAATAAACTTAGTGTATGAGGGGTGGAAATGATGGTCTCCATGGCGAAGGCTAGGAGACCAGTCTCGAAATCAGATGGAGAGACCGAAGCGAAGCGGAGTCATGAACGACCCGACCCTATAGAATATAGGGGCATACAAAAATCAAATAATAATAAAATGAATTTATATCTTGCGAAAAAAAGCATTGTATATATGTGGCAAAAAATAAAAATTTGGAATATTTTACTCAAAATTATTTTCATTTGCCTGCTAAATCTTCCTTCTTACACTAAGGCCCAAAATACAACAAAAGACACCTTCACGGTTCAAATGTTCAAGTTTAGCGATCCCAGTCCAGAGGGCTGGAATCAACCATACTCAGGGACGATTAGATTCCCGAAGACCAGCGGCGAATGGCGCAAAATATACTTGATACAGAAAATAAAATGCGATGTACGAACTGCTGCTGATACCTTCCCTTGCGGTGAATGGGACTATCATACCCACACGGTGCTTACAGACAGCACAGGAGAGCGATTCGAGCTGGCTGGATTCATCACCCCCTATGGAAAACGCTTGGATTTAGGTCCAAATGGCAAAGAATTCATCTATGACATTACCGATTATGCGCCCATATTGACGGGTACCAAAAGGATAATTTCTGGCAATAACCAAGAGCTTTTGGATTTAAAATTTGTTTTCATCAAAGGTAAACCTGAGCGCAAAAGCATCGCAGTTCGCAATATTTATCCGACGGGGCTTTATTCTTATGGGGCATTGGCAAAAGATAGCATCTTCAAGTCCACAAAGGTTATTTTAGACCCTAGGACTAAGCATGTTTCCTTGTTAAGCCGTATCAGTGGGCACGGGCATTTTGGCCCTTACAATTGTTGTGAATGGGTGGCTAAAAAACACAGTTGGAGGGTAAATGGCGAAGAAAAATTCTTTTGGAATATTTGGAAAGATTGCGGGATGAATCCCATCCACCCGCAAGGTGGCACATGGCAATTCGATAGAGCTGGGTGGTGTCCTGGAACCAAAATCGACGAATATTACTTTGATTTAACGCCTTGGATTAATTTAGGTGACACCTTGACTTTGGATTACTCAATAGAGCCACCGTCATTTCAAGAAGAGGAACAAGGCGAATATCGTCAATGCCATCAATTGATAGAATATGAAGAGTATAATTTCGAAAATGATGCGGCAATGGAAGAAATCATCAGACCAACCGACAAAGATGAATACGCGCGGTTCAATCCCACTTGCCAATCTCCGATGGTTGTCGTTAAAAATACTGGAAAAAACAACCTCACCCAAATAGATATAGAACACGGACTGGACAATCACAAAAAGCAGATATACCATTGGAATGGCTTGGTTTTACCTGGAGAAAAAATCACGGTTTACCTTCCAAATATAGAATTTAGGAAAATTAAAAATTCAAAATACTATATCGCAAACATCCTCAAGGTCAATGGATTAGACGATAAAAATAAAAACAATAATACTCAACGTTCTCCATATCAAGCGCCTATGGTTTTGCCCGAAAAATGGATTTTAAAAATAGAAGCAAACGATCAGAATCGGGCCAAAGAGACGAGTTATTCGATCCTAAACGACCAAGGAACAGTAGTGATAAGTAGAGATAATTTGGAAGACAGCACCGTGTATAAGGACAAAATAAAATTGACACCAGGTTGCTATACATTGGTGATCAAGGACAAAAAGCAGGATGGGATGATAAAGCATTGGTGGTTAAGGAATAGTGAGCCAGATAAAGTGGGCATCAACGGAAATATAGAAATTACCCAAACCAATGGAGTTTTGATAAAAAAATTGCCCTTTGACTTTGCGGATACCCTTTATTTTGCTTTTTTTGTAGGAAAAATTCCTTAACATTGAATAAAAAAGATGAACGAAAACAATACTAAGATCCTGAATAGTGCGGTATTGATCTCAGCATTAGGATATTTTGTGGATATATACGATTTGATTCTGTTTGGAGTGGTGGCAAATCCCTCCTTGGCAGAACTAGGATACCAAGGGAGTTCGCTGGAGCCCAACAAGATATTTTTATTGAATATGCAAATGTTTGGCATGTTGGTTGGCGGGATCTTATGGGGTGTATTGGGTGATAAAAAAGGGCGTCTTTCGGTGTTATTTGGTAGTATATTCGTCTATTCGATAGCTAATATTGCTAATGGCATGGTCACGAATATAGAAGCATATGCCGTCATTCGCTTTTTGGCAGGAGTAGGCCTAGCTGGAGAATTAGGTGCTGGTATCACGTTGGTAAATGAATCACTTTCCAAAGAAAATAGAGGAATAGGGACTATGATAGTTGTTGCATTTGGGGCATTGGGCGCAGTGGTGGCAGCTAAAGTACACGATCTCTTTGACTGGCGGATGGCTTATTATGTAGGAGGAGGAATGGGCTTGATGTTGCTGGTACTTAGAGTTAGTGCTTTTGAATCTGGGATATATAAAAAAGCTCTGGAGTCCAATGTAGCCCGAGGGAATTTTTTCCAATTATTCAGTAACTGGGAAACGGCTTCAAAATACTTGAAATGTATCATGGTTGGACTGCCCATCTGGAGCATTATAGGCCTCTTGATCTTGTTGAGTCCAGAACTGAGCAAGTACTTGTATTTAACCGAACCGATGAAAGCTGGGAATACGATCGTGGCTTGTTATCTTGGTCTTTCGATTGGTGACGTAGTCAGCGGCATGATCAGCCAATGGTGGCGAAGTCGTAGGAAAGTAGTTATATTGTATTTAGCCATGTGCATCCTAACCATTTTGGTCTATGTGAATTTACGAGAAATCAGTGCTTGGACGTTTTATTGTGTTAGTTTTGCAATTGGCTTTTCAGCAGGATATTGGGCTATTTTTGTGACGCAAGCTTCAGAACAATTTGGAACGAATATCCGAGCTACCGTGACCACTACTGTTCCTAATTTTGTAAGGGGAGCCGTCATACCAATAACTTTCGCCTATACAACTTTCGCCAAATGGATGAACCCTTTGTATTCAGCCTTAACAGTCAATTTGATTTGTATTTTGTTAGCATTTTGGTCGATAAAGACGCTTAAAGAGACTTTCGGGAAGGACCTAGATTATGTTGAATAAGAAGGAATTTAATATTATTATTTAAAAGACTGAATTGCCGCCTTGATATACGGTTCGTTGATTAATATTTCGTTTGAAGGCTTGTTGTTTTGACAATATTTAATAAATGCGGTTTCAGCTAAGGTTTCCGTTGTTTTTGTATTAAAATGCCTTAAAATGACTGGATTTTGGGACAAAATTGGAGACCAATTTAATTGGTTTAAATATTGAAATTTATTTTTTCGAGCCAGTTTAAAAGCAATTTTGTTTATTTCAAATATTAAATTTTGCAAAGAATCGTTTTTCGCATCCACTAATCGAATATCAGGTTGAATTCCTTCTCCTTCGGTCATTTTGCGTCCTTTAGCAGTAAAAAATTCCTTTTTACTTTTAGCATTTTCAGATTTTTCTTTCTCGTTCAGGGGCCTTTGAATGCATCTTCCTGACGGCAAATAATATTTTGAAATGGTCAATTTTACTGCTGAGCCATCTTCAAATTCACGATCTGTCTGTACGAGACCTTTGCCAAAGGAATTGTTGCCTACTATGACAGCTCTGTCATGGTCTTGAAGCGAACCAGCAAGTACTTCAGACGCAGAGGCTGAATTTTGATTGATTAAAACCGCAATTTTACCAAGATTAAAAAAAGCCTTACCGGTGCTAGTGTATTCATTTTTCTGTTGGTTTTCTCCATCCGTATAAACCAATAAAACGCCCTTGTCTGTGATGAGTTGGGACAACATTTTTGTCACTTCTTGCAAGATCCCACCTGGATTATCCCGCACATCAATAATTAAGTTGGTCGGCTGGGTGTGGTCCAAGTTATTTTCCAAATATTTCATAAAATCTCCATAAACCTTGCTTGAAAAGTGGTTTATTTTCAGGTAGAGAATGTTTTTAGCCAATTTAATCGGAGGATCAATCGAGGGAATTTCATAAGAGCCTCTTTTTATATCCAGTTGTGCAAGCCGTCCATCCAATGATTTTACTTTCAATCTCAATATAGAATTTTCTTCGCCTACCAATGTTTTGTGGATGGCCAATCCTTCCTTTTCAATGCCTGAAATAATCGAATCATTTGCTTCTAGTATAATATCACCCAGTTTTAGTTTGGAATTGGAAGCCGGGCCATTGGGGATGATTCTTGTCACATAAACGCTGTCATCAATAACCTGGTATTCGATTCCAATGCCTTTGTGATTTCCTTGGAGTGCGAGCAAATGGTCATTTTGTTGTTTTGCAGAAAAATATGCAGAGTAAGGATCTAAATGATCCACCATATCTTCGATGGCCAATTCTTCCATCGAATCTGTATTGATTTTTTGGTAGTACTCTTCTCCTACGAAAGACTTAATAGCAGAAAATTTGCTAGATGTTGGAGTGCTGTGCTTGGATAACTTAAAAAGGGGAATCTCATCACTTTGGTCAAGACTTACTCGAACCAGCATACCCAAGGCAAATGCCAACGATATCCAAAATGGCTTCCAAATATCCCAGGAAGCGTTTGGCTTGGACTTTGCCAATTCTTCTTTCTTTTCCAAGTGTAATATTTTTTTTAAATATCTACTTTGGCATAACGCGCATTGGCTTCAATAAAGGCTCTACGCGGAGGTACATCCTCTCCCATCAACATAGAAAATGTTCTATCACATTCCATGGCATCTTCTATCGTCACTTTTTTTAGAATTCGAGTGCTAGGGTCCATAGTAGTTTCCCAAAGTTGTTCGGCGTTCATCTCTCCCAAACCCTTGTATCGCTGTGTTTTTACAGAATCATCCTTTTCGCTCTTTGAATAAGCGGTAATGGCAGATTGGCGTTCTTCTTCCGTCCAACAATATCTAAATTCTTTTCCTCTTCTTACTTGATACAATGGTGGTGCGGCGATATAAATATGCCCTTGCTCTACCAAAGGCTTCATATATCTAAAAAAGAAAGTTAAAATAAGTGTTGTAATGTGGCTACCGTCAACGTCGGCATCACACATGACGACCACTTTGTGGTATCTTAGTTTCGAGACATTCAAGATACGCTCGCCGTCGATGTCTTCTATCCTCACGCCGAGAGCAGTGAACATATTTTTTATTTCCTCGTTTTCATAGATTTTGAATTCGAGCGCTTTTTCTACGTTCAATATCTTACCTCTAAGCGGAAGTATGGCTTGAAAATGCCTATCTCTCCCTTGCTTAGCAGTACCCCCTGCAGAATCCCCTTCGACCAAAAACAACTCACTTGCCGCTGGATCTTTCGATGCACAATCCGCCAACTTGCCAGGGAGTCCTCCACCCGTCAGGACGTTTTTACGCTGTACCATTTCACGAGCCTTTTGAGCTGCATGCCTAGCTGTGGCCGCCATGATTACCTTGTCGATTATTCGCTTGGCTTCATTTGGATTTTCTTCCAAATAATTTTTGAGCGTATCGCCTACAGCCCTGGACACAATACCGAGTACCTCAGAATTTCCAAGCTCTCCTTTGGTTTGTCCCTTGAATTGTGGCTCTTGAACTTTTACAGAAACGATGGCCGTCAAGCCTTCGCCAAAGTCCTCACCTGATATGGCAAAAGTCAATTTTTTAAACAGACCGTTATCGTCTCCATATTGCTTGAAAAGCCTATTCACGGCACGTCGAAAACCGCTTACGTGGGTTCCGCCCTCTCGTGTATTGATATTGTTTACATATGAATAAATATTTTCAGCATAGCCTGTATTATACTGCATAGCGACTTCAATCTCAACGTCCTCATCTTTGGTTTTTAGATAGATTGGTTTTTCATTGAGTTTGGTTCTAGCTGCATCAAGGTATTCAACGAATTCCAAAAGACCTCCCTCGCTATAAAAGGTTTCTTGCTTTAGTTCGCCATTTTCGACATTTCTTTCATCGGTGAGGGTCAGTTTTAGCTTTGCGTTAAGAAAGGCCAATTCTCTTAGCCTATGTGCTAGCGTTTCGTATTTGTACTCGAGTACTTCGAATATTTCGGGGTCGGGTCTAAAAGTAACTTTGGTACCGCGAATATCTGAATCACCCACCATTTTGACATCTGCCAATGGCTTACCTTGACTATACTCTTGGATAAAATATTTACCCTCTCTGAATACTTCAGCTTTCAAATAAATGGACAATGCATTCACACAAGAAACCCCTACCCCGTGCAAACCACCAGAAACTTTGTAGGTGTTTTTATCGAATTTACCTCCAGCGTGCAAAACAGTCATAACAACCTCTAAAGCCGATTTTTGAAGCTTTTCGTGCATCCCAGTCGGAATACCACGGCCATCATCTTGGACCGAGACAGAATTGTCTGGATGTATAATCACTTCGATATGAGAGCAAAATCCAGCTAGATGTTCATCGATGGAATTGTCCACGACTTCATAGACAAGGTGGTGTAATCCCTTGCCATCAGTACTACCGATGTACATACCTGGGCGTTTTCGTACGGCTTCTAATCCCTCTAATGCTTGAATACTACTCGCTCCGTAATCTGATTTATTTTCACTCATTGATTAAAATATTTTTTTTGACCTAAAATAAAATAATTTTGGCCATTGATAATAATTATTTGAATATATAGATTCTTGAATATTATTGTATTATTCAAATATTCAAATGCAAAAGTACAAAAAATAGTATGAATCTAAGACTAAATTCTTCGATTTTGGATATTAAAATAGCTAAAATACACGTTATTGTATATATTACACTTTCAAAACATAAAAGTTTGAATTTTTTTGATGAAAAATTGATCAATTTTCAATAAATCTTGAAAACCAGAATTGTTCACAAATTATTAAATAAATTACATTATACTGATTATCAACACATTATATTGTATATTTAGAATTTTAACAATACTTTAATATACAAAAAATAAAAATAATGTTTAATTTTTAAGAGAATTCATTAAACAAAGTGTATTTTTGTCTATCTAAAATAAAAGATGATGAGTACGAGAGAATTTAATACGCAAATAGATCAATATGCAAAGATACTGCTTAGTTTTGCCTATAATCTGACCAAAAGTACTGAAGAATCTAAAGATCTATACCAAGAGACTGCTTATAGAGCATTGATAAATAGGGATAAATTCCAAGCTGGGACGAATTTCAAAGCTTGGTTGTTTACCATCATGAAGAATATCTTCATCAACAACTATAGAAAGAAAGCCAAGGTCAATATGATCATGGACTCTACGGACAACCAGCATTTTATCAATAGTGGCAGTCACGTGGTCAATAACGATGCAGAATCAAATATTTTGGTCGAAGAGTTATACGACATGGTGGACAATTTGGATTCGTCACTTAGAGTGCCTTTTGTTATGCATTTCGAAGGATATAAATATCAAGAAATAGCTGAAGAATTGGATCTACCATTAGGTACGGTAAAAAGTCGAATTTTCTTTGCAAGAAAAGAGCTTAAAAGCGAAATCTATCACAAACATCACGGCATCTTCGAGGCTTGGGACAAAGAAGACAGATTGGCTAGCTGAATTAATAACTAGTTAAAATATATACTGGCTTGGTGGATACAGTCCTTTTTTGGTACTGTAAAAATCAGGCCTTTTTTTTAGGGTTATACCATGATTAAAATAGCAAAGCCCTAATTCTATCCAAAAGCATCACCCTCTGCGCGTCAGCGACCGAAACGGCCTCCTTCAGGAGGGTCTCCATCGACCTATGGGCGAAAAGAGACGGAGCGCAGCGAACCCGTGAAGGCCGCGACCTGCACAAAGTGCAGGTGACGCCCAAAAAATTCAATATAACAGTATTAAAGAAAGTCATTTTACTTTGTTGATAAAATAAGGAGCGGAAAGCGGTGAAGTCTGTCCGTTTTTGATACATTTGATGGCGTAGAATTTACCCGTCATGTTTTTGTCTATTTTGTAAAAAGGCTGATCCACGGTGGCTAATTTTTTCAGGGAGGTCTGAGAATCGCCGTTGTATAATAGAAATTGTGTATCGGAACTCGACGGATTGGTCCAAGTCAGTTGGCCATCTTTGTAGTTCAAGCCCGTGGGAGGCTGAATCGATGCCCTATAGGAACGCAAATAATAAGCTGCGGAGGTATCCGAAACGTTTTTGGCATCATCTTCAGCGATCATAACGTAGTGATAAATTTGATCTGCAGCCAAGTCGCTGTCTTTGTAGGTAAGGGTCTTAGCGTCCAAACTGGCCAATTTTTTGTAGGATTTACCCTGGTCATCGGAGCGGAGGAGATGCGTAAACTTCAAATCTCTAGAGGAACTATGGGCCCAATGGAGCGTGATATAATCGTCATTCACCTTGAAATCGGTAAATACAGGCAAGGCTGGAGGGATATAATCGGGTTTTTGAATGGTGATGGTGTCGCTGTGTAGAGACGGGTTCATGGAGCGGTCAACAGCTACGATATAGATGAATTCCTGCTCGTGCAAGGTAGTTGCATCCAACTGTTGGAAATACTTCGCCTGATTGAATAAACGACCGCTGATAGGGACATATTTACCATTCCGAATGTGTGAAAAATAGACGATATACCCATTGAAATCGAGGGAATTGTCTTGTTTCCAAACCAAGGACAAGTAGCCAGTTTCAGAAACGCTGGCGGATAAGTCTTCTGGTTTGTTGGGAGGGATGCTGTCGTTCATGGACTTGACAAATGGTTCGGAAAATGCCATATTTCCAGCGGTGTCGATGGCATTTACTCGGTAATAATTGGCAAAATGTGGGATGGGCAAGGTATCACGAAATTGTCTAACGATTGGAGGTAATACTGTCTCGTGCAGTTGCATCCAAGGACCATCCATGGAATAGCTCCTCTCACAGTAAAATCCACTTATCTCCCTCATATCTCCTTTGAATTCCCAGTTTATATCTCCTGCGGTCTCTGTCAAGACAACTTGGGTTATACGGGGCTTTTTGGGTGGAGTCCTGTCCACACCATTCGCCACGATGGGCGTGCTGGGATTGCTTCTTTCGCCATATGCATTCACACCAATGACTCGATAATGAAAGGGTCTATAATTGACTGGAACTGAATCTGTATAGTGCATGAATTGATTGTCAAACTTTGCTGTGTCTGAATAGATAGGAGAATAATGTGGCTTGTAATTTAGTTTCGTCCATTGCTTGCCGTCGGAAGATCTTTCTATAAAAAAAGCATTGAACATCTTAGAGCAGGACTCTCTATCCCAATACAACTGTACAGCACGCTCTAATTGGTTGGCCTGGAGCGAAATCATTTTCGGTTTGGTGTAATTGCTAACCGTTTGGACTATTTTCGATGCCGACCAAGAAGTTTTTTGCTTAGGAGGTGTTACCACCTCTAAGGTATATCGATATAGCTTATCGGGAGCTGCTGTACTATCAATATACCCAAGTCCGGCGAATTCTGCGATCTTGGGGTACCGATCAGCCAAAAGCTGGAGGATGAGCAATTTATTGTTCTGGTCCGCGTGTCGCTCGAAGAAATTGTCCAATTCTTGGCCTTTTTTGATCTGGTGAAGACCTGCTCCGTGGATGCATTGAACGGCAGCTGCAGCATTGGTATCTTGAAGTTCAAAATTGGCTTTCCAGATTGCCAATGATTGCGGAGTAATGGGCTTCTTGTTGATCTTGACCCTTTTGCCAATCTTGATAACCTCCTTGCCGTCTTTGATATAAGCACTCATCTCGTTGCGATAAATATTCATGCCTTTGGATCGAACCACGCCGTAGGCGATGGGATTGCCGCAGGCCCAACGAAGGTGCACGAATTTTTCGATTTGTTTTGCCGCAAAGGCAATATCTTCGGTAGGATCTGGCAGTGAATCCAATCCTGCTTGGGCTTGGCCATAAAAAGTTCCAATGAAACTTAATACCAAGGTCAAAAATATATTTTTATATTTCATACTGAAAGATTTTTATTTGAATACAGTGAAGGTTTTAAGCAATCCCTTAAGTGAATCGTTAGGCAAAGGGAAATTGACTGTTGGAAAATTGGTAGCTGAAATGAAAAGGTTTTCAAAACCATAAACTACTCCAACTCTTGGAGTTTTGGCTGTTTTATAGAACTGATAATCACATTTGTAATTGTAGCTCTGGCACAAGTCATTGGTATTAAGGGATGTAATTCCCTGATAAATTTGTGAATATGTACCGGTGGGGAAGGATTTGGGCAAGGACCTACTGAGGGGCAAGAACCGTTGTAATACTTAACATCCTCAAAATTGGACAATAAAAAAAGCTGCCCTACTGCCCCATGTTTTAATGTATTTCTCACTCTATTGAGGTCGCGCCATCTTGGTTTTAGATAATTGGGAATGTCGTAATGGTGATCTATGTCAAGATCTTCTTCATCATAAAATTCATACCCACCGTTTTCCCAAACTGCATAAGTATCAGCTAATTCATCTTCATTCCCATCCGCATAGGCTAGAGCTCTTCCTAAGTTTTCTATTTCATTCCAATGGAAATCGTGAAAACTGTATGCTATGGGGTCAATTTTCATTTTTAGTTTTTCGAAATATATTTTGGTCAAATCACTTACCGTAAACTGTGTAGTAGAAGGTAGTGGAGGAGCTGAGTTTGCAGAATTATTAGGAAACTGCCCAACTTGAGCCATAATACTGCTCACCTGATAAACGCTCGAGATCTCATTTGGAGTCAAAAGATTGGTATTTTTAAAAGCCTGTAAAGGGCTTTGAATGAATTTTTTATCGAAAACTTCATCGACAACAAGTTTTTGATAGGAATTAATTATACCCTGATTGACTTCTAAGCTATTCCAAACTACCTTAAGTCCATTCCAATTCGTGTGATAAAAATTCCAAACCTTGTCGTGGTATTGATTCAATCCAATATAATTATCTGGCCAGACATAAAATGCCGGCATCAAATAGGGTACACTAAAAATAGCTGCATCTCCGACATGACCAGCCACGTCTATTTTATCTAAACCTTCCTTGATATTGAACTTTTGGTCAATACCTGAAGTACCATAGGCATTTACACATACAGCTCCTCCTGCTTTGGATATAGTGTTTGCTTTTTCCTCGGAGGTCTTATAATAACTGGTATGAACCATAAAATCGTACAATACCGTCTCAAGAGGTCTAGCAGTTACGCTTGCCAAATTTTTCTTCCATTTCAATTCGTTGGAATTTTTAAGGTAATTGAATTTACTTGAAGCAGTCATATTATTGAAATCTGCATCAACCGTAGAACTTGTATCCACTACCAGATCAAAACTCGTTGAATTCATAATGGATTGCCGATTGCTTTGCATCATGAGCCTTGTACTATCGGATCTATCCATATGAACTATTTGTACAGAAGCCACAGGGGATAAATCGGGGGTTTTCCTGACCAATCTAAATCTTAAATATGCTGAGGTTGGTAAATCAGGTGGCAGATCAAACTCGATATTGATATTGTTGGTAATGGATGTAGGGGAATATACTTTTTTTATAAATTTTTTATTGTGATCATAAATGTCGATTCTCATTTTAATGGAGGAGACTCCGATATTTCCAAAGCAATTATTAGACATGAATGCTGGGTTAGAAACCCTCAAAAATCCCTTGTTGGTTTCCTTGACCAAAAAGAAACGCTGATTAGGATATGGGTAGCTCAAAGCGACCTCATTTTCCAATTTTATGTCTTCACATCCGCTGGTATAAAAAGTTCGCACCTCTGACTGAGTTGCAGCGGGTACTATTTGAAACAGACCATTATTTCTCCTCATATAGCCTTTGGCCGTAACGGATACATTGTACTCTGAATTGATTCGCAAGCCATCGAAACCATCGGTATGTTTGTTCTCGATGATAGCAGCCGTATGACCATTGATATACATATTGGATGCATTAACTGTTCCATTGGTGGTATTCATTGTTGATCCTGTATGGATAAAGGCAGGCTTGCCTTTTGGTTTTATTTTTATATCAGACAAGACAACCCTCACTTGAACTGGAATTGAAACTGGATATGATGAGTGATCCCCAGCCTCTAATAACTCAAGATAATAAGATTTTGAAATGTCATAATTGGTAGTAACTTTGATATTAGATGCTATGGAAACCTTGTCATCCTCTGATGCGGATTCGGGTACGATTTTATCAATCAAAGGCAATCCAGCAAAAGGATTGATCGGTGGAGGGCAAGCTTGGGGCTTATCTTCAGGCTCATATTTAGCATGGAAGTTCATGGTCCCCGAGATCAATCCATCCAAAATACTGAAACTTGCTCTAATCCACCCTTCCATAAATGTAGGATTAGGGCCTCCATACTTCATGCCCGCATCAAAAGAAATGCTTCCGGCCTCGAACTTTCCTTGAACAAACCAAAGATCTAGAACTAAACCAAAAGATGCGGATCCACCCACGTTGATGGCTCCGAGTGCGTAAAATTTATTGACGCCAATGTCACCAACTGAGCATTCTTTGGTAATATCAATAAAAGCCAAATCAAATGAGGCATGAGCTTCTAAGTTTAAATAAAATACCAAAAACTTTAGATTAGATTTAGCCTCAAAGGCCGCCCCCATCATCACACCGGAGACTTCTCCTGGGGGACCATCACTAATCTGGGCTAATACTTCCTGTAATCTTTCGGGAATACTTCCAGCGTCATTGCCGACGTAAAAATAAGCTGATAGGTCAATCGTGGCTATTGTTGCATTCAATCTAAGGAAAGTACCTAAATTAGGATCAGTGGACTTACTGAATTCTCCAATCTTAAAATGCCAAGCATCTGGACTTATCAATATCGACATCGTGGCTTGACCAGTAACTAGTCCTTCATTGAAGTTTATACTTACAGTAGCGTCTGCACTGAATGTTCTATCCGGAAAAACGTATTCAATTGTAGCTTCAAACTTGGCGGGTGCTTCGTCTAATGCGGCAGGATCGGTGGCAAACATAACGCCTTTCACATTTATTCCTAGATTATATAACGCTCCGTTTGCTATGGTCACATAAATTTTACCCAGTGCGTTGAGGACTTTTCCATCGGTACTGGACATCATGACCTCGATTTTAAAATAAGCTGAATGTTGGGATGGTTGAAGTAAATTGTGTAAGGCAATTGTACTGTCCATAGCAGCGATTCCTTCAAGTGTTGGTGTTTTTTGGATCAAATTCCAATAAAAACCTCCGCCTATGCCTGTCCATTTCAGCATGCCCCCAATCACGGGTGAATTGACCCCAAACATGACTCTGGCGTCCAATCCAAAATACCTAAAACCCACTTGTTTTTCCAAAAATAACATTCATCGAAGCGGACATATTTTGAATAAAGGTAACTTTCAATGACCCAGAGATACCTTCACCCCATTGACCTGCATCATCATCTCTCAAAAAAGTAATCTCACCCCTTTCGATGGTCGCAAAGCCCAAATTTCCATCTTCGATGACTACACTATTTATCTGAGGGGCTTCAATATGGGAGTTGTTAGGATCGTTGGTATCGATAAAACCAGTTATGGAAAATACGACATTAGCAGTGGGTAGCACCTCTATCTCAGCAATTTGGAGTCCTGCATCAAATTTGAATCCAACTCGGACACCATTACTTTCTGGAACAACTATGGGTGTAATGCCTAGAGAAAGAGGGAAGGAACCCATCGAGCTATCATCATCGCTTCCTGCAGCCCCATATCCGTAACCATCTTCGGCTAAGAAGTTGGGACCTCCACCGCCGCCCATGGGTGGGTTATTGCCTTGTTGATTGCCATAGACAGTATTGCCAAATATGCCAATCCATAGATTGTCTGTATTGACTACTTCGTCGCCTACGGTGGTAAACAATAAATTTTGGACCTCTATGGCTCGGAGAGCGATTGTAGGTTTGTCAGAGATCTGAATTTCGATTCCAGCGTGTATATTACCCTCGGCATTGAGCTCTTGGTTGGCATTGGTTGCATTTTGGCCCGGGCTGCCATAAGTCAGATTGAAATAGGAGTCTTGATATAACACCAAATCTGCTGCCCAAATATCTACGTGGAGATCATTCTTGGGTCTAACATTGAATTGATAGTTGGTCATGCCGTTTACCCTTTGGAATGACCCCGAATATCCTAATGTACTATTTGCGTCCAATGGCAAGGACAGTTGCCCTCCCATATAGCCCGATTTCATGGCATTCTTGAAAAAGCTAAGCTTGACGGTATCTAGCGAAAATTGCCAACCTTCCTTTTTACGATCCCCAAAATTGAAGATATCTTTAATTAATAATTTGCAACTAAGGCCGTCGTCAAAAATCATATTTTCTGCGGTGACTACCAAAGGTTGATTATTACCAAAATTCAGTGCTCCTGGCATTTGTATTTCAAAAGCCTCAAAATAAAAACCCTCCCAAGTAACCAGATTTACAGGAATGGCCTGGTCGGCTGGATCACCGCTACTGAATGGGGTATTGAAGAAAGATTTTGCCACATTTCGGCTGGATGATTTATCAAAATATAATTTTTTTGTAGCTGGCAGTTTAAAAACAAAATCTTGCAGACCGTCGATATAAAACGGCTCAAAAGATAATTCTGCTATCCAATCAGACCAATCGGTGGCATGGGCTATAAAATCCACAACCATCGGTTGATTGTTCGCCTTCTTCTTGAGGCCTGGTATTTGCTGAAATATATGCAAATTAAACGTATCAAAACCTTTGCTGCTGTATTTAACATATGTACCGATAAGCGCGTTGGGCTGACTGGCTTTTACCGTCGCATTAAGCCCTGGAATGGCTATATCCTCAGCCAAAAACATTTTGCCACCTGTACAAAATTGAGAACTGTTTACGCATTGATTTGAAACAGAAAATACCAATCTTCCATCGTTCAACATCTCGGGAATGGGCAAAATCGCCAAGGCATCAAAAACGCTTAATTGGGGATAAATTCGCAAATCTGTGAATGCCATCAAATAGGGAGAACTGGACAATTGATAGCCCAAAGGCATTTCGAATCCTATGCTATTTCCATAACTTTGAACACCTTCGATCACCCTCCCTGGATAAGATAGATAGTCTTCCAACTGGTCAATGCCCGAAGGTGTGGTCGGAAGAATAGAATTGGGACTATTCGAATTGGGTAAAAATGAAGGAGCCTCCGAATTTTTGAGCGCTACAACTTTACCCTTGAACATCTTGAATTCGCTGTTGACCACAACTGAGTCAAATCTCACTCGCAGCGGTACCAAGTTGCTGTTGGCCAAAGGAAGCTGGACGGTTCCTTCCCCACTCGCTAGTCCCGAAGCGCCCACTGTCACTTGACTTATTGCCACGTTAAAACTAGCAGCGGTAAAGCCTTGACTTACTGACAATTGGCTGTTGGCGGTCGTGTTGGTGCTCGGCATCGCCAGAGTGCAACTACAAGAATTCAGAGGTAAGCTATATGATATTAAGTTAGAGCTATTAAGGCCGCCAAGGATAGAATTGTCATTGCCACCTCCACCAGCATTTCCATATTTAAATTTGCAAAAATTGCTGATACCTTGGTTGGTTATATAGGCTTTATTGTTTAGATCTTTTGCTTTGATCGCATAAATGTACTCCCCTTGTGGCAGAAGGCCATTCATAGAATTGAAAGAAAAACTTGTAGTGGCAAGATTCCTTTGGATGATTGGGTTGCCTTGGCCAAATCGGATCGCAGCATTAAGAGCATCCTCAAGCCTTACACCATCTTGTTTTTGAAGGATGTATAAATCATAAACAATGTTGCTTCCTGGCAATCCTATAGTAGGCGTCCATTGGAAGTTGGGCCCATAAAGTTGGGAATAATTGACATTCGAGGCACAGGCTGGCAAAATGGTTTGAGGAGGCCTCGAGTATCTTATATTAAACTGACGACACACAGTCTGGGATAAGACTTCGTCCGTGGTATTATCCAAGGCTTTGATACACAAAGTATATGTTCCCTCTGGCAGAAGACCAAGCCTCAGGAGTTGATCTTTGTCATACTGACCCAAGTTTAAATCATAATCCCCTTCTTCAAAGACGCTAGATCCGCCCAAAAGACCACGCACCTGGATCGTCCTATTCCCAGGCACTATTGCTGGATTCCCAACTGTAAAACCTGGCTTCGTGGTAATGGAAATGCCATTGGTAGAAGTCAAAGTGAGATGAAACTTGATAGATTCATTCAATGGGGTAGAATTGGTTACCGACATGAAGGTATTCCCTTGCATGCTGAGATAATCGTTCAGGAACGGAGAATATGGTGGATTGATATTCAAATTTATCTGAAGTGGTTGGCTGAATCCACTCATCAGCACCAAAAACCAAGCGAAAAGCGAAAGGAGGGATTTAATTTTTTTCATTTTTCTTGTTTTTCTTTCCTTTGTAATTGAGATTATAATTGACAGAGAGTAGAAACTCTCCGAAGTTGATCTTTGTGTCGGTGCCATCGTAGGATGGGGCTCCTACCGTGTAGGAGACCATGAGGTTAGCACTCATTTGTTGCATTTTATCTACCTTAAAATTTGCTAAGCTATTTCCAGCTAACGTGAATCCTTGGAAAGACCCATTAAAATTGTTCAGGCTAAAATTCAGATTGGACTGATTGGACAACTTGCCTTTTTGTGGTGCATAGCCATGAGTTACACCTGCGGTTATCATCTTTTGTTGGTTGGTTTCATCGAATTTATTTTGGTTGAATCCAAATGTTCCACCAAAGCTTTGATCGCCTATTTGTCGAGAGTAGGAAACCACGATTTGGCTAGAATTATTCTTTTGAGGCAATGAGGACAGGCCCGCTATGATTTTTGTATTTTGTTGTGAAAAATTTAAATTGACCATGTTCTTTTTTGCTTTGTCGAGACCAATTGTAGCAAAAAATGATAAATTTCTGCTGGTAGAAGCCAATCCGAAGGAATCAATCAGACCCGTTCTGACGGCTATTTGCTTGGTGCCAAAATTTCCAAAATTCAAACCAAATGAAATGCTTGGTAAAGGAGTGCTATTTATATCAAAACTATAAATTAGGCGTTTATCCTCAACCAACATCGTCTTGGACAGATTATTTCTTTGGGTTCCGCCATTGCCACTGAGATTCAATTTTCCTTGCAATAAACTAACCCTCAAATTGGCTAAATATTCTTCGATATCTGTGGCCATATAAAAAGTACCCAATGATTTGTATTCGGGATCGATTTTCTTGTAAGTTGCACCGATATCCCAATTGGGATAAGCCAATAGAAATCCACCATTCATGGCAAAATTTAGTTGGGAGCTGTTTTTGAGTGGCATGATCTTAGAAAAAAACTTATCTATTGCATTGGTTTGTGATGGGGATAAGCTGTCAAACTCTAGATTTTCACTTAGATTGTTTCTATTGTAAACACTGGCGGCAACTTCGCCTTTGACCGTTAGATTTTGGAAAATTTTTACTTGTCCAGCAAAATCTACCACCGCATTTTCTGCGGGTGCCGTAGTGGTATTTGGATTGTAATATGCTAAAGAATTTTCATCATCTTTCGCTTTGAGATAATTGATGTCAAAAAAATTGTTAGAATTTCCAAATCCAACTTTGGCAGCATATCCCTTTCGGGTGAATGCCGATGGCCTGTTTTCATAACTTTCAGACAATGAATCAATGAAGATGGATTTATTAAAGCGACCCATGACAAAAGCGAATCGCAATCCTTTGGGGCTCAATTCAAGTCCCGCCCCTTCGATATTTTGCCCTGTCAAGCAATATTCGGACAAGCTTAGATTTGTATTTCCTAAGTGTAATTTTGCCCATTTGTAATATGGGGAAAGAGAAAATCTTTGAAATTTTCCTTCTACATCAAAACTATTTTTTGTGATGACGAGCGAAAAGGGAAGATAAAATCCATAGATTCCAACTACTGGTTGGAGGTGATAAGTAAAGAAAAATGGATTCTGTCGCTGATCGGTTTTACCAAGGTTTTTGTAAAACTGTGTGCTGAGAGAAGTTCGGAAGCCCCATTCAAAATTGTTCTTAGGATTCAGATTTTCTAAATCTTGGGCTTTAAGTCCTGAGACGAAAATCCACAAACAAATTATTACTATGCGATGCTTCATATTTCGGGGCATTAATTAGCCAACTTTTTAATATTACTTTCAAAAGTATTCCTAAATATGTAAGCGATTTATTCAAAACCACAATCGGTGAAAATGAACCAACAAATGGGTGTAAAAATTAATCAAATAACGGTGATAAGTTCCAAAAACTGATGCTTTTTTAAACGCGAAACGGGGATTTCTTCTCCTTCTGTAAGCTTGACAAAACCGCCATCTCCCTTTATATATTTTACTACATAATCCAAATTAATGAGGAAAGAATTATGGATCCTGAAAAATCCACAGGGAGACAAAACATCGTCCAAGTCCTTGAGATTTTTTGATAATAAAAGGCGCTTATTTCCTTTCATATAGACGTAGGTATAACTCTTGTCAGACTGACAATAAATGATATTATCGATCTCAACGAATTCTAGAGATTCAAGCGTCGCCAGGGCTATTTTTTTTGGCTTGTGGTGCGGTTCTTTACCAAATCGCAGCATCATATCTATTTGTTCTTGACCCAAACCATAATTTTGTCCAGGTACCAGCTTATCGACTGCAGCCATCAAATCATCGGCACCAATCGGCTTCAACAAATAATCAACGGCACTGAACTTAAATGCCTCCAAAGCATACTGATTGTAGGCCGTTGTAAAAATGATTTTTGCTGGGGTCGGTCCTAGTTTTTTTAATAAATCAAAACCCGACAAATTGGGCATTTCGATGTCTGTAAATATCAAATCGACCCTTGTTTCCTTCAGAAACAAAAGGGCATCCAATGGGTCGCTGAACATCCCAATCAAATCAATCTGCGGACAATGCCTCGCGATCAAATGTTGTAATACATCGATACAATGTTTCTCATCATCAATAATAATAGCCCGAATCATATTCTATAAATTTAATTGGTGTAATGGAATTCTAATAATAACTTTTGTACCTTGAATATCGTCGCCTTGCAAATCTATGGTTTCGATTTCAATTTGTAATTGATAAAGATTTTGAAGTATTTCCACGCGCTCCTTGATTACTTGCAATCCGTGGGATTTGTGGGTATTTAGTCTTTGTTCTTTGATTTTTTTGGAGGCCTCTCGCCCTATGCCATTGTCCTGAATCGTAATAATGAGAATTCCCTCTTTGTCTTTTAGGTCAAGCTCTATAATTTTAGATTCTTTTTGGCTATGCTGAAGACCGTGCCATATCGAGTTTTCCACGAATGGTTGGATCAACATAGGTGGCATGGGAATTTCGTCTATTTCCAGATTAGGATCGATATTTATTTTGTAGCTAAAATTATGGTCAAAACGAAGTTTTTCCATCTCGAGATACAAATCCAAAGTGTTGATTTCTTCTTTCAATGAGATAAAATTTGACCGAGAATTGTCTAGAACTTTTCTTAATAATTTTGAAAATTTATTCAAGTAATCCGTGGCAGCATCCGTTTTATTGAATAGAACCAACCGATTGATAGAATTGAGACAATTGAACACAAAATGAGGGTTCATCTGAGCTCTAAATGCGTTCATTTCCAACTCGCTGACCTTTGCGTTGAACTGTGTTTTGAGTTTTTCCTTTTGCTTTATTTGGTTTTCTCTCAATTTAAAATAGCCTATGATTATCCCTAAAACGATCGCAGCGAAAAGCAATCTAAACCACCATGTTTCGTAAAATGGGGGCGAAATTTCAATGGAAAAATCGCCTACCAAATGGCTCAAATTTCCTACAAAATCTCTTGCCTTTACCTTAAACCGATAGGATCCTGGTGGCAAATTTGGATACTCGAAATAATTATTACCCACTTGGGTTTTCATCTCTTTGTCGAAACCTACCAATTGGTATTGGAATTCGCAATGCTGGGTTTGGGTAAAAGTTGGGAAATTGATGCGCCATTTCAAATAATTTTCATCAAAAGAAAGTTTTAGCTCACCCTTTTCGTTGTTTGAAGGTATTTCCTGTAATCCATTATTAATCCAAAATCTATCAATTTTTAGTTCCTTGGCATCATTTTTAAATATTGAGATATCAAAAATATCAATGCTATTTTGGGAAGATAAAAACAATTTTGAATCATTCAAGCAATCCACTTCGCCGTAATTATCACCAAATTCTAGTCCGTAATGTCGATCAAAATTGAGTGCTGGCACACCGCTTTGCCATATAGAAATACCTTTCCGAGATAAAATGGCCAATTTGTCTCTGATACTGCATAGATCTCTGATTTGATTACTGATCAGCCCATCCCTACTACTTATGAATCCTAGATGTTTGAACTGAAAATCACTATATCCAATACCTTTGCGCTGAGAAGGAAAAAAGAGTTTATTCCCTTGTTGGGTGATATTTAGAATGGTAAAATCGGTTATCTTTTCGTTGGCTTCAAACACAAGCAAAAGCGAGTCCTTGATTGGATCGTAGCGGCACAAACCGAAAGAGGTCGAACCTAACAATAGCGAATTCGACTTTAAATCAGCTTGAATGCTCAAAAATCCCGATTCTCTAAAATTGCTCTCATTTAAAGGAGCTGAGAATGTTTTAGTATTCTTATCAAAAATCCTAAGATTTTCTCTCAAAGTCCCAATATAAATTTTACCTAGGCCATCGTCATATATCGCTGTGATTTGCGAATTTAATTGCTTTTTAATGGCGTCACTATATTTCCAAAGTTTTAGCTTATCAGATCCTCGAATCCTTTCTATGAGATCGTTGTGCTCCGTCTGAAACAACTGAATAGAATCTCCGATCGAATAGACATTTATCGTTTGAACAAAATTATTTTTGGATGGGTAAAATATTTTCTGGATACTTCCATTTTTATAATCTACTTTGATAGCAGTAGCATCCTTGACACCTGATACAAAAAATTGGTTTTCATTGATTTTGAGCATTTTAGGAAAAAAATAAATGCCATAATTTGAGAACAAATTTGCTTGACTGTAGATTGGTTCATCTCGCTGATATTCCTTGTTAAGTTCAAAAATCCCTCTGTTGGTCCCAATCCAAATAACATTATTTTCATCTTTAAAAAAGCATTTTATACTACAAAAAGGAATTTTAAATGATTTATTTTCCGTGCTGGAAATAGTTCTCCAAGATTTATTGCTTATTTTGTATTCAAAAAGCCCTTTTTCAGTTCCAACCAGCAAGATATCCTCATTATATTTTATCAAGCATTGTATGTTGCCATTTTTTATTGCGTCAAACGGTATCCTTGAAAACGTATTTCCATTCAATTCGAACTTGTACAATTTTTCGGAGCCCAACCATAGTACATTCATGGATTTGTCTTCGCAAAAACCTTTTATATTGAATAGGTCAAGGTCCTCTTTTTTATAATATTGAAAACTATTGCGTGAAAAACAATAGCTAAAAAGCCCTAAATTGGACATCAGCCATACTTCGTCTTTATTTTTTGGATAAATCCCATTGATATTTTTGTAGAGTTTTTTAAAATAATTATCGGCAAATTTTCTAAAGTCAAAAACATTGAACCTGTTTGTCGATTCGCTAAAAATCAAAAGGTCGCGATTGTCCTGTGCAATGACCAAGTGATTTTCCCAAGGTATGACGGAATGTAAAAGATTAGAATTAAACGATTCATTAGGCTTTTCACTCGATATAAAATTATCAATTGTTCCCTTTTTAAGGTTGATTTTATTCAACCCATATTGTGTGGTAACCCATAAATTTCCTTGGGCGTCTTCACAGAGGCTGGTGATGTTATCATGTGTAAGTTTTTGATCCTTTTGTATATGTTCCGCCAAGTTTGTAAAATGCACCCCATCAAAATTTATCAGACCATTGGGGGTGCCAATCCACATTTCATTATGGGTAGATCTGAAAATGCAATTTATATTTGTCTCAATCAGATTATTCCCTTCATTATAAACCCTAAAAACCAAAGGCCTTTGAGAAAAAACTGGTTGCAAACACAAATTACAAAAGAAGATAAAAAATAACTTAAGAGCTATCTTTTCCTTAGCTTTGAAAATCCTTGTTGGGTTAATCATTTTGATGCAGTTACATTAGGATAGCTTTTATTCGTTTGGACTTTATTTTATCCCACATCTGGATTCAATTTTTTACGAATTTATGAATAAATTCCCTGTTATTTGACCAAATGCAAAAATAATAAATGCCTGGCATTAAAGCACTTATGTCAATTTCCTCATCAAGGCCCGCACCAAATCGCATCAGCTCCCTACCAACTGTATCATATACTCGGCAAGAGAAGGGCGAATTCGCATTCAATTTATCATTAGATTTGATTTGAATGAATCCACCAGCTGCGGTCGGAAGTATGTAAAAAGAGGTGCTATTGGGCTTCAATTGTATCAATTTAGCAGCTGAAAATTGTACATTACTATGAGCAATAATTTTTACCCTATAATATTGAATATTTTGTAAATCAAAATCTTGAAATTCATAAAGTCCGCTCACTTGATGGTCAAATTTTTTAAGATCAAAATAATCTATGCCATCATAGCTCTTTTGCAGAATAATGGTATCATTGCTGGAGTGATTTTCTACCTTTATTTGGACATTTACCTTATTTTGGCCTCCTGAGTTGGATAAAGCTGCCTCAAAATATACCAAATTCAAGGGCAATAAGCTTGAGAATCCAAATGCTCCCAAATCTGAGTAGCTGGAAGGAGCCCTCAATATGCCTCTAGCTGTATCTAGATACTCCATTGCTGGTGGGTGAAGGGCTGGAATCAAGGAGCTCAACCCAGCATTTCTAAGGATAGAATTTTCCATTAAATGATAATTATTATTGATAAAATCTACAAAGCCCGGATCATTGTTGGCCGGTACTAAATTACCTGAATATTGCATTGACGCCACCAGTGGATCATAACTCCCCGTTCCAGAATTATAGTAATCCGATTTACCGTCAAAATATCCAACCGAAATAAAATTGTTTCTGGCATTAAATGTCACAGATCCAAATGTCTGCAACATGCCTAAAGAGGTGGGTGTGCTTCCAGGCGTAGCTGGGACATTATAAAAGACATTATTAAATATATTGAAGTATTCCTCGCAATCCGTGGACATGGGGATATCTTGAACTCGTGGTCCAAGAAACAACATAGTCTCCCACCTATGGGCCTGATTGGCTATATTGATGACCGTATTATTATAAAATTCTAATCGTCCTCTTCGATACAAGCCATAATCTCCGTGATCCCCACTATAGTGAAATATCGTGTAGGAACCAGAAGGAGGATTAACAAATACATTTCCATAAACGTGGGTGATGGAATAATTGGGCGCTTTGCAAATGATGGGAGCACCAGCCTCAGATTCAACCAAGTCCAGGATATGTCCAGAGTTTCCTCCATAAAAATAGTTGTATCGGATGACTGTATTACTGCTTCTATCTTTTAGAATATTTGCTCCAGCGTTAGCGGCCAAAGATCCCACGTAATTATATTCAAATGTCACTCCCTGCGCCTCTGTGTAAATATTGTGCTGCCCTTGGTTTCCGCTTTCTCCGTTTCCGTATATTATATTGTGTGAGATAAGCACATCCGAGGATGTTTTATCTACATCGCCTGTATCAAAGATGCCATTTCCATTGTTGTCATCCACGATTGAATTTAAAAATAGGCCATTTCCGCTGCCTGTAAGCGTACACCCATCTATGACGATATGTTTCGCTCTTTGCACCCTTATCGCCGCCGCAAAAGAGTGCCAACGCGTTATAGCCCCACTTGCCGCTGTAAAAGTAAAATCATTGTTAGCATTTCGAACCACGAGATTTTCTATTCTCAAGTGTTCAGGCGAATATTCGTATGGTTGTGCGCTTCGTCTAAAAACCACCAATAGCCCCAAATTTGTCAAGGCGCTATTAAATTGCAAAGCTGGGCTCAAAATGGCATTTTGTCCATCTAAAATTGGTAGGTCACCGTTACTATTCGGTACTCCACGAACAATTATTGGATTGCCTTCTGTACCACTTTCACTCAAATAAATAAATTCCCTATAAGGCTGAGATTGCCAATGAATATTCACGATATCTCCAGGCTGCAGCGTATGCCACCCTTTGGTTTCAGCAAAATTATTTAACGAAGAATAAGTCTGTCCAGGCCCAATATTAAATACACTCGCTGTCGCTTCAAAATGCCAAATCAAGATTATAATATTTAGCAAAACCCAAATTTTCTTTAGCTTAAAAATTTTCATAATTGTTCTTTTACATATTTATTTCTCACAAAGATTTATTTTTATTTTTCATGAAAAAATAATCAATTTACGAAATACAGTAACCAGCAAACAAACGGTTAAATTTTCACTATGCTTAACAAGTTCGATACTTTTCATTAATTATCCATATAAAAAAAAGGAAATCACTTTTAAAAAAAAAGACATCTCATACTCAATGGATTCTTAATGTATAAAATGTGCCCATATTAACCATTTGTGGATTCATACCAACTAATTGTAGCATACCAAAAAAGCATATATCGAAAACCATCTACATTTGAAATATCAATTATTCAATCGATACAAAATTATTAATATGAATCATCGAATTTATCTGAATTATTCTATGGTGTTATTTTTCTTAGGTCTATCAATGAATATAGCGATGGCCCAGAGTGAATTTAAACACGATGTTATCGCCTCCAGCGGTGGAAACTTGACGACCACTTCTTCGATACTGGTTTATACAGTTGGTGAGGCAATTGTCAAAGATATGGCAACGACATCGAACATTTTATCGAATGGGTTTCATCAAAAAAACTTAACAGTAATTCGCGTTTCAGATTTTTTACAAGATCCCGATATTGAAGTTTTTCCGACTTTGGTGAATTCAGAATTGAAAATTCAGGATAAAAAATCCACTAGCCGAGATTTAGTTTGGAAGGTTTATAATCTTCAAGGGCAAGAGATCTCCAATGGAAACTCTCAATTAAGCCAATCTACCATCCAATTCGATGGTGTAACCAGCGGTATCTATTTCGTCCATTTATCTAACAAAGACAACCTTAAAGAAAAAGCCATTTTTAAAATTATCAAACAATAATCCTTTACACTAAAAAATATTTAATTATGAAAAATACGATTTCTATTATTTTAATTCTGCTAGGAGTATGGAATGGCGTCTATGCTGCAGCACCTACAAATGGAGGTATTAATTACCAAGGCGCACTTCGAAATGCTCAAGGGGTCGAAATAGCCAACCAAAGGATTTCATTGCGACTTTCCATAATGGATGAAAATCAAAACACCTTGTTTACTGAAACACATAGCCCTACGACGAATAGGCTGGGTATTTTTTCGGTGATTATTGGTAATGGCTCTCCATCTTTTGGATTGTTTAACAGCATCAGTTGGAATGGTGCGAGTAGAACCCTGAGAGTCGAGGTAGATCCTCAAGGTGGCTCTGCTTACGAAAACTTTGGTACAAGTCCTTTGGTGGCTGTTCCTTATGCCCTTTCTGCTGCAAAACTTACCAATCCCTTAAAAATGGCGGATCTTCCAGACGCTGATATTACGTCTCCAACAAACGGTCAGGTACTAAAATGGAATGGTACACATTGGGCTCCTGCTGCCGATTTACAAGGCAATAGCGGCAGTACCGTCACCTTGACCTATTCTGGTGGTACGGGGATCAATGTCAATAATGTAACCCAGACCATCACAAATACTGGGGATACAAATCCTTCGGACGATCTAATTCAATCTACTGGATTTGCTGGAGATGTTTCAGGCATTTATAACAATCTTCAGATAAACCCAGGTTCTGTTGGTTCTGCCGAAATCGCTCCAGGGAGTATTAATTCTACACATCTTTCTAATACTACTATCCCCACTTCTTTGCCTCCCAATGGAGCAGCTTCAGGGGACCTTTCTGGCAATTACCCAGCACCAACTGTCGCTAGAATACTTGGCATACCTGTAGTTGCCACTGGCATTACAAATGGCCAGGTATTGAAATACAACGGCACTCAATGGGCCCCTGCTAATGACCTACAAGGTAACAGTGGCAGTACGGTCACATTGACTTATTCGGGTGGTACAGGTATCAATGTCAATAACGTAACTCAAACCATCACAAATACCGGGGATACAAATCCTTCGGACGACCTAGTCCAATCTACTGGATTTGTTGGAGATGTTTCAGGCGTTTATAACAATCTTCAAATAAACCCAGGTGCTGTTGGTTCTACTGAAATCGCCCCAGGAAGTATCAATTCAACCCATTTATCCAGCTCTACGATCCCTACTTCTTTGCCTCCAAATGGAGCCGCTTCAGGGGATTTATCTGGCAATTATCCGAGTCCTACTGTAGCAAGAATTAGCGGTGTTCCAGTTACATCTGTTGGTGCGACCAATGGCCAAGTATTGAAATACAACGGCACTCAATGGGCTCCTGCTGCCGATTTACAAGGCAATAGTGGTAGCACCGTGACCTTGACCTATTCGGGTGGCACAGGTATCAATGTCAATAATGTAACTCAAACCATCACAAATACAGGGGATACAAATCCTTCGGACGACCTAGTTCAATCTACTGGATTTGCTGGTGATGTTTCAGGCGTTTATAACAATCTTCAAATAAACCCAGGTGCTGTTGGTTCTACTGAAATCGCCCCTGGAAGTATTAATTCAACCCATTTATCCAGCTCTACGATCCCTACTTCTTTGCCTCCGAATGGAGCAGCTTCAGGGGATCTTTCTGGCAATTATCCAAACCCGACCGTGGCTAGAATTAGCGGTGTACCCGTAAGCTCAGCAGGTGTAACTACGGGCCAAATTTTAAGGTACAATGGATCCCAATGGGCGCCAGCAAATGAGAGCACTACTACATATTTAGGAGGAACAGGAATCATGGTGACAGGTACAACAATCGTCAATACGGGCGATACGAATGCTTCTGATGATTTAACCAATACTACCAACCTAGGAGGCGATGTAAGCGGTGTTTTTTCTAATGTTCAAATAATCCCCAATGCAGTTGGTACACCTGAAATCGCAAATAGTGCTGTGACTTTACCAAAAATTTCTAGTGCAGGTGCCAACGATGGTCAGGTAATCACTTATTCTACAACAGGAGGAATTAACTGGAAAACGCCTTCAGCTGGAGCACCACTTACATTACCTTATGCAGGGACAAATTCAAATGCAGGTGCAAGTTTTCAAGTAACGAATTCAAGCACTGGACAAGCATTGTACGGACTTTCTCCTACAGGTACTGGTGTAAAAGGCGAATCAACAAGTAGCATAGGTCTTCACGGTATCAGTAGTTCGCAAGCAGGTGTATATGGAGTAAGTTCTAGCGCAGAAGGCGTGTATGGATTCTCTTCAACTGGTCAAGGTGTAAAAGCTTCTTCAAGCACGGGTCTTCCATTATATGTTAATTTGGAAGGGACTGGTTCACAACTTTGCTCATTTAACCGAGCTGGGGTTTTGTCTTCATCCATTAATTTTCAAGGAAAATATTATAGATCAATAGGTGGGGTGAGCAAACAAATGCTACCAATTGCCTACGGAGTTATATCTTCTGCTGGAACGGTTAGTGGAGGATCTGGCAATTTGTCGGCTTCCTTTTCATCAACTACAAACGCTTACACCATAACCATTTCAGGCGAGACCTTAAGTGCCGCCACTACGGTTGTAAATATAACTAGTAGGGGTTCTGCAGCGACGTTCATGGTTCCTCTTTACGATATCGTAGGTGGAGCGATCGTTGTCAAGCTCTTTAATTTGTCAGGCAGCGTGAATAAAAACGATTTTTTCGATAACTGTATTCGAGGATTAAAAAAAATTAATCATAGTTAAGTATTTCAGGTTAACATTTAGAATTTTGAAATGATTGTGCTGTGCCTTATACTGGGGCACAGCTTTTTAATTTTTGATGTTTTGAATAAAAAATTAACTTTTACCCCTTTTTCAGCGAATATAAAATAAAAGGAACTGCTACATCTAAGCATTTTAATCATCTTATCCAAAAAATTGCTAATTTCACGCTAGAAATTGGATTATGAATTGGAAATATTATATTGGACAATACCTTCCAAATACATTGACGCTTGTTAATCTCTTTTGCGGATGTCTGGCGATAGTCTGTATTCTATGGAATTTTTACGAAATAGCATTTATTTTTATAAGTTTAAGTGCAATTGCCGATTATTTGGACGGTCTCGCAGCGAGGATGCTGAATTCATTCAGTCCCATCGGAAAAGATCTCGATAGTTTAGCGGATGTAGTATCATTTGGTGTAGTTCCTGGCGCGATTTTCTTCAAACTATTGTTGGAGTCCTTTGATATCTCAATGGTACACTTTAATTTGGATGTTTTCAGGGCTGTTCCAGGATTTCTAATAAGTGCATTTGCAGGACTTCGCTTGGCTAAGTTTAACAATGATCCAAGGCAGATGAACGGGTTTCTCGGCTTGCCCGTACCAGCTCAGACATTATATGTAATGGGCTTACAAATTTTCATTTTGTATAATGGCTTTGGGTTGGGCGAATATTTCTCCAATCCATATTTTTTATATGCTAACATATTGATTTTAAGCTACTTAATGAATTGCGAATTACCTTTGATATCACTCAAATTTGATAAATTCTCTTTTGCTTCCAATAGATACCGTTACGTATTTTTGTTGATCTGTGGTATTCTGTTCATAGCCCTAGGTCGATTTTCATTATCACCCATCATACTTTTCTATATTGGATTTTCTATCGTTTTAAAATATTATTACGACCGCAAAGAAAAATATCAACACGAAGACTGATGCTGTACCTGATCCCTACACCCATTGGAAATTTGGAAGACATTACCCTTCGAGCCTTGAGAATACTAAAGGAAGTGGATTATATACTTGCAGAAGACACTAGGACGACAGGGCATTTGATGAAACATTTTGAAATAAAAACGCCTCTACGCTCATATCACGCGCACAACGAACACCGAGCTATACAACCCATCATTGAAGATTTATTGGCGGGTAAAAAGATTGGTGTAGTTTCAGACGCAGGTACACCTGGCATTTCAGATCCAGCTTTCCTTCTGACGAGGGCATGTGTGCAGCACCAAATAAAAATATGTTGTTTACCTGGTCCAACAGCGTTGATTCCTGCACTCGTGATGAGCGGTTTACCAAGCGACACTTTTCATTTTGAAGGATTTTTACCACACAAAAAAGGTCGTTCAACTAGGATAAAATATCTCATTGCTCTGCCCAATACTTTTGTGCTCTATGAATCTCCGTTCAGATTGGTTAAATGTTTGACGGAAATAATGGAGGCTGGGGGAGACAGAAAAGCTGCGGTAGTTCGTGAAATTTCCAAAGTATTTGAGACCTGTCATTCTGGAACTTTAAGCACCCTAATATCCTATTTTTCGGCTACTACACCCAAGGGAGAGATTGTCGTAATTGTTGAAGGGGCCGATAACAAAAAAGCCAAAAATGAATAAGAGCCGAGGCTGTATTTATTTGATCCCTACCCCACTAGGTGCGTTTGACCATACGTTGATTTCAACCCACAACCTTGATATAATTCGAAGCTTAGATATTTTTATAGTAGAAAGGTCCAAGACGGCGCGCGCTTTTATAAAAAGTTGTAATCACCCTAAACCACAATCTGCTTTACAGGTTTTTGAATTTAATAATGAAACTTCGAAACAAGAGCTCCATGAAATGCTTAAACACATTTCTGAAGGAAATAACATAGGATTGATGTCAGAAGCAGGATGCCCTTGTGTAGCGGACCCTGGCTATGCCGTGGTAAGATTATGTCATGAAATGTCGATAAATGTAGTACCCCTGGTGGGCGCATCTTCCATCATGATGGCTCTTATGGCGAGTGGTCTGAATGGCCAGAACTTTGTTTTTCACGGATACCTAACCCCAAAAACTGAGCTGTTAGCTGGCGAATTATTGCGATTGGAAAAAGCCGCACACAGCCTCAAACAAACCCAAATTTTTTATAGAGACTCCTTATCGAAATAATAAATTATTTCAAACATTGATTACTACACTTCACGAAAATACGCTGGTTGGAGTGGCTGCCAATCTTACTCAAGAGGGCGAGTGGACTAGGACTTTATCTATAAAAAAATGGAAAACGGCAACTATTCCCGACCTAAACAAAATACCTGCAATATTCATGGTTGGGGGCTAAAAAAGTCAACACTTCTAAGGAATATATTCATATCTCACATTGGACAAAAACAATCCATGTGCTGGAACAGACCAGTTTTGGTCGAGCCTTTTTTGATGGTCCAGAGCACTTTTTAATTCGTCTAAACTAACCTTGTGCATACCTATATTAAGTAATGCTCCGACCACCAACCTAACCATACCTCGTAGAAATCTATCCGCCGAAATATGTACCTCCAAGCCATCTTTTGATTCTTGAAGTTCAAGGCGATCGATCCTACATTTCATCGTTTTTGCGTCAGAGTTGGTCTTACAAAATGAAGCAAAGTGATCGTATTTTTTAATGATTTCGCAAGCCTGTTGCATCAACGCCAAATCCAGCTTTTCATACTGAAGGAATTGATAGCAGAATTTTGTGTTAAATGGATTTTTATGCTTAGAAATAAAATAGGTGTATGACCTTTGAGTTGCGTCAAATCTAGCGTGAGCTTCGTCACCAACCTTAATGATTCGAACCAAACTAATATCTTTGGGTAAGAGTCCATTGATTTTCGTTAGAGGAAAGTCTGTCCATTCTTCCATTCCATCAAAATGTAAAAAGAACTGCGATGCGTGTACCCCTGTGTCCGTGCGCCCGCAACCAACGACTTCAATCTTTGATTTTTCTAGGATGGAAAACTTCTCCTCTATAATTTCTTGGACTGAAACTCCATTGGGTTGGTTTTGCCAGCCTACATACTTGGAGCCATTAAATTGTATCTCAGCAAAATACCTCATCATTCGAGCCTTAGATCTTCTATCTTATATTTAGAATATTTAGCTTTATTATAGGTAAATTGACTGCTGGGAATTTCAGAACTGTTGTCCATCTTTTTTATTTTCAGAGTGTATCTTGTCCCATTTTTCTCAAACAACAATGCCTCCTTCAATTCGAATTTGGGACTAATTTTCAACCTTATTTTAAAGAAATCTACATTCTTTTTGATGGGCTTAAATTCAATCGAAAAATCATTAGAATTCTGATCCTCAACCAGCTGGTATTCGTACTTTTTTGTTTCGTAAAGCTTTGCAATAATGAATGGCGAAAGCAAATTGTCCGTTTCTTTTTCCGAGTAATTTGTTATTTGAATCAGTTTATTTTTGTGAGCAATGGTGTACAAGTGCTTCCCATCATATATTTGACTCAAATATTTATTGTCAATATAAAAAAGGTTACCCTTCTGATAAGCCATACCCTTGGTGGTAAAACTCTTCCTTTCTGCTTCTTTAATCACCAAATCAAAACCCAAGGTAACCCTTTGGTTTTTTGTCATTTCGGCATTTACTTTACTAAGTATCTCCTTAGCATTTTGCCCCATCAAACTGATTGCAAGTAAAAAATATGCTACACTAAAATAAAATCTCCTCATTCCATTTCTTTGCATAAAAAACGGATAATACATTCAAATATTATCAATTTTAAATAAAACGATTTATCTCAGCTATGAATTTAAAGTATGTATATGATCTGGATTGGGTTCTGACACACTTTGGAAAGTATGTGGAGCCACAAAAGGACGTGGACCAATCAATCTTTCGACATCCGATTTTAATAAAACCTCCTTTTCTAATAATTGCTGCGCCAAAATATTGAGCTCTTGCCTCTTTTCCTTCAACAATTTTTGAGCTCTTTTGAACTCTATATCCAACAAAATACGAACCTCATCATCTATCAAAAATGCTGTCTGATCAGAATATGGCTTCATCAACTGATCCTTGGACATTCCATAGAATGAAACTTGACCAACTTTTGGATTCATACCATAGACACCTACCATAGAGTATGCCATTTTGGTCACTTGATCCAAATCACTTTGAGCACCCGTTGATACCTTGTTGAATACAATTTCTTCCGCTGCTCGACCTCCGAAGGTCATACAAATTCTATCCAATAGCTGCTCTGTCCTAACGATATACTCTTCTTTTGGCAGGTACTGAGCATAACCTAAAGTACCGATACCCCTTGGCACAATGGTGACTTTAACCAGTGGAGATGCGTGTTCCAAATACCATCCACATATGGCGTGTCCCGCTTCGTGGTAGGCTATGATTTCTTTTTCCGATGGCGAAATTATTTTATTTTTCTTTTCTAAGCCGCCGATAACTCTGTCAAGGGCATAATTAAAATCATCCATATCCACCTCCTCTTTGCCTCTACGTGCAGCGATCAAAGCCGCCTCATTGCAAATATTGGCGATATCCGCACCAGCAAATCCAGGCGTCATTTCTGCCAAAACCGCTGTTTTTACTTCTGGTTTGACCTTAATGGCCTTTATGTGAACATTGAATATTTGCTCCCTACCAGCTAGATCTGGAGCCCCTACTTCTATCTGTCTATCAAATCTTCCTGGCCTCATCAGCGCACTGTCGAGTACGTCGGCTCTATTGGTTGCAGCCATCAAAATAACCCCTTTATCTGTACTAAATCCATCCATTTCTACCAATAATTGATTAAGGGTACTTTCCCTTTCATCATTACCTCCTTGGATTGAATTCCGTCCTCTAGCCCTTCCTATTGCATCTATTTCATCAATAAAAACGATACATGGCGCTTTATCTCTCGCTTGCTTGAATAAATCTCTTACCCTCGACGCTCCGACTCCCACAAACATCTCAATAAAATCTGATCCTGAAATGGAGAAAAACGGAACCGCCGCCTCTCCTGCTACTGCCTTCGCCAAGAGCGTTTTTCCAGTACCTGGAGGACCTACTAACAAAACGCCTTTAGGTATTTTGCCACCAAGATTGGTATATTTTTTGGGATTTTTCAAAAAGTCCACGATTTCCATTACTTCCTCCTTGGCTTCATCCAAGCCAGCTACATCAGCGAAGGTCACATTTACTTTCGAATTTTTATCAAACAGGGTAGCTCTAGACTTACCAATATTGAATATCTGGCCACCTGGTCCACCTGCTCCACCGCCCATCTTTCGCATAACGAACATCCAAATCCCAACTAGAATCAAAAGAGGTAGAACCCAGTTTAAAATTGGCAATAAATAATTCAGGCGATCGACATATTCAGGGTCTATTCGGTAACCCTGCATGGACTCATTTAGTTTTTCTATTTTTCGAGCAAAAGCATCACCTGGCCCAATGTCGAATTTATATTGCGCACCTTCGGATCCAAATTCATTCTTAGGTGCATCCTTATGCCTTTCATTTGTTAGAGCTTCTGACTTGATAGTTACATAAGCTATTTTGCCATTCGCAACTTCAATTTTCTGGACATCTCCTAGCTTAGCGAATTGTTCAAACTGGGAATAGGTGATTTTTTTCTCAGACATACCATAGTTAAAAATATTTAATATGATAAATATCGTCGCAAGCAAGGCATATATCCAATAAGAACCAAAATTTATCTTGGGTCCATTGTTGTTTTTAGAATTATTATTCTCTTCCATAATTTTTTTTCAATAATGTTGATTATAGATTGGCGTACTCTGTTCTTTTTCCATCACTCCAAAGGTCTTCTAAATCATAAAAGGCCCTTGCTTCTGGATAAAAAACATGTACCACCGTTTGGAAATAGTCCAACAAGATCCATCTTGAAGACAATACCCCCTCTTTATTAAAAGAGTTTTGGGATAGCTCCGTTTTTACTCGTCGCATCACATTTTCAGCAATACCCCTGACCTGTACTATCGAGTCTCCTTCGCAAATTATAAAATACTCTGCTGGAGCATCATGGACTTTTGTAAGGTCTATTTTTACGATATTTTTTCCTTTTATATCTTGAATAGCATCAATTATCAAATCGTTCAGCACATCCACCTCTTGGCTGCTTTTTATCTTGGTGTTTTTGTCTAATTTACTCAAATTGTATTTATTAAAATTATTATAACTTTGAAATGTACTAAAATACCCGTACTTTAACCCACAAAGATACACAAATATATCTACATGACTATGGCACAAAGCCCTGTATTTCTTGGAAAGAATCGAATTCGCCTCAGTGAAGTCTCCTCTACCAACGATTTTCTACAAGATTTATTATCAAAAACCAGTCCAATAGAAGGAACTGTCATTTCGGCAGATAGTCAATTACAGGGCAGAGGACAATTAGGGGCAAAGTGGTTCTCTGATTCCTATAAAAATTTAACCTTTTCTGTTTATTTGGAGCCTGTCTTTTTGGCAGCATCTGAATTATTTTATTTGAGCAAAATGTCGTCGATCGCCATTGTAATTGCTTTGCAAAGGCTTTATCCAAAAGAAAAATTCCTTATTAAGTGGCCCAATGACATTTATCATGAAAATAAAAAAATAGCTGGTATTCTCATCGAAAATGCTTTGCAAAATGACCATGTCAAACATGCCATCTTGGGCATTGGATTAAATGTCAATACTGAGAATATATCTACCCATATCCCTGCCGCAACTTCTCTATACGATATTTTTCATAGTGTTCAAGATAGAGAGTACGTCCTCGATCAAATATTGACATGCATAGAAGAATTGTATTCATCGCTAAAAACCAAAGATTTTACAACCATCGACAATTTATATTTCGATAATTTGCTATATTTTAATCAAATGTGTTGGTTTGAGCTGCAAGATGGCCAGCAAAAGCAAGGTAAAGTCGTAGATATTGAAAAATCAGGTCTTTTGGTTGTTGAGTGGCCGTGCTTAGAGAGAGAGTCCTTCGATGTCAAGCAACTGAAATGGATTTTCTAGAAAATAAAAACTAATCCTAAAGCTTACCCTTTTCTAAACTTCAAGTCTTTAGAGGCTCAAAAATTTATAGCTATTTTTATTTGATTTTGATTCCTTTTGCTATCAGTTGGTATTCTACTTTGGGTTTAGTTATTTTAGATATTTCAATCTCAGACAAGCCATCTTCTCGAGCTATTTCTTTTTGTGTATCGATGTCGAGGATTACTTTTTTAACCTGGCCTTGAAATATTATATTCTTGTTTAATTCCTTTGCAGGAAGAGTAAATCCGTCCTTCCAAAAACGAATATCCACATCCTCGCCTCCAAAATCGACAGTGGCCCAACAGCCTTTAAATTTACATATATCGACTATCTTGGTCTCAAAACTGGCATCGAATGATCTTTTCGTATCAAGCTTTTTCTTTATAGCTCCTACCGTAGAAATTGGCATTTTGGCATCTATCTTTCCGAATACCGTTTGACCAAAAACTCCAATATTTAATTGAAAGAAAATAGTAAAAGCAAGAAGAAATTTTAGTTTTACAGCCATCATTGGAATCCTTTTTGTCATTTTATACGTACAAATAAAGCCGATTGCTTTATTTTATTTCATAAAATTCAATAAATTACTATTTTTACACCCCTTAATAACAATTTTTGAATGAAAAAAGATTATATTCTAGGTATTTTTTTCTTAGTTCTAAGTGCTGGTTTGCTTACCACCTGTTCTAAAGAATATATCCAGCAATCGACCGTTTGTTTTGAAAACGATATTAAACCTATAATCAACAATAACTGCGCAGGTTCTGGATGCCACGATGCCATCACCAAAGAAAAAGGTAGAAATTATACGACTCTCGAAGGAATTTTAAAAGATGTAAAAAAGGGAAATTATCAGCAAAGCAAATTGTATCAAGTATTGATTTTACCAGATTTTTTGGGGGAAGCAATGCCTCCTAAGCCTTCTGCGAGACTAGCAGACGATCAGATCGAATTGATAGCTCGTTGGATTGAAGAAGGAGCTACCAACACTTCTTGTACTGTTTCTACATCTTGCGATACCAATCGGATCATGTCCTATAACTCTGATATTAAACCAATTATAAATACTAATTGTGCTGGAAGTGCTTGTCACTCTTCATCTTCCCTTGCAGGCAATATCAATTATGAGACTTATGCTTCCTCTTTGCCTTCGATAACCAATGGAAGTTTTCTAGGGTCGATCAATCACCTATCGGGATTTTCTGCCATGCCAAAAAGTGCCAATAAACTGAGCAATTGTAATATCGCTAAAATTCAAAAATGGGTCAACGCAGGTGCGCCCAATAATTAATTATTTACTATGAAAAAAATACTAATCGTTATTGCTTTAGGATTAATTGCAATAATCTCTTGCAAAAGGGAGCCAATTATACTTCCAGCTGTTGTAGATAATTCAGGTGGTAATACCACCAATACAGGAGGTAACAACACCAATAGTTCGGGTACCAATACTACCGTAATTATTTACGTACCCACCAATCCTACTGGTAATCCTTGTAGCCCTGATTCAGTATATTTTAATCAACAGATCCTTCCTATTTTGACCTCTAACTGCGCCATGTCATCTTGTCACGATGTCGCTTCCAGAAAGGATGGCGTCATTTTAACCAATTATGAATTCACGCTAAATACTGGAAAGATTAATTTATTAAACCCAACCAGTAGCACTTTTTACAGATGTCTAAGTGGAAGTGGATCGGATTTTATGCCACCATCCCCAAGACCCGCACTCACCGCGGCCCAAAAAGCCCTGATCTTAAAATGGATACAGCAAGGAGCTAGAAATCTTACGTGTTCAGACAATAGCTGTGACAGCAGTACCTTTACCTACAGTGCAAAAATCAAGCCTATTCTTGATACGAAATGCCTTGGATGTCACAATACAGCTTCGGCTGGTGGTGGAATCAACTACAGTACATATGCCGGTATCAAAGCCTCTGTAGATGATGGAAAATTATGGGGATCTATAAACCATCTATCTGGATTTAAGGCCATGCCACAGAATTATAGCACCAAAATACCTGATTGTGAATTGACCTTGATTAGAAAATGGATTCAAAGTGGAGCCCCAAACAATTAAAATTATTATGTTGAAATCAAAAGAATTTATCGCCAAATTTTGCTTCTCTATTGCTTTGATTTGCTTATGCATATCCTATGTTTCAGGTCAAACAGAAGATTCAATGCTTGACGATATTGCCCCTGACAGCGAACAAACCATTTATTCGACTAATGCTTTTAAGTCCCCTAGAGTAATTAATAGCAATAGCATCGAAATGCTCAGACAAGGCGTGTTGGATTTTAGGATATTGCATAGATTCGGGTTGCTATCTGGTGGTGGTTATGAATTATTTGGCTTGGATCAAGCGACGATGAGAATGGCTTTCGATTATGGAATTACCAACCAACTGATGGTAGGAGTTGGCAGAAGTACAAACAAAAAAGAGTTGGATGGATTTGTAAAATATAGAATTCTACAACAATCCACAGGCAAAAGAAATATGCCGATTTCCCTAGTCTGGGCTAGTGGTATCATGGTCAATGGCCTCAAAGATCCCTTTGGATTGCCCGATTCATTAGCCAAATTCAAACACAGACTATCTTTCTATCATCAACTCATCGTTGGTAGAAAATTCAACGACAAATTTTCACTCCAACTTTCCCCAATGTTGGTTCACCAAAATCTTACATCTTCTATTGTTACACCAAACGAGATATTTGCTTTGGGACTCGGTACTAGGTTTAAAATCACAAAAAGAGTCGCCCTCACTTTAGATACCTATTATACTTTCAATAAATTTATCAATAGGTTTAATGAGATTCCTTTGGCTTTAGGTGTCGATATAGAGACGGGTGGCCACGTTTTCCAAATTCATCTTTCCAATGCTACTGGTATGAACGAAAGGGCTTTTATCAGCGATAGCAATGGAGATTTTTTCAAAGGAGATTTTAGGATTGGCTTCAATCTTTCAAGGTGGTTTCAAATAGCTCGTTCTAAATAATTTATCATCATTTTAATTAAAAATATGAAAAAGCTCATTCTGATCCTGTTGGTCTTAACTAGTAGTTCCTTTGCTTTTGGTCAGCGGCTTCCTAAGGAATTTTATATTTCCAGCGATGGAAAAAAACTCCAAGTGGGTGGTCAGATTCACAATGGATTTTACAAGGAAGATGTCATACATCAGATCAGAATCACTTTTACGCAAGCCAACTGGTGGACTTTATTGACCAATAATTATGCTGCAAAAATCGACCTATCTGCTTCAGTTTCTGTAGATGGCGTAAAATATGACAGCGTAGGCGTTCGCTTCAAAGGACAAACATCCTACATGGGAGTATCAGGCACCAATTCCAAAAAATCTTTCAACATTTCCTTTGATGCTTTCAAAGATCAAAAACTCTCGGGATATGCCACCCTGAATCTTAACAATTCATTTCAGGATGCCTCCTTCATGAGGGAAATGCTCTATTATAATACCATCCGAAGACATACCGTAGCTGCAAAATGCAACTATGTCCATTTATTTGTCAATGATATCGATTTCGGAGTTTATCAAAATGTCCAACAAAACAACAAAGACCTGCTCGAAGAGTGGTACATCACCAATGATGGGAACAATGTCCGAGCAGATGTCCCTCCTGGAAGTGGTGGGATTGGCCCAGGTGGAGGATGGGGTGATGGCACTGCAGCTTTCAATTACCTTGCCGATACCAATTCTTACAAAAAATATTATACCCTCAAGAGCTCTGATATTAAATCCGTTTGGCCAGATTTTCATAATGTAACTCAGATTTTAAATCAATCTCCTATTGCCAATTTGAAACAAAACATCGAACCATACCTTGACATCGACAGAACCCTGTGGCACCTAGCTACGGAAGTTCTCTTTGCAGACGACGACAGTTATATTTATAAAGGTAAGATGGATTATTATTATTACCAAGATGCAGAAACATGGAGATTCCAAACCTACGATTATGACGCCAATAGCATTTTGTCCAGCAACTCTGCCGCAGCATGGAGTCCTTTTTACAATGAGACCAAAGTCAATTATCCTCTCCTTAACAAATTGCTTCAAGTACCCGAGATAAGACAGCGCTACGTACACCATCTTAAAACCCTTCTTTCGGAATACATCGAGAGTGGCCATCTGTCATCTAGGATAGATTATTTTAAGGGCATGGTGGACTCACTCGTATTGGCTGACCCCAAAAAATTGGCAACCTATGCACAATTTACAACTGCCATTCCTCAACTAAAAAATTTGGTAACCATAAGAGCCAATACAATCAAAACCAATCCAGCCTTTCAACAGATACACCCCTCCATTTTCAATACTCAATTTGCTACCAATGGTCAAGTTGGCACTGCGCCCAACAAATCTCAATCGGCCTTGATTTCTACCAACGTCTCCCACGTAGATGGCATCCGAGCAGTGAACTTATATTATGGTTCAGGCATTTCAGGACTTTTTACGAAGGTCGCGATGTATGACGACGGTCTAAATGGAGATGCAGCAGCCAATGATGGTATATTCAGTGCCTCCATTCCTCCTTTTGCGCCTAATTCTTATGTTCGATATTATATCGAGTCCTTTGCCGCCAATACTTCCAATGCTGCTTCCTACGACCCACCAGGTGCGGAACACGACGTGTATTTTTACAAGGTTCAAGCCGATCCTTTGGCTCCAGGTGTTGTCACCATCAACGAGATAATGGCCTCCAATGGCACTACCTTTGCCGACAATGAAGGTCAGTTCGATGATTGGATTGAGTTTTACAATAATTCTAGCGATACCATCGACCTAAGCGGATACAAATTGTCTGATAACAATACCAATTTGGCCAAATGGACATTTCCAGCTGGTGCAAAAATGCCACCCAATGGCTTTTATATCGTTTGGGCTGACGAAGATTCAGCGCAAGGCGACAACCATTGCAATTTTAAGCTAAGTACCTCCGGCGAATCTGTTATTCTCAGCAGTCCCACAGGTACCATCATCGACCAAGTCGATTTTTCTCAGCAGACTTTAGATCAGTCGTATAGCCGCATCCCCAATGGTACAGGCGCATTTAAAATCAAAACACCTACACCAGGATTCAACAATGAATCGACAAGCGCCAATCCTAGCCTAGTCACACCCTTGAGTTTCGAGGTCTATCCAAACCCGTCCAATCAGTGGGTTACCATCGTATTCACAGGCAACCAAAACCAATATCCAGTCCAAATTTTCAACACCATGGGCGAATTGATTTACAAGGACACCCTGCCTCAGACCACCAATCTAAATGCAGCAGAATGGCCCAATGGTATATACTTTATCAAGTGCCAACACATGATCAAAAAATGGATCGTGCAGCACTAATTCCCTAGAAATCTCCTAAAAGCAACCCTAATTTCTTAAAATATAATGGCGTCACCGTCGCATAAAGCGACGGTCAGGCTCTCCATGGCTTCGGTCCTTCGGACTCATCAGAGATGACCATTCCGATCCTTGACGCGCTTGGGTTGATGCTTATATTTATGAAGACTTTTATCATTCTGTCGTGCTAAACACCCTCTAACAGAAAATTGATTATTGAAGATGAGCAAAATGGTAATGATAAAGCTGAATATGGAAAAGCAATTTTGAAAAACTTGGCAACGCAACTTACTCTTGAGTTTGGCAAAGGATTTGACGATAGCAACTTGCGTAATATGCGGGCATTCTATAAAGCGTTTCCAATACGTGACACAATGTGTCACGAATTGACTTGGTCACATTATCGCCAACTTTCGAGGCTCGATTCTGAACGAAAAAAGGAGTATTACATGCAAGAAGCAATTAGTGCAAACTGGAATAGCCGTGAATTGCAGCGTAAAATAAATAGCCTTGCCTTTGAAAGAGTTGTACACAATTTACCAAATAACTCAAAACCTTCCATTCAGAATTTAATCAAAGATCCCTTTATCTTCGAGCTTTTAGGATTGCCTACAGAAACCAATAATACTGAGTTTGCAATCGAAACAGCCATTATCATCCGCTTACAACAATTTTTATTAGAGTTGGGCAAAGGATTTGCCTTTGTTGCCCGTCAGCAACATATTGCTACCGATACATCAGACTTTTATATCGACCTTGTGTTTTATAACTACCTCCTCAAATGCTTTGTAATTATAGACCTCAAAACTGGAAACCTTACTCACCAAGACGTAGGGCAAATAGACATGTATGTTCGTATGTACGACGACCTTAAACGCAGCCCAGGCGATAATCCCAGTATAGGTATTTTATTATGTAGAGAAAAAGATGAAACCATTGTGAAATACTCCGTAATTAATGATAAAAATAAACTTTTTCCCAGCAAATATTTATTGTATTTGCCCAAAGAAGAAGAACTAAAACATCTGATAGAACAGGACAGATTAAATTTTGAATTAGACACCAATCAAGAAAAATACGGATGAACGATAAAAACCACATCATAGACCTCATCAAAGAAATACAAAACTGCCCAAAGAATACATCTACAAACTCTTCCCCGACGAAGAAGACGTTTTCCTATTTCTGGAATGACAAGAATATATTCCCCTCGCAAATCCTTTCCACTTCATTGATCCATAACCTTTCTTCTAACTAATCTTATGCAACAATTTCAATTGTCCGCCGTAGGTTTTGGCGATATTCTCATCCGTAAATGTAGTCTCTATGGGTCCACACCCAATCAGGCGTTGGTTGATTAAAATTACTTGATCGCAAACTGGACACCGTACTGAGGTCGTGATG
>JADKKF010000010.1 GCA_016720635.1 Saprospiraceae bacterium
TCCTCATCATGGTTGATTCCAGCGCTTTGAATTGTATCACGTAAGTACCCGCGTATAATTTTTGAACATCAAAAAAACCAATGGTCTGGCCCTTGAATATTTTGGTTTCTTGGATCAATTTTCCTTGAATATCCATCAATTTTAATTCAATATCTTGATTGTTGATATCACCAATTTGGATTGCTATCAGGTCAGAAGCTGGGTTGGGAAATAAATTGATATTTAATTCTGAAAATAATTTCGATGAAGTCGATAATACAGGATTATAAATGGTGGTGCTTTCAGATATAGATGTAACTTTTGTACCCGTTTTGTTGCCATAATAGGTCGGCCCAATCAAATATGGGTAGGCAGAGTTGTGGTTTGCATCCACAGTAGCAAAATAACAATAAATTCCATTCGGATATTCAGGTGTCACACAAAATCGCCCATTATGCTCGTCCAAATAACTAGGATCGGCTGGATGAGCCACCCATTCGTAATCTTCGCGAAAGGAACCTAGTGGATAGGTCGCACTCACAGGAGGCCCATCAGAAACGTCCGTTCCGTTAGCATGGTGAGTCCTCAATGTAATATTTCTCAATTGATAGCCAGATTTTATTCTAGTTATGCCACCCGTGCCATCTGTATTGGCATAGCCATATGCTCCATAAACAGGAAATCCATCATAAGCAAATCCAATCAATGGTGAATGTTTCGAGGGATTGATAGTATATAAACCGTCCGAATCATACAAGTTGCAAACGGTTGAAATTACATTCAAATCTAAATCAAAGGCGCTTGGGTTTTGATGGTGGTGATAGTTGGTTCCAGCTGGGTGTCCTTTAGCGCAGTCAAATCCATGTCTTTCGTAAACTATGGCATCGCGATTCCAGGACTGAGTGGTGCCAATTCCTCCAGGACATGGTGGATTGCCAGGGCCTCCACACCAAGCATTAGTTGTAGCATTCCAAGCGACGCCATCCCTATAGTCAAACATGGCCACACCATTGATGAAAATGCCAATATTTCCGCCCTGAGTAGCGGTTTTGGTACCCGTGTTTTCTGTCGGATTAAGGGGCAATTTGAATATTGCATTTTGGTTTCCTGCTTGATTGGGATTGTTGTCTTGATAAGGGCCAACTTTATAAGCGGGAAGCCCAGTTGCATTGATATATACGTTAGTAGTAGAATATCTAACTTGCTGACAATTGACTAATATTCCATGCGAAATAGGGGTTGAGTTTCCAGCGATATAATAAAATCCAGTCTGTGTATTGTTCTGCAGCCAAGAGGTGATGGCAGGGTTTAACTGAGCAATGCTGATTGTCTTGATTAATAAAGTCAATGATAAAATAGCCCATAATTTCTTTTTCATAAAATTTAATTTTGGTTAGTGTACGACGTTGATTTTGTGCATACTGTTGTGACTGCCGTCTGATACTTTTACTATATAAGTTCCGTTATACAAAGTCTGAATGTCCATAAAACTGATGGTGCTTCCTGGTAAGATTTGTGTTTCTCGCAAAAGGGATCCATTTAGGTCATAGAGTTGTATTCTCATCAAGGAGGTTACTAAGCCAGACGCTTGAATAGCAATGAATTCCGAACTTGGGCTTGGGAAAATTGTCACTTTATGCGCAGCATCTTTCCCTTGTATTCCTATTATTTTACTGTATTTTGAGCTTCCATCATAATCGGTTTGAAGAAGTCTATAGTATAATTGTCCTTGCGGGAAGCCCTTGTCTTCGTATTGATAATAAGTGTCTTCGGTGCTATTTCCTTTGGATTTTAGAATACCTATACTTGTAAAATTTTTGCCATCAACAGACCTTTCTATCGTGAAATAATCATTGTTAACTTCTGAGGATGTAATCCAGTTCAGTCGAATTATACCCTTGGATTCATAGGCTTTAAATTCTAGCAATTCTATCGGTAGAGGTTGTGCGTAAGTAGTAGTGCTTTCAGAAACTGAGGTAACTTTTGCTCCCGACTTATTTCCATATTAAGTAGGCCCAATGAGATAAGGATAAGCTGAATTGTGATTGGCATCAACAGTCGCAAAGTAACAATAGATTCCTGCTGGGTATTCGGGCGTCACACAAAATCGTCCGTTGTGCTCGTCGAGATAACTTTGATCGGAAGGATGAGAAACCCACTCATAATCCTCTCTAAATGTCCCTAATGGGTAAGTGCTGCTCACCGCAGGTCCATCGGGTACATCCGTCCCATTGGCATGGTGTGTTCTTACAGTAATATTTCTCAATTGATAACCCGATTTAATCCGTGTGATGCCTCCAGTACCGTTGGTATTGGCATAGCCATATGCTCCATAAACAGGAAATCCATCGTAAGCAAAGCCAAGCAGGGGTGAATGTTGCGAGGGATTAATAGTATATAATCCATCGGAATCATACAAGTTGCAAACTGTAGAAATCACATTTAAATCTAAGTCAAAAGCACTGGGATTTTGATGGTGGTGATAATTGGTGCCCGCTGGATGGCCTTTGGCGCAATCGAATCCCAGCTTTTCATATACTATGGCATCTCTATTCCACGACTGGGTGGTTCCTGCGCCCCCTGGACAAGTAGGGTTGCCAGGGCCTCCACACCAAGCGTTGGTAGAAGTATTCCATGCCACGCCATCTCTATAATCAAACATGGCCACACCATTGATGAAAATGCCAATATTGCCTCCTGAAGTAGCTGTTTTAGTTCCTGTATTCTCAGTTGGATTGAGGGGCAATTTGAATATCGCATTTTGGTTTCCAGCCTGGCCTGGATTGTTATCTTGATAAGGACCTACTTTATAGGCTGGCATCCCAGTTGCATTAACATATACGCTCGTGGTAGAATATCTAACTTGTTGACAATTGACTAATATTCCATGCGAAATAGGGGTTGAGTTTCCAGCGATATAATAATAGCCTGTAGTAGTTGTATTTTGAAGCCAAGAAGTTATAGCGGGGTTAGTTTGTGCTTTTATCCCAGAAAAGCACATGAAAATGCAAATCAGGATTAATAGTTCTTTCTTCATAAATATTAAATTGATTGTTTTATCGGATGCTTAGACGATTAATTGTTTTCATTCCTTCGCTCCCATGGATATTTTTTTGAATTGATGTTTTTTATCAAATACAAAGTTTGGATCATTTAAAGTTAATAAAAATGCTATGAGATCTACTTTTTCATTTGAATTCAATTTTATGGGATTGTCTTGAATGGGAGATTTATTCGGGGTCTTGTAAAGTCTTTCTGTATAGTGATTTATGACTTCCTTTAATGATCTAAAGCGGCCATCGTGCATATAAGGGTAGGTGTAGGATAAATTGCGTAGGCTGGGTACCTTGAATTTCATTTTGTCGGATTCTACTTGAGAAATATTGAATCTCCCTAGATCATTTAGTGTAGAATCGAGCGGTAATCCATTGTCTTGAATAGTATAATTTGAAAATAATGGCTCTTGGTGACAACTGTTGCAATTTTTCAAAAATAGCTCATAACCATTTTTTTCTTGATGGGTAAATTGGTCCTTTCCTGAAACAACGAGATCGTATTTGCTACCAGCTGATATTAAAGTGAGCTGAAATTGGGATAAAGCCTTCAATATTCGCGAACTGGTGATTTTAGGATCTTTAAATACTTGGTTGAATCGTGATTTATATTCTTTCGAAGCATTTAATTTCTCGATGACCTCTTTGATGGAACTGCCCATTTCTTTGTGACTTGTGATTGGGGCTAAAGCTTGAACGTCGAGATGATTGATGGCACCATCCCACATAAATAATTTGTGCCAGGCTAAATTGAATAGGGCAGGAGCATTTCTAGTACCTATTGAATCAAATATTCCGTGACTTAAGTCGTGATCAGTATGCGCAAAAGCGTTGAAAGGAGAATGGCAAGATGCGCAAGAAATACTATTGTCCCTTGAGAGAATTGGATCATAAAATAACGCTCGACCTAGCTCTATCGCAGCGCTATCCAAAGGATTTTTATTGAAATTATAAATCGGTTTGGGAAAATGTGGTGGCTGATCAAATAGTGGATAGGATGCGATATAATCAAATGACAGCATCAAAAAAGCACAAATGAATATAACTAAAAATTTTTGCATTAATCCGTGATTTTAAATATACCGGCCAATCTATCCGCAATTTCGATTGCATGCACGCTTGGAGACATTACATTGTATGTTTGTGAGATGTCAATGTATTTAAATAATTCATCTATTTGGATATTAACATTTTTTATTTTTGAAAAATTTCCCTTTAATTCAATGCACCTCTGTGCGGCAAAAGGCTGCAAATAACCTCCGATATGCCAATAGAACTTATGGAGCCTAGCTGGGCAATTTGTAGCTATTCCTTCGAGTTTAAAATTAATATAACCGCTTTGCCATGTCCAATACATCCCATGCACAGGGTCCAAATCCCCATCCAATGCACCAGCAACATTTGTAACGCTATCGATACCTATTTTGAAGGTAATTCTGTCAAAAGTACTCTTTGTATTCGTGAAAATTTTCAATGAATTCGAATCTGAAACATCGATCAGAAAAACTTTTTGGTCAGGTCGATGGATTAAAGAGTCTTTTAAGAAAAATGATAAATCTGCAATGTAAAATTTTAAATTGGTAAATGTTATTTTGTCATTTCCTAGGGTATATTCGGTGTTTAATTCTAAATGATGATTGCCAAATTTAGGGACGAATTGGATAGAATGGAAATCCTGAGCCTCTGCTTTTATAGCCAATAGCGATAAGAAAACGACAAGCCATCTAATCATCTCTTTTGATTTTCCATAACCTTTTTGTGATTGAATATTTTGGTTAAATCCTTGGCCAACGCCTGAAAATCTCCGACTTGTTCTGGTTTGCAGAGCTTTTTGATGTCTTGAAAATGCCTAAAATGTATGGTCTCTATCTCTTGTTGTATTTTTCCAATCTCTAATGCTATCGAATCAGATTTTGTACTGGGCTGATCTTCTAGCAACAATTGGTACAATTCATTTTTCAGTTCTAGTATTTTGGAATCATTCTTTTTGACGTCTATTCTGTGCTGATCGATCATTTTTTGGTAATCAACGATCTGATTTTGGTCAAAATGAAGTTTTTCGATGATGACATTCTTTGGTCGATCGGGGTCTATTCGTCCTTTCGGTTTTTTTAATAAAAAAAATAATAATGCGACATTGCAAATTGCAAGTAACAAGATGATTGAGAGAAGGAAATTATTTTTATTCATGGTAAAGCGCGTTGTTATTGTCTTTAAGTAATTCATTCAATTGGGCCATCTGTTGTGTATCTTGGATCCGACTTGAGATGAAATATATTTCTCCAAAAACAAGCCCGAGAATCAAGGCAACCGCGATACCTACTTTATACATGGGTACAACTTTGGCAACCCTGTTTTCAAGTCTTTTTGTGATTTTATCAAAAACCGAATCGGAAATTTCGACCTTTTTGATTTTTTTTAATAAATGTAGATTGTCGTTTTTCATAATTATTTAGACGATTTTATTTTGGGAATCCTTCTTTTTATAACATTTTTTTTAAAGTTGATTTTGCTCTTTGAAACAAGGATTCAATGGCTCCTTCGCTCAAATTCATGATTTGGGCGACCTCTTTCTGTGGTAAGTCTTCGATTTTTAGTAGGATAATTGCCGTTTTTTGTTGCTCGGGTAATTGATAGATTTTGCGCATTAACTCTTTGAGAGCTTCCTTATTTTCCATTTCTAATCCGGGGTGGTTGAAGTCACTTAAAGTGGGATTTGATTCTGAGTCTTTTGACCCTATAATATTGGACCAAAAACTTCTCTTCTTCCTCTGCTTGGATTTAATATAATCTAATGACTGATTGATCGTAATTCTGTAAATCCATGTTTTGATATCCGCTTCTTGTTTGAAATCTTTGGAGTGCTGGAACACCTTAACGAATACATCTTGAGTAATCTCTTCTGCTTCTTCAATATTATTGGTGTATTGCAATGCCAAATTGAACACGAGATTTTTGAATTGGTGATATAATATTTCTATGTTCAAGGCTATTTTGGTATTATCTCCTAGATCTTTTTAAGATTTTTCATTTTAATACAAAAAAGCAAAGGGTGACTTTGAGAGCCACCCTCGTTTCCTTTGAATTTTTATCACACAAAATTAGTAGAAAAACTAGAATTTACTAATCAGGTGATCGCTTGAACTTGGAAAATTATAGGAAATAGCAATTTATTACTCCCAAGTTCTCAATTTTGGACACAACCGATTTGAATATCAATTGTAAAAAGATACGATACCTGTTTCTACATCATATAGCCCTCCTATGATGATGATATTTCCTTGGAGTTCTAATTCGGCTATTATGGGGCTTTCTCTTCTGATGCGTTCTATGGTCAGATGTACGTTAAGTTCTGTTACGTTATTGACAAAATTAGGGTTTGAACCATCCCTGTTTTCAGTAGTTGTTTTCTCAAGAAATATTGCTGGTTGGATTTTGTTGAGCAATGTGGTCAAATTTCCCATTTCGACGTGATTGCAAGCACCGACGATGGCTCCACATTTCGTATGGCCGAGTACGACTAACACCTTGGTTCCGACAACTTTTGTAGCAAATTCCATACTGCCTAAAATGTCTTCGTTCAAGATATTCCCGGCTATTCGGATGCTAAAGATATCTCCTAGCCCTTGGTCGAAAATGAGTTCGGCAGAGGTGCGGCTGTCGATACAGCTTAGGATCGTCGCGAATGGAAATTGCCCAGCTGATGTTTCATTTACCTGTTGAAGTAAATTTCTATTTGCCTTAAGATTGTTAACGAATCTTTGATTTCCTTCTTTCAGAATTTGAAGGGCCGCCTGGGGGGTTAAACTGCTTTGAGTTTCTTTTGAATGTGTGCGCATAATGTTTAAGATTTAGTTAAGTTAAAAATTATTTAATAGGATTATTTGACATTGATTGCGGTTGCTGGACTCGAGTGACTGTGCCATATATCCAGCCTCCAACCTGATATTTTTGCCAAAGACATAACCCAATGCTCCATACAATCTATTTCTATCGAAAATGGGTGATTTGGTATTTAAAAATATTTCATTATAGAGTGAAGCGTATAAGGCTTTTTTCTCCAAAATTTTCTTGTTTAGTGGAATGTTTATCCCTAGAAAATATCTAAATCTCAGTCGGAAATCAGTCTCGAGTATCCTTTGCTCAAAGCGATATCGGTGTTGAATGAATATCCTTCCAAAGTTTTGACGGGTGATGAATTGTTGAAAGATGCGATGCTCATTACTGGCTTTTTTATCATCAGAATCATTCAAGTAATTGCTGGAATGAAAATAGGCGTATCCTACCAAGAGATTGTTATTGGACTCTGAAAGATTGTAGCCGATTCCTGTGCGAATAACCAATTGTTGTAGGTCGCCAACGAAATTGTAGTTCCTATATTGAAACTCGTGGTGAAGGATCCACCCGTTTTTTAGTTTTTGATTGCCAAAATATACAAACCAATTGCCTATGTCAGAGGGTTGACCTGAAGCTATAAATGCCATTTTTAAAAATAAAAAAAGCAACATTTTATTTTTCATGGGTACTGAAAGAATTAGTTTTTATTTGGATTAAATTAACAATAAATGAAAAAAACATAGAAAAGTAGATATACCCTTTTGGTATTACAAAGTGCAATCCTTCACCAATTAGTGCCATTCCAATGAGCATCAGAAATGACAAAGCCAATATTTTAAACGAAGGGTGTTTTTGGATAAAATCACTGATGGGTTTTGAGGCTATCAGCATCAAGATGACGCTTACAATGACCGCGGTGTACATAATCCACAATTCACTTACCATCCCTACTGCGGTGATGATCGAATCTACTGAAAATACCAAGTCCAATAAGACAATGTCCATTAAAAGGGAATTGAAACTAGCACCCTTTTTGGCTCTAACTTCTTGATTTCGTGGGTCTTCTGTTTTTAGATATATCTCCTTGGTGCTTTTCCAAATCAAAAATAAACCGCCGAGGATTAGGATCAGACCTTTGCCCGTAATGTCGACGTCTAAGATTGAGAATAAGGTTTTATCCCATTTTAAAATCCATGAAATGAAACCTAATAAAATCAAACGAATCAAGACGGCTAAGCCAAGCCCCCAGTACCGAAGTTTGTTGCTCTGATCTTTGGGGAGTTTGTCAGCTAGGATAGAAATGAATATTATGTTATCAATCCCCAAGATGAGTTCGAGGGCGATGAGCGTTAATAGTGGAATGAGAAATTCGGTCATCTGATATTTTTAGATTTTACAAAGCATAAAATGATTTGGGCTCTATCGGACTGGGTATATTCTGTTCTCCAATTAATTGCTTGACATTGATTTCAATCGTTCTGGCTATGGTAGTCATAGCAGTATCACTTGGCCTATTCATAAATGGATCCTGTAAGTGAGTTGCAGATTTTTCAAGTAAAAAGAATATACTAGAAATGACCAAAAGCAAGGGAATTTCAAAGTGGCTTTCAATGTCTCTCAATGCAATAGAAAGTGTTACGACAAAAATATATATAAAAAAGTGTAAAAAAATACGGTAGGTAACAGGGAAAATCGTAGTCTTTATACGCTCTGCCATCCCCATGGCGTTGGAAAAGTTGACCAAGGTGTTGTTGATTTGAATTTGGCTGAAAAGATCTATTGCATTGTGCTCCTTGAGTTTAGTTATGTTTAATGTATTTAACTGCAACAATGCCAGAGGTTTATTGGTGAATTTCTTGATGTACTCAAGATCGTCTTCAGATATGAATTCTTTTATGTTTTCAGTGGGATTTTCACCTCTCAGAGATTGTCCCAATGCATAGCACCAAGCAATATGCCTCATCGAGATTTCTCTGATTTCATGGCTAAAATCCTTGTTCACAAAAGATTGAAGTTGAAGTATGAAACTCCTGCTATCGTTGACGATACTGCCCCAGATTTTTCGAGCCTCCCACCAGCGGTCATAAGATTGACTCAACTTGAAAGATAGGATAACTGAAATGGCCGTACCAATAAATGCTGGTATGGTGATAGGCATGTCAGGGATAATCATTTTGTACTTGGAGGTAAGATAATGAACCAACAATCCTATGACTAATACATACAAAATCTCTATTTTGATGGTATTTAAAACATATGAAATGGGCACTCGTCTGTTTATTAACATAGCGATAGATATATTTATGCAGCAAATATAATATAACTATTTGAAACAATAGTAATACTATCACAAATGTTTGTAAAATTATTTTATGCTATTATAATACTATCTTAATTCTATGGGTGTGCTAACCAATCGTTGGCCCTGAGATTTACGGAATAGGTTAGCCTAGTCAAACTTTGACTATTTAACCAATAGTTATTTTTAATTTTAATATGAATAAAAAATTGATAGATAAGACCAAAGATATAGGCAAGTCTAGGTCCAGCCTTACTCAAATCATAAAAACGGGAGTCAAAAGCCAATCTACCTGCTATGTAGAGATTGAAAAAAATACTTTTTCAGTGAAATTATTCTTTTATTCAAGTTCAAGTTCATCCACAAAAAGCCAAGCTTCTTTGCCTTCCCCAGGGAGTAGTCGAGCTATTTTTCCATGTCTCTGAATGATGATTTTGATGTTTTCAGAAGTGATGGGCGTAAATTCCATGTCAAATGCCACATAATTCTCTGTGCCTGCGGTGACTTCTTTCTCAGAAACCAGTTGGTAGGAGTCTCCGACTTTTTGGTATATGCTTACTCTTTTGGGCGGGTAAATCCACTGACCCGGAGCCTGATAAAAATGTGTTCGGAATTTGGATAGGGTTTTGGGGATTGAAAACTCAATGGTAGCGTCCACATTTTGGCCCAACCAGCCTAGCCATTCGTTGTCTCCATATCTTTGGGGATTGCCTTTGATGCCGTTGACAAGGGCGGATTTGGTTCCCAACGAATAGTTTTCATGAGGTTCGCTCAACAAGGTGATGGCAGCCCCAGATGTTTGAGTGATATCAAATTTTCGCTTCCAAAGTTGACCCACTGGACGTTTGCTTTTGACCATCCCAGCAGTTATTGTCGTATTTTTTGTTATAGGGATAGGCTTAGAATATTTAGGAGATTTTTTATCGGGAACTTTGTCATCGAGGGTATAAAGTATCTTATAACCTTTTTTGTATGCAGATAGCTCTAGCAGCAGTCCACCTCCTGGATTGGGCATGGTTTTTCCCTGAATCCCAGTGAAATGCGTCGCGGCATTAACTTTGAGTTGCGTGAGTCTATCCATATGTATGGCCAGTCTATCTAAAAATTGCTTATAATCTTTGGCCTTAGGTGACCAAGCGACCTCGGCTAGGGCACAAGCCCTCGGAAATACCATATACTCAACCTTTTTCGAATCCCTCAAATATTCCGTCCAGACATTGCCTTGACAACCTAGGATATGGTTTGTATCACTTGTGGTTAGCTCCTGTGGTATTGGGTCGTAGTTATACACTTTTTCTAGCGGTAAAAATCCTCCAATTGCTAAGGGTTCATCGGGGCTTTCATTTTGATAATAATCAAAATAACAGTGTGAAGCTGGTGTCATGATGACATCGTTACCTTTGGTAGCTGCCTTTATGCCACCTTCTGTGCCACGATAAGACATGACGGTGGCAGTTTTAGAAATTCCACCATCCAAGATTTCATCCCAGCCAATTATTTTTTTTCCTTTAGTCGCCAAAAAAGTTTCAATTTTTTTCATAAACCAAGATTGAAGTTGGTCTTCGTTTGCAAGGCCGTACTTGGTGATATTTGCTTGACAGTCAGGACATTCTTTCCAACGGGTCTTGGGACATTCATCCCCACCGATATGTATATAAGGTCCTGGAAATAGTGCTGCAACTTCGGTTAATACGCTTTCTAAAAAGTAAAAAGTCGAATCTTTGGTGCAAAAAACGTCGTCAAAAACGCCCCAAGTCTTACTGGTCTTAAATGGGCCAGCAGCACAGCCAAGTTTTCTATACGACGCAAGCGCAGCAAGTGCATGACCTGGCATTTCGATTTCTGGTATTATGGTCACGTGTCTTTTTTGTGCGTAGGATACTACGTCTTTTATCTCTTTTTGAGTGTAAAACCCTCCATATTTTTGATTGTCGTATCTAGCAGGTTGATCATTGAAATGTCCTTTAAGCGTAGAGTCTCTGTAAGCTCCTTTTTTTGTCAGTTTGGGAAATGCCTTAATCTCAATCCTCCATCCTTGGTCATCGGTTAGATGCCAATGGAAATAATTAAACTTATGCATAGCCAACAGGTCGATATATTTTTTGACAAAAGCCACAGAATAAAAATGTCTAGCCACGTCGAGATGCATCCCTCTATAAGTAAATCTTGGGGTATCCAAAATGGCTACGCATGGGATTTTCCACTTGGTAATCCTTCGTTTTTTTGCGGGAAGGTAAACTCCCTCAGATGCCAGTTGAAGTAGCGATTGGATGCCATAAAATAAGCCTTGATTGGTCCTAGCTATTATTTGAATGTCGTTTGGATTGATATTCAGCCTATATCCTTCTGCGTACTTAAAAGTATCGACCAATAGCAAGGTTACTACATTGGTTGATTTCTCTTGTTTTGCGTATTTATTGGTTTGGAATGCAGCTTTTAAAAACTCTACTTCATTGTCCATGATGCCTTTAGTTGCATTGATTTTCACCCCATTATTCCATGTGAAGAAGCCACTTTTTTTCTGAATAGAAGCTGGAGCAGGGATTATTGGGTACCTTTGTGCGTAGATATTTGCTTGGTGCAAAAGGACAATGACTAGGCAAATTGCAGCAGTAAAATACTTTAGGCTGAGATGGGAAAATGCAAATGTAGTTTTTCTATTCATAAAATAATCACTAATAAAAAACAAGGAAAAAATCGATTTCTAAACAAAAAATTTAGAAAAGCACCTCAAAATTAGTAATTAATATATTATAAAAAAAGCAAATGTGTTATTTATTTTCTTAAATTCTTCAAAATGTCGTCCGTCATCATCTTCAGATCGTACTTTGGAGTCCAACCCCAATCAATTCTTGCGGCATCATCGTTGACGCTTTCTGGCCAAGATGCGGCGATTGCTTGTCGAAAATCGGGTTGATAATCGATTTTAAAATTAGGAATGGTTTTGGATATTTCAGCAGCAATCTCTGCTGGTGTGAAATCCATAGCACCTATGTTGTAGGAGGTTCTGACCTTTATTTTTTCCTTGGGAGCGTCCATGATTTCCAGCGTCGCTTTGATGGCATCGGGCATATACATCATGGGCAGGCGTGTATCTTTGTCTAAATAGCATGTATATTTTCCATCCGCGACTGCTTTGAGATATATGTCCACGGCGTAGTCTGTAGTACCTCCTCCAGGGAGGGTTTCCCAACTTATGATACCAGGATATCGTACAGAACGGACATCTACATTGTATCTTTTATGATAATATTGGCACCAGTTTTCTCCAGCAGCTTTACTGATTCCGTAAACAGTTTCAGGTGTTATATTGGGGTGTTGAGGAGTGTTCACGCGTGGGGTAAGTTGCCCAAAAACAGCAATGGTACTTGGGTAAAATACCTTATCTAAATCATAATTTCTGGCTGCTTCTAATATATTTAGCAATCCATTCATATTGATATTCCAAGTAAAAACTGGATTTGCCTCCCCTTTGGCCGACAATATGGCTGCAAGGTGATAGATTTGGTCTATTTGGTATTTTGAAATAAGATAAAATAATTTATTGGAGTCCGTCACGTCCAATTGCTCATAAGGCCCATCGTAAGTTCCAGTGGTCCTAATATCAGAAGCAATAACATTGTCCTCTCCATATAGTTCTCTTAGGTTTTTTACTAGGATTGTACCGATTTGACCACAAGCGCCAGTGACTAAAATTTTTGGCTTCGCCATGTTTATTTTTTATTTCAGGTAAAAATATTCAAATTTTCAATAAAAATGATAATTGCCTGTGTACTTAGGTAAAAAAAAGTGTAGAACGATTGAATTCACCTCAGCCCTCTTCCATATACTAGCTTTATATATTAATATAAATGATTATATTTGCAGCTAAACACAGTAATATTCATGGCTGAAATTAGATACGAAGACGATAGTATAATTTCCTTAGATTGGAAGGATCATATCCGATTAAGACCGGGTATGTATATCGGAAAACTTGGGGATGGCTCGACGCCAGAAGATGGTATATACGTCCTTTTGAAGGAAATTATAGACAATAGCATCGACGAATTTGTCATGGGAAATGGCCGTGAGATTGACATAAAGATTGACAAAAACAAGGTCATGATTCGGGATTTTGGTAGGGGTATTCCCTTGGGCAAAGTTATCGATTGTGTGTCGAGAATCAATACAGGTGGAAAGTACGATAATAAAGCTTTCAAAAAATCTGTCGGTCTGAATGGAGTCGGAACCAAAGCTGTAAATGCGCTGAGCGATTATTTTTTGGTAAAATCGGTGCGTGACGGCGAATTGAAATCGGCTGAGTTTAATAAAGGAATTTTGACCAATGATAATCCAATCGTGAAGGTTTCTGAAAAGAATGGAACCTTTATGGAATTCGTACCAGACGAGACCATTTTCAAAAACTTTTATTGGCGTCCAGAATTCATCGAAAATCAACTTTGGAATTATGTATATCTGAATGCGGGGTTGAAAATAAACTTCAATGGAAAGACTTTCGTAAGTAAGAATGGGCTTTTGGATTTATTGACAAAGAAGACCGCTGCTGAGGAATTGCATTACCCCATTATCCATCTTCATGGGGAGGATATAGAACTGGCGATGTCGCACTCGAACCAATACGGGGAGCAATATTATTCATTCGTCAATGGACAATACACGACGCAAGGAGGTACACACCTAGCCGCTTTTCGAGAATCTTTGGTCAAGACGCTTCGGGATTTCTATGGTAAAAATTTTGATGCTCAGGATATAAGGACTTCGGTTGTAGCCGCATTGAGCGTCAGGATCGAAGAGCCTGTTTTTGAATCACAGACTAAAACCAAGCTAGGTTCGCTTACTGTTTCACCCGATGGTCAGTCTATTAGAACTTTTATCAATGATTTTCTCAGTAAAGAGTTAGACAATTTTTTACATAGAAATCCAGAGGTAGCACAAGCCATGCTGAAGCGAATTCTTCAATCCGAAAGAGAGCGAAAAGAAATCGCAGGCATCAAAAAACTAGCCAATGAAAGAGCTAAAAAGGCCAATATTCACAATAAGAAATTGAAAGATTGCCGTGCCCACTACAACGAGAAAAATAGCGGCAGTATCGAAGATCGACAAAGCACAACCCTTTTTATTACGGAAGGGGATAGTGCCAGCGGTAGTATCACAAAAAGCCGTAATGTCCAGACTCAAGCGGTCTTTAGTTTGCGTGGAAAGCCGCTCAACTGCTATGGTATGACCAAGAAAGTCGTCTATCAAAACGAAGAATTGAATTTGCTCCAACACGCCCTCAATATTGAGGACGATATGGATGATTTGAGATTTAATAGAATCGTGATTGCCACCGATGCCGACGTTGATGGTATGCATATTCGACTATTGTTGCTGACTTTTTTCTTGCAGTTTTTTCCAGATTTGGTGCGAAATGGACACTTATTTATATTGCAAACACCTTTGTTTAGGGTTAGAGACAAGTCAAAAACTTTTTACTGCTACAGCGAAACAGAAAAACAAACCGCGATATCATCGTTAAGAGGAAAGCCCGAAATCACCCGATTCAAGGGTCTTGGCGAGATCAGCCCAGATGAATTTGGTAAATTTATTGGCGATGACATACGTCTTGATCCTGTCATTTTGCACGACGATCAAAGCATCGAAGATATTCTAGAATATTATATGGGAAAAAATACGCCCGATCGACAAGAATTTATCATTGGGAATCTGAGGGTTGAGCAGGACGATGTTACGGAAGAAATAGAAGAAATCCTAGAAATGGAAGAAGCAGAGGCTTAAAAATAAGTTATGTCAAGTACGAAAGACCAAAAAATAGCAAAGTTCGATCCCAATGGAGTAGGGCTTCAAAATGGAAATTTTATCGGGTTGCCTTTTGATGAACAAGAAGCTGATATCATTCTGCTTCCCGTGCCTTGGGATGTGACGGTTTCTTATACCGATGGAACTTCTATGGGGCCTGCAAATATCCTAGAAGCCAGTGCTCAATTGGATTTGGAGGATACTGATGTGAAAAATGCTTGGCATTATGGCATTCATTGGTTGGAAACAAATAGCGATCTCATTGAAGAAAATAAATCGTTGAGGGTCCTTGCAAAGTCTGTCATCGACTGCTTGGAAGCTGGGATTCCGTTGGATAATAAACACTTAGAATTTCAACAAAAAATCAATGAGGCCTGTGAAAATTTGAAAAATAGAATTTTTACTCAAACGACCGAATTGTTACAAAAAAATAAATTGATAGGACTGGTAGGAGGGGACCATTCTACGCCTTTGGGATACCTTTCTGCAATTGATAATCATTATCAAAATTCTGGTTTTGGCATATTGCATATCGACGCCCACATGGATTTGAGAAAGGCTTACGAGGGTTTTGAATATTCACACGCTTCCATTTTTTATAACGTCATCAAGGGTTTAAAAAATTGTAAAAAGCTGGTTCAAGTGGGCATTCGTGATTTCTGTCAAGAGGAAATGTCGCTGGCTAAAGATTCCGATTTGATATCAGTTTACACGATGCAGGCGATTAGAGAAAGCCAATTTCAAGGTCAAACTTATGATCAAATTGTCACAAAAATCATCGAAGATCTGCCACCGATGGTGTATATTAGTTTTGATATCGACGGACTGGATCCAAGCCTTTGCCCTAATACTGGCACGCCAGTAGGTGAGGGGTTTAGCTTTTTTGAAGCCGTATATTTGATTAAAAAAATAGTCCAAGCCAAGAAAAAAATCATTGGTTTTGATTTGGTTGAAGTAGGAGGCTTGGGCAATGAATGGGACGGCAATGTTGGCGCTAGAATATTGTATAAAATGGCTAATTTGGCACGACTGAGCTGGGATTTGAACTGATTTTTTGCCAAAAAACGAATCCTCCTGAACTTTTTATTATTTTAAAATTGGGAAAATTGGCTTGGTCTTCTGCTTTGTTTTCAATTCTTCCTACTAAGTAAATTTCTTTGCCCGGATAGTAATTTGGATTCGCTAAAGAGTCCGTTTTCAAGGGGTGATCGGTATTCCCATAAAAATATTTCGCATAACTCTTAAAACCAATGGTTTGTATCAACCCGCCCTCACGAGATTTTTCTTGGTAAAAGTCAATGCACACTTTTTGGCTCAGATTTTCAACATTTGGTATTATATAACAGATGCCCAAAGCCATCCACAAAAAAATGAATATGGCAGTAATTCCAAATCTATTGAACCGATTGATTTTACTGGAAAAAAATAATATAAAAGGGCTCAGAAAAAGAGCCAAAGCACCTAGCAGCAACCAAGGTGACCACTTCAGCCTGTATACTAGCATTTCTTGTGTAAATAAATCCAAAGGAATACCCAAGGAAAGAAGGTAATTTGTATCAATAGGAATCAGCACGATAATACATGTGATGGCCGTGAATAAAAACGCTATAAAAATAAATAGAGCCTTTTCCCATATACTCCAACCTATTTTTTTATAAATAAAATCTCGGATGGATAACGCGGCAAAATAAGTCAATGGGAAATAACAAAAGGACGAATAATGAACTATTTTGGTCTGAACGATCGAGAATAGCAACAATACTACCCAAAACGAAACCAACATCCAAACGGATAATAACTCTTTGTGGATGCTATGCCACGTAAAAAGATGCCGTATGGCAAATATCGAAATGGGAAAACATCCTAGGAGCAAAACTATCCAATGATAAAAAAAAGGTCCACCGTGCCCTGCATCTTCCGTAGTAAATAGGCGTATTTGGTAAGTGATGAAATCCGAGATAATTTGTGTTTTTCCCGTCATCAAAAGGAAGAAAAACCAAGTGCCACCTACCAATAATAACGCAGCTGTAAATAGGGACAGAGCCTTGAAATCAGGCCAATATTTGAATCTTTGTAAGAGATGTACGATCAAGAAAGTTAAACCAAAAATCAGTAAGGCTACGGGACCTTTGGTTAAAATGGCCAGCCCTAAAAATGTACCAGACCAAATTATATTTATAAGCAATTTGTTTTCATAATATTTTATATGGTAGATTATCCCAAGAAAAATAAAATAATTGAACATGGGATCCAATATTCCAGATTTGAAATATAGATATGGCAATAAACTGATACAAAATCCAAGCGCCCACAACAACCCAAACTCACGGCTTATATGGGCTTTGCCCACTTTATATAAAGTAAAAAGCGTGAGAATACCTATGATGGCATTTGGCAAACGAGCCGAAAATTCATTAATTCCGAATAGACTCATCATAGCGGCTTGAGTCCACATAAAGAATGGTGGCTTTTCCCAAAAGGGTTCAAAATTGATTTTAACTTCAAGGAAGTCCCCAGTCATTAGCATCTCTCGAGTGCATTCTGCAAAATTGATCTCATCCCAATCGAATAAGTGCACAAAACCCAGACCGAAGAACATAAAAGCCCCAGCTATTACCAATAATGTAGCTAATTTTAATTGATCTTTCGTCATATCAGGTGACAAAGTTACCTATTTATGGAAATTTAGTTAAGTATCTACCCAGCTAATTAGTAATTAGAGGACGAGTTTTGAAAAATTATAATATAACTTGCAATTTGAAAGTATAAAAAAATGCTTTACTCAAAGTTTTTAGCTAAGCGTTTTTACTGAAAAATTACACCGATTTCTTTTTAAGTTCCAACTTTTTCAAAGCCATCATACTCAAACCAGGTACTGAAATATTCAGTGTGTAAGGCAAAGCGTCACATTCAGATTTTTTTGACTTATGACTAACTTGTTTTTTGCCAGTTAAATATTCTTCGGCCTTATTTGTACAATAAATTTCTTCATACTGCCCAAGTAAATCAACCCCAAAATTAAAGTTTTCGTAAACTACAGGAGTGAAATTGCATATGATATATAATGTATCTTTCAACTTATTTCCCTTCCGCTTAAAAATGATGATCGATTTTTGCCAATCGCCAGACCTTATCCACTCGAAGCCTTCAAAAGAAAATTGCTTTTCGTATAAAGCTGGTTCGGTTTTATAGAGCAGATTGAGAGATTTTACCACTGTTTGGATTTTTTGGTGTGGTTCAAATTGTAGTAAGTCCCATGGGATTTCTTCTGCGTATCTCCATTCGTGAGTTTGGCCAATCTCATTCCCCATAAAGAGTAATTTTGTCCCAGGATGGGCGAACATATATCCATATAGTACGGCTAAATGTTCAAATTTTTGATTAAATGGGCCAGGCATTTTCATCAGCATGGATGATTTACCATGCACTACTTCATCGTGTGAAAATGGCAGCATAAAGTTTTCGCTAAAGGCATATACAATACTGAAAATCAATTTGTTATGCTGATGTTTTCTGAACAACGGATCGTTTTTCATATATTCAATCGAATCATTCATCCAGCCCATCATCCATTTCATACCAAAGCCAAGTCCTCCTTCGAATACGGGTTTAGAAACTTTAGGAAAAGTAGTCGATTCCTCTGCAATCATCTGAACATCTGGAAATCTACCATATACCTCTTGATTGAGTTCTTTCAGGAATTCTATAGCTTCTAAATTTTCGTTTCCGCCATATTTATTTGGAATCCACTCTCCGTCATTTCGGCTATAATTCAGATGTAGCATAGAAGCTACTGCGTCAACCCTAAGCCCATCCAGATGGAATTTTTCCAACCAATAGACTGCATTGCTTATCAAAAATGATTTGACTTCATATCTACCGTAGTTGAATATATAGGTTTTCCAGTCTGGGTGATAACCTTTTCTTTTGTCTTCATGCTCGTACAAAGCGGTCCCATCGAATCGATACAAACCATGTAAGTCCCCTACGAAATGCGAAGGAACCCAATCTAAAAACACACCAATCCCATTCTGATGCATATGATCCACAAAATACATGAAGTCCTGAGGTGTACCATACCTAGAAGTAGGAGCGAAGTATCCGTGGATTTGGTATCCCCAACTTGGATAATAAGGGTGTTCCATCACGGGCATGAGCTCTACGTGAGTAAATCCCATTTCCTTAATATAGGTGCATAAATCATGCGCTAAAGTCCTATAATCGTAAAAATCCAGCTCTTGCTTTTTCCCTGGTTTTTTCCAAGACCCAAGATGTACTTCGTAAACAGATATTGGGCGGTCTAAACCATTGTGTTTTGCTCTCTCTTTCATCCACTTGCCATCAGACCAGCTATAATCTAAATCCCAAGTTTTGGAAGCTTGCGCTGGAGGTGTTTCCCAGTGAACAGCATAAGGGTCACCTTTGTGTATTTTGAGCCCTTGAATAGTATTTATAGCGTATTTATAATTGCTGCCTTTTTGGATGTTCTCAAAAGCACCTTCCCAAATCCCTGTGCCATCTCGTCTCATAGTTAACGGCATGATGTTTTCATCCCACCCATTAAAGTCGCCTACCAAACTTACAGCTCGAGCATTGGGTGCCCATACCGCAAAATATGTGCTTACTTTTCCATCGACTTTAATATTTCGACTTCCAAGTACATCAAACAAGGTAAAATGTTTCCCTGATTTTAATAATTCTACGTCTTTTTCTGAAATGATACTCATTTTATAAATTTATCGGGACAAATAAAATACTGTCATATTGTAAAAAATAATAATATATAAGAACTTATATTAAAGTATTGTAATGCGTTTATTTAAATATTAAAAAAATATTTAATATGTGTTGAATTGTTTTTAATTTTGTGAACTTAAAGTAACATTTAAATTAACAATTAAATTAACAATTAAATTAACAATTAAATTAACAATTAAATTAACAATTAGAATCATGTTATTCCGTTTATTTTTTTGCACAATTATAATGCTTATCTCTACCTTTTGCAATTTTGTTTTCTCTCAAGATACTTACCGTGGGGCAAAACAGCATGTTTCTGGCCATAGTGCAAAACTATCAGCTGAAAAATTATCGCAAGACCCCATAAAGAAACGATATATTTTTCAAGATATCATGATTTCAAAGAAATCAACCATATTAAATCGAGCAGTGAATGACATCTCTGTTCCGCCATCCTTGGGATTGAGTTCATTTGTTTTTGCTATGGGGGATGACTGTTCTAATGCAGTTCCCATTGAATCTCCAGCGGTACTTACACCAGAAATGCTTGGAGGACCATTGCCTATGAGGAGCTTGGGACCAATGGGTGACATTTCCTTTTGAGTCATTCACAATCAAGGCCATACCCCAATTGTAATTTTGTGGATGATTTTAATGACCCTAGTCAAGGAACCGTCGATTGTTTTTACAGGATGCGTTCGCTGCCTGGGACTGGTGCATGCTGTGTCAGAAGTATTATAAATATTGAATTTTCTAGTTTTGGATCCAATACCACGCGCAGCGTTTTATATTTGCAGCCATATATTTCATCAACTACTGGTGGTGATTGTGGTACGCTGACCAAATTTGGAGAATGTAAACCAATTGCTCATTATGATGGAAGCACTATTTTCGATGGATACCCTGTGAATTTTGAAATACCAGCAGATGCAAATGTTGTTTTCAGGTTGTTTTCATATACCGACAATGTTCTGATTTGGTCCGACCAATGGCGTCTTGAAGACATCGAAATTATGGCACTTCCGACTCCAGCTCAGAATGAAGATTGCAGCCGACTTTTTAATCAAAATGGGTGTAATTTGGCTCAGCAATCTGGTTGTAATATAGCTGCTCCCTCAGAGAAAGACAGATGGGCAGGTCCTTCACAAGATACTAGAAGTACACCACCTGGAGCTGGCATTCTATGTGGCGGAAGTCAATGGCTTTACAATTCGGCGCCGTATTATCATTGTTTTGTAGCTTCGCAAAATAACCCTTCCATCTCATTCAGAAACATCGCTTGTTCTAGATCGAATGGACTTAGCCTAAAATTGGCGGCATTTACCAATTGTTCTGTAATGGACGGCACGGCAAATATGTGGAGTCCTAACAATTTTAAGGGATGTAATACAGGCAGTGTTCAAGGAGAGGTCACACTCCAGACTACGGGTATCAACGCTGGAGATTCTTTCATCGTAGTTGTTGATACAGAAGAGTGTAATTTTTGTACATGGGAATACAATGCAACAGGCGTTTTACCCTTGGGGCTAGTAGATTTTAAAGTGATTAATAATGGCAAAGAAAATATTATCACTTGGGAAACGACACAAGAAAGAGAAATTTCAAAGATTAATTTAGAAAGAAGCTCAGATGGGGTCAATTTTAGCCCTATTGCCTCTTATAATGCCCTTAACGGTGTCAATACGAATAAATATAACCATACTGATTTTGAACCAAACGTAGGAACCAATTACTACCGACTAAATTTTGTTTCTATCGATGGTACGGATACTGAATATTCAAAAATTATTTCTGTAAATCATTATTCTAATAAATTTTTAATTCATAAAATTCAGCCAAATCCAGCTAAGGATATTCTATCAGTAAGTTTAGAATCTCCCGTCGAAACAATTATTGGTTTACAGTTGATTGATGCAAAAGGAAAATTGGTTAGAGCGTTTCAGTATGGGGCAAATCAAGGCTTCAATACCTATGAAATCGATGCTTCCAATTTTCCAAATGGTATTTATCACCTTAGATTTCAATTGGGTTCTAGCGTGATCATCGAAAAAATCGCCATTATGAAATAGGCATAGATTTTTTTAAATATAATTTTGATTTGAAGTCTATGTACATTTGTGCATAGACTTTTTTTATGAACAGAATAATATTTGCAACTCAAAATCATCACAAAGTCCAGGAAATCTCTGCGATTCTCCATCCAGATATAAATTTAGTATCTCTTGCAGACCTAGGTTTTTTGGAAGAATTATTGGAGACGGGAAGCACGCTAGATGAAAATGCTATTCAAAAAGCTGAACAGGTTTGGGCATATTATAAAATGCCATGTATTAGTGAGGACACGGGATTATTTGTGAATGCATTGAATGGAGCCCCAGGGATTTATACTGCGAGATTTGCACAAAAAGAAAATTCATTGCTTTCAAACAATGATTTATTACTCGAAAAATTACTGGATCACAACGATAGATCAGCCTATTTCGAAACGTGTATTTGCTACAAAGATACTGCTCAGACCAAATTATTCTACGGCCGACTAAATGGTAAAATCGCAGTCGAGGCAAAAGGGATAAAAGGATTTGGATACGACCCAATATTTATCCCTGATAATTATATTCTAACTCTTGCAGAAATCGATTTAGATAAAAAATCTGAAATGAGTCACCGTAGCCTAGCCTTTAAATCCTTTGAAAAATGGTTTCTAGGGCAGTTTGCCTAAAACTTCACCCAACTTTTTGTTAAAGTGCTTGAAGCATCCATCAATCGTATTAGGTAAATGCCGCTAGGAATGTTCTCCACATTGATAGATATGCCTCGCTCATTTTCGCCAATATTTTCTTTGTGGATAACCTTCCCTTCTCTTGAGATTAATTCAACTTTTTTGTATTGAATCATCTGCACATCCCATTCGATGCCTAGCTTGTCATAAGCTGGATTCGGATATATCAATGTATAATGAGCTAACATTTTCTCATTCGTTTTTGTCGTACATTCCGTTGCTGTAGCTTCTTTTACAACTATTTCATAGGTTCCAGGCGCTATACTGGCATTTGGAAAACTAACAGGAAACATAAACCCACCTAGATCAAGTGTTCCATTGATGGTCAAAGGAAAAATGCCAGGGACAGTTGCATTGTCAATCACACCACTGAGTTTTATACAGCCAAGCGAATCCGCTAAAAATCTACAATTGGGGGGATTGCAACTATAACTAATACCAGTAGGAAGACCAGCAACTGCACCTGTTGTTGCTAAACTCATAGCTGTCAATGCGGTACCCATAAATGTACTTGGAATCCTCACAGTAAATAAAAATTCAAAAGATTTTCCTACACAACCTGGAGTGTTGATACCTTCATTTGGGTAAGTAGCAGATCTAGGTCTCGGATATACCGCAGATCCAGTGCTATCGCGATATAACGGATTAGGGATACAGTTTTGAGCCATTAACCCTATCTGGGATAAAAGGAGGATAAAGAGTAATAATTTTTTCATTGATTTATTGTTTTAAAAATTAAATGTAGCTGTTTTTTGCAAATATCCAATATAAATGTCAAGATTTTTTTTAAATGCTAAAAACCCTTGTAATTATTCCTTAGGTTTCTATATTTCTACTTAAATTTACTTTTTAAATTTTCGAGTTAATGATTTATGAAAGTTATGTTCTTGGCGGATGGCAGTCAGGATCAACCAATAAAAGCCCACTTTACAACGCCATAACCAGCGATGTCATTGGTGAAATTAGTACCTCAGGTTTTGATTTCAAAGGAATTTTGGACTATGCAAGAGCGAAAGGCGGTGTTGCTTTACGAAAAAAGTCGATTCTTGGATCGATATCGAAGGAGGTATTGGAAATTTATTTGCTAATGCGTCCCTGCGTAGGAAATTTGGCGATCAGCCCTTTGCTATCGATGGGGACATGGTCGCTCTAAGTAAAGGCGGCACTTTCATCGGTCACCATATTCTGGTCCCAAAACATGGAGTAGCGGTACACATAAATGCATTCAACTTTCCAATTTGGGGAATGCTTGAAAAAATTGCCGTAAATCTACTGGCTGGTGTACCTGCCGTGGTAAAACCTGCTTCCATTACTTGTTACCTGACTGAAGTTATGGTCCGTGACATTGTGAGTTCTAAGATCCTTCCCGAGGGTTCATTGCAATTAATCTCTGGCAGCGTTGGAGATCTTTTGGATCACGTTACTTTGCAAGACGTCGTCACATTTACGGGTTCTGCCCAAACAGGTCTAAAACTCAAGTCACATCCTAGGATCCTTGCTGAATCAGTGCCTTTCAATATGGAAGCGGACTCGCTCAATTGCATGGTTTTAGGAGCTGACGCTATGCCAGGTACTCCAGATTTTGACGTTTTTCTTAAAGAAGTTAGAAAGGAAATCACCGTCAAAGCTGGACAAAAATGTACAGCCGTTAGAAGAATTTTTGTACCTGAAAATTATATCGAAGATTTTGTCGCAGGCATCAAAAAGATGTTGAGTCAGACCACTATTGGCAATCCTCAAGTGGAAGGAGTTAAAATGGGGTCTTTGGCTGGGAAAGTCCAGCGCGAGGAGGTCTTGGAAAAGTTGAGGATATTGCAAGCTGATTCAGAGATATTATATGGGGATCAAGACGCATTGACAGTCGTAGGGGCTGACAAGGACAAGGGAGCATTCATTTCACCATTTTTATTATTTAACAATAAGCCATTTGATACAAAATCAGTCCACGAAGTGGAAGCATTTGGACCAATAGCAACCGTTATGCCTTATAAAACCATCCAAGAAGCGGTGGCTTTGTCTCAGCTAGGTAAAGGCTCTCTATGCAGCAGCATCATTACCTCGGATGTCAATTTGGCTAGAGAATACACACTCGAAGCAGCCCCATATCACGGTAGAATCCTAGTGCTTAACAATCAGTGCGCGAAGGAAAGTACAGGACACGGGTCGCCAATGCCTTTATTGGTACATGGTGGCCCTGGTAGAGCCGGTGGGGGAGAGGAGATGGGAGGAAGCCGTGGTGTAAAGCATTATATGCAAAGGACCGCTGTTCAAGGTTCTCCTAGCATGTTGTCCGATTTGTTAGGCCAATACCAACAAGGTGGCGAATATAAGGAGCCTAACGTGCACGTATTTAGAAAACATTTTGAAGAACTTGAAATTGGTGAAACGGTGATTACACATAAGCGGACGATTACCGATACCGATATCGTAAACTTCGGCAATGTTTCTTGGGATCATTTCTATGCCCACACCGATGTGACCAGCTTAGATGGCACTATTTTTGAGCAAAAAGTCGCTCACGGATATTTTATTTTGTCCGCTGCAGCTGGTTTATTCGTAGATCCCGCCAAAGGCCCCGTATTGCTCAATTATGGACTAGAGGACTGCAGATTCATTAAACCCGTTTATGCAGGTATGACGATTGGGGTTCGCCTCACTGTCAAAGAAAAAATAAGCCAAGAACTCAAGCCAGATGATACCATCAAAAAAGGAATCGTAAAATACTTCGTCGATGTGTATGATGAAACAGGTGAAAGCGTTGCCATCGCCACCATTCTGACCATGGTCAAATGCAAGGATTAATTATATTTTCAAACAAATAAAATTTATGTCAAAAATTTCTGAGATTACTTTAAATGTTGAATTGGACGACGAAAATGTTCCCCAAAAATTATCATGGAAAACAACGGATCACCCCGACTACCATGATTTTCAAGAAGTAAAATGTTTTAGCTTGTCTATGTTTGACAAAACAACAAAAGATACCATGAAAATCGACCTGTGGACCAATGAACTCCAAGTAATAGAAATGGATAGATTCATTTATCAATCCATCAGATCGTTGGCGGATACTTATTTTAAAGCTACTAATAACCGAGATCTGGCGAATTCAATGCAGCAATTCGCTGAGTATTTTGCTGAAAAAACTGAAATCATATCTCCTCAATCCTAATATTAAAACCCAGCTCATGTCCAATTTCTTATTTTTTAGACATTCATCTTTTATTTGATGCGATTCATAGAAAAAATATTAAATACCTGAGCGTACTACTTAAATTTGTTTTTCATTTATTTTAAAAAAAATTCAAAAAATGATTAGAAATTATCTTTGTCTCTTTCTGTGTTGCCTTATAGGTATTGGGACTTCAACGGCTCAGTTGAATTCCATAAAATTCGAAAAATATACCCTACCCAATGGCTTAAAGGTCATTCTACACCAAGACAAATCAACCCCCATCGTAACGGTTTCTGTTATGTATCATGTTGGTTCGAAAAATGAAAACCCTGACAGAACTGGATTTGCTCACTTTTTTGAACATTTATTGTTCGAAGGTAGCAAAAATATCAAGCGCGGTGAATTTGACAAATATATCCAAAATGCTGGAGGTACCAATAATGCCAATACCACTTGGGATAGAACTTACTACTACGAAGTACTGCCTTCAAATCAGCTTGGAGTTGGACTTTGGTTAGAGTCCGAAAGAATGTTACACGCCAAAGTTGAAAAAGTTGGTATTGAAACACAACGTCAAGTTGTTAAAGAAGAACGCAGACAGCGTATCGATAATCAGCCTTATGGCTCGGTAGTCGAAGAATCAATGAAAAGAGCTTTTAGAGTTCACCCTTACAAGTGGCCCGTAATCGGCTCTATGGCGCACCTTGATGCAGCTACAGACGACGATTATGTCAATTTTTATAAGACCTATTATGTACCAAACAATGCCATCCTTTGCGTAGCTGGTGATATTGATATGGCCTCTGCAAAGGAAATGATTGCTAAATATTTCAGCACGATCCCTAGAGGAAAAGACATCGTAAAGCCCAATATCGTTGAGCCACCACTTGGTGGAGAGGTTAGAGATACTTTCTATGACAATATCCAGCTTCCCGCGGTTATCCAAACATATAGAATTCCAGGTCAAGGAACTGAAGATTATTATGCCGTGCAAATGTTAGGTATGTTGATGTCGCAAGGGGGAAGTTCTCGATTGAGTAAAGCACTCGTGGATGAACAACAAAAAGCAGTAGCCGTAGGCAATTTCCCATTACCTATGGAAGATCCAGGAGCAGCACTCTGTTATGGTATTGCTAATATGGGTGTTTCTCCACTTGATTTAGAAAAAAGCATGGATGACGAAATCCAAAGGGTTCAGACACAATTGATCTCCGATGAAGAGCTGCAAAAATTGAAAAATCAGGTTGAAAATGATTTTGTAGGGCAAAACGCAACCATGGAAGGTGTGGCAGAGACTTTAGCCAATTATGAAATGTATTTTGGAGATGCCAATTTGATCAACACTGAATTAAATAGATACCTAAAAGTAACTAAAGAGGATATTCAAAGAGTAGCCAATAAATACTACCAAAAGAACAATCGAGTTTCTTTGATTTATCTTCCAAAATCAGCAAAGCCATAAAATTATTTAATTGAAAAAATATATTCATACAATGAAAAATAGTCTATCTATCGGTATAAAAATTTGCTTTATCGCCATGTCCCTTTTTATTGGCAATCAAAGCTTTGCCCAACAAAAAGGAAAGACACCAACCAAAACAGCCGCCAAGGCAAAAAAAGGTGCCGCGAAAGCTTCTGCCAAATCTAATGCAGCACAAGCATCTGAGGATTTCCGAACTTCAGTTCCAGCAGCAGGGCCAGCAGCTAAAATCAATATCGGAAAATACGACAAATCGGTATTGCCCAATGGGCTCCAAGTGATCATCGTTGAAAATCACAAAATCCCAAAAGCCAGTTATCAACTATTTGTTGATTATGACCCCATAACCGAAAATGAATTTGCCGGAAAAGTTACTCTCGCAGGAGAGCTTTTAGGTAGAGGTACAAGTACTAGAAATAAAGCCCAAATCGACGAATTCGTTGACAAAATAGGAGCTTCTCTTTCCACGGATGGCAATGGTGTTTCTGGTGCCAGCCTTACCAAATACTCTGACCAATTGTTGACCATCATGTCTGATGTGCTTCTTAACCCAACTTTCCCAGCCGACGAATTTGAAAAAATAAGAAAACAAACGCTTTCCGGTTTGGCTCAGAATAAGGAAGACGCCAATACCATCGCTGCCAATGTTGGAAAAGTTTTGGCATATGGTTCGAAGCACCCTTATGGCGAAATCGAAACCGAAACGACCATCAAAAACATTAGTTCAGACATGTGTCGCCAATTTTACAAAGATTATTTTATCCCAAACAATAGTTATTTGATCATCGTCGGGGACGTCAATCCAACCGTTGAAAAACAAAGAGCTGCCAAATACTTTGGTGCTTGGAAATCCGGTACAAAATTGACCCACACGCCTCCAGCCGTCGATATGAATTCCAAGACTACCCTTGATTTTGTGAACAAATCTGGAGCAGTTCAGTCTGTAATCTCTTTAACCTATCCAGTGAATTTGAAGCCCAATGATTCTGACAAACTCAAAGCTAGAGTCATGAACACCATGTTTGGAGGATTTTTTAGATCAAGATTGAACGACAACCTTCGTGAAAAACACGGATATACCTATGGCGTTAGAAGTAGCTTAAGTGACGATAGATTTGTAGGTAGATTTTCTGCTGGTGGAAGCGTGAGAAATGAAGTGACCGATAGCTCCATCATCGAGATGTTCAAGGAGATCAATCGCATGAAAACAGAACTCATCAGCGACGAGGAATATCACAGCGTTCGCAACGTAATGGCTGGTGACTTCGGACGTTCACTAGAATCACCACAGACGGTAGCTAATTTTGCCCTCAACATAGCTAGATTTGATTTGCCAACGGATTATTACAATAATTATGTGCAAAATCTGATGGCTGTTTCTAAGCAGGATATCCTCAACATGGCCAATAAATACCTTAAACCTGAAAATGCGCACATCGTAGTAGTAGGCAATAAGGACATCGCATCTAAATTGGCTGCTTTTTCTCACGACAAAAAAGTCCATTTTTATGACGTGTATGGAAAACCAATCGAGATGAATACAGAGACGCCTAGCCTCTCAGCTTCTCAGGTTATTGATAAATATGTTCAGGCCATCGGAGGCATAGACAAAGTTAAATCAGTAACTTCCGTAGCAACCAATATGGAAGCCTCCCTCCAAGGGATGGTGATTTCTATGACCGAAAAGAAGAAAATCGGTGGCAAGTATTTGCAGACGGTTTCTCTAATGGGAAATACGCTCCAAAAGCAAGTTTGTGATGGGACCAAAGCATCATCTTCCGTTCAAGGACAACCTCAAACATTGACCGAGGCCGATATTCAGGAGCTCAAAAACAATTCGGATTTTTGTCCTCAATTGTATTATTCGTCAAAGGGACATAAACTAGAAGTTAAAGGCATCGAAGACATAGAAGGCAAAAAAGCTTATCAATTGGATATAACCCCCAAAGTTGGCCAGAAATGGACTGAGTACTACGACTTGGCAAGTGGTTTGATAATTCGTGAGGTAAAGGTAGATGGTGAAGGTGAGAATATGGCGACTATGACCAGCGATCTTTCGGATTATAAGGAAGTCAAAGGCCTTTTAGTTCCTCACAAAACCGTTATTTCTGGTACCATGCCTATGCCACTTGAGGCCATTGTGAAGTCTGTAAAAATCAACGAAGAGATTCCTGATAGCGAGTTCAAAATTGACTAATTTTTTTTAGAACGTATATTTTAGGGCGTCCCCTCGGCATCGCCGAGGGCCGCGCTCTTCGCCGCTAGGTCCTTCGGACTCTCGTATTCACGAGACGGCTACGATCGCTGACGCATCCCGAACTCTAAACACTTGACATTGTAGCTTTTGATTCCTAGTGTATAAAAGTTTCACTGAAGTACATTGTTTGATATCTAATCCTTATCACCTTGGTTTATAAGGCTTTTTGTCTAGTTATAATTGGGCATTTCAAATTAAGCACTTCTTTTTCCATTTTATCAAACCTTTATTGTGTGTAGCGCCTACTTACTCGTGTAGTAATTTTTCGATTTCAGTCTGTAAAGTAGGAAGATGCTTAATTACAATTCCCCAAATCACATCGTCGGAAACAGAGTCGTATCCGTGAATAATTCTGTTCCTAACATCAACCAGCTTTCGAGAATTTGATATGGTAATCGATTCATTTTCTTTAAGTATCCGATTCATTGCTTCGCCAATAATTTCAATATTTCTTTCAACTGCTCTTTTGGTTCGCAAATCGACTTGATAATTGGCAAACTCTTTCGTTCGGTCAGTAAAGAAACTTTCAATTTCCATAATGGCGTTCAAAATGTCGTAAAGCCAAGCTTTTATATCATTGTCCATAAATTTGTTTTCTTTGTTGGTTTACAGACTGTTTGAAATATGGATTTTTTATAGCTTTCTCTTCTAATAAATCAATTGGTCGTTTTAAAATGTCTTGAAGCGAGAATTTAAAATCAAAATAATTATCAGCATAATCTTCAACTTCGATATTTGAAAAATCCACTATCAAGTCAATATCACTTTCGCCATTGAATCGTTCAGTTAATACAGACCCAAAAGCATAAAGGCTTTTTACCTTGTGGCTTTCACAGAGTTTTTTTATGTCAGATGTATATGTTTCAAGTATATTCATTTCTTTAAAATTATTCAACCAAAATTACAAATTATTTCTTTATATTCACAAGTTGGTCAAAAGTTGAATGGTTGATGGTCATTTTGCTTACAAAATTTTTTTGCATAGAAATTTGACTCCTGCTATTTGCCTACCGCTATGAAGTTACAGTAATTTTAACCATTTTAGGACTTGAAAATAGTGGTTTTTGACTCCTAAAGAAACATTTTCATAAAATTGGGATAAAAAATGTTTCATAATGCTGGTGGATATTAAGATTTATTCCTAATATTGTATTGAATACGAAATTTTACATACTCACTTAAAGTCATTTTGATATGAAAAACCGAAATTTTTGGAGTTTAATGCTCATTGTTATGGTATTAACTCAGTCCTGCTTATTTTCTAATGTCAAACGAGAATCCCAACAATTTTATCCACCTATCCCTTTCAACAAGGTAGTGGTCTTTAAAGACTCTACGGATTTACCCGATAAATATACTAAGGTGGCCATGATCCATGTGAATTACCCCGCCGATTGGGAAAAAGGCAAATGGAATCGAGCCGTCAAGCGTTGTGCAGCTCTGGGAGCCAATGGATTGTACTTGATTCAAAAACCGCCTCTGAATTTTGGGGAACGGGTGGTTATCGGGTTTACCTCAAGACAGGAAGCCAGTTTTATGGCATTCAAATATTGATTTGACCCAGTATTTTTCTAAAAATATCGCTATCACCTCAATTTGCCTAACGGGTAATATTTATTTTGCTTACTTTCGCTACCAAAGTACAACAGGATGGCAGTCAATACAGAAAAATTCCAAGAAGTGGGTTATCTACAAAATACCCATGGTCTCAAAGGTGAAATGCGTATAAAAATAAGTGTAGAATTTCAAGAGGATATGCTTTTATCCGAAAAGATTTTCTTCGAAATAAATGGGCAGATGATTCCTTATTTCATCGATGAACTTCGAAGCCCAGGAAACTGGATTATCAAACTGGAAGATATAGATACCCCAGAGCAAGCTAGATCCTTGCAAGGCAAAGCGGTACACCTAGAGCAGGCGGATATCCTGTTGGATGAAGAGCGAACCATCATCATTGAGAAGAATCCCTTTGCTCATCTGGTGGGATACAATACCTTCGACGGTGATACGTCCATAGGAGAAATCCTAGAAATCAGAGAGATGCCAGGACAAACAATAGCAGTATTAAATCGCGAAGGGAAAGAGGTTTTCATTCCGTTGGTTAAGCCATTTATAGTAGAAATCAAGGACGATGCTAAAACACTCCACCTCAATCTCCCAGATGGGATTTTAGATTTATGATAAACTAGTCGTCTTCGGACTTATTGGCATAAACTTTATGCGCCTTTTTATTTTTGTCCAGTAGAATGGTTCCTTTGGTTTTGTAGATCCATACGATTCCTTTTTTGACCTCACGGATAGTATCAGCTTTACCCCAACTCAAGGCCATTTGCAGGGAATCCATCCCAGGTATGATTGTCTTTTGAAAGATTGCAGTTCCGATAGGGTAGCCGTGCTTTTTAGCCAACTTTCTGACTTTCGACTGCTTATAAAAATCCAATTTTCGATAATTGAATTTTGTTGTATCGCCAACGAAACCTACGAAAGTTCCTTTGTCTTGGACATACAAAGCCACCGCATTATAATCATCAAAATTGTGCAGATTCTGTACGAGCTTTTTACCCAAAACATATTGATATTCGCCTATCGTTTTAAGCTCACTTAAATTCAAGAATTGATCAAAAATTTTGTCGTGACTTTGATCCGCTTGTGCAAACATGCGAAAACTTCCAAGGAGAGCCAATAAAACGAATATTATTCTCATTTTTTAGGTTTTGTTACCAAGGTGACTATCTCATTTTTTAACGTAACTGTCAAATCATCGGGATAAATATATAGGTCATTCTCTTCTACCTTTTTGATAGATTGAGGGCTGCCGATCGCCAATTCCAACTCTTCTTTGGTCATACCGACACGAGCTTCTTTTTGGTATATACCTACTGCTATGGGTAAGCTATGTTTTTTAACCAATTTTTTGATTCCATCTTTTTTGAAAAAAGGCAGTTTTGCTACGTTGAACTTTGAAGTATCTCCCACGAATCCGTACCACTTGTCTCCGCCCATTTCGTACAACTCCACGACATTGGTCCCTTGGATTTTATACATCTGTTGTAGTAGTTTTATACCAAGTTGACCTTGATATCCACCTATATTATTGTCTTCGACAGCTTCCAAAAACTGATTGTAAACTTTGGATTGAGCATCTACATTTTTAACTATCAGCGTGCAAATCAACAACGAAAATAGAAATTTCAACTTCATATCTATTACAGTTTTTATTCTATAACGAAATTTAACCATTAGATTTATTGTGGTCTGCCAAAAATTTTGCCAAACCAATATCCGTAAGTGGGTGATTGAATAATCCGAGAATAGCACTCAAGGGGCAAGTTACCACGTCAGCATTGGCTTTCGCTGCCTGTACGATATGAAGACTGGAACGGATAGAGGCCGCCAAAATCATGGTGTCATACAATTGCTTTTCGTATATATCAGATATTTCTGTGATTAAAGCCATCCCATCCCAACTGGTGTCATCAAGCCTTCCAACAAATGGTGATAAATAAGTAGCCCCAGCTTTTGCGGCTAAAATGGCTTGCCCAGCTGAAAATACCAAGGTGCAATTAGTTCTAATACTGTGCTCGGTAAACCAATTGATGGCTTTTATGCCGTCGATGGTCATCGGAACTTTTACCACTATATTTTCATCCAAGTCCGCCAATTCTTGGCCCTCTCTGATCATATTTTTAAAATCCAATGCAATTACCTCCGCACTTACATCATTATCTACCAATTTACAAATATTCTTATAATGCTTGAGGATATTGTTTTTGCCAGTGATTCCCTCTTTGGCCATCAAAGATGGATTTGTAGTTACACCATCCAAAATTCCAAGGTCTTTGGCTTGTTTGATTTGATCAAGGTTAGCCGTATCAATAAAAAATAACATAGTCGGAGATTTAGTTTATGAAAAAAATGAGGCTTTGCAAAATTGATGGGGAGTGAAAATTAAAAAAGGAAACCATATCACACCGCTACAACCTCTTACCCTTGCTGCATTTCTACCCTGGGGGAGTTCGGAGGGAGCTGGTCGCATGGTTTCCGCCGTAAAGGTAATTATTATTTTTAAAAAGCTAAAAAAAAATATTTCACAATTATCGCAGTTTATGAGTCTGAAGTCTCAGTATTTGCAACATCTGAAAAAAAATATTATATGAAAAATAATATTATTTGATTTTAATAATTTGGCTAAAACCTTCTAATCTATTGACTTATAGGCACTTCCAAGGGTAATAACATATATAAAAAAAATAATTTTTTATGGGAATAAATTTTTTTTTTCAAAATGTGTGACTTATCTTCGCAATGTTAGTATGTGTTCAGAGTTAATTACGGAAATGAAAATTTGGTGTAAATATGTTATTTGTTTAAGTGTTATTCTTGTGTTCTGCGCAAGTTGTTCCACTTCGTCCATATTCGCCAACAAACCCATCAAATCCTAAAAAAGAGTCCAAAACTTCACGCAAAAAAGCAAAAGAAAACGCAGACTTTAATTTGCGCCTGATGGAGCATCGAACACAAATCATACAATATGCTGAAGATTTTATAGGTACAAATTATAGATCAGGTGGCACCACGCCCAATGGATTTGATTGTTCAGGATTCACAAGTTTTGTTTACGATCGTTTTGGCGTAAAATTGGATCATAATTCTACAGGTCAGTCGCGTCAAGGTAAAGAAGTGGATTTGAAAATGGCACTTCCAGGAGATGTGATCGTCTTTGCAAAAAATGGGAGAATTCACCACGTCGGTTTGATCGTAGAAATCAATGAAAATGAAATTCAAATCATCCATAGCTGTAATTCTAAAGGCGTGGCCAAAGAGAATATATTGAATTCAAAGTATTGGTCCAGCCGGATTCATTCTGTACGAGATGTAGTATCTGACGATTTTGCCAATAATTATCAAGATTAAACCGCTTAATTACCTTTTCATTGGATTGTTTTAGTATCTTTGCTACTTATTTTGTGTTAATATCCAATTAAGTGTCCCAATGATTAATTTGATACTATTCGGGCCTCCAGGTTCTGGGAAAGGCACCCAAGCAGCGTTTATAGCAAAAAAATATAATCTATTACACATCTCTACTGGAGATCTGTTTAGATATGAACTTTCTCATAATACAGAACTTGGCCAAAGAGCTAGGGCGTATATGGATCAGGGTATGTTAGTTCCAGATTCTTTAACTATCGAAATGCTTAAAAATAAGGTTTTATCACATCCTGATACAGCGGGCTATATATTCGATGGTTTTCCACGTACCATAACACAGGCAGAAGCCTTGGATGCCATGCTTGCAGAAATGGATCAGTCAATCTCAGCATTGGTAGCCCTTGAAGTCCCAGATGAAGAGATTGTAGAAAGGATTTTATTAAGAGGTAAATCAAGCCTCAGAGCGGATGACTTGAATGAAGAAATTATCAGAAAGCGCATAAGCGTTTATCAGGCCGAAACAAGCCCAGTTTTCGAATTTTATTCTTTACAAAATAAATCTCATTCTGTATCTGGCTTAGGCACGATTGAAGAAATTACGCAAAGACTGTCTAGTTTATTAGACAATATGTTATAAAAGTGTATTCGATTCCAATGATGTCGTCACTTCACTTGGGGTGATGACATTTTTTTTTAATATAAAAATCAAATGGCTGAAGAAAATTTTATTGATTACGTCAAAATTTGTTGTCGTTCTGGCGCCGGCGGTGCTGGTTCAGCCCATTTTCATAGATCTAAAATCAATCCTTTAGGTGGTCCTGATGGTGGCAATGGAGGTCGAGGTGGCCATATAATTCTGAGAGGAAGTACAAATACATGGACTTTACTTGCCCTTAAATATAGAAAGCACGTTATTGCCAAAGATGGTGTTAATGGGAGCGATAATAATTCGACAGGCGCCGATGGTGAAGACATCATACTTGATGTGCCATTGGGTACAGTAGCTAAAGATGCTGAGACTGGAGAAATAGAATTTGAAATCACTAAGGAAGGTGAACAAAGAATTTTGACCCCTGGAGGTAGGGGAGGAATGGGCAATTCTTTCTTTAAGTCTTCAACCAATCAAACCCCTAGATTTGCACAACCGGGAGAATCTGGACTTGAAGAATGGAAGATTTTAGAATTGAAAGTACTTGCCGATGTCGGACTTGTCGGGTTCCCAAATGCCGGTAAAAGTACCCTTCTTGCAGCTGTCTCCGCCGCCAAACCAAAGATAGCTAATTACCCCTTTACCACACTGACGCCTAATCTTGGAATAGTTCAGTATCGCGATTTTCAATCTTTTGTCATGGCTGACATCCCAGGGATTATAGAAAATGCCCACTTGGGAAAAGGGCTTGGCCATAGATTTTTAAAGCATATAGAAAGAAATGCTATTTTACTATTCATGGTACCCTGTGATTCAGATGATATCAAGAATGAGTATGATATCCTTCTCAAGGAAGTTTTTTTATTCAATCCAGATTTGCTTGACAAACCGAGACTTCTCGTGATTACCAAGGCAGATATTATGGACGAAGAGCTTAAAAATATGCTCCTATCTGAATTGCCGAAGGATATACAACCAACCTTTATTTCGGCCGTTACAGGTTACGGAATCACTGAACTAAAAGACAAGATTTGGCCATTACTACAGCGTGACTAATAAGTTAACGTAACATCTCCGTATAGCTGGACAATTTTACCGTCTTTATATTCCAATTCTATATGGTAAACATACACATCTGTTTGGACTGGCTGACCATTGTAATATCCATCCCAACCATCTATGTGGTCGTAGTAGCATCAATATTTTTCCTTTCAAAAATCAGGTCACCCCATCGGTTGAATATTCTAAAGACTTTTAAAGTCTTCACGTTTTCATCTGTAAATGGCTTAAATATATCATTGACACCATCGCCATTTGGACTGAACACATTTGGAATAAACACATTCTTTTTAGGATTAACCCAAATATCAAGCGTGTCTGTAGCAATACAGCCATCAATGGTGGTCAAAGAAATAAAATACCTTGTCGTTGTCAAAGGACTTAAACTGATCTCTGAGCACGGAGTTTGCGAACAGAAGATATCTAGCCCATTCGTGAAGGAGATGGTTTGTATCGTAGATATAGGCATGGAATAGATTGGCTGGATATTGACAGATTCTCCTGCAGTTATTGAAATATTGTTGCCCAATTCAACAGTTGACAACGGTGGGTTTTCAAGCGTATATTGCCTACTCAAAGTACAATTATTGCCGTCTTTAACGAATATCGTATAAGTCCCCGCACAGAGCCCAACAAAATCTAAGGTATCGCGCAGTGCACCATTATTGATACTTGCTTGTCCTGTTACGCGCCCTACATTTCCAATTAATTCCGTTATTCGAATTTCTCCATTACAATTATCGTAACAATCAATAGGAACAACATTGCTCACAATTGAATCCAATGTCGTTTTAAATATTTTGATCGTATCTTTTATTTCACAACTGGAGCTATCATTTTTTATTGATAATTCATAAAATCCAGAATTTCCAATCGAAATTGAAAGATTATTATTATTTGGAATGATGGTATTGGTGCTTATATTTTTCCATATATAGGAGTGAAATGGTAGATTGTTTCCCAAAACCAAATAATTATTTTGAAGGCAAGAAAGTGTTTGATCTAACCCAATATTGATCGTCGGAAGAGAATCAATCCTATAAGCCACAGATGCACTGTCGGCAGCGCAGGCGCTTCCAGCATTCATTTTATACTTAAAAATATATAGACCGGGCTTTTGATTATTTGTATTGAAAATGCCATTGATTAGACCATTATTGGAAAGGATAGGGGATGTCTCGGTCCAATTCCCGCCTGGATCTTCGCCCGTTAATTCATCGTTTAAATTTATCGCTAAAGCAACATCCTCACAAGATCTTTTCATCGCTGAAGCTATCCCAGCAATCTTTTGTTTTTCAACCTGAATTATTTGCGAACTGGTATCTACACAGTTGGCAAGTCCTGTTGTAAGTTTATACTGAACCCTGTATGGGCCAGCAGCAGCACCACGGGCATTGAAAATGGATCCAATCAAACTTGCATTTGGAATGGGGTTTTGTACTATACTCCACGAACCAGGTCCTACTCCAGGTGCCAATAATTGGTTTAGTTGTAGCGTATCATCATCGTTACAAAGTACTTTTGATGGTGGGAATGTTCCTATGGTTGGGCAAACACAGTTTTGTACATTGACTGTGAGATCTTGAACTAATTCCGTGCAAGGCGACGCAGCAGGGACGGTAAGTCTGTACAAATATGTCCCAATTGTGGCATTAGTAAAATTGAGCCCACTAGCAAAGGTACCAGTTGTATTGGCGGGCAAAATAGATGTCCAGGAGACTGGTGATCCACCCGTGACAAGACTAGAAAATGAGAGAATTTCAGAAGGTAGTCCGCTATTTGCTGGTGGTGTAGCGTTACATACACTCACAATGGATCTATTTAATGACGCAGTGGGTTGCATTTCAACCCTGCCTGAGATTTGAACAGTGTCTTTGCACCCTGCAATTGGATTGTTGAGACGTGCTACTAATGTAAAATTCCCCGCCCCACTATTAGTAAAAATTAATGAATTGCCAGTCAAAGTTATGCTTGGATTGACATTATTTAAGATACTAAAAGTATATGGACTTGGGCTTGTTATGATTTGATTTGCCAAATTTATTGGAGTGGTGAGTGAGTTACAGTAAGGAGGAAGGTTATTAGCGGTAAATAATGGACAATTACAATCCAAAACATTTACAGTGACGTCATATATTAAGTTAGCGCAGGGTGGATTGGCTGGGATATCGTATCGATATGTATATGGTCCGATATTTGCTCCTGTAAAGTCTAAGCCTGTCGTGAAAGTACCAGAAGTCGCAGCTCCGTTTATCGGACTCCATGACCCAGTAGTTGATGAATTAACTAAGTTTGTAAAATTTAATATTTGCGACGGAAGGCCGCTTCCTGTTGGAGGGACTTTATTGCATACATTTACGGAGGATGTAACTGTGGCATTTGGTTGATTTGAAATGACGAGATTCTGTAGTGAAGTGTCTCGACAGCCAAGTCGCACGGAATTCAATTTGAATTGAAGTTCTATGGTTCCTGCACCAGCACCTGTTACATTTAATGTGTTGCCTACTATCGAAGCAGCTGGGATGACATTATTTCTAATACTCCAAACGCCTGGACCAGGCACATTTGTCTCTAATGTCTGGAGATTTAAAGTACCATTGGAATTACAAAGTGGAGCAGGTGTACTTGTTAAAATATTTTTACAGGTACAATCGATGACATTTATTTGAAAAGTATCAACCTTATTTTGGCAAGGAGCGACAGCCGTATTGGTCGTGTATTCAAAAATATAAATTCCAGGCATTAATCCATTAAAATCAAAATTTGTAGGAGATCCAACGGCCATATTGTTAAATTTCCAAGTACCAGCCGAGCTACCATTGGCCAGTAAAGAATTTAAATTGAATATGGTTCCGTTATTATTTAAGGGATCGAAATTACATTGAGATGAAACGATATTTTTAAGTATTTTAGGCGGATTTAATATAGTAACATTCAATGAATTATTAGCAAGACATCCTGCTATTGGGGGATTATTCAAAGTGAAAGTTAACCTCAATATACCAGCTTGAGTAGTAGGTGGAAGACTAATTTCATTATTAACAATGGATACATTTGGCAAAATATTATTAGTGATGCTCCAACTACCCATTTCTGTGGTGGTCTGAAGCGGGGTCAAGTTCAATATAACATTCTGATTACTCGTGCACAATGCAAAGCTTGGGCTGAGAGCCACACTAGGGCAATTGCAGTCTGAAACCTGAATGTAAACCGTATCTACGAAATCAGGACAAGGATTGGTGCCTGTTAACCGATAAGTAAAGCGATAGGTCCCTGGAGTTATCCCTGTAAAATTTTGATTATTTCTACCCCCCGAAGTTGGTACCATATCAAAATTTGTCCACTCCCCGTTGTTTGGACCACTCAGTATTAAGGCGTCCAAATCTATAATCGTTGGGCGAACCATTGAAGGATCCACCTTATTACACACTTCTATATTTTTTCTTAAGGTTGCGAACTGATTCGGCAAAACGCCTACTCTGACAGTTGATGTTCTTGTACTTTCACAAAGACCGTTTAAGAGTCTCGTTTTTACTAAAGTTATCGTTGTGTCAGCAAGTGGGGATACGAAAAAACTATCGTTCATCCCTGTTACAAGCATCGTTGTATTATTTGAAAATTGTGCTATAGCAGGGAGCGTTCCACTCAAAAGCGTAAAATAAATCCTTGCGGAGCCACCTTGGCATATATTTGTGTCTCTAGTTATCGAAAGTTCTGGTGCTTCTTGGATGGTAATGTCGATACAGCCTGGAATACTTGTGGAGCATGTATTGAATTGTTGTGCACAAACTGTTATGGAATTAGCGGCTGCTGGAGTTCCAATGCGAACATTATTAGTATTCGTTGACCCTATTTTTACCAGTGGTGGAGGAATAATCCAATTGATATTACTGGCACTGGGATCTAGGTTAGCAAAGGATAAGCTTAATTCAGTCCCTACACAAACGTTGCTTACGCCTGTTAGTTGGGGCTGAATTAAATTCGGTGCATTGAATCTCAAACGAAATTGCGCTGTATCATCACATCTAATATTTTTGTAAAAAACTGAATATTTGAATACATATAGCCCTGTATCTCTAATGGCTAATTCTATTGTATCTTTATTAGAGTAAAATACCCCATTTTTTGTCCATTCTATTTGAATGCTGTCTGGCGTTTGGTTTGAATTTGGATCGAACGGAGTTATAACAATGTCACTTGTTTGGGAATCTAATATGACTCGAGATGCTGGATCTCCACAATCCAATACGCCTGAGCTTGTAATTTTCGCAATCGCCTCCAATGAAATTACGTCAAATATAATGGTACTATCGCACCGCCATTTGTTATTTGTTTTTAAAATAATCTTGTGATTCAAGCCTGGATTATAATTCAAGTTGTTTATAGGCGACCTAAAGGGTAAAGATGATTTACAAATTGGAATATCCCCAAGGTCTGTATCAGGCGTTTCCAACACTGTAAGGTGTAAATTTACTATACTATCACACCCCCTGAAAGTCCTTATTGTCACTGAATAATCTCCATTTTGGTTGAAGGTTCTATTGCCAACAGTCACATTTGCACCTTTGCAGATCGTATCGAATCTCTCAACGGGTAAGATGGCTTTTATATATACAGTTTTACAGACGTTTATGTCTTTTTCATCACAAGGATTCTTTGCTTTTAATAAGCAAATCTCATAAGGGCCATCTGGCTGAGTCAAAGGCGTAGGATGCACCAGCGTATTGTTCAACGTGTTTACTGGCGTACCATTGACAGTCCACTGGTATTCAGTGGCATGTGTGACAAGGGGATAAGTTGCCCGGATGAGCTGACCTGGACATACCGTATCTGGTGCGCTGATGGCTTGCCCAGGGGTAATGTTGATGTTAGGGCTGCCTATCCCTGAAATAATATCAATTTCATAATCGCAGACGTCACCATTACACCCGTCGATTACCATCCAATATTGGGTATTTGGTACGATGGCCTGGGAGATACTAATCACATAATCGGTTGGAGAGCCAGTCCTACAAGCTGAGTTGCAGGTGACGGCATTTGCACTGGTAAATGGGCAGCCTGAATATAAAGCTACTTGAACTCCGTATCCATTTGCATTTCCAACACAATTTGATACCCTGACATCCATCACAAAAGCATTGGAGGTTCCCACAAAAGAAAACCAAGATGGGTTGTTTAATACATTATTTGTACAAAATGAGATTGGGGTAATCGGTGTAGAAGGAGTGCTGCTACAAAATCCATCTATTAGACAGACAACTGGGGCAGTTTGACAATCTCCCGAAGGCGTAGGAAAACCAGCAGAATTGCATGCACCATACAAAGTATCTGAGGCAAAAAGTATCCAAAATACTAGGCCAATAACTACTCCTAATTGTCTAAGCATTTACCAAAAATTTACTGCATTCTTCTATCCAGGATCAAATCTATCAAAATCTTTATATTTTCATAAAAAAATCTCAATATTTATTAATTTTACAAGAGGCAACAAATTTTGAATATTATGGTGGTCTCAACGGGAATCGAACCCATATCAAAAGTTTAGGAAACTTCTATTCTATCCATTGAACTATGAGACCATTCATTTTGCCACAAATATATAACTCTTATATTTAATTGCCACTATGGATTTAGACTTTTTAAGGAATTATTGCCTTTCAAAAAATGGTGTAACGGAGGATTTTCCATTCGATACACAAACTTTGGTTTTTAAAGTGCAAAATAAAATTTTCTTACTTACCGATATTTATGAATCACCACTAAAGTTTAATTTAAAATTTGACCCAAATACAATAGAGGAATGGCGGGAAAAATACTACCAAATCACACCTGGCTATCATATGAATAAAAAGCACTGGAACACGGTTGTGTGTGATGATCATTTGGACTTTAAGCTGATTTTAGAATTAATTGACACATCATATAAGCTGGTAGTAAAAGGCTTGCCAAAAGTACAACGAGATTCACTACTACATAATTAGATATTAATTCTTATGAAAAATGTTCTCGTTGTTGGATTTGGACTGGCTGGAATCTGCCTTTGTAGGGAGTTAGAAAAGAATAGTATCCCTTTCGAATGTTTTGATGAGGGGCTCAAATCAACTCCTAGCAAGGTTTCATCGGGTTTGATAAATCCTATCACTGGAAGACGCTTCCAACTCGCTTGGAATTATTTACAGCTTTTTCAAGTTTTCGAACCATTTTATAGAGATTTGGAAGAAAGATGTGGCACTCGTTTCGTAACTCAAATTGAGATTATACATCCATTTACTAGCGCTGAAATACAAAATAATTTTGCAATATCCGCATTGGATCCATTGCATGAAGATTATTTATCTGTAACTTACAAAGTTCATAAATGGCCTATTTCTGAAGATTTCGGCATTATTAAAAATGGATTTAGATTGGATTTACGAAAGTTGATTGATGCTTATTCGAAATTACTCATTGATTCAAATCTATTGAATATCGAAAAATTCGATTATAAAAAAGTGAAGATTGAGGATAATATTTTGAAATATAAAAATAGAGATTACTCCCACATTGTATTTTGTGAGGGAACCAAAATAACTTCCAATCCATTTTTTAATAATATTCCAATGGTACCCGCGAAAGGGGAGGTGCTAATTATTGAAGTTGAAGGGCTGGATGAGACCATGATTCTAAAAAAAGATCTTTACTTTATGAGAATTGGACCAAATATTTATTGGGTCGGATCAAATTACCAATGGGATTTTGAGGATTCAAAGCCGACCGCATCTAGAAAAGATGAATTTTACCAAAGAATCATAGCAGTATTGCCTGACTTCAAAGTTAAAGTATTGGATCATTGGGCTGCCATAAGGCCAACCAGCCACGACAGAAAACCATATATAGGTAGGCACAAAATACATGGTAATATGATGGTAATCAACGGATTAGGAACAAAAGGTTGTTCGTTGTCTCCCTTTCTTGCTCAGGAAGCAGCAAGATTGATTCTTCAAAATGATTATATTGTTGATCGCGATATTAACCTAGAAAGAGGGGTGGAATTTGCTAAGAAAAGAGCTCAAAAAACCTAGGCAGGCTCAGGAATTTTACCCAAGAAGGAATAGGAATTTTTTTCATAATCAAGATGAGCACAATAGGTTTCAATGCCATTTGTTATCACTATGTATGGCACTTTGATTGTCTGATTATATAAGGAGACTTGTTCAAAAACTTCATTGGTTAGGGGCACTTCGGGTGCTTTACATTCTACCAACATATATGGCTTGACCAATTTGTCAACAATAAAGATGTCAAACCTTTTAACCATATCGTTGACCATAATTTTTCTTTCGATACCAATTTTTATAGGAGAATATTGCAACTCTTCGATCAAATATTCGACAAATAGTTGGCGTACCATTTCCTCAGGAGTTGGAATAATATATTTTTTTCGGATTCTATCCCAAACTAAATTTTGACCTGAATCTGATTTTAATTTAAGATTTCGTTTATATTTTAAATAATCTATTTTCAGTTTCATTTGGATTTACTTAATTTAGTTTTCTCTCTGAAACTTTGGTTCCATTTTTGTAGATAAATTCAAGTATCGCAGTCTCTTTATTCCCCGTATTATCGAAGAAAACCGTAGGTCCATTCAATTCTCCATTTTGATAAACAGCTTGTCGCTTTAACATTCCGTATTCATTAAAAGCACGAAAAGTTCCATCCAGTTTACCATTTTTATATTCACTATAATCGATAGGGGTGGTCAATCTATATGTTGCTCTAAAGCCTTCCAACTTTCCGTTTTCAAATCTTGTGGATAAGTCCGCTCTTGACATATAGTCCAAGTTCAAAAAGGTGCCTTCCAGTACATCATCGACATAGTTGCACACGGATTTTAGTCTTTGTTGATAATTTTCATAGTAAGTGACCCAAATTCCGTTTTTACGACCATTCCTCAAAAAGCCTTCTTCAATGATATATTTCCCATCAATCCCATATTTGGTAGCCCTTTTCACTTCTGATCCTGTAAGGTTTTTAATAACAAAACCTTGTTTAACAAGTTGGTTTTCGAGTTCTGAGCCTGAATTTTGTTGTTTGCAAGAGATCAGTGCAATACCCAAAAGCAAATAAATAATAACTTTCATGAACTATATTTTTAGACAAATTTAACCCATTTATACCATTGTTATTGCGAAATTTAAAGTTATTGGTTACAAACTTTTATTTAGGACACTTAAAGCAGCCTTGAGAGAATCTTCCCAGTGAGCGTTATGATAATGATTTCCTAATAAATTTTTGATTTTAGATTTGTCAAGTACAGAAAATGGCGGCCTTTGAGCAGGGGTAGGATAATCAGAAGTTTGGATAGGGATTAGAGGGATATCAAGGTTGGATAATTTAAAGATAGAATGTGCAAAATCATACCAAGAACAGATCCCTTCGTTGCTATAATTCAGAATATTATTTTGTATCACATTTTGACTGTCAAAATTAATCAGATTGAGGATTTGGATTGCTAAATCGTCTGCAAACGTTGGAGATCCAATTTGATCACCCACGACTTTTATTGCATTCCCATTTTTGGCCAATCTCAACATGGTTTTAACAAAATTATGGCCTTCTATGCCGTAAACCCATGATGTTCTTATTATTAAAATTTTTGCACAGCTTATTGACAATGGTTTCACCATCCAATTTACTCTTTGCATAGATGCCTTGTGGTGTGCATGGGTCGGATTCTTTTAGTGGGCTATTTAGTGCATTATGATAGACATAATCTGAAGAAATATGAATTAATTTTGCGGAATTTTGATTAGCAAATTCACTGAGATATTCCAGGGCTTTGGTATTGTAGAGAAAAGCTAATTCTTGTTCTGACTCTGCCTTGTCCACTGTGGTATATGCAGCACAATTGATAATATAATTAAATCCTGAAATTTCAGGATAAACCTTTTTACTTATATCCCAAGTATTTTTATCAAAAAAGAAAAATTTGAAATCTTTTGATGTACCTATTCTTTGAAAAGCGCTTCCTAATTGGCCATTTGCCCCAGTTACTAGTATCTTTATCATAGAAAAAATTATTCAAAAGGTAAATGTTGTCCGAAATTTGGTAGAATAGAATCTTTGCTCGATATTATTTGATTTTCTCTCGGAATAATCCAATCGATTTGGAGTTGAGGATCGTGAATATTCAAACCACCCTCATGCTCTGGGTGATAATAATCATCGCATTTATAAGCAAATATAGCTTCAGAAGAAAGCACAGCATATCCATGAGCCATCCCTTTTGGCACTAATAATTGTCTTTTGTTTGCATCATTTAGTTTTACGCTTAAGGCTTGGCCATAAGATGGGCTACCTTTTCTTATATCTACTATCACATCCAAAACTTCCCCTTTTACAACTCTGACCAGCTTCGTTTGGGCAAAAGGTGGTAATTGATAGTGAAGTCCGCGGATCACTCCATATTTTGACATCGCTTCATTGTCTTGGACAAAATTATATTTTGTCCCTAGTGGCTCTAAATATTTTGTGCCAAAGGATTCAAAAAAATATCCTCGTTCGTCTCCCCAGACTCTCGGCTCTAGTATAAATGCTCCTTCAATAATAGTTGGAATAATATGCATAAACTTTACTTTTCTCTAAAAAATATAGCTATTGGTAACCCCGTAAGGTTAAAATTGGCTCTTAATTTATTTTCTATGAAGTTTTTGTACGAATCAGGAATTTGTTCAGGATAATTGCAATAAAAAGCAAATGCTGGATATGCTAGTGGCAACTGCTGAACGAATTTTATTTTGATAAATGCTCCACGGTGTGATGGAGGAGGATTTTTTTCAATTATAGGTAAAATAACGTCGTTTAAATGGCTTGTTTTGATTCTATGGCTGCGTCTGTTGAACACATCAATGGCAGTTTCCACAACATTAAATATTCTTACTTTGTCTTGGGCAGAGATAAATATTATAGGTACGTCTTTAAATGGCTGGATTTTTTGTTTGATTTTTATCTCAAAATCTCGCGCCGTATTGGTTTCCTTTTGAATCAAATCCCATTTATTCACAACGAGCACAATTCCTTTATGGCGTTGCACTGCTAATCGGTAAATGTGCATGTCCTGGGCTTCAATTCCCGTAACTGCATCTATCATTATAAGGCATATATCAGATTCTTCTAATGCTCTTATGGCCCTTAATACGGAATAAAATTCTAAATCTTCTGTAACTTTTGCTTTCCGTCTGATCCCAGCAGTATCTATCAATATGAATTCTTGGCCAAAATGATTATATATTGAGTGTATTGAGTCTCTCGTTGTTCCTGCTATCGGTGTGACTATGTTGCGATCAACTCCCAGCAATGTATTAGTAAGGGTTGATTTCCCAACATTTGGTTGCCCTATAATGGATATTTTAGGTAACTCTTTTTCTGCGACGGGGATATCCTCAATATGACTAGTTATAGCGTCTAAGAGGTCACCAGTTCCACTTCCAGAAATGGATGCGATCATGAAGGTATTTTCGAAACCTAAACTCCAAAATTCTTGAGCTTCTAATTGACGTTGGCTATTGTCAACTTTATTTACAGCTAGAAAAACTAATTTTTTTGATTTGCGCAATAAATTGGCAACTTCAAGATCAAAATCTGTTATGCCTGTTGTTGTGTCAACTACAAATATAATAGAGTTGGCTTCTTCGATAGCAAGTTTTACTTGCTTTCTGATTGCACTTTCGAAAATGTCGGCACTATTTTCAACAAATCCACCTGTATCTATTACAATAAAGTCTTTTCCGTTCCACGTACAATTTCCGTATATTCTATCCCTTGTAACACCAGATATATTATCGACAATTGATTTTCTTTCTTCAATGAGTCTGTTAAATAATGTTGATTTTCCGACATTTGGTCTTCCGACGATGGCTACTATTTGTTTCATTGTGTTTTTGGGATATGATAAATAAAAAAGAGGCCGAACTTTACAGTTACGACCTGTTATATTATAACAGTATTAAATTAATAGCCTGAATTAAGATTTCCGCTATACTTATTACCTCCTCTAGAAGATTGAGGGGTATTTGAACCAGCTTTACCGTCAGGTCTAGCCATTTCTGAATCACCACTGTTGGCAACTCTAAACTCAACTCTACGGTTAAGATATTGTTGCATTTCTTTATTCTTGGGTATAGCATGAGTATCAGCTAAACCAGGAATAAGTGGACTTTCTTCACCAGCATATTGGATGATAAATCTTTCTCTAGGGAAAGAATATTTAGACATTAAATATTCTACAGCTGCATTAGCTCTCTCCCAAGACAATATTCTATTATAATTACTAGGTAATCTAACATCTGTATTACCAGTAACCACAATATTAGTATTAGGATATTTCTTCATAACTGTAGCTACGTGATGTAATTGACCATAAAATTCTGGCTTTACATAGAATTTGTCTAAGTCGAAGTGAATCATAGGCAACCACCAGTCACCGCTAATATTAGACATTCCAACTCCTCCTTTAGCATTTAACTTGTCATCAATAATCTTATTAACTTCAGGTTCAGTAAGATTCTTAGGGATAACTGCTACCCCTTTTTCATCAATTCTAAACCCTGGTGGAGAATAAGGCTCATCGTCTTTATAATCTTGTAAACCATCTTTGTCTGAATCTAAAGCAACACCTTTTGTATCAACTGGTGCACCTTTTTCTGTAGCTTTCTCTTGATCTAACATATCTATTACACCATCGCCATCAGTATCTGTCAAATCAAACTTAGGTCTTTGTTTTAATTCAGCGATATCATTCATAGCTGCATCAATTGGATTCAACCAATACAAAGGTTCGGTTTTCTTATCAAAATTACCAATATTGAAAGCAAATCTTAAATTCGTGTAGTGAGCAATATCGGTATCATTTGTTTGATCTTCAACAGTCCTGTATCTGTAACCATCTAACAAATCGTTATCAGCGATCGATACTTGGTGTTCAAGTCCAAGATTAAATCTCTTTCCGAATTTTCTAGATACTCCAATACCTCCTTGAAATTCTGGGTGGATATTGGTTTTGTCGCTAAATCTGAAGATTGCAACTTTTTTGTAAGCTTCTGTTTCATAGTTGCCATCCAAAATAGCTTTAACATCTTTTTTTATTCGCTTTCTACCTGCTTTAGTATCAACATCTGCTGTATTTACGCTTGAAAAATCGTAAGGTTTTCCAGATCCATCAAGCAAGTCCAACATAGTTTTATTGTTGTTAAGACCTAGTCCAATAAAAGCATAGGCATTCCACTTATTTCTTTCTTTGTGGAAAAGTAAATTACCGATATTGGCAATCATCTGAACTGATCCATACATATAGGTAATTTGGTAGTTTCTAAAATACCTATTCCCTGTAATGATGTTAGCTGCGGTTGGATTATCCAATCTAATAACTGCGGGATCTGAAGGCTGAGGATCTAATCCTTTTGCTTTTCCGTACATAGCGTCCAATCTTAATGAAAAGATATAGTTGACAGCTTTTCTTAAATGAAGACCAACACCGAAACCAGCTGGTTGCTTAGGATCCACATCACCATCTACCATAAAATGCCCAGCGTGAATACCAAGCTCCCACATGTTTTTAGGCTTTGCAGAATACTTGTACTGACCTGTACGCCACTTTTTGTTCTGATCAGAATCAACGGTCATTTCATCTTTAATGTTAGGTGTTTTGAACGCATCATTCTGCGAAAACACCCATTGATTAGCCATCATGGCCAATCCTAATAGTCCAATTGTTTTGAATTTTTTAATCATAGGGATATTTTTAAAATACTGTTATTGATAATAATGTTATTCCACACAAGAGCAAAGGTAATTATAATATTTATAAAAACAAATGTTTATTGTATTTTTTTCAAAATTTCTTAAATTAAGGAATGGATTTTTACTGTTATACTACTTTTGTTCTAAATTTGGACTTTGTACTAATATTAAAGTCACCAAACTAAGTACATCTTATATACTTAGTAAGAACGATGTAAAATGAATTTCGCTGCTTTTGTTGATGAAAATGATGCATTATTTTCGATTAAGGATTATATTCTTTCTCTTAGAAACGTCGAGGATTTCTCCCTTTTTGTTGATAATGATGATAATTTTACAAGTAAAGTAATTCCCTTTCTAGAAAATAATTTGAATTCTTGTGCATTTATTTTTTGTTCGGACCCATCTAGACTTATTAAACAAATCAAAGTTATTTCTAAATACTTAAATATAGTTGACGATAAAATTTTAGCTTCTTCTAATGATTTGATTGCTAGGTTGTCTTTTGATTTTAAAAAAGAAGAATTTTTAAATAAAAGGGCTAGAACTGATAAACTTATTGGGACTCAAACCCATAAGATTTTGGATATAGAGTCATTGACTAAATTCGTGCATTATCCTTTAAGTGGTATTCGATTTGATAACTCTGTTATGGAGCCTTTGGCAAGGGATGCTACGATTGGAATTATCGATATGAATGCTGTAAAGGTCTCTGAATTTTCGTCTTCCATTTCAGCAAGTCCTAGTGGTTTTACTTGTGAGGAAATTTGTACTGTCGCATCAACTTTTGCGCAAAGTGCCAATATGAAAATTATTGCGTTTACTGGTTTTCGTAAACCAGTAGGAGGATTTTCACAAGTCGATATTAGTTTTTTAGGTCAAGTGTGTTGGTATGCTATGAATGGAACCAATTACAGAGTTCATGAGGATCCTAAGGACGGGTTAGAAGGATTTGATAGATTTACCCCAGTTGATTTAGAATATTTCGACGGTATATTGGAGTTTGTCAAAAGTAAAAAAACAGGAAAATGGTGGGTACATATTAAAGCAAAGAAAAATATTTTTATCCCGTGTTCATTCAGTGAGTATAAAGCCATGAACAATAATGAATGGGATGATCAATGGCTCAATCGGATTAACAATCATCTTTCAGATATATAATTTGGCAGGTATATATCTACATATTCCATTTTGTAGGAGGGCATGTCACTACTGCGATTTTCATTTTTCAACGAATTCAAATACTTTGCCATCTATGGTAGAGGCTTTGGGGATGGAATTGGTTTTAAGGAGAAACGAATTAAATGGTAGTAAAATTCAAACAATTTATTTTGGAGGAGGAACACCATCTTTACTAGGTTCCAAACAATTGGATTTTTTATTGAACACAATTTTTCAAAATTACTGCGTTGAAAGTAATTTGGAAGTTACCATCGAGTGTAATCCTGAGGATATCATCAATGAAGAACTTCAAGATTTTAAAAAGATCGGTATCAATAGATTGAGTATCGGAATCCAAACTTTAGATGATAAGGCTTTACTGCTTATGAATCGCAACCATGACTCTAAAATGTCATTGCTTGCATTGGACAAAACTTTAAAATACGATTTTGGAAATCTCAATATCGATTTGATGTACGGAATGCCTGGGGAAACCCTTGGTATATGGAAAACTAATTTGAATCTTGTCGCCCAATACAATATTAAACACATTTCCTGTTATAATCTAACCGTTGAAACAAGGACAGCTTTACATCATTTTTTGGAAAAAGGAAAAATTGCCATTCCAGACGACAAATGGAATAAGCAAATATTTGAATTAAATGGTTCATTTTTTTTAGAAAATGGATACGAACATTATGAAATTTCAAATTTTGCAAAAAAAGATTTTATTAGCAGGCATAATTCAAATTATTGGAAAGGTGAAAAATACCTTGGAATTGGGCCTTCAGCGCACAGTTATGACGGTGAAAATCACCGAAGTTGGAATATTTCTAACAATATAAAGTATATATCGGGGATTGAAAAAGGAGATCCAAATTTTGAGATAGAGGTCCTAACTCCTAATAATAGAATCAATGAACTAATAATGATAGGATGTAGAACTAAATGGGGAATTGATCTTGTGAAATTGGATGAAGTAGAATCTTTGGCGTCAAAAACATTGATAATGCAATTGGAGAAAGAGAATTTAATGGATAAATTCGCTCTAACAGATAAATATCTAATTTTAAAAGAGGAAGCCAAACTATTCGCAGATCAAATTGCTTCCTCATTATTTTTTTCGGATTAAAAATTATCATTATATTTGAAATCCTTTTACCATAAATCCTATAATGCCCAATGAGTAGATTTTATTTTGCAGACACTGGAAGCACTTATGCTTTGCCGTTTATATTGAATCGAATTTTGACCATATTGTCCCTTTCACTTTATTATCCTTGGGAAAGAGCAATTCAGTTGAAGTATATATATAATAATATAATCCTTGATGGGAGCCATTTTGATTTTCTAGGGACTGGAAAGGAAATGTTTTATGGTTATATCAAACTTTTGGTATTGATAATCCTATTTTATGGGGGCTTCTTGGTGTTAATGGCCCTAGATTTCACTTTATATGCTATAATGTTTTTATATATTTTTATGGCTATTGGATTTATATTTGCGATACCATTTTTTATCCATAGTGGCTTGAAATATAGATGGGCAAAAACGCAATGGAGGGGTATCAATTTTGGCTATAGAGGAGAGCTAAAGGAGTTTTTTAATTTATATGTAAAACACGGTTTTTTTACGCTTATTACTCTAGGAATTTATTACCCCTGGTTCAGGTGCCAAATACAAAAGTACATTACTGGTCATATAAAATTTGGACATTTACATTTTGAATTCCGTGGCAAAGGAGAGGACTATTTTGTTATCTATATAAAATTTATTTTACTGATCTATATTACCTTAGGGCTGTACATATTTAGATTTTGGCGGAATATTTTTAATTTTTTTACAAACAATACAATCATTGTTGATAATGAGAAAGGTGAAAAATATAAACTCACTTCAAATGTTACGGCTTGGTCATTTTTTGAACTAAAGGTTATAAATTTTCTAATCCTTATATTTACGTTAGGACTTGGCTTCCCTTGGGTTTTAGCTCGAAATATGAAATTTTTAATTGACAATATTGAAATTCCTGACAACTTCACAACGGATCATATTCGACAAACCGAAACAGACTATAATAATGCTGTTGGCGAAGATGCGATAGATATGTTGGATATTGGGTTTATCTAAATTAAGAATCAACTTATGGCAAAAGGCAAGTACTTTGATGGACTTACATCTTCCGAACACGAAGCTACAATCAATCCGAGCCTCCAGCGCTTGGGTATAATCATCAGCGACCCTTATGGTCGACCAAAATTTCTGGACTGGGATTTGGAGGATATTGAAATTGAATACAATGAATTTGCTAAGCGTGTAAAACTGGAAAATAAAACTGAACCACGCAAAAGAATCGAACTTGAACTCAGTGAGTTTCTGTCCATCCAAGATCAATTGCCCAAAAATTTGCGATTGGGAATTCGCTCGAATGGATTAAGAAAAATATGGCTTTTTGGAGCAATTAGCTTATTTATAATAGGTTTTTTAATTTTTTCTTACTTTGTGATGCTTCCCTATTTTGCCGAAAAAGTGGCTATTAACTTTCCTCAAAGTTATGAAAGAAAGCTTGGGTTAAGTGTTTTTGAGAGTATGGAAAGTGATTTAGACATTGACAGCACCAAAAGTCATGATTTGCAATTGTTTTTTAATGGCTTGGGCTATGATGAGTCCAAGAATGTTCAGGTATTTTATTCAAAAACAAATGACATTAATGCCTTTGCTATCCCTGGAGGATTCATAGTAGTAAATGAAGGGTTAATTAACTCTATGAATAATTATAAAGAGCTACAAGGCGTTTTGGCGCATGAATTTATACATATAAAGCATAGGCACTCTCTACGAATACTTTTCAGATCACTATCTAGTTACCTTGCCATTTCTCTGGTGTTTGGGGATATCAACGGGATTCTTGCTATTCTCATTCAAAATAGTAATGAACTCAGAAGTTTGTCATATTCTCGTACGATGGAAACTGAAGCAGATATCAATGGTGCCGAACTAATGGTCGAAAAGGGATTCGACCCCCATGGGATGATCGAATTGATGGAAACGCTCAAATCGCATACACCGAATATTGAAAATGAGGTGTTTAAATACCTCGCAACGCACCCAGATTTGGATTTGAGGATTAATAATTTGGAGAAAGTTTATTCAAATCAAGCCAAAACTCTTAATGCTGATTCCTTGATTTCCAAAAGTATTTTTTTAAATTTGAAGAATGACCGGTAGAATTTCCATTTTATTTTTTTGTATATCCACCCTTTTAAGCTGTTCAACGACTAAAATACATCATCAAGACTTAGTTTCATCGCCGCAGGTGCTGCAGGTCAAGCGAGACACAGTGACAGTGTTCCAAGAAAAGATCATCCATGATACTGTCGTATTGAGTGAAGAAAACAATGCATGGTATTTGAAATTTCAACCCCAAAATATTAATTTTGGTCTAAGCCTTTATGATCCCCAAACTGACGAATATCTTCTAAATCATCAATCTGACAATCTATTCATCCCTGCATCCAATGTAAAGTTGCTCACCTTACTTTATTTGATTAACAACCTTGGAGATTCGATTGCATTTGGAAAATTCAGTAATCAAGATAGTATTTTGAGTATTTGGCCCTTAGGAGACCCTGGTTTTTTGAATCCAAAATATCAACAGTTCGTTTCGATTGTAGAAAAAATAAGGAAGCCAGAGAATAAAGAAGTTCAAATTTATAAGCCTGAAATGGACGACATCTATGGGAAAGGGTGGCATTGGGATGATTACGCACAGGGATATCAACCGACGCTTAGTGTCCTGCCCATTTATAGTAATAAAGTTATTTTTTCTAAGAAAAATGGAATAACTAAGACATTGCCAAGTATTTTTGAAAATAACCTAAAATGGGCTTCGAATGACCCTGACATCCCATTGGTGAATCGCAAATGGAACGAAAATATTTTTACCATAGACCTGGCCGCAAAAGACTTTGCAGGGTATGAAATTCCTTTTTTGCCAGATGATTCCATAATGAAGGCAATATTGGAGGATACATTAAAGGTCAAAGTCTCTGTATTAAGAGATAAAATCATGCCCTCTCAATCCACTATTTGTTTCAGCAGTCCTAGGGATTCCATGTTGAAATGGATGATGCAAGAAAGTGATAATTTTATCTCAGAGCAATTGATAGTTCAGTCTATTTTGATGCACTCTGATAAAGTTTCTTTTAAGCAATTTTATAAAGAAAGAGACGAAAAATATTTGTCCAAATTATTAGACAAATCGCGATGGGTAGATGGCTCTGGACTTTCCCGTTACAATCTACAAAGTCCTCGAAATCTTATCTCTGTACTTGATACTATCTTGACAATCAAAGGAAGACCATGGGTAGAAGAAATCTTTGCCACAGGAGGGGTCAATGGTACACTTAAAAAGAAATACAAATCGCCAGATGGTGCACCGTATGTATTCGCGAAATCCGGGACCTTGAGTGGAGTACATTGCTTAAGTGGTTATGTTAGATCTAGATCAGGACGTTTCTTACTTTTTAGCTTTATGTACAATGGGTATGTCGGATCTTCTCAAAGGGTTCAAGACAGCATAGAAACCCTTTTGTTAAATATTTATGAAAAATATTAATACATAAAGCCAATTAACGGATATAAGTGGTATCCCTAACAGTCGTAAATCCAGTGAAAATCCCAAGCGCATTGGTGGTTCCTTGGAGATTTGAAAAAATAACACCTGGCTGACCAAAAGGATTCCCATTGTTCGACACGGCATTTTTTACACTCGAAAGAAAATCGAAATAGTCCTTATTAATCCGAAGGATAGAATTGTATAAGGTATCGTTTTTCTTAAATTGAAATCCACTCCCAAAGACCAACCTGGTGCTGCCTTGCAATATTTGATCGTCTGCTAGGAAATCTTGTTTGGGAATACTGTCTTTAAGACTATTAAGATTCAACATTCGACGATAATAATCTTTAGTATTTGGATTATCTGAAATATACGTGAGAGCCCTTGCCTTCATCTCTTGATTATATTCTACCCTCACTGAATCTATTGCTACTGGCGGTGAAATTTTTGTCTTGGAGGTTATTTTTTTACCATCTTGAAGTATTATTTCTAATTCAAATTCGCTGGAGTAATCCGCAGGAACCAACTCTGTGCTGCTGTAATTATATACTTTCTCATTGATCTGATCCAAGCTGAGTGTGTTGGTAAGTACCACTGTCTGGTTGCCATACTTAATTTGAACTTTGGCGGAATCTTCAAGAATTGTCGCTAGAATCCTTGTCAAATCTGAAAAATCCAATTCGGAAAAATACGGGCTGCTCTTGGTTAGCAATGCTCTGAATGGTTTTCCTGGTTCTAGATAACATTCTAATATTTTTTGGGACTCATAGGGTGGGAGTTCCACATTCACAGATTTCTCAAGATTACAACTATAAAATCCAATGATTGAACCTATATAAAATAAAACAGCTAGTTTTTTAAACATTTCAAATTAAAATTTAAAATTCCAAGTAATAGAAGGGATGATGGGAAATAGCGAAACTTGCTTTAATGCGACTTTTGATGGCACTTGGATGGTTACTCCTCCTTGCATTATATCTTTGAACTCGATATCAGTATAATAAAAATATACATTGCGTCTATTATAGACATTATACGCACTAAATGTCAGGTCGCTTTCACCCCATCTGTGTTTAAATGTGCGGACGAAACCGATGTCAAGACGATTGTAAGATGGCATTCTAAATGTATTCCGATCGCCATAAGAGGGGGTGATGAAATTTATTTGGGTACCATCTATATCTTGGAACGAAAATTTTCCAATAGGTAACCAAGTTAAGTCTCCAGATCCATATACAAAGGTCGCGGATAAGTTCCACTTTTTGTTGAGTTGATACATAGCAACAACGGTCAAATTATGTCGCCTATCATATCTCGGAGAGAAGTATCTACCCGACATAATATTTGGAAAATTACCTCTTTTTACAAGGGCTAGTGTGTAGCCAATCCAGCCAGTAAGTTTCCCTGTATTTTTCTCTAGTTCTACTTCTGTGCCATAAGAATAGCCATCACCAAAAGCAAACTCTTCTTCGACATTATCATTAGCAAAAAGCCTTGCATTGTCCTTGAAGTCAATTTGATTTTTTAGCCATTTATAATAGAACTCATGTCCAAGCAAATATCCGTCTCCAAGTATATAATTGTAGCCTGCCGCAACTTGATGGCTGATTTCGGGTGCCACATTCTGGGTGGATGGATACCAAATATCTGTAGGCAATGTCACGCCGCTATTGGATATAAGGTGGATATACTGAACCATCTTGGCATAAGAAGCCTTAAGGGAAACACGCTCATTCAAACTGTATTTGGCTCCTGCTCTAGGCTCAAAATTGAAATAGGTTTTGTCTTTGTGAATAAATGATGATAACCTAATCCCCCAGTTGATTTTAAGGTTTTGATCAAAAGAATAATCGTCCATGGCGTACAATCCCAATTCAGCGCCTTCAGGATATAGTCCAGAACCAAATTTTATGGTGCCGTCGTCGCTGCCGGCTTGTAGTCTTCCTACAGTAAATTTATGGTGTGTAGCAGAAAAACCAGCCCTTATCAGGTGTTGGCTGTTTGGGGAGTAGTAAAAGTCGGATTTGATATTCGCATCCTGAATCCTAGATTTTAAATCAAAAGAAAACCCAGTTAATTTATTGTTGATATTGTATTTATAATCTGAATAAGTGAAAGTAGTATTTGAAAATAATTTGTCATTAAAAATGTGGTTCCATCGAGCTGTCCCAGTAGCATTTCCCCAATAAAAATTGAAATCAAAATTTCCATTGGTAAATGCAAAAGCATCGCGACCAAAATATCCGCTCATAAACAATCTGTCTTTTTTACCCAATTCAAAATTAATTTTTGTATTGAGATCATAAAAATGATAAGCTGGTATCTGGTTATAATTTTCTTTATTTTTATTAGCACTATTGATCCCATTGGTTATTAAATCCACGTAGGTTCTGCGGCCACTCACGATGAAGGATGATTTTTCTTTTTGGATAGGACCCTCCAAGGTAAGTCTCGATGAGATGAGCCCAATACCACCAGTTCCAGAAAACTTCTGGTTGTTTCCTTCTTTTAATTTAACGTCAATTACCGATGAAAGTCTCCCTCCATACTGTGATGGAAACCCACCTTTATATACTTTTACGTCTTTGATGGCATCAGAATTAAACACACTGAAAAATCCAAACAAATGACTGGCGTTATAGACTATGGCTTCATCCAAAACGATAAGGTTCTGGTCTTGGTTTCCACCTCTCACGAATATACCCGAATTGCCCTCAGATCCACTTGAGATTCCTGGTTTTAACTGTAAGGTCTTGATGATATCGACCTCACCAAGCAATGCTGGGATTTTCTTAGCTTCTAGAGGAGTCACAGATGTAGTACTCATCTCGGTTGAGTTTATACGGTCTTTATAGGAATTAGCGGTGACGACGACCTCTTCCAACTGTTCGCTGTCTGGATTAAGCTTTACATCCAATCTTTCATTTTTAGAAAGATTTAATTTTATAGAATATGGTTTATAACCAATATAAGAAATTACGATCGTTGCATTTTCAACTGAAGGACCACTTAGGGTATAAAATCCATACTCATTGGTCAGGGTTCCAGTATTCCATTCCAAAACTTCTATCGCTGTACCAATAAGCGTTTCTCCACTTGCAGCATCCGTTACAGTTCCACTAAGGCTGACCTGTGCATTCAAATAGTGAGTGAAGAATATAAAAATGATTGCCAAAAAATGGCCAACTCGGATATGATTCATTTATAAAATAATTAATTAATTTCTAACGCAATAAAAATCTAAAGGTTCAAGGGAGTATTAAGATTGAATCTTATCCCCTCGCAATATTCTAAATCTTTTACGCGCTTCGACGGCAAAGGTACTTCCAGAGTATTCGATGAACAGTTTTTCGTACAGTTCTTTGGCTTTTTCTTTGTTATTTAGTTGAATTTCATTTAGTTGTGCCAATTCGAACAATGCATTATCCGCCTTGATTTCTTCTTTATATTTATCCAAAATAAGTTGATACATCTCGGCTGCTTTCTGATATTCTTGCTTTTTAAAATATATTTGAGCTTTTAAATATTCTACGTCATCCTCTAGTTCATTGTTGGGATATTGCGCCAAAAGAGAATCTAAAATAGCAAATGCATCACCAAATCTATTCTGAAATACAGCTAATTCTGCTTGTGCATAGGCCTGAAGTGGTGCCATGATGGAATCTTCGCCTTTATTTTCTAAAATGAACACCGAGAGATCTAGCGCATCATTTGCTATGAATTTTGATGTGGAGGACTTTAATATGTCGAACTGCGATTGGGCCCAATCAAAATCTCCAAAAAATATGAGAGTTTAGCATTTTTGAATCTTGCTTCCTGCCCGATCAAATCTTCACCGTGATCTTTATCTACTTGACTGTAAAGTAAACTGGCTTCCCAGCGCTCCCCACTGATCAAATAGTAGTCTGCCAATGAAACTTTTACAGCGGCCAATCTAGCCTTCCCAGTGGCTTGAAATTGAAGGCAAGGAGTCAATAAATTTATGGCTTTATCTATATTATTTAAGTAATACGCTTCTAAATCAGCCTGCTCCTGAATTATTGGGATGGTTTGTGTGTTACGCCCGAATTCATTGAGAAAACTCTCGTACTCATTCTCTAACGACAACAATTCCTCCTTGGTGTAAATATAATCCTCCACGATCATTTTTTTCTTACTATCCATTATCATCCTTTTGGATTCTATGTAGGAAGGAGCATTTGGGCCTTTCGTGTTGATGATATATTCAAATGACTCGATGGCGGCTGGATAATCCTTGTCGTTCGCCGCTATGACGCCTAGATTGTATATCCTGTCACCTAATTCATTGCGCTGCTTATCCAAGGCTTTTAATTGTCTCAAAGCGGATTTGTAATCTTTTTTTTGTAAAAAGGACCATGCCAGCATTTCTACCAAGGATTCATTGAGCGGAGATTCTTGGATTCGTTCGAACAATTGTGTTTGGAGCAGTGTATAATCTTCAGCCTTCAAATATCGTTGAAAATTTGATTTACAATTTTCAAAAGTATTCATATTATTGGCTGTGAGTGTATTTAGGTTGTAAAAAATAAATTTTTGCACATCGCCTTTTCTATTGTACAGGTCAGCTAAATACTGAGAGAAAAAGATTTTGTCGTCCAGGAGTTCATAGCCTTTCTCATAAGTTTGAATCCCGAAATCAATTTTGTTGGCATTCATGAAGTTTGCTCCAACTTTGGTTATGGTAAATTGATCTTTAGGGAGTTTTTCGATAGCTTTGACGTATTGCTCTTCTGCTTCTTTGTTTTTATTTTGCTTTTCGTAAAGAAATCCCATAACCACATACAGCGGTGAAGGGTATTTTACCCGCTTTATCTCCTTTTTGAGGGCACTTTCCGCTGCATCATAATCTTGAAGTTGAATTTTACATTCTAGAAATTGTGTAAAAAAGTAATCATTTTCTGGCGATTGTTCGTGAAGCTTTGCGTATAAATCAGCAGATTTTTCGTATTCACCCTCATCAAAATACTGTTGGGCCAGACGCGGGTCTTGTGCCAAGCACTCTAAAGCATAAAGACATCCAAATATTAAAAGTATCCTTTTTATCATTTATGATTATATTATAAAAAAATATTAACCTTAAATATTATATTAGTAGCAATTCTAGTATAAACGTGGCAAAGATAAATCATATTTTGATAGCTACATTTTAATTAAAACTTAAAATTTAAACCATTCACAGTAAATTCTATCTAAAGTTATCAATTGGTTAAATGCTTGGTTAAACATTCCTTAATCTGGTTTTATATTTACTGAATCTATTATTTTTGACAAAAAAAATCAAAGTATTATGAATAACATTAAAAATTTGGCAATTCTTTTTTTATGTGGACTTTTTCTTAGTTCATGTTCACCCAATTTGCGCCCTTTTACGAAAAAACTACAGGATAGCTACCAGTGGAATGAAAATGAGCTTAAAAAATTGCAGTTTTATTTATCAGACGACATCGTATTAACGAAGAATAGTTCTAAGGGGACTTCTGAGATCAAAGACGGCAAACTTGAGGTCAAAGGCGAACAGTCCTTGGACCAAGTCGTGATAAGAGCAGGGACCCCAGGTGTTTTAATAATTTCACCCAAAGCAAACCGCTTTGCCGTTTCATTTGACCCAGAAAATGATAATAACTTCTTGATGTTTGGAGCCAATGAGAAACAAGGAGGTAGGTACGTTCTGCTATCTGCGGCTTGGAATAAAGACAACGGCCAGATTACTTATGGGGGTGAAGCTTATTATACACCAGTCTCGAGTGCATTTGCCCATTTGCTGGTGGACATTAGGCGTAAAGCAACCCAGACTACGAAGACCAGCACTCTGGGTGGTAGAAAAGTCGATTAATCTACCCTAAATCATAACTTGTTTTCAAAGCTTCAGTCATTTCTTTCGAGATTGAATTTCTTGTCACTTTGACGAAAGTTTTGGTATCTAATTGTAAAGTGATGACCGCCTCATCATCCAATTTGGAAATTTTGCCGATGACACCGCTGAGTGTGACGACTTGTTTTCCTTTTTCCAAGGAGCCTTGAAATGCAGCTTGTTCCTTTTGTTTCTTTTGTTGAGGTCTAATCATAAAGAAATAAAAGATCGGAATCATTGCAAATAAAGGCCAAGAATTGATAAGTCCTTCCATTGAATTTTATTTTTTTGATTTGGGTAAAACGTTTCCTTGCAAATATAAAGTGGTTTTATTGGGAACTGTATTGGCAAAAATGTTGATAGTTTTGGATTGATGATTTGTTCTATTTAACGAATTAAAAACTATATTAATTTTGCCACTATCACCAGGGGGAATAGGCTTTTGGGGCCATTTGGGCACAGTACATCCACAAGATGATTTTGCCTCTGCGATCAAAAGGGTCTGCTTCCCATCATTGACGAATTCGTATGCGTAGCTTATTTCCTTGCCTTCATTTATTTCTCCGAAATCGTACAAAGTATCTTTGAATGTCATATGCGGTGCTTGTTTGAGATCTAAATCGGATGCATCTCCTGACATAGGGTTCCGTATTAACTCAGCATTAGAAAGCGGTTTTAGCTCCTGAATTTCAGAGGACTTTTTGGGCGTGTCTTGACAGCTAATCAACGAAGCAGCCGAAAGTAAACAAAAGATGAGCTTTTTCAACAATTTAACCGATTTTTACCTTTAGTTCAATAATCTTTGTACAAGCTTAAGGTATGTAAATAATAGGCAAATATATAAAATAAATTTATTGGAATTCAATGATTGTGTTTTTAATTGGTATGATGGGCAGTGGAAAATCTACATTGGGGCGCGCCATCGCCAATTCACTTGGATGTAATTTTCTGGACATGGATTGCTACATTGAATCGAAAATCGGCTTGAGCATAGCTGAAATTTTCGAGATTCACGGTGAACCATTTTTTAGGGAACAGGAACATCTTTTCTTGGAAAATTTAAAAAACAGCGCCCAAGGATTGCTGATAGTCAGCACTGGGGGAGGAGTACCACAAAATCCAGCTAATATGTTGATAATGAAGAAAAAAGGCAAAATTATCTATCTTCGGACCGCTACTGAATTATTGGTAAAGCGCGTTCATAAAAATCTAAAGAATCGTCCAATTTTAAATGATGTATTTTCAGAAGATGAGCTAATAATATCTTTAGAAAAGCTTTTGAACACGAGAGAACCGATGTATCTAAGAGCGGACACGATATTCGATACATCTATATCTAAAGCTAACAATATCAAGGGCCTTCTAACGGTAATAAACGAGTTGAAAAGAGATGAAATGGTTTAATGTAAAGAATCAATCTGATTCTTTACAAAAATGTCAAACTCAGCACTTTTTCTTACAGAAACCTGATGAACGCGACCATCTTTACTTTCAATGGTTCTTGTGGTATCATCGAATGATTTTATGGAATTTTTATGTAAAATTCCGTAACGACTGTAACGAATAAAAACGCTTGGATCTAGAATATCTTCGAAATATTTTAATGTTTTAGATGAAACTATTTTCTTGGTATTCGTGTGGATGATTGTATAATTCCCATCTGCCATTAGGTACTGGATATCCGAATAAAATAATTTTAGGACCTCGTATTTTGTGTTAACAAAAAAGAAATCTAAATAATCTAAACTACCCTTTGAAGAATCTATCAATATATTGATTTTCTCCTTGTGAAACTGGTTGGATGAATTTACAAATTTTTGTAATGCTTCATGAACTTCCAAAGGATTGATTGGTTTTAATAAATAATCGAAAGCAGATAATTTGATGGCTTTCAGAGCATATTCTTCATATGCTGTGGTAAAAATAATGCCAAAATTTGGATTTTTGACTTTTTCAAAAGCATCAAATACGAGGTTATTGCCCAACCTGATATCGGAAAAAACCAAGGCTGGCTGGGATTGATTCAGCTTAAGAATTGCTGAATCTAATGAATTGGCGGTTTCAATATTTTTAAAGGCAAAACCATTTAAAATATTTATTAAATACTCTTGACTAGGTGTTTCATCTTCAATAATTAAAATTTTCATGTTCTAAAAGTTTGAATATAAGTTACAGTAGTGCCGCTAGAACCTACATCCATGGACGAGGCAAAATTGAGAGAAAAGGAATACTTTTTGACTGTGGAGTTAAGATTTTCAATTCTTTGAATAATATTTTTAATACCGATTGAATTATGATTTGAGTTTTCAGATCTATTGTTCATATTTTTTAGATCCATTCCAAGTCCATTGTCAGAAACGCTTACAATCAATTGGTTCCTATTGGCTTTGTAAAAGAAATAGTTAATTTTTATTAGTTACTCTATCGTCCGAAAGGCCATGCCATATAGCATTTTCGATCAATGGTTGGACAATCATGGGCGGAATTTCTTGGGTATCTTCATCCAAATCTTCGTCAACATGGAAGTCAATAGTAAGCTTCTTTGAAAATCGAGCCATTTCAATATCTAGATATAAATTTAGAATTTCAATTTCTTCATTGATTTCAATAAATTCCCTTTTTGTTGATTCAAGTATTCGTCGCTGCAATTTTGATATTTTAAATAAATATTCCGTCCCTGTACTTAATTCTCCTTTTTGTAAAACCCTAATGACAGTCTGCAATGCATTGAAGTTGAAATGAGGATTCATTTGAGTCCTTAATATGTCAAGTTTTAACTTGTTGTTTTCATGAAGCATCAGTTTCTTGTCAAACTCCACACGCAATTTTGATTCTTTGATTTCATATAAATAAAAAGCAATGCCAATAAGTATAGAAAATATTAAAAGTGAAAGCAAAATTTTGAAAATAGGCCTATTGTAAAAATTAGGCTTGATACTCAATTTTAGATGACTTACGTTTTTGCTGTTTTCAGTAGGAGAGTCACTAACCACTTGAATTTCATATTCACCCGGAGGTAGGTTGGTGATTTGAAAACCAGAATTATCAAAACTAGAAAAATCCGTTAAGGAATTTATTTTATAGAAAAATTTAGTTGAGTAATTTGACGGGGATAGGTATGTTAATGTTATAGGTAAATCATTTTCGCTAAATACCAGTGTGTTGGTTTCGTAAGTATAGCGGTGAATGATATTGTTTTTATATTTTACAGAATAAAGTTGAGGTTTTTCTTTTTTATCAATGATAGTGTCAATCCCATCGGGTATGATTTCAAGCCCTCCAAAATATGAAGCGAGTAAATTTCCATTAGGTAAAATTTCTAAGTTGTTTATATGTTCTCGATTTAAACTTAAGGGTTGTTTATGATTTTGGATCCTTTCAACTTGTATTGGCCCCTAGTTTTTTTGAAATAGCTAAAAAAGATACCGTTTTGGTGGATAAAATAAATTTTATCTTTGTATATATCCCCAATTGCTATGAAATTGGTTGAATCTGGATTTGGTATGTGAAGCTTAATCACTTGACTTTTTCAAAATAATAGATTTCACCTAAGTTATTAATCATAAATACAGTTCCATTTGACAATTGCTTTAAATCCTTCAATCCTTTCAGATTGAAATTATCAAGATTTTCAAAATAGAAGATTTTATCCTTTGAAAAATAATTCAATTTATAAAGGCTGTCGTTTGTAAGAATATAAAAAGTTGAATCATTTAAAGGGGCGATCTTTTTTATTCTTTTGTTAAGTAACAGATATGACCGATCAGTTTCTAAGTCGAAATTTATAAGTCCTAAAGAAGAACCAACTAATATTTTATTTTGATTTGTTAAACTTAGGGTTTTAACTGAATTTAAAGCGAAAAACTGCTTGCGTTTTGTCTTGATATTGATTTTGAAAAATCCTAAGTCTGTACCCAAATATAAGTAATTATTTTTTGTAACGAAACATCGAGTTGTTCCAAAATTATTTTTTGAATTGTTAAAGGTTCCATTTAGGATTGTATTTAACCGATCGTCAAAAAGCTGAAAATTGCAATATTCATCGGATGCTAAGTAGAAATTTTTAAATTTGTTGAGACCAAAATTTGAATTTATAAGAAATTTTTCTTTAGAAAAATTGATTTCATTTAGTAGAGTTCCACTTGATGGAATGATAAATAAACCTTGGTTTGAGGTTCCAACAAATAGGTTATCAAAATGGTCAAGCTTTAAAGTAGCAATAGAAAAATCTGGGATCAAGGTGGAAATTTCGGGATTTTCACTAAATGGATTTTTAATCTTGAATAACCCTGTATTATATCCACCGCAAAAAGCCGTATTTGTTTTTTTGTTGTATTCAAATGCAATCAGAAATTCATGCTTTATTCCTTTCGATTTAAAGTTAAGAGTTTTGACAAGGGTATCAGTGTATAAAGTAAGTTGGGTATTAATTAAAGTTATAAATGATTTCTCATTAATGTGTATGCATCTAATTTTATTTAGTTGTGTAAGTTTGTTGGTTTTGCCAATTTTAACTTTTTCTAGAATAATGTGATTATAATCAGAAAAATGAGGTGATAAAGTTTTTATTTTACCTTTAGTTAAAATTGCAATTGAATCTTTTAAGTAGAGAGGGAAGGATGTCTCGTTTTCTGGGATATTTATGGTCTTAAACTTCTGTGTACCCCCATTATATTCTGATATTTTCCTAAAATACGAAAAATAAATGGCATCTTTCCATTCATAAATGTTATTAAAAGGCTGGGTGTCTTTATGTACAATTTTTAGGTTCTTTTGGTCAAGTGAGTCTATTTTAATATAACCTATTGACCCGTTAAAAAAATTGAACCATAATCGTTTTCTACTATCAAGGAACATGCTCAGTACTTCTGTTGAAGGCAACTTGTCGATTGGCCAATAGGGTTCAATCATCACTCCATCAAACAAAAAAATACCATTGTTGGTAGCTAGAACACAATTGTTTGGCCCAATAAACTCAATGTCATAAACACAGCTAAAATCTTTTTGACGATATTATCCAAGCGGATATATTTCTGCCCAAAGACATTATTTTGCAAGAGATTGACCAATAATAAACAAAAAGAAAATAAACCGCATGGAATTTTAAGTGCTTTTCCTACTATTACTATACGAAAAAAATAATTATTCTATGACAAAAATACGAATATATTTTTCATATATAATAATATTTAATATAAATTAAAAATATTAATTATTTATTTTATCGTAGTGTAAATGCCTGAAACAAATAAAAAAAGAATTATTTGGATTTAATTTACAAAATGACAAAATTTATAGTATCTAATGAAAATTTAATTATTAAACGTGCACTAATTTAAATTTCATGATTAAAATTATTGAATCATCTTTGCTAGGTATTTAGGATTTAATATTACATTCAGATTCCACGCAAATTAGTATATAAGATCCTGCGTGTATATTTGTCCAACAGTTAAAGAGAATTTCCAGTATTAAGTCTGCCCATGACTTGGTTTTGGTTTAAGTTCTAGCACTTGAAATAATAATAGGGTTAAGCTAAGCTGCCATATTTTTTTGGCAGCTTACTTTTTTGAAGTAACAAATTTTACTTCATCATTTGTTCGTTTACTATGTTTTTTTTAAAAAAAAAGCTGCCCGAAGGCAGCTTAATCAATAAAATATTCCCAGATTGTCTATTCAATAACAATCTTCTTTTCTACTTTGGGTTGCTCGGCAATCTTGCCAATTTTCAGGGTTAAAATACCTTGAAAATACTTGGCTTCGATGTTGTCTTGATTGGCGTTTTCAGGAAGGATAAATGTCCTTTTAAAGGGCTTCGGCATGAAACCATTTATTGGCTTTACTGATTCTCCTTCTGATTTCGTTTCGATGTTTGATACAACCAATTTTTTGTCTTCTAGTTTTATCTCTAAGTCGTTCTTGTCGTAGCCCGGTACAGAAAGGTGCGCTACGTAATGGCCGTCTATTTCCTGAAAATTGGAGTTTGGAATAAAGTCTCGGAATTCTTTGCCTAGGATTTCATTGAATGAGGTATTCAAGAAGTCGTTCAATGCTTGACCGTAGTGACTGTTTAAATTTAAATTTTGAAAGAATGGTGATGTCATGATAAAGAGTTTTAATTTATTTAATGTAAGAATTGGTTAAAGAATTTGGATATTTTGAGCAGTGGGAGCGGGTTTCTTTCCGAGAACGACCGTCAAAATCCCTTTTTCGTACTGAGCCTTGATATTGGCTGTATCAATTTTGTCGCTCAACACGAAGTTTTTCTCAAATCCTCTGTGTGCCATCGGGTTTATTTCATGGATTTCTTTGTTGTTTTCGTCGATCTCACTCAATTTAATGGTTAGAAGATTGTCTTTGAGCTGTAAACTAAAGTCGGACTTTTCTCTACCTGGGGCAGCACAGCTTATCACAACTTCTCCATCGGTGTCTTTAATGCGAAAAGGTGTGTTGATGTGATGAATAGGTCCTCTCGAATAGTTTTTTGTAGGGGCGAATTGCGCGTGATTTCTACATTCTAGATTATTCATAATATTGTTTATTTTTGATTTTAAAATACTAATACTAACCAATTATTCAAATGGCATACCAAATGATAATACAAGACATTGTGGCAACAAAATTGCGCACAAGATGTCAATATGACATAAAATCTCCAGCATCAACTGACATAATGACAATTTTAATTTGTGCTAAAGTAAACCTATCTGGAAAACATAGGCAGCGTTTTCCTATATAATATCGTTTAATATGAAGTAGAGATAAAAAAACTATATTCTCGATTTTTTTTTCATAGTGAACGAATAAATGATTTTAGATACAAAGGGTCTATTGCCGAATAGACCTTTTGTATTATTGCAAATGCCAACTCTCATGCTATGACCTGTTTTATCAGTTTTTTGTATTTTACAGAGCTCGCATAAGGAGTGGTAGTGATCTCGTCGCGATGTGACGAGAGTCTCGGCATGTTATGCTGAGACCGAAACGAAGTGTAGTCACGAACGGTCCGGCCTAGCGAAGCAAGGTATGCCCAAATAAAAATAGAATGGATCGTCGAATTTTTGAAAAAGTAGGAAGGTCTAACAAGTGATTATTTTTTTCGCTTAAATTTCCGTAAATTTGTAGCTTTTTGAAGTAATAAATTTAGATGAAAGAGGACGAAATCAAGCGATTTGTATGTATTCACGGGCATTTTTATCAGCCACCAAGAGAAAATGCATGGCTTGAAACAGTAGAAATCCAAGAGTCTGCTAAACCGTATCACGATTGGAATGAACGCATCACAATGGAATGTTATGGTGCGAATACAATGGCTAAAATCCTAAATGACGATCGAAAGATTGTTGATATCATCAATAACTATAGTAAAATCAGCTTCAATGTTGGGCCTACTTTGATGTCGTGGTTTACTTGGAAAAACAAGGCTGTGCATGACGCCATCGTAGAAGCGGATAAGATAAGTATAAGAAATTATGGGCAAGGCTCGGCTATGGCACAGGTGTATAATCATATAATCATGCCATTGGCAAATCGTAGGGATAAGGAGACCCAAGTAAAATGGGGATTGTATGATTTTGAGCGAAGATTTGGTAGGAAGGCGGAGGGTATTTGGTTGGCGGAAACTGCAGTAGATACAGAGACTCTAGAAATCTGCGCCGACAATGGCATAAAATACACGATATTGGCACCAAGCCAAGCCAAAGCATACAGAAAATTGGGTGAAGAAGGGTGGACTAACGGCATTCAACCTAATTTTCCATATGTATATAATTTGCCTAATGGAAAACGTATATTTTTGTTTTTTTATGATGGTAAAAGGTCGCAGGAAGTAGCTTTCAACGGGGTTTTGAATGATGGAAAATATTTTGCCAAATCTCTTTTGAGTGGGTTAGACAGCAGTAAGAACCAACCACAATTGCTACACATAGCAACTGATGGGGAGACTTATGGGCATCACCATCCAAAAGGGGAAATGGCACTCGCTTATTGTTTGGCACAAATAGAGAAAACGGATGGAGTAGCACTCACAAATTATGCTTCATTCTTAGCCAAAAATACCGTTCAATTCGAAGTTCAAATATATGAGAACTCTAGTTGGTCATGCTTTCATGGAGTTGAGAGATGGAGGTCCAACTGTGGCTGTGAAACGGGAGGTAAGCCAGGTTTCAATCAAAAATGGAGACAAGGATTAAGAGAAGCCCTAGACTGGCTTCGGGACTCTTTGATTCCATTGTTTGAAAATGGCCTTAAACCACATTATCCAGATCCATGGATGTTGAGGAATAAATACATTGAAATATTTTTCGAGCGTAATGAAGCCAATATCCAATTATTTTTTGACAACTATCTGCCCAATATCCAGGATAACCACACGAAAACTACTGTGCTGAGACTTCTTGAAATGCAGAGACAGGCTATGTATATGTTCACAAGTTGCGGTTGGTTTTTTAATGATGTATCAGGTATCGAGACTGTTCAAATCCTTCAATATGCCAATAGAGCCATTCAGCTAGCGAAATCGGAGACGGGTGTTGATCTAGAACCCACCTTCAAGTTAATGCTGGGAAGTTCTATCAGTAATTATGAAGAATATGGGTCGGCCAAAGATATCTATGAAAAATGGGTAAGTCCGAAAACCCTTACGCTTACAAAAGTAGGGATGCATTATGCTGTGAGTAGTTTATTCCAATCGGAAGGCAGGGTCTTAACGATATTCAACTATGATTGCCAAAGCAGAATCCAGCAACTGCATCGAAGTGGAAACCTTATCTTAAGCTATGGAATCACAGAGGTGCGATCTAGGGTTACGCTTTCCGAAAAAGTATTTTCATATATCATAGTGTATATGGGAGGTCATCATCTGATCGGTAATTCTTCGGATTTGGTGGATGAGAATACATTCAAGGAGATTACGGAGAATATAAAGTTGGCATTCGAAGAAAGTAATATCACCAAAGTATTGGATTTGATGCGAAATCATTTTAAAGACCATACTTTTTCGTATTTTGATTTGCTTAAAGATGAACAATTAAAGTTGCTAGAAAAGGTAATACAAATCAATGAAGAGAGCGCTTTAACTAGTTATGAAATGGTCAATAATAATACCTATGCTTTGATGACCATCATGCACAATAGCCAATTGGAAGTTCCTGAGCTTTTCTTGAGAAATTTGCAAACTCTGGTACAAGTAAAACTTGAAAATCGGTTGGAAATACATCCTCAATTGCAACTCATTCCTATACGTAAGCTAAAAGGACTCGCCGATGATGTTATAAAGTGGAAAATTGATTTAAATACTGTAGTTTTGGAATTTATGGCTACGAAGTTCTTTGATGCACAGAAAAACACATTATTTATCGAAGATATACAAGAAGAATATGCTGAAAACATCTTGAAAGCTTTGGAAATTTTGGAATTATTAAAAATACAACCCTCATTGAATGGGCTTCAAAATATAGTATTTAACATTATCAAAAATCAAGGAATGAGTCAAGGTTCTGCTATCAAAGCTTTGGCAACCTACATAGATTTGGCCTAAGTGAATCAAAATTATATTTGCAATAAGAAATAAAATACATAGATGGAAAATCACAACAATTTTATCGAAGAAATCATAATAGAAGACAAGGCGTCTGGAAAAAATGGAGGAAGGGTCCAAACGAGATTTCCACCTGAGCCCAATGGTTTTTTGCATTTAGGACATTCTAAATCCATCTGTTTAAATTTTGGGATAGCGGAGCGATTTGAAGGTAAAACCAATCTCCGATTTGACGATACGAATCCAGTTACAGAAGACACAATTTATGTCGAATCGATCAAGGAGGATATTGCTTGGTTAGGATTCAATTGGGATAAAGAGTTATATGCATCTGATTATTTTGATCAACTATATGAATATGCCGTAAGCTTGATAAAAGCTGGAAAAGCCTATGTGGATGATAGTACTTCAGAAGAAATAGCACAGATGAAAGGCACCCCGACGGTACCTGGAGTTGATAGTCCTTACAAAAGCAGGAGTCCTGAAGAGAATTTAAGCTTATTCGAAGAGATGAAAGCTGGCAAATGGCCAGAGGGCTCTAAGGTATTAAGGGCAGATGTAGATATGAAATCCCCTAATATGCTGCTTAGAGATCCTATCATATACAGGATAAAGTTTGCTCACCATCATAGAACTGGAGATAAATGGTGTATATACCCATTGTACGATTTTGCACATGGTTATAGCGATTCGATCGAACATATCACGCATAGTATCTGTACGCTAGAATTCGAAAATCACAGACCATTATACGATTGGTTTTTAGAAACATTGGATGTTTTCAGAAGTCGACAAATAGAATTTGCTCGACTCAATCTTAATTATACTGTAATGTCCAAGCGAAAGTTGCTACAATTGGTCAATGAAGGCATGGTATCAGGTTGGGATGACCCTCGGATGCCTACCATCTCTGGTGCAAGGAGGCGTGGATATACCGCCGCAGCAATTAGAAATTTTGCCAAGCATATTGGCATTGCGAAGCGGGAGAATGTCATCGAATTGAGTTTGCTTGAGTTTTTGTGAGGGAGGACTTGAATAAAAAGGCGACTCGTGTCATGGCCGTATTAGATCCTATAAAAGTGGTTATAACTAACTATCCAGATCAGGAAGAATGGCTGGATGCGGAAAATAACCCTGAGGATTTGGAGGCTGGTACTAGGCCTATTCCTTTTTCTTCCACACTTTACATAGAGCGAGAAGATTTTATGGAGGATGCGCCAAAAAAATATTTTAGATTGACCTTGGGGCAAAAGGTAAGATTAAAACATGCTTATATCATACAGTGTGACAATGTAGTAAAAAATGATGCTGGTGATATAGTTGAGCTTCATTGTACTTATTTTCCGGAGAGCAAAAGTGGCCAAGATACGTCTGGAATCGAGGTAAAAAGTACTATACACTGGGTAAGTGCGAAGCACGCTATTGATGCGCAGTGCAGATTGTACGATAGGCTATTTACGGTAGAAGATCCCGATGGCAATAAAGATGTTGATTTTAAAACATATATCAATCCTGAATCTTTGACCATTTTGGAATCGATAAAAATAGAACCTTCGCTGCAAAATGCACAAGTAGGGCAGGGGTATCAATTTTTGCGAAAAGGCTATTTTTGCTTAGACAAAGACAGTACGGGTGATAGTCTAATTTTTAATAGAACCGTAACCTTAAAAGACACCTGGGCTAAGCTCAAATCACAATAAAGTAATTTCTAAGATCGTTTTAACTGAGAACGATCCAATTTATTTGAACGAAAAGTAAAATATTTTTCGAAATTTGCTACATATTATAAAAATATGTAATATATTTGCTGTTCGAGAGACGGGGAAGAGAAAGGTATTTTATTTTTGCCGTTAAAATTTTTAAAGTATATCCCATGAGTGTTAAGTATCAGTTGCCGCAGGTAGCTCACGATTTTGTCGGTGCATTTGGCAGAAGTATCCTAGAGGTACAAGGTCGAACAGAAGTCTTTCAAAGGCTTACGTTTGTTATGGGCAAATTTTCACAAGAATCGGTCTATTTTGTAGATTTTGGTGATGGGCTTCGCAAGAGAATTTACAATCCTTACTTTCACCATCAGTACAATGAAGCGGGAAATTACCGAGTTGAAATTTTTCGAATGTTTGAAGATAAATTGACCCCAATCCATGCTCAAGAATTAACTATAGAGGGCGTATCTCGGACCAGTATATTCAAAAAAATAATAGGACTTTAGAGAAAGTTCGCTATGCGATCCAGCAATGGTGACGTGCGACCGATATGGAATCAGTCCGTCTAGTGCATTGTTATTGGCAGAATTATTCATTCTTTTTATCGATAGATATTAATTTTCCGTTCACAATTCCTACAATTTTTAGATCACCATCTGTTGTCAATATACAAGGAAAATTAAATCTGTGATTATAAACAGGATCATTGTCACCTACAACTAATGCATTAACATTTATTAATCGAAGGATTGATATTTCGCCTTTGTCACTGTCAAAATTATCAGAAATATTTACAGTTATTTCTTTAAAATTACCATTTTTAATAATTGGATGAATAATTTTTTCTTTCGAAAAACGGTCTTTTTCTGTAAGCATAGACCCAATCAAAAAATAACCATCTTTCTTCTGTATTTCTTTCCATAATTTTTCAACGGATGGTTCGAATTTATCTTGCATTTTCCTTCTTTTAAAAGAATTGTATTTTCGTTTCCATTCTTTATCAAGAAAATATCTTAGGTCTTGTTTACTTACAATCAATTCAGATTTTATTCTTCCTATATTTCCTTCATTTATTATACTACTTAATTTTTCAATGAATAGATTAGCTTTAGCTTCTAAAGCTTTATCATTTAAATCTTTTTTTGTTTGACCAGAACATGCCAAACCCAAAGTCAAGCATATAAACACAAATAATATTGCAATTTTGCTCATTTTATTATTTTTTGCCACTAACAGTAAAAATGGCGTAGTTTTTATTTAGCGGCTTTATAGATTCGCTCTATTATATCTACAACTTTCAGCCCTTCTAGAGCATTTGTGGTGATCGTACTATTTCCTCTTAGTACATCTACGACGTTTTCTATGATAAAGTGATGATTGGCGGCAGAGCCTTTGTATTGCCCATAATCATTGGGAGGATTGGAAGGAGGCAAAACGGGCATTTCATAATCCTTTATGTGGCAATACTCTACTTCATTCATGTATTGTCCACCGATTTTTACAGTTCCATTTTCACCGATTATGGTCATGGATGATTCTAAGTTTTTATCCCAAACGGATGTTGAAAATTGAATGGACCCGATGCCACCTTGGACAAAATCAAAACTGATCATGCCGCTGTCTTCAAACTCTGTCATGTCTTGGTGATTAAAATCTTTGATGCGGGAATGTATATTGGTAATGTCACCAAAGCACCAGTACATTATATCTACAAAATGGCTGAATTGGGTAAACAATGTCCCGCCATCGAGGGCTTTTGTCCCATGCCAATTTCCTTTTTTATAATACCTATGATCGCGATTCCAATAGCAGTTGATTTGAACCATGTATATTTCTCCTAATAAATTCTCCTGTAATATTGTTTTCAACCATTGGGAGGGAGGTGAATACCTATTTTGCATCACACAAAAGACTTGTTTGGATGCTTGTAGCGACTTGTATATGATGTCTTCACACTCGGTTTTCGTGAGTCCCATGGGTTTTTCTATGACCACGTGATGATTGTGTTCTAAAACTTTGAGGGCTTGTGAAGCGTGCAGTCCATTGGGAGTAGCTATGCATACTACATGTAGATCTTTTTCTGTGGCCAGCATTTCATTTAGATCATTATAAAATGCAACGGTAGGGTGATTCGACAAGTCCAAAGCTTCTTTGTTAAGAGTGTCACACATAGCAAGCAATTCAGCATGTGGATTGTTGGCTATCATAGCTGCATGACGCTTTCCTATATGTCCACAGCCTACAACGGCAAATTTTATTTTATCGATCATCGTTTTTTATTATAAAAATAATATAAATTGAATAGGTGATTTCAGAAAAACTTTACGAACAACCACACCAAAAATATCCCTAAGCTATTGGCGACAATGTCGGCAAATTCTCCTTGACGATATCCTGAAAAGGCTTGAATTATTTCAATAGTAACACCAAAAATAATCAAACAGAGTGCTAATTTATTGAATTTGCTAATGGGAATTTTGGTATTCCATGTAAGAAAATAATCAATGATAGCCCCTATCCCTATGACCGCATAAAATGATAAATGCATAAATTTATCAAAATAGCTGAAATTTGGGAGTGCGGGAAAACTCAATGGATAAAGACACAATATACTAAGAACAAACAGTAAAAAGATACTGATTTTCCATCTGTATAAAAATGAAAAGAAACGTGAAAATAAGTGATTAGGAAATACTTGAACCATAACTTGCTGCATCCATCAATTCATCCAATTCTGAACGGTCTTGAATGGCTACTTTGATGATCCAACCACGTCCATAAGGATCTTCATTGATTAAGGATGGGTTGTCGCCTCCTTTTTCATCCAATTCTGAATTGAACTCAATAATTTTGCCACTGATCGGCATGTATAATTCTGAAGTTGTCTTTACAGCTTCTACCGTACCAAAAATGGTATTTTTATCGAGATTTTCACCCAATGTATCTACCTCAACATAGACGATGTCTCCAAGTTCGCTTTGGGCAAAATCGGTGATCCCAATGGTAGCTATATTTTGGTCATCTACAGAAATCCATTCGTGCTCTGAAGTATATTTTAAGTCAGAAGGAATATTCATCACGTTTTATTTTAATTAATTAAGATTGTTCGACTTGTTTTTTTAACCATTCGAAGGTAACAGACTTTGGTCTTTCGAGGGGTAGTCCCAACATTCTAGACCAACACAAAGCCGCCATGACACCCAATGCCCTACTTACCCCGAATAAAACGGTATAAAAATTGGCTTCATTAAATCCAAGCGTCACCAGCAATGAACCTGAGTGAGCATCTACATTTGGAAATGGATTTTTTATTTTTCCTGTAGAAGATAGAATTTCAGGAGCTACTTCAAAAATTCTCCAAACGGTATTAACTATAGGTGAATCGGGCATGTATTTTTTTGCAAATTCTTGCTGTGCGGTAAATCTAGGATCTGGGATTCGAAGTACTGCATGGCCATATCCTGGTACGACTTTTCCTGCAGCCAAAGTTGCATTTATATAATCCCTTATTTGTTCCTTGGAAGGATTATCATTTCCGATGTTTTTATTCATTTCTGTAATCCATCGGACGACTTCTTGATTGGCTAAGCCGTGCAAAGGTCCTGCTAATGCATTTAATCCAGAAGAGAAAGAAAGGTAAGCATCGCTTAGGGTGGAGCCTGCCAAGTGCGTCGCATGTGCCGAAGCATTTCCACCTTCGTGGTCAGCGTGGATGGTCATGTACAAGCGCATCATCTCGTAGAAAATATCGCTTTCATAGCCAAGCATTTTGGCAAAATTCGCACTCCAATCCAAGCTTGAATCGCCAGACAAATGCTCGCCATTCTTATAGGTTCTTCTATAAATATAAGCAGCAATTTTTGGGATTCTGGCAACCAAATTGAGCGCATCCTCATACATTGGATCCCAGTAAAGGTCCTTAGATAAGCCATCTGCATATTTTTTTGCAAAAATGCTTTCAGTCTGTGCAGCCAAAACAGCAAGACTGAATTGTGTCATCGGATGAGTATCTTTAGGTAGCGACTCGATGGTCTCAAATACGTGTTGTGGGACATTGCTTCTGCGTGCGAGATCTTTCGAAAACTCGTTTACATCCTCTTGTGTTGGAATGTCACCAGTAAGCATGAGCCAAAAAATTCCTTCGGCAAGTGGCTGTGTACCACCTTGAGCTTTAGGGAGCTTTTCTATCAATTCAGGAATAGAATAGCCTCGAAACCTTATGCCTTCGTGAGCATCTAGTAACGAGGTTTCATAAAGCATACTGATGATATCTCTCATACCTCCCGCGGTTTGAGAAATGGTCACGTCGTCTATGACTTTATCGCTATAAGTTTTTAAAAACTCTTTAACTTCTGCTTTCTGAGCCGCACCTTTGGTGGCGAAAATATTTTTTAATTTATCCATTATTGAAAAAACATAGAATTATAATCAATGTTGCGACAAATATAATGAAAAAAGGAATTAGACTACTTTAAATTGGAAAAATGAAGGAAAAATAATTTTATAACCCTTGTTTAAGACTTCAAATAGGTTTTATTTCCATTAAACCAACTCATTTTGAGAACGCCATAGACCGCTTCGCCTATTATGCCTTTTGAGATTTTGGACTCACCATAGATTCTATCAACAAAAGTGATTGGAATTTCAGTTATTTTCATGCCCAATTTTTTCATGGCATATTTCATTTCGATTTGAAAGGCGTAGCCAATGAATTCAATGCTTTGGAGGTTTAATTTTTTCAAGGCTGAAGCTTTATAACAAACAAATCCTGCTGTTGGATCTTTGACGTGCATCCAAGTGATGATTCTTACGTACAGCGATGCCCCATATGACAAGGCTAATCTGTCGAATGGCCAATTTACGATTTTGCCTCCAGAAACATAACGGGAACCAATCACGACATCAGAACCTTTTTTTGCTTCTTCATAAAGTCTTATCAAGTCTTGGGGATTGTGTGAGAAGTCAGCATCCATCTCAAAAACATAATCATACCCATTGTCCAATGCGTATTGAAATCCAGCGAGATAGGCCGTCCCTAGCCCTAATTTTCCATTTCTTTTGAGTAAATAAATTCTATTCGGATTGGAAGGCATCATCTTCTCCACAAGCGCCGCTGTCCCATCAGGAGAGCCATCGTCAATGACAAGTACGTTAAAATTCTTTTCTAAAGCAAAAATAGCTTTTAGAATGATCTCAATGTTTTCTTTTTCATTGTATGTAGGAATAATTACAAGACTATCTGCCAACCGATTTATTGATTTAAGCGGTAAAGATATAGATAAAAATGGGGAAAATTTATTCTAATAAAAAAATTAACTTCTAAGACTTTTTTAATATACCAGCATCGTCTTTAGAAAGATTATTTATCTTCTTACAATTCTTATAAATGAACTCTCCACTTCCGCTTTTAGTTATGGTCAGTTCATCAATATTGCCAACATTGCAATCGCCACTTCCAATCATTTTTACTTGAAAATTATAAATATCTAGTGCTGGACCGTCTAGTGTGCCACTGCCACTTTTGTCAAGGTTAAAATCTTGAACTTTGCCCTTAAGAGAGATGTCCCCGCTGCCACTTTGTTCTATTTTAAGGTACTGGTGATCCATCTTCAAATCACTGGTTCCACTTCCAGATTTGACGAAATCCAAACTATCCGAAGGAATCAGGTTATCATACTTTAAGGTTCCGCTACCGCTTTGGTCGATTGCTCTGAGGTTTGGAATTTCAATGGTAATCAGACATTTGGTGAATTGGTAGGTACCCATATTTATGCCACAGTTTAAAGCGTTGCCTTCCCGAAAAACCTGAACTTCTTTGATCAAGTTGGAATCCGCCTCACAAGTAACTTTGATGCTGTCACCATGAGTTATAACCATTTCGATGCTACCAGCAACAATTATTTTATTGAATTCTTTCGTTGGAATTACTTTGGTTTTAATGATACCGTTTCCGACTTTTTTTTGCACTACATTACATTGAGTACAACAGACTAAGCACAGTCCTAGGAGCAAAAATGTTGTAGCGAATGACGGTTTAAGTATCTCCCTAAAAGCCATGACTATTTATTTTTTTCATCATTTTTAAAATCTAAACTAGCGGATACAATATGGCTATAATTGGTTTCAAAATCCGAACCAAAATTGGCGAATGCGTAGTCTATATGTACCTTACCAAATTGTAATCCAATCCCTACGCTTGGCTGAACAGTCCATGTTTTCTTGGTATTATCTGTAGGAGAAAGTACTTGTTGAAAATTGTGTGCACCTGCTCTAATAAAGAGTTTTTTGCTGAAATCAACTTCGAAACCTATGGAGGGATCTATGCTGACAACGTCACTTGCAATCAAAGTATTTCTTTGGCCATCGAAAGTGCACTCTAAGTTTGTCTCAATCAATATACCAAATTTTCTTTTGAATTGCTTGCGATATCCTCCACCTAGCAATACCGAAGGGCGAGCAAGTTCTGTAGTGCCGCTGCTCACGGTATTTCCAGTAGAAATGAGAACATTCTTTTCTTCTTCAGTGAAGGTATATTTCCAAGTATTGTAAGTGGTGGTGATGTCTCTAAAAGTTGCTCCGAGGAGCCAATTCTCGTTACGGTATCTAATCCCTAGATCAGCACCAAATCCCCAGCTGGAGGCAAATTTGCCAAAAGTTCGTCTGATTATTTTTAAACTCCCACCAGCTGTCCAACCAACTTTTTTTAAATTTTGACCATACGAAATCATACCGCAATAATCTGCATTGGAAAAATACGTAATTCGATTGTAGTCAATACTTCCGTCGGGACCAATTAGTTCTAGCGTATTAGGGATATCGTCGATGGCACCTCTCATGATGGTTAGTGCACCAAAACCATTTTTGCTGGGATTTATAGTTTTTCCAAGGGCTATAAAATCGAATTTATAGATATTGCCGAATAAAGACGCGTGCATTGCGGATACTTGAAATGGTGCCTCAACATTAGCCAAACCTGCAGGATTCCAATAGGCAGCTGTGACATAATCATCACTGGCGACTACAGATTTACTCATTCCAAATGATCTTGCTCCAAGTCCTGTACTCAGAAACTCATTGATATATTTTTGGGCTGAACCTATTTGCGCGAAGGCAATAAGAGTAGCATAAACCAAAAATTTGAATCTTTTATTCATGATATTGTAATTTATTCAAAAAAAATTATTCTTCCAATTTGATTCCCTCCTGCAGTGCTTCTTCTTGGTAGCCATGCAGTTGTACAGGTTTTTGTTTTTTGCGCAATCTGATGTTCAAAAATTCAACCAACAAAGAAAACCCAATGGCAAAATATAAATATCCTTTCGGCACGGTACCTACGGATGCACCAAATACATCTAAATTTGCCATATGGCAAGCTTCAGATATCAAAACAAAACCTATTAAAATTAAGAAAGACAGTCCTAGCATCTGGATGGTTGGGTGTTCATTCACAAAATTGCCAACAGGGACAGCAAAGCCCATCATTATTAATACAGAAAGCACTACAGCTATGATCATGATGACCAGTGCTCCTTCCATCCCGGTAGTCATACCTACAGCGGTCAAAATGGAGTCAAATGAAAAGACAATATTTATTAGTGTTATTTGCAAAATAACATTGCTAAGTGAGGATTTTGAGGTTTTTGAATTTACCCCATCGTGGTCGCTATCGCCCTCTAATTTGTGGTGAATTTCAGAGGTAGCTTTATACAATAAAAAGAGACCTCCTAGAAGTAAAATAACACTTTGGCCAGAAAATGCACCGTGCATGAACGAAGTGCTGATTTCAAACCATGGTTTTTCCATGCTTATCAATATATTGATTCCAAAAAGTAAAATAATTCTCAATACCATGGCTAGCATAAGTCCAATCTGAGTGGCTTTTTTCTTTTCTTCTCGAGCTAAATTACTCGTGGCAATGGAAATAAAAATAATATTGTCTATCCCAAGTACTATTTCCAAAAAAGTAAGGGTCAATAAGCTAAACCAAATCGCTGGATTTGCAAAATCTGGCATGGACATTAATAATTGCATGAAATAAAATCGTTTTTTTAGTTGTGATCAATTAATATTTGTTTCAATATAAATCCTTTTTGTGCCTTAACTGCCCAAGGTTCGGTGGAAGTTGTGTTTTGAGTGTCAAGGATTTCCATTTCTCTATATACCAATCCAATATTCTTGGCATAAACTTCATAGTTGTATCTACGTTCCGTTTTAACCTCGCGATTGTTGCCTGCTTGTACAACCAATGTGGAGTCGAAAGTGTAATTACCAATGATTTTTCTTGTGTTTACTTCTTTCATAAAATAGGTCCAATCTTTGTACATTTCTATGGACTCACCAGCTACTGTAACTAAGATGGTAGGATCGATGAAGGCATTTCCATCCCATCTCAAGCCGTTTTCTACAGGGAAAACAACTTTTATGAATGTTCCATTATTTTCTTTTCTTAAGCCTTGATATTTGCCTGTGAGATCAAAATGTTGGGTCAATCGATCTGCAAAATGCCAAACATCGGAGCTGTCTTTTTTGAAATATCGCTCTAAGATGTATTCAGTTATTCCTTGCTGATTTACCAGAGTATCTACAATTTCTTCTTTCAATAAACCCTTTCCTGGAATGGTTATAACCCCATTATTGGTAGTATCATAGGTGATGGAATCTAAAGAGTAAATCCAATATTTACCTTTCACCAAAGGATAATACTCCAATCCTAAATCAATCTTTACTTCATCTCTTTTGTCACAGGAAAAAATAAAACACACTACTCCGAAAAAGACCAATCCTAGACTGATTTTCTTTATTTTATTCAAAAAAAAACGATTAAACATGTTGAAAATTGTTGAATTAAGTACAAATATATATATAATATTTTTATAATATTAAAATTTTAAGCTGGAATGTATTATCCCACCGCCAACTACATCATCTCCTTCATAAATAACGGCGGACTGTCCAGGTGCGATTCCTCTCACATTGGCAGAAAATACAATATCTAATGCATCCTCCACCATATTTAGCGTCGCCATGGTACCTACACGATCGTTGTAGCGGACTTGCACCGCCGCTTCAAAATTTGGAACTATGGTTTCGTATTTTTGTAAGTTAAGCTTGGTTACTTTCATCCCATTACGCAAGATGTCCTTAGCCTCACCCAATACTACTTTGTTGGTCACGGCATCGATTTCAGCTACATACATAGGCTGTCCGAATTCTTGTCCTAGTCCTTTTCTTTGACCGATTGTATAAAATGGATACCCTTTGTGTTTACCAATCACGTTGTTATTTATATCCACAAAATCGCCTCCAGCCAATTTATCTATTCCCTCGACATTATGTCTCAAAAAATTGCGGTAATCGTTGTCGGGAATGAAGCAAATCTCGAAACTTTCCGCTTTTTTTGATAGCTCCTCATATCCCCAATCAAAAGCCATTTTTCTAATTTCAGGTTTTGTATAAATCCCTAAAGGCAGCTTGGTCCTTGACAAACACTCTTGGCTGAGTCCCCATAATACATAGGTTTGGTCCTTTTGTTCATCTACACCCTTAGAGACAAAGTATCGATCATTTACTTGCTTTATAATGGCATAATGCCCTGTAGCGATATGTTCACAATCTAGTGCATCTGCCCTCCGCAAAAGGCTTTCCCACTTAATATGAGTATTGCATAGCACACAAGGATTTGGTGTACGCCCAGCCATATATTCATCGATAAAATTATCTATAACGTAATTGCCAAATTCCTCTCTGATATCTACTATAAAATGATGAAAGCCATTGTTTACGGCGATTGCACGGGCATCATTGATAGAATCCAAACTGCAACATCCTGTTTCTTTTTTCGTGGCACTCGAATTGGCGTAGTCCCATGTTTTCATGGTCACACCGATGACTTCGTAGCCTTCCTCGTGCAACATCATAGCCGCCACAGTGCTATCAATCCCCCCACTCATGGCTACCAGTATTTTTCCGTGTTTACTCATAAGATTTTTAAGATAGACGGTTTTTTATTGTTCTATGGTCAATAATTAGCCATTTTTAACAATTTTTATTACCATTAGTTCATAGTTTTTAAAGGATGGGAAGCTATTTTTATTGCATGGATGCTCAATTTTATTTAATTTTTATCGAAAATATTTTTCTTTGAAAAAACAATTTATTGAGAATAACTAAAATCTTATAGCACTAATTTTTTGGTTTTAAAAAATACTGCTTATATTGTTGCAATAATTTAGGAAATATGTCGCTGGTTCGGATTTATTTATTTATCGGCCTAGTCTTGGGCCTTTGTACAAAAGGAATTTCCCAAGCAGATACTTCGAGGGCTATTTTGGAAGATCAAGGTGTCCAAGATATCGTCGAGGACTTTGTGTCTCGAGGGGAAGGTGAAGAAGAATTCGATTTTAATACACTTACTGAGAATTTAGAATACAGGAAAAAACACCCATTAGATCTAAATTCAGCCACTGATCAAGAATTGCGTGAACTTGGATTATTGAACGAAATACAAATCAACAATCTAATAACTTATCGGAGGGAACTCGGAGATCTCATAGCTATATATGAACTGCAATCTATCTCTGGGTTTAACGTAAATCTTATCAAAAGGATATCGCCTTTTGTTGCTGTTGGTGGGTCTCCATTCGACAATCAGGTTCCGATTTTGACCATGATGGCAAAGGGACAAAATGATTTATTTTTCCGTTGGGCCAAAGGCCTGCAGACAAAAAAAGGTTTTACAGACCCAGTATTGCCTACTGATCAGAGATATCTTGGGAATGATCAAAAGTATTATGTACGATTTAAACATTCATTTGAAAATAGGCTTAGTTATGGTTTTACAGCTGAGAAAGATCCAGGAGAACCATTTGCCGATAGTTTGAATAAATATGGTTTTGATTTTTATTCATTTCATTTCTATATTAAAGATTTAAGCAAAAAAATCAAGTCCATTGCCATCGGTGACTTCAATGCAAGTATGGGTCAGGGACTTATTATGCATTCTGGCTTTGGTGGAGGCAAAAGCAGTTTTGTTATGAATATCAAGCGAGGCGGAAGGACAGTAATTCCATATACATCTATAGCTGAGAGTAATTTTTTGAGAGGAGTTGGTATCACCATTGCTCCGTTTAAGAAGATAGAAACCAGCCTTTTCGTTAGTCGTGTAAATAAAGATGCAAATATTTTTATTGATACTACCCAATTCATCAGTGACGAGGAGGTATTTACATCACTGCAAATCTCAGGATTCCATCGCACCAAAGCAGAGTTTTTGGACAAAGGGTCCATCCAGCAGACCAATATGGGGGCGAACATTAATTATAAGGATAAAAATTTTAAAATTGGTTTGAACGGGCTTTACACAAAGTTCAATAGACCATTTAATAGATCTCCACAAATATACAATCAGTTTTATTTTTCAGGGGATGAACTCCTAAATGCTTCGGTAGATTATACTTATTTTTATAAAAATTTACATTTTTTTGGAGAGACAGCGGTTTCGGACTTTAAAAATTTTGCCACGGTTAATGGTCTTATGGTGAGTTTGGATAGAAAAGCGGAATTGGCATTTTTTCATAGGTACATTCCTAGAGATTATTCGGCTGTCAATTCTAATATTTTCGCAGAAACAGGGCAAGGAAATAATGAGAATGGACTTTACGTCGGCTTGGAAGTTCGCCCAACAAAAGGTTGGAAAATTTCATCCTATTTTGATTTTTGGAGCCATCCATGGTTGAGATTTCAAATCGACCAACCTAGCAACGGCCGAGAATTTTTTACCCGATTGACTTATACAGTAAAGAGAAAAATGGAGGCATATATCCAAGTGCGGTATGAAGAAAAAGCAAAAAATTTGGTGTCTGAAGATATTCATATCTCCAATATAGCCTCGCACCAAAGAACCCAATTAAGGCTTCATGTGAGCAATAAGATCAGCAAGGAATTAGAATTGAGAAATAGGGCTGAATTTCATTTGTTCAAATTTCCAGGACAAAAAGATTCCAAAGGCTTTTTGATTTATCAAGACGTGATCTACAAGCCAGTTGGGCTGCCCATCCAGTTTTCTTCCCGTTTGGCATTGTTCGATACCTATGATTATAATTCTAGGATTTATGCATACGAAAATGACCTTTTGTATAATTTCTCAGTACCCGCATTGTACAACCGAGGTACAAGATTCTATCTAAATGTGCGTTATACGGGTATTCGCAATCTTTCTATCGAAGGCCGTTATTCTATCACTTCTTACAGTAATGTAGAGACCATCGGATCGGGTTTGGAAGAAATTAAAGGGTCAAAACGGTCTGAGATTAAAGCACAATTGAAATATTCTTTTTAAACGCAAAAATTACATTGGATAGGGCTACAAAGTACGGAGATGGATTTTTTGAGACCATTTTGGTTTATAATGGCAAGATTCCATTTATCGAATTTCACTTAAATAGGATCTTCAAAACAGCACAGTTTTTAGCGATACAAATTCCACGGCATATTGACAAAATCTATTTTGAAAAATTAATTGAAGAGCAAGGTATCCAAAAAGGTGTGTATCGGCTTAGAGTTCAATTTTCGAGGGCAGGGGCGGGATTTTATTTTCCTGAATCAAATCAAATGTCCATCGAAAAAGAGATTGTACCTCTAACATTGCCTTATTCACTAATAAATCGATTCAACCACCCGATTCATTTTCTTAATTCTATAAAAAGTTCAAATATTCCTTATTGGAATTTTAAAACGTGCAACTCACACGCATATATTCTGCCAGCCATAGAAGCGCAAAAGTTAAATTTACCTGATGGCTTGTTATTAAACAACGAAGACCAACCCATCGAATGGATATATTCGAATCTGTTCATCTATGAGAATCGCGTATTGACCACACCTCCGCTAGGGTCAGGATGTGTAGATGGCGTGATGCGAAGGGCATTGGTTGAATGGTGCAGGATATCTGATTTCCAAATAGTTGAGAATCCAATAACCAGAAATGAAGTCGAAAAGGCAACACTTGTCCTCAAGACGAATGCTTTAACGGGTATCAGTATCAGTGGGGATGCTAACATCGATTCTAAATTGTTAAAATTATTAACCAATTTTCAAGCACATTATTTAAGTGCTTGATTTACAGTGATTTAGTTTAAAATTTATAAACTAGGTATGTTATATCGAAGTTAATTGTTACTTTTGCACTTTCTTTTGAAATAAAAGGTGCGTCTAATTAGAAAAATTATTATAAAATGAATTTAACAAAAGCATTAGCAACATTATTGATTTGTAGCAGTTTCTCCTTTGCTACTTTTGCCCAAAAATTTGGACATATGCATTCTGGAGAATTGTTGAGTCAAATGCCAGAAGTAAAATCCGCGGACAACTCCCTGAAGCTGCTTCAAGATTCTTTGAAAACGGTGGGAGAGACAATGGTCAAAAAATTTGAGGCCAACTATACTGAGTACATGAAATTCGCCAATGCAGGGACTTTGAGTAAGGTTGAAATGCAGAAAAAAGAAACTGCCCTTCAAGCTGAACAAGGAGCGGTTCAAGAATTTGAGCAGACTGCACAGGTGGTTATCATGGGCCGCAGAGAATTGTTGATGAAGCCAGTCCTAGAGAAAGTAAACAAGGCAATCATCGAAGTTGGAAAGGAGGGCAAATACAACTATATTTTTGATAAAAGTTTGGACGCTATTCTCTTTTCACAAGACTCTGAGGATGTAACATCTCTCGTGAAGAAAAAGCTAGGATTGAATTAAAATTACACTTTAAAATAAAAAAAAGGACTTTCGATTTCGGAAGTCCTTTTTTATTGCTCTAAACCAATACTTGGAAGCCGCTAAGACTGAATTTATAAAGTCATGATATCCTTCTCTTTTGATTCAATCTGTGTCTCTATCTTCTTAGAAAATTGATCAGTAAGTTCTTGTACCTTCTGTTCTTTTTTCTTGCCAAGATCTTCTGAGAAGCCATTCTTAATGGCTTTTTTGATTTCTTCCATCACATCTCGTCGAGCATTTCGAGTACTTACTTTCGCTTCTTCTCCAAGATGTTTTGCTTGTTTGACCAGATCTTTTCTTCGATCTTCTGTAAGGGGTGGAATCATCAATCGGATTATTTCACCATCATTTTGAGGAGTGATACCCAAATTAGCCTCAAAAATGGATCGTTCAATGGCAGCCAATATCTTTTTCTCCCAAGGCTGAATTGTTATAGTTCTAGCATCCGAAGTGCCAACATTGGCCACTTGAGTTAGCAGGGTAGGAGTGCCATAATAATCAACCTTTAGTCCATTCAAAATAGCTGGAGAGGCCTTGCCTGTCCTGATTTTTATCAATTCATCATGTAGATGTACAAGGGCCTTTTCCATGGACTCCTTGGCCATATCTATCATCATATCTAATTCTTCGTTCATAATATTTCTTTATATTTTAAGTAAAATTACCATATTTCAAGTAATAAATTAAAATATGTTTCTCGATTTTTTTCAAATTTTACATTCCATATAATTTTTTAAAACAAGTATTAGTTCCCAATGGTTACTAAATTTGTCCATTCTTATTATTTTAATATTATTATAGGAAGATAGGATCTCTTTAAGTTTGGGATTTTCTTAAGCTTAAATTATTTTTTTGTATTAATTCTAAAAATGAAAATGCTTCTCACAAGTATATGATTGAAAATGAAATGGATTTTTATCCAGCCAACATTAAAATTGACCTAGAATTTGACAAAATAGAAGAACTAGTTTTCAACTATTGTTTGAGTGATTGGACTAAGGAAATATCTTTCCCTTTACCTATTTTTATTGATAAAAACGAAATCGAAAGATCCCTAGCTGAGGTGGATGAAGCCAAAATTTCATTTGCAAAAGGGGATTCTATGCCATTGCAATCTTTCGAAAATATTGACGATATTCTTCGTATGCTGAATATCGAAGATTACGTGCTCGGTATAGATCAGATATTGCAATTAAGGAGCCAACTGAAAATAGTCCAACAACTTATTACCTACTTTAATCCAGATCGACAACTTGTTTATCCAAATCTTTTCAAACATATTCAAACGATCATATTTAATGATGGATTGGTTAGGACGATGGATGCCATCATTAATCCTCTCGGAGAGATTAGGTCGGATGCTTCTCCTGCGCTGGTGGCGATAAGGAAAGTCATCAATGGGAAGTTGGGAGAAATCGATCGTGAATTCAAAAAAATCCTCACAAATCTAAGGCAACTCGGTGTACTCACAGACTCTGGTGAATCCATTCGAAATGGCCGCAAGGTTGTGTCAGTCTTCGCGGAACACAAAAGGCAAATACCTGGTATCATCCACGATGAGTCGGCTACGGGAAAAACGGTCTATATCGAACCAAATGCCATGATAAGCCTGCATAACGAGTATTTTGAAGCGCTCCAAGAGGAAAAAAGAGAGATTTATAAGATACTGAAACTTTTGTGCCAGCAGCTCAGACCATATGTGGAGCATTTTCAGACTTATAGCCAATTGTTGCTTGCGCCTAGACTTTATTCTAGCCAAGGGAAAGTTTGGTCTAGATATACAAGGTGAAATGCCCAATATCCTCGATCAGCCTCATATTGATATTCGTCACGGGAGACATCCCTTGCTGCTATTGAAATTCCGAGGCAAAAAGCAAAAAGTCGAACCATTCGATATGCGGTTGGACAAATACAAAATATTGCTCATCAGTGGGCCTAATGCAGGAGGGAAGTCGATTACACTTAAGTCCGTAGGATTGCTACAGATGATGGTGCAAGCGGGACTTTTGGTCCCAGTAAAGCCTTATTCTGAATTCGGGATTTTTCACCAATTTTTCTCTGATATCGGAGATCACCAGTCACTTGAAGAGGATCTGAGTACTTACTCATCGCACCTTAAAGCCATGCATTATTTTATACATAATGCGGACGAAAGGACCTTGATTTTGTTAGATGAATTCGGAACAGGTACGGAGCCCAAAGTCGGAGGAGCCATCGCAGAAGGTGTGTTAAAAATGCTGATTCATCTCGATGCTTTTGCAGTAATCACGACCCATTATGCCAATCTTAAACTTTTCGCTTATCACTCCCAATCAATGATAAACGGTGCTATGGATTTTGACAAGGAGACGTTAAGTCCAACTTATCGCCTTCGGATTGGAAAGCCAGGGTCTTCCTATGCTTTCGAAATTGCGCAAAAAGTGGGCCTGCCTTCAGCCATCATTGACTATGCACGTCATCGAATTGGCGCAAATGAACACGCCGTAGACGAGCTTTTGGTCGATTTGCAACGTGAAAAACAAGAAATTGAAGAAAAACTCAACGAAATATCAGAAAAACAAAAATTATTAGACCGTCTCATCAAAAATTATGAGAGTGCACATTTTGATTTTGAAATAAAGCGAAAAAAACTAAAGCTAGAAGCCAAGGAACTGGCCATTTCTAAGACAGATGCCGAAGAAAAGGCCGTTGAGAGTATTCTCAAATCCATAAGAAAAGAGAAAAACGAAGCCATTGTACATCAAAAAATGGTAGAACTAAAGGCTAAAAAAATAGCTCTCCTGAAGGAAACCGACTCGATCATTGAAGATGTCCACAATACGGAGAAATCCTCAAATGTTCTGAATAAACCAGTCGAACAAGGTGATTTTGTCAGAATTAGGGCGACGGGTGCCACAGGAGAGGTTGATTCTGTGCAGAAAGATACGGCCATCGTGATTGTAGGGCAGATGCGGATGCGATTTAAACTGCGAGATATAATTCCCATCAGCGAACCTGTCGCGGTGCAGTCTTTCAAAAGCGTACATTTTGATCGCATCGACGCTTCGGCAAAATCAGAAATAAAAATCGATATTAGGGGCATGCGAAAGGAAGAGGCCATTTTTGCGCTACAGACTTTTTTTGATAAGGCGTTGATGGCGGATCACCATGAGTTGTCCGTTCTTCATGGGAAAGGTGATGGCGTTTTGCGACTGATAGTGAAGGAGGTTGCACGCCAATATGATGGCGCAAAGGTCAGACATCCAGAAGAGGATCAAGGTGGCCAAGGGATTTCACTGGTTAATTTATAGCAGATTTTGGGCGTCTCCCTGCGCTCTCCCGTAGATCGAGCTCAGGGTCGCGTGTTGCGTGGGTTCCGTCTCGTTAGGCCAGAGGCCCAAACGAGACTTTAGTTAGTAAAAATTATTGACTAACTAAACCACTCCACCCGCTGACGCATTTTTGTTGGTTCTTCCATTTTTCTTGAGTTAAGTTCTAATGCCTTTGGTTGTATTTTTACTTGTTTGTTTTAATTGAAATTTATGTTTTTATCATTTTACCAATGTGATGGTTCCAGCTGCTTTCTCCCGATGATTGTCGAGCCAAAGAATTTCGCAGGTATAAACATAAGCACCTGGAAGACATTCTTGTCCATTTAGTTTTCCATCCCAGCCTTTTTCTCCACTTGTTTTTAGGTGCTTGCCTTCCCACAATAAGTTGCCCCACCTATCCAAAATATTCAAAGAGATTATATCAGCGATGGCATCATTTCCAAAAACCGTAAAAAAATCATTTTGACCGTCTTTATTTGGTGAGAAAACATTTGGAATATAATAATCGCAATTATACACTTGAAAGGCATCAAAAACAGTCAAGGTATCAAAACAAATGTCTAGGTAATTTGCCACCAAAGAAATCTTATGAAACCCTTTTCCAAACTCCTGGACTGGATTCATTTCGGTGGATATAGCTCCATCGTCGAATGTCCACAAATAGCCGTTGGCATTTTCGGAATTATTGGTAAATTCGATGACCAAAGGCGCACACCCTCCATCTTGATTAACCGAAAAATCAGCAATGGGTCCAGGTGTGAGGCTGATATCTTTGGAGATGCTATTGGCGCACAAAGTAGGATAGGAGATGGCTGTGAGTTTTACTCTATTTGTTAAATTTGGACCATTGAAAGCATGCTGTCCGTGATAATTGACAGTATCTAAGCTTCCATCTCCATATTCCCAAATGTATCTTGCATTTTCGTTATTGCTAACATTGGTAAGGTTGAAGCCATTTTCTACACATAGTATATCAGGGATCTCAAAGTTTACATGCGGAAGGGACTGGGTTTTGACTTCGTGGACGATGCTGTCATAACCACAATGATTGAAAACTTTTAGCTTGATTTTATATATTTTCTCGCCCTCAGCAAAGCTTGGATAGGCATTTTGGCCTACAGCAGTCTGTCCATTCCCAAAATCCCAAACCGAGTTCTGTGGGATTGGAACAGATTCATTGGTTAGATTGACGATCTCGTTAGGACAAATCAATGTTTTGTTGAGGCTGAAAAATGCGTGAATATCTGGCGGTGTAACAGCTATTTCGCGAGTTATGCTTGATTGCCCACACTCATTTTGAACCCTGAGTAAAATGTTGTAAATCCGAGTAGTATCCTTGGCTAAAAAAGTAACAGGAATGTAAATTTTACAATCAGACACTAGACTATCATTACCAAAATTCCAATTGCAGCCATCGACATTGCCTGTAGATTGATTGATAAATGTTAAGGTCAATGGAGAACAGCCAGTCTCAACTCCATCTATCCCTATTTTAGCTTTAGGGAATGGCAATACGCTAACCCAAGATGTCTTAACTTCATCTTTACAAATATTGTAGGCTTTGAAAGTAATTTTGTACCGCTGAACTGTGTCTGAATTATTATAGAAACTCAATGTTGAATTCATCGAATAAGTTGGAAATACCCCTGGGGACTGACCTTCAATATTCCACTCATAGGATACACTTGACATCATGGGAGATAATGGGCTCATGGCAACTTCTAAAGGCGCACAACCTTGATCTTTATTTAATTTGAACCCATCATTTATAGGAAGCTGGAGCACCGTCGTTTTCAAGGACAAAGAATCTTTGCAGGTTCCATTTGTAGCTACTGTTTTTACATTTACCTCGCCAGAAGGCATGTTAACGAAAGGTGGAGGTGATACAAGCGTGTCATTCAAGTACCATCTCAAATCAGAATTTGTACTTACACTTAAGTCAACCGTTGCCCCTTCGCAATAAACGGGCAATAATGTAAAAGAAACATCTGGATCGACTTTGGTAACCTTTATTGTAGCTGTGTCTTTGCAACCATCGCTGTTTTGAACCAAATAATCAAAATATGAGATAGAATCTTGTAAACCATTGACGATCAATGAATCATTAACCAAGCAAGAAAGGCAATTTTTTGCAATCCATGTCCCACCAGAAGGTGTCCCTGTCAATAACTTGTTTTGATCTGTATTACAGAGTTTTAGATCTGCTGCTGCGGCATTAATTATACTGGTTATGAACCTAATGCTATCAGAATTAGCACAAGATCCGCTTCCTAATTTATATTTCAACAAAATGTGCCTTCATCCTTTGGATTAAAATAAAATTTGTTGGATTGGTTGGTCACATTGATTCCAGTCCATGTGCCGCCATTGGGAAAGGCATTTAATTCGAACAATCCGCTGCTACTACAAATGATTTGGTCCATTGCGATATTCTGAATGCTGATATCTGAAATTCCAGCAACTACGAACGTGTCAAGTTTTACTGATTCACCACAAATATTAGTCCCCGAAACTCGTACAATATGTGTGCCTTGGCTTAGCGTGAGTGGAAAGCTTGTTACGGTCAGGTTATTGACTTGGTAGGTGAGATTTGGATTTAAAGGTGAAGGGGTGTAGTTGATGATTTGACACGTATCAGGACTTGGAATGAGGGGAAATCTTAAAGTGTCGATGACAGTGATATTCGTAAAAGCCTCTTGATAACAGGTTCCAGACCCCCTCGAGTATTTCAATCTATAAGTACCTGCTATGGTAGGAATAAAGCTTGATCCACCCGAAATCCAAGTAGATCCGCTCCAAGTGCCTCCAGCTGGTTCTGCAGTTAGTGTTAGTCTAGGACTCCCCTTGCAAAGGGAAATATTGGCAGATGGCGACAAAATAGAAATAGGGGTATTATTGGCAACTGCGAATGTATCACTGATTGAACTCACTCCGCACGCATTGGAGACATTGGCTGCCACGTGATATGCCCCCTCAGGTAATGTGATGGGAAAACTTGTATAAGCCGTGCCATTGATATAATAGGTAGTTCCGTTTGAATACGGATTTGGCGTATAGCTTAAGGTAACGCATCCATCTGCTTGTGCCTGTAAACTGGCTGAGGTAGGAGTCACGACATTAACGGTAATATTCTTTGCGCTTGGAATCATGCATGAATTGTCAACCGTGAGCTTTATTACATATTTCCCTGGTGCAGTAAATTCAAGTCTGGTTTGAGCTGAGTTCACTCCCCATCGCCAGTTATAACCACTCCCAGGACTTAAGACTTTCCATTCAAAACTGCTGGCACCAGGTGAGGCTCCTGCGTTCAATCTGATGGTAGCAGAAGACCCAACCAAGCATAACTCATTAAGATCTGTACCCGTAACTACCAGACCACTGTCGGGCACTCCTTCGGCTGTTGTGGGGCCCACGACTGTGAGTGTTCTTGTGGTTGACCTAGTTCCACAAAAATTAGAAGCTGACATGGTCACAGTATATGTCCCTGGCGTATTGAAAACTGGCCTGATAGGTGAGGTATTATAAACTTGACCTGTGCTGAGAGTGAATGAAACATCCTTATTTGTCTCACAGATACCTGCTCCAATATTAAAAGCCAACCCTTTGCAAAGGACGCTATTGGTAATGACCATACTGCCTGGATTGGGTGGGTTTCTGAAAAATATATCAAATGCATTATTGGTAGGCAAATCGTCATTTGGCGTCCTGTATGTCTTTAATTTTATGGTTACTTCTTTTTCATAATCACAGTCGGATGCTGACTTCCTTAAAACATAGGTGTGGGTAATTGATGTGCCCGCTGAAGGAAGGATTCTTTCATTGCCAGGTCCCTCACCCCAATTGATTTCATAGTGGTCGATCGGATCCATGAATCCATTGTTATTGATCGTGGCTACGATGGTAAAACTCGTGTCTTTGAGTGTTTGGTCGATACAAAAATACTGTGTACCTCCAACTATAGCGATGGTTGGCGTAGCACTAGCCCCAAATAATTTACTTGTGCTTAATAAAAAAAGTACAAGTAAAAAATAAATTGATTTCGCTAGGTTCATAATTGGTTTTTATGCATTTTTTATATAGACGTAAAAACAATTAAATTTCCATAAATTAATATTTTTTGATATATAAATTTGAAGGAATGGCACAAAGAGATTTTGAGTGAGGAGATATTGAAGTATGCGATTATTATTACTTGAAGGAGGTTTTTTTTAGGTCATTTTTTATCCGAAATTCAGTAAAAAGTAAAATGAATGAGGCACGGCAACTCAGTGAATTTGAATAGTATTCTTTTTTTATGGTTAAGAATTGGCCAAATCAATTAGCTTTTCAAGAGTCTTCCAATTCCTTGTGGTTGCAGGCAATTTGAGTTTTGATTCCCAAAAATTATTGGTCAGTTTGGTTTGCCCATAGCCGCTTGGACAGTAGAGATATATAGCGTTTTCTCGCACTGAGAATTCATCTGGCAAATACTTAGAGGCATCTATTTTGTTCAAATTTTCAATGTAAGGGGTAGCGTCAAGTAGAGTCAAATGCCAAAATGATTTATCTTTTGAATCATCGTTTTTAAAAGGATTATTTTCTACAAGTAAATTGAGAAATTTTATGTTCAATACCAACACGGGCACTTCGAATCCAAATTCTTTTTTTATGATTTCTTGAATTTTTTTTGCTTGTTTTTTTTCAGCAAAATCATTGGTGTCGAATAAGATATTGCCGCTCTGTATATAGGTTTTGACGTGCTGAAAGCCCTCGGATTGCAAGACAGAGCGAAGGGTCTCCATTTTAATCAGATTTTTGCCACTAACGTTTATACCCCTTAAAAGCGCAATAAATTTTTGCATTTTGTATAATATTTGCACAAATATAATGTGAATGGTAAAATGATTGGACCATAAAAGCGAATAGTTATAAATATCAACACTGGTGTATCTTTGCATTTTTTTTAACTTTTAACGACGCGCGAATTATCAGCATGAACAGAATTGATGAAATAAAACGAAGGAGAACATTTGGGATCGTGTCCCACCCCGATGCTGGTAAAACCACCTTGACAGAGAAGCTATTGCTCTTCGGAGGTGCAATCCAAGTGGCCGGTGCTGTAAAATCTAATAAGATAAAGAAGCATGCGACGTCGGATTTTATGGAGATAGAAAAACAAAGAGGTATCTCAGTGGCGACATCCGTGATGGGATTCGAGTATAGAGGATTGCAAGTCAATATATTGGATACGCCAGGTCACAAAGATTTTGCAGAGGACACCTATAGAACCCTGACCGCCGTTGATAGTGTAATCGTAGTTATCGACGTGGCCAAAGGAGTCGAGGAACAAACAGAAAAATTGGTAGAAGTGTGTAGGATGAGACATACGCCTATCATTGTTTTTATTAATAAATTGGATAGGGAAGGGAAGGATGCATTTGATCTTTTGGACGAAGTAGAAGAAAAATTAAAACTTAAAGTAAAACCTATGTCCTGGCCTATTGGTATGGGTTCTAGATTTCAGGGAGTTTACAATATGTATGAAAAAAAGTTGTGTTTGTTCGAAGCCAGGGGAAAGCAGACAGAAGAAACAACCATCGAGTTTAAAAATATCGAAGATAAACAGCTGGATGGCTATATAGGAGAACGTCCTGCTAATGAACTGCGTGAAGAAGTGGAAACTGCCGAAACGGTGTATCCAGACTTTGATCGTGAAGATTATTTGGCGGGTAAAATATCGCCTGTATTTTTTGGATCCGCTGTGAATAATTTTGGCGTAAAAGAATTGCTCCTGGGGATGTGATTGGCTTGTATGATTCAGGGAATTTTAAAATTGGTGATAGCATGACTGAGGGTGAAAAACTGAAGTTCAAAGGGATTCCATCTTTTTCACCAGAGCAATTCAGGTATGTCAATAATACAGATCCAATGAAGACCAAGCAATTGGCCAAAGGGCTGAATGAACTGATGGATGAAGGCGTAGCGCAGCTATTTACCAAGGAAGATAATGGTCGCAAAATCATCGGAACGGTTGGAGCCCTGCAGTTCGAAGTGATTCAACACAGGCTGTTGCATGAATACGGAGCTTCTTGTTCTTATGAACCTATGTCTATGCACAAGGCTTGCTGGGTGAAATGCGACGATCCGCTCGCCATGAAGGAATTCGAACAAAGGAGGAAAAAGGACTTGGCTACAGATAAAGATGGGCATTTGGTTTTTATGGCTGAATCCGCTTGGATGCTAAAAATGGCGCAAGAGAATCATCCCAAAGTCCAGTTTTATTTCACCAGTGAGATGGATTATTAGATCGTCAGGGGTAGGAGTGGCCTCGTGCCGCACGAGGGTCTCGGCCTACTAGGACGAGACGGAACAAAGTGAACCCACGGATGACCCGACCCTGATATCGTCTTCTGACGAGAGAAGGGTGACGACCCAAAATAAAAAAAATCAATCACGAATAAACAGCAATTCGTCGTCTTCGGTCAACTTGATGATGCTGCTCGGTAAATACGACTTTTTGTCTTGGCGGCGGTACTTGCAGACATAATCTACGCCCCCTAAAATATCAGAATCGATCTCGCCAAAAAAGCTCGGTGTAGGTCGATTACTTACATTGGCAGAGGTCGAAACCAAGGGATTTCCAAGGCGTGAAATGATGGACTGGCAAAACGGTTCATTGCAGATCCGAATGGCGACAGAACCATCCTCGGCCAGCACATGAGACGGTAGATTGGTAGGATTGTCGTATATGATCGTTAGCGGTTTTTGGTGATGGATCAATAAATTCTCTAGTTTTGGGTGAATTCGAACGACATGATTTTTGAGCATATCCAAAGAGTCCACAAGCAGGATAGCACTTTTATTTTTTGGTCGGCCTTTTAGTGTAAAAATCTTATCGTATGCGGATTGACTATGGGCATCACAGCCGATCCCCCATACCGTGTCTGTAGGGTATAATATTATTTTTTCGCCCTTTAAAATATCTAATATTTCGTCAACGTTATCCCTTAACATAGTCATTATTAAAATTTTATTGTATTTTTACACTATTAACCCAACAAACTGATGATAGAGAGGGTCTTTTCGCAAGAATTAACTTATTCTTTCATAAGGAAATGAAACGATTTTTGTTCAGAATAAATTTTATAAGTTTAATAATTTTTGGCTGTAGTGCGTTTGTCCAAGCCAAGCATATCATCGGTGGTGAAATGACTTATCGATGTTTAGGCAATAACCAGTATGAATTTACGCTCCGAGTATATAAAGATAAATTTTGTACAGGATGTGCGGATATAGACCCGCAAGCGAGTATTGCAATTTATAAATGCAATATTAGTGGAGGTGTTTCGCCGTGTATTTTCCAAAATCAAAACACCACTTTCCAAAGGTTTCTGGTGAGCCATAACCCGATTTTTGAAATATTTCCACCAGATTATCCTTGCGTGATAACCCCGCCTAATATAGTCGTAGAGGTAGGGGTCTATCAATTTACTACCACGCTGCCGCCCACGACGAATGAATCGTATCACGCCGTGTATCAGAGGTGTTGTAGAAATGAGACGATCACGAATATATTTGATCCTGACGATGCAGGGGCAACTTATAGCGTAGAAATCACTCCTGAGGCGCAACGTACTTGTAATAATTCGCCAACATTTAAAAAGTTTCCTCCAACTGTAATTTGTGCAGACTTTCCTTTTGAATTCGATCATAGTGCCACAGATGCGGAAGGAGACAGTTTGATTTATACCTTTTGTGAACCGATATTAGGAGGAGGAAATAATCAAGTTAACTCGGCATCTTGTGCTGGAACGCAGCCTACACCTCCATGCCCACCGCCTTATGGAACTGTCGATTATCGTGTGCCTACCTACACAGGTGCGGCTCCCGTCTCAGGTACACCGCCATTGTCCATAGATCCTAAGACGGGTATAATCACAGGTCATCCCAATGCCATAGGTCAGTATCTCGTAGGCGTGTGTGTATATGAATATCGAAATGGAAATTATATCGGGAAGATCTCTAGGGATTTTCAGTTCAATGTGGTGGCTTGTACGGCAACGGTTGTGGCAGATATAGAAGCAGATTCGACCATCAACGGTGAGAGATATTTCATCACATCATGTGGTCAAAACACGATAGAATTCATCAATAAAAGTTACCAAAGGAATTATATCTCGACGTTCAGGTGGGAGTTTCCAGGAGGAACGCCCAATGTTTCGATAGATTGGAATGCTAGCATAACATTCCCTACCATTGGTAAATATTTTGGTAAATTGTACCTAAATGCAGGATCTCCATGCGCTGATACGACGGATTTAGAGGTAAATATTTTTCCCGCTATAGATGCGGATTTTTCATATGCATACGATACCTGTAAGGCTGGCGAAGTTAGTTTTACGGATTTAAGCAGAGTGACAGGAAGCCAAATATCTCGTTGGAATTGGGATTTTAATGTCGAAGGATACTCCCTATTAAAGAATCCAAGGTATTTATTTGTTACTCCAGGTTTGAAAAATGTAGTTTTAGCCATAAGTGATCAGAATAATTGTAGGGACACCGTCGCAAAAGTAGTTTCCTATTTTCCCATTCCAGAAGTGTTGCTTATACAGCCGAGTAGATTTGAAGGCTGCGCTCCGATGGGCGTTCAATTTAACAATCTATCATCTCCAGTTGATGAATCCTATCAGATAAAATGGGATTTTGGGGATGGCAAACAAGGGACAGGACTAAGGCCATTTCACGAATATGAAAAGGAAGGAACCTACAATGTCAGGGTTGACCTTACTTCGCCGATAGGTTGTAAGATAGGCAAGACTTTTAACAGTTTCATCAAGGTAAGACCCAGTCCTACTGCAGATTTTGACTACTCTCCAAAATCTTTGAGTAAAGTAAGGCGAACTGTGAAATTTACAGATTTATCCATCGGAGCTAAAAAATTATCTATGGAACTTCGGTACGGGCTTCAGTACGATGGAGATTAACCCAGAATACACATTTCCTGATACTGGGATATATAAAGTAGCTCTAGTGGTTACAAATACCGAGGGATGCAAGGACACTCTGATAAAATATTTGGATGTGGTGCCAGGGATTTCCTACTTTTTGCCGAATGCATTTACGCCAAATAATGATTCGAAAAACGATGAGTTTATAGGCGTAGGAGAATACGAAGGAATCCATGATTTTGAAATGACGATTTGGAATCGATGGGGAGAAATGGTTTTCATCACCCAAGACCCTTATACAGGGTGGAATGGTCGGAAAAATAATCAAGGAGAAATGTCGCCAAATGGAGTTTATATTTGTCTGGTAAAATTCAAAAATCCCAGAGGTAAAGAAGAAAAGCTGGAGGGATTTGCAACTCTGATTCGGTAAATATTTCAATATTTCATCCAAAATTGCAAACAAATCTAGTTTTCATTTTATCTTTAATGTTGATAAAACTAAAAGCAATTTTAAGCATTATTTAAATTTACGAATGACCAAGTTTTTCCAAATTATATTTCTCATACTTTCAATTTCATTGTTTTGTATTAATGAAACAAGGGCAACACATATCATTGGCGGCGACATGAGTTATACCTGTTTGGGCAATGGAAGGTATAAATTTATTCTTAAAATTTATAGAGATAAAAGCTCTGGAACAGTGCTAGACGGCACCGCTGCGATAGGTATTGCTAAGTGTAATTTAGGTGGAGGGGGAATTCAGTGTTCTTCATTGACGCAAAGAGATGTGGATTTGGTGCGGGTAAATTTGACATCAACTAGAGATGTGCCTCCGCCTCCGTACGACTGCGTGGAGACTCCACCCAATGTAGAAGTACAAGAAGGAACTTATGAATTCGAATTGACCCTTCCTTATTCGGCAACTGAATCCTACCATATAATATACCAGAGGTGTTGCAGAAATAATACCATAAATAATATTCAAAATCCCCTTAATTACGGAGCAACCTATTCGATTGAAATTCCACCTATTGTTCAATCACAAAATACTTGTCAAAACAACAGTCCAGTTTTCAAATCATTTCCACCGATCGTGTTATGTGCCGACTATCCTTTGAATTTTGACCACTCAGCAACGGACGCAGAAGGGGACTCTTTGGTCTATTCTTTTTGTCCAGCGATCGCAGGTGGTGGAAGAAATGGTGGAGGTGCGACTTGTAACTCTCCAGCCCCCTCACCTGCTTGTCCACCTCCTTTTAATTTGGTACCATTTAAAGCACCCTATACAGCTGCAAATCCAATGGGAGGCTCTCCTATGATTACTATAAATCCAAGGACAGGAGTAATCTCAGGAGTTCCAACGACTCAGGGACAATTCGTGGTAGGGATATGCGTTGATGAATATCGCAATGGAATAAAAATTGGGTCGATCAATCGCGAATTCCAATTCAATGTAACCTCTTGTAAGTTGTCCATAGTTGCTTCCATAGCAGCTGATTCCGTCAAAAATAGTGAATTATTTATCATAAATTCATGCGGCAAGTCTAATATTGAGTTTACAAACCACAGCAAGGATAGCATAAAAATAAAGAATGTTGAGTGGTTGTTTAATATCAATGGCAGATCTTCGATTGCAACAACCTGGCATTCAATTTTTGATTTTAAAACACCTGGTACGTATTTGGGGCAAGTAATCGTAAACAAAGGACTCCCGTGTACAGATACCGCGAAAATAGAAGTAAATATCTTCCCTGAAATGGATGCTGACTTCGATTATGACGCAGACTCTTGTGTATATGGTCCTGTTTCCTTGTTGGACAGATCATTTTCGGGTTCTGGCGTTATGCAAAGTTGGTTTTGGAATATCAATAATGAAACGACTTCGACTTCGAGATCACCTACGCATATATTTAACAATCCTGGGATAAAACGTGTATTTTTGAGAGCCAAAGACAAAAATAACTGTGTGGATACGATCACAAAATTTGTCCCCTATTTTCCAATTCCACCTTTTCTACTTATTTCTTCAAGTCATTTCGAGATTTGTCAAGGAGCTCCCTTGAAGCTTTCTAATTTGTCCCGACCCATAGATTCAACATATGGTATAAAATGGTATTTTGGAGATGGTGATACCACGAGCTTATACAATCCGACCCATGCCTATGATTCAGCAGGAATTTTTAGTATAAAACTTGAAATTACCTCCCCGAATGGGTGCAAAGGCTCAAAGATTTTCAAGGACTATATCACGGTAAGATCAAAGCCAAAGGCTCTATTTGATTTTAGTCCGAAAAATTTAAATACGTTCCAAAGAGTGACTCAATTCAAAGATCAATCGGTGGATGCCATCCGTTGGAACTGGACATTTGGCAATGAATACAGCACTTTTATCCAAAATCCGAGCTATACTTTTCAAGACACAGGACAATATCCCGTTCGTCTTGTAGTTACTAATAATATTGGTTGTAAAGATTCACTAACACTTTTGGTGGATGTCGAGCCAATTGTTACATATTTTTTGCCGAATGCATTTACGCCAAATAACGACGGTAAAAACGATGAATTTATAGGAAAAGGGCAGTTTTATGGCATTAAAGATTTTAAATTTAAAATTTGGAATCGCTGGGGTGAATTGATTTTTGAAACCAATAATCCTGAAGAAGGTTGGAATGGACGGAGAAAAAATCAAGGCGAAATGTCCGAAAATGGGGTATATGTGTGTACGATTGAATATGAAGGTCCAAGGGGTAAAAAACAAAAAATCGAAGGCTTCGCAACCTTGATGCGTTAGATTATAATTAAATTGCTCGTAAAATGGAATCGGTTGATGTAATAGCAAAAAAAGATTTAATGATAGCGAGACAAGACAAGATAATATCTGATATAAATGAAAGGATCAAGATTCTAAAGTCCTTGTATAGCCTATTTAAAAAAGAAGAAGACTCCATATGTAAGGCACTTTTTGAGGATTTGGGGAAATCGCATTTTGAGGCATACACTACTGAAATTGGCATAGTTTTGAGCGATATTTCTTTAAATATTAAAAATATCAAATCGTGGTCAAAGCCAAGGGAAGTCCCAACCCCAATGACAAATTTTTATGGCAAAAGTAAAATTTATACCGAGCCCTTCGGAAAAGCTTTAATCCTAGGCCCTTGGAACTACCCATTTCAGAATTTGATTTGTCCCATGGTAGCCGCTATCGGAGCTGGAAATTCGGTTGTACTTAGGCCTTCTGTATCAGCGCCATCCATGTATAGATGGTTTGAAAAATATTTAACCAATGTTTTTCCTAAAAAATATATTGAAATCATTCCATTTGAAACACCCCACGAAGAAGTCTTGGTTCGAAACTATGATTTTTATTTCTATACAGGTGGCATCAAAGTTGGAAAAATTATAGCCAGAACTGCGGCTGAAAATTTGGCTCCTTACGTCCTGGAACTGGGTGGCAAAAGCCCAGTTATCGTTGACGAGACTGCCAATATAAAGAAGGCTGCAAAGAGAATTATTTGGGGAAAAATGATCAACCTCGGTCAAACTTGTATCGCACCCGACTATATATTGGTTCATCATAGAGTAAAACAAGCCCTTTTGGATAAGATGGTTTATTACTTGGATTTATGGTGGAGTGACAAAGCCAAAAATCCAGCGCCAATAGGTCATATCATCAATGATATGCATTTCGAAAGACTAGAAAAAATGATAACCAGTGAACACGTGTTTTATGGTGGCAAGTCCAACCCCAAGACCAAATTTATCCAGCCGACTATTTTGAAGGATATAGGGATGGATCATCCGACCATGCAAGAAGAGATTTTTGGGCCTATCATTCCAGTTATGTCATTTGGATCCTTGGATGAAGCAATCAACATAGTAGATCAACACAAAAATCCGCTCTCATTTTATATATTTTCAAGTTCTAAAAAGAATACAAGATATTTGATAAAACAAGTCCCTGCTGGTGGAATTACAGTCAACGATACCCTTATGCATTTTGCCAATCACCATCTTAATTTTGGGGGAATAGGGGAGAGTGGTATTGGAAATTATCACGGGAAATTTGGTTTCGATACTTTCACGCATTTTAAACCAGTTTTGTATAAAAATACTCTGATAGATGTCCCTTTGAGGTATCCACCATACAATGGGAAATTGGCATTCGCAAAGCTTTTTTTAAAATAAAAAATTCATTTATCATCATAAATAAATAAAATCTAAGTTATGTCAGTCTTGATTAAAAATGGTAGGATAGTTACAGGTTCAGAAGATTTCATTGGAGATATTTTTATCGAAGGAGATCATATACAAGGTATTGGTAAAAACCTAGATCGCAAGGCAGATACGGTTATTAACGCCAAAGGCATGTTGGTTATGCCAGGAGGTATTGACCCCCATGTCCACCTAGAAATGCCATTTATGGGAACATTTTCAAGCGACACCTACGAAACAGGTACTAGGGCAGCACTGTTTGGAGGAACGACGATGGTCATTGATTTTATTTTACAAAAACAAGGAAATTCTCTACAAGCTGCCTACGATGAATGGCAGGGAAGAGCTTCTGGGACTGCAGTTGGTGACTATGGATTTCACATGGCTGTGACTGATTTTAACGAACACACCAAGGAGGAGATTGCACACATGATAGAGCTCGGGATTACTTCGTTCAAGACTTTTATGGCATACAAAGGTGCTTTGATGATAGACGATGGCCAGATGGTTAGATTGATGCAAGAGGTCAAGAGAGCAGGAGGTATCGTAACCGCACATGCTACGAATGGCGATATGATTGATACCCTAATTGCGAAACATAGGAGCGAAGGGAATCTTAGTCCTTGGTATCACTATATGTCCCAGCCAGAAATTACTGAATCTGAAGCAAGCGGAAGATTCGCTGATATGGCAAGTTATACAGGTGTTCCTGCATATATTGTGCACATGACTTGTGAAGGTGCACTCAATGCGGTTCGAAATTCAACCCGCAGAAACCAAACCGTTTTTGTGGAAACTTGTATCCAATACTTGTTGTTGGACGCGAGTCTTTACAAGCAAAATTTTGATGGAGCTAAATGGGTGATGAGTCCACCGCTTCGCGAACCAAAAGACCAAACGGCCCTGTGGGCAGGAATCAACCAAGGACTGGTACAAGTCGTCGGAACTGACCATTGTCCTTTTAAATGGGAGCAAAAATTGATGGGAAAAGATGACTTTTCAAAAATCCCAAATGGTCATCCAGCTATTGAACATAGGATGGAATTGCTGTTTTCTGAAGGCGTGAATAAAGGCAAGATTTCTCACAATAAATACGTGGATGTTACTTCGACCAATGCAGCCAAGATATTCGGAATGTTCCCTAGAAAAGGATCCTTGTCTATAGGTGCTGACGCCGATATCGTGATACTAGATCCAAAGGAAAAACACACACTTTCGGTTAATACACACCATATGAACGTCGATTATTCGGGTTATGAAGGTTGGAAGCTTACGGGCAAAATAAAAACTGTGCTCCAACGAGGTAAAGTAGTTATCGACAACGATAAGTGCTTCGCCGCTAGAGGTGATGGACAATTCATCAAAAGGAATAAAGTCAAAGGACAATTGTAATTTGCTTTAAATAAAAGGATGGGGACTACAGATTGGAAGTGGAAGGTAGCGCAAAAAGCTGAAATAAAGTGGTGGCAAAGCTACCTCAAAGGGAAAGATATACAATCCTATTTGGCTTGGAAAAAGCAATATTGGCAGGATCTTTATTCACAGGTTATTCCTTCGATAAACCCAATGGACATATCGAATGTGCTAGACGTTGGTTGCGGCCCTGCTGGTATATTTATGATTTTTCCTGAAAATGTCCAAGTATTGGCTTTGGATCCTTTATTGGATTCCTATGAAAAGAATTTGACACATTTTAATCCTCAATGGTACAAGAATGTTCGTTTTGTTTCAGAGCCTTTTGAACAATTCAATACTGAGGAAAAATTCGATTTGGTGTTTTGCATGAATGTCATCAATCATGTCCAACAGATAGAATTGTGCTACGATTTGCTGGTGCGCAGCATGAAGGACAATGGAACGCTGGTAGTCACCATCGATGCACACAATTTTCAATTTTTTAAATACCTATTTCGGATTTTGCCAGGAGATATTTTACATCCACACCAATACGATTTGGAGGAATATAAGAATCACCTAACCAGTAGAGGCCTAACGATTATCTCTGAGAAAAAACTAAAATCTGAATTCTTTTTCGATCATTGGATGCTCATCGCCAAAAAGTCTTGATATGGTATTGTTTTGTCTAGGTACCCGACCAGAAATCATCAAAACTTTTCCCGTTATAAATGAAATGCAAGCCCGAGGTTTACCTTTCAAGATATTATTTACAGGGCAGCACCAGAGCTTGTATGAGGACGTTAAAGATTTAATACCTACCCCAGATTTCTCCGTGCTTACCATCCAAGAAGGTCAGAGTTTAAGCAGTTTGTTGAAAAATATAATCGCTGCTGTAGATCCCATCATGGACACAAGTTTATTCAAATTGTTGGTCGTCCAAGGGGATACGACTACCGTCTTAGGCTGCGCTCTTTCTGCTTTTTATCATCAAATTCCGATTGGGCATATAGAGGCCGGATTGCGAAGTGGTGATCTAATGGATCCCTATCCTGAAGAAGGCAATAGGAGGATGGTAACTCAATTGGCTGCATTGCATTGGGCTCCTACGCAAGTGGCTTTGGAAAATTTACATGCTTTAGGTGTGGATAATGCCATCTTGACGGGCAATACTATCATTGATGCATGTCAAAGTTTTGATTTTAAAATCTCTCATGAACATATCGTACTAATCACCCTCCATCGTCGAGAGAATTTTGGGCAAACTATACTAGATTATTGCACTGCCATTGAGAATCTGGCTCACAAGTATAACGATCTACTTTTTATATTCCCCATGCACCCCAATCCGAACGTTCAGAAACACAAACATATTTTTTCAAAAGTGAAAGTGGTTCAGCCATTGCCTTATTTTGATCTATTGGATTTGGTGTCTAAGGCGAAGCTGGTCATTACGGATTCGGGAGGTATCCAAGAAGAGTGCGCTTTTTTCAAGAAAAAAGTAATCGTGTGTAGGAACAATACAGAACGCCCTGAAGGAATTGATGCTGGACTTGCACAATTGGCTTCTCCTGAAGAACTGCCTGCTGTTTTTGATGCTGCGATACTTGCATCACCATGGACTGGCACCAATCCCTACGGCGACGGCCAGGCGAGCATCAGAATCGTGGATAGCATAGAACATTTCCTTCGGAACTAATATCATTTCAAGACAGAATTTTATAAAGTTTATCGTATTTTTGGGTTCGCCAAATGAAGTATGAATGAGATATACGGTATTCATAGTATTACCTGCTTATAATGAAGAAAAGAGTATTGGGAAGCTCGTTCACCGTATTTCTATAGCCATGGACGATGCCAGTATCGAAAAATACCAAATCATCGCCGTAAACGATGGCAGTTCAGATGGAACTTTGGCAAAATTGCAAGAACTACAAGCAAATTTTCCAATAAAAATTTTAAATCACAGCGAAAACAAAGGATTGGGAGCGACCCTTCGAGATGGACTCGCAGAAGCATCAAGGCGGTCAATTCCTGAAGATATCATCATCACGATGGATGCCGATGATACCCATTCACCAGGTCTTATTCTTCGAATGGTGCGCATGATCAAAGAAGGACACGATGTAGTCATCGCCTCGAGATATAGAGAAGGGTCTAGGATTATAGGGTGCTCGAGGTTTAGACGGATGATGAGTTATGGCGCATCCTGGCTCTTTAGGCTGACCTTCCCTATACCAGGGGTTCGAGATTTTACTTGCGGATTTAGGGCTTATAGAGCAGAAGTAATCAATAATGCCATCAGCCAATATGGGGATAAGTTCATAGATCAAGACGGATTTCAGTGCATGGTGGACGTCTTATTGAAGTTGAGGAAGCACAACATAATTTTTGGAGAAATTCCATTTATATTGAGGTATGATTTGAAAGAAGGCAGCAGCAAGATGAATGTTGGAAAGACCGTGAAAAATACTTTGCTCCTTATGTTAAAACGAATCTGATGTTTGCTTAATTTTTTAGAAAAATAATCACCGAATTATGAAGAATAAAGCCATAAAAGCCAATGATACCATACAAGCATCAAAACCCAAAGCAAGTGTCTTTGGGAGAATCGAATTGGATAAATCTGCTGATACTCATTGGTATAAGTGGGTCTGGATTCTAGCAGCCGTTGGTTTAATCGTTCGGTTGACCAATATTCAGGTACTATCATTTTGGGTGGACGAATACGTGCATGTGATCCGAAGTCGAGATTTCATCAATGGCGTTGGGCCCTTGTTTACAGATGACAACAACGGGATTCTCTATACCTTCATCTTAGTTCCTTTGCATTTAGTTTTTGGGGTAAACGAATTTACGAGCCGTTTGCCTTCCGCGATTTTGGGTGCTGGATCGATTGTTTTGATATTCCTCATTGCGCAGAAACTCTACAATGGTCGTGTGGGCTTCATTGCTGCCTTCCTGCACACTTTTTCTCTATACATGGTATATTGGTCCAGATTGGCTAGAAACTATGCCATATTTGAGTTTTTCTACCTCTTTTTGATTTTTGCATTGTTACAATTCGAAAGTTCTCGATCGTCCGTAGAACCAACCACCCAAAAAAAATCATTGAAATGGGGGATTTTGTCCGCGGTTGCATTTTTGGCTGCGCTACTTTCTCACCAGTTGGTGGTCTTTGTATTTTTTATCTTGTTGATTTATCTGGCATTTATAGGCATTAAGCATGGCGTAAATACTCGTAAATGGACATCGACGAAAGCTTTGGCTGGAATCTTTGGACTGTTGATTACACTCTTGTTATTGACACCTACATTTGCCACCATTTCCAAGCCAATTTTCCAGATTTTACTCCCTGAAAAAATAGCCAATTGGATTCTTTTAGATTGGACTCGAATCGGGCAACTCTGGCAAGAAAAACCCTTTGAAGCATGGGATATTTATTTTGGTATGTTCAGCTTTGATTATGGATACCTTTGGGTGATGGGCTTGCTGGGATTGCTTTTTTCAATCAAATATGCCCCCAAGGCCGCACTTAGGCTTGGCCTCCTAGTGGGAGTTCCCCTCCTGTTGATGAGTTTCTTTTTTAGAGAACCAGCGCTGCCTAGATATTATATTTTTGTTTATCCATTTCAACTCATTTTAATTGCATTTGGGTTGTATTTTGTTGGAAACATTTTTGCAAAGATGCTTTCAATACAAAAGAAAAATGTCCGAATTTTTTCGTTGATTCTGCCTTGTCTTTTGGTTTTAGCATTTATTCCCTACAAGGACATGTGGCAATTGCTCTCGGGACAGAAAACTTCTGGTTTTATCGTCAATAAAAAAATATCGCATTGGTCTTTCACCAACTGGAAAGATCCAGCGCTTTGGGTTAAGTCGCATATCAAACCAAGTGACCTCGTTTTTTCGACCGTTCCTTACGCTACGGATTATTATTTAGGCATCAAGAATTCAACCCTGTTTAGGCAAAAGCAATACAATACCTCCACGAACAAATATGAGCAATTAGCACCTGTAAATGACAGTTTGCACGCAAATTCCTCTGATGATTTTTACAAGACCCTTTCCAAAAATCCCCACGTTTGGGTATTAGGTGATTACTACCTTTATAATGCTATGACCGATATAGAAGTCCGCGATTTACTGTTCAAAAATTTTATTTTTCACGCAGATGCTTCTTCTGATGGAAGCGTCCAAGTATTTGAATTTGATCCTTTGGGAAAAGGTCTCCCACAAGAGCAGATGACCGTTATAGAATTGGGTAAGAGCGATGACCTCGTTGTGACGCAGCCCATGATGATGGATATGCCCCAAGAAGCTACCCAGATTGACTTCAAGGCTAGGATCCGAGCCAAAGGCGTGGATGGACCAAGAGAAGCCATCGTATATTTGAACGAAAAGGTCGCTGGATACGTTCCAGTAAATACTTCTGGAGATTTTCAGTATATGCAGATAAGCATACCACACCAAGTGGTTATTAGAGGGAATAATATCCTTCGCATCGGATACAACAAACCACAGGTCAACGAAAAATACAAGGGATTCCTCATTACAGATTTTCAAATTTTGAATTAATTGAATACATACAATATCCATTTGCCCATTTTCGATGGGCCGTTTGACCTGCTGCTCTTCTTCATAGAAAGGGATGAGTTGGACATACACAATATCCCTATAAGCCAGGTTACCAATGATTTTTTGGCCTATATAACCGACCTAGAAAATCGAAATTTGGATGTCGCCAGCGAATTTATTTTGGTGGCTGCCACTTTGATGCGCATCAAGGCGAAGGCTTTGCTCCCTAGAAAAGCCCTGGATGAATTCGGCAAGGAAATAGACCCACGCCTCGAATTGACTCAAAAATTGCTCGAATACAAGCAATTCAAGAGCATTCTAGAAGATCTTAGGATCAAGGAGGACGATATGGCAAAGGTCTTTCCACGAGGGAATACACAAGCGGAATATCAGCAACTCCTCGCACGAGCCAATACTGAAAACGAGTGGGAATCCGTGTCTTTGTTCAAACTAGTGCAGGCTTTTAATCGGCTCATGAAACAGTACGAAGGCAAAGAAGCCAGTTTCGAACACGCGATCGCAGATTACCAGTACACCATAAAAGATCAACAAGATAGCATCCTTTCTAAGTTGTCACATTCGCCAACTACCAGGCTGGATTTCGAAGAGCTGTTCGATGGAATTCAGAATCGAATCCACGCTATCGTTCAGTTTCTGGCCATCCTCGAGCTCGTCAACAGCGAAAAAATAAATATTACACGGGGTGATTCCGTCAATCAGTTTTGGATAAAACCAAGCGATACCGTACCTGAGGGTTAGATTTTTTTTGGCGCATCCTCACTCCCTGAGGACCTGGCTGTTCATGGGTTCCGTCTCGTTGAGACTCTCGTCAGAGACGAGACCATTCCCATCCAATTGCGCACTCGGTTAATAGAGAAATTCCATTGCGATTTTTAATTTCTAAGAAGTATTTTTACGCATTAAAGCACATTCGATTTTTCATGAAAGTAACAAATTTTCGCAGGCGCAGAAGTCTCAATAATACGGGCTTTGACTCGGGTACCAGCTATTCGTCAGGAAGAGTTCTCAATAAAGATGGATCTAACAATGTGGTTAAATCGGGACTTAGTTTTTTCGAAGAAAAGAGCATGTACCACACGCTCATCAACATTAGCCCAAGGCAGTTTATAGTGATGTCGTTACTTGGATTTTTTGCCTGCAATTTATTTTTTGCTACGATTTATTATGTTATTGGGATAGAACACCTTGGTGGAAATGCTGCGGATTCAAACGATTTCCAAGACTACCTCGACTGCTTTTTCTTCAGCACACAGACCCTGACGACAGTGGGCTATGGTGTGCTGCACCCGATTTCCAATTTTTCCAATTTTGTCTCATCCATTGAAACGCTGTTTGGATGGATGGGTTTTGCAGTATTGACAGGATTGCTTTATGGACGATTTTCAAGGCCTACCGCTTACGTCAAATTCTCTGAAAACCTTTTAATCACGCCGCACAAAGGGCACCATGCCCTTATGTTTAGATTGGCCCCGTATAAGAACAATTCACTCACCGACGCAGAAGTTCAGGTGAATGTAACCATACAGCTAGAAGAAGATGGAAAGCGTGTCAGAAAGTATTTTACACTGGAGACTGAGTATTCTAAAATCATTTCTCTAGCCTTGAGCTGGACGGTAGTCCACTTGATAGACGAGGCAAGCCCACTGTATGGTCTAACTTTTGATGACTTCAACAAAGGCGAAATCGAAGTTCTTGTTTTCTTCAAAGCATATGATGAACATTTTTCAAATACGGTGCAAACTAGAACATCATATATTTTCGAAGATTTTGTGCATAATGCTAAATTTGTACCCATGTTCAGGCAAAGCGAAGACAAAAAATCCACCATCCTTGAGCTCGATAAAATAAATACGCATAATCGGCTAGACGCTTGAATAGAAGACAAGGGATGGAAAGATGCAATCAGCATAAATGCCCAAAAGACTTGAATTGCGTTAAAATTAGTTGATGGTAAAATAATTTATTTCTAAAAAACTTCTATTATGTTTAGTACATTTTAATAATCTTTGTGGTTCTATTAAAAGTCTTTTCCAATTTTAAATTTGTAAATAGTTTTATCTTTTCCCACCCCAACTACTCAAATCATCACAAAAAAACCAATAGCATACTTTAACCGATGAAGCACAAAGAAATCAAAACGATAGAAGAGCTGAACAAAAACCCCTTACCTCAGCAAAATCTGATAGCACATCACAAGCGGAACATGTCCTCTTTGGATAAGTTGGCACTTTGGATTACCAACAAGGTAGGGAGTATGAATTTTTTCTTCCTGATATTTGGGTGGACATTTATATGGCTGGGCTGGAATACGTTGGCTCCAGCGCATCTGAGGTTTGATCCATTTCCAGCTTTTGTCCTTTGGCTTTTCTTGTCCAATATGATCCAAATATTTCTGATGCCCCTGATTATGATAGGTCAGAATCTCCAATCCAAACACTCAGAACTGAGGGCAGAGCAGGATTTTTTGATCAATAAAAAGGCTGAAACAGAAGTAGAAACCATCCTAAAACATCTTGAAAATCAAGACGAACTCATCCTAGAAATATTGCAGAAAATCCAAGAAATGGAAAAGAAACGACAAGATTAATCCCTTTATGTCAATTAGATGCCATGAATGAATTTAAACAATTTTTCACACTTTCGGAGACATTTATTGTCTTTGTCGTTATTATCGCTGTGACCATCATAGCGGGCTTATTGCTAGGGAAGTTCCTACAAAACAAAATAAATGAAAAAACCAAAGGGCATAAAATTGACGTGACGAGCTTTGTTTTCTTAAAGCATATGATGGTTTCTACGGTCTATTTCCTAGGATTTGGGTGGGCATTTCTATTGCTGCCCATCACGCACACGTTTGCCCACTCTTTGCTGGCAGGAGCTGGAGCCACAACTTTGATTCTGGGTTTCGCATCACAGCAGCTCTTTACCAACCTTTTGAGTGGATTCTTTTTGGTCATAAAGAGACCTTTCAAGATAAGTGACCAGATAGAATTTCAAGGATGTCGAGGCAAAGTCGTAGAGATAAATATGCAATCTACCATCATAGAAGACGAAAATGGCGATCGAACGATCATCCCCAGTTCATTGATACTCAATGATAAAATAAAAGTCTTTACTTCCGCCTCTCCCTAGGACTAGGACGCTGAATGGCGCTAATTCCTGTCGGCTTGAACACAACTATAAGTTTTCATGCAAAGCCGCGCGAGTGATGGGAGTGGTCACGTCACTTTTTCTGCTAGAAAGGTGACGTGAGTCGGGTCTCGGCCTTTGGTCGAGCCTGACGGAACAAAGTGAACCCATGGACAGCACGGTGCGAAGCACGCGCCCAAATCCTCATACTACTTATAAACAAATCGCATATTGAGGTGTTATATAAACTAAAAATTAAGGAAAAAAGATGAGCGATAATACACAAATGCCCGTGATGCTTTATACTGAGCAAACACCCAATCCTGAGTCGATCAAATATGTCCTGAATAGGCTACTTTACAAGGGTACAGCGGAGTTCAAGGACGCTGAAGCCGCCAAAGAATGGTCGCCATTGGCCGCTCTGCTGTTTGAGTTTCCTTATGTCAAAAATGTGTATATCAGCAATAATTTTGTTACGATAACCAAAGAATTCAATTACGGTTGGGAAGAAATACTGCTACCCGTGAAGGAGGCCATCAAAAAGTCCGTGCAGGATGGGGTCGTGCCCGTAAATGATGGTTTCGAAGCAAGTAAAGCGACACAATCCCTTGGAGGTGTTCCTATCGAAGGGGACAATCCTGAAATCGCAACTCGGATCAAGGAATTAATCGACACATACGTCAAGCCAGCCGTAGAAGGCGATGGAGGAAATATTGAATTCAGATCGTTCAACAATGGCGTCGTGTCAGTCCTCATGCAGGGCTCATGCAGCGGATGCCCTTCCAGCACTGTGACTCTAAAGGCTGGTATCGAGGGGATGCTCAAGAGAATGGTCCCAGAAGTTACTGAAGTCATAGCAGAAATGGGCTAGTTGCCCTCCTGCGTCGTATCTCTGAATATTTGATTCATCCATTTAAGCATCATCCACGCTAAGACCGTGGCACCTAGCAAAAGTACTCCATTGACTAAGAAGAAATTGGCTTTGTTCTCGTAGCCATACCACATGCTGGCGAGTACCCCCGATAGCTTGTTGCCAACTGATATGGACAAGAAAAATCCGCCCATCATCAATCCAGTGATCCTTGGAGGACTGAGTTTGGATACCAGTGAAAGTCCCATCGGACTAAGGAACAATTCTCCCACCGTGATGACGCCATAACAGGCCACCAGCCACAGCGGAGATACCTTGATTTGCCCATTGTTGCCAGCCCAGACAGCCAGCACCATCACTAAGGTAGATAGGGCCGAAATGAAAAGACCCCAGGCTATTTTGCTGGGCGTAGTCGGCTCTTTGCCTCTTTTTCTTAATAACTGGAAAAATCCTATCACCAATGGCGTAAGAGCTACCACCCAAAATGGATTGATGGACTGAAATAATTCCGTATTCATCAAGACGACGTTGGGTTGCTGTTGTTTGACCTCCATGAGTGCTGGATCCATGTTTTGGAAGTACACGTCTTTGCCCATAGCTTTGACGGGTTTTCCATCGACCTTGATCGCTTGAAAACTTTTGTCGTATTGAGTCACCTCTTTTGTCTCCGTAGAGACCTTCTCTGCCAAGTATAGCGTCTCAGCTACGTCGGATATCGTCTGCGGCATTTCTCTGTCCGTATAGTACTTAGCCCATCGCGTGAGTGCGGTGCCATTTTGCTTGAAAACAGCCCAGAACATTATGCTCACCACATACACCGCCAGCAATACGCCGATCCTTTTTCTTTCCGAAAAATCCGCCCTAAAATATAAAGAGGTAAAAAGCCTACGACTGGAATTACTGCGAATAAAAATGCGTCTGTACTGTCGCTGCCGAATATATTGCCAGGGATCAACCATCCCAAAATCCCAGCTATTATCGCTGGCAAAAACACCTTAAACATGATCTCCATTGGGCTCATTTCGTTCTCTTGCTTTGGCTTGATGACATCCGCCGATCTGTAGTGTTTCAGACCAATGGTGAATATGATCAATCCCAAAAACATTCCCACGCCAGCCGTAGCGAAGGCCGCACTCCAACTGAATTTATTGCGCATAAAAGCTGCAAAAATGTTGCAAATGAAAGCCCCTGTATTAATCCCCATGTAAAATATATTGTAGCCAGAATCCTTGTTGGACTTGTATTGTGGGTCATCGTAGAGATTGCCCAATAGCGTAGAGATGCGCGGATTGAAAAGACCATTTCCTATCACAATCAAGCAAATCCCAGCATAAAAGAATGGTAAATCGGGCACCGCCAAACTCAAGTAACCAAGCCCCATGAGCGTACCCCCGATATAAATCGACTTGATATAACCCAGCTTTTTGTCCGCTAAAAAACCACCGATAAACGGCGTCAAATAGGTAAACGCTATGAAAGTCCCGAAGATGTCATCCGCCCTCATATCCGCGAATTGCAGCCCCCCTTTGTCGATATCCGTCATATAGAGCACGAAAATTCCGATGATCAGATAGTACCCGAACCGCTCCCACATTTCTGTGAGAAATAAAAAAGGAAGCCCCGCAGGATGTTTTCTAGTGTCTTGTGATTTCATATCGTCGTTTTGTCTTGTTTTTTTTTGTTTTTGGGTGCGCCACTCATCTCGTCTTGACGAGACCGTGTCGGGCTGTTCAGGGGTTCGCTTTGCTCCATCTCTATCGGTCATATTGACCTCTGAGATCAAGCCCTTACCATCCCTCGCACGCTAGGTTTTTATTTTATTTTTGCCTAGGAATGCGAAAAGTAAGAAAATATTTTCAAAAGTTAAAATGATTGTTAACTTTGTACTTAGTGTATTTATTCATGCAGTATAATATTTTGTAATATTAAGAAAAGTCTATAATTATCTATATGAAGGCTAGGTTTTTAATTTATTTATTTTTATTGGGCATAACTTTTGAGACGAACGGACAAAATCAAAAATCTCCAATTGCCACCAAGGTTTCTGCATTTCTGAAAGAAAATAAGCAAGTTCCCACTTACCGTGTTTTCCAACCAACCAAAGAGAAGTTGGGCAAAGGAGATCAGAATTTTCCACTAAAAAATCATTCGGTCATTTCCTTGAATTTAAAAACTTTAAAAAACTTGGTCTCTATTCAGCCTGAATTTTTCGAGATAAAAATGCCATCCTACCAAGGTGTTGAGATGAACTGTTATCTGTATAAAGTGGATAACTTTACAGAAGATATTTCCGTGCTTACTTCAGATGGAGGTATAACTTTGTCCAAACCTAGCGGTACACATTATCGTGGCATTTTAGCGGATGGGACATCATCAGTTGTAGGATTTTCTTTTTTCGAAAATGAAGTCTATGGGTTGATTAGCCACGAAAGCCTTGGGAATATTACCATCGGGAGATATGAAGGAAGCTCAAACTTAAATCAATATATGATGTTCGCCGATTCTGATTGGCTCGTAAGACCCAATTTTGGGGACTGCAAAGTCACGGATGAAGAGAGCTCGACCAGACTAGAATCTAGGTCTTTAGATCCCAATAATTCAAATTTTTTAACCACAAAATGCATTCGTCAATATCTTGAATGCGACTATGCCTTATACCAAGCCAAAGGAAGCTCAGTTACCAATACAACCAATTATATCACCAGTGCCTTCAACAACGTGGCAACGCTTTATGCCAATGACGGGATGACCTTAAGGATTTCTCAAATATTTGTTTGGACGACTTTGGATAGTTACTCCAGAACCGATGCTGGTGACGCCTTGGATCAATTCAAAGCAGCTCGCCCTTCTGTTAATGGAGACTTGGCACATTTGACAGCAACAGGAGGTAACGGATTAGGCGGGATAGCTTGGCGCGATGTATTATGTACTCCTTTCAAATATGCTTATAGCGATATCAATACCACGTTTAATAATGTTCCTACGTATTCTTGGACCATCAACGTGATGGCACACGAAACGGGGCACAATGTGGCGTCACCGCATACTCACGCTTGTTCGTGGGTTGGAGGAGCGCTCGACAATTGTTATGAAACGGAAGGTGGTTGTAGTCCAGGTCCAGCACCTACCAATGGTGGGACCATTATGAGCTACTGCCATCTGACCAGTGCAGGTGTAAATTTTAACAATGGATTTGGCGCACAACCAGGCGCGCTCATGAGAACCGCCATAGACGATGCATCTTGCTTATCTTTATGCGGTACTACGGCTTGTACTCCACCAAATATTACCATCACAGGTTCTTCTAGCATATGCAGTGGCTCTAGCGTTACGCTCACTGCATCTGGAGCGACCACTTATTTGTGGACTCCTGGCAATTTTACTACAGCTCGAATTGTGATAAACCCTTCGGAAACAACCATTTATACAGTTCGAGGAACCTCAGGGGCTTGTTTTACTGATACAGATTTTCCAATCGAAGTAAACGAGAGTCCAATATTGGAGTTGGAATCTAGCAATATTACATGCTTTGGAATGCAAAATGGATTAATTCAGGTTTTACCACTTGGAGGAATAGGCCCATTTACTTACAATATTGGTCAAGGATGGGTCAATTCAAGTGCATTTAGCAATCTGGCACCTGGCAATTATACAGTGTCTGTGACCGATGTCAACGGTTGTAGATCTTCAAGTTCTGTTTCGATAATACAACCGCCACGCTTAACGGCAACCTCTAGCTTTACGGTTCCTCCTTGCCCAAGTACACCATTCAACGTATTCATATCCGCCAATGGAGGTGTGCAGCCTTATTCTGGGATTGGAACCTTTCCTGGAGAATACGGACCAACGGTTTATACGGTTTACGATGAAAATGCTTGTTCTGTGGATGTCACGGTCAATGCTGTCCCTCAGAATACTGGTTTAAGTGTGACCTTGGTAGGCGAAACAGTTTTATGTCCAGGTCAAACCATTTCTTTGATTGCTTTGAGCGCTGGTGACCAATATGAATGGTCTAACGGTGGGATTACCAATACCATACATGTAAATACTCCTGGCACATATACCGTAACGGTCACTAATAATAGCGGATGTGTTGCCATATCCTCAAGGACGATAACCAACAATGGATTAACCGTTAATATTTCTTCGAATGGCACCATTTGCGCAGGAAGTTCTGGTATGATCCAAGCTAGTTCAAATACCAGCAATGGTAACTATACATGGAGCAGTGGTCAAACAGGGTCTTCCATCATGGTTACCCAATCAGGAACCTATACGGTTACAGTGACGAGTGCCTCGGGTTGCGTGGTGACGACAAGTACATTTTTTGAGGTACTTTCCAATCCCAATGCGACGATTTTTGGCAATTCGGTCATTTGCAATGGATCAGTTTCGACCCTTAGCGTTGGCCAAGCATCTGGAAATAGGTATATTTGGCAGAATGGATCTACAAATTCTTCCATCATTGCGGGTGGTTCAGGTGTATATTCAGTGACCGTCACCAATGCCGCCAACTGTATGTCTTCAAGCAGCTTGTCAGTAGTACAATCTGCTAACCTAAGACCTGTCATCATGGGTTCGACATTGATATGTAAAGGATCACAATCTCAATTGACCCTAAACTCCAACTATCAAACCGTTAGATGGTCGAATGGCTCCTCAGCTCCTTCATTGAACGTGACCTCGGGGATCTATACTGTTACGGTCTCTGATGCCGGCGGATGTACTGGAGTTTCTAGTATAACGATTGTTGAAAATCCACCCCTTAATATCCAATTAAGTAACAATACGACGCTATGTAAAAATCAATCGATTAATCTACAAATTATCAGTCCATTAACCAATAGGTACGTCTGGTCCACAGGCAGTAACGCTTCGGGGATAACCGTGGGTAATATCGGTTCTTATACGGTAACTGTAACAGACGAAGCTGGATGTACTAGTAGCCTTTCTACTCAAGTGACTGTATTTCCTCAGGTTCCATTGGTTCTCACAAGTCCAGGATTTCTATGCGATGGATCATCTACTTTGATTGTAACCTCTGGGATGTTCAATCGATATGTTTGGTCCAATGGATCAATCACCAACTCACTCCCTGTAAATGTAGCGGGAACATATACGGTGCAAGTTACAGACCAATTTGGTTGCCCACAATCAGCCCAAACCTCCATACGTAATTCAACAGTTGCTCTGCCAATCATCCAATTTCAACCAAGTATTTGTTCAGGATCTACTACACCTGTTGGATTGTTAAATTTTGGTCAATACAGTAATTACCTTTGGTCCAACGGGGCATCTAACCAGAATTCCATCAACCTAAGCGCAGGCAGTTATGCACTAACGGTTTCTAATCAAGATGGATGCCGTGCAACCCAAACTTTTGTGATTCGGAATTTTCCAACAAATATCCCTAAGATTGTCATACATGGAAATCTATGTAAATACGGAAAAGCCTTGGCTTCAGTCTCAGGGACTTTTCAAAATTATCACTGGTCCAATGGCTCGAATACTAAGACGACTCCAATCGGAACAGAAACCGCGATTTCAGTCAATACGATGGACCAAAATGGTTGCGAGCAAACCGCAAATGTATCTCTGAACTATACTGATACGTTGGAGGCTCATATCGAATACGTGGATGGGATTTTATTTTCCTATCTAAAAAATGGTACTGGAACTGAATCATATCGATGGAGCAATGGCAGCACTGATCAAGCCATCAAACCAACAGGTCCTGGTACGTATTGTGTGACTGTAACCGATCGAACGGGTTGTGGTTCAAGTACATGTTTTACAATAGAGAGAAGGGCATTGGCGAAGTACGATGGGGTGGAAAACATCAAATTATTCCCCAATCCAGTGAATTCTATGGCCACTTTGTTGATGCCAGAGCTTATGCTCCAAAGGTTTAAGTATTTGAATATTATGGATTTGCAGGGTCGGCAAATACTACGAATAGACACAAAAAATGGCAATAGCTTTTCCATTGACACAAAAGAATATCCTAGCGGAACTTATTATATTCAATGTATTTTTGAAGACCAAGTAATGGTGATTCCTTTGGTGAAAATCTAGATTAATTCCATTTCTTTTTATAAAAAACCATTGCGGAAATAAACGAAAGGATTGCCCCTGCCCAAAGGGAAAAATTGATATTTATATTCACCAACTGTGCACCTAAAAGTGGCCCACAAATTTGGGCTCCTGCTTGGACAGCACTTTGAATCCCAAATGTCTCACCTTGATTTTCTTTGGAGGCTTCAGTTGAGATCAACCCTGAAATGAAAGGACTGAATATCCCTTGCCCCATGGCTACTATGATGCTAAAAAGGTATATCCAGAGTGTTGTCTCAGCCGTCGAAAGTAGTGTGAAACCAATAGATGCTATGATCAACGACATTAAAACGACTTGTTTTTCCTGCATCATACCGTATAAATTTCTGACGATGACGCCTTGGATTATGATGATACAAATGCCGATAAATGAGTAGTAATAACCGATTTTTGGCGTGTCATAATGAAATGAATCGATAAGCTTCACTTGAAAATATTGGGTGAAAACGGTAAAACCAACGACAAATAGGAATACCATGAAAAAATAGTACTTCAAGTTTTCGTTTTTCCACGCACTTTTAAAATTTAAAAGCCCTTGATTCCACTTAACTTCGGCATTAGGATTAATATTGGTGTTCGTTTCTGTATAAAACCATTTTATTAAAAACCAATTCAACAAAGTCAAAATGCTCGTAAAAAAGAATGGCGTAGTGTAATTGAACCACTCAACAATCTCATTATTGCTCAAGACACTTCCAATCATCGGCCCTAAAACGAAACCTATGCCAAAACATGCGCCAATCATACCAAAATGAGCTGTCTTGTTTTCTGGGGTCGAAATGTCCGAAACCGAAGAAAAAATTACTGCCAAATTTCCAGCAGCAATACCCCCTACAGCTCTAGATAACAGTAGCAAACTTAGGTTTCCATACAAAATACCAAACGCGAATACTAGGTAAGATATGAATGTAAGTCCAACGGTAATATTTAATACCTTTTTACGACCGATCCGATCCGATAGGCTCCCTAAAATGGGTCCACTGAATAATTGAAAAATCGAAAAAGTAGCCGTCAGAATACCAATCACATAATTTCTACTCGTATCGCTATAACTTGCATCCAATACGAGAAAACTGCTTTTGAGCAATGGACCAATTATGGGTGAGATGATTCCAAAACTTATGAAATCTATCAAAATGGTAACCAAAATGGCAGCTAATTTTTTCATTTTAATCTTATGGAAATGCTGAAAATTGTCAATTTTACCCTCCGCAGATTCGCATTGACATAGTGTATATAATAAATAATTATCCTTTTGGTTCAAAAATAAAAATATCTATTATCTTTACTTTCCTTTCTTCATTATTGAAAAACATTTATTTTATTATGTATAAATACATTATTCTGTTTTTTCTGTGTTTAAATTATGCGTATTCGCAAAATAATATAATGTTAGATTCAACTTTGTTGACTGCTAGGGTTGTGGACAATTCTTTGATGATTCCTTGGGAAATCCTTTGGGGACCCGACGACCATATATGGGTCACGGAACGTAGAGGCCGTATCATAAGAATTGACCCAGTAACAAAAGTTAAAAAAACAATCCTGAATATAGAGTCTAGAATCGCCGATGCTGGTGAAGGTGAGCCTGGTATGCTGGGTATGGTTTTGCATCCTAATTTTGCAAATACTCCAAAAGTATATTTTGTATATAATTATGGAGTGGCAGGAACTATCAAGGAAAGGCTTGTGAGCTGGGATTGGAATGGCGATACTCTTCAAAATGAGGTAACTTTGTTAGATAATGTCCCAGGTGGAAATATTCACGATGGCTCACGGTTGCTAATAACGACGGACAACAAACTATTGATGACTACTGGAGATACGGGCTCGTCCAATTTGTCCCAAAATTTAGGAAGTGTAAATGGAAAAATTTTGAGGCTTAACCTTGATGGGTCAATCCCCTCGGACAATCCCTTGCCAAATTCGTACGTATATTCATTTGGTCACCGAAACCCACAAGGGCTATGCTATGGTGCCAATAATTCGATAATATATAGCTCTGAACATGGTGCCCAACAGTCTGATGAACTCAATCTAATCAAGCCGAATAGAAATTATGGATGGCCAAATGTTCAGGGTGCATGCAATACCACCACAGAAATGAACTTTTGCAATGCCAACAATGTCGTACCACCTCTTAAAGAATGGACACCTTGTGTCGCCGTCAACGATTTGGTGTATTACAACCATCCCGCAATTCCCGAATTTAAAAATACGCTATTGATGGCTGTCCTTGGCGGGTTTGTGCTAAGACCCAGACTTTCTGTTTTATCTCTTTCTTCGGATGGTCTTCAAGTTACTGGTGAAAAAGAGTATCTGAAAGATCTCGGTAGGATTCGCGATATATGCATCAATCCACACAATGGTGCAATTTTTATTGTTAATAATGGGGATAGTTATCCAGGCAGTGGACCAAATTCTTTAATTGAATATAGGAATCTTCAATACACTCCCATAACACGACCAATGTCCTTCAAAGCGATAATTTAGCTGTAATTTTTCCGAACCCAGCTTCTATCAACCTACCATGAAAATAGACCTTTCAGAGGAATTGATTAGGGGATTTTTAGAAATTTTGATGTCAATGGCAACTTATTTCAATCACAAAAATTACTAATCGCCAAATGACCATAAACCCAAAAGTACCAAGCAGTGGCGTTTATATTTTGAAAATTTCTAACAATTTAACCAATTTGTACAAGAAAATAATTATACATTAAGTTTATAATTAATATATAAAATACTGTTTACTAAAATTATATACATTATGTTAATAATTATTTAATTATTATTTCAAATAATTTGCTTTGTTGGTCTTTTTTGAAATATATTTACTTAACCATACGAAAATAAGAAATTACTACCAAGTCATAGTATTGTTCATTTGAATAATTATAGGGTGTCCACAGTAAGTCTTGCCGAATTAAGTTCTTGGCGAGACTTTTTTGTTTTATATTCATATCTTTCAGTGTTCAAAGTTGTGTACATTTGTATCAAATTCAATTAAATCTTAATATGAAAGGTCAGTTCTGGTCTATTATTATCGTACTTTGCCTAGTCCAAAATGTTTTCGGTCAAAAGGCCTATTTTCAGCAGAAAGTAAATACAAAGATTGATGTTCGTTTGGATGATATCAAGCATACCTTGCAAGGAGATTGCCAAATAAATTATTTTAACAATTCCCCAGATACGTTGAGATTTTTGTATTTTAATCTCTGGCCCAATGCCTACAAGCATCGCTCCACACGATTTGCCACTCAGCAGATCAGAAATGGTCAAACAGATTTTTATTTTTCCAAGGAAAAAGAGAAAGGATTTCTAAAAGATGTAGATTTTCAGGTCGATGGAAAATCACTTAGGTATCTTGAAGTCAATGGAAGCCCTGATATGGTAAAGGTGATGTTGGAAAACCCAATCTTACCTAATCAATCAATTACGATTACGACGCCATTAAAACTGAAAATTCCAAATAGTTTTTCTAGGTTGGGACACGTCGATAATTCATACCAAATCACGCAATGGTATCCAAAGCCAGCTGTTTATGATCACAAGGGTTGGCATCCAATGCCTTATCTGGATCAAGGTGAATTTTATTCTGAATTCGGAGATTTTGAAGTCTCTATCACCCTCCCAACCAATTATGTAGTTGGGGCTACAGGTGAGCTCATCACGGATAGTGAAAAGGCTTTTATCAATGCTAAAATCGTTGAAACTGAGCATTTGTTTTTACAAAATGATTCAGCCCTTTACAGCAAAATAGTTCCTATTTCTTCGCCAGAGTTTAAGACGATTACTTATAAGGCGCAAAACGTTCACGACTTCGCTTGGTTTGCTGATAAGCAATTTTTTATACAAAAAAGCAAAGTAAATCTAGCCTCGGGCAGGACCGTGGATACCTATACTTTGTTTACCCCGACCGATTTGAAATATTGGAAAAAGTCTATACAATACATTGATCAAGCTGTATTATTTTATTCAGAGAAAGTGGGAGAATATCCTTATCCACAAGCGACGGCGGTCCAAAGCGCCTTGAGTGCTGGTGGCGGAATGGAATATCCTATGATCACTGTCATAGGTCGGGTAGGTAGTGGAAAATCCTTGGACGAAGTCATCGCACATGAAGTGGGACACAATTGGTTTTACGGGATTCTAGCATCCAATGAACGGGAACATGCGTGGATGGACGAAGGATTAAATTCCTATATTGAGAAACTATATATGCAAAAATATTATCCTGATACAGATAAGAAAGAAAAAGAGTTTGATATAGCAAAAATTGGGATCGATTATTTTGGATTAAAAAAAATGCTGCAAGCACCAGATACTCATTCGGAGAAGATGACCAATTATAATTATGGTTTTAGTTCATATACTTTACCCAGTAATTATCTCTTGCATTGGAGGGCTCAAGTAGGAGAGGAGCTCGCTGACAAGACCATGAGGCATTATTTTGATGAATGGAAATTCAAACATCCTTACCCAAGCGATTTAAAGTCAAGCTTTGAGTCAGTCGAAAACCAAAATTTAACATGGCTATTCGATGGTTTGATTGCCAAAAATAAAAAGCCCGACTATTTTATTAAAAATATCGCTAAAAATCAGGATCATACCGATATAACCATTGCAAATAAAGGGGATGTTGATTTAGCTATGCCCATTTCAATGTATAAAAACGATCAAAAAATATTAACCAGATGGTCAACTGGCAAGTCCAATGAAGTCATTTCTTTTCCAGGTACAGATTATACAAAAGTAGTCATCGATCCCGACAACACTTCGCCTGATTTGTCCCCTCGCAATAACTATTCTTTATCAACTGATAAAATAGATAACCACAAAAAAATGTCATTTAAACTTGGGGCAGGATTTGTTAAACCCGATGAAAATCGATTGAATTTTCTTCCAATACTATCTTACAACTCATATGATAAATTCTCCTTAGGCGTATTGCTGCACAATGTTAATTTGCCTATCAGAAATTTTGAATTTCAGTTGATGCCAATGTTTGGTTTTGGATCAAAGGACCTCATTGGTACGGCGAATGCAGTTTATCATAAGTATATGGAACAGGGCTTTCTTTCTGGGATTGATTTTAAATTAAATTTTAGAAAATATAACGAATTTAACTCGGAAGTGGAAGGAATAGACAAACTAGGATATTGGCGAGCAATACCTGAAATTCAGTTTAATATTAGATCCAAACCAACGAGCTCATTTTATCAAAATATTTCAGTAAGAGGAATTTATTTGAGCAAAGAGGGCATCAATTTCGATTCAACAGGAAATACCATTGAATCCAATAATAGGTTTGTGAAGCAGCTTACCTACTCATTGGGTGAAAAAAAGGTTATCAATCCTTACAGCGTAAAATTTGTGTTGGAGCAGCAAGATTATAAGACTTTTTCAGGCAATAAAGAGAATTACCTGAAGCTGGACATGGAGGCTAAATTTGCTTTTCATTATATGAAAAATAAAAAGTTCGATGTTAGGCTTTTTGGTGGTTATTTTATAAAAAATACTCAACAATCAAATCTTTCATTCAGCGATGAATTAAATCGAGGATATTATTCACTTTTGGGCAATGGAAGCGTTGATTATTATAAAGAATTTGCATTAATGGGGCGTAACGATTATCAGGGGATTTTTGGTCAACAAAATGTAGAAATCATGGGAGGATTCAAAAATCGTTTCGAATATGATCGGTCATTCTTGAATTCTAGTTATTATATTCTGGCATTTAATGCCAAGTTAGATCTGCCTCAAACTGGCAAATTTTTCCCATTAAAACCTTATGTAGATCTAGGGTATGCGCAAAACCCATCGTATGATCCTGAGCAAGATATCGAGGGCTTTGAGTCACCTTTTTCTTACACCGCAGGGGTGATGTTGGACTATATGGATGGCCTCTTTAGCGTTCAGTTTCCGATATTTTATTCTAAGAATATTAATAGAGTTTATCGTGAAGAAAATGGCGGTAATCGCGGCTTGAATAAGTATGAAAAACAAATTACCTTTACTTTGAATTTGAATAAATTAAATATTTTCAATTATACCCACAAAATCGAAACTGTACTGCCTTATTTAATAAATTGATAGTTTTATGCCTATATTCTGCGATTCAGAAATTAACCAATTAAAGCAAGTCATTGTCCATAGACCAGATAGCGGTATAGCTAGGATTACTCCAAAAAAATCAGAGGACTTACTCTTTGACGATATTGTGCATTTGCCGCAGATGCAAGCCGAACATGACGTATTCACGAGTGTTTTGCGTGGACTTATAGGTGAATCAAATGTTATGTATGCCTATAATTTGCTCAAGGAAGCCATTGACTCCGATTCTGAAAAAAAGGCAGAGTTGGTCAAGATGATCGTGGAATACGAAGAATTGCCCATAGCTACTACCCAATTATTCAATGAAACTTTGACGACTCCTGAGCTCGTCGAGGTTCTTATCACAGGCTATTGGGAGAAAGAAGATCGAATTTATTTTGAACCCATTCCTAATTTTATATTTACTAGGGATATTGCCGTGACTATCAAGGATCACGTAATCATAACAAGGGCTGCCAAGGAAGCAAGATTTCGTGAGAATATACTGACAAGGTTTATATTTTGGGCACATCCTTATTTTGGGACACTGTATGATCAGCAAAAGATAATCAATCTTAATCTAATCGAGCAATTTCCGCCTTCACGGTGGGGCGAAAAAGTATGTATAGAAGGAGGAGATGTGATGATGTTTGACCCTCAGTATGTTCTTGTGGGTTGCAGTGAAAGGACCACAGATCATGCATTTCACGCTTTGAAGAAGGTTATTTTTGAGAAAAAAATAGTAGAAAATGTAGTCCAGGTGAATATCCCTTCTGAGAGATCATTCATGCACATCGATACGATATTCACGAGGATCGATAAAGATTTTACTGTAGTTTACAAGCCTATAATCTATGATGGACTGGGTTCTTATGTTACGGTTTTTAGATCAGATGGTACCCAAAAGGTTTATTACAATGTCAAGGACTTTATCCTAGCTGAGATCAATCCGAACATGAAATTTATTTTTTCAGGAAATGGCATCTCTCCTTATCAAGAACGCGAGCAGTGGACCGATGGTTGTAATTTGGTCGCTTTAAAGCCTGGCGTAGCCATCACTTATGACCGAAATCCAAAGACTGAAAAAGCTTTTGTGCAGAATGGTTTTGCGATTAGATCTGCTTTGGATATTTTAAAAGATATCAAAGAAAACGGACTTACGTTAGAAATGTTAGAGAAAACCATCATTACAATACCCTCATCGGAGCTCAGCAGGGCTAGAGGAGGATCCCACTGTATGACTTGCCCAATCAATAGGGAATGATGATTAAGTGAAATTTTGTGCCAGGTGTAGAAATTTGGCCATTCCTTTTCGTTTTTGCTCATCATACGAATAGCTTATATTTTCCTTAAAATATTTGGAAAATGGAAATTCAGGGGTTTCTTGGTGACATTCTTTTATTATCAGATCGATATCTTCTAAGCCCAATTGAAATGACTCATTCAGTGCATCGTGTAAAGCTTCTTTGATGGTTTCGTCTTGAGCCACCCAAACAGCGAACACAAAGGGAAGTCCCGTATATTCTTTCCAAGCTATGGCTAGGTCCCATTTTTGATATTTATCTTGAAATGCAAGACATTTATCTCCAATCACCAAAATGGCTTCTTCTGGAGTTAATTCTTTGACATTCATTATTTTTTTTGATTCAAAAACTACTTCGATATTCCAATGGTGTTTACAAAGTATTTGGCATAACAAAACCGAGGTCATGCTTTCGTCGTCGAGGTATATTTTTTTGATTGCCTCCATCTTTGAGGGACTAAAAAGTGCTACTGTATATACTTCATTTTCAGCACCAATACAGTAATCAGTCATTACACAATGATTATTTTTGACCAGTGCTCCCACAGGCAATAAAGCGAAGTCAACTGTCTTTTCAAAAAATAGTTTACCGCAAACTGCTGGCACTTCGAGCTGTATTTCTATTTTGCCTTTCAATCCATTCAAGTTCATTCCGTGTATAAATGGCCTTGTATTCCAATAATTTACGGCCACTCCTTGATACTTTTTCATGCAAGATGCTTTATACTATTCTCTTCATTAAAAACAAATATATCTTCTTTGTATTTTAGATCATACCACCCAGTATTAGTGTGCTCTATTTCTTCCATTTTATTCAAAGGCAATCCCTTGAGCAGTGCTATCAAAACTCTGATGGTTCTGCCATGTGTACATATTAAAATGTTTTTATGTGGAATATGTTGTAGCCAATCGATAAATATTTGGCATCTAGCGGCTAATTCCCAAGCTGTTTCTCCTTCTTCGATTTTTGAATCAAAATCACCCTTGCTCCAGCGATCTATGAGCAGATTGTAATTATCATTGATGATATTTTTATTTGCCAATCCTTCACTTTTTCCCCATGAAATTTCGTCGATAAGTGAACTGATGACCCAAGCTTTGGGATTTTTTTTTACGATTTCTGATACCGTCTGTTGGCTTCGAACCAAGGTGGAACTAACCACCAAATCAAAAAATTCAGAATTAAAATATTCGCAAAATTTTCTGGCTTGTAGCCATCCTTTCTCGTTGAGTTCGGCATTAATACCCCTACCTTGGACTATCCCTAAAGCATTATAGGCAGTCTCACCATGGCGTACGATGATGATGCGTTTTGTATGATTATCTAACATGTATCCTGACAAACATTTAAAAATAACTTGTTTCGCTCACGCATAAAGGCCAATAGTTGGCCATTAGGGTTCGATATATTGGTGCGATCGAACCATTTGCTAAAAATACTATGTACACTCTATAGGAACTGTATCAAGTCATACTGAGTTATGATATGCATATTTCCGATTTGGTCTTTGGTTAGAACCGCAGGAATCGATTTGCTTATATATTTTGTCAAATCTCTAGCATTCATTTCCATATCTACTAGTGGGAATGGCTCAGACATGATGGACCTAATTTCATCGTTTTGGTTGGCTTGGGCATTTGGATCCAGTAAAAAATTCACAATTGAGTTTTCGGTTATCGAACCCACTAGTTTTTCGCCTTCCAATACGGGTAGCTGGGATATATCGTGTTGTTTCATGAGTGCAAAAACTTCGCGGATGGATTGAACTGATTGGATCGTTATGTACTGTTTGGCCTTCTTCGAGGTAATAATGTCTTTGACTTTGTTCTCACCATCCAAAAAGCCCCTTTCCTTCATCCAATCATCGTTAAAAATCTTACCTACATATCGACTTCCATGATCGTGAAATATCAAGACTACCACATCTGTTGGTTTGAGTTTGCCTCTAAGTTGCAACAGTCCAGCCATGGCCGATCCAGCAGAATATCCTAGCAAGATGCCCTCTTCTCTAGCCAATTTGCGAGCCATGATGGCCCCATCCTTATCTGTAACCTTTTCAAAATGGTCAATGAGAGAAAAATCTACGTTTTTAGGCAAAATATCTTCGCCGATGCCTTCAGTAATGTAAGGATAAATTTCTTTTTCATCAAATTGTCCCGTTTCGTGGTATTTTTTGAAAACTGATCCAAAGGTGTCAATCCCCCAAACTTGGACATTGGGGTTCTTTTCTTTTAAATATTTTGCAGTACCCGAGATGGTTCCGCCCGTGCCTACACCTACTACCAAATGGGTTATCTTTCCTTCTGTCTGATCCCAAATTTCTGGTCCAGTAGATTCATAATGCGCTAACGTATTGGAAAGATTGTCATATTGATTGCACCAATATGAATTTGGAATTTCTTTATTTAGTCTTTCTGCTACAGAATAATACGATCTTGGATCATTGGGTTCAACATTGGTAGGACAAACGATAACCTCGGAGCCCAAAGCTCTTAGCATATCCATTTTTTCTTTGGATTGCTTGTCGCTGGTTGTAAATATGCATCGATATCCCTTCACACAAGCAGCTATTGCAAGTCCCATACCCGTGTTGCCCGAAGTACACTCTATGATGGTGCCACCTGGCTTGATATCGCCCCTCTGTTCTGCATCTTCGAGCATTTTGAGCGCCATACGATCTTTTATGGAATGTCCAGGATTGAATGTTTCGATTTTCGCTAACACAAGTGCTGGTATTCCTTCCGTGACTTTATTCAATTTTACAAGCGGAGTATTGCCTATGGTTTCTAATATATTGTTGAAATACATATTGTTTGGGTAGTGTGAAAATGACTAAAATAAAATAGCCCGAAAATACCTTTGTAATTTCGGGCCGAAGACTAAGGTCTCAAAATAAGAAAACTACTTCTTTATGTTAATGGCCGAAGCCAAATCAAATTATATATAAATAATTGATATATAAAAAATATCAATACAAAGATAACACTAATTTAAATATTTAAGTTCCCTTTTTAAATTATTTTTTACTGAATTCATGCAAATACAATGCCAAGTTTTTAAAAATTAAAAAAAATCCAAATATAATTAACAGATTAATTTTTATATAATGTGCAAACACTTGACTTACAATTGACTATGTTAAAATCTAGCAATGATACCTCCAACGGCATTGAGACCAAAGGTAGGATAGTCCTGATATACTTTATATTTGTTGAATGCCAAATTGTTCAACATGATGAATGCTCCAAAATTTTCAGAGAACATATAATCCCCTCCAATGCTTACATCGAAGAGTGGGTTTCCTTTGTCAGCAGTGCCGTCTGCAAGTTTAAAACTCATGCCATTACCAAAAAACAAATCAGCTTTAACTGTAAGCTTATCAGCTAATGCTTTATATTTTGCGCTCAAATTAAATTGAAGCGTCGGGAGCATCCAAGGCTTAGCTTCATTTTTGGGATCGATCGAATTGACAATAACAGTGGCTGTGGCACTCAGATTTTCTAAAACTTGTGTACCTACTTGACCGTGTACGAATATAACAGTAGCTGTATCATAACCCACTTTAAAAAACCTCGAATCTTCCTTGTGCTGCACGAAATACGCCAAGTCATCTACTTGACGATATCCAGCCTTCGCCTCATATTGAAGATCCCAAACATTGCCTCTAAATCCTGCATATATATCATTCAATTTTGTGTTTTTATATATTTGCCTGGAATGAATGTAAGGATTAAATCTAGAAAGTGTTTTGTATGTGTTCTTCAGATAATTTCCTTCCCAACCAGCGAATATAATCCATTTATTTTGTACAATTTTTGCATTTAACTCGACGTCTGGTAAGAAATAAAAATGGTCATTTAACAAAGCAATCCGCATTCCCAGTTTAGCACTGAATCCATCTCCCTGATATGTAAATGAGGGATTGATGATGAAATTATTGAGATCTTGATTCAAGGTGTCTTTTACATTGGTCACATCTGACAAGATGGCAAGTTTTATTGGGTGTTTTTGATTCAGATATTTTTTTACGCCAAAATCCAATACGATGTCGTTCTCTCTTGTGGCAAGATTATCTCTATAATTATCGTACTTGATATGAGCCCAATAGTCAACATCAATTTTATTTTTTATGGTATTGTAAAATTTTAAACCCAAGCCGGTATTGGTGTATTTTTTTTGTGCATTTTCTTTTGAAAACTGTAAGCTATCATGGTTGTAGCCATACAAATATGCAGAATTTATCGTGTAACCGATATCTCCTTTTATGCCGATTCCCTTCTTGTGGTCGTAGCCTAAGTTCAATCCAAGGTCAGTGTCAGAAAACCGCTGCCATTCTATTTTTTTATCATTGGCAGAATAGTGCCTACCCAATAAATCTAAGGAAAAGCCCGGCTTTTGGACTAATGCAAAATTGGCTTCTACCAAAGGCGATGCTGGAAATCCATAACCCGCTTTTACATAATGCTTATATGATTTGTCGTTGCTTTTTTCGGGTGAAACGGCAACGGGTTTGATTGTCGGTGGTTGCACATCTACTGTTATTTTATCCTTTGCAATGACTTGGTAGTCGTATTCGACGTCCTTGGATGGAGCTGTGCTATACGGAGCTGTCAATTCTAACTTTTCAGATTCAGCTAGTCGTGCATCAAAGTTTTTAATAACTTCAATCTTACCTGAAGGAAGTTCCTTTTGTCCAAACAAATTGAGACTAAATCCAAGAACAGCAATGCTCAATATATATTTCGTATTTTTCATAATCTTACTTTTACTTGATAATAATTGAATATTAGTTTTCTTCCATTTCCAATGTTTTCGATTCATTGGTTTTGAGGTTTACGCGATTTAATTTGCCTTCTATTTGATCCAATTCTTTGAGCTTTTTCTTGGCTTCATCTACTAAAGCCTTATCTCCTTCAAAGTTCTCCACGACTGCTTCGAGCGCAGCTCTGGCATTGAAATAGTCAGACTTTTTGACTTGAGTGTCGGAAATAAGCAGCAAAGACTTTGCTATCCAATAAGGGAACCCAGAGTTGCCTTCTATAGCCGTATTGCAAGCCTGTTCAGCTTCATCCCATTTTTCCTGATCGTAATAAATTTTGGCAAGCATGTAGCGGGATTCGGCTGTTTGTTCGTTTTCGCCGCCTTTCAGTGCTTTGGTAAAATATTCTGAGGCTTTGTCAAGGTCATTTCGATCGTAGTTAAGCTTCCCTAGATAATAATTAGACAATGCTTTTTCATCGGCAGAAGATTTTGGATTGTTGGCGACCTTCACAGCATATTCTGCTACGCCATCTTGATTTTGACTTCTATGCGCACTCCTCAACGCACCCAATTGAGCTTGGAATTGTTTGTCTTCAGTTCTAGCGACTTTCTCCAGTTTTGAATAATAAGTGTATGCCTGTGCGAAAGCATTGGAATGGTGATAAGCAATGATAGCCGCTTTATCTAGAGAAACAACATAGTATTCAGAATTTCCTTTTTCTATTACTTTTTCAAAATCGATTAAGGCTTTGTCATACTTTTTTAATGCCAAATAACTTTCTCCCCTAGAATAAAATGCTTGCAATGTATTGGCCCCATTGGGAAATTTTTTCAAATATTCATCAAACCCTGTGATAGCATTTTGCCAATTGCCCAGTTCAAAATGATTTTGCGCAACTCTAAAGTTCAACGAATCCTTTGAATCTTTCGACATTTTGTACCCAGGAATGGTTTCAATGTATTCAATATAATCGTCGGCTCGACCCATTTCAAGATAAATCTCTTCAATCGCAGCTCGAGCATATTCGGCATCTTCCTTAGATGGATTATTATTGAAAACGTTTTTATAGTAAGTAAGTGCTGATTCTTTTTCTCCACTATTGTATGAAATCAGCCCCAATAAAATATAAGATTTGTTGACCAGTTTAGATTTATCCTTGTAATTAGTCACAAGCTTAGTCAGAGGCCCTTTTGCCAACTTGTATGCCTCCATTTCTTGGTGTGTTTTTCCTAATTCATACAATGCCTGATCGGCGTATAGAGAATTTGGGTAGCGATTAGGAATTTCAGACAATGTGTTTATTTTGTCTTGTTTGTCTCCATCCAATCCTTGTATGATTCCTTTTTGAAACATTGCATAAATGAAGCCTTCATACTTGTTATCTATGGCTTCATTGTACAAAGCTAGAGCCTCTTTATAGTTGTTTTTCTTGAAATTACAGTCGCCTGCCTTCATAACGGCATCGCCTAGTACATTTTTATTTACAAACGCATCTTTGATCTTGTTATTCTTTTTAATCCCATTAACCGCAGATTCGAACGATTTTAATGCAGCGCTATAATTTTCCAGCTTAAATTGGCTAAATCCAAGAACATACTGCGCGACTGGCAAAGTCGAAATATCAGACGTCACTTTGACCAATTTATAATCAGCGATATAATTATCCATATGTTCGATACTGGCAGGAAAGTCCTTTTTTAAATGGTAAATATCACCTCTCCAAAATGATATGAGCGTTTTTATGCTTTTATTGATGGGATATTTATCAGATTTTATAAAATAAGCCAAAGCACCCTCATAAGCTTTATTATTGTACTCTTGTAAGCCTTTTTGATAGCATATCTTTTGATAAGCCTCCTTCAACTTTTCGTTAGGTTGGTCTATGCTTTCGATAATCTTGATGGCATTGTCATAATCTTTGGTATTTTCAAGCACATCACCAAGCACTTTTTGTGCCTCGGCATAATATTTTGATCCCTGAGGTATTTTGGAAAGAATCATTACTGCTTCACGGTCGCCGTTCATTTCAGCGGACAGTTTTGCATAATTGAATTTTGAATTTTCGGTCATTTCTGCATCAAAATTCATATTGGAGGCTTTCATAAATGCATTTTTAGCCGAAGGCTTATCTTTGGTTTTTATATAACTATCAGCCAAAAAATATAGTGCGTTCTGTCCCATAGGAGTATTGCTTTGATCGCACTCCTTGAGGTATTCTATGGCCTTGGGGTAGTTCCCATTTTTATAATATGTATAGCCGATTTGGAACATGGTCTCGGGACTTACACCAGAGCTATTGGAGGCGTATTCTTCCATATAGGGAAGGGCTTCAGAATATCTTCCCAATTGAAAATAGGACTGACCGATCAGTTGGTTCACTTCGCTTTTCTTCTGGATGTCAGGATCATTGAGTAGGGTAGTACCATAATCTATAACCTCTTGATATTTTTTCTGACCATAATAAATTTGGCAAATATAGTATGGAACTAAATTTTTGTATTTTTTATAGGCCGCACAAACTTTAAATCCCTGAATGGCTTGGTCGTATTTTTTGTCAAAATAACTGGCCATTCCAAAATAATAATTTGCTGGATAATAGTATTTGTTTTGAATGTTTCGGATTGAATTAAAAGATTCTCTCGCCTTAGTAAAATTTTTGTTAACGAAATTCGCATAAGCGAGCTTGAATTTTAATTCAGTATATTCTTCGGTGCTCAATCCTGTCCCTTCAATCATCGAATAATACTCGATGGCTTCATCGTACTTTTTCTTGTTGTAGGCGAAATTTCCCAATTCCAAGATGGCTTGATCCGACGCCGCATCGGGCTTGCGATCTCGATAAAAATCAAGCATCAGTTTTTCACCCTCAGATCGCCCAGCTTTCAGTACAGACTTGGCGTACATGATTTCTGCTTGAGTACGGATGACTCTAGAATTGTTATCAGTAGGGTAGGTCGTTTGCTCAAGAGCTTTCTTAAAGTACTGTTGGGCTCCTGCATATACGCCCTTTTCGTACAATTCGACTCCTTTTTTAAAATTAAATTTTGATTCTGTGAAAATTGTCGTCTTTTGTCCTAGCATCGTAGCAGAATAAAAGATGCCACAAAGAATAATGAAGCTATTTAATTTCATGCGAAACTGATTTTTGTTATTAAAAACTGTTTTCTCCTTTTGAATATTGTCGCACTTAGCATTTCTGCAACAAACTTATGAAAAAAAACCGTAATATATGTGTATTGTGGATAATTGGTGCAAAAAAAAAGCGCCAGAATTTCTGACGCTTCGATGGGTGAATGAGGGGTTTCGAACCCCCGACCTTCGGAACCACAATCCGACGCTCTAACCAGCTGAGCTACAATCACCGCTTAATTCTCCTTTTCAGGAGGGACTGCAAAGGTAAATTTTTATTTATTATTTTTCAAATCTCTGACAAGGATATTTTTTTCAATATCTTCAAATTCATGCCCAGCTTCTAATGATTCTAAAAAAAGTTAGCCTTAAAAGTTATCTTTACCCATTCAATTCGTCATTATACAAAGTTTTTTAATAATATTTATTTTCAATCTATGTTCGAATTCATGTTGGTTTTGTTGGGTATTGCCTTTGGAGCGCTGGTTGTGTTGTATTTTACGCGAAGATCTAAAGCCAGCCATGTGAGGACTGAAGGTCAGTTATTGCTCGAAAGTACCCGCAAAATCTGTAAATTGGCCGCTGTGGAAGGTGAATTCAGTGAGATCTATAGCAAATCAGATACGGCATCTTACTTTTTTGATTTATTCAGTTCTGAAAAAAAAGCCCTCGTCATCGTCAAGGCTAAAGCCATTTTGGGATTCGATCTCAACAAAATGATACTAGAAGTGGACGAATCAAACAAAATTTTGCACATTCGTCATTTTCCAAGCCCCCAACTCATCTCCTTGGAGACTGATTGTCAGTACTACGACTTAAAACACGGAAGTTTCAATAAATTTTCTCCCGAAGACCTTACCAAAATGCAAATCGAAGCCAAGGATTTGATTAAGAATAAAATCGAACACAGCCAATTGCCCACCTTGGCCATTGAACAAGCAAAGGACGCCATCTCGCTTGTCAGACATGCAGCCTTAGCCTCTGGTTGGAATGTCCAGACAGCACCCAATATTGGGGCAGACCCCAATCAGCCAAAACTATTACTTAATTGATTTTAACGATGTAAAAATGCCTTAGACGTTGAATCTAAAGTGCATGATGTCCCCATCTTTTACGACATATTCCTTGCCCTCTACGCCGAGTTTTCCAGCTTCTTTGATCGCAGCTTCGGACTTGTACTTGATATAATCGTCGTATCCGATGACTTCTGCGCGGATGAATCCTTTCTCAAAATCCGTGTGAATTACCGCAGCAGCTTGAGGTGCTTTGCAACCATTTTCTACCGTCCAGGCTCGCACTTCTTTTACTCCAGCTGTGAAATATGTGATTAGGTTCAGTAGTTTGTATGCCGATCGTATCACCTTGTTTACTCCAGGTTCAGAGAGACCCAAAGCCGACAAATATTCCTTCTGTTCTTCCTTGCTTTCCAATTCAGCTATTTCCGCTTCGATACCCGCACTCACGAGGATGACCTCGGCATTTTCATCAGCTACAGCTTGCTTAAAATCCTGCACATAAATATTCCCATCTAGCACACTGTCCTCATCGACATTGCAAACATAAAGAACTGGCTTGTCCGTCAATAAAAACAAACTGGCGACGAATGGCCTGTCCTCGATATCAATCGGTGCAGTCCTAACTGGACACCCAGACTCGAGATGCTTTTCGACGATATCTGCGATCGCCAATTGATGCAAAACTTCTTTGTCGCCTCCTTTGACCAGTTTTTTCAAGCGGTCGATGGCTTTTTCTATGGACTCTAAGTCCTTGAGCATCAGCTCGGTATCTACTATTTCCTTGTCGCGAACTGGATCCACGCTGCCATCCACGTGGATGACATTATCGTCTTTGAAGCACCGTACGACGTGGATTATCGTGTTCACCTCACGTATATTCGCCAAAAATTGGTTGCCCAATCCTTCGCCCTTACTCGCCCCTTTTATCAATCCTGCAATATCCAAAATCTCGATCGTCGTCGGAAGCACCCTCTCAGGGATGACTATCTCCGCCAGCGCATCCAATCTCGGATCTGGCACCGTGATGATACCCAGATTGGGATCCTTCGTAGCAAAAGGATAATTAGCCGCTAGGGCTTTCGCAGAAGTCAAAGCATTGAACAGCGTTGATTTTCCGACATTTGGGAGACCCACGATACCACACTTAAGAGCCATAAATTTTGTTTTTAAGAGCGCAAAGGTACAATATTTTGCCAAAGTATTTTAGTGATTTACCCAAAGTAATTTTGGGCGCATCCTCACTCCGTGAGGACCTTGCTGTTCGTGGGTTCGCGATGCTCCGTCCTGAGATAAATCTCACGACCAAGCCACTACCATCACTTGCGCGCTAGGACTGCCAAATTCTCCGCTTTTTTTAATACCAGATTACTGGATATTGCTCCTATTCTGCTTGAAATGTAGCTCTCAGCTTTTCATTTCCGTAGCTTAAGCATTCTCCTAGGAACCCAAAGGGTTCAAATGATTATTGCCGAAAGCTTAAGCAATGCCTTTGACCCCGACGGGGTCAAACTTCAATCTTACACATATCTTTTTATAAAATTAAGTCTCTCCTAAAAACATGTAAAAAATATTGATTTTTCTTTGCTTTTATTTTATATTTGCTAGATGATGTATTATGAAAACCTGTAAAACTTAATAAACCGACAAATCTTCATTACCAAAACCTAATTATTTCCTTTATTAACTTTTTTGTTTTGGTTAATTTTTTTTGGTTTTAAGTATAATTGACATGGATAAATCAAAATATAAAATGCAATTATGGATTACAAATTAGAAATATTTTATTCAATAGTACCCGATTTTATATCGGAAAATTATGATTTTAATCAAACATCATTAATCGTCGATGAAATCAATTTAGTTTTATCAAAATTCAAATTGATTAATGAAGAATGGATATCTGATTACACCATGAGTGCTAAAATAGTATCATTTGATTCAGGTCTGAATTATCAAGGTGGGTTAAAGCCAAATTTAATTGGGCGAAAGGAAGACTCATTAAAGTTTACTGTCAAAGCCAAAATAAATATTGATAATTATGTTGTTAATTGGCTTTTTGGTGATAGTGTTACTAAAGTTACTGAGCGGGAAGAATTGTTAAAACATTTACCCTATTCAATTTCTGATGTTTTTGGAGACCACATTTTTGAAATACTTGTATTATCTCAAATTTCACGTCCTTTCAGTTTAAAGATTAGGGAAGGAATAGTTTTTATCAATTCTCAACGTTTTCGTGTTAATTTACCTAAAATTCTGATTTTTCGAGATTATTTAGAATTGATCAATACATTAATGTATCCAGACATACAATACCTTAATTTTTATGACTATTTCAATTGGATAATTGAGAACAAATTATTTTTCCTTGAAATACCCAAAAATATTTATCAAAAAGCATTAATAAACCTAACCTATGTAATTGCAGAAGAAAATGATATTAGCAAATTTATTTTCAAAATGAGAATTTTAGAATTGATTTACATAGAGGGTGACAATCACCTTTCACACCAATTAGAAACCAGAATTCAATGCTATCTCGGAGAGATGAAAACTTTTAAGAAAAAAATAAAAAAAATGTACGACTTCAGATCTGACTTTGTACATGGAACAAGCTTATTAGTTCCATTTCATAAATCAGCTTATGAAAATGAGGCACAAAACAAGTTTAATCAAGGGTTTTATGATGCAGATGCTTTTAGTTTTTTATTAATCATTTCAACGCTTCAAAAAATGTACTTAGAAAATCGGACTGATTTAAAATTTAAGGTTACCTTAGAATAGATTATAAAATTTCGCTGTATTTAAGGCGTCCTAACTGTTAGCTATATCAGGAACGAAAAATGTATGAAGTTTAAAGAAACAAAATATGAGTAAATTAAAAAATCTTAACGGTAAAAGGAATTGAAGTAAACACATTAAAAGTTAACGGAGAAGATTTTATATCATTAACTGATATCGCACGAAATAAAAACTCTGACGAACCAAAAGATGTCGTTAAAAATTGGATGAGGTCCCGAACAACCATAGAATTTTTGGGAATTTGGGAACAGCTGAACAACCCCGACTTTAAAGGGGTCGAATTCGACTCCTTTCTATTTGAAGCTGGATCCAATTCGTTTACTTTATCTCCAACAAAATGGATTGAATTTACTAATGCAAAAGGTATTGTATCTAAGCAAGGTAAAAATGGTGGAACATTTGCACATACAGACATTGCCTTTGAATTTGCATCATGGGTTAGCTCGGTTTTTAAACTATATCTGATTAAAGAATTTCAACGTCTGAAAGAAGATGAAAACGACAGACTAAAATTAGAGTGGAATTTTCAACGCACTTTGGCAAAAGTAAATTATCATATTCATACAGATGCCATCAAGGAAAATTTGATACCAAAAGAATTGAACAAAAGTCAAAAATCTTTAGTATTTGCAAACGAAGCAGATTTGTTAAACGTAGCTTTATTCGGCGTTACAGCTAAGCAGTGGCGTGACGACAACCCAGTAGCAGAAGGAAATATCCGCGATATGGCTAATATTGACCAATTAGTAGTGCTAAGCAATTTAGAAAGCATAAATGCCGTTTTAATTCATCAAGGGATAGAACCATCAAAAAGATTAATCCAATTAAATAAAATTGCGATTACACAAATGAAATCTTTAATTAATAACAAGAATATCAAGAGACTCAAATAATCATCAAATTTCTAATGTCCTTTTCGATGAAATTTTTTTTCTCGCTCTATCCTGAACAATTAACTTTTTTCAAGTATAGAGCCATTGAATTTTATCCCAAAATCTTAGAATGAATGAAATATTGTACAAGGCAAAAACAATTCATACGACCTTACCGGAGTCGCATTTTAATCTTAGATTTTTCTTTCCAAAAATTTCAAAAGATTATTTCCTCAAAATTTTCTCCATTGATTTTCCTTTAGCGAGCTCGTCTATCATTTTGTCCAGATATCGTATCTTTCGTATGACCTCGTCTTCTATTTCTTCAACGCGATATCCACAGATTACACCTGTAATTTTAACGGCATTTGGATTAAAATTGGGTGCTTGAGCAAAAAAATGTTCAAAATCGGTTTTGTTGTCGATGAGTTCCTGAAGACTATCTTGGTTGTAACCAGTCAACCAAAAGATAATTTCATCCAATTCCGCTTTGGTACGCCCTTTTGTTTCAACCTTCTTGATATAATGAGGATATACACTAGCAAAGGTCAATTTATAAATTCTATCCGTGCGCATTGTATTTAATTTTTCCCATCAAATTTACCAAATAATGATTGAATTATTCATAGAAATAATCAGTTGGTTTTTTATAAAATAATACGATAAATGAAAAGTTTAAGACTCTTCGATCAATTGATTGATAATGGCTTCATCATCTGCAGGTAGCGACACAGTGACTTCTGAAACAGGGGTAGATGGATAATCTTCGAGAAATTTAGGTAGAAAGGGAAGTGCTTTCTCGGCAGCTAACTGTTCAGCGGCTTTTTTGTTGAAATTTTGGGCTTCAGTAAGCTGTATTCCATCAATCACGATGGCTACTCTAAAAAAATCGCGTTTGGATTGTTTTAACTTGTCGAGGAGTACGAAATCAACATTTTTATTGTGTTTCTGACACCATTCGAGCAGCTGCGATTTATAATTGTCATCCCAGGTTTCTAATTCGTGAATATTCAAAAAATTTCTCAAAATCTTTGAAACCACAAATTTTCTCGTCTTGTCGTGGCCTAATTCGACGTATATGGCGCCAATCAAAGCTTCTAGTGCATTACCTAGCATTGATTTACTGATGCGGGTAGGATTGAGCTCTTTGAGGATAAAATCAAGCCCCATTTTTTCACCCACTTCGTTCAATGTGTCTCTTTTGACGATTTTAGATCTCATTTTGGTCAAAAAGCCTTCATTTCCGTGAGGATATTTTTTAAATAAATATTCTGCAACGATAGAGCTGAGCAATGCATCGCCTAAAAACTCCAATCGTTCGTTATTATTCAGCGCTTCAGGTTGACCTTGAGCTGGGGTTGATTTATGATAAAATGCCATCTTAAATAGGGCAATATTGGCTGGTGTAAAGCCCAATATATCTCGAAGATTTCGAACGAATTCTTTGTCTCCGGAAAGTGAAAGGTTATATATACGCTTGAAACTATTCAAAATTTTGGTTAATACCTTTTGAATATTATAGAACTATTATGACCCCCAAAACCAAATGTATTGCTTAAAAATGCATTAATTTTGCGAGTTTGGGCTTCATTGAATGTTAAATTGAGTTTGCCATCAATTTCTGGATCATCCGTAAAGTGATTGATGGTAGGAGGCACAAAACCGTGTTGCATAGCAAGAATACCTGCTATGGATTCTATGGCCCCAGCGGCACCTAATAAGTGACCAGTCATGGATTTGGTTGATGAAATATTTAACTTGTAAGCGTGGTCTTTAAATACACCTAATATGGCCTTTGTTTCAGCCAAATCACCTAAAGGGGTGGATGTACCATGAACATTAACATAATCAATGTCTTCAGGGTTTAATTGAGCATCCTCAAGTGCGAGTCGCATCACATTTGTAGCACCTAATCCTTCAGGGTGTGGCGCGGTGATATGATAAGCATCAGCGGTCATGCCAGAACCACACACTTCAACCAAAATATTAGCACCACGAGCTAAAGCGTGGTCTAAGGATTCCAAAACCAAAGCTCCAGCTCCCTCGCCAAGTACAAAACCATCTCTATCTTTATCAAATGGCCTACTGGCGGTAGGGTAGTCATCATTTCTTTCCGAAAGGGCTTTCATGGCATTAAATCCGCCCATACTTGCCGCTGTAACACCAGCTTCCGAGCCTCCCGTCATGATGATATCCGCTTTTCCCCAACGGATATAGTCTAAAGCATTTCCGATAGCATGCGTTGAAGATGCACAGGCCGAAACGGTAGCATAATTGATACCTCTGAACCCGAATTTAATGGAAATTTGACCAGCAGCAATATCTGAAATCATTTTCGGTACCATGAATGGGTTGAATCGAGGAATTCCATTGCCTCTTGCGAATTCTTCAATCTCAGACTCTAAAGACTTTAAACCTCCAATACCACTGCCCCAAATGACTCCCGCTCTATCTAGATTAATAGTCGAAAGATCTAAGCCCGACATGTTAAAAGCTTCCTGAGCAGTTACTAGAGCATACTGGGTAAAAGGATCTAATCTCTTTACTTCTTTTTTATCGATAAAATCTTCAGCATTAAAGTTTTTTACTTCGCATGCGAATTTTGTTTTAAAGTTGGTGGCATCAAATTTCGTAATCAAGTTGGCCCCTGAGACACCTTTTTGCAACCCCTCTAAATATTGATGGATATTATTGCCAATGGGAGTAAGAGCCCCAATTCCTGTGACTACTACTCGTTTCATTGATTATTGTTTTGGATATATGAATTCATGCCCAAAGTTAAAGAAATTGCGCAAATTACAAAAAAATAAACCACAGTTAGTTATGTAACTGTGGTTTATTTCGGGTTAAAATTTATTTATGATTGCAGTTCGCCCTCTAAAAATTTGATGGCTTGTCCTACAGTTGTGATTTTCTCAGCTTGCTCGTCAGCTATGGTAAGATCAAATTCTTTTTCAAACTCCATGATTAGCTCGACTGTATCAAGAGAATCAGCACCAAGGTCATTATTGAAATTGGCTTCTGCTACAACTAATGACTCATCGACTCCAAGTTTGTCAACTACAATTTTTTTAACTCTTTCAGCAATGTTAGACATTTTTTAGTTTTAATTTATTGTTATAAAAATATGGTGCAAAGTAATATATATAGTTGATGACTACCAAAATTTTTAACAATTATTTAATCAAAATTGATAAAAAAAGCCACTTTTTTCAAAAACGAGCATTTAATAATTTAAAGTTGATATTTTTGGAGTTTAAATTGGTATATTTATCATCAATGGAATTTATAGCTATTGGCTGATTTGATTTCGTTTTTACTTTTTGATTTATAAACACCATATTGGCTAAAAGTGACCAAAGATATTATCCCTGAAACTAAACCAATGCCTCCTAAGCCTAAAGATATAATGAATGTACCAAAACCTTCACCGATATTTTTTTGGTCATCTACGGAATATAATGTAGCTAACCCAATTCCAAGAGTAAGTGCAGAAATTGCTAAACTGATCCCTCCAGCCTTAGCTTTACTTTTGGCTCTAGTATTATAATACAATCCTTGAACGATATGGTTATTGGTTGTCATATCGTTGTATTGATAATTTGGCAAATTAAGCCCCAATTTCTTTGCCTCAAATTTATCTTCAGGGGACATGTAGATCAACGATTCTTCTGTGGTGTCAATTCCTTCTTGGGCAATCAGTGAGTAAGAGTTTGAAATTAATAATAATGAAAATAGTAAAATAATCCAAATGGATTGTCTGCAATAAGTTTTCATATGCATTAAATTTATAGGTTAATAAAAATTAATTCAAATATACATGTATAATTTTAATTATCGATATATTATTTTGAGAAATTAGTTGAATTTATAGCTATTGGCTGATTTGATTTCGTTTTTACTTTTTGATTTCAACTTACCTGCATTAGTAAATGTAATGAGGGAAATCAATCCGAAAGTAACACCAGCAACTATGGTTTGGACTTTAAAAAAAGCGGTGACAAATGCAGCTCCAATATTATCCTCAGGTTCTTTTATTAATTGTGAGAAGAGACCAAATGATATAGCACTGATACCAAGACTCACGAATCCTATCGTATTCTGAACTTTAGCTTTTTTACGATAATGTAATCCAAGTTCAATATGGTGATTGCCGATATCATTGTCGAATTTATAGCTTGGGTCTAACCCCAATTTCTTGGCTTTGAGCTGTTCTTTTAAGGAAAATTGCATCAATGGCTCTCGAGCTGTATCAATGATTTCTTTGGCAAATAATATTTGCGGAATAAAAAATAATATAATTACAGCAGTTGCTAAATGCCTAAAATGTACAATAATAAATTGATGTTTCACTTATCTTGAATTTGCTAAAAAATAAATTTGTTGGTCAAATATACACCTATTTCTCAAATATATACTATTATATATGGATAAATTTCATTGATAAAATTATTAATTTTTATCGTTTGGCAAATGCAAATTTGTTGATTATCTGAAAATGGATGATTTCATGCTGAAGCTTTTCTTATCGATTTGTATAAACAGCTGTTTTTTGGATTGTAAATTTTGAAAATTGCGTAAAGGTAAAGAACGAAGTATTAATTTAATTTCAAAAAAACTAAAAATAAATACAATTATTCTATGGAATAATTAAAATCATTTCGTCATAGAATAAATTTTCCAATCATCAAAATATTTAATGTATGAAAAATCTCTATCTAGTTTTACTCGTGTTTACGTTTCAATTATTGAACCATTCCACTTTTGCACAGACCGAACCTGCCCCTTCTAATTCCCAGATCGGTGCTGGTATTCGATTTTCACCTTTTGATGCAGCGGCCCCTACATCTTCTTCGAATATTTACTCCAGTAGGTTGATTATTCCAATAAATATTGGTAGCAATTTTAGGGTCGAGCCTGAGCTAGGATATAGGAACGATAAGGAAGAAAATCAAAGTGAATCTACTAAAATTAATACATTCTCTTTTGGAATAGGTGTTTTTGGCATTAAAAAAATACAAAATGTTAATGCTTATGGGGGAATAAGACTCGATATGACCAATTCAACTCAAACAGCTCAAAGTAGTTCAAATACTAATTATACGACTACGGATAAATTAAAATCTTTTGGAATAGGCCCTTCGATTGGCTGTGAATATATTTTTGGTCGGCAATTTGTTTTAGGCGGCGAATTTTGGTTGCCTTTCGGGTCAAATGACACAACTTATACCAGTACAATTAGTTCAAGTTCAAGAAAAAGTACGAACAAATTTAGTGCAATTATTCCATCTTTGGTGTTTAGATTTTTCTTTAATTGATTCCTATATTTTCTTTTGTCAGACCGATGAGATACAATCTTTGGTTAATTTATTGATTATTTGATGTTATTTACGAATCATGATAACCTCTCCCACACAAATCCAGAAACTTTGATATTTCTAGTCTCAAAGTTGATAGTGCCTTATCAATGTCCCAATTGCTTGTATCTCTCGGTCCAACAAAATTAGAAACGGATCGAATTTGATGACCATTGATGCCATATATTTTGTTGACCAAAGCAAAAGCAGCACCCTCCATATTTTCTATTTGGAGGTCTTGGTTGTGATATAATTTTTTGAATATTGGGTCATAGCCACTAGAAGCGCTAACAGTTGCCCCTGAAGCATTTTGGCAATTCATAAGCAATGGTTCTAAGATGAAAAAATTGACATCGTCCATTGATTTTCGGAAAGGCAATTCATCCCAAGGTATAAAAGTACCATCCTCATTCCAAGAACCTAGGTCAAGAAATTGTTCTGACACAATGTTGACCACATCGCCAATTCCAATATTAGGATCGTTGGATCCTGCTATGCCCACCAACACGATGATGTCGCTTGTTGAAAATTTGTTTTCGACAATGAATTTTTGATATTCTACTTGAAAAAACGGAGGGCCCGCTTCGAGAATTTTAATAGTAACCTTGCAATTATCACAAATTGAAAAATGCGTTAGATTTCCTTTTATTTTATTACCAAAAACTCCTATTGCTTCATATTCGGTTGGAAAAACGAAAATAAAATGACGATGGTTTTCTATCACTTTAGGATTTTTTGAACTGATATGTTATAGCCAGGCTCGGACTAAAGCCTAAGTCTTGATGATAGTTCGTCCCGAAATCTAAAGACAAAGCATTTTTTATGTTATAACCCAATCCTAATCCAAAATCAAAAGGAGCAGTTCTCATTCCAGTTCTTACCGAAAAGCTTTGGTTAGGTCGATACACGATACCAGCTTTCACCCTGGGATCTCTTTCCAAATCCTTTTCAAGAGAGCCTAATAAATCAAATTTTGGCCCCACAGTATAATTGAAGCCTAATTCGACAATTGCAGGCAATGCATCATCTTCGTTGAGTTTTACTCGAACTGGATTAAATGCATGTAAACCAAGTTTTAAATTGGGCAATAAATCTGCAAGGATGCCTAACTCGAAGGTCAAAATACTTTGACTGCCTTGCTCTATATTATTAGCATTAACATAATCCACTTGGCCGCCTATTGACAAGTTTTTAAATAGTTTACGACCATAAGAAAGTCCAATTTTATTCTCCTTGTACCCTTCAGTACCAAATTGCTGAATATTTAGTCCAAACGTGCCCTTTTTTGCCATCGGCAATACAAAACCAAAATCAAGTGTCTTGATATTAGTACCAATGAAACGAGTTTGACCACTGGCATATAAGGCCATATTTTCAGCATAAGCCAACCCAGCCTGATTAGCTTGACCGGCATAGATGCCAACTGAAGCTGCTTTACAAGAACCTGTGGCAGCCATTGGTGTGATTCCGTCGGATGATATGGTGAATTGAGCTTTTAGATTATTCGCACAAATTAAACTTAAAACAAGGATACAGGATGGAATTAAATGTTTCATTTAATGGCAATATTCGTAAGTAAAAAATGATTTTCGTCCAAAAGATAATCATTTTTATAAAAATGAAAAAGTATTAATGAAAAATATTGAAAATAACCTGATTTATAATTGGATTAAAATAGAGGCTTTATCTTCAAACTATCTGTTTTCCAAAGTAAGTCTGGTTTTTGTGGTTTGGGTGGGGGAGGGATTCGATAGCGCAGTTCTATGTCTAGGTATTTTGGGTCTTGCATCAAGGCACTATCCACCATTTTGTTTATTTTACGAATAAGCGATATTTTGCAATCAGCTTCGTATTGTTTTTTAGCCTCAGCTACTTTTAAATTGATTTCTTGGTCAACATCAATTTTAGAGCTTAATACGCTTTTTTCACAAGAATCAAAGAATAAGATCCCTAACACAAACACTGACAACTTTGATAGATTAGTGAACGGTTTGTTCGATTTCATACATCCTCGCTTTATAAATAGAATCAAACAAATATGGCGTCTGTACTTCTTCATAAAATTCGCACTCCTTTTGCCATGAAAATTTCAATGAATCAATTTTCTTAATAGACATGGTATCAATATGCACCCTAATGGCATTGGATTGTCCTAGATCATCTGATCCTGACCCACACGCCATCCAAGCAACGCTAATTAAAAAAAAATACAAATATTTAATCATGGGCAGAAAGATCAATAATTTTTCTTTTAAGTTCAAACTGTTGTCCTAAATAAACCTTTCGTACCGTTTCATCTGCAGCCAGCTCTTCCGCTGTTCCTTGTTTGAGGATTTTTCCTTCAAACATTAGATAAGCCCTGTCTGTGATGGATAAAGTCTCTTGTACATTGTGATCGGTAATCAATATTCCGATATTTTTGGTTTTAAGTTTAGCGACGACGTGTTGTATATCTTCTACGGCTATTGGGTCAATCCCTGCAAATGGTTCATCCAAAAGAATAAATTTCGGATCGGATGCTAGTGCCCTAGCAATTTCCGTACGCCTTCTCTCTCCTCCAGAGACGGTATCTCCATCATTTTTTCTTACTTTTTCAAGTCTAAATTCTCTTATTAGCGATTCGAGTTTATCTTTCTGTTCTTCTTTCGTGAGTTTCGTCATTTCTAGCACTGCCCTGATATTGTCCTCTACGCTCATCTTTCTAAAAATTGAAGCCTCTTGCGGTAGATATCCAATCCCTAACTGAGCGCGTTGGTACATGGGCAATTTGGTGATATCCCGATCATCAAGGAAAACTTTTCCTTCATCGGGCTGGATAAAACCTACCGCCATATAAAATGAAGTAGTTTTCCCTGCACCATTAGGCCCCAATAATCCCACGATTTCACCCTGTTGCACCTCTATATTTACCCCATTCACCACTTTGCGTGATCCATAAGTTTTTGCGAGATTTGTTGCTGATAGTTTTAACATAGTATAATCAGTGTAACCAATCAATTAGTTTGAATAGCTTTTTGTTCAAAAATGGTAGGTATTTCTAGGCTAATATTTATTTCCCAATTTGGTTTAAAATTGTCGATAGCTTTCTGAAAAATCCTCTCAGGCACTTTTTTTTGAAATATGGAGACCCCATCCCAAATCCCATTATTATTTTCATCCTCTATGACAATAATTTTATAATTAGCCTTTTCCAATGGTTTAGACGTCAGTATTAATTCCTTTTTTTTGTCAAAAATATTCCATTCATGAACGATTTCTTTTTCATTTTTTATTATTTGGATGATTAAAGGTAGTTTAGAATTTTCACAATTCAATTTTATGCCAATATTACCATAATCTTCCAATTTTATGGGTTTCAATAGAAATTTTACGGAATCATTGATCATTTTATTTTGAAATAATAAGTTTCCCGCAGGTATAACCAGAGTTGAAATTGAATCGCCAATAGGCAAAGATTTTATCTCAATACTATATTTTGTTTCACCTAGATCCATAGCTACTTGACGACTTGAATCGTTTAAAATAACCAAATTAGAGCGAATCGAATCCACAATGAAATCTGAAATGATATTAATGGGGTTACCCAGAAGATAAGTATTATCTGGATCAAGATAAATATTGGACTTTAACTCTCTAATAGGATAAACCATTACATCGATACTGTCTTTAGTCCCGTCATTGAAATAAATCAAGAATTTATTATTTAGCAAAGTATCGCTTTTGAACTCGAAGCGAATTTTGGTTTTTGTGACTTGATAATTAAAAAATATGTTTTTATTAGCGGAAACGATGGAATCCACCTTGATATTTTGATCATAGGTTATTAGTGCTTTGCCTTTTGGGGTATAAATTTTCAAGCCAACACCGCGCACTGATTTTTGCTTTGCCAACCAAATTTCCCCAAGATTAATTATAGAATCTTTAACTTGAATAGTTTGTGACAAAAATCCTATTTTCTCAATTAAAGAATCCCATTTTTTATTTTGATTTTCATCTTGAAATGCATACACTTTAAATGGCCTATTGGGTAAGTTCGAAAAGGAAAATGACCCATCCTTTTCAGCGGTAACAAAATATTTCGGTTGGGATTTGAAAACCGCGCTGTCCGACATATCTTCATACAAAATCACAGCAGTATTGGCGATTGGCTGTTTGTTGTACCAATCTATTACCCTTCCGATTATTTTTCCACTATCGATTTGAGTGCCTGTAGAAAAAATAAAATTGAAATCCTTGATGGCATTGCTTTCGTTGATGTCTTGTATTGCATTATTGAACGCAATTTTATAAGTTGTAGCTTCGTCCCAAATGCCTTCTTCGAAAAGCATTTTTATTCCCTTATTTACTACATCAATTTTCGCCGTTTGCTTGATGGGAGGACTGATGATGATGTTTTGAACAGGGTTATTCAGTTTTACCCATTCATCAAAGTAAAAATTAAGCTGTTTTGGCTTAAAATTTTTTTGCCCATTTGGACTTGATTTTTTAACTAATATTTGTGGTGGAGTAATATCTTTTGATCCACCAGCTATAGTTCCAACTTGAGCACAGTTTTGCAGCATCAATACCCCAAATAGAAATAGGAATGGAGAAATCTTATGGAGCACTGTGATTTATTACATTTTAAGTATCAAAAATATGCTTTACTTAATGAAACAATGGGAATAAAATCTTGAACTAGCAATTTTAATATAATAATTATTGCTTCCCGAAATTGACGCCTACTGTCAATTCATGGCTACCATTGTTATATTGTTGGAATTTGTAAAATGCTGCATCGTAAGAATAATTCAACGAGATTCCTTTGAAACTAGCACCTAATGTTAATCCCAAAGCACTGCCCAAACCATTCGTTCCAACCTTATACATTAACCCTCCAACTAGATTATTTTCTAGGAATGAAAATAATAAATTGAAATCAATATAAGTAGGTGGATTGTCCGAATAAATTTTTCGAACATAAATAGAAGGAATTACCCCAAATTTTACATTTTGGTCAATATTAAATCGTTTTCCACCTCCAATTATGAAGGATTGTAGAAGGGGATAATTTCCATTGTCACCTTCTGTGAAAGGAGCAATGATAAACTTGGGTAACGCAAAATCAATGAAGATACCGCTTTTGGTGGTAGCATGTGCGCCAAAATTGGCGTTGAAATAGGAGTATCCTCCTGCAAAAGATGCAACTACTGGATCATTTGGATCAAGATTAGGGTCTTGAAGGATATCAGAAGTTAATTTCCTGGTTTCATATTCCCCGCTCAAGCCCAGTCCAATGGTATAATTTTCAAATTTTAATTTGTAAGCATATCCCAATTGAGCTTTGAATCTCGATAAAGAAGCTATTTTTTCATTAAAAATCCTAGCCGAAATTCCTGCTTTTTCATTAAGTGGTCCTTCGTATTGAAGCGTTATCAGATTTTGGTTGTTATCAAAACCCGACCAATGTGTGCGGTAATTGACAAATACACTGTGTAAGTTTTCTTTTGTAATGGCCCCTGGGTTTATTAAAGAGGGATAAATTACATAATGGTTGTATTCTGCATGTTCCTGAGCTGAGCTGAATAACGGAAACAAACATATCATCAAGCCAAATAAAATATTTCTCATGTTTTATTCTTTAAATTATTATGTATTTTGTGAATACGTTTTTTAATTTCTTAAAATGGTCAAAGATCCTTTTACTAATTTAGTTGTCGCACCTGTAGAATTTTTTAATGTCAAGACAAAAAAGTATCCTCCAGTTGGCAATTCTTGATTGTTATTGCCCAATCCAGTCCAATCGTTGGTATAATTTACAGTGTTGTACACTAATTTGCCCCATCTATCGAAAACTTCAAGGCTATTCTTGTTATTATCAACACAGCTGATGTAGAATACGTCATTCTTACTGTCTCCATTCGGTGTTAATACTTTCGAATTGTTACATTCTTCTTTTCCAGAAGTTTCTGAACACTCTGTGACAATTGTTTTTGGGCAATTGTTAGCATCTCTAACGACTAAAGTATAAGATTTTGGTGTAACATTTACCAAACATGCCGTCGTAGAAGAAGCGTTGCTCCACTCATAAGTATAAGGTGTTACTCCACCTGAGACGGTGATGCACACGTTCATGGTACTATCTGTACAAATTTTATTAACTTCTGATAAAAGAATTGCTGACGGTGCCGTTAGGGTAATATCTGCAGTTTTTGTAGCTCCAAGACCATCAGTTACTGTCACTTGATAATTTCCTTTACATAAATTTGCTCGCGAGCCTAAGGTTGATCCGTCATTCCATTTATATGAGAATTGTCCGTTTCCACCTGTAACTTGAAGTGTTATGGAACCGTCGCATATTCCATCACATTTCACATTAAACCCATTGAGGTTGGAAGTTGTAACAGCTATATTAATTGGATTGGTGCCGCCTGAAGTTGTTACCACAAAACTATCAGAAGTAGTACATCCGTTGGTATCAGTTACTGTTACTACATAAGTTCCTGCTGCTAGAGAAGTTCTGATTGGGGTAGGAGTTTGTCCTCCTGGTGCCCAAAAATATGTATAAGTTCCAGTGCCACCTGTTGCAGTGAAAGAGATACTACCAGTTGATTGACCAGCTTGGGTCTGAGTAACATTCTTATTGCCAATAGATATAGGTGCGTTTGCGGTTACTTGGTAATTCCTTGTTATAGAACAGCCACCATAAAAAATCACAACGCTATAACTTCCTGCAGGGATATTCGAAATACTATTACCAGTTGTGCCATTGGACCATTGGTAGGTAACGCCAGTACTAGGGGTTACAGTCAATGATATAGAACCATTAGATTGTCCATTGCATAAAACATTAGTAATTACTGGCACAATTGTTGGCTCCGAAGCTGCTGTAATAACTACCGAGGTAACTACAACTTTTGCTGGTGTAGAACTATCAGTCACCGTTACAAAATGTGTCCCTGATGTCAATGCATTGGCAGTTTTGGTTGTTTCTCCATTATCCCAAAGATATCTGATGGGTAAATTACATCTAGCAGAAGCAGACTCCGTTACTTGAGCTGCACCATTCGCGGTAGAAGGACAGGTAGCTTGTCGGGTCATTGCAGCGGTGGCCGTAAGGGTACAATCATCAGGATTTACTACAGTTTTATCTCCAATATAAATGAAACCTTTGCACACTTGAACAGCAGATCCTCCTGGTATAAAATCTAACGGCAGCTGTTCAGTTGCATCTAACCCAATAGAAATATCAGCTGTGGTACCAGTTGAACCAATTACAGTAAATGCGATAGCAAAAATATCGCTTGCATTGGGTCTTGTAAGTGGAGTTGCTGTTGAATAAATCGTAAGAATTTTACCAGAAGCTGCACTTGCAATGTTAAAGTCATTATCAATGTTAGCTCCCGGGAAATATACAGCTCTGACGCTGTCAAACCTTAATTTGTCTTTGTCAAATCTAATTGTAAATTGATACCCTTCTATATTGGTGAAACCATATGCCTTAAAATAAACTACGGCTTTATTACCTGTTGGAACCGTATCTCTAGTGATACCAACTCCTAATCCAGTAGGTGTACATCCAGTATTTCCACCTCCTACGGTCACTCGTCCAGTTGTGCTGGTAAGATTGTAGTTTCCTGCTGTTCCTGTAATTTCTACAGTTAATGGAGGATTAGGCCCGAAGGTAATATCGGAACTCCCCGATGCGCCATCCTTGACTTTAAAGCATAATTCATATATTTTCGTTCCATCGGCGACTGTTACTGGATCGGCAGAACTCCAAACTACATTTACAAATCCAGTTGTATTGTTAGAAACAAAATTTGAACTCGTCAAGCCTGTAAGATTTATTCCATTAACCTGGACGAATTCTAATACACTAGGATTAAATTGAATAGCATATTGGAATGAAGAAATATTTGTAAAACCTTCTGTTGACACTTTCACACATACATTTGCTCCTGGTGCAGCGGTTTCAGAAGATGCAATGAATTTTACACTATTACCGGCAGTGCCTGATATGGTCACTGATCCACTGACGGACCCTATAGAATAAAATGTTCCTGAAGCGCTCACATATTCAAAACTAAGTGGAGTATTCACAATATTTACTGGAGATGTTTGCCCAGAAGATCCAATCAGTTTGAATCTTATTTTAAAAAATGTTGAATTATTCGGTAGGGTAATGAAAGACCCAGACGTATTCCAAGAAAATATACCAGTCCCAGGAAAACCAGGTATGCTGGTATTGATATTATCATTCGTGAGGGATCCTGTTGGCAATCCTGAGCCTGTCGTGATTAATTCATTGAATTCGATAATGGCAGGGTTCCAATTTATTGAAAATTGGATCGCATTGATATCAATGAACGAATCTACTTTGAATTCTACATCGACAAATGAGCTGTTGGGTCCACTAGACGAACTGATTTTAAATACTGGTCTAGCTTCTAAGGTGACCCACCCAAATATAAAAATTACTAAACAAAAGAAATGCTTCATTTTTTTTAATTATTTTATTCTAATAGTCCTATAATTGAAGGAATTATTGTTTGTTAAAAATTAACCTATCAAATGCTAAAGTATAGCAAAAATATGGCTAAAAGGACGCTGGAGTCGGCGTAAATGCCTCAAATCTTTCGCAAAGTTAAGTCATTACGCACAAAATTGAACCAATTGTTACATATATTTTTATTTTGAAATTGTTTTAAATATCTTTTTTTGTTGTACATATTGACCAGTTTTCATTTCTAAGATTAATAAACCCCCAGCTTGAAGATCACTTAAGTTTATGGTAAATTGATTAAAACCAGAGGTGAATTGTATTTCTTTATTCCAAACAAATCTTCCATCCATAGAATAGAGTACCAAACTTCCTGATTCGTTACTTGGGTAATTACAATTTATATTCAAAGTCTCATTCATCGGATTAGGGTAAATATCGAAATCAAATTCAAACTTTTTATTTTCCTGAGTAAAGGCTAATTGTAATTTGTTTAGATTTAGTTGTTTATCTACAGAAAGGCTTGGCAATTGGTCATTTGAGAATTTAAATGCCTCAGACAAATTCTGTTTTTGTAAGGCTTTAAAAACGAACTCTATCACTGGAGTTTGTTCCTCAGTGATGAATCCAATTTGTCCATTTTCCTTGGATTTTGTGTTGATATTATCTTGTTGTGTTTGACTTTGTACTTTTATATATTCAACCTTTTTGGGATCAAACTCTAGTGTCCCTTGCATACCAATGACGTCTTGTGTGTTGCCAATTTTGAAGACGAATTCCTCTCCCAGTTCTACTTGTTTTTCTGGCAATATTAAAGAACGCATTGGATAGCTCCTTTCTTCTATTCGTGGGCCATCAAGGGTAAAACTCTGATCTAAATCCCCAATTTTTACCATAGTAAAATCGTAGGGTCTATAAAAATCTAATGGTGATGTCATCGAAAATGTATAGTCACCTGCCAATCTATATGGGATATTTGCTATGTTATTTGTTCTAACGAACCTAAAAGATTGATTGCTCGGAAAAGAATCTATTGACCCAAGCAAAGCCTTTTTTAAATCAATCAAATCTGCAATAGTATATGTTCCAGAATTGTCAATATCTGCAGCTAAAAGCAAATATGGGTTGGTAATGGGTCTTATTCCCAAAAGATGTTTCTGCATGGATACCATATCTAGGATACTTAAGCCATTCCTTAATTCTTGATTGTATTCGGGATACAACTTATAATCAACGTAGTAGGTCGGAATTGTATCTGTAGAATAGTGACCATTTATATCTGTTTTTGTAATAACATACCGAGTCGAAATAGAATTGAATCTCTGTTCTAAATGCACGTTAATTCCTTTTTTTTTCTGACCATTAATCCCTTTTATTTGTCCAAATACTGGAAGAAAAAAAGGATCAGCAATATCACATTTTGTTTGGAAGTGTATAAAAGTTTCACATTTTCCGACATTTTTGTGAGCATCGTGCATATAGATGGTAATAGGGTTTATTCCATAGTTTTCTTTGGTAAATGTGTACGATGGCTTTAAGCCAAGTGAATCATAGGTAAAGGTATAAGGACCAGGACAATTATCGCTGGATAGGTTTAACCCTACAAACTCTTCCGCTAGGATATCCAGGGAACAATTATTGTACATTAACATACCTATAAGTTCAAAACAAACCACTGTAGGGTTCCGACCGTCTTGAACGGTAACTTTTTGTGTACAGGTCGCTTGTTGACCACAGGCATCTGTGACGATCCAGGTCGCTTTATGTGTGCCATACGCAATGGTTTGATTGAACGCATTTGAAGTTCCAACATGATTGATACTGCCATCGTTGTTAAAATCCAAAGCATAAGTCCAGTTGAGGTCATTAGAAATACCACAATCAGTCGTTGCATTCATCGATAATGCCACTAAAGCCTGTGAGCAATTATTCTCTTGTGAGTTTATAATTGTGTCCTTACACCCCGAAATGATGATCGTATCTACGAGCTTTTCAGCATCAAATTCGTTAAAATCTATGCCATTTTTTTCATTTTTTAAAAAGATCTTAGTATTGGAAGATGCAAAAATGGGTGAAAAATCGAGTAGCAGCAGCATGTTTATTATAAAAATGCTATAATACTTGAGGTCGATGAAAGTGTTTTTAGTTTTCATTATATAGATAGATTCAATGATGAAACTGTATTAGAAAATATGATCTAAAACAGCCGTAAAATGGGATAACTTGCTAGTATTTGTTAATTCGTTTTAAATATCTTTTTTTGTTGAATAAATTGTGTAGTTTTAATTTCTAATACAAACATTCCGCATTCCTTTATTCCACTAAGATCTATGGTCAAATGATTGAAGCCAGAATTTAAGTGTATTTCTTTGTTGAATACCAACCTTCCATCCATTGAATAGATGTTCAAAGTTCCTGATTCGTTACTTGGATAATCGCAATTGATATTCACCAACTTGTTCATTGGGTTGGGATAAAAATCAAAATCCAAATTTTTAGTTTCTTTATTGAAGGCTAATTTCAAATTGCTAACATTCAAATGCGGATCTACGGATAGGCTTGGCAATAGGGCATTTGAGAGATTAAATGTCTTTGACAAATTCTGTTTTTGCAAAGTCTTAAATACGAAATCTATCTGGGGAGTTTGTTCTTCAGTTATGAAACTGACCTGTCCCTTCTCTTTATCCTTCGGGTTGATATTTTGCTGTTGCCTTGGACTCAAGACCCCTTGAAATTCGACCATTTTAGGATCAAAATCTAGTGTTCCCTGCATTCCAATCATGTCGCTTGTGTTAGCAATTTTTATGATGAATTCTTGTCCAAGATCTAGCTGTTTTTCCTCCAAAATCAAAAACTTGGTGGCATAGTTCCTTTCTTCTACGCTTGGGCCATTGAGGGTATAACTCTGATCCAGATCACCGATTTTTACCATGGTAAAGCCAAAAGGAATTATTGTAGTGCTAGGGGCCAGATAATTGAATTCGTAATTTCCTGCAGCTCCCAGCGGAGTATTTCCAAGGTTTCTTGTCCTAACAAACCTGAACGATTGATTATTAGGAAAGGAATCAAATGCCCCCAATACTGCTTTCTTTAATTCGATCAAGTCAGCTATAGTATGGGTTTCAGAGTTGTTAATATCTGCTGCCAAAAGCAAATAGGGGTCTGTTAAGGTTCTTGTGCCCAAAAGATGCTTTTGCAATGCAATAATATCTTGAATATTTAATCCATTTCTCAGTTCTTGATTGTATTTTGGATAAAGTTTGTAATTACCCATATCCATATAAAAAGGAACCGCTGTGAAATCACCATTAATGTCCGTTTTAGTTCTTCTGACTTCTATGTATACAGGGTTTTTTATAGATTCAATGATTATATCTATATCCTTTTTTGTCTGGCCATTTAAGCCCTTGACAAGCCCTTTAGCTGCCAACATTACATCTATCTGTGTTGGGATACAGTTGGGATTTATAGCGATAGAGGCACCACAAGAACTGACATTATTCTGTTGATCACGCATAAAGATGGTCACGGGGTTAGCCCCAATATTGTTTATATTAAAGATACGAGAAGTGGATAACCCCAGAGAGTCATAAGAATAGGTAAAGGGTCCAGGACAGTTGTCAAATGACTCGTTTTGGGAAACAAAATCGCTGGCAAATATCTCTAGTGTGCAGCTTCCTGGTACCAGATCTCCCACTATGTCCAAACAGACCAATTTTGGTTTTCGACCATCCTTAACAGATATTTTTTGGACGCATGTTTCTGAATTTCCGCAGCTATTTTGGGCGATCCAAGTCACCTTATGCGTTCCATAAGCCATATTTTGTTGGATGAGACTAGAATTTCCGATATGGTTGATGGTGCCGTCGTTATTTAAGTCTAAAGCGTAGGTCCAGTTCAATTGATTTGAGAGGCTACAATCCGTTTGTGCATTCAT
>JADKKF010000011.1 GCA_016720635.1 Saprospiraceae bacterium
GCTCACGATTGGAATGGGCGGTAGTTCGGATTAAATCATTTCTTCATTATATTTTTAGTCTCTTATTAATGTTGGTTTTAAATCAATTATTGCGTGGTTTTTAAATAATTTTCCAATATTAATTTCCTACAATATGATAAACTTTGAGTTACTTTTAAGGGTTTACTTTCCATTCTATTTGTACAATAGATTATCCTATTCAAATTTTAATTCAAAATTAATTTCATATTTTCTAACATAAATTATTATATATTTTTTAAAATGAAAAACATTATTTTTTAGTTTCCTCATTGTGCTTTACTTCAATATTCAATGCATGCAATCTGCCCCAAAACTAAACCTTCCAAGTGAAGTTATTTCAAAAGAAAAAAGTGAAACGAAAGAAGATTTGGCGCCTTATACTTTAACCGATAAGGAAGGTAAAACGCTGACCATAGAATTTAACCATAAAAGAGATCAGGTTTCATTGAATTTTAACGGGAGAAAATATAATCCTACGAAGCGAAAAACCTGCCTCTGGAATTTGGTACGAAGAAGACCTATACGAGAGCTCAGAGGAAAAGGCAACGATGTTGAGCTAACCAAGGAAGGCAAAGTAATATTCCACATAATGATGAAATCAACTGCTGAAGCAAAAGACAAAATCTGGACAAACGCTGTACATTGGAATTCACAATACAGTTCGCACGGCCTCTAACTTTTGGGTAAGAAACCATAGAACTCGTCGATCAAAACCAGCATCAGGCATGTGGTATAAAAATGATCACTATGAATTCCCAGAGGAAAGGGAGAAAAAGTAGAATTAAGTAAAGATGGAAAATAATTTTTCAAAACTAAACACAATATTAAAACAACCAAAACCATATAAATTTATGAGAATATTCGCATTTTGCAGAGCAATTCAAGCACTTCTATCAACAAACGCTTGGTGATTTTTGCCTTAAAATCATTTCCAGAGGCCGAGATAAATCTGATTGATTTGAATGACTATGAAATGCCAATTTTTTCAGTGGATCGTGAAAAGGCTGGGTATCCTGAACAGGCATACTTATTTTTAGAAAACATAAATCAATGTGATTTGATTGTTTGTTCTTTGTCTGAAAAATAACAGAAATTTTTCTGTAGCCTTCAAAAATGTATTTGACTGGTGCTCAAGGATAAATGCTAAGGTGTTTCAAGATAAAAAAATGTTTGTTATGACGACTTCTCCAGGAGGATTTGGAGGAGGCATAGCATGAATTTGGCCAAAGAATATATTTCCTGCATTTGGAGGGAATATTCTTCAAACATTTTCGCTGCCAAAATTTATGAAAATTTCAACGATGAAGATGGTATTTTAGATCAGACCCTTCTTGCTGATTTTAATCAAAAATAAAAGATTTACAAGAAAATTTTTCACACTAAAATTCAATAATAATGGATAAGAAAGAATATAGCAATGGTGAAATAGCGATTATTTGGCAACCCAAAAATGTAACCATGCCGCCAGAATGTGTAAGATTACCCAAGGTTTATCACCCGAGAGAACTTCCATGGATCACCCCCAGAACACGCTAATACTGAAGAACTTATAGCACAAATCAATTGTTGTCCATCTGGAGCTTTGACATACCGTCGGCTAGAGTCTGCAACAGAATGACCTCTGTAAGGTTGAGGCCACGATTGGGCAGGAGAAATATTATACTGAAGTAAAGGCTGGAAATAATCTCCTTATAACAGACGAGCCCTTGATAAGGGAGGGGGCAATAAGGGATTTAATCCTTTTGAAATACTGGCTACTTCCTTGGCTAGCTGCACTGCAGCAACATTAAAAATGTACATCGATCACAAAGGTTGGGCCATCAAAGAAATCAAAGTGGAGGTAATTTTGGAGAGCAATTTACCACAATCAAGTGCAATTTTTACAAGAAATATTGCTTTTCACGATATGACATTTCAGAAGATCAAAAAACCAGGTTGTTTAAAATAGCTGAGTCATGTCCTGTACACAAAGTTCTACGGAGAATCCGATTACAATAAACATCAATACATTAAAATGGAAATTATACACAAACAAGATGAAGACAGGAAAATTTAAAATAATGGACGGTCAAAATACCGCTGGGCAGATCTTCTATTCTTGGTTAGGCAAGGACAGAATCGTCATTAATCATACTGAAGTAGAGCCAGCATATAATGGCCAAGGAATAGGCAAGCAATTGGTATATCAAGTGGTCGAATTCGCAAGAGAAAAACAAGTTAATGTTGTGCCACTATGCACATTTGCGAAGAGGATTTTCGAGAAATCAGAGGAAATAAGAGACGTGTTGTAATTCAGTAAATGTTTAAGAAGAACTATGCTAAAATTCTGAATTTGAGCGCTAAATATATCAATTTTTCCTTAGTATTGGCTTCATTGTTCGGTTTACTAGAATGGGGAGGGAACAATGCTCAGTTTTTGTACGAAGCTGAGTTCGAAATACTCAAAAAACTAAGTATAAATCCTGGGTCGGTGTTGCATCCACTGACGATTATCCCTTTTTTGTCTCAAGCGATCCTTATTTACACTTTGATTCAACGCACGCCTAGTAGGACGCTGACCATTATAGGAATTTATGGAATTGGGATTTTGATGGTTTTGATTTTGGCGATAGGGATTATGACGGTCAATATTAAGATGATTGCCTCCACTTTACCTTTTATACTATGCTCAATTGTCGCTTTCAAGCATTATAAGCATCTGTTTTCTTAAAAAGATGGAATCTTATCTGCTTAAAATTGATTTTAAACAGCTTTTGCATTAAATTTGCTATATTGTCTATTTATGGAAACCTGAATTTATGAATGATAATAAACCCAAAAAACTAAATCTTTCTGGATTTAAAAATTATTTTTTTTGGTATTTAATTGGCTTAAATTATTCATTTCGGGTAATTCTTAACAAGTAAATAATGTTATGACCCAATCAATAATAGAACTTAAGGTGTAAAGTGACATGCGATATTTATTAACGATAGCTACAATTTTCTTTTTACAATTTAATTCTCATGCCCAAAAGAGAATTTCTTACGGATTTGGAATTGATATGAATTATCCCTATTTGGCCAAAGTTGACCAAGAAAATTTTAGTCGCATTGGACATTCTTGGCCAGGTTTTAACCAAAAAAGACAAGTTGGGTATTGGAGTTAAATTTCTTGCCTCAATGCCCATTTCAAGAAATATATCTTTAGGATCAGAATTTGGCATCACTTATTATAGTAATGAGTTTTCTTTTGATTATACAGAGATTTCATTTCCTATTCAAGTTCATGAAGAACTAAATATTTCTTTATTCTATGTTAGAATACTAAAAAATTAACCTATCATATCCCTTCGAGTTCGAGATCAAATGTTTATGTTACGTTAGGTCTTGATAATAGATTTCTTTGGTGGGGAATCAGACAATTATAAAGACATAACCTATATAAACTGGCGGATTTGAAACTAGTTATAATTTTTATATCACCTCTCTTATTGCTTCTATTGGGTACAACTTTAATATGCCTGACGGTACTGTCATGCAACTGGGACTGAATTGCGGCTTTGATCAGAAAAGTATCGTAGGAAAAGACAGAGGCACTTGGGGATTCTACGAAAATCTATCTTCAGCATCCTATCAAAATTATGGAATATCCGTAAATTATTTTTTTACTAAGTAGGTTTAGCTATTTTAATTTAAATCCTAGTGTAATATTGATTAGCAGTATATTATATATATAGACCGAATCTCAATGGTCTAAGTCTGTGACTCCGATCCCATGATTTATAAATTTAAAATCAACAAACTTTTGTAAGTATCGAAGATTACGGAATTGCAAATTCCTAGAGTGTATGGCATCACATCTAAAGACTGTGACGGTCGGTTAGCAGAAACCAAACTCATCATCAAAGCTTATCGTCCCCTCAACTTCTTGTCACTTTTGTCTAGATACAAAAGTAACCCAAAAATCAAGTCCAAAAAAAGGCGATTGCTTCGCACCGCTCCAGTCGTTGGATGCGTTACATCCGCATCTTTTCCACGACTTTTCGCTATCGCTGGTTTTTGGACGGGCTACGAAAGTCGAAGCCTATGACAATTTATGAATAAAAATATTAACCGTTACTATCCGATAGCTATCGGTTACAAACGACTATTGCCGCCCACGATGGTCGATGCATTGCATCGCAGTTAGAAACTGCGACGATCGGGGTTGAAATATCGAAGCTCAGATTGAACATTCTTATTATCACTTAGGACAAGTTTCGTTGATAAAAAAAATGATAATGGAAAGATATAGATAAGTCATTCCAGAATTTTATAAGTTAATGTTCGATCCGAATTTTGCAGACAAATCAACAAAAAATAGTGCTCTAATTTCATCTTTTTGCTTAGATTTGATTACTCATTTATTCTTCAAAAGAAAAAAGTAACCAATATTATGAAAAGAGAAATTGCAAAAGCCTTTCAAGGAATTCCAGCAGTACAAGATAGTGCGATGACTTTATTTCGTGCATTGCCAACCAATCAAATTGAGTCTTTAGGACCCTTTGTATTTGTCGATTTTTATGAAACGAAAGGTACCAAAGGTATAGGGGACTCCCTCATCCTCATGCTGGCATTGAGGTCATTAGCTATTTGTTGCAAGGAGAGAGCGTCCATAAAGACAGTTTAGGCAATACCGATACGTTGACAGATGGTGATGCTCAATTTATCAAAGCTGGACAAGGTATCATACATAAAGAAACCCCTCGAAGATCTAGGAAGGGACTTCAACTTTGGACCAGTTTACCACCAAAGCAAAAATTTGAAGAAGCTGAATACTACTCTTACAAGGCGAACACGATACCTACTTTCAAACTTGATGAAAACGAAATAAAAGTCATTGCAGGTGAATTCTGCGGTCACAAGGGCATTCTCCCAACGGCAAGACCTACTGTATTGGTTCATATCCATTTTGAAAACTCAAACGAGATTAATTTGCCAATCGATGCAAATTGGGAACTGGGCGTTTATGTAATCAATGGTCAAGTCATGGTAGCCGAGAAAGGCCCGCTACAAATAGGCGATTTGGCATTGTTGACCGAGGGAGATGAAATAAAATTGCAAGCATTTGGTGATTTACCAGTAGATATTGTTTTGTTGGGTGGGGAGAAAATTGATTATCCATTGGTTTTCGATGGACCATTCGTGATGGACTCCAAAGAAAATTTGGCAAAGGCATATCAAAATTATAAAACAGGAAAAATGGGTTCTTTAGACGGTATTCCATTTTAAGCAAATTCTTTAAAGTGTCAGAATAGTGAAGTACACGATGTGTATTTGAAAACATTAAAATTGTAAAAAAACCAAGTAGGAATTTCATAAAATTGGGAGATTTGTCAAAACGAAATTGGTGGCCAAGATGATAGCGGATTTTAAAAAAAAAAATATGGAACAAGGAGTTAGCAAGACTCAATTATTTACTATCAATTAGAATTTAGTATGAGTAGCAATCAGCATGATAATTATTTGTTATTTTTATCCGATGTGAAGATTAAAATACTCGAAGCCCAACTTAAAACTGTTGTAGCCGCGAATAGCCAAATGTTGCTTTTATATTGGCAACTGGGCAATTATATTTTGGCTAACCAAAGACAAAAGGCATGGGGTGCAAAGGTGATAGAAATGCTTGCTTCTGATTTAAAAAAAGAATTCCCACAATTAAAAGGTTTTTCTGTACGAAATTTAAAGTATATGAGAGCCTTTGCCAAAGTGTATTCGGTTGTAGTCATTGGCAAAATGATCGAAATTGAAGCCTCTTTCAAGCAGGAAACCCCAATAGTGCAGCAACTTGTTGCACTATTGGAAGAAGCTCAAAAACACGAGGCTATAATTGTGCAGCAAGCTAATGCACAATTATCAGAATCTCAATTTCTGACTTCAATTCTTTCTCGAATTTCTTGGTCACACCATTTGATATTAATCGATAAGGTTCCTAGTTTGGGAAAGCGATTTTGGTATATGTTGAATACCCTCGAGCATGGTAATAGCAGAAATGTATTAGCCATGCAAATTGAAAGTCGCTTATTTGAAAGACAAATTACTAGCAGGAAAACCAACAATTTTGAACGAACATTGCCAAAGCCCCAGACTGACTTTGCTAATTATTTGCTGAAAGATCCATACATTTTTGACTTTGTTCAAGCTTCCGAAAAAACCAACGAACGAAATATTGAAGAACAACTCACACGACATATTACCAAGTTTTTATTAGAACTTGGACAAGGCTTTGCCTTCATTGGAAAGCAAATACATTTTGAAATTGGAGGTAATGACTTCTTTGCTGATTTGCTTTTTTATCATACTCAATTACACGCATACGTAGTGGTAGAAATTAAGGCAAGACCATTTGAGCCTGGTGATGCTAGCCAATTAAATTTTTATGTGAATGTGGTAAACGATAAATTAAAAACAGCAACAGATAATGACACCATTGGGATTTTGCTATGTAAAGGGAAAAACGAAGTCGTAGCCGAATATGCTTTAAAAGGATATAACAATGCCATTGGTGTATCTGATTATCAAATAAGCAAAGCTATACCGAAGGAATTAATATCTTCATTGCCTCAAATTGAAGATCTAGAAAACGAATTAAAGAAAGATGAGTAACAATAAAAAAATTATTGACAAACTCAAAGAAGTGCTCATGCTCGGTAAATGGGAACTCGAATTTAGCATTTTTCACTTCATGAGACTTTCACTCGCACTAGGTCACGTAAAAGCCTTTTCCTTATTTGACGATAGGGAGAACAGCTTGGCTCGAATTGAAAATTGGAGGATTATTGGATCATTATTTAATTCTTGGGGCCACTTAAGAAGCTACTATATAGCACTTAACTTTTTATTCCTAGGACCAGATTCTGCCCGATTTTATGGTACTTCAAGAATATAAACCCAGCCCTACATTATCGGAATATGTTCGAACCATCCGATTGATAAATTTCAGCTTTGCAGGGGTCGAAATACTTCCTCCTAAATCGTATCCACCAAGACCAGAACATTGTTTAAGTTTTTATGTCAAGGGAGTTGAAAATGTTGAGTACCAAAAAAGCGGAGTGAAAAATGGAAATCTTTCAACGGTACTTTTTGGGCAACAAACGGAGGTAACCTACAGATTTAACAGCAGTGATTTTTTGCTTATTCAAGTAGTGTTTAAACCAGGTGGGCTGTATAGACTTACGAATATTCCTTCGAATTGCCTTACGAATCAATACATTGACGCACAAACCATTTTTTCAAAAGAAATAAAATATGTCAATGAGAAAATACTTGAATGCAAGTCTTACGTACAAATGATTGCCGTGGTAGAAAATTTTCTGCTTAATGAAACAAAACACAAATCATGCGAAATCCATCCTTTGGATATAGCTACGACAAAAATATTTAGTTCTGAGACAATTCCAAGTGTGGATGTCTTGGCAAAAGCGGCTTTTCAATCTACCCGAAATTTTGAACGACACTTTATGCAACGCATGGGCGTTTCGCCAAAATATTTTTTGAAGGTAATGCGGTTTGAGAATGCATTCAGAATGAAAAATAAAAACCCAGTATTGGATTGGCTAAGTATTGCACACAGTTGTGGCTATTACGACTACCAACATTTGGTAAAAGATTATAAAGATCTGACAGGGCTCTCCCCGAACCAATTCCACGAAATAGAATCAAAAAGTCCTGAAAGGTTATTTGGACAAGCAGATACTTATTGAATAATTGTCGGATTTTTACCACTACGGTATTTTATATTCATCTTTTCTTTGTATTCAACTAAAAATATGATTATAATGAAAAGAAGAAAATTTATTGCAACAACGGCAATTTCAACTCTAGCTATGGCATTTGGACAAAATCTATCCGCCAAAGAATCTAGGACGAACAAAGGCTTCGTAGTCAAAGCATCTGAAAGTCGATTTGGTGAAAAGACATTGCTATTCGGAAATAGCCCCAATGACATTAAAGTCTCACAAAAGGACACCAACGGCAAGCTTTCAATATTTGAATACATAGGCAATATCAAAGGTGGACCAGCATTGCACATTCATCCATATCAAGATGAAGTATTTTTCATTGTGCAGGGAGAATATCTCTTTCAAGTGGGCGAAGAAAAGCATAATTTGAAAGCAGGTGACACGATCTTCTTGCCCAGGGGAGTACCTCACGCTTTTGCACAACTTACTGAAACTGGGAAAATGTTTTTTCTATTTCAACCATCGGGAAAAATGGAAGATTTTTTCAGATTGATTGGTGATCCGACATTTAAGCCTACGCCAGAAGAGGGAGCTAAAATATCGCTCGAGCACGGCATGAAAGTTGTTGGACCTCCGTTACAATTTTGATATTTCAGGCGAGAGAAGGGAGTGTGTGTAAGTAGAAAAGACAGACCTTCAACGATTTTGTAAGAAATAGGTAATTGGATATAGAAATTCGGGCGTCCCCGCCTCTATGAGGCGGTCAGGTCGTCCGTGGGTTCCGTCTCGCCCTGTCCAATGGACTAGGCGAGACCAAGCCACTACCACCCTTGACGCATTGCCAAGGTAAAAGCTTTTTTCATTTTGGATGAGATGGTGGATTTAAGGTCCGCAGACTGAAATTTTAAAGCAATCCGACAACCTGCTTAATGTGAATTTATAAATTAAGTTAATTCTGCAAAGGAAGGTTTGATAAGGATTCATCAATATGGTGTTAAAAAATTTGGTATCAGACAAGCTGACAAGTACTTTAATTCATTCTTTGAATATTTTGAGATTATTTCGATGCGACCAATCTCCTTCGAGGCTGTTGATTTTATAAGGCCAGACTATCGTCGCTGTGTTTGTGGTTAGGGAAAGTATTTGTTTCAGAATTTTTGAGGACAAAGTCGAAATTATGGCAATTATTGGGAGTCAAAATATAAGTCAATTGCAGAAATAAAATAAATTCTGATAAACTTGATTTATTAGTAAATTTATTTTATATTTGTTTAATATGCTCTATTAAAAACGTGTTAAAAGGACTAAACGGACAACTGCTAGATTCATCAAACAAGTTTATTCCCCTTTGGAGTGCGCGAGTAGTGGATATTTTTTAGTAAATACTACGAAAATTAACCTTCACTCATAAAATCAAAAAGTACGAATAATTCAATTAAATTTTTTACCCTCATCTTATTGGTTTATTTTCTGAATTTATCGATGGCGCTTTCGCAAAAAACGATCGACGAAAATAAAGTTTGGACGATTCGGTCTGGCGATTTCACACCGAATTATCATACATTCGCCTTGAAATTTTCGGGTGATACTCTGATCGATAATATTTCATACAAAAAATTGATGCATACGTTCGATTCTTCCTTAGTCAATGACTGGCATCGATCAAATATTTTCATGAGAGAGGATTCTCTGCACAGAGTTTATAAATATACACCATTAAATGAAGTTTTAATTTATGATTTCTCACTGCAATTGGGCGACACTTTTGCAGTTACCGATCATATTATTCCGAACTCGTGTTTTTTAGTTGTCAAAAGAGTTGATTCAGTTGTAATGAATAATGGCGAATTAAGGAAACGAATTTCTTTTTTAAGATCCAATGATCCCAATCCTAGTCAAGTTTGGGGTGATATTCACTGGATACAAGGGATAGGTACCCTTTCCAATTTGTTTGAGAATTATTGGGATTGTTATGCGGACAATCAGTACGATTTACTTTGTTATATTGAAAATGATATGCATTTATACTCTCCGAGAGTTTTTAGTCCATGTTTTGTCACGCCAACCGCTGAAGTTCGGAACAAGGGGATTGAAATCTATCCAAACCCATCTTCTGGTATATTTCATATTGAATCAGAATCCCAAATCGAAAATATTTTCATTATTGATTTTACAGGTAAAGAAATGAGAATCGAACCACAAAACAATGAAATCAACTTGGATAAATGGCAAAATGGAATATTTCTTTTAAAAATACGATTTGCTAACAATGAAGAAATTAGGAAACGAATAATAAAAATGGAATAATACAATGCACAAAAATAGAAAGACGGAAAATCCAGTGAACTGGCGAAATGGTTGGCGCGAAGCCTTCTCCAACATGGGTCTTGGGCTATTATTTATTTCTCTTAAAAATTAAAAATCATGAAGACAATCATTTTAACTTTGATTTCGATATGTATGTTTCTGTCTTGCAAGAAAAGCGATGATGGTTTTAAAACGCAGAATATTACGCCTATTTTAGTGTACGACGGAGCGTTTTCGAGTTTTGTTTATAACCCAACTCAACACGGCATCATAATCACAACTCAATCTGATTGGGATTCTTTTAGAAATACTTATTGGCCATATGGCAAACAAATAAGTGAAGCAAATGCAATCAATTTTGATTCGGAAATGCTTCTTTTAGCTTTTGACAAACCTAGAACAACAACAACAGGCACATTAAAAGTTAGTTTTGAGAGTATTATTGAAAACCAAGAAAACATTGCCGTACATATAAAATACTCAGGTGAACCAGGATATGGTCAATCGCCATCAAGAATTTGTAATTTTGTAAAAATACCAAAATCAAATAAACCTATAATATTCCAATAATTGCATTGGGCAATATAGAGTATTAAAATATCGGAAAATTAGTATTGAAACAGCTGTAAGTTTGTAATTTAAATCGACATATGGTATATATATAATTTTGTCCACAACATTTATACCAAAATTAAATTTTGAATTCTTTTCACTAAAAATAATGTTGGATAAAATTGATTTTTAAGCGAATATATTTTATATTTGTTTCAAGATGCTATTATGAAAACCTGTAAAAATGACTAAACCGATAAATCTTAAATTCATAAAGTGCATAGTGATCTCCTTAGAGTACACGAGTTGTGGTTATTATTAAGGTTGCATCGATTAGAAAAAAAAAAGTCCTTCGAAAATCTAATATTCCACACAAAAACTCAACAAGAAACGTAGAAAATTAAAGACAGACGTTCAGAGTTATAGGATGAAGATGATTAAGACGATGAAGTATTATTTAGGACATGCTACGACCATATTGGGAAAACGGTTGGAACTGCTGAACAGCCATATTAAATTATCATTTATGAAACTACTTAATTTTTCATAAATTGTCCTTGTGATGTTTGGTTTTTTATCATGTGAAAGGCAAGAATTAAGAGATATTCCTATTGAAAGTCAAATGATGCTTGAAGCTCAAATGGCATCCGATTTATCATTTGCTAAAACAAAAGATTTAGGTATTGAGAATTTAGATGAAGGTGAATTTCACAATTATTTAATAAATTTATGGTTAAATAAATTGTCTAAATGCCCAAAAGATATTAATTTAAATAAGGAAGAGCTAAAAAATATATTAATTTTGAATGCTGAAACAATTTCTAGAGATTGGAATTTTAATCAAGACGAATTTCTTAGACTTGTAAATTTATGCAACTTTGATCAAATAACCTCTTCAAGATATGATGAGAATTTTTGGTTGCATAGTATAAAGAATAGTGAACTTAGTCAGACTCTTAAGGACATAATTACAGATTTTAATGAAAACCTTGTTTTTCCAATTGATGAATTATCAGTTTTTGAATCCAATATAAAAATTGTAAATTTTTATTTAATAAATTCTACTAAATTAAATAATAATTAAGTATTTTTATTTGAACATTTTATCGATGTAGCTTTAAGTTCAAATGTTCTTTGGAAATCAACAGAAGCAGGAGGTTTAAATATGAAATTTATCGGTGATCAAGTGACAGATAGATTATGCAAAGAATATGTTTCTAAACGATGGAAACCATACCAATCTATAATGGCTGATGCAACTGGAATTCTATCTGGTGCTGCGGCAAATTTAGTAGCAACTGGCGGTGCGTGTGCTATTCCTAATCCATTGCTAGGTGGCATGCCATCTTCTAGTGTTGTGGGACTAATTGTAGGTGTCAGTGCCTCAATAAATACTTTATGGTAAAATGGATTATAGAAATAGATATATAATTCTTCTTGCAAAACTTGTTCTATATTTTACCCTAATTCTTTTTATCTCCACATACTTTAAATTAAGTAATTTTGACATAAACTATTCAATATTATTATCCAGAATGCCACTTAGCATTTTTTTTAGTATAATTATAGTAGTTTTTGAATTATTGATTTATAGAGATAAAAAATAATACCAGATGCTAACACTGCATTGAACGAAAGGCAGCCCTATTGGGACTGCCCTTGGTCAATGCAAAACGTTGTAAGTGTTTGAAGGCAAAAACGAATCTTTACCGATCCATTTCACCCGCCAAAATCCTTTGAGTATTAAGTGGCAGCAGTTGTTTGTTTTTCCTTTTTTGCTGATAAAAAGCCTTGGTACTGACGTACAAGGTCTTGTATATTTCACAATAAACGACATCATCATGGCACAATTGCGTGTGTTTTACGATATCGATTTCGTTTTCAAGGGTTAGTCTGTTTTTAATCGACACCAGTTCTTCCTCTGAAAATCTAAATTCAGCATACAAATCAACATGGGCAGGCCGCCGAAAATATATCTCCGCGGACTTGTCCCAAACGATGTAATCCTCTCCCAATAAATTGACCAATTGCAGCATAGGGATAGGATCCACAGCGGCAAACATGCTACCCCCAAAGATGGTGTTCATGTAATTTCTGTTCTTATAGTTTATCGGCAACTTGATTTTGACCAGCTTTAGATCATCGGATACATAACTAACTCTTGCCGTACTCCTTCGGTACATAGGTGCCAAATTAAAACCCACCTTGAACAGCGTCGCCAATCCAAAATATCTCGAACCGATTTTGATTAATTTTTGGTAAATGGACATATGGATTAGTTTAAGTTAATACTTTTAGTGTTCATGGGCTTCACCAGAATTGGTCATTTTGCATTGATAAAAAATGCCCCTTTGGTCACTATTTTTGTGTTTTGTGGCAAGTCATTCAAAAGCGTAATTCCAGTATATCCCAGACTCGACACACCTTTGACGATTTCAGTTTTTTCAAATTTCATCGCGATGGGGTGGGCAGTGTCTTGGGCTTCGTGCGTCTGTTTTTTTGTTTCAAGATATATAAAGCTTTTGCCTTCTGTATCCAAGATGGCTCCATTAGGGACTGCTGGTACGGAGATATTGTCCAGACTCACCATAGCCGTGATATTCATGCCGTCGATAAGACCCGTCTTATTGCCATTGACATAGCAGTGTACTTGGATGGTCTTGCTCTCATTTTCAAAAGCTGTACCGATGCTATACACACGCGCGATATAATCTTGGACTGGATTATTGGTTAGCGTAAAATGGATTGTTTGGCCAACTTTTATATGCGGCAAATCCTTTTCAAAGATGTACAAATCCAAATGCAAGGCGTCATTATTGACGATTTCTGCCAAGGGGGCTGAAACATCGACATAGCTTCCAATTTTTGAAAAAATTTGGCTTATGGTACCTGTCAATGGGCTTTTAACGGCTATGCTTGACTTCATATTCTCCGCAGTCAGTCCATCAGAGTCAATGCCCATAAGCATCAACTTGCTGGCGCAAGGCTGATTTTTTTACCTTCAAATTGTTTAATTCTGATACAGCAGCTTGAAGATTTTTCAAGGCACCTGCATTGCCCTCATTCAATGCCTTTTGACGGTCTAGTTCTTGCTCTCCAAATATTATTTTGTTCGAAATGCTCAGGTATTCTTCTTGGATTTGGATGAATTGAGGACTGGCAATCGTGGCAAGTGTTTGACCTTTTTTGACAAAAGACCCTGTTTCGATTTGGATGCTTTTGATGACACCAGCGTACATGGACGTGGCATTTCCTTTATTATTATTCGGTACTTTCAGATTGCCATTGGCCTTTAAGGTGACATTGAGCTGCTTTTTTTCGATCACTCCCAATTTTAGGTCTATGGCTTTAATTTGAGCCTCAGAAAGCCCAACGACGTTTGGTTCTTCATCCATGGCAGCATGGTCTTGATGAGCTGTATCGTGCCCATCTGTGGGACCGTGAGTATGGTTGTCATTGCCACAAAACTGCATTAATAATGCTACGCAGAATACGAATATTAACTTTATATATTTCATAATATGTTTTTAATTTATTGGTTTAAAATGGATTGAATATCTATGATGGTTAGATTGATTTGATAAATGGTTTCCAAGTACTTCATCTCCAGATCTGATTTGGTCTGTAACATTTGAAGGTATTCCATATAATTCGATTCTCCTTTGGAATAACTAAGATGAACTTGGTCGATTGCTTTTTTTAGGCTAGGCAAAGCCTCATTTTTATAACTCTGGTACTGATGCAAGTAATTTTGGTGTTGAAATTTCAAGGACGACAAACGATTTTTTAAATTTTGCGAAGTGTGCAAAGCCATTTGATTCGCGCTTTCGCGTTGAAATTCCAATGCCTGTAGCTTGGGTTTGGTCATATTAAAAAGCGGAATGGCCAATCCAACATTAAAAACATGAAATCTCTTTGATCCATCGAAATACCTTTCTTCACCCTCGATCGTCTGAAATCCTATGAGGGATTGGATTGCTATATCCTAATTTTATATCGGGTAAAGTTTTTGCTTTCTCTAGTTTTTTACTCAAATCTGCCATCGAAATGGAGTGGAGATAGGACATAACCAAAGGATGTTTGTTTGTGGAAAGGCTATCTTCTACCAACACGAAATCATTGGGCAGGTATTCCGTATCTTTAGGGACAATAACCACCTCTGAACCGCCCATAAGTGTCATTAGCCGCGATATGTATAGCGATATTTCAGCACCAGTGTTTTGTAGTTCCATTTTGTTTTCCATTTGCCGCAGTTTCGCCGCATTGGTCTCTATTTGCTTCGCTTCTCCTACATTGTATCGAAGATCGGCTATTCGAATATAATCACCGTACAAACTGTCCAATTGCTGCAATTTTAGCTCTTTGAATTGCAGGTATTCAAGAGAAAAATAGGCCCTTCTTAATTCGGCTTTTAGTTCATTTTCAGTCGCCAGTTTTGCCCATTCATAACCCTCGATATCTTTGATCAGCCAATTCTTCTTGGCTTTTATCAAACCTGGAAACGGAAGTGACTGAGCGATTTGAAAGGCATTATCGTATTTGACACTATTGTATTGACCAAATTGAGCATTGAAATCCAGTTTTGGCAATTCATAGGCCGTTCTTACTTGCGATTTGGCAGAATTTAATGCCGCATTTTTACTTTTCAAAAGCTTATTATTTTCTAAACCAATCTTTATGACTTTTTCTAGTGAAAGCCCATCTGACTGGGCATTTAAGCCATCAAGTAAACTAAATATTAATATTAAAATGATGAATTTATATTTCATTTTATTTCTTTTTCATTGATTAAAAATTTATTTATAAAAATCAGTCTTAGCAAAAAGTCCATGCAATACAATTCGAACCTTTCAGCTGAGCAAATCGAAAAATTGTCATTCTGCATTTGCTTCTGAATTTTTCTTTTCAAAAATAATATACAATAGTGGCAAGACTATCAAAGTTAATAGTGTCGCAGTTATTAAACCACCTATGACTACCGTTGCCAATGGCTTTTGAACTTCTGCTCCAGCACTCGTACTCAATGCCATCGGAAGGAAACCCAGACTGGCGACGGTTGCTGTCATCAAGACTGGTCTAAGCCTTATCTTTGTCCCCTCTATCACTCTCATAAGTACGTCGAATTGCCCTTCTTTTTTAAGTTGATTGAATGTGCTTATCAAGACAATTCCATTCAACACGGCTACTCCAAAAAGTGCAATGAAACCAATTCCAGCACTGATGCTGAAAGGCATACCGCGCAACATCAAGGCAAAAATCCCACCGATGGCACTCATCGGAATGGCAGTAAAAATAAGCCCTGCTTGCTTGTATGACCTGAAGGTGAAATACAACAAGCCAAATATCAAAACCAACGATATGGGCACAGCCACCATCAATCGATTGCTCGCTTTTTCTAGATTCTCAAAAGTGCCACCATAAGTAAAATAGTATCCAGTTGGCAGTGTGACAGTTGTATTTAGCTTAGTTTTGATTTCATTTACTACGCTTTTTACGTCTCTATCTTCGAGATTAAAACCGACCACAATACGTCTTTTACCATCTTCGCGACTTATTTGAGCTGGGCCCAATTTGTATTCTATCCTAGCGACCTCCGATAGCGGTATTTGATAACCTGAAGCAGCAGGAATAGTAAGATTTCTAACGTCCTCAATATTGGTTCTGTACATACTATCCAATCGAACCACTAGATCAAATTTTCGCTCGTTTTCAAATACGACCCCAGCACTTTTTCCAGCAAAAGCGGTACTGACGATGGTGTTTACATCCTCGATATCCAAACCATTATTTGCCAGCCTTAGTCTATCATATTCGATATTTATTTGAGGAAGACCCTCTACTCTTTCAACCGATGGTGCGGATACCCCTTCGATTATTTCAATTTCTTTACTGACTTTGTTGGCATAAAATAACAAGGTATCCATATTTTCTCCAAAAATCTTTATCGCAACATCTTGCCTCACACCCGTCATTAATTCATTGAACCGCATCTGTATGGGTTGCGTCTTTTCAAAGAAAATTCCTGGGATGACCTTGAGTTCTTCTAGGATTTTATCACCAAGTTCATTAAAGGATAATTTGCTTTTCCACTCTTTTTCTGGCTTTAAAATGATCATCATATCCGTAGCTTCGGGAGGCATTGGGTCTGTGGGGACCTCTGGGCTACCAGTCTTTCCGATTGCCATTTTTACTTCATCGAATTGCTTGATGATTCTCAAAGCTTGCATGGATGTTTCAACGCTTTGTTCCAATGAACTTCCTTGGGGTAGAATACAGTGAAAAGCATAGTCGCCCTCTTCCAGTGTGGGAATAAATTCTCCTCCCATTCGACTAAATAAGAAAACGCTCAACGCAAACAATCCAACAGTAATACCCACTAGCCAATACTTAATCTCAATAGCCTTCTCCAAGATGGGTTGATAAATGCTATGTAAATAATCCATCATTCTATCAGAAAAGTTCTGTTTGTGTACCAAAGATTTTGGTAAAAATGAAGCACACATCATAGGGATATAAGTCAATGAAAGTATGAGGGCACCGATGATGGCAAACCCAACTGTCATGGCCATCGGGCCAAACATTTTTCCTTCAATCCCAACCAATGTCAGAATAGGGATATATACAATCAGGATGATAATTTCACCAAAAGCGGCACTGTTTCTAATCTTTGAGGCAGAGGCATAAACTTCTTCATCCATCTCTGATTGGGTCAATTTAGTATGACCGATTAGGTTTTGAACACCTCCATTTTGTACTAACCCAAGATGCTTAAAATATAGATGGTGCAATGTCGCTTCTACGATAATAACCGCGCCATCTACTATAAGCCCAAAATCGATCGCTCCTAAGCTCATCAAATTGGCACTCACCCCGAATACCTTCATCAAGCCTAGGGCAAATAACATGGATAGTGGTATGGCTGATGCGACGATAAGACCTGCTCTGAAATTCCCCAAGAACAAGACCAAAACAAATATGACTATCAGTGCTCCCTCTATCAAGTTCTTTTCAACCGTGGAAATGGCCCTATCTACCAGATCTGTTCGATCCAAAAATGGCTCTATGACAACATCCTCTGGCAAGGCTTTTTGGATAGTCGGTAGCTTGGCATTAATTTTCTCGATGACTTCATTGCTGTTTTCACCTTTGAGCATCATCACCACGCCTCCAACAACATCCAAGTCTCCACCATAAGTCATAGCCCCATATCTTATGGCATGACCAAATTTGACTTCGGCTACATCTTTGACAAAAACAGGAACAGAATTTGGATTAGATTTTATCGCGATGTTTTTGATATCCTCGATATTGCCAATTAGACCAATTCCTCTAATAAAATAAGCATCAGGTTTTTTATCAATATATGCACCACCAGTATTTTGATTGTTTTTTTCTAATGCCTCAAATACCTCAGGAATGCTAACGCCCATAGCCCTAAGTCGATTGGGATTTATAGAGACTTCGTATTGTTTTAGTTTTCCACCAAAACTTATGATTTCAGCTATACCTGGGGTTCCATTCAGTTGTCGCGCTACGATCCAATCCTGCATCGTCCTTAAGTCCATCGCAGAATATTTTGTTTCGCTCCCTTTTTTTGGATGTAGGATATATTGATATATTTCACCAAGGCCTGTACTGACAGGAGACAATTCAGGTGTTCCTATACCCTTAGGGATCTCGCTCTCGGCTTGTTTTAGTCTTTCATTGATTTGTTGACGAGCAAAATAAATATCCACTTCTTCTTTGAATACAACAGTTATTACCGAAAGGCCAAATCTTGATATACTCCTTGTCTCCTCCAAGTTTGGCAGATTCGCCAGACTTTGTTCTATGGGAAATGTCACCAATTGCTCTACTTCTTGTCCAGCAAGCGTCGGACATATGGTATAGACCTGTACTTGATTATTGGTAATATCTGGGACAGCATCGATGGGTAGATTTACGGCACTCCAGGTACCCCAGACTATTAAAACAAAGGTCAATAAGCCTATTATTGCTTTGTTTTTTATACTAAATTTTATAATGGTATCTAACACTTTTAATTTTGTTTTAAGTTGAATAGAAAAGTTATTTCCTACCAAATAAGTATTTATAACATGAAAAATATGCCTCAAAAAAGCCTATTAAACTGTTTTTGAAACCTTATTTTGGGAAATAATAAAAAAAGAAAAATTATGTATATTCTAACAAATCAACTTTGGAGGTTGCCAAATATTAAAATATATTTCAGGATAAAAACTAGTGATATAAGACACTTTTATAGTAGGAAACTTTGGCTGAAGCTTGTTATATTCAAAAAAAACAAGATCCGTAGCTAAAATGTGTATGCCACAACAAGCGCAATGGCAAAAAGGAGTGCATTTTTCTTCGCTGTGTTCATGGTCTTGATGACTAAAATCATTAACAGCACCTGCGATTATATTCGTTTCTATATTATTACATTCCACTATATCCCCACATGGAACAATGGCCAGTAAAAAAATATAGATGCTAAAAATATAGCAGAATGATTTCATTTGGCAAAAATAAAGAATTAATTACAAATTATGTTTATACTATTTAATTCTTTTATACAAAAAAGGCCAATAAAGATTTGAAGAATTGGAATGATTTTTAGTTTTAAAAATAAATTATTTTAATAATATTAAATAAAAATTATAATTCTGCGTTTGTAGTCTCGTGGACCGATATTGTAGAAGTTTTTTTTTTGTGAAAACTATATTATTTGCAAGAAAATATTTGGTAACACATTGCGCAATTTTCGAATATAAGTCATAATTTTGAAGTCTAAAAAAATTTAAAAAAATGAAAAAATTAATTTTGTTTTGCTTGGTACTAATGGTTTCAGTTTTCCAAGTTAATGCCCAATCTGCAAATACAGAGAAAGCAAGTAAAGAAGCCAAAGAATTAAAAAAAGAGGCTAAAATGGCAGGAGAAAAAGGTAAAAAGAAGGCAAAGAAAGCCGGAGAGAATGCCACTGATGCCACGAAGTCTGAAGCTGATAAAGAAGCTAAAAAAGCGGAAAGAGCCGCAAAAAAAGCAGAAAAAGAAGCTAAAAAAGCCACCGAAGAGCCAAAAAGTGAAGCTGAGAAAGCGGCTAAAAAAGCAGAAAAGGCTGAAAGAAAAGCTAAGAAAGATGCCGAAAAAGCTCAAAATGATGCCAAAGATGGCGTAGATGAAGTTAAAAAAGCTGGCAAAAAAGCCAAAGAAAATCATGCAGACAGAGCTTCTGAAAAAGGCAAAGCTATGGGTAATCCCGGCAATGTGAAGGACATAGAAAACAAAACTGCAAGTTCAGTAAAATCTGCAGGTGAAAAGGCCGAGGTTGAAAAAGTAAAGAACGAGAGAAAATTCAAAAATGCTCCGGCTCCATTGAAAAAAGATGGTACTCCAGATATGAGATACAAAGCCAATAAAGAAAAATACGGTAATTAATTAAGAACAAGTGGTCTTTCTTAGACTCCTAGATTGCGAAATTTGGATCAAGTGTCAAATGAGTGATTTAGGGGTCTTTTTTTTTGAGTGAAGGCATATTTTTTTCTTATATCTTGCCTTCCAATTATTGGTATAATTTCGACTAAGTCATCACTAACTATGAAATAAATACTATCCGAACCACAAACACAGCGACGATAGTCTGGCCTTATAAAATCAACAGCTTCGACGGAGATTGGTCGCATCGAAATAACCTAATAAGTTTCAAAAAAAAGGATTAAAATACTTGTCAACGTGTCCGACACCCAATTATTTGACCCCGTAATGGTGAATCCTTATCAAACCTTCCTTTGCAGAATTAACTTAATTTATAAATTCACATTAAGCAGGTTGTTGGATTGCTTTAAAATTTCAGTCTGCAGATCATAAATCCACCATCTACATCCAAAACAAGTAATGCTCTGACCTTAGCAATGCGTCAAGGGTGGTAGTGGCTTGGTCTCGTCTTGTCCACTGGACTGGGCGAGACGGAACCCACGAACGACCTGACCGACTCGCAGAGGCGGGGACGCCCGAATCCTAAATCCAGTTTTCTAGGGTTTGCAAAAGTGTTGTAGGGGTGTGTTTTCGCCAAATGATCCCCTCATCTTCTCCCAAAAAATACACTTGGCGGTACAGATAAACGGACTCCATCTCGCGCTGAACATGTTCTAACGGGTGTACAAAAATGATCCAGCCATCCTCGATTTCTTCCTTCCACTCCTCGTAATAGGAGTCATCTGAGGCATGAAAATTGAGCACCTGTTCGGTGATTATGGCAAATTTAATAATGCCTTGCTCGATCAAATGATCGATTAAATTTTGTTTTAGAAAGAGAATATCGTTATTGATGGCATCATTCCACTCCCCTATCAATTCGATGACCGCAAAACCATCGTCATAATCCGCGAAAAGAATCTTGGCATAAAGTGTATCGCTGTCGATGTCGTCCCACTGCGGGTGGATATAATAATTGTAAATGGTGTTGGAAAATTCGAACTCGGAATAAGTCTTGCCAAAAAACGGTGATCGCTCGTCCTCTTCCGCGACATACAAGTGTCTCCAATGATAAAATGGCTCAATATTGTGCACTAGGACTTGGTTTTGAAGGCGATGGCTTTGATTTCGATGAGCAAATGTGGGTGTGGTAACTGGTGGACCGCAACAGTGGTTCTGGTCGGGCCATTCTCATCAAAATACTCGGCATAGACCTCGTTATACCCACCGAAATCGTTCATATTGACCAAAAAAGTCGAGATTTCGACGAGGTCTTTTAGGTCTGCTCCTACGGAAAGGAGTATATCTTGGATATTTCGAATGACGGCATGAGTCTGGGCTCTTATATCTAGGTTGGTGGTACCCATGGCATCGACAGAAACTCCTTCGAAGGAATTGTCTGGACGTCGTGAACTGGTACCGGATATAAAAATGAAGTCGCCCACGACTTTCACATGAGGGAATTTACCTCTAGGAGTGGCTTTTCCTTCTATGGTTTTACTGACTATCTTGGTCATAACTGGGGCTTAATGATTGTTTAAAGCTGCTTTTCTGAGCCTTTGTAAGAAAGGGGAAGCAAAGATAAATTCTTGGAGTCTCATGTTGGTAGAATCCAATACTTGGTTCCTCGAACCATTCCATTCGAGATAGCCATCGTGAATGAAAACGATATTTTCGCCTATCTCCATCACCGAATTCATGTCGTGGGTATTGATGATGGTGGTAATATTATTCTCGATGGTGATATCCTTTATAAGCTCATCGATAACGATCGAGGTTTTTGGATCTAAACCAGAATTGGGTTCGTCACAAAATAAATACGTGGGATTAAGAACAATAGCTCTGGCGATACCTACCCGTTTCTGCATACCACCCGAAATCTCACTAGGATACTTATCGTTTGCGTTTTCAAGGTTTACCCTTTCGAGACATTCATTGACTCGGTTTAGTTTTTCTTTATAAGTAAAGTTGGTAAACATATCCAATGGAAATTGGACATTCTGCTGAACCGTCAAGGAATCGAATAAAGCCGATCCTTGGAACAACATTCCCACCTTAAGCCTAATTTCTCGCAATTTTCTACCTTCTAAGAGTGAAAAATTGTCTTTATCGTACCATATCGTACCACTGGATGGCTTTAATAGGCCAACGAGAATTTTAAGCAAAACAGTTTTACCCGCACCCGATCGTCCAATGATGAGGTTGGTTTTTCCAGCTTCAAAAGTCGCATCGATTCCTTTGAGAACTTCCTTGTCGCCGAATGATTTAAATATACCTTCTGCTCGAATCATATTATCGTTTAAGCCATCAAAAGTAATGCAATTACATAATCTGCTAATAGGATTAGGATATCGCTATACACTACAGCGGCTGTACTTGCTTTTCCCAATTCTATACTTCCTCCTTTCACAAAATAACCCTGATAACATGATACGGATACCAAAATAAATGCAAAAACCACTGATTTGACAAACATCATAAATACATTATAGGGGTGAAAAAAGGACCTTGCCCCTCTGACGTATTCGATGTCGGAAATGATCTCCGTAGGTACGGTGGCGATATATCCACCGAGAATCCCTACCAATGCTGAAATACATACTAGCAATGGAATGGCAAACAAACCACCCAAAATCTTAGGGAGTATAACATAAGCACTGGTATTGACGCCCATGATTTCCATGGCATCAATGTGTTCTTTTTGTCTCATTCCGCCTATTTCTGCCGCCATATTGGATCCTACTTTACCTGCCAAAACTAGGCATGTGATGGTTGGAGCAAGTTCAATGATGGTCAAATCTCGAACGATATATCCAATATAATATTTTGGAACCAGCTGACCACTCAATTGATAGGCAAATTGGATCGCTGAAACAGCCCCCATGAAAATCGAGATAAGGCAAACGATTACCAAACTACCGATACCGATATCGTCCATTTGGCGTACTGTCTCCTTCCAATACATGATTGGTTTCTCAGGTTTTGAGAAAGTATTTTTTAGAAGGAGGACGTACCGTCCAACGTGGTATAGTATTTTCAGTTCCAAGCCAGTCGTATTAGTTTTTTCAGGATTATACCCCTACTGATTTACGTATTATATTCAAGGCTCCTCCGGCTTTGAACCATTCAATCTGTTGCGCATTGTAAGAGTGATTCACCATCACTTTATCACTCGTGCCATCGGCATGATGCAAGACCAAAGTTAGTGGTTTTTCTGGTGAAAAGTCCATCAATCCAACAATGTCAATCGAATCATCTTGTCTGATTTTTTCATAATCAGATTTATCGGCAAATGTGAGTGCTAAAAGTCCTTGTTTTTTAAGATTCGTCTCGTGGATTCTCGCAAATGATTTTACGATAACGGCACGTACACCTAAATGTCTCGGCTCCATGGCCGCGTGCTCACGTGAAGACCCTTCTCCGTAATTTTCATCCCCTACCACTATAGTACCGATATTGGCTTTTTTTGTAGGCGCGTTGAGTATTGGGAACGGTTCCGTATTCTCCAGTCAATACATTTACTACATTGTCTGTTTTTTCATTAAAATAATTAACCGCACCAATCAAAAGATTATTGGAAATATTGTCCAAGTGACCTCTATACTTTAACCACGGCCCAGCCATAGAAATATGATCCGTTGTACATTTTCCTTTTGCTTTTATCAACAATCTCAAACCTTTTAAGTCCGTTCCCTCCCATGCTGCGAAGGGATCTAACAATTGAAGTCTATCACTAGTCGGAGAGACGTTCACTACTACGCCACTTCCATCAGCTGCAGGAGCTTGAAATCCAGCATCCTCCACGTCAAATCCATTTCTAGGCAATTCATCCCCTGATGGAGGATCAAGCTTCACTTGCTCACCTTTATCGTTGGTCAAAGTATCCTTAAGTGGATTGAAAGTAAGATCACCAGCGATGGCCAATGCAGTTACGATTTCTGGAGAACCTACGAAAGCATAGGTATTAGGATTTCCATCGGCGCGCTTGGCAAAATTCCTATTGAAAGAATGTACAATGGTATTTTTTTCTTGTTTATCAGCACCAACTCTGGCCCACATCCCAATACAAGGACCACAGGCATTGGCAAATACTTTGGCTCCGATTTTTTCAAATGTTTCTAAAAAACCATCTCTTTCTATCGTGTATCGTATCAATTCAGATCCAGGGGTGATCGTAAACTCTGCTTTCGTGGTCAAGTCTTTGTCAGCAACTTGCTTTGCTAAAGATACCGCACGAGAAATATCTTCATACGATGAATTGGTACACGATCCAATCAAACCCACTTCTATCTTGGTAGGCCAACCATTTGCTGCAGCCGCTTCCTTCATTTTAGAAATTGGTGTCGCCAAGTCTGGAGTGAAAGGCCCATTCAAATGTGGTTCTAGCTCCGATAGATTGATTTCGATGATCTGATCAAAATATTTTTCAGGATTTGCATAGACTTCTGGATCAGCGGTAAGATGTTGTTTTACTTTATTCGCCAAATCTGCAACGTCAGCTCTATCCGTAGCCCTTAGATAACGCTCCATACTATCGTCATAGCCAAAAGTAGAAGTTGTAGCACCGATTTCAGCTCCCATATTACATATCGTGCCCTTACCCGTACAAGAGATTGATTCGGCGCCTTCACCAAAATACTCCACAATACATCCAGTACCTCCCTTTACGGTTAAAATACCTGCCACTCTAAGGATTACGTCTTTTGGGGAGGTCCAACCGTTTAGTTTTCCAGTAAGTTTTATACCAATTAGCTTTGGAAATTTCAATTCCCAAGCGAGACCAGCCATCACGTCACAGGCATCCGCACCTCCTACTCCGATGGCCACCATACCAAGGCCTCCAGCATTTACTGTATGAGAATCAGTTCCAATCATCATCCCACCAGGAAATGCGTAATTCTCAAGGACTATTTGGTGTATGATTCCAGCACCAGGCTTCCAGAATCCGATGCCATATTTATTAGAAACTGATGCTAAAAAGTCATAAACTTCTTTATTTTCAATATTGGCTTTATCCAAATCTATGTGGCTCTCAATTTTAGCCGTAATTAAGTGATCACAGTGCACTGTAGAAGGAACAGCAACCTTTGGCCTTCCTGCTTGCATAAATTGGAGCAAAGCCATCTGGGCCGTAGCATCTTGCATTGCTACTCTATCTGGCGCAAAATCCACGTATGAATTTCCTCTTTCAAAATCCTGTAAGGCTTGATCAGAATGTAAATGAGAATAAAGAATTTTCTCGGTCAAGGTCAAAGCTCGACCCAATCTTGCCTTGGCTACATTAAGTTTTCCTTCTAGCGAGTCATAATGTGCCTTAATCATTTCAACATCAAAAGCCATAAATTTCTTATTTATTTATTATTTTATTAATATCAAATTTGAAAAGCAAATATACAGAAAAGGAGTGAAAAAATTAAACTCCTTACCAATCCCAAGTTTGTTATCTTCCTGAATAAAATTAAAACAAGCCATGAATCTATATGTTTGCAAATGGTCATAAAAAAAAAGCCTCAGTCGATTTTTAATTGACCAAGGCTTTAAAAGTGGGCCCACTAGGACTTGAACCTAGGACCACCTGATTATGAGTCAGGTGCTCTAACCAGCTGAGCTATAGGCCCGTACAAACTAATTTTGTACTTTGGGACTGCAAAGATAAAATTTATCTTTTCTTATTTCAAATAAATTGTCAAATTATTTATTGAATTCAGAATTTTTTGGGCGTCCCTCTCTCTCGTCTTTGGACGAGATTCGAGTCGGGCTGTCCATGGGTTCGCTTCGCTCCGTCTCTCCTTTCTCTCGAGACTCTCGTTGCTACGAGACCATTCCCATCCCTCACGCGGCTAGGTTAAAATATAATTTGTGTAGCCCGAATAACGTAAATAATTTTGAAGTACTCTTTTTTGTATTAATTAACATTTAATTTATATATAATGAAACAAACAATTTACATTTTGGGACTATTCCTTGGGATATTAATAAAAACAACATCCCTAGAAGCACAAACCGTTCCTTCAGCGATGAACGTTTTTATCGAAGAAGTAGATTTTAAAACTGGCGATGAATTTTGGGTACATTATGCATCCGAAGACTTATTGTCGCTTATCTTATTCCAAGGCAGCACTCAACATGATTTGTCAAAACTCCAATTCATGCAAGAAATTAGTTATCATTTGCCAAATATGAATGGCAATAATTTTCATTCCTTGACGACGTCCCAAGAAGGAGTTATTAACTATTCATGGAGTATACTTTCAAATGAAGACATGCCAACGACTCCAAAGATGTTCAGTTTGAAATTCAAAGCACTCAGCGATGGAAAACTTAGCGAATCGCTTAGTTTTAAGGATACATGGACAACCAATATTTCATACGATTTTGTGGTTTTGGATGCAGAAATACCTGTTATTTACCATTTTGCCACTACTTCTACTTTTAATGGATTGAAATTGAAGGGCACAACTTCAGTAAAGGAAAATAATGTCCCAAAAACCATTTCATTATTTCCCAATCCAAGCCAAATAGGAGAACCCATTTCTTTCGAATGGGACACAATCGAACAATTAAATTTGGAGATATCCAATATTGATGGAAAAATAATTGGCACTAAGAAAATGCTTACCGAAGTTGGAATTAATACCATTTCAATGACAGAATTGAGCAATCAGAATTTGACCCCAGGTTTATATTTTGTCCAATTCCAGGGAGAAAAGTCAACTAAAATAAGCAAATTATTGGTCAATTAGACTTTAAGGGAATGAAATTGATAAGCCTTCCATTTGGAGGGCTTTTTTATTTTATACCACTGGATTTAACCCATACTTTTTATAATGATTTGGACGTCTCTCTCCCTCGTCTTTGGACGAGATTCGAGTCGGGCTGTCCATGGGTTCTCTTCGCTCCATCTCTCTTTCCATTCGAGACTCTCGAAGTCACAAGACCATTCCCATCCCTCACGCGGAAGGGCAATTCTTTCTCTTCCAATAAATAAGCCCCAAGTGACTTCTGTCTGCTTGGGGCTTTTTGCTTATTCTACCTTTATTCTTCTTATTCTGTCAACGTCACATCTCCTGTAAACTTGACTGTCGATCCATCCTTCAGTTCTACTTGTATGTCATACACAAAAACCGCTGGATTCATCAATTTGGTTTGAAAAACCCCATCCCAGCCTTTTTGCGTACCATTGATCGTAAAGTCCTTTTCCTCATACGTCATATTACCCCAGCGATCAAAGACTCTCAGATAGTTTACCTTCTCGATTTTAAGATCCTCTGAGTATATTCTAAATACGTCGTTGATGCCGTCTCCGTTAGGGCTGAATACATTCGGTACGTAGATCTTCAGCTTCTTCTTCACCACAACACTTACCACGTCGTCATCCACGCAACCGTTGATATCGGTCACTCGGATTCTGTATGTACCTGAGACTTGAGGTGTATCTATCAACGTCGTCGTATAACCTGAGAGTGTCCTTATTCCGCTTGTCCAGTTCCATTGGCTTATCTCATTGAGAGGCTTGTTCACCGTCGCAATTATCGTCAAGATATCACCCAATTCCAATTCGATCAAGTCTGGTACATTTACTTCCACTTTTGGCACATTTACGAGGATGATTGTGTCTGTACTTGCACATCCATTCGCATCCTGCAACTGGATGATATGAACTCCAGCCTGCCATCCGCTCAATCGCAATGGATTCGTCGCTACTCTAAATGGCTGACCTGCTGGATATGAGTACTGATATGGCCCTACGCCGCCAGTTATGCTGCTCAACGTCACTCCTCCCGTAGGTCTCAAGCACGATATTGAGTCTATTCTTATGTTGTAACTAATGGCAGCTGGGTTCACCAACTGTAGGCTATCTCTTATCTCGCAGCCTATCGCATCCGTTATCGTGTAGTAATACGCTCCTGCTCCTAGATTGTTCAATACTGAGTTTACGCTGCCCGTACTCCATCTATAGCTGTATGGCTCTACTCCTCTTGTTCCCATTGCTGCCAAGGATCCATCCGACAAGCCTGCACAACTGATATTCATCACGATCCTAGAGCTGTCTCGCAGATTACATGCCGCATTGCCTATTATGAAGCTACATGATATAGTACAGTTGTTCGCATCTCTTACCACCACTCCATACGTACCGCCTCGCAAGCCACTGATATTGTAACTGCCTGCAACTACTTGGATGCCTGAGCCACCACCTGTCCATGTCACCGTGTATGGTGCTACTCCACCTTGTACCGTCACTACTCCTACCCCTTCGGTGCCACCTATCGTCACCGCTGGGCTCACTTGGCCACAACTCAACGTCATACCTATTGGACTCAAGATCACTACCGTATCCGTCAATCGACAGCCGTTGGTATCTGTTATCGTCACCGTATGTACTCCTGCACATAGATTGCTTACTAGATTTCCTGTTTGGCCGCCTGACCACGTATATGCGTATGGGCTCGTGCCTCTAAGTCCCGTCACTTCTGTACCTCCATCACAACTTCCAAAACAACTCGGCATCCTCCTCCACAGTATGCTGTCGCCTAGCGCTCTTGGCTCACCTATTGTCACTTGTTCTATCGTCTTACAGCCCGCATTGTCCGTCACCGTCACGATATATGTTCCTGCTCTGGCGCTCGTTGTAATGCTCGTATTGCCTATCGCCGTCGGGCCACTCCACGTATAAGTATAGCTTGGACTGCCGCCTGTCGCTGTCACTTGTAAGCCTCCATTCGAGCCTCCGTTACAGCTGATTGCACTCGTAACTCGGACTCCAGCTCTTACTCCACACGATGGCTCTGTTATGATAAACGTCGAACTCGTCGTACACCCTTTGGAATCCGTCACCGTCACCGTATAGGTTCCTTTTACCAAATTACCTATGACAAACGAGCCTGGGCTGCTTATCGTACCTTGACCTCCTGCTCCTCCTGTATATACATAGCTATATGGCACTCGACCATTGCCTACCGTTACTATGGCACTTCCGTTATTGCCTCCAGTTATCGACACATCCTGCGGAATAATATTCACGATCGACACGATGCTGATTGATGCTATCGTCGCCTGCGCCGTCGTCACACAGCCATTCGCATCCGTCACCGTTATGATATAGTTGCCATTGCCCAAATTCGTGAACACATTGCTGGTTTGATTTTGTCCTGGCACTGCGCTGTAACTGTATGGCGGTGTGCCTTGAGTCGCCGTTACCGTGATGCTGCCATTGATTCCTCCGCACGAGGTACTATCGCTTATTGCCGTAGCACTCGGGCCTCCTACATTTGTCACAATCGCGCCAACCGTCGTCGTACACCCTTGATTATCCGTCACCGTTATCAAGTAATTTCCTGAGCCGACATTCGTCTGATTGTTCGCTTGTGAGCCCCTCCAAAGTCAAAGCTATACGGCATTTCTCCACCTACGACCTCTACTGTGATGCTGCCATTTGTCTGGTTGCACGTAGATGCACTTACCGTTGTGCTGGCATTCTGGGCCATTCTGATTGTAAACTTGCGTTACCATGCTCGTCGTACAACCTAAGCCATCCACTACCGTCACTCCGTATGTACCCGCACCTAGATTGCCAAACACATTCGTACTCTGTAAGGCACCTCCTATCGTATATTGCATCGGGCCATTTGCTCCACTTGCATTCACCGTTATTCGTCCATTCATCATCCCGCAACTGCTGCTATCCGCTTGAGCCGTTGCCGTCGGTGCTACCGTCTGTGGTACTACGCCTATTCCTACTACGCTACAGCCCAAATTGTCCGTCACCGTGAAGTTATAGCTACCAGCACTCAGCAAACTGATATTCTGTCCAACCACTACCCCGCTCGTACTGCTTATGGTATATGGAGACTGACCGTTCAATCCACTTATTCTGATTACTCCACTTGGTACTGTACAGCCCGCCGAATCAACTCCTACTGTCTGCGTCAGGTTGTTCGAGCCATTGATTTGTACACCTCGGGTGATGGCACAGCCATTGGCGTCTGTTATCGTTACCGTATAGTTTCCTGAGGCCAAATTCACAAAAGATGAATCCGTCACAGATCCTGTTCCTATATCATATCTGAATGGTCCACTGCCGCTTATCGTACTCACTTGAAACTTCCATTGTTCCTACCACAGCTCGTCTGTGTTAGATTCGTTATGTTCACGTCTGGACCATTCAATACACCTACTACCACCTGGCCTGTCACTGAACACAACTGCGCATCTTGTACCGTCACGCTGTAAGTTCCCGATCCTAAATTATTGAACACTCCTGTCGCCTCTTCTCTTCCTGTTAAAAAATATCGGTATGGGCTTTGGCCTTGCTGGCCTACCAATGTCAATGATCCATTATTTTGTCCACAACTGGCTGGGCTGCTGCTGCTCGTCAACGTCAAGGTACTGCCCGGAGTTCACTTGGCCATTCATCACCAATATACAGCCCTGGCTATCATTCACCGTTATATCATAAGAGCCCGAACCTAGATTATTGAATACACCCGTCGTCTGTGGTGTTCCCATGCTATAGGTATAGTTTGGCCCTCCATTGAGATTTACTACGCTTATAGATCCATTGCTCTGTCCACACGTCGCCGACACGATACTCAAGCTGCCATTCAACGCGGTCGATACCCCTACGGTTAGATTTGTCAATTCTCGAACACAACCATTTGCATCCGTTACCGTCACGCTATATGTACCTGAGCCTATACCTATATATGGAGGTGCAACGCCTGGACCACTCATCGCATACGTATATGGTGCCATTCCACCTATCACCGATACGTCTAGTTGACCATTGTTCAAGCCACAGCTCGTATTGACTACGCTGCTATTCAAACTCATTCCATTCACTGAATTAATCTGGGCGGTACTCACTGCCACACAACCAGATTGGTCGGTTACCGTCAATCCATACATTCCCGCACTTAGATTTGTGAATATTCCCGTGCTATTTGGTGTTTGACCCGTTACCACATACGTATATGGGCTTAGTCCTCCACTAACTTGGATACTCAATCCTCCCGTCGAACTCGTACATTTCGCTACGCTTGTGTTTATTCCTGTTATCGTTTGACCACTAGCATTTCCAACCGCTCCAGTCGTCACAAAACACATCCATCTTTGTCTTGTACCGTTACGGCGTAAGTTCCGACCCCAAATTAGTGAACAAGCCCGTTCCATTTTGGGTACCACCTTGAAGGGTATAAGTGAATGGACTTGAGCCACCCATTGTTGTCACTTGTAAACTTCCATCTGTCCTACCGCATTGTGCGTTCGTCGTATTCGTAGATGCCGTCAATCCACTTGGTGAGGTCACTGTCGTCTGTCTTATTGCCGTACAGCCCCAGAAGTCCGTCACCGTTACTGTATAGGTGCCTGCTGCCAAAGTTCCGAATGTATAATTATTTGCCGTGATACCGCCTTGACTGGCGATACCTATGTCAAATGTATATGGCTGCGTGCCTCCTCCTCAACTTGACTCTGATCGTTCCTGTTGGTCCATCGCATCGAGTTCCCGTTGAAGTCGTATTCAGACTCATTGCCACAGAACTTGCTACTTGTACCGTTTGGGTATTCGTACAGCCATTCGCATCCGAAACCGTTATCCTGTAATTACCCGACGGCAAGAAATCAAACTGACGGTCTGGCACTAAGCCATTTCCATCTCCTATATCGAAAAGATATGGGAGCCAGACTCCAGCGTTAATGATAATTGATTTGGCCATTATTGTTCAAACCACATCGAGTCGGGCTGCTCGTCGCCGTAACGCTTGGAACTCCCGATGGTGCTATCACAACGCTTGTTGTCGTCCTACAGCCTAAGCCATCTGTTACCGTCAATACGTAATTACCTGATGTCATATTCAAAACTCGCCCGTGGTATTCGTTGGATACGGTGGCAATACATACGTATATACCCCTTGACCATTGGTTGGGAATACATCCAGTCTTCCATTTTGCTGATTACACAACGTTCCTGTTGGGAAAGTGGTGATCTGCAAACTCTCCGATGGTGTTATATCATAGCTGCCCCTAAAGGTACAGCCTATCGCATCCGTTATCGTCAATGCATACCCTCCTGCTGCCAAATTGCTTGGATCCTCTAGATTCCCCAGATTTGGATTCCATCTATACGTATAGCCTCCTGCGCCTCCACTCACTGTTAAATTTATCTGTCCATTACTCTGCCCGCATCGTGTATGCGTCAAGGCGGACGTACTTTGTATCGATGGCCTCACTACTACTGTGGCACTCGTTGTCCCTTTACATCCATTATTCGTCACTGTCACCGTATATACTGTCGTTGTCGTTGGATTTATCGTCAAGGTATTGGTGCTGTTGCCCACTTCACTCCAATCGTAGCCACTACCTCCCGTCGCCACCAGCTGCGTGGTTTGACCTGAACAGATACTCATATCTCCAGTTATTCCCGCTACTGGATTCGGTACGTTTTGAACTACTACACTCGATGTTCCACTACAGCCGCCTCGCGTTACCGTTACCGTATAGGTTCCTGACATCGATACCGTTAAGGTCTGACTCATTTGGCCTGCGACACTCCATTCATAGGTATCATAACCATTACCTGCATCCAAGACTACGCTAGAGCCTGAGCATATCGATGGTATCGCTGGATTTATCACAGGGGCTAACGACGCACTCTGGATCACTTCTACACTCGTCGTTCCACTACAGCCAGACACATTCGTCACCGTCACTGTATAAAATCCTGCAATCGATACGGTTATTTGTTGACTGCCAGAGCCTTCTGACCAACTATAAGTCGAATATCCCGATCCCGCATCCAACTCTACATCTGATCCCAAACATATTCGTGGATTGCCTGGTGTTATACTCGGATTCAAGCCTGAACTCAACACAACTTGTCGACTCGATGTCCCTTTACAGCCATTTGCATTCGTTACCGTTACCGTATATGTACCCGGCATACTCACCGTCGTCCTATCTACATTGTCCCCTGTTGACCACTCATAGCTGCTGTAACCACTATCCGCTACCAATTCTATACTCGAACCTGCACATATGGCTGCATTTATTGGCGATATACTCGGTGTCGGAGATAAGCCATTCGTCGCCGTTAAGCTTCCTACTGCTGTACACTCCCCATCTCCTACCGTCACTCGGTAGGTGCCCCCAGTTGTTATATTGATCGATTGGCTTACGGCTCCTGTACTCCATACATACGTACTGTAACCTGAGCCCGCATCTATCGTCTCGATTTCGCCTGGACACAATACTACTGGGGTTGGCGTTATCACGGGTGGCACCAACGTACTCGCCGTCACTACTACCTCCCTGTCGCCTGACAGCCGCCGCGTTACCGTTACGGTATAGGTGCCCGCCATATTTACCGTCGTCGTTCTTGAACCTCGAGCCCGTACTCCATATATACCCACTATAACCTGATCCCGCATCCAACACTACTACACTGCTTGGGCATATCACGGGTGATGCTGGTGTTATACTTGGTGGTGTAACCACCGTTTCTATAATTTCTTTACTCGAGGTCCCTTACAGCCACTTGCATTCGTTACCGTCACTGTATAAAATCCTGCCGCATTCACTACTATCATATTGCTCGTACCTCCAGTTGACCACATATACTGGCTGAAGCCTCCTCCTACATTTAAGGTTTGACTTCCTCCTGGACATATGGATGATGGGCCCGTTATATTTACGCTTACACTCGCTATATTTACTACTTCAACACTGCTCGTTGATACGCATACCCCATCGCTCACGCTTACTGTATATATGCCTGCTCCACTTACAATATTTGGATTGCCTACAAATCCATCACTCCACGTATAGGTCGTTCCTCCAGTGCCACTTAGGGTCGCGTTCGATCCTGCACATATACTCAAATTACCGGCAATCGAAGCAATTAAATTCGTCGATGTATTTACTACGAAACTTGTGCTGCTCGTACAGCCCGATGCCGTCTCCCGTCACCGTT
>JADKKF010000012.1 GCA_016720635.1 Saprospiraceae bacterium
TCATATTATTGGAAGGAATCATAAGCAACTATCACATTTGAAAAAGCTCGTTAAATCGCGACCATTTTTCAAAGACTTTTTTTCTCCAAGAAAAATGTGCTTATGTTTTACATCTGTCAACTACAAGGAGGTCGAAATGGGAAAGCAAATCGCTCTTTCTTCCATTACTAAAGCAACAGAATATATAAACCATACTCTTGGCTATAATGGCAGATTAGATCCCTATTTTACTCTTTCTACAAATAAGGATTTTAATGAGATAGGAGCGAATAGAAAGTACAGAAGAATATTTCTAACATTAGACGAGGATAATATTGAAAGGCTTAATAGGGATAATGTGTACCATAAACTGGCAAATCGCAATAGCCCAGCAGTAGACCAATTTCTCCAATTTGAATATTTATATCACCGGGCCTTATTGTCTAACGAACTTAACGACTATTGGCAATACTTGGAATGTCTTATCTCAGTAACGCAGAGTTCTAATAATTCAGAAGATAAAATAATAGAATCAACTGCTAAAATATTAGCAAAGCAAAAACAGCTTTTAAATATCGATACATATGAAACCCATATTTTTGATCTTCTTTCTTACAATGGAATGCGCGAATTAGAATATTGCTTTACTTCAGAAGTAACAAGTTACATTTACGATAATTGGGAAAATGTTAACATTGTAAAGATGGCAAGCAAATTTAAATTGCCTATAATTTTAAAATTAAAAGATATTATTAAATCTTCTAAAACGAGAAAGTATAGATCAATGCTAACAAACTATTATTCTGGAATATTATTAGAACTTTATGAAAGTCGCAATTATTTTGTACATCAAGGCATTTCGAATGAACTTGCTAAGGTAAAGCTGGTCCATATTATTCCAAATATGATACAGAACATACGATATTCAATATGTGATGAGCTCAGCAATAAAAATTACAGTAATTTATCGAAAACAATTGAAAAGTTAATTAAATATAAATAATCATATTAAACATTCAGACTTAAATTTGCCTGTATTGATCTTCATTTAATTTTATTTTTGTTTCCTTCTCATAGATTTTTGGGTAGTTTACAATCAAATTATCATATCCAATTTTCTTCAGTAAAATTGCGGAAATCAAGGTATAAAGTTTTAAGAATAGGAAATATCTTAAACCGTCTGACTTGTCCTGTAACCTACCTTTTGGGGTCTCAATCAATGGATGGGTTCCATGCAAGAATGCATTACGCTGCTCGATTGCAAAAACATCTTTTTCATTGAGAGTTATACCGAGAATCTTGAATGGAATAAGAAGTTTGTCCCGATTAGTAACTTGATTTAAGCTATTTAGCTTGTTAGTCAGTTACTTCGCACCGCTTACACCTATTTCTCCTTGATATTTCATCATTGTTACAACTAAGTCTTTTCTCATTCTTTTAAAAATCGATTTATCAATTACGCTAAATGCTTTCTCATTTTCCTTCTCCATCAGACTAGCCAATGATTCCAATGCCACCGCCAAATTCGCTGGACTTGAAACAAGGGAAACAGAGGCTGTTTCTAAAATTAGAAGAAGAACACCCTTGTAGTCATTTTCTGTATGAACTAATCTGCAAAGTTCAGCAAACTCATTAGATGAAATAAGTCGAACCTTGTTTTTGTACAAATTATGCAGTTTGGCATCATGCAGCCAACCGTATGGATTTGTGTAAACCGGAACATAGGAGCAGGAAATGGATGAGCGCAATCTTGTATAAGCAAAATGAACAGGATGGATCATATCTTTTTGGTCATATTGCATAAAGTAGCCTTCATTTAATATTAGTTCTCCCGTAATAAATCCGAATGAAAGAAGAATCGAATAACAATATTCATGAAAAAACTTTTCAGATAGTTTTTGTTCGCACTCAAGAATCAGGTACTTATATGTTGGCTTTGAAGTATGGTCAGTTGCGACATACATTAGGAAAGATTTTCGAGCAAGGTTCACTTTTATTCCATAAGTACAAGTAATATTATTTCCGATTGAAAATAATACAGGGAATGCACTAATAGCAAATGTAAAATCTGGTTTCATTTCCAGAGGCAATGGAATGAAGACTCTGTTTATGTTTGGGGAAGTATGGGTGAAATTGTCGGATTGAATTGCTGGATTGCGCCCATTGCTTTGTTACCTGACCAACTTGATACAAACGGTTGCTTAAACTTCACAAGGTGCTTTTCCAGTTTTAAACTAAAACTATCTTTATGATTAGATTCATCAGCATACAAGCGAGATGGATCGTCGATGACAAGGTTGTATTGCCTTATACCTTTTTGCCAGATGGCATTGATTTGTTCTGAACTGCCCCTCTTAATTATACTTGAAATAGAGGCTTTCTTTTCCAGGTCTTGGATTAGGATTATTGAATTTTTCAACTCCTTTGGGACAGGTTGAAGTTTGTTGGTTGGAATATTAGTCATGTGATAGTATCGGTGATTACTTCACTGCAAATTATCCCTTTTAATTTGGCTATTTTGGCTAAACTGGCTACTCCAACCCAAACACCCCAAAATGCCACTCTGGAGTATATCCTCACATGTCAGCAAATATGATTTTTTCATGTAAATACCTTTTTGACTTTTCAAACAATAAAAGATTGCCAAAGAACCTTTGTGCTGGTCATGTGGGCATTCCAGCCTTAATAGCATTCTCTTTACCCTGGGCCTAGGTAAAACATAGTGGTAGAGCATCATAGACCTTTCGTTGAAGAATGGAAAGTACAGATGATTTTGTCAGGACCTTAGTGTATGATGATATTGACCGGAGTATGATTGATGAAATGAATTATATCTATGAGGAGATCCCTTTTGAAAAAGAGTGCTCAGAAGCAATCGATGTTCTCGGCAAAGGTTATGATTTTGGCGATAATGGCGACAAGATCAATTCTTGACTAATTATTGAAATTATCCTACAAAATCACGGCTATACTGGCTAAAGTGGCCACTCCAATCACTAAAACCCCCAAAAATGCCCCCAGGAGTATATCCTCAGATCTCTGCAAATGTGATTTTTTTCATGTAGACTCCTTTCCTAGCCTTCTCAAATAAGACAAGATTACCAAAGAATCGCTGTGCAGTCCGCTCCGGCATCCCAACATTAACGGCAATCTGCTTTCCTTGGGCCCATGTAAATGTTGCCGGCAATGAATCATAAACTTCTCGTTGAAGTGTCGTCAGTACAGGTAGCCGCTTCTTAGTGCCATTCTTCTCCTGGTACCAGCCACTTTTCTCCATTTTATTTAATAACAGGGTGAACTCATCAAACGTATAGAACCCCTCTGTCAACAAGCGTCCGTATGGTTTAAACACGTCCACACCCGGATCGTACCCTATGGAAAGTTTGCCATGTCTGTCATAGGTTCTCTCTGCTTTTTGTATGGTTAAATTGTTCTCTCTTCTTTTATCTCCTGGGAAGGCAAAGAAGTGGGTGTCAGACATGGCAGTAACGGCTAAACGAACAAATCCAAGTGCCTCCAATCTCGAAGTAAATTCATCCTTCGGTTGCTGCATGGCATCTGCATTAGCCTCCTGGATCCTTAGCAATCGTCTGTAATCATCAGGATGTTGGTTTTTAAGCCACTGGTGGAATCTATCGTTGGTTTCCATGTGCTATGTGCATTTTTATTTTATTTTACGATACAGGCCGGCCTTCAGTTTTTCCAGCTTATTATTCAAAGCAAGTTTTAGTATTTCATCCACTGATCTGGCACTGAGGTTAAATTTTCCCTCGCCAAGACTAACAGCATCCTTGCGTTGAAATTCCTGAGGTAGCGCCTCAAAAAACTTTCGTTTGTTATCCCCATCCAAATAAGGTGTCACTTCACGCTGATTCGGAAGATTGCTGAACATAAGAATTGAATGCTGCAGATAGACCTGAACAAGGGACAAAGCCGAATCGAAATCCTCATCTGAACAATACCGCGTTGCCTTCATATCACGAGCTTCAAATTTTCTCAACGCAGTGAAGATCATGCAAAACCTAAACAGAATGAGTCCTAATCTATATACAACACCAGCTGCATCCTCACTTGAAAAAACGACTACATCGTCCAGGATCGCTGTAAAGGAGGAATTCAAAGTATCCCATTGTCTATCCGTTAATAGGACATCCGTAGGAAACTGTTCAAGGTGTTTAGTGAGTTTTAATACTTCTTCAGCCAATTGCCCGTAATGTTCATTATACACTATTGGATTGGCTCTTGGAGATGGATCTTGCCATCCAATAGGGTTTTTGTAGGCATAATAAATGATGCGACTGAAAAGCCCATCTTCAGCGGAGGCAATCAATCTTGGGACCTGGCCAGGTGTTCCTGATAAACCTAATGCAATACGAGGCTCCTTGATTTCCAAATACTCATCATTGGTCTTACGTGAGTAAGTATACGTTTCGTGGTGAAAGGCCATCCTGAGAAGAGGTGAGTAATCTCCCCACTCCTGTTTCTTGGTACCACTCATAATGTCAGCTTCGGTTTCACAAATAATACCCTCCCAGCATTATTCTGTAGGTGCTCCACCAACCTGGCAAGTGAGCAGTCAGCAGGTATTAGTACAATTCTGAATGGTGGTTTCTGTGGCGCATCCGGCAAGGGTTCACCGGACTTCCGTTTGCGTTTTTTATCGTTATAGTCAAGCAATTCGGCCTCGTACTTTTTCTTCGCCTCTTTTGAATTGCTCACTGCTTCATCGTGGTATTTCTGAACAAGTCGCTTGGCATTCTTTAATACTCCCTTGCCACTTGCAGCAGGAGCAATGATGAAGATGTTCAATGGCGGGTACACTCGTTCCTGAAAGTACACACCGGTAACCTTAGGCAAACAGCCGCTTATCATTGCAATAGCACCTGTCAGAAAGGCATCTCGCTTCCGCTTATCAGAATATACTTTTGATCCTTCATAAAGAATTGGCGGAAGTTTATCGAATACCTCATCAGGTATCATTGGGGTTGACTTTAAGAAGTCTTGGGTTGGTGGTTCTTCCTCTTCCGGGATACCTTCATCGCTCTGTGGAATATCATGAGTAGAAGGCCCTGGTTTTGCGGACTTTGCGGACTTTGCAAACTTTCCAAATTCATGTGATTGGTTTCTATACACACTTTGAATCGTTGCACGCATCTCCTTTTCCGGCAAGTCGAAATTAAGGAATACCAATTCGGAGGTCGACTCTTGTGGGAATCCCTGCCCTGTTGCAATTTGATGCAAGCAAATGGATGTAATTATTCCTATTATGTTCTTCATACTGGGATTTCTTATTGGTGAATTCAATTTGCTGCTGAAACAACATGATTACATTAAGGTCGGGTTCAGTTAAGCTATCCAAAGTTTCAACCGTAGTTGTGAGCTTCGGTGATCCTTCCTGAATGATCACTTTGAATTTTTCATTATTAAGATTCTTATACAGGTTTGGGTCATAGCTCATATAGCATAGCCTTCCTTTATCTTTACATCTGGGGTCCGATTTCATTCCCAGTAGTTCTTCATAATAGGCGCTAACTTGTTGATAAGCGATACTATGATTTTCAGCATCAGAATCAACTTCAACAAAAATCTTTATTCCACACCCCCTCGCGCTAATAAAGCACGCAACTGTATAAGGCGAGGCTTTAGCCTTCTCAACTAAATTATCCAATTGGTCTGGTTCCACATTGTCAAAGTCTAAGTGAACATGGGAATTATACATTTTAAGAAATTCCGGCAGTCGTCGTTCACTAAATGTTGCCGATGTAGAAAAGGACTTCAATTTATATTTCAGTGCCTCAGCTTCTTCTTTCTTGTTTTGGGACATTAAAGTCCTGATTTTCCCTATCGGCTCCTTATACACCCCTGTTTGAATGTCCTTTAAGATGAGTATCAGAGATCGTTCCTTCCCTGGGAATAGTCTTATTGTAATGAAATATGCTACACGTTGCCATTTGAATGTTGAATATTTAACAGTCACTATCCCACAATTCCAGGCATTACGCGGCCTGTTGCAATCATGACAATCATTGCAATTGTAGAATAAGTAAACTTGGTTATTGAATAAGCAGGGCTGTAATCGGTCTGCCAGAGACAATGCTTTATGTAAGCAGTATTGAATGCGGGGTTACGGTCCCTTCTTATTTTCCATACAGATCAATTCAGTTTTTTGGAGGATCTGTTGCAACTACCTTCTCATGCTGCGGTGGTGTCGATATTGACTCGAAAAAGTGATGAGGTCTCTTCTTCTTGTCTTGCTGTATACTCCTCATCAATAGCGTGGAGATTGCTTCACGCTGTGGCCACATCTGATCAGAGCGATTGAAGAACTCCTGAGTATCTTCATAAGACAACTGATCAGCGGGAACGTTGGACCACATTAATCGCCGGAATAAACCAGGGGCAATCTCTTTTCTTTCTATTTCAATTATTCTTGCTTTCATCACTTCACCTCCTGGATTAAATTTTCGATTTCACTACGTTTGTAATACCTCTTGCCACCGATGGCATAGGTTTTCAAATTCCTTTCTTCTCGTGTTTCCATAAAGTGGATGAGGAGAGAATTTTTCCACGAATTGCGGATTTGGGAATGTATTCATCCAATAGATCTGTATCTTTGTTCGATACTGGATGGGGAACGATTTTGTCCAGCCTCTCATCAAGAGCCCGACCAATTACGTCTAAAAGCTTAGCCTCGTCTATGAGGACTATTGTTGGGCTTTCTGCAGTTACTTTTTTACTTTCCATGATTCCTTGTTTGGTTACAAAAGCAAATATGCAAGCCAACGAACGGGAGCGAGGTCCCGATTTGAACCAGGATATTGAAATGAAAACAAAAAAAAGCAACTTGATTAGATATTTGCTTGATTACCAGGCTGCTGAGCAATTTAAGCGTTAGCCTGGTTCTCCTCCAAAGGAGAAATGAAAATGAATAAAATGTTGGATATACTCCTTTAAATCATCTGGGGTTTCGTCCTTAGAGTAGCGTTTTTGCCAAGTTCTAAAAGTTTCTTTGGGAATATGTGCACAATATTCCATTCTAAAGTCTTCCCTTGATCCTCGATATTTACTCCTTACCGCTCGATAGATCCAGTAATAATAAATTGGTTCAAGTTTATAAGGGGAAGCATTAAGGGTTTGCACAAACAAAATTGCATGAGGATACCATTTTTCAATAAAAGGAGTGATAGTATCAATGAAGCTATAGCTTATAAACTTTTCTCGGGTGATGATTCTGTTGCCGTCTTCTATATCTAATTGAATAAATTCCGAATACGATTTGTAAAATGTTTCAGGATTTACTCCTACGCTTTCAAGATTTCTATCCTTATAATACTGGAAGCATTTAACCTTTACATGCGGAAATTGATCATCTGGGAAGTAACCCGCTAACGTTGCAAGGTGAAAGATTACAATATGTTGAAATAAATAGAGTCCATCCTTGTCGAATTTTTCATTGATTGGTCTTACATATGGGGTATCATCTAAGAAGATATTCTCATCGCTGAATGTAGCTTCACTCTTATCATCAGGAATGATGGCGTGATCATTGCGCATTAAATCTTCTTGAATTTCCTTTCCTTTCCTTTTTGCCATAATGGCTATTTCATTTGCGCCACCATCAAATCATACGCATCGGCAGCTGTATCATTACTCGTTTTGCCAATATATTTGAGCAGCATTTGTTCTGTACTGTGGCCAGTAATGTTCTTTAGGATAGCAGTTGAAACCTTCCCGTAATAGTTTGTTGCAAAACTGCGGCGTCCAACATGCGAGCTGATAAGCTCATACTTGGGAAATTCACCTTCTTTGTAATGATTTTCCACTCGCTTCTTGACCCGAATTATGGTATCTATTCTTGCCCTTTGGCATACTTCCTTCGCGTATTCATTGAATTTTTGATCACTAATGGGCCGCGGAAAATTGCCTTGTCTCTTTTTAAGTATTTCGTCCACCTCTGGTAACAATGGAATAGTCACCGGCGCTCCTGTTTTCTTCTGGGTGAGCTCGATAAAACTCCTGTTCTGATCCCTACGAATCATCGAAGGTTTCATACGCATGAAATCCGAAACTCGTTGGCCAGTGGAACAAGCTACCAATAACCAATCTCTTACGTTGTCTAAATAGTCAGCCAGGTCAGACAGATCCCGCACCAGGTCGATTTCTCTTGGCTCCAGGTATATCATTGGGTTTTTGTCCTTAACAGCCTTGACATGCAGGCTGGCAAATTGAGGGTGCAATTGAAATCCACTTCCCGCAGCATGACGACAAACCGTACGAATCCATTTAAAATCGCGCATAATGGTACCATGAGCGAAACCGTATTCCTTATGCCAGGACACAAATATGCTTAGATAAGTCTCATTGACTTCGTCTAATCGATGAATCTTCCCGGCTTGGCTATCAATAGCTTTGAGACGGTTTAACAGAGAGGCAAGTTTGAATTTTTTGACCGCACTATCCTCATGCTTTTTTAATTCGCTGTAGTACAGCCAATACCCTGTAAGTGTCTCCTCCTGGGTCGGGATGGGATAGTAGTATTCTGGATTGATTGTTTGAGCCATGATCCGTCAACATGCACGGGTGTGTGGAATTGTGTGTTGAATTGATGGAGAACGTGCTCACGGACAGCCGATGTTTCGGTATCGATTTTGGTTTTCAGGTTGGCCCTTTCGACGTCACGAAACTTCGTGCCGGCTGAATATGCCGTCCAAAAGTCCTTGTCGACCTCGAAGGGGATGCGTCCATAACAGGACATTCTTTTGCCGTCTTCAGTCTTGAAAGTTAACCGAGCCTCAATGTTTGCCCTTTGCTTAGGGGAATTGTAGGAGAAAGTAAGTGAAGCCATTTGTGCCAGAGTATTGATTCTCCCCAAAGATAATCAATCCTATTATTCCACACAAAAACCACACGTACAACGAACAGAAACGAACAAATTCAAACAAATAAAAATTATAAATTAATTATTTTGCTGATTTGCAGCGATTTATATATTAAATTGTTCTTTACTGTTTTCATTTGTTTCCATGGTGGTGGAGCTGGGGGGAATTGAACCCCCGTCCAGATAAAGCTCACATCAGTTTTCTACATGCTTATTTGCAGATCTGGATTTAAGATGGTTTCAGGTACTGCAACAACGCGATCCCATCCGATTCCCTTTGATTGTCGGCCTTGGGTCAGGACATCCCCTTGGCTTAGTCTGCATTTTATGGTGTGCGTCAGATTTTGTAGCAGAAATCAAACCGTAGCACAAAGGCAAGCTAACTACCTAGAATTAGGCTGCCATAGCGAAAGAACGATCGCCGATTGTTGGTCGATAATCATTTGGTAACGGGGTGAACTATCATTCCCCGGCATGCTTACTGACACGATACATCTACTGTCGATTCCTGTCAGCCCCGTAAATTCAATGAACAATACTGATGTAAACACTGGGTTTATCCGCCGTAGCTTTAGCGAAGGCGGATCAGCCCCGTAGTTTCAAAGATCTAATCCCCTATAACAAGGGACGCAAAGGTAAAGTTTCCCGGCATATGGGCCCACCTGCGGTGGAACCATATGCCGGTGACGGGTTTTCTCAGGGGTTCGGCTTCGCCTCACCCCTGAAACCCCGTGACCAATTGATTCTGATGGACGAGATAGCCTTTCTATTGAATCCGCTGACCTGTCAGTATTCTATGATTCATTGCGCCTCACCCCTGAAACCCCCCTGACCAATTGATCTACGGTCTTTAGGCTCCGGGAAAGGTTTCACGGAATACCCATTGCGGACTGCCAACCTGACTGGATCTCACCCCTGAAACCTCTTACGACTACTTAATGCGGAGCAGGAGGGGCAAACACATTCCTGCCTCTTTCGCCCTTTGCCCCTCCTTCCCTTGCTCCCTTGCTCCTTTGCTCCCTTCCTCCTTGCTCCTTCCTCCTTCCTCCCTTCCTCCTCCCGCTCCAAATGCCTCGCATTTGGCGGGATCTCCGCTGCTCTTCGACTTGCCCCTTGCTCCTTGCCCCCTGCCCCTTCGCCTTAGCCTTTTTTGTACCTTGCAGCCCAAAGCAACCTAACCAAACCTATGAATGACGCTGTCCGGAGTCAATTCCCCTCCCTTAAACGGATAGTCAATGGCAGGCCTGTAGTCCACCTGGATGGACCAGCCGGAACCAGTACCCCAATCCGTGATTGATGCCATGATGCATGTCTATAGCCATAGCAATGCAAATACCCACGGCCAGTTGTCACCTCTCAAGAGACTGACTAGCTCATCGAACATACCCGTAACCAGGTTGCTGCCCTGCTGGGCGCCGAAGGCGGACATACTATATCCTTTGGGGCAAATATGACCAGCCTCAACTTTGTACTGGCCAATGCCATCACCAAATCCTCACAACCCGGAGATGAAATCCTGATCACCCAGCTAGTTCACGAAGCCAACCGAGGCCCACTGGCTCAACCAGCGCAGGCATGGTATCGTGGTACGTGAGGTGCGATTGGAAGAAGATGGTAGCCTGGACTACGCAGACCTCGAAAAAAGATCAGCGAAAAGACAAGGGTCATCGCCATCGGTCTGGCGTCAAATATTTTGGCACCGTCAATGGGATTGATCGCGTCAGGCAACTGGCATATGAAGTCGGTGCTCTCCTCGTCGTAGATGGCGTGCATTTCTACCACACTTGCTGACTGATATCAAGGCCATCGATTGTGATTTTCTGCTTTGTTCCGCATACAAGTTCTATGGTCCTCATGTAGGGATTCTATATTCCCGCCCCGGTGCACTGGATCGTCTTGACACTGATCGCCTCAGAGTGCAGACACAAAATGCGCCTTATCGCATCGAACGCGGCACACTCAATCACGCTGCTCTTGCAGGCGTGTCGGCCGCTGTAGATTTTATCGCCTCCAATGGCGAGGGTTCCACGCTGCGAGAAAAAATCATCAGCGCTATGGGCCATATCCAAAAGTATGAACGCAGCCTCGCACAGCAACTTTATCTCGGTCTCAGGGACCTTGATGGTGTTGCTATCTGGCCCGCCTCTCAAGGAAACACAACGCGCACCGACAATCTCCTTTACCGTTGAAAACAAGCGCCCTGAAGATATCTGTCGATACCTCGCTGACCACTCTATCTGTGCCTTGGGACGGAAACTTCTATGCCATTCGTGCTGTTGAAGCGATGGGCCTGATGGGGCAAGGCGGTGTAACCCGCATGGGTATTGCTGTATATAATACCCCGGAAGAGATCGATTATGTCATCGCTACTTTAAAGGGGTTTACTCAACGCCTGACCTGCCTCCCCCCGATTTAGCTTGTTTCACAAACCTTGCAATCCCATTGCATTGTTATTCGGACCTAATTTTCGAATTTAGATATCCTTCACCGGAGCTAAATTGAAAGCAGATCACCTCTTCAACC
>JADKKF010000013.1 GCA_016720635.1 Saprospiraceae bacterium
AGTGAAATGTTGTTTGAATTTTATTGCCGTCCTTTCTTAAGAGATCGAATATTTGGTTCAAAATACTTAATCCAATTATCTTCGGTCAATTCAATTAATTTATTTTTTTCTTTAAATTTATCAAATCCAAATCTGCTAAAATCGTATTCAACTGATCTTTGCACTGGGCTCAATCTAAACAATGTCTTTTCACCTTTTTTGTTAAGTTTTTGTTTCCAAAATATATTCATATATTCATTTCTCAAGGATTTGATCCCTAATATACTCCTATTTGCTTCAATTTTTTCAAAAAAATCGAATACAACTGGGTTAAAATAATCAACTTCATTAACCACGAGGATAGGTTCTGCGCAAACAAAAAAAGTAGAATCGCCAAACATCTTAAATAATAAATCATAACAAAAAGTCGCCCCTATTTGATTCAGCTTTTTAGTAGAAATCAATGCCAATATTTTAGTTTTTGAAATAGAATCTCTTAGCTTGATAAAGTGAGTAAAGAGTGTTTCATAAGGCACGTATTCAATATTAATAAATGGATCATTGCAATCCTGCTGATTAAAAAATTGTTCAAATGGAATTGATATTTCTTCCATTATTTCAATGAATTTATAAAGATTATTGTAGTTTATTTTTTGAAAATCAGACAACTCATTGTGTCTTCTCAGATCTTGGTCAACATTTAGCAAAGAATCCAATTTTTTAATCAATATCTGCTTAGAATCGTTATTACTTTTTCGTTCGTTCTTTAATTTTTTAACTTGTTTTTTGGAAAGTGCAGCAATAAAATTTTGCAGTTTAGATTCCATTAAAAAATAATTCATACATAGTCCTCTAGCTTGCAATTCAACAAGAGATTTATATGCTGCTTTGTTCTTCTTTGATAAGGCTTCACAATAAAATTTATTGAAAAGATCATCAATTTCTAAAATCTTCTTTTGTGAAGTGTATTGATTGTAAAATTCCAAAGCCTTCGAATATTCGTCTCGCCTGATAGAATTTTCTGCCTGATTTAATAAATACACAGAGTTTTGCGAAAAGGAGAACCTAGTAAAAAAGCTACAACAAACGAATACAAAATAATAAAATTTCATGTTTGCAATTTAAAACCATAATTATATTAGGTGCAATAAAAATACAAAATTCTTAGGAAGAAAAAATTTTATTTTTGGAAATTTTTTAAAGTGGGTCGGAGGTTTGAACTGATTAAGAATTCTGAACAACAACAAATTACAGATGTATAAAGGCTCAAAGCCAAGATTAAAACCTTCTCCAAATAAGGTCATTTCTATTTAAGGTAACGGCAATAATCCTATTTTTTTCCTGTTGGCATTTATCCTCGGGTTGCTGATTTTTGTCACAGCACCACTAAATTCAATTTCAAGGTCTTTTATTTCATTATAGCGATCAATGATAATGGCATATTTAATATTAGATAGATAACCCTTTTCCAATAATAGTTCTAAATAATTCCTCAATTTTTTCCAGTCTGAATCGGAGAGGCTATATGAAATATGCTGAAAAAGAAGACAGATTTTGTGAAAATTCTCCAGACCAATGGACGTGTCACTCAGCATTATATTCTCATTCACCAAATCTTCAAAGAGAATCGATTTATTCAGGGAATCAATTGCTGATGATGTATCTTGAGGATCTCTCCCTGTCTATTTTTCGGAGCTGAATTCTGAATTCTTGATCGTACTCGTACAGCTTTTGATACGTCTGAAGCTTTGCGGACGGCAAGGAACCTTGGCTGGTATCGATGGAACTTAAGGCTAACTCTAATTTATTTTTATCATAAAATGGGCGATGAAGTTGTTTTACTGAACTTAATATACTTCTATAAAGGCCATTATTCAATAGAAATTTGACATCGGATGTATCTAATTTCAAAGTATCCAATATGCTGAAGTTTTCTTCAAAAATGGCATGATTGATTTGGTATAAAATGTTGAGGGATTTGGCTGTTTCAGGCTTGGGTTGGAAAAAATCTTTGTCCTGCGCTGCGGAATATTTCGCAAAAAAGCTACAAAAAACGAATACAAAATAATAAAATTTCATGTTTGCAATTTAACGGATCAGGCTTTGCGAAGAAGCGGAATTCTAAGCACTTCTGTTAAATTTAGCACACTATTTATTAGAATTCCTTTGATCAAATTTAGCACTTCTCCCGCTTTTTTGTAAAGCTAATGTTGAACGAAGTTTTATTTTTTCAACTCATTTCGCAATTCTTCAATTCTTTTAATTGGAAGGTCTGTTATATGAGAAATTGTTTCGTTATCTAGCCCTTTTGAAATTGATTTCTTGGCAATATCATCTTTCAATTTAAATTCAGCTTCTGTTTGAAGGGTAAAAATTTCACTTGCTTTTAAATGCAAAGAGTCCAAATACCTGTTGTAGCCATATTGGTCATCAGTTGGAAGTCGCATAATATCAAGAACTTCGCCAGCTTCTTTTAGACCTTTTGCTTTGAAGTTGTCTTTCACCTCACTGTTTTTTAAGAAATATACCCATTCGTCCAATGTATCTTTTGCAATGTCATTAAATTGATTTACTTTCAATAAATAATATTCAGGAAAAATATTTGAAACTTCTTCTTTCAAAAATGTTGTTTTTTGTTTTTCTGAAAGTCCTAATAAGTCTTTTTGGTGAAGTCCAATAAAATCAGTTTTTCCTTTATAAATATAGTCTTCCCCTTGTCCAAGGTCAAAATATACAATGTTGATAGAAATTACCTTTTTTATTTCTGAATATTTCTGTCCAAGTTTTAAATTCTCTGAAATACTTTTTGAAACACCATAAGCCATTCTATGAAAATAATCAATTTCATAACTACTTTGTATTTCGATTATTATAAGTTCATTTTTTGAATTTTGAGTTAAAATGTCAACACGATTATATTTATCTTCTTCGGTTTCTTGATTACTTTCACTTTCAAGAATTTTTTCAATTTTAATATTATCAAACAAAAGTTCGCTTAAAAAACCTTCAAGGACAACAAAGTTGGCTTTGTTTCTCAAAAGTCGTTTTATTGCCCAGTCAAACCGTATTAATTTCTTACTCATTTTTTATCTTGAAAATTATATTTGCAAATTTACGATTTTTCTTTTCAATATAAATGTTATTGTTCAAGTTAGAGTTCTGCTAATTTTTTCGCCCAAAACCAAAACTATGTTAGTTGCAATAAAAATACAAAATTTGTTGGAATAAAATAATCGAACTTTTAGTCAAGTTTTAAATCTTGTGCACCTCATCTTTGATTGCAATTTTTGGCAAAACAATGACTAAATTTATGACTGTTTTACATCCCCTCCCGAATATACCCAACAAATTATTAATCCTTAACACTCAGAAAGTTTTCAGAAACCAATCTTTCATTCTCATTTTGAATAAAATAAACATATTCACCGCTGCATAAATGGATTTTTGTGCTAGATGTATTGGGTTTGAGGACTTTCACCAATGTGGGAATTGCCTTGATTGATTTTTCATATTCGTGCCGATAGAATACAACAAGCAAGGTCTTCCACCGCTTTTTTTTGGGCAGAGAAATTTTTACCTTTTTAGAACTACGTAGGTCAAAGCAATTATTTTTTATTTCTAAATTGTTTTGAAGATAGAGATCACAGTCTCGCTCACTTTGAGGATCATAGATGACCAAGGAATTTGATTTTTTTTCCTTGTACTGAATTCCTTTTGATTGATTTATAGATAAAAACTTTAAGCCTAAATTATTTTGCAGGTATCCACCCATAGTTATTGGCGTCCTTGAAATATGCCCATATCCTCCTAGTATTATGACCTTTGATTGTGGATAATTCTTTATTTTTTCATAAATATTTTGTGCTTGAAAACTATCCCTCTGTGCCAATTCGCTGTCATAACCAAACACCTCAAAACCCATGTGGTTAGCTTCGCGCACTAAGTTACCCATCACGGGATCTCGGACATAAAAGCCATTTTCTAAAGTCGGAAATCCATAAAATTTCAGGCTATCTTCTTTGAAAATTGCCTCCATCCCTAATAATCGAAAGCCATCCTTGTAAAGTGGCTTCAACATTCTCCCCAAAAGATACCGATGACTGGAAGCGTGGTGGGCTTCATTGAACAATACCAATTTTTCTTGCTTTGCTATTGCTAATAATGAATCGATAGCTATCTCTTTGCCCTTCAAGATGCTGGGTTTTTTGTCGTACAACTTTGAAAATTCATCCAAAGCTTTTCGGCTCTCTCCAGCAAAAGACAAATATGTCGCCAAAGCTTGGTGGTATTCTCCTTTTCTAATAGGGCATGTCTCATAACTAAAGTTTTCTATAAAGCAGCATGCGGAATAATTGGGTCTCTCGTATCTAATAAATCGTTCGCTTAATATCTGAAACGAACTAGGAAATAACTGTTCAATAGTCATATTCTTTGGTTCATTGAAGCGTACAACATGTTCTAGTTCGTCCTTCGTACACATTATTTTTTTCAGTAGCTTGCTATTATATCGATCATGATGTATAACTACTGACAAATACCCTCTTTCCGTGGGCATATGGGTGATGCTGGCGTTATATTTTGTATTTAATTGGTAATAATATTTCGCTGTACCGTATTCTGTAATGCTGTCCAGATAAAAATCATTTAAATCGGGTTTTGGGGTAAATGCAAAAATATACGTCGTATTCCAATCACCAAATCTATTCACACCATAAAACAAGAATGTTGATTTTTCAAGGGGATAATTAATTTTTTGAAGTAATTTTTTATCTCGACAGGGCAGATATTTTGTTAAAATGGTCTTTTCATCACAAGCACCATATATCGAAGCGGCTATATTTAAGCTATCATTGTAGTAATTCCAAGTCATATCGTTCAAAAAGTTATTGCCCTTGTCAATAAATTTTATGCGAGTGCAACCCGAGATGGAAACCAAAATCAGGGCAAAAAACACGCAATTTGGTATAAATCGTTTTTTCATTGTTTGCGTAATTAATATTTAAATTAACTTAAAACATAAACGCCAAATATCTCATAAGTAGCGAATCGTTCTGACTATAAATATAATCAAATTTTGGGTTTCAATCATGGCTTGGGGGGATATTCTAAATTGAATCTTCGCAAGTAGTTTTTTAAAGGCTCCATGCCCATAAAATCCCTTCTTTTCTCTAAATCTTCTAATGTCCCTACCCATTTGTATAAGGCTTCTTGCTTTTTAGCTTTATCGTAGCTTATTTGCGTGCCATACAATTGGGGTTTATTCTTTATAAATAGAATGCGGTCTTCGAGCGTCGCCAAATAATTTGAACCTAATTCTCTAGCAAAAACGGCTTTTTTAATCAAGGGCAAATACTGCTCTTGGGTATTCAAAGGTGAATGTATTATCACCAAATAAATGATATTATTATACTTATCTCCCACCAATTTTTTGCTTGGGTATCCACCACATTCTTTAATGATTGCATCTATTTCCCGTAAATTAATAGTATCTAAATCTATCATTTCCAGCTGTAACCTTGGAGTCGAAAATATTTCATGGGGTGTATGACTTCCTCGGACTTTCTGATCTCTCTCTTCTATTTTAACTAATCTTCTTATCAAATTTGAGTCAATTCGCTTATAGACCGAATCGCAAACTTTTCTAAAATATGCTATCGTTTTTTTATCCTTAAAACTGTATGCTAAATCCAATCTCCCTTCGTAGTCTAAATGCAACATAAATCGACAGCAACCAACAGAATCAGATCTCAAATAATCCAAACTCGCTTCATAAATGACATGTTGTGGTGCTTTAAGTTCTCTATAAGCGCAAACAATATTATGATGCGGGTTATAACACTTTAAAATGTCTTTTTCCGCTTGGCCATGCTTGAGTTGGGTTAGAAACCTATTGTAATGTTCTAGGGTTATCGAATCACTCTTCGGTGGTATATAGAAAGATTCTTTCTGCGCCCAACTTACTAGAGGAAGGAAAATGGTAAATATTAAAACTCTACAATTGAAATTCATGTCATTTACATTTTTTTACTCTATCATCACTTAGTCGGATATTCTATCTTTGGATAATAGTTTCTGAGATACTTTTTCAATGTAATTATTCCCAACGATTCACGCCTCTTTTCAACTTCTTGGATTGTCCCTTGATACTTATACAAAACTTCTTTTTTTTTCTTTTCATCGTAAACTATCTGTGAGCAAAACAATTGTGGTTTTCCTTCAATCATTTTAATTCGATCCGTCAATAATGCCAGATATTGAGGTCTTAAATCATGGTCGTAAACTGCTTTTTCTATATAAGGTAAGTATTTTGCTTGGTTCGCATATGGCGAATGCTGGATTACGGACGCCACTACTCCCGACATCTCATCTGCCAATTTCTTGCCTGGGTATCGTCCATATCTAAGGAGGATATCGTCAATATGTTTCATGTTGATAGTATCCAAGTGGACCATTTCATCTTGCAGCTTTTTGTTTGTTCTAATTTCTTCATACGTATGATGCTCTCGAATTTGCTCATCCCTTTGCTGAATTTTGACCAACTCTTTGATTAACAGTGAATCGACCCTTTTGAAAACCGTATCGCATATCTTGCGATATTCGAAATATTGTTTAGCCGTAATGGATGATTTTATAATTTTATTTCTTAACGCCCAAGAAAAGTCAAGCTTACAACATTCCATTGAGTCAATTTTCATGGCATATTGAATCGCATTCCAAATAGTATCAGGGGCGACTTTTAGATGGCAATAATAAATTACAATACTGAATGCAGGATAATTTTTAATTCTTCTAGATAGTTCGGGAAATGTTACCTTTAAAAGATGAGTATATGCTCTAAAAGTTGAATCTGATATTTCATGATGTTTGGGTGGATAATATTCTTGGAGCTCCTGAGAGGATAACGTAAATGAACTCAAGGCAAATAAAATAACCCATCCAATGGCAAGTATTCTATGGGATTTCGATGTATTCATTTTGTTAAGGTCGTTGCGTATTTTAAATTTGGTTATTTTAAGCAAAGAGATTTTAAGACCCAAAAACTAAAAAGGGGTGCCAAGACTGCTGCATTTTTTTAATTTTTGATATTAAAACCATATCCTTTCCTAAAGCAAATTACTTAGATACATTATTCTTTAAAATGAAAATATTTTTACTAAATGTATTGCGAAATATAAACAAAAATATCAATCGATGTATTTGACAAACTAATTATTTTAACTAAAATATGGGTAGAAATAAAGTCAAAGAATGGTATAAAAAAAGAGGCGTATTCATGGAAAATTAGCCATTTACCGAATGGATATTTCAAGTTTTTTCCCCAATCCAGTCTCAATTATTTTTCTTAAAGTTGCCAATTCTAAATCAGATCTATCATTTTCAATACGTGAAATATAGGTCCTAGTTGTTCCACTTTTAATTGCTAAATCTTTTTGGGTTAATCCAGACTTTAAACGTTCCTGTCGAACGAGTTGCCCAATTTTTATTGAAATTTCATCCTTTTCGGGTTGGCTATACATTAGTAAAACATCAGCTCCAATCTCAAAAGGTACTTTGATTTTATTCCCATCACGACCAGTAATGTATTGCTCTACATTTTTCCATGACAAAGTATTATCTTGAATTTCAGCCTTTAAAAATCTGTTGGGTTATAAAGTATAAATGCAGGAGATGCTTCGGTCACACCAATTGAGTTGAATACTTTTCGAAAATCAATTATTCTCGATTCTCCATTGTTAAAAACCACTGAAATGTCTAATTCATTTATCCAGTTTATCTTAAGTATTCTTGGCATTTTTAAATTTTGTCTCATTGCAAATTTGGATTTAATTCGTAAAATATTCCCAATGCCCATTTTGAGTTTCCCAACAACCACTCTAAAACCATTTTCATTTGTTTTGGAGGCAAATAACCTGCATTTTGAATTTATACAAAGGTACCTAATTAGGTACTAATTTACAAAAATTTTTATTCTATATGCGAATGAATTCTAAATTTTAACCAGAACTAGCCTTAGCATTCAAAACAAAGATAAAAGACTTGTCTTCCAAAAGCATTGTCACATTAAGCCTATTTCTTAATCACCTTTTCGCTACTGTCTTTTTTGTATTTTGCCAAAGAAGGAAATCTACAATAGCTCCTTATTTCGTCTGCAAAATCCTCGCCATAAACCATTTTATTAAGCTTCAATTCATCATCAATCACTCTAAACTGTGATCCAAAATATTGTTCATCCGCGGTATTGACGCAAATTCTATCGATCAAATAAAATACCATATGGGCTAAAAATCTTTCTCCAGTTTCAATATGATTGAATCAGAGTTGGAAGATGGATTTGCTGAAAATTGACATCTAAGTCACTGTGCTGGACAACAAGAAATGCGCTATAACTGGCTTTATAGCCAAAACGTGATTCTGAAAACCATTTGTCATTATTTCGCTTTAATAATTTGCCAAGTTCAATCCTATTCATTGAATCTAAATTTTGTTGAATTTTCCAACAATTCTGTGAAAATAAAGTGTCATCTGGTGAATAAGGCATATTGAAAGCATCACTTACAATTTTTTTAAATTGATTCCTATCAAACCTAAATAGTTGATCATATGGCTTTAACTTCATCAGTTCATCTCGAATATCTAATTTTTTCAGAACTATAGAATCATTGGTTTGTCTTTGTCTAACCAGCTGAGCATAGATTTGTTCGGGCTTATAGTGTTCCCACAGGTGTAAATAAACCGTATCTTTCTTAAAATCCTCTTGGTTCGGTATTTTTTCGTCAAAAAAAGTATAAGGACTGCTGATATATTTTTCGAAATAAGATTTCCCCAATGAAGCATTTCCCAACTTGAAATACAATTTGGATATATAAAAATAATCTCGCCGAGCTAAATACTTTTCTATGCTTTGATCCTCCAAGATCAACATCGCCGAATCGATTTTTTCAGTCAGGATATACCTATTCAATTTTGCAATTTTGTAAATAGCAACGGAGAACGAATCAATTTGCCCCCTAGACATCACTTGACCAAAGGAAGGAATTATACTCGAAAAAAATAATAAATAGGCAATTAGTTGTTTATTTTTCATAAGTCAAAATTTAATCGCAAGGAGCACCGCTAATAGGAAGGAGTTCAGTACCCGACCAACGTTTGCTGGTGACTCTTAAGTTCTTTGCGCGTCAATAAAATAGAATTTTTATTTCGTATTTTGCTCAATCAGCTTTTCAATTTTTTGATAATTTACATCTTCTGTCCCTTTAAACCCTCGAGTCATCGCCAACACTTTTCCATCCGAATTAATGAGAATATTTTTGGGATAACCCCATGTCATTTTAAAATGGTTGTCTATGAGGTTTTCTGCATTGGGGACGATTGTATAATTTATAGGATGGTTCTCCATAAAATTAAGGATATAGGGTTCTGGGTCTCTACAAATAGAAACAATATTTAATTTCGCTAGATATTTTTTCTGCAATTCGTTCAAAAATGGAATTTCTTCAACACAAGGGGTACACGCTATAAACCAAAAATTCAATAGGGTTAACCCGTCATTATAATTCACGTTCAGATCCTTCCCGCCGAGGTCATTTGCTTGAAATGTGGGCATCCTATATCCGTCTAAAAAGTCCAAGTCCATTAAATATTTTGGAACTAAAACCCCATTGGCTGTTTTAACCATTGAAACGGTTGGCAAATTAGCAACCCGATGATAATATTCCGAAAAATCATCGGGAATAATCGTTTGCGAAATAATTGAGGATTTACAACAAAAAAGAAGTATAAATACAATCCATCTTATAATCAAATTTGCAAGTTTCATGATTTTATTTTAAACAACAAAAAGCCTAAAACCTAGGTATCTAACCACGACTTCGCCCTCACACCAAACCAGCAATCTGTCGGCGCCAAAAGGTGTAAATACCGAAAACTACAACAAAAAGGATAGCAAGATTTAAGGCAAATATCAAGTACGAATCGCCAAATAGACTCGTCAACAAATCTAGTTGAATGCGACCCCAAAAAGTCCCGACCGTAGGGATGCCAATATACCAAATGCCATTAATAGGCGCGTCTTTTTTCAGTCCAGCTCTGATCATCAACACTTGACGCCAAAGCATAAAGAGTAATGCATAACCCAAGAAAATTTTGAGCAAAAGCGAGGTCATTTCCATCATCATTATTTTTTAAAAGAGTGACTAAAATAGATTCTAAAGTAAATTTCAAGACTCGTGGGCAACAAAAATATATTCATTGCACAACCACAGCAACAAATATATGGCATGATCTACAAATCACCAAAATTTATCCGCAATATTTGTAAACACAAACCAATAAATTAAATTGAGTCCTTATGTGTAAGTGGTAGATTTGAAGTTTAGTCTTGGAAGCCAAATGAAATTATTTATTCTTTAACACATTTCTCATTTGGTCAAAAATCCGTCCGAGTATGCTTTTGTCTTCAGTGACGATTGTGACAGTACCTTTGCTCTCTGGGCGGAAAGGGATGATTTTCTTGTAAGTTGTCATTAAAGTATCGGGTAGTGCTATTTTTATCTGATAAGATTCTTTTGTTGGCAACAAGGCTATTTCAGCCAACTTTCCTTTGATCAATCCATACTCTTGAACTGGAAATCCATCCAATGCTATATTGCAAATTTGCCCAACTTTAACTTTACCTGAACCTGCAAAACCCAATTCACCGTATGCAAATGGTTTGTCAGCATTGCGATTTGGTATGATGGCACAATACTCGTCTTGTGTCGTAATGAATTGTTCAAGATACCATACTTTTCCAAAGCTCAATTGTCCTGATATAGGAGCCTTAATTTGAAAGGTATTTTGCCATTTTGACAAACTCGATTCCATGTTTTGAGCCGTTTGTTTCAAGTTTTTCCATTTCGCTTCTACAGATGTTCGTCTTTCTTGTTGAAGCGTAATGATTTGTGTGTTTAACTGTTCTATTCTTACTTCATTGGTTAAGCGCCCTGATTTCATTGATTCAAGTTGCCGTTTTTGGCTCAAAAATGCAGATTCTGATTTTTCAAGATCCGCATTGCTTATGACACCTTGGAAGTTTAGTTTTTTAGCCCTTGTAAAATCTTTTTGAATATTCGACAATTCTTGAGAAAATATCTTTTCTTGGGAAAGCATCGATAGATTCAATTTTTTTGTCTGAGCAATTTCTTGCTCCAAAGATTTGATCTTTTTAAAAACGATGGTTTCTTTCAACTCCTGCTGTAAAATTTGGATTTGGAGCATAATATCAGATGCTTCAGCTTGAAGCTCGCCTCCATGCATGTCCTCCATGGTCTCAATATCCAATATTTCCTTAGGATCATCAAAATTTTCAATTTTAGACAAAAGCGCTTTTAGTTCATCGAGATTTTCCAAATTGGCTTCATGTTCAATTGACGCCAATACATCCCCTTTGTTAACAGAAGACTTGTCTCCAAAATATATTTTAGTAATTCGTCCCTGAACCTTAGGAAGCAACTTGATGGGTGGATTAGATCTATTGATTACGATAGGCGCTTGGACCACATCAGGATAAGAAACCCACGATGCAAGTAGCAGCAAAATAAAAAATGCAAAACCGACAAGTCCAATTCCATAATTTGTAATACTGGATGGGGGTTTGCCCAGTATCGACTGAATGATTTCTGGCTGGTTGATTTTGATATGTTCTTTTTCGTCCTGAGTCATGGTGTCAATGCATTTTATGCCCCTAATTCCAACTGGTTGCGAACTAGACTAAAATAAGATCCTCTAGCATCAACCAATTCAGCGTGTGTACCTTGTTCTACAACTTTACCTTTTTCCATCACTATGATTTGATCTGCATGCCTTACTGTGCTCAATCTGTGCGCCACTACTACCACAGTCTTCCCATGATAAAACCGTTCCATATTTTCTATAATGGTGCGCTCGTTGTTGGCGTCAAGAGCATTAGTCGCTTCATCAAAAAATAGAAATGTAGGATTTCTATACACTGCACGAGCTATTAGAAGTCTCTGTTTTTGGCCTTGACTCAAACCATTTCCCGTGGACCCTATCATGGTATTATATCCAAGAGGAAGAGATTCAATATAATCTTCAATATTGGCCATTTTAACCGCATGAAATAATTTATTTCGGTCAATGGTATCATCACATTCTGCAATATTCTTGGCAATGGTGTCTCCAAAAATATAACCATCTTGCATGACAGCACCGCATTTTTTCCTCCAAGCAGCTGGTTGAATCAAGTCTAAAGGGGTATGCCCCACTGAAATTTTACCAGAAGTTGGATTATAAAAACCTAACAATAACTTGACCAATGTCGTCTTTCCACTACCTGAAGTACCGACTATCGCTGTGACCTTTCCTTGTGGCAATCTTAAAGAAACATTGGATAGCACCTCTTCGCCTAAATTGCTGTATTTAAAACTGACGTCCTCGATCAAGATATCTCCCTTTTCAGGTGGCATGTCCAAGAGGGCCTCGAATGTAGAATCAATGGGCGCTGAAGGTTGATTGGGAGTCACTCCTACCCCTTGGCTAATGGCTGCTGTATTTTCATCGGGAAGCCTTCTGATTTCGTTGAGCCTTTCTAAGCTCAGTTTTGCATCTTGTGCAGAACGAATGAATCCAATCAACTGCTCCAAAGGACTATTTAACTGACCTATTATATACTGAATGGAAAGCATCATCCCGAGCGTCAATTTACCGTCTATAACGGCTTGGGCGGCCACGAATGTGATTAAAATATTTTTCAATTGGTGGATGAATCCAGCCCCAATGTCTTGATACTGACCTATATTCAGCGATCGTAAATTTAATCTAAACAATAAAGCTTGTATATTGGCCCATTTGTAACGATGCTTGTGTTCAGAGCCTTGAAGTTTGATTTCTTGCATACCTTGGATTATCTCAACCAATTTGCTCTGTTGATCAGAAAGTCGATTGAATTTTACATAGTCTATCTCTTTTCTTTTCTTTAAAAAAAATGTAATCCAGACGATATATAAGATAGAAGCCACCAAAAATATCATGAAGATAGTGGTATTGTAAAATGCGAGAATGACGCTAAATACTACCAACTGGAACAACGAAAAAACTATGGATATGGACGAATTGGTCAAAAAATCTTGTATTCTGCTTTGGTCATTAATCCGCTGCATGATATCCCCACTATTTTTGGAGTCAAAATAGGCAATCGGTAGTCGCATCAATTTGGATAAAAAATCATCGACCAAATGCACATCGATACGCGTAGAAACGTGCAAAAGAATCCTATGCTGGAGCAAGTTGACCAACATCTGGCTGATAAAAACCATCAACTGACCCATCAATACCAACTTGATAAAGGAGTGATTTTGATCGCGAATACCTATATCTACAACTGACTGAGTCAAAAAGGGCAATATCAAGGCGAAAACAGAGCCCAATAACATCCCAATAACGAGTTGAAAAATAAGTTTTTTGTATGGCTTTAGATAGTGCAACAAGAACTTGAATCCCTCCTCTTGAGCTTCGTCTTGACCCTTTTCGTAAAACTCAGGAGTTGGCTCTAACAGCATCACCACACCTTCATCCCCATCGCTTATCCATGAGCGCTCGAATTCAGCTCTGGTCAGCTTGAATTTTCCAGAAGCGGGATCGCTGACCCAAGCATGGGTTTTGGTTAGTTTGTAAAGGACAAGGAAGTGATTTTGATTCCAATGTACGACTGCAGGCAATGGAGCGTCCAATAGTCCTGCATCCTCTTCCGATTTAGCCTCATAGGGCAATTTGACAGCTAAAGACCTCAAACCAATCTCCTCAGCAGCATATCCAATACCTCTCATGCTCACACCAGACTTGGAGATATCGCATAATTCTCTCAATTGATGTTGACCATAGGGCTTGCCAAAATGTGCCGTAATCATGCGGAGACAAGTAGGTCCGCAATCCATAGCATCAGCTTGGCGAAAATATGGAAATGATTTAATCATATAGGGTCATCCAAAATCTGCAACAAATTTACATATTATTACAATACCTTGATTACCAATGCTATATATTTTTTAATATCGTATATAAAGGTTGCTTATGTATCAATTGTCTCCTTTTTCACCAGTTCTTCCATACCGTAGTAAGTAATGGCTTTTTGCTTTAAGGGGTTGGTACTCCATTCGCTCCACTCGCCCGTATATGGATTGTAGCCACATTTGAGGGGTTTGGACAGAATGTCCTCGGGATCCTCGACATAGGCTCTACAGTCGGTACAGACGTGCCTGAACTCACAATCCTTACACACGTGTATCATGTCTTTCTTTATATGCCATACTTCTTGAAACTCAGGGCTATTCGCAACGTCTATCAAAGAAGTATCTTTTATATTGCCGTAAGACTTGGCCATGGATGGGCAGTTTTTAATATTGCCTTCGGCATCAATGGCGATCTTACGATTTAGACAGGTATTGAAATGCTGGGATTCGGTGAAAGTAGGAATGGTAATAGAAAAATTGTTTTGATTGATGATACCACATGCAGATTTTAGTGTAATCTTATCTTTAATGAAATAAATATGACCAAAATTGTCCTTCTTAAAGTGCAAATATTCTTCTACTGGTTGTGAACCAACACATAATAAAGACAAATTGTAGTTATTGACTGTCAAATCCTGCAATACCGACATAGGTATAATTATTGGTGTGTCAAAAAACAATTCTATCGATGTAAATTTTTTAATTGGTCCTCTTTCAAATAGATTATTTATATCTTCAATCGGGAATGATTCTTTTAATTTGAACTGGATGTTTTTACACCCTAGATACAACAGAGAATCCAAAACAATTTCAATATTGTTCAATGAGTCACTGTCTCCCACTTCTAACACAGCATTTGATATAAAAGCTGGATAATCCCAGTCATCTTGCATGGCTGGGTAATTATCTGGAATGTTTGTAAAAAATATTAAATTATTTTCGTCCAAAATAGATAATACATCTTGGATAATAGGGTGAGATTCTTCATCGAACTTTAAAAGAATTTCCTGTATTGTATTGCCCTCCATATCACTTAACAAATCCCCAATCTCTTTTTCGATTATAAAAAACTCTCCATACTGAATGTCCACAATGCATGAAAACTTAATCCCAGCCACTATTTTAATGGAGGCATAAAATTTTATTTTTCCTTTTTCTTGAGAAGGCATGATTTCGATATGGGTTTATAAAATAGTAAATTGTCATTAAGAGGCAATTTGGTGTCCTCAAATTCTTTAACTGCTTCCTCTTTTACATAATGAAAAATCAAAGGGAGCTTTTTAATATTTGTATTATAAATTTTTGTTAGATCCATGATTTGAATGGTAATTTTCTAAAGCTATCGCTATATTTTTTTCAATATAAAAATTACAGTTCGAGGAGACCCAACCAAATTGCCCAGAAGGGTTTACTTCTAGAAAAATATATTTCCCTTCTTTGTTTAGGATAAAGTCTAAAGACCCCGATTGTAGCCCTGTTTTTTCAAAAAACAACGCTATTTTTTTCTTCAAATCATTTGGCAATGTGAACGGAACATTTCGATTTGGTCTTTCCTTATTGTAATTTCTATAATCAATTTTAGTCTTTTTGGCTAAAAATAGCCATGCAATAAATTAAACCTAAAAAATAAAATACTCGCAACTCTACCTCCTTTTCTTCATATTCCTGCAACAACATGGGTCCAATCTTCATCTAATTTATGCATATCTTCTAATTCTACAACTCTTGTACCTGTAGAATGAAAAATTTCATTTCCAGCAACAAATCCAATATGGGCATTCCCAATTGGTTTGGTTATTACCTTGCTGTATTTCGTACAAAAATCAATGGCTTCTTTTTTACTATTGGTAACCACAGTATTAGGTATATTCATACCAATATCACTAGCATATTTTAGATTTATCAATTTATTACAGTATTTTTCCTTTTCAAAAGTATTGATATACTCTCCTAAATATGGAAGTGAGGCGTGTATGGTATCTATTTCGTTTTGAAGAAATTTCTTTGCATCAGAATTAAAATCGTCAGAGTTATTAATTGGAACATTAAATTTAATGGCTCCTCTACGGAAAAAAAATGTCGCATCTTTATCAAGATTAATTGAGTTGTTTTGGTACTCAAAACTAAATCTGTATGTTTCATCGCTTAGTCTTATACAATAATTTTTTATCGAATCTTCATAGTCAATCCTACAAAAGTTAATCCCAAAATACTGCAGATAAGCAGAAATTACATCAGTAACAGAATCCTTTTTTTCAGAATTTATAAATATCATTTTATGGGGGGATATTCTAAATTGAATCTTCGCAAGTAGTTTTTTAAAGGCTCCATGCCTATAAAATCCCTTCTTTTCTCTAAATCTTCTAATGTCCCTACCCATTTGTATAAGGCCTCTTGCTTTTTAGCTTTATCGTAGCTTATTTGCGTGCCATACAATTGGGGTTTATTCTTTATAAAAAAAAATACGGTCCTCGAGAGTTGCCATATAATTTGGAACCAATTCGCCATCAAAAACGGCTTTTTTAATCAAGGGCAAATACTGCTCTTGGGTATTCAAAGGTGAATGTAATATCACCAAACAAATAACGTCATTATTCGTATCACCTACCAATTTTTTGCTTGGGTATCCACCACATTCTTTAATGATTGCATCTATTTCCCTTAAGTTAATAGTATCTAATTCTATCATTTCCTGCTGTAACCTTGGAGTCGAAAATATTTCATGAGGTGTATGATTCCCTCGGACTTTCTGATCCCTCTCTTCTATTTTAACTAATCTACTGATCAAACTTGAGTCGATTCGCTTATAGACCGAATCGCAAACTTTTCTAAAATATGCTATCGTTTTTTTATCCTTAAAACTATAGGTTATATCATAAACATTGTCACCTGTGAAGCGAAACATAAACTTACAACAAGCGATCGAATCTTTTTGTAAATAATCCAAATTTGCTTGAAAAATTACATTAAATGGGGCCTTAAGTTCACGGTAAGCACAAGCGATATTGTGGTATGGATAAAATTCCCACGTATTATTCTTTTCTTTTTGAGAAAGTTTGTAAAATATGTCTCATTTGATTTTGGTCCAAAGAACTGACTTTAGAAGTTAAAAATTTGTTAATTGATAATTTTTTCATAATCTAAAAATTAAAATATACACTGCCCCATTCTTTTCAAGTGCCCACCATTACAGTGCAGCGGGGCATGGGGCTTGTCCCTTCTAAGCGTATCTTAGGGTGAGGGTTCCAAAGTAGGTTCGTATCGCAAAGTCTCTGGATACTCGTTGATAAAAATCCACATATAGAGCGCATCAGAAACCACCGATACAGGCTTAGACATTTTTGACAGAGAGCATAGGACCAGACAATGGATACATAGCAGTATATGACTAATAGCCAATAAACTACATACTTCGAGGTTCGAGTTGAATAATGATTGCCAGTATTGATGCATAACTTTGATTACTTTGATACAAGTATAGATTTTTATAATTGAAAATGCAAATATTGGGGTGGATTTTTGGGGGGTAAGCTAATATTTAACAATTTCTATTGGAGATTTATGTCCTTTTGATATTATAAATCCAAAATAATTTCCAGATTAACAAAGCCATAAATATAATATTATTGGCTTGGCTTGGTTATATTATTCTAATTCGATTTGCATCAAAAGGTTTACACTTTCTAGTTTAACCCATGTTTTTCTGATAAGGTAATCGTATTGCCAGGATTCAAATTGCAAGTCCTTTAATTGAAAATTACCAATATTGGGAACTTGTCTAATAAAAAATTTTCGATTTTTTGAATTAGGAGGCAAAGACTTATCATAGTAGCTTTTCGGCAATATTTTCATACACAGCATACATCCATAATAGGGCATAACGATACCAAGATGTCTAATATCTACTTCATACCAACAATCTTTACAATCTGCCATTGTAATTATTGAAGTTCTTATCATCTCATACTCTGCCTCTCCTTCGGAATCCAACCCAAATAGAACTGGTATGAAAGGTGCATCTGGACGACCATTTCTTTGGATATAGTACCTTAATTTTGTTATCTGCTTGAATTCATTTCCAAAATTATTGATTTTGATACAGTTCAGCGATGAGAAATAGGGTGGGTAGTTGAGCTGGGCGAACCATTTATAATTTCCAAGTCTTATTTTTTTCTTTTTTTTATTTAAAACCGAAACTTCTGATAAATGAAATTCTTTAGGGGTTAAGAAAATTTTATCTTTTAAAATATCTTTTACCAAGATTAATTTTGTTTCAAAAGCTATATGTGAAATTTCAATGGAATCCAGTTCCGAAAATTCTAGAAAATTTGAAATAGGAATTTGTCCTTCTTCTCCCGACATAAAGTAGTCCATTGAACCAAATTTATTCAAAAGACAATATGGTATTGGTTCATTGTTTAATTTATTTAATATAATAATATTTCCTTGCGACTTACATAAAAAATAACTAAATACAAAAACAAAAATTGAAAATCCTTTTTTCATAGACTTCATAAATTAAGTAAGGAGCCTAAAATTTCTAGGCTCCCTTATTAGTAAATTTTTATGGACAATCTACAGCAACTCTATCCCCTTCATAACTAACGCCAACCCAAAACATATAATATGTTCTCGTGGCATCACAGTAACAATTTCCAGTACCGTCATTATAGCCACAATTTGAATATGTAATAGGTCCCCATCCCCAAAATCTACCAGAATCTCCCTCTTCTCCTGCCGTGGTGTCGATTATTGTAAAAGAACTTAAGAGAATTACCAAAATAAAAACAAATACACCAAATCCTTTTGTGAATTGTTTAAAAATTTGCCGTCTAATTAACCTTTTCATAAAAATAAATTTTTCCATTCTCCCCTCTCTCTTTTCAAGTGCCCACCATCACAGTGCAGCATGGTATAGGGTATGTCCCTTCTAAGAGTATCTTAGGGTGAGGGTTCCAAAGTAGGTTCGTATCGCAAAGTCTCCGGATACTTGTTGATAAAAATCCACATATAGAGCGCATCGGAAACCACCGATACAGGCTTAGACATTTTTGACAGTGAGCGTAGGACCAGACAATGGATATTTAGTAGTATATGACTAGCAGCCAATAAACTAAATACTTCGAGGTTCGAAGTTCGAGGTTCGAGGTTCGAGTTGAATAATGATTGCCAGTATTGATGCATATCTTTGATTATTTGATACAAAAATACTGGATTCTGTTAATAAACAAATTTTATCGTATATTTTTTTAAAAAATAATAATATATTTAACATGTAAATAATTTGAGCTGAATGAGCTTAAGTTAATTCGACCACTCCCCCCCCCTTAGCTGCGCAATGGATAGCAGTGGTCCTGCCGACGTTCCGTCGGTAGGAGTCTCCCAGCAATGCAATGATGGGAGACGGAACCCACGAATAGCCAGGTCCTCCCAGCGGGAGGATGCGCCCAAATCCAACCTATTTTTATTGCTTACTTGCCACAAAATATTCGCGATAATTGGCTTGGTATCGCATGTATGCCCTAAATATTTGGAGGAGAGGCTAAAAAAAATTAACTCTATGGTGTGGTGTTTGATTTGGTAATTAATGTAACTTTGTGCGTATTAATAAAAAAAAGATCAAATGTCAAGAGAAGCAAGGATAGGTCTGCTAGCATTGATTTCGATAGGGAGCCTAGTTTGGGGCTATAAATTTCTTAAAGGTAAAAATCTATTTAAAAGTTCTTATACCTTTTACGTTGAGTACAAGCAAATAGACGGGTTGAACGTTTCTACTCCTGTTTTTATCAATGGGATGGAGGTCGGAACGGTACAAGATATATACCTCAAGCCTGACAACCAGCAGATCATCATCGTCGTGCTGGACGTCACTTCCAAGGTAAAAATCCCGAAGAATACCATCGCGGAGATCACTTCCACGGGATTCATGGGTGGCAAGGCGCTGAATCTGGTGTTTGGATATACTTGCACGGATGATTGTGCGGTCTCAGGGGATTATCTCATAGGCAGGACGAAGGGAATGCTACAATCCATGTTTCCCGAGGATCAGCTGACTACTTATTCAGGATTTGCTAAAGGAGAAGCCAAAAAATTCTTAGACAGCTTGGATCAAAAGATAGAAGCGGATCAAGGCGGTGCGATGGTTCACACGCTGCACGATGCTAGGGTAACTGCTTTACAAGCCAAGTTGATGACTACGAGCTTGAATTCGCTGACACAAGCTACCACGAAGTCCATCGAAGGCACCATCAAGAATCTAGAATCCATCACGCAGAACATAAAAAGCAGCAACGACAAGATAGCTGCATTGATCAAAAATACAGAAGCTATAACGGCCGATCTCAACAAGGCGCAATTGTCTAAAACGGTCAAAAATGTGGATACGACGCTTGAATTAACCCAAGACGCGATCGTCACCCTGAAACAAACGCTGAAATCATCTACACAGACGATCAAAGAACTAGAGGGCATCCTTCACAAGGTCAAAAGCGGCGAAGGGACGCTTGGGAAACTAGCCAATGACGAGGCGCTTTACAACAATCTCAACAGAACGATCAAGAATTTGGATATATTCCTGACTGACTTTAGGCTCAATCCAAAGCGTTATGTCAATGTCAGCGTATTTGGAAAGAAGCAAAAGCAGTACGAATTGCCTTCACATGATCCAGCCCTACCGATTCTGGATTCTGTGGGTATTAAAGAAAAACAATAAATAAAAATCAAATGCCATGACCATGATCGAATGGGACGAGACAACCCACTCTAACAAAAGTCAAGGCTCTTGGCGAGATTTTGAAGTAAAAATCAGCAAGGTACTGGAGGATATCAACGTAGATCCGAACCAATTGCACGGTTTTTTCGATGTTCTGAAAGACAAGCGATGGCTAGAAGTTGATGCCCAGCTTAGCGAAGCCGATCAAACGCTCCACGTATTCAAATCCAATGGGGAATATCTGATTTCAAAAAATGGATCGGTTGGAATCGGGCATTGGCAACAATTCGACACGAAAACGGGAATTCTGCTGCGAAAGGTATTTCCAGATGGACGACAGAAAAATGAAAGTTACGATCCCGTATTCGTCCACGACGATTTCATCATCTTAAAAAAACACGGAAACAAAGCCTCCCATATATCCGAGCAACGATATTTATTTTTGATGGATGAATCATTCCAAGTGAATGAGATCAGCGCGGATGAGATTCTAGAGCAGTTCGCCAGACGCTATGCCAAGACTGCTCCGATCGTCATTATCATATTCGCTATTGTAGCCACGGTCATCTTGGGGATTCTCTGGAAGATGTTTCTTCATTAATTGGATTTTGGCTTCAATCCCATCTCAGCCCCAAGCGTCCTAATAAATTCATAAGCTGGGCCGACCTCGTTGGGGATATTTCCGTCCAAGATGGCATCCTTGAGGGCATTTTTCAAGACACCTACTTCCTTGCAAGGCTTCAATCCGAAGTATTCCATGATTGAGTCGCCACTGATGGGCGGCTGCCAAGTTCTGATTCTGTCCCTTTCCTCGACCTCTATCATTTTCTGTTCCACCAAGCGATAATTGTCCAAAAAACGCTTTTTCTTGGATTCGTTTTTAGACGTGATGTCTGCTTTGCATAGGATCATCAAGTCCTCCAGACTTTCACCCGCATCGAAGATAAGCCTTCGGATGGCGGCATCTGTGATATTTTCTTTGGTCAGTGAAATGGGTCTAAGATGCAGTCGCACCAACTGTTGTACGTATTTGAGCTTGTGATCCAAAGGGAGTCGCAATCGCCTAAATATCTTCGGCAACAAAGCTGCACCAAGCATTTCGTGGCCATGAAAGGTCCATCCGCCATTTTCGTATTTTTTAGTATGCGTTTTGGCTATATCGTGGAACAATGCAGCCCAGCGCAGCCAGATGTTGTCGCTCACTGAAGCCACGTTGTCGATGACTTCCAAGGTGTGGTAGAAATTGTCCTTATGCCCTACCCCTTCGATATACGCCACGCCTTTTAGGTCGCTGAGTTCAGGCAGGATTCTTTGCAGCAGCGTGGACTCTTCTAAGAGTTTCAAACCCACTGAAGGCTTTGGGCATTGCATGATTTTATTCAATTCGGTGATGATTCGTTCGGCACTCACGATTTTTATCCTGTCCGCTTGTTCTTGGATAGATGCGAAAGTTTTTTCTTCGATGGTAAAGTTCAACTGATTCGAAAAGCGAATGGCGCGCAACATGCGAAGCGGATCGTCTGAGAAAGTTTTATCGGGTGATAAAGGCGTCCTGATGATTCCATCCTTGAGATCTTGAATACCTCCAAAAGGATCGACGATTTTCGAATAATGCCCTAAATCTACCAAATTTATGGCCAGCGCATTGATCGTAAAGTCACGCCTTTTTTGGTCATCTTCTAGCGTCCCAGGCTCCACTTGGGGGTTTCTCGAATCATCGGAATAAGATTCTTTTCTTGCACCCACGAACTCCACGTCCATGTCGTCGTATCGGAGCATCGCTGTACCAAAATTCTTAAAAATATGGATATTGTCCTCTTGACCAAGGCTTTTCGCCACTTCCAAAGCCAACGCGATACCGTCTTTATCCGTCACAAAATCGATATCTTTCACAGGCCGTCCCAATATTTTATCCCGCACAAAACCGCCAATACACAGCACTTCGAAGCCCAACTTGGAGGCGCAATTTGATATAATATTGAACAATTGGGTTTCTTTGTGACTGAGTTCGATCTTGGGTGTCAAGGACTTTTTTTTTCGCAAAGGTATAAAATTACTCATAAATTCTACCTCGATATATGTGTGGGCGTGCCCCTTCGGGTCGCGTCGTTCGTGACTCCACTTCGTTTCGGTCTCTGTCTCCTACGGGAGCCGAGACTCGCCCCTCACCCACAGGAGATGGAGGCGATCACTACCACCGCTCACGCACTTGGCAAAATGCCATTGACGAGATAATAATATTTTTAGTACCTTTATCCACTCTAAAAAGCAATAAAAAAAGATATGGAAAGCCCTTCAAAAATAGTTTTGGCCATCGGAGGATCCAGCGGCAGCATCTATGCGAAGCTGCTGATGAATTACCTCAAAGAATTTTCGCCTAGATCACTTTCAGTGCAGGCCATCATTTCTGCCAATGCCAAGATCAATTGGGAATTAGAGATGGGCAGTAAATTTGACACAGCAGATTACCCCTTCCAATGGCGAGAAAATAATGATTTTTTTGCACCTTCGGCTTCTGGATCTGCCTTAATAGACGCCATGGTGATATGCCCCTGTTCTATGGGTTTACTCGGAAGGATGGCTCATGGTCTATCCGAAGATTTGATCACAAGATCTGCCGATGTGATGCTCAAAGAGAGGAGAAAACTCATCATAGTCCCTAGGGAGACCCCGTACAATTTGATTCATCTGCGCAATATGACCACGCTTACCGAAGCAGGAGCCATCATTTGCCCTGCCTCTCCTTCCTTTTATTCAAAACCACAAACCCTCGAGGCTGCGGCACAAACGGTGGTCGATAGAGTTATCGATTTGATTGGACTCAATCATACATCCTTTCGCTGGGGCAATTCCGTCAATTACCCGTAGGTTTAGGTAGATTTGTTTGACAATATCGTCCATAAATCGTACCTTTGGACGCTTTTTATTTTTTTATATAAAATTTATCACGAGTAAATATGCAATTTGATATCATCATCATAGGGAGCGGACCAGGAGGTTATGTAGCAGCCATCAGAGCTTCACAATTAGGCAAAAAAGTTGCCATCATAGAGCGAGAAAACCTAGGCGGCATTTGTTTGAATTGGGGTTGTATCCCGACTAAAGCCCTATTAAAGAGCGCTCAAGTATTCGACTATCTCAATCATGCACAAGAATACGGCATTACTGTACAAGGTGGCTCAGTACAGTTTCCGCAAGTAATAAGCCGAAGCCGTGGAGTGGCTGACGGGATGAGCAAAGGCGTCCAATTTTTGATGAAAAAGAACAAAATAACCGTCGTCATAGGAACTGCAAAACTGCAAAAAGACAAGAGCATTTTAGTAGTAAAATCTGATGGCACTTCGGAGACTTATAGTGCGCCACACGTGATTATTGCCACAGGTGCTAGAGCTAAAGAATTGCCGAATTTACCGATCGATGGAAAGAGAATCATCGGATATCGTCAAGCCATGTCCTTAGAAAAACAACCAAAGAAAATGGTCGTTGTAGGGGGTGGTGCGATCGGGGTTGAGTTTGCCTATTTTTATCAAACAATAGGAACTCAAGTGACCTTGGTAGAATTTCTCGAACAGGGATTGGTACCAAGAGAAGACGCCGATATCTCCAAAGAATTGACCAAGATATACGCGAAGAAAGGCATGACCATCATGGCCAATGCAGCAGTTGAGTCCGTAGTCGAACACCCTGAGGGCTGCTTAGTGAAGGTCAAAGACAACAAGACAAACCAAATCACCGAAATCACCTGCGATGTAGTATTATCCGCAGCTGGCATCAGCCCCAATACTGAAAATCTGGGTTTAGAGGACTTGGGCATTGCGACCGATAGAGGATTTATCAAGGTAGATCCATTTTTCAAGACCAATGTGGCTGGATTTTATGCCATTGGAGACGTTATCCCTACCCCTGCCCTAGCGCATGTTGCCAGTGCTGAGGGAATAATTTGTGTCGAAAAAATAGCAGGGCATAATCCAGAACCCATTGACTACAACAATATTCCTTCCTGTACGTATTGTACACCAGAAGTCGCATCCGTTGGCTACACAGAGGCTGCAGCAAAAGCTGCAGGTTACACCCTAAAAATAGGTAAGTTTCCATTTTCTGCCAGTGGCAAAGCAAGCGCAGCGGGCACTAAAGATGGTTTCGTAAAAGTTATATTTGATGAAAAGTATGGAGAATGGCTCGGTGCGCATTTTATCGGCGCCAACGTGACAGAAATGATCGCCGAAGTTGTAGTTGCTAGGAAACGGGAGACTACGGGACACGAGATAATCAAATCCATCCATCCTCATCCAACTATGAGTGAGGCCATTATGGAAGCTACCGCAGCTGCTTACGGCGAGGTTATCCATTTATAAAATTATTTTCAAAATCCAACGTTATCTTATCACTATACAGAGCATCATGAAGAAAATACAAATAATATTTTTCATCTTTTTTCTAGGTTTTATCGCCGTCAGGTGTACTACTACCCAAAGCCAAAAAGAGAAAGATATAGCCATCATTCAAGAATATATTGCTAGCCAAGGGCTTACCGATGTACAAAATTCTACCACTGGGCTGCATTATAAAATCATAGATGGAGGCAGTGGGTTGAGACCTGCTGAATCTTCTATTATAACCATTAAATATCATGGGCACTTAGTGGATGGTACACAGTTTGACACCTCAGATAGTCTCCCGGATCAAGTACTTAAGACCAGACTCAGCTCGTTGATTTATGGACTTAGAGAAGGTTTACCAAAAATTCTTTCTGGAGGTAAAATAAAACTATTGGTTCCGTCAAGTTTAGGCTATGGAGATAGTTCTTTGGATAAAATACCTGCCAATTCGGTCTTGATTTTCGATGTAGATTTATTAAAAGTTGAGATCTAAATTGAAGCGATGAAGTTCGATTTGCGATATTGCTTTATTTCATTCCTTCGATTCTTTTAACATGAAATTTTCTTCAAAATTGGTGGAAGAGGCGGTGGAGGCGATGTCCTCGTTGCCCTCGATCGGAAAAAAGACGGCTCTGAGGTTAATCATCCACCTGATACAATCAGATAGTGAAAAATCAGAAAGAATAGCCACGGCCCTCACCATGTTAAAATCTGGGATAAAAGAATGTGCCAATTGCCACAATATTTCAGACAATGAAATCTGCGAGATATGTTCAGATCCTAGGCGAAATGCCAACCAAATTTGTGTCGTAGAGACCATCCGTGATATCATGGCTATAGAAGCTACTGAACACTATCAAGGCCATTATCATGTTCTTGGAGGGGTCATAAATCCCATAGAAGGCATAGGAGTAGAACATCTGAAGATACAGTCGCTGATTAATAGAGTTAATCAGATACAAAATCCCGAGCTGATCATGGCATTGAGCCCGACCATCGAAGGCGACACGACCGTTTATTTCATTTCGAAACAATTGCAGAATCCATCCATTCAGATTTCGACGATCGCTAGAGGGGTTTCTTTCGGTGGAGAACTTGAATATGCCGATGAATTGACGCTAGGAAGATCTATCATTTCACGGGTTCCATACCATACCCAAAAATATTAAAACCAGATCTGTGGATGTTTCAATAATCATAGTCAATTACAATGTCCAACACTTTTTGGAACAAGCCCTCCAGTCTGTTTTTCGCTCCATTTGTGATATAAAATACGAAGTCATTCTCATCGACAACCATTCGGTTGATGGGAGTATTTTGATGGTTCGGGATCGTTTTCCGCAAGTTATTGTGATTGAGAATAGCAACAATCCAGGTTTTTCAAAGGCCAATAATCAAGGGATAAAAATAGCCAAAGGCAAGTACTTATTGCTCCTCAATCCAGACACGATATTGGAAGAAGGCACCTTACAAACTTGCTTTGATTTTATGGAAGGGAAAGCTACCTGTGGCGCATTGACCGTGAAAATGATCGATGGATCTGGAAAATATTTACCTGAATCAAAAAGGGGATTTCCCACGCCTTGGGCGGCATTTTGCAAGATGTCTGGATTATCGAGACTTTTCCCTAAGTCCTTGTATTTTAATCATTATTATCTGGGGCATTTAGATGAAAATACTACGGCAGAAGTAGAAGTATTGCCAGGTGCATTCATGTGGATACGCCGAGAAGCATTGGAGAAGGTGGGCTTACTGGACGAACAATTCTTCATGTACGGAGAAGACATCGATTTGTCTTATAGAATCAATCAAGCTGGATTCTCAAATTACTATTTGCCGACGACCACCATCATCCATTTCAAAGGCGAGAGTACAAAAAAAGGAAGCTTCAATTATGTAAAACACTTCTACTTGGCGATGATTATCTTCGCTCAGAAGCATTTCAAAGGACGAAAAGCCTCAATATATATATGGCTCATCAACGTTGCAATTTACCTACGGGCGTTGGTATCCATAACGGTTCAGAGTTTTCGAAAAATATTTTTGCCCGTATTGGATTTTAGTTTTATTTGGGTTGGACTCACCTATGCACATCGCTGGTGGTTGAGCACACTGGATCCGCCCATTATAGCCCCAGCAACCCAGAGTTATTGGCCTTCTATTTCGATTTATGCTGCCATTTGGGTTTTGGCAATGTACATCAATGGTGCATATGATCGTTTGAACGATTTCAGAAAACTTATAACCAGTCTAGTCATTGGGACATTGATAGTGTCCACCTTTTTTAGTATATTTTATAATCCCATGCTCACGAGCAGATTTTTTGTATTGTGGGGATTTTTGTTAGCGCTCTTATCGTCCTTAGTTACTAGGATATTGTATAATTTCATAACTCAACGGAAATTTTCGCTCATCCTGACTAATACCAAGAAAATAATTATCGTCGGGAAACAAGAGGCGGCCCAGAGAATTTTATCGCTACTCCAAAAAGTAAATTTACCATTTCAGTTGCTCGGAATCATCAATTCTGACAAGCCTACGCATTATACTTTGGATCAAAGTTTGCGCATTTTAGGCAGCAAAGACACGATCAAGGATATTTTAGAAATAGAAAAACCCAATGAAATAATATTTTGCTTAGACAGCATGTCCTCCCACGAAATCATCGATTTGATGGTAGATCTCGGGGATAGAATCCACTTTAAAATGGCTTCGGAGGACTCAATCAGCATCATAGGCTCTCACTCGAAAAATACCCCTGGAGAACTCTACACGCTAGACATCCAGTTCGACATCATGGATCCGACACAGAGGCGGTTTAAATTTTTGTTAGACTTGTGCCTGAGTTTATTAACGCTCATGATGCTTCCTATCTTTATGCTGGTTCACAATCCATTAAGCATCTTGAAAAACATTTTTTTCGTATCTTTCAGACAATCAACGTGGGTCGGGTATGAAAGGATGATCTCTTCATCGAAGAATATTTCACTTCCTAAAATACTTCCTTCGGTGATGAGTGAATGGAAAGTTTCAGGATTGGATGGCAGCTTTATCACAGAAATGAATTTTAATTATGCCAAAGAATATTCGGTTTGGAGGGATTTAGAAACTTGGTTCAAGGGTTTTAAATATCTCGGAAGTAAACCGAAATAATATATCTCAGTTTTCATTTTATAATAATTGAAGTATGAAAAATTTATTTTTTGTTTTTTGTTTGTTCCTGACGCAACTTTCTGTGGGTCAAGATCTTATGACCCCTGAATTATTGATAAGCACGCCTAGGGTTTCTGAGCCTGCTATTTCTCCCGATGGAAATAATGTTTTGTACAATATCCGGTCTATCTCCATAAAGGACAATTCTGGCAACAACGACGTTTTCTTATTAAATCTTGCCAATAAGCAAAATATTATGTTGGTCGGTGGCGGAAAAAGCCAGTCACAAGCAAGATGGATGGACAATATTCGTGTTTCATTTATAGAAGATACCGATGACGGCCCTCAGGTTTTTGAAATCAATATTCAAACCATGGCCAGAAAGCAAATAACCAAAATCACTGGTGGCGTAACTAATTACGGCATTGCTGCCAATGGATCCATTTGGTATAGCGCCGATGTTAAAATGGATAAAAATCCTGCCGAAATATACCCAGACCTACCCAAAGTACAAGGTGCACGCATCATTGATGGCTTAATGTATCGACACTGGAATGCTTGGTCTGATTACACCTATTCTCATGTTTTTGTAGGAAAGTTAAAAAATGGTGTTTTAGAAGGCCAAGGTACGGATATCATGGAAAACGAAAAGTTTGACAGCCCCTTGAAGCCTTTTGGAGGGGCAGAACAAATTACTTTCAGCCCTGATGGAAATTTCTTAATTTATGTCTGTAAAAAACTGAATGGAACTGCAGCAGCGACCAGTACAAACTCTGATTTATATTTGTATGATTTGAATAAAAAAACTACGCTGAACCTTACCGAAGGGATGCCTGGTTACGATAATAATCCGCAATTTTCTCCCGATGGAAAAAAATTATTGTGGTTGAGTATGGAAGAAGCTGGGTATGAAGCCGATAAAAATCGCCTTTTCGTAATGTCACTAGCAGATAAAAAAAGAGTCGATTTGTCTGCAAATTTTGATTATCCAGTAAGCAATGCTTATTTTGATAAAACGGGAAATACAATTTATTTTATTGCTGAAAAAAGCGCAACTACTAATTTATTTTCATGCAATATCTCCAATTTGTCAAAACCCATCATCAAGGAAATAACCAATGAATTAGCGGATTATCAGGAACTGAGCTTTACTGAAAATGGCAAAGGAATTCAAGCTGTCGCTACCAAAATGTCGATAGAAAAACCGACGGAAGTTTATTCTGTCAACTTCTCAGATGGCACGAGTCAAAGATTGACCTTTGCAACACAAGGCACACTTGGAAGCCTAAAAATGGGTAAAGTTGAAAAGCGAATGATAAAGACCACAGACAACAAAGAAATGCTCACATGGGTCATTTATCCACCAAATTTTGATCCCAAAAAGAAATATCCAACTTTGCTTTACTGCCAAGGCGGACCTCAAAGTGCCGTCAGCCAATTCTTTTCTTTTCGTTGGAATTTTCAAATGATGGCTGCAAAAGGTTATATCGTTGTCGCTCCTAACAGAAGAGGATTACCGTCTTTTGGTGAAAAATGGAATGACCAAATCGCAAAAGACTGGGGTGGAATGGCTATGAAGGACCTATTGTCTGCAATAGACGACGTCAGCAAAGAGCCATATGTGGATAAGGACCACTTAGGAGCCGTTGGGGCGAGTTTTGGTGGCTTTTCGGTATATTGGCTTGCCGGCAATCATGAAAAGCGATTCAAGGCGTTTATAGCCCATTGTGGCGTATTTAATTTGGAGAGTCAATACACTTCCACGGAAGAGTTGTTTTTCGCCAATCACGATATGGGAGGTCCTTATTGGAAAAATTCTGAGGGCTATTCTGGTTCACCTCACAGATTTGTCAACAATTGGGATACCCCTATCCTAGTAATTCACAATGAAAAAGACTATAGAGTTCCGTTGCACAATGGTATCGAAGCTTTTACCACAGCCCAACTACAAAACGTACCAAGTAGATTCCTTTATTTTCCAGATGAAGGTCACTGGGTAACTAAGCCACAAAATGCCGTTTTATGGCAGCGAGTATTTTTTGAATGGTTGGACAAATATCTAAAGAACGACTAAATCGTCTTGATCATAATTTCATGCGGGATACCGTCTTCGATATATGGCTCACCTGTTAATACGAAACCAAAACTTTCGTAGAAAGCCACAAGGTATGCTTGTGCGCCAATCTTAATCGGAGTGCTGGGCCATTTCTCCTGACAAGAATTTAGCGCAAATTGCATTAATTTTGTTCCTAAATGATTTTTCCTAGCTTCTAGAAGGCTTGCAACTCGTCCAATCGATGCATAGCCCTGATAAGTAGTATTGGGCGGTAAAACCCTTGCATAAGCGTAAATAACACCGTCTTTTTTACAAAAAACATGATAAGCTTCGAGGTCATAAAAATCCAAATCTTGGTAAGGACACTCCTGTTCAACGACGAACACTTTTTGCCTAAAGGCCAATAATTGATACAACAATCGCTTGTCTATTTCATCAATTCGTCCTCCCTGAGCAATTGGTTCAGCCTATTTTTCTATTCGATGGCAATAATATCAAGGATGAAGTAAAGTCATTGCCTGGAACTTATCGGCTTTCTATCGACAACGTTTTGAAGGAAATTGAATCAGCTTTACAGCTTGGAATTCAATCATTCATGATGTTTCCCGCTGTAGTCGAAGAGCTTAAAGACAAAACGGCAACTTATAGCCACGATGTGAATAATTTCTATCTTAAAGCTGCCACAACGATCAAATTGCGATTTCCCGAGATTTGCCTTATCAGCGATGTAGCCATGGATCCTTATAATATTGACGGACACGATGGCTATGTGGAAAATGGTCAAATCATCAATGATATAACTTTACCGATTTTGGCAAAAATGTCCGTGGCACAAGCACAAGCTGGATTTGATTTGTTAGGTCCCAGCGATATGATGGATGGCCGTGTAGCATATATCAGAAAAGCGCTGGATGAAGCAAATTTCCAAAATACAGGCATCATGTCATATACAGCCAAATATGCCAGTGCTATGTATGGCCCCTTTAGAGATGCGCTAGATAGTGCCCCAAAAGCTGGCGACAAAAAGACCTATCAGATGAATTATGCGAATGCCAAAGAAGCCTTGTTGGAAGCACAATTGGACTTTGAAGAAGGCGCTGACTTTCTTATGGTAAAACCAGCACTGCACTACCTGGATATCATACATAGACTTTCAGAAAACTTTCCTATACCGATAGCCGCCTATCACGTGAGTGGAGAATGTGCTATGCTCATTGCAGCTAGCCAAAATGGGTGGATCAGTTATGAAAAAGCCATGCCCGAAGTTATCACTTCTATCAAAAGGGCTGGTGCAAATATTATTATTACTTATTTAGCCAAGGACTATGCTGCTTGGTTTAAAGAAAGATATTGTTGAAATCATGGCAGGAAATTCTCTTTTTTATAAACCATTTATCATGTGTCATACGCTGATACTATGGCCTTGGGCGTATGCTAACTATACGCAGGATAGAGAGGATTACTTGAGTGCATTTTACCTGAGACAAACGCTAGGTATCATACTTATGACGATGCTGGTTCTGCTATTACCCAATCTTAGAAGTATTTTAATTGGAATTCCAATCATTTCTTGGGTGATTAGCATCATTGGAGCCATGAGGGAGGTAAGGTTGATCATTCCTTTTATTGGGATATTTTTTCAACGATGGTTTAAAACTTTATAATACACTATAAAATATCAAAAGATGAGCGAAATTAAGGATGTTTTTGCAAGACAAATACTTGACTCGAGAGGCAATCCCACAGTCGAAATAGAAGTTTACACAAATAGCGGACATATGGGCCGTGCTGCTGTACCCAGCGGTGCTTCTACGGGTGCCCATGAAGCGGTAGAATTAAGAGACAACGATAAGTCTAGATATCTAGGAAAAGGCGTTCTAAAAGCAGTAAAAAATGCAGAAGACCACTTACGCGAGTTATTGATTGGGGAAGAAGTTACGGACCAAAGGTACCTCGACCAATTGATGATAGATGCTGATGGTACAAAAAATAAATCAAAACTAGGGGCAAATGCCATTTTGGGTGTTTCAATGGCCATAGCGAAGGCAGCCTCTAACGCATTGGACATGCCTTTATATCGATATATTGGCGGTGTAAATGCACACGTTTTGCCCGTACCAATGATGAATATTCTGAATGGTGGATCCCATGCTGACAATGCGATAGATTTCCAAGAGTTCATGATCATGCCCGTAGGAGCGGATACGTTTTCAGAGGGACTGAGAATGGGGGTTGAAATATTTCACACTTTAAAGTCCGTTTTGAAGAAAAAAGGTTATTCTACCAATGTAGGCGATGAAGGTGGATTTGCACCGAATATAAAGTCCAACCAAGAAGCGATAGAAATCGTATTGCAATCCATCGAAGCTTCGGGATATAGGCCTGGAGAAGATATTTTTATAGCTTTGGATGCCGCTGCTTCTGAATTTTATAATGAGGAGACCAAAAAATATGTTTTCAAAAAGTCCACAGGGGAACAATTCAGTTCTGAAGAAATGATTGGCTTCTGGGAAGATTGGGCGAATAGATACCCAATATTTTCTATTGAGGATGGTCTTTTCGAGGACGATTGGAGTGGATGGTCTTTGCTTACACAAAAGCTAGGCTCTCGCATCCAGTTGGTTGGTGATGATTTATTTGTAACCAATACCGAACGTCTTCAAAGAGGAATTCAACAAAACATAGCGAATTCAATCCTAGTCAAAGTAAACCAAATAGGAACCATTACCGAAACCATTGAAGCCGTCCAAATGGCCACGAGACATGCTTATACTTCCGTGATGAGTCACCGCAGCGGCGAGACAGAGGATACCACAATAGCGGACTTGGCGGTAGCCTTGAATACAGGTCAAATCAAGACGGGTTCCGCATCTCGATCAGATCGGGTCGCTAAATACAATCAACTCTTACGCATCGAAGAAGAATTGGGTTCTAATGGCGTCTATCCAGGAAGATCTCTCTTAGGATAGTTGTTCTCCAAATATAAAATAAATTAAAGGTCTTCCACAAGGTGAATGTGGAGGACTTTTTTTTTACAACGTGAGAAATGACATAAAAAGGAATAAAAATGCCCAAATGCTGTCGCAAATTTCCAAACTGGTGCCTCACAAACTCTTAGGATCTATGGGGATACTGAAGTAACACGCTGGCTTAGGTACGAGCTTGGGCTAACGCAGACATAAATTTGGCCCCAGTCACAGACTTGCGTCAGAAGTGGTTAGATTTGTAAATATTTATGTTGTGCGTCAGCTTAGAAAAACCCTATGTAAATTGACAGACAGAAAAGAAATGAAAATTTTTATAGAAATAGAGAGGCTTATTTTAAGGGAAATATTACCAATAGACGAAAAGGGACTTTTTGAATTAGATAGCAATCCAAATGTTCATACTTATTTAGGAAAAAATCCCGTTGAAAATATTGACCAAATTAGAGAAGTCATAAAAATGATACGACAACAATACATTGATAATGGCATTGGACGATGGGCTATAATTGATAAGCAAACAAATGACTTTATTGGTTGGACAGGACTAAAGTTTGAAACTGAAACAATAAATAATCATAAAAAATATTATGACTTAGGTTATAGACTTATTGAAAAATATTGGGGTAAAGGAATTGCAACAGAAACCACAAAAGCGACATTAAAATATGCTTTTGTTGAATTAAATTTGATAGAGATTTATGCAATATGTGACATTGGAAACATAGCCTCTAAAAATGTATTGGAAAAGACAGGGCTGAAAATTATTGAAACTTTTGAGCTTGACGGAATTAAGCACCATTGGTTTAGGATTTCAAAAGACGAATGGACAGAAATACAAAAGCAAAACGCACATCAGCGTTAACCTTTGGATAACCTCCCCGAATCGCCAAAAAACGAAATTGATAAAGCTAAAAAATTAATGGCAGAATATTATAACGAAAATGTAATAAAAATGAATACAAAAAGTTGGAAACATATAAAAGACGATGTCTATGGCAAAGTTGGAACTGAAAGAAGAGACCAGCTTGATAGAGATTTTGAGAGTTTTAAGGTTGGACTGCAACTGAAAATGGTGCGAGAAGAAAAAAACTTGACACAATCCGAACTTGCAGAAATTGTAAATAAAAAGCGTGAATATATTTCGAGAATAGAAAATAATGGCAGTAATTTGACACTAAAAACTCTTTTCGATATTGTAGAAAAAGGTTTAGGAGGAAAGGTAAAAATTTCAATCGAAGCATAATTCGTACTTCAGACAACAGTGGTAACCGTTTGACAACCTCCCCGAATCGCCATAAATTTGGTATTTTAGGTATTGCGAACGCAGACAGGAATTTGGCACAAGTCAAAAACTTCGACCAGCGATGAATATGCAACAACATCATATCCTGAATAATACATATTAAATAAATAAATATATCAAAAAAGCATACATAAAAAATAATCAGATTAGATGCGGTTATGTATATTTGCTAAAGTAAAGGGATAGTGTAGGAGTGTAAACAAGCGAGCAAAATATTTGACAACTTAATAATAATAAAATTTATGGAGGCAAGTATAACCCAGCTACTGGTTTAATAGATCGAAAAAATATTCGCTTAAACCAGAAAGTGTGACTTTATCGCCAGGAGCAAATGAGATACGTTGGCTTTAGCGTGGTTGACTTCTACAGAATTGTCGATGTATTTTTTTGTTCGGTGGGTGGATGATATTGCAAAGTCTTTGGTTCGCAAATATTTTTATATTGTGTGGCATTTTTTCCACCAACGACAAAAAATACTTAACTTGTTAACCTGAAAACCGCAGTTTGAAAGAATAAAAAAAGAGAAAATTATGAAAAAGAATATTCTAACAATTTTTATTTTAACTATTTGTAGTTTTAGTTTTGCACAAACAAATTTAATTTTTTCAACAACATACAAAAAAACATTCAACGGAAATATAGCAAATGAAAGTTTTACTTTTAATTTCAACACTAATAGTGGAAAATTATTAATGACAGACAATGACTTTGGAAGTACAAAAGAATATTTAATTAAATATAAGGATATTATGTATGATAAAGAAGATTATTTCAACATAATTTATGAATCAGATATCCTTCAAAATATCAAGCAACAAAGAAGTAAATCTGAAAATGGAATTTTTGGCGTTATTTATGACAAGAAAAATGGAGATATTTTAGGTGTAAAAATATTATTTTTTCATAAGGAAAATATTGATCTTTATATTACAGAAAAAGGAAAAACAATTTTTGAATATTAAAAAATCACACAATAGCTGTTTGACGAGGTTGCGAATATTGTGGTAAATGCAGTTTTTCTTTCTGCAAGAGTTTTAACATTAACAGAAAATAATTGGTTCCGAAGCCCCCAATCTCCCCAAACGCTAGAACCTTTGCGGCAACTTCAACACAACTAACAGGCAGTACTAAAGTTTGTGAACTAAAAAAACGGAGGGTCTGAAAACTGATAAGAGTAAGCATAAAAATTAAAAAAAGCAAAATGAAAAAAATAATTCTACACATGACAATGTTGCTATTGGCAGTAACAATGGCTTTTGCTCAGAACTATAAGTATGAGCCAGACTACTTTGACAAAGAAAAAGTAAACATCAAAGATGGTAACGGCAACCTAATTGGTTATTACAAGCGTGACTATTTTGACAAGACAAAAATTAATGTTTACAATAAAAATGGAAGTCTCGTTCAAACGATCAAAGATGATAATTTTGATGGAAGTAAAACAAATTACTACGACAATAGCGGAAATAAACAAGGTTCAACAAAGCAGGACTATTTCAATAGCGGCAAAACAAACATCTATGATGATAACGGTAATGTCATTGGCTATACTCAAAACGACTATTTTGATAAAGACAAGATAAATGTCTACAACTCTCGAGGGACAAAAGTCGGTTATTATAAAAGGAACTACTTCAGTGGAAATTGGGAATACTTTGACTACTAAAATCATTCATGAAATAAATTGACTATCAAATTAAACCTAAATTAGACCTCATAGAACTTGCAGTGACAGGCGTTAATTTGGTAATTGACCCCTAATACAAAATCAACAGTTGACATCATTCAAATCGTTGGTTCAAATTTTAATACAAGGAAGTCATTTCACAATAATAAACGCCTACGTAAAACCAACTTTGAATTTAATTTAGATTGCAAATGTTTATCCAAAGAATATAACATATGACTTTTTTAACGACAACGCAGGTAGTTGTTTACCTGACTTCGGCCTTGATTGAGATGAACAAAGAAGCTTCTAATACTGCCTTAGTTCAAGGTAGGCAAATGTGTGAAATTTAAGTTCTGAACTCGTATCGAAAATTATCAAGAATATATATTTGTAGTTCGAAAACCAACACTTCGGCAAGCCGTAAACCGTTAGCGATACATTTAAATACCCTAGAAAATGATAGTTAAACCAAAATTAAAATCACCTTACCAGCAAATCTTAATCGTCTTAATGATATTTATAATTGGTTGTGGAGGACAAAGCAGTGGTGATAGAAGCTCAAATAATTATTCAGAAAGAAATGGTTATGAAGATGGAACATATTGTGCTGAAATAGATTATTACTACTCAGAAACAGGAACTAGCTCAACTTACACTCTCGAGGTAGAAATCGAAAACAACGAATTAACCATAATACATTGGCCAAACGATGGTTGGTTAGATGATTCACACTTCCTGCCTCCAGATATTTCGGATGGAGAAGTTAGTTTCACAAGCTACAGAGGAGTTGATTATACAGTCAGGATTATTGGAAAAGAAGGGGAATGTTCTTTAGACACATATGTAACAGATGAAGATGAATTAATTGAAGAAAAGGAAGAGGAAGAAAACAGGATTCGCCAACAAGAGGAAGATGAGGAAGAAAGACTTAGACAGGAGGAAGAAGAAGAAGAAGAAGAACAGAGAAAAAGGCAAGAACAGGAAGAAGATGAAGAGAGAAGAAGACAAGAGGAAGAAAACAATGATGAATAAATCTACGGCTAACGGTACCTACTCCAAAGGCGGGATTGCGTGATTTCCAAGCACATTTGTGCAAGCCGAAAGTTCAATTCTCCGAATGAAGTTTAGTGGTAAATATCCCACCCTATATACGTGGCAGTAAACCGTTACCTGTAATTTATAACGAAAATTTTTAATATGTTAGTCAGCAAATATCGTTTCCAAAAGTTAGGTATATAGCTTACCCCTCCCATACCCAAAATCCCCTCACTTTAAAGTCAAATCCCCCCCCCTCCCTCAGTGCAAAAGATGGTAGAGGCAGCGAAGCTGGTCACACCTATCACTAGGTGGGACGGAACGCAGTGAACCCTCGCACAGCTTGGTCCTCGCGCAGCGAGGATGCACCCAAACCTATTAACCAGCGATATGCTTATTTGTGCTTAGAAAGAACCTTAGACTCTCTGAAATTTTTCCCTTCGACCACCAAGCGATACATCCCGTCTGGGAGGTCTTTGCCGATCTCGATAGGATAAATCTTCAGGCCATTGCAAGACCAAATAACGGTAGAAAATACCCTTTGTCCGACCATATTGAAGATGCTGACATTCATAGACTCCTCGGTGTCGTGGACGAATGAAAGGTAAAACTGCTTGCTGAATGGATTCGGATAAACTGAAAATTGTCTGCGGTCCTCCATGAAATTCAAGGTCCTGATCGGGCTATATTTGCTCTGTGAAACCTGATCTACCATCCTGATTCTGTAGTAATTAAGCCCATCTTTGGGTGCTTTATCGATGAATTGGTAAGAATATTTGGATTGAGTATTGATGGCTGCAACGCTTCCGATTTCAAACCATTCTGAGCCATTTTGAGACCTTTCGACGATGTAGGAAACCATGTCTTTTTCATTGGCTACTTGCCAAATCAGCAGTGCAGTCTTGTTTTCTTCTCTCACATTGAAAGTCAGTAGGTCAAGGGGCAGCAGCGAAGATGTGTACCAAATATCAATGAATGGCGCCCTTGTATTCATCAGCTTGGAAAGCCCACGGTGCGGATATGGCGTCACCGCAAGAAGATTTCGCTCATCGAGACTGTTTTTGTCCTTGTCCTTCTCTTTTTTGGCACTAGGCATTTGGTGCAGATTGTCAGAATTGATCACAACGATTTGATCAGGATTGTCTTCAGGTGAAAATGCGGAATCGCCGTTGCCATCGAACATATTGATATATTCATTGCCCACATCGGGGTTGGTGAAAGAAAGCCTAAATTGTGTGGTAGCCGTCTTGGAAATATGTTGCAGATAAGCAGAGTTTATGTCCACCCTCACGGCATAAAAATCTTCATTGCAATTCCCTATCGCACATCCCACGTCAGAGGCCGACGCGGATGCATTCCAGTCAGACCCTTGTAAGCCAATACCAGAGCCAAAAAAGCCATTTTTTATATCGACTTTTAGTCGCTTGTCAGATGCCTCAAAGGGATTGCTTTCTAATCCAAGGAAGGTAGAGGCGGTACTCCTATTGATATAAATGCTCGCACCTGAGATGCTCGCGTCGTCTGGAAGACTGGATGTGTTGAAAGATAATATCGAAAAATAATCATCCGCCAAAAATGTACCCGCATCGCCCAGTCTTAAACCAGTCTCCACCACAGCATTGTTGTATGAATTTATATACCCGTCATTGGCATCTTGGCTGAAAAGAGTCATATTGGGGCTCTTTCGGAATCGCGTAAAGAAATAATTGTCTATTTCATTTTTGATTTTGTACTCATATTCTTCAAAATCTAGGTGTATTGGGTCGTAAAAATTCCTGAAATTCTGTCGAATCGAGGGAAAGTTTGGGTTACCCCCTTCAGTATAAGGATTCACCGCTAGAGGGTGAGGAACCGTTGGGCTGCTGATAGAGGAAGCATTGGGATCAGTGCCGTAATAGTAGTGCATAAGACCAACCGCATTGTCAAAATAAACTCGACTTGCGTAGCTATTGACCAAGGCAATTCTATAGTCTTCGATAAGAATCATCATTTGATTGATCTCCTGATCTGTGATCAAATGCTCTGCTCCATCAACCGAACCATTGCCATTGGTATCGCTCAAATCTACCCTCTTCGGGCAGGCGTAAATCCAACAATCAAAAGCGGTTGTGTTAAAATTTGGATAATCATAGCTGCTTAGGAGAACTTCTATATCAGGTCTAACTGCCAAGAATGCGTCAATAATCGTTCTTACATTGGTCACCAAAGTATTGAAAAAAGCAGCTTCGGCGGTAGCACCCATTCCAAGATACCAACCTCCTCCAGACTTTCCAGCGAGGACATCATTTCCCCCAATACTCAACACTACTGTCTTTATAGATGGGCTGGCATTTAACTCAGCTATCGCATTGGCGAGGTAAGGATAATTAGCAGTATTAACCCATTGTCGGGCTTCACTCCCTGACACGGAATAGGTAGTTGTATTAGACGGTGGTTCTCCAAAAACGATATTGGAAGTAGTACCATAAGATTCACTCATCATGGCTTTGTCATCGTGACCGTAGGCATTGAAAAGATTGTTGTGAGAATCGTCGTCCCACATGTATTGAGCCCAACTATCCCCAGCGATCAAAACGCGTTTGAGGGTTGGACCAGAACTTGTACCGCTACAATTGGCTGGATTTTGCCCAAAAATTTGGTTGATTGTTAAAAAAATGGAAATACACAAAATAAAATTCTTGAGCATAGCAAAATATGATTGAAGTTTTACGAAAAAATTATCCTAAATTCTTTGGTAAAAATACAAAGATTTTCCAATATCTACCTAATTTAAATAGGATATTTTCTGATTAATTAAAATAAAGTGTGGTACATGAATTAGAATCAAATACATGAGCCTGATGATTCGGCCATAGCCATATTATAAAAAAAGTTAAATTGAATTGAGAGATTCCACTTATCTTTATGCTTCAATAAAATGATCTAAATGGCACAGGGTAGAATCAAAATCCTAAAACCGAAGCCAAATTATACTTTGTCTGTAGTAAGCGTAGCCTTGGTGTTATTCCTTATAGGGCTATTTGCCGTCATTATGACCCATTCGCAAAGTATGGTTGCCTATTTTAAGGAACAAATTAATGTAATCATTGAGATAAAAGATAGCACCAATTTGGCTGATATCAAGACACTCGAGAGTTTCGTGGATAACCACGCGATGGTCAAACAATCCTCCATCAAATTCATATCAAAGCAGGAAGCTTCCGAATCGATGAAAAAGGAATTTGGCGAAAATTATCTATTGAGAGATATGCCGAATCCATTGTTCGATGCCATAACATTCAACGTCAAAAGCAATCACTTGAACAACGACGATTTGGCTCTCCTAAAGTCTGAATTAATGGAAAATTACCTCTATGTGAATGATGTTTATTTTCAAGAAACGCTCATAGACTTGGTGGTTAAAAATATCGAAAAAGCGAGTTTTATCATGTTGGTCATCGCATTATTGTTCGTTATCGTAGCCATTACATTAATCCACAATACGGTTAAACTAGCCCTATATTCCAATAGGATATTGATAAAAAACATGGAGCTCGTCGGAGCATCTTGGGGCTTTATCATCAAGCCATACTTGCTCAAGGCGATTTGGCAAGGATTTCTAGCAGGGTTGATTGCCATTTTTTTGATCAGTATATTTTGTGCGATAGTTTGGATCCAAATCCCAGAAGTTAAGTATATCGTCAATCATACCATTTTATTTTTTATAGCCCTGGGCTTGGTTGTCATGGGGATCGCCATTATGTTCGTGTCCACGTATCGCGTGATCTACAAGTATTTGAGGATGAGAACTGGCGATTTGCTTTGATGAATGCTTATGCATAAAATACATATAATTTATATTAAAAACCTATCTTTGTACTTCTAATTGGATAAATAACATGGCAAAAAGACAAGAATTACCAAAATACAATCCCGCTGCGGCTAAAACTCAAACCAGCAAAACTGGAAGTTTTTTTTCTGGACTTAAACAGGTGGGACCTTTACAATATTCTAAAAGGCACTTTCAATTGATGCTAGGTGGTGTGGTGCTTATATTGATTGGATTCTTATTGATGTCTGGTGGATCTATGAAAGACCCAAACGTATGGGACGAATCTGTCATCTATAGCCCGACAAGAATTACCCTAGCTCCCATCGTGATTTTGGCGGGTATTGTATTGAATATCTACGCCGTTTTTAAGAGATAAGAAGTGACATATTTACACGCAATTATTATCGCCATCGTAGAAGGCATCACTGAGTTTTTGCCTATTTCTTCAACGGCACACATGATACTTACCGCTACCCTACTAGGTATTCCACAAAGTTCTTTCGTGAAGCTCTTCGAAATTTGCATTCAATTTGGAGCCATACTAGCCGTGATATATCTATATCATAGGCGGTTTTTATCATTGAATATCAAATTTTTATTGAAACTTTTATATGCCGTCATTCCAGCTTTAATTTTTGGATATTTTTTCAACGACCACATAGAAAGCATTATGGAAAAGCCATCCATTATCTTATTGATATTAGGCGGTGGTGGGATTTTGTTTCTTTTTATTGAAAATATTTACCAAAGCCCAGCATTACAAATGTTGATGAATTGAGCAATAAACAGGCTATTTTCATAGGAATTTCACAGGTAATATCCATAATACTCCCAGGTTTTTCTAGAAGTGCGGCAACGATATTGGGTGGAATGTTTCAAGGGTGTGATCGGAAAACTGCTGCCGAATTTTCATTCTTCCTAGCTGTTCCCACGATGTTTGCTGCATCAGCCAAATCGGGCTTAGATTATTACCAAGAATTCGGATTGCAAGATATAAAAGCCCAATTACCTTTATTGCTATTAGGAAATGTCGTTGCATTTCTAGTGGCCATTGTAGCGATCAAATGGCTCGTAAAAATGCTAGAGACAAACGGATTAAAGCCATTTGGATATTATAGAATCGGATTGGCTTGTTTGCTTTTCTTGATGGCCTTTTGTGGTCTTATAAGCTTATAAAATTTAATACTAAAATGAATATTGTAGATCCTCAAAACTTTGTGGATGGAGCTGTTCTGCTCTTTGACAAACCATACGGATGGACATCTTTCGATGTGGTGAATAAAGTAAAATGGAAGCTCAAATATCATTTTAAGTTGAAAATAAAAATTGGCCATGCGGGTACTTTAGACCCTTTAGCGACTGGACTTGTGATTGTATGTACGGGCAAAATGACCAAAACAATAGACCAAATCCAGGCCTTGACAAAAACATATGATGGAAGCCTGATGCTCGGGGCAACGACTCCTTCATTCGATTTGGAAACTGAAATAAATAATACTTTTCCAACAGATCACATTGATGAATCTGCAATTGCGCACGTCCAGGAAAAATTTATTGGAACGATTGAGCAAACTCCGCCGATATATTCAGCCATAAAAAAGGATGGTAAGAGGCTTTACGACTTTGCCAGACAAGGAAAAAGTGTAGAAATTAAATCGCGCCCTATAACTATTTACGATTTGCAGCTTGACACAGCGAACTTTCCAGAAGTTCAATTCAAAGTCGTATGCAGCAAGGGAACTTATATTCGCACTTTAGTAGATGATATAGGAAAAGCTCTGGATTCAGGAGCCTATCTAAAATCTTTGCGCAGAACTCAAATCGGAGACTACAATTTAGCTGACGCCATCAGCATCGATGATTTTGAAAAGAAAATTGAAGCAATCAGTCAAATCACTCTGCCAGATTTATAGTATTGGCATAACTTTTCAGCTGTGCAATGCTTTACCTTAAACCTATCGAATCAGAGTAATATCCTTTTTGATGGTATTTTGATTGCCTTCGTAATCCGTATATTCCAATCTTAAAATGTAAACTTCAACAGGGGCTTCTTGACCACTAATTTTACCATCCCAGCTAAAAACACCAGCTTCCCCACTGTCGAAGACAATTTGTCCCCAGCGATTATAAATCTTCATGTTGTTGATTTCTGCATCATTTATTTTTACAGCATAAACATCATTTTTTTGGTCGCCGTTAGGTGAAAATGCATTCGGAATCTCTGGTGGAACTGGTTTTGTATAACAGACTATTATAGAAGCTTCTAGTGGGCAACCATTCAAGCTGGTTCCTTTTGCGGTCACCACTGCTTCCGATTGTTTTCTTTTCCAAGCTGGAACACGCGCACTTAGCCCACTCACATTGGGGATTACCACGCCATCCACAGACCAAATTACAGGAGCTCCTGGCAGTAGTACCTGACCGACTGCAACACCGATGACAGCATCTACATCATTTGGACCCACACATTCCTGTGGAAGTATTTTGACTAAACTTAATGTTTCGTTTGCAGCTGAAACTCTGACCGTGGTTTCGCCATCACAACCCTGAGGGTTTTTACCTTTGATCGTAACTGTTGCGGGATTAGTCCCATTCAATGTTAAAACCGAATTTTTAGTATTTGTATTGCTCAAAGAACCAGAACTTGTGGCCCATTCGAGCATAGAAGAATTGTCAAGAACGCTAATATTAAAAGATCCATTGGGACATGTAATGGCATCGACAGAATTGACTGAAATATCATATTTTGGCGTGAACGTAACAGGTACTATGCCATCACCAGGACAACCCTGAGCATCTTCTGCTGCTGCATATACTTCAAAATTGGTCCTTCCAGTTGTGGTCACTGTGGTGCTCACTCCTGTATTGGGACTGAGTGAGGCTCCATTGCCATTGATAGCCCAACGTATATTACTCATCCCAGGCGGTGAAACAGCTTGAATTGGAAATGATCCATCTGAGCATAATTCCTTTTTGGGATATAGAAAAAGCAATTCTGAATTTTGCTTTAGGTTTTACCGAAAAACCACCTTCGCCTGGACATCCTAGGGCATCTTTGGCCTTCACATACACGTTAAAATCTAAGTCGGCATCAGAGGCAGTTACTGTAGTACGAGTTTGATCTGAGGGATTTAATGATCCACCATTGGATGTTCCCCATGTTATGTTATTTAATGGGCTAGGGCTTAATATCGACGCATCAAACGAAGCAGCTTTACATAGTAATGTATCATCTTGATCTAGTCTAATTACAAACGGCGGCTTAACCGTGACCGGAATGGTTACCTGACCAGGGCATCCTTGGTCTTTTGCTTTGACAAAAATAGCAAAACTTGCGGTTCCTGCGGTTACTTTAACGGTCACCTGATCGTTGGGGTTAACTGTTCCGTCTCCAGAAGCTGTCCATTCTATTTCCGATAAATTAGGATTTTGCAATGTGATATTGAACATTGCTCCTTGACATACAGCTGTATCCTTGAGGCTTGGATTTAGATTAGGTATGATTACATTGAGGTAAATAGAATCGAAAGATTCACAACCGTGATTAATATTCTTACGGATATACCATCTTGGCGCTGTTGTGACGACGACTAAGTTTCCAAATTCTTCTTCCCTCAAAAACGAAACGTCTTTATCCAACCATTCAAATTTCATATCGGGATACGCAGCCCAATTGATAGAATTGCTCACCAAGGCTACGATTTCACCTGGACAATATTTTGACTTGGCCAAATGTGCAGACAATCCAAATTCTTGTATGCTATCTACCCTAACAAATATTGAATCCACAACAGTACAACCAAGTGCAGTATATGTCGCATAATACCAAGAATTGGACTTAGGAGTTACTCGTGGTGTTCTAATTGTAGAATCCGACAAGGTCCCATTCTGAGGAAACCACGCTACAACACCCATTGTACCAGTTGTATTGGCTGACAATTGTGCAAAGCCTGGAGGATTGCAAATCTCTAAAGTATCTCTTCCGGCAATCTGAACGTTTACATTTTTAACGCGAATTTGCAAAGAAGTCGTTATCGGACAAGTTCCATCTGCTGCGGTAACCGTCACCGTATAAGTAGTAGTTACTTTAGGATTGAAAATTGGATTGGGAATATTTGCCACATTGATCCCCAATATTGGGCTCCAAGAATACTTTATATTAGGATTGCTAACCGTCGTAGAAAGTGTGATTCGATCACCTGGGCAAATTAAGGTATCCCTACTTATAAGATTTGGTAGCGGTATATTTCTATACAAAACGCTTACAGAGTCATAACGCGTGCATCCCTGAAACGTATAACTGACCAATACTTTCGAATCAGCACCGAACAAAAAAGATTGATTTCTGTTGGTGGTGTTGGTTCCGATCCCTGGAGTCACCCAATTATAAACACCGCCAATCGGAAGCGCATTCACAGAAAGCTTTAAGGTATCAGAATATTTACAAAGGTATATTGGATTGGATGCTGGGACAATATCGACAATCGAATACGTTGACAAAACGTAAACAGAGTCTTTTGAAAGGCTAATGCCTGAGCCAGAACTCGCATATATCCAAGAAGACACCGATGGAGCAGAAATAAGCGTCGAGCCATAGCCAATCACCAAATTATTGGCAGTCCAAGTGATATTATTGGCACCGCTAGCGGTTAGTGTGATTTGGGCTCCTGAACAAATTTTTAATGTATCCGAAGGATAATCAATTTGGACAGATTGTGCAAAGCCAGTAAAACTGAACAAACTGCATATTATTAGAACTAGAACAAATCTTAATTTTTTCATTAAAAATATTTTTATTAATGCCCTCGATATTTCAGGTGAAAATTTTGCAAATAAATTTTATTTGGGCCAATTATACTTTAAAATTAACTCAAGCAAAGGTATCAAGAATTTTTATAAAATCAAATACGATATATATTGATATTTAAAAAAAATAACCATTAATACTAGTTGGAGCAAAAGCATAGAAAATATTACAACTTCTGGCAATATTTAGCCCAAAAATCAAACAATTGAAGCAAATATTTCTAATTATTTTGTAAAATAAATTAATTAAACCTTCTATATTTGCGGCTGTTTACGAATTTCTATACCATTTAGCATGTAGAATTCGTTATATTAATACCCGAGCGGTACTTCATTTATTTTATTCCTTTTTTATCTAATAATTTTTAATCATGAAAAAAATCGGTATTTTATTTGGACAAGAAAATACTTTTCCTGTAGCATTTGTAGATAGGATTAATGAGAAAAAGCCAAAAGGGATCTTGGCTGAACCTGTAAAAGTTGATAAAGTAATGCAGGCAGAGCCTTTGGATTATGCAGTTATAGTAGATAGAATCTCTCAAGATGTACCTTTTTATAGAGGAATGCTTAAGAATGCGGCTATCTGTGGCACTGCGGTGATTAACAATCCATTTTGGTGGAGTGCCGATGAAAAATTCTTCAACAATTGCCTAGCCGTAAAATTGGGGATTCCAGTACCAAAAACCGTATTGCTACCGTCTCATAAAATGCCAGATGACACCAATGGCAATTCTTTCAGAAACCTATCCTATCCATTGGATTGGGAAAATATATTCAAATATGTAGGATTCCCTGCGTATATGAAGCCCTTTGCAGGTGGTGGATGGAAAAGTGTATATAGACTTGAGGATGCTGGTGAGTTCTTCGTAAAACATGCCGAAACCAATCAATTGGTGATGATGCTTCAAGAAGAAATATTGTTCGACGATTATTATAGATGCTACTGTATTGGTGGCAAATACGTCCGTTTGATGCAGTACGAGCCAAGGAATCCACATCATCTGAGATATGTAGCCAATAGACCTCCAGCAAGTAAAGCGTTATTGGATAAAATCGAAAAATGGGTTCTTGCTTTGAATCATGGCCTTGGATATGATTTCAACACGGTTGAGTTTGCCGTAAGAGATGGTGTTCCATATGCGATAGATTTTTGCAATCCAGCTCCAGATGCTGAATTGACAAGCGTCGGGCAAGAGAATTTTGATTGGGTAGTGGAGAATTCAGCCAATTATGCCATCGAGCGCGCTCAAGCGCATAAAGCGGGTCAAGATAACCTAACTTGGGGTACATTCATACGCTCTGCTGTCAATGGCCAACCGTTGGTGGGTGTACAACCTGCAAAGCCTGTTACTGCAGCTGTTAAAGCGGCTCCAGCTACTAAGGCAAAAACAGCAACACCAGCCAAAGTAAAGCCTGAAGTAAAAAAAGCTCCTGAGGCTAAAAAAACAGTGACGAAATCTGAAAAGAAAGAAGTTACGACTACGAAGGCTAAGAAAAAATAGGTTTAATCATTTTTAAGAAAAAATACAAAGATTTTGAGCGAGATAAAAAAAGTAGCTGTTCTGGACTTATACGAAGGAACGCCGAATGAGGGGATGCGTTGTATCACTGAAATTCTTAAAGATTTTCAAAGAGAAAATGATGTTAAATTTCAAATAGATTATTTTGAGGTAAGGCAGAAAGTAGAAATACCTGATCTATCTTATGATATTTATATCTCAAGTGGAGGCCCAGGTAGTCCATTGGATAGTGAAAATAGTCTTTGGGACAATAGCTATATGGATTGGCTAGAATCATTGTGGGAATACAATGAAGCCAACTACAATGAGCCGAAATATGCATTTTTCATATGCCATTCGTTCCAATTATTATGCAGATATTTCCAGATTGGCACGGTTTGTCTTAGGGCGAGGCCATCATTTGGTGTGTATCCAATCACGCATTTAGAAGGAGCAGAGGACGATCCCATCATGCAGAATTTGCCCAATCCATTCTATGTTTGTGACTTTAGAAAATTTCAAGTCATCCAACCCGATCAAAACAGAATCGAGTCCATCGGGTGTAAGTTGTTAGCGATAGAAAAAGAAAGACCGCATATACCTCTGGAAAGAGCGATCATGGCATTGCGTCTTGGGTCAGGAATATTTGCGACTCAGTTTCATCCTGAGGCGGATCCAGTAGGTATGAAGGCATGGCTCCAAAACGATGAAAAGCGCAAAGAAATCATAGAAAATCACGGTTATGCGCGTTGGCAATTGATGATGGATGGATTGAATGATCCTGATAAAATCATGCTAACGCAGAAAATGTTTTTACCTGTATTCTTAGGCCAATCGATTGGTCATTTCCAAGAAATCTAAAATATAGAAACTAGGGCATCGATATTGATGCCCTAGCATTCTAGCCCTGAGATAGCGACAGTAGATGCAGCCGATAGGCTGGTCGGAACGACCGTAGCATCGCATGGCGCGGTCCTCACCTACTTTGCATATTCACCTTAGAAAGGGTGAGGAATCTCCCAAATAAAAACCCCAAATATTCAATTCCAATACTTGGTATTGTTATTTTCAGTGTATATTTGACATTGAAAAATATCTAACGATATGGAGCTTTATGGAAAAATTCTGTTAATTGCAATTCCGATCTTTTTTCTGCTGGTACTCCTTGAGAAAGGCTTCGATTTGTACACTGGAAAAGGGTACGTGCCTACGATGGATATGATGAGCAGCCTGAGCTCTGGGATTACGAACATCGTGAAGGATGTTTTGGGGCTTTCTATCACGATATTGAGCTATGAATGGATGTACGAAAAACTGGCCATTGGCCACATAGAGAGTACAATTGGGTCGGTAATCATAGCTTTTATTTTATTGGATTTTCAAGGATATTGGGTGCATCGTTGGTCGCATGAAATTAATATATTTTGGAATAAACATGCAATCCACCACAGTAGCGAAGAATTTAATTTGGCATGCGCTCTGCGGCAAAGCATTTCAGAATTCGTTCGTTTGTTTACATTTTTCTTGCTTCCTGCGGCCCTGATTGGGGTCTCTCCTACCATCATTGCCATCATCGCTCCGATTCATCTATTCGCTCAATTCTGGTACCATACAAGGCATCTAAATCGGCTAGGGTGGCTCGAAAATATTCTGGTGACGCCAAGCCATCATAGGGTTCATCACGCCATCAATCCAGAATATATGGACAAAAATTATAGTCAGATTTTTATTGTTTGGGACAAATGGTTTGGAACTTTTCAAGAAGAACGATCCGATATCCCTGCCGTTTATGGCATCAAGAGGCAAGCAAATACATGGAACCCTATTAAAATCAATTTTCAGCATTTGTGGCTTTTAATAAAAGATGCATTGCGAACTGGCTCTTGGTCGGACAAGATTAAAATATGGTTCAAGCCGACAGGTTGGCGCCCTGCTGATATGCTCACGAGCAATCCTGTGAATGCTGTCGAGGATGTTTACCATTTGAATAAGTGGGCTTCAGTAGAAAATGGGTGGTTAAAGTCCTGGATTTGGTTTCAGATGCTGGGCGTGTTGGGACTTTTGATGTACTTTTTCGGGCATTTGGCCGAAATTGGCACTCCAGGAATTTACCTTTACGGGCTTTTTATTTTTATCCATATCTACGCTTATACTGATTTGATGGACATGAATCTAGGAGCAGTTATTGCTAGTTTATTATCTTTTGGATTGGCACTTTATATTATTCAAAATAATAATGGCTGGTTCGGATTGGATGAAATACTTTCATTTGGATCGTATCTGGTCTTAATATGGGTTATTTTGTGTACTATTGGCAATATCTTCTTATATTTTATGCTTAGAAATCAAACTAAAAATTTAAAGATAGCGTAGTATGAATAAAGATTTACTTCCCTTTGGAATAATCAGTGTTGTTTATATCCTATTGTTGGGTTTTCGAGAAGATTTGGCCTGGTATTTCAAGCCTTTGCTGATATCCTCGTTGATCTTCGGGATAAGGAATTTAGTTTTCGATGGAAGAGGTTTACTATTAGGGGCGTTGTTGGCGTCATTTCTCGGAGATACCATTTTGATGTTTGCAGACAGAGGGCAATTATTCTTCATCTTTGGTTTGATTGCGTTTTTACTTGCTCATCTGCTCTATATACTTTTGTTTGTGCGTATCACCCCAGCGGGTAAGGCTTTTGACAAGAAAAAATATCGAATTGGAAGTCTTCTGGTCGCGGTCTATCTAGCCATATTTCTAACTTACTTGATGCCATATCTAGGGAATATGTCTTTGCCCGTGGGTATATATGGTATTACCATATCCCTTATGTTAATATTGGCGTGGAGATACAGTCTTTCCATATCAAATCCATCTGACAAAATGGTGATACTAGGAGCTATTTTATTTGTAAGCTCTGATAGTATCTTGGCCATCAACAAGTTTGTAAATCCTGTGGCTGGTGCATCCATTTTGATAATGTGCACCTATATCACGGCTCAATTTTTGTTGGTGAGTGGTATCATAAGGAGTCTAAAAATAGAAACTCCAAAAGTCTAATTAGCCGATCCTAAGGCCATTGGGAACTCCTGTTTCGGGCGAAATCAGGACCATATTATCATCTAGATCCATAGCGCATAGCACAAGGCATTCACTCATAAATGTACCTATTTGCTTGATTGGAAAATTGATTACGGCGACAACCTGACGGCCCTGCAAGTCGGTCGTTGTATAATTTTTAGTAATTTGGGCTGATGACTTTTTCTGACCTAAATCTCCAAAGTCAATGAGCAATTTGTAAGCTGGTTTATGAGCTCCAATGAATACTTCAGCCTTTATGATCGTGCCCACCCTCATATCGATTCCGATGAAATCCTCCCATGTGATTTTTTCCATAAATACAATTCTAATTACGATTGTTTTTAATAAAAATTAAACTTAATCAAGATAGCCAATCTCCTCTTAAGGGTAAATATTTTTACAAATAAAATTCTCGACAATGGCAATTTATTCTTGATGGTGTCAGAATTATTTGTTTTTTGAATAAAAACCCTGAAATCGAGCATATTAAAATATCACATAAGAGATAAGGCTGGTTGTAAATATTTCACATGTAATAAAATTATTTATTCATATATATTGCGTATTTATGAAAATAAATTACTAAAATTGCACATATAAAAACTATAACGTATTTTATTTCTTTAATTTATTCATCTAAAAAACATCAATCATGGAAGGAACAATCATTTCGTTAATTCTTGGAGGCGTGGCAGGGTGGCTAGGAGGCCAGCTGTACAAAGGCAGTGGTCTAGGTTTGATAGGAAATATCATTGTAGGAATAATTGGAGGCTTTATCGGTTATTGGGGTCTTGGAAAACTAGGAATTAGCCTAGGTTCAGGATGGCTTGGATACATTTTGACGGCAGCATTAGGAGCTATTGTCCTACTTGCCATACTTAATTTGATCATCAAAAAGACCTAATAGGCGGCTCATCCAATATGATCTAAACCACAAGACTTATCTTGGGATCTGAACATGTGTAAAATGGAGTTGTGCATTGGTTTGTCCAGTGTACAGCTTTTTTTTTTAGGGATAAAGTAACATTGTTGTCTTTCAGCGTTCGATGAGCTAGGAGTTATTTGTGAAAGCATAAAGCTAAGGACGATTTCCTATTCTAAAAACGTATTTTAATCTTAACATTATTATTTCCGTGAAATAAGCTGTCTAATTTGCTCTGTCAAGGAATTGAGCTCCTTAGGATTGATTTCTTTACCACCGAATTTATTTTCCTCACTGATGACCTTACATTCTCTTACCAAAACATCAAACTCTGCCTTTGTTTCGTCTTTCAAATCAGCATAAGATATCATTTCAGCAGGTACCAAATACGCACCGCTTTTGTATTTCTTCACAAAAACAAAAAGTTTATTTAAATTGCCCACTGAATCTGCTGATCCGTCGAGCAAAGGAAAATCCACAAATTCTTGGAAATCGCTGTTTTGGGAAGTTTCATCCATTGGCTCTTCGACATGATGCTGGACCATTTTACCCAAATATTCCTTGCCTTTCTTAAAGGTTACGGGTGGATTTTGTGAGAAAAAACTTTTCCACGCTAAAGCAAAAATGGTTGCCAAAGCTATAAAAAAACTTGTCCATCCTATTATCTTAAGTGACTTGCCAGGCTGCCCAAGAAAAGTAAAATTTTCTTCATAAGCCTTGTGAGATTCATCAGATGCAATTTTATCACCTTGGGACACTTCTATTTCAAAATGATTTGAAACAGATAAAATGTTATTGGATAAAATATTGAAAAAATCAAATTTTGGATCTAAAGTCTGCCTGCCAATTTTCAAAGGAACAAGTGAGTATTCAAATACTTTGTGGGTAATAAAACCACTCGAACTGGCTTCAGTATTCTCAGAAATTAATTTAGGGCTGAATGACCTCCAAATACTGGGATCAATATTCAATATCGGTGGATTTATTCTTTTAGGATCTCCTGAAATCTTTATATCCAAACGCAGTTTAACTGCATCGTTCGTCGAACATTTGATTCGATCAATACTCCAATGCGCGGACCCTTCTCCGATTGGCAATATCTCACCCGCCAAATCGCTCGGAGCATCCTTGACATGAAGCTCTATTTTATTGGATACAAGATCCACTTCTTTCATCTCTGGCATCAAAATCCCAAAGATGCTTTCATCTTCAGCAACTACTGATGCCCTAAACAAAAACTGTGGAATTGTCAATGTTCCCGATTTTAAAGGATATAATACAAATTGCTGAATGACTCGAGAACGAAACTGATTACCTTTGATTACAATATCTTCAACGGGAGAGTTTGCTGTTTCTACGGCTTTTTGAAAAAAATCAGGAAATTTTAGTTCAGGTGGAGATTCCAACCTTTCGATATTGCTTTGTGTATAAATTGTATATTTAAGGACAATTTGCTCACCTACATAAGCATTAACTTTATCCACTGATGCCTGTATGAAAAATGGTTTTGATTTGTCGAATGTACCACCACCACTAGGAGGGGCTGCTTTAGGATTTGTTATTACTTTTACCTCCAATGGCGAGGTTGTATATAACGTCCCTTTAGATTTCAACTCCGCAGATCCAATAACTATTTTGTCATTAGTGGTTGGTATGAGTTCATATGTATATTGACTGGAGCGGCTAATTTTTCCATTAGAAAATGAAAAACTTTGATGGCGATTGGGGCCACCTACTAATTTACATCCTTGGAAACTAGGTGGTGAATACTGTTGCACCTCACCATTCAATGCAGTGACTATTACTTGAAATCTTTCTCCATACCGAACGGGGTTCTCGCTTATCTCTACATAAAATTTGACCTGTGCGAATGAAGCTATTTCACAAACAGTACAAAAAAATATGAATAGAAATAATCGCATGACCATTAGAGGGTTATTACTTTTCGCTTCTTGGTCGGTTTCGGAGCATTTGGCATAAAATCAAACTGGGTGCGATTTTGACGTAACACTTCATTTTTACCAGGAGGCGTTTTATCCAAAACAGTTATTTTGACGGGAGCCGTTGTTACTACCTCGTCACCAACTTTAATTTTGGCCTCTTTGAGTTCAAAATGGCCTTTCTTTTGTCCAACTAAATAATACGTATAAGTCATCTTGCTTTCTGTAACTCCATTTATCATAGAAAATGAACTGCTGGACATAGGGCCTCCAACTATCTCAAAGCCTTCAAAATCACAAGGCGTAAAACTCCCATTGAGATTAATGGCTTCAAATGTTACCGTGAATGTTTCACCAACGCCAACTGAATCAGTACTCAGGGTAATAGAAAACTTTTCATCCTGAGCCCGAATAGAACCAAGGAGCGAAAAAGCAAAAAAGCACGAAAGTAAAAGTCTGTTTTTCATAACATTATAATATTTACCATCATGCAAAAATAACCCTAAAAATTATATAACGGAAATATTAGATATTTTGCCGCGAGACTTTAATAAAAGATTAACATAAATAGTCTGATAACCCAAAAACTATTATATCTAAATCAACAAGATATTATGTTCTTTTTAGGCTGATATGAGTGGAGTGAAATCGCTGAAGAAAAGACGTGTTGGATTTTACCTTAGGTTTACTCAACGTGCTTAATCGATACAAAACTTATAATAGAGATAACTAGATACCTATTAATAAAAAAGGGGCATATTATGCATACACCCCTTTCTCTTAAATTATTTGAAATTAATTCTTAATAATTCTTTGCATCGTAGTGGTCTTATTGGATACAAATTTAATCAAATAAATGCCTTTAGGTAAATCCTGGATATCAACAGGATTATTGCCAGGACTAACATTATAAGATGAAATCAAATTACCTTGTTGTGAATGAATGGCAACCGTAATATTGTCTTCAGTACCATTTTGAATGGTGAATAATCCTGTATTTGGATTAGGGAAGATACTAAAATCAGCTTTTTGCCCAGTTTTATTTTCAACACAAATAATTTTACTGTAGCTAACTTCACCTGACAATTCCTTTACCCTAATTTTATAACAAGTTGTAGAATTGATCTTTGAATCATCAAATGTATATGTATTCAGAGCACTTGAGTTATTTTTAGCAGACAATTCACCTATTTTTGTAAAATTAATGCCATCGACCGATTTCAAGACTTCGTAAGTTCCAACATTAAATTCAGAAGTAGTCTCCCAAAGAAGAGAATTTTTTCCATTGCCTTTTGAAACTTTAAAGTTTAAAAGCTCCAATGGTAAAAAAGTCTGCGTTGTAAATTGCGCAGTACCACTATCATCATACTTAAGCACTTCCACTTCCAAACCAAATGAAAATATGGTTGTGGAGCCAGGTGCTAAAATATCAAAACAAAAAATAATAGTAGCATTAAATGCACCTGCAGTGGACCATTTGGACAACCTGTTGCCACTTGTGTCATGGTAATCGGCTTACTGGTGTTGTTGTGTTTAGCCCTAGAAAAAAACACTGGGCAGATCAGTGCTCCCTGCGATTCCAATTGCTCCAACACTAGTTAATTGCAGCATACCAGCATCAAAATTTGTATTTCCTGCTGGCTGGACCTGTATGATATCTCCATTAGATGGCTTATCAAAATAATATCTGACAGCATAACAAATCTGTCCTCCGACTCCACTAGTACACCCGCTGTAACACCATGCTGATGATGCAATTCCTGTGGCAGATGCACCTCTACCTCCAAACATTATTGTGAAATTTTGTACTGCTGTATCATTGTATTGACTTAAAAAATTAGTTGCAGTAGAACTATCGTCCAAATCTACAGAACTGAAAGTTACAGTTCCTTGCACTCCCGAGCATGGATGATCTAAAAAATAGTACTTTGTAAAACAAGCTCCAGCTGCTAATGAAGTTATTGTATCAGTGGGGTTTTGTCCATTGGCAATAGACCATCCCGTTCCAGCAATAGCAGCAGTATAGACTACATTAGTAATGGTACTAGCTGTGCGGTTGCAAATTTTAACCGCTAAATAGGCTCAAGCTGGTGGATAAGCGCAAGACGGATTATCCGCAATAAAATAATTACCATAAGGAGCTTCCACTTGAAAAGACAGACTTGAGCTATTAATTTGGCCAAAGCCTTGGGATGATATTAGAAATAATAATACCACAAGTAAATTGTAATTTTTTTTCATCTTGATCGAAGATTTAGTGTTAACAAATAAAACATTATTTGAATATATTATTCCCTTTCCACTGAGTATAATCATATTCGTAATACAAGTATAATGTTTTTATTTGAAAAAACAAATATTTGGGCATTTTTTTTTACAAAAAACACACAAATCTTCTATACGCTGCAAATTAAGAGAATAAATAGGCAAAAAAAAAGTCCCCCAATTGGAGGACTTTCTTGATTTTGTGGAGCTGGAGGGATTCGAACCCTCGTCCAGATAAAGTGCCTGAAAGCTTTCTACATGTTTAGTTCTGGATTGATTTATTCGTGCTTTGATCGGATCCAGTACAGTCCTTTCAAAACCTTATCCTCTAAATTTTCGCTTCAAGGTCGAGGCCCTACTTTAAGCTAACCTGAGGTTTTGGGTTGATGTGCGGTACGCTGTGTATCAGGTATCAAGCGCAGGGCACAAACGCATTCTAATCTCTGATTAGGCAGCGATCGCGAAAGAATTTTCGCCACTTAAAGTTTCGATCATCATTTGTTAACGGAGTGAACAATCTTGCTCCGACATGCTTACTGACCTGCTATGCTCTACTGTCAATTCCAGTCAGCCCCGTAGTTTCTAAAAGTATGAAACAGCACTTTGTCTTAAAAAGTTTCCCTCTATTGAATTATAATATATTTAGTACGGATCAATGTCAAAAACAACCTTAGCTTGTCTGAATGCAGCAGTCCTATAAGCAATTTCAAAAAAACTGCTTTTGATATGTTTTAGAACTTGTAAAGTATTGGCCGTTTTCGGGGCTTTGATCACAAAATGTTGCAAATAAAACCCTTGTATTCGGGAAATTGGTGGCAATATAGGACCAAAAAATTGCCATTCTCCTTTTATATTTTTATTTAAATAATCCAAATACGTATCCAGCAAATCTGTTAGGACGTCCTTGTTTTTATGCTTAACTATGATTCTAGACATGCGAGAGTAAGGTGGGAAAAAGTGCCAATGCCGTTCTTTGATTTCGCGTTCATAAAATGATTCAAAATCATGCCCTATCACCCAACCAAACACGGGATGCTCAATATTCGCTGCTTGTATCATCACCTTAGAGCCTCCACCTTGTCTGCCAGCACGACCCGACACCTGTGTCATCAACTGGAATGCCCGCTCATTTACCCTAAAATCAGGATACGCCAAAAGCTGATCCGCATTAACTATAACGACTAGACCTACATTGCTAAAATCTAAGCCCTTCGCCAACATTTGGGTTCCTACCAAAATCTTAGTCAATCCTTGCTCAAAGTCACCTATTATTTGGGTTAATTCCTTGCGACTCCTGGTTGTTTCGTAATCCAATCTATTTATCACCACATCAGGAAACAAAATGGATAAATCGTTTTCGATCTGCTCAGTCCCTATACCTTTGAGTTCCACTTTTTCACTCAAACAAGATGGACACTCAGGCACCATCGTCTCTTGATAACCACAATAATGACATTTGAGTTTATTGCTGTATTTATGATAGATTAAACTCGTGTCGCAATTGATACAATGCGCTTTCCATAGGCATAATTGACATTCATAGATGGGTGCAAACCCACGTCTATTTTGAAAAATGATGACTTGCTTATTCTCTTGAATATTTGCATTTATTTCTTCAAAAACACTGGCGGCAAAGACTCTTACCATCGTGTTTTTCTTGATTTCAGCTTTCAAATCGACCAACTCGATTTTGGGCAATTCTGCATCTCCATAACGTTCAGCAAGGAGAACATAGCCATATTTACCATTCATGGCATTCGTATAAGTCTCGATAGAAGGTGTAGCCGTAGCTAAAAGCGTCTTGGCTCCAAAAAGCTTAGCTAGAACCAATGCAGCATCCCTTCCGTTGTATCTAGGTGCTGGATCCTGTTGCTTGTAGGAAGGGTCATGTTCTTCGTCTATAATGACCAAATCCAGGTTTATAAACGGCAGAAACACACTCGAGCGAGGACCAATGATGATCTTTCTCCCCTGAAATGCCGCATGCCATATTTCGACACGCTCTTGTTGATTTATCCTCGAATGATAAACAACGATATCATCCCCAAGCATCGCCTTTAATCTCTGGGTAAGCTGAGTCGCCAATGTTATCTCCGGGAGTAGATACAAAACCTGACCATTTTCTGGAACGTGTTTGAGAATCAGTTCAGCGAATAATCTAGTCTTTCCGCTACCCGTGACGCCATGCAACAGTGTAATATTGTGTGTATCCCATGACTCAATGATCTCCGCATAAGCCACTTCTTGGATAGTGCTCAAGGGAGCTAGAACGCCATTCCTTTCCTTCAGATCACGGCTCAATCGAGATACAGGATCGACCACAATAGCCAAGATTCCTTTTTTGACCAATTGGTCTATCGTCGTTGGCTTAACGAAAGTCTTGTCCATTAGTTTCCGTTTGAGTATAGGAATGCCCGCCCTCGTCAACTGTACCATTCCCAACAAGCAGCGAACTTGCGATTCATTTTTTATGGCATCAAAAACTTTAGTCTGTGCCTCAGGTTGCGCATAATCCGGACCCCAATCTACAAATCTCGCCAATTTTGGCTTATAATTGTTTTGCAATTCCTCTTTTAAGCAGATCAATTTTTGATTTAACAGATTATTGACCGCTTTATAAACATTTTTTTTATTGAGAATCTCCTCTATGGTGGCAATTGGGATTTCCTGATGAAATGTCAGAGCTTCTAGTATCAAATACTCGTCATCGGATACATCATTGGGAATATCTTCAAAGTTCTTAACTACGATGGTGTCACTGCTCAATTTTAAGCCACTCGGCAATGCTGAAATCATGACCTCGCCCAGATGGCAGGCATAATAATCCGCAATCCACTTCCAAAAATCCATATGTCGCTTGGTAAGAATTGGTTTTTCATCCAAAATCGCAAGTACTTCCTTAAATTTTAGTGAATCGTGAGCCACGGAATCGGTCAGATTATACACAATTCCGGCATACATCCTCTTTTTTCCGAACTGCACTTGAACTCTTTGACCTACTGAAATTAGGTTTTCCAAACTCGGGGGTACAGAAAAACTATAAGCCTGGCCGATGGCCAATGGCAAGATAACTTCTGCGATAACCAGTCTTTCGTTCGAATTTATCAAGTTAAAAATATAGGCAAGGCAAATAAATTGCCATTTAATAATAATCAAAATTATTTGGGCGTGCCCAATGTTACACATTGGTCGGTATGTTCGTGGGTACTCTCGTCTAAACGACGAGATCCCGTCTCTTCCTTCCCGATAGTCAGTAAGAGACCAAGCCACTACCCTACCTCACGCTCATTGTTATAATCAATACAAAGTTAATCAAGAAGGTTTTAAAAGTTCGAGATTTAAATAAACAAAAAAGCCCCAGATTGATATCTAGGGCCTTATATGTATATTAGAAAAATTACTTTCTTTCAGGTCTTGGCAATAATGCTTTGGCTGAAAGTCTTAATTTTCCAGTTCTGTCTTCGATTCCAATCAATTTTACTCGAATATGGTCTCCTTCCTTGAATTTGTCCTCAACGGCATTCAATCTTTCGTGAGACAATTCAGAGATATGAACCAAGCCACTCTTTCCTCCCATAAAGTCAACAAATGCTCCATATGGCTGAATGGTAACTATCACGGCGTCATATTCATCTCCTACTGTGGGTACAAAGGTAATTTGCTTGATTCTGTCCATGGCGGCTTTAATTGAATCAGCATTGTTACTAGCGATTTTTACAATACCTTTGTTATCTACTTCCTCGATGGTAATAACCGTACCCGTGGTTGCTTGCATCTCTTGGATGATTTTACCACCTGGTCCTATCACAGCACCGATAAAACTCTTATCAATATGAATCTCTTCAATCCTAGGAGCATGAGGCTTAAGCTCTGCATTGGGCTTAGCTATTGCTTCAGCCATGCAGTCAATGATATGTAACCTTCCTACTCTAGCTTGCTCTAAAGCTTGTTCCAATTGCTCATATGGCAATCCATCAATTTTGATGTCCATTTGGCAACCCGTTATACCGTTTACGGTACCCGTTACTTTGAAGTCCATATCACCTAATGCGTCTTCGTCACCAAGTATATCGGACAAAATGGCAATTTTACCAGCTTCGGCGATCATACCCATTGCAATACCAGCTACAGGTGCTTTAATTTGAATCCCACCATCCATCAATGCCATGGATCCAGCACAAACGGTCGCCATGGAAGATGAACCATTCGATTCAAGGATATCAGAAACGATACGGATTGTATATGGATTGTCGGGCATAACCTTTTTAATAGATCTAGCCGCAAGGTTAGCATGCCCTACCTCTCTACGTCCTGGGCCTCTATTAGGCTTTACCTCTCCTACAGAAAATCCTGGAAAATTGTAATGCAACAAGAATTTTTCCATAGATTGAACCAAGGCCGTATCATAAATGGCTTCGTCCAATTTTGAGCCTAAAGTCAAAGTGGTCAAAGCTTGGGTTTCACCTCTATTGAATATCGCGCTTCCGTGTGCAGCAGGCAGATAGCCAACTTCACACCATATCGGGCGTATATCCTTATTGCCTCTACCATCTAATCTACTACCTGTGTCCAAAATCACACCGCGAACCAATTTTTTCTTGTATTTATCATAATACATATCAAGAAACTTGGCATTTTCTACGACATAGTCTTCTCCTTTCAAGTTGGTTAAAACCTCAATCATTTCGGTTTTAATTTCCTTAAATTTATTTTTTCTAAATGTCTTATCAGTAGCTTGTGTAGCCAAAGATTTAATTTTCTCCGCACAATACTCTACAACTATGTTTTCGATTTCTTCATTGACAAGTGCTTCTGGAACTTCTCTTTTTACAAGAGCCTTTTCTCCAACCATTTCAGCCAAAGCCAATTGAGCCTCTATTTGCACTTTGATGGCTTCATGGCCAATTTTTATAGCTTCGATCAATTCTTTTTCGCTACACTCATTCGCTTCACCTTCTACCATCGTTACATCTTTCATGGTTGCAGCCACGATGATATCTAGAGTAGCACTAGACAAAGCAGAACGCATTGGATTTACGATGTATTCACCACCAATTTTGGCAACTCTTACTTCAGATATTGGTCCTTCCCAAGGAATATTAGAAACTGCGATAGCTGAAGAGGCAGCTAGAGCCACTAAAGCATCAGGCATGGTCTCTTTATCACCACTGATCAATTGGATATTCACTTGAGTTTCAAATCTATATGTATCGGCGAACAAAGGCCTAATCGCCCTATCCACCAAACGACAAATTAACACTTCATAGTCCGATAGTTTGGTTTCTCTTCTAAAAAAGTTACCAGGAATTCTTCCACCAGCGGCAAATTTTTCTTGATAATCGACAGAAAGTGGGAAAAAACTTTGATCAGGCTTGGTTTCAGTAGATGAAACAACCGTAGCCAAAAGCATGGTGTCACCAGCTCTTACGACAACAGAACCATCTGCTTGAGTAGCCAATTTACCGGTTTCTATGGTAATCTCTCTGCCATCGGGCAAGGAGAATGATTTTGAAATTGGATTTCTTGCTCCCATGAAAGGATTGTTTTTGTATTTCCTAAGAAATAATGAAAGAATAAATTGAATAGATCTGCAAAATAAAAAAGTGTTTCCTTGGGGAAGGAAACACTTTTACAATAATTACTTTCTTATACCTAATGCTTCGATCAGAGAACGATATTTTAGAATATCTTTATTCTGTAAATAGTGAAGCAATCTTTTTCTTTTTCCAACCAAAGTCAACAAGGTTCTTTTGCAAGAATGATCTTTGGCATTTTTTTTCAAATGCTCGGAAAGGCTTTGGATTCTATAAGTAAATAAAGCGATCTGTGACTCAACAGATCCAGAATTTTGTGCACTTCCACCGTGTTTGGCGAAAATCTCATGCACTTTTTCTTTTGATAAATAAATGGCCATTTTTTTATTAAATTATTAAGTTAACCAATAGTGATCTCAAGGATCAGTTTTAGCGAGTGCAAATGTACAATTATTATCTGATTTTTTGTTATTAATTACATTATAATTGCCAATATTTACTTGATATAATACATTTTATCTCTGTTAGCTTAAGTTTTTGCAAGGCCTATATCTTGTAATGCTGGTTAAATAACATTTTGAGGAAGTGAACTCAAATAAACAAAATCAGGGCAAATATCGAATTCGGTCGGAATAAGTTTCCCATCTAAGGTTTTGATTTCAGCAATTCCATCCCAATAAAGTTGACCAAATTCGCCTATTTTTACAGTTTTAAAAACAGATTTATCATAAACCTTCTTAGAGTATTTTCCATTTTTATCTATAATACTAGTAATATCCAAATCTCTGACCTCTCCGTTATCAAATTCACAACGAATGATGAAATTCTCCAAAACTTGAATTTTTCTAATTTTTCTCATTATCTCAATGGTTCTATTTTATGAAATTCTTTCGAATCCCACATCCTCAACAACTCAACTTTATGAATTTCAGCCCATGCACTAACTAATTTAAACTTGCTTACAGGTAAATCACCATCAAGGATATTTCCATTACTGATCAGAATATTAGCTTCAAAGTCATTCTATTTAACTTTAAAATGTGGGGGATTGTGATCTTTAAAAAACATATAAATGATTACACCATAAAATCTACTAATTTCTGGCATAGAATGTAATTTTGTACCAAAGATATATCATTCAAAGCACTTTTCAAAGGTATTTTCTACAAAATACTTACATATATTCATGTAAATTTCTTTCCAATAATTAGTAGCCAAACCCACAATCAGTGAAAAGTAAATTGTAATAGCTTGTATTTCAATCTGTGGAATCCCTTATTATCTAGTTTTGATAATTTTCTTGGTAATTCTGGTATTGTTGGTCTGAATTTTAATGAAATAAACTCCTGGTGAGAAATCACGTAGATTTAATTTTAGTGCATCATAAACTGAATATTCAATTTCAGCTTTATTCCACCTAGTACCATTGGCAGCAATTATTTCTACATTTTGAATCAAATCATTTTTAAAGCCAGAGACAATGCACCAGTCACTTGTGATTGGATTGGGGTAGCAAATAATATCAGTATTTCCTTCAGTGCCAGTATCCAAAAGTGGATCCGAACCTTCATCTCCAAAGAACTCCGTGCTAACCGTTCCTAAAAAGATGGTAACGTAAGGATTAGAACAAGTCTGGGTATTATCCAACTTAAAGGATAATTTATTTCTACCGTTGAACATATGCTCTGCAACCAAAATATTAAAAGCACCATTTTGATCTTGAGCTCCAGGGATGAAGTGAAAAGTGCTATTTATCATTTTGTAGTCTCTTCCTTCTATAACTCCAGGCATATCCATCGGACTCAAGGTTGCTTTGGTTATTGGCGTGTGAAAATTTCTATAAAATTTGATTGGGATTTCTACTTTGTAGAAATTTTTATTTGAATTTGAATTGTAGTTCTGGTTATGGTCTAAAGGATATGCTCGCATGAGTTTGCTGGTTAAAACTATTCTATTGTCCAATGGTCTCAGAACATCATATTTTTCAAGATTAGGTTGAATAAATTGTTTTGACAAATCTGACCAGACATTCAAGTTTGCGATCACTGGTCTCATTATGGTCATGCTAGTGATAGGATCGTGCAATGCTCCAAGATTGTGCCCAATCTCATGTGTAGCTAATACACTAAGGTGATATCCCGCTGTATTGCCCGTGTAATCTTGCAACAAATGGTATTTTGTTTCCTTGCCAATCCCATCTCTAAATGCCATACCAATAACGGAGCCGTCCAAATCTCGACGTGTCCATAACTGTCCTAAATCAAAAGGAACGTTCCCAATCCCATATTCATTGGCCCAAAATCTAAAGTTCTGAATGAGAACTATTGGGTTTGTTGTCGATGTCAAACTGACTTCTAAGGGATCAGAACTGCTCGTAGCTATATAGTGGCTAACAATTTTAAATTGGATACCATCTTTAAATTCATTGTCATAAAGCAATTGAACATTATTCATTACAGCTAGTGCAAACATTTGGGTATTTTGAATGCTCCCTTTGTGACTATACATCGAATAATCGCTCACAATAGCAAGTTCTAATTCTAGCCCGCATGTAGGCTCAATTGTATTGGTTCTTTGCTGGAGCGCTACTTCGAATTCCTCTTTAGTATGAGTGGCAGCGCATCCTGAATACTTAGAATTAACGATAACATTTTTTACATTGTAAAGGACGTACTTATCATTTTCTGCATTGGGCACGAAATTTTTCAAAGGCTCAAGATAGAACTGTTCGCCGTCGATTAAGAACAATCCAACAGCCGAATTTTGACCTATTGTTACAGCAAATTGTTTTTCGTTATCGCCATCAAGTATCCCGCGATAGCTATTAGACTCTGATAAAAACCTTGACTCTACAGCTCCATGGTCCTGAAAAGAAAGGCGAAACCTTTCATCAATAATGGATTTTTTTTGAGTGGTGCAAGTACCAAATATTTCATTGTTTAGGTGTAATATTCCATTGGATTGCTCGTTCGCATTTCGACTACAAAAATTTTCTAATGAACTGGTCGATAACGTTATTATATCGCCGTCGGAGACAAACTCCTTTATGGAAGGATACTGGCTAAATACGCCAGACTTTACGACATAAAAGGAGTTTTGACTAGATAATGGACCAATAGAAATAAATATAAGTGCTAGGGCAGTAATATACCATTTGCGCATGTTGCAAGTATTAAAAGTTTTAGAAATAAAAAGGGAAATGATTTAAACACCGAGCTAATTCAATAACGAACTCGACCTAGGTTTTGTGATGAATTATCAATAAAATGTTATAAAAACTTTTTTACTCTACGACACCTTTCATATAGATGGTCTTGGTAGGATTTTTACAATTGGTGAACAGAACGACCGAAGGATGTTGGGGTCCATTCTTGCCTTCAGACTTAAAAGTCATCTCGATAAAGCCCTGCTCTAATGGCAAAATGTCGATAAACGGAAACGATGGAATGGTGCATCCACAACTGACTTCTGTTTTCTTGATTTGCAAAGGTGCATAACCTGTATTGGTAAAATAAAATTTTTTGGTGACTACAGTACCCGCCTTTATGGTATCAAAATTTATTTCATTGGTCAAAAAAGAGATTTCTGGCCATTTCGTTTCAGTTTCAATTTTTTTAGAACTATGCCGATATTTGGATTTTAAGTTTTTGTGCGATTTTGTCTGGGCTATACTACTTTCGACCCCTAAAAGACACCAAACTAAAAGGATTAATGAGCAAATTTGGATTTTTGAGGACGAAACTCCACGATTTAGACTTTTCCTCATAACTATGAAATTAGATTAATAATTGAAAAGTACCATATTGGTATTTTTCTACTCCTGCACAAATATATTTAATTTTATACATAAAAACCCCAGGATTCATCTTTTTTTGTTGGAAGGTACCATCCCACCAATTCAGTGGATCCTCAGTCTTAAATACTGTATTGCCAATCCGATCAATAATCTCAAATGAAATCAATCTATCCAATGAGTATGGATTTGAAATTCCATAGGTATCGTTTTTGCCATCTCCATTTGGGGTAAAGGCTGAAGGTATTGGCAGCGTATTGCATGACAAGGTTTTTGGATCAATGACTTTAATGTAAATAGAATCTTGGGCCAAGCACCCTGGATATTGCGTACGCATCAGGTAAGTTGTAGAGAACAGTGGTTTGATCTCTGGGTTAGCTATTCGCTCATCACTGACTCCGACAAGTGGTGTCCAACTGTAAGTTGGCAAGTCAATGGTATCTGAACTACAATGGTTAGAATTGCCAATTTGGACAGTATTACCAAGATAAATAGTCGTATCTCTATTAGGCATTTGATCTGGTGCATAAATGTCCAACCCAGCTATTTCAGTTCCATCAAGAGCCCTATTATAAATCCTTATTTCATCAATTTGCCCAACGAATCTTCTATCTGTCACTCCCAAACAAGGGCTATTGGCGATAGAAGCTTTCGCTGCATTGGTCAAATCTAGGATGTCACCTGCATTTTTTTCTTCCGCTAAAGAACCATCTAAATAAAGTCTAAAATAAGCACCTCTTCTGACCAAAGCAAAATGATGCCAACAGACGTTGGGTTTCATTTTTTTAAAGAAAATAACATTTTTGAGTGCATTTTCAAAAATTTCAACCGAAATTGAATTTGAACTTGGGTTATACCTTACCGTTATTCCAGCATCGTTGTTACAACTTACTTTTTTGGAAAAAAGATCCATTGTACCAACATTTGTTGCGGCCTTAAAATAAAATGCAACGGTAAAATCTCCTCTAGAAAAATAATTATTTACCCGTCCATCCAAAATAAAAAAATCCAGCGGTCCACCTGAAAGTTTTACGGCTCGCCCTTCTACACCACATTGACATTTGAGCGTACCAGAATCAAGTGCTACAGGATTGATACTCGTACTATCGCTCAACTCACAATTATTGTTCATGGCATAATATGCCACTAAATTCGCTTGTGTCTGTGAGTTGATGCTCTGAACATTAATTAAAAACAAAATTACGATTTGCCCAATCCAGACAGGTATTTTCATATTCAGAAATGAATGAAAATATTTGCTAAGCTCCTCAAATACATTAATACTTTTAACCATATAATTCACCTAAAATAATAATAACCAATTATTTATAAATTTGTTTTATTTTTCATATTACGATTGAACTGTTCCGATGCTCCCTTGGCAATAGAGAGTGTTTTCCAAGGCTCATCAGACAAAGATTTGGCAATGAACACAATTTGGCCGATATGATATGAATAATGAGCCAATTGTCTATTGATCGCTTCCAAGATGGTTTGTTTTTCTCCCCGAATGGTTATAAGATCGGAGAGTTGATTGGGTGACATCGAATCCAATGCCCCGTACAAAATATCCCACCCACGATGCCAAATAGCCAATAGTTCTTCCTTTGTTTCCAGTGAATGTTCGAATTCTCCATCTCTATTTCGCCATTCTTTCTCTCCATCTGAAGTTGCAAAATCTGTCCACCTGCTCACCATATTACCACTTAGATGCTTGACTAAAATCAAGATACTATTAGATTCGGAACCATAACAATAATTGAGCTCGTCAATATTCATCCGGTGGATGCATGTCTCCCCTAATGACTGATAATATCTAAATGTTTTTTTAATATTATCCAAATATAATATTTCGAGATTGAGATTGTCCATTAACTTTCAGTAGTATTATTACCAGTTCGCTGGATAGCGTACCAATCAATTTTTCTAGAATAATACATCACCAATGCAAGTATCACAAAGATACCAAGACTACCGATCAACAAGGCATAATCCTCCAATTGTATAAGTACGAAAATGAATAAATACAATACCGAAAGCAAGCCGACAATAAAATAGGTCAGAATCCGAGACTTAAGCACGGCAGAAATATATCCTCCGATCAAACATAATGTGGCCAGTGCCGAAACTATATAAGCAGGATTAAAACGCCAATGTTCCGAAATGGACAATAGCAGGATGAAAAATACGATCAAGGCAATTCCGACCAAAATATATTGGATTGGGTGAATGAAAATATTGTTTAATATTTCAATAAAAAAGAAGATTAAAAAAGTAAATGTGGTAAAAAGTATGGCGTATTTTATCGCTCTATGGCACTTTTGATAATTGTCCACCGAAAGTACCAAATCTACTCCAAATCGAGATTCCTGAATATTTTGGGAGTTGTTAGTCCATGCTTGTGGATAATTTCTGTTGAGATGGAGAACATTCCAAATAGCGTAAAACCCCTTATCGCTCACCGTTCTATCATCGGGTATAAAAGCTCCGTTGAAACTAGGGCTATTCCAAACAGAATTTAATTCTATATCAGTAACCTTACCAACCGGAGTAAAATACAGCTGTTGGCTTCCTTTCAGATCTAGGTCAAAAGAAAAATTGCTGACAATCCCTGTGTCTTTGCGAAAATTTACCTCGGCATTGACTCCAGACTGAACGACATCATTACTAGGGACACCTGCATTGAATGGTATTTTTTTACCTTCCCAATTCAGATAAATCTCGTTTTCGATTCCTGTTAAGTCATTGATACCTAGCACCAATTTTGCTTGATTCAATTCCAACTTTTTATCTTGAAGTCCTAAAGCATTCAAATCTGGCTGGGTAAAATCTCCATCTAGGTGCAATTTTGAATTATACAATACTATTTCATAGATACCTCTACTGCGTTTTTCAGGTTTAATATTTCCACTGATATTGAGTTTGTTGGGTAAAATATAAAGATGCTCTTTTATTTCAGAGGTCTTATATGTGCCTTTTGTAGCATCGTATTCCTTAGTCATAGAGTAGTAAGGAATGCTAAGATAAGGACCGTAAAGAGTTTGTTGCCCGCCCCATTTGCCATTGACTTCAGCTATCGCTGTCGATTGAGAATTTTCTCTTTCATATATAAGTCCTTGGATCATCACGATGGGAATAAATAACAATGCCCAAACCAAAAAAATCAATGCGAGTTTTATATAAATATTGTATTTTAACGAGCTCATAGGGAGGATTTTCTATAAAAAGGAACGTTATTTTAAGAATAATATTTCAATTGTCAAACAATGTAATTGGGACCGAAGGCATTGGAACATTGAGATGCTTATAGGCTTTAGGGGTAGCTTCTCTTCCTCTTGGAGTTCTTTGGATATATCCCTCCATGATAAGAAAAGGTTCATGCACTTCCTCTATCGTTCCTTGCTCCTCTCCCACAGCTGTGGCAATGGTGGATAAGCCCACGGGTCCTCCTTTGAATTTGTGTATAATTGTACCTAAAATTCTATTGTCCATTTCGTCCAACCCACTCTCATCGACATTCAATGCATTTAAAGCATATTTAGCTATTTCTAAATCAATGGTTCCATCACCCTTCATTTGAGCAAAATCACGAACTCTTCTCAGGAGGGCATTAGCTATACGAGGTGTTCCGCGACTTCTCCTAGCTATTTCAAAGGCACCTTGATCGGCGATAGGAATTGCTAGGATATCGGCACTCCTTTTGATGATAGCCACGAGCGTCTTTATGTCATAATAGTCCAAAAGACAATTAATCCCAAATCTGGCGCGCATTGGTGCAGTAAGTAGCCCCATTCTGGTAGTGGCTCCTATGAGCGTAAATGGATTTATCTGAATTTGAATACTTCTAGCATTGGGGCCGCTATCTATCATTATATCAATCCTATAATCCTCCATGGCCGAGTATAAATATTCTTCAACGACTGTATTCAGACGATGGATTTCGTCGATAAAAAGGACGTCTCCAGACTCCAAATTGGTCAAAAGCCCCGCCAAATCCCCTGGTTTTTCTAGTACTGGCCCTGAGGTCATCCGCATATTAGCACCGAGCTCATTGGATATAATATAAGAAAGTGTCGTCTTACCAAGGCCAGGAGGTCCATGCAGAAGAACGTGATCTAGGGCTTCATTTCGCATTTTGGCAGCACCAATGAATACGCTCAAGTTGTCAACAATTTTCTGCTGACCGCCAAACTCACCTATAGCCTTGGGCCTCAAAGCTTTTTCAATCTGTCGATCCTCGGAGTTTTGATGCAGATTGGTGGGATCAAGGGGAGTACTGGCCATCTCTTTACTAAAAAGTTTATGAATTAATTATTTCTGACCCAAAATACCTCAAAAGGTTCATATGCTGTAACTTTCTTACTGCAATCGCCATATTCTCGATTTGACGTTTCACATATAAACTTTCCATCACAATCGAAGTAACGGTTTTTGTGCACATTGGTAAATTTAAACCAAACCTTACCATTTTTAATGCTTCTACCTATTGTAAATGGATTTGTACTCATGATTTCATCTTTCATCCATTGAGATTTGAAAGGATCTATGATTTTGTCACAAGTCAACATACTTGAATCTATGATATTGTCTTTTATTAATTGATAGCAAGTAATTTTAGCAACCAGGGGTTTCCAAAGGCAATTTGAAGTTTCATTTTCTATGACTTTATAATCAATAGAAATTCTCTGTCCATCCCTAAGGGTTAGATCTTTAGGAGTCCAATTTGGTGCTGTTATTTTTGTGTTATTGGGTAAAAACAACAAGGTCCCGCAAGAATCTTTTCCCCCAAACATCTTAACCAAGGCTTCTTTTGAACATTTATAGGCAGGTTTATCGTCGCCCGTGGCATTGACAGCTTTTTGTGCTGATTTACAAGAAATCATAGAAATGATAAATATACAAAAAGTAAGGCTTTTAAAAATTGATAAATGGGTATTACACTCCATAAATATTGATTTTGTATTAGTAAAAAAAAATTATTAACTATAAAATGAAAAAAAACAGATATCCCGCAAAAAGAATTGTTTGTTAATTCATACCTTTGCGGTTCGTTTTGATAATTTATCACAAATTTAGTATTTTTATTTAACTTACATATTATAAAAAATATTATCCATTATTAAAAAATATCCAAAATGGCAGGAAGTAAAGTTAGTATAAACAATTTGAAATTAAGCGTACCTAATGATCCAATCATCCCTTTTATAGAAGGAGACGGGACAGGACCTGATATTTGGGCAGCTTCGGTTAGAGTATTCGATGCCGCGGTACAAAAAGCCTATAATGGAACTCGTAAAATACATTGGTTAGAAGTTTTAGCTGGAGAAAAGGCATTTACGCAGACAGGCAACTGGCTCCCTGAGGAAACTTTGGATTCAATAACAGAATATAAAATAGCTATCAAAGGACCTTTAACGACCCCAGTAGGAGGTGGAATTAGATCTTTGAATGTTGCTTTACGGCAAAAACTGGATTTATATGCTTGTGTAAGACCCGTAAGGTGGTTTACAGGAGTTCCCTCTCCAGTTAAAGAGCCAAATCTAGTAGATATGGTCATCTACCGGGAAAATACCGAGGATATTTATGCTGGAATTGAATTTGAATATGGAACACCGCAGGTTGAGAAGCTTAAAAAGTTTTTAATCGAGGAAATGGGCGTTACTCAAATAAGATTCCCTAACACTAGTTCGTTAGGCATCAAGCCTGTTTCACTAGAAGGAACTGAAAGATTGGTGAGAGCTGCACTTGAATATGCACTCGAAAACAATAGAAAATCATTGACCCTTGTGCACAAGGGCAATATCATGAAATTCACCGAAGGTAAATTCAAAGAGTGGGGATATGCACTTGCGGAAAGAGAATTTGGGGATCGAGTATTCACTTGGACACAATATGATAGAATCAAGGCCGAATCTGGACAAGCGGCGGCAGATGATGCGCAAAAGACGGCCCTTGCTAGCGGAAAACTCTTAGTAAAAGATGCTATCGCTGATGCTTTTTTACAACAAATATTACTAAGACCGGCTGAATATGATGTTATAGCCACTTTAAACCTAAATGGAGATTATATATCTGATGCTCTTGCCGCCATGGTCGGCGGTATTGGTATTGCGCCTGGAGCCAACATCAATTATATGAATGGTTCAGCCATATTTGAAGCGACCCATGGTACAGCACCAAAATACGCAGGACTTGACAAAGTAAATCCTAGTTCAGTATTGCTATCTGGAGTTATGATGTTAGAGTATATGGGCTGGAAAGAAGCTGGCGATTTGATCATAAAAGGTATAGATGGTGCCATCGGCAAAAAGCTTGTGACATATGACTTTGCACGTTTGATGGATGGTGCCACAGAATTAAAATGCAGCGAATTTGCAGATGCAGTAATCCAAAACATGTAATTTTTTTAAAATAAATAAATATAAGTTTGCTTAAGGTCGCAGCACCTGGGTGGACAGACTGTTTTTACGAAAAATATGAATAAATCACACGAACTACATACCATATTAAATGAAAAAGGGGAAACCCTAAGTCCATTATTAGAGGATGATGTAAAAAATTATTTGGTGGACATCGATGGTACGATTTGCGACGATGTACCCAACGAGGAGCCTGAAAGAATGAAATGGGTAGAGCCTTACCCAGATGCACTTGAAATTGTCAACAAATGGTTTGACGAAGGGCATATCATTACCTTTTTTACTTCTAGAACAGATGTACACAAAGAGATTACAGAAGCTTGGTTGCAAAAGCATGGATTCAAATACCATTTTTTACTCTTGAACAAGCCCAGAGGTGGAAACTATCACTGGATCGATAATCACTTGGTGAAGGCGACTCGTTATGAAGGAAAATTCACTGAAATGGTAAAAGAAATGCAGGAAGTCGAAGTTTTCAAATCATAATTTGAAAATAATTAAAACTTCGTGTAGATTTGCATAAAAAGGGGGATTAGCTCAGTTGGCTAGAGCGCTTGCATGGCATGCAAGAGGCCACCGGTTCGAATCCGGTATTCTCCACTTTTCTATTCTTTTTCTTTCCTCTTTCTTCTTGTTATCCCCTATTTATCAGCGTTTTACGCCCTTTTTGTTTTATTCCTTTCCCTTTCTTTCTTCTTTTTTCTTGTGATTTGTTTATCTTATGTTTATCTTAAAAAATCAAAAAGTAAACACTGGTTCCATCATTTACCATTCAAGTTGATATTAGAAGTTCCCATCATAATTTTCTTATTTACTATCCAAATCAATTGATTTTATTCTGAAAATAAATCAAGTAAAACCCCTTCTTTAAACAAAAAGGTTCCTGGCAAGTGAAATTACCAAGAACCTTATATACTTCAAAAAGAATATCCTTTTTCCTTAAAGCTTTTGTATTTTAAAAGTTTGGTTATTATTACCCATATTAACTTGAATAAAGTACATCCCCTTTGCTAGGGAAATTGCATCAATTTCTGCTTGTCTAGTATCAAGTGGAATTTCATGGCGTGAGATTATTTTACCCATAATATCAATAACTAGGACGGAAACTTCATTTGAGGTATTTTGATCAAAGCTCAAATTTATTTTATCGTCCACAAGTGTTGGAAATATTTTAACGTTTTTACCTACATTCACAGATAATATTTTTGTTGGCGAATAAGAAAAACTACCATTCAAGTCTTTCATTTTTAAGCGATAATATTGAATATTCTTCAAAGGGATTTTATCAGAAAAAACATAATTTGTTTTGTTCATTGGAATCCCTCTAGCCTTACTAAAGCCAATAGTTTCGAATAATATACCATCATAACTTTTTTGAATTTCAAATCCATCCAGCTCGACTTCGTTAGCAGTTTGCCAAGTCAACGATGCTTCGTTTTTACTAACCATCTTCACATTGAAGCCTACCAATTCTAAAGGAAAAATCAAGGTTTCAGCTAAAGGAACACATCCTTGATCATTAACCCAAGTACCATCGGGGCTTATGAAAGCACCATTCCCAGCTGTAGGAGCAGCTCCAGGTGAATATGAAACTTCTGAACTAAAATAATTAGCAATGGTTGTATTAGCTCCAGTACCATCATAAACCAGAAGGGTACTAGTCCTTGGGCTATTATTTGAAAAATAGCCACCTGTAGTAGAATTGCATCCTGCTGATCCTCCCGCTCCAGTTCCGAATACCGCATAATAAGTTTGGATAGCTGTACTTCCACTACAATGATTTGAAAAATTCAAGTTGGTACAAACACTGTGGAAATCACAATTACCAGCTCCCAAAAATACAATAAAATTACTATTTGGTGGGATGACATTAGTTGAAGGAACTGGGAGGAATACAACACAACCACTCGGAAGGCAGCTGTTAAGTTGATTGATTCTATTGGTTATGGTAACATTATTGCCACTATTGGACGGATAGAGAAATCCATAACAATCTAAAGTTCCTGTCATATTGGCGCAAGCTTCATAAGTACTACTAGTCAATCCTGATATATTATATGCATTTGCTGGGACGTTCGTTCCTCCCCAAAAATAATTCATATCACCTAGATTGTCCGAAGTAAAGGCAAGGTCTGCGATATTGACTCCTGCTGATCCCGTAGAAGCAACTATAAACTCATTTTGTCCATCACCTCCACACGGATTCACTGACTGCGTTAAAAGGGTTATTGGACTTTCTGGAATATCCGCTGAACATGTAGCAGGAGGAGTCACAGTGGTTACAAAGACACATGTACTATTAGCAGCATCAGTAATCGTAATATTGATTGCTCCTGATGAAATCAACTGATTGCCTCCGATCGTAGTAGCACTTCCATATGCGATACCACTAACTGGACTGCCAACAAAAGCACCTGAAACAGAATAACTTGAACCTAAACTGCTGCCAGTTGGGTTCAAGGAGAATGTGTAGTAATCATCGCTGGTATTTCCACCTAAAGTACCAGCATTATTACAAGTACCGACCAATGTTCCTGCTGATAAGATAGTACAAGAAGATACAGCGCATGATGTAACAGTAAAGTTCAAATTATCAATCCCTAGATTGTCTGAACTACTTCCCCCAGAAAATACAAATCTGATATAAATACAAGACCCTGCAGGTATATTGATAGCTGACACACTTTGTGTCAAAGTGGTCCCTGTACTAATATTAGCCGTTGCATCGCTAAAAGTCAATGAAGATAAGGAATTCGTCAATGCTCCAGCTGATGGATTCGATCCGCAAGTCCCGACTTGATATGAGACGGATACCGTTGGGCTGTTAGTACCGGATTTGAACATCCTTGCAAGGAAATCCAAACTAAACCCCGTAATGGCACTACCTGTATTGTTTTGTAAGCTCCAAGTTGCTTGACCATTTGAAACGGATCCTGACCCCAAAAACGATAAATTGTTATTGGCATACCAACCTCCAGCTGTCCCTCCTGTTTGATTGGTTCCTTGAAATATTTGACCTCCAGCACCTGTCGCTGTAAAAACCCAATTGGACAATGGATTCGTAGTAATATTGGTACCAGAGGAGGGTGCAAAACCAGTAAAAGTTTGTGACACAGTAGAGTTACACGCTGGAATGGATGACTGGCCTGAAACAAAATAAGAGACCAGTACAAGAATACTTGTAAAGAGATTTTTTTTCATAGCAAAAATTAATGTTTTATAAATTTAATGAACGGTCTCAAAAATAGGTTTAATAAACTTAACAATAAAATATTATTCTGACTTTAACTTATAGTGAATTAACTACATGCGTAAAACACTACCAATCAGGGCCCTTGAAAAATAATATTTGGAATTTGAAAGTTTTTTTTTGCTAAAATGGATACCCAAGTGCAAAGTTGAAATTTAGCCCCTTCAAGAAGGATTTAAAATCAGAATAAGGATATTTGTAACTTAATTCATGTGTTTGTTCATCTTCTAATTTATATGCAGTCTTTAGGATAGATCCGGCATCAACACGAAAGATAAAATAGGTAAAATCCATCCTCAATCCAAAGCCCGTATTAACTGCAATGCTGGATAAATTATTAAAACTCAATTCACCTCCTGGCCTTTGCTCATCCTTTTTTAACAACCAAATGTTACCAATATCGGCAAATACTGCTCCCTTAAAAATCCAAAAAATGGGAAATCTGTATTCAGCATTCATCTCAAATTTGAAATTACTAGTCTGATAATATGGAGCGGAGGCTTCCGGATCCCTATAACCCCCAGGTCCTAACTCTCTAATCCTCCAGCCCCTCATGCTCAACGGCCCTCCTAAAAAAAATTGTTCCGCAAAAGGCAATTCAGAACTTGAGCCAAAAGGCAGACCTATCCCTAAATTCATTCTAAATATAAATGCCGTCTGAGGAGTATATTGTTTGGTATAACTCCCCTCGAACTCAGTTTTTAAAAATTGCGCAAAATGAATTTTTCCATCATCTTTTTCATACTCATTGATAAAACTTCTGTACTTCGAACCTAAGATTGATTTCAAGCCATGATATTCCAACCCTGATTGAGAAAAACTCCCCAAAACAGAATACGTCTCATGTGCATTATTAGGATTGCTTCTAAACTGAAATTGGAATTTCCTAAAAAGCAAACCAGTTAAAAGTTGATCACTCAAGCTATATCGAAGATATTTTTGGGTATTCACCAACCTCTCCAAATTATCACTAAAATTGGAGGTTAAAAATAGTTTAAAGCCTGTCCATTCGATATTCTGTTTTCTAGCAGTGCTCAAAACCAATTCGTGCCCATACCCACCTTGTACGGAAACCAAATTATATAGTCGTGAATCATTTGAAAAATCTACGGTCAAGGTAGCCTTAGTAGTACCGTCCGAATACAATTTTTTAAAATATTTATTATTGATGAGCCCTATTTTGTTATATGCCCTTATATGCCCTGTGAAATCATACATTTTGGGTGCCTTGATAAAGGTGGAGGCTTGTATTTGATATGCTGTAACTCTAGTATTGTTGCTAAAATTAAATTCCAAGCCTAATTTGAGATCCACGCCAAAAAGTTCGCCTCCTGAAAAAGTATTTTTATTCCTTAATCCAGCTCTACCTGAAATCTCCAGAAATGAACCTGTCTGCTCTATAGTTTGTAAATTGAGGTCTCCGCCATACTCAACTGGAAGCTTAGGCACCGGAGTCAATTGAATATTATAATTCAAAATCGAATCTGTGAGGCTATCTCTCAATTGCCTGATATTTATATACTTATATAATCCTAATCTATTGAGCCTAGTATAGCTTTTTTCGAGAGCATTTCTTGTGGACAAAGCATTGGGTTCTAAAAATATGGTTTCTGCAAGTCTTTCTGGCTTAGTTGAAAATTGTTTCTCGCGTGTATAAAAATCAACATTATTAACTTTGGCCCTAGTCAAAGTATCCCAACTCTGACTCGGTAAATAATCCGTAAAACACCTCACAGAGCCTATGGTAAATCGCTTATGATTTGCCATTTCATCCGGCCTATATAATTCTACGGTAATGGGAAGTTTTGGCGCCAAACCTTTTGACAAATAATTCAATTTATTGGAGCTATCTGTCACTATCGGGCCAATATCTTTGATGGAAAATTCTGCGTAACCCATATTCTGCAAAAATGCGGTGATTCGCTTGGTTTCTAATTGGTATGAACCTATATCGATGGGGCTGCCAGGCTTTAACATGGATGTGGGTTTATATTGATCCAAGAGAGGTAATAGTGCAGTGTCTTTGCTGATATAATCTAGTGATTCGACCGAATATCTTCTGCCAGCATCCACGGTATAGGTTACTGTTGCTTCTTGATTTCGAGTCCTAACTTGATAAAATACTTGAGCATCCAAAAAGCCCTTTTCCTGCATAAAAATTCGCATATTTGCGACCGAAGCATTAGTGAGCTCGTCATTATAAATTGAAGGTTTTTCCGAAAATGAACTTCTTACCCATTTCTTAAATTGCGATGTATCTGTGGACTTTGATGTTTTGAAATAAACCCATTCTCTAAAATGCATCGTTTTACTGATAGGTCGCTGTTTGGAGACATAATACAACTCACTTTTCAATGCTCTTGGATCGTCAATATCTGGATGATTTTTCAATACAAATTTGTTCTCCTTCAAGATTATTTCATCCTTTGTCAGATACTTTGATATATTGCATGAAAGTAAATGCAAGAATCCCACAAAAATCATGAGATACTTGCCTCCAAAAAACGATATTTGTAAATATTTTCTCAAAAGATTCTTATGAACAAATCCAATTATATTGATATTGATAACAAAACTCTCACTTGGCTAAAATCATTGAAAGACAAGAAAGAGAAGCAAAGGTATCAAAATTTTGTTGTCGAAGCTAATAAACTAAGCCTCGAACTAATGACAAAACACCCAAATTTAATCCATGGGATTTACGCCACAAGTGCTTGGTTAGATAACCACCAGCTTTTGCTAAAAAGCATAAATAAACCCATTTATTGCCTTAAGCAAAAAGATATCAATCGAGTTAGTGCTTTAAAGGATCCTCCTGCAGTTTTATGCACTGCTTATTTCCCTAATTTCGAAGAAAAACACCAGCGAATGGTTCAGTTTTTTATTTAGACAAAATACAAGACCCAGGAAATTTAGGTACCGTCATACGAAGTGCCGAGTGGTTCGGAATTAAATCCATTTATGCATCTCTAGATAGTGTAGATTGTTTCAATAGTAAATGCATTCAAGCCAGTATGGGGAGTATTTTCAGAACGAGAGTTGAGTATTTAACACTCGATTCTTTACTTGAAAAATTTCCTAAAGCCCAGATTATGGGTATGGATATGGAAGGTCAATCCATAACCACTTTGGAATTTCCCCCTTCTAAAAATTTTATTTGGGTGCTTGGGAGTGAAGGCCAAGGTCTTAGTGCAGAAGTCCGCCAAAACGTATCCAAATACGTTCAGATACCTCCAGCCACAGACAATATGGCAGAATCCTTAAATATGGCTACCACCTCCTCTATCCTATTTTTTTACTTAAATTCGAAAAGCTCTACTTGAGATGCTGCGTCAATTCTTTGCTCTCAAAAGTTCCTTGGTGTGACCAGATTTCCTTACCATCTTTGTATAGTTTAAAAACTGGCATTGCATCATACCCCGATTCATTGAAAAGTGCTTGATTGTTCGGCACATCAATGTACAAGAATCTAATTTTATTTTTCTTGACGATATCCGCTACTACTGGTTTCATCTTTCTACAAGGAGGGCACCAAGTCGCCCCATAATCAACCAGACAATAACCTTTTTGATTGATTTGTGCTTTCATTTGGGCTTTTGTCACCACATTTTTAGGATCATTTTTCGCACCTTCTATTGGTAGCGAAGCTTGACTCCATGCATTCATTCCGCCGATCATATTGGTCACTTTAAAGCCTTTGGTTGCCAAATAATTACTGGCTGCAGCACTCCTACCACCAGCTTGACAATAAACCAAAATTGGCTTAGATTTGTCGAGACTAGACGCTCGCAGTTCAAATTCCTTTTGCCTCGTCCAATCCGCCTGCATGGCACCAGCGAGGTGTCCCGAATTAAATTCTGCGGCAGTCCTCACATCAAGGATCTGCACGTTGGGCTGCCCCATCATCTTAGAAAATCTACCCACATCATAATCCGTATATGCAGCCGTCTGAGCTGTGATATTCAATGAAAAAAACGCCAAAATCCCTAGCACGATTCCGATTTTAAACACTTTTAACTTCATAGTATTTGAACTTTTAATTGTAATATAAACCAACTTAACAAGCCACTTGTTCATTTGGCCGTGCCCCTCTTCTCTCCCTTGGGTCGAGTTCGGGTCGCGTGATACGTGGGTTCTGTCTTCCCAATCGTACATATAAAATCCACATTAGGTGGTCAGACTCGCATCAATTCACGATTAAAATCCTTTCATATCGATGCGACCACTACTCCCGCTCACGGGCTGGGATTATTAGCCCAAGTTTTTCAATTGAGTCATTTTGAATAAAAAATTAATCGTTTTAGGTGATAATTTACTCACAAAATCTTCCAAATACATATAAAAAGAGTCAACCAACCCAAAATTCAATTGAGACCGAAATTTCTTTTTGGTTCCGACTACACTTTGCAACATTCCTTTGGCTTTTATTTCGATTCCTTTGTCATCGCGATGATAGAGATACAACATGAAATATAACTTTATAATAGAAACAGAATCCATTCAAATTATAATTTTTTTATATATTTGCATTATAAACTATTTAAATTTTAAAACAACCATTTATGATAATTGCTCGTGCTCCATTTAGACTACCAATTGGAGGAGGTGGGACTGATTTACCCTCGTATTATGAACAATTTGAGGGGTCTCTAATTACTGCTGCAATTAACAAATATATGTACCTCAACATAAACGAGCCCGCTGTTTCTAACGTAATCAAAGTAGGCTATTCTCGGACTGAAATTGTGCCATTTCCTAAATTTGAAAATATTCAGCACGATATTGTTAGAGAAACTATTAAATATCTTCAAGCAAGAAAGCCTTTGGAAATAAATTCCGTAGCAGATTTATCAGCGGGAACAGGAATGGGGTCTTCAAGCTCTTATACTGTAGCACTTCTTAAAGCACTCAATACCTTATACAAGAAAGACAAATCAGTTCAAGATCTCGCTGAAGAAGCTTGTATGGTAGAAATTAATTTGTGTAAAAAGCCCATTGGCAAACAAGATCAATATGCAGCCGCATTCGGCGGAATAATCCAAATGAATATTGCAAAAGATGGCAAAGTAAATGTTGAACATTTAGAGTTGGACAAGGAAGTCATCCACGAACTCGAAGATCGACTGATGATGTTTTACACCGATATCCAAAGAGATGCAAATATAATTTTAGGAGAACAATCTCAAAAAATTAAAGCAGCTTTCTCCAGTAACAATGAAAAAGGTAGCAATTTTACAGCTCTTGATGCAATGCACAAAATAAAAGAAATCGGGCTCGAGATAAAAAAGTGTCTTTTTTCTGGAGATATTGATCAAATTGGAAATTTGATGCATGATCATTGGACTATAAAGAAAAAAGTTTCAACCAACATGTCAAACCCTTCGATAGATGCTTGGTACAATTTAGCAGTTACTCAGGGCGCTTTAGGTGGCAAAATAATGGGTGCAGGCGGAGGAGGCTTTTTTGTATTTATTGTAAAAAAGGGAAGTAGAACATCTCTAAAAAATGCACTAGAGAAGTCTGGTTTAAAGCATATGGATTTTAAATTCGATTTTGAAGGTGTCAAAGTGCTAGCCAATGTTTGATTAAATATAACAATCAAAATTAAATGAAAGCAGTCATTTTAGCAGCAGGTAAAGGATCTAGGATAAGTACTTTAGTCAAAGATGTACCTAAACCTATGATTCTTTATGAAAATAAACCAATCTTAGAACACAATATTATGTTATGCAAAACTCATGGAATTGAAGATATTTATATTAATACGTCACATTTAGCTGATTTAATAACAGATTATTTCAGGGATGGTAATAAATGGGGAGTAAAAATTAATTATTCATTCGAACCAGAATTGTTAGGAACGGCAGGAGCACTCAGCAATTTTAAATCACAATTAAAAGGGAACAATTTTTTGGTAATATATGGAGACAATTTTTCCTCAATTGATTTATCTAAATTAATCGCAAAACATGAGAAGTCAAAAGCGACAATTACTGTTGCATTACACTATAGGGAAGATGTAAGTCAAAGCGGTGTTGCAGAATTTTTGGAAGACGGTAAAATCATTAAATTTATTGAAAAACCAAAGACAAATCAAACACAAAGTCATTGGGTGAATGCTGGAATCTATGTTGTAAGCAGTAAGATTTTCGAGTATCTTCCTTATGGATTTTCAGATTTTGGAATCGATATTTTTCCATTGTTACTTCAAAAGAATATTTCATTGTATTGCGAATGCTTTCATGATAATGTATTAGCTTTTGATTCACCCGAGATGTATCTAAAAAATATAAAATGAACCAAAGGTGATTGTTTTCCTCGCAAAATAGATAAACAGAAAACGATATTATATATGTCTTAGAAATTAATATAATTTCAGAATACTACAATTATACTGGATTTTCTGGAAGATATACATTTTTATGTTTACAAATTAATATTTTATGATTCAAAATATTTTTTTAGATCGTGATGGAATAATAAATGAAGTAGTATTGCGTGGAGAAATAATTGGATCACCAAGAAATTTTTCAGAATTTTCTTTTCGTCAAGATTTTTTGGATGTAATACCAAAGTTAAGTGAATTCAAAGGCAATATTTTTATTGTTTCAAATCAGCCAGATATTGAACGAGGTTTGATGTCATTAGATCTTTTGAATAGAATTGACAGGGAAATATTGAAATATTTTCGTCCAACTGAAATAAAATATTGCCTATGTAGTGATGGACCAAATTGTACTTGTAAGAAACCTAAACCAGGTATGATAGAGGATCTTATAACCAAATATGGTATCGATCAAAAAACATCAATCATCATAGGTGATAGTTATAAAGATGTTGAGGCTGGAAAGAATGCCTCTATACGAACAATATTTTTAGAAACCCAATACAATAAAAACACATTAGTTTCCAAACCAGACAAAATAATATTTTCATTAAAAGAATTTTTCTTTCAAGATTTTGATTACCTTTGTTTCACATAAATTATTATTGTAATATGAATTTTGCTAGTTCATTTCTCAATGAATGTCACGAAGTACTAAACAACATTGATTCAAACATAATTGAATCAATGGCTGATATTCTGAGTGAGACGAGAGAGAATAATGGGCGACTATTCCTTATTGGTTCTGGTGGAGGAGCTGGTCACGCATCCCATGCTGTGTGTGATTTCAGAAAATTATGCAATATAGAATCTTATAATCCCTATGACAATATCTCAGAATTAACGGCTAGAGTTAATGACGAAGGCTGGGAGAACACTATCATTAATTGGCTAAAAGTGAGTAAATTAAACGGAAAAGATACCCTTTTCGTGTTTTCAGTAGGTGGAGGAGATTACGAAAAAAATATATCATCGAATCTTGCCAATGCTGTTAAATATTGCAAAGAATTAGGAGGAAAAGTAATAGGAGTTGTAGGTAAAGATGGTGGTTACACTAAGCAGTTGGGAGACGCTGTCTGTGTTATACCAACTGTAAATTCTGCGCATATTACCCCATTGGTAGAAGGCTTTCAAGCGATAGTTTGGCATCTACTGGTTTCTCATCCAAAAGTTCAAATTAATCCGACCAAATGGGAATCAACTAAATAAGTTCAAAATGCTGAAAAAAATATTTATAAATCTTTTGAAAAAGGTATATTATTTTTTCCAACCCATGATGCCAAATATGGGTTTTGTTATGACGTCAAAAATTTGGAGTTTAGGAAGGGAACACAATTTCAATGTTTATGATAGAGTGGATTATGTTCGAGTCATGTCTCTAGAACTGATTTCACAAGAAATCAAAGAAAGCAATGTAGAAGGAAATGTTGCTGAATTTGGAGTATTTCAAGGTGAATTTGCTTCAAAAATTAACGAAGCGTTTCCAAATAAAAAACTATACTTATTTGATACCTTTGAAGGATTTAATAAAGAAGAAGAAAACAAAGACAAAAAGGAGAATTTTTTCACAGAACATGTTACTGATTTTTCTAAAACAAGTGTTGATATTGTTCTTAAAAACATGAAATTCCCGGAAAATTGTATCATTAAAAAAGGTTATTTTCCTGACACAACAAAGGATATTCCTATCGATGAGCAATTTGCATTTGTAAGCATAGATACGGATTTATATGATCCAATATATAATGGATTATTGTATTTCTACCCTAGACTCCAAAAAGGTGGTTATATCTTCATCCACGATTACAATTCTGTGGGGTACAAGGGTGCTAAACTAGCGGTTAAAAAATTTACTACAGAAAACAATATTTCATTTTTTCCGCTCTGCGATGGTGGAGGGACTTGCGTAATTTCAAAGTAAAAATATCCAAGTTTTATTTATAAATTAAGTTGTTACCAACTTTGATTGAAATAGAATAAAGTTCAATTTGGCACTTTATAATTAACCATAAAATTTCTTTTACTAATGATAAATAATGTCAATGAATATGAATTAGAAAGGTTATACAATGAACATGACCCAAAATACTTCATTTTAAAAAAGAGACATTTATTTGGATAATTTATTATCTCATCAAGACTCTCTAAATTATAATATAAAACATCAGATTAAATTAAGAACTTAATTAAATATATCAACCAAGCCCATAAATGAATTTCATAAAAAAAATATTTATTAATGATATTGTTAGAGATTTCTTACTGACCTTATTTTCAATTTGCCAAAAAGTATTATCCAAGCTGCCTTCAGGGGTAGTCTTAACTTATCGTATGTGGAATCTAGGAAGAAAACCCGTTTTGGATATTTTCAATTCTCCAGATTACATAAGGATTGCATCTTTAGAATTAGTTGCTGCTCAGATAGAACAAGGTCAAATCAAGGGAGATGTAGCCGAATTAGGTGTTTATCAAGGTCACTTTGCCCAGTATTTGAACCAAGCTTTTCCAAACAGAAAACTTTACTTATTTGATACTTTTGAGGGATTTAATGAGCAAGAAGAACTTTTAGACAAATCCAAAGGATTTTATAAGGAACATTCAAACATAAATGCATTCAAAAACACAAGTGTAGATTTAGTGTTGAAGAAAATGCCGTACCAAGGTAATTGCATAATCAAAAAAGGATATTTTCCAAAGACGACAGAAGATATGCCGCAGGATGCAACTTTTGCATTTGTAAGCATAGATACAGATTTACATGATCCCATAGTAAATGGATTGAATTATTTTTATCCGCGTTTGGAGAATGGAGGAGTTATTTTTGTTCATGATTTTAATTGTGTCGGCTATAGCGGGGTGAAGCCTGCTGTTGAAGAATTCTTGAAAACAAATAATATAATTGGAAGTTTATTTCCATTATGTGATGCTGGAGGTACTGCTGTCATAATTAAATCTTAAATTTAAATTAATGAAAAATTTTAATGTAAAAATTTTTGCTGATGGGGCAGAAAAATCAGGTATGTTAGAAATGAATCAAAATTCATTAATATCTGGTTTAACAACGAATCCGACTTTAATGAAAAAAGCTGGAATCATAGATTATAGGTCTTTTTGCAAAGACATTTTGTTAGAAATTAAGACTAAGCCTTTATCACTTGAGGTTTTTGCTGATGATTTACAGGAAATGGAACGCCAAGCATTAGAAATATCTACCTGGGCGGATAATGTATATGTCAAAATCCCTGTGATGAATACAAAGCAACAATCAACATTAGAGATTTGCAAAAAATTGACAATGCAAGGAGTAAAGTTAAATGTCACAGCCATGATGACTTTTGATCAGGTAAAAGACTTTACACCCTATTTAAATTTAGGTAATGGTGCTAATGTTTCTGTTTTTGCTGGCAGAATAGCTGATACTGGAATCGACCCACTTCCCCTTATGAAAAAAATTGTGACTTATTTGCAGGATTATCCAAAAGTTGAATTGATTTGGGCTTCGCCTAGAGAAGTTTTAAATGTTTATCAGGCAGATGAAATTGGTTGCCATATTATTACAGTAACAAATGATATTATTAAAAAACTAAATTTATATGGTAAAGATTTGAATCAATATTCATTAGAAACCGTAGAAATGTTCTATAACGATGCGCTAGCCGCTGGTTTTAAACTTTAAAAATAAGTTTCAAAAGATGAAAAAAAGTTTAGTTACAGGTGCAGCAGGTTTTATTGGATCTCATATAGTCGATAAGTTAATAGAACTTGGGCATGAAGTAGTTGCTATAGATAATGAATCAGCCAATAACGATTTTTTTTATTGGAATCCTAAAGCTAAGAATTACAAATTAGACATTTGTAATTTACAAGAAACTCAACATTTATATGAAGGAGTTGATTATGTATTTCATCTTGCTGCAGAATCTCGCATCCAACCTGCCATCGAAAATCCAATTAATGCTGTTTTTTTGAACTGCGTAGGTACTACTACCGTTCTTCAATGTTCAAGAATGGCTAACGTTAAAAAAGTTATCTATTCCTCTACCTCTTCTGGATATGGAATGAACCCTGCCCCAAATGTTGAAACTCAACCCGATGAATGTTTAAATCCATATTCAGTCTCAAAAATAGCAGGTGAAAAATTATGTAAAATGTACACAGATTTGTTTCAATTAAATACGGTCATTTTCCGTTACTTTAATGTTTATGGTGATCGCTCTCCTACTAATGGTCAATACGCCCCAGTTATAGGAATTTTTCAACGTCAAAGAGCTAATAAGGAACCATTAACCGTTGTTGGAACTGGGCAAAAGTTAAGAGATTTTGTTCATGTAAGCGATATTGTAGATGCAAATATAACAGTTGCCCTCAGTGAAGTTAATGCTATGCATTACGGACAAGTTTACAATGTTGGAAGTGGAGAAAATATTACTATTTTGGAAATCGCAAAAAGGATCTCAGACAATTATATCTTTATCCCCCCACGGATTGGAGAAGTTGAGACAACCTTAGCTAATATTGAAAAAATCAAGAAAGTATTTGGTTGGAGTCCAAAGATAAGTATAAATAAAATTCAACTATAATTAGCATATTAATATAATAAATCATGAGGAATACTATACTAAGAGACTGGGTTCTTAAATCACGGATAGCACTAAAATACTTTCATTTTAATGAACACCTTCGCGATTGTTGGGTGCAAGCTCAAGCTCTTAAAGTTCCAAATGGTTCTAAAGTCTTGGATGTCGGCGCTGGTTCTTGTCCATACAGAAATTATTTTAGTCATTGCCAATACAAAACACATGATTTTGCAGAACTTAAAGAAGAGCAATTACGCTTTTATAAGGGATATGGAAATTTAGATTTTGTTAGTGATATTTCATCCATACCGGTAGAAGATAATACTTTTGACTATGTTTTATGCACAGAGGTATTAGAACATGTACCTGAACCGATCCTTGCTATTAAAGAGTTCGCACGAATTTTAAAACCTGGAGGAAAAGCAATAATAACAGCTCCACTTTTAGCTGGAATTCATCAAGAACCTTATAATTTTTATGCAGGGTATACTCCATTTTGGTACCAAAAATTTCTATCAAAATATAATTTCGAAAACATTGAAATTAATGAAAACGGATTATCAAATAAATTTTATTCACAAGAAAGTTTACGTTTCCTTTTAACAAATCATCCTTTTGCAAATTTTGTTACTTTCTTATTTACACCTTTTTGGATAATTCTATGTGCTATTTTAGTTCCTTTTGCCTTTGTTGCAGATATTTTTGATCGCTACGATAATGAAAAAAGAACTACAGTAGGTTACTTTTGTTACAGCACAAAAAAAGGTATAATAAATATAGATTGGATACATTTTCATCCAAATAGACAGATTAAACACTATTAAGATATTTTTTCTTTTAATTTATTTGAAATAAAAAACAAACTTGAAATCATTGATGATGGCATCATTGAAAAAATTTGTTGCCCATATAAATATAAATAGTCTGAAATAGAAAAAGAAAGTTGGGGTAAATATTTTTTCTTTATACTAATTACACTTTTTAATGCAGCCTTGGCTTTGCCAACTTTTGTGAGATCCCGCATATAAATAATTAGAGGCTCTTCAATATTGACAATTTTTACCTTTGCGATATACCACCTCAACCATAAGTCATAATCTTCACAAAACGCTTGCTCTCCGTTTGCAAAAACAGTGGTTGTATCATAAAATCCAAATTTAAAGAATGTATCTTTCCTAGCCATTATTGAAGGGTGGCCACAAGGTGTTCGCTTATTTATCTCAGTATCAATTATCCTAGGAAATATTCGTGTAAAAATGTTAGCTTGACTTTCTAAATCCCTATAAACTAGAGCAGTTCCTACCATGGCAACCTCAGGATTATTATCAAGAAAATTAACCTGCTTTTGAAAGCGATTAGGTAGAGAAATATCATCTGCATCTTGCGACGCAATAAATTCCCCGTTTGCTATCTTAATTGCATTATTTTTGCAAGCCCCTAGGCCTAAATTTTTTTGGTTCACGACATAAGAGATTCTAGAATCCAACTTTGATAATCCTTCGATATAAGATATAGCTTCAAAATTACCTGGATTGTCGATAGTGACCAATAATTCCCAGCTTTGATAAGTTTGGTTTAATACAGAATTAATTGATCTCTCTAATAATTGCACAGGTTCCTTATAAATTGACATGATTGCACTAACTCTCATCATATACAATTTATTAAACCCTCCTTGACTTGTGTCGTTAAAATATAAGCTATTAATAAAATTTGCCTAATATACTGTGTTTTGATATCAATATCCATGTGAATTTAATGGTATCATTCCGTGAAGAAATCTAAAAAAAATTATGCCCAACTTAGCAAATTGGTTTGCTTATTCTCAAGGTCAATTTTAGACAATAAGGTCGAATTTTTATTTATTGCTTTCTTGATTGCATAATTTACCTGTTGGGAACTATACTTATTTTGTATCATTTTAATAAATTCTAAAGTGTCCTCTATTGAGTATTTTTTAATTGATTTTCTAATTAAATATTGCAGTCCATAAAAACTATCTGCTCTAGACGAAATAGAATAAAGATAAAACATAGAAACATCTTTTACTTTCTCCAATCTTTGAGCCCACAATGCCAACATAAAAGAAAGTTTTTCCTTTTCATGTTCTTGCAAATTCCAACTTTGAATTAATTCTGTAGATTCTATATACAATTCCAAATAACTTTTACTCGAATTGGCATAAGTAGAATTAATTGTATAAATTTTTCGAAATATTCCAATAAATTTTTTAGTAATTTCTCTTACATTATAATCATATTCAACAGGTTCAACTCTATCTAACTCATCTAATAACAATGTTCTTTCATGATACACTGGAACATTTGTAAATCTAAAAACTAAGGCACTTGTAATTCCTGAAGTTTTATTTAACAATCCAGAATGATCTGTATATCCGTTCCATGCAAAATACTCACCAATCTTAATATCTGGGGTTCGATTATATTTAGTGGGCGATAAAATTAAATCTAGTGGCTTAAATCTATATCTTAGATGTCTAAGATAAAAGTTCTCTTTTTTTAAATGAGATTTTTCAACTATTAATATTGGCTTGTCATAATAATCATTTAATGGTACCCAGGCTGTAAAAAATATGGGAATGTCATCGTATGCGTCCTTGTGTTTAGGCCCTGCCTCTGAAGTATCTTTGGGGAAATGGATAATGGGATAAGGTAATGTGTAATACATTGATTTTTTGTCAAAATTAACTATTTCATTAAAATGCTTACTAACGGCTTGACCTAGAAGGATACTGTTTTTTTCAAATCTAAGTAAAGACCTTACTATAGCTTTGCTCAATTCAATCTCTTCTAATTTGCTTTTATCAAATTCATCAAAATCAACTTTATACTCACTTTTTACCTCTTCGATTACTGTACAAAAAAATTCATTTTTTCGACAAACTAATGCATCCATTAATTTAGAATCTAAACCATGTTTTTGTGATAACCATCCTTTCTCATCTATTTCCATTTTTCCATTATTTAAAGTATAATTGTAAAATTAAATCCTTTTCATTTATCTTAGCAAATTTAGAAAGAAATAAACAAAGTTAAGAAAGATTTTAACAAGGCTTATTCTTTATCTGACCAATAAACATAATATTATCCAATTTTCTAGGTTGTATTTTTGGATGGCACTTATCTTTGAAATTACTGAACAAAATATTTTAAATTGAATGTTATTTTGAATTGGAATACCGAGCTAGCATGATTATAAAGTACGCGCTAATATCTCCAAGAATTGAAAAAATTCGACATGCAATTAAAACACTTGCTATTTCACCACTAGAATATCCATAGTTTAAAATTAAAGCAGTTGAAATTGATTCTTTAACTCCAATTCCTCCTGGTACCCCTGGAGTAAATATCACAGAATATGAGGCTAAAGTCAAACCGCAACTTATATTGATAAAATCAGAATATTTCAATGAAACATTTAAACAATGTGCAATCAAAAAAAATATAACACCATTTATAAAAAAGTTCAATAATGAAAGGTTAATAGTTTTGAATATTAGTTTAGCAAATTTTTTTGTCAAAAAAAGCGGAAAAACGATTTTTATCTTTGTAAGCCACTCTATAATTAATTCTTTTTTGTAAATAAAAATTATTATACATAATATTCCTACAGAAAGGATGGCATAAAAGGCCAAATTAAAACCACTCCTAAAACTTAAGTTAAAACTTTTTGGAATCCACCATAATTTGAAAATATAAAAACTTGCTAGTATCAAAAATGGAACAAATAATGCGCATATAATTTCGAGAATTGAACTTGCAAATAGCTGTGTATTCGTCCAGCCATACTTTTTACCTATTATGTTGCGCCCAGCGTATTGTAGTACATTCCCCGGTAAATACTTAGCTATGTTGCTTTTTATATAAATATCGCAAGCATCTTTATATCGTATCTTTTTATTGCCAATGAATTCTAATAACAATTTCCAGTTACAGGTAGCGATAAACGGTGCAAGTGAATTAGCAAAGACAAAAAATAAGATTAAAAATAAATACTCAAAAGTTGACTTGTCCGGAAATGATATGGCTGTGCTCTTCAATATCGAATAAATATACCAAAATGATAGGGCTGTTAAACCAAACCCTAGCCATCTCCCAATATAATTGAGGTATCTTAAAACTATAGCTTTATCCAAGATTCGGGTATTAAATCTGGCTCTAAATAATTTTGCCCCTTAACCCACTTTGCTGGAGTAAAAACAAACTTTGAGGGGTTTTCATTTAACCAAGCTCCCCACCATGAAAAGGTGCTATTAGCTGTAATATTATGTTTACAATTTGACATCAGAATCATATCGTCATATCCATGAGAAACATCATTATGCGTGACAAAAATAGTTGGGACATCAGTCTTAAAATTGTCCATAACCCATTGATTATCATCGGAAAATACAAAAATCTTAATGCTGGGATATTGGGCTTTAATCAATTCCAAAGCATTATAATAATAATTCAAACTTATAGATTCAAAAAAAGAACTATTCTTTTTACTCAAATAATCTGAACGTCGTACATGAATAGAGACACTTTCTTCTCGACGCATTTCTTGACAAAGACTTTCACTAACCTTATTGTCAAAAATATAATTTCCTTTAATTTCTTGGACTAACTCGTTCCTAATTGGTTCAAAATATTTCTCAGAATGCCAATAACCTACAAGGATTGTATTATTCTTAGTAAAATTAATATTTGGGTCAAATGCCATATTTTTTTCTCTAAAAATATTGAATCCAAATAGATTTATGTACTGCATAAGGGAAGTACATTTAATATCAATTTGAAAATTATGAAGTGCAAAAGGATGAATTTTATATTTGGGTAAAAGATAAAGCCTTTTTTCAATGTACAAGTCACAACCAAGCCTTTTGGCTTGATATCGTGCAGCGGCATATTGAAATAATTGATTACCTAATCCACCTAAGATGACACTAACAATCAAAGTTAATCTTTTTTGTAAACATAAATTTTATTAATTTCCGTTGTATGATGCATCTGATATCGATTTATTTCTAATAAATCACTTATTCTTTTATCATTACCTTCAACCATTATCAAAGAAGGTTTATTTTTTAAAAGATTCAAGCTTTGCAAAACCTCCAAATCAAAATTTTCTGTATCAATTGAAATAAAATCAATTGTTTTACCATTTAATTCATTATCGATTAATTCTTCAAGCGGTACCACTGGAACAGTTCGAGTTTCTACAAGATGAAACCCCGCATTCTTATATTCTTCCATTTGTACTTTTGAAAAGGTTGATAATGTATCTGGAAAAAATATATAAAACAACAAATCACTTTTTTCCAGAGCTACCCCCATATTGATGTTTTTATCTTTGGGCCTTGCTACTAAAAATTTTTCTATCAAATATGGATTGGGCTCAATATTGACACCTGTCCAACCTTTATCGTAAAATCGTTTGGTATTACTAAACCTTACAGGATCATTCGCACCAATATCTATATAAACTCCTGAAGTTTTACCTTTAAAAAATTTGTCAATCACCAAATCCTCGCCACATTGAGCATAGGAATTATTTAATAAATTTGAGTAGAATCTATACCAAGTTTCTTTCAAACCTGCTTGTATAAAGTGCTTTAATCCATATATTCTATATTTTTTAATAATCTCATCAAAATTCATTTCTATTATTTATTTTTTAAACAAAAAGCACCCACATCCATACTCTTCCAAATCGGCAACAAATTCACTTGCATTAATTGTAATTGCACCATCTTCTTCATATTCGTGTATTAACGAAAATTCTACCAAAGTCAAATCCTTGAATAAATTTATTATTTGGTCGTATGAGTATATACGCATTCCATTAAACAGTAATTTTTTCTTACCTATGGGTGTCACAAAAATTAAATACCCACCTAGTGCTACAACCCTTTTTAGTTCATTTATCGCTTTGATATCCCCATCAGGGTCAATAGGATCGCCATACCGTCCTAGACCAATATGCTCGATTGTATGCATACAAGACAAAGAGTGAATAGAATTGGATTCAAAATGCAATGAAGTCAAATTAGCACTCTGTGAAGTTAGCCCATCCAAATGAAGATTAGCCGGCCGATAATCATAAAAAGCAACTGGCACAAAAGCTGATACAATACTACAAAATGACAAACTCGAAGAAATATCAACATGCTTTGGTGGATTTATTTCCTTCACTTTTCTTGCGGCCCAAGCTGTGTGATATATATAATGCCGATCAAATGGAGTAGAGATTGTTTTATCGAAGATAAAAGGCCAAGAATCCCAAAAAGTTAACTCAAACCTTTTAGATTGATCCTTAGATTTGTACTTAAAATAGTCTTTTAACACAAAAGGGAAAAATAATACTCGTGAAATTATTCGCCGACAATGTTTTATAAATTTAAATGTTGATTTTTGCATTATTTAATAAATTTCTCAATTTTATTCATAATTAAAGCATTCTGTTGTGCCAATTCTTTAACCCGTTCTTCCAAACCATTTATTTGCTGTTCTTTTCGAAGCAAAATTAAAATAATTGCAAAAAATGTCAATAAAAATAAGGCAGTTGGTTGGTAATATACTCCTAAAAACCTAGCTATGAAATCCAAAAGCCCTGGAAACACCGCAAATACCAAGACTATCGCTCCAGCAAAAATCCACATAAGACTTTCACGTTCTGAAAATTGCTTGTTCTTAACCTTGATCAGGATATAAACAAGCAAACAAAATCCAAGTATAATGAAAGCTAACTGATTCATTTTATTGATTTTTGATGGTGAAACATTGACGCCCCATACTGAATGATAATCATAAATATACTATAAAACATATGAACCATATAGAATAAAGGGTTCCAAAAACCAGCATGCATGCTTACTCCAAATATCCTCAATTGCATTTTAACTGGCACCTCTCTTACTTTAAATCCTTCCAAAATCATCTGAATGACCAAATTGGCATCAGGATACCTAGGATAAGCGCCCATTTTTGCATATCTGCTGAAAACTTCCTTCTTCAAAATCTGAAACCCTGAAGTTGGATCCGTAATTTTTTCTCCACAAATCATATTTATTAAGAGCGTAAAGATCTTCGTCCCGAGGCTTCTTAGCAATCCATGTTTATATCCAGAATTAAGGATAAATCTCGAACCAATGACGATATCTGCATCATTTTCTGCCTGAGCATTCAATAGTTTTTGTATTTCTGTGGGTATATGTTGACCATCACCATCAAATTGAATTACAAAGTCAAAATTGTGCTCAATGGCGTATTTGAATCCAGTCTGAAGAGCCCCACTGTATCCTAAATTAAACGGCAGAGACAAGAAGCAAATTTTATTTTCCCTTAAAACTTGCTCTGTGTTATCAGTAGAACTATCATTTATTGCCAAAATATCAGCATTCAATCTAGTGGCTCCAATAAATTCAGTTAAATCTTCAAATACTTTAACGATATTTAAAGCCTCATTATAACACGGAATAATAATCAGATATCTCATTCGAGATTTAGTTGGTTATTTCATAAATGGAGGTGACACCTTTGCTCAAAAGTTTCATGCACCTAATTTCAGCAGGTTGGGGCTCATAAGTAAACATTACGTATTTTACACCTGTCTTTTTCAACTTATCTGAGCAAGGGTCAAGGAACAAGGAATAAGTGTCATTGACGACGTTATTCTCATTCAATTTAAAAACCACTGAATCAGTTCCTGTAATATAAGGTGCAACATTTATATAACCACCTCGATTATAAATATTGATGTCTTTTTTCTCTGGGTCTAAATGCTTGAAATCATCCAAGTTCGGTGGATTTTTCACTCCATTAAAAATATTTACATTTGCCCCGAATAATACCGCAGCATAGCGAACATTTCCAAAAACTATCCATTTCGCATTATTATCAAGATTAGGGATAGATTTTACTTGTGTAATGACTGGATGTTTTAGCAAAGGGCGAAGACCCTTCATCAGTGGATTCACTTTGATATTTGGGAAAAGATAAATTAAAACTATACTTGAAAAGATTACATTGCGATAAGGTATATCTGCACAAGAAGCAACTAAATACAAGCAGGCAAATAACATTGACATAGACAAAATTTGTCCGGTTGTAAAAAAATTTTTAACCTCTGCATTAGTAAATGTTAAAATCATATAAAGAAATACAAATGAAACCACAAATAGGATTGCTTTGTCATATAAATTGTTATTGAAAAAACTTATTTTTATCTTATGGGACAAAAAAATGACAGTAAAGAGTATATTAGCTATCCCGATTATTGGCAATAATCTGTACGAAGGTATATGATTGAGTAGCGTGGCTTTTGCTATAAAATTTGGTAATCCAAAATTCATCCAAACCAACCAAAAAATTAAAAATATAAAAAATACTAAATAAAAATAGTTAATGTTCAGTTTGTTTTTAATGACGGAAATAAAATAAAAAATTAATATCGGAAAGAACATTAGAAAACCACTAGCTTCACAGATGTTTAACCATTTTTCAGGATAATGATTATCCGTCATGAAAATACCTAAATATTCTGAAAATAACTTTGTTAAATCAAAATCCCCACCCAAATTTACACGCTTGCCCGGATAGGAAGTTTCAGTAATTAATTTGGCCGTAGATCTAATATCAAAATAATATAACAATATTAGAATTCCAACAAAAAGGGTTGATAGACTTAAAATTAATATTTTTTCTGTTTTTAAGTTATGCCATTTAATTGAATCCCAATTTTGGAATAAATATCCAAAAGTGAACAATAGCCCAATATATCCCAATGCAATTGTCCATGGTGGGTACATAATTGTGATAAAAGTGTAAGCTCCAATTATAAAAAGGAGGCCAAAGACATATATTTCATATTTCTTTTTTGTAAAAATGATTATTAGGAATGAAGAAATTGCCAGCAAAACATAACTCAACATTTCGCCAAGATTGTTAGACCACCATTGTTGAGCTGAACTCAAAAACAACCAAAATGCACCAAAAAATGAAAGTAAAAAATTACTTTTGGTAAAAATCATAAAAAATAAAAAAGCAGTAGCAAGTAATCCAAAGATTTTTAGATTCCAATCAAATGAGTATCCCCTCTCAAAATCTAAAAAATGATACCCCCATAATTTAGGTCGAAATAAATCTCGTATTGAATTTGTTGGTAGAGCTGAACAAATCAAAGCAGCTTTACCTGCCCCCATTGAATAAATTGAATCAGCAAATTTATTTTGATAAGAATTATAGAGCATGGGCAACCAAACTTGCCATTCATCTTGTCTTATGCCCCTGGGCTGACCGAAAATTAATTCAGACTTTGGTGGGTTTTTATTACTAAAAACAATGTCATGCATTCCAACTGAACTCCCACTAAATTTAAGTGCTACAAAAAGGAAAAAACCAAACGCGAGTAAGCACAAAAATATCTTTGACATACGATTTAAGTGCAGAATATTATCATTCTTTTCAACCACCACTTCTGGTAAGTCTATTTTCTTTTTTGTTATTTTAGTTGATTTAGCGCTCATATTTTAAAAAAATTAAAAATAAAATTGCGTATTTTGCAATTCAGAAAATTTTATTATATTGCGACGACAAATATACAATTATTCTATTTAGCATTTACCTTATCTACGATGAAATATTTACTTTTTTTTACATACGTTTGTATTTTTTTACCCCTAAATGCCCGTGCAGAGGGAGAATTGGACACGCTTGTCTGTCCTGATTTAATTATAAATGCTGATTCCATTCAGTGTCTAAGTGTCCCATTTGAAGTGAGTACTACCAGTGGATTTGATGAATATATTTGGTCTCCTTCTTCCTTATTTTCTAACACAACTACTAATCCAACGCTTGTCACAATCGATAACCCTGAACAGATCAAAGTAACTGCTATAAAATACGGTGAAAACTTGATCACAAACGGTAATTTCAATTCTGTTTTTATTGATTTTCAATCAGATTATAGGTCAACTGCAACTAATATATCAGAAGGGGAATTTAAAATAACAAATGATCCCAATTCATGGAATGGAGGATTGTCCAATTGCAATGATCATACTGGGAATAATATTGGAATGATGGTCATAAATGGTGCGCCCGTTTTGAATCAAAAGATTTGGGAAAAAACGGTTACAGTTAAGCCAAATACTCCATATCAATTTTCTCTTTGGGTACAAAAACTACACATAAATAATGGGCCTATTGTGAGTATTTCTATAAATGGGGTAGCAATTGGAGAAAATATCAGTCTTAATGGTTCCACCTGCCGTTGGACTAATTTTTATAAATTATGGAATTCTGCATCCGCAACCCAAGCAAAAATCACAGTTGAAAATTTCAATCCTTCACTTGATGGCAATGACTTTGCTTTGGATGATATTTTTTTTGGTGAAATATGCCGTAAAGAGGTCACCAAGACTATTCGGCCCTTTGCGCTTGATTCAATTGGGGTGGTACATAGAGTTTGCTCAAAATTAGGAAGCGCAACTGCTTATCACCCATTTTTAAATAACACGGATATTAATTATTTTTTAAACGTAACAACCCCATTAACAACAAACCAAGCTCCAAATTTGGCTGCTGGAATTTATGCCTTTACAGCAAATTATAAGGCGTGCAGCGATACAAAACCTTTTATAATAAGAGACCTCAGAGATAATATAGTTTTGGATATCGAAGATATTCAAGAAAATAATTGCAGCCATCTCGGAGCTCTGGATTTCTCCATTAATGGAAGTCCAAATAATGAAATTCCTATCAGCAACAAAATGACTTTAAATGGTAAAGAAATAACCATCACAAACCCCATTACAAACCTTGTGGCTGGGGCTTACAAACTTATATTAGAGAGCAATGTTTCGTGTTTTGATACGCTTGACTTTGAAATTCCTGACGAAAGAACTACCATTGTCGTTGATGTAGATCATACCATTTGCAACGGATCGACCCCATATTTTTTTAATGATCATATCTATACGAATCCAGGTATTTACTTCGATACTTTAAACTCTGTAAACAATTGCGATTCGGTGGTTATTACCCATTTGGATCACTTTGTAAAGCCAATTTATATCCCGAATTGTTTTACCCCTAATGAAGACGGTATCAACGATGTTTTTAAAATCGGTAGTGAAACTCCAATGGATATCAATATGAATATTTTTGATAAATGGGGCAATAACGTCTTTTCTGCAAAAGGTGAAAATATTGAGTGGAATGGAAAATTTGGGAAATCAAGATGCCATGGAGGCGTCTATTTATACACTATAGCCATCGAGTGCAACGGTGAGAAAATTCCTCAAATTGGCACTATCACTTTAATAGAATAAAATATTAATTTTTCACTAACTATTTAGGCTTTGCAAAAACCGAAGGGTATCCACACCATCTGCAAAATCATCCAACTTAGGCTTTTGGCCAGATCCAAGTGAGAAGACAAGATGGCCAAGGATGGGCTGATTGCACATTATACATTGAATATGGGCTGAAATAGACCTTAGTTCAGTTTCTAAGACATTGAGGTCCTGATAATATTCATAATGCATTACCCCAATGCGCGAGTGTAAAGATTTACTTTCAGTAAAAATAATATTGGAATTGGCGTTATGAGGAATTTTATTCATCAAGTATAAGGTGTAATTGTAATCAAAATTATTCTTATACTTATTATGATCCATGATGAAATCATAGGCTTTCCAAGCAGCTTTGAGTCTTTCAAAACTATAATTTTCAGGAATATAAATTTTTGAAATATTCCTACATCCTTGACCAAAATATTGAAATGCATCAGTTCCCAATTGCGCCAATTCTTCTTCAGATTCGTTTCCAGATAGAATGCCAATGGAAGTTCTATTTTTTCGAATAATGTTTGGATATTTCCCAAAATAATATTCAAAATAAGTAGCTGAGTTGTCCGAACCAGTGGCAATGATTGCATCAACTGAAGTCATTCTCTCAACAAATTCAAAATACTTAGCCACTTCAGGACAAATTGAAATCCAATTTCTAAAAATATAAGGCAACAATACGCTGTCTTTGTCATAAAGCTTTAAGACACTAATATTTCCAGTCAAAAAAACGCACAAAAAGTCATGAAAGCATACTAGAGGAATGTTGCCAGCGCATACTATACCGATGCGCATTGCTGGATTTTCTTCCAATTGGTAACCACTTAGCCATTGACTTATTAAGCTTGTGTCTAAATAATTAAGTTCTATTTGATGTAAAGAAGATTGAACAAAACTTGGGATAAACCATGGATTTTTAGCAACGGTCGTCGAATAAATTTCATGGTCTGGATTGGTATTCAAGTCTTTGAAAATTCGCTGTAGATGCCTAAGCGCATCAATGCGTTCACTTAAGACCATGTAACATTTTTTTTATTTGTTCAATACCAATAATGTTTAACTTTCGATCATTCATAGCCGGAATCTCTTCAATATTTGGATAAATAGCCTCAGCGATAGCTATGGAGTCCCATCTAAGAATATGGATTATAGGATAAGGAGATCTATGGACGAAATGTCGAATGTCGTCTTCGTCATCAATTCCTTCAAATTCAAAATTTGGGTGAAAATATGCAAGCTGATAATTATCCTCCAATCCCATTTGTTCGAGCATATCTTCTATTAATACAGTTTCGTCCCACATTGTCTGAAAATCATCCCAAAATCTGTAGGAAAAACCCACAATGTAGTTTCAATTTCATCAATATTCCCACTTTCGAGCAAACGAATTTCCTCTTGAAATCTGGCTAACCAGTCATTTTTAGAACCATCAAAATAAGCGAACCTCACCTTGTAATTTTTGTATGGCTTAGAAGCAAATGGACATAGACCAAGCCCAATGACAAAAGTTTCTAGCCATTTTCGCACTGATTCTAGTGCTCGGTCAGCTATATCTTTAGAGCCCAATTTTGACATTATGACCTATATGAGCATTCTTTTTTAACACAATAATTCCATCAACGATAGCATAATCTGGATGATCCATATTAGCCAAAGATGTACCACCTTTTATAGTAACATTATTGCCAATACGAACGTTTTTATCAACTATGACATTTTCAAGGTAGCAGTTCTCCCCTATTCCCAATGGAATATTCTGGTCTTTCTCCAAAACAATTTCTTTCCAAGATTGATAAAAATCATTTCCCATAATGATGGCTCTTTTGATTACTGTTCCTTTACCAATTCTAGAACGAATTCCAATCACAGCTTTTTCTAACCTTTTGCCCAATAAAACGGATCCATCGGCTACGATACACCCTTTTATTGTAGTTCCCATGATTTTAGTAGGAGCCAAACTTCTCTGTCTAGTATAAACAGGTTTTTTATCTTCGAATAAATTAAATTTTGGAACAACATCCGTTAACTCCAAATTTGCCTCAAAAAAAGATCGGATATTTCCAATGTCTGTCCAATAACCGTTATATTGATAGGAAGCTACCCTATAACTAGATTTTATGGCTGCGGGGATAATCCCCTTCCCAAAATCTGTGGCAGCTGGATTCTCTTGAAATAATTCGTAAAGAGCCTTTTTATTGAAAATGTAAATCCCCATACTGGCTAGATACTCTTTGCCCTTTTTGCGATTGATGGGGTCAACAGCAGATTTCCATTGTGGCAATAAATCCTTAGCTGGTTTTTCGATAAAAGTATCAATCATCCCATCCTTTCTAACCTTCATGATGCCGAACTCTGGTGCGTCTCGAGCATCAACGGGAATGGTTGCTATAGTCAAATCAGCATTTTTCGCAATATGCTCGCTTACCATTTTTTCGAAATCCATTTGGTATAATTGATCCCCACTCAGAATCAAAATATAGTCAAAATCATGAGTTGGAAAATGGATCATGCTTTGCTTTACGGCATCTGCAGTCCCTTGAAACCAAGAATCGTTGCCAGGAGTTTGTTCGGCAGCCAAAATATCGACAAAACCGTGTCCAAAGTGGTCAAAATGATAGGTATTTTTAATATGCCGATTCAACGAAGCAGAATTAAATTGTGTTAGAACAAAAATTCTTTTAACACCTGAATTCAGGCAATTAGAAATTGGAATATCAATTAAACGATATTTACCAGCTACAGGAACCGCTGGTTTAGAACGATGAGAGGTCAATGGTTGCAATCGCGTACCTGCACCTCCTCCTAATATCAAACAGATCATTTTTATCATTGGACAAACATTGATTTTCGAAAATTAATAAGAAATTTTATCAGATTTATTTTGCCATTCTTTGAATACTTCCCAAGCCTCCTCACATGGAATATGGATGGTAGGAATACTTCTATCTTCGACAGCTTTTGGAATTTCATCATAAATAAAACTATCATCAAATCCAATAGCAGCAGCATTATCACGAGTATTGGCGTAATAAATAGCCTTTGGCCTTGCCCAATAAATGGCTCCTAGACACATCGGACACGGCTCACAGGAAGTGTACACGATGCAATCATCAAGTTGAAAGTTTTTCAAAAAGCCGCAAGCGTCTCGAATAGCCACTACTTCTGCATGTGCAGTCGGATCCATAGTGGAGGTAACCTGATTCCATCCTCTACCGACTACTTGGCCGTTTTTGACAATAATGGCTCCAAAGGGTCCACCTTTACCCATCTTAAACCCCTGCTCTGAAATCCTAATTGCTTCCAGTAGCCATTTTTTATGTTCTTCCATCCAATTTTTATCCTAAAAGTTTTGTAATATAAAACACTGTTTATTAAATAACCCACTAGGAATTATTAATATATAATAAAATTTTGTAATATGCGAAACTAATTTTATTTTTGCGAAAATATAATATTTTAACTTATAAAGATAATATTTTAAAGTAAAAAAACATTTAGTAATATCACATTTTAAATATTAAACAATTTTTATGATTTTAGACTGGATTATTTTACAAATAACACAAGCACCTGATATCAGTGCTGCTGCGGGTACGGCTGCGGTAAAATCCCTTTCTTTATTGGATTTAATCAAGAAAGGTGGATTTATTATGATACCCATTGGTATATTGTCGATAGCTAGTGTATATCTTTTTATCGAACGATATTCCTACATAAAAAAAGCCTCCACCGTTGATCCACATTTTGTAAACAGCATCAATGAAATGCTAGAAAAAGGAAATGTCAATGGTGCGCAGACTCTCTGTAAATCATCGAAATATCCATTGGCTAGAGTCCTAGAAAGAGGTCTTAACAGGATTGGATCGCCTATACATGATATAGAAAGGTCTATGGAAAATGTGGTAAATGTGGAAGTCGGACAAATGGAAAAGTACTTAAACATTTTGGCAGCCATCGCAGCGATTGCACCAATGTTTGGGTTCTTAGGGACTGTATTTGGTATGATTACGACCTTTTACAATATATCTCAAACAGCAAATATCAGTATTGATACAATAGCTGGTGGTATATACCAAAAAATGGTATCTTCTGCCGCTGGTTTGGTTGTTGGTATTATTGCACATATGTTTTTCACTTATTTGAATTCTATGATTGATAGATTTGTCAATTCGATAGAGGTAACTGCGATAGATTTTATGGACGTTTTACACAAACCAGCTAAGTTATGAAATTGACCCGAAGAAAAAGGCATGGGTCCGTCGTTGAGGCTTCAGCCTTGTCAGATATCTTATTTTTCTTATTGCTTTTTTTCCTAATGATGTCCACATTGGCTAGTCCTAGTGCTATCAAATTGCTATTGCCAAAGGCAAAAACGGGGCAAAATATTTCTAAGAATATCATCGGACTTGGAATAGATGAAAATCTTGTTTATTATATTGAGGATAAGCCCGTAAGTGTGGAAAATTTGAAATCTTTACTGGAAAAAGAAAGTTTGAAAGCTGAGCAACCGACCATAGTTGTTCGCGCCCATAAATCCATTCCAGTAGAAGAATTGATAAAAGTTATCGATATAGTAAATCAATTAAAGCTTCCAATGGTTATAGCAACAGAGAAAATCAAACAGTAGTTATTTCTAATTCATCATTGATAGTAGTAAGATATGCGCACGATTAGATATTTTAGAGAAGAAGAAAAAGGAAATAGGCCAAAAGCTCTTATTGGAGCTATTTTGTTGCATGCCCTTTTTTTATTAGGTGCATTGTTCTTCATCATGGTAAAGCTTGATCCACCACCTATCGAAGAAGGAATCGAGGTTGCACTTGGTTTTCCAGACGAAGGTATGGGCAATGGTAGGCCAATCGGTACTCCTGATGGTCCGAACCAACCAAATCCTACCAATGATCCTCCACCGCCACCTTCTCCTAGCAATGATGATAATAATCCAAATGTTAAAGATATTGGAAAGGATAAAATAGAGACCGATCCTCCGAAAAAGTCCCCACCACCAAAAAAAGTCGAGGACAAATCAAAGGCTAAAGAGGATATCTTGACGCAAGACAAAGAAGATGCCATAGAGTTGAAAAAGAAAAAAGACGCCGAAAAGAAAAAAGTCGAAGAGGAAAATAGAGCCAAAGCTTCCGAAGCTGCGGCCAAAAAGAAACAGTACGAAGAAGAATTAAGCAAAAAAAAGGCAGCCGAGGATGCAGAGCGAAGACGAGTCGATGAAGAGCGAAGGCGCAAAGCTGCAGAAGCAAAAGCAGAAGCCGATCGTCAAGCGGCAGAGGCTGCAAAGAAAGCTGCTGCTAAAGCCAAGTATGGTGGTGCTTTTGGTGGTGGCAAGACAGGTGGGACTGGTACAACTGGTGGTGGTGGCCAGGGTGAAGGAGGTACTGGTAGAGGTAACACGGGAAAGCCAGGTAATCAAGGAGATCCCAATGGAAACCCTGACAGCGATAATTTGAGTGGCATACGAAGAGGAAGTGGAAGAGTCGGTGGAAATCTCTCAGGAAGAAAGGTATTGAGCCAACCTATGATTAGTGATGATTCACAGGAAACTGGGAATGTCGTAGTAAAAGTTTGTGTGGACAAAACTGGTCATGTCGTTTCTGCCATTTATACTCAAAACGGATCAACAACATCAGATCCCAATCTTAAAGCAAAGGCCATAGCAGCGGCAAAAAAGTTTAAATTTGACCAAGGTGAATTGGAGGAACAATGTGGGACCATCACCATAGAATTTAAGGTAAGGTAATTCCTTTTTAATTACTGCCAAAGTCCTAATTGCAAAGGCTTCCATTTTTTAGGAATAAGGGTATAATCATTGGGTACAATGTCTTTTTTGTCTGGAAATACAATTCCCCAAAAGTAAAAGTCCATCATTAGAGCACCAACAAATTTCTGTTTGAGCTCTTGCCAAGCTTCCTTCATACCTTCAGACCAATATATATCATCATAGATAATAACACCCTCCGGGTTCAATAAAGGCAGCAAACGTTGGGTATATTCCAAGGTTGGAATCTTAGCATGATGACCATCTATATATATCAGATCATAAGTAATCGAACTTTTCACTAAATCTGTAATTACATCATTGAATTGCCCGCTCCTAGCATCTATGTTTAAATGAAGTTGGTCGAATAATTCAATTGCTTTTTTTGAAATATTGGGGTCGCCTTCTATGGTGGTTACTTGGACATGAGGATTCCCTTGAGCCAAATAAGCCGCTGTAATACCAAGTGAAGTTCCTAATTCTAACACACGATTTATTTTCTGTGCGCGAACAAGATGATATAACCAAAGGCATTGGAAAGGAGGCGAAACCGCATATTGTGCAATATTCCTTATTGATTTTTTGGTCGAACTAGGCCCCTTAGAACCAGCTCCGAAATCAACAACTTCGATTTTTTCATTAGATTTTAAGAATTTTTGTCGTTTTTCTTCGATCAATTTTAAGGGTTGGCTATGACTAGGATTATCAATCACATTTTGCAAAAAATTGAAGACAAATTCAGAATGAACTTGGTGTGTCGTTTTGGCCCTCCAATAGTATTTCAAAAAATCAAGCACCATTCAGCAGTCTTATTTAGAATATAATTTATATAGATAGTTTGCAAACTATGTGAAACTTTAATTTAAAGATATTCTTTAGAATAATCTGAAACTTGGCATATCTATAGGTATATTGAGAAATATTTAAATAAAAACATACCTAAATCCTTGTGCTCGCAAAAACCCTTTTAATGCTATATTTTCCGGTTCCGTGAAGAATCACAAAAATCAAGCCACCAATGATGCCGAAATTTTTCATAAAATGAATGGATTGTATCCTCATGTGTTCAATGTCAGAATTCCAAAAAGCATAAACCAACAAGGTGTAAGGAATCCAATATATCATAAGCAAAGTCGCACCAAGTCCAGCACGATAACCAATCAAAACCATCAAACCACCTACAATCAAAAAAGCAATGCCTACATACATCAACATATCTTGCTGCCAGGTAAGGCCATATTTTGCCATATAAGTCTTAGTTGACTTAAAAAAAGCCACAGAATCGTACGCTTCGTACAGAAAATATGCTGACAAGAAAATTCTCGCCAATAAATCAAAAAAGTCCCTCATGATTAGTAATCCTCTGGTTAGTATTTAATCAATTTCTTGAGGATTCGCTTATCTTGAGATTCAATTATTAAAAAATATACACCTTGGTTCTGGAGTTCAAACTCAGTCCCTATATTAATGGTAGAATTTTGGTGACTACTTGAAGAATTCATTGATTTTGAAAAAATCAATTGTCCATGTACATTAATACATTTTATCTTAAAATCTTGTCCTCCAAATGGATCCTGCATGAATTGTAGATTCACTTTATCGGAAAATGGATTTGGATAAACTGCAAGTATATCGTCGGGTAAAATAGAAACCGTAGAAACAGGACAACCTGTGCCCGTCGTCTTAAAGACCAGGGTCGAGGTATATGCACTGGTATCAAAGGCACAAATGGTTTTTACTTGAAATTCATATTCTGTACATTCACTCAGGCCTGAGATATTAAAGGATTGAGTCGTATCAGCCTTATCCATCCACATTGAAGTTCCTTTTTTCTTATATCTATACAGATATGCAATGCCATCCATGATCGATGTCCATCGCAAAGTTGCACTCGCAGGAGTAAGATTTGTAACTTGAATTGAATCGGCAGTTGGACAAATTCTTTCTAGCAACTCGATGCACAAATCTGCTACTCCTCCAGTCGTAAACGTATCGCAAGGATAGGGAGCTATGCTATCAAGTGAAGTAAATGGTTTTATGCTCATTCTCATCCTCGCTGTGCCTCCATTTATATTCCATGGAATATTCAAAGTGCCTGTTACTTTGCTAGTATTTTGAACTACTCTGCCTACTGATTTTTCAACATTGGGATCAAATACGCCATCTCGATTCAAGTCTGTCCAAATATAGACATGTCTTTTTCCTATAGTATCAATCGTTTTAGGTAATAAAATTTGATAATTATAATTCATCGCTTCTTTGAGCGAAGTCGTGAATTGAGATTTTAAAGCATATCCCGAAGTATCGGATCTGAATACCACACCTGAACTATTGATGTTAAAACTGTCCAAAACGCTTTTCAAACTATTGCCTTTAGAGAGACAATTTGCTTTACAATCTCCTGTATAGGCTAATGCTGCTTGCATGGCTCCAAAGAGATTTAATCGACCACCTGAAACACAATCTGACAAAAGATTAACTTTTTTATCCACAGATTCCAATATCATCTTTTTTACTAGCAAAGAAGCTGCTGCTGGATCCTGCTTAGCTAGAGTAATTAGCCCTAGACTTGGCACTGAGTACATCAAGCCAACAGCACCAACCACCAAAGGGGTAGAAAATGAAGTACCTGAAGTTTGAAAATATTGATTATTTTGATGTAGTGTATAAACATCCTCACCCGGGGCCGCTAAATCCACGTTTTTTATACCATAACCAGAAAATGTCCTCTCGTCATCCCAATTAGATGCTGTAACAGCCACCAAGTGTTCACTACTGCAAAGGGAAGGTATATCGCCTACTACATCTACATTAACATCATTGTTAGCAGTAGCCCCTATATTTAGGATTCCTACTTCTCCCAGTGCATTATAGTAACCGCACCATATCGGCACATCGTTTTCAAACATTTCATCTAAACCAAAGGATGAATTGGTAGCCACAATAAATGCACCTTTTGCGCCATTGGTTTGATTATACAACAAACGCAGTTTTCGAGCATATTCATAAGCTTCAATGATTTCAGATTCTGTATCTGATAATTCTTTTATGGTTATGATTTTTATATTCCAGTTTACACCTGTCATCCCCGTGGAATTATTACCTTGTGCGCCGATCAATGCATTGATGTTCAATCCGTGATCTATTCCTGATGTTATTTGAACAGAACCATTGTTGAGGTCGGTATTGTACCCATAATAGTCATCCTTATATCCATTCAGATCATCGTCAATATTATTGTTTGGAATTTCACCACGATTTATCCATAAAGTGCTTTTCAAATCATAGTGATTTAGATCTGTGCCTGTATCTATTACCGCCACAACGATGGTGTCACCAAGAGCCGTAAGTCCACCCGTAGAAATATCCCATGCGAGTTCGGCATCAATATCTGCATCCACGGTTGAGCCGGTTTCTTGACCAATATTTCGCAAATGCCACATTCTATTCCATCGAGAATCATTGGGTATCCTATCTCTTTTTTTAGCGATATGATTAAACTGGGCAGCTAAAATCGAATTATTATTCCTCAATGCGGCTAAATACTCATATTCATTGGTAATTGCGTAGTCGATAGTTACTTTATGAATATTCAAGTCAGCTGCGATTGTTTCTAAATTAAATGCTACCAAATTCCCTTGATAATCAGTTAAATAAGGTAAAATTTCATTTGGAGACACCTCTTTATCAAATTGGACTAAAAACTCGCCTAGTTTGTGGTTAAGCAATTGTGCTCTAGAATCTGACCCAAGAGCAAAAAACAATATAGCTAAAATTACAATCTTTTTTATCATAAAAATAAAATAAATAAAATGAAAATACTTTGAATTTCCAATAAATCAATACAATAATTCGAAATAAATGAAAGTTTGTTTTTTGATTTAACTTTATATTAATGGATTATTAAGAACAAATGTAATAATAATTCACTTACTTTGTGCATTAAAACAGTACAAATCCACAAAAAGAAACTAAAATTATCATACAACAATTTAATTAATTTTTGGCACCCATTCTTTTAAAAAATATTGAGATTTTCTTGAATTATACAATTGAATATGCTTTTAATTGGTTTTTCCCTTTGAATTGGTATTTCAATAAAGCATCTTTGCATTTAGTTGGGCTGTGTTTATTTTTTTGTTAAATAACACAAATTCTAATGCACAGAACAATCCTTCAGAATTAAGTAAAACTTTCGATTATAACGCACTTGATTTTGCACTCCAAAAATATTGGAAATTAGACCAACCTCAAGATGAAGCCGAGTGGGATAAATGGTGGTTGGCTGCTCAAGCAAAAGGCGACAATGCACTTGCAGAAAAAATACTAAGTGCTTATCAGGGAGCTAAAGGACAGAGCGACAAAATATCCTTGTGGAAAGCAACTATCGCTCAAAACAAAGGTAAATACATCGATGCAAAGGCGTGGCTGGAACAAATTTCTAACAATAAAGATGAGAAATATTACAGCCTGGTTTCTAGCATTTTATTTTCATTAAAAAATGATTACGATAGCCCTCAAAATAAAATTAAAACCCTGAAAACTCCAATTCCAGGACAATCAAGGATAAAAATAGCTGCCTTCAAAAACAAAATACAATATAAAGTTTTTAACCTCCCTGAAAAAACTGGAGATACTATTTTTGAGAATAACCTACAAATTGGTACGGACCAAATAGCTATGTTCAACCAATCATTGATGGATTATTCTAAAAATGAGATTCTGAATAAAGTCGTATTTTGTTCAACAGAATTTGACCCAAATTGGCGTCCACCTTACGCTTATTCATCCAAATCTAGGCTCTATGAAGCTTCTATTATTGGAGAAGGAGCTTATGTCAATGTAAAACCCATACCTTTTAGTTTAGGACAATACTGCGATTTGTCCCCAAGCATTTCTCCAGACGGTCAATATCTATATTTCAGCTCCAACAGACCTGAAAGCGTTGGTGGGTTTGATATTTATAGAAGCAAAAACAGTCAAGGATTTTGGTTGCCACCAGTGAGGCTGGATAAGACCATAAATACCAAAGGAAATGAATTGAGTCCCTTTTTCATGAACGATCAGTTGTATTTTTCTAGTGATTTTCATGCAGGATTTGGAGGATTGGATATTTTTTCTTCCCAATTTAGTGCAAACGAATTTCAAGCCCCCGTAAATCTAGGAAAGCCGATCAACACAGAGAAGGACGAATGGTCCTATACCATAGATGGTCCTAGTTTAAGAGGGTATTGGAACAGCAATAGAAATCCAAATCAAAATTGTCAGATTTATTTTCATCAAAAAAAGCAAAAACAAATCCAATTCACGGTAAAAGACCTAGAAACTAATCTTCCAATTGGGGGAGCTTTGATTGATCTTAGCAGATGCAACCTCCCGAGTCAAATAACAGATGAAAATGGAATTTATAAGCTTGATCTTCCAGATTTGATCGATGGGATCGTTGCCATCCAACGACGCGGATATTCTAATATCGAGATTAAACTGAATGCGCAAGAGTTAAAATCAGATTTTAAAACCTTCGATTTAAGACTGAGAAGAAGCAAGAAATTGGATGAAGGAATTGTTTTAGACAGCTTGACATCAAAGCCGGTTCATGGGGCTTATGTAGTGGCTATCAATACAGGCGATGGAGAATACGATGAGACTTATACTGACCATGACGGAAAATTTAGGACCTGGATACTCCCTGGATACGAGCACAAGATTATCATCTCAAAAACGGGATATCAAAGAAATCTCACTAGGGTTCGAAAATCTGATGAAATCAGCAATTCCCTAAATAGGACGATACATTTAGTTCCTGGCGCTAACGTTTTTATCCAAGAAGAAGTTGAAATAAATACATATTTAAAAGAAAAAACAGAATTGCAAGAGGCTGTCCAAGATAGCATCGAAGCGGCTTCTATGCTAAAAAATAATATGACCCGAATAGATACCTCGGCCTCAGAAATTACATTTACCAGTGGAAAATTGATCCAGGTTGTAACTCATCTTAATGAAAATTTTAAGCCAGAAATGGCCAATCAGTTTTTGGATTTTGGCTTAGTATATTTTAAACAAGATGCAAAATATACGCGCATTTATATTGAAGAATTGCCCTCGTCTTCCAATGAATTACCATTGTTGATTCAATTGCGAAAAAATAACTATCCAGATGCTTTTTACTACAAAATTTTAACTCCAGAAAAATTCATTCGTTTGATACCAAAGGTAGGTAAGAAATGATGTTTTTTGTATTAATACGAAAGCTCAAATGTTCTGAAATAGGTATATTGTCAGGGTTGGATTAAAATCATTTGTAAAACTCAGAGCAGGGATAGATTGATTTAAAATTTAAATATTTAATTAGAATAAAATAGAATGCCAAAGCAGGTAACATTATTTATAAAACGGTTATTACCACTTTTAATTCTTTATTTCCTTTTTAGAATATTATTTATTTTGTTAAATAATAATCTCTTGCATGTTTACAATATAAAAGATTGGATTTGGATATTACTCGGTGGGATTCGATTTGATATTTCAGGGGCATTGTACACGATGAGTGTCCTTGCATTAAGCCACCTAGTCTGGTATAGAGGATTGTTGAAAGGCTGGTTTCACCAAATATTAAAATTCATATATGCCTTCAGCAACACGCTCTTTTTTATGTTGAGTTTGATGGATTTATTTTATTTCAAATTCAATTTAAAAAGGTCAGGTTGGGATGCCTTAGTTTCACTTGGAAATGTAAGCGCCGAACTCAAAATACAAATGCTCAAAGAGTACTGGTTTTTACCCATTGTTGTGATTTTATTGTACTGGTTTTTTGGCAAATTATATGATCGATATGCACCCAAAGAATATGTCCCCCAATCATGGTACAAACAGTTGATAGGAGCCTTAATCATCATTGGATTATTTTTAATTGGTGTGCGTGGAGGGGTTCAATTGAGGCCCTTAGATGAAAATGTTGCATTCCAATATGCAGAATCAAAGCACGTACCCGCTGTTTTGAACACTCCGCTGGTTCTCTTGACCTCCATGACTAGACCAGGGCTCGACCCAGTAAACTTTTTTACAGACCAAAGATGCAATGAATTGTATCCCATGGTCCAACAATACAAACCAAAATTTGAAAATAAACGCAATATAGTATTTATCATCATGGAAGGTTGTAGCCAAGAATGGTTACAAACTTTCAATCCAAAAGCCAAATCGGTGATGCCTTTTTTGGATAGCTTGGCTTTAAAAAGTAGCATCTGGACCAATATGTATTCCAATGCCAAAAGATCTGCTGAAGGGATAACAGCGATTTTAACATCTATTCCTGCGCTCATGGAAGCTCCCTTTCCATTGTCAATATACCAGGCAAACCAAGTAGAGGGAATTGGAAAAATGGCTAAAAATCAAGGCTATGCCACATACTTTAGCCACGGGGCTCACAAAGGGTCTTTAGGGCTAGAACATCTCGCCAAACAGGCTGGTTTCGAAAAAACGCATTGCATGGATGATTACCCAAATAAGGGAGATTATGATGGAACTTGGGGCATTTGGGACGAGCCATATTTTCATTTTTTCTTAAGAGAAACCTCAAAATTACCAGAGCCTTTTCTAGCAACAATTTTCACGCTTAGCAGTCACCATCCATATGTATTGCCACCGGGTATAAAATCAAATCCGAAATTAAATGAGGTTGAAAATACATTTTCTTATTTGGATTTTTCGTTAAAATCATATTTTAGTGAAGCTCAAAAACAATCTTGGTATCAACAGAGTATTTTCATCATTCTATCTGATCACTCCACTCCTACTGCCGATCCAATTTTTGGAACTGCAATTGGTTCTTATAGAATTCCGTTATTGGTATTTGATCCCCAAAACCCAAACCCAAATGTTCAGAAACAATTAGCCCAACAAATCGATATTTTGCCATTAATGGCCAAATTTGTAGGATATACGGAGCCTATCCTAAGCTTTGGTAAAGATCCAGAAGATTTAACAAAAAGCTGGGCTTATAACTTTCAATCAGGGAATTTCAGGTTTATCACAGACAGCCTATGGTATATTTCTGACAATAATATGGAATTAAAAGAAATATTTGATGCTAAAAAAGACCCAAAAATGCAGAAAAATATTATTGAAAAGCAAAAAAAGGAAAAAAATGCAAAAGCTCTTGACATCATGAAAGCTATACGACAACAATACAATAACCGAATGCGCCAAAACAAGTGCAACTATGATAAGAATGAAAATTAGAAATCCTAATAATATTTTTAACTTTGCCTTATAAATAATTTATGCGATGATTCAACTGTTTGTTACTGGCGGGACTTTTGATAAAGAATACAATCTTATAACTGGTGAATTATTTTTCAAAGACAGTCATTTGCCAGAAATGATCAATAAAGGGCGATGCACGTTGGATATTGATGTGAAAACCTTGATGATGATAGACAGTCTCGCGATGACGCCAGAGGATATGGATATTATCGTCCATAATTGCAAAAAATCACCAGCAGACAAAATAATTCTAACCCATGGAACCGATCGTATGGTTAGGACAGCCGAAGTTTTGGCACAAGCTAATATTGACAAAACCATCGTCTTGACAGGGGCCATGATTCCTTATGCCTTCGGAAATTCAAGCGACGGATTTTTTAATCTCGGATCAGCACTCGCCTTCGTGCAAACGCTAGATACGGGGGTATATATCGTGATGAATGGCCGATATTTTGATTGGGACAAGGTTCAGAAAAATAAGCAAACAGGCAATTTTGAAGAAATCATTTTACCTATATAGTCTCATTTAATTGCCAATGAGGATATAATGGTTTTCATCCAACTTTTCCATTCTGGTGATGGAGATTAATCCCCAATTTTGACCATCCAAAATCATTTTCCATCCTTCATAAGCATCAAGTTTGGATTCATATATTTTGTTGTCTGCACTCACCCAAATTTTATTTTGATGCGGAAATATAAAATCCTCGCCTTTCATGAACATTGACTTAATGGTTTCAACTTGTTTTGTCCTAAAATTCCATTTTTTCAGAACCCAATCTGTCGTAGGATTTTTTTGAATGTACCAGACATCCTTTGTATCGCTGGTTTTGATACAGCGTCCTATTTGATGATCTATCTTTTCAGTCTTCTTGGTTTTGAAATTATACAGAACCAATTCGTGAGGCTCTGCTACAAGGAACAAGGCGACCAATTCAGGATCAATAAAACTATAATATCCTATATTCTTTAAGCTGGGAATCATATTATAACCCTTTGAAGATCTATCCGCAGGATACGCCCACAGAAACTGATCGCTTTTGTTATTTTCCACTCTAACACAGGTTAAAATTTCTGTACCTTTTAGCCACTGAGGCGAATATTCAGATTGGGTCGTGGCTGTTATTCTTTGCAAGGTTTTGTGTGGAAAATTCAACGCATAAATATCAGTATTTAAAGTGTCAAGTTTTTGGTTAGCTGTATATAATAAAACTGAGTCCTTAGCATAGAAAGGCTGATTATTATAATAACCAATATTGTGATTGTCGATAAGTGAAATAGAGGTGACTTTTGACGAAAGACCGACGGTCTCAAAAGTGGCTAAATATACGTTCTGAATAGGAATTTGGCTACCTAAAGAGGAGATAATAAGGTGAAAATTGAAAAAAAATAAAAAATATTTCATTTTAAAAATAAATTTTTATGCAAAATAATCTAGAAATAACCGATAATTTGTACATTTAGGCTAAATAATTATTAAATACCCATAAAATAGATTTTTATTATGATGAATGAGCACATTAGTAGCGTAATGAGTACTAAACTGTACACTGTTAATATTGGAGACACCTTGGAGGCCGTGCATGCCATACTTTCAACTAAACGTATTCATCATATACCCGTTTTGGACGGTAAAAGATTGGCTGGTATCATAACTACCCACGATTTGTATAAATTAAATTTGCCATTCTCTGAGTATCCAAAAGTGAAAGTAACTGATATAATGACTCCAAAAGTTGCTACTTTATACCCAGATGACAAAGTCGGATCCGCTGCTGAGTTATTTCTAGAGAATCTCTTCCACGCAGTGCCAATCGTCGATGCAGATCACAATTTGATTGGAATCATCACTACTTTTGATTTCATCAAATATGAACACAGAAAAGAATATCCAAACCAAAATTTATAAGAGATTGGATAATTATATTAATTGGGTCAGAGTTCAATATCAGAAAGTGATTTTTGTAAAACTTTGACCCAATTTTCTGCTTCTTTTAATTGGTCAAAATTAACACTACTTGCAACTATCTGACCGTTTTTTGCTTTAATGTTAAAATAATATTTGTGCTTATGGGTTTCTTGGATATCATAAGAATTCTTTGATATTCCATTGCTTTTTACTGAAGAAATTCCATTTTTGCAATTAGCCTTATTAGTGTAAGTTTCGCTTTTAATTATTTCTTGTCCCGATGATATCAATCTAAACCTAAAAGATCCATCTCTTTCTTTAAAAATTTCAAAATTCATAGCAATTTCTTTTGTATTCGTTAGACTTCTTAAAGTCCTAAGAGTAACAAAATTTAAACTATAAAATAATTAATCTAAAAGCTTTTTTTTGATTAAATGTAAAACAAAACTATGTTGTTCTTCGCGTGACATATAACTATTGTCCAATAAAATGGCATCTGGCGCCTGCATCAGAGGGCTATCTTCTCGGGTACTATCGATTTTGTCTCGGGATAGCAAATTAGTTTTGATCGCCTCTAGATCTATATCAATATTAGCGCTTTTTAATTCATCGAATCTTCTTTTAGCACGGATATCTGGCTCCGCCGTCAGAAACAATTTTAGTTCGGCATCTTTTATAACAACCGTCCCAATATCTCTTCCGTCCATCACCACTCCTTTAGCCGCCGCCAATTTTTTTTGCTGTTCGACCATTTTTTTTCGAATAGAAGGGATAGCACTAATTTCACTAACTCGGTCTGAAACCGTCATTTTCCTAATTTCAGCTTCGACGTTAACCCCATTCAACAGCGTAAATTTCCCATTGGGAGTAACAGAAAAATCTATGTCTATGTGCTCCAGGGCTGCTAATACCTCAGGTTCTGATTCGATATTTACCTCATTTTGAATAAAATATAAAGTAACCGCTCGGTACATGGCACCTGAGTCGATGTATAAATATCCTAATGATTTGGCTAAATCTTTGGCTAATGTGCTCTTCCCACAAGAAGAATAACCGTCTATGGCAACGTTGATTTTTTTCACTGAAAAGTTAATTTTTGAAGGACGCTTTTCAGACCACGAAGGAACGCCATTTTGAGCAAACTTCCAATTAATTTTATAGATTTCTTTCAGGGAAACTCCAATTAAGTTTCTTGGGCAAACCTTAATCAGTGACATAGTTCGCTCCTGTTGTTCCTATACCTTTTATTTATCTATTGATAATCAAGCTTTTAAATATTCTCATGTTTCTTGTATTCACAAAGTGGAGGTAATAAATACCATTTGGCAAATCCAAAGTATATTCACACGAAGGAAAATTAAATTTCAGATCAGACAAAACTTTCACGCCAATAGAAGAATACACTTCGATCTTAGAAATGTCATAAGACCTCACATTATCTTCAAAGTAAATTGTAAACGAGCCTCTGTTTGGCAAAGGGAAAATCGAGATGGATTTTTGTAAATCCAATTCTTCTTTTGTAGCTGTGGAAAGCGGCAAAAATATAGAAACCACCTCTCTACAACCTTTTGAATCCAAAACCGTCAACCAATATTGGCCACTGCTTAAATTAATAGCTCTAGCGTTTTGTTGATTGTTGGCTCCCATATCCCATTGATAAAAATATGTTGGTGTTCCTCCTGTAACCTGAGCTTCTACCCATCCATTGTTCTGTCCTATATTAGGTTTATTCAATGCAAATGAAATCTTCATTGAGTCTGGCGATGTAATCGGGATATTGGGGGTAGAAAACAAACAGCCTAAACCATCAGTTATAGTGCATTTATATTGTCCACCAGCTAAGTTATAAATATCTTCAGCAACAGCCCCATTGGTCCATATGTATCGGTAAGGCAACACCCCGCCATCGATTCGTAAGTCTATAAATCCATCCTGTGAGTAGTAACAATTAGGGTTAGACAATCTTCTGATTTGATAACTAATAGGGGAATCAGGACCGTTGATAGATATATTGGTAAGTTGACCTGTACAACCTTTGCCATCCGTAACAGTCAGTGCATAAATACCCCTGTTGATATTCTTCAGCGTATCATTAAAAATTGATTTGACGACATTACGGCCACTATTCCAATGAAAATTCAAAGGCAAAGTTCCAGAAGAAGAAACAGCGACAAATGTGTTCAAATCCCCGTAGCAAATCGCATTTTTTCTATCTAGAACTTGTACTGAAAGTCCCTGATTCAAAAGTCTAATCTCAATCGGATAAATATATTCTTTACACCCCAGTCTATCTATAGCATTGATACCATAACTACCCGCTGGAACTCCTCGCAACACTGAATCTTGAACCCCATTGGTCCACTGATACCTTATTGGCTGATATCCACCGACTGCCCTTACTTTTACATAACCGTCTTGGGATAACTGGCAGGCTACATCATGAATCGAATCTATAAAAATCTGAATATTGGGCGTTTCTCCGATACGAATATTATTAAGAGTGGCTGTGCAACCATTGGCATCAAAGACTTTGACAGTATAATCACCAGCTCCGATATTGATTAAGTTTTTTGTAACGTAAGACTTATCAGCGTCAGTCCAAATAAAGGAATAAGGGGCCGTACCTCCTGTCCCATCCACAAAAATAGCTCCATTATTTTTACCTTGGCATACTACGGGATCTATTCCCAATAGTTTAATTTTCAGTGTATCTGGGCCCGTTATAGTATATTCCCGCTTTATATGGCATTCATCTGCATCATAAATTGTAACAGAATAAGTTCCAGGATGAAGCGGTTGATTGGTTTGGCTGATGAAATTATTACTCCACCAATAGGTATAGGGGGCGGTACCACCAAAAGCAGATAATTTTATAGAACCATTGCCATGTCCAACACAAGTGACTGGCCTATAATCAAGTACTTGTACGTCCATACTCCTAGTAGTTGGAACTACAATATTTGACATCACTTCTTTACAACCCAAATTATCAAATACTGTGACCGTGTACATGCCATCGGAAATTGCTTGGAGATATGGCCAAGACTGTCCTGAACTCCAGAAAAAACTGGTATTGTTGGAACCAATTGTTGTCGTCACAGAGATTTCTCCATCTTTTCTACCTGAGCAGCTAGAAGGTTTTATAAAATTGACCGTGATAGCGAATGAGCTTACCAGGTTTACGGTAAAGACTTCAGTTAAAATTTTACATCCCGAAGCATCTGTGATGGTCGCTTGATAATCTCCAGCCTTTAGTTGCGATATCCTATTTCCACCTACATTATTATTCCAAGCTACTAGATATGGAGGAGTACCGAACATTGGCTGAATTTCAACCACACCTCTTTTCAAGCCATCGCAGGTTTCATTAATAAAATTTACGGTAGCATACGTAAGATTGCTACCATCGTCATCGGCCATCCCATTACAATTTTCATCAATCAAATTACACTGAACTTCAGTTCTGTTGGGTCTGATAAGACTGTTGTTGTCGTCACAATCTAGCGCATTGGCGACATAGTTCTGTGGAGGAGTCGTCAGGCAAGATCTAAGGGTATCAATTGCATCTCCGTATGTATCCCTATCCTTGTCCTTGAAGTAAATATAAGTATCTTCTACCACCGTGGTATTTTTGTATATATAAATGTCATCCAATGCTATGTCGCCCAGCGCATTGTCTCCTGTAATCCCGACAAATCGCACTTGAACTATTTGTCCAATATAAGATTGCAAATTGATAAACTGCTTGTACCATGCATATCCTTGTTCTCCTTGCTTGGACCACAAGGACGTCCAAGTCCACCCTTCATCTATAGAAATCTCGACATTCAGTGAATTGACCCCAGCGCCGAACATAAAATAATAAAAAGATAAATGGCAGTTTCCAATATTGGGCCTCAACAAAAAACATTGCGAAACTAAGGATGCCCTTTTACCATTTTGACAGGCTGGATCTCTGGTCTCTAAAAATATATACTTGCCTCGACCCCTTCGATCATTTTGAGGACCAGTATTGACCGAATTCGGTTGTGTAGCATCAGTAACAAGCCATTCTGTGTCATCACCCGCGGCATTTTTCCAAAATCCAACTAAATTACAAGCTACCCCACATTCATTAGTGCATAAGCTCTCTGCTTCAAAATCACTATCTATAGCGATATCCTCACACAATGTTTCGATTTGAATTGGACAAGAATTAATGCTAAATGTGCTACCACATTGCTTTCTAGCATACACCTCAAAAGTCCGCTCTGCAAATAAGCCATTGGCAGTAAAAATACTGTCTGGGTTGTTAATAATACCTACTGTTGAGGAGGAAGACCCAGCCAAACTACCAGTACCTGGGACAAATCCAAGTCCACCGTATTCAAATATAATGGGATTCGTTGTTTCGCGATTGACCTCTATCGAAATACTGTGATACTGCTCTTTTAACGGAAAAATATCCGAAATAGGCGGACATGTAGAATTTCCAAAATGGATGCTAAAATAATCCAAAAATCCAAGGTCGGAAGGATGATCATCGCAAAAACTCAACACCCAAATACCATTGGGATTGGTAGTATCGTAAAGCAAACTCAGATTTTCTTCGGGCTTAAAATGCCCAATATATGGCGCATCTCCTTGACTCAATGACTTGCAAGCATGGTCCAATAGTGTAGTGGCAGTTTGGCATTGATTTTGATTTGGAATCCCAAAATTGGCAGCGGCTACTCCCCTATTTTGTATCAAACGAACGGTCTTTCCCGAAGGCGAGCTCAACGAAATATTAAGATCTGAAGGAAAACTATGATCCACAATGATGCCTATACTATCTATGAAGGCATTGACGCCCAATTCAGTGCCCTGGACATTGTTTACATTAATAAAATATTTTTGAGGAAATAAATTTGAACAATTATTGTTTTCAATAGGCAAAGACATATTGCACTTTGACGGATTCGTTAAATGCGTGTAAAATCTGACATAATTTGACCAGATACTGAATCCATCAGTCCCACAATACGACCTAACACTTACTTCATAATAGTTATTGGGTAAGAGGGATGTGACGTTGAATGTCTTAACAAATATGCTTGAAAAATAAACCGTATCTGGCGTTACCGAGCTCAAATCAATCAATCGAAGCTCCCAAAAAATTGGCGCTGTAGCATTAAAATCATTCCATTGAAAATTAGCATTTTGTAGGGTAACGGATGAAACCCGCAAATTGGTTGGTGGACCACAACTCCCAAATGCTTCACCTTTATTCCAAATGAAACATATCGTCCAAATTAAAATTATGAATAATATCCTACGCATAAAAATCCTCAAAATGAATCGGTAAATTTTCAACAAAATCCCCAACAAATCCTCTGTTCACCTGATTTCAAAGATACGTTTAATTAGTCAAAATCAAATTAATTTAAAATAAATATTTATTTATTAAATGGCCTCCTACAATCCACTGTCATATCTTTTTAAAAATAATTAAATTAAAAATTGAAACCAATATTTGCATTTTTAAAACAAAATCTAAACATATTAAAGTTTTTTTACATATATTTGCATTTAATTATTATCACTTTATATCCAATTGTTATGAAAAGATTCGATTACAGATTCTTATTAACCGCTTGTTTAGTCCTGCTCTTTTCTCAGCTTACTATTTCTCAGAATGATTTGATTTTATTACAAAGAACAGGTAATGGGTCGAAGCAATTTCAATATACGGTCAAAGATGGCCAGACTTTGTTTTCCATTTCTCGAAATTTGCAAGTTGACATAGCTGGGTTGGTAAGACTGAATCCACTTAAGGCCATAGGCAAACTTTCAGTTGGTGACACGCTCTTACTCCCGAATGTAGCCATGACCCCAAAATCTCAAAACATTCCTATAGTCCATATTATACAACGTGACCAAAGTATTTATCAGTTAAAAAGAAATTTTCATACCAGCATCGCCGATCTTAAGGCCATGAATCCAGAAATTCAGGATCAATGCCGTGTTGGAGATCAAATCATCCTTGGATATTTACATAAACCCAAGGGAAAAACTCCCAAGCCTACCCCACCATCTACAAAAAATTCATCGGCATCAGCAAAGTCAAAATCTTACACTTTGGGCGATTTAAAGACTGAATTATTTTCCAACGAAGACAAGGCTCCTGTGGCACAAAATAGTGTCCCTGAGCGGCCTTTGACCAATCCTACAGAGAAAATAGAAACGGCCAATACAAAAGAAATCATCTCGACAAACAATGCTATGACTTGGAAAGATCGATTTTTACAGGCAAATGCACTCATTCCAGCTAGATCCGATCAGGGTGTTGCTCTATGGATCAAAGAAAGCCAAATCAATGGCGGTTTATATGTTTTACACCCCACTGCTCCTCTCAATTCTATCATAGAGGTGACCAATCCTGCATTCAATAGGACGGTTTATGGCAAAGTCATCGGAAATATCCCAGCCAATGTTTATCCGAGTGAGGTTAAGTTGATTATGACTCCCAGTTTTGCCAAAGCTTTAGGCGCCGTAGATCAGCGTTTTTTTGTTAAATTGAAGTATCAGCCGGGTAGAAATTCATAGGTTTATTATTGATTTTATATGGGCGTGCCCCTATCCACGTCTTATTGACGTGTTGGGGGACAGGCTCTTCGAGGGTACCGTCATGTCTTGACTGGTTATTTCCCATTCCAAGACATGACAGACTTCGTCTCCTCTACGATCCTTCACGCACTTTCTTTTTTAGATTACGATCTCCAGATCTGCTAGTTCTTCTTCTACTTTCTTAGGTTTAAATTTTCGCTTCAAACTCTCCGAAATCAAAAGCATAGCTGGGACAAGCACCAATGTAAGTACCGTTGCAAACGCCAAGCCAAATATCATCGTCCATGATAGTGGACCCCAAAAAGCAACACTATCACCACCAAAATATATATGAGGATTAAACTCCGTGAATAATTTTACAAAATCCATATTCAGTCCTATAGCCAATGGTATCAATCCTGAAATAGTAGCCGTAGCAGTAAGTATCACGGGTGTCATCCTAGTTTTACCTGCCTCTATGATGGCATCCTTCAATTCATATCCCTCTTCAAGCAATATATCCGTGAACTCGACCAGTAAGATACCATTTCTCACTACGATACCAGCTAAAGCTACAACGCCAATTCCGGTCATAACGATCGAGATATCCATCCTGAATATGATAAATCCTAGCAAAACGCCAATGATTGAAAATAGTATTTCAGATATTATGATAAGGGGCTTTGAAAGCGAATTGAACTGAGTCACTAAAATCAAAAATATCAATCCAAGTGATACCAGCATGGCATTACCCAAAAATGTTCCCGTTTCTTTCTGTTCCTCTTGTTCTCCTGCCATATTTATGGTTATTCCTTCAGGAATAGAATAACCCTCTACTGCTTGTTGAACACTTGTAACCACTTCATTTGGATTAAAGCCATTGAGGACGTTGGAAGAAATAGTCACCATTCTTTTTGAATTTTTCCTCTTGATACCTCCGAATGTATTATCGAAGCTAACGGTCGCTATCGAAGACAATGGCACTTGGCGCAGCTGTCCCATCATCACCATATCCCTATAGGCAATCGAAGTATTCATCAGAATATTTACATTATTCCTTTGATCGCGTTGATACCTCAACATAATAGGAACTTCATCATTGTCTTCTTTGAACTTTGAAACTTCCTTCCCGAAAACGGCAGTTCTTATTTCCATCCCAATTTGGGCTGTGGCAATCCCTTCTCTATTAGCCCTTTCTCGATCTACACTAACTAATATTTGGGGCTTTGAAGCAACCAAGTCGGATTTGAGTTCTTCCACACCTGGTATTTGTTTTTTATTCAAAAATGTCAATAACTTTTGGGAGGTTTTGGTCAAGTCATCAAATTTATCCCCAGAAATTTCAATACTTATGGGCTTGCCAGTTGGTGGTCCACCTTTCTCTTGTTCTACTATGATTTGAGTACCTGGTATTCCTTTGACTGCATCTCGTATCTGATCCAGATAATCAGCAGTTGAGACCCCATTTCGCTTACCATATTCCACAAAAGCGACCGTCACTTTACCCAAATGCGAACTAGAAGACAAATCCATAGACCTTGGGTCGTTGGCTCCTACAGCTACATTAGCAATAATCGAGTTTACAACAGGATTGTCCTTCCCTAGTACTTTTTGAACCCTCCCTTCTACGATTTGGGTTATTGAATCAGTATAGTTTTGATTTGTTCCCACAGGGAGCGTAATATATGCAAATATAAAATTCGGTTCGGCTTGAGGAAAGAATACTACATTCGGTGCGAATTTACCAGTCAATATAAGCGTAAAAAAGAACAAAACTACCGTGCCTACTAATAAACCAATTGGCCTATATCCTTTAAGCAATATGGTCATCATTCTAGCATACAAATCTTGAAATTTCGGCCAGACTACCCTCTGAAACCCTTGTATGGCTCGCTCCAAAACAAAATGGTGCAATAAATACATCAAATAGATGAATATGGTAAAATTACCCATCCCAAAGGACCCACCGATATAAAACAAAATGGCTATGGCTAAAAATACAACAGTTGTAATTTTAAATCCTTTGGTGATTTTTCCTTTGCCTTCATTTTCGTCGTGAGGTTTCATGAAATCAACTGCAAAGACAGGGTTTATGATATAGGCTACTACCAAGGAGGCCAATAAGGTTACTATCAAAGTTATAGGCAGGAAGAACATGAATTTACCAATGACTCCTTGCCAAAATGCTAGAGGTATAAATGGTGCGAGTGTCGTCATTGTACCAGAAAATACAGGTAAGAACACCTCTCCACACGCATATTTTGCTGCTTGTTTGATGGGAACTTTACCGTTATTGAATATCCTATGCGTATTCTCGATCACTACGATGGCGTCGTCCACTACGATACCCAAAGCCAACAAAAATGAGAACAATACGATCATATTGAGAGTAAAACCAAGCGAGGGCATGATCAAAAACGCAATACACATCGAAATAGGAACCGAAAGACCTACAAAAATAGCATTGGTTGCACCCATAAAAAACATTAAGATCAATGTAACCAAAATAAAACCAATAATAATCGTATTGATTAAGTCATGAAGCGTGGTTCTCGTTGTGGTACTTTGGTCCCCTGTTATAGTAACTTTTAATCCAGAAGGAAAATCTTCTTTCTCCATTTTAGTTGCGAGATCTCGGATTTTGTCAGAGGCGATGATTAAATTTTCACCACTTCTCTTTATCACATTGAGCGTGATGACGTTTTTTCCGTCCAAACGGGCATAACTCTCTTGGTCTTTATATCCATTCACTATGGTAGCTATATCCCGTAGGAAAACAGTTGCGCCTGAAGCACCTCTAATTACAATATTTTCTAGTTGTCTAGGATCCGTAAACTGACCCACCACATTGATATTTCGCTTTACATTCCCAATATCCACAGCACCTCCCGAAATTGTCATATTTTCATAGGCAATCGCTCTTTCCACATCGCCAAAGCTTATATTGGCAGCTGACATACGGTACATATCTACATCTACTTGTACCTCCCTTGTCAAAGCTCCAACGATATCCACTCTTGTAATTTCGGTCATGCCTTCGATTTTTTCTTGCATCAAATCAGCATATTTTTTCAATCGATCGACGCCATAATCACCAGATATATGTATATTCATAATCGGGATTTGGGACACATCTATTTCAATAACGTCGGGTGGAGAAGGTAGGTCTTTAGGAAGGTCTGTTTTTGCCTTATCTACGGCATCCTTTACTTTTTGCTTAGCCACAGCCACATCGACATTGGTATTAAATTCAATGTTGATCATTGAAAAATCTTGGATGGAATTGCTATTGATCTTTTTAACACCTGAGATTGATTTTACCTGTTTCTCGATATGTTTTGTCACGATATTCTCCATATCGGTCGGGGATGTCCCAGGATAGATTGTATTGACCATTAATTGTGGAAAAACAATTTCTGGAAATTGTTCCTTTGGCAAAGCATTATACGACATCAGTCCAGCTAGGGTGATGATGATCGTCAATATGTAAATGCTCGTTTTATTATCTATAGACCAGCTTGAGGGCCCGAACTCCTTAATTTTATTAATCATAAAAATGTGGATTGTTAGCTTAAATGTTGATACCCCTATCGAGGGTTAAACTTTGTCTTACTTTTGAATTTCGATAAAATCGCCATTATTTAACTCTTGGAAACCAGTTTCGATGACCAAATCACCAGATTTTAAACCTTCTTTTATTTCAATTTTATCATTATAATATAAGCCTGTTTTTACAGGGGTTTTCTGTGAAATCCATTTGTCTCCTTTTTGGACTGCGAGCAATACAAAGTCACCATCCATCCCTTTTTGTACGACGTTTATCGGTAAAACAAAGCAATTAGGCTTGCTATAATCAACAATTTTGAAGACCGCCATCATATTTGGCCTCACACCTTCCAAATTACCCATGAGATCAGCTTCTACAGGGAATGTTCTATTCAAAGCACTAACAGATTGTCCTACATATTTAATGCGCGTTGCAATATTTTTATCTATATCTGGAAGATGGATAAGTACTTGGTTGCCAGCCCTTACTTTAGCCAAATAGGCCTCAGCCAAATCGGCTTTTGCTTTCAAACGAGAGGTATTAACAACCTTAATACATGGAAATCCAGGACTTGCTGCTTGGCCAATTTTAATATCGATTTGATCAACTGTTCCTGCGATTGGTGATTTTATTTTGTAATGATCTACTTGCTCGAGCATGGTTTTCATTTTCTTCTCTAGGGATTCAAGATTTGATTTTGCACTCAAATACTGAATTTCACTTCCAATCTTTTGATCCCACAATGATTTTTGTTTTTCGTAAACATCCCTAGCGAAATCGATACCATGCTGTAATTCAGCCAAGCCTTGATTTGCCACTGCATCATCCAAAAGCGCCAGTGTTTGGCCAGCCTTTACTTGTGCGCCTACCTCTACCAATATTCGAGTTACAATTCCAGGTATTTTTGGGTTAACATTTATTTCTTTATCAGCGGCTATCCTCCCCTGCAATTCGATATAATGATTAAAAACTTCAGGCTGAACTTTTCTGGCGGCAACCAGATTAACTTTTGAAGTCGCGCCATTATTTCCACTTTCTTTATTGATTTCCTTTTCCAATTGGGAAATTTGATCACCTATTTCACTATACTGCTTCTTCAATTCAGTCAATTTGGCCGATTTATCTCCTTTGGGTTCTGCGCCAGATCCACCACACCCGAAAAAAATCGAAACGAAGACAAGTATTAAAATATTAAATTTGTTCATAAGACAAAATATTATTGTTTTGATTAAATTATTATTTTCCTAGGGCTTTATCCAAATCTACTTTGGCTGAAATCAATCCAAAAAGCGCATTTATTTCTCCAGATTGAGCCGAGTATAAGTCTCTTTCTGCTTGCACGATTTCTAAACTAGTACCCACACCTGCTTTATACTTCTTTTGTGTAATATCGTAAATTCTTTGTGCGAGGGTAAGGCTTCTTTCCGCATTCTCTAAGGATTTGAAGGCATTTTTCATTGCCGTTTTAGCATTCTGAGTTTCAAGTGTGATTCCTCTTTCAAAATCAGAAATATTTAATTTAGCTTTCGAAATCTCAAGTTTGGTCCTTTGCATTTTGGAAGACTTATCGAAGCCATCAAAAATTGGAACATTAACATTTAATCCTATCACCCCTGTTGGGAATGCTTTGTTATCATTTTTATCAAACAAATTGGTTCTTTGAAGGCTATAAGAGTAGGAACCAAATCCCACTACCGTCGGAAGATAACCTGCCTTAATCGCCTTTAATTTGACTTCCAGCAATTTCAACCCTGTTTGCATCACTGGATATTCTGGGCGATTTTGAATTGACAAATTTTGATCAAGTTCAGCCTTTTCCACTTTCATTCGATTTATCACCATATCCAGATCTTCAGTCAATTGGATTGGATCCTCCTGTGGATACCCCATCTGAAATTTCAACAAATTTTTGGTCAGTTCAATGAGATTGTCCACCTTATCTGATTCGGTCTTTATATTCTGCAAAGTGAGTTCCAATCTATCCACATCCAATTGTTCTGCAAAACCAGCTTTATTAATGGCCTTAATTTCCTTAAGGGTAGTTTCAACATTGCCAATATTTTTCATTAACAGCAACTTATTTTTTTCAGCAATCAAAATGGATAAATACGCCTTTATTACGTTATTTTTAACCTGATAATTGGTGATATTCTTTTGCTTTACGTATAGTTCTTTGAGCAATCTTTGGGCTTCTAATCCTACGAAAAATTGACCATCAAATAACAAGGCCCCTAATTCTATCCCTGCCGTCAGGTTGTTTTTGGTTCCAAACTGTGCGGGAAATCCTGCGTTGGTTGGTGGAGGCAATTGATTGGGTTGGATCAGACCATAACCCAATAATTTTCCATCTACTACAGGACTTAAAAAATCAGGTAGAATTTGGGTTGGTATCTTGATAAAATAGTTATAGCCAACTTTACCATTCACCTTGGGCATACCAATAGCTGTGTACTCTTTGGAGGTATAAACGGCGTCCTCCACTGCGATTTGTGATTTTTTTACCTCATTATGATTGTTCAGTGCATATTGTACTGCCTGGTCGAGGTTAAATGCCTCTTGACTGAATAAATTGAGACAGTTGCACAAAAAGACTAAAGACAAGCCAATTTTTTTCTGTATGGTCATTTTTATAATTTTATTTAAATGCTCTTGAATTCAAGCCTTTGGTTAATAGATAATGATTGCCTTTCTCCGAAGCAATGCCAAAAATATGATATTGAATGATTTGTTTATAAATATCAGTAGTCGATAAGTCAAATTGAGATAAAAAGTTATGATCCGTTACGAACAACGCCAAATTGGAATATACTTTTGCAATGACATTAACATCGATACTTTCTCGGTACAATCCTTGGATCTTACCAGTTTCAAGATTTTTTCTAATATTTTGTTCTATCACCTGCTTGTGATCTACTTCATAGTATTTCCACAAATCTTGGTGATATTTCTTAAGATCATGAATCGCTGAAGGAGATAAATCATCCAATAATGTCAAAATATGTTCGAAAATGAGAATCATCTCATCTATGGCATTGGTAGTTTCGAATTTTATGCTTGAGAATTTTTCATTTTCCTTATCAAAATGTGTAAGAACGACCTCTTTTATCAAATCATCCTTGGTCTCAAAACACTGATAAAGCGTCTTCTTTGATATACCCAGCCGATTTGAGATGTCTTCCATGGTAACTGATCTGATTCCAAACTTTAAAAATAATTTGGACGCCTGGCTTATAATTTGTGATTTCAATCCTTCTCAAGTAATATAATCTTCTAAGAACACAGGAAACTTTCAAAGGTTTAAAAGTTTTTCGATAAATTTTAATACCCGTCAATCTAAGTTCAAAAATTTTAAAAAAATTCCTACCTTCGTCATAAATTAGTTTTCATGAAAATAGCTGTTTTTCCTGGTTCATTTGACCCAATAACGAGTGGACACGAGGACATTTTAGTGAGGGCAAGTCATATCTTTGATAAAATAATTGTGGCTGTTGGGATAAACAATTCCAAGCAAAGTTTATTTAGTTTGGAAGACAGGCTCAAGTGGTTGGAAATGGTGAGCAGAGAAATTCCCAATGTAGAAGTTGACAGTTTTGAAGGGTTGACAGCTCATTATTGCATGAAAAAAAATGCAAAATTTTTAGTTCGAGGTCTTAGGAATGCCTCAGATTTTGATTATGAAAAAACGATCTCTCAATTGAATCAAATCGTGGGTAAAGACCTAGAAACGATATTTTTTATCAGCCAGCCGAGTTTTTCACATATTTCATCTACGATCGTTAGGGAGATCATCAAAGGCAAAGGGAATGCTGCGCCTTTTCTACCGAAAGCTATCAAGAATTTAGTAACTTTATAAAATAAAAACATACAAATTATGCCAAATGGATTGTTCAAACTTCCTGAAGTAAAAAATGAACCAATATTGACCTATCTGCCAGGTAGCAAGGAAAAGCTAGCGCTCAAAGAGTCCATCAAATTTGCTAAAAGTCAAGAGCTTGAAATCTATAGCATAATCAATGGCAAAGAAGTCAAAACTGGGGATCGAAAGAGAATTCATCCTCCACATGAGATAAATCATACCTTGGGACATTATTATAAATCTGGGCCTAAAGAAGTAGAAATGGCCATAGATGCTGCTTTGGCTGCTAAGGCTTCATGGGAATCCATGGATTGGCAAGATCGAGCTGCCATCTTCTTAAAAGCGGCAGATTTGATGGCTGGTCCCTACAGATCACAAATGTCCACAGCAACGATGTTGGGTCAATCAAAAAATGTATATCAAGCTGAAATAGATTGCATTTGCGAATTGGTTGATTTCCTTAGGTTCAATGTTCATTTCATGTCTGAAATTTATAAAAATCAGCCCTACAGCCCAGCTCAGACTTGGAATAAGGTGGAATATAGAGCGTTGGAAGGATTTGTCTTCGCGCTTACGCCATTCAACTTTACGGCGATAGCTGGCAATCTACCGACAGCTCCAGCAATGATGGGAAACACGGTTGTTTGGAAACCCAGTGAAACACAGATATATTCAGCGCATTTGTTGATGAAAATTTTCCAAGAAGCAGGACTTCCAGACGGAGTAATAAATTTGGTATATGTAGGGGGTGCAGATGCTGGTAAAGTGATTTTTTCTCATCCAGCTTTTGCAGGGATTCATTATACAGGAAGTACGGAAGTTTTTCAACAAATATGGAAAACCATCGGAGATCATATCCATACTTATCATTCATATCCACGCATCGTAGGTGAGACTGGTGGCAAAGATTATGTCATAGCCCATCCTTCGGCCGACCCAAAAGCTGTCGCAGTTGGTCTAACAAGAGGTGCATTTGAATTTCAAGGTCAAAAATGCTCAGCCGCATCAAGGGCATATATCCCTCAATCGCTTTGGCCAGAAGTATTGAAATACATGAAGGAAGACTTGGCGAAATGCAAGATGGGAACTGTGGAGGATTTTACCAATTTCATAAATGCAGTCATAGATGAAAAATCTTTTGACAAAATAATGAATTATATCAGCAATGCAAAAAATGACCCAAGCGTAGAAATAGTAATTGGAGGCAAGGGAGATAAAACTCAAGGATATTTCATAGAGCCTACGGTCATTCTAACAAAAGATCCGTATTACAAGACAATGTGTGAAGAAATTTTTGGTCCAGTCCTAACCATATTCGTCTATCAAGACCAAGATTTTTTTGACACTTTAGAAATTTTAAATAAAACATCGCCTTATGCATTAACGGGTGCATTATTCGCTAAAGATCGAAATGTCATAGTAAAAGCATCTGAAATACTTCGCCATACTGCTGGCAATTTTTACATCAATGACAAGCCAACAGGAGCCGTGGTACACCAGCAGCCTTTCGGAGGAGGAAGAGCATCTGGAACAAACGACAAAGCTGGATCATCATTGAATTTAATGCGTTGGGTATCAGCAAGGACCATGAAAGAAAATTTTGTTTCGCCTACCGATTTCAGTTATCCTTTCATGCTTGAATCATAGTTATATGGAACAAATAACAAATAAAATCATGATGGTAAGACCCGTCTCTTTTGGATACAATGAGGAGACGGCAAAAAACAATTCTTTTCAGACTCCACCTACTGCTTCAGAAGAATTAATCAAGCAACAAGCGATCATAGAATTCGATCAATTCGTCACTACACTTAAAGAAAGTGGTGTTGACGTCATGGTGATAGAAGATAGTCTGACCCACTTAAAGCCCGATGCTGTTTTTCCCAATAATTGGATTTCATTGCATGAAAATGGCCTGATTATTACTTATCCTATGTTTAGTCCTATTAGGAGGAAAGAGCGCAGAAAAGGGATTTTAGAAATTTTAAAAAATAAATTTCAACTTAAAGGAAGAATTCATCTAGAAGGGGGGGAAGTAAACAATTCATTTCTTGAAGGCACTGGATCCATGATTTTGGATCGAAAAAACAAAATCGTATATGCCAATCGCAGCATCCGAACGAATGAAAAATTATTGAAAATATGGGCTAATATAATGGACTATAGGATGGTTCTTTTTGATGCCTTTGACCAAAATGGAGACTCGATTTATCACACGAATGTATTGATGTCTCTTGGTACCGATTTTTGCGTAATTTGCCTCGATGCCATTCCAGATTCCGAAGAAAAAAAGAGTTTGATCGATTCACTTCATCAGACAAAAAAAGAAATCATAGAAATTTCTCTTGACCAAATGAATAAATTTGCTGGGAATATGTTACAGGTAAAGGGCAAAGACAACAACACCTTTTTGGCAATGAGTTTACAGGCTTTTAACAGCTTAAATCCAAATCAATTGAGTCAAATCACCAAACATACCACCCCGTTGTATGCAGATCTAAACACCATAGAAACCTATGGTGGAGGCAGTGCACGGTGTATGATGGCAGAAATTTTCTTAGAAAAAGTATAGGCTTTAAGCTCTACCCTGCCACTTCCTCAATTGATTGATTGCGGCATTAAAATCTTTGGGATAAGCAGCTTCCAATGTAATCTCTTCTTTGGTAATAGGGTGTATAAATCGTAAGCTCTGCGCATGGAGAGTTTGTCTATTAATCAATGGTCTTTCTTCCTCCCACAAGCTTCGATTCAGCTTTTTGCCATGCTTAATATCAAGTATGGTTAGGCTTTCTTTTCCACCATAAACTTTATCAACTGCAAGAGCGTGATTTATGGCCTGGGAGTGCACTCTGATTTGATGTGTTCGACCCGTTTTTATTTGAAATTCTAATAAAGAAAATTCTTTATAGGCTTCCAAAACCTTGTAAAGACTCACGCTCTTCTTGCCCTTAGGATGAATTTTCATTTGACCATCGTGACTGGGGTCTTTGGCTATGGGAAGGTCAATGGTACCTTCCAAATCAAGAGGAACGCCCTGCACGATAGCATGATAAACTTTTTGAACTTCGTGGTCTTCGAACATCTGGTTCAAGGCCCTATGTGTGTTTGGTTCTTTGGCAAAAATCAAAAGTCCACTCGTATATTTATCGATTCTGTGGACTACCAACAGGTTTGGATATTTTAGCTTTAATGTTCCGTAAACAGAAGGCTTTTGGCTATCGTATCTATCAGGAACGCTGAGCCATCCAGCTGGCTTATTGACGACGATGATATAGTCGTCTTCGAAAATTGTATCAAATGTATTTTTCAAAGTCAATTAAAAATCTAATTTTGAAAATGTATTTTTATTCTTAAAATAATAATCAATCAAAATACTTCGCGGAAAATGACCATGCAAAGACTTGGAATCAAGGAATTTTGCTTGATCAGATCGACGATATCGGATGATATAAGGCAAATGGTAATAAAAGGAAAAATGAGCCTTTACAATGGCCCAAATTTGTTGCGAATGGCCACCTGCCAAAAATTTCACTCCAGCCACCCCATCTAATATCAATCTAATGGGTATCAACCACCAAAGTCGTCCAATTGTTTCTTCTTTTCCTAACATCAAAAGGTTGTTTCTGAAATTTAAGAAAGTTTTTTTAGGGTTGTTGTAGGCTAAAGTACCTCCTCCAAGATGAAAAACTTCCAGATCAGGAAATACCCAAACTTCATATCCAGCTTTTTGCAGCCGCCAACAAAGATCAATTTCTTCCATATGAGCAAAGAAAGTTGCGTCTAGGCCTCCCGCCTCAAAATAAGCTGATTTCCGCATAAAAAGGCATGCGCCAGATGCCCAAAAAATACGCTTAGCATCATTGTATTGACCGTTATCCTCTTCTACCGTATCGAAAATTCTTCCACGGCTGAATGGATAACCAAGCGTGTCAAGATACCCTCCAGAGGCACCGGCATATTCAAATTTTTTTGGATGAGTTAGATCCAATATTTTGGGTTGAAATGCTGCGACCAAAGGATTTTTTTCAAAAATATCAATGGCTTCGGACCAGATATTTCTTGTGATTTTGACATCCGAATTCAACAATACCCAATAGGGCTCTTTTACCTGTTCCAATCCCAAGTGATAGCCTCCAGCATAACCATTATTTTTGCCAAGTTTTATAATGGGAATATCTTTCTTAAGGCTATTAATATATGCTAAACTGTCATCGGTGCTACCATTGTCTATGAGGTAAACCCGAACTTGGTCATCGATGGTGTCTAGGATTTGGGGTAAAAACTGCCGTAGATGTCTTTCGCTATTGTAATTGAGCAGTACAATCGCCAATTTACGCATTTATCCCTTGGTGTTTTGGCTGACCAATCAGTTCTCTTCCTTTTACTTCATCGGCTTGCATTTGAGTCACTAAGTCTTTAAGCGAATCAAATTGTTTATCGGGTCTAATAAAATTAATCAATTCAACTGTCAGATGTTCTCCATACAAATCGCCCGAATAGTCCATGATATACAGCTCAACCGAAACCGCATCAGAGGAACTCAAACTAGGTCTTTTTCCGATATATAACAGCCCAAATTTTGGTTCATTTCTTACGATGGCTTTGGCCAAATAAATTCCAAATCCCGGCAAAAGCTTGTGTTTTGCAACCTTTAAATTAGCAGTTGGGAATCCCAGATCCCTACCTTTCTGGAACCCTTTGATAACCTCTCCTTTGATGATAAATGGATGGCCCAATAGCAAATTGGCTTCCGTCAAATCTTGACCCAAAAGATGATTTCTTATTTTTGTAGAACTGATGGCTATATCGTCAATTTTCTTTGCAGAAATTTCGATCAATTCATAGTTTCCTTTTTCTTGAAAATACTTTAAAAAATTGATATCGCCCTGTCTATTCAAACCAAACCTATGGTCATAACCGATTATGATTGTGTGCGGTCTTATTCCTTTTAATATTACTTTTTCTATGTATTCATCCGCGTTCAATTGGGCAAACTCAACTGTAAATGGCAGTATCAGAAGGTGTTCTATCCCTACCCTTGACATAAGTTCCATCTTTTCATCCAGACTGGTCAGTAACTGAACTGAATTATCCAAAGGGTAGATGACCAAACGTGGGTGTGGCTCAAATGTAACCACCAAAGGTGTACCCGAAACGGCGTGAGCCACAGTAGCCAATTCTCTAAATATTTCTTGATGACCCAAATGAACCCCATCAAAAGACCCAAATGTTATCACTAAGTTTGGAAGTGCTGGCAATTCATGTATGCCATGATAAACGCGCATAAATTCTATTTGTATTTTATTCCATTTTCAAAAATGAGCATATTATTTGCTCAACTTCATATATTAAATATTAAAACCTTATAAAAAGTTTTTTTATGGGGTATTTTTAAAATAATATTAGTATTGGACATAAAATATCAGATCTGAGGTTTATAATTAAAAGAGCAACAGACCAGGAAGCCAATGTAAGGGTTGCAAATGCGCATAAACACCGAATTAATCTCAATTACATCGCAATATTTCAACTTTTTTCGTAAGATTGTTGGTTATTTTAAATATTTTTTCCTGTTCATCATAATAGATCGTGCAATTGCACATAGGGTAAATTTCCTCAAATTTTGAATTAATTATTCCTTGGTACTCAAGATCATTGTCAAATTTACGGATTACCATACAGCCATTCAGTTCTGGTGCCATAATACTTGGGTATTTATCTACTTTTACTTTTTTGGTTTTTAGGTCAATTATTTGAGCATTTGAGTTGGACTTTTCGTACAAACAGACAAGCTCTTTATTTACCCAACCAATATATTCATATTTAGGCTTTAGTAAAATCTTTCCATTCCAATCGATCAATCCTTCCAAATCGTCAGCTTCCCTTTTGGGGTCATTCATTTTAACTTTTAGATAGTTACCCATGAATATGATATCATCATATGGATATGTTTTGTCCACCTCACCATTCTTAAATAATAGAGATACTTGATGTTTTCTGAAATTATTGGCTTTAAATACGATGTTTCTTTTGGCGAATTCAGCCTTCCATTCAAATGTACTCGAAACCGGTACGATCTTATTATAATTCTCCCTTTCGGATATTATCGTCACATAGCCAGTATCAATGACACTACATAAATTTAAACCATCGCCATTTTTACTTTTTCTTACTGTTACAAAGTATGGATGGTATTGATATAATTCATCGTAAATAATATCAACAAGAATCCGATTATTGCTATCAATAATACCAAATTTACCTTCCTTTTTGGCTTTAAATACCCCTGTAACCGCCATTGATAACAAATCATACTTAAATGGGACTATTGTATCTCCATTTTTATTTGTTATTCCATATTTTTTGCTGTCAAAATCCCTTTCGACGCCATAAAATTTACCTTCTACCACTTCTTCTTGAGAGAAAATTGGCTCTATCAGCAGTACCAATAAGCAAATATTCAGTAAAATTTTAACCATAGTATTAAATGTGAAATATTTCTAGAATCTTAATCAAAAACTTGCCTTTTTCACTTATTTCAAGGATAGAATTTGGCGTTCAATTCTTTGAATTTTGTGGTGTCAAAATGAGCCTAAGCGATGAATTTTTGGAAATATAAGCCCACGACCATTGGATAAAAATGATGAGTTTATTTTTCACACTCAAGATAAGCATCAAATGTAGAAACATCCAAATAAACCAAGCAAAATATCCACTGATTTTCAATTTAGGAAAATCAACAACGGCTTTATGTCTGCCTACTGTTGCCATGGATCCAAGATCGCGATATTCGAACTCTTTAAGCGGTTTCTGATTAATTATGCGTTCTAGATTTTTGGCTAAATTTTTCGCTTGATTGATGGCGACATTGGCTACCTGGGGATGAGCCTTGGGGTAATTCGGCGTTTCCATGAATGCGATATCACCAATTGCATAGACGTTTTCAGTACCTACAACACGATTAAATCGATCCACCTTGATTCGATTGCCCACAGCTCGAGACGTTTCGGGTAGTCCTTGGATAACATTTGCAGTAACACCAGCGGCCCATATGACCGTCTTTGTTTTAATTTCTTCTCCTGTACTCAGAGTTAAAATTCGTCCATCATAGCCATTAACAAATGTTTCTTTTTTCACCGTTACACCCATTTCATGGAGATAAGTTTCAGACACTTTCTTCGCATTCTCACTCATGTTATTGAGGGTATGTTTACTCCCTTCTATGAGATAAATTTTAAATCTTGAAAAATCGATCTTCGGATAATCTTTTGGTAAGTTGAATTGCTTTATTTCGGAAAAAGCTCCTGAAAGTTCTACACCTGTAGGTCCTGCTCCAACGATGACTAAATTCATCAAATACTCTCGTTCTTGTTCGTCAGCCGACAACACATCTTCAAAAATCTGCAAGATATGGTTTCGAATAGCGATGGCTTCGTAGGTGGATTTAAGGGAAAAAGAGTGTTTAGCAATTTGGTCATTTCCAAAAAAATTGGTACTACAGCCTTGTGCTAAAATCAAAATATCATAAGGGAAAGATCCTATCGAAGTAAAGACCATTTTTGAGTCCAGCTCGATGGATTCAACTTCGGTCAGACGTATGTCGATATTCTTCTGTTCGTGAAAAATATATCTCACTGGAAATGAAATACTGGATGGTTCTATTTGTGAAGTAGCGACCTGATAAAATAAAGGCTGAAATTGGTGATGATTGAGTTTGTCTATTAACAAAATATCGAAATGATCTTTATTGAGGTTTCTCGCAAGTTGTATGCCTGCGAACCCCGCTCCTACTATGATTATTCTTTGTTTCATGATGACAGGTTCAAAAGTTTTTTGTCAAATATTTGCGTATTAAATGGGCATTCAAACACTTATATTGGTTGCTAAAAATTGTCCATTCCATATCAAAAATACCAACGGATTTGATACTTAGTAAATCATAGTAATTGGCTAAATGTTTTTAAAAAGTGCCCAAAAAAAGATTTATTGAATTGATTTAGTACAAAATGGATGTATCCCAAGTTTGGAAAAATTTTTAGCATTAAGTCTATTTAATATTTGATAAAAAAAGTGTAAATTGAAGCTGGTTAAGATTTTCTTCTTTTATAAAACATAATTACATTATGGAAAACTCAACTTTAGAGGAATATTATGGCACTTTATCTCAAACGATAAACGCATTGAACAGACTGGGTTATGATTTAGATTTTAATGTAAAAGAAGAATGTTTGGTTTGCCATCAAATATCTGAACAATTGTCGCCAGAAGATTTTCAGATAGACAAGGTATATCGATTCGAAGGGGCTTCTGACCCTGAAGACCAATCCATACTTTATGCCATTTCATCCACGAAACACAATAAAAAAGGAATTTTGGTAAATGGATATGGAATTGCCTCTGATGATCAAACTTCCAATATTATTTCAAAACTCAGAACGCATGATAATTTCATTTCGCTACATATAAAACAAAACAATGCAACGCCTCAACGACCAGATAATAATCGATTAATTTTTGCGCCCAAGGTTGAAATTGATTTAAACGAGATGATGAATCAGCTTACCAGTGAAGCCTCATGGTCCGAAAAAGGACATAATTCTATGTCCCTATTCAAATCGGATAAACTGCGTATAGTTCTGATGGGATTCAAGAAAAATGAAGAGCTCAAGGCTCACTCAACCAAAGGTATTATCAGCGTACAAGTGGTTCGAGGAAGAATAAAATTCACGGTTGATGGTGAATCTTCAGATGTCCAAACTGGACAAATGATAGTTTTGGACTCAGGTATTACGCATAGTGTCGTTGCTGTTGAAGAGAGCTTTATTTTGCTCACGATTGGAATGGGCGGTAGTTCGGATTAAATCATTTCTTCATTATATTTTAGTCTTATTAATGTTGGTTTTTAAATCACGTATTGCTGGTTTTTTAAAATAATTTTCCAATATTAATTTCCTACAATATGATAAACTTTGAGCTACTTTTAAGGGTTTACTTTCCATTCTATTTGTACAATAGATTATCCGCTTTTCAAATTTTAATTCAAAATTAATTTCATATTTTATAACATAAATTATTATATATTTTTAAATGAAAAACATTATTTTAGTTTCCTCATTGTGCTTTACTTCAATATTCGTTGCCTGCAATCATGCCCCAAAAACTAAACCTTCAAGTGAAGTTATTTCAAAAGAAAAAAGTGAAACGAAAGAAGATTTGGCGCCTTATACTTTAACCGATAAGGAAGGTAAAACGCTGACCATAGAATTTAACCATAAAAGAGATCAGGTTTCATTGAATTTTAACGGAGAAAATATAATCCTACGAAGCGAAAAACCTGCCTCTGGAATTTGGTACAAGAATGACCTATACGAGCTCAGAGGAAAAGGCAACGATGTTGAGCTAAGCAAGGAAGGCAAAGTGATTTTCACCCATTCTGATGAAATTATAACAGCCCAAACAAAAGACAAATCTGGACAAACGCTGTACATGGAATTCAACAATACAGTTCGCACGGCCACTCTAACTTTGGGTGAAGAAACCATAGAACTCGTCGATCAAAAACCAGCATCAGGCATGTGGTATAAAAATGATCACTATGAATTTAGAGGAAAGGGAGAAAAAGTAGAATTAAGTAAAGATGGAAAAATAATTTTTCAAAACTAAACACAATATTAAAACAACCAAAACCATATAAATTTATGAGAATATTCGCATTTGCAGGGAGCAATTCAAGCACTTCTATCAACAAACGCTTGGTGATTTTTGCCTTAAAATCATTTCCCGAGGCCGAGATAAATCTGATTGATTTGAATGACTATGAAATGCCAATTTTTTCAGTGGATCGTGAAAAGGCTGGGTATCCTGAACAGGCATACTTATTTTTAGAAAACATAAATCAATGTGATTTGATTGTTTGTTCTTTGTCTGAAAATAACAGAAATTTTTCAGTAGCCTTCAAAAATGTATTTGACTGGTGTTCAAGGATAAATTCTAAGGTGTTTCAAGATAAAAAAATGTTTGTTATGACGACTTCTCCAGGAGGATTTGGAGGAGGAAATAGCATGAATTTAGCCAAGAATATATTTCCTGCATTCGGAGGGAATATTCTTCAAACATTTTCGCTGCCAAAATTTTATGAAAATTTCAACGATGAAGATGGTATTTTAGATCAGACCCTTCTTGCTGATTTTAATCAAAAAATAAAAGATTTACAAGAAAATTTTTCACAATAAAATTCATTAATAATGGATAAGAAAGAATATAGCAATGGTGAAATAGCGATCATTTGGCAACCCAAAAAATGTACCCATGCCGCAGAATGTGTTAAAAGATTACCCAAGGTTTATCACCCGAGAGAACTTCCATGGATCACCCCAGAACACGCTAATACTGAAGAACTTATAGCACAAATCAATTGTTGTCCATCTGGAGCTTTGACTTACCGTCGGCTAGATTCTGCAGCAGAATGACCTCTGTAAGGGTTGAGGCCAAGATTGGGCAGGAGAAATATTACACAGAAGTAAAGGCTGGAAATAATCTCCTTATAACAGACGAGCCCTTGATAAGGGAGGGGGCAATAAGGGATTTAATCCTTTTGAAATACTGGCTACTTCCTTGGCTAGCTGCACGGCTGCAACTTTAAAGATGTACATCGATCACAAAGGTTGGGACATCAAAGAAATCAAAGTGGAGGTAATTTTGGAGAGCAATTTACCACAATCAAGTGCAATTTTTACGAGAAATATTGCTTTTCACGATGCGGACATTTCAGAAGATCAAAAAACCAGAATGCTTAAAATAGCTGACTCATGTCCTGTACACAAAGTTCTACAGAATCCGATTACAATAAACACATCAATACATTAAAATGGAAATTATACACAAACAAGATGAAGACAGTGGGAAATTTCAAATAATGGACGGTCAAAATACCGCTGGGCAGATCTTCTATTCTTGGTTAGGCAAGGACAGAATCGTCATTAATCATACTGAAGTAGAGCCAGCATATAATGGCCAAGGAATAGGCAAGCAATTGGTATATCAAGTGGTCGAATTCGCAAGAGAAAAACAAGTTAATGTTGTGCCACTATGCACATTTGCGAAGAGGATTTTCGAGAAATCAGAGGAAATAAGAGACGTGTTGTAATACCAAAAAATACGATAAAAGAACCATCTTTAGATTTCAAAATGAGCGCTAAATACATCAATTTTTCCTTAGTATTGGCTTCATTGTTCGGTTTCCTAGAATGGGGAGGGAACAATGCTCAGTTTTTGTACGAAGTTGAGTTCGAAATACTCAAAAAACTTAGTGTAAATCCTTGGGCGGTATTGCATCCTCTTACGATTATCCCATTTATTTCTCAAGCCTTCCTAATATTAACTTTGATTCAAAGCACGCCTAGTAGGACACTGACCATTATAGGAATTTATGGCATTGGGATCTTGATGGTATTGATTTTGGCGATAGGAATTATGACTGTCAATATCAAGATGATTGTCTCTACTTTGCCTTTTATATTATGCGCTGTTGTCGCTTTCAAGCATTATAAGCACTTATTTTCCTAAAAAGATGGAATCTTATCTGCTTAAACTTGATTTTATGCGGCTTTTGCACTAAATTTGTTACATTCTATACTTATGGAAACCTGAATTTATGAATAATAATAAACCCAAAAATCTAAATCTTTCTGGATTTAAAAATTATTTTTTGGTATTTCATTGGCAAAAATTATTCATTTCGGGTAATTCTTAACAAGTAAATAATGTTATGACCCAATCAATAATAGAACTTAAAGTGTAAAGAGACATGCGATATTTATTAACGATAGCTACAATTTTCTTTTTACAATTTGATGCTCATGCCAAAAGAGAATTTCTTACGGAGTTGGAATTGATATGAATTATCCCTATTTGGCCAAAGTTGACCAAGAAAATTTTAGTCGCATTGGACATTCTTGGCCAGGTTTTAACCAAAAAGATAAGTTGGGTATTGGAGTTAAATTTCTTGCCTCAATGCCCATTTCAAGAAATATATCTTTAGGATCAGAATTTGGCATCACTTATTATAGTAATGAGTTTTCTTTTGATTATACAGATATTACATTTCCGATTCAAGTCCATAAAGAACTAAATATTTCTTTATTCTATGTTAGAATACCAATAAAATTAACCTTTCATATCCCATCGAACACTAAGTCAAATGTTTATTTTACTCTTGGTCTTGATAATAGATTTCTTTGGTGGGGAATAGACAATTATAAAGATATAACATATATTACTGGCGGATTTGAAACTAGTTATAAATTTTATATCCCTTCTCTTATTGCTTCTATTGGGTATAACTTTAATATGCCTGACGGTACTGTCATACAATTTGGAGTAAATTGCGGCTTTGATCAGAAAAGTATCGTAGGAAAAGACAGAGGAACTTGGGGATTCTACGAAAATCTATCTTCAGCATCCTATCAAAATTATGGAATTTGCATAAATTATTTTTTCACTAAATAGGTTTAGCTATTTTAATTTAAAGCCTAGTAAAATGTTGATTAGCAGTATATTATATATATAGACCGATTCACAATGGTCAAGTCTGAGACTTCGATCCCATAATTTATAAATTTAAAATCAACAAACTTTTGTAAGTATCGGAGATTATGGAATTGCAAATTCCTAGAGTGTATGGCATCACATCTAAAGACAGTGACGGTCGGTTAGCAGAAACCAAACACATCATTAAAGCTTATAGTCTCCTCAACTTCTTGTCACTTTTGTCTTGATACAAAAGTAACCCAAAAATCAAGTCCAAAAAAAGGCGATTGATTCGCACCGCTACAGTCGTGGGATGCGTTACATCCGCATCTTTTCCACGACTTTTCGCTATCGCTGGTTTTTGGACGGGCCACGAAGGTCTAAGCCTATGACAATTTATAAATAAAAATATTTTCCGTTACTATCCGATTGCTATCGGTTACAAACGACTTATGTCACCCAAGATGGTCGATGTATTGAATCACAGTTACAAACTGCTACGATTGGGGTTGAAATATCGAAGCTCAAATAGAACATTCTTATTATCACTTAGGACAAGTTTCGTTGATAAAAAAAATGATAATGGAAAGCAATAGATAAGTCATTCCTGAATTTTATAAGTTAATGTTAGATCCTAATTTTGCAGACAAATAAACAAAAAATAGTGCTCTAATTTCATCTTTTGCTTAGATTTGATTACTCATTTATCCTTCAAAAGGAAAAAGTAACCAATATTATGAAAAGAGAAATTGCAAAAGCCTTTCAAGGAATTCCAGCAGTACAAGATAGTGCGATGACTTTATTTCGTGCATTGCCAACCAATCAAATTGAGTCTTTAGGACCCTTTGTATTTGTCGATTTTTATGAAACGAAAGGTACCAAAGGTATAGGGGACTCCCCTCATCCTCATGCTGGCATTGAGGTCATTAGCTATTTGTTGCAAGGAGAGAGCGTCCATAAAGACAGTTTAGGCAATACCGATACGCTGACAGATGGTGATGCTCAATTTATCAAAGCTGGACAAGGTATCATACATAAAGAAACCCCTCGAAGATCTAGGAAGGGACTTCAACTTTGGACCAGTTTACCACCAAAGCAAAAATTTGAAGAAGCTGAATACTACTCTTACAAGGCGAACACGATACCTACTTTCAAACTTGATGAAAACGAAATAAAAGTCATTGCAGGTGAATTCTATCACAAGGGCATTCTCCCAACGGCAAGACCTACTGTATTGGTTCATATCCATTTTGAAAATTCAAACAGATTATTTTGCCAATCGATGGAAATTGGGAACTGGGCGTTTATGTAATCAATGGTCAAGTCATGGTAGCCGAGAAAGGCCCGCTACAAATAGGCGATTTGGCATTGTTGACCGAGGGAGATGAAATAAAATTGCAAGCATTTGGTGATTTACCAGTAGATATTGTTTTGTTGGGTGGGGAGAAAATTGATTATCCATTGGTTTTCGATGGACCATTCGTGATGGACTCCAAAGAAAATTTGGCGGCCTATCAAAATTATAAAACAGGAAAAATGGGTTCTTTAGACGGTATTCCATTTTAAGCCAAATTCTTTAAAGTGTCAGAATAGTGAAGTACACGATGTGTATTTGAAAACATTAAAATTGTAAAAAACCAATGGAATTTCAAGAATTTCATAAAATTGGGAGTTGTCAAAACGAAATTGGTGCCAAGATGATAGCGAATTTTAAAAAAAAATATGGACAAGGGTTAGCAAGACTCATTTGTTACTATCAATTAGAGATTTAGTATGAGTGGCAATCAGCATGATAATTATTTACATTATTTTACCGATGTGAAGATTAAAATACTCGAAGCCCAACAAAACTGTTGTAGCCGCGAATAGCCAAATGTTGCTTTTTAAAGATAATGGCAACTGGGCAATTATATTTTGGCTAACCAAAGACAACCAAAAGGCATGGGGTGCAAAGGTGATAGAAATGCTTGCTTCTGATTTAAAAAGAATTCCCACAATTAAAAGGTTTTTCTGTACGAAATTTAAAGTACATGAGAGCCTTTGCCAAAGTATATTCAGTTGTAGTCATTGGCAAAATGATCGAAATTGAAGCCTCTTTCAAGCAGGAAACCCCAATAGTGCAGCAACTTGTTGCACAATTGGACAAGCTCAAAGACATGAGGCTATAATTGTACGTAAAGTTGTTTACAATTATCAGAATCTCAATTTCTGACTTTCAATTCTTTCTCCGAATTTCTTGGTCACACCATTTGATATTAATCGATAAGGTTCCTAGTTTGGAAAGCGATTTTGAAAACATATGTTGAATACCCTCGAGCATAGTATGCAGAAATGTAGCCATGCAAATTGAAAATGGCTTATTTGAAAGACAAATTACTAGCAGGAAAACCAGCAATTTTAGAACGAACTTGTGCCAAAGCCCCAGACTGACTTTGCTTTAATTATTTGCTGAAAGATCCATACATTTTTTGACTTATAATTCTGAGCTTCCCGAAAAAACCAACGAACAAATATTGAAGAACAACACGACATATTACCAAGTTTTATTAGAACTTGGACAAAACTACCTTCATTGAGAAAGCAAATACATTTGAAATTGGAGGTAATGACTTCTTTGCTGATTTGCTTTTTATCATGCCAATTACACGCATACGTAGTGGTAGAAATTAAGGCAAGACCATTTTGAGCCTGGTGATGCTAGCCAATTAAATTTTTATGTGAATGTGATGTGATAAATTAAAAACAACGAATAGCCACACCATTGGGATTGCTATCATAAAGGGAAAAACGAAGTCGTAGCCGAATATGCTTTAAAGGTTATAACAATGCCATTGGTGTATCTGATTATCAAATAAGCAAAGCTATACCAGAAGGAATTAATATCTTCATTGCCTCAAATTGAAGATCTGAAAACGAATTAAAGAAAGATGAGTAACAATAAAAAATTGTTGACAAACTCAAGAGAAGTGCTCATGCTCAGTAAGTGGGAACTCAATTTGGCATTTTTACTTCATGAGACTTTCACTCACTAGGTCACGTGAAGCCTTTTCCTTATTTGCCGATAAGAAAGTACAGCTTAGCTCGAATTGAAAATTGGAGGATTATTGGATCATTATTTAATTCTTGGGGCCACTTGAGACTATATAGCACTTAACTTTTCATTCCTAAGACCAAACTGCCCGATTTTATGGTACTTCAAGAATATAAACCCAACTTCAATTTTATCGGAATATGTTCGAACCATCCGATTGATAAATTTCAGCTTTGCAGGGTCGAAATTCTTCCTCCAATCTTATCCACCAAGACCAGAACATTGTTTAAGTTTTTATGTCAAGGGAGTTGAAAATGTTGAGTACCAAAAAAGCGGAGTGAAAAATGGAAATCTTTCAACGGTACTTTTTGGGCAACAAACGGAGGTAACCAACAGATTTAACAGCAGTGATTTTTTGCTTATTCAAGTAGTGTTTAAACCAGGTGGGCTGTATAGACTTACGAATATTCCTTCGAATTGCCTTACGAATCAATACATTGACGCACAAACCGTTTTTTCAAAAGAAATAAAATATGTTAATGAGAAAATACTTGAATGCAAGTCTTACTTACAAATGATTGCCGTGGTAGAAAATTTTCTGCTTAAAGAAACAAAACACAAATCATGCGAAATCCATCCTTTGGATATAGCTACGACAAAAATATTTAGTTCTGACACAATTCCAAGTGTGGATGTCTTGGCAAAAGCGGCTTTTCAATCTACCCGAAATTTTGAACGACACTTTATGCAACGCATGGGCGTTTCGCCAAAATATTTTTGAAAGTTGTGCGATTTGAGAATGCCTTTCGGATGAAAAATAAAAACCCAGTAATGGATTGGCTAAGTATTGCACTCAGTTGTGGCTATTATGACTACCAGCATTTAGTTAAAGATTACAAAGATCTGACAGGGCTCACCCCGAACCAATTCCACGAAATAGAATCAAAAGCCCTGAAAGGTTATTTGGACAAGCAGATACTTATTGAATAATTGTCGGATTTTTACCACTACGGTATTTTATATTCATCTTTTCTTTGTATTCAACTAAAAATATGATTATAATGAAAAGAAGAAAATTTATTGCAACAACGGCAATTTCAACTCTAGCTATGACATTTGGACAAAATCTATCCGCCAAAGAATCTAGGACGAACAAAGGCTTCGTAGTCAAAGCATCTGAAAGTCGATTTGGTGAAAAAACATTGCTATTTGGTAACAGCCCCAATGACATTAAAGTCTCACAAAAGGACACCAACGGCAAGCTTTCAATATTTGAATACATAGGCAATATCAAAGGTGGACCAGCATTGCACATTCATCCATATCAAGATGAAGTATTTTTCATTGTGCAGGAGAATATCTCTTTCAAGTGGGCGAAGAAAAGCATAATTTGAAAGCAGGTGACACGATCTTCTTGCCCAGGGGAGTACCTCACGCTTTTGCACAACTTACTGAAACTGGGAAAATGTTTTTTCTATTTCAACCATCGGGAAAAATGGAAGATTTTTTCAGATTGATTGGTGATCCGACATTTAAGCCTACGCCAGAAGAGGGAGCAAATATCGCTCGAGCACGGCATGAAAGTTGTTGGACCTCCGTTACAATTTTGATATTTCAGGCGAGAGAAGGGAGTGTGTGTAAGTAGAAAAGACAGACCTTCAACGATTGTGTAAGTACTAGATAATTGGATATAGAAATTCGGGCGTCCCCGCCTCTATGAGGCGGTCAGGTCGTCCGTGGGTTCCGTCTCGCCCTGTCCAATGGACTAGGCGAGACCAAGCCACTACCACCCTTGACGCATTGCCAAGGTAAAAGCTTTCATTTTGGATGAGATGGTGGATTTAAGGTCCGCAGACTGAAATTTTAAAGCAATCCGACAACCTGCTTAATGTGAATTTATAAATTAAGTTAATTCTGCAAAGGAAGGTTTGATAAGGATTCATCAATATGGTGTTAAAAAATTTGGTATCAGACAAGCTGACAAGTACTTTAATTCATTCTTTGAATATTTTGAGATTATTTCGATGCGACCAATCTCCGTCGAAGCTGTTGATTTTATAAGGCCAGACTATCGTCGCTGTGTTTGTGGTTAGGAAAGTATTTGTTTCAGAATTTTTGAGGACAAAGTCGAAATTATGGCAATTATTGGGAGTCAAAATATAAGTCAATTGCAGAAATAAAATAAATTCTGATAAACTTGATTTATTAGTAAATTTATTTTATATTTGTTTTAATATGCTCTATTAAAAACCTGTTAAAATGACTAAACCGACAACTGCTAGATTCATCAAACAAGTTTATTCCCCTTTGGAGTGCGCGAGTAGTGGATATTTTTTAGTAAATACATTGATAATTAACCTTCACTCAAAAAATCAAAAAGTATGAATAATTCAATTAAATTTTTTACCCTCATCTTATTGGTTTATTTTCTGAATTTATCGATAACGCTTTCGCAAAAAACAATCGACGAAAATAAAGTTTGGACGATTCGGTCTGGCGATTTTACTCCGAATTATCATACATTCGCCTTGAAATTTTCGGGTGATACTCTGATCGATAATATTTCATACAAAAAATTGATGCATACGTTCGATTCTTCCTTAGTCAATGACTGGCATCGATCAAATATTTTCATGAGAGAGGATTCTCTGCACAGAGTTTATAAATATACACCATTAAATGAAGTTTTAATTTATGATTTCTCACTGCAATTGGGCGACACTTTTGCAGTTACCGATCATATTATTCCGAACTCGTGTTTTTTAGTTGTCAAAAGAGTTGATTCAGTTGTAATGAATAATGGCGAATTAAGGAAACGAATTTCTTTTTTAAGATCCAATGATCCCAATCCTAGTCAAGTTTGGGGTGATATTCACTGGATACAAGGGATAGGTACCCTTTCCAATTTGTTTGAGAATTATTGGGATTGTTATGCGGACAATCAGTACGATTTACTTTGTTATATTGAAAATGATATGCATTTATACTCTCCGAGAGTTTTTAGTCCATGTTTTGTCACGCCAACCGCTGAAGTTCGGAACAAGGGGATTGAAATCTATCCAAACCCATCTTCTGGGATATTTCATATTGAATCTGAATCCCAAATCGAAAGTATTTTCATTATTGATTTTACAGGAAAAGAAATGCGAATCGAACCACAAAACAATGAAATCAACTTGGATAAATGGCAAAATGGAATATTTCTTTTAAGAATACGATTTGCTAACAATGAAGAAATTAGGAAACGAATAATAAAAATGGAATAATACAGTGAACAAAAATAGAAAGACGGACAATCCAGTGAATTGGCGAAATGGTTGGCGCGAAGCCTTCTCCAGCAAGGGTCTTGGGCTATTATTTATTTCTCTTAAAAATTAAAAATCATGAAGACAATCATTTTAACTTTGATTTCGATTTGTATGTTTCTGTCTCGCAAGAAAAGCGATGACGGATTTAAATCGCAGAATATTACGCCTATTTTAGTGTACGACGGAGGGTTTTCGAGTTTTGTTTATAACCCAACTCAACACGGCATCATAATTACAACTCAATCTGATTGGGATTCTTTTAGAAATAATTATTGGACATATGGCAAACAAATAAGTGAAGCAAATGCAATCAATTTTGATTCGGAAATGCTTCTTTTAGCCTTTGATAAACCAAGAACAACAACAACAGGCACATTAAAAGTTAGTTTTGAAAGTATTATTGAAAACCAAGAAAACATTGCCGTTCATATAAAATACTCAGGTGAACCAGGATTTGGTCAATCGCCTTCAAGAATTTGTAATATTGTAAAAATACCAAAATCAAATAAACCTATAGTATTCCATTAATTGCATTGGGCAATAGAGAGGATATTAAAATATCGGAAAATTAGAATTGAAACAGCTGTAAGTTTGTAATTTAAATCGACATATGGTATATATATAATTCTGTCCACAACATTTATACCAAAATTAAATTTTGAATTCTTTTCACTAAAATAATGTTGGATAAAATTGATTTTTAAGCGAATATATTTTATATTTGTTTCAAGATGCTATTATGAAAACCTGTAAAAATGACTAAACCGATAAATCTTAAATTCATAAAGCGCATTGTGTTCTCTTTGGAGTACACGAGTAGCAGTTATTATTAAGTTGTCAGTGTTTGAAGGCGAAAAACTAAGCTTGACAGTAAAAGAAATGACGTTAAGTGGAATTCAAAATCAAGCAAAGGCGACGGAGTTGCAATCTTGGATTCATCCCTGATCAAAAGGATGAATTAGAAGTTCGAGAAAAATTACTCTAACAATTAAAATAATCAATCAATGAGAAATTCTAAAATTGCTTTACTTTTTTTTATTCTTTGGATTGTCAATACAATCAATTTTGGCGTGTTATAAAGGCTGTGTAGTTGACAAATGTTCTGGTCAACCATTAGTAGGGTACCCAATTACTTATACTGAGCCATATACGCCAGGTGGACCATTTGGAGGAACCACAACTTTTTACACGGATGAAAAGGGTTGCTTTAGCATCAATAGCGTTTCAAAAAGTCATATTAATATAGGTGGAAAATTGTTTTCTTATAATGGTGTAAACTGTACAGAACTGGGCAATGTGGGGGCCTATGGAGTTGCTGGAAGTCTTGGTGTGCTTAACGGCGGTGTTTTTACACCTTTTTTGGCAAGGTGACCCTTCGGATATACGAGTTAATAATTCACAAGTCTATGCTTGTAATACAGGAATTGATTATACGCACCCAAATACGCTAATTTTCAGTTATATGGCGCCTAATATAGATCATTCGAGGTACTGTATGAAAATCAAAGTATATCAGGTTAATAAACAATCTGATACATTGCTGTTTGAAACCGGTTGGAATTATTTTTGGATCGAAACTCTTCAAATCATGCCAATTCTGCAACCTTACTTCTTAAGAAATACCCAAAAGGAAAGTACAGATTTGGTGTTCAAATAAAATGCTGTGATGCAATGTTCGAAGAAGAGTCTAACCAAGAGAATATTTTTGGAGGTACATTTATTTGGAATCCACCTATACAGGCAGGGGATGTAGAATTTCAATGGTACGGATCTCCCATCACAGAGACCGTAAATATGGATGGTATAAAGAATGGCTATCACCCAAACAACGGAACAATTTGGCAATTGGGAGCCGCATCTGCGGGCGTACGTTGGGTCAATAACTATACTGGAAGTGCGGCTTTAAATAAAATTACCTATACTTTAGAGCGAGATATAAAATGAAGGAAACTCCAATTAAAACAATTAAAACAGAAACCTTTTTTTCCAGTCTCTGGACGGCAGGTTGATCATTTAATTTTCGGCGATTTTCCAATCAATTATTTTATTATGGGTGGTCCTATGATCAATATAGGTAATGGTAATATTCCGAACATATTTCCAATAAGGTACCATTATGAGGATTGCTTTATATTTACCGTGCAAGTATGGGGCTCACCAAGCTGCCCTCCAAGAATAGCATCTGGAAAATTCAAAATTTACGATGGTGATGCTTCGGCTAGGGTCATACGTGTTGGAGGGACTGAATCGAATGTAAATCTAGAAGTAGTTGGCGAAAATGCAGAAAATGCAAACGAGGGGATAGAAATGAATAAATTTAAATCCGAAAAGAATGGTGCCAGCTTGTATCCCAACCCTACTAAAGGAATTTTATACCTTGATCGATCAAATGAAGCTTTCACCTACGTCCATTCAATTGTTCGATCAAAACGGCCGCAAAATGGATACAAAGTTCGAGGACAATCATTTAGACATCAGCCATTTTCCATCTGGAATATATTTCTTGCATAGTATGCACCCAACTATGGGTAATAAAGTAGAAAAGATAGTGAAAATGTAATATTTTATTTTATAAAAGTCAGATCAATCGAACAATGCTTGGTCTGACTTTTTTTAATTAACAAAAATAGTTGAAAGATGAAAATTTATGCGACTTTTCTATTCAGCTTACTGCTTAGTTCAAATATTTTTTGTCAAAATTTGGTTATTAACCCTAGCTTTGAGGAATACTATATCTGTCCATTAGAAAGAACAGCTCATTCGCTCAATGGGTATGTCAAAAATTGGTTTTCCACAAGAGAACGAGTAGGGAGATATGCAAATTTAGATTGCAATCCCATGTTAACTTATATAGACAATGTGCCACTCGATTCTATCAAACCTTACGATAAAAAAGGTATTATTACAATTCAACCAAATAAACTAGGACCTTATCTAGCACCCAAATTTGAAAATTCTAGGTATATTGGATCACGGCTCTTAGAGCCGCTACAAAAGGACAGTACCTACAAGGTCTCCTATTTTATCCATAGCAATAAACACCATGTAATTTCAGACCATTTTGGATGCGTTTTGGTGCGAGACACGAGTGACCTCCAATATACTACGTTGGGCGATACTTTGAGAATGGTACTTAGGGATGATTTTATAGGATGGAGGGATACTTTCTATCCTTGACACGCTACCACAAAATCGAAGGCTGTTATAAAGCCAAAGGCGGTGAAGAATTTATTGTTTCGGAGCATTTCTTCCACCCGATCAGGTACATTGGCACCCAACCCATATAGCATACCTTTCAAACAGTGTTTATGATGTGCTTGTCGATATGGTAAGCGTCACCAAAACCACCCAACAAAGAGAGTCAGATCAAATGACTTCTGTATGCGATGGCGAAATATACAAACTACCTGCGCCTCGAGACCCCAATACCATCATCATTGATTCCGTTGGAAATCTGGCGTCGCAAGTAAAAGTCGATTGGCCCAATCATTATAGCTTTTATTATGAGGATGCCTGCTTCAGTCGGTTAGGCAAGATTGAAATCCAACCCAGAATATGTATCCCCAAATAGACAAAAAATTACGATATGCAATAATGAAAATATTTCATTGGATTTGCTCATCGACCCAGAATACAAAATAATCGATTCAGACGAGAATACAATCACTGCATTCAAAAGCTCAGATAAAGGCATATTTTCCTTCAAAACCATTCATCCAAAATATGGTGATTTTGGCAATATTACCGTTGAGGTTGTCGAGTGTGAAAATTGCAGTATTTATATTCCAAATATTATAAACGCACAATCTGAAGTAGGAAATGATAGGTGGGGAATCAAAACGTCGTGTGCGATGGAAGACTTCGAAGTGTCAGTTTTCGACCGATGGGGAAATCTGATGTATAAAAACGATAACCCCTCAGAATCTTGGGATGGAAGGAGAAATGGAAAAATGTGCGAAGCAGGAGTATATGCTTACGCCATAAAGTACAAATTTCGACACCCTGTGATTCCACAAAAACTGTATAAGTTTGGAGATCTAACCATCATAAAATAAAATCAATCGGATGGTTACAGCGACTAATGCTTCATTTTGTTCAAATAATCAAGGTAAAAATGTATTGTAAATAAATAGGGATAAAATTGATTTTTAGCGAATATATTTTATATTTGTTTCAAGATGCTATTAAGAAAACCTGTAAAATGACTAAACCGATAAATCTTAAATGACAGCAAATACCTTAATAAAAACTTATAAAACTTTGATATTATGCATATTATCCAAAAAATCACTGTAGCATTCCTACTTGCTTTTGCAATTTTTTCATGTTGTAAAAGCAAAGGCGACGAAGATCCGAATGTAAAGCAATGCACTACATGTGGCCCTACTGAGAAGTGCATTAATGGAATATGTACTCATGTGCCTGGGTATATATTAATTGGGAATCAAGGTATTCAAACAGCTGAACTGTTTTTAGGTATTATTCCAAATCATTATTGTGTGGATTCATTTGTAGTGGGACGAGATAAGCTAAATAAATTTTACTTGATTACAAATGGAAGGTTTACTAAACCTCTTTTTCCTCCAGATAGTTTGGCAAATGGAGAGTATCTCACAGGAGCTATTGAGATATGTGAAGATGCCCAAGGAAATGCTTTAGGGGTTAGCTGTAATTTTTGGCCTTTTAGAGATAGCATCCAAGTAAAGTTAAAATTTTTCAATGACATCTCTCCAGGATTTGTGGATAGCATGAGGTTTACATGTTTTAGGCTATAGCATACGTAGATTGTCAAAAAAAATAATACGTATAGTTATTGATAATCAACGTAAAACAAATTTTATATCAGAGGATACAACCATGTAAAACGACAAAAATGAAATTACCAAAAGAGAACGAGGGAATTTAGTACTTCATTCAACAATGCATACAGCGGACATCCCGATAAAGGTCGGGATGTCGTGTATGCCCAATATTGTAAATGAATGGAAGCAAAAACGAATCTTTACCGATCCATTTCACCCGCCAAAATCCTTTGAGTATTATGTGGCAGCAGTTGTTCGGTACATAGGTGCCAAATTAAAACCCACCTTGAACAGCGTCGCCAATCCAAAATATCTCGAACCGATTTTGATTAATTTTTGGTAAATGGACATATGGATTAGTTTAAGGTAATACTTTTAGTGTTCATGGGCTTCACCAGAATTGGTCATTTTTGCATTGATAAAATGCCCCTTTGGTCACTATTTTTTGTGTTTTGAGCAAGTCATTCCAAAAGCGTAATTCCAGTATATCCCAGACTCGA
>JADKKF010000014.1:0-102500 GCA_016720635.1 Saprospiraceae bacterium
TATTTCGCTTATACATCCATTTGCTGTTGGCTTTGCTCAGTTGTGGTTGTTTTTATTTTTATCGCCTCAAATTTACTGAATTTATTTATAAATCATCGAATGGCGATTTAATTTGTTGTAAATTTTTAGTGCTGACATGCGTATATATTTCCGTCGTCCTACTGCTATTATGCCCCAACAATTCTTGTATATACCTTAGATCTGTCCCACTTTCCAATAGATGTGTCGCATAACTATGGCGCAACCAATGCAGCGTGACGGGCTTTTTGATCTTAGCTTTTTTTACACTGGTTTTGAGTACTTCTTCTAGACTCCGGGCGGCATATTGGATCCCTTCTATCTGTCCTTCAAAAAGCCAAATTCGCGGTTTGTAGGTTTTGTAATAGGTTCTTAATTGTTGAATTATCTTTTCTCCGATGGGCGCAATCCGATCTTTTTTGCCTTTTGATTGCTTGATTACTAGAATTTTACGGCCAGACTGAATATCAACAGGTTTTAAATTTAATAATTCACTTCTCCTAAGGCCACAGGCATATATCAGGCTCAGCATGGCTTTGTGCTTGATATTGGTGGTACTTTCTAAGATGGATTTGACCTCTTCTTTGCTCAATACATTAGGGAGTTTGCGTTCGGTCCTAGGTCTATGTATCAATTCTAGGTTCAATTGTCTATCGTTTATCTTTAAAAAAAATAATTTGATGGCATTGACGAATTGATTTTGATATGCGGCTGAATACTTATTTGCAAGGATATAATCGTTATTGAAGGTGATGATATCTTTGTTTGAAATGTCTTCTAATGGTTTTGAATTATAGAATTTTAAAAAAACCTTGATGGCATCACAATATGTTTTAATGGTGCTTGGGCTGTATCGTTTTGATTTTAAAAACCGCTCAAACTCAAGGATTTGGTCTAAGTACTCGCTTGTAAATTTGGGTGGTGCTGGCGCTGAATTGGTGTAACTGTTAGGTGCAGTAGGTGGGCTGATGGGGAGTTTTTCTATCCTCTGTTCTAAATTTGCTTTTCCTAGCAGTACTTTCGACAGTTCGGCTGCCACTTTGGGCCCAAAGGGCATGTGCCAAACCTTCAGGGTCCGACTCCATCTCATGGAAGGAAAATGAAATCGCAATAGATGAATTAAGTCATCATCTCTATCAAAATACAAGGCCAAGTGATGATCACCTTTATAATCCACGGATGCTAATATTACTTTTTTCAAGGTTTTATTCTTATTTTGGTCAAAGGTTTTTGCAGCGAGGACAAAACTTAATTTGCCTATGTAAATATACTAAACGAATATTAATAAACAATATTCTTTTATTTTTTACTTCAACCCAGCTAGTTTGATGCGGCATCCGTTTCTTTGTTTAGATTGATTGAATGGGAAAATCTTTGGATGGATTGCTTTGGGAAGCTAAATTCTGCTGGATTTTATTTATACTTTTAGCGCGTCAAGGATCGAAACGACCACCTCCATCCAATCGGATGAGGTGGGTCTCTTCGAGACCGCAACGAAGTGAAGTCGTGCAGAGCCTGCCCTTCACGAGTCCTGTGGACGAGGGAAGGGGACGCCCAAAAATTTATTCCTTGATGAACTCGTAGCCTTGGTTGATTCCTTTTTCTGTCGCTGGGACTCCGTCGCGCATCCACGTGGGCATGGGTTTTTGCTGGAGGTAGTGGTCGAAAAATTGGGACATACGAATCTGGAAGTCGATGCGATTTTGCAACTTTACGGGCCAATGGGGCTCCTCGTTGTAATTGAGCAACCATGCTTTTTTGCCAAGTCTTCTAAGCGCAGTGTACATCTCTATCCCTTGGTACCAAGGCACGGCACCATCCTTGTCATTGTGTAGGATCAAGACGGGTGTGGTGATTCGATCGGCCTTGAAGAGGGGAGAGTTGTCGAAATACTTGAACGGGGCCTCCCAAGGGGTCTGCCCTATGCGGCTCTGTTGGTGTTCGTACTGGAACATCCTGCTCAAGCCCGATTCCCAGCGGATGCCACCGTAGGCGCTGAACATGTTAAATACGGGTGCGCCCGACTCAGCTGCTTTGAAAAGATTGGTTTTGGTCAGTAGATAAGCTGTCTGATACCCACCCCAGCTATGGCCTTGGATTCCGATGTTTTTCTCGTCGATAAACCCTTGGTTGAGCAAATATTGAACGCCACTCATGATGGCATCGTATGCATCATCGCCTGGTGTCCCTGTGTCATAGTGGATATCTGGATTGAATATGACGTAGCCGCGAGAGGCATAGTAGCTGTAAGATATCTGTGATCGCAGGGGTTCAGGGGGGCGATAGGCGTGTATGGCATCAGTGCTTTTCTCATAAAAATTGACTATGAGTGGGTATTTTTTCTTGGGGTCAAAATGGTCGGGTTTTACGAGTAAACCTTTGTTAGGTTTGCCAGTGAAGTTGATCCATTGGACAGATTCCATGGTGCCCCAGGAGTATTCGGATTGTTGCGGATTGATATTGGAAACTTTTTTTAAAGGGTTATTTTTGGCTTTGAAATAAAGATCAGGGCTGCTGTCGAAAGTCTCTTTTGAGAAGACTAAATTATTGCTGTTTTTTCCTTTTATGACTCTTGGAGAAATGGCGAATTTTCCTGAATCGATCCAAGAGAATTTCGCTTTAGAAGGGTCGAACCAAGCCAATCCCGTGGTGTAAGTATCTAACTGAGTCGCGTGGAGGAGCCAATCTTCCTCTAGGGGGAGGGATTTTTCTTCGGTGTCCAATTTAATCCTTCGGTAACGGATATTGGAGGAGCTTCCTTCTGTCAATTTCAGGGGACTCTGTTTCATGGTCGGGTCGATTTTCCATATATCCCAGTGGTCATACAGGAAGACAAATTGATCATCTGCTGACCAACCTACAATGCCTTGAGGTCCGGGTGGTGACGGGACATCGTTCTCCAAATCATGGAACGAAGTGTTGGATGGTTTGGTCCATTGGACCTGTATGTTGGTGGCTAAGTTGTAGCTATTCCAAGTAGTATCTTCATAGTTATACCAGTAGGCGAAAAGCCCCTTGGGCGATAGGGCTGTTTCTCCAAAAAGACCTTTTTTTATAAGGGATTTGGTTGGTTTTGTGAGATTTTGGCTGTAAAGATCTCTCCTAGAATTTCCGAGCCAAGAAGCCTCTACTGCGTAAGGTCTGGTGTCTTGGATCAAGGCATAAGTTCCATCGCCCTCAAAGGAGATTTGTTGCGATTGGTAGAGCTGAGCGTCCAATTTTTGGATAGATTTGGAATCGAAGTCGTAGCAATGGAGGATATTCAATTTTTTTTGTTCATCCAATCTAACCTTTTGTTGTGGATAAATCTGAGGGTCTAGGGTGGTCCAAACTTCTACTTGGACTATTTCTTCAGGCAATAGAGAGGTATCTTGGACGATGGGAATAGGTGCAGAACCAAAGATCAAACGCTTGCTTTTGGTTGAAAAATAAGGTTTTTGGGACTCTGCTAGGCGCCAGCCTTTGGGTGCTGCTATACGACTGCTATCGATGGTGAGAAGCTTTTGTCCGAGGAGTCCATCGAATACTTGGATTTCAAAGTTTTTGGTTGGAAAGGCTGAAGTGTCCTTGGTGTACATGAAGCCCAGCTTGTCGCCCATCTCATTGATGAAGGGAAATTTGAATTGGCCTTTTGCTTGTAGGAGGGGAATGTTTTGAAAGGTAGGTTCGAACATTTTCACGGCGGCAAAAGGGGTCGAAAAGCTGTCAGGGGTGAAGGCCGTATAGATCATTTTGGGCCATTTTTCAGCTAAAGAGAATTCTTTTATGTAATGGATGGTGTCTATGATATTGAGATTGGTATTGTAAATCAAGCATTTAAATCCATTGTCCGCGGATTCTTTTTTGAGTTTTAATTTTGTAGCAAGGCTGTCCTTTTTTTCTTTGGGTTCGAGGGTCATCACCACGAATCCACTCCATTTACGAGGCATTTGAAAATTTTTAATATTGGAAAAACCTAGTGAAGTGTTTTTTTGAAGGTTTAATACGATTAGGCTATCCTTGGGAAGTGCCTCTTCTTTTGTTTTCTTTCTTTTGAGGGCTTTAATGGTGTCGATAGGAGGGATGATTTTATATACAAAAACTTTAGAATCGTGAGAAAAAGCGGGCTGTTCTCCTCGAGGAATCTGGTTTGAAATATCGGTTTTTGTGTTATAAAGGACCAAAGTGCTGTTGCCTTCAATGGGGGCAATGACATAAGCGATCCAATTGCCGTCGTTGCTGACCACAGTTTGGTTGATTTTTTGCCAAATTTTGAAAACCTCGATGTCCATCGTTTTTTTGGTCTGGCTAGAACCCTGCAAGGCGCTGGATAAACAAAATAGGAAAATGAGAAATTTAGGGAAAGTCATACAGAAAGTATTAGTGATGGTCAAAAATAGTAAAAAAATGGATGCATATTAGGACCTACGTTTAATACTGAAAAAATAATTTCGGTCTCTTGTAAATTTAAATGTTAAATTTCAGAAGGAAAAGGGGATATTTGGGAAGCATAAGGATTGATAAGGTGGAAAGAAAAATTGGTTTGGAAGATTGGCTCGTTTTGTTCATCAGCATTTGTCTGGCGTCCAATCTCTACATATTGCTAACATATACAGGCATGGAAACTGCCAATATAGATGCCATGAGTTATCAAGAGATGGCCGATAAACTCGTGGGATATTGGCAAGGAAAGGTGGAAGCAATAGTATTTATAAGTCCAATAAGTCGATTCGGTTTTTTCCCAGCATTCATACCAGCGGTCATTGATTTTTTACTTGACGTTGGCTCGGAAAAAGCGTTCTTAATGCTTAATACGGGATGTCTGTTGGTCAATTTATTGTTGTTTTGGCATTTAATTAAACACCTAGGGGTCAAAGTTCGATTTTTTATTTTTATTTTATTTGCATTTTCCAATTCAAATTTCTTTCTGTATCTAGAGATTGCCAGCGAACCCATATTTATGGTGATTGAGCTTTGTTTTTTGCTTTTGCTTGGGGATTTGAAAGAAACTATTGGATGGAAGACATGGGTAATTCTGGTAATATTGGCAATTTTAGGACTATGGACGCGCTATATTGGAGTGGTGTTTTTCTTGCATTTGACCTTACTTGTCATTAGGTCTCCAAAACAGAAGAGGTTAGGGTATATGGGGCTTGTAGTGGCGGGGTTTATACTGGGTGTAGCCATACTGTATCTCCGATCTAAGGCGTTTAATTTGTCCTATACCGAAAGGAGTGTGGGATTTCACTTGGGTGATATGGACGGATATTTGAATCTAGGGGGAACCTTGATTTCTTATTTATTCCCCTATTGGCATTTTCACGAATGGAGGGTTTTTATAGAGGTGTTGATCATGGGGGTTTTGTATTTTGCATTTCAACAACGCCATTTGGTCAAGTTCGACATAATGACGACCAAGGACAGATACCTTGAATTTGGGTTGATATGTTTTGCTGTATTATTGGCATCAAAATGGTTTATGGAAAATGATATCATTTTCGTGACGAGATTGATGTATCCAATATTTCCTGTATTGTTGATAAAACTTGGTGATTTTTTAGAAAATGTAAAATTAGAAAATTCGAATGCAAAATTTGGATTGGTCATGTTAGTATTGATATTCATTGGTTTAATGTTGAATTTTTTTGCTGTAAATAAGAATTTTAAAATGGATCACCCTAGTACATCAGGACATGTAAAAAAGCATATGAAGTATTTGGTCGATGAAATCCCAAAGAATACGAAGATTGTTTCAAATGCATCATATTACTTTTATATATTAGGTTATGACCACCTTGAATACCTTCCAGCTCAGGTATTGAGATCGCAAAACGAAATCAATCCACATAGGCAAAAGCAACTCGAAAATTTAAAGGAAAGATCCTTGGAAGCGGGAGGTCATATCGTAGTTTTTTTTCCAAAAAATAATATCAGAACGGAACAAGTAAATCCTGGAGATTATCCAGAATATTTCGAACAGTTAAAGCAAGATTCAATTTGTAAGTTCTTTGTGTTTAGGAGGTAAACACATGGCAAGCGTCAGGGGGTGGAGTGGTCTCGAAACATTATAGATGTGAAGAGAGTCTCGGCCTAAAGGCGAGACGGAACCCACGTAAGACCCGACCCGAAATCGTCTGCAAGACGAAGTGAGGGTGACGCCATAAAATATCAAATAACTTGACTCAAGTTCCTTATCTTTGTGGGGTAAAATAATACCAATAATACATTAAAAATAGTTAAATATGGATATCAATAATTTTAATTTTGAAGGCAAGAAAGTGTTGATACGAGTGGACTTTAACGTGCCGATGGATAAAGATCGCCAAGTGACTGACGATACTCGGCTGCGAGGGGCTATACCAACGATAAAACACGTGTTGAATGTCGGTGGAGCGGTGGTTTTGATGTCACATTTGGATCGTCCTTTGAAAAAATTATTGGAGGATGGATCGATCGATCGAAATAAATATACGCTCAGGAATGTGGTCAAGCCGCTGAGTGACTTGCTAGGAGTAGATGTTAAGTTTTGTGATGAAACGGTAGGTGAAAAGGCGCAAAAAATGTCTGAAGATCTCAAGCCTGGAGAGGTGTTGCTTCTAGAAAATACGCGATTCTATGCTGGCGAGGAAAAGGGCGATGAGACTCTGGCTAAAGGCATGGCGGCATTGGGTGATTTTTATATCAATGATGCTTTTGGGGCAGCGCATAGAGCTCATAGCAGCACAACGGTGGTTGCGCATTATTTTGATAAGGACCATAAGTGTTTCGGCTATTTGATGAAGGCAGAATTGGATCATGCTAAAACGCTAACTGATAATCCTGAGAGACCCTTTGTTGCCGTGACAGGTGGAGCCAAGGTATCAGATAAAATATTGATTTTAGAGAAGCTCCTCGGGGAAGTTGATCACTTGATAATAGGAGGTGGGATGGCATATACTTTTATAAAAGCCCAGGGAGGATCCGTGGGGAATAGCCTAGTAGAAGAAGATAGAATCAGCACGGCTTTGGAACTTGGGTCTGGATATAGGCAGGGATGCCATCATAGCGTTTGTCGCAGTGATAAAGGAAGCCAAGACTATTCTTTGGAATGGCCCGATGGGGGTTTTTGAAATGCCCAATTTTGCTCAGGGGACTCATGCCATCGCTCAAGCCATAGCAGATAGAACCAAGGAGGGAGCGTTTTCATTGATAGGAGGGGGAGATTCTGCGGCAGCTGTAAATCAGATGGGATTGGGCGATGACGTCAGTTTTGTCTCGACTGGAGGTGGTGCAATGCTGGAGTTACTAGAAGGTAAGGAGTTGCCAGGTGTGGCAGCGGTGATGTCTTAGGATTAATTTTTTGGAACGATGGAAAGAATTAGTCCAAGATTGGACCAGTTTTCGTCGATTTGGAAGAAAAAGTAAACAACAAGTTTGGCTTTTTGATAGTTAGATAAGCTATGAGGAATCCGAGTATTTTATTTTTGGCCACAGTTAGTTTGGTCTTGCTACTGATTGACTTTTATGTATTCTGGGCACTCAGATGGTGGATTATCCAGAATGGAATGTCCTCGAAGACATTTTCAAGGATCTATTGGAGCATGACGGTCGTGGCTTTTGTTATTTTTTATGCATCCGCTTATTATGGAAGAAATTTTGCTGGGCAGCCATATAGTGCGTATTTAGGGGCATTTGCATTTATTTTGCTTGTATCAAAATTGTTTTGCGCTGTATTCTTATTGATTACTGATTTTATCCGAGTGGTGGGATACATCCAAGAAAAAGTGATGTCGAAGCCGGCTTATATGAGCAGTAGGTCTAAATTTCTGCATTCGATAGCCGCAGGTATGGCAATTTTGCCATTTACCACTTTTTGGTATGGGATATTGAGAAATCCCTATCGGTACAAACTTCACAAAGTAAAAATTCCTATAAGCAATTTGCCAAAAGGCCTAGAAGGCTTTAAAATAGTGCAAGTATCCGACATTCACTCGGGTAGTTTTACCTTCAAAGAACCCATCCAGAATGGTATAGATATGATCAATCAATGTCAAGCAGATGTGATTTGTTTTACTGGCGATTTGGTCAATACGGTGGCCAACGAAATCGAGCCTTATATCGATATGTTCAAAAGTATAAAGGCTAAACATGGCGTGTATTCTATCATGGGCAATCACGATTATGGGGATTATAAACGATGGGACACCCCCGAAGAAAAACAAGCGAACGCTGAATTATTTATCGATCAACATCGCAAATTGGGATGGAAATTATTGTTGAATGAAAATAGGGTCATAGAACACCAAGGGGAAAAATTGGCCATCATTGGAGTCGAAAACTATAGTGCTTCACCTCGGTTTGCTAAATATGGAGACTTGAACAAAGCTTTTATGGGCGTGGAAGAGTCCATTCCGTTCAAATTATTGCTATCGCATGATCCGTCACATTGGGATGATCAAGTGGTCAAATCATTCAAGAATATTGACTTAACCCTCAGTGGTCATACTCATGGATTTCAATTTGGTATCGAAATCCCTGGTTGGATAAAATGGAGTCCAATAGAATACGCTTACAAGCAATGGGCGGGATTGTATCAAGAGTCCAACCAATATCTCTATGTCAATCGTGGCTTTGGCTTTCTCGGCTATCCAGGACGAGTGGGTATCTTACCAGAAATAACAGAGATTACCCTGACTGGAGTCACCGTTTAATTTATATTAAGGTCATTACCTTGGTAAATAGTTTTTTGTGTTTAATTTTGCTTATTAAAAATTTAAAATGGCATTGACAGAATCTTTCGATTTAAACAGTATTCAGAATTTAGAGTTGCTGGCTAAACAGGTGGTAGAGGGATTCATCATAGGTCTTCATAAGAGTCCATTTCATGGGTTTTCAGTAGAATTTGCCGAGCATAGACTGTACAATGATGGTGAATCCACCAAGAATATCGATTGGAAGGTTTTTGCTAGGACGGACAAAATGTTCACTAAAAAATACGAGGAAGAGACCAATCTCAGATGCCATATCGTCATTGACAATTCATCCTCGATGCATTATCCCATTTTGGAAGGAAAATCGACCCATGCCATCAATAAGATTACTTTTAGTGTCATAGCTGCTGCGTCGCTAATGTTGCTGCTACAGAAACAACGCGATGCGTTTGGATTATCGATTTTTGAAGAAGATTTGCGATACCAAAGCCAAACCAAATCAAATGTCTCACATTACCATTTATTACTCAATCACTTGAATAAGATTTTGGCGGACAAGACCCTACATAAGGGGACTCAAGCAGCGGATGCCTTACACCAAATAGCCGAGACCATTCACAAAAGGTCTTTGGTTGTGATATTCAGCGATATGTTTGATCACGAGAACAAGGACAGGCTCTTCGATGCCCTACAACACCTGAAACACGCTAAGCACGAAGTGATTTTATTCCACGTAGTGGACGAGCAAACAGAGATGCTCTTTGAATTTGAAAATAGGCCTTATTTATTCGTAGATATGGAAACGAAGGAGGAAGTGCGCCTTCAATCCAACGAGGTTAAGGAATATTATTCGTCACAAATCATCAAATTTAAGGAGGAATTGAAAATGAAAAGCTTACAATATAGTGTGGACTTTATCGAGGTGGATATCAATAAAGGATATACGGAGATTTTGCAAAGCTATATCCGAAGACGAAGCAAATTGATTAAATAAATAATATCATTAAAAAAATATAGTCGTATGGGTAAACTGACATCGCTACCAACCAAGGCACCAAAAGATTTGGACGAGGATAAAGTGAAAAAGAAAACTTTGAAACTGTCCCTTGAGATCACCAAATTATTGCACAATATGTCTGTGCAAAAGAAACATAGCATCATCCTGGTTTTGCAAGGAATGGATGCAAGTGGAAAGGACGGCGTGGTCAAGAGTGTTTTTTTTGAAATGGCCAACAGTATATACAATGTCGTGGCATTTAAAAAGCCTACTGAGGAAGAGATGGCTCATGATTTTTTGTGGAGAATACATAAAAATACACCCGCCAAAGGACGGTTAGTTATATTTAATCGCTCACATTATGAAGACGTGTTGATCCAAAGAGTACACAAGTGGGTGACAGAAGAGACCGTTGCCAATCGCATGAATGCCATCAATAGTTTTGAAGAAAACCTTTTGAAAGATAATGGCACCATTATGGTAAAATGTTACCTCCATATTTCACCTGAAAAGCAGTTGGAGAAACTTAAAGAAAGAATGGAGGATCCATATAAACAGTGGAAGCACAATCCTCACGATTTCGAGGAGAGAAAATCTTGGGATAGGTACATGGAGTGTTACGAAGATGCGATCAAAAAATCGAAGATCCCTTGGCATATCATCCCATCAGACAATCGATGGTATAGGAATTATTGTGTTGCCAAAATACTTTATGATACTTTGGTAAAATTGGAAATACCTGACCCAGTGATTGTAAAGCCTAAATAAATTGGGATGCAGGATCTCCAAAAAGTAAGGTTGGATAAATGGATATGGGCTGTTCGGATATTTAAATCTAGAACCTTATCTACAGAAGCTTGTCGTATGAATCGCGTCAAGGTAAATGGCAAGTTATCCAAAGCATCGACATTGGTCGCAATAGGTGATAATATTTCTCTGCGCAAAGACCATTTTAATTTAGAATTTAAAATTGAAAAGCTCATCGATAAGCGAGTTGGCGCACCCATAGCGATCACCTGTTATACGAACATGACACCAGTTGAAGAACTCAATAAATTCAAGAATTGGTACGGTACAAGTACAGAATTTAGAGCGAAGGGTTCTGGACGACCTACCAAAAAAGAGCGTAGAGAAATTGACGATTATAAAGACAACCAATGGGACGGAGAAGAACTAGATTTTGGAGAGTTATAACGATCTCCGACTGCCCAGTTTAATGCCCGCTCCATTGGCTGTTATGATGTGAATCCTAATATTAATCTTCGATCCTCTCTGGTTGCAGCCCCCACTGTTCAGGAGACCTCCAAAGCGAAGAAAGCAGAAGTTCTCGCATGAAGAAGAATTCTTTGGGCAGTTTATTGTAAAAAGTTGAAAACAACTCTTCGTGACCTAGCAATTCTTTCTTCCAAACTTCACGGTCTATGGTCATGATTTTTTCAAAATCATCCCTAGAAAATTCTAAGCCATCCCAATCAATGTCCCTATACCTAGGTACCCATCCAATCGGACTTTCTACAGCTGCCGCTTGACCTTGAATTCTGCCAATAATCCACTTAAGAACGCGCATGTTTTGACCAAAGCCTGGCCATATAAATTTGCCATTTTCATCCTTTCTAAACCAATTGACTGAGAATACTCGAGGAGCATTTGGCAAAGATCTACCGAATTGCAACCAGTGATTGATATAATCACCGATATTGTAACCCATAAATGGAAGCATAGCAAATGGATCTCTACGCACTACTCCTTGAGCTCCAACAGCTGCTGCTGTGGTCTCACTGCCCATGGTAGCTGCTAGATACACCCCAAAATTCCAATTGAAAGATTGATGTACCAGTGGAATACCAGTCGCGCGACGCCCTCCGAATAAAAAGGCTGCAATCGGAACTCCTTGCGGATTGTCCCAATCAGGATCAACAGCTGGGTTTTGATGGGCTGGAGCAGTAAATCGACTATTTGGGTGAGCTGCGGGTTTTCCACTGTTTTTATCGTAAGGGTTCCCATGCCAATCGATGAGACCGTCTGGAACCTCCTTGGTCATGCCTTCCCACCACACACATTTATCTGGCGTAATTGCAACGTTGGTAAAAATGGTATTGGCTCTAATCGAAGCCATTGCATTTGGATTCGTTTCGACATTCGTTCCTGGAGCCACGCCAAAATATCCGCTTTCTGGATTGATGGCTTTCAATTTACCACTTTCATCCTTGTGGATCCATGCGATGTCGTCACCAACGGTTGTAACTTTCCATCCATCCATTTCTTTAGGTGGAATCAACATGGCAAAATTGGTCTTACCACATGCACTTGGAAAAGATGCTGCTATATATGTTTTTTTCTTGTCTGGCGATTCAACACCCATGATGAGCATGTGTTCTGCCAACCAACCTTCGTCGTGCGCAAGTACAGAAGCTATTCTCAAAGCAAAGCATTTCTTTCCTAGAAGTGCGTTTCCGCCATAGCCGCTTCCAAAGGATATGACCAATCTTTCTTCAGGGAAATGGGTGATGTATTTTTCTTGGTTGCAAGGCCATAATGCATCTTTTTCACCTTCCGCCAATGGAGCTCCAAGCGTGTGTACGCATTTTACATAATCGTTAGAATCTAAGTAAGGCATCACTTGATCGCCAATCCTAGTCATAATCTTCATGTTGACGACTACGTATTCAGAGTCTGTAATTTCTATCCCATACCTAGAATAAGGTGAGCCAATAGGGCCCATACAAAAGGGGATGACGTACATGGTACGACCTTTCATACACCCTTCCATTAGGGCATTTAATTTGGACTTCATTTCACTGGGTTCCATCCAGTTGTTGGTAGGCCCAGCATCGTCTTTTTTTCGGCTGCAAATAAAAGTTCTGTCTTCTACCCTTGCCACATCGCTTGGATCGCTAAAACACGCAAAACTGTTGGGGTGTTTTTGTTCGTTTAGCTTGATAAATGTGCCTTTATCTACCAATTGTTGGCAAAAATTATCGTATTCTGCCTGTGAGCCGTTACACCAATAGATACCATCCGCTTCGAAAAATTTGGCCAGATCCTCGACCCAACCATTCAAGCTTTTTTTCTTAGAAATGATACCTTCGTGATTATTTCCAGATTTACTCATAAAATATTTGTAATTTGTTTAAAGTATCCTATAAAATTACGACAATTAATTTTATTTTTTTTGTAAAAATCAATTATAGAATTTTGCTCATATAGCGGTGCATTATTCCTACTTCTTCAAAGGGTTCTTTCGAGATTTCATAATTTAATTTTAGATAAAATGGAACTGCCGTATCTCGTGCATGGCAAAAAATACTCGAGCAACCCAGCTCTCTGGCCCTTTTTTCGACATAATCAACCAAGCCCTGTCCGATGCCTTGATTTTGAAGTGAGGGATCGACGGCTACTTGTCGCATTTTTGCCTTATCTCCTTCGATTTTGAGTTGAATGACGCCTACGATTCGGGCATTATGCGTGGCGATGCAGCAGTGCTCTATATATTCTTTGGCTATATCTTCGGCCACAAAATCCAGATTGAGAGGCTTTCTAAGTACCTCATACCTTAGTTTTAGGGCTTCATCAAAATCAGGAGTTCCGAATAATATTTCGTTATATTCAATCACAGGTTGGCTATTTTTTGTTGAAAAGAAATGAAAAAATCCAAAGATTGAGGGTTTCTGACGCTGCCTAAATTGACTGATTTTTCTAGGGGTTTTCCTAGCAATATTTTTTTGATGGGTGCCTCGAGTTTTTTGCCACTGATGGTATATGGAATGTCGGAAACCTGAATGATTTCGTCTGGAACATGCCTAGGAGAATAGGTGGACTTTAGGCAAAGGTTGATGCTAGATTTAAGTTCTTCGGTCAACGTGTGACCATGTTTTAGCACAACAAATAAGGGCATATAATGCGTATTTCCATTGTCTAGTTCGAGATTGACAATCAGCGAATCTTGGATGGCATCGATGGTGTCAACAGCCCTATATATTTCAGAAGTACCAATGCGGATACCGTGTCTATTGAGCGTAGCATCAGATCGGCCATATATGACCATCCCATAGTTCGGCGTGATACGAATCCAATCTCCGTGTCGCCAGATACCTGGCCAATCTTCAAAATAGCTGGACTCGTATTTTTCAAAGTTCGGGTCATTCCAAAAGTAAATGGGCATCGAAGGCATTGGTTTGGTGATGACCATTTCGCCGATTTCGTTGTGGATAGGGTGGCCGTTTTCGTCCCAAGACTCAAGGCTGACACCAAGCGTGGCGCATTGAATTTCCCCTTGAAACACGGGCTTGGTTGGGCAACCACCTACGAAAGCAGTACATACATCGGTTCCTCCAGACATGGACGTAAGCCAGACATCGGTTTTTATTTTTTCATAAATATAATCGAAACCTTCTGGAGGCAATGGTGAGCCTGTGCTTCCGATTGAAATCAAAGTGTCCAATTCAAATTGCGATTTGACGTCTAAGCCTTGTTTTTGACAAGCCATGATGAATGGGGCACTGGTTCCAAAATGATGGATGCCGATTTTTTCACTAAGGGACCACAAAGCTGAAATATTGGGATATGTTGGACTGCCTTCGTACAGCACTGGAGAAGCTCCTGTCAACATCGATCCTACCAAGAAATTCCACATCATCCACCCTGTGGTCGAGTACCAAAAGAATTTTTGCCCAGGTTTTACATCGTTTTGAAAAGTTAGATACTTCAAATGTTCCAATAAAATCCCGCCCATGCCGTGTACGATGGCTTTAGGGATCCCCGTGGTCCCCGATGAGTATAATACCCAGATGGGATCATTGAAGGGCACACGAACGAAATTTAGGGGCTTGGCTGCGTATTTTTCTTGGATCGAATGCCAAGTCACCATGTTTTTTGATTCTAGAGGGAGATTATCTATATACTCCAAAAGGACCACATTTTCTAAGTGGGTTAAACGATCGATTATTTCTTCAACCTGTGGTCTTTTATCGATTACTTTGCCGTTGTAGGTATATCCATTGCAAGCTATGAGCATTTTGGGTTTTATCTGTTCGAATCGCTCGATCACGCTTTGCGTTCCAAAATCTGGTGAACAAGAAGACCAAACGGCTCCAAGGCTATTCGCTGCTAAAAAGCCTATCAAGGCTTCGGGAACATTGGGTAAATAGGCAACGACCCGATCTCCTGCAACTATCCCATTGGTCGCCATGTGCTGGCGCATCTTGGATACGTGCTCCCAAAGGGATTTGCAAGTAATTATCTTGGGGTCTTGATTGGTTTCAGTGATCGAATACACGGGGCTATCATACCTCGTATTTTGGGTGTAAATATGCTCAGAATAGCTCAGCTTGGTGCCTTCAAACCAGCGAACCTTGGGCATGGGTACATCGCTACAAATTGCATCAAACGAACCGTCGTATTGAATGGAGAAATAATCCAGCAGAGATGCCCAGAAGGTAGGATAATTTCGTACAGACCATTCGTGTATCGACTGATAATCAGAAAGATGTAAATTGAATTTTACATTTAACCAGGCCTTAAAATGCTCTAAATTGCTGTCACCCTCCTTGTGAGGAGTCCATAAAAGTCTGTTGTCCATTGTACAAATTTAGGACTTTTTGGATAAATATTTTGGATAAAAATGAATAGGGATTGCTAGTGCAAAATGCATCAGAATGGTCATCGATGATGAGTTTGGAAATGAGAAGCAATAAAGAGATACGGTATTTTTGCAAAATAGCGGCTACTTTTGGGGTAGCCGCAATAATTAAAGTGTTAATCCTTGGATCGTTTATAATCTTCCAAAGTGAGCTTTTTAACTTGTTTTTGTGCCAATTTATTAAATTCTATGCTGGTATAATAATCCAAACAATGCTCAAATATTGCTTTTTTGAAATATTCCGAATCATAAATATGATTTCTGCGTGTCATTGAATCCAAAATAATTTTTTCATTAATTTTGTTTGCAATTGAATCTGCGTAGTCATATAATTTAAAATCTGAAAGTCCATCTGCTAAATTTGATCCATCGTTGAATACAATACTATTGATACACTTATTATCATAATATGCCTTCCTTAAACATGTTTTGAAAACATGATATTTATAAAGTTCCAAATCTTGAGCAAATTGGTGTTTAAATTCTTTGGAATATCTATTGCTACAAGAATTCAAAATAAAAGTTAGAATAAGAAGCAAGTAAAATAATTTTTTCATAAGTTTCTTTCATCTGCATTAAATGGATTAAAGATACCGACATTATACAAAAAGCGACTACCCGAAAGGTAGCCGCTTACTTTGAGGACTTTTAAATTTTAATTTTATAATAATTGATTTTTCTGCGATCTTGATAACAGACTGTTGAGCTAATGTGAATGATTAGTTCACCATTTTTATATTCTAATAAATCAATTTCGTGTGAATGAAACCTACCTATTTTATACAACTTTCCTTTAGACCCTTCTTCAAATTCATCAATAAAAACAAATAATTCCACTTCAATTGCTCCCTCACATTTTGACTCACCCTCTTCAAATCGTAGATAACCTATTACTGCTGTTAGCTCCTCATTGCCTGGTATATCAATAGATTTGTCGTTGGAGAATTTTTTAAAAAAATCTGAAATTTTTAATTTCGGTTCTACTTTTAATGGGTGCAAATAAATATAATTATTTTGACCACTACATAATAACCCTACGAAAAGTAATACCAAAGTTAACTTAAATTTAATTAGCCTTCCCATTTTAATTACATTTAATAGTTTCAATTAATCTGTTTTCATTTTTATTTGCATTAATAGAGATATGAATATGATCTTTATGGTCTTTCACAACATAATCTTTATTCAATTTTTTCTTTAGAAAAGGACCAAAATTTTCTCTCACTCCAGATCGTTGCTCAAATATATTTTGAAGTTTTTGGACTACCAACAATTCCTGGGTATTCATTAAAATCATTTGCTTACCATTAATTCTCGAAATATCAACTGCTCTTTTTTTATAATGGTTAGAATCATTATCATGTCCTCCGTTAGTAGTTGTAGAAATGAAGATATTTTCAATTGATTCAGTTTGAGAAAGATTATTTAATGCATCGTAAACCATAAAAATTAAAGATTTTTCAACTTTATTATTTGCTCCACCTCCAAAGATAACGCTTATTTGAGTGCCATTTGACATTTTAAAACAAGAAGGTACAAAAGCCAACTCTCCAGGAGGTCCTGAATTTAAATAATCCAATATATCACCATCATCAGTCGCATTTGCATTATGGTCTGTTTCATAATTAATTACTACATTTTCAAAATCTTGACGTGTATTAAACAAACTGGCGACTGTGCAAGGCCAGTTATTATTGCAGAATTTATCTGCAAGTAGTTTTATCTGTTGGTATGGAATAAACTTATAAATTCTCAAAAAGAGTTCTTGTTCCGTCTGATTTATAAGTTTAGAAGATATCATTTGTCTTATGGCTTGAGAATTAAAGTGGTTTTTACTAAGGTTATCAAAAATACAATTATTTGCAAGGATTAAAATTCGCTCTGCCGGAGTAAGTTCGTCATAGTGTGCTTCCAGAAAATCATATCGCGCCAGTTTTTGTTCACCACTCAAAAGTTCGTATGTCCTAGAGCCATTATTATAAATGGTTGTACCACCGCCGCCTCCACCGCCGCGATTGACTAGGTCAATTATACGCAAAAACCTTGGCGGCTGGTGTTCCCCAAAGGTTCCTTCTGGGTCACATATTACTAATGGAATTGAAGTTGTGGATATTGATGTAACATTTTGTGCACCTGTGATTCTATACCATTCGTTCCAATTTGAGGAAGGATCACCGTACCATCCATCAGCTAGTATTGCTTCCATATTAAATCCATAATCAATCTTTAGGCTATTCAATGATCGACCTGGACTCAAGACATTTTCAGATATTACTGATAAAAATGAAAAGTAAAATGAAATATCCTTGCACACAACCCTTGATTCTAAGGTTGATTTATTAGATGGTGACAAAATGGAGGTAATATTTCCATCGACAAACTTATAAGTCCTCAATCTATTGTTATAAACATCGAAAGTGGAAACAATTCCATCAAAACTTGAAAAATCTACATTAACGTCTTCAGGAATAATCTTTAAATAATAGAAAGCATCCCCATTGCTTATGTTTTTAACATCAACAACGCAATAAGAATATGTTAATGTTCTTTGTTTGGCAGTATCTGCCTCAATTCCTGGTACAATGATAAAGCTCGAATCAGCAAAATCAATTTGTTGTGCTTTGTCATAGTCAGGAATGAAATTTAGACTAAAAATTGAGCTTGGGGTTTCTGATTCGTTATACTTTGATTTTTGATTGTTTGAGACCCATTTGTCTAATTTTGGAATAAAATCATTGCTGATTGGTCGTATATTATATTCAGTTGGCATTGATTCCACGTCCACATCCTTCTTGCAACCCCACCAAGTGGCGGACGAAATTAATATAGCAAATAGAAAATAAATGCAGTATTTAATACTGTTGATTCTCGGGGGGGGGGTAAATTTTAATAAACTACGCATAAGATTGAAAATTTTTTTGAATTATAAAATAAGTTAAATGCATACCTTGAAGCGTGGTAGGGACTTGAGCTTAGGTCATGAATGCATTTTGAGAGCGGCCGCCAGTCGATGCAACATGTACTATTCTGTAGTAGTATATCCAGTATTCAAAATATGAATGCAAGATAATGGTAAAAGTCGAAATAAATGATAAGTCCACCCTCTTAGGGGCGAGTATGGACAAAACTTTAACAAATACATAAAATATGCTATGAATAAGGCTTTTGAAGACTGATATTTATGTACGGATATTTTACCAATATGAGAAATAAAAATATGTGGTGGGGTTAAGTTTTATACCAATTTTTGTACAAAACCTAGCGCGTCAAGGATCGGAATGGTCATCGTAGATGAGTCTCGAAGAGACCGTAGCCATGAAGAGCCAGACCATCGCATCAGCGATGGGGACGCCCTAAAAATAAATAGGATTTTATCAGGATTTAATTTGCTTCAGACGCTCTTCAAAGCTACTGGAATCGATGGGAAGAATGGCTTTTTGGATGAGTTCTTTCCATTCGTCGGTGATGGGCGCGCTTTTGCCAGAAGCCATATCGTAGTGGATAAAAGTGGTCCACAACAGGCACTTAGGTGCGTGAGAATGATGATTGTACATGATGAATTCGACGATGAGGGCCTTGGAATGGGCTTCGATGATGCGAGACTGGATCCGGACCTCTTCCCTATAAATCGCGGGAGAAATATAGGTAATCTGGTGGCCATAAACGACCCAGCCGAACTGACTTTTTTTGGAGGCTTCGAAGATATTGATGCCGTAAAATTTCTCCAATTGGTCCTCGCGCGCATTGAGACAATAATCTAGGTATCGAGCATTGTTAAGGTGGCCATAAGGATCGCAATCGGTGAATTTGACGGTGTAAGTCGTACTGGGTGTTTTTTCGAAAATCATGGGCTAATGGGTTTAATATTTGGTAGAAAAATGGCCATACAATGCCCCTCCCTTGGTAAAATAGCGGTGGACTTTGTCTTGGATAGCGGGGTCGGGTTCTAGGATGGGCGCGTGATGTGGCTTGATGCGAGCATCGATGATGAGCGCGCCACGGCATCCCCAATGCTTGTGCTGTATATCTTCGTGGGTGCCGTATATGTCGTGGGAGGGATTGGAGCGGGTGAAGGTCGCCCAGACGAAATTTTGGATATTTTGCGCTAAAAAGTTGCTGTCGTCACAAAGCACGATCAAAGGGTAGGAGTCCAAATCCTCAAGATGTTCCAAGTAGGATTTTAGAGTAGAAATCTCAGTAATAGCACTCGAATAATTGGCAAATGGTTTGGCTTGAATGGCTATGACCCCTGGCATGACCATTTTGGGATTGGAAAAAGGAGGTGGGAGAATTCCCTGAAAATTTATCTCCGTAGCGAGGTCTCGGATGGCTGGTCCCGCTGTGGCGATGACGGCCTTCGATCCAGAGTTTAGCCCATCGCCGCTATAATCGAGCGTGTCAATCGTCGTTTTTGTGATGAAATGGATATCTCTAGACCAATTGGCCCTTTGGAGATTGTGCATAAAAAAGGCTTTCGGGTCGTGGATATTGAGGTTGGGATTCGCAGTATGGTCTGTTATCCAAAGGTATTTTGCTAGGGAAGTTTGCCCTGTACCCAAGATCCGATTGGCCATGGTGAGGATCTCTTCGGGTCTAGGTTCTCTAAAGGGCATGTATCTCTCGCTGCCTATGGCGAACAGCAAGGGATGTACTCCAGCGGCATCGACGGCATGGATGGATTTTATCCCTGGAAATTCCTTTGGCGTCAAGTCTTTTACGATCTGGTGTATGAGATAACCAAAGCCCGAATCTTCAGCAGGTGGACGGCTAACCACCGTAAAATGCCAAATGGGATTTTTCTTATGAAATACCTTATGGACCTTCATGAAAGGAAAGGGGTGCGTCAGACTATAATACCCTAGATGGTCGCCAAAAGGTCCTTCGGGTTTTAGTTTATTCTTGACCACATCGCCCGTGATGACAAAGTCCGCATCGAGTGAAAGCATGTATCCATCTTGTTTTTTGTACCTGAATGCTCGATTGTTCAACATGCCAGCAAATAGAAGTTCTGACATACCTTCTGGCAAGGGCATAATGGCACTGAATGCGTGAGAGGGTGGCCCTCCGACGAAGATAGAGACTTTGAAGGGTTGGTCGCCTTGGTTGTACTTTGCGTGATGGACGCCAATGCCTCGGTGGATTTGGTAGTGAAGGCCTATTTCTTGATTCGCAACATATTCATTTCCAGATAGTTGGATTCGGTACATGCCGATATTGCTCCCTTTGGTATCGAGCTGGTCAGGGTCTTCGGAATAAACTTGCGGTAGGGTGACGAAAGCACCACCGTCTTTTGGCCAAGATATCACTTGTGGAAGCCGATCGATCTGTGTGTATTGATTGAGATTGTTCCTTGAAAAAATGCCTTTTCTAGGGATGGAACTCAAAGCTAAAGGGAGGGTTTTTAGGTATTTGAATGGCTTAGAGAGAAGGACGCTGGGATCATTTTTTATGGCAATGATATCCTGCATTAAAGGAATTTCTTTTCGGAAAATGAAATCGACACGCTCATTGGTGCCGTAGAGATTCGAAGCAGCCCTGAATGGGCTATTTTTTATTTTTTCGAATAAAATGGCGGGACCTTTTTTTTCGTAAATCTGCCGATGAATTTCAGCCATTTCGAGATTGGGGTCCACCTCGAAGGGTATGCGCAGGAGAGATGCGTTTTTCTCTAGATCTAGGAGACAATGTTCTAATGAATAGTACACTAAATATTTTTTTTAACTCGATAACAAACCTACAAAAGATTTGGAATAGAAAGATTCAAAAGCTAGAAAAAGAATCAAGATATCAATGAAAAGGATTGTAAAAGGCTAATATTCTTAGTCATGGAAGCTGGTAAAAATTATCTTTAAAATAAAACCTAGGGGTATAATAATTGGGTAGAAAGGAACGTATCTAAAAGGTTGTTATCATTTTTTTTAAAATGGTAACGAACATATTTTTGTACATTTGCGGTTTGATATACCAATTCAAAGATAAAATAACTATGCATCAAAGAATTACGAATATTGCAGGATGGTTGGTTTTTTCCATTTCCCTTATTGTGTATTATTTTTCAGTAGAAAGCACGGGCAGTCTTTGGGATTGCGGTGAATTTATTTTGGGTGCATACAAGCTCCAAGTAGTTCACCCACCTGGGGCCCCTTTGTTTTTATTGGTAGGAAGATTGTTTGCATGGGTTGGCTCTTGGGGTGGAAATCCTGAAAGCATAGCAGTAGCGGTGAATATGTTGTCAGCCATCTGCACATCATTCGCAGCCATGTTTGTGTGTTGGACGACTATGATGCTTGGAAAATTGACTTTTTTGGATAGAGAAACAGAGCCATCTACAAGTGATTCTTATGCATTGGGAGGAGCGGGTTTGGTAGCTGGATTGACAGCAGCATTTTGTACCTCTGTTTGGTTTTCGGCTGTGGAGGGAGAGGTTTATGCGATGTCATCGATGTTTACTTGTATGACGATATGGGCAATGCTCAAATGGTATTATCTACCAGATGAACCAGAAAATGATCGATGGATTCTGTTTGCTATTTTTTCAACGGGTCTATCTATCGGTGTTCACTTATTATCTCTCTTGACGTTTCCAGCCTTGGCGATGTTTTATTATTTTAAAAAATACAAAGAGCATACGGTTAAAGGTACATTTTTTGCTTCTATGGTAGGAGTTTTGTTCCTGGGTTTGACGCAAGCGCTTATCATCAATGGGATTCCGAAACTATGGGGAAATATAGATTACTTGTTTGTGAATAGCTTTGGACTTCCTGTTAATTCTGGTATAGTGCTTGTACTTTTGATTTTGGGCGGAATCTTATACTATGGATTTAACTACGCAAAAAAACATTCATATCCTGTCATCCAAAATATATTTATAGGTGCTTATCTTTTGATCATAGGATTTTCTACTTATGGTATGGTGGTCATCAGAGCCAATGTGGACACCCCAATCAATATGAACAAGCCTGATAACCCGATGAAGCTCATTCCTTATTTGAATCGCGAGCAATACGGAGAAAATAAATTGTTGCGTGGGCCATACTTCGATGCAAGGCCTGTGGACATGGTTACAGAGCCTAGATATGATGTCGTCGATGGAAAATACAAAGAAGTAAGTCAAAAAATTGAATACGTTTACAAAAGTGATGATTTAGTGTTTTTCCCAAGGATGCCGCATGCGGATGAAATGAGAAAAAGGCTTTACAGAGATTTTTGGATGAATGGAAAGCAAGGAAAACCAAGCTTTTTGGACAATATGTCATTTTTCATCAGATACCAAATTGGTTGGATGTACTGGCGATATTTTATGTGGAATTTTACAGGGCGACAGAATGGAGAACAGGGATATTTCCCTTGGGATCCTGCCAATGGCCACTGGATTTCTGGCATCACTCCTTTGGACAATATGCGATTGTATAATCAGAGTGAGCTACCAGAATATTATAGAAATAATGAATCTAGAAATACGTATTTCTTCATACCGTTTATTTTGGGTTTGATTGGTTTAATTTACCAAGCAAAAAGGCGTAGGGAAGAGTTTTTTGGGTTGTTGGCGCTGTTTATTATCACAGGTATAGGTATCATCGTTTATGCCAATTCTCCGCCCAATGAACCGAGAGAGAGGGACTACGTTTTGGTTGGATCTTTCTTTGTCTATGCCATGTGGATCGGGATGGCGGTTCTAGCTATTTATCAGTATTTCAAATCCAAAGTCAGTGGCACAGCCTTGGCCTTTGGTGCTAGTGCCATTTGTCTAGTAGCTCCATTGTTAATGGGCTTCCAAAACTTTGATGATCTAGGACGTAGAGGACATTATGGATCTAGGGACTATGCCAATAACTTCTTACAATCTTGTGAAAAAAATGCCATCATATTCACGTATGGTGACAACGATACCTATCCACTTTGGTATGCTCAAGAAGTAGAAGGAATAAGAAAAGATGTGCGTGTGGTGAACTTATCTTTGATCGCAGTAGATTGGTATATCAATGCCTTAAGAAATAAAATCAATGAGTCGGATCCGATCAAACTGACTATCCCAGCAAGTGCTTATGTGGGCAATGCAAGGGATGCTGTGTATTTGGTTCCTAGAGAATAATAACAATGCAATGCCATTGTCCGCAGCTTTGAAATTCATAGGAGAGGACCACCCACTGCAAAGTGAAGGGGGCTCGGTTCCGTCATATCTGCCAGCCAAAAACTTGTTTATCGACATAGACCCGCAAAAGGCTCTGAAAGTTGGCATGGCTAAGCCAGGCGATACCATCGCACCAAGATTGAATTATACCCTTCCAGGATCATATATTAGCAAGGATGATTTAGCCATTTTGGATGTTATAAGCTCCAATATGTACGAAAGACCGATTTATTTCTCAGTGACAGTACAACGCGATAAGTTGATGGGCTTGGACGATTATTTCCAATTAGAAGGTCTAGGCTTGAGACTTATGGCTGTAAAATCTACTTCAGATCCTGATTTTGAAATTTACGGAAGTGGTAGAGTAGATGCCAATAAAGTCCTTGAAAATTTCTCCACCAAATTCAAATGGGGAGGTTTTGATAAAAAGAAAATGTTCGTAGATAAGAGCTATAGCCCAAGCGTAAATGCGCATAAATTGGTTGCATTGCGTGCTACACAGGACTTTATTTTGTCCAATCAAAACGAGAAAGCTATCAAGCTGATGGATACCTATTTTACAGGTTTCCCTAATTTTAATTTTCCTTATGAGCAGTCCATGTTGTCTTTTATAAGGATGTATATTACAGCAGGGGCTTACGACAAAGCCAAAACACATATGGACATTATGGCCAAAATGGCGGTTCAAAACAATACGTTTTTTAATAGTTTGACATCAGCAGATTTGCAGACATATACGTTGAGGATGGAGTATGAACAAAACCAGAATATCATGTCCGAATTGATCAATTTGGCTGAGCTGGGCAAAGACAATGCTTATGCCGAAGATCTTAAGAAAATGTTTGGAAATAACATCAAGCCAAAACAAAACCAACAGGGACCATTGTTAAATTAATAAAAACTGTATGGTATGAAAGCTCAATGGATAATGATAGGGAATGACCATGCTGGTACACTCCTGAAAGATAAGATTAAGAAAAAGCTGATCGAAAAAGGTTATCTTTTGATGGATTTTGGTGCGTTTACAGAAGATTCTGTGGATTACCCAGACTTTGCTCACGCCGTCGCTGATGCTATGAAAGATAAGCCTGAAAGTCTTGGCATATTGATTTGTGGTAGTGGAAATGGCATGGCGATTTCAGCCAACAAGCATAAACATATCAGAGCAGGTATTGCTTGGAATAGCGACGTTGCTAGTCTTATACGGAGACATAACGATGCCAATATATTGGTATTGCCCGCGCGGTTCATTCAGGATGAAAAAGCCATTGGGTGTGTTGAAAAATTTTTGGAAGCATCGTTTGAAGGTGGGAGACATAGCTTGAGGGTCAATAAGATTTGGCCCAGTATGTGTTGATTTTCTTAGTATGGGTATGATATTTTTATTGAATATAATATATTAAGATTATCAAAAAAATAAATGGAAATATCACTAGAATAAGCAAGATGGGTGCCAAAGCCTCGTTGCTTTTAGTAATTTCCTTTTTCACGATTTCTAAATGGGCCAATGCTCAGTCGGCTTATTTAGATGGAGATTCTGTTATGATATCAAAACTCCAAGATCAAATATCAAAAATAGAATTGCTGGAGCATTTGAAGATACTGGCATCAGATACCATGGAAGGTAGGGGGACGGGTAAAAGAGGAAACCAATTGGCCGCAAATTATCTTTCCCAAAAGTTATCAGAAGCAGGCTTCAAACCACTAGACTCCGATACCAGCTTTTTACAACCCTTCGAATTTTTGAGCGACGACTGGATATTACAAGAGTTTAGGATTGGAGATTTAAAACTTACTATAGATCAGGATTACGTCATCGTCCCTTGGCATTCGTTTTCAGCAGGAACTTTTTATGCCAAATCCATTTTGTTGGTTCATGACCATGCGATTAAGAAATTGGACTGGAAGGATTTAAAAGCTACTTTAATCATCATTTATGGGCAAAAGGAAAATGTCTCAGGAAGGTGGTTGGAGGATGTGGCCAAGAAAAATCTCGTTTTATTTGTAAATGATGATTTTCATATGACTCATGATGTCGTCAATGGTCAACCCTTTTATCTGAATGGCAATCCTCTTTACAAGAATTACGCATATATCAAGAGTGAAAAACTAAATGCTTGGATTTTAAACCAAAAGAAGAAAGATTTTGAACAGTTTTTACAAGGTCATATTGAAAGCATCAAAATATCTAGACTCGTATTTTTTAGGAATAGAAAAGAAGTTAAGCCCATAAAAACCGCTAACGTTGTCGGTTATATCGACAATAAAGACTCTACACAAAATAGTAGCAAAAAATACATGGTGTTATCGGGTCATTTTGACCATCTGGGTAAGAAAGGCAATTCTATCTACTATGGTGCCGATGACAATGGATCTGGATGTTCTGCAATCGTAGCTATGGCCAAATATTTGGGAGAATTGGCTAAAAATAACGCACTGAATAAAAGAATAATCGTTGCATTTATGACAGGGGAGGAGATGGGGCTCATCGGGTCACATTACTTCACGGCCACAGATTTTTTTAAAAAAAATAAATTTGAATGCAATGTAAATATCGATATGATAGGTCGATTTGATAAAAACCATCAAGAAAGTAAAAATCCATATATTTATGTGATAGGTGCTGATCGCATTTCTAAAGATTTAGATTCAGTGATCTCCAAAACAAATGTTAGATATAATCACTTGGATTTGGACTATCGGCTGAATGCCTTAGATGATCCAGAGCGATTGTACGAGCGATCGGACCATTTTAATTTTGCAAAAAATGGAATTCCTTCAGTTTTCTTTTTTAGTGGATTGCATGAAGACTACCACAAAACCAGCGATACTTTTGATAAATTAAATTATCAATTGTTTCACCAAAGAACCAAGTTTTTGTTTACAGTCGTAAGCGAGTTGGCGGTAAGGAAAACGCCCTTGAGATAAACTCTTTTTCCACAATCCACATTTGATTTTTTTGTGAGTTTTAAACCGTTTTATGATGGCATATTTCTAGCATCATGTTGCCTCAAAACCCTATTGTATTGGGATTTTTAGTAAATCAAGAAATGTTATTTTTTGATGATTTCATTATTATAAAATGTTGGTAAGTTTTGAATTTTATTGGACTTGTCCACAATTTTATAGTAGTTTTAAACAATCAATTAACATACCTCGAGATTTTACTTCATATTATTTAAAATTTATATGCAATAATCCCCTTAGATTTGTAGGAAGATTGGCATTATATTTTACCGAAACTTTAAAATGTTTGAGCATAAAAGGCTTACTATAAATAAAAATTAGATATGGCAGAGATAGAAAAGGGAGTGAATTTCAGGAAAAACAACCTAAAAGCCGTGAAGGGCGATAAGGACTTTGCTTCGCTCCATCTGGGTAGAATTCAGCCACAAGCGATACCGCTGGAGGAGGCAGTTCTTGGGGCATTGATGCTAGACAAAGACGCTTTTTCAATTATCTCTAGTATTTTGACCGCCGAGTCTTTTTATTTACCCGCCCATCAGATTATTTTTGACGCCATACTGAGATTGTTCAACAAATCTATGCCAATAGATCTCTTGACTGTGAATGAGGAAATTCATAAAATGGAAGCCCTCGAACAAATAGGAGGCACTATTTACCTTGTGGACTTGACCAATAAAGTTGGTTCTGCGGCCAATGTTGAATATCACGCCAAAATCGTAGCGCAAAAATACATCCAGCGACAATTGATACAAGCCTCCACGATGACCATCAATGATTCATTTGAGGACACAAAAGACGTATTCGATATCCTAGATGAAGCCGAACAGGGACTTTTCCAAATTACAGAAAAAAACCTAGGACGCGAGTATCAAAGCATAGGTGCCCTCTCGGTAAAAGCCCGTAAAATGCTTGAAGATCTGGCTGCAAAGGAAACTGGACTTACTGGGATTCCGTCAGGATTTGACAATTTGGACCGCATCACCAGTGGTTGGCAGAAATCAGATCTAATCATTCTAGCAGCTCGCCCAGGTATGGGTAAGACCGCTTTTACTTTGTCATTGGCTAGAAATGCCGCGATGGGTTTTGACAAAAAATATCCAGTAGCCATATTCTCGCTGGAGATGTCCAATGTTCAGTTAGCACAAAGGTTGATTTCAATGGAAGCTGGAATAAATAGCCAAAAATTGCGAAATGGTCAATTGACCAAGGAAGAGTGGGAGCGCTTTCACAATGCAATCGTAAAAATGGCTGAAACGCCCATATATATAGACGATACCCCAGCGATCAACATATTCGAGCTAAGGGCAAAATGCCGTCGATTGAAGCAACATCATGGCGTAGAGCTTATCATCGTCGATTACTTACAGTTGATGACGGCGGGTAGCGATAATAAAAAGAATGGAACCAGAGAACAAGAAATTTCCTCCATCTCCCGTGCCTTGAAAGGCTTAGCCAAAGAGTTAGAAGTCCCCGTCATAGCATTGGCGCAGCTTTCGAGGGCTGTCGAAGGAAGAAAAAACAATATCCCAATGCTTTCGGATTTGAGAGAATCAGGGTCTATAGAACAGGATGCTGATATCGTATCATTCATTTATCGCCCTGGGTATTACCTCGAGATGAATAGCGAAGAATACAGGGAAGTGCAAGATAAGGCCGAAATCATCATCGCAAAACACAGAAATGGTGCCTTAGATACCGTCGAGTTGAAATTCGTGAGTGATTATGCTAGATTTGAGAATCCAAATGATTCAGATTTCATGGGTCGAAGTCTTGAGAGTTTGCTTTCTGCAGACAGAGGCTTAGGGGATGACTATATCACTAGACCATCAAGGATGAACGATGAGGATGTACCGTATTAGTCGCCAGATTACTATTGAATTTTTACTATAAAATATCTTTTAAATTTTTTTACCAATATTAATTGGGAAGTGAGCTGCATGAGTACAATCTACTAGCCAATGCTTTGGGTATTTTTTGATAAATACAAAATTACATCGTTGCATTTCGCCCCACTTTTTTATCAATGAATGCGAAAAATAAATTAAAAAAATCTTAAAACCAACAATATAAAACCTTCGTTTATGTTATTTTAGGTAATTTTAATTCTTAAGATTGCGTCCTCTCATTTAATTGAAAGATTTGGACTTGAAATTTTAAATTTGAAAATGAAATATTTACTAATTATTTGCCTTGGTTTTTGCTCATTTTGGGTGAAAGGACAAGTTTCAAATGATGAGTGTAGTGCTGCCATCATCTTGGATGATGTGAATAATTATTGTTCTGGTGTAGGTCAATTCAATAATATAGGTGCTACCCCCTCGACAGTCAATCAAGTTGGTGGAGGAATATTTTGTTGGTCTGATGCGAACAATGATGTCTGGTTTCAATTTGTGGCCACTGCTACCGATATCAATGTTAGGGTCATTGGCGATATAGCCCAAACACCTGGAGGAACGATTAAATATCCACAATTTGCCGTATATTCTGGAAGATGCGCAACGGGATTGACTATGGTCTCTTGCAATTCTGACCAAGCTGGTAGCCATGTCGCTGAGTCTTATGGCAATAATCTCATCCCAGGCAGACAATATTATATTCGTGTAGGAGGACGAGGAAACAATACTGGAACGTTTACATTGTGTATAAATAATTTTTTTAATGTACCAGCCCCTCAGTCGGATTGTCCCCAAAATATTGTTTTATGTGATAAAGCTGGATTTTCCGTCAATTCATTGATTGGAACTGGATTAAACAATACGGAAGTCAGTACCAGTTGTATTGATGAAGAAAGAAGTTCTGCGTGGTACAGTTGGACATGCAAGGATCCAGGATCTCTCACTTTCACGATAACCCCAAGCAATCCGATCGACGACATCGATTTTGTGGTCTATGAATTGCCCAATGGGGTCAAAGACTGTACGGGGAAATTTGAACGTCGGTGTGAAGCCGCTGGAGAAAATATTGGAGCACCTCTAGCTACTTGGGAGCGATGTATGGGCCCCACAGGACTTTCTGACTCTGAGTCCGATACAAGTGAACCAGCTGGCTGTGGAGGCAATAATAATAATTTTGTTTCGGCATTGAATATGGAAGCTGGGAAAAGCTATGCTATTTTAATCAATAACTATTCAAGAAGTGGAAATGGTTTTAATATCGCATTCGGCGGTACGGGTACTTTTCTAGGACCAGAAGCAGATTTTGAGATTTTGGACGAATCCACGCCATTTTGTAGATTTCAAGAATACACGGTGGTTGATACTTCTAGATTGTTTGGTACTAGAGTCATCTCCTACCAATGGGGGTTTGGCGATGAGGCGGTATTCTCAAGCGATACTGGTAGAGGGCCTCACAAGGTGACTTTTCCACTAGCTGGGATAAAAACCATTTTTTTATCTCTAGAAACCGAGGATGGGTGTAGAGTGTATAAAAAACTCAGTATAGATGTTCTCTGTTGCGATAAAAGCGTCATCGTGGATGCTGGACCAGATCAAACCATAAAACTCGGAGAATCTACTCAATTAAGCGGTTTTGCTTCATTACCAGGTCAAGATTGGATCATCCGATGGCTGCCAGGGGATCACTTGTCTTGTATCAACTGTTGGGATCCTATAGCGATGCCGTACCACGATTTTATGTATATTCTTACTGTTCAAGATGACGAACAATGTTCGGGGCGAGATACGGTGTTAATCAGGATAAATAAATATAAACCGTTATATATACCCAATGCTTTTTCGCCTAATGGCGATGGCATCAATGACAGATTCAATGCTTATGCAGGTATTGCGTTGAAGCAAATCAGAAAATTGCGAATATTTGACCGATGGGGAGATCTAGTGTATGAAACTTCCAATATCCAGCCTGGAGAAAATTTACTGGGATGGGATGGAAAATTTCAAGGAAAAGAAATGAACCCTGGAGTATTCGTATATCATATCGTTGCCGAGTTTTTGGATGACAGCCTCGAAGAATATGCAGGAGCACTCCATTTGATAAGGTAATGCTTTTCTCCTTCCTATTTTAAATTAATAATTGCTGAAATTGATTATATTCGCATTCGAGTAATTTTTTTTGTAAACTCGAAAAAAAAGAACTATGATCAATCGCCCTCATTTTGACTATACCGAAGTGCCAGAGACAAGGGCCGTTTTGTCCAATTTGGATTTTCAAGCATCGAAGCTATTCATTGGCATTCCGAAAGAATCGGATATTTCAGAAAATAGAATACCCCTGACACCTAGCAGCGTGGCAAGTTTAACTACCCTAGGCCACAGGGTTATCATCGAATCGGGAGCGGGAACAAAAGCCAATTTTACAGACCTAGAATATTCAGAAGCAGGTGCCGAAATTACCCTTGAAAAAGAGAAAATATTTGCCGCCAATATCATCCTGAAAGCTGCACCGCCCAGTTTATTCGAAGTCGAATTGATGAAGACGAACCAGTTGCTCATCTCTCCACTTCACATCTTGGCCATCAGTAAAGAATACATAGAATTACTCCGCAAGAAAAAAGTTACAGCCATAGCCCTAGAATGGCTTAGGGATGAGGATGGAACCTTCCCGATGGTGAGAATTATGAGTGAATTGGCAGGAATATCTGCTATACAAGTTGCAGCTCAATTTCTCAACCAAACAAACGGAGGGATTGGCGTTTTACTTGGAGGAATTTCTGGTGTACCACCCGCAAAAGTGGTCATATTAGGCGCTGGAGTTGTTGCCGAATTTGCTACAAGAACCGCTTTGGGCTTAGGGGCTTCTGTTAGGATTTTTGATAATAATATATACAAACTGATGCGCATACAAGCTAGAATAGGGCGTCAGTTGCATACTTCAGCACTCAATCAAATTTATCTAAAAAAAGAACTCAAAGAGGCAGATGTCGTCATCGGAGCCATCCACTCCAAGACTGGGCGAACGCCGATTGTAGTGACTGAAGACATGGTCGAACAAATGAAAACAGGCTCCATCATAGTTGACGTAAGCATAGACCAAGGGGGATGCTTCGAAACCAGTGAAATGATGCGACTCGAAAAGCCGTCCTTTGTCAAACATGGTGTGATACACTATTGCGTGCCCAATATGGCCTCGAATTATGCTAGAACCTCGAGTGAAGCGATGAGCAATATTTTGACGCCATTGCTTTTTAAAATCAGTACTTCTGGCAATCTCTATTCCCTACTATATGCACAAACTGGAATCAGAAACGGAATTTATACCTACAAAGGGGCTTTGACAAACTTCTACCTCAGCGAAAGGCTGGGCATGAAATATACCGATATTGAATTATTGATTACTTCCTCTATATAAATCAAATTTCTATGTTCATCAGTGGACAACGTGTCGTCCTAATCCATACCAAGGAAAGAGGAGTTATCTCCCAACTTTATGGCGATGGCATGGTCGATGTGGTACTCGATGATGGCGATCAAATACCCGTGGATAGTGCTTTTATAATCTATGAACACCTTTTCGATAGCCAAAATAATCAAGGAGGAAAGAGCGATTATCAAGAAGAAAACATCAGTATTATCGCTCCACAGTTTGGGCTTGATATGGGCTTTTTCTTAGGATTTGACCCACAAAATATTTACGACAAACATACCGACTTCGACATTTATTGTATCAATGATTCGAAAAAAAATTTTAGCTTAAAAGCCACACTGCAAATCAAAGGCGTTCCAGTCCTAGAATTGAAAACAGAGTTCAGTAGCTATATGGCCCAGAAAATGGGAAAATTGGAATATAAGGACCTCAGTGAAAATCCAAAATTCAGTCTAGAGTTTTCATGGGAAAATGATCATGTCAGGAACTATGAATCTAAGCTAAAACCAGCAAAGTTCTACCAATCATTGGACTATACGCCCATCGTCAATAAATCCATTTACAGGGAATTGATTTGGCAAAAATTGGAAATACAAAAGAAACTCAGCCCCCAAGAATTGAGAAATCACTCTATTTCCTTATTAAAGGACGACGATTTCAATCGTACCCAACCCATACCAGTACATGAGGTTTTCGAATACGCAAAATTTAATACGGAGATTGACCTTCATATAGAAGCTTTGCGCAAGGATCACAAAAATCTAGATGCCAAGAAAATCCTTGAAATTCAACTCAAAGCGATGGAGGACTTCATCAATCAGGCATTGAGACATGGAGTAGAACGGGTTTTTATCATTCATGGACTGGGCAAGGGAAAACTAAAAGAAGCGATTCATCGTACCCTCCAGACGCAATATCCCATCAAATCATACAAAAATGAATATCACCCAAATTATGGATTCGGCGCTACTGAGGTGATTTTTTTGTAAGCAAGAATTTTATCCCTCAACAACCCACATTGACACGACAAACTCTTTTCAAACGAGCTTTCTTGAAGAATCATAATCGCGCGTCATATAAAAAAAATATTGAAAAACACTAAAATATTTTAGAAAAAGTACCGATAATTTGCCCAAAAATAACTAACTTAGTACTTAAGTTTAAGAACCAAAATATTATCATTTATTTCAAAATTTAATTTTAAAATGAAAGAAAATAAAGTAAAATATTTTCTGACAAATCTTAGAAATTGGATAAATGTCAGTACTTCCAATCAAATCACGCTTTCGATTGATCAGGCAAAAATTGTCAAACTAAATTCTTTAATAAAATCGCCGTATAATTAGCCCTCGTTTTATTTTGGACTAGAGTTTTATCACTTGACGCTTACTAAGTAAGAAAGTAAGTACCAAAATGGCAAATACTGTCATGAAACTGTAAAGAAGAATGTCCATAAAGATTGAAACGTTGTAGTTATAAATTGAAACCATGCCGTAAGTGCATTATTATCAAGAGCAAATATATTACAATAAATTATAATATAAAAATATTTTTTTAGAAAAAAAATCTACTATTGTTGAAAACCTGAAATTGGTATCTTTGTTATATTAAATTGAACAGAAATAGTTTATTATGTTATCGCTTAAACCAGTAGAAAAAAAATCAGGATTGACCCCTGAAACATTCAAAAAGGAGCATTTGGATCCTATGGTGCCTGTTGTTTTTAAAGACTTGATGGATGGATGGTCTGGCAAGACTAGATGGACCGTTCCATTTTTTAAAGAAAATTATGGACACCTGCAAGTGCCTGTTTATTCGGCTAATTATAGTAAACCAGGTAAGGGGTATATGGAGCCTGATAAGAGCATGACCTTTAGGGAGTTTTTGGACACCATGGAAAAGGGGCCCACTGACCTAAGGATGTTTTTATTCAATATTTTCCGCCATGCTCCTGAATTGAGAAAAGATTTTAGCATTCCGACCATCATGGATGGATTTATCAATGAGTTTCCATTTATGTTTTTCGGAGGTATGGGTTCCAAAGTAACTCTTCACTATGACATTGACCTGAGCCACGTATTTTTAAATCAAATTTACGGTCGTAAGAGAGTTATTCTCTTTTCTCCTGAACAATCGGACAATATTTACCACCACCCTTTCACAGTGGCTAGTTATATAGATATCAATCAGCCTGATTATAAGAGGTACCCAGCATTGAAACATGCGCAAGGATATGAAACCATGTTGTATCCTGGAGAAACCATTTTTATGCCTAGCGGATATTGGCATTATATCGAATACACGGATTTCGGGTATTCTATCGCTTTGCGCTCGAATGAGTCTATTTTGCGCAGGGTCAAAGGCTTAGCAAATATCGCTTCGCATTACGTGGTAGATAAGGGGATGAATAAGATTTTAGGAGAAAAGTGGCGACATATCAAATCAGATATTGCAGATAAACGGGGCCAAAGAAGTATTCAAAATGCATAATACGTTGAAGGACTTTTTTACCAAAACGCTAAAATATAATTTTTGGGCATTTGAAGTTATGTCTGACTTTGTCTTAGAGTATAAAATCCAGGACGATTATATACTAAAGCAGTTAAGCCATACATTGAATGCCAATAAAGTTTGGCTTAGCAGGATTCAAGGCGAGACTTTCAAAATCGACCCATTTTTTGTGCATCCACCTATAACGTGGCTTCCCATGATACAGTCAGATGAAGCCAAGTGCTCTCAATTGTTAGAGTTTGGACCAGATTTGGAAACACAAATCCAATATACCACTCGAGATGGTAAACCACACGAATTAAGCCTCGGTGAAATATTCTTTATTCTTATAAATCACGCCACCCACCATAGAGGCCAAGTAGCTGCAAGGATACGACAAATGGGCCTAGAACCACCCATCACAGATTATCCGCACTATTGTGGACTCATGACCACAAAAGCTTAAGATTTACAAAGAAAGCCAATTTTTGATAATGGCGGGTCCATCGGGTGTGAGGATCGATTCTGGATGAAATTGGACCCCATGAAGTGGAAGATCACGATGCCTAAACGCCATGGCTATGCCGTTTTCATCCCATGCCGTGATGGTCAAACAGGATGGCAAATCTTCTAATGCCCAAGAGTGGTACCGCCCAGCCATCATGGGTGACTTTATCCCTCTGAATAATGGGTCATCCTCCACCAGTTCCATCGGCGTGGCTACCCCGTGATACACCTTTTTAAGATTGATCAGTTTTGCCCCAAATGACTTACCTATCGCTTGATATCCCAGACAAACTCCAAAAATCGGCTTAGTATATTTATATCGTTCGATTACATCCATTAGTTGCCCAGAATCCTTTGCCAGCCCAGGCCCTGGAGATAAGATGACCTTATCAAAGGCCCCAACTTCTGACATGATAATATGGTCATTGCGCACGACGGTCACATTTTCCTCTCCCAAATTTGCTTGGAGTAAATGCACCAAATTGTACGTAAACGAGTCATAATTGTCGATCATCAAAACCTTCATATTTCAATTATTTCTTGGCTCAAATGTATGATTTTTTGGGCGCATCCTTCCCTCGTCTTGTGGACGAGCTCAGGTCGGGCTATTCCAGGCTATCGGAGCATTCGTTTCCTTGGTCTCCGATGGATATCTTTTTTCTAGTTAAAACTCATGCTCCAGTCTTTCAGACTGCCTTTCATATCCCTTGCGCGCGCAGACTTTTATTTCTGGGTGTGTATTTGATTTGGATATTTTTTCTATTTTGAACGAAGCCATGTTTCCCATTCAGATTGTGATTTAGCATTCAAACAAAATTCTTTTGTCAAGCCTCCTTTTCTAGCCGCTATTACGCCATAATTGACATCCTGTATGCCTCCTCGGCTATGCGCATCGGGATTGATGGAAATCATCACGCCTTTCTTCATAGCAGGTGCGATCCAAGTCCAATCCAAGTCCAATCGATATGGATTGGCGTTCAGTTCTATAACCACATTATTAGCAGCGCAGGCGTCTATTATTTTGAGCATATCTAGGGGATAGCCTTTCCTTGATAGCAACAATCTACCCGTTGGGTGTCCAAGGATTCGTGTGTAGGGGTTTTCAATGGCCGTTATCAGTCTTTGAGTGGCTTTTTCCTCGTCCATATTGAGGACAGAATGGACCGAGGCTACCACAAGATCAAATTGCTTTAATATTTCGTCTTCGTAATCCAAACGACCATCTACCAGTATGTCGGATTCTATTCCTTTGTAAGTCTTGAACGGCTCCATTTTTTTATTCAAAAAATCTATTTCTTCCCATTGTTGGAACAATCTTTCTACCGATAATCCATTGGCATACCCAGCTGACTTTGAGTGATCGCTTATTACAAAATACGAATAATCTAGGCGACGACATTCCATCGCCATCTCCTCTAGGGTATGGATTCCATCGCTCCAAGTCGAGTGATTGTGCACAATCCCCTTGATATCCCCTGGAGTGATAAGATCAAGGCTGTTAAAACCATCCCAGTGGTCTAGTATATAAGATTCCCTGCACTCGACAGGTAGATAAGGTTTTTTCAATATTTCAAAGATCGACTTATCATACATGATATCGGCCCAATCAATATTTGTTAAATCTTTTTGGGTAAAACTCAAAAACTCCTCGCTCGCTGACATCTCCCATTTTACTTTTTCAAAGTCATCCCCATCCACTACATAGGTGATTATTGGAATTCCCTGACACTCAAAAGACCACCTATTCCCATCCACTTTTACCAGAGTTATCTCACTTTGATCTCTTTTTACCACAGGAATTTCAGATGTCAAATACTCCATTTGGTTCAGTACAGGCAGTTGACGACCGAAAAGCCCCACTCTTGTCCAAAATGGATTTTCAAAAGCAAGAAATACAGTGGATTCTAGTTTATCCAAATTTGCATAAAGAAACTGACCCTGGGATTGAAGGTAAAAATTTATCTTTTGTGTTAATTCTTGCTGGGTTTTTAAGCCAAAACCTTTGACCTCAATGAGTCTGTTTTCATTACAAGCGTATAACAACTCTACTACGGATTCAATGCCAAGTTCTTTCCATATTTGGCGGACCTTTTTGGGCCCCAATCCATTGATTTTAAGCATTTCTACAACCCCTGAAGGTACTTTTTCCTTGATAGCACTCAACGCTTGGATTTCCCCATTTTGTAGAGCTTCTTGGATTTTTTCGGCCGATGATTTTCCGACTCCTGGGATTGCAGACATTTCTTCAATCGACATGTTTTTCAAGGGTATATCCCATTTGCGCAATCCTAGATAAGCATTTTGATAGGTCCTTATCTTGAATGCATTTTCTTCCAACAATTCCATGATGGAGGCCAATAGATCGAATTGTTTTGCGATTTCTTTATTCGTCATACGAAGTCTTGAATTAATCCAGTGTATATCCCTCGATCAGGATTTCCAATATGTCAATAGCCGCCTTGGAGATAATCGTACCTGGGCCAAAAATTCCAGCAACACCCTGATCTTCCAAAAAAGGATAGTCAGCGGGCGGGATGACACCTCCTACTACAACCAAAATGTCTTCTCTACCGTATTTTTTAAGGGCTTCAATGGTATCTGGCACCAGCGTTTTATGTCCAGCAGCCAACGAGCTGATACCAAGGATATGGACGTCATTTTCGACGGCTTGCTTGGCTGCTTCGGCAGGTGTCTGGAATAATGGTCCGATATCGACATCGAATCCTAGGTCAGCGAAAGCTGTGGCTATTACTTTAGCTCCTCGGTCGTGGCCATCTTGGCCTAATTTTGCCACCAATATGCGAGGGCGCCTCCCTTCCATTTCTGCGAATTGATTTGAAAGTTCTATGGCTTTGTTGAAATATTGATCTGTTTTCATTTGTTTAGCATAAATGCCAGAAACCAATTTTGAGTGGTTCTGATATCGACCAAATATGGTTTCTAAGGCGGATGAAATTTCTCCAAGTGTTGCTCTAACTCGAGCAGCTTTTACGGCAGCCTCCAAGAGATTTTCTGTTGATTCGCCATTTGCTATTTTTACGATGGCATCAAGGGCATGTTTCACATCTTCTTCATCGCGATGCTTTTTAACTGAATCCAATCTATCCAACTGCTTTTTTCTGACCTCAGTATTATCCACTTCTAGCAAATCGAATGTAATATCCTCCTTGGCAGTAAAGATATTGACGCCAACTATTTTCTCTTGGCCGCTATCTATCAGCGATTGTCTCTTGGCAGCGGCTTCTTCGATTCTCATCTTAGGAATTCCCTTTTCGATTGCGGAGATCATGCCACCATATTCATCTATTTCTGCTAAGTGTTTTTTTGCCAATTGGATCAATTCATGGGTATATTTTTCTATCAAATTTGAACCACCCATGGGATCAATAAATTGGGTAATGCCCGTTTCATTTTGAAGGAATAATTGGGTTTCGCGAGCGATCATCGCTGAATAATCCGTAGGCAAAGCTATGGCTTCGTCAAAGCTATTGGTATGCAAAGACTGGGTTCCTCCCAAAATAGCGGAAAGCGCTTCTATGGTTGTCCTAGCGATATTGTTGTAAGGATCTTGGGCAGCCAAGCTCCAGCCAGAAGTCTGACAATGGGTTCTTAGTGCTAAAGATTTTGGATTTTTAGGATTGAACTGTTGGACGATTTCAGCCCAAAGAATACGTCCAGCTCGCATCTTCGCTATTTCCATAAAAAAGTCCATACCTATGCCCCAAAAAAACGAAAATCTCGGTGCAAATTCATCGATATCAAGACCCGCCTCGATCCCCGTTTTTAGATAAGATAAACCATCTGCAAGGGTATATGCCAATTCTAAGTCTGTGGGAGCACCAGCTTCGTGCATATGGTACCCACTGATAGAAATAGAATTAAATTTGGGCATTTTCTTGGAAGTATAGGTAAATATATCGGAAATGATTTTCATCGAAGGCCCAGGTGGATAAATATAAGTATTCCGTACCATGAACTCCTTTAGGATATCATTTTGTATGGTTCCACTCAATTTTTCTAAAGTTACGCCTTGTTCCTCGGCCGCTACGATATAAAATGCCATGATGGGAAGCACTGCGCCATTCATCGTCATGGATACGGACATTTGATCGAGGGGTATATCAGCGAAAAGAATCTTCATATCCTCCACGGAGTCAATAGCCACACCTGCCTTACCCACGTCACCCGTCACTCTAGGGTGGTCCGAGTCGTAGCCTCTATGCGTAGCCAAATCAAATGCCACGGAAAGTCCCTTTTGACCCGAAGCCAAATTCCTTTTATAAAAAGCATTGCTTTCTTCAGCTGTAGAAAAGCCAGCATACTGTCGAATAGTCCATTTATTCCCCAAATACATCGATGCAAAGGGTCCACGACCATAAGGAGGGAATCCCGACAACATATTATTTTGATGGGGGAAAATCTGCCCAAGTGCTTTTACTGAAGCATCATCAACCAATTCAACATTCGCCGAGTGATCTTCTTTTGTTTCTTTTAATATGTTTAAGTCTAGCTGTAATGGATCCAAATTTTATGTCGTTTTATGCGATTGATAAATTCAAAATTAATAAAATCTTTGAGCTTTTTCTTACCAAAATGAAGTTGAAAAAAAATATCGACTTCTTTTTTGTATTTGACTAAAAGAATAGCTGCTTTTTCAAAATATTATATCACGAGGCAACGAATGGGCAAAATTTGTCTCTTAATAATAAAAAAAAATATATGAAAAAGACTTTACTTTATGGCATTGTTGCCAGTTTTGCATGTTTTACTCAAATTAGCATCGCACAGAGTTCAAAATTTAGCGTGGGATTATTGGCGGGCTACCAAATGTCCTATTTGGTGAATCAAAATGATTCAGATGAAGGCCCTGAATTGGATTATGGAGATCCACCGGCTGCCTTGGCATTGGGGGTAAGTCTGGCTTATCACATCAGTCCAAAATTTGCTATAGGCGTTGACCCTCTGTTTGTTAGTAAACAGGGCATGAACTATACTCAAGAACTGACTGGAGGTACTGGAACCATAAAGATGGAACTCAACTACACCAAAATTCCATTATTGTTCAAATTCAATACCAATCCAGATGCAAAAGTTGTTTTTACAGCTTATGCTGGGCCACAAATTTCGTTATTGGGGGATAATGTAATAACAGCTATTTCCAAAGGAATTGACGGGTCAAGCCAAGTAAAAACTTTAATTGATCGAGAGTTTAATTTGAGTATAAATGGTACTACATTAATCTCTACGAGCTTAGATAGATCAGCTTTTAAATCTAGTACTTTTGGAGGCGTAATTGGCTTGGGTGCACAGATTAATTTTGGTAAATTTTTCCTAACCCCTTCTATCAGAGCTGATTATGATTTCACAGATGCTGAGGAAAAAGAGGCTTCTTATACTGTTGCAGGTGAAAAAAATATATTCTCAAAACTGGAAGTCTGGCTAATTTAGGTGAGCCAAATACTAAAGATAGAAGTAAAACACACAATATCACAGCTGGGTTTTTCTTGAATCTAGGTTATAAGTTCTAGGTGAATGTTTCACCAACTTGAAGAATTAATTGTGTAATTCTATTGATTTGAGGGTGGATAATAGAAGGTTAAAATAGTTGTGCTAGGAATTGGTATAAGGTTTTAATTCGATTATTTCGATGTAAACAGAATCAGAGTTTAAAATTTGAAAATAATCTAGGAGATCTTGTACCAATCCCCTGCGCACGACCCAAATCATATCCTTTTCTTTGTCCAAAAATTCATTGATGGTTTTTGCAAATCCAAGTCCTTTTAGCTCTAAAGGGCCCAATTCATCGATTAGTATCGTATTTTTAGACGGGTTGTTAGCGACTTTATAGAGATGTTCTATCGCCCACTCGAATGAGGCTTGAGAAAAAGTATATTTTCCAATTTGTAAAACCATTTCGCCGCCATTTGAGGTTGATTCCATATGGATGGATTCGTTGCTGTGTAACGGTTGAAAGCATCGAATTCCATTTATGATGGGTGAAAGAATTCCTCCAATGGACAATTTTTTTTCATAAAAAGTTTGTAAAAACGTCGTCTTGCCCGAATGTTTTTCTCCAGTATAAATGGTGATATTCATGCTTATGATTTTTCAGAAATAAAATATCCACCTAGGTCATAGTAAAATAATTTGATTCTTTTCCACCAAGCTAAGTTTGAATTTTTTTGCCAAAAAAACTTAACCAAATTCCACATGTTGGGTACTGCTTGCATGACGGCTTGGATGTCGTTATTTTGATTTTCTTGACTATTTTTAATCCAAATGGTCATTAATTTTTTGAAAAAAGGAATGATGACAAAGAACCACCCAATCACAATAATGGAAGCCCTCACGACCAAATAAATCCAATCTTTATGATTTAAAATATCAAAATAAATGAAACAAAGCGATCCTAGAAGAATCCAGGGCCAAAACCAAGAACGTGTCTTTTTATTATCAATCAACTCGCCCGCTGTGGTTGGTATTTCTATGCTTTTATCGTAAATATTCCATTTCATCTGTATCAGACGGTTTAAAGCATTCCCTAGCCAAATTCCAACCGCCAAATGGAGAAGTAAATATAAAATCATGAATAATAGCGAATAGGAAGAAATATGGAAAGAGTTCATAACCTTATTCATCCAATCGTCAAACGCATCCATAAATCCCATGCCAAATATGAAATATACTACTAATAATCTTTGAATACCCGATTCTACCAAAGATATTATCGAAAGTAAAAAGCATTTGACTCTAAGTGACCAAGGGGTACTGAATAAAATTTGACCAAGTATTGACTGAAAGGCGAGGGCTAAGTATGCAGTTGGGGGACTTTGTGGGCTTAGTAGAAACTTACAGGCAGCCACTATGACAAAGGCCTTTAATATGGCTCCTTTTTCAGGGAAGTGAATGCCCAATAGTGTAATGCAAAAAATGGCACCTGAGCCTACCAAAAGTCCAGAAATAGGAATATGCAACCCATGTATTAATCCGCCCAAAAACCCTTCGAGTACAGCCCAGAGGGTTATAATTTGATAATATTTTTGATTATATTTATCCAAGTCTGTATCTTTAACATTCATTTTATACGGCTTAGAAAATGATCTCCTTTATATTAAATAATAAAATAATCCATACGCTAACCAATCCAGCGACACCGCTTTTGGATTTTATTAGATATGAATCCAATCTCAAAGGTACAAAAATTGGTTGTAGAGAAGGAGATTGTGGGGCATGTACCATCTTGGTAGGTGAAATAATCAACGACAAATTATCTTATCGCAGCGTGACTTCTTGCTTGTTTCCCCTCGCCAATGCCGTAGGAAAGCATATTGTTACCATTGAAGGTATTAATAGAGAAGGAGCCTTAAACCCAATACAGGAAGCCATGTCAAATCAAAATGCCACTCAGTGTGGGTTTTGCACAGTCGGCTTTGTTATGTCGTTGACGGGTTATGCATTGAATAAAAAAGGGCATGAAAAGGAAGAAGCTATCGCCTCGATTGACGGGAATATATGCCGTTGTACTGGTTATAAATCCATAGAAAAGGCAGCTGGAGACATTGTGAATCATTGCAATGCTTTTGCTGAAGGAAGTAAAATAGAAAGGGCCATTGCTTGTGGAGCAGTACCTGCGTATTTCCAAGGGATAGAAGATACATTAAAGGAATTGACAAACACTAAGGAGGATATCGAGGCTAATGGCTGGACGATAGGAGGGGGAACGGATTTGTATGTTCAAAAGCACGATGAATTATTGGATGTCAAGAACGAATTTATCTCACAGCAATTGGTCCATGAACCGATCAAAATTACAGATAGTGGCATTGAATTGGATGGACGTTGTACTGTAACTCAGTTCGTAAACGAGCCGTTGATAATGGAGCATTTTCCTTGCGTTAAAGGATTAGGGGTGTTGGTGTCGAGCACGCCAATACGAAACATGGCGACTTTGGCAGGAAATTTGGTTAATGCTTCGCCCATTGGCGATATGTCGATTCTATTTTTAGCTTTAAACGCCTCAATAGAATTAACGAGTGCACAAGGAATTCGTAGCGTCTCTTTAAGTCAGTTTTATCAAGGATATAAAAAGTTAGACAAAACCAAAGAGGAAATACTGACCAAAATACTAATCCCAAAGCGCGCAACCCTAGGCAGCGTCAATTTTGAGAAAGTGAGTAAAAGAACATGGTTGGATATCGCCAGTGTCAATAGCGCTTTTTGGATAGAACTCGATGGGAATAATATCAAGGAAGCTAGAATATCAGCGGGTGGGGTAGGGCCGACTCCTGCGATTTTAACACAAACATCTACATTTTTAAAAGGAAAAAACATAAGCAGCCAAACGATTTCTGAGGCATGTGAAATGGCTCAAAACGAAGTAAGCCCCATCAGCGACGCACGGGGAACTGTTGAATACAAAAAATTATTACTGAGCCAATTGATCAAAGCCCATTTCCTCGAATTATTTGGTATTGTTTAGCTCAGGGTTATTTTCTCATTTCTTGAAATATTGGATTGCCGCACTTAGGTTCTATGAAGTCGGCTTCCTCTAATTTCGTACCAATATTCAAATAGTAAAAAAATTCAATAGAATTGCCTCTAGCCCCGCTTAGGTAATAACATGTCAGAAGTACAGGCTTTTGTGGGTATTTGTACTAGGGCCTCAAAATAATAACGATTTTAACTTTTCGTAATAACCAAAGTATAGTATTGTAAGTGATGTCAAATTTACGAAACCGTGAGTAAGTATGGAATACCATAGATTTTTGTTAAATGATAAAAATATTATTCCAAAAATAAGACCTATTATTCCAGTACTTATGGCACCGCTTAATCCCTGATACAGATGACAAAGTCCAAATAAAATGGAAGTAATAAACAAAGAAATTAAATCGCTAAATTTATTCACTTTAATAAATTTAGATATTCTCGTAATTAAAAATCCACGAAATAATATTTCTTCTAATAAGCCTCCAAGCACAAAACCAATAATTATCCATACTAAATATTCTCCTATACTACTCATTTTTACTTTAGTTAAATCAATAGTTGAATGAGTCAATTTTTCTATCATTGGATTTACTAAAATTTCCATAGCCAATTCAATTGCTATTCCCATAAATGCAGATAGAATTATTAGAATTGCCGTGTTTTTAGGTTGCTTCAGTCCAATTGACTGTCGGAGTTCATTTCTATTTTTGCTACGCCTTAAATATACAATAACTAATATAAAGGAAAGAATTACTCCATATTGTGGTATTGACAATATAGATATTACAGACAGAATTGTAATTATTAATTCTAATCTTTCTGGTGGTAATTTTTTTATGAACAACATAATTTTAAAAGTTTAATTCTTCTCCAAGCTTGTTGCCAATTTTTTATTATCCCTATTCTACCTCACATTCGATATCGTCGCAGTGATAATGCCTTTTAACAGGGGCCTTAGCCGCTTGTGTTGCCTGCCCACCTTGTTTTTCTTTTATCATTTTTTGGATAATGCGATTTCGCTCAGTCGCGATGGCTTCATTCTGAATTTTTTCCTCGGCCTGATCATAATACAAAATGCCATCGACCCATGTTTTTTCAGCTCTGGCATATATGGACAATGGATTGGCTGACCATAGCACTATGTCTGCATCTTTGCCAACCTTTAGACTGCCCATCCGATGGTCTAATTGCAGTAGTTTGGCAGGATTGAGAGTCACCATCTTCCAAGCGTCCTCTTCGCTCATCCCCGTGTACATAATGGATTTCGCGGCCTCTTGATTAAGCCTTCTGGCCATTTCAGCATCATCTGAATTAATCGCTGTTACGACCTTTTCTTTGGATAAGATGCCCGCATTGTGAGGAATGGCTTCTGCGACTTCAAATTTATACATCCACCAGTCCGCGAAAGAGGCCGCACCAACTCCATGCGCCGCCATTTTATCAGCGACTTTATATCCTTCGAGGATATGGGTGAAAGTATTCACCTTAAAATTAAATTTCTCGGCAACTTTCATCAACATATTAATCTCAGATTGTACATATGAATGGCATGTAATGAATCGTTTTTTTTGTAAAATTTCTAAACCAGCTTCAAGGTCTAAATCCCTTCTTTGTGTTGGATTGGACTTTAGGTTTTGTCCATATTCCGTAGCTCTAGTAAAGTAATCCATATACCACTGTTCGACTCCCATACGGGTTTGAGGGAATCTAGTGACGGCGTTATCACCCCAATTGGATTGCTTGACATTTTCGCCAAGAGCGAACTTTATATAGGGCTTGGCGCCTTCGATTTTCATTTCTTCGGGCAATACGCCCCATCTTAATTTGATGATGGCTGACTGACCTCCTACTGGATTGGCCGATCCATGCAATAACTGGGCGGCAGTTACACCTCCTGCAAGTTGTCGATAAATGTTTACATCATCTGAATTGAGGACATCTCCTATTCGCACCTCGGCACTGCTAGACTGGGTTCCTTCGTTTACCCCTCTTGAGATCGCAATATGAGAGTGTTCATCTATAATGCCCGAGGACAAGTGTTTACCTTTAGCGTCAATAACCAAAGCATTGGGAGCATTCAGGGCCTTGCCAATTGCGGATATTTTGCCATTTTCTATCAATAAATCAGATTCTTGGAGTATGCCTTGAGATTCATTGGTCCATAAAGTGGCATTTTTTACTAGAAAAACACCTTGTTTAGGCTTTTCACTCCAGCCATAGGCTCCATATGGAAAGGTCATTTTAGGTGAAACTAAGCTATCTTTTGCTGCGTTTTTCTTGATATCATGGGTTAAAAGGGAATCAATTTTATTACTCAATGTGGCATTCCATGATACCCAATTGCCCTTGGGGTCATAACCAAAGCCTTGATATCCATTTACTGTCGGTTTGCCTGAAAGTCTATACGTTTGATCGCTGTCCTTAGCGATTGGGATGGTCAATTGAACGTCATTTTTGTCGAGTTTTATTTTGCCTTTCCACTCTATCGTATCAAGTTTTAAAATTAATTCAGGGGTATTGTTTTTAGATTTGATCAAACATTTGAATGATTGATTTCCCGCGGTCAATAAATACGCTCCAGTAGCTTGTAATTCGACATCTTTAACCTGATGGGTATATTGTTTATTTCGAGCCAAACTTCCATTACTTTTGCTTTTTCATCAAAGATGTTTTGGTTAGAAATAAAAAAGTGGGCCAATTTTCCTACCTCAAGGCTTCCTAATTGGTCATAAACGCCAATCATTTTTGCAGGAATCTCGGTTAGACTTTTCAAGGCTTGTTCTTCCGTTAATCCATATTTTATGGCTTTGCGCAATGCTGGCAAGAACATATTTTTTTCTTTAAGACCTTGACTTGTAAAGGCAAAATTTATCCCGTTCTTTGCTAAAATGGCTGGATTGAATGGGGCTGCCTCCCAATGTTTCATTTGGCCAAGAGTGACGATATTAGACTTGTATGGATCTTCTACATCATAGGCATCGGGGAATGCTATCGGTATGATCAATGCAGTATTGAGTTTTTTTATTTCCTCGACTCTCTGATATTCATCGCCATTGCCCTTGATGATATATTTTTTATTGAATTCCTTAGCGATTTTATCTATTCTAAAGATGTCAAATTTTTCAGATGCTTCAAAAAACAATGGTTTGTTTTGAATTTTATTCCAAGCATCCAAAGAAAGGTTGAATTCCTTTTTGAATCCTTCTTTTGCGTACCAATCTGCATCGAGGTAGGTCTGCCTCAACAGTGCTATGCTGCCCATGAGAGAATTTGGATAGTCCTGAGTGGAACTTCCCTTTCTGAATGAATGAAAGACACCTGCTTGATCTTTTATTACCAATAAATTTTCTTTGTCTATGCCTAGAGATAATAGCACCCCAGTTCCACGCAAGATTCCGTCCATTCTATGACTGAGTACGTCCCCAAACCCAGCGGCTCTGAATTCTTGGGCTCCTTTCTCATCAGCAGAGATATTTTCAACTGCATTGTATTCTGGTTTCAATGCTTCATTCCAAGCAAACGGCCCCTTTTGAGAATTGTTGGTCTGTGCAGGTGATCCAAATGTTCTACCTGAAAAGCTTGTATTCAAGGATTTAGGAAGCGCATAATCTGCATATAAATCTATAAAGCAAGGATAAGCCACCTGGTTGGCATAATCCAATACAATGACATCTTTAGCCAAGCTAATATTTTGTCCAATCTGCAATATTTTTCCATCTTTTATGACGATGGTTGCCTTATCAAGGGTCTTTGAGCCTGTGTTGATTTTAAGATTGGTTAATGCAATGACAGCATTTCGGAAATCTTGAACTCCATTGGTGTAAAAAGTTGATTCTTGACCAAAAGAGAAAACCCCAAACAATGCTATCAATGATAGCGTACAAAATATTTGATGTTTAACCATAAATAAAAATGATTAAGATGGTAAAAAATATTGATTAGGCGAAAAATAATCAAAATGTACCACTTCCAGCCCAAAAAATGGTTGAAGAATTATCGAAAATCTAAATTACTTGATTTTGCGCGTGTAATCAGCTGGCAATTTGTAAGCGGAAGGTACATTCAAGATGAATTGCTTGGAGAATATTGTGTCTTGGAGCGGGAGGATATTGTATTCGTTGAGGTGGGAAATGGCATCAAATCGAGAAAGATTAAAAGTCTCGATGATTTGGATCAATTTTGCATCATAATAAGGGTCAGTAGCATATCCACACCTTTTTAATCCTTCGCACCAGCCTTTATAATTCTGAGAACCCAGATCGAATAATGATTTATAATTGGGTGAAATCAAAAGAAAGTTAGAGTGATCTCGAAAAGAACTTTCCATGGAATCATATTGGCGAAAGCACGACTTAACCAGCTGACCTGACATGTCTTTATCGTCGTCCACTTTGTAATAAGTAGGACCAACCCAGTAATCTTTGCATTTTATACCAAAATAATTATTAGCCAAATAGGATAAATCGCTTTGACCCCAGTTGGTTTCTAGGATACACTGAGCAAGGGTAACACTGGCAGGAATGCCGCTTTTGTGCATTTCTTGAACAGCCAAAACCCATTTGTCAGCAACAAATTGTCTTTTAGTGTCGTCAGAGATGGCCGAATGATTCCAACCAAATAGAGGAAAAGAGTAAATGATTATCCAAAAATACATTTTATCTAAAAGTTTAAGTCTTACGATGGACAAAAGTAAAGACTTTATTCTGTTTTACAAATTAATTTTAAATATTTTGTGAATAAGGAATAATCAAAATAAAAGTACAATAATTTGCGTTTATAAAATTTCTTTAAATATATTTTATTAAAATAAAAATATGTTATAACTTTGCACCCCGAAAAGAATTTAAAGACATTAATGTAATTTGATCATGGTAAATAAAGAGGTAAAAACAAGATATACCGATGAAGAATTGGAGGAATTCAATATTCTTATTACAGAAAAGCTCCGAAAAGCAAAAGAACAACTTTCGTTTTACATGTCTCAGCTTAACGATATTCATGACAATCCCGACTCCAAAATCAAAGGATTAGATGATGGAATTTTTACTGCTGAAAGCGAAAGGATAACTAATATGGCTTCTAGGCAAAAGAAATTAATCCAGCACCTCGAAAATGCTTTAATTCGTATCAAAAATAAAGTGTACGGTGTGTGCCGTGAAACTGGAAAATTAATATCTAAGGAAAGATTGAGAGCTGTTCCTCATGCAACTTTAAGCATCGAAGCAAAACAAAAGAATTAAAAAAACATTTTACTCTAAGAGAAAATTCTTTTTTATAATACGAAGCGTCACTGCTTTTAATCTGGATAATATTGAAAAAAAGTACCATTATCATTTGCATCATTTTGGCCCTGATTGTTGTGGATCAATGTCTAAAAATTTGGGTCAAAACTTCGATGTATTATGGTCAAGAGATACCCATCCTGGGTCAATCGTGGGCATACCTGCATTTTGTAGAAAATAATGGCATGGCATTTGGCCTAAGTATCGGCGGAGAGTGGGGGAAGTTGATGTTATCAATATTTAGGATAGTTGCGGTCTTTGGGCTGATATGGCTGATAAAGTTTCTAATCAAACAAGGAGCGCCGTTGAGTTTGTTGGTTTGTTTCGCTATGATCATCGCAGGAGCTATAGGCAATATCATCGACAGTCTTTTCTATGGAATGATATTCTCAGAGTCACCCTATCACGGCGGGGAGTTGGCCACGATGTTTCCAGCAGAGGGGGGATATAGCCGATTCTTATTTGGAAAGGTAGTAGATATGTTTTATTTTCCAATCATTGACACAGAAATGCCCAGTTGGATACCGTATTTTGGTGGCAGTCAATTTCAGTTTTTCAAGCCCGTTTTTAATCTGGCAGACTCTTCGATATGTGTAGGGGTATTTTCCTTGTTTATTTTCCATAAGAATTTTTTCAATTCGACTTTGGAAGAAAAGGAAGAGGAGGCCGAGATGCAAAGTGAATCTCCTAAAGAATTGGAGGAAAATCCCAATTGAGCCTCTCAGTGCGCGAGGGGGTGAAGTGATCGACCCTTGGTCGAGTCTCAAAGAGACCAAAACGAAGTGGCGTCACGTAAGACCCGGTCTGATCTCGGCGATGAGACGAGAGCATGACGCGCCCAAAACCTTCAAAAATTTTCATATAACAATCGAATTAACCAAAAAAGGAATGTTACGAATAGGTTAATGGCGCATTTTATTTGCATATATGCGCATAAAATTGATAATTTTGTGTCTTAAATGCCATATTAAGTGGGAAATACCCTAGAAGAATTCGATGCAGTTATAAAGAAATGCCGCTCCCTTTTGGTTCAAAAACACAAGGATTATGGCGATGCGTGGCGTATCATGAGGCTGCCTTCGATTACGGATCAGATCATGATAAAGGCTTTTAGGATTAGGTCGGTGGAGATGAAAGGCACGAATACGGTGGGGGAATCGATCGAAAATGAGTTCGTCGGGATCATCAATTATAGTCTGATGGCGCTCATGCAGCACGAATCTGAAACGACTGAAGGAGAGGGGGCTTGGTCTGAGACGATGCTGCTCGAAAACTACAACCAAGCTCAGCTGTCTTGTAGGTCACTATTGGCGGATAAGAACGACGACTACGCGGAGATTTGGAGGGCGATGCGTGTATCTTCGATGACGGATATGATCATCATGAAGTTGAAACGTATCAAACAATTGGAGGATAAGCAAGGGAAGACTCTGGTATCAGAGGGTGTAGATGCTGGATATAGAGATATAGTGAATTATTCTGTTTTTGCTTTGATTCTTCTGGGATACGTATAAAAAAATGATTTAAAACAACAAAGATTTTGTAATTATGACACTTACAACCTTATTGATAAGCTTTGGGATAATCGGTATTTTGTTGACATTGGTGACGAAATACCTTTTGGGGGTGAAAATTAATTGGATCGTTACCTTTATGCAATTTTTTTGCGGGGTTTGGTATTTTTTCTCGGGGATGGTGAAAGCCATAGATCCCATGGGTACTGCCTTCAAGATGAAGGAGTATTTCGGAGAGTTTTCGAGGCATTTTGAAGGAAGTTTTCTTTCTTTTTTGTCGCCGTTATGGCCCTTTTTGAGCGAACATGTCATATGGGTTTCGATATTTGTCATTCTTCTAGAAATACTCTTGGGCGTGGCTTTAATCATCGGATATAGACGCTTGGGTACGGCTTGGGTTTTCTTGTTATTGTTGTTGTTTTTTATAAAATTGACTGGATTCACATACCTGACAGGATATGTTCCTAGTGATGCGCATTTCTTTGATTTTAGCAAGTGGACTGCCTACAAAGAAAGCAATATGAAGGTGACGGATTGTGGGTGTTTTGGCGATTTTTTAAAGTTGGAACCAAAAGTTTCATTTTTCAAGGATATATTCTTGTTGTTGCCAGCGTTGGTTTTTGTATTTTTCTGGAAAAGCAAACACGAACTTTTTACTACCAACTGGCGAAGGAATATCATGTGGATATCGGGTATTTTGGCATTAGGGCTATGCTATTATAATACTTTTATGAATGAGCCAATAGTTGATTTTAGACCATTCAGCGAGGGAACAAATATCCGAGAAGTCAAGAAAGCGGAAGAAGAAGCTGCAGCTGAGGTGAAGGTAACGGGATACAAACTGGTATCCAAGTCGGATGGCAAGGTGGTAGAAATGCCTATGGAGCAATTCATGAATGAATTCAAAAATTATCCGGCGGAACAGTGGGAGTATGAGCAGATAAAGACCGAACCGAGGATAAAGCATACAAAAATATCAGACTTCAGAGTTGAAACGGACGATGGACGAGAGATCAGTGGTGAAATACTGGGAGAAAAAGGTTATAGTTTGATGTTTGTTTCCTATATGTTGGATGGCTTGGAACAAACAAGAGAAGTATCAGTCAGCGATACTACGGAACTGGTAGATTCTGTATTGTTGGCCAAAAAGGATCCAAATGCGATACAGATGAGAATAACTACTGCGACCAAAAACGAAGTATATTATACTTGGAATCCAGATTTCGTCAAGATAGTGCAGGACAAAGTAAATCCGCTCATGGATGGAATGGCTGCCGAAGGCGTAAAAACTCTTGGAATAGCTGGTGGAGCCTTTACATTGAAAATCGACGCTTTCAAGAAGGACAACAATGTCAAGTTCCCGATATATATGCAAGACGATTTGGTGGTGAAAACGATCATGAGGTCAAATCCAGGGTTGATATTGTGGAAAGATGGCGTAATCGTAGCCAAGTGGCATTATAAGGACTTTCCGAGTTTGGAAGATCTTAAGAAAATGGTAAAATCATAATAGGGGACACCCCGCAATATAATAGACCCAAGTGAAAGAATTAGCTTATCTTAATCCATACCTTTGGAAGCATAAATGGAAGTTAATTCTGGGCATATTGTTTGTGATTATTTCCAATTATTTCCAAATACTTCAGCCTCAAGAGGTGAGGAAGTCATTGGATACCATCATTGCTTTTCTTCAGGATAAAAATAGAAACGAAACGGAATTTTACGAGAATCTTTTTTACTTCGGGATGGTGATCCTTGGATACGCTCTCTTGATGGGATTGTTCATGTTTTTCATGAGACAAACTATTATCGTGATGTCCAGAGAGATCGAATATGACCTTAGAGAAGATATCTTCAAACATTATACAACTTTAGATCCTCATTTTTTTAAGGAAAATAAAACAGGGGATATGATGGCTCGTATCGTGGAGGACGTATCCAAAGTGCGCATGTATTTGGGACCTGCGATCATGTATGCGGTGAATATCTTGACTCTGACATTCATGACGGTGTATTCTATGTTTTCTGTGAATGCAAAACTGGCATTTTGGAGCTTGTTGCCATTGCCCTTATTGTCAATAACAATTTATTTTATCTCGGATATCATCAATAAGCAAAGTACGAAAATACAAAAACAACTTTCGAATCTTAACAATATCACGCAAGAGGTTTTTTCAGGAATTAGGGTGGTGAAAGCATACACCCGTGAGCGTGAAATATCTAAGTATTTTGATAAGGCCACGGAGCATTATCGTTTTTTGAATTTAGAATTGGCTAGGACTGATTCATTCTTTTCGCCCTTGATGTTTTTTATCATAGGCGCTAGTACTTTGCTTACGATATATCTAGGAGGGCTCGAAGTGATGGCGGGTAGATTTACGACGGGAAATATCGCAGAGTTTATTATCTATATAGGAAAACTTACTTGGCCAGTGACGTCCGCTGGTTGGATTGCCTCATTGATTCAGCAAGCTGCCGCCTCTCAAAAGCGAATCAATGAGTTCATGAATGTGAAAAGTACCATTAAATTTGGCAAGGTTCAGGAGATCAAAAATAGGGATATTGTACTCGACCATGTTAGTTTTACTTATCCTGGAAAAACAAGCCCTACATTGATAGACCTCAATTTGAAAATCCCCTCAGGAACAAAATTGGCTATATTCGGTCGTACAGGAAGTGGTAAGACCACGCTGGTAGATTTGCTGGTGAGACAGTACGATCCTAGCGAAGGCAAGATCATGATAGGTGGAATCGAACTCTCGGAGATGAGCAATGAAGCATTGAGAAAGACTATAGCCATAGCCCCACAAGATGGATTCTTATTTTCAGAAAAAGTAAAAAATAATATCATCTATCCAAATACCAATCGTTCGCAAGATAATATAGAACAATTCGCTAGACAGGCGTCGATTCACGAGGAAATATTGCAATTGCCGAATGGATACGATACGATGATTGGTGAGCGCGGCGTTACGCTTTCGGGTGGGCAAAAGCAAAGAATAGGTATAGCAAGAGCTCTGAGCGTAGCCCCTAAAGTATTGATTTTGGACGACAGTCTGTCGGCGGTGGATGCCAAGACAGAATTTGCGATCAGCCAAACGCTCAACGATGAGCTGAATGATCAGACCTTAATTTGTTGTACGCATAGAATCTATCAGAATATAAAATTCGACAATATCATCGTACTAGAAAGTGGAAGGATCGTACAAGAAGGGACGCATGAACAACTGATAAACGAGCCTGGTTTTTACCAAACTCTGTGGCAAAGCACTCAGAATTAAGCATCTATTGTGCTATTGTTCAGCGGTATAAATATGAATTTTTGCCGATGTTTGTTTAGATATTTTCGAGTAATTTGATCCAGTTCGTGGTGCGGCTTACATTTATTTATTGATTCGATGATGGATTCTGCGTTTTGAAAAGTATTACCTTTATCCAAGTAACCCCAACCCATGCATATTCCTTTAGAAACCCAAATTGCCGCTTTTTCAGAACTGTCGCGGCCTTTGTCTAAATAGATACCATCCTCAGGTAAATTTGGTTGGAGTATTTGATCTAAAACCAGCTCCAGGGCCTCATTGTAGTCTTTAGGATCCAAATTCTGGATTTCGAAATAGTGGCATTGACCGATCTGACCATTGAGACATCCTTCATTTGAAGCTCCATCTTTGTTGATGCAGGCGCAAAGATCTGCACGATATAATATGGATTGGATAAATCCATGGGCTTCTTCACTACGTGTAAATTGTTTTATAAATCGCAGTGTTCCCACAGCTTCAATTTTCGTAACCTTCAGAGAGCCAATGCCATTTTTATGGTGGTCTAAAACCACGGCAAAGCGATAGGATTTGTTTCTCTGGGCGACATTGACGCTAGGACTCAATCTTTTGATTTCGACCGATTCAAGCAACAATGATACCAACTCACTTCCGCAAACCTCATAGCTGAAAGACGCTGTATGGAAGTGCAGTTTGCGTGCTTTTTCAGTTTGATCCCTAAAATGTTCAATGATTCTCTTTTTGATATTCAATGCTTTGCCAACATAGATTACATCGTTGTTCTCATTATAAATATAGTAAATCCCGCACGACTCAGGTAGCCTATGTATATCTTCGAGTGTAACATTTGGCGGCAGTTTGGCTTCTTTTATGCCTAGTGAAACTTCCTGTTTTATATCTTTGATTAATTTTCCTTGGTACATTTTCTCGAAAATAATGGCAGTAGCCAAAGCATCATCCAAAGCTCTGTGTCGAGCTGAAACTTCAATACCAAAATGTTCGATCAGATTGCCAAGCGAGTAGGACCTAAGACCTGGAAATGCCTTTCTCGATAGATTAACAGTGCACATTTGTTTTTTTGAAAAAGTATATCCTAAATCTTCGAATTCTGCTTTTACAAATCCAAAATCGAAACGCACATTATGCGCCACGAATATAGCACCATCCATAATATCTATAATTTCATGGGCAATTTCATAAAATTTGGGGGCGTCTTTGACCATGTCGTTGGTGATGCCAGTAATCCTAGTTATGTGAAAGGGAATGTTTCTTTCAGGATTGATCAGACTATGGAATTGTTTGATAATTTTGTCTCCGTCGTGCAAGATAACGGCTATTTCGGTTATTTTTTCGTGCTTGGCGAGTCCACCCGTAGTTTCTATATCGACGATAGCAAACAGATGTCCAGCGCTATTTTTCATTTTGATTCGTATCTAAAAAACGAAAAAGTCCTCTCTTCGTTCGCACCCAGTTCGATCTTAATCAATATAGCTTGATGGATAAAAGACATTGCCAAATTGGCCCATTCTATAAAGCAAGTTTTATCGTTACTCAGATATTCTTGAAGTCCGATTTCTTGCAATTCTTCGGGATCATCTATGCGGTATAAGTCCATATGATAAAAGACTTGACCATCATGGGTTATGTATTCATTGATTAAGGAAAATGTAGGGCTGGTTATTTCATTGGTAACTCCGAGATAAGCTCCTAAATGTTTCATAAAAGTAGTTTTGCCGCTACCCATTTCTGCATCAAGTACAAATAATTTGTTTTTTTGCATCAAATTACAAACGACTTCGACGACTTGTGATAAGGAAGCCTCATCTGAGATTTGTATGTTTGGAGCTATTTTCTCTAGAGACATTTACTTTAATATTTGAAGTAAATGGATTATGCTGATTGGATTATTTTCCATCCGATTTTTTTTGAAATCAACCTTTTGAAGGTTCCATACTGAAATGCCAATACCACATTTACATTTTTAAAGATTGTAATTTAAAAAAAAATGACTAGAAATTGGCTTTTTGGATTTATTGTAATTCCTATCTCAAAAATTTTATTTGGATTTTTTATGTTCTTCGTTGATGGTGATGATGGCTTCCTGAGTGATATCTAGACCTTTATTACCGTATAAAACACCCCCACCAGCACTGCTTTTGATCAAAACATAGTCATAACCTCGTTCGGCAGAGATGCGCTCCAGATAATCGTCCACTTTGGTTTTTAAGTCTTTTTGAAGATCACCTAATTTCTTTTCAAGCGCAAGACCAGCTTCGTCCTTTTGTTTGGCCAGACTGGCTTCTTCGGCTGCAAGTTTTTGCTGCTCTTGAGCAAAAGCCGATTCTAATTTTTTCAATTCTACAGGGGCTATATCTTGTGCCTTTTGTTGTGTCTCCATGACTTTTCTTTGGAAGGCTTCTATCTTTTTTTGGAATGCTTGGATTTTTCCCCCAATATTTTGTTCTGCTTTCTTTCCTTCTGCTTCCAATTGAGCTTTTCTCTCCTTGTACAAATCATAATTTTCTATCAAGGTATCTACATTGACATAAACTATTTTAGGGCTTTGATTCCCAGTAGTTGAAACCTGAACAGGAGCTGGTTTTGGGGCTGTCTGTTGACATTGACTGATCACCAAAAGTACATAAAGAATGAAGAACGTATGTCTCATTGAGTCTAGAATAAATGAAATAATTGGACAAATATAAGAATAATACCTAAATATTCAAAAACTGATGCGTTTGTAGGTCAATAATAAAAATATCAAAGAAAATCTTCCGATGTTGATTAATCAAAAATGGACGCTTCACCCATTTTTTAAATATATATCGGTGCTGTGTTCCCAATGAAAAAAGGCCGTCCAATGGACAGCCTAGAAATTATATTAAACCGATATAATTATTTCTTATAAAACGCTCACGAAAGTACGATCCTTCATACCTTTCTTGAATGTAACTACGCCATCAGTCAAAGCATAAATGGTATGGTCTTTGCCAATACCAACATTTAAGCCTGGATGGAATCTAGTTCCTCTCTGTCTGATGATAATATTACCAGCTATAGCGGTTTGACCACCGAAAAGCTTAACGCCAAGGCGTTTACTCATACTATCTCTTCCGTTATCCGAACTACCTACACCTTTCTTATGTGCCATTGTCTTTTGATTTTAATGATTAGTAATAATTATTTGCCACCATCTAATTCTTCCTGCCAAGCTTTCAATTCGTCCCATTTGCCTTCGGCTGCAAGCTCAGCTTGCTTAGGCCAGGTACCAGGATTCATCGCTGAATATGGACTTCCGTGTGGAGTAAGAATCGCTCTAATAGCTTCTTCTGACTGTGCTGCAAGTTCACTAAAAGTAAAAATACCAGCATCATTCAAATGGCCTTTAACTTTAGGACCGATACCTTCGACTATTGTCAAATCATCACCTTTCGCTTTAGATGCTTTAGGTGCTTCGACAACTGAGGGAGCTTCAACTTTAGGAGCTTCAACTTTTACAGCTGCTGGCTTAGGAGCTACGAATGGTTTGGCAGCTACAGCTTTTTTACCCAATTCGATGGTAACAGGGCTACCTGCTACTATTGATTTGATTTCAACTTGGGTGAATTGCTGTCTGTGACCATTTTTTACTCTATAACCTTTTCTTCTTTTTTTCTTGAAAACAATTTCTTTGTTTCCTTTGGCGTGGCTCAATACCGAAGTACTGACACTGGCTCCAGGTATCGTAGGGTTACCTACATTTACCGAGCCATTGTGATCAGTCAATAAGACTTGATCGAAGGAGACCTTATCTCCAACCTGTGCATCCAGCCGGTGGACGAAGATCTTTTGACCCTCCTCAACTTTAAATTGCTGACCGGCAATAGTTACAATTGCAAACATTCTTTTATAAATTTTTTTAATTAAGGCTGCAAAGATACAAATTTCTTTGTTTTTAGCATTATTCTTTGCGAAGTTTTTTTTTAATAAAAAGTATTAAATAAACTCAAATTGTTGATATTATTGGTAAAACATATATATTTGCAGGATGTTACCATTTTTATCTATTAAATGATAAGTGAGCTGATTCTCATTTTTGTTCTCATTTTACTTAATGGACTTTTTTCTATGGCGGAAATTGCCATAGTCTCAGCCAAAAAAGCTCGTCTTGAAAAGCAAATGCAAAAAGGCGATAAATTGGCAAAGTATGCGCTTATTATGGCCAATATGCCTGATAAATTGCTATCAACTGTCCAGATAGGTATAACTTCCATTGGTATCTTAAATGGTATTTTCTCTGGAGCCCAAATTACCCAAAACTTAACTGGTTTTTTTCTCCAATATCCTATAATTGCACCGTATGCCAATACTTTGGCAGTTTCTATAGTAGTAGCTTGTATTACCTATTTTACTTTGGTTTTAGGTGAGTTGGTTCCGAAAAGGATTGGTTTGACGCATCCAGAGACCATCGCAAAGTATTTGGCTAGGCCTATGGCGGTAGTCTCTAAGATAGCGACTCCATTTGTTTGGTTGCTGATGCATTCGACCCATTGGGTTATCAAATTGTTGAGGATCAACACCACCAGCGACAATCAAGTCACCGAGGAAGAGATCAAAGCCCTTATTGAAGAAGGAACAAGCGTGGGTACTATCGATGAAATCGAGCAGGATATCGTGGAGAATGTCTTTCACCTAGGTGATAGAAAAGTGGCCTCATTGATGACCCACAAAAAGGATATAGTCTATCTGAGTATGGATGAAACCGAAAATGAAATCTGGGAAAAAATATCAAAGGAGCCTCATTCCGTTTATGTTGTGTTGGAAGATGATGATTTTGACAAAGTTTTGGGGATCGTATATTCCAAAGAGCTTTTCATTTCTCATTTTAAAACTAAGAAACTGGATATCAAAGCCAATATCAAAACGGTTCATTTTTTTCCTGAAAATGTAAAATCTTACCAAGTCCTCGAAAAATTTAAAGAATCCAAAATTTACTACGGTCTTGTAGTAGATGAGTATGGCAATATCCAAGGGATGGTCACCCTCAATGATATCATCGATGTCTTGGTGGGTAATGTATCAGAATATGATACGCCAATGATTACTGAACGAGAAAACGGCACATACCTCTTGGATGGTCAGCTGCCTTATCAAGAATTTTTACAATACTTCGAAATAGAGGAACCTAATAGCGACGACGCTGAATTTCATACCATCAGTGGATTTGCCCTTTCCATATTGGGCAATATTCCGAAAACAGGAGAAACTTTTGCTTGGAAACATTTTAAATTTGAGATCATTGACATGGATTCAAATCGGATTGACAAAATAATGTTGACCATGGAACAAAAAGAAGTCCAATAAAAGTATTAAATTTACCTTAAGTTATTTCACTCAAAAATCATGCTCTTGAAAAAGTGTATTTATATTACATTTGTATTGCTCATTATTCAGAGCCATATAAGCTATGCAGTAAATGTTGTATTCAGAACCAGCTTTAATCTTCAAAATGACAGACCTGTTTGTGAGATTGATTTGTTGATAGGACGTAAACTCAAGGTATTAGACCCCGTTCTAGATAAAATTCCCTTAAAATATAAAGTACAAGCTTTGCTCAAAAAAAACGATACCATCGTTGGGTTTAATCAGTTTTTTCTAGAGCCTCCCAAAAATGATTGGTACACTGACATAATTCATAAATTTAGCCTTCAGGGTGATTTCGGTTTGATGCAAATGGAACTTTTGATCACAGAATATTCTGACCAAGTGACCACGGATACAATTAAGAGGTCGCTTTTCTATAGACAAGTCAAAGGTCCCCAACTGTCAGACATTCAACTGACAGGAGTTTTGATCGAAGACGCCAAAAAGCAAGTTAAACTGGCTCCGAATCCACTTTTACTGATGACCACTAAAGTCCAGGATTTATACGTCTATATCGAATCCTATCATACCGATGAATTGCAAGACGATTTTTATTTCTTGAAATATAATCTCGAGTTGGCTAATACTGGTGAGCGGAAATTGGTTCAGTGGGTTCGAAAAACTAAAGAGAATGAAGACGCAATTCTTCAGAAATTTTCCATTGCAGGACTCGATCAAGGTGCATATAAAATGACCATTCAGCTTTTGAATTCAAGCAAGGAACTGATCCAAGAAAAAAGCATTCTTTTCCAGCGAGAATCGAATATGACAAAGCAGAATAAGATTAAAAAATTTCGCGAATATGTTGAATTGAACGGCGATATAGACCCGCTTTGGGAGCAAAAGTTGGATTCCGTGCATTGCAGAGAAGTATTAAAGGCAATTGCTGTCGTTTCGGCCCAAGAGCACAACCAGCAGATCAATCAGTTACTCCAACGAAAAAAGGTAAAAGACCAAAAGCAATTCGTCATAGCATATTTTACAAAAATAAATAAAGAGAAGCCTGCGATTCCCTATCAACAATTGATGCAAAAGGCACATTGGGCGGACAGTGTTTTCAAAGGTGGATTCGGTCACGGATTCGAAAGCGATCGCGGTAGGATTTTCATGAAATATGGAATTCCAAATGATCTTATATCTGTGGATGATGACCCATCAGCACCTCCCTACGAGATATGGAAATTTGAACAATTGCATACAGGAGAAAACAATGCAAAGTTCTTATTCTACAGCCCAAATTTGACCAGTTCGGATTTTGTTTTGTTGCATTCCAACGTGAGATATGAACTCCAGAATCCCAGATGGGAGAGAGAGTTGTACAAAAATGCCCCCGATGAATACGAAGGGGATAACTATATCGATGCTACTCGTATGAAAAGAAACTGGAACAGGCAAGCAAGAGCCCTCTTCGAGCAATAAATGCTGCTTTTTTATTCATTTATCATCAAAAAGTATTTTTATTTGGAAAAGAAAAAGCGACCTTTGGCGCGTAAAACAGAATGATTCAGCGTTTCCAATTGGAAAAGTGGGCTAGTAAACTGGAAGATGAAACAAAGTAATAAATTATTTTCCCTTCAAATATTGATAGCAGGTTTGGTCATATTTTTCGGTCCTACCTATGCTATTAGCCAAGATACTCTAGCGATTGATTCTCCTAAAGATTCAACGCAGCACACACTCAACTTGGAGCTGAATCTTGAAGATACACTAGAGGCCACAATTTACTTTCCATTTACATCGAGAATACCTCGGATATGGGCAGATACCTTGCTTGACGAAAAATTTCGATCTTATGAAAGAATGGATAAAAGGGATTTAGGATTAATAAACCTAGGGCAACCAGGCAGTTTTGTATTCGATGGTTTTCAAAAATTGGAAAAACCCATCTTGAAGAGCCTTGGTGTTGAAGCTTTTCAGGCATATAGAGTCACTCAAATGGATCAGCCATTTCTTATCACGAGGAAGACTTTGATAGATTTGTACTTTGTCAGAGGAAGGCAAAAGGACGACAATGACTTTGCTGCTCTTTTTTCAAAAAATATTAATAATAAGTTCCAATTTACTTTCGATTTTAAGCGACTGAACAATCTAGGTCTTTACACGAATCAAAGGCTTCAGTTGACCAATTTGTTGGCTGGATTAAAGTATTCGTACCAGCGATGGAATGTCTATTTGTCTCATTATTCCAACATTCATAATAGCCTTCAGAATGGCGGAATTTCAACAGATACTTTATATCAAGATGGCCTATACAAAGTGAGATTAAATTATCCCATCAAGTTGAATGCTGCGCGGTCTAGGGTTAGCGAGAGAGGGGCCTCCTTGCTGACGGAATATAGACTGACCAAAGATTCGGCTCAAGTCAGCTTTTCGATTTTTCATGAAGGCAAATACGCAGAAGATTATTATAAATTTTGGGACAGTGGTTCACCGCTAGATACAGTTTATTACGGAGTTTTTTTTCCAGGTGACAATCAACTTCGACAATTTGCCCGATTGGATGAAATCTCTAATAAGATTGGATTTAAACTAAAAAACCAAGGCAAAAGAATGGAGATAAAGGTGGGCGCTCATCAACTCCACAAATCGTTGAAAACGGATAATCGCAAATCTACCATATCTGAGATTGGATTATTTGGTTTTGGGACTTTGGACTTTAATAAAATTTTATTTACTACAGCACACCAATTCTACCTTTCCCAAGGGAAGTTTATTTTTGATAATTATTCCACGATCGATATTAACCTTAATTTTGCTCGGCTAGAAGCTTCCTATCGCTTGTCCAAGAGAAATGCTAGCGCCCTAGAGGACCAAATTTTTATCAACGATGGTTGGGCATATGATCAAACTTTGACCCCTGGGATTAGACAGGAGATCATGGGCAAATTGACCCACCCAAAATCCAAAATATCCTTCGGAGCAAAATTGATTTCCGAACAAAAACCTATCTTCTGGGACAGCCTAGGTCTTCCGATACAATCCTCCGAAAATGTCAATATTTTGCAATACATCGTGGAGCTACCTCTACATTTTAATAAATTTTATTTCCACAATAAATTGATAGGTCAAACGGGCAATTTGTCCTACAATCAGCACCCAGATCTTGTCACCAAACATGCCATTTATTATGAGGATCGCCTTTTCAAAAAAGTCATGCAAATGAATACTGGATTTGAATTGGGTACTTATTATTCAAAATATACCCCAAACTTTTCTCCAGTGACGGGGCAGTTCTACAATTCGAGCATTTCCAAGCCTATCCAGTTTTACAATCTGGACTATTTCATGACCTTTAAGGTGAAATTGTTTCGCATTAGTTTTAGATTGGATAACATACAGTCTTTTTGGAATAAAGTGCCGCGTATGCCGATATCAGATATCCCTACAATGATTTTTCTTATCGGATAGGCATCGGCTGGACCATGACCGACTAAAACTCTTTGCGTATGATAAAAATCAAAAAATGCGATTTTTCAGATATAAAAATCATCAAGAATATTGCTGATAAGACTTGGCGACAAACCTATGCGTCATTCATTGATCCAGAGCAGATCAGTTATATGTATAGCCAATTTTATTCACTCGAAGGATTGAAAGATCAAATGGATCACGGAGACACATTTTTACTCGCTCTGGCTGACTCTGATTACTTGGGTTTTTGCTCTTATACCAAATTAGATGATTGTATAAAAATCCCAAAACTATATGTCCTCCCATCTGAACAGGCCAAAGGCGTAGGCACAGCCTTGATTGATTTTATCATTGGAATTGCCGTCGAAACGGGCAAATCTAGCGTCGAACTGAATGTAAATCGCTTCAATCCAGCGTTTCATTTTTATAGAAAAAAAGGATTTTCAATAAAGAAAATGATCGATATTCCTTTGGATAAATTTTTGTTGGAGGATTATATCATGCAGTACAATATCTCTCGATAATCATCATTTGATAGCCACTGAAAAGCCTTCTACTTTGTCCTCGATATCAAAATATTTCAAACCCACGATGGTTTTTGACATGTCTGTTCCTTTTATAAAAGGATCGAAATTCGATATCGGAACCACCCAGCTGAAATCCATCGATTCGGTTTTCGCCTTTATGTCCCCAAAACCATGTAGGAATACGCGCCACTTCTGATTAGCCAATCGGTAGGTGCCTTCTACAGCTCCAAAGTCTAGCCCACTGCCATTGAAGACGATATTTCTCCTATAAAAAATCGACTTTTCGTGATCGGTAGTCATCCCATCGTCCATATAATAAGCAAAGGTATCACCAGCAAAATCTGAATTATAGACATGGATTGCGATAAATGAAAAATCAAGTTCGCCTGTGTGCTGGCCGACATTGTTTTGAATGACGAGATTCCCAGCTTTGGCAAATATCGGCAATTTATCCTTTGGATACTCAAGGAGATATTCGATATTTCCATTCAGTATTTTATCATTGAAAAAGTCATACCAGACACCCACAGGCAGGTATAATTTGATGAATTCTTTGCCCTCCTTCTATCGGACAAATCAAGAGCGACTGCCCGCAGAAAAATTGGCTATCGTATTTGAAATCAAAGATTTGCCATTCTTTCCAATGATCTATCGCCAGGGATCTGATGATAGGTAGCCCACTTCTTGTATATTCATGAAAATGGCTATACATATAGGCCATCAATTGGTAGCGAAGTTTGATATAATTCATCCCGATTTCCGTAGCTTCCTCACCATATGACCAAGGCTCGCTGGTCTTCGAATTGATCATAGTATGCATCCTGAAAAGCGGCGTAAATGCCCCAACTTGAATCCATCGAATGTACAAGTCTGGCCAACAATCTCCGATGAATCCCCCTACGTCATTCCCTGCAAATGCCATACCACCAAGTCCCAAATTGGATACCAATTTGGCTCCCAAGAGCAGATGGTCATTGCTAGAACAGTTATCGCCAGTCCATATCGCACAGTATCTTTGAGATCCCGCAAATGCAGCCCTGGTCAGTACGAAGGGTCGCTCCTGAGGCTTAGATTTCACCAAGCCTTCTTGAGTAGCACGAGTCATTTGCATCCCATATATATTCCTAGCTTCTTTGTGAGACGCCCCTTGACCTTCATAATGAAATTGGATCAGATCGGGCATCTTTTGACCCCAAGCTGCGGGTTCATTCATATCGTTCCAAAATCCCGTGACCCCCAAATCCCTCAACTCGGAAACTCTTTGTGCCCACCATTCCCTCGTTTCTTGCTTGGTATAATCTGGAAAATGACACCAACCCGGCCACACTTCTCCCGAATAGGGGCTTCCGTCAGGGTACATCGCAAATAAGTTATCAGCCAGTGCACTGTCGTATGGCTCATATCCAGCTTCCACCTTTATCCCCGGATCCAATATCACGACGACTTTGAATCCTAAAGCTTTCAGCTCTTCTAGCAATTCTTTCGGATGCGAGAATGTTTTTTCATTCCAAGTAAAAACCTTGTAATCTTGCATATAGTGGATATCCAAGTAGATCACGTCCCCAGGTATTCCCTTTTCTCTGAACGTCTTGGCTATCCTCAAAACTTCGGTATCTGGATAATAGCTGTATCGACACTGTTGAAAGCCCAGACTCCACATCGGGGGCATCTGATGGCGACCCGTCAGTTGGGTATATTGCGTCAGGATCCCAGCAATATTTCCAGTAAAAAAGAAATAATAATCCAGCAATCCCTTATCAGCTCTAAAAAAACTGAATCGATCGTTGGAGCAGCCAAAATTAAAGGTCGTCCGCGAACTATTGTCCAAAAATACGCCATAGGGCATCTCCTCTTTTATCCCCAAATAAAACGGGAGACTCGCATAGATGGGGTCAGATTCAGTTTGGTATCCAAAAAAATCCGTGTTCCAATTCGTAAATTGGTGACCTCTTTTGTCCAAGTGCTGCGTCTTTTCTCCAAGCCCCAAAAATCGCTCGTGATCGTGTAGCTTTTTATAATTGGTGACTTCATCCCCATCCCAACTTATACTAAAACTTGGGTCATCTCCAAGGATTAATTTATCTTCAAGTGTGTAGATATTTAGGCAAAATGGCGATTTCATCACCTGAATTTTGAAAAATGGGGCTGCCAACCAATCTTCGGTTACACCTTCGGCGAGTACTATTTTAGATAGAGACTGCACCTTCTCGACAGAATAAGATACCTTCTCCCATGACTGCTCTGGCCTTTTCGCGACTACTCGCAATACACCATTTTCTAGTACACTGAGTCGCACAGATCCGTTGGTACACGTGTATTCTACTATGTTTTGAACTTGTTCAGATTTTGTTACATTCCCGATGTTTATCCAGTCTTTTGCCATTCCTATTCCTTAAAATAATGCGTACAATTAATTTTTATTTTTTTAGGGCGTGCCAGAGCTACCGCTCTGTCGGTCTATTGCGGGGTTCGCAAAGCTCCGTCTTATCTCTTTTCTTCGAAAAAGAGCCAAGACCAAGCCCTCCATAGACCTCACGCGCTCAGTATATTTTGTTCAGATATTCTCCATTTGATTCGAAAAATCATCCAAGATAATCCCCGTCCAAAGGTAAATAAAAAATATTATTGTTAAAGCAAATAAATGGTTTGCTGACAAGACTTTTTGGAAAAAAATATGGGGAGCTAAGAAGCCTAGTATGCCGACCTATTTTACCATTTGACTGGTACGTTCATATTGTCCTGACGTAGCGGCTGATAGGTTCTTTGATAAGATGACCAAGGGGTTGATTTGTGATAATTTCTAGCGAAGTAGCTAAGAATCACCTCGAGACCTCTTGCATCCTGATATCCAGGAAGGGGCTGGATCATATTTCCTTGTTCATCCAAAAATACCAAAGTAGGGAAGGATAATTGATCGCGAACAAACTCTACAGCCAATTCATGGTACCCACCATTTCCTTTGGATATGTATTTATAGAGCTTACCGTTGTAAAGTACGGCATTTCTTTGCTCGGCATTGAACTTAATCGGAATATAATAGTCTTGGATGATTCGCGCTATGATAGGCTGGGAGAAGGTCGTTTTGTCCATGTGCTTACACCACCCACACCAATCGGTGTACATATCGACGATGATCTTTTTCTTGGTTGATTTCGCCAACGCCAGCCCATCTTCAAAAGACATCCATTTAACCTGGGCTTTTGCACTGGACAAAAACATTGTGACTACGACTACAACCAATAAGCTCCTGAACAATTTTGCCTTCATAACTACTTTTTCAAAAACTAAAAAAACCTAATTTTCTGTTGGTTTTTGGTTCATTTAATTTTTATTCAAGTGCAAAGTAATGACATTATATAGAAACGTGCAAGATTTTGGTTACACCTTAACCCATATTTAAAATAATCTTAACAATCTCAACCTATTTTTGAGAAACTTCTTGGCAAAATGGAATTATTTTTACTGATACTTTTACATTATTTTTGGTCGTTTGTATAATAAATCAGTATATTTCATTCTTTAAACCCTAATAACAATTGTACTATGAAATCTGATTCGAATTTAATCATGCCCTTGGCGATATTTTTTGCTTCCATTATTGCTGCATACATACTTGGCAATGCCATCATGAGATTCAAAAATGAAGACCGATACATTGCGGTCAAAGGCTTTTCTGAAAAGGAAGTAAAGGCAGATTTGGTGATTTGGACCATTAAAATCAAAATGGCCGACAACGATTTAGTGAAAGGAAATGCTGATCTCGCCCAAGCAAAGGCAAAGGTTATCAATTTTTTAACCAATAAGGGCATAAAAACCAATGAAATTACCTCAAAAGATATCATGGTGATAGACAATGAGGCCAATGAAAATTTTGGCAACCACGTAATTCGGGTGCGGTATATCATCGAAGAAACCGTTGAAGTTCGTTCCAATAATGTAGATTTAGTGCAGGGTATAAGTCGTATGACGAGCGAGTTGTTGAATGCTGGAGTGGCCTTGTCCACGAAAAATGATTGGCAAGGATCTGGTCTTCGATATATATTTACGAAACTATCCGATATCAAGCCAACCATGATCGTCGAAGCCATCAATAATGCTGAAAAAGCAGCAACCGAATTCGCCAAAGAAAGCAATACTTCTCTTGGTAAGTTGCGAAGAGCAAGTCAGGGGCTTTTTTCTATACAAGACAGGGATGAATCTCTAGCTGGGGGAGGTGAAGGAGGAGGCTATGACAGCGGTACTTCTCAGCTATTCAAAAAGGTTCGAGTGGTGATTTCTGCCGACTATTCACTCGATTAAGAAGCCCCTAAAACTATTTGTAAAGAATCCTAGGTGGCTATATGAAGTATCTCACATAGAAATATTGTTTTTTTACTGCAAAAAAATTGTTCGATTTTGAAGAAAAAGTTTACCTTTGCATCCGCTTTGGCTTTTTGGCGCGGTAGCTCAGCTGGTTAGAGCGTATGATTCATAATCATAAGGTCGGCGGTTCAAGCCCGCCTCGCGCTACGAAAAAACAAAACTTAGGGGTCACATGTCTAGTACAAGTGGCCTCTTTTTATTTGGTTTCATTTAGGTCGTAGTTTTTTATAAAAGTACACCACTCACAATCAATTTTATTGCACATCTTTGAAAAATCCCCAGACTTTACCTTGGCATCGACTTCAATCAAGATTTGACCCAAATTGGCAACGTCCTCGTCGTTTACTTGTTTTTCGTATTTGGCAAATTTCTCATTTTCTAACCTCAAGGACTGCATGATGCCTGTGTATTCTTTGTTTTTGAATCGATGGTCTTGTTCTAGGAGCATTTTGTAAAAGACCAATTGACGACCCTTGTCACCACCAGGGTTTTCCAGATCGGTGGGCAGTTTTAAATCTTTAGCTTCTACCTTTCCAGTTTTATAATCCCAGACTTGTACTTGATTTCCATAGATATCGACACGATCTACAATCCCAGATATGGCTAATCCCTTCCAGTTTCCTTCTAATTTTAGTTCAGTGTAAAATGCAGGGATATTCCCCCAAGAATTATGATTTTGTTTATAAAATTCTGCTAAAACAAACAATCCTTGTGCACTAAAATCGTTCATTTGAGCTTTTGTAAACTGGTAGTGCCTTTTATCCATTTGAGCATTGAAAAAAGCATATAATTCGTCAATGTGAGGAAGGTTTTCGGTAACCTTTAGTTTGTCAAAATAGTCCTGCAACGCCCCATGTATCGCATTTCCATAAGCCAAATGAGCTTTTAAAGTCATTGGAATACGGAGTATTTTTTCAAAATAAAATTTGTTCGGACATGTCAGATAAGCCTCCAAGGCAGAGTTATTCCATTTGAAAAACTCCATTTTTTCTCTCAATGTATCGAGATCTATGTGGATACCGTCTTTTACCTTAGGTACATACCTCGTATAGTCAATATATTGTTCGAGTCGATCTATTGCCACTGCGGGTGATTGGATTTTAGATTCATCCCCTTGGATCAATTCTAGGGCGAACTTTGAAGGGACCAATTCCAATCTCTCTCGATCGCCTTCGGTACTGCTTTTATGGTAGGAGCATATAAATGATTTTTCCGCTCGGGTTATTGCTACATAGAACAACCTTCTTTCTTCTTCTACGTCTCTATCTTCTTTTTCTCCTTCGGGTACAAACGGGTTCGTGATGGGATTGATGTATTCTGGTCTGGCTCTTTTGTTCTCCCAATTAGCCTTTTGACTATTGATTAAAAAAACATATTCGTACTCAAGCCCTTTAGAGGCAAATACGGTCCGAAGCTGTACTCCTTCTGACTTGTGGATGGCATGCTTCATACTTACATTTAAATCTTTTTCCTTATAAGTTTCATATAAATTTAAAAAATCCCCCAAAGTGCTAATTCGGCCATTTTCCAGTTCTTTTTTGAGCCAATTGTGCAAGGTGACGATGGCGTTGTATTGAAATAATTTGTCTTCTTGACGCAATACATTGCTAAATAATTGGGTATCTCTTAGGATGATATCCAGCATGGTACCTGGAGTATTCGACAAGTTTTGCTCACGCCATGACTTGAGCAATTCTATGGCATCCTGGAGGGCCTTTTGTTGATCAGGGTCTATGGATTCTATATTTGAGATTTCTAAGATGGTATTCAAAAGATTAGGGTAGCTATGTGTCTGCCGGTATTCTCCTTGGAATTTTACAAGAATTTGACCTAGTGTTGGCAAAGAAATGCCTAATTGTGGCAGGTGAAAATATTCGAATAAACTAAGAGTTATGGACTCAGAAGGTGTGTTGAGATCAAAAGTTATTAACTGGATTAAATTGAATATTTTTTGGATAATGGGCAATTTTAAAATATCGCTTTCGCTGGCGGTTTCATAGGGGATTTGAGCCCGCTCCATGTATTTTTGGATCCTTTCTACAAATCTATGCTTTGTATATAATATGGCAATTTTTGAAGGAGAAACGCCTTGGCTGATTAATTTTTTGATTTCGTCAATGATAAAAATTTCTTCACAAAATTCATTTTCAAAACTTAAGACTTGAGGATTTAAACTGAGCTCCTTGAATTTACCCTCAGCCACTATATCTTTATGAAACTGCTCATCTCGATTGGCAACTCGGTTTTGATTGAAACCAATTACTTGTTTTGCCCCGTCAAGAATCATCTGTGAGGATCTGTAATTATTTTTTAACACCACACATGTAACCGATTCACTGAACCGCTGGATAAACCACTCAAAATTGCTGATATCAGCTCCCTGAAAACTAAAAATAGATTGGTCATCATCTCCCACTACAAAGATATTTGGGTTGTCATCTTCGGATGTCAAAAGCTCCAATATTGTCTTTTGAGACCCATTGGTGTCTTGAAATTCATCCACCAAAATATATTGAAATTGCTCTTTGCAGTCAAATAAAAAGTCTTCATTTTCGGAAAGCGCGTTGATTACATTTTGGATTAAATCCTCGTATTCAAAAAAAAGATTTTCGACTTTTAACTTCTTAAATTCTGGATATAAATCCACCACAGCCATGAAGTTATCGTATTTTTGGATATTTTTCTGTTCCTCTTTTATTTTATAATCTCCAACTTTATTTCCATTTACATTTTTTTTATAGTACATAGATGGCTCCTGTCTCATCAATGTTTTACTTTTTTCGATGCTCGATTCGAGATCGGATTTAGTAATATTAGACTTGGAAAGATAATCAAAGACGGATTTTATTTTTTGTAGAGCTTCTGTGCCATATTTTGTATTTGCATTTTTTGTTAATGGGCTATCGGGACCAAGTTTAACCAATAGCGAATCAATCAATTGAATGATGTCAATTTCTTCTGCAATTTTGATTTCAGTTTTAGCAAAATATTCTGCATATGCATTCATCAAATAGCTACAAAAGCTGTGAAAAGTATAGATATGAAGCTTTTGAGCGTCGGGGCCTATTAATGCTCTAAGTCTTTTTCTCATGGCAGTAGCACCAGCTTCCGTGTAGGTCAAACATAGAATGTTGGTAGGCGAAATATCCTGTTGAATTAAAATATTGGCAATCCGAAAACTTAGTATTTGGGTTTTACCCGTTCCAGGCCCAGCCAATACCATCACAGGTCCTTCAATCATATCGACAGCTACTTTTTGCTGAGTATTTAATGCTTGGTATTTGGATTCGTATTGTTGCCTCCAGTCATTTTTTATAAGCCATGCTAGGTTTTTTTTATTTATTTTAATAAAAGATAAAGTTATAAAAAAGAAATTTAATCCTACAAGGTTGATTCTTGTCGGTCTTTTAAAAAAGTTTAAGTTATGGGAATTGGAATGAGATTTTTACTTATGAGCCGAATTTAAAATAGCATTATTTCGGGTGACAATATCGACAAAAAAAAGCCCGATGTAAAATACATCAGGCTCCAATTTGTGGTTCAAATTTTACTATTCTACTAACGTTACGTCTCCTGTCTTTTTAATTATGCTTCCATCTAACAAGGTAATTTCCGTCGAATAAACAAAAACTGCGGGCTTCATAAGCAGCAACTTAAATGTGCCATTCCATCCTTTTTGAGTTCCATTTATCGTGAAATCTTTTTCCTCGTGAACCATATTGCCCCATCTATCAAATATTCTCAAATAATTAACTTTTTCAATTTTTAAGTCATCAGAATAAATTCTGAATACATCATTAATACCGTCCCCATTCGGTGAAAAAGCATTGGGTATATAAATTTTGATATTCTTTTTAACGATGACATTTACAAGATCTTCTGATGTACAACCCATCAAATCCGTTACACGAACTCGATAAGTCCCTGATATTTTTGGTGTGTCAATCAAAATGTCAGAATTATTGTTGAAAATTTTAGGTCCACTTGACCAATTCCATTGGGATATTTGGCTGGTTGGTTTATTAGTTATAGCAATCAATTGTACGCTTTCTCCTAATTCAATTTCAACTAAATCTGGCAAATCAACAGTTAACCCTGAGACGGAATCAAAAACAACGGTATCTCTAATTTGACATCCCCGCTCGTCTTGTATAGTTAAGATATGTGTTCCAGGACTTAAATTATTCAGCGATAGGCTTCCATTAAAATTCGTAAATGGTTGACCAGCGGGAAAGGAATATTTGTATGGTGGCGTTCCGTTCGTAATCGATGTAACACGGATTGTTCCAGTCCTAGTAAGACAAGTGATTGAATCTATATTAATATTGAAATTGATTGGTAGCGGCGCAATTAAAGAAATTGAATCAACTACTTTACAGCCAATACCATCAGTTACAGTATATCGATATGTTCCTTGACTAAGATTATTTAAAGAAGTGGAATTTTGTCCATTTGACCAATTGACATTAACAGTTCCAATACCTTGATTGACTGTTAGTTCTACTTTGCCATCACTTAAGCCAAAACAACTTATCGGACTTGAAATGCGAGAAGATGCATTCAAAGCGCAAGCTGAGTTTGTTATTGAAAAACCACAATTAGCACTACAGTTATTACCATCTCGGACAACGACAGAATAAACTCCAGAAACTAATCCATTTACAGAATTTTCGCCCAAAACTCCAGGTTGTTGCCCAGATGATGGACCGACCCAAAGAATCGTATATGGAGATGCGCCTCCACTAATGAAGACCGAACCTATTCCATCCGCATTTGCTCCTGATGATGCTGGAGATTTTTGCAAGCAATTCAAAGAAACGCCTGGACTAGCAACAAGGATGAAAGACGAAGCAGAACTGCAACCTGCCGCAATGTCGGTGACAGTTACGGAATAAGTCCCAGCAGATAAACTATTGGGATTTGCTCCTGAAGGATTTCCAAGTCCTTGCCAAGTATATGAATAACCCACGCCACTCGGTGTTACAGATATGCCTCCATTATTGAGTCCACAACTTGGATTGGATAAGCTTCCTGAAACATTAAGACCTTGACTGGCTGTAAGAACGAAAGACGAAACAGAACTACAACCAGCTGCAATGTTGGTGACAGTTACGGTATAAGTTCCAGCAGATAAGCTGGTAGGATTTGCTCCTGAAGGATTTCCAAGTCCTTGCCATGTATATGAGTAACCTACGCCATTCGGTGTTACAGATATACTTCCATTATTGAGTCCACAGCTTGGATTGATTCCATTTAAGGAAATAGATAAATTTGTTGACCCGTTTATTGTAAATCCAGTTGAAGCAGAACATCCACCAACCGTATTTGTAACGGTAACGACATAATTTCCGGGTGCAAGGTTTGTTCTTATAGAAGAACTAAGTCCAATATCACCCCAATTATAGGTAAACCCAGCCCCAGCAGGAGTAACAGTAATGGCCCCATTGTCTTGCCCACAGCTGGTTTGGGTGATATTGGCACCAGCGGTTAACCCAGAAGAAGCATTTAAAGTAAAGCTAGAAGAAGTCCTACATCCAGTCGCAGTCTCAGTCACGGTGACAGTATAGGTACCAGCCCCTAAATTCATAGGATTATTTCCTGAAAGAGCAGCATTAGACCATGCGTAAGAATAACCAGGAGGAGCAGGGTTGATTTCAATAGCACCGTTGTTCAAACCACAACTTGGTTGGCTGACAATAGGATTCAAGACCAAAGCACCAGTACTAGTAATAGTAAAAATAGAACTGGATTTGCACCCAGTCGCAGTTTCTGTGACGGTGACCGTATAATCACCAGCTCCAAGACCTGTTCTGATATTGGTAATGACACCCGATCCAGCCCAAGCATAAGAATAACCTGGAGGAGTAGGAGTAACAGAAATAGCCCCGTTGTTATTTCCACAGCTTGCTTGGGTAATATTACCTCCGATGGCAAAAGGAGTGGATGGGTTGATTGTTATTGTTGTGGTTGATTTGCAACCAGAAGCTGTCTGAGTAACCGTAACGGTATAATCACCGGCAGCTAAGCCAGTTCTTATGTTGGTAGTAATACCCGACCCAGCCCAAGCATAAGAATAACCTGGAGGAGCAGGAGTAACCGAAATGGCCCCATTGTCTTGTCCACAGCTGGTTTGAGAGACATTTGAACCGACGGAAAATGGCGTTGATCCATTGATCGTGATGCTTGTGGATGAAGCACATCCACCAACCGTATTTGTAACGGTAACGACATAATTTCCAGGAGAGAGGTTTGTTCTAATAGAAGAACTAAGTCCAATATCACCCCAATTATAGGTAAACCCAGCCCCTGTAGGAGTAACAGTAATGGCCCCATTGTCTTGCCCACAGCTGGTTTGGGTGATATTCGCACCAGCGGTTAATCCTGCAGAAGCATTTAAAGTAAAGCTAGAAGAAGCCCGACATCCAGTCGCGGTTTCGGTAACGGTGACAGTAAATGTACCAGCCCCTAAATTCATAGGATTATTTCCTGAAAGAGCAGCATTAGACCATGCGTAAGTATAACCTGGAGGAGGAGGATTGATTTCAATGGCACCATTGTTCAAACCACAACTTGGTTGGCTGACAATAGGATTCAAGACCAAAGCACCAGTACTAGTAATAGTAAAAATAGAACTGGATTTGCACCCAGTCGCAGATTCTGTGACGGTGACCGTATAATCACCAGCTCCAAGACCTGTTCTGATATTGGTAATGACACCCGATCCAGCCCAAGCATAAGAATAACCAGGAGGAACCGGAATAACTGAAACGGCTCCGTTGTTATTTCCACAGCTTGCTTGGGTAATATTACCACCGATGGCAAAAGGAGTGGATGGGTTGATTGTTATTGATGTGGTTGATTTGCAACCAGAAGCTGTCTGAGTAACCGTAACGGTATAATCACCGGCAGCTAAGCCAGTTCTTATATTGGTAGTAATACCCGACCCAGCCCAAGCATAAGAATAACCTGGAGGAGCAGGAGTAACCGAAATGGCCCCATTGTCTTGTCCACAGCTGGTTTGAGAGACATTTGAACCGACGGAAAATGGCGTTGATCCATTGATCGTGATGCTTGTGGATGAAGCACATCCACCAACCGTATTTGTAACGGTAACGACATAATTTCCAGGAGAGAGGTTTGTTCTAATAGAAGAACTAAGTCCAATATCACCCCAATTATAGGTAAACCCAGCCCCTGTAGGAGTAACAGTAATGGCCCCATTGTCTTGCCCACAGCTGGTTTGGGTGATATTCGCACCAGCGGTTAATCCTGCAGAAGCATTTAAAGTAAAGCTAGAAGAAGCCCGACATCCAGTCGCGGTTTCGGTAACGGTGACAGTATAGGTACCAGCCCCTAAATTCATAGGATTATTTCCTGAAAGAGCAGCATTAGACCATGCGTAAGTATAACCTGGAGGAGGAGGATTGATTTCAATGGCACCATTGTTCAAACCACAACTTGGTTGGCTGACAATAGGATTCAAGACCAAAGCACCAGTACTAGTAATAGTAAAAATAGAACTGGATTTGCACCCAGTCGCAGTTTCTGTGACGGTGACTGTATAATCACCAGCCCCAAGGTTTGTTCTGATATTGGTAATAACACCTGATCCAGCCCAAGCATAAGAATAACCAGAAGGAGCAGGAGTAACCGAAATGGCTCCGTTGTTATTTCCACAGCTTGCTTGGGTAATATTACCTCCAATGGCAAAAGGAGTGGAAGGGTTGATGGTTATTGATGCGGTTGATTTGCAACCAGAAGCTGTCTGAGTAACCGTAACGGTATAATCACCAGCAGCTAAGCCAGTTCTTATGTTGGTAGTAATACCCGATCCAGCCCAAGCATAAGAATAACCAGGAGGAGCCGGAGTAACGGAAATGGCCCCATTGTCTTGTCCACAGCTTGTTTGAGAGACATTTGAACCGACGGAAAATGGCGTTGATCCATTGATCGTGATGCTTGTGGATGAAGCACATCCACCAACCGTATTTGTAACGGTAACGACATAATTTCCAGGAGAGAGGTTTGTTCTAATAGAAGAACTAAGTCCAATATCACCCCAATTATAGGTAAACCCAGCCCCAGCAGGAGTAACAGTTATGGCTCCATTGTCTTGCCCACAACTGGTTTGGGTGATATTAGCACCAGCGGTTAATCCCGCAGAAGCATTTAAAGTAAAGCTAGAAGAAGTCCGACATCCAGTGGCGGTCTCAGTCACGGTGACAGTAAATGTTCCAGCCCCTAAATTCATAGGATTATTTCCTGAAAGAGCAGCATTAGACCAAGCATAAGTATAACCAGGAGGTGGAGGGTTGATTTCAATGGCACCGTTGTTCAAACCACAACTTGGTTGGCTGACAGTTGGAGTCAATACTAGTGGACTAGAAGGATTTATAGTAAAAATAGAACTGGATTTGCACCCAGTCGCAGTTTCAGTGACGGTGACCGTATAATCACCAGCCCCAAGGCTTGTTCTGATATTGGTAATGACACCCGATCCAGCCCAAGCATAAGAATAACCAGGAGGAGCAGGAGTAACCGAAATGGCTCCGTTGTTATTTCCACAGCTTGCTTGGGTAATATTACCTCCAATGGCAAAAGGAGTGGAAGGGTTGATGGTTATTGATGCGGTTGATTTGCAACCAGAAGCTGTCTGAGTAACCGTAACGGTATAATCACCAGCAGCTAAGCCAGTTCTTATGTTGGTAGTAATACCCGATCCAGCCCAAGCGTAAGTATAACCTGGAGGAGCCGGAGTAACGGAAATGGCCCCATTGTCTTGTCCACAGCTTGTTTGAGAGACATTTGAACCAACGGAAAATGGCGTTGATCCATTGATCGTGATGCTTGTGGATGAAGCACATCCACCAACCGTATTTGTAACGGTAACAATATAATTACCAGAGGCAAGGTTTGTTCTAGTAGAAGAACTAAGTCCAATATCACCCCAATTATAGGTAAACCCAGCCCCAGCAGGAGTAACAGTTATGGCTCCATTGTCTTGCCCACAACTGGTTTGGGTGATATTAGCACCAGCGGTTAATCCCGCAGAAGCATTTAAAGTAAAGCTAGAAGAAGTCCTACATCCAGTCGCAGTCTCAGTCACGGTGACAGTATAGGTACCAGCCCCTAAATTCATAGGATTATTTCCTGAAAGAGCAGCATTAGACCATGCGTAAGTATAACCAGGAGGAGGAGGGTTGATTTCAATGGCACCGTTGTTCAAACCACAACTTGGTTGGCTGACAGTTGGAGTCAATACTAGTGGACTAGAAGGATTTATAGTAAAAATGGAACTGGATTTGCAACCAGTCGCCGTTTCTGTGACGGTAACCGTATAAGATCCTGGAGACAAGCCTGTTCTAATATTAGTCATAACACCCGACCCAGCCCAAGCATAAGAATAACCAGGAGGAAGAGGAGTAACAGAAATGGCCCCATTGTTATTTCCACAGCTTGCTTGGGTAATATTATCTCCAATGGCAAAAGGAGTGGATGGGTTGATAGTTATTGATGCGGTTGATTTGCAACCAGAAGCTGTCTGAGTAACTGTAACGGTATAATCACCAGCAGCTAAGCCAGTTCTTATATTGGAAGTAATACCCGACCCAGCCCAAGCGTAAGTATAACCTGGAGGAGCAGGAGTAATCGAAATGGCCCCATTATCTTGTCCACAGCTTGTTTGAGAGACATTTGAACCAACGGAAAATGGCGTTGATCCATTGATCGTGATGCTTGTGGATGAAGCACATCCACCAACCGTATTTGTAACGGTAACAATATAATTACCAGAGGCAAGGTTTGTCCTTGTAGAGGAGCTAAGTCCAATATCGCCCCAATTGTAAGTAAATCCAGCCCCAGCAGGAGTAACAGTTATGGCCCCATTGTCTTGCCCACAGCTGGTTTGGGTGATATTGGTACCGGCGGTTAACCCAGAAGAAGCATTCAAAGTAAAGCTAGAAGAAGCCCGACATCCAGTCGCGGTTTCGGTGACGGTGACGGTAAATGTTCCAGCCCCTAAATTCATAGGATTATTTCCTGAAAGAGCAGCATTAGACCATGCGTAAGTATAACCAGGAGGAGGAGGATTGATTTCAATGGCACCATTGTTCAAACCACAGCTTGGTTGGCTGACAGTTGGAGTCAATACTAGTGGACTAGAAGGATTTATAGTAAAAATGGAACTGGATTTGCACCCAGTCGCAGTTTCTGTCACAGTAACCGTATAAGATCCTGGAGACAAACCCGTTCTAATATTAGTCGTAACACCCGACCCAGCCCAAGTATAGGTATAACCAGGAGGAGCCGGAGTAACCGAAATGGCCCCATTGTTATTTCCACAGCTTGCTTGGGTAATATTACCTCCAATGGCAAAAGGAGTGGATGGGTTGATAGTTATTGATGCGGTTGATATACAACCAGAGGCTGTTTGAGTAACTGTAACGGTATAATCACCAGCAGCTAAGCCAGTTCTTATATTGGTAGTAATACCCGACCCAGCCCAAGCATAGGTATAACCAGGAGGAAGAGGAGTAACAGAAATGGACCCATTGTCTTGTCCACAGCTTGTTTGAGTGACATTTGAACCAACGGAAAATGGCGTTGATCCATTGATTGTGATGCTTGAGGTGGAAGCACATCCACCTACTGTATTTGTAACTGTAACGACATAATTTCCAGGAGAGAGGTTTGTCCTAGTAGAAGAACTAAGTCCAATATCTGACCAATTGTAATTGTAACTTGCCCCAGTAGGGGTGATTGAAATGGCCCCATTGTTATTTCCGCACATTGTTTGAGTGATATTCGCCCCAACCATTAATCCAGTTGAAGGATTTAATGTGAAACTAGAACTCGTTCGACACCCAGTCGTAGTTTCGGTAACAGTGACAGTATAGGTACCAGCGCCTAAATTCATAGGGTTGTTTCCTGAAAGTGCAGCATTGGACCAAGCATAGGTATAATTAGGAGGAGCTGGATTTACTAAAATGGCACCATTGTCCAATCCGCAGCTAGGTTGCGTTAATGTGGGACTTATATTGAATAAAGATGAAGGTGTTATGGTAAAAGTGGAACTCGATCTGCACCCAGTGGCTGTTTCTGTTACGGTAACTGTGTAAGATCCTGGAGACAAACCCGTTCTAGTATTAGTAGTAATACCCGACCCAGCCCAAGAATAAGTATATCCTGGTGGAGCTGGAGTGACCTCAATCGCCCCATTATTATTCCCACACGTTGTTTGAGTTATATTTCCACCAATAGCCAACGGTGTAGAAGAATTGATGGTTACCGTTGCGGTTGACCTACAACCAGTGGCGGTTTGAGTAACAGTAACTGTATATGACCCTGGAGCTAATCCGGTTCTAGTATTTGTAGTGACCCCTGATCCAGCCCAAGCATAAGTATATCCTGGAGGGGCAGGAGTGACTGTAATAGCACCATTATTATTTCCACAACTTGTTTGAGTGACATTGGTAGCTGCAACCAAGGAACAAGGGTTGCCATAATAATTTAAACAAATTTCATCCATACTAATTGTAGAAAATCGACAGAAAATGGGAATAGTGACCGTGTAGCATAATACATAATCTGCATTTGGAGTTAAATTTGTATATTCAGGATTGAACCGAATACTGGTCAGGTTGTACATTTGTTTGAATGGGTGCTAAAGCTATGGGTGCTGCAGCATAATTGGATGCGGGTCTGAGCGACCAGGTAGGAGGAGTAGCATTAGCTCCTGGAGGCGATGAACTAGGCCTAATCCCCATTGAAAACCTAGAAATCCTGTTGCATCAGCTGTCGCGCGAAAACAGTTTGTGACCGAGGCTGGTCCATTTACTGGCACATGAGGGTTCCAGCAACTAGTAATAAGTTCTATCTTGAAGCATAAAATTGGGAGCCGAGCCCATCCCTGGACCAGCACATGGACTAGCGCACGTACCACATCCTCCAGGTGAGCAAGGCGCATAACTCAATCTATATGGTCCAGCAAAATCGATACACCCATCTCCGTTGGCATCGACATTGTTAGTGCCATTACAAGCCGTACCTTGTAATGCACATTCACAATCTATTGTGACAGGTACAATCCAAACGTCAGATGCTCCTGAAACTAGACTGGATGAGAATCCCGAATTATTACCATCTGAAATGGTGGCTGAAGATGTGAATATCCCTCTAAAACAAGGATTGGTAGTATTATATGTTGAGGCAAGGGATAGATTGGCGGCGGTTTGAGCGCAAGTAAAAATAGCATACCCTTTTTCAACACGCAATCCACAGCCAGGTGGAGGATTTGTTCCATCTCCATTCCATGTAATACTGACATCTTCACAACACGGTACTTGGTATGCTCCACCTACCAAGGGCGCACCAGTTACAGTATATGTTCCTGCGTCAGCACCACATGTGGAGCCGCAATTTCCAGTCCCTCCAGTATCATCATACACCCATACATAATTATCAGCCAATGATCCACAACTATTGCTGGTATAGGTTATTATTACACAAAATCGATAACTTGTATTGGGTGTTACAACATATTCATTTCCCGTTCCAAATGAAGAAGCTCCTGCTGAAGGTACGACAGTGCTGCAATTGGATTGTAATAATCTATAGGTTCGGTAAAAAGCATAAAGGGGTTCCTCAGTCGATTGTATTTCCAATCGCATTTACGAACCCAATCCTCGTTTCAGAAGGACCTGTTGTATAGTTCCAACATAGTGTATAATTTGTTCCAGTTGAAGTACTTAGGTCAGGTACAATGTCATATATCGCAGTTGGACTCGCAGCACCATAATCAGCTTGAGCAGCAGCGGCATTGCAAAAATGTGCACCCCCGCAGTTAGGGAGTGCATATCTCGCAACCAGACGGAGAGGACTCCTAAGTTACCACGAACTGTTGAGGCAACCACGAGCAGAAGTCCGTATACATCTGACAAAAAATAAATGTAAGAGCCATCAGCTGTATTAGATGTAATGGTAGTAGGAGGAAATGTTCCTGTACAAAAAACGCCAATTTGATTGGATATTATAGGCAAATTACCCTGGTAAATTTGCAGTTGATCTAAGCAAGTCCCAAAAGTAGCTCTAATATCAAAAGAATTAAAAGTGACACTAACCTTGTCGCCTGGAGTAACTGGGCAAATAGTAGTTCCAGAAGAATTATTATTTGGATAATTTGATGCTCCCCCAGGATCAGTAAAAGTTGTAGTAGCACAAGTAGTTTGAGTGATACCACCGATTACGATGGTACGGTTTAAGCACTCCCAAGCAGTCCCATTTGCATTGGTGGAGCAGGTGAAACTAGTCGGTAACCTAAGTTGTATGGATAGGTCATAGCATTGATCGGTATTCTACTGATTGGAAATCATGTCCATCCCAAAGGCTGTAGAGGGCCGTATTTGCCAGTCAAATCGTTCCGTTTGCAAAGTCCACAGAGAATGGGGCAAATCCATTCAGAGGATTAGCTCCATTTCACTGTTGATCCAAAATTGATCCAGCCTCAAGGATCTATTGGGCGACACCTCATACAAGCACATTCTTACTATCATTGTATATGTGCCATTCCCATTATTTATTATAATGTAGCTAAATTTACAATCATCACATGCCTTTCCAAATTCTATAAATGTTAAAATGCAGAAAACTATTAAAAATAATTTTGCCATTCCTTTGTTGAAATATGACAATTTACTTGATATTTTTGGTATTGAAAATCTTGGAGCCATATGAGTGATTAATTAAAATTTAGGGAATTTGGGATTGATTAAAAATCAAAGCCCTTTGTCTTGATGGGTACAAAGGGCCTTGATGAACGACATATTATTTTTTAAAAATTGTGTATTTGAAATTATTTTATTGTTTCATAAATCTATGTGTTGACTTCTCAGCGCTTTTTTCTCTTTCTATCAAAATGCTGTACATGCCTCTTGGTAAATCTCCAACCTCGATGTATCCATTTGAAGCTATCCCGCTGGTAATCTCTGTGCCTAATTGATTGAATATTTTGAATGTATATTCTGAATCAAGCGTTTCACCTGTCGAGTTTTTGATATAAAGCCTATCATTTACTGGATTTGGATAGATTTTTATATTATCTGCCATTTTATTGCTGATGCTTATTATCGATGAAAAAGTATATTTTGCATCAATGTCAACCATTTTTAGTCTATAATAATATAGATTGCTGGTTAAATTTTTGTGTATAAATTCATACTCAGCACCTTGAAATTCATTTCCGCTTTTAGCTTTTCGGTGCAGTGGTTCAAAATTTATACCGTCTTTGCTCACTAATAATTCAAAATGAGAAGCACGAACTTCTGATGAGGTTTTCCATCTAATTATATTGCTTTCGTTTTCCCTTTTTCCTACAAATGATACTAAATTTATTGGTAGAACTACTGAAGTTAAACCAGCATTGACAAATCCATAATGTAAAAAACTGTTGTTAGCATCTGTATTGTTCAAAACTGTTGTATTGGTACTTGAACAAGATGGACAAATAGTAATGGGTCCTGAAAGCCCTGAGCTTATGCCAAAATCACTATCATTGGTCGTGTTGGAACCTGGATTGTTCTGAAATGTCAAATATTGTCCAGATGGAGGAACAATTCTAATATAGTAAGTCGCGCCCGCATCTAATCCTGTAAATAAGTAAGAGCCGTTTGCTCCTGTTACCATAGTTGCTAAAACAGTCACGCCATCAGCAGCTAAAAGCTGAACTGTAACCCCCGCAAGCGAAGAATTTCCTGCACTATTGCCATCGGGTGTACTTGTATCATCAAATACAAATCCTCTGATGGATCCCTGATTTGTACAATTAACAATGGTAGCTGACGCTCCAGGACATGAGGTACAAGCTGTAACACCAGAGGTCACCCCTGTAAACCCAGGGCCAGTCCCTGCACTTGTGGTACTAGATGTTGCAGCTATGATATTGTTTGTCAGAGTTACATTGGTTAGCTCTACTGACGTACCATATAAGCAAGTAAAATTTGATTCATTGGTAGAAGTGCCAGCTGCAGAACTTGTAGCCACACTAAAAAGGTTATTATCTAAAACTGAATTAATAACATCAATGTCGCTAGTACTAAAACAAGCCCCATTGATCTTTAATGCACCAGCTCGAGCATTAGTATTGGAAGATGCCGATTTGTTACCAGTAAAAGTTACATTTTCAAAATAGGCTTTTGTGACACCAGTTTGTGATCCACATGCCGTTGCATCCCTTCTGACGAAAACGGCGGATCCACCAGAGTTATTAGTAGTTGTTCCCCCACTAAAATTTCCCGAAAAGTAACTATTGACTACACTGATATTGTTAGATACGTCTGCATAAATGCCTCCTCCAAGCAATGCGCAGTTGTTGTAAAATTCTGTATTAGATATCGATAATAATGCGCCTTGAGTTGCTGCGTTATTTGAGTTTCCGACATAAATAGCACCTCCATATTGAGTGTCTTCAGAAGCAATCCAATCTGGATTGTTGGTAGCTCTACCGTTATTACTGAATTTACAGCCAGTAAAATCTACTTTTGCCATATCGGTGATGGCTACTGCTCCTCCCCACCAAGTGGTTCCACCTGAAGTGAAATTACAGGTAAAATTGGTGTTGGTGAATGTAACTTGTGCACTACCAGATAGTTCGATGGCTCCCCCATTACTAGAGTTTGCTTCATTTCCTGAAAAAGTACAGCCTACAAAATCCACATGTGCTCCCTGAACATCTGCTGCGCCACCGCCATCATTGCTGAAATTACAGGAGAAAGTGGTGTTGATTATGTTCAAATCACCAAGTGCAGACCCTGTAACATATAACGCACTAGAGGTAGGCGAACCCACAGTGGTTGGAGATACTGCTCCAGGATTGCTGTTTCTTATGAAATTACAACCTATAATGGTACCGGTGGTATTGGCTCCTACAGCCACTTTTACCGCATCGGTACCCCAGTTGCAATTGTCAAAGGTACAATTGCTGACCACATAACCTGAAGCCGTGCTTGGAATAGCTAGAGCACCACCACTAGGTACGCCTGCAAATCCTTTGAATGTAAAGCCAGTAAGGGTACTGTTTGAGGCCATAGTTGCGAAGCAAATAGCAGTCGTACCATTAGACGTATTGTCCAGAATAGCTCCGTTACCATTAACGACCATGCCTGATAGCAAATTATGTCCGCCATCCGCATCGCCCCAATCTGCATTTACTCCGATACCTCCAGATGCAGGTCCCATTTTGTAATAGCCTGGAGCGAAATTGATGGTGGTTACCCCGTTAGCCACTGCATAGTTGTAAGCAGCTGTCCAGGTGGCAAATGGTGTCGCACCTGCAGTACTTGCAGCATTTGTGTTCATTTGGGCTACAGTCAAGCCAGCATAACACGACAATGGCGCTATTTCAATACTTGATGCCGAAAAGGCATTTTGACTATAAAAAGAAAATAGGAGAGCAAAAACAAATAGAAATTTTGAAACGATTCTTTTCATGAGCTTACGATTTATTACTAAAAAATGAATTACGAATACAAAATTAATTGTAATATAGCCTCATCAAAATATATTTTTATTAACATTAGTAAGTCTGAAAACCCTTAATTTATGAAGAATAGTAGTGTTTTTAATTTGATAAAAGGTATGGATACCAGTGAAAAGAGGCATTTTAGCCTCTTCTCAAAAAGACATATTTTAGGAAGTCTAAATAAATATACACTTTTATTTAATTCTATGAACGGGATGGATACAGAGAATGATTCTGAATTAATTCAAATATTACAAAAAAATGAATATGATGCCACCTTTCTCGCCGCAGATAAAAATTATTTGTATAATCAAATTCTAAGAAGTTTTCAGACCTTTCACCGAAAGAAAACCTCTACGATCCATTTGACAGAATTGTTGACTACAATAGAAATCCTCTACGAGAAGGGTCTTTATGATTTATGTGAAAAAGAAACTCAAAAAGCAAAGAAAATAGCGCTTGAGATCGAAAATTATTCTTTTCTATTGGAGATAATCAACTGGGAGCGCAAAACCATCGGATACACTCAGGGTTTTCAAAAAGCATATGAGGTTAACTCTACTATAAAAAATTATCTAGCTCTATTAAGCAACCAGATTGAATATACCGATCTTTATTATGAGTCACTGGAGTTAAGATTCAAAGATTTTAAAGCCCGTAGATTGGATAATATTGAGATGTTTGAATCCTTGCTTAAAAATCCTCTTTTGCAGGACGAAAATTTGGCTGTAACGTTACTGTCAAAAATCAGATTCCACCTTGTTTATTCTAATTATTATTATATCAAAAATGAATCCAAGTCAGAGTATTACCACCTTGATTATTTGATAAAATTAATGGAGGATTCTTCTTATTACATTAAAGAAAACCCCTTTGATTACTTATATATCACCTATTATATGATAGAGTTGATGATAAAAAAAATGCCAAATGAAGTCCCTAGTGCTCTTGAAAAATTAAAGGAATTTCCTGCACGATTTGATATATCAAAGCGCAAAGTATCGACCCAAGTACAAGCTTTTGCTTATATAGCTGAACTTGATTGGCTAAAGGAACAAAATAAATATTCGGAGGGATATCAGATGATAAATGAAGTTAAATTTTTTATGTCAAAAAATAATGATAACATAGAGCCAGCTTGGCATATCAAGTTTTATTTTTTATTCGGTAGTTTTTGTATCGCTACGGGTAACTACAAAAAAGCATTAGAATTTTTAAACCATCTTTTTAATAATTATAAAGAAAATCAAAGAGCAGACTATTACAACTATTCAAAGCTTTTGGTCATTTTAGTCCATTTTAAATTGAATAATTTTGGGTTGATAGAATACATTTTTAAGAACACATTTTTATATTATAAAAAGAAAAATAAATTATTCAAAATAGAAAAAGTTGTTCTAGATTTTATCAAAGAAATTTCTGCTAATCAATCCCAACTTAGAATTAACCAAAAAATTAAAAACTTGGAGCAGCAACTGCTAGAACTTCGAGGTGAGAATTTTGAAAAACCAGCTTTTGAGTTGTTCGACATAGGTCTATGGGTTAAGAGCATTATTGAAAATAAAACGATGGAACAATTGGCCAACCCTAGCCAAACTGTTTAGCTATTTTACTAGAAAATTATACATTGGAGTTAGAATATTTGGCTTTATGAATATTGAAATTATCGCAATCAACGGCTTTTTATGGTAGTATGCCCGGGATTATACCTTCCCTTCCATAACTTTTCGTGTTGAAAATTTGTTAGCAATTCTATAAATTAATATAATTTTTTAAAAATTTAATACATAAATTATCATGGCTTTTGAATTACCTAAATTAAACTACGCTTACGACGCATTAGAACCACATTTTGATGCTCGAACCATGGAAATTCACCACACAAAACACCATCAAGCCTATACTACAAATCTTAATAATGCCATCGCTGGCACAGAATGGGAGAGTATGAGTATCGAGGATATTTGTAAAAATATCTCCAAAGCAAGTCCAGCGATCAGAAATAACGGAGGCGGATATTTTAATCACAATCTTTTTTGGAAAGTATTGTCTCCCGTAGGAGGTGGGAAGCCAAGTGGAGCTATAGGTGATGCGATTGATAAGGCTTTTGGAAGCTTCGAAGAATTTAAAACCAAATTTGCAGCAGCAGCTGCTACTAGATTTGGTAGTGGTTGGGCTTGGCTTTGTGTCAATAAAGGTGTACTTGAGATTTGTTCTACACCCAATCAAGACAATCCTTTGATGGATGTTGATACGGCTGGATGCGGTGGACTGCCAATACTTGGATTGGACGTTTGGGAACACGCGTACTATTTGCATTATCAAAACAGGAGACCAGATTATATCCAGGCTTTTTTTGAAATCATCAACTGGGATTACGTTGAAGAATTATATTTAAAAAATAAATAATCCATTATATACCAATAAACATTAATTACCCATATTTTTGATTTTGGAACTAAAAATGCAGTTATTGCGTTTTTTGGACAATTATTTATAAAACTTAATTAAATACAAAACATGAGTTCAACCGTAAAAAACATCCTAATCGTAGTTGGGGTATTATTGTTAATAGGGATTTTCTTTATTTCCCCGTATAATACCATGGTTTCAAAAGACGAAACAGTGAAAAAATATTGGAACAACGTCGAGACCCAATATCAGAGAAGATATGAGTTGATTCCCAACTTGATCAACACCGTAAAGGGTGTAGCTAACTTTGAAAGAGGGGTATTGGAAGCTGTAACACAAGCTAGATCTTCCGTGGGCAGTATGAAAATCGACCCCAACAACTTGACACCTGAAAATATCCAAAAGTTTGAAGCTGCTCAATCTCAGATGAGTTCGGCTCTTTCTAGATTATTGGTTGTTTCAGAGCAATATCCGCAGTTGAGAGCTACCGAGTCTTTCAGAGATTTACAAGCTCAATTGGAAGGTACTGAAAATAGGATAGGAAAGGCTAGAGATGATTTTAACGGATCTATCCAAGAGTACAATACTTATATCCGTAAATTTCCAAACAATATAACAGCTGGACTTTTTGGTTTTGCACAAAAAGAAGGATTTAAGTCTGAAAAAGGTGCAGAAAAGGCTCCAAAAGTCCAATTTTAATAAAATAGGATGTTTTATAGTAAGACCAATCCTTTACATCTTTCCCAATCGGAACAAGAGCAAGTGGCCTTGGCGATAAAGAATGTAGAAGGCATCACAAGTGGGGAATTGCGCATATGCATAGAGAATGGCCCCACTTCTGATGTCGATGCTAGATCTAAGGAGGTTTTTGGTATGCTTAGCATGTATAAAACCAAGTATGCCAATGGCGTGCTGATCTATGTTAATGTTGCTTCTAGAAAATTTAGCATTATTGGCGATAAGGGATTTGACCAAAAAATACCATTATTTTATTGGCAGTCCAAGGCTCAAGAATTGGGCATGTATTTTTCACAAAATCGGTATGCTGAGGGTTTGATTTATATTATAGAAAAAATGGGAGAGGATCTAGAACGGTTATTCCCATTCGAAGCAGGAGATATCAATGAATTGCCAGATGAAATACATTATTTGTAGTATGAAAAAAGCGATGAACCTTGCCGTTCGGTTGGCTTTTGCATTGATATTTTTGGCCATTTCGCTGCCTTCTTTTGCTGAGATAAAAATACCTATCAAGCCAAACCCACCTAGGTTGGTCAATGATTTTGCTGGAATCTTAAGTCCGAGTTATATCGCGCAGATGGAGCATTCCTTGAGGCTTTATGCAGACAGCACTTCCAATGAAATTGCGATAATAACTATTAAAGGTTTGGATGATTATCCAGCCATTGAATACGCATACACCATAGGCGATGCTTGGGGAATTGGCCGAAAAGGTAAAGACAATGGGGTTGTAATCCTTATAGCACCCAATGATAGGAAACTAGCTATCGCACCAGGGCGAGGATTAACGGGTGCATTGCCTGACATAACTTGCAAACAAATCATCCGAAGAGATTTTTCCCCTCAATTTAAGGCAGGTAATTATGAAGCAGGCATAAGCCAAGGTGTGTCTTCTATCATCAACTCCATTCAGGGTGAATTCAGTGCAGATCCCTCAAGTGCCGAAGGAGATCCTTTGGTTACTTTGCTCATCATGTTTTTTATTTTCTTCCTACTTTTCTTCTTGATGTATCGGATGGCCAAGAGAAATAAATCATTCACTACGGTCAATCAAAGAGGCTGGAGAGACCAATATCCATCCTCTCGAGGCGATGGCGGGATTTGGTGGTTCCCTACGGGTGGAGGCGACTTTGACAATAACCGCGGCGGAGGCGGAGGAGGAGGCTCCAGTTGGGGCGGATTCGGAGGAGGAGGTTTCGATGGAGGAGGGGCCAGTGGTGGTTGGTAATTGACCTTTTTTCTTAGTCATTTTTTCTTTTTGTTTAGTTTTGGATTCCAATGCAACGCATTATTAGTGCATGAATAAGATTATTTGCTCGGTTAATTTGTTAATTGTCAAAATAAATTTTGTATTTGCCTAAAAATTCAATAGGTTTGTACAGGAAATTTTCAATTAATTATAAATCTATAAATTTACTTATTATGCAAAAGTATTTACTAGCAGCATTCCTCATTTTTGGATTTTTTATTTCAAATGCTCAAGACCGCCAAGAACTTATTCGCAGAGCTCAAATTTTAGCAAAATCAGCTGGAGTGGACTTGAATAGGGACAGTCGGCACTCTAATCGGTTTAATCATATGGAACTTAGAAGCCCTGAATTTAGAGGAGCAATCAAACAAAGACTAGATCGAGTTGATCTTGAAGAACTGGATTCTACAGGAGTTTTGGTACAAGTAGGCAATTATTCATTTACATACAATACCAACAATCAAAATACAAAAGCATCTCTTAATTTAGAAACAGGAATACCGGGAATTTTGATTCCTTTATTTGTAGATAACTATTTTTATGAAAATAACCGTGTGGTTAGAAGAGAAGAGGAAGGATTAGATTTTAATACCTTCTTATCGGAGAAAGAATCAAGAACTATTTATATTTATAATGGCAGAGGTTTGGTGAGTCAATTAATAACTGATCGTTGGGACAAATCATTGTCAGATTACACGCCAAACAAGAAAGAAGTACGGTACTATGATGTCAATGATCGTCTGGTGCAAGACACTGTTTATGGATTGAATGTAGATAATGGCCAATTTGAGTTTAATTATAGACACGAATACACTTACAATGGTCAAGGATTGTTGCAATCTTCTCAACAATTTATATTTGACAAGTCTAATTCTATTTGGAACAATAATACTCGTGAGTTTCATACCTATGATGCAAATAATAATTTATTGCAGAAGACTTTACAAGATTGGAATGAAAACCTGTCTTCGTTTATTAATGATGAACAAAGTACCGCAATTTACGATGCAATTGGCGGTATAAATCGAATTACTACTTTGGTCTGGAATCCTAATATTAATAATTGGGAAAATGAGGACAAATATGACTATATAAATGATATCAACTACGATCGCAACGACCTTATTCTTCCTGTTTTTTCAAAAGATTTTGAAGTTGAATTCAACCGATTCAATAAAATGTTAAAAACTGAGTTCTGGTATGATTTTGACTTATCTTCAAATGATTGGCTTTTGGCTGTGAAATCTACTTATATATATTCACAGCAAATAGTCATCAACACTGAGGACAACAAGCTTGAGGGCGTTTCTTTTTATCCGAATCCCGTAGAGAGTAGTTTGTCAATCAGGAATCAAAAAGGAGCTGGGACCTTTGAATTGTTCAATGTACAAGGGCAAAAGATCATCTATCAAGAAGTGGTTGGAGACGCTCAAGTTGATTTGAGCAAACAAATGCCTGGATTTTACTTTTACAAAATGACGATTGGCGGCAAGTCAGCTACTGGGAAATTGGTGAAAAACTAATGATAATTTGGGTTTAAGAGAAACTTGGTAGAAGTTTTATGTTTTTTTTGCGAATAATATAGTAATAACATTTAATTATTCAGGAATATTTGCAAAGCAATTGCCCTAAATTAAAATATATTTGTACAGTAAGTCTTGAAATAATTTTGTAACCACAAATTTTAAAATAATGATAAAACATTTACTAATCGCATTCCTAATTTTTGGATTTTTTATCACAAATGCTCAAGACCGCCAAGAGATCATTCAGAGGGCTGAGGCCAGATTAAAGGCATTGAATTTAATAGATTTTCCAAGGTCAAATGGGCATATGGATATGGGATTAAATAACCAGATTAACCCATCGTTTAGAGGAGGGGTTAAACATAGACTGGATAGAATAGATTATGAAGAAATCGATTTGACAGGGAGACTTGTACCACGAGGAAATAAATCATATGTCTACAATGCCAATAATCAACTTACACAATTATCTTCCAATTTTCGTGAAGTAAGTCCAGGTATTTATTCACCTTCCATTGTTAATAGTTTTACTTATGAAAACAACAAGGTTGTAAAATATAGAGTTGAAATATTTAATAATAGTACAGGCCAGCATAATTGGGATTTAAGAATTAAAATGTATTATAATTCCAAAGGATTGTTGAGCCAGTTGGACTACGAAGTTTATGATACGACTTTATTAGAATACAAACCAAATGAGAGAGAGGTTCTTTACTATGATTCAAATGATCACATAGTTCAAGATACAACCTTTAAACTGAATGTGGACAATGGCCTGATGGAATTTTATAAACGTGATGAGTTTACATATAATGCGCGGGGGTTGTTAGACGTTTCTTACAACTATTCATATGACTTAGATAGTTCTGCTTGGTTGAAAACAGACCGTTTGTTATACTCCTACGATGTAAATAATTATTTGGTGCAAAGGACATATCAATACTGGGATAAAACTCAATTGCAGTATGCAAATAGTTCACAGCAAAATGTTGACTATGATGCAGATGGAGGAATTGCTCTAGAGAGACATAGTTTGTGGGACAGCAATACAAATACTTGGAGAGATTTTTTTAAAACTGAATTTGTCAATGACCACAACTTCAATCTGGCGGATCTCTTACTTCCGAAAATTTTTGATAATGTAGAAAGTCAATTTGGATTGTTTAATAAAATGCTAAAGGGGGAAAACCATTTAGAATGGAGAACGAATATTAGTGATTGGAAATTTATTGAAAAAAGGACGTATATCTATTCCGAACAAATAGTCATAAACACCGAGGACACAAAGCTCGAGGGCGTTTCTTTTTATCCGAATCCCGTAGAGAGTAGTTTGTCCATCAGGAATCAAAAAGGAGCAGGGATCTTCGAATTGTTCAATGTCCAAGGGCAAAAGATCATCCATCAAGAAGTGGTTGGAGATGCTCAAGTAGATTTGACCCAGCAAATGTCTGGATTTTACTTTTACAAAATGACGATTGGCGGCAAATCAGCGACTGGAAAATTGGTGAAAAACTAGGCATAATTTGGGTTAAGAGAAACTTGCAAGAATTTATTTGTTTTTTTTACGAATAATATAGAAAGAATATTTTATTGTTCTGGAATATTTGCGTTGTAGTTGACTTAAATTATAATATATTTGTACACAGTGACTTGAAATAATTTTGTAACCAAAATTTTTTAAAATAATGATAAAGCATATACTAACCGCATTCCTCATTTTTGGATTTTTTAGTACAAATGCTCAAGACCGTCAAGGGCTCATACACAGGGCAGAAGCCAGATTAAAGTCTTTGAATCTTGTAGATTTTCAGAGTCCATATGGGCATGAGGATATTGGATTAAATAACATGAATAATCCAGTGTTTAGAGGAGGGGTTAAACATAGACTGGATAGGATAGAGACTCAAGCCAGGGATAATACTGGTACTTTGATTCCTTATCAGCGTTTTGCTTTTACCTACAATTCTGATCAGCAGCTTACAGATTTTAGTTATTATTTTAACGAGGGCGGTGCAGGAGTATTTATTCTTTATAGTGTGGATCATTATTTTTATGAAAGCAATAAAGTTGTAAAAATTGAAACTGAATCCTACGAAAACAGCGGTGGTAGTTTACCAATAAAAGTAAGACGTACAAACTTGCATTACAACGACAAGGGATTGGTTGATTTATTAGGAAAAGATTATTATGTAGAGTGGTTGTCTAAATATGTGCCTGAAAGTAATAAAATTTTCGTTTACGACAACAATAATAGACTTATACAAGATACGATATATAATTTTTATATTCCTGATAGCAATCGTATTCAATCAGCCTATAGAAAAGAATATACGTATAATGACCAAGGTTTATTAAAAGAAGAGCGTCAATATTTGTTAGATAGAAGCAGATCTATTTGGCTTGCTTATGACCGCAATGTTTATACCTATGATAGTAATAATTTTTTAAAATTAAAATCAATAGAGGTCTGGGATTCGGTTAATTCCAATTTTTCTATTTTACGGCAATATAGAGCTACTTATGACTCCTTTAGTGGTATCTATCTTATAGAACACGGATTTTGGGACATTAATGCGAATAAGTGGGATTTTAATGAAAAAATTGAATATATCAATGATAATAGTTTCGGCAGAGAAGACTTATTGATACCCCCATATGAAATATATCCGGACATAGAAGATTTTAATCTTTTCAATCGAAAGTTAATGTCTGACACATATTCTCGTTATTTTCCTTCATTAAATATTTGGAGAATTGAAGGAAAAACTACTTATATCTATTCCGAACAAATAGTCATAAACACCGAGGACACCAAGCTCGAGGGCGTATCTTTTTATCCGAATCCCGTGGAGAGCAGTCTGTCTATCAGGAATCAAAAAGGAGCAGGGATCTTCGAATTGTTCAATGTACAAGGGCAAAAGATCATCCATCAAGAAGTGGTTGGATATGCATAAGTTGATTTGAGCAAACAAACACCTGGATTTTACTTTTACAAAATGACGATTGGCGGCAAATCAGCGACTGGAAAATTGGTGAAAAACTAGGCATAATTTGGGTTAAGAGAAACTTGCAAGAATTTATTTGTTTTTTTTACGAATAATTTAGTAATAACATTTAATTATTCAGGAATATTTGCAAAGCAATTGCCCTAAATTAAAATATATTTGTACATTAAAACTTAAAATAATTTTGTAACCATAAATTTTTAAAATAATGATAAAACATTTACTAACCACTTTCCTCATTTTTGGATTTTTTATCACAAATGCTCAAGACCGTCAAGGGCTCATACACAGGGCTGAAGCCAGATTAAAGTCTTTGGATCTGGTGGATTTTCCGAGTCCATATGGGCATATGGATATTGGGATAAATAACCAGACCAACTTTACGTTTAGGGGAGGGATTAAACATAGATTGGATAGAATCAACAAGGAAGCTCTAGATCGTGAAGGTAAGCTTTTCCTACTAGGATATAGTACATTTACCTATAACACGAATAATCAAATCACTGAATTTTCAGAAAAATCTTATTCTGTAATTCCAGGTTTTTTTTATAGTTCTTCATTAGAAAATTATTATTATGAGGGTGGTCGTAAAATAAAAACTGAAAAATTTGAGATGGGTGAAAATACCATTCTTCTTAATAAAACATTCAGAACAGCTTTGATTTACAATGAAAAGGGATTAGTGAATCAAATAAATTCCGACGTCTTTGTCAGGTCATTGGATGATTACAAACCAAATACCAAACTAGCTCGGTTATTTGACTCGAATGATCGATTGATACAAGACACTCTTTATTTAGTAAACCCTGTTAACGGCGTATTTGAGATGCATTATAGACATGAATATACGTATAATGCGCAAGGGTTGTTGCAGGTATATTTAAAATATGGATTTGATCAAACCAGTTCTTCATGGAAAGAAATGTATCGCGAACTTTATTCATATGACGTAAATAATTATTTGGAGCAAAAGACATTTCAACTTTGGGAAGAAAGCCTTTCTGCCTTTGTGAATGTATTTCAAGGCAATGCAGTTTATGATGTGACGGGTGGGATAAGTCGGATTACAACCACCAAATGGAACCCTAATGTGAATGAGTGGGAAAACTATGAAAAATATGAATTTGTAAATGATAATAACTACAATAGAGAAGACCTATTATTACCAGATTTATCAGAAGATAAAAGTGTTGATTTCAATAAATTCAACAAAATGTTGAAATTGGAAACCAAGTATAATTTTGATACTCCTACAAATTCATGGAGTTTTGCGAATAATTTTATTTATATCTATTCCGAACAAACAGTCATAAACACCGAGGACACCAAGCTCGAGGGCGTATCTTTTTTTCCGAATCCCGTGGAGAGCAGTCTGTCTATCAGGAATCAAAAAGGAGCTGGGATCTTCGAATTGTTCAATGTCCAAGGGCAAAAGATCATCCATCAAGAAGTGGTTGGAAATGCACAAGTTGATTTGACCCAGCAAATGTCTGGATTTTACTTTTACAAAATGACGATTGGCGGCAAGTCAGCTACTGGGAAATTGGTGAAAAACTAGGGATAAAAATTTATCGGGCGCACGAGGGGTGGGAGTGGTCTCATTTTATTTTAAATGAGAGTCTTGAAAAGACGGAGCGAAGCGAACCCACGGACGACCCGGTCCTAGACCAAAGTCTAGGACGTGCCAAAATAATAATTTTAGAATCCTCCCATACGGATCGGAGGCATCCCACCAGGGCCCATCATACCACCTCGACCTTCTCCACGTCCACCCACGCTGGCGTCCATTTTATTGAATCGATACGCAAATGACAAGAGAAAATAGGGTTGAATGACGTTGATGCGGGAATCCTCAATATAGGTTTCGGTGGTCGTACGATTGAGGGCGCTGTTTTGATTAAGAATGTCAAAGAATTCGAATTTTATGCTGGCGGCGTTGTTTTTAAGGAAGGATTTGGAGATATTGGCAACCAAAAGCGAATATTTCTGATTGAATCCGTCGGTTCGACCCGTGTTGATATAATAGTCCCAATCAAAGCCAAGTTGGAGCTTCCAAGGTAGATAGACGGTGCCTTCAAAACCCGTGATATAAGTGTAATACTTCACCGCCAAGTCAGGCTGGAGGCTGTATTTGCTGTCGTAATAATTAATCGAACCACTGGCACCTAAGTCAAATTTTTCGTCCTTGCTGTAGTTAATGCGTATGGTCTGGGTCAGGTTGAGGGTATTGGAGATGTTTTCAAGTTCGTTGGTATAAGTTTGGTCGCGATTCCAATTGACCATACTTGTAGAATTAATGGAACGGGTGATAGAACCCAGCGGGAACCCGAAAGAAAATGCGCCATTGGCCGTGTAAGCGCCATCTGCGTTGATATACTGAGAGATTCGGCGTCCATTATTGGGGTCGATGCGAAGGGAATTGGTTATCTTATTTTCTGTTTTTGAAAAGCCGATATTCGCAAAAAGCGATCTAAAAGTCATGACATCGAATTGGTTAAAATTGATATTGACGTTGTTGGAAAATTCAGGAAGAAGATTGGGGTTTCCAATGCGAAGATTTAGCGGATCGCTGTTGTCTGTTATGGGCTGCAATTGGCTCAGCGAAGGCTGCTTCATACGTCCGCGATAATTGACCCTAATCCTTTTGTTTTTGGAAAAAGTATAATTGAAGTTAAGATTTGGGTAGTAATTGATGGTGCTTTGCTTGTATGAGCTATCCCTAGTAAATGACTTTCCAGTCAAATCGGCTTTTTGCGCTGCAGCACCGAATGTTAGGGTGTATTTTTTCTTATTGATACTATAATTTAGCCCTAATTGATTGGTCATGTAATTGTTGTCGTAGGTATCCGAGAGCCTTGTATTCAAGAGGGAGTATTGGTTGGTCGCAACGTCCAATTCATTGACATCCTTTACGGATTTGGAATAATTGTTGTTTAAGCTATAATTTAACTCTATAAAATTATCCTTGGTTACAGGCTCCGTGTAGGCTATTCGGCCGCCAAGGGCTTTGGTTTTTTCATTATAGTAGGAAAGTTGATCGAGCGTGTCTTCGATAATGACGGGGATATAGTAGGAAATGAGCGATTTGGTGTAAGTATTGGCTTCATTTACGTCAGTGGATCCGTTAAAGTTGATTGAAACGGTACGTCCGACTTTGTTGAGCCTTCGATTCCAAAGTATATTTCCAGAGATGCTGGGATTGGTTTGGTCGGAATTATTGTTTCTCAAGGTATTATTAATCAAGGTTTCTTGATTGGTTTTAGAAACAGCTTTAGTATCGTTGTCATTTAGTGCGTGGGTGTAGGAAAGGGTAGGGGAGATCATGATTTCGTTGAGGGTATCTGGCCGCCATTCTAATCTAAAGTTCAATCGGTGATTGAGTCGATCGGCGTTGATCTCGTTGTCTTGTAGGGTTAAGAAACTCGAATCTGGCAGTAAGTTATCGCGTGTGATATTTTTAAGGGTATAGGAATTAACCTTATTGATAAAATATGATCCAGAAACTTCGACTTTTTTACCCCAACTGTCTCGATAATTTAATCCCCCAGCAGCGGTTTTTGAAAGCCCATTCTGGTTGTTTCCTAGGCCCAACATATCCATATTTCGCATCAAGGCACCCATGCCTCCGCCGCCGCCGCCTCCCATCATACCCATCATTGCACTACCCATGGTTCTCATAGCACCTCCACTCATTCCTGAGAAATCCCTTAAATCGTTGAGCGTAAAACTTTGTTTGTTGGTATTGTTGAGATTGCCTATGACGGATATTTGTCTTGTTTTGTCGAATCTATTCAGGGTCAAGTTGGCTTCGTAACGATCGTGATTGCCATAGCCAACACTGGCTATTCCAAAGGTTCCTTTCTTTTTGTCCTTCTTGATCGTAAGGTTCATCGTTTTTTCTGTTTCTCCGTCGTCTATCTTGGTAAAATTGGCTTGGTCGGATTTTTGGTCTATGATTTGGACTTTGTCCACCACATTGGCTGGGAGGTTCTTCATGGCAATTTTAGGATCGTTGCCAAAAAATTGCTTGCCGTCCACCATGACTTTAGAGACTTTCTGACCTTGAGCTGTGACTCCTCCATCCTTATCGACCTCTACGCCAGGTAGTTTTTTTACCAAATCTTCTACCATTGCATCCTCTTTGACTTTGAAGGATGAGGCATTGAATTCCAGCGTATCTTCTTTGACGATCATTGGGATTTTTTCTCTAACTACCTCCACCTCATTCAACGCAAAACCATCAGATTTAGACAAAAAGATGGTGTCCATATCGATCATGCGTCGCATGGGAGCTAGTATCACCTTACGTTCTTTTATCTTGTATGAAATATGTGAAATGGAAAATAAATAATCACCGGGCTTTATTTGAGACATTTCAAAGTATCCTTGTACATCTGTCACACCTAGTTCCACCACGGTGGAGTCTTTTAGAGTTAGGAAAGCTATGGATGCTCCTTCGATGGGTTTTCTAGTGACACTATCTGCTAGAACCCCTTTGATGGAAAGACCCATCTGGGCTTGAGATGTAAGCGCTAAACTCAAAAAGATAATCGCTGCGAATGTCCGGATTCTAAATGAAAATTCTGTCATGTGTGGGGGCTGAATTTTTGTAAAAAATGGACCGTAAAAGTACTCATTATTATTAATCATGGGCGTTAATTATTAGTTAATATGGACCAAACTTTGGATTATTCGACGAATGATGGATTTTTGTGCATATATCAAAACATTTGTATCGAAGTTTTTAAACTATATTATCTTTTTTAGACCATTAATTCAGCAATTTCTTTGATTCCTAACACGTTATTTTGTTATAAAAATGATATTATACTTTGCTCTTTTTCAATTTACCCATAGCAATTGATTTTATAGCTTTACTTTTGCATAGAAAATTTTAAATTTCAACGATGAAAAAGATTGGAGTGGGCTTGATTGGATTGGGCCATTTGGGTAAATTTCACTTGAATTGCCTGCTAAATATTCCCAATGTAGAGGTAGTAGGAGTATATGATGCAGATCAAACTGTTTGTACAGAAATAGCCGCGGCCAATGGCATCAAAGCGTTCAGCAACCCTGATGAATTGATTGAAATAGCGGAGGCAATCGATGTTGTGACTCCGACTCTTTCGCATTTTGAATATGCCAAAAAAGTGATAAATGCTGGTAAGCATCTTTTTATCGAAAAACCACTGACCAATACCGTCGCAGAAGCTCAGGCGCTCCTAGATTTATTAAAAGAAAAGCCCCATTTGAAAGTCCAAGTGGGACATATTGAGCGATTTAACCCCGCTTTTGTTTCGATAAAACATCTCAGCCTGAACCCACTTTTTGTTGAGTGTCACAGATTGTCCCAATTCAATCCGAGAGGTACGGATGTATCGGTTATTTTGGATTTGATGATCCATGATTTGGATTTGCTTTTGCATATCGTGCCCTCTGAGGTTAAATCTATCCATGCCAGCGGAGTCAATGTGATCTCACCAACTCCAGATATAAGCAACGTCAGAATCGAGTTTGAGAATGGTTGCGTGGCCAATTTGACCGCCAGTCGTATTTCTATGAAGAAAATGCGAAAGACTCGTATCTTCCAAAAAGATGCCTATATCAGTTTGGATTTTTTGGAAAAGAATAGCCAAGTCTTGCGTTTGAGCGAGGAAGAGGCAGAGGCGAAGTCGTTTTCAGACATTTATTTTCCCTTGGATATTGGTCATGGACATACCAAATTTATAGCTTTGGCACAGCATACCGTGGACAATTATAACGCCATGGAGTCTGAACTAAAGGCATTCGTGGATAGTATTTTGGATGATAGTAAGCCAGTAGTTAGCATTGAAGATGGGTTTAGAGCCCTGCGTCTTAGCCATCAGATTATTGAACAGATTGAAAGTAGAAATTTAAAATTAATATGAGCAGAATGAACATTGTAAAAGACTTTTTTTTGCAAATGCGTAGCTGGTCGCTGGTCGCATTTTGTGCGATTTTTGTCGTTTGGGGCTGCAAAAAAAATGATCCAGTACCAACATACGTGGAGGTGAATGAGGTGGATTTCTCCTTTAGTGGAACTCAGGGTACTAAGCATCAGAAACTTTCACACTTATGGGTCTATGCCGACGAGCAATTACTAGGAGCTTTTCCCTTCCCCGCCAAAATTCCGATCCTTTGCGAACAATCTACTTGTAATCTGCGCTTTTATCCAGGGATAAGAGACAATGGCAGCAGCGATACTCCTGAGATTTACCCGTTTCTCGACTATTACTCGACCACCATTCCATACAAGTCTGGAGAATGGCAAACGATAAAACCAGTTTTTTCATACAATCAAGATACGCGTTTCCTGTTGTTGGAAAACTTTGATTTTAGCAACCAATTCAACGTGGATCTGGATGGCAATCCCAATACCACCCATATGGCTAGTCCCGATGCATACGAGGGCTTAGCTTGTCTTAAAATGACTTGTGACAAAAACAATCCGCTGGTCGAAGTGGCCAATAATTCGCTGATTACCAATTTGCCTACGAACAACACTACACCAGTTTATTTAGAGTTGACATACAAATGCGATTTGCCCATTGGGATTGGCTACAATCTTACCCGCAATGGACGCGTGGAGAAGAAATTGCATGCAATTTTAAACCCAAGAGCAGAATGGAACAAAGTTTATATCAATTTTACGGAATTATTCACGCAGTCAGGGACCACAGGGGTCCAGCTCTTTTTCAGCGGCTCTTTTACTGAATACACTGGTTTGGAGACCCAGGCTAGTATATGGATCGACAATGTCAAACTTTTAAAATTTTAGGGAAATTTGGGCGTGTCCTAAGACCAAGTCTTAGGTCGGGCTATGCATGGCTTCGGTCTCTTCGAGACTCGCCTCATCTTCTAATTACTTTAGGCTTCTATGGATGAGACGACCATTTCTATCCCTCACGCGCTGGGATTTTCTAAGGGAAAATTCGCATGGATGTTGAATACACTTCGCACGAATTCGATCCCAATCTTCCTTTGAATAGGGGTGTAGATTGTTTGGGGCCTAAAGCCACCAGTTCTGGATAAAAATCGACTCCTTCCATGATGACATTCTCTAATTCAAGCATACCATTATAGAGATACTCTATTTGTCCATTTTGATTGGGGAGGATGGCCATTACTTGAATTGGCAATTTCATAGCTCCTAGGACTTTGGATTGGCTGTTCATGACTACCAATTTTTTATCGCCGCTCAGTAGCAATAGATACTTGCCGTGATTTATGATATTTTCAATTTTGTAATTTTGTACGTACTGACTCGAAGATTGGACATTCCCTTGCAAATCTATTTTCAATAGTTTGCTGCTTTGGTTGTCCCAAGCCCACAAATACGGCGTATCGGCAGCGGTGATGGCTGTTAGGTCTCGAAGATTGTCTTGATTTAAATCGAAGCGTCCGAATTCTCTGAGATTCTGGTCCAAAAGGATGATCCTTTGCAAATCTCTATAAAACAAAGCCAGTTGCATCCCTTGATACATAAACATTTGCGTGCACTCTACGGCATCATTAGAGGTGTAGGTAGCTACTTTTTTTCCTTCCTCATTGTACTTAGAAACAGAATTGTTCCTTCCGAGTATAAATATGCCACCTTGTCCATCCTCTACCGCTACTTTGACAAAAGTCTTCAGGGCTATAGTGATGGTATCAGAAGCTTTTGCTAGGGTAGTAAATAAAACCAAGCTGCAAATTGTAAATATTCTCAACATAAAATGCTTATTATTTATAATTAGAAAATCGTTCAAATGAATCATTTTTGTATGCCGTAAGTTCCAGCTGTCCCGCCTCCATATACGCGTAGGACTGATTGTACAGCCATTCGCCCGTATTGATATATCTGGATTTCTTATTGGACAATAAGTAGTCAATACACAAGTGCCTATGGCCAAAAACAAAATAATCTATATTAGGTTCCGAGAGCAATTGACGTTCGCAGTAGCTAATCAACCATTCTTTGTCTGGGCCGAGATATTTTCCATCGCTGGTACTAGCAGCACGGCTCCTTTGGCTCCAAAAATTTGCCATACCAATCCCAAAGTTTGGGTGAATCCTAGCAAAGAGCCATTGACAAGCTTTGTTGGCGAAGAATTTTTTCAGCATTTTGTACTTATAATCTCCCGGACCAAGTCCGTCACCGTGGCCAATCATCAAGGTTTTTCCTTGTCTTTCTATCGTAATCGGCGACCTTTGAATCGGGATATTTAGCTCGCTCTCAAGATAGTCGAAAAGCCACATATCGTGATTTCCAGTAAAGATGGTGATGGGTATTTTTTGATCGGATATCTCTGCCAATTTGCCCAAAAGCCGTATGTATCCTCTAGGGACAGCCGATTTATATTCAAACCAGAAGTCAAAAATATCCCCCAGAATGAATATCTCGCTTGCGTCAATTTTTATGTCATCGAGCCACTGAACGATGAGTTTTTCTCTTTCGTTGGATTTTAATTTGGCGTCAAGTCCTAGGTGAAAATCTGAAGCAAAATAAATTTTTCCCATAAAACAAAGGTAAGTCTTAGATTTTGGATTTTTGCGGTATATTTCCATTAAAGTTGTGTTAAACAGTGCGTGTAAGGGATAGTAATGGCCGATACGTGTGTCGGGTCTCGTAGAGACCAAAGCCATGGATAGCCCGGCCGCTGGTCATACCAGCGGATACACCCTAAAAAATATTTTAAGGGCATTTGATTTGGGCTAAGGATTGTTTAATTTTGGTTTTAAAATAAAAAGAATATGGTAATTTACAATGTATCGATCCAGTTGGAGCCTGGGATTGAGGGGGCTTGGGAGTCATGGATGAAGGAGACTCATATACCCGAAGTGATGGGAACGGGTTGTTTTACCGAGCATAAATTCTGCAAAATATTGACAGAAAATGGGCATGATGGCACAACTTATGTGTTGCAATATCATGCGCGGAGTATGGATGATTATGAGGAATATGCGCGCGTGCATGGGCCTGGATTGCAACAAAAGACTAAGGAAAAATTTGGAGATAAGTATCTGGCATTTAGGAGTTTGATGGAGTCGGTATAGTAGGGTAGAGGGCAAAAAAAAGCCTTGAGGAGACCTCAAGGCTGTGTATCAAAGTTGGCAGCGACCTACTCTCCCACCTTTTAGGGGTAGTACCATCGGCGCTGTGAGGCTTAACTTCTCTGTTCGGGATGGGAAGAGGTGGAGCCCTCACGCTATAACCACCAACAAATCTTAAAGTAACCAAGCTGGTTACGATATTGTATTTTATTGACAAATGGCTGGAGGAAAATAGAATAAAAAGAAAAAAAAGGAAGTTATTGGGTAATTAGTACTACTCGACTGCACGTATCACTACGCTTCCATCTATAGCCTATCAACGTGGTCATCTTCCACGTCCCTTCGCGAGTTGCCTCGCTGGAATACTCATCTTAGGGAGGGCTTCGCGCTTAGATGCTTTCAGCGCTTATCCACACCGAACGTAGCTACTCAGCACTGCACCTGGCGGCACAACTGATACACTAGAGGTTCGTCCAACTCGGTCCTCTCGTACTAGAGTCAGAGCCCTTCAATATTCCTACGCCCACAACAGATAGGGACCGAACTGTCTTGCGACGTTCTGAACCCAGCTCGCGTGCCACTTTAATCGGCGAACAGCCGAACCCTTGGGACCTTCTCCAGCCCCAGGATGTGACGAGCCGACATCGAGGTGCCAAACCGCCGCGTCGATATGAGCTCTTGGCGGCGATCAGCCTGTTATCCCCGGAGTACCTTTTATCCTTTGAGCGATGGCCCTTCCATACGGAACCACCGGATCACTTTAGCCTACTTTCGTACCTGCTCGACGCGTCCGTCTCCCAGTCAAGCACCCTTGTACTAATACGCTCTGCGCATGATTACCGACCATGCTGAGGGTACCTTTGCGAGCCTCCGTTACTCTTTGGAGGCGACCACCCCAGTCAAACTACCCACCAAACAATGTCCCATGCGGTGCACGGTTAGAATCTAATTGCATAAAGGGTGGTATTTCAACGACGACTCCATGACTACTAGC
>JADKKF010000014.1:107500-149443 GCA_016720635.1 Saprospiraceae bacterium
CCAGCAAAGGTGAATTTATTTTGGGTTTGGTACCGAAAAATGAAGGCGTATCCAATAAACTGACCTTGACTGGCTTGGCTTCCCTTGAATTGCAAAACGCATTGGCTCAAGGTGAAAAAATTCAAATGTTCTACCGCCAATTGCCTTCGGGTACCCGCGAATTGAAATTAGATTTGGATTGGCCTTATATCGGATTTACTTCGATGGGGGCTGCTGGATCTCTGTATTTATTCAAACGAGATACAAGTTTCTCAGAATTGGGAACATCGGTTGGTCTGACTTTTGATTTGAGTGAAACATTAAAGCTGAAAGGCACTTATCAATATAAAACTTCGGCGATTTTGACGATCAACAAGGCACAAATATTAAATACGCTGCGTCTTCCATCTTACACGGATTTTAAATTGAATGGATTGGGTTTGGAATTGGACCTCAATCGATTGGATTATATATTTAATCCTAAAAAGGGAATTGCAGCTTCTCTAAAACTCTCAGGTGGTATCAAGATCATCGAGAAGAACCAATCGGTGTCTAGTCTGATCGACCCCGAAGGGAGGCCTATGGAATACTTGTATGACAGCATCCTGCTAAATGCACAGCAATATCAGGCTCAGGTAGTCCTAAAATATTTTGTGCCAATAAGTAATAATTACATATTGCATGTGCTGAGTCATAGCGGTTATATTTATTCGAATGCTCCCATTTTTGACAATGAGAAATTTCGCTTGGGGGGTAATTTATCCATCCGCGGATTTGAAGAACAAAGGTTTTTAACCAATTCTTTTTCTTATTTGACGATGGAAAATAGATGGATTACTGGACAAAATTCACACTTTTTTGTTGGCGTCGATTATGGATGGTTGGATCTGGATGGACACAATAGAAAATGGACTTTAGGACTTTCTCTAGGTACTCGATTTGACACCAAAGCGGGTATATTTACCTTATCCTACGCCGTGGGTAGGGTAAAAGAAGAACGATGGTCACTGAAAAATGGAAAGGTACATATAGGCTATGCGGCTATATTCTAGGTGAAGGCAACCTTAAATGACGAACTAAATAACAAATATGATACAAAGAGAATTTGCTGACAAAGCCAAGACAATTTTAGAGCCAGACGACAATGTTATTGGTTTAGCTGTTGTTGGCTCATGGCTGACAAACGAAATGGACGAGTTTTCTGACCTTGACCTAATTCTTATAACAAAGCAAAAGATATCTCATGACAAAAATATAATGCTTGACTATGCAAAAAGATTAGGGAATTTTCTATCTGGGTTTACAGGAGAACACGTTGGAGAACCAAGAGTTTTAATTTGTCTTTATGATAAACCGCTTTTACATGTTGACATAAAATTTGTGACTCTTGACGAGTTTCATTCACGCATTGAAACACCAATACTATTAATTGACAAAAACGGTCAAATTGAAAAAGCAATTCGTAATTCACAAGCTACCTTTCCATACCCAGACTATCAATGGATTGAAGACCGTTTTTGGACTTGGATACATTATGCTTTGCTAAAAATAGGACGAGGCGAGTATCTTGAAGCATACGACTTTATGGGATTTTTAAGAATGGTTGTTTTTGGACCCTTGCTGCACATCAAAAATAATAATTTACCACGTGGCGTTAGGAAAGTTGAAACGAAATTAGGAAGCGAAGATTTAGAAAAATTAAAACTCACAATTCCAACATACGACAGACAATCATTATTAAACAGTTTGAGAAATGGAGTATCTTTATATAGACAACTACGGTCAGAACTGTTTGACAACAATGTGAGTTTGCGAAATGACATAGATAAAAAAGTAATGTACTATTTTGATGAAATTGAGAGCAGAAAATAAACGAATGGCTGCCTATAACAGTACCTACTCAAAAGGCGGGATCTCGTGTTCCAAAGACAATTTGGCAGTTAAACAAATGTAAATTTTTCAAATCAAGTTTTGTGGTAAAAGTCCCGCCCTTCGGGTAGCTACTAAACGTTGACGGTTAATCAAAGGGAAATGTAAAAAAGAATATCAAAGGAAATTTAGTTGTTTTAGGAAATGGGTTCCAAAAAAAATCTCAAAAGACGCCAAAAACCGAAATTGAAAAAGCTTTAAAAATAAAAAAAGAATATGAAAGCGAAAGAAAGTAATATCGCGACTCTTGACGAAATTCTTGACAATAAATACGGACAACGAGGGGCTGAAAAAAGAGAACAATGGGAACAAGAATTTGAAAGTTTTCAACTGGGTGTGTTGCTTGAAAATGCAAGACATAAACTTGGTATGACACAAGAAGAACTAGCGGAAAAGTGCGGAACGAATAAATCTTACATTTCAAGAATTGAAAATAATGCCAGCGACATTCGACTTTCAACATTGATGAAAATTATCCAAACTGGTTTAGGTGGACAACTAAAGCTGACTTTACAACTCTGACAAAAAGAACAAGCCGCCAATAAGGATTTGACATAAGCTGGGCATTTGTATATCTGTTGAACTTCTGTGCTTCTATTAAATTTTAGTGGTAAAAAATCGCGAAGCCCGAGACCGATCCAAGCGCGTGAGTGATAGTGGTGGTCATATCACCACGTGGTGATTTGAGTCTAGAATAGACCGCAGCCACGAATAGCACGACCCGATCTCGTGTTCACATGAGAGAAGGGACACGCCCAAAAAACAAAATTAATCTTGCATACTCTTCAAGATATCAGGCAATTGCCTGATCAATGCCAGTTCCTTGTATTTTTCTCGCACTTCCCCAGCGGGGATGCCAAAATAAGTTTTGCCGTTGCCTTCGATGGATTTCGTAACGCCAGATTTGGCCAAAATGGTTGCTCCCGCACCTATGACGATGTTTTGTGCGATGCCAATTTGACCGTATATAACCACATCGTCTTCAATGATGGTCTTGCCACCAATCCCCACCTGCGCCGCGAAAAGGCATCTCTTACCGATGACCGCCCCGTGTCCGATATGTATCAACGAATCAAATTTGGTTCCATCGCCGATGATGGTATCACCAGAAACACCCTTGTTGATCGTGCAGTTGGCGCCAATTTCGACATCGCTACCCATGACTACGCGACCATTCGAGTGCCACTTGGTGTAGCCAGGATTGTTTTTCTTATAATAAAAGGCATCAGAGCCGATCACCGCCCCTGCATGGATATTAACTCTGTCGCCAAGCACCGTATCTGAGCCAATATAGCAGTTGGCTTGAAGATGACAGTTTTTGCCAATCACTACTCGGTGGCTGATGACGACCCCAGGCTCGATAATGGTGCCTTCGCCGATGGTGGCCGTTTCACTGATTTGAGCCGTGTTGGGTATAAATGGGCAAAAACGCTTGGAGAGGGAATTGTAGGCCTCGAAAGGATCCTTGACCAAAAGAATGGTTTTGCCAGGAGGACAGTCCACGGGTTCATTCAAGATGATGATCGAAGCATCAGACTGAAGCGATCTTTCGAAGTATTTTGGTAGGTCTGAAAATGTTATATCTCCAGGGGTGACTTTGTGTATTTCATTCAGACCAGTACATAAAATTGATTTATTTCCAATAATTTGAGCATTTATAAACTGCGCGATGTCTTCGACTGGTACTGGTTTATGGAATTTCATCCTTTAGCTTTATTTAATTTTTGATAAACTTACCCTAAATAGTAGAGATACACAATTGAGACATACGTTGCGTTGGATAAATTTTTTTTTTATGGCGTATCCTCGACTAGGTCGAGGTCAGGCCTTGCATGACTCCGCTTCGCTTCGGTCCCACCTCTCACAATTTATCCATAATCGAGGTTGGACCCGACTTTGTCGGTCATTACAGTCCTTAACGCGCTCCAAATTAACAAATAAAAACTAAAAATAAAATGGCGGTAAGGTAAATCAAAATAAAGGTTTGACAATATGTAATTATTGAATACATTTCCATATTTTTGTAAGGCAGAAAAGCTTTACCATAAGGGAAATTGATTAGTTTGTTCATTACCACATTTTTATGTAATATAATTAAGTGTAATGTATCTATTGTTTCTAATATCGTTTGCATGAAAAATAAATTTTTGTCAAGAATTATGGGAGATTTTTTAAGAATGAAGGGAGCTTTTCGAGCTTTTTTTTGTTGTTATTTTCCTCGTTTTTAGTCAGGCTTATCTAAGCGCCCAAGGATTGATTGTCAATGAGATATCTCAAGGTCCTACTGCTAATCAAGAGTGGGCGGAGTTGGTAGTCGTAGGGGGCACCTCAGGTTGCGAAACCGTGGACTTGAGGGGCTGGATCATCGATGACAACAATGGGGATTTTAACAGTTGTGGTCTGGGATTAGGTGCTATTAGTGGATCGGGTATCGCACCTGGTCATATACGCTTTGCTAACGTACCCTATTGGTCAGCTATACCTGTAGGAACTATTATCCTTATTTATGACAATACTTGGACGTCTGCTCCTGGCTTAAATACCGATTATTGTGATTTTCTTATAACCTTTCCTATGGACGGCACCGTTCAAAGTACTTACTTTGAAGCCACTGTCGATAGACCAACGACCCCAGCTGGTGGCAACTGCACCACAACAAGAACGTGTCCTAATGGTGTTGGTTCAGCGACATTGGGAGATCCAACATATATTCCATCAAATTATTTAACAACTCCTAGTTTTGGTAGTATTAGTGGAATCATGGGGCTCGCAAACATTGGAGATGCCTTTCAAGTTAGAACTCCTACTGGAGCATATTATCATGGATTATCTTATGGAATAACAGATCCAAATCCTAGCTCACCTTGTCCTGGTGCGCCTTTTGGAAATTCTATTACTGGGGGCCCAGATGGCTTACACGTCTCCAATATTGGAGGAGGCGACAGGGGATATGCATTTCTAAATACAACCGATGATAATTATAGAGCAGTGGGTAATTATTCTGTAGTTTTGCCCGCTTCAAGCCAAACACCAGGGCTCCAAATAACTGTGCAAATGCTACCTGGATTTGGTCAATGAGAAAGCCACGAAATGCGGAATTTACAACGGCGCCAACAGTCTCTGGACCATCTTGGACGTGCAATTCAAGAAAAGCCACCAGCACGAGCTTGTGTTTTCCCGCTTCAACTGTAATAGCCATGACGCCACCTTGTAGTAGTGGTATCAGTTACACATATCAATGGTCATCCTCAGATCCTAGTGTAGCCGCTGTCCCAGCTGGAGCCATGAATTTTACTACTGCTAGTTCCATCAATGTGTCAGCAGTTGGTTCGGGTACAGCAGATATCGAAGTAATTGTAAAAATGCAGACCACATTGACATTTGGAGGTGTACCATGTCCAGTTGAATCGGTTTTAAATTATGCATTCCCAGTAGTTGTTAATTCCTTTACAGCCACAGCTGCACCTGTGGATGCAACATTCTGTGCGGGTGCTAGTTTCCAACTCATGTCATCCGCTGGGTCCACGAGGACATGGAGCGGACCAGGAGGTTATACATCATCCTTTCAAAATCCAACCAGAACGTCTATAACGACAGCAATGTCGGGGACATATTGCGTGACAGTAACAGCGGTAAGCGGATGTAAAAGCACCTCTTGTGTCGTCATTACGGTAGGGTCAAACCCAACGGCGGTTGCAGGGCCCAATGTTACAGCTTGTAGTGGTGCCGACATCACTCTGAATTCGAGCGGAGCTGGATTGGGAGGTTCCTATAATTGGGGCGGGCCATCTGGTTTCAGTTCATCAGATCAAAATCCCATAATTTCAGGGGCTACCACGAGTAACTCAGGGATTTACACAGTCACAGTAACGAATGCTGCAGGATGCAGATCCACATCGACTATGTCGGTCACTATCCAGAATATTCCTAATGCCGCAATCAATGGGTCCTTGACCTTGTGCGCAGGAGCGAGTCTAAACTTAACGGCCACAGGTGGTGGAACCTACGCATGGAGCAGTCCACCAGGAGGAGCAACGGCTGTGGTGACCGTTTCGCCTGTTTCAAATACAGATTATACGGTGACGGTGACGAATGGAGGCTGTACGAGTACGGCGTCTGTTAGTGTGACAATAACACCACCGCCAACTGCGATGATAAGCGGTAATCTAACGATTTGCAACGGAGAAAGCACCCAACTTACTGCAACTGGCGGAACCAATTATACATGGAGCAGCCCCCCAGGTGGAGCGATAGATAATATCACAGTGAACCCAATCACCAACACGACATACACCGTCACAGTAACGGACAATGGCTGCAAAAGCACAAGTAGCGTAAGAGTGGTTGTAAAACCATTGCCAACGGCGACGATTGCAGGGAATTTAACCATCTGCGAAGGCCAAAGCACGATACTGACCGCAGGAGGTGGCGGTACCTATGAATGGGAGGATAACAGTACGACCAATCCAAGGACAGTAAGCCCCACGACGACCACCCAATACACGGTCAGCGTAACGAATAACGGCTGTACGAGTGTATCAAACGTACAAGTAACTGTACGCCCTATCCCAGTAGCCGCTATCAATGGGTCCTTGACTTTGTGTGCAGGAGCGAGTCTGAACTTAACAGCCACTGGAGGCGGCACCTACGCATGGAGCAGCCCTCCAGGAGGAGCAACGGCTGCGGTGACCGTTTCGCCTAGTGTTGACACAGACTATACGGTGACGGTGACGAATGGTGGATGTACCAGCACGGCATCAGTTAGTGTGACCATTACACCGCCCCCAACTGCGATGATAAGCGGTAACCTAACGATTTGCAACGGCGAAAGCACCCAACTTACAGCCAGTGGCGGAACGAATTACACTTGGAGCAGTCCCCCAGGCGGAGCGATAGATAATATCACAGTAAACCCAGTGACGAACACGACATACACCGTTACAGTAACAGACGATGGCTGCAAAAGCACAAGTAGCGTACGAGTGGTTGTAAAACCATTGCCAACGGCGACGATAGCTGGAAATTTAACCATCTGCGAAGGCCAAAGCACGATACTGACCGCAGGAGGTGGAGGTACCTATGAATGGGAGGATAACAGTACGACCAATCCAAGGACAGTAAGCCCCACGACGACCACCCAATACACGGTCAGCGTAACGAATAACGGATGTACGAGTGTTTCAAATGTTCTAGTGACGGTACGCCCTATCCCAGTAGCCGCGATCAATGGATCCTTGACCTTATGCGCAGGAGCGAGTTTGAACTTAACGGCCACAGGTGGTGGAACCTACGCATGGAGCAGTCCACCAGGAGGAGCAACGGCTGTGGTGACCGTTTCGCCTAGTGTTGACACAGACTATACGGTGACGGTGACGAATGGAGGATGTACCAGCACGGCATCTGTTAGTGTGACGATAACACCACCGCCAACTGCGATGATAAGCGGTAATCTGACGATATGCAACGGAGAAAGCACCCAACTTACTGCCACAGGTGGAACCAATTATACATGGAGCAGTCCCCCTGGCGGAGCGATAGATAATATCACAGTAAACCCAATCACGAACACGACATACACCGTTACAGTAACCGACAATGGCTGTAAAAGTACCAGCAGCGTTCGAGTAGTTGTAAAACCATTGCCAACGGCTACGATAGCAGGGAATTTAACCATCTGCGAAGGCCAAAGCACGATACTGACCGCAGGAGGTGGCGGCACCTATGAATGGGAGGATAACAGCACGACCAATCCAAGGACAGTAAGCCCCACAACGACCACCCAATACACGGTCAGCGTAACGAATAACGGCTGTACGAGTGTTTCAAATGTACAAGTGACGGTGCGCCCAATCCCAGTAGCCGCTATCAATGGGTCCTTGACCTTGTGTGCAGGAGCGAGTCTGAACTTAACAGCCACAGGAGGTGGCACCTACGCATGGAGCAGTCCTCCAGGAGGAGCAACAGCTGTAGTGACCGTATCGCCAGTAATAGATACCGACTATACGGTGACGGTGACGAATGGTGGATGTACGAGTACGGCATCTGTTAGTGTGACGATAACACCACCCCCAACTGCGATGATAAGCGGTAATCTAACGATATGTAACGGAGAAAGCACCCAACTTACGGCAACTGGCGGAATCAATTATACATGGAGCAGTCCCCCAGGCGGTGCAATAGATAATATCACAGTAAACCCAGTTACGAACACGACATACACCGTTACAGTAACGGACAATGGCTGTAAAAGCACGAGCAGCGTTGTTGTTGTAGTAAAACCATTGCCAACAGCTACCATAGCAGGGAATTTAACCATCTGTGAAGGCCAAAGCACGATACTGACCGCAGGAGGTGGCGGCACCTATGAATGGGAGGATAACAGTACGACCAATCCAAGGACAGTAAGCCCCACGACGACCACCCAATACACGGTCAGCGTAACGAATAACGGCTGTACGAGTTTATCAAACGTACAAATAACTGTACGTCCTATCCCAGTAGCCGCTATCAATGGGTCCTTGACTTTGTGTGCAGGAGCGAGTCTGAACTTAACAGCCACGGGAGGCGGCACCTATGCGTGGAGCAGCCCTCCAGGAGGAGCAACAGCAGTAGTGACTGTTTCGCCTGTTATAAATTCAGATTATACGGTGACGGTGACGAATGGAGGCTGTACGAGTACGGCATCTGTTAGTGTGACGATAACACCACCCCCAACTGCAATGATAAGCGGTAACCTAACGATTTGCAATGGAGAAAGCACCCAGCTTACTGCAACTGGCGGGACCAATTATACATGGAGCAGTCCCCCAGGCGGAGCGATAGATAATATCACGGTAAACCCAATCACGAACACGACATACACCGTCACAGTAACGGACAATGGCTGTAAAAGCACGAGTAGTGTTGTTGTTGTAGTAAAACCATTGCCAACAGCTACCATAGCAGGGAATTTAACCATCTGTGAAGGCCAAAGTACGATACTGACCGCTGGTGGAGGAGGCACCTATGAATGGGAGGATAATAGCACGACCAATCCAAGGACAGTAAGCCCCACAACGACCACCCAATACACGGTCAGCGTAACGAATAACGGCTGTACGAGTGTTTCAAATGTACTAGTGACGGTGCGCCCAATCCCAGTAGCCGCGATCAATGGATCCTTGACCTTATGTGCAGGAGCGAGTCTGAACTTAACGGCCACAGGTGGTGGCACCTACGCATGGAGCAGTCCTCCAGGTGGAGCAACGGCTGTGGTGACTGTTTCGCCTGTTTCAAATACCGACTATACGGTGACAGTGACGAATGGAGGATGTACCAGTACGGCATCTGTTAGTGTGACGATAACACCACCCCCAACTGCAATGATAAGCGGTAACCTAACGATATGTAACGGAGAAAGCACCCAACTTACGGCAACTGGCGGGATCAATTATACATGGAGCAGTCCCCCAGGCGGAGCAATAGATAATATCACAGTAAACCCAATCACCAACACGACATACACCGTCACAGTAACGGACAATGGCTGCAAAAGCACGAGTAGTGTTGTTGTTGTAGTAAAACCATTGCCAACAGCAACGATTGCTGGGAATTTAACCATCTGCGAAGGCCAAAGCACGATACTGACCGCTGGTGGAGGAGGTACCTATGAATGGGAGGATAATAGCACGACCAATCCAAGGACGGTAAGCCCCATTGTAAATACAACTTATATCGTTACAGTTTCAGGCTCAAATGGTTGTAAATCAAGCACTAGTATTATTGTCCGAACCACACCCAACCCAATTGCAAATATTTCAGGAAATGCAAATATTTGTACTGGTCAAAGCACTACATTAACTGCAACAGGAGGAACTGGCTATGCGTGGAGTACGCCACCAGGAGGGGCTTCTCCAACCGTCGTTGTAAGCCCTGTCTCCGATAACACATATACTGTAACAGTTACAAATGGAACTTGTAATAGTACATCTACATTTCAAGTATTGGTTTCTGCTACACCCATGCCGCTTATTACAGGAAATCTTACCTTTTGTGTTGGCGAAACAGCTACTTTGACAGGAGAAGGTGGTATTTCCTATACATGGAGTAATAGTGTGACCGCAGTATCAATAAATGTTAATCCTATTATTAATACGAGTTATACAGTTACCGTAACCAATGGAATTTGCCAAGCTACAACAAGTGCGCTTGTTGTAGTGAGACCTAAACCAACGGCGACGATAGCAGGAAATTTAACCATCTGTGAAGGCCAAAGCTCGATATTGACCGCAGGAGGAGGAGGCACTTATGAATGGGAGGACAACAGTACAACCAATCCTAGGACGGTAAGTCCTTTAACTAATACCCAATACACGGTCAGCGTAACGAATAATGGCTGTACGAGTGTTTCAAATATCCAAGTGACGGTGCGCCCAATTCCAGTAGCCGCCATCAATGGAAATCTAGCCTTGTGCTCTGGTGCCAGCTCAAATTTGACAGCAACTGGAGGTAGTGGTTATGCGTGGAGTGTACCGCCAGGCGGTAATACTGCAGTTGTAAATATCTCGCCATTATCAAATACAGATTATACGGTTACAGTTACAAATAATGGCTGTACAAGTACTACTTCGGTTTCTGTAGTAGTCACACCCACACCTATTGCGTCAATTTCAGGAGACTTAACCATCTGTAATGGAGAGACATCCGAGTTAACGGCAAACGGTGGTGTTGGATATTCTTGGAGTACACCGCCTGGAGGCAATGCAAATCCAATTAACGTAACTCCTTTAATCACAACTACATATACTGTCACAGTCACGGATAATGGCTGTAGAAGCACCGCATCGGTTACTTTAGTAGTTAATAATAACCCAAATCTCAGCATTGTTTTTGCCAATACTAGGTGTGGTGGCGATAATGGATCCATTAATGTTTCGGTAAATGGTGGGGTGCCAAATTATAATTATATTTGGAATGGTCCACAAGTAATTGGCAATATTTCAAATCCAACCAATCTCCAAAGCGGCATTTATAACCTTACGGTCACAGATGCAAAGAATTGTAAATCGGAAAGGTTTGTTACCATTGGAGGCTCAAATCCTCTTGAAATTGATGTAGTTCCAACTCAGCCGACCTGTGGTTTAAATAATGGTTCCATTCAAATTAATGTGAATCAAGGGACTCCAAATTACAATTATTCTATAGGTGGTGCTTTTTCCAATAATAATACATATCCAAACCTAGCTCCTGGTAATTATCCAATTTCGGTAGTCGATGGAACGGGTTGTCAAGCATTTTCTAATATCAATTTGAATATTTCAAGCGGAATAAATGCTTCCTTAGCCGTAACCAATACAACGTGTGGGGATCCTAGCAATGGGCAAATTACGATTACAGCCACTGGTGGATTGCCAAATTATGAGTATCTTTTTGGTGGAAATGTGCTTACGAATCCGATCATTACTGGAATTGGAGTAGGAAGCCACAATGTTACTATAACCGATGCACAAGGATGTATTCGTGCTTTATCATTCAATATTGGATCATCAACGGGTATTAATATTACAGGAAATTCTACACAGGCTGGCTGCTCAGCCGCAACTGGCTCTATTACTGTCACGGGTTCCAACGGTACCGCTCCATATACTTATGTTTTAGGAGGAAATACTACTTCAACTACAGGGCTTTTCCAAAATCTTGGATCAGGAACATATATAATTGAAGTGACAGACAAGAATCAATGCACAAGTTCAATTGAAATAGTGGTAACTTCTCCAAACGGTTTTACTGGGTCCGTTAATACAACTAGTGCTCATTGCAATCAAATGGATGGCGCATTATCCATCAATCTAGTAGGAGGCTTGGCCCCATTTTCTTATGTAGTGAATGATGTTACTCAATCTTCTGGATTATTTACAAATCTTAGCCCTGGAGCCTACGATGATATCCAAGTAATAGATGCAAACGGTTGTAGTATAAATTTAAATGCAGTTATAAACAATATAAATGGCCCAACTGGTTTAGTAAATCTCACGCATACAAGTTGTAATTTAACCAATGGTATCATAAATATAAATGCAACAGGAGGCACAAATCCTTATACTTACACAATCAGCGGCACCAATACTTCCAATACAACTGGGATTTTTTCAAGCCTAGGGGCTGGCGCTTATACCGTTACGATCACAGATAGCAAATCTTGTACCTCTGTCATTAACACGATGATAAATCCATCGGTGAATATTTCGGCTAGGGCGATTACTTCACCTGCAGCTTGTGGTACTAATAGTGGATCGATTACAGTTACGCCAATTGGCGGTGTGATTCCATTTAATTATAGTCTCAATAATGGCCCTTCAAGTTCTTCAAATATTTTTCAAAATTTGAGTCCAAATACGTATAGCGTTCAAGTCATCGATGGTAATAATTGTTCGATTTCCTTGTCTGTAACTGTTCCAAATTCCAATGGTCCTAATACATCAACGAGCTTCAGAAACGCTACTTGTAATTTGGATAATGGTTCCATTAATATATCTGCCACGGGAGGAACATTTACTTATACATTTAGTGGCAACGGACTCACTCCCAACAATAATGGAATATTTACTAATGTAGCCCCAGGAATTTACTTTGTTACGACGACAGATGGAAACTCATGCTCTGTCGTGGACAGAATAGAGATTGTAAATATAGCTGGTCCGAGCTCAGGAGGTAGTGCTTCAGCTCCAAAGTGTGGATTGGACAATGGATCCATTACCGTCACCCCAACTGGAGGAACTACACCTTATACTTATCAAATCTCACCAATGGTGGGAACACAAACCTCCAATGTATTTACTAATTTACCTCCGGGGAATTATACCATTACCATAACAGATAATAATAATTGTATAGCTATTGACTTTATTCCATTGGTAGCGCAAGCACCACCGAGCATAATAGTTATGACTAAGGATGCTTTGTGTAATGGTGCCAACGGAAGCCTAGTTGTGAATGCTTCCAGTGGTTTACCTCCTTATTTATACAGCATTGGAGGGGTTTTTTCTAACAGTAATGAGTTTACCAACCTATTGCCAGGAACTTATACGGTTAGTGTTACAGATTTTTCTAATTGTTTGGTAACAAGTACCGTTTTAATTGGAAACACAAATCCACTCGTATTGCAAAATTCTGTAGTGGTACAAACCTCCTGTGGACAAAATAACGGTTCTATAGCCGTAAATGTCAGCAATGGACAAATGCCGTACAATTATAATTTTGGTGGCGGAAACCAAGGGTTAAATACAACTTCTGGGCTTGGCGCTGGGAATTATGCCTTTACCGTTACCGATAATCTAGGTTGTTCTTTAACTGGTCAAGAAACCATCAGCCCTTCTTCTGGCGTTGCAGCCAATGCCAATATAACGCCTTCCTCATGCGGTATAAACAATGGGTCAGCCACCGTTTTGGTTACTCAGGGTATTTCTCCTTATACATATAATATTTCAGGGACACCTCAAGCTGGAAATGTCTTTTCTGGGCTTGGTGCTGGTACTTATGTTATTACCGTGACAGATAATAGCTTGTGTCAGACTTTTATTCCAGTAAATATTCCTTCTAGTTCGGGTTTGTCTGCGTCCATCTCACACTCAGATGATAGATGTTCAGCTTCCGTAGGTTCCATTACCATTGCGGCGACTGGGACAAATACACCTATTCGTTATAACATTGGATCAGGAAATGTTTTAAATCCAATTTTTGCGAATTTGACATCTGGAACTTATACTGTTACTGTAACAGACAATGCAGGTTGTACCATTTTACTGAATACCCAAGTTAATAATGTCGCGGGTCCAACTGCCGTGTCGGGAACGAGTTTGAATACTTCATGCGGCCTAAATAATGGTTCTATAACGCTGTCTGCAATAGGTGGTACATTGCCTTATATGTTCAGTATTGGGGCAGGTTTTGTTAGTTCTAATGTTTTTGGGAATCTTCCTTCTGGAAATTATACCATTTCAGTTCGTGATGCCAATAATTGTACTTTTGCATCAACGACAAATGTTTTAGCATCTTCAAATGTTACCTATACTTCCACCATTGATTCTACCAATTGCTCTAATAACAGCGGTCGTATTTCTATAAATGCACTCAATGGCACGTCCCCTTATAATTTTTACTTGGGAGCAGCTGCACAGTCAAATGCCGTCTCAGCCGTATTCAATGGATTGGCTTCAGGGAATCATTTTTTAACCATAACTGATAATAATGGATGTCAAATCCTAGATACTTTAACAGTGCCAATGGTGGCTGGATTCAGCGCTAATGTTACTTCGACTGTTACCAGTTGTGGAGCTAATAATGGATCTATTATCGTAACTGTCCAAGGAGGTCTGTCGCCATTTTCATACACCATCGGAGGAGCATCTCAATCCTCGAATATTTTTAATAATCTAAGCGCAGGCAATTATATTGTGACCACAACGGATCAAAACGGTTGCGTGCAAATTAACCCAGTGTCGGTGCTTTCTTCGAGTGGTTTGTCTATATCATTGACGACTGCCAATGTGAAATGTGGTGGTGCAAATGGATCCATTTCGGTGTCTATCAATGGAGGATCTTCACCTTATTCAATCGATATATTTCCAGTAATTACCATAGGGCCACCTAATACCTATTTGAACGTTGGAGCTGGAACTTATACCATCACGGTTACGGATGTTTCTGGTTGTTCGGTTACTCAAGTAGCTACTATTTTGAATAATCCTGGTCCAACTAATCTTTCTTTAGCAGCAACGCCAACCAGCTGCGGTAATTCAAATGGAGTCATCATGGCCACTATCACAGGTGGTACTTCGCCATTTTTGTATAGTATCCCCACTGCCTTAAATCAGTCAATTGGAACATTCAATAATCTAGCAAGTGGAAGCTATGATATGACAGTAACAGATGCGAACGGATGTCAAATTATACGAAATACCAGCATCGCAGCCTCACAGGCGATTGTGTTGAGCTCTCTGCTGATTGATAGTACTTCCTGCATAGGCAATGATGGAAAAATTACTGTAAATGTATCCAATGCATCTCCCCCTATTAGGTACGCTTTGGGTAGCACCGTTCAAATTGATAACCCGATATTTAACAACCTTGGATCAGGAAATTACAATCTCAGCATCACGGATGGCAATGGTTGTACTTTTATACAAAATAATATTTTGGTTCCTGCTAGAAACGCGCCGATTGGGTCGCTTAGAATTGATAGTACTACGTGTATGCAATCAAACGGTACGATCACAGTCAATATGACTTCAGGGGGATCGCCATTTAGATATTCAATCATTCCTGGGACATTCTCAGCTTCTAATGTATTTAATAATTTAGCCACGGGACAATACACGGTTACGATTGTTGATAATAATAATTGTACCATCACTTTAGGAGGAAATATTTCCGCTAAATCAAAAATAAATATTGAAGGGACAGTCGTAACCAACGTATCGACCACTGGTGCTATGGACGGTTCCGCTAATATTTCATTATCCAATCCTAATCATCCAGTCTCCTATGTTTGGTCATTTAACGGATCAAATGTGGGTAATTCTACCTTGTTGACAGGAAACAATATCAACATGCCGAACTTAGCAGCTGGGCAATATGCGGTAACCGTGACGGATAGAAATGGTTGTACTTCGGTGACCAGTTTCACTTTGACAGAGCCATCTTGCGGTCTTGCTGCGACCGTCGTTTCATCAAATATAAGTTGCAATGGTTTGGCCAATGGGGCATTTGCAATGAATATTGTAGGTGCGAATTTACCTTTGACTTACACGTGGACAGGACCGACCGCCATAGGCAATACCAATACCGCCAACAACCTGCGAGCAGGACTTTACTCGGGCACCCTAACCGATGCTGCGCTGTGCAAAGTTGTCGTGAACTTTACAATCACCGAACCTTTGATTTTAAAAGATACCTTAATTCAACTGACCAACAACCTATGCGCTTCGACTTGCCTTGGAGCCATCAATGTTTCAGCTGTAGGAGGTACACCAAGCTACCAATATATCTGGTCAACGGGCAGTCCAAGCAACGCCATTTCCAATTTGTGTTCTAGCGATTATACAGTTACCATTACCGACGGAAATGGGTGTAAAATCAGCAAATCATTTACAATTACTGGAACAGCACCCATCCAACTTAATTGTAGCCAACTAGCCCCAGCGACAACGTTTGGTGGAATTGAAGGCATAGGTGGCATCGTTGTTACTGGTGGGGTTCCACTTTATTCTATTGCATATTCTGGGCCTATATCTAATGTGTTGACTGGACAAGGTGCTAATATTTCGATTACTGGGCTCAAAAGCGGCCAATACAGCATCACCGTCACGGATATGAACGGTTGTACGGCAATTTGTGGATTTAACATTGCCAATTTGGCTTGTAACTTGCGTGATTCGGTCATTTTATCCCAATCTCCAACCTGTTTTGGTCTCTCGAATGGAGCGATTACCATCTCAGGAAGCCGAGGAACACCACCTTATAGCTATATTTGGGGTGACAACAATATTAATCCTGCCAGGACTGGTTTGCCAGCAGGTAGGCATTATTATACCATCACGGACGTTAATTCATGCGTGGACTCAGGGTATGTGAATTTAACCAATCCGTTGCCAATCAGCTTTACTAAGGACATAGATTCTTTAGACTGTACAGGTAGGAATATCGGTCGCATCACCTATACCAATTTTTCAGGAGGTTCGGGTATTTATTCCTACGCATACGCGCCTAGCAAGGAATTTAAAGACATCGTGGCTGGTACAGTTATACTCTCTAATTTAGGGGAAAATACCTATGTAGTTGTGTTGAAAGATGGAAATGGTTGTGAATTTTACGACACGACAACTTTGATCAAACCGACGGGACTTGACATCAATTTACCTTCTGTAATCGAGATTGAATCTGGTGACGAAGTGTTGATTACTGCCTTGTACAATCGCAATCCAAACGAGATGGCAACTTGGTTGTGGATGGAACGAGATTCGATCATAGGCGGCAATTTTGACAATATCACCCGCACACCATTCGCCTCGACCACCATCCGATTGAAAGGAACGGATATATATGGTTGTATGGACTTCGCGATAGTTAATATCGTCGTGAAAAAGACCGTTCATTTATACATTCCCAATAGCTTCTCGCCCAATGGTGACGGCATAAACGATCGATTCAAGATCTACGGAAACGACAAGATCGTGAACGCCGATTATATGCGAATCTTTGACCGATGGGGCAATATGGTTTACGAAGAGAAAGACTTTAAGCCACTAGAAGGCGGTCAAAATGGTTGGAGCGGTTATTTCAAAAATTCATTGATGAACCCAGCCGTTTTTGTCTATACCATCCGGGTCACTTACAACGATGGCACGAAAGTGGATTTTGTGGGCGATTTGACGTTGACGCATTAATATATCTTTGCGGTCTGTTTAGAATTGGGCGTCCCCTCGATAGGATCGAGGGTCGCGTGTTGCGTGGGTTTCGTCTCGCCTTATCGTCGAGACTCTCGTCGCATCGAAGATGCTCCGAGACCACTCCACCCGCTGACGCAATGCAGTCATCGTGGTTATTTTTAGTTATACTAAAAATAACTTAAACAGCTGATAATTAGATACTTACGGGTAGTTTAGTTTGTTGATTTTAGTGGGTTTTCTTTTGAATTTTAAGGAACAAGATAAGTGCTCGGGCTTTAAATACTTTTCAAAAATTAGTCGTAAACTATTAAAGAAACACAAGGTAATTGCCTTTTTGCAGATTAGTAATTCAAAGCCATTTTTACTTCAAACAGCGCTTTACCTATGTTTCTTTTTAACCCTTTTAAGCATAATTTGTCCGTTTTTTAATCTAATTGTTAGAATTAATTTACATGGAAAACAGGTGTGTTTTAGGGCAATAATCTGCTGCACATTCAAACTCATGTTGTTTTTTGCCGATAAATAATTCCCAGCTAAAAAGCCAAAAGTACATGAATTTTTCCCAAAGCTCAGATGGCACAATTGAAAAATAAATTGTACTTTTGATGAATTAGTCCAAACAAATACGACAAGTTTAATTCCTTTAGTGAATAATTAAGAAATAGACGTGAGAAACTCGGGCTACCACTTAGAAGAGGCATTCATCTAAACCTTATAACCCTGATATAGCCAATACTTTTTTCAGAGCTGGTTATATAGAATCTTGGGGACGTGGCACAATAAAAATGATTAATGCTTGCAAAGCTCATAAAATAGCACCACCTATTTTCTCAAATATTCCGCCCGACTTTCAAGTGGAGCTTATTAAATATACCGACAAAGGGCTCACGGAACTTGGCTTAAAAGAAGAATTGAGAAAAATTATGCTGCATATTCAGGAAAATGGAAGCATATCCAATTCGGAAGTGCAAACAGTCTGCAAGGTTAGCAAAGCTACTGCTACAAGGTATTTGAGTGAATTAGAGGTAACTGATTGGGTTGATAAAATTGGCTCAACAGGTGTGGGCACGGTGTATGTTTTTAAAGGGCTCAGTAAGGGCTCAAAAAAGGATTAAGCAATGGACTAACAATGGGCTTAAATATCAGCAATAAAGCTTTTAAAAAGCATAATAATTAATGATTATCCGTATTTTGTGGATTTCACAATGGATTTAATAAGTGCTTATTTTACTGATAATGAAGGGTTCAAATAAATTTAAACAATGGAGGAAAAGAAATACAAAAAGCAAATTTCTATTCACATCCGTATTTTATTAGCCAGTAGCCGTAGCGAAACCATTGCAAGAATAAATGCAGCAACAAATTAGAGATGTATCAGAAATTTTAGACTTATAATTTCAATGCTTTGCAGCCATACCTACACCTAGTTTTGCACCTTCGGGATCAACAAACCCCAATCCAAAAGCATTAACTTCAATTTTAAATCTATATCACCACTTCTTACATCCTAGCACCCAGGCTATTTATTTCCCATTATACGGAAAACCTCGGTTTTTCATCAAGGCCGCTATGCTTGGATTTTTGCCTCTGAATGCCTTGTAACCCTCAGATTCTTCGACCGTTCCACCTACGCTGAATACGTGATCAAGCAGTCTTTTGGCGACTGCCTTATCGTAAGGGCCACCAGCTTCTGTAAATGCTTCAAAAGCGTCTGCGCTGTGTACGTCCGACCATAAGTAACTATAATATCCCGCTGAGTACCCATCGTCCGCAAAAATATGTGCAAATTGAGGAGTTCTGTGGCGCATGACTATTTCATCAGGCATACCCAATTTTGTCAATTCTTGCTTTTCGAATTGATCTGCATTGATGGGCTTATCACCCGCTAGATGCAATTTCATGTCTATCAATGCACTGGCTAGATATTCTACCGTCGCGAATCCTTGATTGAACTTGGACGCATTTTCTATTTTTGGACCAATTCTTTTGGGATCGGTTGTTTGGTCTGATAGTGTACCGCGAATCTATTCAAAATCTCAGGAGTCAATAACCATCTTTCTAGGATTTGGCTAGGAAACTCTACATAATCTGTGGCGACATTGGTACCACTTAGTTTTGGATAAGTAACGTTGGAGCAAAGTCCGTGCAGCGCATGTCCAAACTCGTGAAAAAGCGTATTTGCATCATCAAGAGATATCAAAACCGGTTCGTTGGCTTTTCCTTTAAGAAAATTTGAATTGTTAGAGACCAGCGTTTTAACGTCGCCATTGTTCTTGCTTTGCTCCCTATAAGCGGTCATCCAAGCCCCAGAGCGCTTCCCTTCTCTTGCGTAAGGGTCAAAATACCACAAGCCCACTAAAGCCCCCGTAGAGCCCTTGGTGACTTTCCATACCCTCACATCGGGATGGAACTTCGGTACATCATTTATCTGATCAAATTTTAGGTCAAAAAGTTGACCCGCCATCCAAAACATGCCTTCTCGCATTTTCTCCAAATCAAGGTAGGGCTTTATTTGACTTTCGTCGAGGTCATATTTGGCCTTTCGTACTTTTTCGGCATAATATCTATAATCCCAAGGCTCTATTTTTATTCCCAATTTTTCAGAATTGGCTATAGCTTGCATATCTGCCACTTCTTCTTTTACACGGGCGACTGCGGGTTTCCAAACTGCAAGCAATAGATCCATCGCCTTGTCTGGGGTCTTGGCCATTTTGTTCGACAATTTCCAATGGGCATGGGTAGGATAACCGAACAATTTGGCTCGCTCGGCTCTTAATGCCAATATTTGTGGGATGATGTCGTTGTTATCGTTTTGGTCGCCATTGTCACCTCTATTTACGAACATTCTCCAGGCTTTTCTCTCAATCCTCTGTCAGGGCAAAAAGGTCAAGAAAGGCTCGATAGCGGACCTAGTATTTGCCAATATTCCTCCTTTTAGTTTTTTGTCTTTGGCAGCTGATAGCAATGCCTCTTTAAGATCTTCAGGCATTTTGGCCAATTCTGAATCGGAAATAGCCAAAAATTTGTCATTTTCATCTGCAAGGAGATTTTGACTGAATTTGGTGAATAAACTCGCCAGTTTTTGATTGATGGCCGCTACTTTCGCTTTGTCTGCACTGTTAAGTTTGGCGCCGTTTAGTACAAAATCATCGTAATATTTATCCAAAAGCCTTCGCTGTTCTTTGACGATGGAAGAACTTTTAGGACTTTTATATACGGCTTCAATTCTCTTGAACAGCCCTTCATTTTGCATGATATTATCAATGAAAGCCGCTAGTTTAGGTTGCATTTCTGTTTCTATCGCTTGAAATTCTTCGGAGTTCATATTGCCACTCCATACAGAATATACATTAATGACTCGATTCAATGAGGACCCTGTTTTTTCAAGGGCAGCTATAGTATTTTCAAAGCTGGGCGGGTCTTTTTGTTCTACGATTTTTTGAATTTCTAAACTGTCTTCAGCCATAGCCGCCAACAATGCGGGTTTGAAGTCTTTGAGTTGAACTTTATCAAAAGGCGGAACTCCTCCATATTGCCCTTCCCATGGCTTTAATAATGCGTTGACATTGGTGGTATTATCCATAGTTTTTTTGGCTACTTTACATTGATGGAAAATTGCAAAAATAAATAGAATAAATCCGAATGTTTTAAAAATTTGAAATCGCATAATTCAAAATTATATGTAGTGAACGAAATAATTTACACAAACCAAATGTAAAGATAAGGTTAAATATTGCAATCATAAACCTATCGCTAGGAATGTTTCAAAATCAAAAGAAATTTTTATTTGAAAATAAGCATAATATCCATTACCTTTGCATGGTTTTTTCAAAAAGAACAAACGACTTCGATTATTTTAGATTAATAATTTGATTTTTAGCATTTTACACATTATAAATAATTTATTAAATGGCAATTATTAGTAAAATCAGAAAAAGAAATGGCTTGGTTATGGCGCTTATCGCCCTTGCTGTTTTGGGTTTTATGATTATGGACATGGTTTCCAATAGCGGTAAAGGTGGTGGAGCTTTTGGTTCTACGACTATTGGGAAAATTAATGGTACCAAAGTAGATTTGGCCGAATTTCAAAACGTAGAGTCTGTACTTTACAGCAATATGAAGGGAGAACCCTACGGTACCAGAGATAAAATTTGGGACTTTTTCGTGACCAAAGAATTGTTGGGCGAGATCTCAGAAAATCGGGATTGGCTGGGTAAAGAGGAATTGTTAGAATTGCAATTTGACCCTAACTATATGAGTAATGTTGTAAAGCAAAGATTTACCAATCAAAGCAATGGCCAGGTGGATTACCAACAACTGAGCCAGATCAAGGGCGTTGGAATCAGATCAGCTTCCAGCTAACTTTAAGCCGTTTTGGGCAGCACAAGAAAAGGAAGTAATCAATGAAAGATTGCAAGCAAAATTTGGCAATGCTGTGGCTAAGGGTATCTACACGCCTACATGGATGGTTGAACAAGAATTCAAGGACGCCAATACCAAGTTGGACTTTTTGTACGTGAAGGTTCCGACGACCGCAGTTAGTGATTCTGAGGTTAAAATAACTGATGAAGATTTGAACAAATATTTGAATAAATACAGAGCTAGATACGTAACAAAGGATGAATTGCGCAAAATCGCATACGTGGTATTTGATGTAAAGCCAACAGCGGACGACTCTATGGTCGTAAAACAAAAGCTTGAGGCCCTATTGCCAGAATTTAAATCTACAAGCAAGGATTCTGCTTTCGTAACGGACAATGAAGGTGTTTACGTTGATTCTTATATTGCAAAGAAAGATATTTCAGAAGAAAAGGCGATGATGTAGTTGGGGTAGGTGTTGGAAATATTTACGGACCTTATATTGAAAACAACAGCTACAGAGCGGTTAAGATTTTGGGTAAAATGATATTGCCAGATTCCGTCAAATCTAGACATATCCTTATCCAAGGTAAGACTCCTGAAGAAATGGTAGCTGGTAGAAAGACTTTGGATTCATTAAAGAATTTAATACTTTCAGGTAGAGCCAAGTTTGATAGTTTGGCGATGACCATGAGTCAAGACGGTGGATCTTCTGCCAAAGGTGGTGATTTAGGATATATGGCTCACGGAGCATTGGTAAGACCCTTCAATGAGTTTATTTTCTATAAATCCAAAGGAAACGAAATGGAAATCATCGAAACTCAATTCGGCGTCCATTTAGTACAGGTTGTGGATAAAAAATTCATCAAAAATGAAGCTGGATATAAAGTTGCCATGCTAGCATTCCCAATCGTTCCGAGCGAAGCCACTCAAAAGGCAGTAAAAATCAAAGCTGATGATTATTTGGCAGCCAATCGTACCTATGAGAATATGGTAAAGACAGGGCAGTCAAATCCAAGTCTTGCTCCTAAAATTTCTGGAAGATTTACAAATATGGCATATGATGTTGCTGGTTTTGGACAAGGCAATGTCAGTAGAGATTTAGTGAAAAGAGCCTTTTCTGATGACTCCAAGATAGATGAAACATTCGGAGAAGTATTTACATATCAGGACAGGGATTTGTATTTTGATAATAAATATGTTATTGCTGCTCTTAAGACCGTGATCCCTGCTGGAAAACCTAGCTTGGATGCTTTGAGAGATGAGTTAGAACCCATCGTAAAAGCTGAAAAGAAAGCTGAAATATTTAATTCTAAAATCAGTGGAAAAGATATTTTTGAAATAGCTACTACGTATGGCATAGCTGTTGATACAGCATCTAACGTCGCTTATAATTCTACATTTGTTCCTAATTTGGGTACCGATGGAAAGATTGTTTCTACAGCTTTCGCTACAGGAATTAATTCGGTTTCAAAGGCAGTAGGTACTAAAGATGGTTTGGTTGTTATGAAACCATACAACAAATTATCCCCGCCGACCAATATCACAGACTTTAGTTTTTATAAGGGTCAAATCGGAGTCAATACTAGAAGATCTGCTCCAAATTTAATCATGAACGCCTTGAAAAAAGGAGCGCAAATCGTAGATGAACGCTCTAAGTTTTTCTAATAAAATATGAGTCTTTTAGACGGAAAGTCCTTGGAAAAACCCAGGGACTTTTTTTTTGTACCTCAATTTAGAGCTTCGTTGATTAATTTTGTATTCTTCTAAAAGTGAAAAAATTTGATGGAAATTGGCATTAAGGGATTTGGATACGTTCATTCGGGCGGATTGGGAAATCACAATACACCAAATGTTGTTGATGATGGGTCCTTTATCCAATGGTCCAATCAATTGGGATACTTAGTGTCAGCGCTTCCTTCTAAGTTAAAAGAACAACTAATTGCCCAATTTTCAAATTTTAAGTGGATTAAACATATAGATCCATGCACTCTTTTTGCCATAGCTGCTATGGAAGAACTTAAGAAGGGTCTGCATTCAAGTTTTGACCAGCAAGAAGTAAATCTGAGCATCGGCACTTCGAGGGGCGCGAGCATTAATTTGGAATATTATATCGAGATGTTTTTAAAAAGCAAATTAGGTGCGCTGTCGCCGCTAGGTTCTCCTACTACTACGATAGGAAATTTGGCGAGTATTGCTGGTGGATATCACAAGATTAAAGGGCATCACATGGTATTTTCAAATACGTGTGCTTCTTCTTTATTCAGCATCATCAATGGAAGTGTTTGGATAAAAGCTGGCCAGTGCGATGGATATATAGTAGGTGGAAGTGAAGCCCCATTGACTCCCTATACCCTAAAGCAGTTGAATGCGTTAAAGGTGTATAGCCATGAATTGGATGATTATCCGTGTCGTGCCATGCAAATCGATAAAAACCAAAATACGATGTGCTTGGGCGAAGCGGCTTGTTTGTTTTATTTGGAAGAGGCGAATGAAACATCCATTGCCACCATCGCTGGTTGGGGACAATCGATAGATCACGGCAAGACATTGACGGATATTTCCGATGATGGATTGGGTATCCAAGAGTCGATGATAAAGGCTTTGAAGCATGCCAAATTATCCACCGTTGACCTCGTCATTACACATAGTCCAGGGACCATCCTAGGGGATCGAGCTGAAAGTGCCGCCATTCACACTGTGTTTGAGACATTGCCCATCTTGTACAATAATAAGTGGAAATATGGACATACTCTTGGTGCATCTGGCGCCCTGAGTGTCATGGATGCAGTCCAGATCCTTAGGACCCAAACGGTTCCTTCAATCCCTTATCTCTCCCAAGATTCAATTTCTGCAAAGATTGATACCGTCATGGTAAATGCGACGGGATTTGGAGGTGGAACCTTTTCTCTGATTCTGAAAAGAAATCAATAGTTCTCAAGGATAAATTTTCGGACCAAATTGATAGCAGTCATTGTGGCGTACTCAATATTTCTGCTCCGATCTTTAGCAAATTTTACCATTATGGTCCTTATTTTGGATTTATTGCCAACTGCGATACAAATGGTCCCTACGCGCTTTCCGTCACTCCCTCCTGTTGGTCCAGCGATACCTGAGACGGCCACCCCAATATCGATAAGACCTTTGGATAATAGCCCTTCCAGCATTTCTTTTACTACTGGTTCTGACACAGCACCGTTTGCGTCTAAGGTAGAAGGATCTACGTTTAACTGAGATATTTTGGCTTCATTGCTATAGGTGACCAAAGCCAGTTGGAAATATTCGCTGGCTCCCGAACGCTGGATAAGTTTGCTAGAAATATTCCCACCCGTACAGCTTTCTGCTGTACCAAACCGAAGCCCTTTCTCTACCATCAATTGTGCAAAAGCAGATTCTAAATCCACATCATTTAAGGCATATATTTTATCTCCAAAAAGCTGTGTTAATGATTCCTTTAATTCTTCGAAATAAGCTTGTACGGTCGATGTTTCGTCAGAAGAGGCAGTAAACCTCACTCGAACGCTCAAAGTCGAAGGAAGATAGGCTACTTTGCACCAGGAGGGCATTTTGGATAGAATTTCAGACATGTTTTGTTCAATGTCGGTCTCTCCGATCCCTGCGAATCCTATGGTTAGGTGCTGGATTTTGAACAAATTAGCTTGGAGACTTAGTTTTGGTAAAATGTGTTTTTCGTAAATATGGTAGGTTTCGTATGGGACTCCTGGGCTAAAATAATAATCTTTGCCTTCTCTTTGGATAAGCATCCCAGGTGCTGTTCCTAAGTCATTTTCCAACAATTGAGCTATGGCGGGCATAAAGCACTGCTCCCGATGGGCTTTCTTGAATTCTCTTCCGATTTGCTTGAAAAAACTTGAAATTCGCTCGTAAGAACTTTCGTCAAAAACCATCTCTGAATCAAAAAATTCGCAAATAACCTCCTTCGTAATGTCATCCTTCGTGGGTCCCAATCCACCCGTGACGAGGATCAAATCTGACAACTCACTCGCACGTGCCAATCCACTAGAAATGGCCTCAAAGCCATCAGCGACGGCGATTCTTTCTACTACTTCTATGCCTAGAGGATTTAACTTTTGCGCTATCCAAGCACTGTTGGTATCGATGACTTGCCCTATCAATAACTCATCACCGATGGTGACAATACTCGCTTTTTTCATTTTGTGGTTTTGCTCTAATCAACAATCCAACCGCTCTTAGGTTGAAGCACCTAATTACATTTTTTATATTAATTAAATCCAAATATATTTCCTATTACATCAGAAGCCAAATGCCAAGCTTTGCTTTACAAAATTTCAAATAGGCAAAGTTTCGAAAAGTGCAAAATTCATGGATTGAGGGTGCATCTGTGAGCCGCGTCAAGGATCGTATCGATCGTCTCGTTTTGTGAAGCAAAATATACGAGACGAGTCTGGTCATATCCTGAGATGGGATATGATAAGACCGAAGCGAAGCGGAGTCGAGTAGAGCCAGACCTACTCGTAGAGTAGGGGACGCCCTATAAAAAATTGAATAGATTTACCAGTAAAATATCAAAGCTGAACCCTAGAGTTATAAACCCAAAATTTAACTGAAATAGGTGGCAAGATTGGTAAAAATTTCCGAAAAAATTGTATCTTTGCCCATTAATATTTAATTTAGTTTTTAATATATATAAATGGCTGACGATCAAAGAATTATTTCTGTTGATATAGAAAATCAGATGAAGACGTCCTACATAGACTATTCTATGTCGGTTATCGTCTCTAGGGCATTGCCCGATGTTCGTGATGGGCTCAAGCCCGTGCATCGAAGAGTGCTCTATGGCATGGATGAATTGGGAGTGCAAAGCAATAAGGCTCACAAAAAGAGCGCGAGAATTGTAGGGGAAGTTTTGGGTAAATACCACCCGCATGGGGATACCTCCGTGTATGATGCCATGGTTCGTATGGCTCAGAACTGGTCACTTAGATACCCATTGGTGGACGGTCAGGGTAACTTCGGGTCTATGGACGGCGATAGCCCCGCAGCGATGCGTTATACTGAAGCGAGACTTAGTAAAGCTGGAGAAGAACTCCTAGAAGATATAGACAAAGATACGGTTGACTTTAGATTGAATTTTGACGATTCTCTCGAAGAGCCAACGGTTTTGCCAACTCAATTTCCAAATCTTTTGGTGAATGGTGCTACAGGTATTGCCGTAGGTATGGCGACCAATATGCTCCCTCACAATCTTGGGGAAGTATGCGATGGAATTATCGCCACCGTTGATAATCCCGATATTACTATACCTGAGTTGATGCAATACATCAAGGCTCCAGATTTTCCTACTGGGGGGACCATATTCGGCTACGATGGCGTAAGAGAAGGATTCGAGACGGGTAGAGGTAGGGTAGTAGTACGTGGAAAAACAGAGATCGAGGAGACGGGTGGAAGAGAAGCCATCATCATCACCGAAATACCATTCCAAGTAAATAAAGCCCATTTGGTAGCCAAAATCGCTGAATTGGTCAATGAAGAAAAAATTGCAGGAATCAGCGACGTTAGGGATGAATCAGACAGAAATGGTATCCGAGTCGTCATTGAGATTAAAAAAGATGCCATCGCTAGGGTAGTACTCAGCCAATTATTCAAATATACACCCCTGCAATCTTCTTATGGTGTAAACAATATTGCCCTCGTCAATGGAAGGCCATACCAATTGAATCTCAAGGATTTAATACGTGAATTCATCAAATTCCGACTAGAGGTCATTGTCCGTCGTACGCGATACGAACTCAGGAAAGCCGAAGAAAGAGCCCATATCTTGGAGGGATTGCTCATAGCTCTGGATCACTTGGATGAAGTGATTGCTTTGATTAGAGCGTCTGCGACCACAGATATCGCCAAGGAAGGGTTGATGAGCACTTTCAATCTTTCTGAAATACAAGCAAAAGCCATATTGGAGATGCGTCTCCAAAGATTGACTGGCCTCGAAAGAGACAAGATCCGTGAGGAGTATGCAGAATTGAAAAAGCTCATAGATGAGTTGAACTCTATCCTCGGTAGCGAAGAAAAACAACGAGGCATCGTCAAAGCAGAAACCCTTGATATCAAAAACAGATACGCCGATCCACGCCGTACGGATATTTCATACGCAGACGGAGAGATCAATATCGAGGACATGATCCCAGAAGAAGACGTTGTAGTGACGATTTCACATCTAGGATATATCAAGAGAACGCCCGTTTCAGAATTCCGAATCCAAGGAAGGGGCGGTAGAGGTTCCAGAGGTGCTAAGACCCGTGACGAGGATTTCATAGAGAATATGTTTGTCGCAGGTACGCACAATTACTTGTTATTGTTCACCAGTGCAGGACGATGCTACTGGCTGAAGGTGTATGAGCTTCCAGAAGCAACCAAAGGCAGCTCGGGACGTGTGATTCAGAACCTCGTGAACTTCCCAGCTGAAGAAAAAGTAAAGGCCACGATCATCATCAAAAGCCTATCGGACGAAGAGTTTATCAACAATAATTATATCATTTTCTGTACGAAAAAAGGTATGATCAAAAAGACCTTGGTGGAAGAATTCTCTCGACCGCGAACCAATGGTATCAACGCCATTACCATCAACGAGGGCGATATGCTCCTAGAAGCAAAATTGACTTCGGGTAAAGACGAAATAGTCATAGCCAATAAGGAAGGTAGAGCCATCCGATTCTCCGAAACCAAAGTGCGGTCAATGGGTCGAAACGCAGCAGGAGTGCGTGCCATCACGCTTTCTGAGACTGGCAATGATGCCGTGATTGGTATGGTTTGTGTCAACCCAGAAGACCCCAATACTACCATCCTCGTTGTTTCTGAAAAAGGTAATGGAAAGCGTACTTCCCTCGACGATTATCGTATCACGAATCGAGGGGGCAAAGGGGTTAAAACCATGAATCTGTCTGAAAAAACAGGCGAGTTGGTTACCATCAAGTCCGTCACCGAAGACGATCAACTCATGATTACCAACAAGTCGGGTATCATCATCCGCATGGCCGTAAAAGACCTCAGGGTTATGGGCCGCGCCACTCAAGGTGTCCGCGTGATCAGGATAGACGATGGAGATTCTATCGCAGACGTAGCGGTTGTCTATGAAGGCGAAACCGATGGCACCGAAGAGGCAGAGATCACTGAAGAATCATAATACAACTTTTTATTTTAGAATTATATTGTCGCCACCCCTCATACTGAGGGGTCGGGTCGTCCATGACTTCACTTCGTTTCGGTCTCATCTTTCTCAAAGATGAGACTCTCGGCTCCGTAAGAAACTTACTGCACCGAGCTCATTACCACCCCTGGCGATTGGGCGTGGTTCAAATTCCAAATCAGGAAATTTTAAGGAAAGAAAAAAAAGAATTGTGTGCTTGGGAGATATTTCAGGCATACCAAACTCCATGACTTTGTAGTGATAGACTATCAATTAATTTAACAAATTTTTATTTTTTAATTATTTGAAAGTCACATTTGGTCAATTCCTTTCGTTATATCATCAGGAAAGGAAATTCACATATATACATACTTCATGCTCACCGTTTCCTTGGTTAGATATATTTTAATTTTTAAATATATCTAAACTAATCAACAGAAAATCAATCATTTATACATTTATTTTTATCAACTAGGCACTAAGTGCAGCACTTTGGTATAATTTTTGTCAATAGACATATATTACTTAAAATAACAATTATTAATTATGAACGGTTTAACTTTGTTGCCAAAAGTTCAGTCTAGGATTTATTTCCATCGATTGACTCCTACTCTTCTAACCTTATTTCTAACCATTTATTTACAGTCGGTTTGGGCGCAGAATTGTGACATTTTTGTTACGGCCCATAATATGATTCAACCCGCAAATAATGGTGCTGGAATTGGAAACCCAGAGGATCAAAATTTGGCTTCCCAAGTTATTATCCCAGCTAACTTTAGTTGGAATAATAGCGGATATGTTAGATATGATATAGATTACCTAGCATGTGCTTTGAATATTTATATCAACTATGATGCCAGTGCACATTATTACGTAGATATTGCACATAATACACCTTCAACTTGTCCAACTTGTTCTAAATCTTTGGACAAAAATTATCAAGTACAAATTTCATATTCCGCATTGTGTGACCAGTCGAGTATCAATGGAACAGGTTTACATGATGGAGAAATTGGAATAACAATGGCTCCGCTCACAGGAGTTCCTCCCTTTTCTATTAAAATTAGTTCAGTTTCTGGATTTTCACAGACGCAAACCAATATCTTTTCTTCAGCCACATTTACTGGACTACAGGGAAGCTCCTGGTATAATGTGGAAGTCTATGACGATGGAGGAAGCTTAGTTGAAAATGATATTTGGATACCTCTTTGTTCAACAGCAAGATAATATTTTAGTTAAAAATCACCAAAATTGAATTAAGATGAAAAAATATATACTTAAATTAAATTTAATATTATGGTGCATCGGCTTATCATTAAATGCTGAAGCTCAAAATGTCAAGAAAAACATGATCATTTCTAATGATTTGAAACTTTCTTTTTCTCCATCATTAACAGTTGGGTCTCACGCTGGATTTGTAGCCCCATTGAGTGAAATACCCAATATAGTTGTTAATGATAATTCAAGGAAATTTATTGTATTATGTTTCCAATAATATTGTTTATGACAATGCCAATGTTGCATTTATAAATGGAACTGGTGTAAAATCCAATAGTTTAGCACCAAATCCAGTAAAAGCTGTTTTTGATAATAGCGGAAGTTGTCCAAAACCAGGATCCTCAAATCACTATTTATTTACAAGTATTAAGGATAGTACTGGGATGGATTCTGTTTTATGGCATGAAATAAATCCTGTCACTAAAACAGTAATTAGTAAAAATAATTTAATTTCAAATTCGGGTGGTGCTATTGAAGTTGTACCTTCATCAGTGGCTGGAAATTTTTGGCTGATACTTGGTAAACTAAATAGTGTAGATGTTTACCCAATTACAAGTGGTGGGATAGGTGCTCCTGTAAACTATGCATTACCAGCACATTATTATTCTTTGTCTGGATCAAACCCTGCTGGAACATGGACGAATACTTCTATACCAATTGGGGAGTATAAAGGAATAAGACAAGTAAAGAGATCTTTTGATTGTAGAAAAATTGCATTCGCTGGAAGAAGTACATACGTTGGTAACTTTAATCCAACAACAGGAGTATTATCTTCATTGGAGGCAGTATCTGCCAGGTCCAATAGCGTAGAATGGGCAAGTGGAACCAATGCTTTTTTGTATATTGTTCATCAAACGTATTCAGGACATGGTTACACATATCTTCCTTTTAGCACTGAGGTGTTTCAGGTAGCATTATCTATGAATAATTATCATTTTCAAGTATATTCAAATACCACAGTGGATCCAACCTCTGGTACGCCTAGTTTAAATGGTATCGTTGGCCTTGAGCTAGGACCAGACGGGAAAATTTATTTTTATGAAGGTAGAAAAACTCTAACTGGATATTATTTGAATAGTTTGAAGGCAATCAACAATCCTAATCTATTAAGAGATGATCCTTCGTTTTCGATAAATAATGCAGTTGGTGGAAATACCTCATCAAAAGTTCTTAAAGGATGGCCAAATTTTGCTACAAGCAGTGGCCTAAATTCGACCTTGGTAGATACATTAACCACAATAGAATTGATGGCAGTTTTTGCACCCTCCTATACTGTAACATGTAGTAGCCAAGTAAATGTCGATTTGGGTTGTTTACCAACAGGAACTACCGTGAAACGTAATGGAACGATCTTGTCAGGTACGACGATAGTCCAATATAATTTGAATCCAATAAATTTGGTTTATTATTGGGGATCATGCCCAGGTGCGGATTCTACCATTTATACATTAAATTTTACACCCGTATCACCTAACCCTCCTGTTGTCAGTTCAATCCAAGATACTCTATTTATTTGTTCGGGATCACAAACAACATTGTCAGCAAGTGGTTGTCCAGGTGGAACTATAAGATGGTATAATGGTGGATCTTTACTAGGTACAGGAACAACATTTGTTTATAATGGCGTATTATCAGATAGGACTGTTCAGGCTAAATGCTGGGATGGGGCATGTGAGAGTTCTGGTGTTAATGTTTTTATAGATTATGCTGTAATACCAACAAACCAAAATGCAGGTTTAGATAAAAATATTTGTATTCCACAGAGTACAAATACTACTATAGGAACCCTTAATCAAAATAGTAATTATACATATAATTGGAGCCCTCAAAGTTCTTTGAGTCCATATAGTGCTTTCACTGATATTAATAAAGCAATAGTGGTGGCTTCGCCTTCAGTAACGACCACATATTTTTTAACCATCACGGATATGACTTCAATGTGTCAAAAAGTGGACGACGTTACGGTTACTGTTAATAATCAACCTAACGTGACTCTGACTGCTTCTCAAAATCCAATGTGTAGTGGTGAAAATATCACTTTTACAGCAACTCATCAAGAGAGTAGTACTCAAATAGCGTATATCTTTTTTGTAAATACAACAATCGTCCAATCTTCTTATTCACCAATTTTTATTCCAACAACGCCCCTATCTAATGGGCAGATAGTGCATGTGTATGCAGGTGGTAGTGGCTGTTATGGTAGAGATACGGTTAATGTAAATATTGTGCCATGTGGTACAATTGGAGGAACAGTATTCTTTGACACGGACAACAACAATACTCAAAGTGTAGGGGAGGTTTCCGCCTCGGGAGGAGCACCCACAAATCTGAATACTTTACCAGGAGGTAGTGGTGTTATAGTAATTTTATACAATGCCAGCACAAATTTAAGTGTTGCGAGCACAGCAACTAATACGAGTGGAAACTATGGTTTTACGAATATTCCAGCAGGGGATTATTATATAGTATTTAGTAATATTCCAAACGGATATACAGGGTCACAATCTAACATAGGAGGAAATGATGCAGTCGATAGCGATGGATTGAATACAGGTAGCTTTACCTTTAATGGATCGAATAATTTTACAACAGACTTAGGACTGCAAGCTGTATCTTGTAGTGGAAGTATCACGTCGAATAGAATTATTGTCACATGTACAAACACAAGTGCAACATTAACTGCTAGTAATGGGGTGAGTTATGCCTGGAATACAGGAGCGAATACATCTTCTATTCAGGTAACTCCTACAGCAACAACCAGCTATACAGTGACAATAACAAATAGTATAGGATGTAAAGCAGTAACAAGTATAACTATTAGTGTTGATCAGGCAGCACCTACAGGAAATGCAGGCGTAGATCAAACACTTGGATGCGGAGGAGGAAGCGCAACTGTAACAGCAACAGGAGGGGCAAGTTATTCATGGAATACAGGTTCAAGTAGCTCTGTATTGACGGGGAATGTAACAAATACAACAACTTTTACTGTTACAGTAACAGGATCAAATGGCTGTACCTCAGTCGATCAGGTGACAGTAGTAGTCCCAGTGTGTGGCACAATTGGAGGAACAGTATTCTTTGACACGGACAACAACAATACTCAAAGTGTAGGGAGGTATCCACCTCAGGAGGAGCACCCACAAATCTGAATACTTTGACGGGAGGCAGCGGTGTAATAGTAACCCTGTATAATTCGAGTACAAATTTAAGTGTAGCAAATACAGCAACAAATACGAGTGGAAACTACGGCTTTACGAATATTCCAGCTGGAGATTATTATGTAGTATTTAGTAATATTCCAAGTGGATACACAGCATCGCAATCAAATATAGGAGGAAATGATGCAGTCGATAGCGATGGATTGAATACAGGTACCTTTAGCTTCAATGGTTCAAATAATTTTACAACAGACTTAGGACTGCAAGCTGTATCTTGTAGTGGAAGTATCACGTCGAATAGAATTATTGTCACATGTACAAACCCAAGTGCAACATTAACTGCTAGTAATGGGGTGAGTTATGCCTGGAATACAGGAGCGAATACATCTTCTATTCAGGTAACTCCTACAGCAACAACCAGCTATACATTGACAATAACAAATAGTGCAGGATGTAAAGCAGTGACAAGTATAACTATTAGTGTAGATCAGGCAGCACCTACAGGAAATGCAGGCGTAGATCAAACACTTGGATGCGGAGGAGGAAGCGCAACTGTAACAGCAACAGGAGGGCAAGTTATTCATGGAATACAGGTTCAAGTAGCTCTGTATTGACGGGGAATGTAACAAATACAAGAACATATACTGTTACAGTTACAGGATCAAATGGCTGTACCTCAGTCGATCAGGTGACAGTAGTAGTCCCAGTGTGTGGCACAATTGGAGGAACAGTATTCTTTGACACGGACAACAACAATACTCAAAGTGTAGGGGAGGTTTCCGCCTCGGGAGGAGCACCCACAAATCTGAATACTTTGACGGGAGGCAGCGGTGTAATAGTAACCTGTATAATTCAGTACAAATTTAAGTGTAGCAAATACAGCAACAAATACGAGTGGAAACTACGGCTTTACGAATATTCCAGCTGGAGATTATTATGTAGTATTTAGTAATATTCCAAGTGGATACACAGCATCGCAATCAAATATAGGAGGAAATGATGCAGTCGATAGCGATGGATTGAATACAGGTACCTTTAGCTTCAATGGTTCAAATAATTTTACAACAGACTTAGGACTGCAAGCTGTATCTTGTAGTGGAAGTATCACGTCGAATAGAATTATTGTCACATGTACAAACCCAAGTGCAACATTAACTGCTAGTAATGGGGTGAGTTATGCCTGGAATACAGGAGCGAATACATCTTCTATTCAGGTAACTCCTACAGCAACAACCAGCTATACAGTGACAATAACAAATAGTGCAGGATGTAAAGCAGTGACAAGTATAACTATTAGTGTAGATCAGGCAGCACCACAGGAAATGCAGGCGTAGATCAAACACTTGGATGCGGAGGAGGAGCGCAACTGTAACAGCAACAGGAGGGGCAAGTTATTCATGGAATACAGGTTCAAGTAGCTCTGTATTGACGGGGAATGTAACAAATACAAGAACATATACTGTTACAGTTACAGGATCAAATGGCTGTACCTCAGTCGATCAGGTGACAGTAGTAGTCCCAGTGTGTGGCACAATTGGAGGAAACAGTATTCTTTGACACGGACAACAACAATACTCAAAGTGTAGGGGAGGTATCCACCTCAGGAGGAGCACCCACAAACCTAAATACTTTGACGGGAGGCAGCAGTGTAATAGTAACCCTGTATAATTCAGTACAAATTTAAGTGTAGCAAATACAGCAACAAATACGAGTGGAAACTACGGCTTTACGAATATTCCAGCTGGAGATTATTATGTAGTATTAGTAATATTCCAAGTGGATACACAGCATCGCAATCAAATATAGGAGGAAATGATGCAGTCGATAGCGATGGATTGAATACAGGTACCTTTAGCTTCAATGGTTCAAATAATTTTACAACAGACTTAGGACTGCAAGCTGTATCTTGTAGTGGAAGTATCACGTCGAATAGAATTATTGTCACATGTACAAACCCAAGTGCAACATTAACTGCTAGTAATGGGGTGAGTTATGCCTGGAATACAGGAGCGAATACATCTTCTATTCAGGTAACTCCTACTGCAACAACCAGCTATACATTGACAACAAATAGTATAGGATGTAAAGCAGTGACAAGTATAACTATTAGTGTAGATCAGGCAGCACCTACAGGAAATGCAGGCGTAGATCAAACACTTGGATGCGGAGGAGGAAGCGCAACTGTAACAGCAACAGGAGGGGCAAGTTATTCATGGAATACAGGTTCAAGTAGCTCTGTATTGACGGGGAATGTAACAAATACAAGAACATATACTGTTACAGTTACAGGATCAAATGGCTGTACCTCAGTCGATCAGGTGACAGTAGTAGTCCCAGTGTGTGGCACAATTGGAGGAACAGTATTCTTTGACACGGACAACAACAATACTCAAAGTGTAGGGGAGGTATCCACCTCAGGAGGAGCACCCACAAACCTAAATACTTTGACGGGAGGCAGCGGTGTAATAGTAACCCTGTATAATTCGAGTACAAATTTAAGTGTAGCAAATACAGCAACAAATACGAGTGGAAACTACGGCTTTACGAATATTCCAGCTGGAGATTATTATGTAGTATTAGTAATATTCCAAGTGGATACACAGCATCGCAATCAAATATAGGAGGAAATGATGCAGTCGATAGCGATGGATTGAATACAGGTACCTTTAGCTTCAATGGTTCAAATAATTTTACAACAGACTTAGGACTGCAAGCTGTATCTTGTAGTGGAAGTATCACGTCGAATAGAATTATTGTCACATGTACAAACCCAAGTGCAACATTAACTGCTAGTAATGGGGTGAGTTATGCCTGGAATACAGGAGCGAATACATCTTCTATTCAGGTAACTCCTACTGCAACAACCAGCTATACATTGACAATAACAAATAGTGCAGGATGTAAAGCAGTGACAAGTATAACTATTAGTGTAGATCAGGCAGCACCTACAGGAAATGCAGGCGTAGATCAAACACTTGGATGCGGAGGAGGAAGCGCAACTGTAACAGCAACAGGAGGGGCAAGTTATTCATGGAATACAGGTTCAAGTAGCTCTGTATTGACGGGGAATGTAACAAATACAAGAACATATACTGTTACAGTTACAGGATCAAATGGCTGTACCTCAGTCGATCAGGTGACAGTAGTAGTCCCAGTGTGTGGCACAATTGGAGGAACAGTATTCTTTGACACGGACAACAACAATACTCAAAGTGTAGGGGAGGTTTCCGCCTCGGGAGGAGCACCCACAAACCTAAATACTTTGACGGGAGGCAGCGGTGTAATAGTAACCCTGTATAATTCAGTACAAATTTAAGTGTAGCAAATACAGCAACAAATACGAGTGGAAACTACGGCTTTACGAATATTCCAGCTGGAGATTATGTAGTATTTAGTAATATTCCAAGTGGATACACAGCATCGCAATCAAATATAGGAGGAAATGATGCAGTCGATAGCGATGGATTGAATACAGGTACCTTTAGCTTCAATGGTTCAAATAATTTTTAACAGACTTAGGACTGCAAGCTGTATCTTGTAGTGGAAGTATCACGTCGAATAAATTATTGTCACATGTACAAACCCAAGTGCAACATTAACTGCTAGTAATGGGGTGAGTTATGCCTGGAATACAGGAGCGAATACATCTTCTATTCAGGTAACTCCACTGCAACAACCAGCTATACATTGACAATAACAAATAGTGCAGGATGCAAAGCAGTGACAAGTATAACTATTAGTGTAGATCAGGCAGCACCTACAGGAAATGCAGGCGTAGATCAAACACTTGGATGCGGAGGAGGAAGCGCAACTGTAACAGCAACAGGAGGGGCAAGTTATTCATGGAATACAGGTTCAAGTAGCTCTGTATTGACGGGGAATGTAACAAATACAAGAACTATACTGTTACAGTTACAGGATCAAATGGCTGTACCTCAGTCGATCAGGTGACAGTAGTAGTCCCAGTGTGTGGCACAATTGGAGGAACAGTATTCTTTGACACGGACAACAACAATACTCAAAGTGTAGGGGAGGTTTCCGCCTCGGGAGGAGCACCCACAAACCTAAATACTTTGACGGGAGGCAGCGGTGTAATAGTAACCCTGTATAATTCAGTACAAATTTAAGTGTAGCAAATACAGCAACAAATACGAGTGGAAACTACGGCTTTACGAATATTCCAGCTGGAGATTATTATGTAATATTTAGTAATATTCCAAGTGGATACACAGCATCGCAATCAAATGTAGGAGGAAATGATGCAGTCGATAGCGATGGATTGAATACAGGTATCTTTAGCTTCAATGGTTCAAATAATTTTACAACAGACTTAGGACTGCAAGCTGTATCTTGTGAGTGGAAGTATCACGTCGAATAAATTATTGTCACATGTACAAACCCAAGTGCAACATTAACTGCTAGTAATGGGGTGAGTTGCACCTGGAATACAGGAGCGAATACATCTTCTATTCAGGTAACTCCTACAGCAACAACCAGCTATGCAGTGACAATAACAAATAGTATAGGATGTAAAGCAGTAACAAGTATAACTATTAGTGTTGATCAGGCAGCACCTTTAGGAAATGCAGGATTAAATCAAACACTAGGATGTGGTGGAGGAAATGCCACCTTAACAGCGACAGGAGGAGGACCCTATGCGTGGAGTACGGGAGCAATAACATCACTCACGACAAATAAAATCCATCAGTCACTACAGTTTATACTGTGACAGTAACAGGTGCGAATGGATGTACTGCTACAGATGAAGTAAGTGTAATAGTTGATAAAACTCAACCAACAGCTAGTACTGGAGCTGACCAAACTCTAAGATTGTGCAGGTGGTAACGCCACAATCACAGGTTCAGGAGGAGGAACTTATGCATGGAATACAGGGCAAAACACTACAGCAATCTCAGTGAACATTACCAGCAATACCATATACCAGTTACCGTAACCGGTACAAATGGGTGCATTTCTACAGATGCGATGACAAGTAAAGTACCAGACTGTGGAATCTTAGGCGGAACAGTGTGGTACGATCTCAATAATGATGGCTTGCAATGGTGTCCAAGTTGTGTTATATAATGCGACTACAAACACTTCACTTGCTTTAACCACTTCAAGCTCGACGGGCGATTACCAATTTTTGAATCTCGATCCTGGTAGTTATTATGTTCAGTTTTTAACAAGTACTTTGCCAAATGGATATCAAGTTGCTAATTTTGATTCTGATGGAGGAGGAATGGTCTAAGCGATAACGATGCTATGATATTTTAGGCGTTACGACTCCAGTTGCTATAGAGTGCATCTATTGTTAATTTTAGTTTTAGATCTTGGGATTTACCAAGTTTTGCCAATAAAATTAAAATCATTTTCTGGAAACTCAAGAAATTGTATCAACAATTTAAAATGGACTACAGCAACAGAAAAGGACAATGCTGGCTTTGAAATTGAAAGATCCATTGATGGCATTAATTTTACAAAAATAAAGGCATTGCAAGGAAGTAGGAAATAGTGTAGAAGATCAACACTATTCAACATCTGATGTTGCCACCAAGATGCATATTACTATAGATTAGTGCAGATAGATATTGATGGAACTAGAAATATTTCTGCTACTATTTTTGTAAAAACTGACTGTGCAGCATTCAAGACAGAGGGTATCAATGCACTTTATCCAAATCCAATAAATGGTGCACAAAAAATGACGTTAAAGTACACTTCAAATAATAGTATAGCTGGTAAATTGACTGTCATAGACATTCATGGGAAAATAGTTTTGAACAATGTCGTCGAATTGAGAGAAGGAATAAATAGTTTTTATGTAGATATTGAAAATCTTGTAAATGGTATTTATTTTGTGAAATTGAAAACGACAAAACGCAGATTAACAATTATAAGAAGTTTGTAAAGCTGGATTAGTTTAATTGAATTTTACAATATTTATGGACAAGGTGGGCTTTAAGTCCACCTTTTTTATTGTGGGTAACCTAAATTGATTAAGAATATCTCAAAATATTAATTAAAAGGTAGGATTTCAACTATTAGACGCTTTAAATTTAATTTTTTCCATTAAACAAAAATCGACGTAGTCAAACAAACTTTTGCATAGATGTCCTAAAGAACTGGATGCCATGTAAACAAAAACATATCCTAACTAAATTTGATTAAAAATATAATAGATAGAATATACATTTATTAAAATTAAAATAACACAAATATCGAAAAGAAAAGTATAAAATATGGAAAATATAATTCATGCAAAAAGTGTTTAATATGACGTGTAAAATAAAAGTTGCAAAATAGAAAAAAAATACTAATCTTTGACTTGCGTTTTGTTGGGCGATTTCGTTCTTATTAGTAACTTTAGTTGTTATTACATATAAATTAAAAATAATTCAAGACGGAATTCTTCCTGATATGTAACCCAATTGAATAATTTGAGTCTAAATGTTGACTCGACACGAGAGCTAGTTGTTCATTTTTTGGATTTAATCCCAATTTTCAAAAATGTACGATTATTAAATTTTGGATTAGTTAAACCCTAATTGTTATTTTAAGTGCTAGGGCGGTCAAATGTGGCCGCTCTATTTGTTTTGAGACTTTTCAAATAATTTTCTATGCATTTTAAAAGTGCAGCTATGTTGGGGATTTATGACTTTTTGATGTGAAAAGCTAAGTGTATTTTTTTATAAAAGTTTAATGTAAGAATAAAAGCAAATCTTATTGGAATTCAAAATAAATTTATCGCATACTACTTTTGTTTAAAATTCGTAAAAATATAAACATTTGAAAATTAATTATTGTAAATTTGTGTTATTTCTATTGATTTAAAACGAAATTGGCACACTTTTTGTGTAAAATTAATATAATTATATTTTGCAATATGTATTTAATAAGTATTTTTTTTATTTTTTTTTTGTTTTTTGATTAACATAGGGTCGATTTTCTTCGTTAATACTTATTAGTTAGCACTGTTTTTTTAAGCTCTTATTGAGCTAGCACTTTTTTTATTAGGCACTTTTTTAGAAGTCATTTAAAAATAACATTATGGGTTTGAAATTATTTATCACTTTCGTGATATCAATCATCGAAAGTACACTATTGCGAATTAGGAATTTAAAAACTTTTCTTAATTCTACTTTCCTCTCTACACATCAATTAGAATTCATTCATGGGTTTCTAAAACCCGATTATGGTTCGTTAATCAATTCAAAAAACAAGATTCAGCTTCGCTTCTTACCAATGCATTGGTTTGTGGCTGGGATGATCTTTTTTTCTGTTAATGCTATGGGGCAAGGAGCCCAGACAGAAGTTTCTATTGCAACATCAATTTCTACATTTGATTATTGTGGCATTAATAATTGTGCTACAATTTCATTGGTAAAACATCCTGCTTCAAATTCAAATTATTGTAATCCATTAGATTTTTAAATGAAAATGGATTTTCAGAATATGAAAATCATGGATTCATGATTTATGCAGCTTTTGATCCATCCACTCAATTCCTTCTAACCCTGATCAACTTAGCGATGTTTTTAAATCAACTCAATGGGAAGATTTGTTCTCATCTCTCCAGGCAAACAATCCAGGATTGAATATAGAATATACTGGTCAACCAAGTGGAAGCGGAACAGGGGTAACATGGCACGCATCAGGATTGCAAGCCATCAAGGTCTCAGGCGGCAGTACACCTTTTACACTCTGTGGATTACCTCCAGGTTATTATTATTTTAGATCTTGGGATTGTTCCAATCCAAATAACCCCAGTGATAATGCTTATGGAACTGGAGCATTATTAGTACCCCAATATCAACCTATCACTAATTGGAATGTAAATTCTGGTGAACTTAATGAGATTTATGGATGCAACTTGGCTAATCGTAGATTGTCAATAACAAATCAGAGCGATCCGACTTTTGTTGACAATATGGGTCCATTCACTTTCGAATCAATAACTACCTTATCGACACCTTGTGGAGTTAATGCAGCTCCACATTATACTACTAATGATCCGCAGATAGTTACTTATTTTGGTACTATTTGGATACATTTGACTGGAATATGCGAAGGAGGAACTTATATAATTACTATTAAGGATAAATGTGGCAATTTATATGAAATTCCTTATACTGGAGTGGTTCCACCTACATCAGTTTCATTGGAGATGCCTGCTTTTGGTTGCGATGCTGGAGCAAGTTCTGGTACTGCTAATTTCACTCTTAATATTCCAGTTGATGGATACCCTTATACAGTTTCCATAAATAACGGAGCAAATGCATTATTTACTGCTAATAACTCAAATATTTATACTTATACTACACCTACAGCAGGTGACTGGGATTTTTATAAAAAAGTATTGGGGCAAATCACAGGATTACAGCCAAACACTGCATATACATTCGTTATAACAGGAGGTGATCCTTCATGTCCTTTTACTTATAGTAATACATTTACAACTGGTGACAAGTTTTCAAATTCCTGAAGTTTTTTATTATTATCAATATTGTAATGCTTCGCAAAATATAAAATGACGTTTCATTTATAATGGCTGCAGTGGTTGTTAATGGTGGTATTTACCACACCTAATCAAATTGAATTCCCAGATGTAAATGGACTTTCCAGGAGAACTAGGATTTGATATTACAAC
>JADKKF010000015.1 GCA_016720635.1 Saprospiraceae bacterium
ATAATTCCTCAATATGGATACAAAATCAAAGGGCTTTGGATTGCTGGATTTCAGCGAAGGCTTACGCTCAAAAAATTTGCTTTTTCCAGTTAAACTAATTTGGAGTTGGTTCCAATCTAAGAGTATTTTGAATGAATTTAAACCCGATGCAGTCGTCGGTGTAGGAGGTTATGCAAGTGGCCCAATGGTTAGGGCAGCTATTGATGCCAAGATACCTTCCATGATCCAGGAGCAAAATAGCTATGCTGGGATTACCAATCAGATTTTAGGGAAAAAGGTCACAAAAATCTGTGTTGCATATCCTAATATGGATAAGTTTTTTCCAGGAAATAAAATCATAGTAACTGGAAATCCCATACGCAAGGACATTCAGAATAAAATCTTGGATGCGGTAAGCGCACATCGTTCGGATGCTTGTGATTATTTTGGCTTATCACCTCATAAAATGACCATCGTTTCGATGGGAGGGAGCTTGGGTGCAAGGGCTCTGAATGAAGCTATTTCAGATGGATATGAAACCATAAAAAATAATCCCGAGGTACAGTGGATTTGGCAGACTGGAAAGGTCAATTTTGACTTATACAAGGATAGCCCAACAGCTAAACTACCCAATGTGAAAATTTATCCATTTTTTGAAAAAATGGAGTACGTATATGGTGCTTCTGACTTGATCATCAGCCGAGCTGGCGCGCTTTCCGTAGCGGAAATTTGCCTAGCAGGCAAGGCTGCTATTCTAGTGCCTTCTCCTAATGTTGCAGAAGATCATCAGACAAAAAATGCTTTGGCTTTGGTCGAAGAACAAGCGGCCATTTTGGTCAAAGAGCAAGAAATTTCAAGCCTTATCGAAAAGGCATTATCTACAGTAAATGATAAAAATAAGCTGGAGGAAATTGCTAGAAATTCTAAGAAATTGGCAAAGCCCAAGGCTGCATCAGATATAGCGGAACAAATTATTTCACTTGTAAATCTAGACAAAAGATGAAAATGAGTGAAGTAAATAGCGTTTATTTTATTGGGATAGGAGGCATCGGAATGTCGGCTTTGGCTCGGTTTTTTCACGCGGAAGGAAAGAAAATTTCTGGTTACGATAGAACAGAAACGAGCATCACTAGGGACCTTGCGGCCATGGGAATGGAAATTACGTATGTTGATTCAGTGGACACAATTCCTTCTGACATAGACTTAGCAATTTATACTCCTGCTATTCCAAAGGATCACAAGGGCTTGAATTATTTTAGAAATAAAGGAATTCCATTATTAAAAAGGTCACAGGTGCTGGGTTTGATCAGTGAGAATATGCGAACCATAGCAGTTGCAGGTACGCATGGCAAGACGAGCACGAGTTCTTTGGTTGCACATTTTCTCAGAGACTCTGGGGTAGATTGCACAGCTTTTCTAGGCGGATTATCAAATAATTTGGGTGGAAATTTCATCCACGGTACTTCTGATTGGGTCGTAATTGAGGCTGATGAATTTGATCGTTCTTTCTTGACCTTAAGTCCAGAAATTGCCGTCATCACTTGTATAGATCCGGATCATTTGGACATTTACGGAGATGAAAAAACTTTTATCGATGGCTTTATTGACTTTATCAATAAAATAAAACCCAACGGACATCTGGTTATCCACGAGGATGCTTTTCAAATTCTCGAAGACATGGGTGCTTTCAATGATTTGATTAAAAAGGATTTCACTGTGCATGTTTACGGTGAAATTAAGGCAAATATATTGATTAAAAATATCCATAATCTAGCAGATGGGATGGGATTCGAATATGCTAATGGCCTTGAATCCACTTCTTTCGAATTGACTTATTATGGTCGTCACAATGTATTGAATGCAGTTGCTGCCATTACAGTAGCTAAAATATTGGGCATTTCTGACGAAAAATTAATACCAGCGGCTAAAAAGTTCAAAGGAATTTGGAGACGATTTGATGTGTTAATTCGCAACGAACATCAAGTATATATCGATGATTATGCACATCATCCTACGGAAATCAATGCATTGATAAATTCGGTTAAATCGATGTTTCCTGGCCAAAAAATTAGAGGAATATTCCAGCCTCATTTGTACAGCAGGACCAGAGATTTTTTACAAGAATTTGCAGAATCATTGCAGTCCTTAGATGAAATCATTTTATTAGAAATATATCCAGCGCGCGAATTACCAATCGAAGGGATTACAAGCCAAGCAATTTTGGATTTAATTATTAACGAAAATAAAAGCTTAAAGACAAAGTCAGAAGTAATCGATTGGGTAAAAATCGTAGGGGATGGGGTCATTTTGACCATCGGAGCAGGTGACATTGATTCACTTAGAAATCCTATTGTTGAACAATTAAATGCTAGATTATCATGAAATTTAATACGAGCAGAGTTCAAAAATTGATTTGGGTCATCGGACTATCTATTGTTTCCATGGTTGTCGTTTTTGCCGTGGGTACGATATGGCATTCTTCGGATAAACTTTATAAAATAACGGTAAAAACGCATGACAATGCTGAGAATGTGATCGATGTAAAAGAAATTGAAAAATTGATCAACAAAACCATAAAAGACAGCCAATTAAAAAATACAAAGTTGAATCTAACAAAGATTGAGACGATTGTTAATGCCCATCCTCTTGTGGAAAAAGGCGAGGTATATCTAGATTCAAACGAAAAATTGAATATAGTAGTCACACAAAAAATGCCAAAATTAAGGGTGATTGACAATGAAGGCATTCAGTTTTTTATAGATAAAATCGGAGAAAAATGCCCCGTTGGTTCGCATTTGGTTTCTCGATGTAGGATATTGTCAGGCGCATTGCCCTCTTATACGGATGGAATGGTTTTTAAGGATAGTACCATTTATCAGCAAGCTTGGGCATTGGATGAAATGATAAGTAATAATGAATTTTTGGAAGCATTGATAGAAGAAATTCATGTCGATAGGGAACAAAACTTAGTGCTGATTCCGAAGATGGGTGTCGAGCGAATAATTTTTGGATCTTATGATGATGATGCTGAAATTAAGTGTAAGCGATTGGTAAAATTTTATAAGTCAGTAATTGCCAGTCAAAAAGGTACGCATTGCGTGTACTTAAATTTAACGGCCAAAAATCAAGTGATTTGCGGTACAGATCTAGTGGTAAATAATGAATTAAATAATATTTCACAACAATAAACATTGATTAGTATGAATACCGTAGTAAATGTAAGTCATGAAATAGTAGTAGCGGTGGACGTCGGCACGACAAAAGTATGCGCTATTGCTGGTAGAAAAAATGAATATGGCAAGGTAGAAATCCTCGCTGTAGGGAAAGTAGAATGTGATGGTGTAACGAGAGGCATGGTAACAAATATTGAGAGAACCTCAAAGGCCATTGCTGATGCCGTAGAAATCATCGAAAGAAAAATTAACAGCAGGGTTAAGCATGTCCATGTTGGTATTGCAGGACAACACATAAAAAGCGTCAAGCACAGGGGTATCCTAGTCAGAGATTCACTGATCAATGAAATAAACAAAGAGGATATCAAGAAGCTTATCAACGATATGCACAAATTGGTGCTCCCTCCAGGCGATAAAATCATTCATGTCTTACCACAGGAATATACCGTCGATAGCGAGCCAGGGATTAAGGATCCTATAGGTATGTCTGGTATGCGGTTGGAAGCTAATTTTCACATCATAACAGGTCAAGATGCGGCTTCTACGAACCTAATCAAGTGTTTTGAAAAAAGTGGAATACAAGTACACCAATTGATAATGGAGTCTTTGGCATCTGCGAAGGCCGTCCTTACTGAAGAGGAAAAAGAAGCGGGAGTGGCTTTGATTGATATTGGTGGAGGTACTACGGATTTGACCATTTATTATGATAGTATCGTTCGACATACAGCGGTCGTTCCTTTTGGAGGTAATGTTGTTACCAAGGACATCAAAGAAGGGTGTACAGTCATGCCGAACCAAGCAGAAAAGCTAAAGGTTAAGTTTGGTAGTGCATTGGCGATGGAAATCAAAGACAATAGGACCATAACCATACCTGGTATCAAAGGCAGAGAAGATAAAGCCATTTCTGAAAAAAATCTAGCATGGATAATTCAGTCTAGGTTGGAAGAGATTTTGGATTATATCATCCTAGAAATCCAAAGATCGGGGTACGAAAATAAATTGATAGGTGGTATTGTTATCACAGGTGGAGGCTCTTTGATCAAAGACATCGAATTGTTGTGTGAATATCATACGGGCTATCATACTCGAATAGGATTGCCTATAGAACACTTAGCTCACGGTTATGCAGAGCAATATTCTAACCCCATATATGCAACTGCTGTGGGTCTATTGATCGATGGATTAGAGCACGAAGCTTATGGCGGAGTCGAGCCCAAAGTACATGAACCCAATAAAGTACCCATGGAAGTAGTAAACCAAGGTACTAGTACTACTGAAAAGTATAAAGGGGAGCAATTGACTTTGGATGAATTGTTAGAAAAGCCGAAGAGCGAAAAAAAGCCAAATATTTTGAATGGTATTTTGCAAAGAACCAAAGAATGGTTTGAGGCGGATTCTGGAGATGCTGATTTTAAATAACTAAAACTCCAACAGAAATTATTTAAAAAATTCAAAATTAAAGGTTATGAAAATTAATATACAAAATACAAAAAGACCCATAATAAAAGTCCTAGGAGTAGGGGGTGGCGGTAGCAATGCAGTGTCGTTCATGCACACTCAGGGTATTGTTGGCGTCGATTTTGCTATCTGCAACACTGATATCCAAGCTATGGAATTGAGCGAAGTACCTGTAAAAATTCAATTAGGACTAAATACTACCGAAGGTATGGGTGCAGGTTCTGAGCCCGAGATAGGAAGACAAGCTTGTCTAGAATCCATTGAAGACATCAGAAGATACCTCGCCGAAGGTACCAAAATGCTCTTCATTACTGCTGGTATGGGTGGCGGTACTGGAACAGGTGCTGCACCAGTTATAGCTCAGCTTGCTAGAGAATTGGATATTTTGACAGTAGGAATCGTGACTACGCCTTTCACTTTCGAAGGTGGTAAGAGGGCTAAATATGGCTTGGATGGTCTAGAAGAAATGAAAAAACACGTCGATTCTATCATCGTGGTTTCTAATGACAAATTGATAGAAATGTTCGGTTCGATGAAGTATCGCCAAGCATTTTCACAAGCAGATAACGTCTTAGCTACAGCAGCCAAAGGCATTGCAGAGATTATTACCATTCCTGGTATCGTGAATGTTGACTTTAGAGATGTTCGCACGATCATGAAGGACTCTGGAGTTGCCATCATGGGTATTGGGGTAGGAGAAGGTGAAAATCGCGCCAGACTTGCGATTGATTCAGCTTTAAACTCTCCATTATTGGAGTCTAATAATATCAGGGGTGCTACTGACATTCTAGTAAATATCACGAGTGGTGAGGACGAAGTTTCGATGGAAGAAATCGCTATCATCAATGACTTCATCCAAGAAGAAGCTGGTTATGGTACGAATTTGGTGATGGGGCAGTGCTTCGACGAGAGTTTAACCAATGAAGTAAAAGTAACTTTGATAGCTACTGGATTCAATAGACAAAAGCAGGCGACCGTCATTCAAAGACCAAGCCAGAATACAGCGGCGTCAGTTCCCAATATGCCTACAGAAGAGGTTAGATTGGACGAGGAGATCACGATATCACTAGACGACGAGTACCAAGATGAATTGCGTCTCAATGAAAGGTTAAAAACCATCGAAAAGCTGAGAAGCCCTCAATCTTTTACTACACTTGACCCGCATATTAAGTCAGAATTGGTGGTGACCAATGCTGTAGGAAATCCAGAAGCGCCTTTCAATCACGACAGAAGTCGCAGAGAGGAATTGAGGAATCAGAATCCAAAATTGTCTTCCAATCAAGTGATTTATGATATGGAAAGAGAGCCAAGCTACAAACGTAGAGGGATCGTTTTGGAAGATGTAACAATTATCAAGGATGATGCTCATCAAAGTAGAATTTTCTTTTCTGAAAATGATGATCACGGAATACAAGAAATGAATCCACGGTTCAAAAGAACTTGGGAGGATTAATGAAATATTTTAGTATTACTAAATAAAGAGTCTCACATTTTTTCTTGAGTTAGGTTTATTGTTTTACGTTAGGTTGGGGCTGCAGACGCCGGTTTGAGCCCCACTTTTCAAAGCGAATAAAAATCCAATCTAAGCGAAAATCGTAAGCTCGAAAGTATCTTGAAAAGATGCTCCAATAAGAAAACTACAGCCATTTATGAAAGTAATTGGTTTAAAAAAAATAAGGTCAAAGAGACGAACAAAGGATTGTCTTTTTGCCAAAGAGTCTCACATTTTTTCTTGAGTTAGGTTTATTGTTTTACGTTAGGTTGGGGCTGCAGACGCCGGTTTGAGCCCCCACTTTTTCAAAGCGAATAAAAATCCAATCTAAGCGAAAATCGTAAGCTCGAAAGTATCTTGAAAAGATGCTCCAATAAGAAAACTACAGCCATTTATGAAAGTAATTGGTTTAAAAAAAATAAGGTCAAAGAGACGAACAAAGGATTGTCTTTTTGCCAAAGAGTCTCACATTTTTTCTTGAGTTAGGTTTATTGTTTTACGTTAGGTTGGGGCTGCAGACGCCGGTTTGAGCCCCCACTTTTTCAAAGCGAATAGAAATCCAATCTAAGCGAAAATCGTAAGCTCGAAAGTATCTTGAAAAGATGCTCCAATAAGAAAACTACAGCCATTTATGAAAATAATTGGTTTCAAAAAATACGGTCAAACGGACGAACAAAGGATTGTCTTTTTGCCAAAGAGTCTCACATTTTTTCTTGAGTTAGGTTTATTGTTTTACGTTAGGTTGGGGCTGCAGACGCCGGTTTGAGCCCCCACTTTTTCAAAGCGAATAGAAATCCAATCTAAGCGAAAATCGTAAGCTCGAAAGTATCTTGAAAAGATGCTCCAATAAGAAAACTACAGCCATTTATGAAAGTAATTGGTTTTAAAAAATAGGGTCAAAGAGACGAACGAAGGATTGTCTTTTTGCCAAAGAGTCTCACATTTTTTCTTGAGTTAGGTTTATTGTTTTACGTTAGGTTGGGGCTGCAGACGCCGGTTTGAGCCCCCACTTTTATTTTATAGCGTATCGTATTTAAATGATGCTAGCATTATACATTTGTTAGATGTTTCCACAAAGCGTTTAATAATTACCAGTATGAATTTAAGCTATTATCAAAATAAAATGCTAAATTTAACAAGTCAATCAATACAGGCGCTATGAAAACTTTGCAGTTTGCTATAATTCTATTCTATGTTTTTACTATTTTCGAGGTAGCATTTACACAATCCATAGGCACTTTTTCGTCGGTGCAACCTACCGCCCAAGTACAAAATCTGGTCCTTCCCTCGACACATACTTTTCAATTTCTTACAAAAAGTGGAACCCTACTATCCGATGGAACTAGCTTAGGCATCAATTTAGACTTTACGGGTTTTGTGCCCAATGCAGGCAGTAGCGAACTTGGAAAGCTTTCAATCTCATCAGAGGTAACTCCTGCCAAGTGCGCAATATTTGATGTTCAATATAACCCAGCTACCAAACTTTGGGAAATCAACTCGGGTAAAAATGTATCCTTTAAGAGTTCAGATTTGGGTCAAGTCGCCACTTTTTGTTCAGGCACAGTAACTCCTAATAATACCATCATGGTTTGTGAAGAAAATATAACTTCAGGAGACAATAATTCAGATGGATTTCAGGATTTGGGTTGGGTAATAGAAATAGACCCATTATCAGGTACTGTTATCGACCACAACTCTGATGGAAAACAAGACAAATTGTGGGCTTTAGGTAGACACGCACATGAAAATGTGGTTATAAAAAGTGATCAATCAGTCCTATATTGGGGAGCAGACCATAGCACTGCTGGATATGTATATAAATTTGTACCCACTACTCCAGGTGATTTTTCAGAGGGTTCGTTGTTTGTCCTAAAAACCACAGCATCATTTGGAACTGGAGATTGGTTATTGGTCTCAAATACTTCGCAAGGTGAATGTAATACTGTTTTGCAATCTTCAACTGCTTTAACAGCATACAATTTTAATGGCGTGGAAGATGTAGATTTAGGGCTGGATGGAAAAGTATATTTTGCAGCAAAAGGACCAGGGCGGGTATATAGATTTACAGACAATGGTACAACCGTTTCTGGATTGGAAATTTTTGTCGAAAATACCAGCTACGATGTTGATGGAGCAGGGCCATTTCCTCCAGAAGCTTGGGGCTTAGGGAATGATAATCTAGCCTTCGATAATGAAGGGAATCTATGGGTTCTACAAGACGGGGGAAGAAATCATATATGGGTAGTTGGTGCTGGACATACTGCTGCTGCGCCTGATGTCCGTTTGTTCGCGACCACCCCTTTGGGATCAGAACCCACGGGTATAACCTTTTCGCCAGACTACAGATTCCTGTTTATGTCTTTTCAACATCCAAGTACCAGCAATACTACAGCACAAGTAGATGCTGCCAACAGCAGCATTGTATTCAATACGCATACGACAGTGGTTATCGCTCGAAAAGAAGAACTTGGAACTACTATTTTTCCTTTGGCAAATCTTGATTTTAATTTAACTGAAAAATCTGACCATGTCCTGGTTTCTTGTGTATTGAAAGGGAATCAAATTAAAGGCAATTTGATAATTGAAAGATCGGTTGACGGTATAAATTTTGAGAAAATTAATGAATCTTCTGTCGATCTTTTTAGCGTTTCTGAATCGTACTACAAATTTGAGGATAATAACATTTCGAATGGAAAAATATATTATTATAGACTGGAATTTAGGCCGAATATAGGAGCTGTTCGATTTTCACGATTAAAATCAATATCAGTTTCAAATGCAAAAATGCACAATAATATATTTCCGACCATCGCGAATAATTATATTCATATCACTAATCCAATGTTACGGCAAGACGGAATGATAGAAATTTACAACTATTTTGGAAAATCAAGTATTTTATATCCTCATGGTGCATCTTGGGGCAGCACTCAAACCTTGAAAATCGATATTTGCCATTTGGGTACAGGAGTTTATCTATTCAAATTTAATGATGGAACATTTGGAAAATTTATTAAAATAAATTGATACCTTTATTTTGATTTTTTTTAAATTATTTCACCAACATTAATCACTGAAATGGCTTTTTATCCAAAAATCTGCAACAAATTCGCCATAATTATCCTTTTTTTACAAATAAACACAGTAATGTCTCAGAAAAAAATAGCTACAATCCCTGTACCTCTAGCTAAAACAATTGATACCTTCATGACCATTCATGGCGATACACGGAAGGATCCTTATTATTGGTTGAACAATCGTGAGAATCCAGAAGTAGTAAACTATCTCAATGAGGAGAATAGTTACTTAGATGCTGGCATGCTCCACACCAAACCCCTCCAAGAAAAACTGTACAATGAGTTGGTAGGTCGAATCAAGCAGACCGATATGTCTGTCCCATATTTTTACAATGGATATTGGTATATTTCAAAATTTGAGGAAGGCAAGCAATACGCTATCAGCCTGAGAAAAAAAGGAACCCAAGAAGCCAAGGAAGAAATATTGATTGACGGAAATGAAAGGGCAGCAGGAAAGTCCTATTATAGTCTTGGCGAGATAGATATTTCACCAGATAATAAGATAATGGCTTTTAGTGAAGATTATGTGTCACGAAGGCAATACACCATTAGATTTAAGGATTTGGTGACAGGAAGATTGTTGCTCGATGAAATTCCGAATACGAGTGGTAGTGCTACCTGGTCAGAAGACAATAAATACATTTTTTATTCTGTAAAAGACGAATCTTTGCGTGAATACAAAATATTTAGGCATAAAATAGGAGAGACCCCTTCAAAAGATGTGGAGGTTTATCATGAAAAAGATGAAACGTTTTCGGTGGGTATATTTAAATCTCGGTCCAAGAAATTTCTGATCATTGGTTCATTTTCTACTGTTAGCAATGAGTTTAGATATGTTGATGCCAAGAAACCTTTAGGCGATTGGAAGTTGTTTCAGCCACGAGTAAGAGACCTCGAATATTCAATCGACCATGCTCAAGACAAATTTTATATTGTCACCAACTTGAATGCTAAGAACTTTAAAGTTGCTACTTGCGGTGAAAAGAAGACCATGAAGGAAAATTGGGTCGATTTGGTTCCTCATAGAGAGGATGTTTTGTTAGAAGATATAACTTTGTTTGAGTCTTTTTACGTGCTTAGTGAGCGAAAAATGGGTATCTCCAGGATAAGAGTGGTACAAAATACTGGATCGGATAATTATGTAGAGTTTGGTGAGGAAGCATATACAGCAAATGTTTCGATAAATCCTGAGTTTAACTCTTCTAAATTAAGGCTTAGTTTTACTTCAATGACCACACCCAATTCAGTTATGGAATATGAGGTCAGTTCTAGAAAGCTAACCCTCCTTAAAGAACAAGAAGTCGTCGGTGGTTACGATAAATCTAAGTACAAATCTGAAAGAATCCTTGTAAAAAGTCGTGATGGTAAGGAAATTCCGATGAGCATAGTATATCGAAAGGATTTTAAAAAAAATGGAAAGGGCTTTGGACTGCAGTACGGATATGGATCTTATGGCTATAGCATGGAGCCTTACTTCAGTGCAGATAGGTTGAGTCTGTTGGATCGGGGCATGTTCTTTGCAATAGCCCATATACGTGGAGGGCAAGAGCTAGGGAGAGCATGGTACGAAGACGGTAAAATGTTTAATAAGAAAAATACATTCAATGATTTCATCGATTGCAGCGAGTATTTGGTAAAGGAGAAGTATTGCGATAAATCCACTTTATTTGCTATGGGTGGAAGTGCTGGAGGGCTTTTGATGGGAGCTGTGATAAACCTTCGACCAGATTTGTACAAAGCCGTGATTGCATCGGTTCCATTTGTAGATGTAGTAACTACGATGTTAGACGAAACGATACCCCTCACAACGGGTGAATTCGACGAATGGGGTAATCCTAAAAACGAGGAAAGCTACTGGTACATGAAATCATATTCTCCCTACGACAATATAGAGAAGAAGGGATATCCAGCCATGTTGGTCACTACAGGACTTCACGACTCTCAGGTACAGTATTGGGAGCCTGCCAAATGGGTTGCTAGATTAAGGGCAACCAAGACGGATAATAGACCATTGTACATGTTCTGCAATATGTCCACAGGTCACGGTGGTGCATCAGGGCGCTTCGAACGATACAAAGAAGTTGCCTTGGAATTCGCTTTTCTACTTGATCAAGCTGGTATAAAAGAATAAATCTTAGATCAATCCGTTGAATTATAACGCACGCTTTAGCTTATTCCTGAAACGTGCATCTTTGTTCCCAATTGCTATCGCTTTAGTCCGCCCATGCCAGGCATCATACCAGTAGGGATGGGCATCTTACTTACGCGATGCATCATTTGGCGCATTTGGTCGAATTGCTTGATGAATTGATTTATCTCGTTGAGGTCTCGGCCGCAGCCTTTGGCTATTCTTTTCTTTCTGTTGATGTTCAATAGTTCAGGGTTTTTTCTTTCTGCTGGGGTCATGGATTGGACGATGGCTTCTACCTTTAGGAATGCATTTTCGTCGATATCGATATCCTTAGTCATCTTGGACATACCAGGAATCATGTTCATCAAAGACTTTAGATCGCCCATTTTCTTGATTTGTTGGATCTGGCCGATAAAGTCATTGAAGTCAAATTTGTTTTTCTTAATCTTGGCCTCAAGGCGCTTTGCTTCAGCTTCGTCGAACTGCTCTTGTGCTTTTTCTACAAGGGAAATTACATCCCCCATACCCAATATCCGCTGCGCCATCCTGTCTGGGTGGAATACGTCTAGGGCTTCCATTTTTTCACCAGTGGAAACAAACTTGATGGGTTTGCCTACGGTATATTTAATAGATAAAGCTGCTCCACCTCGGGTATCACCATCCAATTTGGTCAAAACGACTCCGTCAAAATTGAGGATATCATTGAACGCTTTGGCGGTGTTGACGGCATCTTGTCCAGTCATGGAGTCCACTACGAAAAGCGTTTCTGTAGGCTGGATGGCCTTGTGCACACGTGCTATTTCGTCCATCATCTCCTGATCTACCGCCAGACGTCCAGCAGTATCGACGATGACCACATCGTGACCATGCCCCTTAGCATAAGCGATGGCATTTTGAGCGATTTGTACAGGATTTTTGTTTTCTATCTCTTTGTATATGGCCACACCGACCTGTTCTGCAAGCACAGACAATTGATCGATCGCAGCGGGCCTATAGACGTCGCAAGCGACGAGAAGCGGCTTTTTGCTCTTTTTTGTTTTTAGATAATTCGCCAATTTTCCAGTAAAAGTGGTTTTTCCACTTCCTTGAAGTCCTGCTATAAGAACTATCCCAGGATTGCCTTTGACGTTGATTCCTTCAGATTGTCCACCCATCAAGTCGATGAGCTCATCTTGAACGATTTTTACCATTAATTCACCTGGACGGACTGCCTTGAGGACATTTTCCGTGCCGAGGGCTTTGTCTTTGATTTTATCGGTGAATTCTTTGGCTATTTTATAGTTAACATCCGCAGCAACAAGCGCACGTCTAATCTCCTTGATGGACTCTGCAATGTTTAATTCGGTGAGCTTATTGTCTCCTTTGATTATTTTAAAAGCACTGTCAAGCTTTTCACTTAAGCTTTGAAACATATATTATTCTATTTTATGAAAATGAAATCTTGTGCAAATTTATAATGAAATTGGCCATTTTTTGTAAAAAATATTTCATTGAAATCTTAACGCTTGAGATGGCTTGATGTTCAGTATCAAAAGTGTTGGGATGAATGTACTCAAAATGGTGACCAATAAGGCTCCAACATTGATAGAAATGATATCTAACCAATCAAAATATATGGGCGCATAAGCAAGATAATAATTCGTTTCATCCAGTTTGATCACTTGATATTGTTTCTGTATAAAAGCCAAACCAAGTCCTAGCAAATTACCCCAAAATATCCCCCACAACAGTATTCGCAGCGCCTGCCAAATAAAAATATTGCGAATCAAGGAGAATTTGGCTCCAAGGGTTTTTAGGATGGCCACCATCAGAGTGCGTTCTAGGATTAAAATCAGAACCGAAGTCGCCAAATTGAATATGCAGACAATGCCCATAAGTCCCAATATGACCCATTTGTTGATGTTTTGTAGCTCTAACCATTGGAATATATTCGGATATTTTTCTTTGACGGTGACGGAGTAAGATTCCATGGGTAGAATATTGTCGTCGATGTTTTTAACGGTGTTTTCTACTTGATTTATATCGTTTACGAATATTTCGATTTGATTTATTTGCTTATTTTTAAGGAGCATGGCATCCCTGACGAGCTGAATCGGGGCGTATATGATTTTTTTGTCAAATTCTTCTAGGCCAGTGCTGTATATACCCTTAATAGTGCATCTTCGAGTTATTTGCTCGCCATTAAAAATGAAATACAGAAGGACTTTGGCTCCAATGTCTATTGAAAGCCTTGCAGCAGTTGGTTTTGAAATTAGTATTTGTGCACTATCTTTCAAGTCCAAAGGATTACCTTTAATGAGGTATTTTGTGTAAAAAGAAGGATCAAAATCTTGGTTTACGCCCTTGATGGCGATACCCTCATATTCATCAATGGTCTTAAGTATTCCTTGTGTAATCAAGGTCGTCTGAACGTGTCTGATATTCGAGTCGCTATGATCTTTTAAGTTGGCGATGAAGGCATCGTTATCGTTGTATGCAAACTCTTTTGATTGTAGTGATTCTCTGGAATCCTTGACGACGATATGACCCCAAAAATCAAATATGTTATCGCTGATTTCTCTTTGGAAGCCCTCTATCAAACAGCTCGATAAAATCATGACACAAATGCCAAGAGCCATGACCATGATACTCAATCGCACAATCCAAGCCGCAAATTGACTGGCGCTGGTCTGATTGATACGTTGGGCTATTTTGGCGGAGACGATCATGATGACTATTACATTTTTGTCTTTTGATGGAAAAAATGGGTAAAAACATAGCTATCGCGTGAGGGATAGAAGTGGTCTCGATCTATTTCGAGAGCCTCATCTGCTACTAGGAGGCTTCCATGAGAACGCAAGATGAGGCCGAAGCCACGAATAGCCCGACCCGAGTCAATAACGAGGGACACGCCCAAAAATATCATGAAAAAGATTATATGCATTCGATTCAATAAAAAATAAAATACGGCGGAACTTAATCCAGCGTTTATATGTTATACAAAAGTTAAATATATAAAGGTAGAACAAAAAAATTGTCTGCCGCAATGCGATTGAAATTAAAAGATCCAAAAGATGACCCACAATCAGAAAACCAATAAAATCAAGCTAGTGATTAGTTCATTTTTGTTGATTTTGACGCTAATCTACTACATCCAAATAAACTTAACTCACCAAGGTATCCATTTCATGTCGGCTGACTATGTTTTGCAGTCTTGGAACAATTCGGACCAATATGTCAATGAAATTTCTATTTTGAAGACCGTTTTTGAAAAAATCGTGGAGACCATTTCTGCCACGCCACAATAAATAGTCCTACTGATCTTTGATCAATTTCTTATATTTGAATTTCTTAGCTGTCGGATCGCCTAGTCTTTTCTTCCTATTCTCCTCATAATCTGAATATCCGCCCTCAAAATAGTAAACTTGAGAGTCACCTTCGAAAGCTAAAATATGCGTCGCCACTCTGTCCAAAAACCAACGGTCGTGTGAAATCACAACAGCGCAGCCCCCAAAGTTCTCAAGAGCTTCCTCCAAAGCCCTCAAAGTATTAACATCTATATCATTGGTCGGTTCATCCAGCAAAAGGACATTCGCCTCTTGCTTGAGGCACATCGATAGGTGTAATCGATTGCGCTCACCGCCAGATAAAACCCCACATTTTTTTTCTTGATCAGAACCCGTGAAATTGAACCTAGAAATGTAGGCCCTGCTATTGATTTTGGTATTGCCGAGTTCTATCCAGTCGTTGCCACCAGATACAACTTCCCAAACGCTTTTGTTGGGGTCGATATCCTTGTGGGTTTGATCCACGTATCCTATTTTTACGGTTTCACCGATATTTATTTCCCCTCCGTCAGGCTTTTCCAAGCCCATAATCATCCTGAAAAGGGTGGTCTTTCCAGCACCGTTGGGGCCAATGATGCCGACGATCCCTCCTTGGGGTAGCTTGAATGTCAGTTGGTCGATAAGGACTCGGTCTCCGTATGCTTTGACCAAGTTGCTTGCCTCGATGACGTTCTCCCCAAGTCGAGGTCCACTAGGGATGAAAATTTCGAGTTTTTCTTCTTTTTGTTTGGTATCCTCGGAAGCTAATTTTTCATAATTGGAAAGACGGGCCTTGGCTTTGGCTTGACGGCCTTTAGGATTCATCCGCACCCATTCTAATTCTTTGGCTAGGGCTTTTTGTCGTTTGCTTTCTTGTTTTTCTTCAAGGGCAAGTCGTTTCCCTTTTTGTTCTAGCCATGAGGAGTAATTGCCTTCCCAAGGGATGCCTTCCCCTCGATCCAATTCAAGGATCCACCCTGCGACATTGTCCAAGAAATACCTATCGTGGGTGATGGCGATGACGGTACCTTTATACTGCTGCAAGTGTTGTTCTAGCCAGTCGATGGATTCAGCGTCCAAGTGGTTGGTAGGCTCATCCAAGAGCAAAATATCGGGATTTTGCAACAATAGGCGACATAGCGCGACACGTCTTTTTTCACCACCAGAAAGGATTGATATTTGGGCATCTGGTTCTGGACATCTAAGGGCGTCCATCGCTCTATCAAGGACTGAGTCGATTTCCCATCCATTGATAGCATCGATTCTATCTCCCAGTTCACCTTGTTTGTTGATGAGTTTATCTATTTTGTCTGGATCCGAATAGTTTTCTTCAAGCCCCATGGCATCGTTGATGGCATTGTATTCGTTGATGAGATCCATGGTGCCTTGGACACCTTCGCGGACGATGTCGATGACGGTTTTTGTTTCGTCTAGTACTGGTTCTTGGGGCAAAAATCCAATGGTATAATCTTTTTGAAATTCTATTTTGCCTTGATAATTATTATCCAGTCCTGCGATTATCTTTAGGAGGGTGGATTTACCAGAACCATTTAGACCAATGATACCAATTTTTGCACCATAGAAAAACGATAGATAAATATTCTTTAGGATGGTCTTATTGTTTTGAGGAATGACTTTATTCACCCCCATCATAGAAAAAATGATCTTTTGATCCATAAAAACTTAAATTATAACTTGATGTGATTTATAATGCCCGCAAAGGTACTATTTCTTAAGGAAATTATTGAATTTTATTGCCCTTCATAAAGTGATAAAACGATTCGTATTCCTTGCGGTATGTGATGCCACCGCCCATTCTGGTCATCCTATTGGTAAGGTAACGATCCCCTTGGACGAATACGCGCAACACAAGTTCTTTATTGGGTTTTAAGAAATACTCAAGAGCTACATCAGTGGCGAAATAGTTGGCTCCATCGTCAGCTGCATTTCGCTTGATGTTGGCACCTAAGTCGAGGACGACTTTATCCTGAAACAAGTGAAATTTTGGATTGAAAGAAAATTCCCCATTTTTGGCAAAATTGAGCGTAGAATTGGACGTAAGTACGTCGTTATAGGCGAGGCCTACGTTTATATCGATGCCGGAAATGATGTTGTTGGACTCGCTATAGGTAGCTACATATTGTGACAATATTTTAGATAAATAAAAGGAAACCAAGTTGGACAGCGTATTGATGGCGGTTCTATCGAAGTTGAAATCCAGTGAATTGCTAGGTAAAAAACTGCGTGTGATGAGAAGGCTCAGTGCTTGTTTGTTGAGCTCGTTGGGGTCATTGGACAGTGCCAAAAGTTTTGTCTCCACCAGGGTTTTGATATTCGATTGAAGATTTGGGAATTCAATGGAAAAATTGATATCTGGCTTTAACAGCTCGCCCTGCAATTTTAAGATCAAATCGACGTTTGTGAGTGATTTGGATTGTCCTTCCAATGCAGGATTATTCAATACATATTCTTCGATAAATGGATAGACAGAAGTCCTGATATTTTTGCTTTCAGCATTGATTTGGATCAAGGCTTCCAGGGGATCGCCAGTCCAAGAGATGGTTGAGCCTTTGCGCAATTTGAAAGGTTGTTTGACAAGGCTAAAATTAGGGATGGGTACTGTGTAGTTGTAATCCCCATTTTCTATATTATACTGACCATTTATATTGAATTCGCCCTTTCGAGGTATTTTTACCACGAGATTGCCATAACCTGTAGCTCGAATTATATCGTCGGTGATTTCATCGAAGATTAGGTTTATTTCTGCATCATCATTTACGGTCAAATTCAGCTCAACATCGAGTCCTTGTATTTTTTTAAAAGTCGATTCGGCCAAGGCACTGCTGTCCTTTTTTGTGAAACGCAAGAATTTAAGTTCCCTGTTGCCTTCAGATTGACCAAGAGGAAGGATGACTTTGGTTCCTTTTTTAGAAGTGCCTACAATATTGATGTCGGTATTTGAAAAATCGCCTTTGAACTCAACAGAAGTTTGTGCTATTACCTTGCCATAATACAGGGGATTGGACTTTTGTCTGTATCTAATACCAGTAATCCATCTGAATTTATATTTAAATCTAACTTAAAACTTTTAAAATGGTCGTGTAGAATTTTGCCTTGAATATTCGCTTTTCTACCATCTTTATCCGTAAATTGATCTCCACTAAAATCAAAATAATAAGGAGTGATCTGAACTTTCTGATCCTCAAAATAATATTTGGTATTTAGATAATTTACCTTGACGCCTCCTTTTCGCAAGGTGGCTACACCATTAAGAGCCAATTTTTTGAAAGTACCTGTAAGACTGAGTTCAGAATCTACGCCCCCTTCAACTTCTGAAATTCCATCTTTGATGATGAATTTTAATAATATAGGCAAGGATAGCTTTTGTGTAAAAGCTTTGAGATTAATTTCTTCGGCTTTTGCCTTGGTTTTATATTGGTAGTAACCATCTACTTTGACATAGCTGGCTTCGCTTCTTAGGAGCATATGGATATCGATGGGATGATCTAAGTCGGGTGTAGATGCGAATGTACTTAAATGTCCACAATTCGTGTCATTGATGCGCAGCGAATCCGTATAAATTTTAGCTTCTAGCCCTTTGAGAGAAAAGACGTCTTGGACGGAAATGGTTAAATTGCTATTGCCATTCAACCAAACATTGTTTGATTTAAAATAACCATTCAATTTGGACAAATCCAGATCTTTGATGAACAATGCCAAACCTTTATCTCCAATAGAATTGACTGACAAATGACTTTGTGCATTATAAAAATCAAAATTTCTGGTGTAAATTTTGTCCTTGTTATATCGAACAAAATTCTGATCTTTCAAGCGCCAAATACTGTCCAAAAGATTGAATCGCGAATCCACAAATTTAGTCATGAAATCGTCTTCAAATATAAAAGTCGTTGCATTGAAATGGATGGATCTGAAAAGGCTATCAATATGCCCTGTCTCAAAATTAGCTATCAATGAATCATTGTAAGCTTTCAATTGTAAGGTGGTTGGGCCTATTATATTTTTGTCAATATGCGTGTTGTCAATGGTTACTCTAGCGATCAAATTTTGGTTGTCCACCAGTAAGTTGGATTCGATATTTTCTAGCATATTTTTACCAAATTCCAGTTTAGGAATCTGAATTTTCTCTAGATTAAAATTTATCCTAGACGTATCCGTATTTTCAAAGCTCATTACGGCCTTTAAATCTTTAATTTCTTTGAGATCCCATTTTAAGACTTCAAACAAATTTTTTGACTGTTCTACGTGTATTTTTGCTTTAAAATTATTGTTATAAAGCGCGTATTTTGGTTGCTTTATCTTAGTTTTGGCTAGGAGGGTTGGATTATTTTTCTTAATAAAATGGTACACTAGATAGGGTAGGGACTCGAATTCGAACTGCCCGTCAATATTGCCCTGGAATACATCGCTCTTGATATCAATATGCTTGTGATTGGTGTTGTTGACGTAGGAGTTTAGTTCAAAGGATTTTAATGTGAATTTATTGGAGTCATTTACTTTTAGCTCGACATTATTGGCTTTTGCATTTCCAGTAAAATTGCTTAAATTCTTGAATTTAAAATCTAGGCCAAACTCGCCAGCTATACTCAAAGAATCCTTTGTGAGATTGAGCTTGTGAAGATCCAATTTGTTGATATTGGCTTTGAATTTGTACTCTGGTATCGTTTTGATATAGTCGATGACTCCTGAAAACCTCAAGTCAATATTTTCATCCTTGATGGAGGCATCGCCATTGATCAGGTTCTTGTTGAGCTCCCCTTTGAATATGATGTTTTTGTAGTTGTATCCATTATATTCAAAATTAAATACATTGGCATCCAGCTTGGACTTAAGGCTCGCCAGCGTAAGCCCTTTCCCTTCTTTTACTTCGGTCACCATATTCAACTTTCCAAACCTGTTGTCATCTGTCCAATGCGCCAAATCAAATTGTTTGAGGACCATTTTTCCTCTATATTTAGCGTTTTCTTTCCCTTCATTGGTATTGAGTTGCATATCCAAATTTATGAGACCCTGACTCGTTTTAAGTTCGCCAAAAGCCACGAAATCACTGATAAATCCGTCATATCGCCCTTTAAAATGGATGTTTCCGAGCTTGTCAAAATTGGGTGGTGGGTTGAAATTGGGCAATATTTTTCTCAAATTGGTCATGGATGTTTTTAATTCATCGAAGCCTAGATTGAGCATTTCTTCTTGTGGGATTGCTAGATTTTTTGTTGAAAAATTTCCTTTGATACTCACCAAATTTCCTAAACTTACTTGCAAATCATCTGCTCTCAAACTGTTAACTTTCCCTTGTATGCGACCATCAATTTTCAAATTTTCGCTTCTAATCCGTTTGAAAAAAGAATTTTGATCCAACTTATAGGCAAACGTGATGATATCTTCAACTTTGATATTGCTATTTTTCAATTTACCTTCCATAATGACTTTGTCATTGAAATCATGAAAGCTATCGAAACCTAAATACTTGAAGATAATCGTGTCTTGCATGATGCTTTTTTGGGTCTTTACATACACCCCATTCAGTTCAGTCCTTCTTGAGGATATTTTGGCTTCTTGAGCATTGAATTCCTCTAGTGCGAAGCCATTGTCAGCTTTTGCCTGGATTTGATTTATTTTTCCAACAAAATCCAAATCTTTTGATTGGATACATTCTAAGCTCAAATTGATATCCCCTATGTCAAGGTGATCATAATCGAAATAATCGGCTCCAATAGTCCTTTTAGGGGTTCTACGCCAATTGTGTAGCATAAATCGACCATTTTTTATTTTTACAATGTCGATACTCATATCCAAGGGTTCTTTGGGCGCTTTTACAGTGTTGGTCTCGCTTTTTTCTCGGTCTGCTATAGCTTCCAATGCAGATTTAGGAAAATTTTTTTCGATTGAAATGAAAGGATCTTCAAGGATAATGTCCTTGATTGCAAAACTATTCCTTATTAAATCCAGCTGATCAAGATTGACGACCCCATTGGGGAATTCCATCTTTAATTGATTCCCTTGGACAAAATCATTTTGTGAAAATTTGGTATTTTTGATCTTCAAGTTTTTGACGTCCAACCTGAAATCACTCTTGGAAGGGACCGTATCATTGCCGCCGAAATAGTCGATTAAGAATTGGTAATTGTAACCTTCTTGGAGATTATGTCTTTTTGTGTGTATTACAGCATTGTCCAGTTCTATTTTTTTTATAGAAAATTTGTTGCTGAATAATTCAAAGATGTTTTTACTGAATCCAACGTAGGTTCTACCAGCATAAAGCAATGTATCATTGCGTTTGTCGTAAATTATCAGACCTTTTATTTGTAATTGCTTGATCGGATCCAAGACCAATTCATCGATACTGACTTTGGTACCCCATTCTTTGGATAAATAAGTAGTGGTTTTATTGACGATAAAATTCTGAACTCTTGGGATAAGCAAGATAAATGTCAACATGAAAAATACCAGAAAAATCGAAAGAATAACCCCAAGTACAATTCGGATTATCCTCATCGCAGGCGAATTATCAACCTTCTCGTCTTCTATAATATGAGGGATTTCTGGCTCGATGGCTTTTTTGCGGTAAAAATATACAATTAAAAGCAAATATTTTTCATTTTTAACAATCCATTAATCGAGGCTATCTAATGCATATGTTTTTAATTAATGTATTTTTTATAGAATATCATTGTTTTATATATAATTATTAATTTATCTTTGATGCCGAAAAAAAATATATTTTAACATTTTTGAAATCAAAAAAATAAGAATTAGAATGAAACATTTTATACTACTAAGCCTACTGTTGGTATCTCTGTTTTCTTGTAAAAACAACAACTCTGCCGTAAAAAAAGAAGGAGAGGCCAATCAGCTTACAGTTTCTAACAATCCAGAAGATATCAAGCATTTCGGTGATCAAAAAACTAAATCTGAAGCGGGCTTCAAAAGTGTATTTCAAAACGGTGGGTTGCCAATGATGCTTTCTGGTGAGGTAATCTCCAAGGAATTCGGCACGTTCACGTCGATATCTCCTTCAGATTTTAGAACTGTAATGGGCCCGACGGAAGTGGTAATTGGAGAAAACAAAGATTCTTACAAAGCCATAGTAAATTTGCCCAAAATCAAGGGTCATGATGTCAAGATATATGCAAAAAGCAGCGAACAAGGTAAATTTGCTTACGCAGGTACGTTCAATGCAGAGGGTAAATTAATTGGGGTTCTGGCTTTAGCTGGCAAGGTAACCAATGGATCGAATGTTGTGGTTGATTGCAAAGTGGACAATGACTATAATTTTTTCGTGAGGAGTATGGTTGGTAAGATGTATCATATTGACAAGTTCAACATTGACGATCAAGGCATTTTTATAAAAACCACAAAACCTGAGGAAAGCTATAATTTCTAGATTTTGAAAGTAATGCCAGTTTGTAGTGCAAAAATATTGTGAGTATGGGACGAATTTTTGTACTGCGGTTGGAACATCCAAAGGATTTCAGCTGAAATTTTTTTGGTAAATTTGTATTCACATCCTAGGAAATTTCTGATTCTGGAAAGTTCTATTTTGTCAGTCAATTCAAAGAATAATTCTGAACTAACAGTTCCAAATAGCTTTTTAGTGAGTCGATGTTGGTATTCTAGCTTACCTCGTCCCATTATTTGGTTGCTTTCTAGATCGAAATCGCCCCATACGACTCCATCCAATTCTTCAGTATAACCCAATCGGAGTGATAGACTATTCTTTGCGATTTTGTGCTTGTAATCAGCGAAAATACCCCAGCGCAAATAATCGATGGAAGAAGATGTAAAAAGTCTGATTTCTGGTTTGATCGTAAGATTCGGAATCGGCTCATAGGCACAACCAAGTGTGTAATAAAATCCTTTGAAATCGTCTAAATTGTCATACCATCTGGTCTGGAATTGCCCTGAGATACTCCATTTCTTGCTCAAGTCATGCTTTACAGTCACATCTGTCCGCAATCTAAAATCATCACTTTTTGTACTTTGCCCTATTGCTACCCATGTCCAAAACAAGGATAATGCAATCAAAACATATCTATTCTTCATTACCATAATCGTGATAATTTCCTTCACTTTTTTTCGAATAATAAAACGCCTGTATCCTTGCAATATCTCTCAAAAAATCAATTTTTAGGATTTCCGCTCTATGAACTGGGAGTCCTGTTCTATTTCTCAAATCTTCAAGCAAGTTTGCATAATTTTCGGGCTTGATATTTTCTATTTTTTCATACTGGATTATTTTATTGTTTTCATGGTCTAAGCCCATATTTTTGTCAAGTATGAAAACCATCATAACGAAAAAAATATTGCTTATTATGCAAATTACAATGGAATTAACATCTCCCCAGCTTGATAATGCATTGATCAAGCCCAAGGCTACGCTGATGAAAAAATATCCCATTTCTCGGATCGGTACCATAACCGTCCTATACCTGATGATAGAAAAAATAGCAAAGAGACCAAAGGCAAATCCCATATTCAATTTACTGTTAGCCAATAAATAACATATTATAAAATTGGAAATGTTGAAAATGATAAAGGTAAATAGGAAATCCTTGTTTTTATGTCTGGGATAATAAATAAATCCTACTATAAGAAGTATAATGGTGAGGTCTAACCCAAATCTGCAAAGTAATTCGGTGATGGCATTTAAAGGACCATGCTGTATATCGGTTAAATTAGTCTCAAACATGGTGTTTGTTTTTTAATTTTTCGCATAAGTAAAACTCTGGTGCCAGTAAATTTTGCTTGACTGAGGCTAAAAGTCCCAATCCTACACAATATTTACTAAATTTTGATTTGAAAAGTCCTGTTCTCTTCAGAGTAGAATCCTTCAAAGTTGGAGCATTTTTTGGTAAAAATTTAAACTCGATGATGGCCAAATCTTCCAAGCACAATTTCTTAGATTCGTGATAAAATGTCAACTCCAAGTCTATAGTAATTCGTTGGTTCAATTCCAAATTTACAAGGGTAATCCTTTTGTAATTTACATCCAAAACAGGATTAAGATTAGAACAATCTTTAAGTTCATGCTCGATTGAATTTGGCAAATTGGGTGGCATAGATCCCGCCATTTCCTCTAGATCGGTCTTGTGTCTTATTTTTTCAGTTTTGATACCTTTGATCTTTTTTTTGACCTCTACCCATACTTCATTGGTCGCAAGATACCTCCGTATCCGTATTTTTTTTCTATTATATTTGCCAATCTGATGTTCGTAAAACAAGTGAAAATCAGGTGTATCAAAATACCGTGATTCATAGTCAAATATTTGTTCACCGTCTATTGTTAGGATTCTATAATCACTGGCCAAAATTTCAAGAAAACTGGGTAAATTATCACAATGACAAAGATATTTTACATCCAATCTCCCATTTGACGCCTTTTCACGAGCATCGTCCAAAGAAATCTTTGCAAAATTTAAAAGGTTTAATCCCAAGGCTTTTATTTGAATTGTGTTATTAAATCTCTAATGATTACATTGTCTCCAGCTTTATCAATGGTGGTTACAACTTTATCTTCATATTGGTCTAAAGGACAAGATGGGCAATAACCAAAGACTCTGATCGTATAAGTACCCTTTTGAAGACCTCTGAAAATATAGGAACCATCACCACTCGTGCGTACTTCATCGTCGACAAAATTTCCACCGCCATAGGTGATATAAACCTTCTGATCCATGATATATCCCGAATCCTGCCGAACCCCCTCCGAATTTACATCATATGCAAAAACACGACCTTCGATACTCGCTGACCCACCTTTGCCTTCATCCTTTTTACAAGACAAAAAAACTGTTGTAAAAATCAACAAATAAATTATTTTTTTCATTGAAATATGTTTAATCAACAAAAATAGCTAAAATACGCTATTAAATCAAATCTATGTACGCACCAAAATTGGATTTAGTCGAATAAATTTAAATATTTTTTATCAATTATTTAAATAAAATTAGGATAAAGATGCTTAGAGCTTGCATGAGTTTTATTCAATACTGGGTCAATAAAATTAATAAAAAAATATTTTCAAAGCACGAAATTAAATTATGGAAATATTGTTTTTTGTAAAATAAATGAATAAAATTGACTAATTAGAATAGGTGCTTGAATTATTTTTGAAAAAATCGAAAAATTGTTGGAAATATTTGTTTAAAATATTAAAACGCTTTCGTTATATTTGTGAAAAATACTTTTGTTGCTTAAGTCAGGTTGCTTTATCCATGAAAAGAAATTTTATATTTTTCGTTTGTTTTATAGTTTGGGCACAAGCCGTCTTAGGGCAACTAACTACTAATGGCATCCCGAAATCCAGGCTATTAAATTTATCTGTTCAGCAGATTCCACAGGTTAATTTGCCTTTTTTGGACATTTCAGCGGTTAAAGAAGAAGAAAATAGAATCAATCCAGAAAATACGCTTCCACCAAAATTTGGTACCAAAATTCAAGTAAATTTCAATTCAAAAGATAACGGACTTTGGACCAACATTCCTGATGGCAAGATTTGGCGTATGAGGATTCATTCTCCTGGTGCCAAGAGCCTGAGCGTCCATCTTTCAAAATTTAATTTAAAACCTGGCGTGGAGCTATTTTTTTACGATTTTACTCAAAATTATTTAATTGGTGCAATTACAGAAAGAAACAATAATTTAGAACAATCACTGCATTCCATTCCTCTTCAAGGTGATGAGCTTGTTTTAGAGATGTTTGTTCCAACTAGGGTTCAAAATCAAGACCCATTATACATCGATTATGTAGTCCATGACTATGTCGGGATATTTAATATTGTCGAATTGTATAAAGATCTTCAATCTCGAGGTGGAGATTGTTTTGTTGATGTGAATTGCCCTCTAGGGACGCCTTATTCAGATGTAGCCAAGTCTGTTGGGCTTTTGGTGGTTGACGGCGAAAGGTGGTGTTCGGGGGCTATGGTTAACAATACTACGAATGACCACACTCCTTATTTTCTGACCGCAAATCACTGTTTTGTAGAAAACTCAAATATAAGTTCTTGGACTGTAGTTTTTAATTACCAATCCAAAAATTGTAATGAAATCACTGGTGTAAATACGCTTCAATCTATAGAAGTAGGCAACATTAGAGCTAGACAAGTTGAGTCGGATTTTATGCTGCTAGAACTAAAATTTCCACCACCTACCGATTGGGGCATTTATTACGCTGGTTGGAGTCGGATGACAGAAAAACCTAAGAATGCAGCAGTAATACATCACCCATTTGGCGGATTAAAGAAAATTTCGCTCACAACCAATGCGCCCGTCAATGAAATTTGGAATGGATTGTCTCCTGAATTGAGTTATAAAGTTAGGTGGACCGAAGGTGTAACAGGAGTAAGTTCTTCGGGTGCTCCTCTTTTCAATGAAAACAAACTTATTATTGGTCAGCTTAGAGGAGGGGAGAGCTCATGTGATAATTTGACAGGATATGATTATTTCGGAACATTTTCCAAAGCGTGGAATGGCGGAAATTCGGCTTCTACGAGATTATCTGATTGGTTGAATCCAACACAGCAGCCCTATGACGGTCAGATATCGGGGTCTTATCAATCAGTACTTCCCGTAAATCTGTTGAATTTTTATGGAAAATCCCATGGCGCAGTCAATAATCTTTATTGGAAGACTGCCGCCGAGGAAAATATAGAAAGGTATCAACTTGAAAAATTGAATGATCAGGGTATTTTCGAGCCAATCGGATCAGTTTCTGCTAAGCAAGTTGTTACAGAATTTACTTATATGATTGAGGATAAATCTCCGTTACTTCTGAATTATTATAGGTTGACGATATTAGAAAAGGATAATTCTAGTCATACTTCTAAAATTATTTTAGTACGGAACAACAATATCCTTCAGGATGGATTTAAGATTTACCCCAATCCTGCAACAGACTTCGTAAGTATTAGTATTCCCCCATTGGGTGGCAGCAATATTTATTCTATTGATATACATGATATCAGTGGTAAAATCTGCTTACACACAAATTTATCCGCAGGAGAGAACTTCGATACTATTAGGACAAATCTCGATATTAGTGCCTTGCCAAAAGGCTATTATTCCATCACAATTTCAAACGGATATATTTCAGAATCCCAAAAGTTGATGAAATAAACCAAACACTTATGGGACCTAAAATTACGGAAAGCGATTCGCTTTATCATTCTCTTGAAAAAATGTCTGCATTGGAGATAGCGAGGGCGATGAACACCGAGGATCAAAAGGTAAGCCTCGCCATACAAAATGAATTAGAGGCCATAAGCAAAGTAATTTCATGCGCAGGAGAAACCCTCAAAACAGGAGGGAGATTGATTTATTTTGGAGCTGGCACTTCTGGAAGGCTTGGTGTATTGGATGCTTCTGAATGCCCTCCAACTTTTGGCGTAGAACCTAATTTAGTCATAGGTATCATCGCCGGAGGAGAAAAAGCCCTGCGTTTTGCAGTAGAAAATGCCGAAGACAATGATCTTCAAGCTGCTCTAGATTTTCAACAAATAAATATCACCAAAAAAGATCTTATCATTGGTATAGCTGCATCAGGTACTACACCTTATGTTATAGGAGGACTAAACTATTGCATTGAAAACAATATAAAAAGCGCTTGCATTACGTGCAATCCCAATGCACCAATTCTCCAATTAGCCACTTTCCCAATTTGCATCCAAGTTGGTCCCGAATTTCTTACTGGAAGCTCTCGTTTAAAAGCTGGCACAGCGCAAAAAATGACCCTTAATATGATCAGTACTGGAGCTATGATACTTTATGGTAGGGTATTGGGCAACAAGATGGTTGATATGAAGATGACCAACGCTAAGTTGAGACAAAGGGGAATTAAAATGCTGATGGAGCTGAATAATGTCTCAAAAGTCGAAGCTGAATCCTTATTGGATCAATATGGCAGCGTTAGGAACGCTTTATCACATTTATAAGTAACATATTTAAGACGCTGTGAATCATGACTATATGTATATAGATTATTATTTATAACAAAAATTAATCATAAGTTCCAAATTAACTCTAAATTTGCGTGTAGTATTTTGTTAATATTTGACATTTTTTGAAATCACTTTTATGAAAAAAAGTATCACAAATAAATTATTCTTAGCTTTTCTTTTATTGCAATTTTGTAGTTCAGGATACGCACAAAGACCAGGACAACCCAATGCCTTAAGCTTTAAAAGGGTTTTTGTAAATTATTTAGCACCTTATACAGAAGGCGCCTCTTTAAGCAATTACAAAGCAGCCTGGGAGGCGGCATATCATAGGCAAATATTGAAAAGCGGAGTGAACTTGGTGGTTCCAGTTAGGGTAGGGGTCGCTTCATTCAAGGATTCAATCACGACCACACCGTTTTGGGGAGCGGATTTGCAATTGCAATATCAGTACCTTCGAGATAAATTACCCATAAGCCCATACATCTTTGCTGGGGTTGGATTTGCTAGTGAAAAAGGTGGACAAACTGGAGTTGAAATTCCACTGGGTATCGGATTAGAGATTTACTTTAATAAACAAGCAGCCATTCAATTTTTTGGATCATATAGACTAGGCCTTCAAGAGTCTAGAAATAACCTTCAACACGGAATTGGTTTTAAATACATAATTGGTAAATCTATGGAAGAAAAACCCATGGTGGATATGCCAAAGGATAGCGATGGCGATGGAGTTGTGGATGGCGATGACAAGTGTATGACCATCCCAGGACTTAAAAAGTACAATGGTTGTCCTGATGCAGACGGAGATGGAATACCAGAATACGATGATTTATGTCCTGACCAGGCTGGCCCAAAAGAAACCAAAGGTTGCCCAGATAAAGACAAAGATGGTATAGCCGATTTTCACGATGATTGTCCTGACGTATTTGGAGTAAAGGCTAAAAAAGGATGCCCAGAAGATGAAAAGCCAAAGGATACCGATGGTGATGGTATAACAGATGATATGGATAAATGTCCGACCGTCGCCGGCATTAAGTCGATGATGGGATGTCCAGGAGAGGAAAAGTCAAGTGATCAAGATTCTGATGGAGACGGAGTTTTGGATAGTAAGGATAAATGTCCAAAATTAGCAGGACTCAAATACTTAGATGGATGCCCTGACTCTGATGACGATGGAGTAGCTGACAATGATGACAGATGTCCTACGATTGCGGGTAAAAAGGCTTTAAAAGGATGCCCTGATACAGATGGCGATGGAGTTAGTGATTTGGATGATAAATGTCCTCTCGTAGCGGGTACTCCTGCAAATAAAGGTTGTCCAGAAATTGAAAAAGAAGAAAAAGCAGTTTTAGATTTTGCCATGAAAGCAGTACAATTTGACCTAGGTAAATGGACCCTTAGACCAGAGTCTTACCCGATACTTGATAAAATAGTTACCATCCTTAAAAAATACCCCGAATACAGCTTGGCCATTTATGGTCACACCGATAATTCAGGTAAGGAAGAGACCAACCAAAAATTGAGCAATAGCCGCGCTAGATCTTGTTTCGAATACCTCGAATCCAAAGGGATTTCTCCCAAAAGAATGGTATCACGAGGCTTTGGATCTGAACACCCGCTGCACCCAAATACCACCGAGTCTGGTCGTATCCTTAATCGTCGTGTAGAGTTCATTATGTCCGTACAATAGCGACCATGGTTTAATTATTGATTATTTCTTATAATAATTAAAGATAATTGGGCTTCTCAGCTTTTCGCTGGGAAGCCTTTTTTATTTTTAGCAAATTTTATGAACAATTATTTCGGTTTTCAAGTAAATTAGCCCTTTTGACAAACCCAAATGCATTCCCACTTTGTTATCACCTTTGAAAGTTCGAAACTTCGTGTTCTTGCTATTTTTTCAGGTACTTTTTAGCGTCTACTGTCAAATTGACCCCTGAGAATCAATATTTTATGACATTTTGACGGATAAAGTCGCTTGGCTCAATATTTGTCTTATCTTCTTTTAAAAAATTTTATATTTTATGTCACTAGATCAATTTACTAATAAAGCACAAGAAGCCATCGTCAAAGCGCAACAATTAGCCGCAGATATGGAACAACAAAACGTTGAACCTGCTCATGCATTGAAAGGTATTGCGCTGGTTAATGAGGGGCTATTACAGTATTTACTCCAGAAAAATGGTGTAAATTATAATTTGTTAAACAATAAACTTGACGATATATTGGCATCATATCCGAAAGTTCACGGAGAGGATAGGCAGTATATCAGTTCTGATTTGAATTCAGCTTTTACTCGAGCTAGAAAATTTGCCAAAGACATTAACGATGATTTTACATCCTTAGAGATTTTACTCTTAGGGATATTGACAGGAAAGGACCAGACCGCTAAATTGCTCAAAAGCCTTGGACTTGAAGAGGCGGGACTTAAAGCTGCCATCGCAGGTCTTCGAAAGGGGAGGAGCGTTAACGAGCAAGGAGCAGAAAATCAATATCAAGCATTGAAAAAATATGCCATTGACCTCAACGAACTTGCCGAAAATGGCAAGTTAGATCCCATCATTGGACGCGATGAAGAAATCAGAAGAGTACTCCACATCCTAAGCCGCAGGAAAAAGAACAACCCCATATTGATCGGGGAGGCTGGCGTAGGAAAGACGGCCATCGTCGAAGGTATCGCCTGGCGTATCGTAAAGCAGGACGTCCCTGAAAATCTTCTTTCTAAAAAAATATTCACCCTCGACATCGCAGCCCTAATTGCTGGTGCCAAATACAAGGGCGAGTTCGAAGAAAGATTGAAAGCCGTTGTCAAGGAAGTTTCTGAATCTGATGGAGAAATAATCCTTTTCATAGATGAGATTCATACTCTGATTGGTGCTGGTGGTGGGAATGGTGCCATGGATGCCGCCAATATTCTTAAGCCCGCTCTTGCGCGTGGCGAATTGAGAACCATAGGGGCTACCACCTTGGATGAGTACCAAAAGTACTTTGAAAACGACAAAGCTTTGGTCAGGAGATTCCAAACTGTCATGGTGGACGAACCGACCTTAGAGGACTCCGTTTCCATTTTACGTGGATTACAAGAGCGATACGAAGTTTATCACAAAATAGATATTTTGGACGAGGCGATTCTTGCTGCTGTAGAATTATCTCACCGATATATCCCCGAACGACAATTGCCTGATAAAGCGATTGACCTGATCGATGAAGCAGCCGCTAAATTAAGACTGGAATTAGATTCCGTACCCGAGGAGATCGATGAAATGGATAGAAAAGTCCGCCAGCTTGAGATCGAACGCGAAGCCATCAAAAGAGAAAAAGACGATAAAAAGCAAGAAGCCATCGAAAATCAAATTGCGCAACACAGGGAAAAGCTGGACAGCATGCGCGCTTTGTGGGAAAATGAAAAAGATATCGTCAACAATATCCAAAAAATCAAAGCATCCCTAGATGATTTGGACAATCAAGCTGCCAAAGCAGAGCGTGAAAGCGATTTTGAAGCAGTAGCAAAGATTCGATATGGGTTGCGCAAAGACAAGGAAGCCGAACTACTTCTCGAAGAAAAGAAGCTGACTGACCTTCCCCTTGAATCGAGGTTGACCAATCAGAAAGTTACCGCAGATGACATCGCTGAAGTCGTTTCCAAATGGACAGGCATCCCCATCACCAAGATGATGCAAAGCGAAAAAGATAAATTGTTGACACTTGAAGATCAAATTGGACAACGATTGATTGGTCAAAAGGAAGCAGTAGCTGCCGTGAGTGATGCCGTGAGAAGGTCAAGAGCAGGGCTTCAAGACCAAGATAAACCCATTGGTTCCTTCATATTTCTTGGACCTACAGGCGTTGGAAAAACCGAACTTGCCAAAGCCTTGGCAGACGTTTTATTTGATGACGAGGACGCCATCATTCGTATCGACATGAGTGAATACCAAGAGAAACACGCAGTCTCTAGGCTCGTGGGCGCTCCTCCAGGATACGTGGGTTATGATGAAGGTGGACAGCTCACTGAAGCAGTTCGTCGTAAGCCTTATTCCATTATTTTGTTGGACGAAATCGAGAAGGCACACCCCGATGTTTTCAACATTTTATTGCAAGTTCTGGACGACGGAAGGCTTACAGACAACAAAGGCCGCGTAGCTAATTTCAAAAATACCATCCTTATCTTGACTTCCAACTTGGGTTCTGACTTGATCCTAGAGAATTTTGAGGATCTTAACAAAATGGGTGAGGGCAAACGCCAAGAAATTTTAGACACTACCAAGATAGAAGTACTAGAATTGCTAAAGAAAATCATGCGTCCGGAATTTCTCAATCGAATCGATGAGACCATCATGTTCACCCCTTTGAGCAAATCCGAAGTTGAACAGATTTTGGAGATTTTGATAAAGGATGTAGATGATATGTTGCGAAAGCAAGGTCTTCAGATAGAACTTGACCAAGCAGCCAAAGATTTCCTAGTGGACATCGGCTACGACCCTCAGTTTGGTGCGAGGCCATTGAAACGAACCATTCAGCGAGAACTCGTTAATCTTCTTTCCAAGGCAATTTTAGCAGGCACATTTGCCAATGGAGATACTATAAAAGTTACTGCCGATCCCTCAAAAGGAATCATTCTCTACAAAAAATAAAATTTTAAATATTGATTATCTAATTGGACACCACCCTCATCATTGATGAGGGTCGGGCCGTCCTTGGGTTCGCTTTCGCTCCGTCCTTCGGACCCAGATACTTTCCAGTATCTGGCCATTTCCACCCCTGGTGCGGATACCTATTTTTCGTCTTGATTCTTTATTGATTTTCCACCGAACAAATAGCCAAAAACAACTGCCATTTGTCCATATCTAATCGATTGTTTTGCTTTGTCTTCTTTATATGGTGACGTCCGTATATCCATCATTCTGATATAACCAAATTTTAATTCAGACTGTATGAAAAAATGATTGAAGAAAAGTGCTTGTAGCCCGACAAGAATCCCAGTTCCATAACCAGCCACATGAAATGCATCGTTTCTTGGTTTCGTCATCAAGGTAACGTCTGATCTTGGTATCATCATACCTGCGCCTATTCCAGTTGTTAGATTTAATGCGACATTCTTGATCCCCCAAAGGTGGTCGTCTCGACGGATTTCTACATTGGCATAATTCAATCCATCAGTATGCTCAAATTTGAGGAAATCCTCTGACAATACAATTTTGTTGCGATCATACACGCCATTATAGACTCCTTCTTCTTTTAGGATATAGCCATCGATTCCCACTTCTTGATTTTGAGTCACCACATACTTCATATGGTCCATCCCTATGGATAGTTGATATTTATCATTTAGATAATAGCCGATACGGTAGTTATACTGAGGGATTGTAAAGTACTTTGGGTTAAAGTAAGTTTGAAAACTCTTTGGAGTCGGCTTATCCTTAGCCTCAACATCTGAAAGCGTAAAATTGTATTTTTCTCCTGTAAATTTTATATCGGTATCTAAATAACCTGCGCGATTCCAACCCCAATAAATATAGAACTTACCCTGCCTATGCAAGGTTTGAGAATATACATGTGTTGATACCCCAAGCAATAGAAACCAAATCAAATGATTTTTAGTGAAATTATGTGTTTTCAACTGATAGTATTTTAGTGACCTATTTTGAATTTATTATTCCTAAATTATCACCCAAATTTATGAAAAATTAGTCATTGCCTAGTATTTTTTATAAGGAGAGAATAAAATTGTTTATTATATCAAAATTAGTTTTATTCAATAAGTTTAATTTTAATATAATGAATTTTTATTACATATATTTATTTTTTTATATATCGCTATTTTTATTAATTTGTAAATAATTATGTGGTTTTTTTTATATTTTTAGTTAAAATTTGGAAAAATTCATGAAATAATATCAAAAAAACTTGGATTGTTGAAAGATATGTCTCACCTTTGCTTAGAGAAAGGGAGGATTTAATGCACTCTAATTGACTAATCTCAAAATTATTAAGGAAATACTACAAAATGGCTAGATACAGAAATTTTTGATTTTACTTCTAGACATTATACAGTGGCATTAAAGAACTCACGGTCAGGACGTAGATAATTAACGACATTATAAACTTAACTAACATGAACAAATTACTTACTTGCATTCTTTGCATGCTTACTAGTTTTGCAGTTTTTGGGCAAAATACTACTTTACAGTTCAATACCGCTCCATCAACTGCAACTGCCACACAAAAATCCAAATTGGAAAAGTACATTCATTATCTTGGACAAGTTGACGGCTTCGATCAGTATAAGATTGAATTTGCTTTTGCTGGATGGGACGAAGAGCAAATCGCAGAAGTGGTGCGAACCCAAGGTCGTGATCGAAATGTTGCTGTCCTTCAAGAGAATTTCAGTGACAAATCTATCCTCGCCAGTTTTATTGCTGGAAAAGTATCAAAGTCGGACATTGTATATAGATTCTATACCAAAAACAATATTAAACAATAATTCAATCTGCTTAATAAATTCTGTTCTATGAAAAAATTATTACTTTCAGTTATTGCGCTTTGCACCTTAGTCACTTTCGGCTATAGTGCTGCACCTTTGAATGATGCTTGCTCTGGAGCTACAACTCTTACTCAGCAAGCTACCTTTACATGTGGATCCCCAACAGCTGGAACTACCAACAATGCAACGGATGAATCCCCAGTAGGTACATGTGGTGGACCAGATGTTTGGTTTAAATTTGTGGCAACTTCCACTTCTGCAATTGTTACCGTGGATGGAGCTACTAATTTTGATGCAGTAGTTGGTGCATTTACAGCTTGTGGATCTACTTCCATTCCAACTGGAGGAGATTGTATTGATGATACTAGTTCTGGAGGTATTGAAACGATGACCTTAACAGGGTTGACTGTAGGTGCCACCTATTATATTCAAGTTTCAGACTGGGCAGGAGGTACTTCCGCTACAGACGATTTTGACATTTGTGTTTTCACACTGCCACCACCTCCTCCTAATGATAATTGTGCAGGAGCAACTGCCTTTCCCGCCATTTCACTTACACCTGGTGTTTGTAGCGTCTTAAATAATCAAACAACAGCTGGTGCCACAGATTCAGGGGTTACCCCTACGGGTGCATGTAGCACCAATTCAGGAACTGAAGATGATGACGTATGGTTTAGTTTTGTTGCCACTAGTTCAGCTTTAAATATATCTGCTGTCTTGGTAAGTGGAGCCTCTGACGTTTATTGGCAGGTTTTTTCAGGATCTTGCGGCTCTTCCATGACATCCCTCCTTTGTACTGATAACGATTCTGGATCAATTCTGACTGGATTAGTAGTGGGGCAAACTTATTATCTAAGAATGTACACTTGGGACTCAGGTGTCAGTACAATACAAAATATTTGTATTTCAGCTATACCTCCTCCACCAACCAATGATAATTGCGTTGGAGCAACACCATTTCCTACTGTTCCCACAAATGGTGTTTGCAGTGAACTATTAAATCAATCGACAGCAGGAGCAACTGACTCAGGCGTTACGCCATCAGGTGCATGCACATCCAATAGTGGAGCTGAAGATGATGATGTATGGTTTAGTTTTGTTGCCTCAAGCTCGAATATTAGTTTAAGTGCTTCGTATGTCAGTGGAGCAACAGATATATATTTTCAAGTCTTTTCAGGATCTTGTGGTACCAATATGACTTCAATATTGTGTACCGATACTAATGCAGGAGGATCTCTGTTAAATCTTGTTGTTGGTGAAACTTATTATGTAAGAATGTACACATGGGATATCGGTGCCGCCACAGTTCAAAATCTTTGTTTAAAAGCTATAGTCCCAACCCCAGGTAAAGAATGTGTAACAGCAACTCCGCTATGTTGTGGAGCAACAATCCCTGCACCTACCGCTGGTGTTGGTTCATTTGACGAAGCGATTCCTAATGAATGTAGTTCATCTAACAACGAAGATAACAGTACTTGGATTTCAATTGCCATCACTGCGGATGGTTCTGTATCAATGAATTTTGATGCAAATCCAAACGCTGATATAGACTTTGCACTTTGGGTGATTAGAGGAACTCCAACCAACCCAGCAACTTTATTGGAGGGTTGTGCTTCTTTAGCTGCGACTCCAACATCTGATCGTAGATGTGACTGGTCAGGCTCTGGCACTGAATCGGGCTTCGGAACTGCTTGTGGAGCAGGTACTGGATGTGATCCACGTGGTAATTTAAATGTACAAAATGGGGATCTTATTATAGCGATGATAAATGACTTTAGTGCATTTGATAATTTTGCTTTTTCATCCAATGTCTCATTGACAGGAGGTGCCATGGCTGCATGCCCCCCACCCAACGTTTATGTTGAGAATGGTCGATGCTCAGATGATTGCGGGGTGAATACTGGCACACAGACTATAGCACCTGGGATTTCAGTCTCAAACTGCCCAGCGACTGCCACAGTTATTCAATATTCAACCGACAATGGTGCGAATTGGATTAATGGGGTACCGGCTTATGGTACTTACACAACTGCCAGTCCACTTTTAGTTAGATGTAACAACGCTGGCGGGACGTGTCCGACACCAGCTGATAATATAACAACTTCACCTGTTTCTTGCGCACCTTGTATTACTTGTGTTGTGTCAGCTGATGCAGGAATAGATGGCACCATCACTTGTGCCTCAAATATCACTGGGGTATCTATCGGGTCAGCTACTTCTTTAGCTGGTCATACATATGCTTGGAGCCCAACCGCTGGATTGAGTTCATCTACGATAAATAATCCAATAGCTAATCCAGCTGTATCAACTACTTATGTTGTTACAGTGACAAATACAATTGATGGTGGATGTACCTCAACTGACATGGTAGTGATTACTGTCAATAAACCGACACCGACCGTAGATATTACCGATTTAACGGTATGTCAAGGAAGTATAGCTACCATCACTGCTACTTCAGGTACTCCAGGAACATTTACTTGGAATACTGGACAAAATGGCTCGGTAATTAATGCTACTATTTTAACCACACTTGAAACATTTACTGTTACGGTTACAAATGCCCAAGGATGTACCGCAAGTGCAACCCAAAATATTGCAGGAGTTGCTATTTCTGCATTGGGAAGTGGAGCAATTATTTGTCCTGGAGTTTTGACCAGCCTTACAGTTACAACCAACCCAACTACAGGTATCAATTATGCTTGGAGTAATGGAGGCAATACAAGCGTGATCAGTGTTAATCCTTTGGTTACGACAATATATACGGTTACTGTTACTAGAATAGATTTTGGTTGCGCTGCTAGTCTTGAAAATACAATTACTGTTAATCCTGCTCCAGTAGCAGCTGCTATTGGGGCGACGGTTTGTTTTGGTCAAGATGGCACTTTAACAGCAACTGGCGGAGTAACTTATGCATGGTCTAATGGGGCTATTACACAAAATATTATAACACAAACAGCTGGAATATATACGGTTACTGTTACAGATATAAACTCTTGTACATCAACCAGTTCTGCTGAATTAGTGGTAAATCCTCTTCCTGTAATTGTTACAACCAACGCAACCATATGTAATGGCTCAACTGGAACTATAACAGCGAGTGGAGGGACCTCATACGAATGGAATTTAGGTGCTAATACATCAATGATGATGGATAATCCAACGGTCAATACACTTTATACGGTTACGGTAACAACAGCTTCTGGTTGTACTAGCACCGCTACTGCAGAAATTATTATCCAAAGTTTCCTAGTACCGATTATGACAAGTTCAACAATTTGTTCAGGTAGCGAAGGTACAATTTCTGCAAGTGGAGGAACAATGTACACTTGGAATACAGGAGAAACAACTGCATATAATGTTCAAAGCCCAGGCGGCACAACTACATATTTTGTTACAGTATCAGATGCTTCTGGATGTTCAGGTACAGGAGAAGCAACCATCACAGTTAATGAAGTACCAATTTTGCTTATGTCCAATAGCACAGTTTGTGCGGGATTGGAAGGTACACTAACTGCTAGAGTATTTGAATTTGCCCCTAGAGACGGTAATTCTGGACCTTTCTCGACAGGAGCTCAGATAGCAGCTGGTGAAACTTTCATTTGGTCATCAGGAGAAAATACTTCGTCAATTAACCCTACAGTGGCGGGTGATTATACCGTAACGGTTACTAGCTTGCAAGGCTGCAGCACAACTGGTATAGCGACCCTAACTTTAAGCCCCGCACCTATTGTTGCCACAACCAATAGCACTGTATGTTCAGGCTTAGCTGGGACACTTACAGCCTCAGGAGGTGTTTCATATACTTGGTCATCAGGAGAAAATACATCTGCTATTAATCCAACAGTTGCAGGAGATTATACAGTTTCAGTAAGTAATGCTCAAGGGTGCACAGCTTCTGGAGTGGCATCGTTGTCAATTAGCCCTTTAGCGGTTGTAGTTACTACCAATAGTACGGTATGCGCTGGTGTATCAGGAACATTAACAGCATCAGGTGGTGCATCATATACATGGTCCTCAGGCGAAAATACCTCATCAATCAATCCAACGGTTGCAGGTGATTATTCAGTTACAATAACCACTGCCGAAGGTTGTAATGCGACTGGTGTTGCTACATTGGTTGTAAATCCACTTCCAATCGTTACCACTACAAATAGTACTGTGTGTATCGGTACGCAAGGTACCTTAACAGCTAGTGGTGGTGCAAGTTATGTTTGGTCAAATGGAGTAACAACTTCTAACAATGTTACTAGCGTTGCAGGCACCTATACAGTGACTATTTCTAGTGCTGAGGGTTGTACTGCTGTTGGCAATGCAACTTTGGTGACAAATCCGTTACCGATTGCTAATGCTACTAGCGCGTCAATATGTTTCGGAGGAAATGGTACATTAACTGCTTCTGGTGGAACAATATATGCATGGTCAAATGGAGTAACAATTGCAAATAATATTACTAATGTAGCTGGTACATATACAGTTACAGTTTCAGATATCAATGGTTGTCAATCTACGACAACTGCAACATTATTTATCAATCCATTATTAGTAGCGAGTACCAGCAATGCGACTGTTTGTACAGGAACAAATGGAACGCTTTCTGCTAGTGGAGGATTAAATTATACATGGAGCAATGGAACACTTGGAGCAAATAATATAGTAAATACTGCTGGAATCTATACAGTATCGGTGACCGATGCCCTTGGATGTTTAGCCGTAGGAACTGCTCAGTTATTTGTAAATCCATTGCCAGTTCCTGTGATTTTAGCAACAGATAACTCTGGATTAGGAGCTGATGATTTGACTATCTGTGCGGGCTCAAGTTCTACACTAACTGCAACAGGAGGTACAAGTTATAATTGGAGTAATGGAGTAGTTGGAGCTGCTAACGTTGTTAATCCAATTGGTACCACAGTTTATACTGTGACAGTTAGCAACGTATTTGGTTGTACCGCAATTAGGGCGGTAACTTTAACTGCAACAAGTTATCCAGTACCAAGCATTACCTTTGGTGAGGCTTCAGGAACATCTCCTAATGACGGTAATATTTGTAATGGATCTTCCGCTGTTTTGACAGCATCAGGTGGTTCGTCTTATGTATGGAGCACAGGGGCTACAACAGCTTCCTTTACAACATCTGAAGCTGGTACATATACAGTGACCGTTTCTAGCTTTGGTTGTCCAGCAGTAGCAAGTGCAACATTGACAGTATTACCAGCACCAACAGTAGTAACGGGACCAACCAGCGTATTTATATGTTCTACTGGGGGAAGTATAAGAATAGGTGGTACTGCAATCGCAGGTTATACCTACGCTTGGACGCCGACAACTGGTTTGAGTGATCCGAACAGCAGCAATCCAACAGCATCTCCAAGCGTAACAACCCAATATACATTGGTAGTAACCAATAGCTCAACTGGATGTACGTCTAGCGGTCAAGTAATGGTAACCTTATTCAACACTACCGATTTGATATGTAGAGGCAAAGTGAATTTGAGCTTAGGACCAAATTGTACATATGCACTACAACCAGGTGATGTGTTGGTAGGTAATATTGGAAGTCCAAGTTTGTACACCGTAAGTCTTACAACGATGGCAGGCACGCCAATACCAAATGTATTGAATGCGAGCCACATAGGCCAGATGTTGGTATATATGGTAAGAGACAATTGTAATGGCAACTTATGTTGGGGACAAATCTTGGTAGAAGACAAGATGCCACCCGTATTTGTATGTCAAGATTATACAGTAAGTTGTACAGATACGCATCCAGCGAGTTTCTATGCACCGACGGTGACGGATAATTGCGGATCAGTATTGGGTTTAACTTATACAGAAAGAGAAGTATCAAGCGAAAGTTGTGATGGACCATACTGGAGAGTAATCGAAAGAGTGTGGACGGCAACGGATACGTATGGAAGCACAGGAACATGCGTACAAAGAATATACTATACAAGATTGACCTTGGGAACGATAGGCTGGCCACAGAATTATGATGGCTTGGAAGGATCGTTGGCCCCACTTGAGTGTAGAGGCCCATGGGATTTGAATGGCAATAATTATCCAGACGTAGAAGAAACGGGCAGTCCAGCAGGAAATGCATGCAATATTGGCTGTACATATAGAGATGAGATCATCAAAGTATGTGGAGACGATGCAGGCACATCTGCCATCGAAGGCTCGTACAAAGTATTGCGTATATGGACATGTTTGGATTGGTGTACAGGTCAAACGACCTCACATATCCAAATCATCAAGATAGCGGATCATGGCAGTCCAGTAGTAGCATGTCCAGTATATCCAACGAGACCATTGACATTAGGCTTAGGAGCGCCAGGCAACTTGGTAGCCTCAGAAGGCACGAATGTGACATTGAGCACGGACTATAATTCATGTTTGGCATCGTACAATTTCCCATCAGCGACTTATACAGATGTTTGTGGAAGTGCATTGAGAGGAGGCTGGATGATAGGAACGGATATAGCAACGGGCTTAGAGGCCTTTAGGATAAATACGAATGGAGGTATCGTAAGAAATATCCCAGTCGGAAATTACACGGTGTGTTACTACTTAGAAGATCAGTGTGATAAGATAGGAAGCTGCTGTATGACATTAGCGGTAAGAGATTATGTATCGCCAGTAGCAGTATGTAAGACGTATTTGACGATCGGGTTGGGAGATAATGGCCGAGGAAGAATCCAAGCGAGAGACTTTGACAATGGCTCATATGACAATTGTGGAGTAGTATCGTGGAAAATAAGAAGGATGACGGATCCATGCCATAGCCCAGCGATAACAAGTTTGCGAGATACAGTAGCGTTCTGTTGTACAGACGTAAACAAGAAGATAGCGGTAGTGATGAGAATCACAGATGCGAATGGCAATTACAATGAGTGCATGGATTCAGTATTGATCCAGGACAAATTGCCACCAATCATCACATGTCCACCAGATATCAATATCGATTGTAGATATCCATACAGTTTGTCAAACTTGGATATATTCGGAACGGTGGTAAATGGCGGAAATGGAAGTACAGCAGTGGTGAGAGATCCGATCTATATCGACCAAAGATATGGACATATTGGAAGACACTCAGAAAGTGCACAAGATCCACATTTCCAAGTAGGAGTGAACGGAGTGGCGTATGACAATTGTAATTTGACATTAAGCTATTCACAGTCTCCTAGTTTGAATTGCAATAAGGGTACGATATTGAGAACGTGGACGGCATCAGATGCAGCAGGATTCAGATCATGTTTGCAGACGATAACGGTTTATAATACGTATGAATTCAATGGATTGGATGCCAATGTCTTAACTGAAAATAGCGGTCAGCCACCATACGATGTACCATTCAATAATTACAATCCATTAACAGACTTGAACTGGGATGATATGCACGATATCTACTGGCCAGCGGACTACACGACGAATCAGTGTGGAGCAGCATTGGATACAGCGAATATAGCATGGCCGTATAAGAAACCATGGTTTAGAGAAGACGTATGTTCAAATATCGGAGTAGGCTTTGATGATTGGTACTTTGACTTCGAAGTGGGTTCAAGCCAAGGCTGTAAGAAGGTTATAAGAAAGTGGAAAGTATTAGACTTGTGTCAAAAGAATGAAGATGGGACGAATCCAGTATGGACATATGACCAAGTGTTGGTAGTGATGAATTCATCAGCGCCGACGTTTACGAACTGTGCGCCAGTAGAATGGTGCCACAACGGCCCAGGCTGCGGACCGCATTATCAAACACTGAGTATAACCGCGACAGACGATTGTGATCCAGAGACGAAGTTGAGATACAGATACCAAGTAGATCTAAATAACGATGGAACATTTGATTCATTCGGAACGGGTTCTACCATCAATCCAGCAGCTGGTTGGATATTAGGTACCCACAGAGTGGTATGGGAAGTAGAAGACGGCTGTGGCAACAAGGAAACTTGTACACAAATCGTTACAATCAATGATTGTAAGAAGCCAAGTCCAGTATGTATCGAATTGATAGCCGAGTTGATGCCATCGACATGTGCGATAGAATTGTGGGCATCAGACTTCATAGCAGCGAATAGTTCGACGGACAATTGTCCTGGTCCATACCGATACACATTTGATGCAGCGGGCCTACAACCAAATAGAATATTTACAAAAGATGATCTAGGCAGATCTCCTATAAATATCTATATGTGGGATGCAGCGGGCAATTCAGATTTCTGTATCACAACGGTAACAATCCAGAAGAATATGCCATGTACGAACGACGTATCTAGATTCGTATTGACAGGAACGGTGAAGACGGAGACGAATGCGAACGTAAGCGATACGAAAGTAAGCGTGATGTCAGGTACGAATGAATTGGCATTCTCAATGACGAATACAAGCGGCACGTTTGGATTCAATGAAATGGATGCGAATAATTACGAAGTGGTACCGAAAAGAGATGACAACCACAGAAATGGGGTAAGTACAGCGGATATCATCAAGATCCAAAGACATATCCTAGGAGCGGAATCATTGAATAGCGGGTACAAGATGATAGCAGGAGACGTAAACAAATCGAATACGATAACAGCAGCAGACTTGGTAGAATTGAGGAAATTGGTGTTATTCAAGATCGATAGATTTGGCAACAATACGTCATTCAGATTCGTAGATAAAGATTACAATTTGACGACGGGCAATGCGTTGACGAGCAGCTTCCCAGAAAGGGTGAGCTTGACGAATGCGATGTCAGGAAATGTTGAAGCGGATTTTGTTGCGGTAAAGATCGGAGACGTAACGGAGAATGCAGTAGTTAATCTGACAGCCGTACCAGAGGAGAGAAGTGGCAAGAGCTTGATGTTCAACGTAGCAGAAGGCAGCTACAAGGCAGGAGAGACGGTAAGGATGACGCTTAAGGCGAATGACTTTGCGAAGATCAATGGCTACCAGTTCACGACGAACTTTGATAACCAAAGATTGGAATTTGTAGGATACGAGGCTGGAAAATTGCATGTAACGGAGGAGAACTTTGGATTTACGATGTTGGAAGAAGGCAAGATCACAACGAGCTGGTCTAATCCGACAGCGGAGAGTATAACGGAGAACGAAGGCGCCTTCACGTTGATATTCAAGGCTAGAAGCCAAGGGTTGATAAGTGAGAGCGTATATGTGACTTCCGAGTTGACACCAGCCCAAGCCTACAATGCGAAAGGAGAAATGATGAACGTAGGATTGAACTTCATAGGCAAGGATGGCAAAGCAGTACAAGGCTTCGCATTGTATCAAAACCAACCGAATCCATGGGGTACCGAGACGTTGATAGGCTTCAACTTGCCAGCGCAGATGAAGGCGAAAGTAAGTATCTACGATGTGACGGGCAAAGTGCTGAAAGTAGTAGAAAGGACGTTCAACAAAGGCTACAACGCAGTAACCTTGAACAAAGGTGAACTACCAGCAACAGGCGTGATGTATTATCAATTGGATGCCGCAGACTTTACAGATGCGAAGAAGATGATAATACTAGATTAGTTTTGTAACATTGAGATAAGATAGAAAGTAAAAAGAGCCTCGACGCAAGTCGAGGCTCTTTTGTTATATGGCGGATTGGATTACTTAGATTTATATAATTAGATAAACAGACTTTACAAAAGTTAAGAAGATTGTTATGTTAGAAAAGTTTAACAATATCCAGATAGGGTAGAATGTTAATAGAGCCTCGATTTGCGTCGAGGCTCTATCGTTTTGGTAAAAACCCAGCGCATAAGGTGGATGTAGGACGACGCAGTCGGTCTCGACGCTACGTCGAGACGGAACTCCAGAATACACCGACCCCGAACTATTGGTGAGGGGATATGCCATAAAAATTGAGTAAAATTAAATCAAATTAGATTTAATCAGTTTAATAGCAATAGCTAGAATGATTAAACCAAAAACTTTTTTTAAGATTTCTGAACCTGTTTGCCCAATGGTTTTTTCAATCCAAGACAATGAACGCAATACCAAATAAATGATGATCATATTCAGTAGAATACCAATTAATATGTTTATTTCTTCGTAAGCTGCTCTGAGCGAAATTAAGGTGGTCATGGTACCAGCCCCAACCATAATGGGAAAAACCAAGGGTACATAAGTGGTCGCTTTGCTGCTTGAGTCCTCATGCTTGAATATATTTCTTCCTGTGATCATTTCGACACCGAGTAAAACGAGGATGAAAGCGCCTGCTAGGGCAAATGAATATACGTCCACGCCAAATAGCTTCAGGATATTTTGTCCAAGATAAAGGAAACTTATCATCAAAATTCCAGCTAAAATGGTTGCCCTGAGGGCATGTATGCTTCCTGCTTTCTTTTTTAATTCTATGATAACTGGGACAGAGCCAATAACATCAATTATGGAAAAAAGTACGATGGTGACAGATAAAATTTCCTTAAATGAAAGAGCCTCCATAAAGTTTTATCAATATAATGTAGGTAAAGTAATTTTTGTTTCGAAAAAAGTGTCCTAATAATTTGTGTATAATCCGCAAATAAACTGAATATTTAATGAATTCTGGCTCAGATCTTAATCTACAATTTCGATAACTATTTTAAACATATATTCAATGTATGGAATTTATGTTCAGATTTACAAAATATTATTAGGATAATTGGTTTAATATTTGTTGAAAAGTTTTTAGGCCCTCAACTGCGTTGGCTTTAATGATGTGAATATTGGCTTTGCTTTTTATGTGTTCTGGCTTCGGATCAATATAATAAATAGGTGTCGAGGATGCCGTATAATGCAGTAAACTAGCTGCTGGATATACTTGGAGGGAAGTGCCGACTACCAATAAAATGTCTGCATTTTCAGTTATTTGCGTCGCGACTTCAAAGAGAGGAACATCTTCGCCGAACCAAACAATATTTGGACGTAGTTGAGCCCCGCAAAAACACTTATGACCCATGTGCAAAGCCGATTTCCAATCAAATATATGATTTAGGGAGTTAGTACACCTAACTTTTAGTAATTCCCCATGCAAATGTGTTACATGTAAACTACCAGCGCGTTCATGGAGATCATCAACATTTTGTGTAATGACATTAATTTGAAATTTTGTTTCCAATTGCGCTAAGATAAAATGACCCTCATTTGGATTTACTTGTAACAATTGTGCACGTCGTTCATTGTAAAATTTTTGGACTAAGTTTGGGTCCTTATTCCAGCCTGAAAGGCTTGCAACCCGCATAATATCGTAGTTTTCCCACAGTCCGTCTGCATCTCTAAAAGTTTTAAGTCCAGATTCGGCACTCATTCCAGCACCCGTAAAGACGACAATTTTTATTTTTGGCATGATTTTGGTATTAATAAAATGTTAAGGCAGCAACAAAATTTATATTTGATGCATCTTGAAATGTGAAAGCTAAATTAATTAAAAATAAATTAGCATTTTATTTTATACATCAAATAATTCTGATTAACTTTGAGCCACGAAATGAATAAAAAATCATTTTTATTAAAGTACTTTAAATTAAATAATATAAAGAATGAGCAGTAAGATTACTTCTAACTTATTCCTTTTTATGCTTTTGATTTTGGGACGACTAGGAGCCCAAGATTTGCATTATTCCCAATTTTATCATTCTCCACTTAATATCAATCCTGGATTGACTGGAGTTTATAATGGAGATTGTCGTATATCTGCAAATTGGAGAAATCAATGGAGGAATGTCCCAGTAAATTATCAAACATTTACCGCGGAGTATGACAGCAAGTATTATTTCAAAAGATCTGAAAAGAGTTTTTTGGGATATGGATTACAATTAAACTATGACAAGGCTGGAGATTCAAAATTGCAATATTTGAATCTTTCCTTAAATGGTTCGTACAATTACATAATTAACCCTCGCAATATTATTACAGGAGGGCTACAGTTAGGTTATGTACAAAGATCTTTCAAACTAGATGATCTTAAGTGGGATAACCAATTTGATAACAATATTGGGTCATATGTAGCAACCCTTCCTAATGGAGAAAATTTCTCTAGATTAAAGTTCGGATTTTTTGATGCTTCGGTAGGAGCTAATTATAGATGGCAAAAACCAAGTAAAAGGACGAAAATTGATTTTGGATTGGGTTATTTCCATTTGACACAACCTAAGCAAAACTTTATCGATGGAAAGGATATCAAATTGTCTTCTCGTCTTTCTGGATATGTTATGTCTAGCTTTAAGTTGACTAATGGACTAGACTTATTGGTCAATGCTTTGTATCAGAAACAAAATCAACAAGATGAAGCAGTAGGTGGTGCTGCTGTAAGAATACATCTTAACCAGAGACCTGCCAAGGAATTGGCCGTCCAATTGGGTATAAATTATCGTGCAAATCCTGGCAATTCTTTTGTAGGGGATGCACTTATTCCTACCATCGAGGTACACTATACCAAATGGCACGTTGGACTTTCTTATGATATAAATGTATCTGGATTTAAAGAAGCAACCAATGGGAGAGGAGGGCCTGAATTGTCTATGTCTTATAGATGTATAAATGTGAAGCCCCTCAAAGAAAATAAAATATGCCCTATTTTGTAATAAATTAAATAGAGGTTAATTTTAAAATTATTAAGCAACTCATGAGAAAAGATATGAAAAAATTAATATGCATTATTTTCGTTTGGCTGCAAATTTCATTTGCTAGTTTCGGCCAAAGCCCCACTTTAAAGCAGTTCGTCGAAGCAGCTAAAGAGGCGATGGAAAATAAGGATTACAATGCTGCATTTACTCATTATAGCTCGGCATTAAGTGTCGATGATAAAAGAGTAGATTTGCAATATAATTTGGCAGAGGCTGCCTTAAATCAACAATCATTTGGTGTAGCAGCTGAATATTTCAAAAAAGTTAATGAAAGCGATAAAAGAAAGGATTATCCTTTGGCTACATATTATTTGGGTTATTCTAGATGGATAAACGGAGATTATGATGGAGCTAGAAAAGATATCGATATGTATCTTTCTGAACACGACGGCGAAGATCCAGTGTTTACTGCTGCTGCAAAAAGAATTATCACTTCACTTGATTGGGTAGGTGGTAAAAAATCAATTGAAGATATGTCCAATGCTAACGTAGCATTAATGGGACGTGAAATCAATTCTGATTATTCTGATATTGCGCCCAGTCCACTAAATGATAAACTATATTTTTCTTCCTTGAGATTTGACAATCCAAGTGACCCTCATAGACCAGCTAGAAAAATCAGCAATATCATGATGTCTGATGCAGGTAAGGCAGCTATTCGCTATGAAGATGCGGGTAAGATTGTCGGACATACTGCATTTACAAGCGATGAATCAAAAGTATATTGTACTCTTTGTGAATTCATCAATTCTAGTGAGATCCGTTGCGATATTTATGAAAGATCTTTTAATAATGGGAATTTTGGCGAGCTAAAAAAATTGCCTGAGCCAATAAATGCTTCTGGGGCTTCTAATACTCAACCATTTGTCGCAAAGAAATTTGGTTCGAACCAAGAACAATTGTGGTTTGTGTCAAATAGACCAGGTGGCAAGGGCGGTCTTGACATTTATGTTGCAGATATTAACTCAGATGGAAGCTTTGGCACTCCTGTTTTGGCAAGTATTAATACAGATCAAGATGATATAACTCCGTATTTCAATTCTAAGAAAGGAATTTTGTATTTCTCTTCACTAGGGTACCCTGGTTACGGTGGTTTTGATATTTATGCAGCACAACAAAAAAATGGAGTATTTCTGACTCCTAGAAACGCTGAAAAGCAACTCAATAGCTCATTCAATGATTTGTATTACGTTGAATCTAGAGATGGAAAATTTGCTTACATGTCGTCCAACAGATTGGGAACCAACAAGTTGGATAAGCCAAGTGATGCATGTTGTAACGACATCTTTAAAGGAGAAATCATTCAGTTAAATCTTGTTGCTTTGACATTTGATGGGTATTCTAAAGATTCATTGAAGGGCGTTTCATTGCAACTAATAGACATGACCGATCCTGAAAATCCTGTAGTTGTTACCAATGACTTGACTTCAAGATTTGACTTTCCATTAGATAGAGGTCGTGATTATAAAATAGTAGCTTCAAAGAATGGCTATACATCCGATGAAGTGACATTTACCACAAAAGGTATCGATAAGTCACAGGAAATACTCAAAAAGCTTTATTTGAAGCCAAAAACTATCAAATTGGATGTTTTAACTTTCAATAAGAAGACCAATGAAAATTTGAATGGTAGTACTGTTAAGTTAATAGATATGGACGATCCTAGCAAAGAAATAGTGGCTCAGATGGATCCAAATTTGAACTTGATTAGCTTCCCGATCGAAGTGGGTAAAGAATACCGCTTGATTGCTACTAAACGAGGATTTAGTCCTGATACTTTAGATTTTAATACAAAAGGTACCATCAATTCAGGAACCATTGTCCAAAAATTGTATTTAGGCCGTGGTCGCCCAGAGGATTACCTTCCTTTGGCATTGTATTTTGACAACGACGAACCTGAAAAACGTACAAGAAGAACAACAACTTCTAAACAATATCAAGAAACATTTTTCCCTTATTTTGATAGAAAAGCTACATTCGTAGAGTTCTACACAAAACCATTAAAGGATGATGCAAAAGTATTTGCTGCCAATGAAGTTGAAGATTTCTTTGTAAATAAAGTTAAGAAAGGAAATGACGATTTGGTTGATTTCATTGAAGCACTTGACAATGCTTTAGCAAACGGTGAAAAACTTGATATCGTGATACAAGGATTTTGTTCACCAAGAGCTTCTACAAGTTATAACGATGCCTTGGCTAAAAGAAGGATCAATAGTGTTGTCAATCAACTAAGCAAATATAGTGGCGGTAAAATCGCGCCATTTATGAAAAATGGTGGATTGAAAGTGTCTCATAGAGCGTATGGAGAGAGAAAAGCTCCTAGAACTGTGGTTGCCAATATCAAGGATGTCCGTAATTCAATATACAGCGTACCAGCTTCACGTGAAAGAAGAGTGGAGATAGTTAATGTTGTTAAAAATATGTCCAATTAATTTCTTTTCTAAGAATTTAAAAAAGATCAATATGTTAAATATGAAAAGAAGAAGAGCTATAAATTCTTTACAAATAATAAATCCAATGAAAAATAATAGTTGGCAAAATATTTTGCGAATTAGTATGGTCATAATAGGTTTGGCGTTTTCCGTTAATTCCTTTGCAACCCATATAGTTGGGGGCCAATTGACATACAGATGTTTAGGGAACAATAATTATGAAATTAAATTATTGCTTTACCGTGATTGTTATAATGGGAATCCAGCTGCCTCATTTGATGACCCTGCACCAGTAGGAATCTATGATGGTAGAACCAATCAACCCGTTGCCGTTACTGGTCCTTTTACAATCAATGGAAAAATTTTGATTCCTTATACAGGTGAGGATACAATTCACCAAACTTTGGTGAATGATTGTGGTGTTAGGAATACCGATGTATGCGTACATAGAACGATTTATACTGATACGGTGAATCTACCTTTTAATCCTGATGGATATATCTTTGCTTATCAAAGATGTTGTAGGAATTATACAGTTAATAATATCGTAGATCCGTTAGAAACTGGCTCTACTTATTTTATTAAACTGACAGGGGCTGCCCAATTGAATTGCAATACAGCTGCTAATTTTAAATCTTGGCCAGATATTTATATTTGTACCAATAGTCAATTGGATTTTGACCATGGAGCAATAGATCCAGATGGAGACTCGTTGGTATATAAATTATGTGTACCATCTCAAGGGGCAAGTTTAGCCATTCCTAATCCAGCGATTCCATCCAATCCACCTTATGATACAGTGGTATGGAAAGCCCCATTTAATTTATCAAATTTGATGGGTGGGACAACGCCTTTGGCCATTGATGCAAATACGGGTCGTTTGACAGCTTTCCCAACAATAATTGGACAATATCTAATCGGTGTTTGTGTAGATGAATATAGAGGCGGAGAATTGTTATCTTCTACTCGAAGAGACTTCCAATACAATGTTAGAGAGTGTGATTTGCCACCCATCGCTGCTGGTGCAGTAGCCTCGGTAGAATGTGGTAACAATACCGTTGCATTCCAAGATCAATCAACAGGTGCTGTTAATTTTGTGAAGTGGATCTTTGATTATCCAACAAATTCTGATACATCGAATTTGAGTAATCCTAGCCATACTTTTAGTACAGTCGGAAATCACAGAGTGGCCCTTGTCGCTTACAGAACTGAAACTTGTAATGATACAGCTTTTGTTGATTTCACGATCCCGAATTCTGGTTTGATTCCGTCATTTACGAATTCATTTTATATATGTAATGATACTTATGTTGTCAATTTCAACGATACCTCACGTGATACAATTGCTGGTTCTGCAGTTAATAGTTGGAATTGGGAGTTTATCAATGGTACTGATACCATTCGTGCAAGTGGTAGGAACAATACTATTTCTATACCATCTAGTGCAACACGAGTACTTGTTAGGTTGACGGTTGGATCTACACAAGGTTGTATCCAAACAATTTCACAGTATATAGATTTGAATAATTCTCAATCGATTACTGCAGATTTCACATATTCAGTAAAAAAATGTAGTGGAGTTTATACGATTACTCCTGTGAGTACATCAGTAAATACCATTCCTAATTCTACTATATCTACATACGAATGGACACTTTTACAAGGTGCTACCGTTTTAACATCTAATTTACAAGGTCCAAATTTCACGGTGACAAGTCCGAATGATATTTGGTTACAGTTGAAGGTTACCAATTCACTTGGTTGTGGAAACTCCACTGTAAGAAGACCTGTAGATGCAAATGTTGGGGATGGTTTATTTCCTAGTTTCACAAGGAATGTTGTTCGTTGTGGAGAGAAATGTACTTTGTCTTTGAATTCTACTTCACGTGATTCCATAAATGGAAATGCTGGATTGAGACAACAGTGGGAGATTATTGTAGGTACAGATACCACACGTTCCAATGTTGTAAATCCAAAGGTTACGGCTGCATGTGGATCAACGGTTACCGTTAATTTGACCATTGTCTCTATAGAAGGCTGTACAGCTACTACTTCTGAGACTTTCGTTCTTCAGGCTGACTCTGAGATTAAGGCTGATTTCAATATTGATATAAGAAATTGTGTTCAGAATAGTGATGTAGTTTTGACAGCTACTTATGATAATAATTTCCCTCCAACTTCTGTTACTTGGACTTTGAGTAACGGTTTAACTGGAACAGGAAATACTTATTCAAATTCATTGGAGGCTGGAGCTTTTGATGTGACTATGTGTGCTACTTTTACAGAAGATTGTAGAATCTGCCAAGTTAAATCATTTACTACAAGGAACTTGAATCAAGTTTCAGTGAGTGGCGGTTCTATTTGTATAGGTCAATCACTTGTATTGAATCCAAGTCCTGTTAGTCCATATGTTTATACATGGGCTCCTGGTGTAGGATTGAGTAATATTGGATCCGCTAGCCCAACAGCAGCACCAGTTGTTACTACCACTTATACAGTAACAGTGTCAGATCCAGTTTCTGGATGTAAGAAAGTTCTTAACCCACAAGTAGTAGTAAATAGATCACAAGATCAGTTAGGATTTACGTTCAGACAATCTTGTGCAAATCAATTATCAGTACAATTTACGAATACTGGTGTGGCTTCAAATGTTACTTGGGTATTCGGAACAACTCCACCTACAGTAACAACAGTAGCTTCTCCAACGATCAATTTCCCTAATTTGGGCAATTATACTGTTATATGATAGGTGGTTCTCCATGTGTGGATTCTATAGTAAGACAAATAACTCTTAGACCATACCAGTGGCCAACTTTACCTGATACGGTTATCGCTTGTAATACCAATATGGTGAACTTGAACCCTGGAGCCAACACTAGTTTTGGCTACCATTGGAATAACGCAGCATTATTGGATAATGCAGATATCGCCAACCCTAAAGCTTCGTTACAAAGTACTACGACTTTCTTAGTGACAATTACAAATACACAAGAGAATTGTACAACTACAGATAGAGTAGTAGCTATTTTGACTCAAGACAATACTGTTAATATCACCAAGGATTCTGTAGTATGTAATGGAAATGTAGTTAGATTAATAGCGAATAACGTAAATGCTGGAACTTACACTTGGTTTAACAGTGCTGGTGTTCAGGTAGGTACGGGTTCAACGTTGGATGTGACGGTAACAGCTGATGAATCATATACTGTTAGAGTCAGGGATATTTATGGATGTACTCATGAGAATGTAATTCGATTGAAAGTACAGGATAATCGTGTACAAATAACGGGTAATCTTATGATTTGTCCTGGAAAGAGCACTGAGTTGACAGCAAATGTCGCCGATATTGGAAATGTCCAGACATATCTATGGTCTCCAAATACCGCCATTGTATCGGGACAAGGCACGAACAAAATCGTGGTAAATCCATCTACAAGCACTACTTATAATGTATTGGTAACTTATAAAAATGGATGTACAGCTAATGCAGCTGCTACAGTTTCAGTAAGTTCATTCACTCCAGCTTTATCAATCAGCGCAGATCCTGATACTTTATTGCAAGCTGGGACAGTAAATTTATCTGTAACTTCAGATCCTTCTTATACTTATCAATGGCAGCCATCGGGTGTTTTGAACAATCCGAACATCGCTAACCCAATTGCTACGATTGAAACAAGCACGACCTTTACTGTTACAGTAACAAATAGAGATGGTTGTACCCAGGTACTTCAACAATTCGTTTTGGTTAGAGTTTTCGATTGTAAAGAACCTTTTGTATTCATCCCTAATGCGTTTTCACCAAATGGAGATGGAGAGAATGATTATTTGTGCTTGAGATCATTGGCAGTGATTGATTATGATATTTTCATCTATGATAGATGGGGTAATAAAGTATTTGAAGGCATAAGAGTTGTTCCTTCTAGTAGCAATACAGGCTGTTGGAATGGTACTTTCGATGGCAAAGAACTTTCCCCTGATGTGTATGGATATTATTTGAAAGCACGATGCGTTGGAGGTGAACAATTCACCAAACAAGGAAATATTACTTTATTAAGATAAAATAAGATAAAGCCCGTCAATCAATTTGATGGGCTTTTTCTTTTTATTTATGAAATAATGGCAAATAAAATTATAAAGCCAATAGCGAATCATTGTATATTCATATTATTTGCTTGTGCTTTATTTTATTTTCCAACGAAAATATTTGCAACCCATATTATTGGGGGTGAAATAACGTATAAATGTCTCGGGAACAATAAGTTCATAATTTCTCTTACAGTATATCGGGACTGCAAAAATGGTAGTCCTAGTGCGCCATTTGACGATCCAGCATATTTGGGTTTTTTTCTTCAAAACAACCAACTCGATACTACCATAGCCTCTAAAGGTGTTCTATACATGTACCTTAGAAACAATGACACGCTTGCGCCTGTTCTTTTTTCTCCTTGTAGGGTCCAAAAAGATAGTATTTGCGTTCATACAACAACTTATTTTGATACCGTTTCTTTGCCTTTTCGGCAAGGTGGTTATAGACTTGTTTATCAAAGATGTTGTCGCAATGGTAGCATAGTCAATATACAAGAACCAATTGGGACAGGGGCAACTTTTTCTACTGATATTACCGAACATGCATTGATGAATTGTAATAGTTCGCCAACATTTAAGGAGTGGCCACCTTTGTATATTTGCGTGGATGATCCAATTATTTTTGATCATTCAGGCGAGGACATGGAAGGCGATTCCATAGTATATGAACTTTGTGCACCGCTTAATGGCCCACCACCTGATTTACCACAGCCGAATCCACCAGGAAATCCGCCATATCCAGAAGTGGTTTGGAAATCACCCTTTTCACTCAGTAATGTATTGAGTGGCGTACCGCTAATGATTGATAGACAGACTGGGTTATTGACAGGAACACCCAATGTGTTGGGTCAGTTCGTTGTAGGTATTTGTATGAAGGAATATCGACTTGGGATATTGCAATCAATTGTGAGGAGAGATTTTCAATATAATGTAGGGTTATGTGGGACGGTTAGTGCTGTGTATACAGCTCCACTTTTTCAATGTTCGAAGACCATTTTTATAGAAAACGACAGTTCCGTTGCTAATACATTTGAATGGATCTTGACTGATAGTATGGGCTTGACTACACGTCAGTTCAATCGTTCATTTAACTTCGATGTACCCAAAGAAGGTACCTATTATATTCGCCTAGTCGCCAATCCAAACTTTGATTGCGCTGATACAGCTTATCATCAAATACATATTTATGATGAAAAAATTACGCCTAATTTTACTTATGAAATAGTACAATGTAATGCGGATTCTATTTTAATAAAGGTAGTAAATAACCCATCCATAGAAAATGATACAATCCAATGGATGAAAACCCAAATCGGTTTTGATAATTCGGTGGTATCTTTTTTCAATCAAGATACAATTTTGGTATCATTGAAACGTGTCACTGATATCGATATTTTTCAAGAAATTGGGTCATCTAAAGGCTGTTATGATAGTTTATCAAAAAAAATAAATCTTCCCTTGTTAGATTCTGACTATCCATCTATTTTATCTTTATGTGAAAATAACACTCTAATTGTACGACCAGATAAAATTTTACCGTGCAATTATACCTGGACTCCAACGACATATATCACAACTTCACCTTTTGAAGCTGTGGTTGGCATTAGTCCTGAAAGCAGCATTCAGTATATTGTAAAAATGGTTGGCTTGAATGATGTTTGTGTTGCCTATGATACTGTAAATGTTGTCCTTATACCAAAGGTATTGGATCTAGCCATTAATGCTTTACCTGATGAAATTCGCAAGGGTGCCAACTCTACTTTGACAGCGACATTTTTAAATAATTATACCTATATCTGGAGTCCTCAACAGAGTTTGTCTAGCTTTAACTTAAATACAGCTATCGCAAATCCTACTGTTTCTACTCGATATTTTGTTACCATCACTTCACCCGATGGCTGTGTGGATACGACTTCTATCGTTTTAAGAGTTTTAGTAGATCCTTGTACGGAGCCATATTTGTTTATCCCAAATGCATTTAGCCCCAATGGAGATGGTGAAAATGATCAATGGCAAGTTAAAGGGAATGTTGTGATTTCTTGCATTGTTTCTATTTTCGATAGATGGGGGCATCTTGTTTATCATTCTGACTCAGGCATACCTAGCTGGGATGGAAGATTTCAAGGACAAGACCTTCCTCCTGACGTCTATGGCTATTATTTAAAAATCATCTGTGAAGACCAAACTACCACACAAAGACAAGGGAATATCACCCTTGTCCGTTGATTTCAAATGTTAAATATTTGTTAAAAAAATATGCATAGCAATTAATGATTATGTATAAAGAATTGTAATACAGCGTATTGCAACTATATAGTAGTATGCATAAAATTGAGCAATGTGATAAATGGTATTATGTATTGCATAGTATATTGTTTTGTATATATATTTGCATTGTCAATTACTTATTATGAATATAGAGAATACAAAAGCACAAATGCGAAAAGGCATACTCGAGATGAGTATTCTAGCCATCGTCGCAAGAGGGGAGGCCTATCCAAGTGACATTATCAAAGCTCTTAAGGATATGGACTTAATCATAGTGGAAGGGACTCTTTATCCTTTATTAACCCGGTTGAAGAATTATCATTTGTTGGACTATCGGTGGGAAGAATCCAACAGTGGTCCTCCTCGTAAATACTTTTCACTTACAGATGAAGGCCAGCGGGTTTATTTGGAATTAAAGGAAGCTTGGCACGATTTTGTCATCTGCGTAAATAATATCATTAAATAAAATAAAATCAACCAATATGAACAAGATCATACAGATAAATTTAGGAGGCGCGGCCCTGACGCTTGACGACGATGCGTACGAGTTGTTGAAGACATATTTACAAAAAATTAAGAGAGCATTTAATGACGCCAGTAGCCATGATGAGTTGATTAAGGACTTTGAAACCCGGATAGCTGAATTGTTGCAAGAAAAGAATCCAGGTAGTTCGATTTATTCCCGAAAAAATGTAGAAGCAGTAATAGCTGTCTTGGGTGAGCCTGAACAAATATTGGAAGAGTCTTCTAGCGAGGCTGGACCAAGGAATAATTATAGCCAAGAAGATTCCACATTCAACCCAGGTCGCAGACTCTATCGACATGGCCATGACAAAGTGGTGGCTGGTGTTTGTGCTGGATTAGCGCAGTATTTAGGCATTAAAGATCCCCTATGGGTGCGAATTGGCTTTGTAATTTTAATTTGGGTTTTTGGTATCCCTATTTGGATATATTTATTGTTATGGATAGTCTTACCTGAGGCAAAATCACCTTCAGAGTATTTGGAAATGCAAGGAAAGCCAATCAATTTTGATAACATAAATAATATCATAAATGAAGGTGTTGACAAAATTAAATCTTTTGCTACGTCTTCTGACACTAACGCAGGAAAATTTAATTTTGAAACCAAAAGGACGATTTTTGAAAATTTTGGGGATTTTCTTAAAAAAATGGGGGGATTGCTATTGGTAATTTTGGGAATCGTCATTTTAATAGGTGCGATTACGTCTTTTTTTTCTTTTACAGCTAGTTTGATTGTAGCTGCGGCTTTCATTCCCAGTTTTTTTGGAGACAATACCTTTTGGAATTATATGATGGTTATAAGTTTGTATTTATTGATTGCCATTCCCTTATTTTATATCATCTTTTGGTTTATTAATTATTTAAGGAATAGAAAAATTTCCCCTAAGGCTTATTGGATTGGGCTTGGAACGTGGCTTTTATGCCTCATTTTTACGATAGTATGCGGTATAAGATTATTGTCGGATTTTTCAACTCACCAATATATCACCAATGAACTGAGCATCACCCAACCTTATGGCGATACGCTCATTGTCGTACCAGCACAGTATGATAAAATACAAGGCTCTTTCCATCTAACCAAATGGAAAATTTCTAATATGAATGGAAATCCTTTTTTAGGAGACGATATCGATTTATTGATTACCACGAGTCCCGATCAAGAGTACCACTTATTCGAGAAAATAGGTGCTTTTGGTAGCGATGAAAACGAGGCTCAAGCCAATGCTAAAGAACTTAGTGCTGAATATCATATTGAAGGGCGTGTTTTATCGTTGCCCTCTAGATACAATTTGTCAAAAGATAGCCGCTGGCGAGTTCAGGCTGCTAGTGTTGAGTTGCAAGTGCCCAAGGGTAAATTCGTTAAAATTGGGGAAGGAATAAATCATCGCTACGATATACTTATCAAGTCAGAGGATGATTTCAAACGAAGACGATCTGTTGAGGTAGGCGATATTGTAAGTAGCAATGGTGTAGAAATATCTATCAACAATGATAGTCCTTGGTCTAATGAAGTCGATATTGATGGTGACAATACCTTCAAAATCAAGAAAAGTTATGCACCGCAGACAGTCACAAATTCACCACTTCACATAGATCTAGACAATTTGCCAGCAGAAATTAATTTTTCAAAAGAAAAATTTGGCAATTATGATGACATCGAGCTTACCATTAAGCCCAGCAGTTCAGGCGATTATAACCTTACTTCCTTTTTATCAGCAACTTTGGACGAGGGTAGAAAAAAATTGGACTTTAAAATGGTTGAATATCCAATTTTATTCGAAGGTAAACACTTGTCGCTAAGTCCTAATTTTTATTTTAGTGTAGATCAAGGATGGGTATCCCCTAAGCTGTCCATAGAACTTGAAATTCCATTAAATGCCAGAGTAACTTTTGATAAGGGGATTTCTTCCATCCTTTCTAGTAATGGAATTCAGCAATATAATGATTACGACATTGATAATCCGAGCCAAATTTGGAAAATGACCCAAGAAGGCCTTTTACCATTGAATTTGTCCTCCGATAAATAATGATTAGTACTTGAGAGATCCCAAAAAAGGATAAATCTTGGATCGAGTTTTGGCTATTTTAAAGGCGATTCTTGATCCAAGATTCTAGGGGATCTTTAACACATGATACTGTTGGGAAACCAAATTTTAGCCCAGTTTCCTTGATATGTTTTTCGAAATAATGTGCAATGCTACCATATAAAATTATGGGTAATTTCCTTTGGTAAGGGACAATAAGTTGCTTGTAAAAATCTTCGAAATGACGGTCGATTAACTCTTGAACCGATTTTTCTTCAATACAAGCATTCAAATGTACGACCAACCCAGCCACAAAAGATTTAGGATCGGGGTGTTCGAAAAGGAACTTGCGAAATGCAAGTAAAGCCTGATCTGCAAGTACTTTTGTTCTCAAAATTTCTGGACAGGTTCGGTTGAAAACTGCGTGGATGATTGATTTGCCTAGCACATATCCGCTGCCGAAATCTCCGTACAAAAATCCAAGTGATGGTATTTGGTCGATAACCGAATCATTTTCTACCACACAAGTATTGGAGCCCGTGCCTAATATTCCCACGATTTTTGGCTCTTGACTTGGGTCGGCTTCTAAAACTAGATTTAAATCAGACTTGACAGAAATATTTTTTGTATTTGGAAAAATATCATGAAGTAAATCCTTGACGATTTGGTTCTTCGTAGAATTGATACAACCCGCACCATAATAAAAGATTTGATTAGGTGAATAATGGCTAAGTTTTGCCTTCCAATCTTTTAGGACTTCTTGCCTATATTCGAGATTTTCATTCAAAGGATTAAATCCTCTAGCTTGAAGGTATAGCGTCTCTTCTAGGGACATGAAAGCCCAATTGGACTTAGTACTTCCACAGTCAACTATGAGGGTATATGGGACCAATTTGGATTGCATTTTTTTTAATGAAATAAATGTGGGCGAATAGCTTTCATAGACTCTGCCATTTCCAATTCATTTTTGGCCTCTAACTGAATGACTATATTTTTAAAATCTTCATCATCTCTATTTTGGCTTAGTTTTTTTGCCGCAAAAGTTTCGGTAAATCGTATTTCCAATCCAATGATGCCTGGTAAATGGTCTGAAATAAGTTTTTCACTCAAAGATTCGAAAGTTCGCCCATTTTTGCTAGAAGATTCGTAGTGATTTGTTAGACTTTTCAATGCAGGTATGAGCTCTTCTAGGGATTGAATATGAAGTATTCCATTGCCTTTTACACTGATATAATTGAGGGTACTTACATTTTCATTTTTATACCAAGAAGAAGAAATATAGGTTGGGCTATGAAGTATTTGGATAGTGCACGATTGCCCTTCTTTCAATAATTTCGACTGTTTGTTAGCCTTTGAAATATGGGTTAATGCTCCGATTAGTTTATCGTCTTTGTCGAAGAGAAATTCAAATGGCAAAATGGTGGTTTCCGTTAGATTGCCGTGACTTGAAATAAAAAGACCGTGATTATTTTGTGTTAAAAACGTTTTTATCTCGGTCGGATCGTTCCAGCGATATTTCAACGGAATATGCATAATCAGTGTTTTAATGTCATCAAAGGAATATCTTTTACGGCCATTTGAAGGGTTTTGTCAGTGCGATCCTCCATGCCGATTAGTTTATTTTCTTTTAAATGTTCTATCATTTGATCGGTAAAATGTCTTACGGTATAAACTTGAAATCCATCTTGTCGGCTGATATTGAAATTAGCCTCCAATTCAGCACAAAGACTGTCTATTTTTCCAGTATCATTATTAACTGAAACAGAAAAACTGATGGCAGAGTTGCGCATCATATTGATTTTGATACGATACTTTGCGAAAAGATCGAAAATCATCGCGAGATGAGATTCTACGACGAATGAAAAGTCCCTCGTCGTAATTTTTAACAAAATTTGATTTTTTTCAACCATCACCACAGGTGGGTAATTTAGATCCGAAAACGAACTGATGATGGTACCTTCGGCATCAGGGTCCAGAAATGATTTCACGTAAAGAGGAATGCTTTTGTTTTGAATGGGTTTGATTGTCTTTGGATGTATCACCGTGGCGCCGTAATAGGTCATTTCGATGGCTTCTTGATAAGATAATTTATCGAGTTTTTGGACATTGTCAAAAAGTCTAGGGTCAGCTGTCAATACTCCGCTAACATCTTTCCAAATAACCATGGCCTCACCATGAAGACAATGCGATAATATAGCTGCAGACTAATCACTACCTTCGCGGCCTAGAGTTGTAGTCTCATTGTCTTTGGTCGCTCCGATAAAGCCTTGAGTGACACAAACGATGCCTTCTTTGATTATAGGTGTTATTAATTCATTGGTTTTCTTTAGCGTTTCTTCCCATTGGATCTTCCCTTCTCGATAGGTCTCATCTGTGATGATAATATCCCTAGAATCCACCCATTTGTTGGTTATATTTTCTCTGTTGAGATAATTGGAGACAATTCTCGTAGAAAGTAATTCTCCGATGCTAACGATTTGGTCGTAAACGTAATCATAGGCCCTTGCAGGAGGCTCTTCCAAAACCCATTCAACCTCGGCAAATAAATCGCTGAGCAAATCATCCAAACTTGGGTCTTCCCCAAGAAGCCCATGAAGCAAAGCCAAATGATAATCTTTAACGTACTGCCATTTCGTATTAAGGTCTTCATGGCCTTTTGTATAAGAATTAACAACCTCTTCAAGTGCATTGGTTATCTTCCCTGAGGCTGAAATCACTACAATTAATTGAGATGTCCTATATTTTTTAATAATATTTGCTACGTTTTTTATCCCTTCCACATCTTTAATCGATGCCCCTCCGAATTTGAAAACTTTCATGTCGATTTCTTAATATTTTATTATTCAGGCGCAAAATTAATAGGTTTTGGGGTTATTTTGGTATATTTGAAAACTTCGTATCTATTGATTTTATGGTTGAACGAATTTTTAATTAAATTTAGCTTATGGTATTGCGATTTGGTGCTTGTTTTTGCATTTTTTATTTGTTCCTAATTCAGGTTTTACATTGTCAGAATATGCCTTTTAATTCGTCAAATTATCCTATTTATAGTAAAAATGACCTTGGCTTGACTACTGTTGATCAACGGTTTCAAATAAAAGTTTATGCGCCGACGGCTGATTCAGTTCGTTTTAATATTTATAAAAATGGGCAAGGCGGAGCACCTAGTTTGACAGAATATGGTGTAAAAACAGAACAGGGGGTCTGGCTATGTGTTTTACCTGAAAAATGGCTTAAACATTATTATACCATCCAAACTTTGAGAAGTGGAATCTGGAGCCATGAAGTGTGCGACCCTTATGCCAAAATCGTGGGTGTCAATGGTGACAGGGCATACCTTCTTACAGATATTTTTAAGCAAAAAAAAGTATCAACCAAGCCAATAAAAACAAGGCCTTATACTGATGCATCTATTTACGAATTGCATCTGCGGGATATAAGTGTTCACCCAAGTTCTGGTGTCAAAAACAAAGGGACTTTTCTAGGATTTTCAGAAATAGATTCCAAGTCTCCTCAAGGACTACTCACTGGGCTTAGTCACATAAAGGATATGGGTTTTACGCATGTCCATATTTTGCCATTCTTTGACTTCAAGTCCATCGACGAAACAAAAAAGCCATATAATTACAATTGGGGTTATGATCCCAAAAATTACAATGCTTTAGAAGGCAGTTTTGCCACGGATGTCTATAATCCGCTTACTAGGATTCTAGAGTTTAAAAAAATGGTTGATGCCATTCATAATCAAGGGATAAAAGTAATCATGGACGTGGTTTATAACCATACAGGAGCTTCCCAAGAATCAAATTTTCATCAAATCGAGCCTGGTTATTATCACCGCATAAAGCCAGATGGTAAATGGTCAGATGCTTCAGCTTGTGGAAATGAAACCGCCTCCGAAAGGCCAATGATGCGCAAATTCATGATTGAGAGTTTATTACACTGGATGAAAAATTTTGGCATAGATGGATTTAGATTTGATTTAATGGGTATCCACGACATCGGGACCATGAATGAAATTTCAATGGCAATAAAAAAAGAAAATCCCGATGCTTTGCTCTATGGGGAAGGATGGACCGCTGGAGATGCTATGATCCCCGAACCAAATCGCGCCCTTAAAAAGTATGTTTCCAAATTAGACCAAATAGCTGTATTTAGCGATGATTACAGAGATGGAATCAAAGGATATGTCTTTGATTCAAAAAGCTTGGGTTTTGTTCAAGGAAATAATTCGATGATGGAGACCATAAAGTTTGGTTTCGTGGGGTCAATGGATCATCCCCAAGTGGATATGTCGAAGTGCTTTTATGACAAAATTCCTTATGCCAATGCAACGGGTCAGGTGATCCAATACGCTGATTGCCACGATAATTTATGCTTGTGGGATAAAGTTCTGGCTTCTACTCCCCATACAAATAGCAAAGATAGAATCGCCATGCATACTATGGCTTTGGGCTTGGTTTTTACAAGTCAAGGAATACCATTTATTGCTGCTGGAACGGAGTTTTTGAGGGATAAAAAAGGCGTTGAAAATTCATTCGAAAGCCCAGATTCGGTTAATTCTATTGACTGGAACTTGAAATCAAAGAATATTGAGGTTTGTAATTTTACTAAAAAATTGATGGCTATTCGAAAAGCCCATAAACTATTCCGCATGAACTCAAAATCAGAGATCCAAAGGCAGGTGTCATTTGAAAAATCTACGGATTGGGTTTTCGTCGCTGAGCTAAGTAGAGGCAAAATGAAAGACTCGTGGAAAAAAGCTATGGTGATAGCGAATAGTTCAAATGAAGAAAAAGAATTGAACTTGCCGAATCCAGGCTGGCAACTAGCTATATCAAATCAAGTGATTGGCTCATTTGTTTCAAATATAAAAATCCCACCTCATGGCTTTTGTATTTTATATAAAAAATAAAAAATGATTGCTTCCAAAAACTTTTTCAAGGTTTGAATCATACTAATGAGAGAATTTAAACTCAATTTAAAAAAAGAATGATCGATCAGCTATTTTCCAAAAGCAAGCGTCCATTTCTCATATCGGGTCCTTGTAGTGCTGAGACTGAATTACAAGTTTTGGAGACTTGTAGAAGGCTTAAAAACACTGGGAAGGTTGATATGTTAAGGGCTGGTATCTGGAAGCCTCGAACACGCCCTGGTAGCTTCGAAGGGGTGGGGGAGATTGGGCTAAATTGGTTGCTACAAGCAAAAAAAGTAAATAATCTACCCGTATGTGTAGAAGTAGCTAAAGCTTCACACGTAGAGAGTTGCTTAAAGTTAGGAGTAGATGTGCTTTGGGTTGGGGCTAGAACCACTGCCAATCCTTTCTCGGTGCAAGAAATAGCAGATGCCTTGACAGGGGTTGAGATTCCTGTTTTGGTTAAAAATCCTACCAATCCCGATTTGGAACTTTGGATCGGAGCCATCGAAAGGCTTAGAGAAGCTGGATTATCGCAAATCGCAGCCATTCATCGTGGATTTTCATTTTCAGGTGAAAAAACATTTAGAAATAGACCCCAATGGAGTATCGCCATCGACTTGAAAACCAGAATGCCCGAAATTCCGATGATTAATGACCCATCGCATATTTGCGGTAGAAGAGATCTGCTTTTTTCAGTGGCTCAGAAAGCCATGGATTTGAATTTTGATGGCTTGATGATCGAGGCCCATGTGACTCCTGACCAAGCATGGAGTGATGCAGCACAGCAAGTGACACCTGAGATTTATGCTGAACTGATCGGAAATTTGGTTTTGAGGACCGAATTACCTGAAAAATTGGATAGCATTTCTAATTTGGAAAAAATGCGGAAAAATATCGATTTGATTGATGATGAATTAATGAATCTATTGTCCTCTAGGATGAGCATTTCCAGAGAAATTGGAAACTATAAAAAAATGAATAATATCACCATCCTCCAATCCAATAGATGGAAAAATACTCTAGAAAGGTTTATCTCAAAAGCTTCTCATCATCAGTTGAGCGAGGATTTTATAGCCAGATTGATCAAAGCAATTCACGACGAAAGCATAGAACAACAAAATAAAGTTTTGAACAGCCAAATGTAGTTTCTCTCCCAAACTCATTATTCACCAAATAAAAGCCCATATACATAGAAAGATATATATCTTTGTATTCATAATAGTTTTGTTTATGGTACTTTTAGATAGGATAGAAGAGGCTCGTTTGTTGTCTGCCATCAATATGCTCAAGGTAATAGCGCATCCTGTGAGGCTTTCCATTGTTGATATTTTGACAGAAAATAAGGAAATGAACATATTGGAAATACAAGCACTTTTGCATTTGGAGCAAGCGATTGCATCCCAGCACATTACTTTGATGGAGGATAAAGGGGTATTGGTTTCACAGAAGAGAGGCCGAAATAAGTTCGTTTCTTTAAAATTTCCTAAGATGAAGAATATTGTAACTTGTTTGGAAAATTGTTGCCATGAGGAGTAGATAGCTTACATGTTTTGGGATTGAAGTGCAAGCAAAGAAGATAAAACGATGAGTAGATGTGGAACTGAATGTATTGAAATTATTTTTTTTAGAAAAAAGTAAAAATATATACAATAGATAGAAACATTGCTATCTTTACATCTGTTAAATCAAATTATGGAAATAATCGGATATATTGCCTCGATTTTTATTGGAATTTCGTTGGGCTTGATTGGAGGAGGAGGCAGTATCCTGACGGTTCCTGTTTTGGTTTATTTGTTCTCCGTAGAAGCAGTTTCTGCCGCCGCATATTCATTGTTTATTGTTGGTTTGACCAGTTCGGTGGGCTCTTATTCTTATTTTCGGCAAGGCTTGGTGAATTTTAAAACTGCCTTGTTGTTTGGCGGTCCTTCTATAATATCTGTTTTTTTGACAAGGGCTTTTTTAGTCCCCGCGATACCAAATGAGATTTTTACCATAGGTGGATTTGTTTTAACGAAAGGGGTTTTTCTTATGGTGCTTTTCGCATTTTTGATGATTGGAGCATCATACAAGATGATAAAATCGGACAAGAATGGTCAAGTAAACGAAAGCAAAAGTCTACAAATTAACTATCCTATTCTAATGCTTCAGGGAGCTATGGTTGGCGGATTAACGAGCCTTGTAGGTGCAGGAGGGGGCTTTTTGATTATTCCAGCACTGGTGTTATTGTCAAAATTGCCCATGAAAGAGGCCATTGGTACTTCGCTATTGATCATCGCAACCAATTCGTTTATTGGGTTTTTGAGTGAGCCTAGCGAGACCTACATGGATTGGAAGCTTTTGTTATCTGTGTCAGGATTTGCAATTTTTGGAATTTTGTTGGGTTTGATGCTTTCCAAGAAAATTGACGGGGCTAAATTAAAACCTGCTTTTGGTTGGTTTGTTTTAGTTATGGGAGTATATATCATGGTTCGAGAAACAATCTTAAAGTAAATAATATGTTTGATTTTTTAAAAAAATTATTTGGAAGTGGAGGGTCTGAAAATCTAAGACCGTTGATAGAAAATGGTGCCTATTTGGTAGATGTTAGGACGCCTTTTGAATTTTCTGGAGGATCTGTGAAAGGTGCAGTAAATATTCCCCTCGATAAGGTGCAAAATAATTTGGCAAAATTCAAAAATAAAAACCAAATTATCGTATTTTGTAGGAGTGGAAATAGGAGCGGACAAGCTAAGTCGATTTTAGCCCAAAATGGCATTACAAATGTAACAAATGGGGGGACTTGGCAAAACGTTAATCAATATGTAACCAATAAAAATAAATAATAATATGAAAAAGAACATGGGTGCAACCGACAAATTAATCCGTATTATTTTGGCAGTCTTGGTTGCTGTGTTGTATTATACTGGGGTTATCGGGGGTACTACTGCCATCATTTTAGGGCTTTTGGCGATGGTGTTTTTGTTAACATCTTTCATCTCATTTTGCCCATTGTATTTGCCATTCGGAATTTCAACCGTAGAGAAAAAGGATTAAAAAATATGCTAGAAATTATTAGGCAGCCATGGCATTGGTCCATAGCAGGGCTTCTTATTGGCCTTACGGTTCCAACGTTATTACTAATTGGTAATAAAAAATTTGGTGTTTCCTCGTCGTTACGGCATCTATGTGCGATGTGTGTTCCCGCCAACATACCATTTTTTCAGTACGAATGGAAAAAAGAAATTTGGAACTTATTTTTTGTTGGTGGGATGCTTATTGGAGCCTTGATTGCATCAAAATTCCTGCACAATCCCAGCAATATAGTCGTTGCAGAGAGTACAAAAACCGTCCTTTACCAATACGGGATTACAGATTTTAGCAAACTGATGCCTACCCAGATTTTTAATGTCGCGAATATTTTTACGTTGAAAGGATTTGCATTTTTTGTCTTTGGAGGATTTTTGGTTGGGTTTGGCACTAGATACGCGGGTGGGTGTACCAGTGGACATTCCATCATGGGACTTTCTACCTTGCAATGGCCTTCTTTAGTAGCAACTATTTGCTTTATGATAGGAGGATTTTTCTCCGCCAACATAATTATTCCTTTTATTTTTAAGTTATTCTAGTATATGGTAAATAATAATTTGGAAGATGTTCGTCATCAGGATTCTATATGTACCAATGAAGCAATGGTTCAACATCCTTTTTGGCACAATTTAAAATATATGGCTGTAGGGATTGTCTTTGGAATTGTTTTTGTAAAAGCCGAAATAATCAGTTGGTTCAGGATCCAGGAAATGTTTAGACTACATTCATTTTTTATGTATGGCGTGATTGGTACAGCTGTAGTTGTTGGAATGCTTTCTGTTTGGATTATTAAGAAATTTAACTTGAAAACATTGAGCGGAGAAACTGTAAAGTTTGAAGATAAAAGCTTTAATAAAGGTCAAATATATGGGGCACTAATTTTTGGCATCGGATGGGCAATTACAGGGGCCTGTCCTGGTCCTCTTTTTGCACAAATTGGGAGTGGGTTCGCTGTAGTTGTAATCACATTTTTGAGTGCATTGGCGGGTACATGGGTGTATGGATATTTTAGAGAAAAATTACCGCATTGAAATGATTTATTTTTTTTAATGCTTAAACATCGATGGAATTATGGATAATAAAGAAATTTCATATAGTAACTCAGATGGCGATGATGATATCACAAAAGTAAATTTTTGGGACAATCAATATCAACAAGGAAATACAGGCTGGGATTTAAAACAAGTCTCGCCACCTTTAAAGGCTTATTTCGACCAATTAGTGGACAAGAAGCTCTCGATTCTAATCGCAGGTTGTGGTAATGCTTATGAAGCTGAATATTTACATTCTTTGGGCTTTGAAGATATCACTTTGGTGGATATTTCGGAAACTTTGGTCAATAGTTTAAGGCAGAAATTCACCCATTTACCTATAAGAATAATCAACGAAGATATTTTTCAACACCACGGGAAATATGATTTAATAGTCGAGCAAACGCTTTTTTGTGCGATTGATCCAAGTCTTAGAGGGCAGTATGTAAAAAAAATGCACGAATTGCTTAATGAAGGTGGTAAGCTAATGGGTTTACTATTCGCCAGCACATTTGAAAAGCCTGGGCCGCCCTTTGGAGGGAGTAAACAGGAGTACGAAAGATTATTCGGAGATTTTTTTGATTTCAAAGCTTTCGAACTTTGTTATAATTCCATAAGACCTAGGCTCGGAAACGAATTGTTTTTCATTTTTTTAAAAAGATAATTTTATAAATATAAAAATACATAGATATGGAAAATTCAAATTTTAAAATTGAACAGATCTATACAGGATGTTTAGCGCAAGGAGCCTATTATATCACTTCAGAAGGTGAGGCAGCGATTATCGATCCATTGAGAGAAACTCAACCGTATATTGACCGATTGGAAAGAGATGGTGTAAAGCTCAAATATATTTTTGAAACGCACTTTCATGCAGATTTCGTTAGTGGACATCTCGACCTAAGTAAAAAAACTGGAGCATCCATAGTATATGGACCTACAGCCCAGCCAAGTTTTGAATTCATTGCAGCTGAGGACAATCAAGTTTTCAATATCGGTAAAATTAAAATCAAAGTTCTTCACACGCCAGGGCATACTCTCGAAAGCTCGTGTTTTTTATTAATAGATGAAAATGGAAAGGATTACGCATTGTTCAGTGGTGATACTTTATTCATTGGTGATGTTGGAAGGCCAGATTTGGCGCAGAAAGCAGCTTCCATGACCCAGGAGCAATTGGCTGGGATTTTATTTCACTCCCTTAGAGATAAAGTCATGCCTCTAAGCGATGATGTCTTGGTTTATCCTGCACATGGTGCTGGCAGTGCTTGCGGTAAGAATATGAGTAAGGAAACGATTTCTACTATTGGCAATCAAAAACTCGAAAATTATGCACTGAGGGTTAATATGACTGAGGCTGAATTTATCAAAGAAGTGACTGATGGACTTTTGCCCCCTCCTATATATTTTGGGGCCAATGTGGCTATGAATAAGAATGGATATGAATCCTTTGACGAGGTTTTAAATCATGGAATGCGCTCATTATCGCCGGATGAATTCGAGGTCCTTGCTGAAGAAAGTGGCGCACTCGTTTTAGATACTAGAGACAATACAAAATTCTGTCATGGATTCATTCCTCAATCCATAAATATAGGGATTGAAGGCGATTTTGCCCCTTGGGTGGGTGCCATGATCGGTGATGTTAAGCAAGCAATTATCCTAGTGACAGAACTGGGCAAGGAACAAGAAGCTGTAACCCGCCTAACGAGGGTAGGATTTGATAATATATTAGGCCATCTAAAGGGTGGATATGAAGCTTGGGTGGAAAGTGGCAAAGAAATAGATACGGTAAATAGAATCACGGCAGATCAATTCGCACAGAAATTTGATCCATCAAAAGATAAGGTCATCGATATTAGAAAGCAAAGTGAATATGAGGCGGAGCATATTGAGGAGGCTTATATATGGCCATTGGCTGATATTAATCAGTGGATTAAAGACATAAACCCGCAAGAACATTTTTATATGCACTGTGCTGGAGGGTATAGAAGTATGATTGCCGCCAGTATTTTGCAGGCTAGAGGATTTAGGAATTTTACAGAAATAAAAGGAGGCTTCAACGCAATTTCAAAAACCAATATACCAAAAACGGATTTTGTATGTCAAAGCAAAGTTTTGAAAGTATAAGTTTATTTGGGGGGGAATTAAACAATTCCCCTTCTTTTGATATTTATATGTTAGTGAATGTTCACTAACTAATTTTTGCGCTAATGAGTCAGAACATTTCTGCGAGGCAATTTGAGATCATAGAAGCATCGGGGCGATTGCTGATGCGGAAGGGTATGCAAGGTTTGACCACAAAGAATTTGGCATCGGAAATGAATTTTACCGAAAGTGCCCTTTACAGACACTTCACGAATAAAGATGCAATAATACTGCACTTGATTCGGTATCTTTCAGGAAATATCAAATCTAGATTTAGTGATATTGTCAATACAGATATAAATCCGCAAGAAAAATTTAGAGCTTTATTTCAAAGTCAATTCCATTTTTTTAAAAAAAATCCTCATTTTATTATCATCATATTAAATGATAGTTTGATTGATAAGTCGCACGATATCATCAACGAAATCTTGGTGTTAATCGCCATGAATCAAAATTTTATTTCGGGTGTTATCGATGAAGGTAAGGCAGCAGGCCATTTTAAGAGTGATATAGATACTGAATATATGGTGCATATTACCTTGGGGTCATTTCGCCTTCAGATGTTGAAATGGAAAATGAGCCAATTCAGCTTCGACATAGAAGAAGAAGGGATGCGATTGATGGATAGTTTGACAAAACTCTTCCACGGATAATTGATTACTTGAATTCGATTTAATTTTAATTATGGACTTAAAAAAAATAAATTTTGCCATTTTCCTGATTTTGATATTTTCAATTTGTGATGTAATTGGACAAGAACAAAAAGTTTTCAATTCCATCAATGAAATATGGGATTTTACTGAAAAAAATAACCACATTTATAAGAATTCATCCCTGCAAACGCAACTGGCAGAACTATCTTACAAGACGGCCAAGGTCAATGCCTTTAATCCTCGAATTCCAATTTCAGTTCAAACCATCGACAATACAAAACAGCAAGTTAGTTTTCTGCCTGGACAAGCTTTTGGACTGCCAGAAGGCAGCTATAAAGAAATTGCCATAGGGCAACAGTATCTAGCCACATTTTCGGTTCAGCCTCAATTTGATATTATAAATTTATATAATATGAAGACGGCGAATATTGCAAAAATAAACCAAGAATTGACAAATAATCAAAATATTATTCAGAAATTAAATCATTTTGATCGGTTAAATGTGGTATATTTTGGTTTGTTGGCATTAAATGGACAAAAGATAATTCTAGACCAAAATCTTGCTCTTTCAAAAAATATTCTCAACATAACTCAAAATAAATACGATGAGGGTCTTATCAGAAAACAGGACTTAAATGAAGCACAGATCAACTACCTAAATATTCTTGATAAAATAGAACAAGCCAATTATAGTGTTCGATATCAAACTCAGAATCTTTCGTTATTGCTCGAAGTGCCCATGGATCCAGTTTTGACCGAAAATGTTTGGGATTTTGACACTATAGCTGCAGTCGATGTCATTCATAATCAATTGTTGCCGACGAATTCAAAACTTCAAAGGCAATATTATGAAAGTGAATTGGCGGCTTTGAAATACCAAAATTTTCCAGTATTAAGCTTTATTTCTTCCTTTAATTGGCAAAATCTCAGCAATGATTTTTTCTTTTCGAAAAAGTCTTCTTGGATAGATTACAATTACGTTGGATTGAAATTATCTTATGATTTGCCCACCACAGTCAATAAATACACCAATTTGAAGTCTAAACAATTGCAGTATGAGATTCAAAAAAACAATGAAATATTTGCTTTTAAAGAAAATGAAATTCGAAACAATCAAATGGTCATCGACCTCGAAAAAGCCATCACTCAGAAGGAACAGCAGCAGAAAATTTACCTTTTGAAAAAAGATTCCTTTGAAAAAAACTATGACCAATACCTTGAAAATGTTTTGCCGCTGGACAAGCTTTTGCTTTCACAAATGGACATGATGAATAGTCGATTAGCGTTGGTAACGACCTTGGCAAATATTGGGCTATACAAACACAAAATCGAATTGTACAATCGAGTGAATTAACAGTATTTTAAAAATTCAACTACATGAAATTTATATTTCCAACCTTAATCTTCGCCATCCTTTTTTCGAGTGCATGCAAAAAGACAGTTGAGACCAAACCTGTCGTCAACGATATAAAAGAGCTTGTATTTGCATCGGGTCAGCTAGAATGGGATGATAGTTACAATCTAGTCGCCCAGACAGATGGGATTTTGATGTCAGCAAAGTTTGAAATAGGCCAAGAAGTGAAGAAGGGCATCGTTTACGCAGTATTAGACAATAGGACTAGTCAAATAAATACGGAGGTGGCCGATGAGTTGCTTGGGATTGCCAAAGAGAATTTAAAGCCCAGTGCGCCACAGCTTTTGCAGATTGATCAAAATATTCAGATTGCTGAAAATAAGTATCAGCAAGATAAATTGCAGGCGGATAGATACCAAAGGCTTTTCGATAAAGGTAGCGTAGCAAAAATCGAAATGGAAAATATGCAATTGGCAGCTAAAAATTCCCTAGCCAATTTAAATGCCTTGAATAAGCAAAAATCAAGCATCCTCCAACAGTCGAAATCTCAAGAGATTAGCGTTCGAGGGCAGCTTAAAAATGCAAGGACCGTCCAAAATTATAACCAAATTAAAGTGCCAGAAACGGGTACCATCATTAAGAAACTGAAGAATGACGGAGACTTTGTGCGTAGGGGAGAGGTAGTGGCGGTCATAGCGGATCAAAGCAATGTCGAAGGTGTTTTGAATATAGATGAAAACTCGATTGGTAAAATCAAAATTGGACAAACGGCTTATGTACAACTGAATACCGACAAAAACAAAGTGTATGAAGCAAAAATTACCGAAATTTTGTCTGCCTTCGACCAATTGTCCCAGTCTTTTATTTGCAAAGTCAAATTCAAAGATTCATTGGCTTTGAAATACCACGGAACTCAATTGGAAGCCAATATTTTAATCGGAGAAAAGAAAAATGCCTTGTTGATTCCTCGTAAAATGCTTGGATATGGCAACAAAGTAAATGTCAAAGGGATTGACAGTCCCGTTGTCATCAAGCCTGGCATTATTTCGACAGAATACGTAGAGGTTTTAGAAGGTATTACAAAGGAGGATATTATATTACCATTGGGTCATTAAATTTAGTGGTTTATTGGATGGCTTCAATTTAGATAATTTTAATTGTGAATAAATGAATATCAACTATAAAATTGCCAAGACATACATTTTTTCAAATAAAAAATTAACTGCAGTAGGTGTTTTAGGGGTTTTACTAGGGATGTCTGTTTATATCTTTATGAATAGCCTTATGGTAGGATTTGATCGCACTTCCAATACGACTGTTTTTAAGAATACTGCCCATATCAGAGTGTATAAAGATGATGAGATCAGTAAGCCTTTGATCAAGGACAGCATCGCGCCGTATCTTATCATCAATCCAAAAATAGTTCCTAAAATTAATACCATCATCAACCCCAAAAAGATACTTCAAATTTTGAAAAACGATGAAAATGTCGTCATCGCAACTCCCCAAGTCAATACAAATGTCTTTTACAACAACGGCAAATCTCAAATTTCTGGCACCGCTATAGGTATCATTCCAGAAGAAGCCAACAATATGTTCGATATAAAATCGACTATGGTCGAAGGTCATTTGGATCATTTAATCCACAATCCCAATGGCATCATAATTGGTAGTGGTGTGGCTGAAAAAATGAACCTTACGACGGGTGACAATATCAACCTTACTTCCTCAAAGGGAATCAATCGGACACTCAAAATAATCGGCATTTTCAAAACCAATAATTACAATATTGACAAAATAAAGTCCTATATAAATATGCCGCTGGCACAACAAATTTTGAAGGAAGGGAACACTTATATCACAGATATCAATGTAAAAGTGGCAGATCCTGAAACAGCAGAACCTATCGCCGCTCACTTGACAGAGCTTACAGGATATAATGCCGAAAGTTGGCAAAAATCCAACGAAACGATCGTTGCCGCTGGGAGGATGAGAAAGATTATTATTTCATTCGTGTCTTTTACCATTTTGTTGATTGCTGGATTTGGAATTTATAATATTTTAAATATGACCGTCTCACAAAAAATCAATGATATAGCGATTTTGAAAGCTATGGGATTTAAAGGGAATGATGTTGTTCGAATATTTGTTACTCAAGCCGTTTCCATAGGAGTTATGGGTGTGATAGGAGGAGTTGCTATGGCTACAGTAGTCATCACACTTTTGAAAAAAGTTTATATAGGTGGAGACATTGGGTATTTTCCAATTAATTATGAATCGACCAAGTATTTACAAGGGATTATAATTGGTTTGGTGATTACGTTTTTCGCTGGCTATATTCCCGCCAAAAAAGCTGCTAATGTTGACCCAGTAGAAATATTAAGAAGATAAGAATGAAAACAGTATTAAAAACTGAAAAAATTGATAAATATTTTCACGACCCTGTGGAATTTCAAGTGCTGAAAGACATCAGTTTTGACGTGAATAGAGGGGAGTTTTTATCCATGATTGGCAAATCAGGAAGTGGGAAATCTACTTTGCTGTACATTTTATCGACCATGGATACAGAATATTCAGGACAGCTTCATATTGACGGCCAATTGGTAACCGGATTGCCCATAGACTCACTAGCAGAAATTCGAAATGAAAAAATCGGATTCGTATTCCAGTTTCACTACTTATTGCCTGAGTTCACTTGCCTCCAAAATGTTATGATTCCAGCACTAAAATTAGGAAAATACAGCGAAGAAGAAATCGAACACAAAGCTTTTGAAAAATTGAAAATACTTGGACTTGAAGATCAAGCACTCAAATCTGCTAACAAACTCTCGGGAGGCCAACAACAACGAGTAGCAATCGCCAGAGCACTCATCAATGACCCGTGTATCATCATGGGCGATGAACCTACGGGCAACCTCGATTCTAAGAATAGCAATATCGTTTTCGATATCTTCCAAAACCTCACTCGAGAATTTGGTCAAACCATCATTGCCGTTACTCACGACGAAGATTTTGCGCATAGAAGTGACCGAATTATTGAGATGAAAGATGGCAACATTCTAGCACATTAATTGTTTAATAATTGAAATTTTGAGCTAAACTTGGCTTAGATTTTTTAAATCATTAAAAATTTAAATATTATGAATTATCTTAAATTGGGCCTCTTGGCTTTCATATTTAGCATACCGTTTACTTCATTTGCTCAGTTTGTCCAAAAGCCGCTACCGTACGCTTTCAATGCCCTCGAACCATATATCGATGCAACGACCATGGAGATTCATTATACCAAGCACCATGCGGGTTACGTGAAGAATCTAAATGCAGCACTTGCAAATATTCCCAACAATGGAAAAGATCAAAAAATAACTGATATTTTGAAGAATATTTCAAAATACGATGGTGCCGTCAGAAATAATGCAGGAGGCCACTATAATCACGAGTTCTTTTGGTCTATTTTATCGCCGAAGTCTAATAAACCATCCGATTATCTCATGTCCGCTATCAACAAGCAATTTGGGTCTTTGGACAGTCTTAAAGGATTGCTCAACAAGGCAGCTATGGGTAGATTTGGATCTGGCTGGGCTTGGGTCATAGTGAATCCCCAATTAAAACTCGAAGTAATTTCGACGCCGCTACAAGACAATCCATTGATGGGTGATGCGCCTAAAAAAGGAACTCCAATCCTCGGTATCGACGTTTGGGAACACGCATATTATCTCAAATACCAAAATAAACGTGGGGATTATCTTGCGGCTATCTGGAACGTATTCAATTGGGATGAAATAAGCAGGCTTTATGAAGCCAATGTACCAAAACTTACCTTGGATCAAAAATGGAGCAGTCTTGCCAATTATTCGGCTTCTTTGGATAAAATAAAGGAGCTTTCAGCCAAGGATCCAAAGCAGATGATCTTTCATACTTCCAAGCTGACAGATGCCGCCAAAGAGCTTACAAAAAGCCCGATACCAGCTGATTATGCCAGCAATGCCATGACCAAAAATATTGGCGATTTGGGTAATTTGACTACCAATTTGGATCAACTCATCAGAAAAAAAGCCAAGTCAAAACTTATCAACAATGCCATTACACAAATCAATGACCTAGTTAAAAATATACTTTCTACAGTTAATAATTGATTGAGATAAAATATTGAATATCCTTGGGGCAATGTGGAATACATATTGCCCTTTTTTATTTAAAAAAGCTATGATTGCAACAATAATATCATCCTATTTTTAGAGACTTCGATTTTCTAAAAGGCTAAAATTTGGAATTCCTTATCCCAATTCTTTATCCTATATTTTTCAAAAAATTTACGAATGCTGAATTGATTTAAGTACTGGTTGTTCGGAATTTCCAAATACGTCCACACTGCGGACGCAATTCAGTTGGAGCTCATTACAGAATACTAAAAGTTAGAATTAAAGAAAAAATGAGAGAGTTTTAATAGTGGCAGAAGCCAAGAAAAAAACTTCAAAAAAGAATCAAAATAAGCTTTGGTTTGTATTTATCTTATATCTAACTCCCCTCATACTTCATCGTCAGCTTTGCCAGCGATTTTACCTTGAAATACACCATTGTCGCTATCCCAACGGTGACCATGCCCCCGATGGCTACAGCTCGCTGCGGCCCCCACCAATGCGCCGTGACTCCCGACTCAAAGGCCCCCAGCTCATTGCTCGAACTCACGAACACGGAATTCACAGAATTGACGCGGCCTTTCATCTCGTGGGGTATTTTGAACTGTAGGATATTCGAGCGGACGTTGACGCTGATGCCATCGAATACACCACTTAGAAATAATGCTAGAAACGATAACCAAAACCACTCAGAAAGCCCAAAGACAACCATACACACCCCGAATCCAATCACCGCCATGATCATCTTTTTGCCAGGATTTTCGATGATAGGGAAGTAGGTTATCAGCAGCAGGACCAAGATTGTTCCCATCGAGGTAGCAGCCCTGAGCCACCCGAAGCCTTCGGCACCGCAGTTCAGTATTTGGTCTGCAAATATTGGTAACAAAGCCACCGCTCCTCCAAAAAGCACGGCCAGCATATCCAAGCTTATCGCCCACAAAATCGCCTTGTTTTTCAGCACGAAATCGATCCCTTCCTTGAGTGATGCCAAGACATTCTCGGATTGCTTATACAAAATCGGTTTCGGCTTGATGCGATAGATCAGCCAAGATGCAAATATCAAGATGATTATGATCGTCAAAAATATGCTGTCGCCGCCGTATTTAGCGTACCAAAATCCAGCGATGGCGGGTGCTATGACTGAGGCAAACTGCCAGGAGGTGCTATTCCACGTTGAGGCATTTTGCAGTACCTCGTGATCGACCAACTGATGGATCAGCGAAAAAGCAGAAGGTGAAATCAAAGCCCGAGCAATCCCTAGTAAAAACATCGTAGCAAACAAAGCCAAAATCATATTTGCCTCCGAAAATCGCCACGTAAAATAGTCCGAACAGAACAAAAGGGGAATGCACGATAACACCACCGTAAAAGCATAACACCACAGCAACAGCGACCGCTTCTCACTGATGTCCACCCAGTGCCCAACGAAAAAAGACAGCAGCAGCGCAGGAACAAACTCCACCAAGCCAATTAGCCCCAGCATGAACGCGTCCTTCGTGTATTCGTAGATTTTCCAGCCGATCAAAACGGCCAGCATATTCGTCCCCAAAGTCAACAAAAACTTCGCGGAAATAAAATCCCGAAATTCTCCAAATCTTAACGCCGCTATCGAATCCTCTGCCATGCTTTTTGTCAAAAATATTCTTTAAAAACCCGAAGATAACAAAAATATGATGCCTTTCATTTGCTTGGATATTTTTTGGGCGCGTCCCTCGGCTGCGCCGACGGTCGAGCTGTCCATGGGTTCACTTCGTTCCGTCTCACCTCGCCATTTGGACGAGTCGAGACCGAGCCATTCCCATCTCTCGCGCGACTCGGAGCTTCTTGTATTTATGTCCAACAAAATCTTTAGTTGAAGGGTATTTCGACTTGCTTGGGATCGTCTTTATGTGGAGTCCCCTGTGCGTGATGATCCAAAGGTGGAAAAGTCAATATATTGCCCATAGAATAGCATTTTCTGCATCGTGGCTCGTATATGTCCTTTGCACCTAGCACGACTGTTTCCGTTTCAGCTGAAAATCGGTAGGAGTGCGTTGCCAAATTGCCACAATGGGGACAGATGGCATGTACCTTTGTGATATACTCCGCCACCGCCAGTAGCCCAGGTACAGGGCCGAAGGGCATACCCCTGAAATCCATGTCCAAACCTGCGATGACAACCCGTTTTCCTCTAAGAGCCAACTCTTGACACACGGGTATCAGATCCATATCAAAAAACTGTGCTTCGTCGATGCCAACTACTTGGATTTCATCATTCATCTTTAGCAGTTCTTTAGAATGAGGGATAGGGATGCCATCCATTGCGTTCTCATTGTGACTCACGATTTTGGTTTCGTGATATCGAGTGTCTTGAGAGGGTTTGTATAGAGCAACGGGCTGATTGGCGATCTTTGCCCGTTTAAGCCTTCTGATGAGTTCTTCTGTTTTACCTGAAAACATAGATCCACAGACCACTTCTACCCATCCACTTCTCTGACCTTTGAAAAAGGGTTCTAAGAACATACGGCTATTTTATAATGAATTAAGTATTAAAAAAAATAATAATATATTATCTTTGTGCGTAAAATATAAGATATTTTAGGTCTTATACGTTTAAGTTTCAAAATTAAGCAGAGTAATTTATATTTTATATAAAAAAATCATATATGTTGAAAAAAAATGTAATAGAAAGGCATATCGAAAAAATTTCCAAATTGGTTCAGACGCTTGATTGGTCCGATGGGTTGAATAGCTTAGACAAAGAAATATTGGCTGATCAGATCAAAGTACTTTATGCCGTTGTGTCACATGGTTCTTTTGATATGCCAGATGCTTTGGACAAGTTGCCAAGCAGCAAAGCCAGCGATTCTCATGGTCTAGCGTCCAGCAATGGTACAGCAAGCATTCCAGTAGCCTCTACCATCGAGACGGTATCGCATTTTGAGCCAGTTAAGGTCACCGAAGTTGTTTTCGAACCCAAAGTGACAGAGCCTATCATCCCTAGTACCAATGGCGTTTCTATACCTACTGTAATCGAAAGTCCAGTAGTAGAAACGGTGGCGACAGTTGTAAACACTTCGCAAAGCAATGGACACAGTGCTGAGATTTTAACAGAGACGCCCGTTCAAGCTCCCGAGGGGGGGTGGCGCAGCTCCCGGCAGTTGCCAGCTCCCGAGCCGAAGTTTGAACCGGTCCACGTTTCCGTGCCATCCACTCATACAGCTTCTAGCAATGGTTATGCAGAACTTTATGAGATACCGATGGGCAAGGAATTGGCCAGCCATCTAAGCAATCTCCCTGTAAAGGACCTCAATGATGCCTTGGGACTGAATGAGAAGGTTTTATTGATGAACGAATTGTTCGATGGGGTCAACGAGAAATTTTACCACACGTTGGAAAAAATAAACCAAATGCCAGATTTTGATTCGCCAAGCAATATCTCAATCAGGAGGTGGTAGGCGTTTATGGATGGATGTCCTCTGAAAAAATAAGTCGCGCCAAACAGTTCATCAAATTGGTTAGAAGGAAATTTCCTAATAATTAATCCTACCTTTGCGGGAATTAGGCCAAGCGCGTCAAGGGTGGGAGTGATCACTCAAGGGCAGGTTAACTGACCATGTGTGAGTCTCATCGAAGTATCTGATGAGACCGAAACGAAGTGGAGTCACGGACGACCTGACAGTCACGAAGTGGCTGGGACGCCCCACAATCAAAAATATTTCAATAAAAAATTATGCATAAAAGCGGGTTCGTCAATATCATAGGAAAGCCAAACGTAGGGAAATCTACTTTGATGAATGTGCTGGTGGGAGAGCGGATGAGTATCATCACGCATAAGCCTCAGACGACGCGTCATAGGATTCTTGGGATCGTTAATGACGACGATTATCAGATTATTTTTAGTGATTCGCCAGGGATCATCGAGAAGTCCAGCTATAAGATGCAAGAGAAGATGAATCGGTTCGCTTATTCGTCATTCGAGGACGCCGATATCATCCTGTACATGGTGGACGTGGTGGATCCAACGCCGCCCGACGAAAAATTGCTCTTGCGATTGAATGGGCAAAAAGTACCCGTTTTCTTGTTGTTGAACAAAGTAGATAAAATCGAGGCGGAAGAACTCGAAACCTTGCAAATAAAGTGGCGAGAGACCTTGCCTGCAGCGACGATATATCCGATTTCTGCAAGGGATAAATCAGGACTTGACGGGTTGATTCCTGATATTTTGGTGCATTTGCCAGAGGGGCCAGAGTATTTTCCAAAAGATCAATTCACGGATCGTCCGATGCGATTTTTTGTGAGTGAAATCATCCGAGAGAAGATCCTGCTGCTGTACCGCCAGGAGATCCCATACAGCTGCGAAGTCGTTGTGGAGAGCTATCAAGAGCCAGATCCAGCACAAAAATCCAAATTCACACGCATAGAAGCCATCATCTATGTGGCTAGAAAATCACAAAAGAATATCATGATCGGTCATAGGGGAGAGGCAATCACAGAATTGGGGAAACAATCGCGATTGGCAATCGAAAAATTCATAGAATGTCCAGTATTTCTCCAATTGTTCATCAAAGTCAAAGAAGACTGGCGAGACGATGAAAGGGCGCTGAAGAATTTTGGCTATCAGGCGGATTAAGTCAGTACACTGAGATTTTTTCCCACTTTGGTGAATGCTTGGATGGCTTTGTCCAAGTCTTCAATGTCGTGACCTGCTGATATTTGAACTCTTATCCTTGCTTTTCCTTTGGGGACCACGGGAAAAAAGAAACCAATAACATAAATTCCTTCATCCAACAAATCTGCTGCAAATTGCTGTGCCAAAGGTGCTTCATACAGCATGATGGGTACTATTGGGTGCTCCCCTGGTATGATGTCAAAACCAGCTTCGGTCATTTTCTCTCTGAAATAGGCGGTATTTGTAGCTAATTTGTCCCTAAGTTGGGTGGAAGATGTCAAGATATCAAGCACCTTTAGAGATCCGCCTACTATCGATGGCGCGAGGGTATTGCTGAATAGATAAGGCCTAGATTTTTGGCGTAGAAGTTCGACGATTTCTTTTTTTGCAGCGGTAAAGCCTCCAGAAGCACCGCCGAGGGCTTTGCCAAAAGTCCCTGTGATGATGTCGATACGTCCAAGAACGCCACGGTATTCGTGAGATCCTCTGCCATTAGGCCCTAAAAAACCCGTAGAATGGCACTCGTCAATCATGACCATCGCTTGGAATTCATCCGCTAAATCACATATTTTGTCCAGTTGGGCTATGGTTCCATCCATCGAAAATGAGCCATCGGTCACGATGATTTTGCGGCGACAGTCTTTTGCTTCTAGAAGTCTTTGCTTGAGATCCTCCATGTCGTTGTGCTTGTATCGATATCTTTGAGCCTTGCACAGCCTTACGCCATCTATGATGGATGCATGGTTTAATTCATCAGAGATGATGGCGTCATCCTCTCCGAACAATGGTTCGAAGACACCGCCATTGGCGTCAAAAGCAGCGGCGTAAAGGATGGCGTCTTCCTGCCCTACGAACTCGGCGATTTTGGCCTCCAGCTGCTTATGAATGTCTTGAGTCCCGCAAATGAATCTCACTGAGGACATGCCATATCCATGGGTGTCTATGGTATCTTTGGCGGCTTTTATTACATCGGGATGAGAGGATAGCCCTAGATAATTATTGGCACAAAAATTAAGTACTTCGCGGCCATTGGCGATGATATGGGCACTTTGGGGTGATTGGATGATTCTTTCTTTTTTGAAAAGGCCAGCGCTGCCTAATTCGTCCAATTCTGCTTGTATGGTTAGGTGTATATTTGGGTGCATAAACTTATTTTTTTATGGACAAATGTAAATAAATAAAATTTTATCTCCTAAAAAATGGTAGGGAGGCTTACCTAACAACATTAATTTTTTAACGGCTAATACGGTCATTTTATCTAAAAAATAGGTCATGGTGGCTCAAAATCTCTTACTTTTGTTTTATCGAAGGAGCTGGACTATGTATCGTATTTTAAAAATTATCAAGGAGAGTTATTTGCAGGCATTTCAACAATTGCTTGGCAATAAACTGCGCAGCTTTTTATCGTTACTAGGGATTACGATTGGTATATTTTGTATCATCAGCGTTCAATCCGCTGTAGATTCCTTGGCAGATAATATCAAAAAGAGTTTTGAAAAACTAGGTAACGATGTGATTTATGTCGATAGGCAACCTTGGACTGAAGATCCTGGTGAAAATTATTATAAATATATGAAAAGGCCGAAGCTGTCTTATGAGGATTTTAAGGCTGTTTCAGAAAAATCAAAACTTGCGGAATACGCTTCTTTCTCCTTATTTATCGGAGGTAAAACGGTAAAATATCTTTCGAATAGTATAGAAAGAGCTTTTGTATTCGGGGCATCGGCGCAATATGCAGAAATGTATAAAATGCAATTCGATGAAGGGCGATACTTTTCTAATGAAGAGTCAAAGAAAGGTGTGGACAAGTGCCTAATAGGGAATACCATAGCAAGCGAATTATTTCCTAATATGGATCCTATTGGCAAAGATATAAAAGTATTGGGGCGAAAACTGAATATCATTGGCGTGATTGAAAAATCAGGAAAAGACCTAGTAAATCCACTCAATTATGATAAATGCATCATCATATCATTCAACCTAGCTAGGAAAATGGTGAATACCAAAAGCAATGGACCCTTTGGTACCAATCTAGCCGTTAAAGCCAAAGACGGAGTGACCTTGGGTCAATTGACAGACGAAGTAACGGGAATCATTAGAAATAGCCGAGGACTACGACCCATGGATTCCAATAATTTTGCTGTCAATGAACTCTCATCGCTGACAAATATCCTCAATTCATTTTTTGGGGTCCTAAATCTCGCAGGATTTGTCATTGGACTGTTCGCTATATTGGTCGGTATGTTTTCTGTGGCGAACATCATGTTTGTATCCGTAAAGGAAAGAACCAGCATTATAGGCATCAAAAAAGCCATTGGTGCAAGACAATGGATTATATTGTTAGAGATCTTAATTGAAGCAATAGTTCTATGTGTTATTGGTGGAATTATTGGATTAATCTTGGTATATACGACCATGAAAATCTTAAGCAGCGTCTTCGAATTCGAGATGTTTCTTTCATTCAACAATATGCTGATTGGAGTCGGATTGTCTGTGGTAATTGGCATACTTGCAGGGCTTTTACCGGCTTGGCAAGCAGCTCGTATGGATCCAGTCGTAGCGATGCGGGGGTGATTATTTTATAAAAAGCTTATCATTGACAAACAAAATATTTCCTTGTGAAATATAAAAGTCAGCATTAGGAAACTGAGCTTTAAAAATGTTTTCATAATAATTTTCGGCTTTGCTCTTGTCATCTTGATTGAGATACAACCAGTTGAATATGACCAATGCATTGTGATTCATCAATTCTTTTATTTGTTCTAAAAACGCTGTTTCTCGGGCCTCTTCTGGGATTTGATCATCGTGGAAAATATCGATGCAGATGATATCAAAGCTATCCATACAGTAATAAATGTATTCCAATGCGTCAGCGTTTATGACTTGGATTGAACTCTCAAGGTAAGGCAGTGTCATTTCACTGCATAGCTGTATGATGGCTTCATCGTATTCAATGGCTGTATAATAAAACTTTTTATTTTCTACTTTTTCTAAGATAAATGGAATACTCCCGAGACCCATGCCTAGGACCAATGCGTTATCACCAGGGATTCTTTCCCAATCTATTTTTTTGAATAAATTGCCAAAATTGTCGTAGAGGTCATCAAACGAATAGATGGCATTAGCAGTCGAAAGCTGCAATCTGCCTTTATCTACGAATATATCCACATTGTCATGTTTGCTTGAAGCCAAAGATTGGACGTGTTGTGGACTTATATAACTCAGCCATTTTTTAATAAATGGAATTCTGCTTTTTGTCATTTTTTTGAAAAATTCTATCAAAAGTAAACTAAATATGGTTAGGATTGGAAGTATTTGAAACCTAAAAAATATCTTATCGGGATTTTGGATGAAATATTTTAACTTTGTGTCTGATGGAATCAAAGCCAAAATTGATAGTAATGCCCAGCGAAAGGGGAGGAAGAGGCGTGTTTACAACCATTGCTCTGGAAAAATCTTCCATCATCGAGGTGAGCCCAGTTATCGTGATTCCACCTGTGGACGTGCCAAAGATACATGAAACTATATTGCACGATTTTTATTTTCTTTGGGGCGATGATGAAAAATCTGCGGCCATAGCTTTGGGCTTTGGATCGCTTTTTAATCATGCGATTTATCCCAATTTGGACTATGAAATGGACTTTGAGTTGAATACAATTTCATTTGTAGCCTTACAAGATATAGATCCGTGGACAGAGCTAACGATAAATTACAACGGTAAATCCGGCGATAGCCAAGAAGTTTGGTTCAAAATAAATTAAATGAAAATACTGATCATACGCTTTAGTTCTATTGGAGACATTGTGCTGACAACACCCGTCATGCGATGCATAAAAAATCAACTGGGAGCGACCGTTCATTATTTAACTAAAAAACAAAATAAATCCCTAGTAGAGCATAATCCAAATATTGATAAAATCCATGTTTTAGAGGATTCTGGATTGCTGCAATTAATAGAAATACTTAGGCAGGAAAAGTACGATCATATCATTGATTTGCACCACAATATTAGGACGACTCTTATCAAATTTAGCCTTTTTCGCCCCAGTCATTCCTTTGCAAAATTAAATTTTCAAAAGTGGCTGATGGTCAATTTTAAAAAAGGCGGACCTTGTGCGCATATAATCGATAGATACCTTGAGACTTGCAGCCATTTGGGTGTGAAAAACGATGGCAAAGGCTTGGATTTCTTTTGGGATAAGTCAAAAGAGCCCGAATTTAACCAACAATTGGAAAACCTTAAGTTGTTACCAAACAATTATACCGTACTAGCCATTGGAGCAGCCCATTTTACAAAGAGGATTCCGCTAGAAAAATTAAAAGAATTGGTGGCAACTTTACCTGGTAAAATATTGATTATAGGTGGAAAAGATGAACTTTCCATCGCCAATGAATTGTTGGAACTCAAAAACCCTAACCTCATTTCAGGTGTTGGTAAGTTGAGTTTGGATGGATCGGCATTCGTTATATCTAAAGCCTCAAAAGTTGTGTCTCCTGATACGGGTATGATGCATATTGCTGCGGCCTTTCAAAAGCCAATCATCAGCGTTTGGGGTAGTACTGTTCCTGAATTCGGTATGACGCCTTATTATGCAGAAAATACGAAGAATGGAAATACAGTGATCGAAGTCCAAGGACTTTCATGCCGACCGTGTTCAAAAATAGGATTTTCAAGTTGTCCCAAAGGACATTTTAAGTGTATGAATGACATTGATTTTCAAAGCTTTTTGCCCAAAACTAATTGATATTCTATGAAAACGATCTTAATTCTCGTTCTGAGATTTTATCAAGTGGCTATTTCACCACTCAAACCGCCATCGTGTAGATTTCAGCCTACATGTTCTAGTTATATGATTCAAGCGATAAGAGAGTGGGGGGCGATCAAAGGTACCTACCTTGGCATCAAAAGAATATGTCGCTGTCATCCTTGGGGTGGACATGGCTACGATCCCATACCAACTAAAAAAGTAAATCCATGAGCATCATCGAGAATTGTATAGAATTTGTGAAAGAAAAGCTTCAAAATGCAGAAGCTGGACATGATTGGAACCATATTTATAGGGTTTGGCAATTGTCGAAAATCATCGCAGAAGGGGAGGCTGTAGATATGGAAATAGTAGAGTTGAGTGCCTTGCTCCATGATATCGCTGATGCAAAATTTCACGAAGGAGATGAAGAGATTGGACCCAAAATTGCGGTAGAATATTTGACCCATCAAGGATTAGCTCAAGAAAAGATCGACCATATATATTCCATCATAAGATTTATGTCTTTCAAAGGTGGGCACAACGAAGGGAAATTTTATAGCAAAGAGTTCGCCATCGTGCAAGATGCAGATAGGCTAGACGCTTTGGGTGCAATCGGGATTGCTCGGACTTTCAATTTTGGTGGCTTCAAAAATAATCCAATGTTTGACCCCCGGATAGAGCCTGTACTTCACCAAAATGTCGAAGAATACAAGAAAAATAAAGGCACAACCATCAATCATTTTTATGAAAAATTGTTCCTTTTAAAAGATAAAATGAATACTGAAAAAGCTAAATTAATTGCTGAAGAAAGGCACAATTATATGGTGGATTTCGTTGAAAGATTCAAATCCGAATGGTTCGTAAATCAGGATTAAGTTTGCCTTTGGCTGACATTAATAGATACCTTAAAGTAAATTGTGTTAAAATTAAAAATTTTCTAATATATTATCGAAAAATATTAGATATTTACATTTGCAATTATTCTAAAATTTAACTTGATTTACATGAATTTATATAACTCCAGTATTATCCTCATCGTAGGACTTTTTTTACAAATAAGTTGTACATTAAAGGTAAATGCTCAGGCAGAAAGGAGTATTCCCAATGCCGTATCGGGGCAGTTAGTAATCAAAACGCATGGTGAAGTAACCCAGCAGGAAGCTAAAGCTTTGGAACAGTTTGTATCCATCAAGCTTCTTTCGAAATCCCTAAACATTTATAGTCTTATCGGTTTAGATAAAAACCTATCAACAGCCCAAATTGAACAGAAAGTAAAGACCGTGCTCACTCCTGCTTATTCCCATCCTAATTATATCCTCGAGAAAAGAGATACGAGACCTGATGATACCAACTATTCAGATCAGTGGTATTTGGAAAAAATTGGTGCCCCATTTCTTTGGGATTACAATACAGGGGGAGTAACGCTTAATGGTAGTGATTCGATTGTTATCGCAGTGATCGACGGAGGATTTCAGACATCTCACACCGATTTGAAAGCAAATATTTGGGTCAATAGAGACGAAATCCCAAATGACGGAATAGACAACGATGGCAATGGTTTGGTGGATGATACCAATGGATGGAATTTTGATCTAGACAAAAATGTTTATTCACCAGATTCTCACGGTACGGCGGTAGCTGGCATCATTGGTGCTGAAGGCAATAATTCAAAAGGAGTCACTGGACTCAATTGGAAGATCAAGGCAATGCTTCTTGAAGTTGCTACTGTTGAAGATATTGTATCAGCTTATGACTATGTTTATAATATACGTCAAAAATACGATGCAAGTTCTGGGTCAAAAGGTTCTTTTGTAGTTGCCACTTCTGCTAGCTTAGGGATTTCTAACGCATTTCCTAATGTGGCTCCATCCTACTGTGACGCGATAGGTCTAGTGAGCAATATTGGTGTTTTAAATGCTTGCGCGACGACCAATAGCAATGTTAATATCGATATTACAGGCGATTTACCGAGTCTATGTACAGCTGATAATATGATTGTCGTAAATTCAACAAAAAGAGACGACTCTAGATATTCGAGCGGGTACTCAGCTGCATATGTTGATCTTGGTGTTCCTGGTTTAGAGATTTATACAACGAGTTTGGGTAATGTATATGGAAATTTTCAAGGGACATCTGCGGCTACTCCTGTACTCGGTGGAGGCATTGCCTGCTTTTCTCCTGCGCACCTCCTGCCTTTATTGAAAAATACAAACAGCAGCCCAAGCAAACTGCCCAAGAATTAAAACAAATAATCCTAACCAGTACCGACCCTTTGGAAGTTTTAAAAGGAAAGACAGTCTCAGGAGGTCGACTAAACTTAAGAAAAGCAATTGAGACCTTAAATGAAAACTACAATGGGTTGAGACTTGGTGCTTTATCGATAGATAAATTGTGGCCGAGCCCCTCTACATCCAATCTAAATGGACTCCTTACTATACCGCGTTTTGGTGATTTTAATTTAACCTTGTCCAGTACAGATGGCAAAATTGTTTCTAGACAGAAATTGACATTTGGAGGCACTTCATTCAGTAGATTTCAAGTAGATGTAAAAAATTTAGCCACGGGTGTCTATATCGTTACGATATATAACGGTAAAGAAAAAAAATCAGCTCGATTTGTAAAATTATAAGTAAAAAATATAGAATTTTCTAGGAGAGGATTTTTCCTTTTTCACCTGATTTTATTAGGGTTTTTCCATTGTGGTACAAGGGTTTTGGCTGCATACTAGGAAGGCTTTGTCTAAAATAATATAGAAAAAATAAATATTTGAATAAATATTATTTGTACATTTACTTCCGATTGACCAACTAACAATTTACTATGAAGACTATTGAATCCATTCAATTAGCCGCCAAAGAAGGGAATACTCTTAAGAGAACTTTGGGGCCATTCAACCTAGTTACCTTGGGTATTGGCGCCATCATTGGTGCTGGATTGTTTTCCATCACAGGAGGTGCAGCAGCCCATAATGCAGGACCAGCGGTTACCATTTCCTTTGTAATAGCTGCCATTGCCTGTACTTTTGCAGGTTTGTGCTATGCTGAGTTTGCATCTATGATTCCAGTTGCTGGATCTGCATATACTTATTCATATGTAACCATGGGTAAATTTATGGCATGGATTATTGGCTGGGATTTGGTTCTAGAATATGCGGTAGGAGCTGCAACCGTGGCCATATCTTGGTCAAGGTATTTTGTGAAATTTTTGCACAATTTTGGCATCGATTTGCCACCTTCTATGACGATGTCTCCATTCGATACAGCAACCTTGTCTGATGGATCTACTGTTACGGGTATGATTAATATCCCAGCGGTATTCATAATTGTATTGATGAGTTTGTTGCTTATCCGTGGTACCAAGGAATCCGCTACTGTAAACAACGTTATAGTTGTGTTGAAAGTAGCTGTAGTTTTGATTTTTATTGCATTGGGATGGGGCTATATCAGACAATCAAATTACGATCCTTATATCATCGAAAACACAGGAACTTTTGGTGAGTACGGTTGGAGTGGAATCTTCAGAGCCGCTGGTATTATCTTCTTTGCTTATATAGGTTTTGACGCAGTTTCAACAGCAGCTCAGGAAGCTAAAAATCCAAGTCGAGATATGCCCATTGGGATTTTGGTTTCATTGGTGATTTGTACAGTTCTATACATACTTTTTGCACACGTAATGACTGGAGTTGCCAATTTTAAGATGTTTGCTGGACAAGATGGGATTGCCCCTGTTGCCTTAGCCATCGATCAAATGGGGCCAACCAATGCGGACGGTACGGTTACACCAGCTTATCCATGGCTTAATAATGCCATTATTTTGGCCATTTTGGCTGGATATTCTTCTGTGATTATGGTAATGTTGATGGGTCAGACCCGTGTTTTTTTCTCGATGGCTGAAGATAGATTTTTACCAGATGTATTCCGTAAAGTTCACGCAGACTACAAAACACCTTATCTTTCTAACCTTTTGTTTATGGTTTTTGTAGGGCTATTTGCAGCATTCGTTCCTGCTAGGGTAGTGGGTGAAATGACTTCAATCGGTACATTATTAGCCTTCGTATTGGTTTGTTTTGGGATCATTGTTTTGAGAAAAACCAAGCCAGATTTGCCACGTGCCTTCAAAACCCCTCTTGTACCTTTGATTCCTATATTGGGCATTGTAAGTTGTTTGGCAATGATGTTTTCATTGGGATTTGACACTTGGCTTCGTCTGATCATTTGGATGGCGATCGGTCTAATTATTTATTTTTTATACTCTAAAGAAAGAGTTGAAAACCACGAGCAATAATGCGGGTAACATTAATTTATAACAATCAATTTTTATAAAGATTCTTATTTTTCCTAAATACCAAAGAAACTAATTAAAATGAAATTAGACAATATCATTTCTCTTTTTGTACCCAAAGGATAAAATCTTCTTTACACTTTTTGAGAAATTAGCAGAAAATTTAGAAGAGATTTCTGCCGCGATGACTAGCATGGTTAATAGTACTTCCAAAGAAAAAAGAAAAGAATGGGCAACAACCATAACAAGGCTTGAAAATGTTGGAGATACTTATACTCACGATGTATTTATTCAACTTAGCGTGAATTTTATCACTCCTTTTGATAGAGAGGATATCCACTATTTAGTTTCGTCTATTGACGATGTTGCCGACCATATTTGTGGTGCGGCGAAGCGAATAGACATGTACAATATAGATTCAATAGATTCGCCTATGATTCGCCTTGCTGAGCTGGTAGAAAAAGGATCCAACGAATTGGGTATAGCCCTAAGAGGTCTTCGAAATATGAAAAATATTGGTCGGATAAAAGAGTCTTGTATTAGAATTAATAGCATCGAGAATAATGCCGATGACGTATTCGAAATGGCCATTGCGAATCTTTTTGAAGATGAAAAAGATGCTATAAAGCTGATCAAAATAAAAGAAATATACGCTTCCCTAGAAGAGGCCACAGATAAGTGTGAAGATGCAGCCAATGTAATAGAGTCAATTCTTGTAAAGCACGCGTGATAATTAATAATTATGCAGGTTGATATATTAATCGTAGTTATTTCCTTAGCCTTAATCTTTGATTTTATCAATGGATTTCACGATGCGGCCAATTCTATCGCTACCGTCGTGTCCACCAAAGTTCTAAGCCCATTCCTAGCAGTTATCTGGGCAGCGGTTTTTAATTTTGTTGCATTCTGGATTTTTGATTTGCACGTGGCGGATACCGTTGCTAAAACCGTTGATGCGAAGAGCATTACTATTTATGTGATACTTTCAGGGCTGATCGGGGCTATTATATGGAATTTATTTACTTGGTGGAAAGGTATTCCTTCTTCGTCTTCTCATACGCTTATAGGAGGCTTTGCTGGGGCAGCAATTGCGCATGCAGGATTCGATGTGGTTAAGTGGAAGGTTGTATTACCCATTATTTATTTTATTGCACTTGCACCCATCATAGGTATGTTGATTTCCTTGATCATCTCCATCCTTTTAACCAATATTTGCAAAAATTTCAATAACGCCAAAGTTGATAAAGTTTTCCGAAAATTACAGTTGCTGTCGGCTGGTGCTTATAGTTTGGGTCATGGGGGTAACGACGCTCAAAAAGTAATGGGAATCATCGGTGCAGCTTTGATAACCCAGGGACAGATCAATAATTTTCACGAATTGCCAGCTTGGGTACCGATAAGCTGCTATACAGCCATTTCTTTTGGTACTATGTTTGGTGGTTGGAAGATTGTCAAAACGATGGGTAGCAAAATTACCAAATTGACCCCATTCGAAGGATTCGCAGCGGAAACAGCTGGAGCCATCACTTTATTTGGTACAGGGGGACTTGGTATTCCTGTCAGTACTACGCATACCATCACTGGATCCATTATTGGGGTAGGTATGGTAAAGCGTATCAGCGCAGTAAGATGGGGAGTCACCATCAATATCTTGTGGGCATGGGTTTTGACTATTCCTGTGAGTGCATTTCTTGGTGGATTAACATTTTATTTGGTGGAGCATTTTGCTGGATATTTTTAACCAAATTAATTTTTATCCCATTAAAAAAAATATTATTTAAATTAGATTTTTATTTTTAAAAAATATTTCTAACTTTGCAGCCGCTTAACACTCATGGAGAGATGGCAGAGCGGTTTAATGCGGCGGTCTTGAAAACTGTTGACTGTAATAGGTCCGGGGGTTCGAATCCCTCTCTCTCCGCCCCAATTTCTACTCTATTTTCATATACACTTTTTACGCTAGCCTACATATCACAAGTTTAAGCATTGTGCAAAAGCATTCTTGAATTACTAGTATTAAACTTAAATAATTGTTAGGATTTTTACTCCTATATCAAGAGGACGTTTGTTCTATTTTACTACTTTCTTTTAGCGTTTATTTAAAGACATAAAATAGGGGATAGGAGTAAATGGTTCTCATTCACAATGGCAAAATATACTGCTCAATCACGGATTTTATTTGGAATAATGAAAATCCTTACTTTTGCTTATAAGCGACTTGTAAGCATTGCTAATGGCCAAATACCACGAAATAAGAATCCATGTTTTTGTCGGCGGATAATAAAATGACTTAGTCGCTATCTTAATAAAATGGTTGTACAAATTATTAATATTAAAATCACAGAATTACCCGCCCAACATAAACTTAATTTTACCTTTTGAATTAATTTAATTCATTCAGTACTACTTTTCCATTTTCTGTCTTATCCACAATAACTATCATAAAGGGACGAGTTGTGAAACTCTGTTTTGCCCCAACGATAGTTTTATACGTTAGCACGATTTCATTGCCTTGATTTTTTTGGATTCCAACAGGTGTTAAAGTTGTCTCTAGATCGGTTTCTGGCTTTACCACCGCTATAACATACTGTTTACTAAAATCGATAGCCGTTGGCTTGCCGTCTTTACTCATGGTCGCAGCCATCCCAAAAATTTCATTAAACTTTTCAGGTGTTTCAATTTTAGGATCATCCAAGTGTTTTACCGTATTTTTTACAAAATAATTTTTAGCTAAGCTAAAACTAATGTCTTTTGACATCGACTTTTCTTGTGATGTACTGGGTAAATTATTAGTTTGGTCACCACCGTTGTTTTTCGGATTCGAATTACAACCTGCGATGAGCGAACATAATGTAATGCCGTAAACGAGAATTTTTGTTTTCAATTTTAATTTTAATTGCTTTGAATTAAAGTTACTTTTTTATAAAAAAATGATCCTTCTAGTGTTTCACATCGAATCTATCCAAATCCATCACTTTAGCCCAAGCGGCAACGAAATCCTTTACAAATTTTGAACCAGAATCCGACGAAGCATATATTTCGGATACAGCTCTAAGTTCAGAATTCGACCCAAAGATCAAATCTGCTCGCGTCGCTGTCCATTTTGGTTCACCTGTTTTTCTACTGGAGCCAACAAAAATCTCTCCTGCATCTGTGGTGGCTTTCCAAGTTAGTCCCAGATCCAATAAATTGATGAAAAAGTCATTCGACAATACTTCAGGTTTATCTGTAAATACACCAAGCTTTGATCCATCATAATTCGTATTTAATACTCGCAATCCACCCAATAATACTGTCATTTCAGGTATAGTAAGGGTCAATTGTTGAGCTTTGTCCACTAGTAAATCCTCCGTGATGGCATTAATTTTCGGATTTTTATAATTCCTAAATCCATCAGCTAGAGGTTCAAGAACATCAAATGATTCGCTATCGGTTTGGTCCAGTGAGGCATCTCCTCTGCCAGAGGTAAACGGTACGGTTATGGTTAAACCAGCATTTTTAGCCGAACGTTCAATACCTACATTTCCTCCCAATACGATTAAATCTGCTAGGGAAATATCTATACCTTCAGCTTTTGCTTCACTCTTTATTTTTTCAAAAATAGATAATACTTGTTGTAGCTTTTCTGGATTGTTCGCAGCCCAATTTGATTGAGGAGCGAAGCGAATTCTGGCACCATTGGCACCTCCTCTTTTGTCAGAATTTCTATATGTCGAAGCAGAAGCCCAGGCAGTTCGCACGAGATCTCCAATAGACAAATTACTAGCTATGATTTTATTTTTTACTGTTTGTATCTGAACTTCAGACAAAACTACGCCAGTAGGGATTGGGTCTTGCCATATTAGGACTTCTTTTGGCACTTCTTCTCCTAAATATCGAGCCAATGGCCCCATGTCCCTATGTGTCAATTTATACCATGCCTTAGCAAAACTTTCTGCGAATAAATCAAAATTTTCATGATATTTTCTAGAGATTGGCTCATAAATTGGGTCTAATTTTAAAGCCATATCTGCCGTGGTCATCATGGGCGCATGAAATTTTGTATTATCATGTGCATCGACGACAAGATTGGCAGCAGCGGGATCTGTAGGTATCCACTGATTTGCTCCTGCAGGGCTTTTTGTTAATTTCCAGTCATACTTGAACAAGGTATCAAAATAGCCATTGTCCCAGGTCGTTGGATTGGGTTTCCAAGCTCCTTCGATGCCACTTGTAGTAGTATCTCCAGCTTTTCCTTGCCCGTGACTATTCTTCCATCCCATGCCCATTTCTTCAATAGAAGCGCCTTCTGGTTCGCGACCTACAAGAGAAGGATCTCCAGCACCATGTGCTTTACCAAATGTATGCCCACCAGCTACCAAAGCAACGGTCTCTTCGTCATTCATCGCCATGCGAGCAAATGTTTCTCTTATATCCTTTGCTGACGCCAATGGGTCTGGATTGCCATTGGGTCCTTCAGGATTTACATAAATTAATCCCATTTGAACAGCAGCTAAAGGATTGTCCAATTCACGATCTCCTTTATATCTCTTATCGCCGAGCCATTCTGTTTCTTGGCCCCAATTGATATCCAATTCTGGTTCCCATATATCTTCTCTTCCTCCAGCAAACCCAAAAGTTTTAAATCCCATAGATTCTAGAGCACAATTTCCTGCTAAAATCATCAAATCTGCCCAAGAAATCTTGTTGCCATATTTTTGTTTGATAGGCCATAATAAAAATCGAGCTTTGTCAAGATTGCCGTTGTCTGGCCAACTGTTCACGGGTGCGAATCGTTGATTGCCTGTATTTGCTCCTCCACGACCATCAGAAATCCTATAAGTTCCAGCACTATGCCACGCCATTCTTATGAATAGGGGACCGTAATGCCCGTAGTCGGCGGGCCACCAATCCTGAGATGTAGTCATCACCACTTCGATGTCTTTTTTTATGGCCTTTAAGTCCAGTTTTTTAAACTCACTCGCATAATCAAATCCCTGATCCATTGGGTCAGAAAGTGATGAATTTTGTCTTAAAACACTTAGATTTAACCTATTCGGCCACCAATCATTGTTGCTGGTCCCACCACCAGCAGTTTGTTTTTTTTGTCCATGGTTGAACGGACATTTTCCTTCTATCGAATCACTCATTTATACAATTTTTTTTAAGGATTTATAATTTAATTTATAACGTTAAAAATAGGACATTGTTTGCCAAAAAAAAATATCTTGTAGGGTGAATTTTTGCCTCGAATTGGCCTTGTTTTTGTAATTCTTGTAGAGGACGTTCAGCAGTTTTATTTTTGTATTTAAGGTTTAGTCCTATTTAAGAAATTTGTGGGAGCCGTCACAGCTTGGCATTTTCTTGGATAAGCCGCATACGCAGTCATTGATCCCTTTGCCATGAAAAATTCTCAAAAGGCTGCTATCGATCCTCGAATCTCTAGTCTTAGACTGCACAGGTGCCTTAAAATATAACAAATAAGCACGTTGTCGACCTGGTGTAAGTGCCAAAAATGCCTCTTTAAAATCGGGAATTTCTTTGAATTTATTTTCTAGCTCAATGGGAAAATCGCTTTCAGTCGTTTTCTTGAATTCTACCTGAAGCCCTTGTCTTTCTATTTCTACTGCTTCATAGATATAGGCAAGGATGGTATGCTTTTGAAGCAATATTTCGGACACCGAAGTGAAAGGAATAATCCTAGCAGATTGAGTATTTTCGCCTTGTTGTTTTAGTATTTTTTCGGGATCGGATAACAATATTCCTTTGAAAAAACTAAGCACACAAAATTCCTTGAATCCGCCAATAATAACGATGTTTTTTCCTTCAAAAGTATAGCATGGATTTCGCCATTTTAATTCTTCAACGAGTCCTGACTCTAGCACGGTTGATCTCAACACCGTTAGCTCATCTTTCCAGTTTTTGACTTTTTTAAGATAATCATCCACTAAAGAATTCATCTCTGATTAATTTAAGATACCGCTGGATATCTTGACCATTTAAAAATACATAATTAGCTAAAAACTAGATTCAAGTTCCTTCAATATTTTACTTTGAACCTCATCTAATTTTGCAACCAATTTACCTTTTGCTGACGCCAAATGCGGCTGTCCTCCACCGCCACCTTCGAATATCGGTGCGACTTCTTTGATTATTTTATTGAAATTAATGTTTTTCTCTTTAGCCAATTCTGGACTGGTTTGGAGCAATAAATTAGGCAAATCCTTCCTGGAGGTAACTCACTGAAACGATCAGATTATCCACTTCATTGACCAATTGTGAAATTAGCGTTTTTATCGCTTTTCCGTCTTCAAGAGCTAAGTGCGTTTGAAGCAATTTTATGCCCCCTCTGTCTTGAATTTGCTGTATTAAATCAGCTTTTGAATTAAGGGCAATCTGAATGTTTAAATTTTCTATTTGCTTGTTCAATTCTTTATTTTCTTCCTGAATATTCAATATTTGTGCCGTTGGATCGCTAGGAGCTTTTAACAATTCTCGGACTTGACCTAGTGTGATTTTGTCATGTCGAGCTTCTACTACAGCTTGGTATCCAGTCGTGGCTTCTAATCTCCTAACTCCAGCAGCAATGGCCGTTTCAGAATTTATCCTAAAATATCCGATGGTCCCAGTGCTTGGTACGTGACATCCCCCACATAATTCTTTTGAATAGGCTGGGTCAAAGGTGATTACACGTACACTTTCTCCATATTTTTCACCAAATAACATCATAGCACCCGATGCTTTTGCTTCCTCTATAGGCAATTTCCTTTGCTCTAGAAGTGAAATATCCGCACGAATTTTCTGATTAACCAAATCCTCCACTTGAGCCAATTCTTCTCTGGTCATTTTCTGAAAATGTGAAAAGTCGAATCGCAGCAAATTCTCTGAAACCAATGAACCCCTTTGTTGGACATGTGAACCCAACACTTGTCTCAAAGCTGCATGGAGCAAATGCGTAGCCGAGTGGTTGCGTTCGATATTCCTTCGTCGAGTCACATCTATCTGAGCATTAAAACTCAAATCGAGTCTCTCTGGCAGCCTATCCACCAAATGAATTGGCAAATCGTTCTCCTTTATCGTATTCGTTACTCTGATAATTTCTTCTGAATTTGATAGTAGCCCCGTATCTCCGATTTGGCCTCCGCCTTCAGGATAAAATGGAGTTTTGTTAAGTACGAGCTGGAATTCTTCTCCATCCTTTTTTGCAACCGTTCTGTATTTTATCAGCTTAACTTCCTCCAAAGAATCCTTATCGTACCCTTCAAATGTCAGGTCCGTATCATCTTTGAGCACGACCCAATCTCCAACTGATTTCTGCGCATCCATTCTAGATCGGTTCTTTTGCGCATTCAAGGCCTCTACAAATACATTTTCTTGTACCGTCCAGCCTCGTTCCTTGCCGATCAGTCTCGTTAAGTCTATTGGGAATCCAAAAGTATCATAAAGTTCAAAAGCAATCTTTCCATCCATTTCCTTCATGTCTTTCGGCAAACTATCCAGCTTTTTCATCCCATCCCCAAGCGTTCTCAAAAACGATTTTTCTTCTTCAAAGATGACCTTCTCGATAAAATCAGCTTGTGGAATTAATTCGGGAAATACACCCCCAAAATGTGCTTTCATCAAGGGCACCATTGTGTACATTAGTGGTTCATTCCGATTGAAAAATGAATAATAATACCTAATAGCCCTCCTCAATATCCTTCTAATAACATAACCCGCACCCGTATTGGATGGCATTTCCCCATCGGCTATGGTGAATACGACCGCCCTAATATGATCCACAAGCACACGATAGGCGATGTCAGAGTGTGCATCGAGTTCGAAAGATCCTGTATATTTAATGCCCGTCTTGTTGACCAAATGTTGTATAAATGAGGCAAATATGTCCGTATCATAGTTGCTTTTTTTCTTTTGGATGGCTCGGCACAAACGCTCGAATCCCATACCCGTATCCACGTGCTTTGCGGACAATTCTTCTAGAGATCCATCCGCTTTTCGGTTGAATTGAATGAATACATTATTCCATATTTCTATCACTTCTGGATGATCATTGTTTACTAGAGACAAGCCAGAAAGAGCTGCCACTTCTTCATCACTCCTAGTATCTATATGGATTTCAGAACAAGGACCGCAGGGACCTGTATCGCCCATTTCCCAGAAATTATCCTTCTTGGAAGCAAATATTATTCGGTCTTTATCGACCCATTCTTCCCAAAATTTGGCAGCCTCGGTGTCAGGCTCTAGGCCTTCGCTTGGATCACCCTCAAAAACCGTTACGTATAGCCTATCTTTAGGCAGCTTATATACCTTGGTCAAGAGTTCCCAGGACCACGCTATGGCTTCTTTTTTAAAATAATCTCCAAATGACCAATTGCCCAACATCTCGAACATCGTATGATGATATCCATCGATGCCCACATCCTCCAGATCGTTGTGCTTTCCCGACACCCGCAGACACTTTTGAGTATCGGCTACCCGCTTGTCTTTGGCTATTTTATTTCCTAAAAAATAATCTTTAAAGGGATTCATCCCAGCATTGGTGAACATCAAAGTGGGGTCATTTTTATTGACTATCGGCGCCGAAGGAACGATCTTATGCCCCTTAGATTCAAAAAAATCAAAAAATGCTTGCCGTATCTCTGCTGCTGTCATTTTTACTGTATTTTTTAGTGAAATGAAGGTGCAAATATACGATGGATGACGATAACAATGGGATAAATTTTGCTCAGGCGCTGCATCGATTTGTTAGAGTTCAAATAGGAAAATACTCAAGGGCCTTGTAAAATCTATATTTTATATATTATTATTTGGGCGTCCCCTTGTTTCACAAGGGCCAGGCTCTCACTGGCTTTGGTCCTATTTCCTATTGGAAAAAGGACTCATCTCACTTTGGTGAGATGACCAGACCGATCCTTGACGCGGTAGCAATGATCGCAATCGTGTTAAGTTATTTAGTTTATTCGATTGAATTTACCATTTCAGAATGTTTTAAAATATGGATGAGTGTCTATATCAACCAAAACTAATATTGTTTCATGTCCTTGAAAAGAAATTATTTTCAATAATTTGTAGTAAATTAAAAATAAGCGTATATTGCCAGAGGAAATTATCTCTTTAGGAAAGAAAAAATATGTATCCTCGAATATATGTATAATGATGTTTATATGTAATTGAATTGTTATCAATTTGTTATAAAGGATTTAGTAAAAATTGATTATATTTTTTTTCCGAGGGTATTGCTATATTTCTATTTGGATATTTTTTAGAAAATCATTCAATCAACAATAAAGATTTAGGGAAATGGGAAATTTTTACAAAATTATTTTATCATTTGCAATCGGAATATTACTGCCACTAGAATTTTTTGGGCAAACCGACCAAAATAATGAAAAAGGGAAAGTTGAGTGTTGCCGATATTATATATTTAATTTGTTTTAAAGCAAAAGTATCTTTCAATGATGACATTGCATTGGAAGAATTTTTGCTGATTAAAAGTAGTGGACTAATAAGAAAAAAGTTTTTTAAACTGACTGCTTTTTAAAATTTAAATACATTATAATAAAAAGAATATGAGAGGTTTATGCATAATTACTTTTATTTTTTGCTTCTTATCCGAAGTCATTTATGGTGCAGCCTGCTCAGGCAGGACAACCTATTCGGCAATGGGGGCAAGTGGGGCATTTACTACTATTGGTTCTGGATCAGGTCCTGGCATGGTTAGGCTTTGTGTTGAGGGTAATACCTTTTCGGGAGGTATGTGCAGTACTAATGATGCTGGAATATATATCTACGATTGCTCCCTTACAAATATTTATGGTATTATTAATGAGAATACTCCAGTAGGCTATTGCATGTCTATGAACATCTGTGATGGTTGTATGAATTTAAGAAAGATTTGTTCTGGAAATAGCGGAGATATTACCTTGTCATGGTCAACAGTAAAAGATGGAGCAAGTCTTTGTACTGGACCAAATACAGTTGCCGCTTATATTTCAGTACCAAGTGCAGATTGCCTAGGTGCCATATATATATCGCAAGACGGAACTTATCCTTCAATTGCTTCAGGCGAAGGCTTCGAAGAGTTTATGTGCGCTGGTATAAATGGAACGACCAACGGTGGATGTCTTACGGCTCAATCTTCATTAAATAATTTCGCTGGCGGAGAGCATAATTCGAGGTGGTATCGTTTTGTACCGCAGACAAGTGGTACATTAACAATAGATATCGCTCCCTCTGCTAATCGTGATGATTATGATTTTGCCTTATGGCAGTCTGATGATTGCAATAACCTAGGAACACCATTGAGATGTAATTATTGCGACGGAAATGGTTCTACAGGTATTGGACCTACTGGAGTCCTACCCTCCACCCCAGTTTCAGTAGGATGCAACAATTATAGCAGCACATTAAATGTAACTGCTGGTCTAACATATTATTTGTTAGTAAATGGTTTTGGCTTCCCATTAGACCCTACATTTAACATAACATTTGGAGGAACAACCTCACTAAAACCCAGTGTCTTATGTCCTAATCTTGAGATTAACTCCACTATTGAAAACACTACCTGTGGGTCAGCGAATGGCTCAATCAATCTTTCGCCAATTGAAGTCGGTCAGTACTATAATTATAGGTGGAATAATGGAAGTACATTTCAAAATCTTAAATATATTGGACCTGGTACATATACCGTTTCGGTATCACCTACCAACAATCCTCAATGTCCTACAATTAAGACATTTACTGTTCAAGGATCTTCCAATACTTTAGTTAGTTCTATAAATGGGAATCTAAGTATTTGTCAAGGAGGTAGCTCAAATATTACTGCTACTGGAGGGGTCTTATATACATGGAATAACGGAACTTCTGGACCAGTATTAAACATTTCAAGTTCTGGAAATTATATAGTTACTGTTACCGACATTGAAGGGTGCACAAGTGTCTCAAGTGCAGAATGTATAATAATTCCAGTGTCAGCTATGATTTCTGGAGAAAATACGATTTGCAAAGGAGACACAATTACATTACTTGCTTCTGGGGGAGTTGGTTATAATTGGTATAACGGAAGTTCTGGACCAATATTAAATGTTTCAAGTTCTGGAAATTATATAGTTACTGTAACCAATAGCCAAGGGTGTCAAAGTGTTTCTAGCTTTGATTGCTCAATAATTGAAGTATCGGCTAATATTTCTGGTGAAAATACAATTTGCAAAGGCGATACCATTTCCTTAGTTGCTTCTTGGGGGAGGAATTTATAGTTGGAACACAGGAAGTTCTGAACAAAATTTAAATGTCTCAAGTTCAGGGAATTATAATGTTACAGTCACTAATAGTCTAGGATGTAAAAGTGTTACTAGCCATTTTTGCACAATAATTGAAGTATCGGCTAATATTTCTGGAGAGAATACGATTTGCAAAGGCGACACAATATTCTTATTTGCTTCTGGTGGTGGTACTTATAATTGGAATACTGGGTCAATCGATTCTATTACAAATATTACTACAGGCGGCCATTATTTTTTGACGGTGACCAACAATGGGTGTATAAGTTTAACTGAATTTTTAGTAACCGAACTCACAAATAATTGTACAACCACAACACATTCAGAAGCAATATTACTAGGTAATTCAAATTTTGTCAAAATATATCCAAATCCAGCCACAAATTCAATAAAGTTTGAATTATTAAAAAGACAATCAAGGGTGTAAAAATAATTGACAATTTGGGCAAAATTTCAATTTCGAGTAAAGAGATAAGTAGGGAAGACAATAGTATTTCTGTTGACATTACATTCTTACCCAAAGGCATTTATTATGCATTAATAAATTCTGAGAATGAACTATTCAACGCTAGATTTATAAAGATAGAATAATGCGTAGTTTTTGATATTTTATCCTATAAGTTCTGTTAATCTCAACAGGAATAATTAAATGAGCCAATCTTCAATAGGATTGCTTACTGATTTTTGCTCTTTTTTTGAAAGATTCTAGCCTGTAGATATTAATATTCATTTTAAGTTAAATGTTACAACTGATATATTTTAATATTATTGTTTAAATATTAATAAAAAAAGCAAAAAAATAACTAAAAATTTATAATTTAGAATAAATTGCAATATATTTTGATTTGTAAGCCAATTAATGGGAAAATTGGCAAATTAAATGTAAAATTAGATTAATTTATGTGGATAATTATTTTCTTAGTATTTTAGAGTACTATGTATAGGCATTTTTTAAAAAAAAATTGTATGAAGAGAATCATTTTATCGTTGTTTGCTTTTATTTTCTCGTTATCTTACATTTATGCAGCCTGCTCAGGCAGGACAACCTATTCTGCAATGGGAGCAAGTGGGGCATTTACGACTATCGGGTCTGGATCAGGGCCTGGGATGGTGCGGCTATGTGTTGAGGGGAATACTTTCGCTGGAGGCATGTGCAGTGGTAATGATGCGGGAATCTATATTTACGACTGTGCCCGTACCGGCATTTATGGCGTTATCAATGAAACCACACCGTTGGTTACTGCTATGTCTATGAATATTTGTGACGGATGTCTGGACATAAGGAAGATTTGCGCTTGAAGTTGTTGGCGATATTACTATATCATGGTCAACAATGATAATGGAGCAAGTCTATGTACTGGTGCAGGAACAATTCCACCTTATCCAGCCCCTCCTAGTACTGATTGCATTAGTGCTACTCCCATTTGTGCCGATGGCACCTTTCCTGGAAATGCCAGCGGAGAAGGGTTTGAAGAGTTTATGTGCGCTGGCAGCAACGGTACCTTAAATGGAGGTTGTTTGACTAGTCCTGTTGCTAACCCCCAGTCAGGGGGAGAGCATAATTCTAGATGGTATAGATTTGTTCCGCTGTCAAGTGGTACATTAACAATAGATATCGCTCCCTCTGCTAATCGTGATGATTATGATTTTGCCTTGTGGCAATCCAATAATTGCAGTAATTTGGGAAGTCCATTGCGATGTAATTATTGTGATGGAAATGGGGCGACTGGGATTGGTCCAGCAGGAACACAACCCTCTGTTGGGGTTGCTGGTTGTAACAATTTTAGTAGTACTTTAAATGTCACAGCAGGCTTAACTTATTATTTATTAGTAAATGGTTCGGTTTACCTCCAGATCCACATATAATATTACTTTTGGAGGGACAGCCTCCCTGAATTGTAGCATAGTTTGTGCCACTCCAACAGTAAATAGTACCCTTACTGCGACCACCTGCGGGTTGCCCAATGGTGCTATTAACCTTTCTGTTGGTGGAGGAGTGTTGCCTTATACATTTAATTGGTCTAATGGTTCTTCAGCACAAAATATTTCTGCCTTAGCTGCAAATACATATACAGTTACAGTTACAACATCAAGTGTTCCTCCTTGTAGTACCACCGCCAGTTTTATTGTTGCTGCATCTTCTAATACTGTTGTTGCTGGGATATCAGGTAACCTAACTATTTGTCCTGGCGGCTCAACCAATTTGACAGCTACAGGAGGGGCTAACTATACCTGGAGTAATGGGCGAACTACAGCCGCAAATAATATAACCGCTATTGGTACATATACTGTTACAGTAACCAATGCTATAGGCTGTAAAAGCACGTCAAGCGTGACAGTAGTTCAAGCTATTACAACCGCTTCTATAAGTGGAGCGACAACGATGTGTGCAGGGGGCAATGCGACCTTGACTGCCAGTGGTGGTGGAACTTATGCATGGAGGCAATGGCCCAACAACAGCTGTAAATGCAGTTACAGGCCCAGGTACCTATACGGTAACGGTTACAAATAACGGCTGTACGAGTACCGCTCAATCAACTATAACCTTAACGACCATAACAGCGTCCATCAGCGGAGCGACAACGATGTGTACAGGAGGCAATGCGACCTTGACAGCAAGTGGCGGCGGAACGTATGCATGGAATAGCGGTCCTACGACAGCGGTGAATATAGTTACAGGCCCAGGTACCTATACGGTAACGGTTACAAATAACGGCTGTACGAGTACGGCCCAATCCACAGTAACCTTAACGACCATAACAGCGTCCATCAGTGGAGCGACAACGATGTGTACAGGAGGCAATGCGACCTTGACAGCGAGTGGCGGTGGAACGTATGCATGGAACAACGGCCCTACGACAGCAGTGAACGTAGTTACAGGTCCAGGTACCTATACGGTAACGGTTACAAATAACGGCTGTACGAGTACCGCCCAATCAACTATAACCTTAACGACCATAACAGCGTCCATCAGCGGAGCGACGACGATGTGTACAGGAGGTAATGCGACCTTGACAGCGAGTGGCGGTGGGACGTATGCATGGAATAGCGGCCCAACAACAGCGGTGAACCTAGTGACAGGTCCAGGTACCTATACGGTAACGGTTACAAATAACGGTTGTACGAGCACGGCACAATCCACAGTAACTTTAACGACCATAACAGCCTCCATCAGCGGAGCGACGACGATGTGTACAGGAGGCAATGCGACCTTGACAGCGAGTGGCGGTGGAACGTATGCATGGAATAGCGGCCCAACAACAGCGGTGAACGTAGTGACAGGTCCAGGTACCTATACGGTAACGGTTACAAATAACGGCTGTACAAGTACCGCTCAATCAACTATAACCTTAACGACCATAACAGCGTCTATCAGTGGTGCGACGACGATGTGTACAGGAGGCAATGCGACCTTGACCGCGAGTGGCGGCGGAACTTACGCATGGAATAGCGGTCCAACAACAGCAGTGAACGTAGTGACCGGTCCAGGTACATATACGGTAACGGTTACAAATAACGGCTGTACGAGTACCGCCCAATCCACGATAACCTTAACGACCATTACAGCGTCCATCAGCGGCGCGACAACGATTTGTACAGGAGGCAATGCGACCTTGACAGCTAGTGGCGGCGGAACCTATGCATGGAACAACGGTCCAACGACTGCAGTGAATGTAGTAACAGGCCCAGGAACATATACGGTAACGGTTACAAATAACGGCTGTACGAGTACCGCCCAATCAACTATAACCTTAACGACCATAACAGCGTCCATCAGTGGAGCGACAACGATGTGTACAGGAGGCAATGCGACCTTGACCGCGAGTGGCGGTGGAACGTATGCGTGGAATGGCGGCCCTACGACCGCAGTGAATGTAGTTACAGGCCCAGGTACATATACGGTAACGGTTACAAATAACGGCTGTACGAGTACCGCCCAATCCACGATAACCTTAACGACCATAACAGCGTCCATCAGCGGAGCGACGACGATGTGTACAGGAGGCAATGCGACACTGACTGCTAGTGGCGGTGGAACGTATGCATGGAATAGTGGCCTACGACCGCAGTGAACGTAGTTACAGGCCCAGGTACCTATACGGTAACGGTTACAAATAACGGCTGTACGAGTACCGCCCAATCCACAGTAACCTTAACGACCATAACAGCGTCCATCAGCGGCGCGACGACGATGTGTACAGGAAGCAATGCAACACTGACTGCTAGTGGCGGTGGAACGTATGCATGGAATAGTGGTCCAACAACCGCTGTGAATGTAGTGACAGGTCCAGGTACATATACGGTAACAGTTACAAATAACGGTTGTACGAGCACGGCCCAATCCACAGTAACTTTAACGACCATAACAGCGTCCATCAGCGGAGCTACGACGATGTGTACAGGAGGCAATGCGACCTTGACCGCTAGTGGCGGTGGAACGTATGCATGGAATAGCGGCCCTACGACAGCGGTGAATGTAGTTACAGGCCCAGGTACCTATACGGTAACGGTTACAAATAACGGCTGTACGAGTACCGCCCAATCCACAGTAACTTTAACGACCATAACAGCGTCCATCAGCGGAGCGACAACGATGTGTACAGGAGGTAATGCGACCTTGACAGCGAGTGGCGGTGGAACATATGCATGGAATAGCGGCCCTACAACAGCAGTGAACGTAGTGACTGGCCCAGGTACCTATACGGTAACGGTTACAAATAACGGCTGTACGAGTACCGCCCAATCCACAGTAACTTTAACGACCATAACAGCGTCCATCAGCGGAGCGACAACGATGTGTACAGGAGGTAATGCGACCTTGACAGCTAGTGGCGGTGGAACGTATGCATGGAATAGCGGCCCTACGACAGCGGTGAATGTAGTTACAGGCCCAGGTACCTATACGGTAACGGTTACAAATAACGGCTGTACGAGTACCGCCCAATCCACTATAACTTTAACGACCATAACAGCGTCCATCAGTGGTGCAACGACGATGTGTACAGGAGGTAATGCGACCTTGACCGCGAGTGGCGGCGGAACGTATGCATGGAATAGCGGCCCTACGACAGCGGTGAATGTAGTGACAGGCCCAGGTACCTATACGGTAACGGTTACAAATAACGGCTGTACGAGTACCGCCCAATCAACAGTAACCTTAACGACCATAACAGCGTCCATCAGCGGAGCGACAACGATGTGTACAGGAGGTAATGCGACCTTGACAGCTAGTGGCGGCGGAACCTATGCATGGAATAGCGGTCCTACGACAGCGGTGAACGTAGTGACAGGTCCAGGTACATATACGGTAACGGTTACAAATAATGGTTGTACGAGTACCGCCCAATCAACAGTAACTTTAACGACAATAACAGCCTCCATAAGCGGCGCGACGACGATGTGCACAGGGGGCAATGCATCCTTGACAGCGAGTGGCGGAGGAACGTATGCATGGAATAACGGTCCAACAACAGCGGTGAACGTAGTGACAGTTCCAGGTACCTATACGGTAACGGTTACAAATAACGGCTGTACGAGTACGGCCCAATCAACTATAACCTTAACGACCATAACAGCGTCCATCAGTGGTGCAACGACGATGTGTACAGGGTAATGCGACCTTGACCAGCTAGTGGCGGTGGAACGTATGCATGGAATAGCGGTCCTACGACAGCAGTGAACGTAGTTACAGGCCCAGGTACCTATACGGTAACGGTTACAAATAACGGCTGTGACGAGTACCGCCAATCCAGAACAATAACCTTAACGACCATAACAGCGTCCATCAGTGGTGCAACGACGATGTGTACAGGTGGCAATGCGACCTTGACCGCGAGTGGCGGTGGGACGTATGCATGGAATAGCGGCCCAACAACAGCGGTGAACGTAGTGACAGGTCCAGGTACCTATACGGTAACGGTTACAAATAACGGTTGTACGAGTACGGCCCAATCAACAGTAACCTTAACGACCATAACAGCGTCCATCAGTGGTGCAACGACGATGTGTACAGGAGGTAATGCGACCTTGACCGCGAGTGGCGGTGGGACGTATGCATGGAATAGCGGTCCTACGACAGCAGTGAACGTAGTTACAGGCCCAGGTACCTATACGGTAACGGTTACAAATAACGGCTGTACGAGTACCGCCCAATCAACTATAACCTTAACGACCATAACAGCGTCCATCAGCGGAGCGACAACGATGTGTACAGGAGGCAATGCGACCTTGACAGCTAGTGGCGGTGGAACTATGCCATGGAATAGCGGCCCTACGACAGCAGTGAACGTAGTGACAGGCCCAGGTACCTATACGGTAACGGTTACAAATAACGGCTGTACGAGTACCGCCCAATCAACTATAAACGTAACGACCATAACAGCGTCCATCAGTGGAGCGACAACGATGTACAGGAGGTAATGCGACCTTGACAGCTGGTGGCGGCGGAACATACACATGGAATAGCGGCCCTACGACAGCGGTGAACGTAGTGACAGGCCCAGGTACCTATACGGTAACGGTTACAAATAACGGCTGTACGAGTACCGCCCAATCAACTATAACCTTAACGACCATAACAGCGTCCATCAGCGGAGCGACAACGATGTGTACAGGAGGCAATGCGACCTTGACAGCGAAGTGGCGGCGGAACGTATGCATGGAATAGCGGCCTACGACAACGGTGCAATGAACGTAGTTACAGGCCCAGGTACCTATACGGTAACGGTTACAAATAACGGCTGTACGAGCACGGCCCAATCCACAGTAACTTTAACGACCATAAAGCAGCGTCCATCAGCGGAGCGACAACGATGTACAGGAGGTAATGCGACCTTGACTGCAAGTGGCGGTGGAACGTATGCATGGAATAGCGGTCCACGACCGCTGTGAATGTAGTTACAGGCCCAGGTACCTATACGGTAACGGTTACAAATAACGGCTGTACGAGTACCGCCCAATCAACTATTACCTTAACGACCATAACAGCGTCCATCAGTGGTGCAACGACGATGTGTACAGGAGGCAACGCGACCTTGACCGCGAGTGGCGGCGGAACTTACGCATGGAATAGCGGTCCTACGACAGCGGTGAACGTAGTGACAGGCCCAGGTACATATACGGTAACGGTTACAAATAACGGCTGTACGAGTACCGCCCAATCAACTATAACCTTAACGACCATAACAGCGTCCATCAGTGGTGCAACAACGATGTGTACAGGAGGTAATGCGACCTTGACCGCGAGTGGCGGTGGGACGTATGCATGGAATAGCGGCCCACGACAGCGGTGAACGTAGTTACAGGCCAGGTACCTATACGGTAACGGTTACAAATAACGGCTGTGCAGTACCGCCCAATCAACTATAACCTTAACGACCATAACAGCGTCCATCAGCGGAGCGACGACGATGTTATTACGGGAAGCAATGCGACCTTGACAGCAGTGGCGGTGGAACGTATGCATGGAATAGCGGTCCCTACGACAGCGGTGAACGTAGTTACAGGCCCAGATACGTACCTATACGTTAACGGTTACAAATAACGGCTGTACGAGTACCGCCCAATCTAACTATAACCTTAACGACCATAACAGCGTCCATCAGTGGAGCGACAACGATGTGTACAAGGAGGCAATGCGACCTTGACAGCAGTGGCGGTGGAACGTATGCATGGAATAGC
>JADKKF010000016.1 GCA_016720635.1 Saprospiraceae bacterium
TCGCATCAATATGTAGAAGAGCAAGGACAAAAATGCAAACAATCTTCAATTGTTTGGACAGGAGAATGATCCTACAGTAGTTGCTATTTGTAAAATGAATATCATTTTGCACAACATAGCCAAATACACTATTGAGTATGGCGATACATTGGACGAACCTTTAAACGAAAAAAACGGACAGCTTATTCAGTTTGATAGAGTAATTGCCAATCCCCCATTTTCTCAAAACTACGGGTTGGCTACAATGAAGCACAAGGAACGTTTTCCTTATGGCTTTGCTCCCGAAGATGGCAAGAAAGCAGATTTAATGTTTGTACAGCATATGTTGGCAAGCTGCGATAAAAAAGGAAAAGTAGTGGTTGTAATGCCTCACGGTGTATTGTTTAGAGGTGGCAAAGAAAAAGACATTAGAGAAGGAATGTTGAAAGCTGATGTGATAGAAGGTATTATTAGCCTACCTCCGCAATTATTTTACGGAACTGGTATTCCTGCTTGCATCATTGTATTGAACAAAAACAAGCCCGATGAATTAAAGAACAAAGTATTTTTTATTAATGCTGATAAAGACTTTGCCGAAGGCAAAAAGCAAAACACTTTACGACCAGAAGACATTGAGAAAATAGACTTTGTATTTACCACCAAAACCATTGAAGCCAAATACTCAAAATTGGTTGATTTAGAAACCATTGCTGGTAATGAATACACACTAAACATTAGGCGTTATTTAGATAATACCCCAGAGCCTGAACCCGAAAATGTAAAAGCTCATTTGGTAGGTGGTATTCCTGTGGCTGAAATAGAAGCCATACAAACTACCCAATGCCTCAAATTCAAATACAACGGCAATCAACTTTTTAAGGATAAAAATGAAGCCTACAGAGAATTTGCTATAACAGACAAAGCAGCCATCAAAGCCAATATTGATGAGGATAAAAATGTAATAGAAACATTATTGCATTTGGGTATGCAACTTGCCGACTGGTGGCAACTAGCTAAAGAAGATTTCTCAAAATTAGCACCCATTGTTGAGCCGGTAGAAGCCAATAAAGTAAAAGAGAGTATTGCTAACTATGTAACCTTAGGTGGCGACAAAATACCAAAAGTACGCAAGGAGTTGTTAGATACCATCAAAGAAAAATTTGTACCTATTGGTGTATTAGATAAGTTTCAGGTAGCAGGGGTTTTTGTAAACTGGTGGGATAATATCAAGTACGACCTCAAAACCATAATGCAAAACGGTTGGGATGCAGGTTTAATTCCCGATGATTATTTAATAGCTGAATTTTTCCAAAAAGAAAAAACAGAGATAGAAACTTTAGAAATAGCACAATCCGAAAAGGAAACGATTTTGGATGAAGCCATTGAAGAAGCAATAAACCTTTTAGAGTTAGAACCCGAAGAAGAAGAAACTACCATACCAATTGCCAAAGTAAAAGAGCAGCTAAAAAAACAAATTGCTTACGTGGTAGATGAAAAGCAAAAGCCCGAGGAAGCTAAACCATACCAGGAAGCTGAAAAGAAAATACTGGACACCGAAAAGGAAATTAAAGAACTAAAAGCTACACTAAAAGCCAAGCAAGCTGAACTGGAGCTAAAACTCATCATTAAACGTTACGGTACGGAAGATGAAAAAGCCGAAAGCAAAAAACTATTGTTAACAACTAATACCGAAATTGAAAAATTGGATGCAGCTATTGAAAGCCTCATTGCACCTTTTATTGACGAACTAAAAGACACCAGCAATTTTGAGCAAATCAAAAAATCGCTTACTGCCTTTGAAAAATTAGTGAAATCCGATGAATCAAAAAAATCAGTGGTGCAGACAGTAATAGAAGCACAAAAACAGTTTAAAGAAATAACCAAAGGCTACAATGCTTTACTAAAAGACAAAGACATTATACAAACCAAGTTGAATAAGTTGGATGATTTATTGGAAGAAATAGGCGGCATTATTACCACCGTGCAAGCACAAATGTTGATACTGAAAAAGCATTTTGATATTATAAACAACCAACTGCAACGATACTTAAATGCTGAAAAAAGAACGCTGATAAGTGCCTACGAAAACCTATTTGATAAGTATCATACTTCTGCCCAAAGTATAGAACAAAGCCGTAATAAAACGATGGCTGAACTCAATGATTTTCTAACCCATTTAAAATATTTGAATTAATGGAAGAAAATCCAATACAAATTCCAGATGGTTGGAGAAAAGTGGCTTTAGGAAAGGTTTTAAGATATGCACAGCCATATAGGTTTATTGTAAAATCTACCAATTACGATGCAAAGTCAGGAACGCCTGTATTAACAGCAGGTAAATCTTTATTTTAGGTTACACGAATGAAACTGATAATATTTATTCTGAAACACCTGTTATAATTTTTGATGATTTTACAACCGATACAAAATTTGTAGATTTTCCTTTCAAGGTGAAATCTTCTGCAATGAAGTTTTTAAAAGCAGTTGATGAAAAGGAAATTGATTTGAAATATGCTTTTGAGAAAATTCAAACAATAAAAATTACCGAAACAGGCGGAGACCATAAAAGAAGATGGATTTCAGAATATAGTAAAATTGAAGTTCTACTTCCTGAATTTACTGAACAAACCACCATTGCCAACATACTTACTAAAGTCGACCAAGCCATTGCCAACACAGAAGCATTAATAACCAAGTACACAAAAATTAAAACTGGCTTAATGCAAGACCTGCTTACAAAAGGCATTGATGAAAACGGAAACATAAGAACTGAACAAACACACGAATTTAAAGACAGTCCATTGGGTAGCATACCGAAGGAATGGGAATGTGTATTAATTGATGAATTAGCAAATTTAAAATCAGGAGGAACACCAAGCAGACAAAATTCTTCTTTTTGGAATGGCGATATTCCTTGGGTAAAAACTGGAGAAGTAAACTACAATTTTATTAAAGAAACGGAAGAGTATATTACTCAAAAAGGTCTGAAAATGTCATCAACAGTTTTATTTCCTAAAGGAACTATTTTGATGGCTTTGTATGGTCAAGGTAAAACCAGAGGGCGTGTTTCAATTTTAGACATTGATGCTACAACTAATCAAGCTTGTGTTGGCTTTTTAAATTTAAAAAAGGTGACGACTAATTTCTTATATGTTACATTAACAAATGAATATGAAAAACTTAGAGATTTGAGTAATGATGGTGCTCAAAAAACCTTAGCAGTAGTTTGCTCAAAAAATATTTTCTAAAAATCCCGTCTGATATTAAGGAGCAGGAAAGAATAGATGAATTATTTGCAAGAATTGATAATTCTATAATGAAAGAACAACATTCACTCACCAAACTTCAATCCTTAAAAACGGGCTTGATGCAAGATTTACTAAGTGGGAAAGTGAGGGTGAAAGTGTCGGAACCTTTGATTATTAATGATTAAATGATGAACTATGATTAAAGAGCAGTACAAATATTCCGAGTTAACGAGCAAAATTATTGGCTGTGCTATGGCGGTACACAAAGCTTTAGGCAATGGTTTCCAAGAAGTAATCTATCAAAGAGCTTTAGCCATAGAATTGACAGATAATAAAATTGTTTTTGAACGAGAGAAAGAAATACCTATATTTTATAAAGAGCAACAAATAGGAACAAGAAGGGTAGATTTTTTAATAGAAGGCATCGTATCGGTAGAATTAAAAGCCCTGACAAAGCTGGAAGATGTGCATTTGGCACAAGCTATCAACTATTTGGAAGCGTATAATATTGAAATAGGGATGTTGATAAACTTTGGAGCAAAGAGTTTAGAATTCAAAAGATTAGTCAATAAAGTGAAAAATCAATGAAATCTGATAAATCAAAAAAATCAGTGGTTCAGACTGAATTAGTAACCGAATTGTCGTTGCTGATAGAGCAAAGCCAGCAGCAAGTGGTGGCACATGCCAATAGCACCCTTACGCTATTGTTTTGGCAAGTAGGCAAGCGTATCAACGAAGATATACTACAAAACAAAAGAGCTGATTATGGCAAACAAATTGTGTCGACACTGTCTACACAATTGAAAAACAAGTACGGTAAAAACTTTGAGCTACGTAATATACAACGAATGATGCAGTTTGCGGAACAATTTCCCGACTTGCAAATTGTCGTTCCACTGGCACGACAATTGAGTTGGTCTCATTTTGTAACGCTACTGCCTTTAAAAACCCAAGAGGCTAAGCTGTTTTATGCCCAAGCGTCATCAATACAAAATTTAGGTATTAGAGATCTTCGCAAACAAATAAGTACCAAAACTTATGAACGAAGTAGTATAGCCAATTTACAAAACACCAGTAAACACCCAGCCTTACACAATACATTTAAAGACCCTTACTTTTTAGATTTTTTAGAACTGCAAAATACCTATTTAGAAAAAGATTTGGAAGCAGCCATTTTACGAGACTTAGAAGATTTTATACTGGAATTGGGCAAAGGATTTGCCTTTGTAGAACGCCAAAAAAGAATGATAATTGATGGTGATGATTTTCATTTAGACCTGCTTTTCTATCACCGCAATTTAAAGCGATTGGTAGCCATTGAGTTAAAGCTGGGCAAGTTTGAAGCCCAACACAAAGGGCAAATGGAATTATATTTAAAATGGTTGGACAAATATGAAAAAGCCGAAGGCGAGAACAGCCCCATTGGTTTAATACTTTGTGCTGAAAGTAGCCGAGAGCAAATAGAATTATTGGAAATGCACAAAGACGGCATAATGGTAGCAGAATACTGGACTGAACTTCCACCCAAAAAACAATTAGAACAAAAAATACACAGCATTTTAATTGAAGCTAGAGAAAGAATAGAACGAAATAAATTATTAGGTTAATTAAGATGAAACAAAAACGTGTTAAGAAAATGCCATTTCTTTAACACGAACCAACAAACAAGTTAAAAATTAATACAATCAGACAAATCAAATAAATCAGCGGTCAATGATATTAAGCAACGATAATAAATACAGGGGCAACATTGGTTCATCTCTTAAACTGGATGAATACAGCCATGTAGAAAAACCTTTTATTGGGCAATTAAAGGGTTTAGGTTGGAATACTGGTAAGAACCAAGTGTTGGAGCTTGAAATGCAACAAACACCCGAACAGAGTTATCGTACTTCTTTTTCAGAAGTAGTATTGCAGCCCAAACTTCGCCAGGCACTTATTGCCATCAATCCATTTTTAACCGAAGGGCAGATTGATGAAGTTGTAAGAAAAATTACCACCTTTCAAAAAAACAGCTTAATAGAAAACAATCAACAGGTATTAACTTACTTGTTGGAAAATACAACCGTTTCCACTAATGAGCAAACAGGCGAAATAAGCCCAACAGTTCGTTTCATTGATTTTGAAAACATAGAGAACAATGTATTTACAGCCATATCTCAATTCAAAGTAAAAGTAACAGGCACAGATCACCACATTATTCCCGACATTGTATTATTTGTAAATGGTTTACCAATTGTTGTAGTTGAAGCCAAATCATCTAAAGTAAAAGAACCCATTGCAGAAGCCATAGACCAGTTAATGCGATATTCCGAACAAAGAGGAGATACAGGCGAAGGCAACAACGAGTTATTCTTTTACAATCAATTTATTATTACCACTTGCCGTACTGAAGCTAAGTTTGGTACAATAACCACAGGAATTGAAAAACACTTTTATCGTTGGACAGACCCTTATCCAAAATCATTAAATGATTTAGAACACGGTGCAAGTAGCCCCAACGACCAGCAACGTATGGTGGCAGGTATGTTAGATTTAAGAAATCTGTTAGACATTATTCAGGTATTCACCGTTTTTCAAATAGATGATAAAGGCAAAAAAATAAAAGTAGTTGGCAGATACCAACAGTTCAGAGCAGTTAAAATAGCCACCAAGCGTTTAATTGAAGGTAAGAATCCTTTAGAACGTGGCGGTATTATTTGGCATACACAAGGTTCGGGCAAATCATTAACAATGATGTTTATGGTTCGTGAAATGCGATTAAAGCCAGCTTTGCAATCTTGGAAAATTGTATTTATTACTGACAGAACTCAACTGGAGGAACAACTATCTGAAACTGGACATAGCATAGGGTTCACAATCAAAAATGCAAACTTCATTAATCCGAAAGCCAAACCTGACGGTAAGAGTTTGAAGGAATTATTAAGCAACGATAATTCAGATATGGTAATGGCAATGATCCATAAGTTTCAAGAAAATGGAGATTTGGAAGGCTTGCAAATTTTCCCCGAATTAAACCCCAATACCAACATTTTAGTAATGACCGATGAAGCCCATCGTTCTCAATACTCTTTGCTTGCAGCCAACTTAGATAAGGCATTACCTAACGCAACTTCAATAGGTTTTACAGGTACGCCAACTGGCAAAACAGAAAAAAAATACAAAGACTACATTGATAAATACACCATGCGTCAAGCAATTGATGATGGTGTTACTTTAGAAATAGTGTATGAAGGCTTTACACACAATGCCGAAATTCCTGATAAGCAAGGAATGGATAAAAAGTTTGAAGATGTATTTAGTGATTATCAACTAACAGAACGCTTACAGATTTTAGGCTTTGGCAGTCGTGATGCTTATTTGGAAGCCATTGAAACCATAAGAGATAAGGCAAAAAATATGGTAACGCACTATGTAGAGCAAATCTTTACAGGTGGTTTTAAGGCTCAAATAGTTGCCAATAGTCGTGAAGCAACAGTAAGGTATAAAGTAGCCATTGAAGATGCTTTAAAGCAAAAAATTGCTGAATTGGAAATTAATAATCCAATGAAAGTGAATATTGAAATGCTAAAGCAATTAGAAGTAGCAGTAGTTATTTCGGGCAGTCATAACGATGCTTTGCATATCAAGGCTTTTACAAATGACGATTATCACAAAAAAAGTATTAAGCGTTTCAAACTTCCATTTGGTAAAACCGATGAAGAAGATACAGCCCTCAATGGCAATGTAGGCATCATTATAGTAAACAATATGTTGCTTACTGGTTTTGATGCACCTATTGAACAGGTAATGTATTTAGACAGGGTTATTATAGAACACAATCTATTACAAACCATAGCAAGGGTAAACCGTATTGGTCCCGAAGGAAAAAACAAAGGTTTCATTGTTGATTATGTAGGTGTAGGGCATCATTTAAAAAGAGCCTTAGATACTTATGCCGAAAAAGAAATACAAGAAATTTTAGGTTGCATTTCAAACGATGAAGCGGAACTAAACGAACTTATAAAAGCACATAAAGACATTTGGGAATATTTAAAGCAACAAGGTTTGGAAGACCTGTCAGACAGCGATGCTTTCTTTGATGTGTTCTATGATGAGGATATACGATTTGAGTATATAAAACTTTATAAAAAACTTACTACTTGTTTCAACGATGTTTTGCCTCGAAAGGAAGCATTAGACTTTTTTAATGACTGGAAAACATTTACTGAAATCAACGAATTAGCACTCAAATACTTTAGGGATGGTCGTTTCAGTATAAAAGGTATTCCACCAAAATTAAGAGGTATTGCAGATGAATTTTTAAAGAGTAGAGGCTTAGAACAAACAGTTGCACCAATATCAATTATTGCAGAAGATTTTCAAAAGGCAGTAAATACCAAGAAAAGAGAAAAAACAAAAGCAGCTGAAGTTGAACACGCTATTCGGCATTATATTGATATTAATTTAGATGAAGACCCAGCATTATTTGCCTCATTCGCCAAAACCTTAGAAGAGATTTTAGAAAACTTCAAAGGCAACTGGAAAGCCATTTATGAAGAGTTAGAAAAACTACGGGAGAAAATTAAGAACAGGGAAAAGGAAGAAACCTATGGTTTAGACCGCAAAAAGCATATGCCTTTCTTCAATTCATTTAAAGAATACCTATTTGACAATAGAAAATTAACATTTGAAGAAATTGCTCAGAACGTAAATCTAACCCAGCATATTTTCAATTTAGTTTCTACCGAAATAAAATTGACAGGCTTTTGGGATAGCACACCTGCACAGCTAAAACTAAAAGCAGAGTTACAGAAAATATTGTTATCACCCGACTTCAACAAATTACCCAACATAGTAATTAAAAGAAACGAGTTGATTTCAAGAATAATGGAGTTAGCAAAAACTAATCATTTTAAGATTGTTACGGACTAATGCAGTTTGAATATGAAATAAAATATAGTAAACGCAAAACGCTAAACATCACTGTTGAACGTGACAGGAAAATTATTGTCCGTGCCCCAGAGAATACTTCTGCTCAAAAAATTGAAGATATATTGCAATCAAAAAAACAGTGGCTTAAAGAAAAAATTAATCATACACAGAAGTACCCAGTTGATACACAAACCAAAGAATTTATTTCAGGTGAAACTTTATTGTACTTGGGTAAAAACTATCAGTTATTGGTGGTAGATGAAGCAATTGAAGGTGTTGAGTTTGAACAAAGATTTAGAATTTCAAAAGCCAATCAACCCAATGCAAATGCCATATTCAAACAATGGTACTTGCATCAGGCATTAAAGTTAATTGAACCATTAGCTACCAATTTTGCAAAGAACTTAGGTGTAATATATAATGAGTTCAAAACCTCTGAAATGAAATACCGTTGGGGTTCTTGCACACCAGCAAATAATATCATTTTCAATTGGCGAATAATCAAAGCACCAGTGTATGTTTTAGAGTATTTGGTAGCACACGAATTGGTGCATTTGATGGAGAACAACCATACACCACGTTTTTGGAATATACTATCAATTCAAGTACCCAATTATTTAAAAGCTAAAAAATGGCTCAAAGAAAATGGGCATTTATTGGAGGTAGATTTTTAATAAATGCCAGCTCCTTCAATTTTTGTACTGTCGGAGCCGCCTCCCCCTATTTTTGTGCCAAAGTGAAGTTTTTGTGAATTTAAAAATTAAGCCTACTATTTTCGTTTTTACCATATAATTTTTCTTCACACATACCAGTTGGCTGAGAATCGCTATTGGTTATTAAAAATTCTGTGGAAAAATGCAACATTACATTTAAGCAATTTTTGGACCTGATATTTGCAATCATGTTACCCTAAAGAAAAACAGGTAGTTTAATAGTTTAGGCCAGTTCTAAACTTTATATGTAGAGTGTAATTCAATCAAAGTACAATTAAATTTATAATCAACATCTCACTGAAACTCCTCCCCCCCCCCAAAAAAATCGTGCTGAATAATCCCTCTGAGGGATTATCCAACACGATAATTCATCCAATATTCAATCTTTATACGTTACTTTACTTCTTCGTATTCGACATCTGCGGGTTGATCATTATTGGCGGTGTTTTGGCCTTGTTCTTGTTCTCCCTGTTCAGCACCAGTTCCTTGCTGAGAAGCTTGGTACATGTCTTGACTTGCATCCTGCCAAGCTGCATTAACGCCTTCTAAGCTAGCTTCAATTGCTGTGACATCTTGATTCTTATGTGCTTCTTTCAGCGCATTTAGTTGCTCCTCGATGCGTGCTTTTTTCTCAGCTGGTATTTTATCGCCGTATTCTTTCAATTGTTTTTCGCTCTGGAAAATAACTGAATCAGCTTGGTTGATTTTCTCAACTCTCTCTTTAGCTATTTTGTCAGATTCAGCATTTGCTGCCGCTTCGTTTTTCATTCTTTCTATTTCTTCTTTAGAAAGACCAGTTGAAGCTTCTATACGGATATTTTGTTCTTTGCCAGTACCTTTATCTTTTGCGCTTACTTTAAGGATACCATTGGCATCCATATCGAAAGTTACTTCGATCTGAGGAACGCCTCTAGGCGCAGGTGGGATGCCGTCTAAGATAAATCTACCAACTGTACGATTGTCTCTAGCCATAGGTCTTTCACCTTGTAGGATATGTATTTCTACGCTTGGTTGGCTATCTGCAGCTGTAGAATAAATCTTAGCTTTCTTGGTTGGAATGGTCGAATTGGATTCGATGACTACATCATATACTCCACCCATGGTTTCGATACCCATTGATAATGGCGTAACATCCAACAACAATACGTCCTGTACATCTCCGCTCAAAACTCCTCCCTGGATAGCAGCACCGATGGCTACAACTTCATCAGGATTTACCCCTTTATTTGGTTTTTTACCGAAAAAGTCTTCAACTGCCTGTTGAATTCTAGGGATACGAGTAGAACCTCCTACTAAAATGATTTCATCTATGTCTGCACTGGTCATTCCTGCATCTTTCAATGCCAATCGGCAAGGCTCTAATGTTCTTTGTACGAGGCTATCTGTCAATTGTTCGAATTTTGCACGAGACAATTTCATCACCAAGTGTTTTGGAACTCCATCCACAGCTGTGACGTATGGTAAATTTATTTCTGTTTCACTACCTGAAGAAAGCTCGATTTTGGCTTTTTCAGCAGCTTCCTTCAACCTTTGTAGGGCCATTGGATCTTTGCGTAAATCAATATTTTCTACAGCTTTAAATCCATCAGCTAACCAATCAATTATGACTCTATCAAAATCATCACCACCAAGATGCGTGTCCCCATTGGTTGACTTCACTTCAAATACGCCATCGCCCAATTCGAGGATGGAAATATCAAAGGTACCACCACCAAGGTCATAAACAGCGATGGTCATGTCCTTTCCACCCTTGTCAAGTCCATATGCCAAAGCAGCGGCAGTCGGCTCATTGATGATTCTGGAAATTTTCAATCCAGCTATTTCACCAGCTTCTTTGGTAGCTTGTCTTTGTGAGTCATTGAAATAAGCTGGAACTGTAACCACTGCTTCAGTTACTTCTGTGCCTAAATAATCTTCGGCAACTTTCTTCATTTTTTGAAGTACCATAGCCGATATTTCTTGTGGGCTGTATTGTCTTCCATCGATATTGACCCTTACGGTGTCGTTGTCGCCTTTTTCGATAGTGTAGGCCGCGTGTTCTTTTTCTTTAAGACTTTCAGTAAATCTGCTACCCATAAATCTCTTGATCGATGCTACTGTACGTCTTGGATTTGTTATTGCTTGTCTTTTTGCTGGGTCTCCGATTTTTCTTTCGCCGTTGTCCATAAATGCTACAACTGAAGGAGTGGTTCTTTTGCCTTCGTCATTTGGTATAACTACTGGCTCATTCCCTTCCATCACCGCTACACAAGAATTGGTAGTCCCTAAATCTATTCCTATAATTTTTCCCATTGTATAAATTTAATTAATGATTGTAAATGAATATCAATCAATAATCAATCTTCGTGCCACGGTGAAAAATTCATTTTTTAATGCCATTTTGATAAAAAAATGAGATATGGCATAGCAATTTGTCCAAAAAAATGCCAAATTGTCATAAATGATCTGTGAAAGTCTCTTGAAAATTATTCCTTTACATCGAGTTCGCCTTCCCAAGCCGCTATTACACAAGTAGCCAAACAGTTACCCAGCATATTGACCGAAGTCCTGGCCATATCCATGATAAAGTCAATGGCATAAATCGTAGCGATGGGCCATAGTGGTAAATCAAAACTAGTGGCTGTAGAAAGAAGGATTACCAAACCAGCACTTCTTACGCCTGCAACACCTTTGCTTGTAAGCATTAAAGTGAGCATCATTGCGATCTGCTGACCCAAACTTAGATCAATACCTGCTGCCTGCGCGACGAATACAGATGCCAACGATAGATAAAGCGTCGTCCCATCTAGGTTGAAACTATAGCCTGTGGGCAATACAAATGCAACTATTTTTTGTGGAACGCCAAATTTTTCCATATTTTCAAGGGCTTTAGGTAGTGCAGCTTCTGAACTTGCCGTAGAAAATGCAATCGAAACGGGCTCTTTAACTGCTTCAATGAATTTCTTAATGGGTAATTTTATCAAAAGAGCAATCGGCAATAAAACGCAAAGTACGAAAATCACCAAAGCAACCATCAACGTTAAGACCAGCAAGGCGAGATTTCTAAATATGTCCAAGCCGAGATTGCCTACGGCATATGCAATAGAAGCACCGACGGCAAAAGGGGAAAGCAGCATGACAATATCGGTGAACTTAAACATAATTTCTGCGAGACTTTCCATCCATTCAAGCATCATTTGTTTTTTTGATCCGTGAACCATTGCCAGTGCTATACCAAAAATCACAGCGAAGACCACTATTTGTAAGATATTATTTTCAACTACGGCCTTCCCAATATTCTCTGGAAAGCTATCAACCACGTGATCTACTCCAGTCTTTGCTTTTCCTGAAGTTGTTTTTTTCTCGATTTCAGCTTGATTTTTTTCTAACATTTCTGTAGGCAAAGCTTGTAGCCCTTTTCCAGCCTGAGAAAAATTAATCGCCGCCAATCCCACTACGAGTGCTATTGTAGTCACTAGTTCAAAATACACAAGCGATTTCCACCCCATTCTCCCTACTTGCTTGATATTAGAATGTCCAGCAATTCCTACAACCAAAGTCGAAATAATCAATGGTGCAATGATGGTTTTAATCATCCTAATAAAAATATCAGTGATGGCCTTGAGTCCACTGGCATCTTTCCCGAAATACAAACCAATTTCAGCACCAACAAGCATTGATATAAATATCCATAATGTAAAGCTATTTTTTTTAATGCCAATATAAATTAATACAGCTATGGCGACCCATCTGCTCGACAACAAAGCTAGGGGATGAATAGGAGTGCCATTCATAGCAAGCAAATGCAGTAAACCTGAGATCCCAAACAATCCAAGGCATAGGTAAATAATTTTTTTCAATTCCATTTTGATTTAGGGATTTTTAGGTAAATATTCGTTATTAGTTCGGTCTATGTCCACCATTCTATCGGAAGGGTCTATAATGATGGATTTAAGTGACTTGAAATCGATATCTAGGTCAAGAGAATAAGTAGGTGATGTCCATCTCCAAGGGGTCATTACTTCCCAAGTATATCCAGGAAACTCGGCGTCTTTATGCCCAAAAGCCATGCTATTGGGGATATGTACGATTTTTTGAAGGCCATTATTATCCTCTACCATAAGGTCAATTGGCATCGAAATACGCCCAATTCTCTTTAGGATAATTTTGGTTTTTTTAGGACCACTGTTATAAACAGTATCTATGCTATAATCGATGGTATTGGTGGTATTTACCCAACCTTCTTTGTACCAGTCGAGTTCCATTTTGGATATTTTTTCAGCTAGGGAAATAAAATCATCTGGAGATGCAAATTTGTGTAAAAAGCGTCGGTGGTATTCTTTCATCAACTTTGAAAATTTGTCATGACCAATGATATATTCCAATTGATTAAGAAATAAGGCACCTTTGACGTAGGATGCGATGGAATAGGCTCTATTGGTATTGTAGTGATCCGAAGGCGTAGTGAGCGGCTCTTCTTTGCCAGATTTTACTAGAGAAACGTATGCATTATAATCTCCATAAAACGGATCCTTAGCTTTGCGACCAATTTCGCCAAATATGCCCTTGCCTTCCAAATGATCCATGACCAATGTTTCTACATACGATGCAAATCCCTCATCCATCCAAGGATCTCTACTTTCATCTGTTCCGATCATCATCGGATACCATGAGTGTAAATATTCATGTGTAGCGAGACCTACCAGCCCTCTAAACTTGCCATTGCCCAGCATCATAGTGACCATCGGGTATTCCATACCTCCATCACCACCTTGGATGAAAGAAAACTGGGGATATACATAGGGTCCAAAACGCTCACTAACGAAGTTTTTTACTTCATTCATGACGGGTTGTAATGCCTTCCAAGTGGAATCCGTTTTGCCATTTTTTTGATAATAAAAATTCATTTTTCCGCCTTGATCTCCTCGGATCATATCGTGCGTAAAATCAGGATCTGCGGCCCATGCAAAGTCATGTACATTTTCGGCTTCCCATTGCCATGTGACCATATTTTCTGATGGATTATTTCTAGCCTTTATTATTTCTGCTTCATTTTCTAATTCGCCAGTAGCTCCAATGATGAATTTTTTATCAATTGTAATTTTTACCTCGAATTCACCCACTACGCCATAAAATTCTCGGGCTACATAATCATTTGGATGCCATCCATTATGGTCATAAGCACACAATTTTGGATACCACTGTGTCATCGTATAATCTATCCCCTCAGTATTGTCCCTACCAGTTCGTCTGATTTGTACAGGTATTTGTGCTTCAAATTCTAGGGTTATTTTGGCTTTCTTTTTAGGCTTGATTTGATTTGGAAGATTGACTTTGAGGATGGTTTCAAGGATTTCGAAAGGAACTTCCTTGTTATTAACGAGAACTTTTGATATTTTTTGATAGCCAATCTCAGTGGGATTTAATTTTGAAATTCGATCTCTAACACGTCCGTCGGGGTCTGCGATATTTCTAGATCGAGTATCCATCATCGAGTTTGGTTGGAATGCATTGTAAAACAAATGAAAATACAGATGGTCTAGTGCATCTGGAGAATTGTTGTAGTAGGTAATGCGTTCAGTTCCTGTCAATTTGTGGTTTTCATCGTCGAGCTGAACATCGATTTCGTAATTGGCTTTTTGTTGCCAAGTCGCTTGTGCGCTACTTCTTTGACCCATAGAAATGAAGGCAACTAAGAAAATAAGAAATAAAGCTTTAGGCTTATTAAAAACACTTATGCACATAAAAATGAAAATTGTTATGTGTAAATGTATATTAAAATTTGCTATATGTGTTAATATTTTATGCAAATATTCTTAGGCTCTGTAAAAAATCGCATGGATTCCCAACCACCTTCTCGTCCTACTCCAGACTGTTTCATCCCTCCAAATGGCGTTCTGAGGTCGCGAATCATCCAGCAATTCACCCAAATAATTCCAGAATCTAAAGCATCAGCAACGACATGAGCTTGTTTAAGGTCTTGGGTCCATATAGAGGCTGCAAGGCCATAAGGTGTGCCATTCGCAAGGGAAATGGCTTCTTCCAACGTAGCAAAAGATTGGAGCGTAACCACGGGTCCGAATATTTCTTCTTGATTGCAGCGCGCCATATTGTCTAGTCCTTCGATTACGGTAGGTTGGATAAAATATCCATTGGTACATTCACCAGGAGGGCTAAGTTTTTCTCCACCACATAAAATTTTTCCACCTTCGTCTTTGGCGATTTGGATATACGATAATATTTTTTCAAAATGACTTTTTGAGACAATGGCTCCGACTCGAGTGGCTGGGTCCATAGGATTGCCCACAGGGAGCTTTTGGATGGCCTCCAGTAGTTTTTGTTTGAATTTCGGATATATACCTTGTTGGATCAATAAACGTGAGCCACACAAGCAAATCTGCCCTTGGTTGGAAAAGGAAGTAAGCAGTGTAGTCTCAACTGCTTGATCAAGATCGCAATCATCAAAAATGATGTTTGCATTTTTGCCACCGAGTTCTAGGGACATTTTTTTGAAAGTAGGAGCTATCTCCTGTGCAAGAATGCGCCCTGTTGCGGTACCACCCGTAAACGTAACGGCTTTGATACGAGGGTCTTTGGCTACTGGCATGGCAGCTTTGGCTCCTAATCCGTGTATAATATTCAAGACTCCAGCTGGTAATCCAGCTTCCTTACAGATCTCACCAAACATATAAGCCGTCATCGGAGTTATTTCGGATGGTTTGGCGACGACTGTATTGCCAGCCGCTAGGGCAGGGGCGATCTTCCATGTAAAAATATGTAATGGTAGATTCCAAGGGGAAATTGAAAGTACGGAACCAACGGGTTTCCTCAGCGTATAATTGACACCAAAATTGGGCATGGCGTGTGATTCTGAGGCGAAGTGCATAGCTCCTCCTGCATAAAATCTGAGATTGGAGGCTGCTCTTGGGATGTCCCCTTGCAGCGATAAACTGATGGGCTTGCCGTTGTCTATGGATTCCGCCAAGGCGAATTCTTCCCTTCTTCTATCGAGTATATCGGCCATTTTTTGCAAAAGGATGGCTCTTTGTTCAAGAGTTGTTTTGCTCCAAGCTTCGAATGCTTCAGATGCGGCAGTTACAGCGGCAGCGGCATCCAATTCGTCCGAATCTGGCAATTGAGAATAGACTTCTCCTAATGCTGGATTGACATTGTCTAGATAACGACCTGAAATGGGTTCGCACCATTCTCCACCTATAAAATTTTTAATTTTTTTCATAATTTAAAAATGCGAAAGTTATAAAGGTTTTGTGCAAGCAATGGCGTACACATAAGGGAATGATTTTGGTAAATTTTTAATAGCAAATCCCGATTCCGATACAATGGAGTCATCTCCAAATAAATCATAAGGGCAATAATTAAATTCATCCAAAGATTCTAGGATCAATCCCGATTTTAAAAGTGCTGAAACCAAACTGCTCATGCTGTGATTCCAAAAATATTCGACAGATTTTAGGCCTTCTCCTCCATCGGTATAAGTCCCTTGGTTTTCTTCTCGAATTGGCTGACCATATGTGTCGTATTCATAGGCGATATGTCCAGTTGTCCAATCCAAAAGGTGCAATAATGGGTGTAAATCTACTATCAAGAATTTGCCCCCAGGCTTGAGATGGTCGAAAATAATCTTCGCCCAAGCGTCTAAATCTGGCAGCCAACATATCGATCCATAAGAAGTGAAAACCCAATCAAATTGGCCTAGCCCAAGGGATGCAATATTGTAAACATTGCTTTCAAAAAAAGTACAATCCGTAGCCAATTCTTTGTTCAATTTGCGCGCATGATCGATTGCTTCACTTGAAAAATCAATCCCAACAGCCTTCGCACCAAGCTTTGCTAACGATATTGTATCTTGTCCAAAATGGCATTGCAAATGCAAAATCGACTGGTGATGAAGGTCTCCAAGCAGTTTGGTTTCGATGCTATTGAGTGAATTGGGATTTTTTTTGAAACCTTCTACATCATAGAAAGACGAAGCCCAATGTATGGGTGTTTTAGCATCCCAAAGCTTTTTGTTGGCATCGAAATAAGAAGACCAATTACTATTTTCCATGATGATACACCTCTTTGCTAGTAGGTTCAAAGTTACGTAAAAAATGCCTTTAGTTGCTTTAGTTTTTTTTGCTTGAAAGTATATCACGGAGTGAAAGGCATGTATATTATCCAAGCGCGTCAGGTGGAGTAGTGATCTCCCGAGGTCATCAAATGACAAGGGAGAATCTCGTCGCTTTGGCTGGCGAGACGGAGCAAAGCGAACTCACGAATGCACCGACCCATGTGCTACATGGGGGACGCCCTGATAAGTTTATGATCGGTTATTAAGTTAAATTCGCTTTGTGTATCTTTGTTTTATTAATAGAAAAAACTAGGAATTATGCGTATAGCGATGGCACAGTTGAACGTGCATATTGGGGATTTTGAAGGGAATAAGGCTAAAATAATTGATGCTTGTCACAAGGCCATAAGTCTCAAGGCAGACTTGGTTTGTTTTAGCGAATTGGTCACATGTGGATACCCTCCTCAAGACTTTTTGGAGTTTGCAGATTTCGTGCAAATGTCGGAAAATGTGGTGGACTCCTTGTTGGAGCTGTCGCACGAGATAGCAATCGTAGTTGGAAGTCCGATCATAAATCCCAAAACTGAGGGCAAGGATTTGTTGAATTGCGCGATTTTTCTAGAAGGAGGAAAGCGTAAATATACGCAAGCAAAAACGCTGCTGCCTACCTATGATATATTCGATGAATATAGGTATTTTGAGCCTGCCACTGAATGGAATGTCGTCGAATTTAAAGGTAAAAAAATCGCCCTTACGGTGTGTGAAGATATCTGGAACGTCGGTAACGAGAATCCACTTTACCCCATCTGTCCTATGGATGAAATGATGGATCAAAGGCCCGATTTAATGCTAAATATTTCGGCTTCGCCATTCCATTATGCACATGCGCAGGAGCGTATAGACGTGCTAAAGTCCAATGTAGAGAGGTATAAAGTTCCGATATTTTACTGCAATGAAGTAGGGGCTCAAACGGAGATCATCTTCGATGGTGGATCCATTGTAATGTCGCCCAATGGGCAAGTTTATGAAGAAATGCCATATTTTGAGGAATGTATCCGCGTGTATGACCTCCAAGATGTCATCGATGGTAAAATAGAACGAGTACAAGAGAAAAATAAAATCGCCTTGATACACGATGCCATCGTGCTAGGAATCAAGGATTATTTTGCCAAATTAGGACTGAAAAAGGCTATTTTGGGCCTTTCTGGTGGTATAGACTCGGCATTGACTGCGGTATTAGCGGTAAGGGCATTGGGTAGTGAAAATGTGCGGGTGCTGTTGATGCCATCTCAGTATTCCAGTGGGCACTCTGTGGATGATGCCAGAGCATTGGCAGAGGCCTTGGGAATACGATATGATATCGTACCGATTCGACCGATATTCGATATGTATGAAAAGACCTTAGGGCCTCTATTCGATGATTTGCCGCCCAATGTCACGGAGGAAAATATCCAAGCTAGGATACGTGGTATGCTGCTTATGGCTGTCAGCAATAAGCACGGAAATATCCTGCTCAATACCACGAATAAAAGTGAGCTTGCTGTCGGCTATGGCACGATGTATGGTGATTTGTGTGGTGGATTGGCCGTCTTGGGCGATGTCTATAAGACGGAGGTGTATGAACTTTCGCATTATGTCAATAAAGATAAGGAAATCATCCCTATAAATTCTATACAAAAGCCGCCATCTGCTGAGCTTCGTCCTGGTCAAAAGGACAGCGATAGTTTACCTGAATACAATGTGTTGGATCCCATCTTGTATCAATATGTTGAGATGCGCAAAAGTCCTCAAGATATTATCGAAATGGGCTACGATGAGGCAACGGTAAGGCGTGCCCTCCGCTTGGTAAATATCAATGAATTCAAGCGATACCAGTCGCCACCAGTTATTCGCGTTTCGTCTAAATCGTTTGGCATGGGGAGACGACTTCCGATTGTGGCAAAGTATTTGAATTAGGTCATTGCTGAAGTTTCGAAAAGGATAGATTCGACCCCGAAGGGGTCGCACGAGGGAGGGGGGCTATAAAGTTAGATGTATTTCATCCCGATGGGATGAGCTAGGCAATTAATAGCGGGCATCAATGAAAGTTGAACCCGAAGGGTTCTGATATATTCAAGAAGAGTTGAAATGGATAGATACGACCCCGAAAGGGTCGCACGAGGGAGAGCGGCGATAAATAAGTGAATTTTCAAGGAGTAGAGCATAATTAATTTGAGAGAAATTCAGTTTGAAATTGGTATCTTTGAAATTAGAAATTGAAGTAAGTGTGGGTTTGTAAAGGTATAAAAAGTTCAACACTTTAAAATTTAGCAAGTAAATAGAAAATTTTGACCAAATTAGATAAGATTCTGTTTAAAATCCTTAACGGTCTTTCAGACAATAACATAGATTTTACAGAATTTTTAAATTTGTTGATGAGGCTAGGTTTTGAAATGAGGATAAAGGGAAGTCACCATATTTTGAGTAAAGATGGAGTAGAAGAAATCATCAATATTCAAGGAAAAAATGGGAAAGCTAAACCTTATCAAATTAAGCAAGTCAGAGAAATAATAATTAAATATGGACTAAATTCATATAGAGATGAATGAGATAAGATATGAATTGATTATTTATTGGAGCGATGTGGACCAAGCATTTATTGTTGAAGTTCCAGAACTTTCTGGATGTAAAGCTGATGGAGAAACATACGAAGAAGCTATAATTAATATTAAGCTGGTCATCCAAGAATGGATTGAGACTGCTCGAAGTTTAGGAAGAGAAATACCCAAACCCAAGGGTAAGCTGATGTTTGCATAAGGTTAGGATTATTAAATAATCACTTCAAGCAATAATTTTTATATGGAGATGCTATTGATAGATTCGACCCCGAAGGGGTCACACAGCGTTACGAACATATAGTTAAATGTATTTCATCCCGATGGGATGGGCTTTAACCTTTTTTTTGAGAAAATGGCTCAGAAGACTGCAGGGCATTAAATGAAGCCTTTAATCCTTCTGGATGAGCCGAAGGTAATGATTTTGACATGGCTCGAGACTTGAAAAATGGAAGGGGCTATATTTTCATAAGAGCAGTGAAAGTTGACTATTGCCGCACGAAGGATACGGAGGGTCGGCGATAGCCGAGTGCGTAGCACCGACAGCCCGCAGGAGCCTGGTCCTGACTACTTTTTGGTAGTCAGGACGTGCCCTTATGATAATAATTTGAACTTAGTTGAGTTGTGAGATGCTGGTATGGACGAACTGATTTAGTTCTTCGCCTTTGAGCATATTTTGTTGTAGTTTGGCCAACTGTACGAGGTAGGAGGCTATCGAGTTCTTTTTGGTGTCGTCGGTCTCTAGTAGGATTTTCTGACAAATCAAAGGGTGATTGGTATTGATATTAACGTTGATGGCGTCTGGAAAATCTCCAAAACTCATCCCTTGTAATGCTTGCATTTCCTTCATACGTCGCATGAATTCTGGACGCACGATGGAAATGGGATCATCTGTCGGAGATAGATCTTTCAGTACAGCTGTGGCCCCTGGAGTTGCTTTAACGATGTTTTCAAAAAGGCCTTTGATCGACTCTTTTTCTTGCTCGTTGAGTACAGATTCGACCTTCTCGTCTTTGTGGATGAGTTGGTCGGCGGTATCTGCGTCCACACGCACGAAAGAAGTGTTAGGTAGCTTGTACTCGAGGTGTTGGATGAAGTGATTGTCGATGGGGTGATCCATCAATAGCACGTCATAGCTTCTATTTTTCGCTGCTTGGATGTACGCGTATTGCTCAGTTGGGTTGGTGCTGTATATATGGACCAGTTTGTTGTTTTTGTCGGTCTGGAGGGCCTTGATTTTTTCATCGTAAGCCTCGATCGCAAAGAACTCTTTGTCAACATTTTGGAACAAGGCGAATTTCATGGCTTTTTCAGCGAATTTTTCATCGGAGATGATGCCGTATTTCACAAAAACCCCAATATCAGACCATTTTGCTTGATAGCCCTCGAGGTCTTTGTTGTAGAGTTCTTGCAATTTTTCAGCTACTTTACGGGTGATGTAGCCAGTGATTTTCTTGACATTGGCGTCAGCTTGGAGATAACTGCGCGAGACGTTGAGTGGAATATCAGGAGAATCTATCACACCGTGCAAAAGGGTCAAAAACTCGGGTACGATGTCCTTGACTTCGTCAGTAACATAGACCTGATTGCTGTAAAGTTGGATTTTGTTTTTTTGTAGAGCAAGATCATTGCTTATTTTGGGGAAATAAAGGATTCCAGTAAGATTGAATGGATAATCGATGTTCAAGTGAATCCAAAACAATGGATCTGAGCTCATTGGGTACAGATCTCTGTAAAAATTCTTGTACTCCTCTTCGGTGATTTCTAATGGATTTTTCTTCCAAAGGGGATCTTTGTCGTTGATGATGTTAGGAACTTCGGTTTTTATCTCTTTGCGGTCGTCGCCTTCTCCTTCGTAGGTGGTTTCAGTCCTTGTACCCATTTGGATCGTAACGGGCAAAAATTTGCAGTACTTAGTGAGCAAACTTTCTAGCTTGTATTTGTCTAGATATTCTTTGCCTTCCTCATTAATGTGGAGAATGATATCCGTACCTCTTGTGTCTTTATCTATATCCTCTAGTGTGTAAGATGGATTTCCGTCACATGTCCAACGAACGGCGGTAGCTCCTTCTTTGTAGGATTTGGTCAAAACTTCCACGTTGTCTGCTACCATGAAAGCGGAATAAAACCCTAAGCCAAAATGACCGATGATGTTGGTTTCGTTTTTATACTTCTCTAAAAATTCGGAGGCACTAGAAAATGCAACCTGGTTTAGGTACTTTTCTACTTCTTCGGAAGTCATCCCGATACCATTGTCGCGGATGGTGATGGTTTTGGCTGCTTCATCTAATAGGATTTCAATACGAAGATCACCTAGCTCACCTGTTGCTTCGCCTTTGGATGCCAGTGTTTTTAGTTTTTGGCAGGCGTCCACAGCATTGGAGACGAGCTCTCTGAGAAATATTTCTTGGTCAGAATAAAGAAATTTTTTAATGATCGGAAAAATGTTTTCCGTTTGTACGGAAATTTGTCCAGTCTTTGCCATATCTATTGTTTGATTTTAAATAATGTTGAAAAATAAATACAAGCACAAAAAACATGCCTTTGGTTGAAATGCGACAAAATGGCTTGAGACTGGCTTTATTAGTGTTAAATTGTCACTAAAATAATGGCTTTGGGATAGAAAAGGGTCAAAAAAATTAACCAAGCTTAAGTCCTAAACTCGGTTAATAAATAAACACTCTTTTATGAAAATCGAAAACCAAAATGAATTGGTTGTTATTTTTTATTTGTTTTTTTGAATGAAGTCCAACCTATTTTAGCACCTACTTGAAACGCTGGAAGTGCTGAGAATCCTTTGGAACCACCTGTGTTAAAGGCTAGATATTTCTCATAACGCGGTTCAAATCCTTGAGAATATTTAAGCGTGTGGGTGGAGGCTCCTTGTATCAATTGGTAGCAAGTCCCAACAGTTTTACTAGAAGAGAAAGAAATACCAAAGCCAGCAAAAAATTCATAGGATAAGCTAGAGTCACTCAAGTGTTGAAATCCGAGTGTTATTAGACCATCTAATCTATGATTGTTTGTCGTAAAAGTGTTGTCCATCATCTCATTATTGGAAAGGATGGCAAAGGCAGAGATGTTTTCACCGCTATTAGTGGGAACTGATTGATTGTGAATATAATGTATGTTGGAATAAGCGAGTTTTAGGCCAGAGAAAAAGCTATTGTACTGGTTTGCACTCCTACTTACGGAGATGGGGAAAGAATAATTAACAGCTGTCTGAAAATTTTTAGATCCTTGGGACAAATTGGTTTGATTGTGTATTCGGTTGGCAGCCAAATTCTTAAAACGATAATCATATATGTATGAAAATTCGAAGCCCAAAGTTTGGTCATTTTTTAAAAATTTGTCTATACCAAAAGTGGCTGCTTGGTTCCCTTTTAGATGGCTTGCGACATCAGAGTATAAAAAATATTTAGGAGAAATGATTAAGTGCTGGGCGGTTAAAGAGTTTGTGGTTACTAAACTTAGAACGGCAAGGATAATAAAGTTTTTCATGGCAGTAGGGTTTAATTGGGTTTTTAAAATATTTAATATTTCCTTGATTTGGAAAAATTGAACAGAGTTGATATAAAGACGTAAAAGCAAGTGATTATTCATAATTTTTAGTTTTGGGGTTAAAAGTTTTAATTCAAAGTGGGTTATTATTAATTTTGATAAAATTGATTGCGCCCTTAATCTTAGCTTGAAATTATTATCAGTGCTATTTACCTAACAAATATGCATGGAATTCCCAGTGCAAATGTTGCGCATTTCGCAAATCACACATATTTTTTAATTTAATATAAATAATCTCTGAAAATTAGTCAGCTCAAGACCAAGTATCCTTTGTCATTACTTAATCAATTTCGTCCCGACAAACTAAAGACAACCTCAAAAACAAAAATGTTATTCGATCTTGGTTTTTTATAAAATTTCCAATTCAGTTCGTCGATTGGCGGCGCGGTTTCTAGGGCTGTCGTTGGGGACGATGGGCTTAGATTCTCCATAGCCTTGGCTTTGAAGTCTTTCGGGTGCTATGCCTTCTTTGACTAAATATTTGACGACTTCTTTGGCTCTCAAGTCAGAGAGGGTGAGATTGTCTTTTTCGGAGCCAATATCATCAGTATGTCCATTTACTCGTACATTGATGTAGGGATTTTCAGTCAAAAATTCCTTGATTTGTTGCAATTCCCTGAAGGAAGAAGGGTCAAGCTGGTATGAGTTAGAAGGGAAAAATATGTTCTTGAGTTGGATGATTTCCTTGGAAGAAACGTCGGGACTAATGGGACGAAGCCCTATTTCTAATGAAAATGGAAAATTGAGTGCTATGGAATCTTTCAAATCAAAAAAGTCAGAATAAAATGAATATCCTTTTTTAGACACAGAAAGAGAATAGTCCTGTCCAAAAGGTAATGCTGCAAAGAATGTTCCATCTGCATGGCATAGTGGTTGCGATACAAGTTTAGACATTTTAACATTGTATATTTTGACTTGGGCCATGAGTGGCTCTTTGGTGTCGGCATCGAAGATTTTGCCTTGGATGTACGAGGTCGGTTTGGGTCTAATGAGTTTAGGAAATTCGAATTGGTAGAGATCTATGGCGTGTTTTTCTGTTACTACATCTTTGTTTGTGTCATAATAAATGCTGTCCTTGGCGTAAATTCCCTTATTGCCTAAGTAATTGGTAATCAACGTAGTTTCGGATTGTTTGGAATTGATGGGTTGTCCCAAATTGGTAGGAGTGGTCCACTCATTGATGCCTTTTCTTTTAGAATAAAACAAATCTGCGCCACCAAAGCCAGGATGTCCTTCGCTCGAAAAGAATAATATCTCTCCGTCGGCGGCTAGAAATGGACTATCCTCAAGGCTGGAAGTATTGATTTGACTGGGTAGTGCGACTGATTTGGACCATTTGCCTTTCTCATTTTTGTGGGACATGAAAAGATCTTTTTGGCCATCGCGGTCAGAACTGAAGATAAGCAATCTGCCATCAGCCGAAAGTGTGGGCTGGCTATCCCATGAGGGTCCATTGACACCAGGGCCTAGATTGGTCGGTTCGGACCAATGTCCATCTATCAATTCGCTCAAATATAGATCACAGCGACCAAAACCTTTTGGACGGTCGCAGGCTGTAAAAATGATGGATTTCCCGTCGGCTGAGATGCACTGGGCGCCCTCATTTTCAGGAGTGTTGAGTTCTTGTAAAGGTTCAGCATTTTCCCATGCACCGTTTACTTTTTTGCTATAAAAAAAATCTTCTTGGCCGTTCAAATTTCGAGTGAAAAGGAGCAGTGATTCGTCTGCGGTCATACCAGGAAAATAATCTCCGTACTCTGAATTGACGGTGGAAGGAAGTTTAGTGATACGAGTATTGGATAATGGTGATTTATTCTGAATGGAAAATTTGGTGTCGGCTATGCCCTTGGCGGTAAGTCTTGCTAGATTGCTATTGGGATCTACTTTAGCTTTTGCTTGGGTATAATATTGCAGTGCTTTATCCAAATCATCGTTGTAAAAATACGAATTTGCTAGAGCTATAACGACTCTAGGATCTGGTTCGGTGGCCAAATCGACGTACTGTTGATAATAAAGGATTGAATTTGGATAATCTCTCAGATAACCGTAGAGATAGCCCAATTTTAGGATGGGTTCTTCAATATTGGGCTCTTTTTTGAGGGCTTTGGTATAATATTGTATTGCGAGATGGGTCTTGAATAAATTCTCATAATCGGAGCCCTTGTTGTAGTATTCTTTGGCGTTTTTGGAGGCACTGCTGAGTGGGATGAGCGCATTTTGTCCTAGTATGGAGTTGAAACCAATAATGCAAAAAGCACCGATTAATCCAATTAATTTCATAGTACAAATATTTGTGATTAAGACGCAAAAAATGCAAATAAATTACCCATAATTGAAAAATAAATGCAAGAATCCCGTGACTTCATGTTGAGCTGCGTGAGGGATCGGAACGACCGCCAAAGGCGGGTCTCGAAGAGACCGAAACGAAGTGTAGTCGTGTATGAGCCCGACCCGATCTCGTCTAAGACGAGGGAGGGACACGCCCAAAAATTACTCTTCCAAATGGATCAAGTCCTCAATATGATACTTGTTCCGGTCGTGGCCATTGCGTGAAACGAGTTCTGCCAAAAAGCCAGTCAAAAACAACTGAACCCCAACTATCAGCGTGATCAACCCAAAATAAAACAAGGGTCGCTCGGTCATTTTGTACTCGCCATATCCGACTTTCAGCACGGTCAAATAGACCAAAATGCAAAAGCCTAGGAGAAAACTAGCGACGCCCAAGCTGCCAAAAAAATGCATAGGCCGCTTGGCGAATTTCCCCACAAAAGAGAGGGAAAGCAGGTCCAGAAAACCATTGACAAAGCGCTCTAGCCCGAATTTGGTATAGCCGTATTTCCTTGGACGATGCTCGACGATCTTCTCACCAATCCTAGTAAAACCGTTCCACTTGGCGATGACAGGAATGTAACGGTGCATCTCACCATAGACTTCGATGGCCTTGACGACTTTATAATTGTAGGCTTTTAGTCCGCAATTGAAATCGTTGAGCTCGATGCCTGAAATCTTGCGCGTGGCCCAGTTGAATAGCTTGGTGGGGATGGTCTTCGAGATGGGATCGTAGCGCTTTTGCTTCCATCCAGATATGAGGTGAAATCTTTGGTTTTTGATCAAATCATATAGCTCTGGAATCTCGTCTGGACTGTCTTGGAGGTCGGCATCCATAGTGATCACCACCTCGCCTGAAGCCGCCTGAAAGCCCGTCTGCAAAGCGGCTGATTTGCCATAGTTTCTGCGGAAAGAAATGCCTTTGACTTGCTTGTATTTTTGCGCTAACTGGTGTATGACCTGCCAACTTTCGTCCGAGCTGCCGTCGTTGACCAAGATGATTTCGTAGCGAAAGGCGTGTTTGGAACACACGCGATGAATCCAATCTACCAGTTCTGGGAGAGATTCTGCTTCATTGAAAAGGGGTACTACGATAGAAATGTCAAGGCTCGGTTCGGTCATATTTTGCTCTTTCTAATGGTAAAGAAAAACGTAATGATGACGGACAAGATAAAACCCTTGAAGAGTGAGTTGGCGAATTCAAGACTCAAGCTTTTTAGATTATAAGAATTAAGCGATGTATTGAGATCTTGTTTGATTTTTGTAAAATTTTCTTTTTGATCTTCGTTGCCTGGCATTTTCGAAACCCAATCTACGAGTTCATTGAAAAAACCTTTGGTTACCTCCATGAGCGAAGAATCAACCCAATTGAACATGATGAACATCATCGCATAGTAAAAGACATTGGCGACCAAAAACACGATGAAAGGCGTCTGCAAAAGATTGTGATATGAGCGTTCTTCTGGAGCTATAGTGGCTTTGGCTTTGCCAGTGGCCCAAATCATGCCGACCCAATAAAAGATATAGGTATAAAAAGTGGATATGACAAATTGTCTTTTGTCCACGAAATAAAAACCAAGCATCAACACGACGGTCAATATACCAACGATGACTCCAGTTCTAAGGCCAATAATTCTACACTGATTCAAAGGAAAAAAGAATTTTCTTTAATAAAACAAAACAAGTGATCAACCGCAAAGTTAATCACTTGTCGCAAAATTTTAGATTGTTTAAGGAATTATGCTATGTTTTGGTTGGGATCTTTGCGCATGACAGCTCCCATAATCAGAGACATAATGGCTCCAAATATACCAGAAGAAAGCAAATTGCCAGCAATATTCATGACAGAAAAGCCCATTTTATCCTTTTGCTTAGCCATTTCTTCTTCCATTTTTTCCATGGCTTCTTCGTTCTCACCAGCTATTTTTGTCATAAATTCCATTGATTCTCTTTGGATGCTTTCCATGTATCCAGGATCTATATAATTCATATAAATTTGCATGAATACAAACATCACTAGCGATGATAATACGGCAATCAAAGTACCATTGACTACGGCTTGGCCAAGGTTTAGATAGCCTCCTTGACGCTCATCGCGAATCATCTTGAATGCCATAAATAGGATATAAAGGGTAAGAGCAACTCCAAGTACGAACTGGATAATACCACCCGTTCCTACGGTCTTCATGCCTGACATGGTGATGACAAGAAATAATACTACCGAAGCCAAAGCTGCGATCAATCCCCAGCGAATAATAATATCCCAATAAAGTTTTAAAGCGGTGTTTTGTCCATTAGATTCCATAATTCTCACATATTATAAAAGGTTAAATAATGCCTAAATATACGAGAAAATTATGATATATCATTTTTTCCAGAACCTAATTATGAAAGTTTCGAGTCCAAGAAATATTAATGCTGCCATGAGTAAATACCGCCATATCATGCTTCCCTTATTTTTTTGATCCAACTGAGCGACAAAATTTGCGGTTTCTTTTTGGTCCAGCACCTTGATCGGATAATGCGTGAAATAATTTTCAATAGCGCTCTTGTTGGCGAATTTCATCTGGCTTTCCTGCCGAGAATTATTGAATGCAAATGAAGCTATTTTCGTAGAATCTTTGTCGGTGAGGTAGTAGTAGCCCGCTTCCTTGATTTGGCCTTGAAGGCCTAGCATCAGATTGTTCCCTTGACGGGTATGTTGTGGGATGAATTCGGTTTTTCCTTTGATGGTATAGGAAACCTCCGACTGGCTATTGTCCGCTTTAGCTTGGACTTGTTCGTCCTGACCGATGATATAGGCGTACTTGACTTTCTCTAGGGATGATAATGCCATTCGATACATCATGGGCGCGAATATGGAGGCATTTTGGACCAAGTCACTCGACTCTGTATCCAAAGGGCTGGCGCAGAGGTATAAATTGCCATTGCCGCGCTTATATTTGGCGATAAAGGTGGAACCATCTTTGTACTTCATGATCCACTCCTCGCCTTGGGCGCCTCGCTTGATGGGATAGTTATACTGCGTACTGGGATATCTGAAATTCCCCGCCTTGCCTTCGAATACTTCCTTGAATACGTATTCCTCCGTGTTGATGCTATTGACCTCACGTTTTTGGTTTTCTCTATTGGATAGAGATCCCGTAGATAAGCTCGACCACATGCTGTTGTAAGCGTTTAGATCGGCATTTTTGCCTGGAAAAATGACCACATTGCCGCCATTCTGGACATATTTCGAAAGTTCAGCCACCAGCCCCGATGACACGTTGTCGAGGTCTTCCAATACGATGAGTTTGTACTTTCCGAAACCGTTATAATCGATCTGTTGAGAACTATTTTCTTTGACATCGAATAAGCCAGAGGCCTCCAGCGCACTTTCGACGTATTTGTTGGGTGTATTTTGGTGGATGATCAAGGTATTGATTTTTTCAGGGACCTCGACCGAAATTAAATATTGGTCATCGAACTGGATGGGATGGTCTGCGATGGTTAGTTTGATATCGTGCCAGCCCACTTTTTGCAATATGAATCCTATAGTGTCCTGTTTTTGTGAGTTAGCATCAATATACAGCGTACCTACAGGACGGATTTGTCCTTCGGCTTCTAGACTTATTTGAAGGCCTTCGACCGCTTGTCGCCCTTGATTGGATACTTTGACTACCAATCGAGATGTCTGTCCAGCCAAGGGTATGGCTGACTCAAAATAGGCCGTGTCTATGGATACATTGTTCTGTTCGATGCTGTTGAGAGGGATGATATTCACCTCGGCGTCTAGTCTGTCAGCCGCCAAAGTTCCTTCGACCATATTCTGTTGAAAATCCGATATCAAATACACCTGCTTGGCGTCATTTTGGATAGAATTGAGCAAAGCACCTTGCTTTTCTATGATTTTTTGCAATGGCTGGACATTGGGCCGGATCTTGATGTCTTCGATGAGTCTCAAGGCGGTCTCTTGATCGACCATCCTCTGCTGTCCCAGTCCTAGGTCATTCGTCAGTATTTGGAATCTATCCGATACTTTGTATGACTTCACGATATCGGTGGCGCGCTTTTTGGCCAACTCGATCAGCGGCACCTCCTCGCTCAGTGCGAGCATCGAAAACGAATTGTCAACGTAGATCGACACCCAGCGATTGGCCTTTAGATCTATGTTGTCGCCCTTCCAAAACGGCTGAGCGAATGCAAAAACCAAGGCAAGTACCGCCAAGCATCTCGCCAGTAGGGTCAAGAGATTCTTGAGCTTCGTGCGCGCATCGGTTTCCTCTTTTATTTCCTTCAAAAACCGCACATTCGTAAACTGCACCCTTTTGTACCTCCTGAAGTGGAACAAGTGTATCAGTATGGGCACCCCTATCAGTAGCCCCGCCAGCGCGAACAATGGATATAACAATTGCATCCTACAAAGATAATGAAATTTAATCGGAACGATATTAACCCTAAGGACAGTCTTAACATTATTTTATGATTGGGCGTGTCCCTCAAGGGGTTGAGGGTCGCGTGTTGCGTGGGTTTCGTCTCGCTCGTCCTAGGGACGATCTGGGACTCCCGACATACGAGGATGTCGGGACCACTCCACCCGCTCACGCGCTAAGTTTTGGGTAGTTCATTTTGGATGTTGAGTAGGGTGGAATTTTGTTTTGATTTGGCATGAAGGGCAATATTTAATTTGCTTATTGCAAAAGGAGGAGGCTTAATCATTAAGAAGATTTATTTATACCCAAGAAACCAAAATAATATATTAACTTTGGAATGTATAAAAAAATGCTTTTGCAAACAGTAATTGTGGTTTGTGGCAAATTTTATATGTATCTTTACTTAATCGTAATTCTTTTACTATGAAATCGCTCTTTTGGTTCACTTTAATATTTAACTCGGTTTTTGTCGTCGATTTTACGGCTGCCCAATCCACAAGTCATCCTGAGAACCAAATTGCAGTCCAATATGCTTCTGACCAAAGTTCAAAAACCACCGTGCTAGAGAGTGAGGAACCCATATTACCTCCAGAAATCTCATTTAGAAAAAATAATTATTTTCCATTTCTTTCCAATACCAGTTGGTTGTATCTCCAAAAAACTTTAGAAGGATTTTATAATTTGTATTTAGAAAATCATAGGGATACGGTAGTTCAAGGTCTGCCTTGTAGAATTCTGAGGGAAACAAATATAAGTTTATCTGGCGGATTTACTAATCCTTTTGACCCTCCAGGATTTAAAGGTGACGAATATATTTTTTTTGAAGACACGAGTGCTCACAAGGTATTTGTTTACAATTCGAACATTCAAAAATTTTTTGTTTTATATGACTTTAATTTGAATGTTGGCGATACATTGGCACAAGATAATTTAGTTGTTACCAGAATTGTGGATACGACATTTTTAGGCACTTCAAGGAAAAAAATTAGTTTTCGATCGACTTTAGATAGGGATTATGTAATTGAATGGATTGAAGGTATTGGTAATATAACACACCCTCTGGTTACGGATTATCCAGTTTCTAGGTTTAATAAAATGGTATGTGTAAAACAAAATTCTTCGATTGTCTATGAGAGTCAACCGACCTTATTTACCGTAGATTGTAATAGCGTTCTAAGTTCAACCAACGAAATTCCTAGCAAAGAGAATAATTTAGGTAAACTGATAATATACCCTAATCCTAGCAGTGGAGAAATTCAATGGTTCACGAGTAGGATTTCATCAACCAAAAGTGTGCAGATATTCAATGCCATCGGACATCGAATCTATCAAAGTCCCGATAACTTCCAAGCCAATAGTTTAAATATAAGTCATTGGCCACCAGGGGTTTATTATATGGTTTTGACGGCCTCATTGGGCAGCATCAGCCAAAAGTTTATTAAAAATTGACAGTTCATTCCAGTACTTTGTTCTTGGTTGAGCCTCGCATGGATTGATATGGGTGTTTTAATGTGAGATTAAAAAGCTTCTTGGGGTTGGAGCTAATTCTTGTATTTTGAGTCTGTGGAAGTATTGGCTTGGTCCTTAGAAAAAGCCCAATATTTATTGGATATTTAGTTTTTCTAGGATGCCTTCTTTTTTTATTGTGGCCAAGAAGTTTTCGGCCGTTTGTGTTTTATCCATGGACGCGTATTCTACCACAGCATTGATGGTTTTGAAATTGAAACTTTCTGAACAATTGAATTTGGTCCAAACTCTTTGGAATGTTTTATCTTCTTCAGTTTTAAAAAAGAACTCAGGGAGAGTACTGAGTGTGTCGGTTTCTTTGTCCCAATTATATTCCTTATGAACGATGGTTGAATTGAACTTTAACTCAATGTTATCGCCATTTATGACATATTTACCCGAAAGAAAAGTATCACCTTCTAAGCAATAATCGACGCAAACAAAATTTTCGTTATCCAAAAATAAATAGTTGCTAGAGCAACAGTCACATTCCCCAAAAGCTTCACAATCTTTTGAATTAAATTCAGGCCCTAAAAGATAGAGTTTATTAGCCAATGTGAAGTTCGAGATGGCAGTTTGTGTGCTGGTTTCAGGTTTTGTTTCAGCTGTAACTGTGTGCTGTTTTTGAGATGAATTGCAACCTAAGAACAAAAAGATAGGGCACGTAAATGTAAAGATGATAACAGCTCTTTTTAGGATCATTCTGATTGGTGTTTTTATTAATTGTACGTGCATTGGGTGTGGTTTATTATTTAACAAAAATCAAAATCGGGGTTAGTCATCAAGTCATGAATCGCAACTAAACAATTTATTTTACATTCAAAGGTAGCAATAGTAGGTTTTATATCAAATTTAGTCTAAAAAATTCAAGAAAATGCCAAGCAACAGTTAAAATATGCCAGGATTTATTTTTTCAATTTTCCAGAATTTAAAAAGTCCTTGTACGGAAGTAGGTTCAGTTTGGTTTTTAGAGTTTCTTGTGTTTAATTGACCAATCTCGAGACCATTAATCTACAAAATCAAATGGGTGAATAAATCTACATTTTCATTCAAGTATTGATAATTAAATTTCATAGCAGTTAGCTGCTCTTCGATTGCCTTAAAATCATTTGGATTTTTCACCTCAATCCCCACTACTGCGGGGCCGCTTTCGCGGTTATTTTTTTTCGAAAATTGAAAATATGTAATGTCGTCGTTCTCCCCTAAAACCTTGCTTACAAACTCTTTTAACGCTCCAGGACGTTGTGGAAATTTGATGATAAAATAGTGTTTCAAGCCTTCATACAGCAGCGACCTTTCCTTGATTTCCTCAGTCCTAGTTATATCATTATTGCTGCCGCTGACGATGCAAACCACATTTTTGCCTTTTATTTCATCCTTATAAAAATCGAGTGCAGCGATGGCCAATGCACCTGCGGGTTCTACCACGATTGCTTCTTCGTTATACAAGCGCAATATGGTCGAGCAAACTTTCCCTTCAGGAACCAGAATAATATCGTGTAAACTGTCCTTGCAAATCTCAAACGTTATATCACCCACGCGCTTTACAGCAGCGCCATCTATGAATTTGTCTATATCCTCAAGTTTTGTATTTATGCCATTTTGGATGGAGGTTTTCATAGATGCAGCACCAGTTGGTTCTACACCTATGATTTTAGTCTCAGGACTTAATGCTTTAAAAACTGTTGAAATACCTGCCGCCAAACCACCCCCACCGATGGGTACAAACAAATAATCAACTGGAGTTTTTGCATCTTCTATCAATTCCAATGCGACTGTGCCCTGACCTGCTATGACATTTTCATCATCAAAGGGATGGATAAATATCGCAGCTTTTTCGTCACAGTATTCACTTGCATACTGGAAAGATTCGTCGAAGGTATCACCTTTCATGACTACTTCAACCTTATCTTTTCCAAAAAGCTTAACTTGCTTTATTTTTTGTTGAGGTGTAGTCACTGGCATAAAAATTGTGGCATTTATATACAGTTTATTGCAAGCAAAAGCCACGCCTTGAGCGTGATTGCCAGCACTTGCGCATACTACTCCTTTGTTTTTTTCATTAGTAGAAAGAGCAAATATCTTATTGTAGGCACCCCTAAGTTTGTAGGAGCGAACGGGCTGCAAGTCTTCTCTTTTTAGCCAAACCTGAGCAGAGAATTCTTCACTCAGGTTTTCATTTTTCATCAATGGGGTATGCACAGCGACGCCTTTTATGCGCTCCTTGGCCAAAAGTATTTCCTCTAAAGATATCATTATTTGGTTGGTCTTAATTTACGAACTTGTGCACCTGTCTGCCACAATTCACTTTCCTTTAATTCTTTCAATTCTTCTTCTAGCTTTGTTCGATAGTCTGGCTTGCTATTGGCCTCGATGACTATTTCGGCTTCCTTGCCAGAGATCACGCTGTCATACAATTCATTCAGTACGGGTTCTGTGGCCTCGCGAAATTTTCCTTTCCAATCCAATGCACCGCGCTGGGCTGTTGTAGAACAATTAGCATACATCCAGTCCATACCATTTTCAGCCACCAATGGCATTAAGCTTTGGGTTAATTCTTCTACGGTTTCATTAAATGCTTCACTTGGAGAGTGTCCACGTTGTCGCAAGACATTGTACTGCGCTTCGAAAATCCCAGCAATCGCCCCCATAAGTACCCCACGCTCACCAGTGAGGTCACTATAAACCTCCTTCTGAAAAGTGGTTTCAAATAGATATCCAGAGCCAATAGCGATTCCTAGTGCTAAGGCTCTTTCATGTGCATTGCCCGTGGCGTCTTGGAATACCGCATAGCTTGAATTAAGCCCCTGCCCTTTGAGAAATAAACTTCGCAGTGATGTGCCAGAGCCTTTGGGTGCTACTAAAAAAACATCGATATCGCTAGGAGGGATGATGCCTGTTTTTTCATGAAAGGTAACACCAAATCCATGGGAGAAATAAAGAGCTTTGCCAGGGGTTAAATATTTTTTCATTCCATCCCATGCTTGTATTTGGCCGGCATCGGAAAGTAAGTTCATGATGATCTTTCCTTTGTCACAAGCCTCCTCAACTTCAAAAAGAGTTGTGCCCTCTTTCCAACCCTCAGCCAATGCCTTGTTCCAGCTGTCGGTGCCTTTGCGTTGTCCTACTATCACGTGGATCCCGTTATCCTTGAGATTCAAGGCCTGACCTGGCCCTTGTACACCATAACCTATGACAGCTATTGTTTCATTTTTTAAAATTTCTTTTGCTTTGTCCAGTGAAAATTCTTCTCGTGTTACCACATTTTCTAGTACACCTCCAAAATTGATTGTTGCCATGTTCTTTATTTTTTAATTTGATTTTTCAATTTCTTTTAAATACGTGCTGAGTTCTTTCATGGGTTTGGTCACCGCTACTCTTCCTGATCGGGCAAATTCCAATATCCCAAAGGGTTTTAATTTTTCAAAAAGCAATTGAGTTTCTTCAACATGCCCTGTTTTTTCAATCACCATAAACATAGGATCCACCGTAAGGATACGGGCATAGTTTTCACGAATTACCTTTTCGACAGATCCATTGGTCAGGTTGTCTGTTTTAATTTTGTACAATGCGATCTCTTGGTGCACTATCTCTGATTCTTCGTGGACAAAAGCCTTTAATACATCCACCAATTTCTCGATTTGGCCTATTACTTTATCTACTTGTTCTTTGGATGTTCTTAGAACAATTGTATAGCGGAAAACGTCCTTAACTTCTGATTCTGAGGCAGTTATGCTATCAATATTTAGGTGTCTTCTGGTGAAAATGATGGTAATGCGATTGAGCATTCCGATGGAATTTTCGGTAAAAACAGATACTGTATATATTTTTTCCATTTTAAATTTTTCAGACGTTATTTTAATCGTATTTCAGATACAGAGGCTCCAGTTGGTACCATTGGAAATACGTTTTCTTCTTTAGCAACCATTACCTCTAAAAGATACGAACCTTCATAATTTAGCATTTTTAATAAAGCATCTTTTAAATTAGCCCTGTTTTCAATTTTGGCGGCTTCAATGCTATAAGCCTTGGCGAGTGCTACAAAATCAGGACTTATCATTTCTGTAAATGAATATCTTTTTTCAAAAAATAACTGTTGCCATTGGCGCACCATTCCAAGAAACCTATTGTTCAATATGACAATTTTTACGTCTATTTTACTTTGCAAAATGGTACCTAGTTCTTGAACCGTCATCTGAAAACCACCGTCACCAATGATTGCAATTACCGTATTTTTTGGTGCACCAAACTTAGCACCAATGGCTGCTGGTAGAGCAAAGCCCATCGTACCCAAGCCCCCTGAAGTGATATTGCTTTTGGATTTATTGAATTGATAATATCTAGCTGCCATCATTTGGTGTTGCCCGACATCCGTAACTACGATGGCTTCACCGTGGGTGATTTCGGAAAGCAGTTCGATGACCTCATTCATTTTTAATTCTTCCGAATGTAAGATTTCCGCACTTTGTTTTAAGGTATCTACCTCGGTTTTTTTTGCACTTTTAAATTCCTCCAACCATAGATCGTGTTGGTTTTTATTTATAGATGCTGTCAATAATTTTAAAGCCTCTTTAGCATCAGCATGGATAGGCACATCCGCTTTTATTATTTTATGTAATTCCGAAGCATCGATCTCGATATGAATGACTTTTGCTTGTTTGGCATATCTTGAAACATCTCCAGTTACCCTATCATCGAAGCGCATACCGATTGCAATAAGAACATCGCACTCATTTGTCTTGATATTAGGAGCGTAATCTCCATGCATACCGAGGTAACCGACGTACAAAGGATGGTTGTTGGGAAATGCTCCTAGACCCAAAAGCGTTGATGCGACGGGGATGCCTGACTTTTCAACAAATTCCTTTAATTCATTTTCGGCATTGGAAAGCATAATGCCCTGTCCTATAAGCAGAAATGGTTTTTTGGCTTGATTGATCAATTTTGCAGCTTCTTCCACAGAGTCTTTATTCAATTCGGGATTTGGATAATAACTTCTGATTTTTGTACATTTTTCATAATAAAATTGCATGGACTCAAATTGTGCATCCTTGGTAATATCGATCAAAACGGGTCCTGGGCGACCTGAAGAAGCGATGAAAAAGGCCTTTGCTATGACTGAAGGAATCTCATGCGCTTTAGTAATCTGGTAATTCCACTTCGTAATAGGGGCGGAGATGCCAATGATATCTGTTTCTTGAAAGGCATCAGTCCCTAATAGGTGGGAAGCGACTTGCCCCGTGATACAAACAAGGGGTGTTGAGTCGATTAATGCATCGGCCAATCCTGTTATCAAATTCGTAGCCCCAGGGCCAGAAGTGGCAAAAACTACACCAGTTTTGTCAGAGACTCTTGCGTAGCCTTGTGCCGCATGTATAGCACCTTGCTCGTGCCGTACTAAAACGTGATTGATGGAATCGGTATAATCATACAAAGCATCGTAGATGGGCATAATAGCACCACCTGGATAGCCAAAAATGGTATTTACATTTTCTTCTACCAAAGATTTTATGAGTGCTTGAGCCCCTGTTATTTTTAGTTCTGTCATTTTCTTATTAATTATCAGTTACGCAGCCAGTTGAAGCGCTTGAAACGCAATGTGCATACTTATACAAAATCCCTTTGGTGGCTTTAAGCGGCGGCTGTTTCCACAGGGCTTTGCGCTTTGTCAATTCCTCTTCGTTTATTAATAAATTCAGCTGATTGTTATTTACATCAATGGAGATGATGTCGCCGTTTTTTACCATTGCAATGGTCCCACCGTCAAAGGCTTCTGGAGTGATATGTCCAACCACAAAACCATGGGTTCCACCAGAAAATCGTCCATCTGTAATCAAGGCTACACTTTTACCCAATCCCGCACCCATGATGGCTGATGTAGGTTTGAGCATTTCAGGCATTCCAGGTCCGCCCTTTGGGCCACAGTAGCGTATCACAACCACATTGCCGGGTTTTACTTCGCCATTTTTTACGCCATCTATAACCGCAAATTCATCATCAAATACTATAGCAGGACCTTCAAAATATTCTCCTTCATTTCCGCTTATTTTGGCTACACTGCCTTCTAATGCGAGGTTGCCATACATAGTTTGTATATGGCCTGTTGGCTTTATAGGTGTTTTTATATCGTGAAAAACATCTTGGCCTACTTGCAAGTCAGCCAAATTTGATAGGTTTTCTGATATCGTTTTTCCTGTCACCGTCAAGCAATCCCCGTGCAAGTATCCTTGGTCTAACAAATATTTCATAACTGCTGGGATACCACCTACGCGATGTAAATCCTCCATCAAGTATTTACCGCTAGGTTTTAAATCCGCCAAGACGGGAGTATTATCGCTTATTTTTTGAAAATCTTCCAACGTCAATTTAATATCTACCGAATGTGCCATCGCAATTAAATGCATGACAGCATTTGTAGAGCCACCCAAGACTGTGACTATGGTCATAGCGTTTTCAAAAGCTTTTCGAGTCATGATATCCTTGGGTTTTATATCATTTTCTAGCAAAACTCTGATCGCCTTTCCTGCATCGATACATTCAACTTTTTTTTCAGGACTCAAGGCGGGATTGGATGAACTGTAAGGAAGGCTCATGCCTAGAGCCTCGATAGCAGCTGCCATAGTGTTTGCAGTGTACATGCCCCCGCATGCTCCCGCACCTGGGCAAGCATTTTTGATGATGCCCTTGAAATCTTCGGGTGTAATGGTGTCGTTAAATTTTTTACCCAATGCCTCAAAAGCTGAAACAATATTGAGCGATTCTCCTTTCCAAGTGCCAGAATGAATGGTACCACCGTAGATCATAATCGCCGGGCGATTCAATCTACCCATAGCCATAATAGATCCTGGCATGTTTTTGTCGCATCCCACTACAGCTAGGACTGCATCGTACCATTGAGCGCTCACGACTGTCTCTATAGAATCGGCTATGATATCTCTCGAAACCAATGAAAACCGCATTCCATTAGTTCCATTGGAAATGCCATCGCTTACTCCTATGGTATTGAATATCAATCCTACGAGATTTTCGTTTTGTACGCCTTCTTTTATTTCTTTTGCGAGGTCATTTAGATGCATATTGCACGTATTTCCTTCGTAGCCTGTGCTTACTATCCCGACTTGTGCTTTTGCTAAATCTTCATCTGTAAGCCCTATGCCGTACAGCATGGCTTGTGCAGCAGGCTGGGTTTCATCTTGTGTGATCGTCTTGCTGTATTTATTTAAGGGATTCATATACGTTGTTTGTTGGTTAAAATTTTTTCTACATTTCGTATGTCTAAGAAAAAACGATTGTTACTAAATCATGTGGTTTGGAACAAGGAAAGCAATATTTTCTAGAATATTGGAAAGCGATTTATGTCTAGAAAAATTGAATTTTGATTCTTTAACCAAAACTAATTCTCTGGTAAAGAAAGTATTTGAGGGGCTGTTCTTTTTCATTCGTGTTAGATCTTAATTTTTTAAATTTCCATAAAACAAAAAAGCCCCCCGATTTTTTATCGGGAGGCCTTTTAAAATATTTTTATATTTATCTATAGCATTCCCGTTGCAATCGTGATAATCACGTTGATAATAATAATTGAAGGAATAATAAATAAATTGTTCATTTCTGATGATTGAGGTGCAAATGTAAAATAAATAAAATAAAACGCGATAATTTTAAAATAAAAAAGTTGAAAAAAAATTTTGGTTGAAAATAGAGTGGTTTTAGTCTCGTGATCACAGCTTTGGATTGGCCTTTTATTGGTCCAAGAGAATTTCTATTTCTTCCTTTAATTTGGGTAAATGCTTGGATATTATTCTCCAAATAATTATATCATCAACTCTGTCATATCCATGAATTACCCAATTCCGTGTGTCTATGATTTGGCGTGCATTTTCAATGTATAATTCTGGTGATATCTTTAATAATTTCCTCATGGCTTCACCAATAATTTCCAACTCGCGTTCAACTCCATAATGGTTGGTAAGAAGGTATGGATCCCGCATCCTCCCAATGCGCGTCAGTGGGTGGAGTGGTCATGCCGTATCAAAGATATGGCATGAGTCTCGCCCTCAGGGCGAGACGGAACCCACGCAACACACGACCTCCCTTCGGCACAGAAGGGGAGGGGACGCCCAAATATCCTAGTTGTATCCCTTGGCAACAATCCTAGGAAGCTGGGTCAAGATTTGGTCTATTTTTTTTGCGCATTTATCTATCATATACCAAGATATTGGGGATTAATTTAGAACTTTACTATTGAATAAATTATTCGGATAGTTTTGAATACTCTAGAGAATCTTAAAATGGCCCTGCGGTCGGTACGTTCTAATGTACTGCGGGCTTCGCTTACGCTAATGATCATTGCCTTCGGCATCATGGCATTGGTTGGGATTCTAACTGCCATCGACTCGATATTGTATTCGATGAGTGACAACTTCTCTAGCATGGGTGCCAATAGTTTTGCCATAGAGCGAAAGGGCACGGATCTGTTGAGCAATAATCGAGGGAGAAGGCGAAAGATGGGACCTATCATTTCTTTTCGTGATGCCATGGAATTGAAGGAAAAATACAAATATGCGGGTAATGTTTTTGTGAGTTTTGATGCCAATTTTCAGTCGGTGGTAAAATTTAGAGATGAAAAAACGAACCCAAACGTTTTCATCACTGGAGTAGATGAGGTTTATCTTGATGCCAATGGCTACGATATAGAAGTGGGAAGGGCTTTTTCACTGTCTGAAATCCAAAGTGGGGATTCGAAAATACTCCTAGGAGCAGACATCGTGAAAAAAATATTCAAGGGCAACAGCGAGTATGCCATCGACAAAATTGTATCGGTGGACAATCAACATTATAAGGTCATCGGTGTCCTCAAGTCAAAGGGGTCTAGCATGAATCGCAGCAGCGACAGAGGATGTTTTATGCCATTATTGCGCGCTAAGGCTCAGTACGGTGGTGCAGAAGACAGCTATTCTCTTGGAGTTGCTGTGCATATGTCAACAGAAATGGAAGATGCGATCAATTATACTACGGGTTTGTTTCGCAACGTCAGAGGACTGCGAGCGGGAGAGGAAAATGATTTCGAAATAGCTAAGAGCGACGGTATCCTCAAAATCCTAAAAGATAATACTGTGATGCTGCGATCGGCCACGATCGGCATAGGACTGATAACACTGATTGGTGCTGCAATCGGACTGATGAATATCATGCTCGTTTCCGTAACCGAAAGGACTAGAGAAATAGGCATCACCAAAGCATTGGGCGCTACTAGAAGGAATATCCTGATTCAATTTCTCACGGAGGCGATATTTATCTGTATTCTGGGAGGCATCGTGGGTATATTCCTTGGGATTTTGGTTGGGAATATCGTGACCATTTTCATAGGAGGTAGCTTTATCATCCCATGGGCGTGGATGACCCTAGGGATGGTGATGTGTATTCTGGTTGGGTTGGTATCTGGGCTTTATCCTGCGCTCAAAGCATCCAAATTGGATCCAATCGAATCACTTAGATATGAATAGGCTTGAGTACTTGCCGAAGCCTGAAGATATTGTTTTTTTAAAATTCTTTTACAGCCGTGAATCCATACACGCAGTGCCTACAACCACTGCCACAACATTGACCTCGTTGGTAGTGATAGAGCTCAGTAAAAACCATTTTTCCACCTTCCATCGTATAATGAATATTGGGTAACAAGTCTTTTGCATCCCTGGGAAATTGATACATCGCAGCACGCTGGCTCAATGACTCAAAATGAGAAAGACAAGCATTGCAAAGACAGTCTTTGAAATTTTTTTCTAGGAAAAACTAATTTTTGGATTTAGTTTTTTATTTTTAAAAATTTATTAATTGATTCCTAATACAAGAATTTATTGTATTAAATTTGTTTTTTACATTGTGGATAGATATTTTTAGCTTTTAATTAATGTAATCATAAATTTATTTTACTTTTATGCAGAACCAACACTATTCAATATGAACTACTTTACCAAAATAGGGGAAAAGTGGAAATCAATCCTTGTCATGCAATCCGAGATAGACAAATTTGACATATTGCGACCTTGGACAATAATCTCTAAGAGTGATACAAGCATTATTTACCTATCAATTATCATTTTTGCACTTTTTACATTTTGGGAAAATGGACTTAGTTGGTATTCTTTTTTTACATCTCTGTGTGCGAGTATCCCAGCTGGGGTGATCATCGCCTTTTTTGAGACGCAAACCACTGAATTCAGAAGGAGGCATGGGCGCAATTCTTTTGCCATGTTTTTGATTTATAAAATTATCAGAATTATTGCCTGGTTTTTTCTAATTTTTTTACTCATCGGCCTTATAGCCCACAGCCTCAATATAAACATAGAGGAGACGATATATGGAATCGAACGCAAAGAATTTACCAAATTGACTAGGGTGCTTAAATTCCTAATATTGGTAACTTCGCTAACAATCACTTCTTATTTTGTGGGAGAGCTCAATAGAAAGCTGGGCAGTGACGCTCTGAAAAATCTTATACTTGGAAAATACCATAAGAGTATCGAAGAAGAAAGAATTTTTTTGTTTATTGATGTGAATGACTCTACTACCCATGCAGAAAACCTTGGAGAGCATCAATTTAGCAAATTGCTTCAGGATATATTTTACGATTTAGGGGAGCCAATATTGAAATACAATTGCGAAATCTATCAATATGTGGGGGATGAAGTGGTGGTGAGTTGGCTGAGCAATTCTAAAAACCTCAATAGAGAATGCTATTTATGTTTTTTTGCAGTTGAAAGGCAACTATTGCGGTATAAATCACAATATATTGCAAAATACGGGTTTTTACCACAGCTAAAAGCTTCATTACATGGTGGTACTGTTATCACTTCTGAAGTAGGAAAATACAAAGCTGAAATAGCCCATCATGGGGATGTACTCAATACATGCAGTCGAATGTTGCAATATTCAAAAGAGCAAAAAGTAAATTATGTTTGCTCCCAATGGATGCTTGATCACTTTACCCCTCCAAGTTTTATTGATTGTCAAGATATAGGTGAATTTCAATTCAAAGGGAAAGTGAATCTTATAAAGATTTACTCTTTAGTATTAGGCAAATTACCAGAAAAAAAACAAAAAAAATAATATGAAAAAGGAAATACTCGATCAAGTAGAATTTTATGTTGAGTCAAATATGGCTTCTAAAAATGACGATATCTTTATGTTCCACAACAAACGACACACCAAAAAAGTAGTGAAGGTGGCTAAGGAAATTTGTGAGTTTGAAGGGGTATCCAAGGAAACACGAGATAAAATTTTGTGCGCCTGTTGGTTTCACGATATCGCATACAAAAAAAATAGTGACAATCATGAACAAACCAGTGCCGAAATGGCCGAAGAATTCCTCATTGATAGGAAGGTCTCAGAGGAGGATATTGAAGAAATAAAGGAATTAATAAATGCCACTAAAATGCCCCAAAAGCCTAGAAATAAGGAACAGGAAATAATATGTGACGCGGATTTATCTCACTTGGGCACTCCAAATTTTTATGAAGAAAGCGATCGATTGAGACATGAACAAACTAAGCTGTTACAAGTAGAAAAAACAGAGCTCGAATGGACCGAAAGTAATATAAACTTTTTCCAACAACATCAATATTATACATCGTATGCTAAGCTACATTTCCAAGGATTGAAAGAAAGCCATTTACTTGAATTGGAAAATTATAAAACCAGTTTGCTCCAACCTAAATCAATAGATAGTGTCCAAAATCCACCTACAAGCCCATTTATAAAATCAAAAGACTCCTCGAAAAATGAAGTAAAAGAAAAGGAAAAAAGTACATCAAGAGGCGTCCAAACTTTTTTTCGGACAACTGCGCAAAGCCATATTCAGTTGAGCCAAATTGCAGATCAGAAAGCAGGGATGTTGATAACTGTTAATGCCATAATTATCTCAATTTTTATGGCTTCTTTGGACTATCAAAACGACCAAACATTCAGCTTGTTAATTCTGCCTTTGGGGATACTTGCTTTGTTTTCAACGGGAACTATTATATTATCTGTTATCGCCACAAGGCCTCAGTTTACTGAGGGTAAATTTGAACTTGCTGACGTTTTGAATAATAATACCAACTTATTGTTTTTTGGGAATTTTCATAATATGTCGCTTCCTTCATACGAGCAAGGCGTCCAAAATCTTATAGAAAATGAATCGCTCTTGTATTCTAGCATGATAAAAGACATTTTTTATATTGGGCAAGTATTAGGAAAAAAATACAATAGACTCCGCAATGCCTATACTGTTTTTATGGTTGGATTAATCTTATCCTTAGCTACATTGGTAATTATATTGGTTTCAACTTAATAATTAATTTGCTGTGAAAATATTTGCATTATTTCTATTCATAAATATCACATTGATGAAAACATTTCAATGTGGAGGTCATCACGTGAAAGAACCTATTGGAAACCAGAATGCTAGGGACAAAGATAGAATCCAACATTATAAAATTAAACAACCCTCGCTTGGGTATAAAGTGCCAAAAGCATTGGTAGAAATATCAGGAATTTCTTCTGTTAGTCCCAACTTGCTTTATTGTTTGGAGGATCAACACGGTATTATTTACACTTTTGACTTAGTAAAAAATCAAGTCGTATCAAAAACGAGGGTGTTGCCAGATGGAGATTATGAGGAGATTTGTTCCAATGGAAAAGCGATATTCATTTTGGAAAGTAATGGTAACCTAAATATGATTAATATGCCACTTGAAGCTCCAACCATAAATAAATGGGATATCCCACTAGAGACACAAACAGAATGTGAGGCAATGGCTTATGATTCTAAATCAAATTCAATATTGGTTCTACCTAAATTTGATAAAAACACAAATCTTCAAAAAGTCGATCAGTTTACAATAATTAAGTTTAATCTTAAGACCTTAACTTTTGCCAAATTTCCTCTTTTTAATATAAAAAGAAACCAATTGGAGCAATATAGATCGCAAAACGGCCTCCCGTTGGATTTTTTGAATTTTTCGCCTTCTGGGATGGCTATTCATCCATTTTCAAATCATATTTATTGCCTGTCGGCTAAATCATCTATGATTTATGTCTTTGATTTAAATGGGAATATTATAGATAATTATGTATTGCCTCAAGCGATTTTGCCTCAGGCTGAGGGCATTTGTTTCGACCATACAGGCGATATGTATCTTTCTTCAGAAAGCCCTAAAAAAAAGGGAAAGGCAGCTCTGTATAAATATAAATACTTCAAATTGGCAAATTAAAATATTGTAATATGAAAAATCTAATTGTAATAATACTATGGACATTAGTGTTCAATGCTTTTGGTCAATCTGATTTTAAAATAATACTTTTTGGAGATGGTGGACGACTTGATCATCCAGAAGGCACCGATTGTCTGAAATTGCTCAAGCAACAGCTAAGCGAATGTGATACTAATAGCGCTATCTTATTTTTAGGTGATAATATTTATTTTAGAGGTATGCCAGAGCAAAGCGACCAAACTAGAGAATTAGCTGAGAAAAGGATTAATCTACAGCTGGATGCTTTGAAGGATTTTAAAGGGAAAATAATATTTATCCCTGGAAATCATGATTGGGACCAAGGCGGTGTAAATGGTCTTTCAAATATCAAACATCAGCAAACCTATATTGAGAATTATCTCAATAAATCCGACGTTTTTTATCCAACAAATGGATGCCCTGGACCTATAGAAGTAGAATTAACAGACAACATAACTCTGATTATATTGGATACTCAATGGTGGTTACACCCATTTGATAAGCCTGGAATATTCTCTTCTTGTGATGCACAAACGAATAAGGACGTTGTAGTACAATTGGAAGATATCTTGTACAGAAATAAAAGTAAAAGAGTTATAGTAGCAGCCCACCATCCTTTGTATTCTTATGGATTCCATTATGGAGTTACAAAACCTATTAAGCACATATTTCCGTTGCTAGATTTGGGTGAAAATTTGTATATTCCATTGCCAATTCTTGGATCAATGTATCATATTTATAGAAGATTGTACGGCACTATTCAAGACATGCACCACCCAGTAAATAAAAACATGCGGGCAGAAATTGAGAAGGTATTGAAAAAATACCCTGGAACAACTTACGTAAATGGCCATGATCATTCACTTCAGTATATAATGAAGGATAATGTAAACTACATCACATCTGGAAGTGGTAGCAGAGCTTCCTATTCAAAAAAGAAAAAAGGATCAATGTTTGCCAAATCTGAAATTGGTTTTGGGATAATAAGTTTTCATGAGGTGGATACTCCTTCTTTAGTATTTCATACGATAAAAGCTACTTATGAAAAAATGAAACTTTTCGTGCGACCTAAAATAAACGATGAAGTAATCGAATCTCCTGTACAAGTTGTAGATTCATTTGGGGTTTACGCAGCCAATTCAGGACTTAAAACAAATAGTTTTTTTCGTAAATTGGTGATGGGAAAAGGGTATAGAGATGTTTGGGCAACAGGCATAAAAACAAAAAATATTCTTTTGGATACATTTAAAAATGGATTAACCCCTATCAAAAGAGGTGGTGGGTTACAGACCAAGACACTCCGACTTCGAAATTCTCTAAAGGAGGAATTCGTTTTTCGATCTATAAGTAAGGATCCAATGAATATAATCCCCGACTTTATGAGAGGCTCCGACATCGCTAGATACATAGTGCGTGAGGGAGTAAGTGGTTCACATCCTTATGCATTTTTAGCCGTTCCAATACTTGCAGAGAAAGTAAAAATTCCACATGCACATCCTGAATTAGTGTTTATAACTGACGATCCCAAGCTAGGGCAATTTAGAAACTGGTATGCAAACACTTTCGCAATTTTTGAAGAAAGAAATCCGCTTTTTGTTGAAAATAAAAAAAGCATCTCTTCGATTGATTTATTTGATAAAAAATTGTACGAAGACAATGACAATATCGTTGATGCAAAGGCCTTTTTGAAGGCTAGGCTCTTTGATTTGTTAATTGGTGATTGGGATAGACACGAAGACCAATGGAGATGGATTGGCAATAAAGATAAGGAGAATGGCAAGGTAATCTTTAAACCCTTTCCTAGAGATAGGGACCAAGCATTTTATGTAAATGAAGGAATAATTCCGTTTATTGTTGGGCTAAGTTTCATATATCCAAGATTTCAAGGATACAAAATGAATGTAAGAAACGTGGTTACTTTCATGACTGGAGCTAATCCCATAGATAGGAAATTGCTAAACCTCAATGATAAAGAATCTTGGATCGCAACGGCGAAAGAAATCCAAAATAACCTCACCGATGCTGATTTTGATGAAGCTATTAATAAAATGCCACCAGAAGTCGTTAATGTCAGAACTTCTGAAATAAAAGACAAGCTTATTTCCAATAGGAATGCATTACTAAGAAATGCTTTGACATATTACGCATTCCTGGTTAAAAATGTGGATATTTTGGGGAGTAATAAGAAAGAAGCTTTTTATGTAAAACGGAAAAATGATTCTTTAGTCGAGGTGATTATGATCGCGAATTCCAATAAAAATCAAGACACTCTGTACAATCGTACTTTCAATAGAAACGAAACCAAAAGTATTAATTTGTATGGATTAGGAAATGATGACGAATTCTATATAGAAGGAGAGGTAAATAATTCTATAAAAATAAGAGCAATTGGCGGCAATGGCAAAGATTATTTTCAAGATAAAAGTAAAGTCAAAGGATGGAGAAAATATACGGATATTTTCGATACAAAAAAAGGTACAAAATTAGATCTTTCTAGCGAGAGCAGAAATTTAACTTCAAAATACTCATCGATAAATAGTTATGATCCAAACAATTTTAAACATAGTTTTTTTACACCGATTTTTTCTTCAGATTTCAATCCTGACGATGGGTGGATTTTTAAACTTGGCTTTATGCACAAGTCATTTTCTTTTCGAAAAAATCCCGCCGCACAGTATAAGTGTTTTGTGAGTAAATCTATCAACACTCAAGCTTATAGTTTTGGCATTCAGGCTTTTTTTGACCATAGTTTTGGTAAAAATTCACTAGAATTCAATGCAATTTATAATGCTCCGACGTATGTTGAAAATTTTTTCGGATGGGGTAATGAGTCCAATTTGTATAATGGAAGTTTAGAGAATTTGGACTATTTTCGAGTTAGGCTAAGTAATTTTAAACTCAATGCATTGGTTAAAAATAACAGCAATAAAGCCGTAAGAGTAGCATTTGGTCCAGAAATAAATTTGACAACAGTAGAACACAGCACTGGCCGAATTGTAAGTGATTTTAATGTTAATGGACTTAACCAAGATATTTTTGATAAAAAGCTATACGGGAGTTTGTATGGAGAAATTGTAGTCGATAAACTACTGAATAAAAATATTCCTATTTCAGGATTTTATTGGAATTTGGAAGCAAACCTAAGCAAGGGGATTTGGGCAACTTCGAAAGACAATCTGAGGCTCAATTCTAGCTATACATTCTACTTTTCTAATAAAATGCCTGCCAATGTTACTCTTGCTAATAAATTTGGAGCAGGAATCACTCTAGGGCCTTACGATTTTTTTCAAGCACAAAGATTAGGTGGAAGACTTAATTTGAGAGGGGTGAGACAAGAAAGATATTCTGGCAATGGTCTTTTGTACAATAATACTGATATTCGCGTAAAACTTTATGATATTGAGCGAGGTCTAATTCCTTTTGGTATTGGTATCCTTGGCTTTTTTGATATCGGCAGAGTATATTTAACAGATGAGAAAAGTAAAAAATGGCATTCTGCTTATGGTGCGGGTATTTGGTTTTCGCCATTAAACACTTTTGTTTTTACTTTGACGTACCAAAAATCCCAAGAGTCTGATTACTTAGAATTTAGAACGGGTTTTAGCTTTTAATCCAGTATGAATTGGTTGAGTTTTTACAGTTTCATATAGAAAGCTAAACCTACAGACTTATCATAAACTACTGGTGAAAATTTCATTGCTGCGAAATGTGGCTTTTTAGTAAGCTTCTTATCAATCCATGGGTAAACCCAATACGCAATTTTCGTACTTAGAATACCCAATCCAGCTCCCATTGTTACGTCTGTTAACCAATGTCGATTGTTATACATTCTTAAAATTCCCGTAGTAGAAGCTACCAAATACCCCACTATCCCGTACCAAATGGATTCATTTCTATACTCTTGCCATAAAAATTCAGCACCCATGAATGCATTCGAAGAATGTCCTGATGGAAATGAATGGAGGGATGTTCCGTCTGGTCTTTCAATGTTAGAAAGAGATTTTATGCTAAGCATGGCTCCGAGCATTATTATAGTCGAAGTACTCAAGATTAATGTTCTATCTCTTAGATTGTGTCGACCATTTATCCCAACTAGGTTAAGGGCATATACAGAGACTGCTGGAGCAAATTGAAGGTAATCATCAGCGTGGATTTTCCTTTTTACCGATTTAACTACTTCACTCCTAATATTTAAATTAATCTGTTGTAAATCATTATTGTATAATCCATATATTCCATAGCCTATCAAAAAGGCAGGTGCAATGATTTTTTTATAAGCAAACTGGTGACTCGATAGATGCCTTTTTTCAGCAAGATCCACAGTATCCTGAGACTGAGCCAATGTTATACTATTAAATAAAATAATAAGGGTAGAAATAGTAAGTAATTTTGTCATAGGGCAAATGTAATAAAACTCTTTAATTAAAGAGTTCTTTTATAATAAATTTTTACTTAGAAAATCTATACACGCAGTGCCTACAACCACTGCCACAACATAGACCTCGTTGGTAGTGATAGAGCTCAGTAAAAACCATTTTTCCACCCTCCATCGTATAATGAATATTAAGTAACAAGTCTTTTGCATCCCTGGGAAATTGATACATTGCAGCCCGTTGTGTCAACGATTCAAAATGAGAAAGACAAGCATTGCAGAGACAGTCTTTGAAATTTTTTTCTAGGAAAAGGCGTGTTGTGAAACTCAGTTCAACTCCTTGGCAGCCACAAACAGCATCCTCATTTGCAGAGCATCGGAAAGTCTCCTTACAAAATGGACAAATCTTATTTGGCAAAGATCTGACTGGCTTTAGCCGTGATGCTCAGTTTTGAAGTCCACAAGGCGTAAGCTCCAAAAAACAAAACACTAAATATCATATCCCCCAATATGGTGGTTTTGATGAATGGAATCCCCGCAGCCATACAGGTCATAAGTCCTGCTACGTCCTTGGTATAGGTACTGGACATTGCGAATACACCGAAATTTGACACTAGGAAAAATATCAAGGATGAACCCAATGCGCCTACTATTACATTTTGGACTTTTACGTTTTTCAAGATGCTTGCACCCCAAAATACGATGATGGCATAAGCTAGATATTGCCAATAAAATCCATCATAAAACCACTGAAAGCCTTGAGCTGATTTGTACAAAGTATTGTTTAAAACCAGGTCGCTCATAAAGGTAGCCAGTATGGAACCGCTACCGCTAGACCTCGATTCAGGAAATAAGCACCTCCGAACAAAGCAACCGCTCCAAGTGGTGAAAAATTCAATTCGTGGGGAATAATTCTCGTCAATGTAGCTATGATAATCAACGCTACCGCACCCCAAACTCCTAGATATATCTTTTGTTTCATAATAGTATTCAACGTTTTCAGTCGGACAAAGTTAAACATATTTGGACTCAAGTACCAACAAAATTCTCATTTGCGGCAATTATTTTTTATCTAAATTTCCATTTTATGGCGATATTGTGGCTTATTTTAAACGAATGGAAGAATCATCCAAATCTTATTTTGTCCACGAATCCAGCTACGTGGACGAGCCTTGTACCATCGGCGAAGGCGTCAAAATCTGGCATTTCAGTCATATCATGGCGAATTGTGTTATCGGGGATCGGTGCAATATAGGTCAAAACGTCGTAATCTCACCCCAAGTAGTCCTGGGTCAGAACGTAAAGATCCAAAACAACGTCTCGATATATACGGGCGTCATCTGCGAAGACGACGTATTCCTGGGGCCATCTATGGTATTCACCAATGTGGTCAATCCTCGCTCAGCCGTCAATCGCAAATCAGAATACCTAAAGACAGTAGTCGGAAAAGGTGCCAGTATCGGAGCCAATGCGACCATCGTTTGTGGCAATGATATCGGGCAGTACGCCTTTATAGGTGCTGGGGCAGTTGTGACCAAAAGCGTCCCTGCATATGCTCTCATGATGGGCAATCCCGCCAAACAGACTGGATGGATGAGCGAACATGGCTATAAGTTGACTTTTGATACCGAAGGCTTGGCCTTCTGCCCTGAGTCCAATCAGCTATATAAATTGTCCAACAATACAGTTTCTAGGATAAAATAAAAAAGGTCCTCTGCCATCAGCAAAGAACCTCTAGGTGTACCCACGACTGGATTCGAACCAGCACAGGCTTTCGCCCACTACCCCCTCAAAGTAGCATGTCTACCAATTTCACCACGTGGGTATCTTGTGGACTGCAAATATAAGGCAAAATTCCTACCCAAACTAAATCATTGGGCAAAATTTATCCAGATTTACACCCCTAATTTTTGCCCCGACAACTTGATATTGGCAAATTTCAAGTTTTTTAATTCTATCGATTTCCCTTTAGATAAAAACGAACCTATCCTCCCATTTACCTCAAAACTGATCGTATTGGACTTCGGTTCGTACACTACTTGGCTTATCATACCCGTATATGGATTGCCACCCATGCCATAGGATATTTGGCTATTATTGCTTGTTGGCGTATTTATCATCAGTGTTACGCGGCCATGAGCGTCTATGGGAATATTTTGTTTGGTTTTCAAGCACCTAAGATCGCGAATGTAAAGACTCAGTTCTGTACCATTTTTATCAACCGTCGAGATGGTCATCGTCTGTGATTGTGCACTGGTAGTCGATTTGCGCATAGCTGCGGACACGTTGGACGAGATGGAACCAGTATATTCTTGCCCCACAAAAGGCTTCGTGCCGAGCGTTCCCTCTATTCGACCCTCCAAAGCACCCGTTTGCCACAAAGAAGCCAGCATCACCATTAGGGTCAAAAATTTCATATTTTTATTTTTTTAAGAGCGCAAAGGTAATTTATTCTTGAATTACATCGGATATATTGAGGGAAAAGTGGTGATATTTTTTAGGGCGCATCCTCACGCTGTGAGGACTGGGCCATGCATGGCTTCGGTCTCGACACCCAAGTCGTCGAGACGCCCTTCTTTCCATCGAAGCTGGATATCAGGGCCCATTACTGTCCCTTGCGCTCTATGTAGGGGTAGTGTGGGGGATAAATATGTGGATATTTATTCAATAGTACTAGAATCCCAATGGAAATCTAACAATTCTTTTGGATGTATATCCAGTGCTTTTGCTATACTTAATAGTTGGCTTAAACTCGTATTAATGCATGCCCTTTCGATCCTGCTGATTTGACTTATCTCAACATCAGCCCTCATAGCAAGAGCTTCTTGTGAAACCCCAAGTTTTTTTCTTAAAGACTGAAGGTGTTTTCCAAAAGCCTCTATACCATTTTTATTTTTGCGATGCTTGGGCATGACCGCAAAATATATTGTAATACAAAAAAATATATAAGCATATATGCTTATATTAATTAATATATCTATATTTGTTATGCGTAAGCAATTTAAAATAAGAAAACTATGTATTGCAGAATCTATATTCGAACATTTTTAAAATGTTTTAGACTACTTTTCTTTATCTATTTATATTTAACTTCTATTGGAGTAATTTATTCGCAGCAATTTGTTTTTGCTAGAGATACATTTGCCTCGAAACTTGATTCCATCATGATTGAAGGAATTCTGCAATCCAAAAATTTCACAGATATTCAAGCTGGAGCTGGTAAATCAGGGAGTGGTGCAAACTCTGAACTTGCCATGACATTGAGAAGATTTACTATTTTGATAGATGATGAAGAACAAACAGATTCTATTGTAGGCTTAAAAGGCAGGAAATATCCCGACAAACCATATCTCCAACAGCGAAGTGTTGGAGCGAGTATTATGAATAGAGTTGCCGTAACGTTGGATAGTGCTAGAAATAATGTGGCGGCCTACCTTTTCTCACTAGATCCCTCGCCAGTAACCTTTCGATTAGATTATGATATGTTTCTTGATAAAGGGAAATGGAGGAGTAATTTTGCTTATAAAGGACCACTGTTAAAAACTCGTACAGTTTTTGATATAAGGAGTGTACCATTTCAACCCACTAAAGGAGTCACGAAAATTGGATATTCATTCCATTTACTATTTGGTCTCCAATCATTATTCAGGAGCCAAGAAGTCTCTAGACCTGGACAGAAAGACATTGGTATATTTTATTGCGAACCCTATATCTGTACCATGCTACTCAATAAAAATTTAAAAAATACATTTTTCAGCACTACAGCGAGTAGATTTTCCTATGGCTTTGCACTCAAGATTGGTTATTTGTCTCTGAAAAATAATTCAAGAGATGTTAACTTTTATATTTATTATAGTCCCTTGGAATCAGAAGCCAATAAATTCAATATGGGAATAAATATTAAATCAATTTGAAAAGCATATAAATGACAGATAATAAATTAAATATACATAAAAATAATAAATATATATAAATAAAATAGGCATATATGCCTATAAATTAAATATTTTTATATATATTTACATTCGTAATATGATCATATTTAAGTGACGCATTCTCACTTCTTGTAAGACCTATAGAGACTAGTAACGACCTGACTCTCTCTTCACCAATTCAGATGCAAAGGCCTTACGCTCGAACAGCCTTCAAAATAGTAGAGCCCCGTACGCCGAAAAGGGACTAGAGTAGGCAAATTATTTTAATTTTTATTTTATGAAAAAGATTTTGATGATGAGCGTTCTTATGCTAAGTAGTATGTTAATAAGAGCTCAAGACTATTTTTTTAAAACAACTGATGGAACAGTAATAAAAGTTGCAGTAACTAAACAAAATGAGAAATATCAATTTTCTAAGGTATCGTTAGGTGCAAATTCGGAATTTAAAACTACGACATTTGTTGATTTAACTAATTTAGAAATTCTTGATGGTGCTAATGTGGATTATTCGAAAACTAATATTTATTTTGTCCCGCTAGAAGATGTAAATTCTAGATACCTATTAACAAAAGCTCCTGAGGCAACTTGCGAATGTAGATCTGGTGGAGAATGCAATTGGGAAAAGTATTTAAATACCTATACCTGTTACTCGTCAACTCATAGCCCCTGTAAGTGTTGTGCTGCAACAGTAATAATAAACAGTTTTAAATCTACGGGTGGATTTTTTATAATTGATTAATTAAAGAATTTAATATGAAAAAGATTTTTTTATTTTGTATAATGATGCTATTCACTTTATTAAAAAATTATGGGCAGACTATCGATTTTCAATTAAAATCTGGAAATTTAATACAATTGACCCTTGAAAATAAAGGAAATGGAAAATATTTGATTTCAAAGTTTATCAAATCATCCAATAATATATTTAAAACTGATGATTTTTGGAATTTTAGTAAAGTTGATTTAAAAAGTAATAAAATTGGATTGGATCCAAATAAGAATTATTGGTTCATTGATGTTGAAAATTTTGCAAATTCTATTAATTTAGGAAGAACAAAGAGTACAGTAACTGTAGATTGTTTTTGTAAGACTGCTGGTAATGGAGATGGGTGTGCTGTGACAACACCCGATCTTGATGGTCAAGTAACATGTTATAATGCTGGAAGTTGTTGTTGTACAATGAGGCTAATTGTAGGTGAAAAAATCTACGAAGGTGGTTTTGTTTTACTTGAAGCTGATGAAATTATTTTCAATTAATTTATTAAATTTGGGGGTAAATTTATTTATCCCCAAATATTAAATTTTAATTTATTATGAATAATATTAAAATATATTTAATTCGTTGGCCCTTATTAGTAATAATGTTTATAAACTCCGTAGGCGCACAGCAGGTCGATCCCAAGACTCAATTTTTTAATTCCATCAAGGAGAAACTTACGAGACTTACTAAATTTGAATACAGTGAGAAGCGTTGGTCTAAAGCACTTATGAGCAGTGATACAAGCACTTATACAGGTAAAATAATAGTTTTTGATGATATGCCGAAACAGCAGACATATCGAAATTACTGGGTATTAGACGACCGTAATCAACTTATATATGGCATTGAGGACGATTTGATTTATTACATCATTGATGATTCCAACGAATTGGGTACGCGTAAAGTCGAAGGCAATGATCCATTCCAAGCCTTGAGAGGAAATATTCGATCTGCTTATTATAATAAAATTTACCTATCGCTTGAGATAGATAGCACCTTATCGAATTTAGAAGATTATCAATATCAGAAATTGTACAGTGGGCATAAATTGAGTAAGAATGATACTAGTTCAGTTATGGGTACTCCATTGACATATGAAAAAATAATGATTTTTGATGAGGACCTAAATTTAGCAGCAAAAGTTGACAAATACATCATGGAGGGTGATGCTCAATTTGATAGTACCATTTTTACAATTCCTCAAAAGGTTAGCAAGCCTTTTCCATACGATGACTATTCCTCCGAGAATATGTTGAAAAAGCATCCACTGAAACAATTTAAATCAACCCCTGCGGAAGACCGTTATGCTGAATTAAAAAAAATAGTAGGCACTACAATGGACCCTATTAGGGGAATTAGTAATTTGAAAACTAAAATTGCTACAGATAGTCTGGCTTCAAGATATTTGTTGATTGATTTTTGGTATAAGTCCTGTTTTCCCTGCATGAAAGCAGCTCCAGTTTTAGAAAAAATAAAGAAAAGATATACGTCCAAAGAATTATTTATTTTAGGCATAAATACAGTAGACCCTCCAAGTACTTCTTTGAATAAATTTATTAAAAATAAAAAGATAACCTATCACACAATATTTGATTTGGAAAAAAAATGGGCGAATAAAATGGAAGTTAAGTCTTATCCCACATTTTTTATCTTAGATACAAAAACACATAAAGTTGAGCATATATTTATTGGCTATTCCGACAGTTTGGAAAATGAACTCGTCCAAAAATTGGATGAATTATTGAAGAATTAAGCAACTAAAAATTGATTTTAAGGTAAAATAAAGCATTCGATTTTTGAAAAAAAAGATGAATTTTAATGTGCTTGCAGGCATTATAGCTACCCTTGGTGCTTTAGCCAATACATTGCTTTATTTTTTTTGTAAAGAAGATTTTACGGCTATTCATAGCGTCTTCTTGGTTGCTTGCGTGCTCATAGCCGCCAATTCGTTTTACAAGAGAGGTTAAGGGAACAGCTTCAAACACTTTTAAGCCAGAGTCTTAACTTGGCTATTAGCACTTTTCGAGTTTTACCGATTCATGAATTTCGATATTTAGTTAAAAAATTGTGAAAATGCATTAAAGTAAACAACTCTTTGAGTATTTGCACATCTATGGCTTTAGATTGCATATTTTGGTTTTCTGATTTTCTTTTTTAGCGGTTTTCTGAATACCAATACTCTAAATGGGCGACATTAGGAAATCCGAACTCTGAATTAATGCAAAAGAGCAAATTAATTAATAGTGCAGTTTTTTATTTAAATTCAATTTAACATGAAAAAGATTATTTATTTATTTACATGTGCATTGGTTTTAAACTCTTGTATAGTTTCGATTCCTCTACAAGCTAATTTGGATAACCAAACAATGTTATTGGTTGAAAATCGAAATATCAAGGTTGATTATACTTTGGTTTCCAATCTAGTTGATGGAAATATCACTTATGTTTCAGTGTTGAAAAATGGATATAAAACATTTGAAAATGCCAATTACCTCTATCCTTCAGAGACTGCTTTCAAAAAAATTTGGAGCTCATATTTTTTAAGCAAATACAACGCATGTTCCCAGGATTTAATGGAGGTCAAAATTACGCTGAAAGACCTTGCCCTTTGGGAAAAAGCAGCCACCTCTCAAGGTTGGACTTTTCTTACGGGCACTAGACAGGTAAATTTGGATGCAGTTGCAACCATCTATGCCACAGTCACTTATCATGGAAATACCTATGAGCAAAAATTTGAAGTTGCAGCCTCTGACTACAACGAATCTCAACGAGTGCAATATGGCGACTATTACTATACTGTAAATTTGACTAACCCTACCCAACAAAAATCAAAGCTATTGGAAGCTTGTTTGAACAAATCAATAATTCATTTTGAAAATTTTGTTCGAACCATTTTGCTCACGCATATTGAAAATGCAAAATCATAGGATAATCACATAATTTAGAATTAAATAGATTCCCGAATTAAAGCGATTATTCAACCTTAAGAATTAATTGATTAAGATTTAGATTATTTGGGCGCGTGCTTCGCACCGTTCTGTCCGTGGGTTCGCTTTGCTCCGTCACTCTGTGACCCACCTTCGGTGGCCACTACCATCACTCGCGCGGCTGGGAATATGCTTATAAATTCTCTGTTTCCCCATATCCATACTAGTAGAATTGTGTAGCAAATTGTACCGTATATTGCAAAAAATTCGATATATTTGTTTAATGCAAAACAATATTCACAATCTACATGACAAATTCGTAAAAGCATCCTTCTCAGATGTGGACAGGGCTGCGGCTTTTTTCGAGCAGTTTTTGCCCGAAGAATTGCAAAAAAGTCTAAATCTTGCTACGTTAAAATCCATCCAAGAATCCTATATCCAGGCGGACTTGAACGAACATTTTTCAGATATAGTTTTCGAGGTAAAAACCACGGACGACAATCCCATTGATTTGGTATTATTGTTCGAGCACAAATCCGCTCCCGACAAGCACGTTCTAGTGCAAGTTGGGCATTATATTTTTTCTCATTGGGTCAAGTGTATCAACGAAAAGAAAGAGCTGAAAGTCATCATACCCTTGATTTATTACCAAGGCAAGAAAAAGTGGGAAAAGCCAAAGTTATTGAATTTGTTTCCAAGGGTCGAAGGATCTCTAAACCAATACATACCAGCGATCAATCACGTATTTATAGCCCTAAGCACGCTTTCAGACGAAAGCATCTCCCAAATCCGCAATGGACTCATGGCTGCAGCGGTTTTGGCACAGAAGAAGGGCATCGATTTTATAAAGTTGGAGGAGGACCTAAAGAAAATATTGAAGTTATTACCAATAGAAATTGAACCTGGAAACTTTCTCCAGCTAATGTTCGTTTACATAATAAATGTGTCAGAAATTCCACAACCAGAATTTAAAAAGGCCATAGAAACAATACCACCAACCATAAAATCAAATATCATGACCACATACGCACAAATAAAGGAAGAAGGCAAACAAGAAGGAATTCTTGAAGGAAAACTTGAGGGAATTCTTGAAGGAGAACAAAAAGGCAAGGTTGAAGGAAAAATTGAAGTCATCCTAAATGGTCTCAAGAATGGCTTGAGTGTGGAATTGTTGTCCAATATCACTGGATTAACCGTAACCGAAGTTGAAAAAATAATCAAAGAGCAAGGTCAAAAGTAAGCTACTTTTTTCTTTAAAGATTGCTGTATAATGGTCAAATGGTTGAACGGTTAAAGTTTTATAGGGTATATTCAAAGGAAAATTTGCTATATTTGTTTAATGCAAAACAATATTCACAATCTACATGACAAATTCGTAAAAGCATCCTTCTCAGATGTGGACAGGGCTGCGGCTTTTTTCGAGCAGTTTTTGCCCGAAGAATTGCAAAAAAGTCTAAATCTTGCGACGTTAAAATCCATCCAAGAATCCTATATTCAGGCGGACTTGAACGAACATTTTTCAGATATAGTTTTCGAGGTAAAAACCACGGACGACAATCCCATTGATTTGGTATTATTGTTTGAGCACAAATCCGCTCCCGACAAGCACGTTCTAGTGCAAGTTGGGCATTATATTTTTTCACATTGGGTCAAGTGTATCAACGAAAAGAAAGAGCTGAAAGTCATCATACCCTTGATTTATTACCAAGGCAAGAAAAAGTGGGAAAAGCCAAAGTTATTGAATTTGTTTCCAAGGGTCGAAGGATCTCTAAACCAATACATACCAGCGATCAATCACGTATTTATAGCCCTAAGTACCCTTTCGGACGAAAACATCTCCCAAATCCGCAATAGACTGATGGCTGCGGCGATTTTGGCACAGAAAAAGGGCATCGATTTTATAAAGTTGGAGGAGGACCTAAAGAAAATATTGAAGTTATTACCAATAGAAATTGAACCTGGAAACTTTCTCCAGCAAATGTTCGTTTACATAATAAATGTGTCAGAAATTCCACAACCAGAATTTAAAAAGGCCATAGAAACAATTCCACCAACCATAAAATCAAATATCATGACTACATACGCACAAATAAAGGAAGAAGGCAAACAAGAAGGAATTCTTGAAGGAGGCAAAAAGGTAGAAGGAAAAATAGAAGTCATCCTAAATGGCCTCAAGAATGGCTTGAATGTAGAATTATTGGCCAATATCACGGGATTAACCGTAACCGAAGTTGAAAAGATAACCAAAGAACACGGAATGGAATGACCTAGTTTAAGATATTTTTCTTAGAATATTTTTAGATTTAATTTAATGAAATTTTTTGTAAAATCTATTCGTGAACCGACTTTTTACAAAATGACAAACTATGAAAAATAAAACCCTCCTCTACACATTGGTTTTTGTGATTTTTATACAAGCATGTGCAACTTACCATTTTCGTTCAAACTATAAAGATGCAAATAGTTTAATGCACGAATCGGTAAATATGCAGACGAAACCATTCTTGAAAGCACACCTAAAAAATGGAGATGTATGTATTCTAAGGAATTTTTGGAAAGTTGACTCATCCTTAAATATTGTAAGGGGTAAAGGCACAAGGTATGATTTCAATCGTAAACTTATTTTTAGAGGAATTATCCATATTCCTGTTGACAGCGTTGCAATTTTTGAAACTAATAAAAAAATACAAAATCCAGAAGCAAGCAGGATAGCTGCATTAAGTATCCTTGCAGGACTTGACGTGTTACTTTCCATAGTTTGTATTTCCTCACCCAAAACATGTTTTGGTTCTTGCCCTACATTTTACATTAATGAAAATGACAATTTCCATCATTCAGACGCTGAAGGGTTTTCTAATGCCATATCGCCTTCCATGCAATACTATGACATTGACGCACTAAATAATGGGCAGCTTTTAAGTAACACATTTTCTATCACGATGAAAAATGAAGCATTAGAAACCCATTGTGTTAAGGATGTAAAACTTTTTGCTTACCCTAGAAAGGATGGAGAACGAGTATATCAATCACCAACAAATGAATTTTATCTATGCAAAAATATCTATCCACTTTCCTTTGCGACCGCAAATGAAGGGGACGTCACCCAACTTTTAGAAAACAAAGATAGGCGAGAGCGATTTTCGCTTTGTGACGAGAATAATTTGAGCAGCAAAGAAGAGATTTATCTCAGTTTTGACAATGTTAAGAATACAAATGATCTAGGACTTATCCTGAACTTTCGCCAAACATTGATGACAACTTATTTTATATACAGTGCCATGGGATATATGGGTGATGAGGTTGGTGACTTTTTTGCAAAACTAGAGCTGGATAAAAATTCTAAAGAAAAATTGAAAGGTGGAATAAGAAAAGAATTGGGTAGTATCGATATTTATTTATGGAATGAACTAAAAAATAAGTGGGTAATTCAAAATGAATTTTATGAGACTGGACCCATCGCAGTGAACCAACAATTCACCCCTCTGCAAAATATATCTTCTGAATCAAAAGTAAAGTTGAAAATAGTATTAAACAAAGGCCTGTGGCGCATTGATTATTTAGCATTAACAAGTATAAAGGAAAAAATTAAGCCATATGAAATTTCCCCTAATAGTATTTTTAATAAAGGGAAACTAGACCCCGCAGCATTGAGTGAAATAAATAATTCTGATAAATATTTAATCTCAATGCCTGGCAGTGAGTATAAGTTCAACTTCACCATACCAAGTTCAAAAACCGACTACGAATTATTTCTATACTCTGAGGGATATTATTTAGAATGGATGCGAGAGCATTGGATAAAAGAGAAAAATTTATTGAAACTTAATCAAATGGTAAACCATCCGAAAAAATATTTGAAGGAAGAAGCAAAAAACTATAAACAATATGAGACCAAATTAGAACAAGAATTTTGGAACTCAAAAGTTGACACTAAAAATTTTTCCTATTATGAGAATTAGAATTATTATAATTGGCTGTCTTTCTCTATTCATTTGTAGTTGCACTTCTCCGAGATATCTCCCTTCCTCGGAAACGATTGATGTTAATGCGTACGGCTCATACATTAGAATTAGTACCAACAAAACGGGAAATATTTCAGGGGAATTAATTTCGATTGACAGCACCACAATTGTTGTTTTGAAGCAGTCTTTAAACAAATGCGTTTCGGTTTTATTAAAAGATGTACACAGATTTTCTTTACGTTATGCTAAACCAAAACAATACGGGTGGACTATTCCTGTTTATACTTTGTCAACAATAATACACGGGTCCATGCTGGTATTTACTGCTCCAATAAATCTTATGGTTACAATAGTGGTTACAATGAGTAGCGAAGATGCATTTCAATACAACGAAAAAAATATGAGTTATGAAAAATTAAAAATGTTTGCTAGATTTCCTCAAGGTATCCCACTCAACATTGATGTAGCAAGCATAAAAGAAGAACCTAAGCAACCATGATTTTTTATGTAGGAATGATTGCAGATGATAAAAATTTATTCACGCATAAATAAATGTAAGGGCGACTAAACTGTTAAAATGCCAAGCTGGATGCTGCTGTGTAAGTTCTATTGTAATTTTGGTTAAAGCAAGAAAATTCGCTACATTTGTTTAATGCAAAACAATATTCACAATCTACATGACAAATTCGTAAAAGCATCCTTCTCAGATGTGGACAGGGCTTTGGCTTTTTTTCGAGCAGTTTTAAAAATAAATCAATATAGTTAATTATAAAATTCGATCCTAGAGTTGAAGGTTTAAAACGGTCTGATACTCAGCGCATCAACGATCGGAATGGTCTCGACGACAATGCCTTGGTTTCAGTAGTCGAGAGTCATGGATCGTGCTTTCGACGAGCCATGACGGAACAAAGTGAACCCATCGAGAGCGTGACCACCTCTCGTCCTTAAAACGGGAGGTGGGGATGCCCACATTATGATAAGATAAAATCGTATCTTCGCAAGAAAAAAGAAATTGAAAGAGCAAATAATCATAGGTACACGAGGCAGTGATCTAGCTCTTTGGCAAGCAAGGTTCGTTCAGGATGAGCTGTCAAGACTAGGCCTAAAATCCGATCTCAAGATTATCTCTACTCAAGGAGATAGAGTGCAGGATCTGAACTTCAGTAAGATGGAAGGGAAGGGCTTTTTTACGAAAGAGATAGAGGAGTCCTTGTTGAATGGTGAAATAGATATGGCGGTGCATTCGATGAAAGATCTTCCGACTGCCGCTACCCCAGGATTGACGATTGGCGGGGTTTCATTGAGAGAAAACCCTGCGATGTATTACTGATAAGACAAGAAGTTTATACAGAGGATATTCCTTTGGGGTTAAGAGAGGGAAGCATTATTGGCACTTCCTCCAATAGACGAAAGGCGCTTATCCAATATCTTTGGCCTAATATCAATCACAAAGATCTGAGAGGTAATGTTCCAACGCGTGTGGAAAAACTTCGAGAAGGGCACTTTGATGCCATTATTTTGGCCAAGGCTGGGCTGTCTAGGCTAGGATTAGATCTTACGGGTTTAGTAGCGAAAGAATTGCATCCTCGTGAATTCATCCCTGCACCAGCGCAAGGAGTTTTGGCTTATCAGTGTCGACAAGAAGATGCGGACACCTTAGCCATCTTGCGCAAAATCCACCATGGCATCACTATAGAAACAACCAATATAGAGCGCAAAGTTTTGAAAATCTTGGATGGCGGATGCCAATTGCCGATAGGGGCTTATTGTGAGCGGGATCTGTTGAATAATTATCACGTTTGGGCTTGCTATACCAAGTCCTTGGAGCTGCCACTTAGAGTTGTCAAAGTTTCTTTGTCAACATCGGCTGGTTTAGCGGAAGAAGTAGTAGCAAAGTTAGAACATGAATCGCATTCCTAAGATACTTATAACACGAGAACAAGAAGAGTTAGGTGTTTTGACTCAAATGGTCGGCGTAGAATTTGTTTGTGTTCCTCTGTTGAACATAAAACTATTGCCAATAGAAGATAGTTTGGACGTGGATGTATATGTGTATTATAGTAAAAATGGGGTCAAAGCAATGCAAAATGCTGGGTGGTTTGCGCATGAAAAGGTTCGAGGAGCTATTCATATGAGTTATGGATCGGCAACGGCAAGGTTCTTGCAAGAACTGGGTTTGCCCAATGTAATCGATGGAAAGGCTTCTGTGGGAGATATAGTCCACCAAATCGAGGCATTTCATCCTAAGAAAAGGATAGTTATAGTGCGTGCAAGCAATTCTTTGAAGTCTATCCAATCGGCACTGAATAAAGATTTTCCTTACGAAGAAATCATTGCCTATACGAATGTCATCAATGAGAAGGTAAAGAGTTTGCCGCTGCATGATTTTGCATATATTACCAGTCCTAGTCAAGGTGATAGATATCAAAAACTTTTGGTTCAAAAACCTAAATGGATCTTCCTAATTGGAGCAAGTACGGCCAAGAGTTTTAAAAATTCTCACCTCCCATATACGGTGCTTGAGACTCCAGATGACCGATGTTTTAGAGATACATTTTATGAAAAATTAAAAACATTTGGGAATGGTGAAAGCAACCTATCCTAATCAAATCCGTTTTGTTGTAGATGAAAAATATAGTTTTTGGGTTTTGCTTTTTTCTATATGGATCTGGTCTGTCTTCCCTGTATGGCCAAATCAGTGGTTATGTACGGGATACTAGCGGACAAGTATTACCCCATGCCAATGTCTTGATAAAGGGTACCACCATCGGGACTACATGCAATGCGGAAGGCAAATATAATTTGAATTATACTGGAAAATTTCCTGTTGAGGTAGTTTATTCCTTTGTTGGATTTAAGCAAAAAACTGTGATAGTAAACTTTCCGAAATCGGTTCAGGATGTAGGTCTAGAGGAGGATTTTACAAATTTGGAAGATATGGTCATCGTTGCAGATCGAGAAGATCCAGCATATGCCGTCATTCGAAAAGCGATCCAACAAAGGAGATATCATAGGGATCAAGTGAATGCGTTTCAGGCCAAAGTATATATCAAAGGGATTATAAAAATGGACAATGCCCCCAAAAAGTTCATGGGAGTGGAAGTCGGAGACTTGAATGGCAATCTCGATAGTACAAGAAAGGGAATTCTGTATCTGTCAGAGTCAGAAAGCATTTACAAAAGACAGGGGCGTGAAGACATAAAAGAAATCATGGTTTCTAGCAAAGTGAGTGGGCGAGACAATGGGTTTAGCTTTAATCAAGCATCTACCTTGGACTATAATATTTATGACAATACATTGGAGTTTCGAAGGCAAATGTTGAGTCCAATCGCTAGTGATGCGTTGCTTTTTTATCGTTATAAAATGCTAGGAACATATGTCGATGAAGACCAAAAAATCATCAATAAAATTAAAGTAATTCCAATCAGAAATGCTGATCCAGTTTTTGCTGGTATTATAAATATAGAGGAGGACACGTGGGCTGTAAGGAATTTTGATCTTTATATGACGGAAGATGCCTCTAAGATATCTTCCTTTGATACCTTGCGTTTGATCCAACAATACACACACCTTAAGAAAGAAAATGTTTGGAGACTTTTTAGTACCGCTGTGACATTTAGTGCCAATTTATTTGGTTTTAAGGCCAATGGCAAGTTTACGGGTATATTTAGCGATTATCAAATCAATCCAATTTTTCCAAAAGGTACATTTAATAATGAATTGATGAAAGTAGAGGAGGAGGCAAATAAGAAAGATTCTACTTACTGGGCACAGGCTAGACCCATCGATTTGACTAGTGAGGAACAAGTGGATTATATCCGCAAAGATAGTATCCAAGTGATCCGGGAATCAAAAGTTTATCTCGACTCTATGGATCGCAAATCGAATAAATTCGGAGTTGGTGAATTATTTCTAGGTTATACTTTGAAAAGATCTTATACGGGTTATACATACAAATTTAGATTGAATCCAGTGCAATTCAATCCAGTCCAAGGGTTGCATTTGGGTTTAAAAACGGACATAAGTTATGGGAAGCGTGAAAATCCTTTGAGGTGGAACGTTAACGCTGGTTTGAGCTATGGTTTTGCGGATAAGGCTATAAGATATATAGCTGGAGGAAATCTTCGGTTGAATAGGAAGGATCGCTCGAGATTTTTGGTTGAATTTGGTGATCAAGTGCTTAATCAAAATGAAAGATCCCCTGATGGAGAGTTGCTAAATTCTTATTGGTCACTAAAGTTTAAAAATAATTTTATAAAATTATATCAAAAAAAATACGCCTTTGTTGAGTATCGAACCGAATTAAAAAATGGACTTTTTACCAACACAAAGTTAGAATATGTCAATCGAAACGGCGTATCAAATCATACAGAATTTTCTTTTGCCAAGGATAAACCAAACTATAAGACCAATACTGTGGGTAGCGATGACGTCGAGTTGCCGAATTCGGTAAAGGCGGAGTTCATCAAAGCGAGAATAGGGTTTAGCTATACCCCAGCGGCGAAGTATCTTTCTTACCCCGATGTCAAGGTGAATTTAGGTTCGAAATATCCCACGCTTTCGGCATCTTATACGCACGCCTTCGATATGGATTTGGGCAGAAGGTACTCGAAGATAGCGGCCCAAATTCACGATGAAGAGATAAAGCTCGGACTTTTTGGTACTTTAGAATATCTGGTACAGGCAGGCTATTTCTTTAAAAATTCAACGCTACAATTTCCTGATTATCAACATGTACAGGGGCATTATTTTTGGCTTATTAGCAAGCCTCAGACTATTGCACATTTTAAGATATTGCCTTATTACGAGATTTTTGCTAAAGATAAATATTATGAAGCCTATTTAGAATACAATGACAATGGTTATATTTTGGATAAAATTCCATTGTTGCGGAAATTAGGATTTTTCACCATTGGTTCTTTGAAACATACGCAAATGGATGATCTGAATCCTTATACCGAGTGGTCAATAGGTTTTGATAGATTAGGCTGGGGAAAATACCGCATGTTTAGGCTAGACATTGTCCATGGGTACAGAGATTTTAAATTTTGGAAATCTGGCTTGGTGCTGAGCGCGTCTCCGACATTTGGCAATTAGCTTCGGTGATTTAGTCACCCAAAAGACACCTCTTCTATCAAAGAAATACCGTAACCATTAAGGCCAATTCTACGCTTTGGCGTATTCGTAAGTAATCTAACTTGTTGAATACCAATATCTTTGATGATTTGAGCGCCAATACCCAAATTGCGCTGGGCTAAAAGTGCATGTTGTGCATTTTGCTCTGTATTCTGAATAAAAACCAAAACTCCATGCCCTTGCTCTTGGATCATTTCTATGGCAGTTTGTGTTTTTATATCTGAAAATAAAAGCCTTGGCAATTCTTCATACGGTGTAGCTTGAACTCGCACCAACTGCGCCTTGTTGGGGTCAATTTCACCCCAAATCCAGGCGATATGTTTTTGTGCTTCACCCAATTCTTGATAAGTAATTTGCGTAATTTTTTTTCCTTGAAATTGAATTTCTTCTTCGTTGATGCGCTGGATTAAGCTTTCTTTTTCAAGGCGATACGATACCAAATCGTCTATAGTGATAATTTTTAGATTTAAATCTTTTGCTAGTGCTAACAGTTGTGGCAATCGGGCCATCGTGCCATCTTCATTGAGTATTTCTACTAATACACCAGCAGGATATAATCCAGCCATTTTGGCTAGGTCGATGGCAGCTTCAGTATGTCCAGTTCGTTTCAAGACCCCTCCTTTTTGGGCTCTGAGAGGAAAAATATGTCCAGGCCTCGCAAAGTCATTAGCCTTATAATGGGGATTCACCAATGCGAGAATACACTTGGCCCTATCGTGTACTGAAATGCCCGTTGTACAACCTTCACCAATCAAATCTACCGAAACGGTAAAGGCAGTCTCATGCAGCGCCGTATTGTCGTGAACCATCAGGTTGAGATTCAACTCGTTTGCCCGTTCATTGTCTATCGGCGCACATATAAGACCACGGCCCCTGGTGGCCATGAAATTTATTATCTCTGGGGTTACCAATTCAGCTGCGCAAATGAAATCCCCTTCATTCTCGCGATTTTCATCATCAACTACGATTATAATTTCGCCGTTTGCGATGGCTTGGATTCCCTCTTCTATGGAATTTAGTTTTATTTCGCTCATATTATGAAAGGTAGAACAACTCTTCGAGTTGATGGGTTGAATGTTCCCAAGAAAAATTTTCGGTAACAAAAATACTGGCAGCTTGAGCCATTTTGGATTGGCGATCCGTATCGTCTAATAATTTACAAATTAGCTTCACCCAGTCTTGGGGATGGGAACAGATTAAGATCTCATTTTCTCTAGCGCCTATGGCATTATTGACTTGCGGTGTACAAATACATGGAATTCCAAGCGCCATCGCCTCTATGATTTTATTTTGCAAACCAGCTCCATGATATATTGGGGCGATAAAAATTTTGGACCCCAAATAGGCCTCTCGGATATCTTCAATCCATCCAGACACAGTCACTTGTGGGTGTGCAAATTTTGTTATTACCGCACTTGGCCTTGCCCCAGCAATCAAGATTTTTACTTCAGGTTTTACCTTTATCAAATTGGGAACAATTTTCTCAATGATAAATTTAGCTGCCATAACATTGGGATAATATCCCATATTTCCTACGAATACCATGTCATAAACTTTGGGTATCTTGTTTTTATTGTTGAAATAATTGAAATCAACTCCGTTTGGGATCACAGAAACAATTTGATCCAATGCCAATCCCATTCTCGATTTATCTTGTTCTGAAATGATGGTGAGCTGATCGAATTGTGGGGCAATTTTTGTCTCATATTTTTTTAAAAAAAATGATTCTCTTTTGAAAAATGGTTTTTGCCACCAAGGAGCGGAAAGATATCTAAGTCTCATACTGTGAGAAAAAGCATCCATATAATCCAAGCATTTTGGAATATCCATAGCCTTGGCATATTCTGCCATTCTGATCAGTTGACAATATAAGTAATCAGGTTTTTCATTTTCGATCTCGTAAACCATCTTTTTGAATATGGAAGAATTGTAAAAATAGCCTACTTGTATAGGCCACTTTCTAATAAAGCACAAAAGTGAATTCCAAATTCTACTGAAAAAACTCAATTTATAGACAAAAATACGATGACAATATTGCTTTACTTGATTATAATCTTCGGGTGAAATATCGATATCAGTCAAGGCATAAAGGGACACTTCATGATCTCTGCTTAGACACCTGATTTGGTGAAAAAGCCGAAGCTTGTCTCCTTTTTCTAATGGAAAAGGAAACCTAGAAGAGAGAATGGCTATCTTCACCGAGTTAAAAAATTATGCTTGGGCGATGGGGTTATTAAAATTCATCGGCGGAAATCCTTGTTGATCACTCTCCACGATATTGCCAAATTGTGCTTCATATCTTTTGATGTTTTCAATCATTGCCTTCATGAGCCGTTTGGCATGCTGGGGCGTGAGTACTATTCGAGACTTTACTTTTGCTTTGGGTACATTCGGTACTAGTCTTAAAAAATCCAATACAAACTCTGAATTTGAATGGGAAATAATGGCCAAGTTAGAATATATTCCGTCTGCCATCTCTTCCGAAATTTCTATATTTAATTGATTCTCCGTGGACTCGTCTTCAAATTTTTTCATTTTTTATGAAAATTTTAATCATATAAGTTGATAAAAATGCAAATATAGGAAAACAAATCAGTATTGTCAAGGCAATGGCTTTATTCTCACCGCGAAAAGGGATTCACCAAAATACTGTATCACATTCAATTATTAAATAAAATTAATTATTTGGAAGCCATTGATAAATTGATCTATTTTAAACTATCGGACATTAAAAATTAGAAAAATCAAATAGTATTAACATTTTCTTAACATTTGAAATCTTATTTTTTAATTCAAATAGTTTATTTTTGTAAAGTGGAAAGCAATAACGTTTGGGATCCATAGAAATTATACCATTTTTTCACCAAGAAAACAAAAATTACACAATATTTTAGAAAATTAAAATCTTAAGGACATTTCCTTTGGGTATTTGAAGTTTTTAAACCTGTTTTGCTCATGGCTTACGCTTGGGTATTGTTTGGTTTTCCCTTATACCACATTTTTCAATTTGACCATCATGGATTTTGAGAAGCACAGCTTGTCTAGGCGCTTGCATGTATTTGCATTGATTCGATTCTATTTTCTATTCAAACAAAAATAAATTTAATAATGAAAAAACTTTGGCAAAAACAGAGAAAAATTTTACTACTCATCGCATTTGGAATTACCATAACTTCGATGAGTCTGTATGGACAGTGCATTGCTAATAGATTTGCGGCGTCCAGCTACAGCATTGGAACTTGTGGTAGTCACGTTTATCAAAGCAGTCTCGGGTCACTTTCTAATATCTATGGCTCATGTGGCGGTTTGACGTTTAGCCCACCTTTGACAGGAGGTGACATCGTGATCAAAACTCAAGAATTCGGAGATCGCACCCTTTACAATATTTTTCCTAATCCCAATATGGGCACCATATATCTTGAAGGGGGCGACAAAAATGAAGCTTTGAGTATTTCGATTATTTCATTAACTGGGCAGAAAATATTCACTTTAAATAAATATGCAGATAGTACCATCGACTTAGCGGATTTAGCTCCAGGGGCCTATGTGCTTTATATCAAAAATAGCAAAAATCAACTCTTCACTTATAAAATAATAAAACTATAATTCATTTAAAATTTTAAAAAATTACACATATGAAAAAGCTAATTTACCTTATTTTATTCCAATTATTTGTAGTGGGTATTTTTGCCCAGGGAAGTTTTAATTATCAATCTGTGGTGAGAAATGCAACAGGAACACCGCAGCCTAATATAGATGTTTATTTGAGATTTACAGTCCTTGAAGGGAATCCAAATGGAACCAGTTTGTATGTAGAAACACAGACAATCAGGACCGATGCTTTTGGTTGGCTCAGTGCAACTGTAGGCACAGGAACCGTTGTTTCTGGTAATTTTTCAAGTATTTCTTGGTCTGGTGTAGCAAAGTACTTAAGAGTTGAGTGTGCAGAATCCGCTAACGGTGCCTATAGTGCTATAGGAACTTCTCAGATTAATAACAGCATATTTGTTGGTCCCCAAGGTCCTCAAGGCATTCAAGGACCTCCAGGACCACAAGGAATACAAGGTGCAAATGGCTCTACGGGTCCACAAGGTGCAACGGGTCCAATCGGTCCAGCAGGCCCACAAGGACCACAAGGTGCAGCTGGAACGGGTGTGCGGATAGTTGGTACGGTCCCTACTATTGGCAATCTAAATCCAAATTATGCAGGTAGTGTTGGAGATATGATGATTGTTGCATCAGATGGCGGAGGCCATGTTTGGAATGGTACAACATGGGTTTCGGTGGGTCAAATCCAAGGCCCTGCAGGTCCACAAGGCCCACAAGGAATCCAAGGTCCAGTAGGAAACACTGGTTCTACGGGCCCCCAAGGTCCAATAGGCAACACGGGACCACAAGGCCCCCAAGGTCAAGTTGGTCCAACAGGTCCACAAGGTCCAATAGGGCAGACAGGTACTGCAGGACCACAAGGCCCCCAAGGTCAAGTTGGTCCTCAAGGACTAACAGGTGATGCCGGTCCAATAGGTCCTACCGGTGCCACGGGTCCAACAGGTCCACAAGGACCAATAGGCCTTACAGGAGCCACTGGAGTTGCGGGTCCAACAGGTCCCACCGGTGCCACGGGCCCAACAGGACCTCAGGGTCCAGCAGGTACTTACATAGCTGGATCGGGTATCTTTATCAATTCTCCAACTATATCAGCTACCAATACTAATGCTATGTGGAATGCCAATCAATTGCAGGGATCTCCAATCAGCAGTGCAGCTCCAAGTCAAGGTTATGTGCTTAAGTGGTTTCCAAATAATGTACAGCAATGGGAACCAGCACCTGATTTTGATTCCAATCCTTGGGTTCAGACTACGGGCGGAATCACTTACAATGATGTCGCAGTTAAAAGTAGTTATATCCAATTGGGAACTGGTTCTTATGTTCCTTTTATTACAACGGATGGAGTATCTTTATTATTTGGAGTTAATGACGTATATCGACTATTGTTAGGCCCATTTGGTGAATCTTTTCTCAAGTCACATTTTATTCCAGATGCGGACAATACATACAATCTTGGTAATAACGACAAGCGTTGGGCAGCGGTGTGGTCTTTCAATGGGATGATCCAAACTTCTGATGCGAGATTAAAGAAGAATATATCCCCCCTTACTTCCTCGTTAGAGAAATTATTAGCTCTCAATCCAGTAAGTTACCAATGGAAGTCGGGTGAAGATACAAGGTCTCATCTAGGCTTTTTGGCGCAAGAATTGGAGACAGTCATTCCTGAGGCTGTCTATAAACCAACTGGCAACAGCGAAACTTCAACTGATAAGTATGGAGTAAATTATTCTACAATAATACCTGTATTGGTTAAAGCCATCCAGGAGCAGCAACAACAAATCGATGAACTGAAAACAAGAGTAAGAGCTCTTGAAAACAAATAAAAATGTTTGGCTACTTAAAACTAAAATGGATTCTTAGTGGGTGGATATATATCTGCCTACTAAGTCCATTGTGCTTATTAGGTCAAGATACTATAAAAACCAAGTTTATTTCAAAAAAAGATTTTCGATGGAATGGATATGCCAGTGCTGGAATGCATAGTTTTTTTACGGACCGATCTAACACAAGCGATAAATCAATTTTTGGTTATTCATTATCTGCTGGTATAACTTTAAGTTTTAAAAATTTTTCATTGCCATTCAATGTAATTTATAGCGATAGACAAGCCACTTTTAACGGCCCTAAAAATATTTTTGCTAGAATAGGAATTAGCCCTAGATATAAGTTTTTGACATTGCATGCAGGATATCGGACTTACAATCTTTCGCCATATATTTTGAATGGGTGTTACGTCTTGGGTGGAGGATTTGATATTAAACTCAAGGCATTCAAATTTTCTACGTATTATGGAAGGATTGAAAACGATAACAATTTGCCGCCGACTTTATTCTACAAAAGAGACCTTTTGCCTTATAAGAGAAATATTTTGGCATTTAGGATTGGTATAGAAAAGCCCAATTCTCTTTTCGAAATCGTTGCAACAAAAGCACAAGACAAACTCGATCCCAAATTGGCGGATTCACTGTCTTTCTATTCTGTTTTTCCAGGACAAAATTTTGCGTTGGGATCTAATTATAAGTTCAAATTTTTCAAGCATTTAGTGCTAGAAGGCAATGCTGCTGCAAGTGCTATTACCAAAAATATCATGGCTGAACCTCTAAATGATGACAACGCTAATAAGACTTTAGACAAATTTGGATTTCTGATAAAAGTCAACCAAAGCAGTACCTATGCCTTCGCTTTTCAAACCAGAATTGGTTTAGATTTTAATGCTTGGGGGATAGGTTTTAGGTACCAAAAAATTGATCCATTTTATGCTGCCTGGGGGCTTAATTACATCATCGCTGATATCAAACAATATACCAGTGAATTAAGATTTACAGCTTTTAAGTATAAACTGCAATTTTCAGGAAGTTTTGGCTTTGAATCTAATAATACAAAGACCCATACATCCACATCTCAAATAAGAAAAATTGCCAATGCATCAGCTTCTTACCTCTTGACCAAAAGGTCCAATCTCAATTTAGCCTTTAATAATTTTAATGCCAATCCACAGCCAGAATGGAGCGAAGGCCTCGATAGCTTCCAGTTGAGTACTCAAAGTAAATCCATCAATGCGAGTTATTCTAATCGATGGGGGCATAAAGATAGGACCAATAGCATTTCGGCTAACCTAATTTTTTCAGACTATCGTTCCTTTTTTACACTCAATCAAGAAGAATCTTCCTCCAGCAATAAGACATGGACCAATCAAATTACTTACATGAAAAAACTGAAGAAAGATGGTCCAGAAGTGGGAGGTGGATTGACCTATTCCATTTTGGAACTTCCTGGAAATACTGATTTGAAACGATTTGGAATTTCTGCTCGGTATAGGATGACTTTGGCCAAAAAATTGAATATAGGTGCCAATATTCTATATTCTTTAAATCAGACAAATGGTGTTGAGGATGGCAGTTTACTAACATTGCAGGGCTCTGTAAATTATTCTTTGTGGGAAAATGGTAGCTTGACATTTAGTACTCAGCTACTTAATCGGAAGACAAAAATATTAACCCCCATCAATGATGTAAATATGCGGGTTTCTATTTCTCAGACTTTTAAATAATACTTGACTATGAAAAAGTTATATTTCTTTTCGCTAATGATCATTTGGTTTTTTACGGCAAATAATCACTTAGTTTTATGTCAAACCAACCCAATTGAAATTGGAATATTGAATGTCACACCTCCTATCACTACAACTTATAGTCTCAGAAACCAGGTTAGATTCAGTTTGATTAATAGGACTTCAAATAATGTGAGTGCAACCATACGAGTAACCTTTGAGGGACTTTCAGGGGATGCATTGGGCATCATAGCCAATGCAGAATCATACGCACCCATCGATATCGCCCCAAATTTAAGTTTACCAAATATCAGTTTAACAGATCTTGGAACAGAATTTCCAAGTGCAGCTCTGCAAGGAGGAGATTTTAATATTACAACAAACACAGTAGAGCAGAGAGATGCATTGGATTCTGGCTATTTCCCGCCAGGATCTTACCGCATTTGTATCCAAGGTATAGATCCAATAACACAACAAGTCATATCTACTCCTGTAGCTGGTAATTCTTGTGCCGAGTTTACAGTAGCTTATTTTCAGCCACCAGTTATAACGGGGGATGAAGGGGGAATGGGCATAAGCTACGATATCAATACGCTTTCTGCAATTGTACAGTGGTATCACAGAAATCCGACAGTGCCACAGCATTCCATTACAGTACAAATAAGAAGTGTAACCTTTGAGGAGGCGACCTCCTTTAATAGTATGGGGAGACCTCAAGATCAGTTTGACGCCTATCCAGCAACATTTCCCGATGTGACTTTGGTTAATTATGAATTAAGTTATTTGATTGAAAATCTGCCTGTCGATGTCGAGACTTTAGCTAGTACTCGTCGGGGGGCTTTTCTAGTAAGAGTAGTGATGATTCCAGACGGAGGATATATTGGCAATCAAGGAAGAAGCAATATTGTAATTCTGTTACCAAGTGCAAGTGGAGGCGATCTTTGCTACAACCCCAACATTGTGACTACAGTTAATTTTCCACAGGCTGGGGATACGATACCTTATCTCAGTCCTTTTTTTACCATAAAATTCGATCCTTTGTGTCCTAATATTACTAAGTTGGATGCACAAATGCAAATAGTTGGGGGTAGCCCAGGAGTTCCGAGTTCACCAATTTATAATTTTGAAAATGATTGGCCAAATGGACCTTTGGTCTATTTACAAAATTGGGTGAGGGCGCATACTGCAAATACACCAGATATTGTAAATGGATTAATTCCGACCCCAGAAGTGGCGCAATATCTTACACTCTATCGCAGACTTTCAGATCCAGCTTATAGTTTTGAACGGGGTAAATCTTATCGAATGACTATGAGTACACAGTTTAGAAAAGTGGCGGCAAATGGATTAACATTGACTCAATACAATCAAAATTTTGATTTACAAGTTCCTATCACAGCTGGTATGCCAAAGCCACATTTACTAAGCCCGTCGCGTTTTCAAGAAGTAAACCCCTCTTTGATAGAATTAACTTTTAAGCCAGGATACCCCCCTGCTAAATTATTGCCAGATTATTCCACTATTATTTTAGACGAAAATAGATTCGTAGGGATGCCAACCTATATCGTGCAAGAAAAATGTTTAATTCAGGTTTCAAGAGTAGCAAATAATTTTTCTAATCCAAATTTGGTTCATTGTCAGATTGGGACAATTCAAGCAAATGCCCAGAATGTAACTGATATTCATGATTTTAATGATCCAACTTTTCATACGCCTGTATATCCAAATACTATAACAAGGGTATTTGCAGAAGATGCATTTAGAGATCAGGTATATGACGATCGAAATATTCTCCTGCCATCCATTCCACTTACTCCTGAAAATGATACTCTATACTGGAGAGTAGTATGGTTGAAAAATCCAGATGCAATCAATGTGAGCAATCCTTGTACGGCAGGAATTAATATTACCGAGGATATGATATATCATGCGAGTGAAGTGGTTCCATTTATCTTGAGTAATTCAGTGGCGGGAGGCACATCTTCTTCTGCATCCTCCTCTACAGCTGAAAATTCCACCAATGTTAGTGATTGTGAAAGGGTCTGCTCGTATCCTGAAATCCCAATATCCGAAAAGGTGAATTCTTCAGGCATTGCTGTTGGTGAAATTATTAGAGTTGGTGCTTTTCAATTTACAATTTCAGAGATCAGCTCTAGTACTTCGACGGGTTATACAGGCACAGGAGTGTTGCGATTAAATGAAAATGTAAGACTTCGAGTGAATTTCAACAATGCTGGAATTAATGCCAGTAGGCGCATGTATTCTGGTAGGGTAGAAGCAATCAGTGAAATTTATAGCAATAGACCTCGTTCCAATGTGTTGGAAGCAGCAGTTGTTGTAGATGCGATAAGCGAAATTACAAGGTTTTCTCAAGCAATGACTGGCGCCCCTACCCAATTGCCCTTGGGACTGGATTTAAATGCAAATAATGACTTGAGAATAGTGGGATGCCTTGATAAAGCTACGTTCACAGCGACCTCTGCTAGGGCTGAGTATTTATTAGGTATAAAACTACCAGAAGAAATGGGAGGAATTCCTATCATTTTAGCAGCAAATAATGTTTGTTTGCATCCTAGTGGAAGTGCACCCGCAGGTAGGTTTATGGTAGCCGAAACAATAGATGCCGAAATGGAAAATGACTGGAGAATTGGTATCAATGGAGGTTCAAATCCTGCAACTTCAACTTATATTGAGTTTGATTGTACAGGCTTTGTTGCATTTGCTTTTAGAGGACGACTTACTTTTCCAGGTCCATGATGGTTCCTGAAAATGCTGCAACAGGGGCAATCAGTTCCACCGGTCAAGTCTCTACTATTTTTGGTACCGAGATTCGTCGTGGCGACCAATTTATTATTAATTTGACCTTTGATCAGCCATTCCAATTTGTTGATTTACCTGGCTTTGGTTTTACTGTGAATAGTGCAGTGCTTGATTTTTCAGAAGCGGCTAATCATCCAAGTATGAATTTTCCAAGTTTATACAGTTTGGAAAGATTGAGAAGCAGTATTTCAGGAGGAACATCCTCTACGATGACAGATGCAAGGTTAGTAAACGCATGGACTGGATTTTTCTTGAGAGAATTGAGCCTTAGGTTACCTAAAGATTTAGCCTCTGCAAGGCCAGGAATTGGAATAAATAATGTTTTGATAGACCCATCAGGCTTTTCGATCGAAGCGGGTGTTTACAATATATGGAGCACTCCGCAAAATTCTGGACAAGGTTACTCATTGTCCTTGGATACCTTTGCAGTAGGTGTGGTTCAAAGTACTGTTGGCTTTATTAGACTTTCAGGTGGGATAAAACTACCCGTATTCAAGGAGGATCAAACCTTGAGGTATGGGGCTGCTCTGACTTTTGGCGGCACTCCACCCGAAGGTTCAAGTCCCGGTTCTCAAAATGTTAATTTGATATTTACTATTAGACCTGACAGGACTGGGCTTGATATTCCTATGTGGGATATAGCCAAAATTGTATTGGATCCAAGTACCCGCGTCAATCTATCCATAGGTACTAATTTTGAATTTTCATTTGCCCTTACGGGAAATGTTTCTTTTGCCAGCTCCAACAACGCAGCTAGAAGAAGTACCACTTCAATGAATATGCCGTCTATTCGTGTAGAAAATCTAAGGTTCTCAACGCGAGAGTCTGGTATAAAAGGGGCTATCTCCCTTAGCATGGATGGGAGCAATAGGACTCTTTGGTCTCAAGCCTCACCCCAAAAAGATGTATCTGGCTTCCCTATCAATCTGGATGGAATTAACATTGCTCTTACAGACCGATTTACAAAAAGTATGATATTAGGTTCATGCTAACCATTAATTTGGGGGACCAACTGGGTGCCACGGGTGATTTAGGCTTCCGATTTAAATTAGGAGAAGAGGGATCCAGCGGTTTTAATGAGTTTACATTGGAAGAATTTCTGCCACCATCTACCTTGACCGTAGAAATCGATGATATGGGAGGTGTTAGCCTTAGAGGTCAAATTTCATTTTGTAAAAGTGGTTTAAATGAAAGATTTATAGGGGCCCTTAGAGTTGGTATTCCTAGCTTAGGTCAAATTAACCTTTATGCTGATTTTGGCACCCAACGGGACAATTTAGAGGCAGAATTCAATTCAGCCCAGTATTTCAACTTCTTTGCTATCGAAGGGTCTGTGATTCTTTCCAGTGGAATTGTTTTGTTCCCTGGAGTTGCTCTGTATGGCCTTGGTGGAGGAGTTTATCACCACATGAGGAGAACTGCGCCATTACCTACACTTAATATGGAACGCGTAAGTGAAACCTCTGGAGCTAGAGTTGCATCCGCTGATAGAGGGTCTATGCCGCCTGCGACACCCATAAGTTGTGCTTCCGCCCCTTTCGAGCCTCATTTTGAGACATTTATGGGGTTTGGGTTTAAAGCATATCTAGGTGACAATGGGGGTGGCTCGGCATATAATTTTGATGTAGAGATCGAGGCAGTGATTAGAGGAAATCCTGATGGTTCTGTTGAAGGTCTCCAAAGTTTAACATTTTAATGGAAATCTCTATGTTCAAAGTGATATAGGGAAAGGGGATAGCAATGCACCATTAAGAGGCGAGGTGCTAGTAGCATATACCAGAGGTATCGATGGAGATAGAACTTATGAAGGCATCCATGGGACCATTGGAGTATATCTGAATGTATATGGTGTTGTCACAGGATCTGGTCCTGAAAATAAAATGGTGGATGCTGTTTTTCACGTGGACAATAGAGATATGTGGTATTTTTATTTGGGAGCCCCACAAGGTATCCAAAGCCAAAACTTTCCTTCTCCTGGAACCAATGGAGGGTTCTCTCCTTATCCTGGTCCATGCGGAATTAGAGCACTTTCTACCCTAGAATTGGATGCATATTTTATGATGGGTAAAGGGATTCCTGACTTACCGCCAATCAACCCTAAAATTGAAGCGATAATGGCACGTGCTGCTGGTGACCCAAGCCAAAACCAAGTGGAACAAAGAGTAGCATCTACCGATGAATTACCAAGAACCCCAAATCCAGAAGAAATGAATCCAGCCGATGGATTCGCCCATGGAATCAATTTTGAATTGAATGGTACCTTTAATTTTCTTTTATTCTATGCAAGTTTGGAGGTAATTTTAGGTTATAACATCAATGTTAGACAATATCCGGATAGAACTTGTTTGATTTTAGATCCTGCAAGAAGATCCAGTTCAGAGCGCCCAATTGGTATAAATTACTGGTATGCCAAAGGCAATGCCTATGCTGGACTGCGCGGTGAGTTAGGAATAGGCGTGGATTTCGGGTTTTTTAAAGCTGCCATACCTATCCTCGAGATGGGCTGTGCTATTAGTTTAGAAGCTGGTTTCCCTAACCCTGAATACTTTAAAGGCAGAGCATCTATGTACTATTCTATATTAAATGGAGCTGTAACAGGCAAATGTAATTTTGTGTTTGAAATGGGTGAGAAATGTTATAATCCAAACTATAACCCTCTTGATGGACTTACCTTTATTAGTGAAGTAAAACCCGAAGGTGATCAAGTAAATACCATGACCAGATTGGATGTTGGTTTCATTCTGCCCATGGAACGTGAGTTAGCACTTGAAGATGAAGAATATAGCGGGCCTGAAGAGAATAAACCCGTTATGAGGTATTTTAAACCGCAATTCATGGGCTTTGAAATAACGAATGTAGCCTCTGGCAAAAAAATTTCGGGTATTGTCGATCAAGTGATTGATAACGGCAATGCAGCCACGGCTTATCTGAATGAAGAATTGGAACCCAATACTAAGCATATCTTGAAGGCAACTGTTCAAGTCCGAGAACGAATAAATGGCTCATGGGTTTGGGTAAGAACTAGAAATGGTGAGCTTTGGAACAATAACATGACAGTCGAGTTTACAACAGGTAATTCTCCTATTGTCATCCTTCCTGAAAATATTGTAGAGACCTATCCAATCCAAAATCAACGCAATTTTATGAAAGGAGAAGTTGGTGAGCCTCAGTCTCCTTCCCGCCTTGGTTGGGTTGAGACTCTTGTCGGCCAAAGAATATTAGAAGCACCTGGTACATATACAATTCCAGGCTCGGCGGCTCCAGGTGGTGGTCTAGCGACCCGTACAGTAAGATATGAAGTGGATATGGAACCTACTACAAATAACGCTTCAGCTGTAGCATTAACTTTGCCTGCAAATTATGTCAATAATAAAAAATTAACTTTTCAAATTCCAAATACGCTTTTAAATGATCAAATTTATAGGCTTAGGATAAAAAAACGAACATCATTTTCTGTTAATTTAACCACTTTTATCAATGCTGGCATTATTTCATACATTAGTACCAGTTATAGATCAGGCGATGAATCCAGTACCGCTAAAATCAGAACGAAACACTTCAACTTAACTTCGGGCCCAGAGGAAGACCCAAACAATGCTACTGTGTTTGAGTATTATTTTAGAACAAGTAAATACAATACCATGGCTGAAAAATTTAGGTCTTTGAGCTTAAGGGATAAGAATTACGCCCTAATGACCTACCTTCTAAATTATAATGGAGATGAGCCATTTGATGTATACGACAAATGGGGCTATACTTCGCCAGCTACCCACACTAGGACCATGAGCGCTCTTGTAGAGCTAAGAGAGCCTTACTTAGATATCATGTTTACACCCATAAAAAATCATATTTATGATAGGGCCTATGATATCTCTAGGACCATATGGAGGCATAGTATTAATTGCACCAGTATGCCAGAAATAAATTATTCCATGTATCATTATTTTTGGAATAATTTGATGAATACACAAGGGGATAATTTTTGGTTGCTTGGAAATAATACTCTTGATGTAAGGTACAAAACACCCAACTATTTAGTATTCCAGCGAATCCTGCCTCAAAAAATCAATTTTGGTGCGGTTGCAGATCCTCTTAATGGCAACGAATTGACCTATAGGAGAACTACGGCGGTCCAAGCTGCTCTAAATAGTATAAATACAAATCCAGGTATTCCAGGCGGCATCCGACCTCCGTCCATTGGAGGATTTTCAGGGGGCTCTACGTCACCTGAACCGATTTCTATTCTTAATAGCAATGAATTGCATTGGTTTTTGGACAAAGGATATCTAAAAGCGGTAGCTCTTGGTATCGTTTCTAGGTGTGAACAAACCGCTTCAATGGCAAGGTTGAGAGAGAGAAATATGTACTGCGATTGGTCAAGAGTATTTAGTGTCCGAAGTGGCGCAACCTCGCTTACCTATAGCAATGTTTTAATCGCAAGTTATGGTACAGGGGTCAGTCTCCAATATCCAAGAGGTAGAACTTATCCTATCCAAGTTCGATATCATAGACCAGACAGGCCTATTACAGTAAATGGAGTGATAAATTGGACGAATAATTAGAAAAAATAATGGGTGATGAAAACAGATGTTATAAAAATTATTGGGATGTTCCTCGCTTTATTGCTTCATTTTGGTGCAAATGCCCAGTTGAAC
>JADKKF010000017.1 GCA_016720635.1 Saprospiraceae bacterium
TTTTTGAATTGGCGACTAATATTTGAATCAGTTTGATTTAAATTTGAATTAATCTTGAAAAAAAGATGAAATAAAGTTGATAAAATCAAATAAGGTTTATATCTTTGATTCATGGAAGAAAAAAAACAAGGCGGTAAAAGGTTGGGGGCAGGTAGAAAACCTCTTGCTGATAGAAAAATACCCGTTACACTTTACGTTGAAAACAAAAAGATATTTGTTTTTGGTAACGAGCAAAAATTGAAGGACGCTGTTTACAGTTTTATTGATGGGAAAGTAAAAGTCGTAGAAACAGTTCAGGATTTAACTAAGCCCACAAGCGAAATAAAGCCCCTTGAGCAGCCTAAAAGAAATTACGAGGTAAAGACGCCTCCGAAGCCAGAAAGTGTCCCATTAGGCAGTTTTGACGGGTTTAAGGCGAGCATTTTAGAAACTAAGCAAGTAAAGGAATTGGAAGCGGTAATGAAAGAAATTAAGACTGCCTTGATGCCGTTGCGGAACAGTTTACTAAAAGCAGTAATTTCACACTAACCCCAAAAAGTAAAGCCCCTGCGTTAGAAAACGGGGGCTTTTTTGCTATTCAAACCTTATTGCCTATGAGAAAGATTTAGTAACGCTGTTCGACAAAATAACGGATACCACCTTCTGTAAACTCTTGCAGTTCTTTCTTGTTCCACTCATCCCTTTTATTAGATAGTATTTCTTTTATCTTTTCTTCGTTAGGAACTACCAAAGTTAAGCCTGATTTTGTAGCTGTTTTTTCATCTGTCATTTCCCATTGCCAAATACGTCTGCCGCCCTTTGGTATTTTTGCAAAAACCTGTGTTACCGAACTTGCTGCTTGTTGAGCCTGATTACTTGCGGTTTCTTGGATTATCACCTTGTTTTCTTCCACTTGGGCTAAAACCTGTTCTTTTTTCTCCTCAATTTCCAAAAAAGCCCCATCATCGTTGTTTTTAGACGCTTCCTGCTGCTGTTTTTCCAAATCCTCAAGTATCCTTACCTTTTCTTTTTGCCCCGTTAAAAGGCTTCTAATGGCTTTACAATCTTCCACAAATTCCGGTAATAGTTCCTGATATTTATTTTTATTGCCAGTTTCAAGGTTTATAAGCCTTTCAATGGAGGTAAGTTCGGTACTTGTTTTGGCATCAGCTATCTTGACGGAATAGGTCAATTTAAAGTTATCCATGTTGGTACGGATAGTTGCAATGCGTTGCTTTTCTGCTTCCGCAAGCCTTTCCTTTTCAGCCACCTCTTTACAAAGTTTTTGGTAAGGCATATTAGCTTTTAAGATAATTGCATCCAAATCCGTTGACAAAAGTTTTGCACCCGCATCAACCGTTCTGCCGCCTTGCAGATACGGCTCTTTAAGTTTTACCCTTTCTGCATCTACTGTCTTTTGTGCTGTTTTACAGTTTTCAATAAATAGTTTTATTGATTCCAAATTATCTTCATTGTAAACCAACTTACTTTCCGCATCGTGCAATGCTTGTATAGACTGTTCTGCTTTGGTAAGAACTATCTGCAATTTCGATTTTACAATTTCGGGAGTAAGGGATTGTAAAGGCTTGTCTAAGGTTTGATTGTCTGTCATTTTTTATAGTTTTAATGGTTAATTAAATGCCTGAACTTGCGCCGTTTTTTAGATTGTCCCAAAATCATGGTTTCCAATTAAGTTCTTTTTGAAATATATCAACCGCTTCATCCATTCTTTGTTGAAAAAACTTGAACTCTGACATTAGTTCAGTTTTCTTAAAAATAACCTCTCCCAATCTATATGGGCTGCTTTCTGGAAATTCCGGGTGAAAAAAAATGCAGCGCCCCCTTGTTACACCAGCCCAATGAATTTGTGAAAGAACCTGATAAAAAAGGTCAATATTCAACTCTCGTATATCCATTGCTGTTCGACACTTTACATGAGCCATGTGTATTGAGGGTGTCATGTAGCTTTTGCTTTCTAATGTTTCGCAATTTAAAAACTGCCCATCTTCTGTAAAAACTAATTTCTCATTCATCATTACTAAGGCATCGGGTGTTGATGAAAACCTTTCGTTGTAAACAATGTGAGTATCGGTAATCATTCTATGTACTCCCGGTGTTACACTTCTCCAATACTGTAAAGCCTTCGGTTCGTTCTCTATACCCCACAAAATTGCTTCGTTGGTAATGTTTTTTTCAGTTGACTTCCCTGTAATAACTTCCGATACCTTGTTTCTAATATAGGTTAAACCACCTTTGCCAATACCCTTTGGAGTGCATAGGCAAGCAATGGAACTACTTGTCATTTTACCCAACCTGTTTGCAAACCAATCAGGAGAGTAAGGGCTTATTTCAGATATTCTACTTAGGGGTAACATTGAGTTCTGCTTTTAATGTGGCGAAGGTTTCTTTTTTAACTACGGGGGTAAAATCAGGAACACTATTGTCCGGTATATTTTTTTTCAACGATAAATCAACTAACTCATGTAATTTATCAATAGCCTGTTGTACGTTTTCACTTTCCCCTAAGTCGGCAGTTATAGATAACTTTTCCCAATATTCAGGCATACCTATTTGGCATACTTGCAAGGACTTTCCTACGGTAATTTGACGAATTTGCATATAGATTATTTTTTCTTTGGTTTACTTTTTATGATACGGGCAAGCAATGCTTCATCCAATAATACTTCAAGCATATTGGAGAAGTTGCGGTTTTCTTTTATGGACGTAGCCCTAACCCTGTCCTCTAATTTCTCATCAATAGATGCGGTTATTTTTACTTTCATTTCGCATAGATACAACAAAATACCATAAAATACAACAGGGTAGGATGTATTTATTTTTGCAACATCGTTGCGTTTACTAATTCAATTCGTGGGAGGTATCCTCTGTTATATCATCAAAAAAGCCATGTGGGAGAAGAAGGAATGACCTTTCGGAAGCCATAAAGGTTTCATTGAAGTCGCTTGTGATACTATCCCCTTCACCACTTTCATCTATACAGGGGGAATAGAAAAGTCCATTGAACATTGAGGCATCAAAGGGAATGAGTATTTCTACATCATCATCCACATCTTCTAATAGTATCTTTAATTGCCCGACATTCATACTACAAAATTATGAAATGTTATTGTTCTTTTTAAATGCAGCGTATAACTTTCTTGGGATATTCTTGTACTCTTTTTTTAGCGTTTTTGGTGACGACATCCAAGTGTTTTTATTGGAATATATTCTTGGAATCCATTTTCTAACCTCTAATAAATAAAGGTGGCTGAATAGGTAAGCATTTGCCTTTCTGCAATATTCTTCAAGGTTAATTGGTAGATTATACTTTTTTATTTTAGCAATAGCCCGTTTCTCACAATCAAGTTCCAACGCTATCACATCCCAACCGATTAAAACTTCGCATCACCTTCTTCTTTTATAGCCATTGGAAAACAAAAGTGGTCACTGTGTCCATTCTCCCAATCAAACTTACATTTATCCATTGGTCAAGATGGCTACTTTCGTGGATTAATATTGAAAGCCATTTACTTTTTGGGTAGTCGGTGGCAACAGCTAATATCTTATGTTCGGAATCAAAATACCCCCCACACCAGCAGTTTCACCTTTTGCAAACAAGTTTAGTGGGATAGCTGTATTTTTATTTTATGCTTTTCAGCTTTCTTATACAAATCGTTTAGCCATTACTTCTTTTTCTTTTTAGCATCTTTAATAACCCCTTCTGATATTTCTGGAATACCAATAACTAACCATAGCATTGCACTTGCGACATCTTGCTTATGTTTTTTACAAAAAGCCATTCCTGCAATATCCATATCAACCGTATAACTACCTACTGCTTCTTCTTTACATACATAACACTTGCGGGTAGGTGGTTTCTTTTGCTTGCTTCTTGGTATTTCAAATCTACTCACAGAAGATAGGTGCTTTTATAGTGATTCCTCTTTTGCTATCTAATAATGTAAATGATTGTAACGGGGGCTGGTACGAAAAACCAAAACTCACCGCAAAAGCATCGTACCCTTTAAGCGAACCATTAACTTGACAATCGGGTGTTGGTGTGCTGTAAGTATGCTTATCACACATAAAGTTGTAATAGGCTTTTACGTTTGCGTTCCACCGATAAATTGCCTTAAATAAAGGTACGGTTAAGCCGCCAACTCCACCTGCAAAACGAATTTGGTGTCCATGAAAGAAACGTAATGTTTTTTCATAGACCGTTAGGTATGCAAGTTCCGATTGCTCAATCTTAAATACTATTCGCTTATCGTTCTTGAAATAATCAGCCAATGACCAATAAAGGAAAGTTTCAAGGTTCATAGAATAGTCATTGGCAAATTGCATTTTTGGTGTTAATCGTGGGTGATTACCCCGACTTGTTACTATGATAAGATTCTTTATACTTCCATGTTCCATTAAATATTCTATCCCCGCTATGATTAATTCCTTTGCATAGAAAATACCTTGCAGGGGTGACATGGAATTGGTTTGTTGTAGTTCAGGGTGAATATAACCACCTATTGAATCGCCACCTAAATGAACAACTACATTATCTATGGTTACTGCTGACCGTTGGCTATCCAACAACTTTACGGTGTTCTCAAACAGTTTTAAGGCTCTTTTCTTGGCTATATCTTTGTTATATTCATTCATCCCATTTACGGTAGAGAAATCTACCACTTCGTCAACGTGCCAATCCGACCATTGTACAATAGCCGTTGCTTCGTTCTTCTTTTTTTGTGTGGGCAATGGTATCTCATATCTTGATGGCGAATACTCTTTAACGTCAGCCAATAGCTTAATTTCACGTTCAAGTTCCAATACACGATTTACAAGTTCATTACCCTCTTTCCTAAATCTATCATTTTCTTTTTTGTGCTTTGTCCAATCTATTTTATTTTGTACGTTAAATTGTTTGGTCGCAGAGTTAAATCCAGCCATTCTTGCTGTAACTCTTGCCCAATCATCACCACCTGCCGGATTAAACTTTTTGGTTAGTTCCGACCAACTCCTGTCCTTCCCATGTTCTTTAAGATGGTCAATTAACTTCTGTTTAGAAGATGTCATAGATTAGTGGTTTCGGTTAAGAATTTTTTTTATATTGATAATGTTATCATTTAAGGATTCTTGAACTTTGTCCACCTCTTTTTTTGCATCATTAAAAGTGTAGAATTTTTTGGTGGGGTTGGTAGCGATGTAATACTCTCCGTTGGAGTAATGTATGGTTAGACCTTTATAGTCAACCGAGTGGTTCACGATAGGTTGTGGTTATTCATCCTGCCCGTAAAGATAATGTATTTATTTTCAAACAACAAAGCCCTAACTAAAAAGAAAGGGCTGTGCTTTTACCAAAAAACTAAAACCTGCTTATGAGAAAACTCTTAAAAGGGGGAAATAGAAATCTCCCCCGAATTGTTCTAAACTAACATTACTAAAATGAAAACAAAATTTCCTGAACCAAAGTTAAAATATTTTTTGCCATAAAGCAAGCACCCACCGGATTATTTTTTCACGAAAATCGTCAACATCAGGATATGGTCGGGATTGCCTCATGGTTAATATTGCGAGTTAAGCATATCAACTACTCTCCTGATATAAGCGTACACTTTTTGCCTGCTCTTACCAACAGACTTTTTAGCCTCCCTTACAACGCCTACTGATACGTCAAATTTGGTCGCTATGTATCTTAATTCGTGGGATTGCAGGCTTACCCAATTTTTATCCATTTTTGGATGCTTTTTCTTAGCCATATATTTTGATTTAATTAGTTTCAAAAAACCTGCCGGACGTTTACGAGTTACAATCATTTCAAAAATTATAAAATATTTCCGGCAGGGGTGCAACCTCACTTATATACCTCTCGGTTGCCACGAGGATTATTTTTCAAGAACCATTCTTGGTTTCAATCTTCTTAGATAGCCGCTTGGTGATGCGTACCGTCCTCCGGCTGTTCGTGGTCTATCCTCATTCATTTTCTTGGCGTTCTCACCTCTCATGTTTACTAATTGTGCATCAGCATACGGGGCTATTTGAATGTAACAGGTGTAAAACATGGCGGCATAAAGTTTTCTCCAATCCCCAATAATCCTAACCCTTCTTTGAATACAATTATAACTCTTGCCGTCAATTACTTCACCCCACCTATCCAATAAATATATTACGCCTGTTTTGTTCATAACTCTACATCATTTCGTTTTACTGAAAAAAATGAATTACTCCCATAATGAATAGCCACTAAATCCAATCCCAATCTTTCAATTAATACATTGGCTTCCGAACAACATTTCTTTGCATTGAAAAAACTTCGGAATATATATAACAACTGTTCATCTTCCTGAATTACTTTTGTTACAGGAAATATTTCCCGAAACCTATTAAGGCTTTCTTCTATTGGTGTGGTTAGCTGCATGGTTAAAAAGTTTTAAACCCTGTTATTGGGCATTTATGTTTTAACGGTCTGGTTCTTTTAATCGGTCTATTATTGATTAGCGCATTAACAAACATTCTGGAAACATTAAAATACTTACTCACTTTTGTTTGGGGCATATCTTTAGCAAATTCGATAATCTCCAATCTCGTTTTTTCAGGTATTAGTTTTGGCATAAAATAAGTTGGCTATTAAAAAGACTTTCAATTTGTTTCAACCCCAAGATAAAGACTTTTTCGTTATTAGTAACTGATTTCACATATCTGTAATTAGCGTTTCTTTCTTTTGATTTTTTATCCACCACCTCACCAACTAATTCAGCTATACAACCATCAGATAGAAATTCTATTTTATTAGGGAAGGTTTCCATTACTCAAACATTGTTAGTTGCTTTTCAAAATAGTCGCTATTGATACCAAAATTTCTTTTCATAGCATTATAGGTTACATAGTATGCTTTGGCGGCTGCTTTGGCAGTTCTTTCTATTCGGGTTATGTACTTTACTGCTTCTTCCCGTTCTTTCATTATCCAATAACCATTCTTATCAGAAAGTATAAACAAGCTATGCTTTATTCTAAGGTCACGGATTATTTGCCGAATTTCTCTCAATGTAGATTCCGTTGTCATATATCCTTCATGTCTTTTGTGGCTACCTAACTCTGGTGCTGCTCTTGCAATTTCTAATTGGGTAATTTTTTTTGGAGAATTTCGGATTAAGTCATACACAATGGTTTCTTCTTTGGTAAGTGTCATGGTTTTATGTTTTATAGTTAAAATTTATTTCTATCCCAAAGTTCTTTTATGCCTCCATATTTAAAGTTTTCATCTCTGACTTTTGGCAAAAAACAATTCAATGCCAACCTGATTATTGCCGAAGGAGGTATATTTAACTGCTCTTTTATCTCTTTCAGCTTTTCCGATTGCTTTACAGTAATATCAAATCTTTCATTGACATAATTAACGGCAGCTTTTGCCATAAATTCCGGCAGTTGGTTGTTATAACTCATTGAAATTCATTTTAAGTTCGTAAATATATGTGTTAAATGCTATTTCCCCTGCCAACGCCACACATCCGTTCTCTATTCAACTTTTGGTTCTGACGATTGAGCATTTTTAGACGCTTCAATTATCACATTGAAACTTGCGGCAGTTTGTTCAAAAGCATTCATATTTTTCACTACTAACTGCAATTCGCCAATCAAAGTGTTTATTCCTTCAAGGCTGGACAAAAACCGATATTCGGTAATATCCATTTCTTTTGAAAATTTGCTGCCTTTTTTGTCAAGTACATATTTTGGGCTTGTTGTAATTAATATCACTTCGGTTTGCGGATGAAGTTTTCCTGTTTCGTAATTCAATGCAAAATTGCAGTTGCTCCTTACGCTAATTAAATTGTTACTTTTCATTTGCTTGTTTTTTTATGTGTCGTTCAATTTTTAAAATTCTATCATTAACGGCATTAAACCAGTTTTGAAGCATCAGCCTTTCCCGATGAAGTTCTTCTATCTCTTTAATTAAAAATGGCTTATTAACTAAATCGTCAATTGTTTTTTGTTCTGGATGCTTAATTAAAACTATTTCGTTATCAGCTAATTCATAAAGCGTATCCTTATCTTCTTTGGTTATAACAAAGCCAAATTTTTGTTCTTTATCTATTTGTAATTCTAATTTGTATTTATCAACTAAATGCCTAACGCCCATTCTTATTAATTGCCCACCGCTTGTTATTCCAAAGTGGTCTTGTATTGCCTTAAAGGTTTCGCCTTTACAAAACATTTTTACTGCTCCTAAACTCATTGCTACTGTGTATTGCATAAAATAATCATTACGTTTAAAAATGCTCCGCAGCACGGGGAAAACAGCATTTAACAAGCGGTTTTGCAAAAGGCTGGCTGCGGAATAAATTTTGAGCCAATTACAAAGCCAAGCATTAGTAGTGGTTTGGGTCGGAAGTGCAAAGCCATCAGCCCTTCGCAAAGCCGCAAACGTTGGCTGCTATACTACAACCTTAGTACGCTTAGTGCTTGTGGACAGTTCTCTAATTTCAGCAACAATATCTTCTGCTTCTGTTTCATTGAACAAATATTCAATCCAATGGCGTGGGTCTATTGTTGCAGTATGCTCCCATCCATTAGCTAATAAATCATCATTTCTTTCTTTAGCTTGACTAAGCGATAACACTTTTATTTTCTTTTTTTCATCGTTATGGTAAACGAAGATTAATGATACTTCCATAATATTTATTTTGACAGTTTACAATTAATTTGACCGTACATCAGCCAACAAAAGTATTGCTGCAAGTAGGGCTTGACCAGCATTGCTCAACAGTAGTTTTCCAAATTCCCTACCTGACAGCAATACTCGGACGTTGGCTTCCATGCCTACCAGCTTTTCAAAATGGCAGGTCGTCCGGTTCATAGCTTACAGGTTTGACACTTCTATATTTGCTGATTCTAGCTTTCATTTTAGCCTTTGTATCATTAAACGGTATTGAATTTCTGCCATGTTTAATGATGTGAACAATATTATAAAGCCAGTTACGAGGTTGCCACCAATAACACCGCCATCCGATACCAGCCCCTTTATACCATCGTTTAATATATCCTTTTTCATACAACAGGAAAAGAACTGTTAAGGCGAATTTTCCATGCTTAGACCGGTTGTGATCTATGTAGCCTTCAATAATCGGCAGGCTTATTTCTTCGGGCTTTTTGTATAGCCTTTCAAATGGTTGATGAAAAACGTAATTACCAAATTGTATTCGTTGCAGTACATTCCAGGTTGGCCGCTTGTACCATCCGTTATGGCATCTATAACAAACATCTTCGTAATCCTGATACCTCCATGAATAACCCTGATAAATTCCAGTGCCGCCGCATGAATGACATTTTTTGCCTTCTATAAATTGTACATCGTAGCCAATGAAGTTGCCATATTTTGACAACAACCGATTTTTGATTTTATAGAAATACTCATTGCGGCCTTCCCTGTTTGCATGGTGTAACAGCCATGATAATACCCGGCACGAAAAGCCAACAATGGGTTTTGCGCCATTCTCGGCTTGACCAGCTTCGGGCATCTGTAGTAAGTTATTCATCTGTATATCATTTTTCAAGTTCAGTAATAAACGGCGCAAAGCCCTACCGTTGCCTGCAAGGCTATTTGGACACATCGTTTAAGCATTTGCATTTGTCTTTTAACGGACAATTCTCTTTTGTTTTGTACTCGTCTTTTTTCATATTTGGACAATTATATTCAGATACTCTTTTTAGTAAATCTCTAAAACCTATTTCAATATCATTATCCCCAGCAGCGTGTTCTCTTGGATATTTTTCTTTGCATCTCAAAAACTCTTGCATTCTATATAATGCCCATTTCATTGCAATAAAATCTTGTTCAAATTCATAAAGTATTTGATTACCGTAAGCAACTAATTCAGGTTTAAATAAACCACTTTTTAAGTAGCTTTCTGCAATAGCTTCAACTCTATATTTACGACCTTGACAAGTAAAATCAAGTGTTTTAAAATCCAATCTTTCTTCGTAATATTTAGGTATTGGAAAGTTTTGTATAGTTTCACCAATGGATTGAAAAACATCTTTATCACTTTGTAATCCTGCCTTATTTTGGTTTGACTTTGACAAAAAAGTATTAGCTATATCTTTTAAAATTGTGTTACAAGCATTTTCCCATATTACTTGTTTTTCAATGGCTGACATAGTAAGCCCAGCAGCCAACATTGGGTTTGCAGCAAGTGGGGCTGACGGAAGAAACTCATCTTTTGTGCTGCTTTCAGCTTCAGTTCCAGCAGACGTAACATTGTTGTTCATTTGTATTTAATTTAAAGTTTTGTAATTCTATTTATCAGCAGTTGTGGGCTGACAATCATAAATTCCCCACCTGCTGCAAGCCCTGTTCGTTATAAGCCATTTTAGACCAACCGCAACTGCCGAAACCAATTTAATATTCGACTTTTATCGCCACTACCATAAGACCATTTACCAGTAATGATAAAAGCAAAAGGAAGTCCGATAAACATTAGAACAAAAAGTATCAATGCGAATGGAAGTGTTAATCTAATCCAGCCTTTTACTTCCGTTTTTTCTTCTGTATAAAAGTCTATCCCAAGTGAAATCCATCTATCACACATTTCTTCGCTTGATACTTTGTTTAGTTCTGGGAATGTTTCTCTAAATTTTGGTATGTAGTTCATATCATTATGCGACCATACCCTTTTTAATTTTCTGAATACCATTATTTTTAAATTAAATTTTTACACCAAACACGAATAAAAACGGCTTATAACAGTGGTTTGGCAAAATACCGCCACAAGCCTTTGTACTAAATTTCAACATTCTGCAAGGCGGTACTTCGCCAAGCCACAAAACGTTACTGGCAATACTACCTGAGTGCTTCATAATGAACTTTTATACATTCAAATAGGTAATGTGCCAATGTTGGATTTACGGAATTTCCGACACTTCCAACTCTGTGTGTCCAGCTTTGAAACCCATCGCCATTTCTAATAACATCACACGTTGGGATTTCGTGAACCCTTTTTGACAAAGTATATCCATCATTCTGATTTGATGTCCACTTTCTAAATATCGAGTTAGTGGCTCTTTGTTCGCAAAGGTCGCTTTGTAGTCCGATTTCGTTGGAGTAGGCAATAGCATACAATCTTTCTCTTTTGTGTGGGTATCCAAAAGCAATGTTTGATATACTTTGCCACTCCGCATCATACCCGATTTTGGAAAGGTCGCATAAGACTTGCTCAAATCCTCGAATAAGTAAAGCTGGACTATTTTCAATGATGACGTATTTAGGTCTAATATCCCGAATAATTCGCCACATTTCACTCCACAGCCCACTGCGTTCTCCTTTGATACCTTCCATTTTTCCTGCAACGCTGATGTCTTGGCACGGAAATCCTCCACTAATGATGTCCACATATCTGTTGATTTCTGCGGTTCTAACGTCTGTATATTGTTCTGCATCTTTATCAATTTTCTTTAAAATATTACGTTGGTAGTTTTCAAATTCACAATTCCAAAGTGTTTTTATACCGGCTCTTTCTGCACCAACTTCAAAACCGCCAATCCCGGAAAAAAGGCTACCGTGTGTTAATTCCGTACTGCCAGTAACATCGGTTTTGCAATAGTGGGGCGGAAGTTGTAAATTCATCATTTGTAATTCTATTAAACATTAGTTGTGGGTTGAACTTTTGTGCCTTGAAACCCCACCATCGCAAAGCCGCAAAACGTTGGACGACATTCCACCTTCGGTGGAGTTTTGTCTGCCGATCCGACGTTTACAGTCGGGACTCCTGCATCCAAAACAAATGTCGTCCAATGCGGCGCTTGACCCGATTTCTCAACCCACCGAAGCTGGGTATCGAACAAAACATCGTCCAACATGCGTTTGACGAAATCGGGTACCCGGCCTTGCGGGCTCCCCTGCGGAGGCGAGCAAGCTCGCACCGCATCGCCCTCAGTCCGGGACTTCGTCAAGCGCCGCATTAGCGGTCAGCTTTTGACCACCACTCCAAAAAATCAACGACAGCTAAAAATGTAGCTTCAATTAATGTTTCTGCCTCAAACACTTGAAAGCCATTAAATCTAACCATTGGATTTTTTGTTTCTTCATTTAACATTCCAAAAGTTCGCAAATATGGGTATTCAACATATTCTACTCCATTGCCTATTTTGGTTTTCATTATCTTATCTACGACAGGCATTAGCCAATCCCATCTGGTGTCAAATTCTGCCTTAGAAATTTGTCACTTTCTGTTGCAAAAATTATCTCCCAATCTTTCACCTTATCCATCTGCCGGTAATACAAACTTTTCAACTCTTTTACCTTCGCCTCTAAAAGCCATTGCCGCATCGCACATCGTTCTTTGAACGCTATATCCGCAAACTGCGGCCACTCAAATTCAAGTTCCTGAAACAGGTAGCCTTTAAAGTATAGTTCAAGCGTTGCCGTCATTGCCTGAGTATTTACGCTCCATTTCTGCCTTAAATTGCCTGTTCAATTCATCCCTCATACTCTGCTCTTTTTCCTCAAATTCATCGCTGCTTCTTTCCGATGGGCCCAGGGCTTTATGTCTAACTTCCTGTTCGTATTTTATATCCAAAAAAACTTTATGCCTCTGCTCCCGGTATTGTTCAAAAAACTCAAAGAATTTTGGCATGTCCATGCTTTCATACATCTTTCCGTATTTGCCCCTAAGCAACCCTTGCAGAAACAACAGCAGGTCTTCAATTGCCAGTTGGTCTTCCCCGGCGCTTTCAATGATGGCATCTGTGAGGTCAATAATCTGCTCCGGGCGCATGGGCCGTGACAGGTTCATGTTCTCAAAACAACTGGTGAGGCTAACGGCTATCATGGCTGCTACCTGAGTGTTATCCACCGCCGCCATTTCCGTTATCCGGTTATCCCGTTGTATAGCCAGCACCATTTCCATTTTGGGGCTGCCATCTGTGTTTTTAAACAGTTTCAGTTCCCGGTTGATGGCCTGGCTGTCCTGCGCCTGCAAAGCGGCGATTAAAGGCCTCCTGAACGCCTGCCCTAAGGCTTCCAGGCTGTTGTTTCCCGTTTTTTTGATTAGTTCCATCAATGCTTGAGTTTACAATTGAATCAAATTTTGTTGATAGGTTGTTGAGGATAAAATTTGCCCTTAACCATTCATCCGAATATGCTTTTTCTAAAAAGTGAAGCAAACATCTCTTTGCGTAATCTTCGTTCCATTCAAATCCTTTTTCCGTGCTGATTTTTTTTATCCTTTCTATAATGTTTTTAAAATTTGCGGCGGCAACTTTGTTGAATGTTGGCTTTGCCGAAAATTTTTTTTGATAAAAGTTAAACCATACCCTTACCAGTTCTCTCCAAAATTCAATTTTATTTTCTTCCACAGGCGTTTCGCCTGAATGATATTTAGAAGAGTCTTGGTTATTGGTTATTGGTTCTATAGTTATAGGTATATCTATGTCTACAATGCTTTTGTATTGCTTTTGTCCGTGCTTTTTACTTGCTTTGGACAGTGCTTTTGTATTTGCCTTTGTATTTTTTACCAGAGCAATTACAGTAGCAGAATATTGATTTTTGCTTTTTTCAATCACTTTTATAAACCCCCAGGAAACAATATCTGAGAATGCTTTTGAATATGTTTTCCAGCTTTTTATTCCGATTGCCTCCATAGCCATCATAGTCGGCAAACCAAACTTTTGTTTCCATCCTAAACGATTGTAATGATCAATTATAAAGAAGTATAACGCTGTATGATTAGTGCTAATCAACTCCGGGTTTTCGTATAATCCAATCAAACCATTCCCTTGACAATTCAAACGTATTAATTTGATTATTCTCCTTATCAGCCATTATCGTTAGTTAAAAATGTTTAATTCAATAAGCCTTTCATCGTTTCTTTCCCAAAGAGCTGCATTAGCACAGTGGGCCTTTGGGTTCTTGACCGGCCTGATACTTGTTTTAATAATCAGGTATTCTTTTGCCGCCTTTGCAATTACGCCACCCCAAGCCCTTGCATGTGGGGGCAGGGTGAAATCAACCTGGGCGGCATAGCTCCTTACATCTTCGGCCATAAACCTTTTGTGTAAGGGCAGAAATTTATTTATGAGAAATTTGTAAGCCAGTTCACTCCATCCGGGCGTAACAGCATCGGCATGTTCCTGCGCCAGGGCCATACCTGCCCGTTTTAATTGATCGCCTGTAAAATCGAATGTTGCTTGTGTCATCTTCTTTTCTTTTTTTGTTTTACTTGTATAACCTCAGCAGGTTTGGCCACAAATGTTTTACTTAACTTTTCAATATTCACAGCGAAACGCTCTCCATTCAATTCTACTATTACCACATTTCCATATTCATTTATTACCCTTACTTCATCCCTTGGTTTTGCCGTATAATTTCTTTGCGTTCACAAAACATCTAATCTGTTCTTTTAACCACATCACTTTTATTTTGGTAAGGTTACTTTAAATGAAGATTTTGAACTTTTTGACGGGGGATATACTTTCACAGCCTCACCATCTGCTGTTATAATGTCCATGCCTGACATTGGCAAGGCTTTTAAAAACTCTTTCCTTACTTTCAGCGCATCGGCTGCATCTTTCGCCTTAGCTTCCAATTCAATCAACTCCGGGTCGCCACATTGCGAAAAATCATAGCTGCTGCCTGTTTCGGCATTTTGAAACTTTACGCCCCTTTTGGTTGTTATTGTTTCCTTTTCACCATTCAGCCTTATCTGCTCCCGGATATAATCAATAAATTCTTTATCCGGCTCAATCTTACGGTTACTGTCACCACTTATTTGTTTGTCCAGGGCATCAAAGAATTTAACGGCCTCTACATACTCAAACAGTCCCGTTCCTGTTTCAAATATTCTTTCTTTTACCTGCCTGTGAAATGTGGCTGCTTTTGCTTTTGAAAGCACCGGTATGTTTTCCGGCGATAGTATTAAATCATTTATCATAATAAATTCATTTTTGTTTTTTCGTAAGAAATCAAAACATTCATATTCATTATCTGCTTTCCTGCGGCTGAATTAATCCGGTCAAAAGAATTAACTAAATAATTCCAGTCTTTAGCGGCAGATTTTACATAGGTATTTAGTGTGCTGGCCGTTATCCGTGCATCTGCTATACGGGCTATTGCCTTACCTATCTCTCCCTGTGTTCATCATCTACTTTATACTGCGCCACCGCCTTATATTCTCGCTTTCGGCTATCATCCTGTTTAAGAGTTCGCACCTGTTTAATATTTCCTGCTCATTCTGCATATCTACTTTTGAATTTTGCAGACAGGCAAACATCTTATCGCACTTTTCATTCAGGTATGTTATGGTATATTCTTTCATGGCTACTGTAATTCAATTTTCTTCTTTTCTTTAAGCTCATAAAGCGATGGTGTGCTATTTATCATCGCCTTCCCTTCGTTAAAGACCTTAACCAGTTCATCCAGCTTTTTGCATTCGGAAATTTTTTGCTTCCATAATTCAATTGCTTCTTTTTCCTCATCGGTAGGCTCTGCTGCCCCTGCGGCCTACTACATTTTCTTTTTAGTTTCGGGAGGATAAACCGGCAGCACATTTTCATGGTCAATGTCTTCAATACCTGTTACCTTTATTTTTGCAATTCATCGGATACGGCTTTACTTATCTTATACTGCTCCTTAATTGTTGAATGCTTATTTTGCTGGCGGCAATATCAGCCACTATCTTAGCGCCCTCTGCTGTTTTATTGCCTTTCTTATCGTTTATATTTAACGGGGCATTTCTTTGCTATGGTCAACATATACAGGTTGTGGTGGTGTCTGCGGCGTACCATCGCCGTCATTGTCTTCACTTGCCGTTGTAAGACCAAGTGCGCCTATAAGTGTATATCGTTGTAAGTATGTAACAGCACTTGCAGGTTGGATATTATTTTTATTTCCGCTATCATCCCGTGTGGATGACAAAGTAGTTTTTTCAGAATGGCCGTCAACATGGCTTATAATGCAGGTACAGATTATATTTTCGGCATCCTCGCCGAGTTCCCATCTCTTACTAAGGCCATTGTCTAACATTGGCCCTTTAATAGCATCGTCTATTTCGGAAAGCTCCGCATACTTGTAACCGACTAATTGGCCCGACTTCCCTGTATAGCCTACTTGTTTTTTCTTTTGTATTACCGGGATTTGGCTTTGAAAACGGCTTATTGCAGCTAAGAAACTTTTTTTAGCCTGGGCCCATCCCACCTTTCTTTTAACAAAAAAGTTTTTCCAACTGCTCTACATTTTGCGCCATTTTGTATGGCTATAGTAAGAAGTGATTGCGGATTATCGCCGAATGTTTGTATCTCGTTATTTTTTTTCTAAATTTGCAACTGTACTCATTTTTACAATTTTTTGTTGTTATAAAATTTCCCGGATTGCCTTCCGGGATTTTTTTATGCCTGACATTCATTCATCTGCTGCTGCGCCTGCTCATTCATCCACTCGCCAAACCTCTCCTGCTCTGCTATACCGTTCTCCATTTCTCCATCAATAAAATTGGCTACTATGCGGCTGCCGGGTAATATATTACCATATCTTTCTAACTGCCAGGCTTCGTATGATGAAAGTTCTTTTTGCATATTTTTTTATAAAAGATTTTTTAAGAAAGAGCAGGCAGCACACCTGCTCTTTTTGTTTTTTAAAGGGTTGTTAATTTTCCCCTTCGTTGCTTTGTTCTTCTGTGCCGGGAACTTCCTGTCCACCTTCAACTTCGTCAGTTTGGGTTGTTGTAGCATTTGTTTTTTTGCATACTTTTCGTTTTGTTGTTAAAAAAAATAAGAGACCGTTAACTTTTTGGGAGCCGTACAATAACCGGGCATCTTGTTTTGTTTTTCATCTTTTCTCTGTTCAAAACATCGAATAAAAAACAGGCAATCATCTTAGTTATTCTTACCCATTGTTTACTGCCGATAGCCTCCCCTCCTTGGTTTGAATATGAAGCACAGGCTGGACTCGAACCAGCGACCTTTGGATTATGAGTCCAATGAGCTACCACTGCTCTACCGTGCTGTTTTTGCTGCCCCTACCAAATACATAGATTAAATTTGTTTTTTGTTTTTAATTAAAGGCCCAACCAGGAATAGCCGGGCCTTTGTATAAGCCTAATAAAATCTTAACAATGGCCTTTCAATTCTTTCTGCATCATGTCACGCATACGCTGCGATGCGCTTACATTAAGGCTTTTGCAATGCTTATTAAATTTCTTGCAGGCTTACGGCATTCAAATGTTACCTTTACGCCTTTTGATTTCTTTTCTGCTGCCATGTTTATTTTAATTTAATTGGTTACTTTTTTAAATTGCCGCCGTAGAAACGGACAGCCTTTATTAACCCTAAACAAAAAATGACTTTGATAGATTATGCACCCGGTTTTTCAACAATTAATTTTTGCTTATTACAGGCCCAATTTTCTTATAAAAAGTTTGGCGGAGCCAGGTGGGAGCTTCGCTAAGAAGTCTATCAGCTTCTCTCCTTTTTTGCGCTTCTTTGAATTCTTGTTGCTGTTCATTTTTTAGGTAGTTTATTACGAATAATTTGTAAAGAATTATTGCGGTTAATAAGATTAAAATGCTAAATGCGAATAACATCAATTCAAATATTTTGCGGTTAAAGAATAATGGTTAAAGACCCTCACAATTGTTTCCCACCTGCCATCCCAGGGCAGCTTATTTTCGTATGCATAGCGCCTAAGTATTGACACCATCGGTATTGCCGGGATATTATCAGGCATTGGCAACCTCCTTCTTTTCTTGTTCTTCCTCCCAATAGCTGTGTGAATTATTGTCCATTGCATAGCTAACCTGCTCCTTCAAATCTTTGTGATACTTATTGTGCCATACCTCAGTTATGTCCAAAGGATAGGTGCCATTAACGATAATATCCTGGATGCGGTTTTTATGGATGCCTTCCGGCAATACACTACCCGTAAGCTGTCAAACTGGTATCTCATTTCAAATTCGAGTTCGATTTCTTTCATTTTGACGGTTTTAATTTTTATAAAAAAGATGAAAGGCTGTTGCATCGTACCTGTAAGATGAACTTCCATCGCTGTTTTTAATCTTTTGAATTTTACCCACCCATTTTCCCTGGCCCGGCGCATATCTTCATTGCTCCATAAGGTGCGGCTTGTTATTACAGATGCCATTACCCACGGCTCCTTGGGCTGACGTTTTTCTTTAGCAATTCCGATAATTTGCTGTCTATCCGGGTTAGCTGGTCTTTAAAGTCTTTCAACTCCATCAGGCATTGTTTTTTCGGTTTTAAAGATTTCTTCTTCGGTGAGGCCGGTTTCAGCTTTGATTACATTAATGGCTCTGAAATCATTAAGTGTTTTACTTCCTCTCTCAAAGCACGCTTAACAGAAATTTCTTCAATTCCTAAAGCCAATGCAACCCTTAACCTCAAATCTGTAGTGGTTTTTAATTTCTCTATAACTAATTTGGATAATTGCATAATTTGTTGTTATTTTTGTTACGACAGCAAATATAAGGAACAAAAGTTATTAATAACAAATTTAAGGGAACAAAAGTTATCCACATTGTTACTAACACCGGAAATACTAAAAATAAAAATTTAAGTGATGAAAAGGACATTATTATTTATCCCACTTATTATGTTTCACTTTTTTGTACAAGGTCAAAAAATTGAAAGTGTTGAAGTAGACAAATTTACTGGACAAAAAAGGGTTAATATAGAATATGTAAATATTGCTGCGGGGTTTACAAACGTTTTTAAATTTAAACTTAGAAGCGTTGATTCTACTTGCTTTTTAATATTAATGGGTACGATTGCTGTTGGTACGGTTGGGATTAACGACCCTATGATTTTCCTCTTTGAAGATAAAACAACTTTTAAAATATATCCCACTTCAGTTCAATCTTATAATATAGGTGTTGGTCAATATGAATCAGACCATTATTATCATCAATACTCAATAAGTATATCCCAGTTAGAGGAATTATCGGTTAAAAGCTAATTTCTGTAAGAAGATATTATAACGATGTGTATTCTGATATTGATGTAAAAGAAAAAATAAAGATAAAATAAAGTCACTTTCTACCCTCTTTTTAAAGCAGCTTTAATTAGTAAAATGCCCACACCAAAAACCATAATAGATGCACGGCTACTTGAAATAATGGATGGACTTAAAAACTCCGGTGCAATTCGTTTTTCACAGGCTTTCTCCAGGCTTATATTGTACGGCTCCCTACCCCATTTCTTTGCCATTTTCTTATATTGTGAACCGTTATACAGGTAAGCAATCATGTGCCAGTCTTTACGTTTTATGGCACTATACAGTTTCGGGTTTGCTTTTATATACCTGGCCAATGCTAACACCTGCTGGTATTCACCTCTTTTAAAATCATCCCACATTTCGCCGACTGATTTATAGCCGAGTAATTTCCAATGAAAGCCCATGATTTGCGGCAAACCGATTGAAGTACTCTCCATTGCTGCATTTGGGTTGATTTTAAAGGCATCATTAAAAGCTACCCATTCTTTACTTTGCACATCTACTTTATTCACGCTCCATGCTCCAGATGGGGCGTATGCTACTTTCTTCCTGAACCATGAGGGCTCAAATTGTATAAGTATTTTGCCGGTTAAATCGTCAAATCCTTTGCCGCCGCTCTCAACTTCTATAAATGCCAGGAACATAGCAGGCTCAATCCCAAAGTTTTTTGCTATCAGTTTAATATCGTCAATTGCTATTTTCATTTTCGTTTACCGAGTAAATAAAGAAATAAGGCAGCGAGTAACCACCCAAGCAAGGCAAAGATGGCTGCTGCCCATAAGAACCGGTTTTTCGCATATATTATTTTATCGAGTGTGGCGTTTTCTTTTTGAAGGTCTTTAGCTTTTGTCTCGGCAATAAAAATCTTGCTGCTGTCTTCAAAACTTTTATTAATGATTTTGAGAATGGTATCTTTTTTCGATTCGGTTTTGCCATAGTAGTAGCCCGTTTCATAGCCCAAATCAAAGCCGCTCTGATATTCATCCTTAATTGATGTGCAGGTGTCTTTATAGACTAATTCTTTTTCGGTTAATATCTTTTGTTTAACTTTCAAAAGGCTGTCTGCCTTAGCCTTAAAATATGCGCTGCTGTCGTTTACCTTTGTGGTATCAAAAGTAACTGTGCTGTCAATAGTATTACAAGGGAACCATGCACGGGTTTTCCCGGCAACCATTGCCGGGTAGTGGTCATAAGCCTTATCGGTTTGCTTTTCTGCTTTTTTTAAAGGGTAGCAACCGGCAATGATGAATAATAATATTAGCCAACAATCGTTGCTATAATGGTAGCGCAATAAATTAAGAATAGCTTTAAATGCTGTTATTGAAACCTTATCATTCCTGCCACCTTTATTTGAACACACATTGAACAAATCGTTAAGTCCTCAAAGTTAAATCCTAGCAATAAAAAGCGGTAAATGAGGACTGCTTATGTTTTGCGAAAATCTGCCGCCATGCCGTTAATGACTTTGAATGCTTACTGCGCTAATGATGGCAGTATCACTAAGGCAAGCAATAAGCACCGAACAGGTAAAAATAACCAATACACTTGTAAGGTTTAAAGTTTTGGATTTGAAGTGCCATTTTAATTGTTTTTTGGTTTAGTAAAACTTATATTTCTGCTGTAAATTATCAATTTGCAATGCCAAGGCAGCTAGCATATCACAGTGGTTTTTAATTTTAATAATGGATGCGGAGTGCCAAACTCCGAACCCATGTGTTCTTACTTTGTTTGAAAGATTATCGAACTAGGCCCAATACTGAATAGATACCCATTACAGTAGCAACAATAGTGATAGTGCTGCCCAATAACCAGAATAATGATTTTAAAGAAATTCCTTTTATTTCCCTTTCCTCAGCAGGTGTCATTTGTCAATATTTTTTATTGTTGCCAATGAAGTATATCCGATAATTATTACTATCCCCACGCCGAGCAAGTTCCACCATCCCAGTTTGTCCCAGTCAACCACTATTACATAACCTATAAAGGCCATCATAATAAGCCACACAACCAATGCGTATATGTTTATCTTCTTCATGCGTTTTGTTTTAAAATCGGGGCTGGTGTAGAAACATCGCCCCTTTGTTTTTTTTAACCGTAAAAATGAAAAAAACCAACACTATGAATCTTTCTTAAATGCATCAATTAAATCCAGTATGGCAACTGTTGCATTTATTGATTTCTCAACTTTGTTTTCCAGACTATCATCCGCAGGGTCAAATTACTATCCAAATTTCTTTGCTCTTCTGCATCCGATAAATCGTTTCAATTCTTTAATCTTATCCTTATTCGCCGGGATGCCATCACTCCATAAGGGGTAGGTAATAACCTGTTCCGCGTCCTCCACTTTGCCGTCCTGCAAAATATCGGCAACACCTTCACCGAGCTTTGCCCCAAATTCAACCACCTTTGTTAGGTTTTCAATTCCAAATTGTTCCATGTTATTTAAGTTTTAATTGTTACTGCGTTTTTGATATTATTTTCTCACCATTGCTTTTATGCACTACCACCCTGTATTTAGCCGGTTTGTTTTCTTCGGCTACCGGCTGAGTTGCCGTGCATGAGTAAGCCATGCTAATTAACAGTAAGGCTATAATTCTTTTTGCCATTTGGTTTCAAAGTTTTGATTATTTTATAATTGCGGCCGTCAGTAGTGCTTTGTACTTCGTAACTATCTACATCAGTTTCGCTATCCACACTCCATTTTAGCAGCTTACCTGACCTGCTGAATTTAAGCGTTGTAATACCAAGCACGATTGTATTATTTTGCTCTGTAAGCCAAGCGTATAGCGTTGTGCCGTTAAGTTCCACAAAGAAGAAGGTGCTGAATTTCCGTTGCCGTAAAAGTTACTCCAGCAGCAATGCCCACCGTTGCCAAAATTGGTTAAGATGTATTGAGCCTGGCCTGGAGTTTTCTTGTTCAAATAATTCACAATAAAATCTCCCTTCCTATAATCGTTCTTTTGCTCAAAACAAATGTATGGTGATGTAAAATTCTTTAGCGCCGCAGTATCGGGCTGCCATGTAACATTATCTCCAGGTTGCACACCTTCAACTGTTGTAATAGTTCTTGCAGGTGAGTTTTGATTTTGAACCATTGTTATAGTACACCAGCCGCCATGACTTAGCCCTGTGAAGTTTAAACGGGTATTATCCAAATTATAAAGTACTTTCAGGCAATCAATCCTTTTATTCATCTCTGCTGCCGAAGGATAAGCTGTAACAGGTTGCAATGATATAATCACAAAGTCCGGTAATGCTGCTGAAATGCCATTGTAGGCATGAACACCGTTTGCCTTTAGTAAATTAATATTGGTTCCTATTTCACCCAATCCGGGAAAGAAAATCAAAGCCGGTGAAGCCTTAGTGCTATCCCAATTTAAAGGCATCGTGGCAATGTAGTTCCATCCTTCTACCTTGCCTTCGTCAGTTGATTGACTGAAAATAGGTAAAGAAATGACCAAAATCAATATCGTTGCTATAAATCTCATGGTGCGTTTACAAACTTTTTACGGGTTCTTAAAATATTACAAGGCGCTGATGGAGGCTGTGCTTCACTTGTGTAAAGAATAATCTTAGGCGTTTCATCAATTACAATATTCAATGCTCCCGTACCAGTTGTACTACTTCCGTCTTCATCACCTTCCACCATACTTATTAAATTATAAGTTTGCAAAGTTTCCTACTGTTTTAAGGCTGCTTTTTTTCATGCTCTGTACCATACCAAATCACATAAGCACTATCACTTCCATTTACATAAAGTTGTTTATAAAGCGTATCGGCATCTACAGTTTGGCTTTTGAACGTATAACTACCAAGCCTTGCCTTTAATGTTTTCATCCAATAGTAGGAAGGTCTTTTCTGTAAGAAAGGCAATGCTCCATCATCTGTATTCCATTTAAGTAATCCGGTAGCATTAAAAGTACCGCCTGTGGTTTCATAATTACCCTGATCTGCTAACCAGTATTGATACATAGTTACTCCATTGGCAGCGTGCATTAAGTAACTGCGGGCAACCCAATCGGCTTGTATTTGTTCTACGTTTTTAGTTCCAAAAGCATGGATAGCCTGAAAACTATTGTTGCGTTTATTTGTATCTATGTAAGCATCAAACCCTAATTCAGTATTAACTAAAGGGGTTCCATAAATTGCTGCAAAGTGTAAAGCAGTATCTAATTTCTGTTGAAGATTATAATAAGTATTTTCAGGACTTATTGCTTTTCCTGAACCACTAAATTGTACAGCTAAAGTACCTGGATATTGATGCACATTAAATATATCAAATGGGTATTGCTTCCATCCGCCTGTTGTATCTCTGTTATATCTCCACCAATAAGTCATTGCTTCAATGTAATCAGGAAACGTATAAGACAATGCAGGGAAGATTAGTTTAACTCCTGTACCCCATACACCAACGCTATCTGCACCATCCCAAATTGTACCTCTATGACCGTCATAGTATGCGCTCATCATTGCAGCTATCGAATAGGGTAGCATATAGCCAGCCTTCTTAAATGTACCGTCCTTTTCATTATCAGGTTCTATTGTGTATAGTCCAATCAACTTACCACCATTGGCATATTTGCGTAAATTCCTTGCTGCCTTTTTATACGATGCTGGAATTTCAGCAATTTCATTCATCGTAAGAATATACCTGCCGCTTGGAACACTATTACCATTTCCTGCCGGTAAACCACTTCTTACTAAGTTATCTTGGTATGAAAAGGCTTGCCATGTACTTGTATCGGCAAGGTTTGTAGGTATAGGTTTCATATCTGCCCAATCACCGCCTGGATTATTACTACCTGCATTTATCATCATACTGCTATCCACAAGGCTTCCAAAAGCAAAGTGTAAATTACTTCCACTATCTAATTGAGCCTTATCATAATTATATTCAAGAGCATCTGCCACACCTGCTGGATGTTTTAAATTACCGTTTGCGTATTGCAAATAAGCTGCTGCGGAGAATGAACGTAAACCACCTGTCCAATGGTAGTTATAGTAATTACCATCTGCACTTCTACCCATGCCGTAGAATATGTTTGTGGCCATAATGCTATCCAATATTCTATTGGGTTTAACTTTAGTTATGGTAGGTTCTGTATCAGCGACTCCGATTCTGTAACCATACACTACTACTTCATTGATTATTCCAAAGCTGTCTGCAATATGAAGTTGCATCCATCTTGTAGTATCGTTAACCGTTAAATCAGTCCATCCACCTACTGATAAATCTGCTGAAAGTAAACTATCAATAGTTTGATTAAAATTAAAAAGGCGTACCTGATTTTATTGTAAGGAATTTATTTGCATTTACGGCCTCTGTAAATATGCAAATCTTAGTTATATGCCAAACTCCATCAAAGCGAATATCATAGGTTAGCCCACTTGGCGGCAATGCTTTATTCCTAAATCTTCCTGTTGGATTTTCATATCTGCAAATCAAAGCATGGTTTGTATCATAGCTTACATTGTTGCTTGCATAAGTGGAATTGGCAGGATAAATTAAAGGGTCAGAAAAACAACCACTTTGTACGTTCTTATCTTGCTCGTCAAATAAAGCCCATTTATTACCTGTAAGAGTAGAATTGATAATCTGCCTTACCGGTACTTTAACGCTGCTATCTCCCGGACATGGCCCGGAAGGGAACCCACTTTGCAGCAACAAGCATCCATTCATAGATGTTTAGATTATACCCTGTATAAATTTCCCTGTATGTTAAATCATGAAGGAGCAGTACCGTTGCTGCTATTCCAATTGCTGTGAGTTGTAGGTATATGTGTCCATCTACCATTTGCGCTATCGCAAAAATATCTTGTATTTTCAAAAGGAGCAGTACCATCACTTTCACCATGAAAGCCCCATGCTTTAGGATAAGTGAAAGTACTTGTAGCTGGCCTTATTGTCCAAGCTGCTGTACTCATAGGTACAACTGCCTTAACGCTGTCAGCATAGTTTTGGCTGCTGCATACACCGTTTAATAAGTTTTGACCTCCTGCACTTAAACCTGTTAAGTAAACTCTATTCCAGTCAATCCTGTTTTTAATAGTATCATCATTTTTTAAAGCATACCAAATTTTATCAATTTCAGGGCTAAAAAATCCATCTTGCAAAGCAATAAGCATAAATGTATCTGTAACTCCATTTACAGGATTTGTTACAATGCCATTCCAGCCACTATCCTTTACCAATTTAAAAATTCCCCATGTACTAAGTTTACCTAAAGAAGCATCACTACTTCCACTACCAGCTTCACCCACCCCATGAAAAAACATTATGGTAGGATGTTCACCTGTTCCTGCTTGGTTTTCTTTAGCACAACCCATATGCGTACCCCACTCACTTGTTTTGTAATTATGTTTTATAGCATTGTTTAAAGGGTCGCCTTCTTGGCTAAATGCTACAAAAGCAATAAGAGTGAATAATATCGTTAATATAAATCTCATTGAGTCTTTTTTGATTATAAAGTGTGCCGATTTGAATAATCCAAATGATTAATGTAGATTATCTCTGCCATTTACTTAATCCAAAATCCACATTGTTAAAAGTACAATAACCTGCAAAAGTCATTAAGCAGTCTCCAACTACACCATAGTACCAAAGATTTGAATTGCTTATCATTAACCTTTGCGCCCATGAATAAATTAAATTTTGCTTACCTGGCTAAGGATTGAGGTGCAAACCTTATATTTAATCCATCAAGTCCAATAGGCATCTTGTATTGACTTATTTGTGCAGAAAAATAACCAAGCCTTGCAATACCTTCTGCATACAATCCATAAACTGTAAAACTATTCCAGCCCGAAAGCTGCACATCAAAAAGCTGAATTACATTACCTGCAATATTACCACCTCTTACTATATAATGACCTGCTGCCACTTACCACTTTTTACCAATTTGAATTAATATTTGAGTCTTCCCAAGCTACAATATTATTAATTTCATTTCCTTTCTCTTTGCGCTTGCCCACTTCTTACGCCTACTCTGCAATTACCTACTTTTATATCTTGAGCTTAATAATATCAGCATTGTAGGTAACTCCATCAGGACTTATATCATAACACACATCAAACTTTTCAATCCATGTATCTTATTCTTACACCTGTACTACCACTTGTAATATTTGTTCCGTCATAATCAATAACTAATCCGGAACAACTGGAATGTAAGGAAATTAGTGAATAGTAATACTCTTGCCCTAAATTAAATGAGTAGAATAAATACCTGTAATAGCCAACCTTTAAAAATAACTCCTTCAGCTAATTGCACACCTACAGCAAAGCAACTCCGAATATCTTAATAATGTTTTATTGCTCCAAATATTCCCTTGCCCCTTAACATGCAAACTCCATGCTGTATATCTACCCGGTTAAAAAAGATTTCTTAGCAACCAACTTTGAGAAACATTATATGCACCTTGGGGAATGTATAAATTGTAAATATTATTCTTATACACATATCTGAACTTATTTGAAAAGCTAAGGAATTGTCCAATTTAGTAGGTTTTTCCACCATACCACGCCACACTAAAATTACTCTGCTTTACAATTCTCTAAAGAAACAGATGGTTCAAATATTTGAGTGTATCTATTAGCCTCAATAATGGCATTTCTTAAAATACATTACCTGAAATCTTACCTTTTATTTCCCAAGAGTTCCCTTGTAAATCCCACACCCCATTAAATAAAGTATCAACCAGATAACAATACTGATTGAGCATTAACACCGAATGAAAAAAAATTTGATAAAAACGCAATATCGTTAAAATTCTTTTCATTATTGAACGTCTTTTATACCATGCTTTGCGAATAGTGAGAAACAAACGGCATAATAAACTAATATCCTGTATAGGCTGCTTTAATATCAATATGAACCGTTGCAGGGAATAGATTGCAAGTAGTAGCCCAACCCTAGTGAACTGATACATCGTCTAAATTAGCAACGCTGCTAATTATAATTTGCGAAACCGCTTAACGCTTACAGGAGCTGTGCTATCTGCGTAATTAAATCAATTGAAGCCTCATAAGCTGCATAGATTACTTTGGCTTTAAATGCGCTGTCCTGTGCCACTCTGCAGCTTTTCTAAATGCGTTTGAGAATAAGAATTAAATCCGAAAAATAGATTGATAGAATAATAATTGCTTTTTTTCATTTTTTATTTTTTT
>JADKKF010000018.1 GCA_016720635.1 Saprospiraceae bacterium
TCAGAGTATTTAAATAGTTGTCAGAGTATTTAAATAGTTGCCAGAGTATTTAAATAGTTGCCAGAGTATTTAAATAGTTGTCAGAGTATTTAAATAGTTGTCAGAGTATTTAAATAGTTGCCAGAGTATTTAAATAGTTGTCAGAGTATTTAAATAGTTGTCAGAGTATTTAAATAGTTGCCAGAGTATTTAAATAGTTGTCAGAGTATTTAAATAGTTGCCAGAGTATTTAAATAGTTGTCAGAGTATTTAAATAGTTGTCAGAGTATTTAAATAGTTGCCAGAGTATTTAAATAGTTGCCAGAGTATTTAAATAGTTGCCAGAGTATTTAAATAGTTGTCAGAGTATTTAAATAGTTGCCAGAGTATTTAAATAGTTGTCAGAGTATTTAAATAGTTGCCAGAGTATTTAAATAGTTGTTAAACATTCAGAAACATCTATAATTTTTACGTTTGGCTTTACCCTTGTCCAATGCAGGTGCTTATCAGTTACCTTTTCAAAGCCGCCGGAGTTTGAGAATAACTTACCGGTAATGCTAACAAAGTTCGGATTGTCTGTTTTGGCTATTAGGTATTTTTCACCTTTCATAAGCCTTGTAAAATGGATGTGTTCTTCTGCTGGCGTTGTGTCTATGGCTTCGTACCAGTAGGCTCTAAATTTTGTCTTTGTCATTTTTTAGTTTTTTATTGCGTTATACCAAAAATTAATTGTCATTAAAGAAATACCGCTTTTATTAGCTAAGGTGTTTAACTTATCTACGTTGTAAGTTTTCATCTTTTTTATCGCTTCTTTTACTTGTAAATTTGTCATTTTATTTTGTTTTTAATTGTAGAACAAATATACAACCTTATCTTTGAATATGCAAACATTTTCAAAGATATTTTTAAATTATTTTCTAAAGTACTGACAATCAAAGAGAAAAAAAACAGCAGCTAACACGCAATTGGCAAAATAAAAGCCATTGAGCATAGTGATAACCATCAGCAGCAGTGAAATGCTTTTACTTCGCCAATCGCCCCCGTTGCCCGTCATGCTACCTGTGACAGAACGCACCACAGGAAGTTTCTTTTTTTAGCGACTTGTACAACTCTGTAAAATCAGACAGTTGTAAAAATGCTTTCTCTCTTTCACATTCAGCAGCTAATTGTCTTAGACTTTTACCGCTTGACAAAATACTGTGAAATTTCAATCTTTTATCTTGTAACCCTTCTTCAAAATCTATCATCTTCATAAACTCCTTTTTATTCAAATGGTACATTGCCCGATATTCTTTTTCACTTTTAAAAAAACACATTCTGCATCCACCACGAAGCATATACACAGGGAAGTTTGGGTGTAAGTCATGCAGCTTTAAAATATCTTCGCAATCATCCCTTGTTAAACCTGCTTCAATTAATGGATAGGTGTATTTAACATTTGCCTTCAATTCCAAATTACCAGTTCTGCCATCTTCATCGGCGTTAAAGCCTACCATTAATTCGCAATCGCCTTGCGTTCCTAAAAAATTATCAATCGGCTCAATTTTAAAAAGCCTTGTACAATATCTTGCTTGCCCAGATGGCATATACTTTCTAAGTTTTGCATAATCTTCTAAGCCTTTATGCTTTTCGCTTTTAACCCTAATCAGTTCAAAATCGCCTTCATGCAATACTTTCAATTCACTTTCTACTTCATTAATCCTGTTGTACATCAAATCATGTTCTGCACCAGTATCGCACCAAATAGCAGTTGAACCTTTGCCATATAAAATACACATGGTTGTACTTTCAACGCCCCCACTAAAGGAAATGAACCGCTTTAAACTCGCCGCACGAACGGGCAACATGGGGTTTGCAGCAATGCAGGCTGACGAATCCGCTATGGTCATTTTATCTTCTATCATCATTTGTACAATAAGCTATTGAGCGACATTAATTCTATTACCTGCACTGCTGCAAGCCCTGTTCGTTAGCCGCAAGCCTAAAACGGCCACAGACACCACATACACTTTGAATAGTCTGCATCTTTGTCAAATTCAAAGTATGTATCGAAAGCACCATAGCCGTTTTCTGCTATAATAATCCTTTGACCTTCTTTCGGCATTTGTTTATTAAAATCAATCCATTTCATTTTTATTTGTGTTGTGAAGAAGGCCAGCGGCTAACAGCGGTTTTGCAATAGCCGCCTGACACATCTCGGTTAATAATTAGTTTCGTCTTTGGCGGCCATCGCAAAGCCGCAAACGTTGTGTGCTATTTGCAGACAGACTTCAACCATGCGACAAACATTTGATTAAACGACTTACCAAATTTTTCTTTTGCCTTTAGTTTATCAGACAATTCGCATTTAAAATTTATCGTTGTGGGTTCTTCAAATTGACGTGGGCGGCCAGCACCTGCACGGCTGCCACCTCTGCCAAACTCTTTTTTTTGTTTTTTCATTATTTCCAGGGATTATTTACCCATCCAGTAGAAGATGAAGACCATACATAGCCAAGCCCTAACTCTATTGCAGTCATTAAATCAACAACTGCATAGTTATCGCCTTCGCAGCCGGGAACCACACAAAGAATGTCTTCTTTGTTTCCTGCTTTTTTAAATGCTCTGTTTTTCATGTTCATATATTCAAAAGCATCTTCATAGTTCGCATAGTCTTTTATAAATGTTTGCGCTTTCATACTATTAGTTTTTAATTGCATTATACCAGAAATTAATTGTCATTAACGAAATACCACTTTTGTTTGCAAGGTTGTTTAACTTATTAATGTCATAAGCGTTCATCCTTTTTATTTCTTCTTTTACTTGTGTATCTGTCATGTTTTTAGTTTTATTGTTACTTTGATAGAACAAAGATACATTGAATTATTTGAATTAGCAAAACTATTCCTAATAAAGTTATCCACATTTACTTTCAAACAAAAAACAGCACACAACATTGGTATTTATGTAATGGTGGGCAGAAGGGCTAATACTGTACTTTTGTTCTCTATTCGGCTTCGGGAAGTATATCGGCAGAAGTAATTCTAATTCCACCACTACATAAATACCCGTCCGTTGTGTGCAATACTACCGACCATCCAATAATCGGCTTTTCGTTAATTCAATAGCTTTTTCGTTTATGTCGCAGCCAATGAAATTTCGGTTTAATTCCTGACAAACGACAGCAGTTGTGCCACTACCTAAATAATAATCTGCAACTGTATCACCTTCGTTTGTAGATGCTAAAACAAAACGCTTTATCAATTCCTTTGGTTTTTGGGTAGGATAGCCAGTCAATTCTTTGTTATCCCTGCTTATGTATGTAATATCCTCAAACCAATCTTTCGGCAAACTTCCATCAGCTAAAGTGTATTGCGTTCTTTTGCCATTTTTCAAAACAGTATAATATCCGTATTTGTCAATCTCTTTTTGAAATCTTCTATAAGTCAAATCCGAAATACTATCCTTTACAATATCAGAGTTAAAAATAAAATCTTCGCTTTTGGTATAGTAAAGTATTACATCGTGTTTTTTATTCCACTGTTTTGTTGTTTTGCCTTGTGAGTTGTAACACCAGCTTATTTCATTTCGGAAATTATCATACCCAAAAACTTCATCCATCAAAATTCTCATCCAATGGTTTATTCTTGTGTCCATTTGTAAATAAATACAGCCGTTTTGTTTTAGCACTCTTTTCATTTCAATAAGTCGTGGCAGGTAGTGGCTTTCAATATCAATTCTAATAGGCTTTAAATCTTCGTATTCACCGAAATTTCTACCAGTGCCATAAAGAATATCGGAGTAAATCATATTTACGCTTTCGTTAGGCTGCGACAAAAGAAGTTCCGTATTATTAACCGTACTGCACACAACACTGCATTGCTGCAATGGGGGCTGACGGAAGTCATTCAACTGTATATTTTCAAACAAACTATTCTGCATATTTTAAACTTTAGTATTTCAAATTCCCCCACTGACAGCAATGCGACACGTTGGTGGTCATGCCTGGACACACCCTAATTCTTTAAAGGTTGACAAGAAATATCTTTTTGCATCATTTGGCGACCAACACTCAATTTTAGGAAAAACGCTTTTACCCAGCATAAGTGTTGACCATTCCCATTGAAGCATATAATTGTCAACTTCTTTTACTTTTTCGTGCAATGGATATTGGAAGCCGAACTTTTCAGCAATCAAAATCATTAGCTTATCCTCAATTTCTTTATAGTTACTCAATCCTTTTTTTATTGGGCTTGGTATATCCAATAAGTAAGCCTCACTTGCATCATGCAGCAATGCCGCTAATTTGTGGCTTTCGTGCATTAATTTACTCATTGCAACTGTGTGCTGTGCAACTGAATAGAAAGTTGGTAAATGTCCACTAAAACGGCATTGATTTGATAGGGCGTGAGCAATATCTTCAATGCAAATCATTTCGGGTGTTGGCTCAAAAACATTCACATAAATTCCTGTAAATGTTCTTATGCAATTTGGTGTGTACAGGTTTTCCTCACGATGGCACGAACCACCAACATGGGGTTTTGTGCTATTACCGCTGACGGAAGTCGGCTGTGCTTTTTGTTCTTTATTGTTCATTTGAATAAATTTTGAAGTTTAGTAATTCTAATTCGGTAACAGACACAAAGCCCTGAACGTTAGGTGCAATGTTATTCGTGTTCCATAACACCTGTTTCGTAACTTATACTTGACCGCTTGCAAATATGCGTATGCTTATTGTCAGGTAGTAGTCCTAATCTAACTTTTTCAATCAGTTTCAATCTTCTCATAAAGCATCCACAAACACTGCACCTAACAGGGGTTTTGCGTAATGGTGGTTTTTGTTCTAAATTCGACATTTGTAATTCTATTTAACATTAGTAATAAATTTGAGCTTTTGTGGTTCTAATTCCACCACTACGCAAAGCCCCAAAACGTTATCTGCAACTGCTACACCCTACAAATCCGCAGTGCTGACAAACATCTCTTTTCCTTTAACCCTTATTTTAACTGTGTCCTCTTTTACAATTTCTACAATCTTTGCTTTATAAAGTTTGCTTTTATAGCCAGTAAAGCCAACAAACTTTTTATATTCATCAATAGAATATTGGCTAACATAAAAACTGCAATAATCGCCTAATCTATATTCTTCTTCAAATCCACATCCGTAGCAATCAGGGCAAGGCGTTGTTTTTACGAACCTATTACATTCAGGGCATCTATTTTTGCCTTCCACCTCTGTTTGACAGGTTTTACAAAACAATATATTGTAATCATTACAGGTTTCACATTTTTTAAATGCTACTTCTATTATTTTACTTTTTGACATACTCTTTATTTTTTTGACCGCAGATGCAGATAACATTCGGTTTGGCAATATTGCCGTTCAGTTCTTTTATCAGCAGACGAATAAATACTGAACATTTGTACTTTTTTGAGCGATAGGAAGCGGCAACATCGCCAAGCCGTGAAACGTTACCTGCAAGTGCTACATTTCGTTTCCAAATAGAGTTCCTGCCTGTAAATCTTTTTCTTTTCTTTTTTCTTCCAATGCTTTTTTAATACGTTCTTCAATGATAGTGCAGTATTCAGAAGATATTTCACTTCCAATCCAATTACGGTTGTTTAAAATACTCATTTTTGCAGTTGTTCCACTTCCCATAAATGGGTCGTAAACCAAGTCACCTTCATTGCTCCAACTTATAATATGGTCTTTTACAAGTTCTTCAGGGAATATTGCAGGGTGATTAAAAGCGAATTTATCCTTTGTGCTTAAATACATTCCTGTATCGTATTCCCAAACATTATGTCTTTTACCATAGTCGTTTATAATTTTAGCACTTCGCTTTGACCTTGTCCCATCCTTTTCTGTAATACTTTGAACACCTCCGCTTTGTCCCGCTTTCTTATTTTTCCTATCACAAATAGGGTTAAATGTTTTCTTTTTACCCTTGCTCAATATAAAGCAGTATTCAAAAGTCTGATGATACTTGTCTGGGAAAGGAACGCTAAAATTATTTTTCTTGTAAATTATTGTGTCGTGAACAATAAATCCTATCTCTTTAAAAAATAATGCTTGCTTAAATGAAGTTAATGTTTCACCTCCTTTTTCGTGTCCATCTCCTACAATCCAAACTAAAATACCACCTTGTTTTGTAATCCTGAACAACTCCTTTGCAATATCCTCAAATGGAAATGAATATCCATTATAGGTTCGCAATCCGTCATAAGGAGGAGATGTTACCGTTAAATCCACGAAACAATCAGGCATTTTTGCCATTGTTTCTAAATTGCTTTCATTGTAACTCTTGTTTATATCAATCATATTTTTAATTTTTTCAAAATTATTTTTGCCATCGCTCAAAAAAAGAAAAGAAAAAGCGTTTGCGTTTCAATTCAAGTTCTATGGTAATAATCCGCACCAGCAGGTAACACGTGCTATACAAAAGAGGCGGTTCAGTTCTCCGCAGAAACATTTGTGGTTAAACAAAAAATTGTACTCCGCATCAACTTTAGTGCTAATAATCGCCTCCTTCGCATAGCACCATACGTTGGCAGCAAGTTTACCAGTACCACCGCCTAAACATCCTGCGACCCATATATTCAGCACAATTCCAAAACTGTTCTGACCTTTCGACAAATCGCATATAAATTGATTTTGCATAGCTAAATGTTGATGCCTGCCTGCCTCGACAAAGAACATCAAGGAATTTAGCACCGCACCAAATGTTGTTTTCATCCATATACCCGATGTACCATATTTTATCAGTCGGGTCAAAATGAATTTGTGTAAAGTGCGGATGCTTTTTCAGGAACTTTTGAAGGTTCGGAGAAAAACCTGCTGCCAACAATACATTGGCAAAAGCAGGGCGGACGTGGTTTAATTGAACTGTTTGCATATTTTCAACTTTAGTTTGTTAAATGAACGGCAGTGCAGGAAATCCCTGCCTTCGCCAATGTTTTGCCGTTGTAGGCAATTATTTTGACGGCTGCAAAGTTTCTAAGTGTAATCTTTTGACATCTTGCAAAACATCAATAAGCCATTCTAAATCTTCTTTAGCAATTGATATTTTATCAATGCTTTCAATCTCAATTTTTTCTTTTCTTGAGTCATAAAGAACATTTAATCTTTCACCACTACCATCAGAATAGGGTAATGAAAAGTTTACCATCATTGGTTTTGATAAAGGTTTGCCATTTTGTTTTTTTAGTATAACTGCCTACAACAAAGGTTTGGCGTTATAGCTGCTCGACAGAACGCACTTCAACAGTATATCGTTATTGTGCTTCAAATCTATCCGACGTAACGCTATTCATCTTTTGTATGTAGTTCAGCTTTTGGTTAATAATTAATCTTTATATCCCAGCTTGACTGTCACTATTGCAGCCACAACGCCAAGCCCTCAACGTTATAAGCCATTTTAGACCAACCGCAATTGACGAAACCAATTTAGTATTCTACTTTTATCGCCATTACCATAAGACCATTTGCCTGTAAGAATAAAAGCAAAAGGAAGTCCGATAAACATTAAGACAAAAAGTATCAATGCGAATGGAAGTGTTAATCTAATCCAACCTTTTACTTCTGTTTTTTCTTCTGTGTAGAAATCAATACCGAGTGAAATCCATCTATCACACATTTCTTCACTTGACACCTTGTTTAGTTCAGGGAATGTTTCTCTGAATTTCGGTAAGTAGTTCATATCATTATGTGACCAAACTCTTTTTAATTTTCTGAATACCATTGTTTTTAAATTAAATTATTAAACCAAACCTTAATAAAAACGGCTTATAACAGTGGTTTAGCAAAATACCGCCACAAGCCTTTGTATTAAATTTCAACATTCTGCAAGGCGGTACTTCGCCAAGCCACAAACCGTTACCGGCAAGCGAAGCTACCCCACTGCTCTGCCATAGCCTTTGCGACACCCTCAAAGGTTTTTGAACGCAGTTTTGCTCGTTCCGGTCCAGGTGGCAAATAGTGTAATCTTTGTGCTTCATTTTTCGGTAATTGTTTCCATTGTTCTTTTACATCGTTTGTGGATTTCAACTTTGGTAATCCTTTCAACCAAAAGCAGGTCGCCTTACTTTCTGTATGCCCGAAATGATACGGCTGAATACATTGGTCATATTTTCTACCAATCAATTCAACAGCGTATTTGTGCGGTATCGGGTTTTCAATAGCTATCAATGGTATCGGGGCATCAAGTAAGGATTTGAAAAATTCAGCACCTTCTTTTAGTTTTTGCCACCTGTCCTCATTCCGGCTTCCATCTTTGTTCCTCAGCCAACATACACCGCTATTTGTCAAATATGTACAGGTTGGGTGTCCTATCATCATATCCCAGCCGTCATTCAGCACACTCAAAACATCGCCTTTGATATGCCATTCAGGGTGTCCACCGCTACAATCCTGCAAGTCACAACTCCAGGCATCAAAACCAAGTTTACGCAGTTCTATTGTTGTGGCTTGACTTTCCTCACAGGCAACCAAAACACTAACGCCAGCCGGTAACACTGCATTGGCAATATTGCCGGTGTAGTGCATATCCTGAACGCCTGTAAATAAATCAACTTGTGTACTCATACTGAACATTTGTTTTTCAAATTCGGCAACATCGCCAATGCTGGACGGTTGGCGGAAATGCGCAGACACCCTAAAATGGCAAATCATCATCATTAGGAATATTTTGGAATTGATAACATTTAGGATCGCCTATATAAAACTTTGTCCGATTTACACGGAACCTATAATCATTAAAGTTTCTTATTAATTCTTCCGTTTTTGCATCAATAACGCCTTTTGCGGTTTGAGAAAATAATTCTTTTTGTCTATGCGTACCAGCTTTTTCGGTAACATCAAAAAAAAGTTTCATAGCATTTAATTGAGCAACGAAATTAAAATACTCTTTTTTGCGTAGTCGTATCATTTCAATGATCTGTTTTTCCAATGCGCCTATGTGTTCATAGTATTCTTTGACTTTTTTATTTAACTCATCTCTTTTTTTACAAACCTCTTCAAATGCCTCTTGTGGGACTAAATCACTTCCGCCAACATTGGTATTGCCAATAGCAGGGCGTGACATGCTGTCCATCGGCTGCGGTTCGCTATTCGGCATTTGTTCCGGCTGAACGTTTTTTAATGTACTTTCATTCATAAAATTTATTTTTAGTTTTTAATAATATTTAGTTCCGGCAGAAGTTTTTTAATTGCCCGGCCATCGGCAATACCTATTCGTTATATGAAAGCTACTACCACCCTAAGCAATAGCAATCTTACTTTAATTTTGAAACGGTATCCTTCATCATTTCTTTGAGACCGGAAGCAATCAATTTTTTATCTTCATCACTAAAATCAATTGCCTTTCCGTTCCCGTCAACTCCACGCATTTTATGCGTGAAATTTCTCACATCCTTCGCATAATCAGCGAAGAAATGCTTCGCTGATATGTATTTTAAAATCTCTTTCATAAGTAAAAAATAGCCCGTATCGTGGAGCCATACGCCTGATGAACTTCTCAGGGTAAACACCAAGTATTTAGAATAATGTTTGTCCGACTTCCTTCATCCAATTATCAGCAGCTTTGTTTTCAATTTTAGTCCACCATTCTATAACAACCGGCTTCAGGTTTTCGTATTTATTTAAAAGAAATTCAACTATTCCCTTTCCAGGTAACCAGCTATCTCTGGTTAATACATCTACTGCGTAATCCGTCTGGTCTGAATAGAATGCCTTAATTGTTTCTAAGGCTTCTGTTTCATCCATTGTTTCAATTGTTTCTTTTGCTCCTTCCTGAAGAAGCGATTGGCATTCAAGCCAGAATTTTAAATTTTCCATTTTGAGAAGTTTTTATGATTAAAAATTATAAACTACGCCGTTACCGCCTAAGTGCTTACACATGCCGCAGGTTGCACGAATTTCATCGCCAATTTTATCAGCTAACCATTTTGGTAATTCTAAAATTGTAGTTCCAAAACCTGTTTTTGTTTCTGTAATAACTGATTGTGATTTTGGCAACCATGTATTCCAATTGTTACGTTTAAGGCTTTCAAGATGCTGATAAACTAATTCTACTTTGATTGCTTTTTCTGTTTCAGAAATTACAGTTGCTTCGATTTTTACTTTGTTTGACATTTGAGAAGTTTTTAATTGTTATTTGATATAGTAAAAGTAAATCAAAATTTACTACAATCCAAATATTTAGTAAACTATTTTTTACTAAGTTATCCACATTTTGAAAGATAATTACCCGTAGCCTTCATATAACATTGCATTGCCAATATACCGGCTGACGGAATTATGTCGAACATTTGTTTTTCAATTTA
>JADKKF010000019.1 GCA_016720635.1 Saprospiraceae bacterium
ATGAGGCTAATAGATATTATTCAGAACAGCCGAACAACGCTTATCTTTTGAATGATGTTTCTTTAACCTACAGGTCAAAAAATAATGAAGCTATAGGTCAAGGAGCAAATGTATGAATGAGCTAATGAATAGACCTAGTATGTATACTGCAAAAATCAATTCTAACCTTGAACTAATCGAATATGATTTACACCGCGCCGAAGAAAGATTTGAAAGAATTTGGAGCAAAACTCACATAGTCGCGATAGTCGGGATAGTTGCCTTGACTGTAATCTCAGTATCCAACAATAACCGCGACATAGAACTTTCTAAACAATCAAAAACAGAAACAACGCATAATGACAATAAGCCGCATTATAATTTTAAGGCTTTTACAGGAGAAACCAAATGAGCACACTAATAATAATTTTGCTTTTCGGGCTAGGATTTTTCACGGGCTACAAATTCCAAGAAGAGATTAAAGGGGGTAAATCATGAATAACTGTAAAATTTGCACTAACCATGAATGGACATTTACAAATAGTTTTTGTAATCTGCTTAGTAAGCCGGTCGATTTATTCCAATCTGATAAAATCGCTGAAGACTGCAAAGACTATGAAGAAGAGAATTCAGATTTTCTAATTATGGATGAAATGGAAGGGGTAAACAATGAATAATTTTGAAATAAGTGTATCTCAAAGTAGTATGTATTATTTTGATAAGTTTAAAATAGAAGGCATAAAATACTATACCTTACAAATTTGGCTTTTTGTTTTTGAATGGGAAACAGGTAAACAATGAGTAACCACAAAGCAGAAATTAGATCCTTAGAACATACGATAAAAGAACATCGGGCTTACATCCTTGACCTTCAGACAAGAAGCTATAGAGGAGCTGTCACCGATGACAGAATTGAAACTATGAATAACCAGATCCAAGAATGTGAAACGACAATCGAACGATTGAAGAAGGGGGGCTTATGATGCTTACATTTCTTTGTATGATAATCGGTTTTACAATCGGCTATCTTCCAAAAAGAGGGGTTGACTAAAAATGAGCCAAATGAAACGATTAAGCAAACAGGCTGAAAAAGTAAGTGAGCGCAAGGAAGTAGGATTCAGACCAACTAGAATTTTATTCAATAAGCTTGCAAAGATTTCTAAGAAAAGGAGAATTTCAATGAATCAAGTAGTAAATGAATTAGTAGAAAATGGAATTAATGAAAAAGGAGTAAATACGCTAGCTTAAAAATTTGACTCTCTAAGCTAGCGGTGAAATCAGACTGGTAATCTGATTTGTTTCCCTTCTCTTTGTAAAGAAACACTCTCACCTACTTCCTATAGAGTCAATTATAATTTGTAAAAAAAATCCAGAGCACGAAAAAGATTTCTAGAGAATCTTATTAGTGTCACATTGATTTTACCGATTATTTCAGCTAGTGCAAAGTAAGCACTATGGAACGAATAAATACATTAGAACAAACGAATTGCTTTATTAAATTACAAGCAGAATCGGACATTAAGGTTTATGAATCTGAGATTAAGAAAAACAAGCATGGTCATTATGATAATAGACCATTCATAAATGATTTTCAAAAACAGATAACGGAAACGCCTATAGCCTACATAAGTTTCTTGAACCAAGAAGACTTGGAAATAGAGTTTAGAACTATCACCTATCCAACTAAGAGAGTGTGGAAAGGATTTTTTAAAGCCGGTGTTTCATCTCAGATTGGAGCTAAGGCTGAAATTACGATAAGTGAAATTTGGCAAGCCGATACAAAAACCTATTCCTATGGCTTAACAATTATTCTAAGTAAAGTAGCCGAAAAAGTAATTTCAGAAAGAGCAAGAAAACTTTTTGGAATTTCAGAAAAACCTAATACTGCTAAGCCGCGTAAACGAAAGGGGGCTAAGTAATGTTAGACCTATCGAAAGTAAAAGATTCTGTTATCGTTTACCATGAAGCCGGTATAAATGTTTTTCCGGCTATCTATGGAAGCAAGACTACAAATACTCCTTGGAAAAGTTTTCAAGAGAAGTTTTTAAATAGAGAAGAAAGACTCTCTATGTTCAAAGATTCTAATTGTGGAAACATAGCCGGACTAGGGGGGGCAACTTCAGGAAACCTTGCGATACTCGACATAGACAATCCAAGAGTCTTTGAAAATACGATTGCTAAAGAAAAAAGATTTGAAGAGATAAGACATTCTACATGGGAATCTTTGACAGCTTCAGGAAGACCACACATTTACATTGTCACTGAAGAGCCAATAAAAACAAGTAAGCAAAATTTAGAAAAGTATGGTTTTGAAATTAGGGGTGAGGGGGGGTATGCGTTGTTACCCCCTTCTTATGTAGAAAAAGATGGACAGCAAGGATTAGAGTATCAATGGATTAGAAAGTCAACTAACAAGCCTTTACTATTGACTAATTCAGATTTGAATGAAATGGGAATCTTAACAATTCCTATTCCAGAAAAAGAAAAAAGTTCATTAAAGCCACATGGTATTTCTTGGCAATTTTGGAAGCCCTTAGTCTTAGGAAATTTTGAAAGCTGTCAATTCTCAAAAGCAGATAAGACCGGTAAATCTTTGTCAGAATTAGAATTTCATTTCGTTCTACATTTAATTGATTTGAATTTTTCCAATGAAAGAATCATAAACTTTTTTGAAGAAAAGCTACACTTACAAACACGTTACAAGACATTACCATTTTATCAAAGAAGAGACTATTTAGTATTAACCATTCAGGAAGCAAGAAGAGTTATGCTTAACACTTCCAAGCTGTCCGATAAACTATTTCAAAACTTAAACAAGATCCCATTTCGTGAACTCTTTGGAAGAAGTGCAAACACGGCAAGAAATACTTATGGCTATGCGCTTGAAGTTTTCAAACGAACCGGTAAAGAATCAATTAACCTTTCAGTAAGAGAACTAGCTGAAAATACTGGAATGTCAATTTCAACGGCTTCTAATTCAATCGACCGACTAATTAAAAAATCATTTCTTGAAGAAGGAAATAAAAACGACTTTTGGGAAGCTAAGTCTTATAAGTTATCCAGTAAGCCTTTAGAGTTTGAACTATCAAAAGAAATTTCCTATCAAAGAGAAACTACAAGCAATGATGCTTTTAGATCCGAGCTCGGAAAGACCGGTGCTTTACTTTTTGATACTCTTTATACTCATGAAGAAATTAGCTTAAAGGACTTATGGGAAAAATGCAGATCCATAATGTCAAGAAGCACTCTCTTTCGCAAATTGAAACAATTCAAAGGGAAGGGAATAATAGAAATCAATTCTAATGTAATTACCTTGAAAAGCAAAGACCTAGATTCTATAGCTGAAGCATTAGGCACTAAAGGCAAGTCTGAGAAAGTAAGAGAGAAGTTTTCTAAAGAAAGAAAGATCCATAGAAAGAACGTCAAGGATATTCAGGACATGCTAAGCAAGAAAGGATTTATTAAGCATGAGCCAAGTCTTTATGTAAATCCAATTACAGGGGAATTCAAGCAATTTTGATTTATTCAATGATAGTGTCAAAAACGAACATACAAGCACATAGTAGTGAGTAGTTGTTTGTATGTTCGACTTTGACACTCTGTAAATAAAATGTAGGTAAGAGCTTAATAGTAAACTGATTATTCCAGAAACTAGAACACTGGTTAGAGATAACTTAGAGAATACTACTCACTATTCGCAAAGGGATTGAATGAGCTTGAAACGGTATCCAGTCTTATTGATAGAACTAGACTCTAAGGTGAAACAATCGTAGACGTGGAATACAGAGCTTGCAGAGCATTCTTTAAGACTAGGTAAGGGGGTAAGGGCTAGAATTGGAAAAGAACGCTGTGTAAGTCAAAATAGATAGGTTTAAATCGAAATTAAAACAAAGGTGACTAAAATGGAAAATGAAGTGAATGAAGAAGAAGCGGAAAAACGGCAAGCCCCAAAAAGTAAACGAGCTTGGCAAAAAGCAGAATTAGATTATGTGGAAAGACGGCAAGCAGGGGAAAGCATACAAGCCTTATCCGATTCTCTGTATGTGGCTGAAAGCCAATGTATCCTATGGGAGCAAGCACACAAGAAAGAGATTGAACAAAGCCAATTTCTTTTGACAGAGCAAATTTTTAGAGACAAGGGATTAACGCGAATTAATCGCATTGAAACAATGTCGAAAATCTTAGAAAAAATTAATTCTGAAATAGATAAGCGTGACTTTTCGGATGTTCCGACCGACAAACTAATACTTTTAGGTATGAAAATGAGTGAGTTTATGAAAGTTGAAATTCAATCGTCAAGTATCGAAATTCGCAAGCCCTTTGCCTTAGAGCTGGATTCTAAAGAAAAAATGTATTTAGAATAGTTCACTGATTCGGGCAAATAATTTGGGAAATTTAAATTCAGGAAATCGAAAGGATAACAAGAAGAAACTTGTCACTGATTGTAGATACTTAGATTCTTTTAGTGACTGGGTAATTTGTGGATTTACTGTAAGTGTAGAAAATTCTTTCAAGCAAGATGTAAAGATCCTTTGCAACGAACGAAAAAGAAACGGGGGTAAGGTTAAGTATTTTGAATGTCCTCATTGCCATAATAGAGTAAGATTTCTTTACATTAAAAACAATCGTCTTGCTTGCCGGGTATGCCAAGACCTTACTTATGAGAGTAGTCAAAGAAAGAATTATTTTAATTCACTGGCCAAGATGCTTTCTGAAGATTTTGGGGTTAATCCTGAATTTGCGAAAAAGATGTATAGACCTAGAAAGAATCCTTATTGATAGGCTTACATACGTCTAGAGAAGGTTTTAATAAGGTCAATTTTAGGTAGTGGTTAAGGTCAGTTTTTTAATCTTTGTTGGTCCGGGCAAGAATTCCAAGTATTGAATTGTTTTTGAATTTCTTCCAGTTTCTTCTTGCTCATGTTCAAACTGAATCCACCGGTCAAGCTTTCGGGCTTATCGACAATTTCTGTTTCCCCTTCTTGTTTCTGCTTATCCATTTCATCTAGAGTCGGTGTTATCGTATGACTTTGATAAATAGAATCTTGGAAACTGATTTCAAGAGATCCTTTAGAGTTTAGATAGATCCATTTCGTTAAACCTTCTTTTTGATTCATAGGGCTTTCGGCTATGATTAAGTAAGGTTTGTAAGGAATTATCTTTCTTACTTCTTCCATACTCATTCCAACTTTGATTTTATCAATGAGCTTTCCCATAAGCAGAATTTACAGATCCTACAAATCTGAGTAAAGAGATTTTTAGCAGAGCGTCAAGACTGAAGACTAAGAAAGCAATAAAGGCAACTTGTAGACTTAATTATACTTTTGTCTACATTCTGCATGATACAAAAAAGAATCAAAAAGAAATCAAAAAGAATTGACTAAATAAAGTAGGTGTTCGATACTGTCTGTATGGAAAGCCTAGCACTAAGACAAAAAACTATTTCCCTTCCAGTATCCTTGCCGATGACTGGAAACGTTACCTATGATTTTCACATTAAGAAATTCAATGAGTCTAAGACTGCTATTAATCCGACCGACATAAAAGACTATCTGAATTCCTTTTCTAAAACTTCCACAGCTCTAAACAAGAAATACGCTCTAAAGAAATCCTTGAAAGAAGTATCCGAGAAAATGAATGACTTGGAATCTTTGAAACTCATAGACAAGGTTTTTTCTGGAATCAAATTTAAGGCAGATAAAAAAGTTTATACTGAAGAGATCCTTTCCAAAGAGGAAATTGATTTATTGAAAGAAACGGTTAATACTCGTTTATCTCTAATCATTGAAATTCTCTTTGCAACCGGTCTTAGAGTATCCGAGCTTGTAGGAATTAAAGTTAAGACTGACATAGAAGTAAAAGACAAGATTGCATTCATAACCGTAAAAGGAAAAGGAAGCAAAGAGAGACGGGTTTTTATTCCTGAAGAGCTTCTTAATAGAATCAATTCCTTTTCTGGAAAATTCCTTTTTGAAAATCGTAATCATAAAGCCCTAGACAGAAAGCAAATTTGGAGAGACATTAATAAAGTCGGTTACTCAGTATTAGACAAAGATTTACACCCTCACACTTTCCGACATAGCTTTGCAACTTACATGATAGTAGTGAAAAAGAAAACTGTAAAAGCAGTATCCGAGTATCTAGGACATGCAAGCACTTCCATAACGCAAGACATGTATTTACATGATGAACTAAAACCTAATGACATTTTTGGAGAATAAAAACAATGACTAAACCTAAAAGCAAAACAACCATAGCCGCGAATGATAAAAAACAAATTCCTTTAAGACTGGACTCAAAAACTTATAAAGCACTTGAAGAGCTTTCTTCCAATGAAAAGAGATCCGTTAATGGACAGATAGAATTTTTACTTGAAATGTTTCTGAAGGAAAAAGGGTTATTGGTTTGAATTCAGATTACATTTATTTTATCAAACGAAAAGTTTTGATAATAGAAGACTCGGACTTAGGCAACTTGTCAGTGACTAACGACATACAGAATGTTTTACAGGCTATAAAGACCGACTTGGATTTCTTGCCGGAAACAATTATTTACCGTGACTCTGAAGGAAACTTTGACGGGGTAGAACATGAGAAAGGAAAGTTTTTAAAGTTTTACTCAGTAAATGAAAGCGAATTAGAAAAGGCATTAGAGAAGGTGAGCCAATGAAAACTTTTACAGTATGGAATCATAAAGGGGGGGTAGGTAAGACAAGTCTTACTAGCCTACTCTCTTTGTATTTATCCGAGACGTCTCGGAAAGTTTTAATGATAGACCTAGACAGCCAAGAAAGCCTTACAAGTGGATTCCTAGAAGAGAATGAGACTAGAAAGACTGTTTATGATTGGTTAATCGGCAAGGCAAAAATCAAAGACTGTATTGAAGAGGTTAATAGTAATTTGTCTATACTTTCAGGAAGTCTTTTAGTTTCTAAGATTCAGAATTCAGTTAATCAATCAGTCATAAGAAGAGACTTAAAAACCTAGACTTTGAATACTGCTTTATAGACTGTCCACCGACTTGGAGTAATTCAATAGTAGCCGCGATTAATGCAAGTGACAAGATTCTAATTCCTTCCTTGAATTCTGTTTATGATTTGAAGTCTACAAAGTTTACATTGAATGAAATTCAAGACATAGACAGCAAACTAGAAACCTATGTAATTTTTAACCGGTGTAAATCACTATCCAAGATTGAAAAGGAATTGCAATATCCATTATTTTCTAAGTCTACAATCCTTTCCTTTCCGAGCTTTACAAGTGTGAATACTGCTATCAAAACTAAGAAGCTGAAAGGCAATCTGAAAGACGAAATTAAAAAGCTTTATGAAAGCTTAGAAGGTGTTCAATGAGTAGCAAATCAAGATTAGCCTTACTAGACGATTCCAATTTTCCCATTGGCTTAATTGAAGTCGGTCAAAATATCCGAGACGTCTCGGAAAAGGAAGAAGGGATAAAAGAGCTTGCCGATTCCATAAAACAGTATGGACAGCTTGAACCAATAGGAATTGAATTTGACGAAAATGAAAACGGAAAGTTTAAGCTTGTCTATGGACATAGAAGACTAATAGCAATTTCAAAAATCTTAAAAGAGAAAAATGTAAAGGTTGTAAGAGTCTCTTCAGATAACAGAGTAGAAACTCAGTTAATAGAAAACATACATCGAAAAGATTTGACTGACTTAGAACTTGCTAAGGCATTAAAAAAAATCCAAGAGCAAACAAAGTGCAATAGAAAGGAACTTGCTAAGATTGTTTCTAAGTCGATTGACTGGGTAGACTCTAAATTAATTCATTTAAAAACTTTTGAATCTCTTTCTGAAGAAACTCAAAAGAAAGCAAAGAATCTTTCCACTGATAAAATAAAAGTTCTTAAAAACCTTCCTGAAGAAGAAAAAGAAAACCTTATTCAAAGAGATAATGAAAAGAATTTATCTACTAAAAAGTTTAAAGAAGAAGCTAAAAAGCAAAAACCGAGACGTCTCGGTTTTTCAAAAAGATGACACAATCCGAGCCAAGCAAGAAAAATTTACAAGCCCGATTGAAAGAAGTAAAAGCAGAAATTAAGACCTTGCAAGCAGAGGAAAAGAAACTAGAAAAGCAATTAGGAATTAAGAAATGAATGAGCGCATACAAGAAATCAATTTAGAAATTAAGACCTTGCTGAAGACAGATCCAACTTCTAAAAAATTGGAATCACTGCAAAGAGAA
>JADKKF010000020.1 GCA_016720635.1 Saprospiraceae bacterium
CTTCATAAAGGAATACGCAAGGCGTTTGATGAAATCGGCACACTTGAAAATTATGATGAAAAGACCCGGTGGTTCTGAATTTTGATGTTTTAGCCAATGTTTTTTCGAAATTCCAGAACAATCGCGGTTTATTAATTCCTCAGTCATTGTATTCTAGGATAGGCGATGACCTGATGAATATTTTTGCGTACAACAATCTATATATTTACGACATCGAGCCATTAAAGAAATTATTCCTGACTCGCGCACCAGGCGGGCACGTACAGATTACAGAACATGAGGGCGACGGCAATCCATCTGTTGCAGAATTTATTTACGCAATCCTTGCGATCCGATTGCAAATTAAATTACAAGGAAATTCTTGCCAAAGTCCTGGATGCCCAAGATCTGCAATCCCATTCTTTAGAGATATGGTCACAACAAATTGATAAGGCTCAAAAGTCCGGCGATGAAAACGCAATTCCGAACAGCCCAATAAAGTATTTGAATCGCACGTATGTGTACCAAAGCAATAAGTCCATTATCAATATCAAGGAGATATCCCGCTATCAGTTTCCGTCCAATAACCTGATCGATCAGTCCTTCAGGGAGGTATCCATTGGCAGCACAGCCATTATTACCTCTCCTGGAGGTGATACTTTCGATGTTGTCCCCAATAGCAATGTTATCTTTTTAATATCTGCACAGGCGGTATCTTGGGGATTTGAGCACAAGTTACGATATGCATTACTTGCAGGATAGCCTGCGAGACCCAATGGGGAAAAGTTCATTTGAAACAATGAACGAAGATGAAGTGAAACTTAGTAAGGAAATCAGAAACCACAGGCAATTAGACCGTAATGTTACGACGAGTTTTTTCTCCTCCGATCAGGATTCCCGTCCCAACCTGAAGACACATGAAGTTCTCGATATATTTGAAAAACAGATATTGAAAGAATTTATTGAAACCCGTGGCGAAAATAATGGCTGGTCAGGACTCGGAATATACAAGGTGCAGGAATTACGGAATTTTGTCGCCTTCTTATTCCACCTGTTTGAAGATGATGATATCCAACAGACCATAGCTTTTACTCAAACATTACGTTGGATCAAGCAGCTTGTCGGCGAATGCGCAAAGTTACATCACGGCCAGTTTCTTTTTGAACCATCGCCAGATCACCCAAATATTTATTTTGTGCAGCTACGACACCCCAAATATCACAGCGTCCTAAAAGTAAAGATCATTCTATACGAATCATCATTCAACAACCAATACAACAATAAAATTACTCAAAAAACATACCTTGATGAATTGTCTCAAAATGATGGAGAAAAAATACTTTTCGTTTCCGCCTATCAGTCTGCATCGAAGGGCTTGAACCCAGTTATTCGTACGCAGGAAGGAAGTTCAAAGGATTTTGATTCCATCGTCTTATTGATGGATAGTTACTACACTGTCATGGGTCCGACACTATACAAAGCAAAGGACTCAGGCAAAGATGTGACAATTTTCCATTTTTCCTTGATGAAAAGCATTGTTCGTCTTGGCGACTCTATGCTTGAGGTGAAAGATTTTAATGGATACCTCAGTCAACCAGAAGCTCGAGATTTCCAGGAGCAGCAACATCAAATTTTGCTTGGGAAAGGCATTTTACAAGCCATAGGCAGGACCGAACGGCGTGACCACCCCAACCAGGTAATCAAAATTTTCATCAATGAAGAAACCAGAAACAATCTCGTGAATTTTTATCGATATCTAGCAAAAGAAGAATCCAACGAATTGCACAAACTTTCCGTCAATAATTATGCTGTCCACCTCAGTGTGCTAGATGATGAGAAAAAGCGAACAATACAAAATTATGATGCACATATCTACGATGAGACTGAAGCCTATCTCACCTTTCAAAACTACCGGAAACGGATGCTTAATGAGATCGGCACATTTCACCTGGACCATACCGCCATTGGCATCACTCGAACATGGAATGCATTGCGTGATCCATTAGTATTTAAGGACCCAGAACAATATCTGGAAAAACTCCGTTCATCCCAGCTATTCCCCGATGAATTTATCGAATCGCTGTTTTATTACAACACGTCCCAGCCAAAATTTGCGCCTTATTTGGCTACGGTCGAAGAAAACGGTAAAAAAATTCAGCTGCTCAGTGATAGTGTCAATGGAGAAAAAGCTTATCCATATTTGAGCCGACTATTCCCTGAATATATGCGTGGATATTCACGAGGATACGACCTGGAAGGAAATGAGGTTGTATCCCTGAACGAGACCACAGATATTGTTTACCAGCAATACAAACAGCTTGTTCCTGATCCTGAAATGTTCATCCGGCATATTCCCCGTCCTCAGTTTTTTTATGATGTTTTGTATCCTTCTCTGGCTGAAAACTTTACAGAACGCTGGATACATAATGTTGTCTTTGAGGAAGAGACTGGAAAAGCATCAAAACAATGTATGGCTTTGAGCCAATTCAGGATTTTACAAAATATCATCGCTTGTTTGAATTGTTCGATTTGTTTTACATAAAAGGAAATAACCTCTTTTGTATTGACGTTAAAGCTTGGAGCCAAGTAGCAGGCAACCGCCTTTCTAAAAAGACCCTGGATAAAGCCCACAATAAACTTGAGACTATTGCAGCCAACTACCCTGAATTTTCCAAAGTTAAGGGGTTGCTCTTAAATTTACATGCCTTGGAGGAAAAAAATCATCAGTATCCCCCAGCGCTAGCGTCCGGTAATTTGATCTACTTTGACGACTATCGTTTCCCCGTTGAATCCAACATACTAAGAAGTTTTTTGTTCCAAAAGGAGAGTTAATATGCTAAATCTCGTCGATACCCCATCCGATGTTTCCAAAACCAATCAAGTCAAAATATCAGAATCCTCGGAGCAAGTGGCTGAAAAATTGTTCCAATATCTTTATAAATTGGGCAAGGGAATTGAGTATTTCAGTATTAAAGACTGGTATTCCAGCGAAGATAGATCCAAAAGGGATAAAAAGGCAACGGAGGCATTTTACAGAAGGCAGCACAAGGACATAAAGTTGGAAATTCCAAAAAAGCAACCCGAGTACGGCGAGAAGCAGATTTGTCGACTATTCAATATTTTCTTTCGTATTCCAATGGCGCTAATTATGTATTCTTTCTATCTCCTACAAAAGCATTCCGGCTGGAACAGCTTTTCTGCGAAAAGTGGAGTACAACCGGAAAGGATTTTTAATCTTGTTTTAAATTTTATTTGCTTTCCCAGGTATTACCTGCGAAACCTTGAATGGCTTTGAAGAATTATTTTTATTCATTCCAAGTTTTCACCAGATCCCGAGAAAGCCCAAAAGGTAACAAGGCCAAAGGGAGCAATGACGCACTTTACGTATGGGGGCAAACTGTACTGATTAAGTACAACTACAAAGATGTGTTGACATTAAAGCTTTCTCGAAAAAGCATGAGCTTTTTGTCAAAGGACAAATATTTTATTTTAGGTGGTGATGAACTTGGGGAGTTATTAATTCATCATGAACAACCATATAAATTTAAGCAGACTCAATTATTTCACTACCGCAACCTGGTAAATCTACTGGAAGTCTTCCTGAGAACCTGTGGTATTTCCTTTGTGCCCTTGGACTTTCAAGCAGATCACTTTTTAGAAAACCCCTTCATTAAAAACATTGATTCTATAGCATCTTTAGAAATTATCAACAATACTGGCTTTGACTTGGTCGCAAAAAGCAGAGATCTATTACAGAACTTTCTCAGATATTTGGGTGTCTCCTCTGTAACTTTCTATGCTGATGGAAAGACCCTCAGTACCTATCAGCAGTTAAATGTGGATGGTGATGATGCAAAATGTTGGGAAATTCAAGAGGTCATTCCCTGGGTGGATGTTGCCTTAGACAAAGGCAAAAATTATCTTGTTTTGAACCGTGAACTAGAGAGTGAAGCCGGTTCAATGGCTTATCGAAGAGAAGATGGTCTTTGGTCGCCTGCAGCCGATATGCAGGGCGAGTCAAGCGTAGACTTCTGTTCATTGCGCAAAAGAAAATTGAAGTTTATTGACACAGGGGAATTCTTTAGCACCCAGGGAATTAATTTATCAAACTTTCAGGCTGTTAAGAAGTCGAGCAAAAGAGCAAACTCAGATACTGCATCTTTTTTGATTTACGACCATGCTCAGATGAAAATTGACAAAGACAAGCTTTATCAAGAAGCAGCGCCATTTACCGGAGGGCAGTATCTTGAGAATGAAGACTTAATCATTGCTTATCTATCAGGTCAGAACAATGTAGAACAGATCGGCTTCTTTAAGGAGAGGCACAATATTAAACTTTCCCCCGAGTTTCAAAAAGTCCTAATTGAACTGGGCATAAAAAACTGGATCAAGGAAAGCATAGGTGACACCAAGATTGGACTTCCTGTCGCGCTCCAATCATTCTCCGAACAAAAATTTTTTGCTAAAGCCTCTCAATCGTATCAATAATATGATCTGCCTTGACCTTAAAAATGAGACTTTCATCCAGTATTATGTGCCAGCAGGAAAAGGACTTGAGCAAAGAGTCAAGAAAGGATTCAGGGTTTACCATTTGATCGGCTTTAGGTAATTGATAAATCCTTCTGCCTCGTATATCCTCAATAAAACTAGGGGTGAAGCCCCTAAAAGTTCAGTTCGACCGTGGTATTGACCTATGCTCTCTGGCTTATTCACAAGCGCCGTTGACGCGCTCATCTCATACGCAATTGACAGTGATCTTTTCCTGAGAAAAGGCCCCTCCCGAACTCTCCAAAATTATTAACTCGCACCCAACACCCTGACCCTGCGTTGCTGGCGCAAGCTTGGGGACAATCCATCAACGCAGATGCGGACTTTGCCCAGGCAGCCACCAAGCCCGCCTCGTATTTCATCGAGCGATTGGAGGCGGAACTGAAAGCCGAGCCCGCTTTGCAAGCCTTGTTTGATTCACGCGCATTGGAGAGCCTGCCCAAAACTCGAAGCAGAGATTGAAAACTGGCGAGCGAACTCAAGCGCGGACTCGATACTGCGTTGAAAGCTGCAAGCGATTACCAAAAAGTGACCTTGCATATCGAGGGGGATGTCAAAGACTCGAACATCATCATCGGCGACAACAACGTTATCAACAAATATTTTTACTCAGGTGATTTTGTTTCGCTGAATGAGTACTACATCCCGCCCGATGGAGTCTTTCAGCGTGTGCGCGTGGATGAGTTTGTGGGACGTGACTGGCTGACCGCCAAAGTGGACGCCTTCCTCAATGACCCAAATCAAAAATCGGGTGCATTCCTTTTGGTTGGGGATGCAGGTGTAGGCAAGACTGCCTTCATGGCACATTTGGTGAAGGAGCGCAGGTACTTGCATCTTTTTGCGGAGCAAGTGCCAGGGCAGGCGATGTTGCAGCGGGCATTGCAATCACTGGGATCGCAGCCGGGGACCCGCTACCAGATTGACCCCTACAAAGACCGCGACACGCTGAACGCGCTTTCAGTTTTTCCTGATTTTCTTGAAAGAATATTGCGCCTTGCCGCCAGCACATTGACCGAAGGCGAGAAGATCGTCATCGTGTGTGACGCGCTCGATGAGGCGGGCGTTTCCCGACCACTTTGTTTTTGGGTTGCCGAAGGAATTGCCTGATGGCGTGTACTTGATTCTTTCGCAGCGACCTGTGAACACCAAGCTGCCAAACTTCGAACCATTACGGTTTGACTCGAAGCGCAGGGCGAGGATAACCTTCAGGATATGGAAGATTATTTGAGCACTGTGGCAAAGCGACCCGCAGTAGCGGGACAGATTCGCGCAAAGGATTATTCCGAGGATTTCTTCATCCAGACTTTGAAAGAGAAAAGTTTGGGCGTGTGGATGTATTTGCATTATGTCATCAAAGAAATCGAGCATGA
>JADKKF010000021.1 GCA_016720635.1 Saprospiraceae bacterium
AATTCTCATGATTTATTTATTTTAATAAAGATCAACAACCACATATATAGTTCAAAGGTATATCTTTTTATTAAGATCAACTTAGAGAATATTTGTTTTTATTGATAAAATATTTGGAAGTAATTAAGAAAAAGTAATATACACATGAACGATCAATCAACTTCATCGACATGAGGTCCACTTGATTGGCCAGTAGATCCTCCTTGAGGTCCTCCGGCACCTGGGAATCCAGCTCCTCCTGGGAATCCTCCGGCTCCGGGTGGGGCACCTCCAGCTGCTTGATAGACTTTTGACATGATTGGGTTGAAGACACCTTCGAGCTCTTTTTGCTTAGCTTCGATGGCGGATGTCTCAGCATCTTGGTTTGATGACAACCATCTTTCAACTTATTCAACCTTTGATTTGATTGTGCCCTTGTCACCCTCGTTGATTTTGTCTTTAAGTTTTTCATCATCAAGAGTGTGTTTAATGCTAACACAATAGCTTTCAAGAGCATTCTTGGCTTCAATTCTCTTTCTGATTTTCTCATCTTGATCTTTGAATTTTTCAGCTTCTTTGATCAAGTTTTCGATTTCTTCTTTTGAGAGTCTACCCTTGTTGTTGGTAATGGTGATCTTCTCTGATCTTGATGTTCCCTTATCGGTAGCGTGAACACTCATGATACCGTTTTGATCGATTTCGAATGAAACTTCGATTTGAGGAACACCTCTTGGGGCTGGTGGAATACCATCGAGGTTGAATTTACCAAGTAAGTTGTTATCTTTAGTCATTTGTCTTTCACCTTCGAAGACTTGAATCAACACACCGGGCTGGTTGTCAGCATAGGTGGTGAAAGTTTGGGATTTCTTGGTTGGGATTGTGGTATTTCTTGGGATGAGGACAGTCATGACACCTCCTGCAGTTTCGATACCGAGTGAGAGAGGAGTGACGTCAATCAAGAGAAGACTGTCTGTGGCTTCTGAGCCTTGACCTGAGAGGATGGCAGCTTGGACAGCAGCACCGTAGGCAACGGCCTCATCAGGGTTGATTGATCTGTTTGGTTATTTACCATTGAAATATTCTTTAAGAAGGTCAATAACTTTTGGAATTCTAGTTGATCCACCGACCAAGACGACATCGTGAATTTGACCCTTGGACATTTGAGAGTCTCTCAAGACTTTCTCAACTGGTGGAATAGTTTCCTTGAACATAGACATACAGAGTTCTTCGAATTTAGCTCTAGTGATGGTCATTGAGTAATCTTCTGATTCGGCAAGAGAGTCAACTTCGATTGCGGTTTGGGCTGAAGATGAAAGAATTCTCTTGGCTTTCTCGGCTTGAGTTCTAAGACGTCTCATAGCTCTAGGGTTGTTTCTGATGTCGATTCCTTTTCTTTTCAAGAAATCAGCTGCGCAATATTCGACGAGTTTGTTATCGAAATCTTCACCTCCCAAGTGAGTATCACCAGCAGTGGCTTTGACTTAGAAGATACCGTCATCGATTGTGAGTAAGGAGACATCGAATGTTCCTCCTCCCAAGTCAAAGATCAAGACGTTTCTTTAACCTTGTCCTTTTTTATCAAGACCATAGGCAATGGCAGCTGCTGTTGGCTCGTTGATGATTCTGAGGACGTTTAGGCCGGCAATTGATCCAGCATCCTTGGTAGCTTGTCTTTGGTTGTCATTGAAATAGGCTGGGACTGTGATGACGGCGTTCTTGCAGCTTTCACCCAAGAAGGCTTCAGCAGTTTCTCTCATCTTGGTTAAGACCATTGATGAGATCTCTTCAGGGTGGAACTTTTTGGTTTCTCCTTTATACTTGACGACGATAACGGGTTTGTCATCGGGTCCAGCTTCGACCTTGAATGGCCATAGTTTCATATCCTTCTGGACAACTGGATCATTGAACTTTCTTCCGATAAGTCTCTTAGCATCGAAGACAGTGTTGATTGGGTTTTTAGCAGTTTGGTTCTTAGCAGCATCACCGATAAGTCTTTCAGTATCAGTGAATCCGACATAGGATGGGGTAGTTCTGTTACCCTGGTCATTGGCAATGATTTAAACTCTTTAATTTTGCCAGACACCGACACAAGAGTAAGTAGTACCGAGATCGATACCGATAGCTTTTCCTTGAACTTTTTTTTAAGTCATTAAATTTTCCACTCTGTACAAAGAAAAATAAATTTAGTTTACTTCTACAATTCATCACAGTGGCATATTTTTTCATTTATAAATTCTAATTCTTCTTCGCGACATCTGAAAATCTCCCACGTATCGATATCATTATATTTGTGAAGGAAAACTATTTAATTAAGAACAAAGACTTCTAGATAAACCTTTTACACTAACCTCCTCAACTAGACTTAATTTAATATTCAGATTTGTAATCAGATCGATGTCAAGATAAGATCTTGCCTTAAGAATCCTTTACTCAGAAAAAAATTATCGATTAACCTTTGGGTTTTTCTTTAGCAGCGGACCTCATGATCGATCTGATTTCCGATTTGTTATTTTATTGATTCGAAATTGTATTTTTGTTCATAATATGACATTTATAAAGAGCAATCAAGCCTTATAAGGAAGGGTAGTTCCATCTAGAAATCCGTTTAATACTTCCTCCATACTGACAGGTTGATCGAAACCTGCTTTAAATCCTGCAGCCTTAACTAGAACCATAGTTAATCCTTCTAGTTCCCAAATAAATCCACCGACTTGATCCTCACCTTTATGTTTTCCAGGAATCCACCATTATCTCCAGTTCTTTCTAATAGGGACTTGATGGACAGCTCTATAGTAGTTAATCCAAGCTTTGGTACCGATCGCAGGTACGGTAGAATCCATATCTCCACTATAAACCCACTAAAAATAACAAAAATATTTACGAATCGAAGTCCATCCTTAATAAGTCCAGGAATTAAATGTAGACTACCATTACCAGAATGATATTCATTCCATATTTTAAGATCACAAGGTTTCCAAGCAGGTGCTTCTGGTCTAATATTCCAATTTTCTCTGAAATGAGGATCATTTAAGTATGAACTTGCACCACTCTAGTCTTCACATCCCATATTTATGGTATTAGATGTAGTCGATTTCCAGCATTTTGCGAAAATATTATAGGCGGAGGTGTTGGTTGCGTTGTATTCTTTATCGATTTTTTGGCGAGCTACGTAACATTGGTATGGATCGACTGACATGGCGCATTTGCCGATGTAGTCCATATAGGCGGGTTTGGTCATAAAACCTCTAGAATACAAGAACTAGTAGTGATAATGTGAGTTTCTTTCAGACCCAGATGCGAAACATTCGTCAGGATTTACGCAAGGGTTTCCAGAAGTAGACCCTTAATGTTGATTTTGCTCCAGAAAATTCGGAAAGGATCGTTATTTCGATTAATAATTTCTCTAGCTAGATATGTGGCGAAAACAGCACCATAACCAGAGCCACTAATATAAAGTTAATTTTTCTTGAGAGTATTGTGTCTATCGAGGAAAATACTTAAAGCATTGATAAGTTCTTCAGCGACAATATCGTCAGTAATGGTGTCATTACTTAAACTTTCGCTAAATCCGACTCCAGCAGGTGCCTCTAGATATAACAACCCAGCTCGCTTATTCCAAGCATTAGGATTCGGATCAGGATGAATCTGCCCAGGTGCAATAATAAAAGGCCCATTCTCCTGTAAATATAATCAACCCAGAACAACCAGGTCCACCAGCCAACCACAAAACCAACGGATCCTTAGCAACATCTTTTTGCGATTAAAAGTAAACATAATGTACTGACTTAGCTTTTGCAGACAAGCTGATATCAAGATAACCTAAACAAGATATAAAAAAAAATGTACCTGAATAGATTCTTTAGGGATAGTTAGGGATCGATGTGTCGACTTCGTCATCTTCGGGGAGCTGGCATCTAGTAGCTATGGACAGAAGAAGTGTTAGGAGTACTAACCGGTTGATGGTCATTATCCTTTTTTAATAGGGGTGGATATATGTTTTTAATATTTTGTAGAAGTATAATAGATTTGTTATCAAATTTGTATATACTAACTTTACATACTATCCTTGGTAAAAAACGAGATCAGGTCTAGATTGTCGAACGTTTGCTAATTCATACTAGTTTAAGAAGGTTATGATAAATGAAAAATTACATAAATAAATTATTGATTAAATTTTTTTGGTTCGTTTTGAAAACAGTCAAAGATGCTAAAGAGCCACAAAAGTTGACCTAATTTTGGAAAAATTTTTATAACATTAGTGAAATGGAGTAGAAAGTGGGACAACAAGATATTATAATAGAATAAATCCACTGCTACTTTGGATTAAGCATAATAATAATACACGAAATATGTCGAACTCTGAAAACGATTCTGACTAGAGTCAACAGATGAACAGTAATATCCGCTAAATGTAAAGTTCACCCTTTTTATTTAACATTAGTTCGATTATGAATTCGGTTCTTGGCAGGTTCTCGTCATCTTCGGCAAGACCTAAATAGTAAGACCATTCAAGAATCGAAGTATAATCTTCTGCGGTCGAAGAAGAATGGAAAGTAGGATTTTCACAATAAGGAAAAGGGTTCAAGAACTCTTCGAAATCGAATCAATTAAAGGAGGCGAATATAAAACCTATCAGTTAAGCAGAGAAGAAGAAATTCGAACGATTGATGAAATACGATTCTAGTTAAGCTTTGAAATCTTCTTGTGGATAAGATTCTTTGGTCGAAGAAGAATGGGAAGAAAGATTTTCAGAATAAAGAAATAATAACTCATATTATTTAAACTAATCTGAAGCTAACATTTAAAATTTTCGTTAAGCCCAAATTAAGAAATACGGACGATTGATGAAATAAAACTAAATACTTTCTAGTTAAGCTTCGAATCTTCTTGTGGATAAGATTCTTTGGTCGAAGAATAATGGGAAGAAGTTTCTTAAGAATAAGGAAATAATAACTCATATTATTTAAACTAATCTGAAGCTAGCATGTAAAATTTGAGTTAAGCCCAAATTAAGAAATTTTAAGAATTGGAAAACGCTGATTAAATAATCCACAGTTAAACTTCCGAATTATCTTCAGAATATGATAGTACAACCTAAACACATCGACCACAATCAGAAAGTTAAGAGTGAAGAAGCAAAGTATAAAAACGTAAATGATAGTTATGTATTGAGAATAATTTCCTCACTATTCTACCCGGAAATCAATTAAATTAATTTTATATCACATTAACTACATCAGTTCCAGAAGACAATCTATATTGATCTTGTAACCACCATATGCTGATTAGATGATGAACTAATAACGAACAACCTTATTAGTAAAGAATATATTATACCTAAAAATGATTGAAGGAATATTTATGGAGGATCCATATAAAAACATTTACAGATATGAAAAATTGGGTTTTAAATAGTTTATTTTTTTCCTTGCTTTCTCAAAATCAAGCCTATTTCATTCGCGGTAAGGATCGAGGACCAGTATATCTCAATGCCCTTATCAAAGCCTTATTTTAATTTTTATAAAATGTCTTACTGAAATTCCAAATATCCGCTAATCTCCTGCTGTTTTCGGATATTATTGCGATCCCAAAGTTGAGGGATTTTATTCTTCTGGAATTTGGAAAATGCTTCCCTAAATATAATTGAAATATTGATAAAATAATTTAAGTTTGTCCAGCACTGAATTTTAAACTCAAAGAAGAATTAAG
>JADKKF010000022.1 GCA_016720635.1 Saprospiraceae bacterium
CAAAATCTTCATCTTCAAAATCTTCATCTTCAAAACCTAACTCATCTAAGAAATCACCCGTTTCCATCGCATTATCCATAGCAATTACTTGAAGATCAAAGCTTTCCATTGACTTATCTGTTAAGTCAAAAGTTACATTTTTAATTATCTGTAGTATCTTAGGAAATGTTTCCAGTTTGTAATCAATCATCTTTGACACCAAACCAAGTTCTTTTTTTGAAATCATCGAAGCTTCCAATGTGGCTGACAAAACAGACTCTTTATCTATTCTTATGACCGTACAAGAAGTAGCGATATTCCATGAGATGGTACCAAGATGATAGTTTTCTTTATACTGTCAGGTGTGTTGAAAAAATATTTTAAAAATTTTAAAAAAGCAACTTTTAGCTCTGGTGTATGATTGCCATCCTGGTTGTTACCGCCTTTTATAACTTTCATATCCTTTAAATTACAAATGATGTCTAAATCTTGTTATTATTTATTATATATTATTTTTCACTACTCACTTTCATCATTGTGTCTTCGACAAAATGAACAAGCTGAGTAAAATGGGGATCTCGTTTTGTGTCTCTGGTCCGATGAAGGGAAGGTCTATGTGGATATGCCCTACAATCTTGAAGGGGCATATTTCATGATATAAATATCATCCCTCAGATATACAGCTTCAGAGATGCGCCGTGTTACAAATATAACAGTGGAATGAAATTTTTCCCAAAGTTGCATCAGAAGATCTTGCATTTGTATTCTTGTCTTGATGTCCAGGGCTCCAAAAGGTTCATCCATCAATAATATTTCCGGATTTGCAAGGATACTTCTCGCTATGGCTACTCTCTGCAACTGACCGCCGGAAAGTGTCGGATACATGGCATATTTTTTTTCATGGCCATCCAGCCCAACCAACTGAATGAGTTCCATGGCTCTGGCATCTCTGTCTTTTTTGGATACTCCCTGGTATTGCAAAGCCAAACCTACATTATCGAGAACAGTCATCCATGGCAATGAGGAGTATTGCTGGAATACCATACTGATATGGGTGTTTTGATCCACAGGCTTACCTTTGACCAGCACTTGTCCTTCTGTAGGATGCTGCAATCCGGAAATATATCTCAATATCGTAGATTTTCCGCTTCCAGACATACCAAGCAAAACGGCAAACTGTCCTTGAGCTGGCTTGTCTTCTATGATCAGATTAAAATCTTTGATGATCCAGTTTTGTCCTCCATCATAGGACTGACCTATGCCCGTGAGCTCTATGATATTATCTAAACTTGCCTTATCTTCAAACTGATATCCACTCATGACTTTACAAATATTTTTTGATACAATGATACAATTGGTAACCCAAAAATAAGGACAAATGACATCTATAGTCCATAATGCATCGCCGAAAAGATAGTCAAAGGCTTAACCCCACCTAAGAAAGGAGACCATTCATTAAACATAAATAATAGATAAATGCCAGAAATATCCAAGTGGATAAAGCTATTATATAATCAAATACCGCATCAAAAGCACTGATTGTCTTCAGACTATTTCTTCCGTCATAACTATCCTTGATCTGATATTTGTATGCAAAAAATTTGCGATCCAGATAGGAAAAGACTTTATCCTGAAATATTCCGACCAACATAATGATAATGAGTGCAGGCTATAGTAATGTTCACCCTACCCAATCGCCGTCCTCGGGCCCTGTAGATCAACGAACCAATACCTCCCTGATCAGAAGTTTCCGCCACTATGATGTAAGTCCATGAAATCGCAGTCAGAATTTGATATCATCAGATAGCCTTGAAATCACAGCAGGAAAATACATTGTTTTGATGGTTTGCCAATAGCCGCGCCGAGTGTATGCACGGTTTTCAGATATACATCATCGACTTGGGTCATACGCCGATGACGATAGGCAACAAGTAAATAAAAATACCGAAAGCAAGAAAATTGATCTTTTGTTCTGCATATATCCCGAACCAAATGATAAACAGTCCTGTCAAAGCTGTCAAAGGCAAAAATCTGACGGCATCTACCATGCGCTGAAAAGCTCCTCTGAATAGTGGCACTAATCCGATGATAAAACCAACGGGGATAGCATATAACACCGCTTTGATGTAGCCACCCAAATTTAAACCAATCGACCTGCAGAGGTTCATAATCACCTCATTATTAGTATATAGCTCTCCGAAAGCATGAAATACTCTGAGTGGATCAGGAAAATGGCCTCTTGGTATCGCAGGTGTACTGCCCATCGTCAGAGTGCCCAAATGAAAATAAAAAAGATGATACCACTTATGGCCAGCATCATCTTCTGATTTTTGTTCAGATCCCCTCTAAGCTTAAATAGCCACGAACTTGTCATTTTTTATTTGATTTTTTAAACGATTACTCAAATTCAACATCATCATAAATCTCAGAAATCGGTATTTCAATAGCAAGTGAATGAATTTTCAGATGTTGGTCAGGTGAATTCATTTCTGATTTTAACCAACAATTTATATCTCTGGGATACAATGATATATTCACAGAATGAAGGCAATTCCTGATACAAAAATGAAATTTTGAAACACATCGAAAGTCTGTGTTGAAGGAGACAAAACTTCTACTACAACCAGTGGATTGGTGATGACATCTTTCTTCCTTGCCAAAATTCGGGTTTATCAGCAATAACAAGCGCACCAGGATAAAGAACTGAGTTCCTGGACGGTATGTATACTTTTGATCACTGTTAAGAGCTAATGAATTTCTTTTGTAATTTTTTAATATTTATACTCAAACTTACAAGTACATTAGTAGCTAATTTGTTATGGTTATATGTCGCTCCAGCCATTTTGACTATTTTCCCATTATAGTATTCACTTTATATTTTGCTTTTCTTCGCGTTGTAGATAATACTCCAAAGTATGGTCTTTGAGTTTCAGTCTGCGTCTGTGTTTTGCAGTTTCAGAATACGCTATTTTACTAATTGTCACCATAAACTGTATTTATTTACAAAGATAAATGTAAAAAAGCGAACCAACTCTTAAAAAGTGAATTCGCTTTTTATATAAAATTATTAAACAAAACAGGTAGATCAGCAAATGTCAGACAATGGTACTACCCACCAATAAGCTGAAATTCTGTTCTTCTGTTTTTTGCTTTCCAAGCATCATCTGCATTGGCTTCACAGCCAGGCACCGGGTTTATTAGGGCCCGTTTCCTACTATAACAAATCTATTGGCGTCCATACCATATTGTGATTTAAGATAATCAGCTACTGATTTTGCTCTTTTTTCTGATAGTGCTTTATTTGCTGCTTTGCTACCTACATTATCAGTGTATTTCTTCTACTCTTACTTTTACATTTGGCAAAAGTTTTGGCCAATTCAGCAAATTGAAGGTCAATAATGGTTTTTGCATTTTCATCCAACAAAATTTACCTGAAGGGAAATTGATACTAATTGGTTTGGAAGCAATAGCCGGAGCTGTAATTTCAGCTTTAGTTGCTGGAGCAAAAGTCTTTGATTTTTCAGCATCATATGCAGCTCCTGTTAGATTTGCTGGGCAGCTGTGATAGCACCAGTGTAAATGGCAGATCTCCAGGAAGGTGCATCTTTAGGCGAATCCCCTGTTTCTACAAATTTTTTAGACATTTTTCATAGAAATCCTGTCCTTTTGTCCCTTATAAGCAGAATTCAACCCAAAAAAGTTGACATTATCGCCTTGCCCGTCCAATATACTGTACTCATCATTCCAAGGCCATCATCTGGAGTCAATCCTACTAATTCACCAACATATTTTGCTGCTTTTGAGTGGTTTGTTTTACTGGCATTCAATTCTGCAACACCTTTCATCCATCCTTCATAGAATCCGTGAATCATATTTCTCTTTTCCTTAATAGTTTTTCACTGGCAAACATAATATCCGCAATGATATGGGATTGCTGGACAGTTGTTAATAGAATTTTTGAGCCAGGCACATCTCGTTGCTTTGATGTCATCAGGACTCCAAACTACTGCTGCATCTATGTCCTTGGTTCTAAATAATTCAGCAGCTTTCAGGTTGTCAGTAGTTTTAACAACTGTCACATCTCAATATTTAAAACCAGCTGCTTCAAGTGTTATTTAGTAAGGTCTGCGCAGGTGAAGGTACGCTACTGCGATCCTTTTTCCCTTTGAGATCATTGGCTGTATTGATCCTCTTTTACGATCACTGCATCTCCACCCCTTGACCAGTCTACCTGCATAAAAGCCTTTGGTTGAAAGTCGCATTAATATCTTCAGGAGCGGTATAAAGAGGAAATGCATCTGCTGTCTGTACCAAAACATCATACTCACCTGCCATCCATGCATTCATGGCATTCAGAAAATCATTTTCGACTTTAAATTCTACTTTAAATCCATAATCTTTAAAAAACTGGATTGTTCATTAGCCATAACTCCTTCATTAAAATAAAGTCCCGGTGCATACCTCCCATGTTACCAATTGTACCTAAGTGTATTGGGGTCCTTGGGCCTGATGTATGAGGAGTTTGATCCCGAATTGCTTTTATCAGATTCTCTGAGCTGCTTGCTCAGCCTGTTTTTTAAGATCCTGTCCAATTTTGTGGTATTGAGCAAATATCTGCCACCAAAAAATAATGCGGCCAGTATGAGCAAGGTTATTACTAGTTTTGAAAACCTGTAAGTCTTGTTGCCATTTTAAATTAAGTTTTATTAATTATTCAAATAAATTATCATATTGATTGGTTCTGCCCACTTTTTCAGGTTGTTTGATAGGTGCATTTAGGTCCAATATTCATTTTCGTCATTTGACTTGAGAATATGAAACTTTTTTCTCCACCACCTAAGATGAAACTTTCATTTTCCCATTTTCCAGCATTTTAAGCCCTTCTTCTTCAAAAACGCCATTCTGAAGGTCTATAGATTGCATAAAACTTGAGAAACTTCCATAAAACGTTCCATTTCTCCTACTTTTGGCTTACATCATCAGCAATTGATTCCAAAGCTGCATCAAACATTGCTTTTTTATCAGGGTCACCTTTGATGACCTCATCGCCGATTTCATAGCTGAATTACTGGCCATGATGGCCTTTCTTTCCTGATCTTTAACCATCACCTGATCCTGAACATCTTCTACAAAATTTCAGAATTTTCATACATTTTTGCCAGCCCTGATAAAGTACTTCCATCTTTCTGTACAAATCTTCAAGTTTCACATTGGATTCCTGAAGACGGCCAGCTTTTCTGCTTTTCAGTAACATTTGTGCTTGTTTATTGGCTTGGGCAGCCTGACTGGCCATATTCAGGTTAGTGTCAATTTCTTTTATTGTTGAGAATGATTTCCTGAAGTTTGTGCATTTGGCCCGCAACTGGGCAATTTGTCTGTTCATTTTAGTAAGATTGGATTTCAGATCTTCCACATAAGACTTAAGTATTCCTATGGGGTCAATGTTGACAAACAAGCCTGTCATCCACCTCATCGCGCTTTTGTACATATAACTGATAAGGCTCTTGCTTTTCCGTCAAGTGCCAAAAATACGATGTACCCAAAACCATTAGAGAAATAAATGCACCCATGGTAGATGTAATAAATGCTAATAAAGCACCTAAGCTGGTCAAGGTGATATAACCAACACCAAATATAATGGCAGCCAAAAATAAAGCTCCTGTTACACCTTCAGGTCTTGACCAAAATGATTTTTGTTTTTGTTCTGTCATTTAAAATTAATTAAACCCCAAATATATAAAATTCAATTAAATTAGTGAAAACTTCCTAAGTTTTGTTTGAAAAAAATACAAATTAAGAAAAATGACATCTTTATTAGATTTTGGTTTATTTTCTGTACATCTTCCTGAATTTGGCCATACACCAGATTAAATGATGCCAGAAACGAGTCACTTGTAATTTCAATTTTTTGCATCGAATCATTGATTTCTTTTCTGACAATATCCAACTGTCCTTTTCGAAGATTCAATTCCTGGGAAAATTTTTCAATCATTTGTTGTTTTTATCATCTATCGATTTTTCCACTGATTTTAATTTGATCCGCCCTACCTTGAATTTGTTTTGTTTTCTGATTATTCTAAAGCATCCTTAAATTTGTGTTCTTCAGACTGTTAAAACACTAAGGTAGTGATTGGCACTTTCTATCAGTTTAGCCTTTGTAAGACCCATCGTTTTTGCCATTTCGAAAGCCGACTTATATCGACATTCTTCATCAGGAATCACATTTTCAATTGATTTTAGAGAATTTTTATATTCCAAGTAATCAAATCCTTCCATATTGTTTGATTCAATTGCTTTAAGCAAAAGTTCTACAAATTTAGGATCGGATTGTCCGTTGGTACGTGATGAAGTTGCTTGAGAATTATATTCCTGGGTATGAGTTACTTCGGAAGGCACTCCTTTATTCTCTGATTGTCCTGATTCAGGCTGACCAGTAACAGAATTTGGATCTTCAACAATAAATAGTGATTTTATTTTTTTAACATATCTGATGATGAATTCATTTTATAAAATGCTTTAAAGTTAAATTCAGTTCCAAAAAGTATAACTTTTGTAGATAAAGAAT
>JADKKF010000023.1 GCA_016720635.1 Saprospiraceae bacterium
ATTTTAGCGATCTTGATTTCTTCAATGATATCTCTCACGGTATGTGCTTCACTTACCACAGCCGCTGTACACGTCATGTCTCCTACCGTTCTGTATCTCACCTTTCCTTCCCGGATATGGTCAGAATCATCCAGATTCAAGTATTCAGAATAAGCCATCAATTGCCCATTTTCCGTCTGCACCACTTGTCTGTTATGCGTAAAATAAATGTTTGGCAGTTCTATTTTTTCTCTCTCTATATAATTCCAGATATCCAGCTCTGTCCAGTTGGAAATAGGAAAAGCCCGCACATTTTCACCTTTATTTATTCTACCATTGTAGATATCCCATATTTCAGGTCTTTGTTTCTTAGGATTCCATTGACCAAAGTCGTCCTGTACAGAAAATATCCTTTCTTTTGCTCTGGCCTTTTCTTCATCCCGTCTTGCACCACCGATGCAGACGTCAAATTCGAATTCTTCGATTGTGTCCAGCAAAGTATAGGTTTGAAGCGCATTTCGGCTCGGATATTTCCCGGAAGCATCAGCCAGTTTACGCTTTTTGATGGTATCTTCTACTTTTCTTACGATCAATTTTTCGTCTATTTTTTTCACCAATTGATCTCTGAAGTCCAATGCTTCCGGAAAATTGTGTCCGGTATCTATGTGTACCAAAGGAAATGGAAATTTACCTGGCATAAAGGCTTTTTGTGCCAGATGAACCAAACAAATGCTGTCCTTGCCTCCGCTGAATAAAAGTGCTGGGCGCTCAAACTGACCCGCCACTTCCAGTATGATGTGGATGGCTTCTGCTTCCAGTTGGTCTAAATAATCTTTTGTTTCCATGATAATTGATAAAGTTTAAGGTTTAAAGGGAACGTTTAAAGTTTGACTCAGATTTTCAATTTAATTTGTCATTCTTAATTGTCATTTCAAATTTGTCATTTTACTGTATGCAGACCACATTCTTTTTGGATGTATCTTCCCACCACCATCTTCCGGCCCTGAAATCTTCTCCTTCCTTTACGGCACGGGTGCAAGGCTGGCAACCTATGCTGATAAAGCCTTTTTCTGCAAGCCATTATAAGGAACATTATTTGCTTTTAATATATGTCCAAACCTCATCGTTTGACCAATGTAGCAATGGATGAATCTTTGTGATATTATTGGCTGCATCCCATTCGATTTTTTGCATTTCTGTTCTGTTTTGCGAATGTTCAGACCTGATACCTGTGATCCAGATGGTCTTACCTTTCAGAGCTCTTTTTAGTGGTTTTACTTTTCTTATTTCGCAACATTGTTGGCGATTTTCGACTGAATCATAAAAGCTATACGCCCCTTTTTCTGACATCAACCTTTCTACTTCGTTTGCATCCGGAAAATATACTTTTATAGATCTTTTTGGTCTTGTCCAAAGTCTTTTGAAAAGTATAATATGTCTTCGGAAACATCTTCCGGTATCCAATGTAAAATGTCAATATCAAGATCATTACGGAAAATAATATCCGTGATCACCTGACTTCTGCACTCAAACTGGTTGAAAGTCAGTTTTTCATTATTTGAGTTTTGACACTCTGATAGTAATTCCAGTGGGTCTTTAATTTTACTAAAGCTTGAAATCTCTGCATGGCCCTTTAGTTTTGATGATTTCTATGGTCAGTTTTCGAATATTTTCATCCAGCTTTACCTGGCATCCCAGTCTGGAGTTTTAATATATCACCGGCAATGTCTCCAGCATATCGAGTTCATCATTTGAAGCCTCAGCCAAACAAGGCTTTGCACTGGCTATTTTGATATGACATGTAGCACACAGTGCCATACCGCCACACGTACCTTCGATAGATTCATATTCTTCTCCTTTCAATAGTTCCATCAGATTGAGTCCCATATCATTGGGAACTTCAAGCGTCTGAGTCTCTCCGGATTTTATTATATTTACTTCAATCATCTTAAAGGTAAAATTTAAAAGCTGTTGATGCCATTGACGGTTGTATATTTCATAGTATATTTTACTCCGGGATTGATATACTGATATCCACTATGGCTCATAAGTGATGCTTCGTGAAATCCGCATAATATGAGTTTGAGTTTATTTTTTGTAAGTATTGATATCACCAATCGCCCAAACACCTGAAATAATGGTGGAGTAATCATCGGTATTTACTTCAATAGCATTTTTGGATATATTTAATCCCCAGTTTTCAAGTGGGCCCAGCTTAGGACTCAGACCAAACAATGGTACTAAATAATCTGTATCTACCAGTATTTCTTCACAGCTTTTGGTATTAATGAGAGAGACACTATTCAGTTTTCCATTGCCCGTGACACTCGTAAGATTAGTATTTAAATGCAGATTGATCTTCCCTGATCAGCCAATTGGAGTACTTTATCTACACTATCCGGTGCACCCCGAAACGATTCTCAGCGATGCACTAGTGTCAACTCTGAACACACCTCACTCAGAAAAATCGCCCAGTCCAACGCACTGTCGCCCCCACCGGCTATAACCAGTTTTTTGTCCCTGTATTGCTCAGGATCCAGTATCATATAATTGACACCTTTGCCATTTTCAAACTTTGTAAGACCTTCCACTTCCGGTTTTCTGGGTTCAAAGCAACCCAATCCACCTGCTATTACCACTGCCTTAGCTTCTACATTAGTACCTAGATTTGTGACCAATTGAAAATCTCTTTCGTCTCTTTTTTCAAGGGTTTCTATACGTTCGCCAAAGGTATATCCAGGATTAAAAGGTTCGGCTTGTTTGACCAGGTTGTCTACCAATTCCTGCGCCAATACAGAGGGATATCCAGGGATGTCGTAAATGGGTTTTTTAGGATATATCTCCGACAATTGCCCACCTGCCTGAGGTAAATAATCAATCAGATGACATCTCATTTTGAGCAGTCCTGCTTCGAATACCGCAAATAATCCTACGGGTCCAGCGCCAATTATGGCTATATCAGTTTGTATTGTGTTTGCCATATGCTAAAATAATATTCGTTTTAAACTTAAAATAATGACTATGATGCCCACAGTAATCATTATGGCTTTGGTAGGTAATTTGTTAGTCAAAAAAGCTCCAAGTGGTGCTGCTGCAACGCCACCTATTATTAGCCCAAAATCACATTCCAATAGCTTGTTCCTACCATGGTGAAAAGTTAATGAACTGGCTAACGCAACAAAAAACTCCGCCGTATTTACTGAACCAATGGTGAATCTTGGTGCCTTACCTTGAGCCATCAATGTAGATGATACTATTGGACCCCAGCCGCCGCCACCTATAGAATCCAAAAATCCACCAGAAAATGCTAAAGGAAATATTTTGGTCAACTTCTGTCTGATGGCATCTTTTTTTAATGCTTTGAAAATAATAATAAAGCCTAAAATCAATGTGTAAAAGGAGACCACTGGCTTTATAAAATGGTTATATTCCTGAAGAGAGATAAAACGTAAGCTCCCATTATGGCTCCCAAAACTCCTGGAATCAAGAGACTTCTGAAAAGTTTTTCTCTACATTCCTAAATTTCAGGTGGCTTAGACCAGATACGCCACTCGTCACTACTTCTGAAGCATGTACACTGGATGTAGCGGCCACAGGTGATCAAACCAAATGTCAATAATACTGATGTTGCCGTAATCCCATAAGCCATTCCCAAAGCTCCATCTATCAGCTGAGCTAAAAACCTGCCAGGATAAAAATCAAGATGGTTTTATCCAAAGAAAATACAAATGTTTGCCATAACCCAACAAAATGGTCCAGTGAGTAATAATTTCCAATAAATAGCCAATAATTAACAATGCGGAAATGATAAACCAACAATACACTGCAAAATTTTATTTTTCAGTGCATCACTTTTAAAATCCTTTTCAGACAGGGTTGAAGTTATCCTGTTTAAAGATTTAACTTTCTCAGTAAAATCTCCTTTCAGGTAGGTCCTTATTCTTGTGAGATTATCTAAGGTTTCATCAATTTCAATCGGAAATGATTCATTCAAAACCTCCTTTACTCTTTTTGCTACAGTTGGCGATTTGCCGTTTGTGGAAATGGCAATTTTCAAATTTCCTTTGTGAACAACTGATCCTAAATAAAAATCGCATAACGATGGTTTGTAAGCGGCATTACCCAATAACCCAAATTCTTTGGCACCCTCTCTGATTTTTTCACTTAAGGTCACGTCACCAACGGCAGATATAACTAAATCAGCAGTTTCAAGGTCTGTACTGTCATAAGTTTTTTGCTTTAAGGTTATTTTGCTATGAACTTCTGCTTTTTCCAGAATCTCGGCTACAAAATCTTTAGCAACTAAAGTCACATTTGCAGCAGGACTATTGCTCAAAACTGCATTGAGTTTTTCCAAGCCTATCGGACCTCCACCTACAATGAGCAAGTGAAGGTCTTCCAGTTTTAGGAATATAGGAAAAAGGTGATTATGGTTGCTACTTGATATCATAGTGGATTATCTGTTGGGTTGAGGTGTTGTCCTTAAATAAGGTTTCACACGCGTATACCCTTTGGGAAATTTATCAGCTATATCTTCGTCTTTGACAGCAGGTATGATGATGACATCATCTCCATCTTTCCAGTTGGCAGGAGTCGCAACGCTGTAATTGGCCGTGAGTTGTAATGAATCTACGCTCTAAGAATTTCATTAAAATTTCTACCCGTAGATCCCGGATAGGACAATGACATTTTAATTTTTATCAGCCCCATGATGAATACTGACCTTACAGTAAATTTTTCGGATGCATTAGGATGAATCATCCGCAAAGATTGGCGACCTCAAAATTTGGGTCAAGCAATCAGTGGAAAAGGTCAGTTCAGTATTTTGGGTTTCATTGATATCTTTGATCCATTCAAAATGAGAAGCTAAAGGATCTACACTCAAAGCTATTGTTTTTACATTTCTTGATGCAAATTCGCTTTGAAGTTTGACAGAACCTAACTCAGTTGTACATACAGGTGTATAATCTGCCGGATGTGAAAATAATACGCCCCAACTACTTCCCCAAATAGTCATAAAAGTCAATATTCACGACAGTAGTTTCTGCCTGAAAATTTGGAACAGAATCTCCTAATTGTAATGCCATGATTTGATATGTTTTTTGATTAAAAAAATTAATTTTGGTATATATTGCTCAAACGCTAATTGTGCCTCTTTATACAATGACACAATTTACCTATGATGATGATAGGGTGATTTTACTTTATTTCTATTACATTCTAACGATATTTTCTAATGTACCAGTCACTACTTTTTTGGGTGGGCAGTGTACATCCTGGATGACTGCGATAGGCAAATCTAATGAATGGTACTCACCAAAGTTGGACTATCTCCGCTAATTTGTTTAAACCCATTAAAATGACTGCGGTAGCTTTGGTTTGAGCAGCTTGATAAATATCATTGGCTAAATCACCATTCTGGATTTGGTAGCTGCCAGAACCCAAAAACTTTCACTCAATCCCCCGTGGAGTTACTGGAATACCTACGTTACCTGGTACACCGATGGAACTTGAAATACCCGGAATAATGGGACTTCAATACCTGCATCTCTCACATATTGCATCTCTTCTCCTCCACGTCCGAACACAAATGGATCTCCACCTTTAGCCTGACGACATGTCCAAAAAGTAAAGCATATTTTACCAAAGTTCATTGATTTCTTCTTGTTTGTACGCATGTTGGGACGATCTTTTCCCCCATAAATCAATTCTGTTTTGGTATTTGCCAATGCCAAATTCAGTCACCCACCAAAGCATCATAAAGGATCACATCTGCATTTTTAATGGCTTTGATGGCTTTTTACAGTCAATAAATCAGGATCTCCAGGCCTGCTCCTCATTATGCTAATTTGGTTGTTGATTATACATTTGCTAATTGATTTAAATTGTTCCTGAATACTTTTGCTGCTGAGTAAAAATCATTTGACTGTTTCATATAGGTGGTTGCAAAAGATTTTTCTGGTATTTGTTGGTTTATCTGCAAAACCGTTTCTTTAAAAGTTGTTTCAAAGTTTGAAAGTTCATTTCCAAAATGTTCATTAAAATCATTGATGATACCATGTTGAGTATTTGTTTTAATGTCTTTAATTAGAGCAATGTTTTTGCAGTGTTTACAAAAGGCTATAACTGTAATAAATGGAATCTGCACACCGATTTTCATCCAATGCCATCTTGGCATTATCCATTTTTTCTTCAGATTCTAAAAAATAATGTGGCCACCAAATCTATTACTACTCGGCACATTCTCCAACGCCTATTGCTGTCTGAAATTTAGTATCTGCTCCCCAATCAATGTAGTCATCATTTTGCAAGGTTTCATTGTCAGCCAATGGTTTGAGCAATTGATAGAAATAATCTTTGCCTACACGATCATAATACTCATTGAAAGTTTCATCATCCGGGCTATTTTGCTCTATATCATCAAAAATGAATCTCAAAATTTCAGGTGTACGCTTAGAAGCTACTTTGATGATTTTGTCTGAAATACGACCGGTTCCATCAAAAGCTTGCCGCCACCTAAAAGTAGTTGTACGGCAGGCACCACATTGGTTCCTATTTGAATGAACTACCATGAAACCCAATCTGCGCCAAACTAGCTGATACATGCGCTCATGCATCCGCTTATTTTGATTTGGATATCTTTGTTACGTACAAGATCGGGATACTCATTGCGTATGACATCTTCAAAGCAATAGAAATGTGTGCTATTGGAAATAGCAAGATTGTGTATCTGTACCTGGACAGGCAGTAATATCTGCTACTGAACCGTAACCTGAAGCAGCGAGACCAATATGCTGAAGTGCTTCAAATAAATGAGGTAGTGCGGACGGATGTATGTTTTTAAGTATTAAGTTTTGATTAATGGTAATCCTGATGTCTTTTTCGTCTGCAAAAGTTTCTATAATATCTGCCAAAACCCTTGATGCAGAAGATGGAATATTTC
>JADKKF010000024.1 GCA_016720635.1 Saprospiraceae bacterium
AAAATCGTATTTAATGATCGGAATACTGAGCATATTCTGTGTATTTACCCAAATCAATGCTCAAAATGAAATCAAAATGGACAGTACCATGGTGGAAGAAGAACTGAAAGACACTGGGACAAAGGAGGAGAACAAAAAGGTAACCATCGATGTGAGCAAAAAAAACAGAAAATCGCTCGGCAATTTCATGGATTTAAATTTAAGTTTTGGGGTAGATCAGCTTCTTGATCAAAACAAAAGTGCTTCTACTTTGAGACCTGAAGTTGATATGGCCAAAAGTTGGTATTTCGATTTCGGCTTGATGTTCAAATCAAAATTGTCATCCTTGGGCTCGAATTCTAGACGGACAGGGTTATTCTTGAAATACGGGCTAAACTTCATTTGGAGCGAATATGAAATGGCAAATAAAGTAGAACTCACGCTTATAGACCAAAAGCCAGTATTTATACAAAGTGCTCCTATTAATTCTGCCAGTGTGAGCAAAACTTCTTTACATACCACATTTTTGCAAATCCCATTACTGCTTGACTTGGATACCAAACATGGCAAGGGATTCAAGTTCGGTATCGGTGGTTACGGTGGCATAAGATTGGCCAGTAAGCAAAAATTATTTTATGACACACAAATAGGCGAAAGTGTAGAGCAAATACGAAAGAGCAAATACAATTTGAATGATATCCAATATGGATTGACTGGAACGATTGGTTATCGCTGGCTACACGTAAAATGGCAATACCAATTATCGTCATTGTTCAAAGATGATGCTACTTATGATTTGCGCCCTGTGAATATAGGTCTTTTGATTACGATATAGTCTTTTTGAAATTAAATAAAAAATAGCCCAGTGTGTCGAAGATGCATTGGGCTATTTTGTTTTTGTAAGGAGTGAAAATCTTAGAGCGCCAGTGATAGTAGTGACATCCGAAGGATGGTCTCAAAGAGACCGAAACGAAGTGAAGTCACGCATAGCACGGTCCACGATAATTATCTATCGGGGAGGCGCCAAAATAAAAAATATCAGGGAAGGAAACCTTTCGGATAATAAGTCCGTATATTAATTCGTAAATATGTTATGAATCCACCATCATTAATAGAACATATCCAAACTGCCAAAAAAGGCAGCGAAAGAGGCCAAGAATGGCTGTACAAACACTTGTACGGGTATGGCGTGGGCATAGCTAAAAACTACTTGGGAAGCCATGATATAGCGATATTTGCGTACAATGAAGCCATGTATAAGACCTTGACACATTTGGAAGATTTCGATGTTACGGGAAATTTTAGGACGTGGTTTAGAAAGATCCTCATGAGAACACTCATCGATATATATCGAAAAGAGGTGCGACATAAAGCAGATGACATCGATGTTGTTTACGATCTTTCTTACGATAATGGGGTCGAAAGTGAACTCCATGCCGAAGATATCATGGCAATGTTGGAGCAGGTTTCTATATCCTATAGGATGGTGTTTTTGATGCATGTGGTGGATGGATATACGCTTAAGGACATCGCTGCAAGACTGGACATCACGGAAGGCGGGGTAAAAACCCTTTATTATAAAGCACGGCAAAAAATGAGAGAAATATTGAATAAAAACGGCTACAATTATAGATCGACCTCAAATAAAAATAGATTGGATGAATTGATGGAGGAAAGTATGACCGACTTCTCTTCTATGGATTCTGACTGGAAAGGTGTGCGAAAAAACCTTTGGTGGAGCAAGATAAGCGTGTGGTTGAACCCAAGTTTGGTGGCTGCACTTTTTGTGGGCGTGGTTGCTAGTCAATTGGTAAATTTCGAAAAAAGTCCTTCATTCTCTAAAGCAAATAGTAGTGATGAAATGGCAACTATAAAAAATATCCCGAACCAACCTGAAAAAAGCACTGATACTTATGTGTCATCTGAAAGCCCACAAAATAATGTTCAAGATGAAAGCATAAATGCACAAATCGCAATAGAAGAATCTAAGAATATTGAATCAACAAAAAGAAATCAAAACATTAGCCTAGGAAATGAAAATAACAAGTCTCAAAATGTAATCAATAAAAAAAATACTGTCAAGAAAACTGAATTAAATGCTGCTGAAAACGCTTTGGCACAAGGCTTTGAAGAAAATAAATTAAATATTTCTTCAATCGGAGGAAACCCAAATGAAACTGAAGCCGTATCTAAGAATGAAATGAACGAGAACATAGAACATATCAACACGAATAAAGGAAGTATATTAAATCAGCTCCCCTTATTGGAATCTTATGTAGAAGGGTCTAGTAGATTGGTGGCAGATACCAGTATTTTGAAGATAACTACAATTACAAGTACCTCTGAATTATTATCTAGTAGAAAAAACTTTGTTTATACCTATGGGGAAGTTGGTGGAATACCTGCGAATGGAGTTGATTTTGATTTTAGCTTAGGATATGGTCGCGTAATAAACCATAAATGGAGCGTACAAGCTGGATTAATTTATGGCAGTCACAAATTCACCAGGGATCCAGAAAAAACAAGGCCGCCTAGGGATTTTCCAGATAGAAAGCCGAGAGATACCAGTGATCATTTTAGAAATATGGCCGTTGTAGGCAAAGAATTCGGAGGTGAAGTAGGAGTAACTTATACCATCAATCCAATCAGTAAATTTCCATTCAGGCTTCAATTCATGCAAGGATTCATGAAGGTGTTGGACAATGAGATGCAGTATTCATTTATGGGACGAGGTGGTCGGGAAGATTATCAACAAAGGGAAAAGATAATCATCAACCCGTGGAATTTTGAAACGAAACTATCTGTCGGAACGTCTATTGCATTGACGAACAGACTGAGCCTAGGAGCGGATTTAGGAATACAACATAATCGAAATAATGTATTTAGTAACAGCGGCTTTACGAGCCCACTTGCAAGAGTTTCATTAAACTATTACTTTAATATATGAAGATTGCATACACTTTATTTATTTAATTTCTTAACTTAAAAAAATTCATTTAGTATGAAAAAATTAATTGCTGGCTATTTAGCCTTAGGACTTTTATTGTTTGCATCTTGCAACAAGGTTCAAAACTCAGACCCAATAGAATTGACGTATGCTCAATTGCCAGAAGCTGTTCAAAACTTTATCGGGGATAACTATCCAGATGCTTTGGCCACGGAGATCTTAAAGTTTGATGAAGGAAATCAAGAATTGTATTCTGTGGAATTAAATTTGGACGAAACCGTAGTACTGGATGCCAATGCAGTAGTATTTAGAGGAAAGCCAGGAGGAGGCAACCACGGAGGTAAAGGACATGGCAAAGGTGGAAGACATGGCAAAGGTGGAGGACCTCACGGACATGGTACGTTCATCGCAGCAGATTCATTGTCACAGACGATCAAGGATTATTTTACTACGAATTTGTCTGATTACACGGTAAAAGGTGGACATCAAGAAACACTTTGTAGTGGAACAGTAGCTATCGAAGTATTTGCTAGCAATGCTACTACCAATACAGTAAGAGTATTCGATACAGCAGGGACTTATTTGTTCGCAGTAGATAGAGTTAGTTACACAGATCTACCACAAGCAGTAAAAGACTATATTACGGCAAATTTCCCAAATAATAACAATAGGGCAAAAGCTGTTAAAATGACGCTTGCGGATGGAACTATTCAATACAGCATCCATGTAAGAAGTGGAAGGACACATGTTGAGCTTATATTATCAGAAAGTGGGGCATTGGTTTGCCAAAGATAAAAGCCAGAAATTAGGATTAATATATTATGTAAAAGGGGCTGTCCATTTGGATAGCCCCTTTTTATTTTTAGCTTTAAGGAGATAAAAAAAATTAACCTCCTAAATAATTTTTCAATAATTTACTTCTAGAAGTAGATCTCAATTTATTGATGGCCTTATCTTTAATCTGGCGAACACGTTCTCTGGTCAAACCAAATTTTTCGCCGATGTCTTCAAGAGACATAGGGTGTTCGATTCCGATCCCAAAATATAGTTTCACCACATCGCTTTGACGATCTGTTAAAGTACCCAAAGAGCGTTCGATTTCTCTTCTTAGGGATTCTCCATATTCAAGTCTGGCATCCGTACCTGGGGTGGCTCCATCGATTAGTACATCTAACAATGAATTATCCTCGCCTTCAACGAAAGGGGCGTCCATAGATACGTGTCGGGCTGCGACGCCAAGCGTAGTTTCTACTTCTTCAGTAGGAATTTCTAAAAGAATGGCCAATTCTTCAGGAGAAGGCTCTCTTTCATATTCTTGTTCTAGTTCAGAAAAAGCGCGATTGATTTTATTCAACGATCCAACTTTATTCAAAGGCAATCTTACGATCCTTGACTGTTCAGCCAATGCTTGAAGGATGCTTTGTCTAATCCACCATACGGCGTAGGAAATAAATTTAAAACCTCTGGTTTCATCAAAACGCTGAGCAGCCTTGATAAGACCCAAGTTCCCTTCATTGATCAAATCAGACAATGAAAGTCCTTGATTCTGATATTGTTTGGCCACTGAAACAACAAAACGCAGATTGGCTTTTGTAAGTCTTTCTAGAGCAATTTGATCACCCGCTTTGATTAGTTTTGCCAATTCTACTTCTTCCTCTGGCGTCAATAGATCAACTTTGCCAATTTCTTGCAAATATTTTTCTAACGACTGACTTTCACGATTGGTAATACTTTTGGTAATCTTGAGTTGCCGCATATGATCGATTAAAAACTTTAAAAAATTATATTGGAAAATACCGTAAAACAATACAACGCAAATTTAATCTCAAAGTTTAATAACCTAGAGACTTTTGTTTTGCGATCGAGGTGCAAAGGTAATGGTTTCCTTCTTTATTGCAAAGTAAAACCTAAAATTAGCCGGAAGTTTTAATACTTATCGATACGTTGGCCGTTTGTTGTACCTTTTCTATTAGGAACCAGTCAGAAAAATGGTGTGCCTTGCGGCAGTACCCTTCTAACCCAAAAATGTCGTGAATAAAGGTTTTGTTCTTGCCTTTCAACCTGAATACTTTTAGTGTCCGATTGGGTTTCTTACACCCTATCACATTGGTATGTATTCCGACAAGCGTATATTTTTTGAAATCTATATCCGGCAATTTAAAACCGACACAAGTCTGTAATTTTTGCCTAACCTTCCCATTATTGGCCTTCATCAAGTCCTCCACACTATTGACGATATATGTCCCTTCGTCAAATTCCAAACATTTCAAATCGACCATCTCATGTTTCATACTGATGGTATCAGCCCTTTGCTCTGGTGTGGGTACGCGGGAGATATTCCATTGCGAACTAGGAATGATAAATGATGATAAAAACCACAAATAGGCTATTGAAAAAATGTCGTACGCTATTGCCATAATTACACATTATAAATATTAATAATATATTCGTGCAAATATAAACAATATTTTACATATTAGAAATAAATTTAATATGTTTTTTCTAAGAAATTTCTTTGTACAGATCGATATATTTTTGACATGCAGTCTCCCAGGAAAAATCTAAATTCATGATTCTTTCTCTCAATAGAGGCATCTGGCCAGGTGTATGATAAAATTTCAGTGCCCGATATATTGCCATCACGGCATCTTCAGCATTGTACTGAATAAATCTAAAACCGCGTCCTTCCCAATCACCGACATCCCAAACTGTGTCTGTAAGCCCTCCTACTGCTCTGACGATAGGCACCGTACCATACCTGAATGCATACATTTGGTTGAGTCCACACGGTTCTACCTTGCTAGGCATGAGGAGGAAATCAGATCCAGCATAGAGTTGGTGCGCTAATCCTTCATTGTAGTCGATGATGATACGAACCCGCGATGGAAATATCCTTTGCAGATCTTTTAACAAAGCCGCGATATATGGATTTCCTGAGCCCAATACAATAAAATTAGCTTGCATTCCGCTGTAAAGGGTTTTTGAGATGATTTCGGGCAATAAGTCTGCGCCTTTTTCGCCAGCTAACCTTCCGATAAAAGTTATTAACGGAGTTTCGTGGTCTAGATTCAAATGCGTAGTTAGATATTTTTTATTTAAATCTTTATACTCATCTAAGTTGTTTTCAAAGCTTTTGTGCAGATAAGCATCTTTCGCAGGATCCCAGACTTCATTGTCGATGCCGTTCAAAATTCCTCTAGATTTCATCCATTCTGCTCTCAAAAGAGACTCCAACCCCATCGAACTTGCTCTCATCTCTTCCAGATAAGTTGAGCTTACTGTTGTAACCCTCCAAGCACATTTTATCGCAGTGGCCATCGGATTTATGGTATTATTCCAATCGAGGTAACCATATGCATGTTCATAATAATAAGGTAAAAAATGGCTATTTCTCCAGCTAAAAGCGCCTTGATAATTGCCGTTATGAATGGTAAAAATGGTTCCGATATAATGCAGTTCATCAAATTCAGGACTGTGTTTTGTCAAAAATGGAATCAATCCCGTATGATGATCGTGACAATGTAAAATTTTAGGTCTGGATTGCATTGATTTCACCCAATATAGTACCGCTTGTTGGAATATTAAATATCGCTCTACTTCATCTCCATAGCCATGCCCTGAGGCATTGTCACCATATATACCATTTCGGTCAAAAAAGCCTGGGATATCGACCATGTATAGCTCATACCCAAGACTCTCGTTCAGTGTCTTCACAACTTGGCAAGGAACGAAAACATTATTAAGGCGAACATGACAATTAAAAACAGCTTTATATTCTTGAGCATTTATCCATTTTAATGAATATTTTGGAATGATAGCCGCAGCTTCAAATCCCGCCTTGCAGAGATACTTAGGCAAGGCCCCTACAACATCACCTAGGCCTCCGGTCTTAGCCGCAGGAAAACATTCAGAACTTATATGTAAAACTTTCATTTTGATTTTAATTTCTGTAAAAATAACAGAATAAACAGATTTTTATAATATAATATTTATGCTAGGTTGCTTTTTCAAATGAATAGCTTTCAAGTACTTCAAGAAAACTTCCTTGGTATGCATTTTTGCCACAAAAAATCCAGCATTTCCTTCCGTGAAACCCTTTTTCAAAAAGTATGATTTAATAAATTTGAAAGGCGTACTTACACACAATTTAAATACCAAATAGATATATGATTTATTCTTAAAATGTTGTGCAGCAATGTCAGAAAATTTCATAACCTGTCTTTCGAACGATTCTCTAGTTGGGTAAGTGTCGTGAATCAAATCGCCTTCCAAATGTTTTACGATTGAACCTGCATCCATTTCTACTTTTTCATGAATTGTATGTCCCACCCATCTGGCCATTCCGTTTTTCCATAATCGAAGCTTGGAATCAGGATACCAACCACACGATTTTATCGGCTTTCCTTCTAACAAATTCAATCGATTCACCAAAAATCCATCAGATTGAATATTATTATATTTAATATTTAAAATACTATTTATCAATTCATTAGATAGTATTTCATCACAATCAAGTGATAAGATATAATCCATTTTGGCCAAGTCTTTGGCAAAGTTTTTCTGCCCTACATATCCCAAAAATTCTTGTAAATGAATCGAAGCGCCAAAAGATTGAGCAATAGCAACTGTGTTATCGGTCGAATGAGAATCCACTAAAATTATTTCATCGGCTACTTGTCGCGCAGCTTCTAGACATTTCGCCAGTCTTTTTTCTTCATTAAATGATATGATAACTACCGAAAGGGTTTTCATAATCATCCATTTTTTGATAATTTCATCATCCTCAACTTTCCCTGCATATCTGCACGCAGTTCTATGCTAAAATTTAAACTTTCGCCAAGTTTTGCCACTTCTTCCGCCTTAAACTCATTCAGTTCAAAATAAACTACACCTTCTGGGTTAAGTATTTTATCGGATATTTCAAGGATTCGCTTATAAAAAGCAATCGGGCTGGGTTCATATAATGCAATATGGGGTTCGTATTTTATAACGCTGGCATCCATCACATTGGTTTCAGATGGATCGATATATGGTGGATTTGAAACCAGTATATCGAATTTCTCGTGAGGCATTTCCGCAAGTATGTCAATCTGCTGCCATTGGACATCAGCCCCAAGCTGTGATGCATTTGTCTGAGCTATTTTCAAGGCTTCAGCCGATATATCCAAAGCATCAATTTTGGTTTTGAGTAATTTGCTCAACATGATCGCAATACACCCACTGCCAGTTCCAATATCTAAGACATTTACGTTGGGCTTTGATTTCAAATCTGTAAAAACCCAGTGGACGAGTTCTTCTGTTTCCGATCTTGGGATCAACACATTTTCATCGACACAAAATGGAAAACCGTAAAACCAAGAAACACCCGTAACATATGCCAAAGGCTCTCCACCAATCAAACGGTCTATGTCAGGGCCAACTGAATCTAAAGGAAATGGCTTATAGCGGTATTGATGCTTTAAATCCTCTATATAATGGTTGAGAAGTTTCACCCCCTCCTTGGGTCCAAAATGTTGAATCAGCTTTGGCGCGTATCTGGAATGCAATTCAAATTCAAAGGAAATATCCATTAGGATAATCGATTTTTAAAGTCGTCATACCCAAATTTTCTGATAATCTCGAATTCACCACTTGATCTCACGATACCTATATTTGGGTGATTCACTCCATTGAATGTAGTAGTTTTAACCATCGTGTAATGTATCATATCTTCGAATGTGATCGAATCCCCAATTTGCAATTCTTTTTCAAAAAAATAATTCTCCAAAAAATCACCACTAAGGCAACTCATCCCGCCCAAACGATAGGCATAAGGAAGGGCCGAATCCTCCGCCGATCCTTCACGTATAGTTGGCCGATATGGCATCTCTAAAGTATCGGGCATATGTGCTGTGAATGAAATATCCAACATGGCGGTTTTTATGCCGTGGTGGTTGACAATATCAAGTACTCTCGAGGTCAAGTACCCCGTTTGCCACACTGCGCAGGCACCTGGCTCTAAGATTATTTTTACTTTGTGTTTTACTTGAAAATTTTTTAAAATAGAAATTAAATGCTCTATGTCATATCCAGCCTTTGTCATCAGATGCCCACCACCCATATTGATCCATTCTATCTGATCTAACAGATGACCAAAATGCTTTCCAAAACTGTTCAAAGTTCGTTCAAGATCGTAACTATTGGATTCGCACAAAGCGTGAAAGTGAAGCCCAGTGATACCCTCTGGAAGACCCTCAGCAAAATGTTCGTAAGTCTCCCCAAGTCTAGAGCCCGGAGCGCATGGGTTGTAAAAAGCAGTACCTACATCACTATACTCAGGATTGACTCTGATTGCACACTTTAGACCTTTTTTATGGCAAATTTCCTTATATCTATGATACTCGTTCAGTGAGTTAAAACTGATGTGAGAACTAATATCTGAAATCGGGTCGAACTCTTCGGGCACATAGGCAGCACAATAGGTATGAGCCTTGCTTTTCATCTCCTCATTGCAAAGCATTGCCTCATGCAATGAACTGGCTGTGGCTCCATCCAAGTATCGCTGAATGGTAGGAAAAACTTTCCACATAGCAAAGCCCTTCAAGGCTAATATAATGGAAATACCAGCACGTTCCTTAACAGACTGCATCAATTCGAGATTTCGAATTAACTTCGATTCCTCCAGTACAAAACAAGGAGATGGAATTCCTTTCATATGATTATTTATAATCCATTTCAAGGTGGCCATTGATGACTTCTTCCCAAGGAAGCCCGCAAATATTCAATTGTTCCATGAACGGATCAGGATTGAATTCTTCTACATTTTTAACTCCCACACCCGCCCATTGTCCTTGAAGCATCATCATAGCACCAATCATGGCAGGAACTCCTGTTGTATAGGACACACCCTGACTTCTTGTTTCATCCCAAGCGTCTTGGTGCTTACAATTGTTCCAGACATAGTAAGTTTTAGGTTTACCGTCTTTGACGCCCATAATACGGCAACCGATGGATGTTTCACCTGTATAATTTTCTCCAAGTGAACCTGGATCTGGGAGTACTGCCTTTAAGAATTGGATAGGAACAATTTCTACGCCATTGTACATAATTGGATCTATTCGAGCCATACCGATATTTTGAATAACCCTAAGGTGGGTCAGATATTCTTGTCCGAAAGTCATCCAAAATCTAGCTCTTTTGAGGGTAGGAAAGTTTTTTACTAGGGATTCCAACTCTTCATGGTAAATCAGATAACTTTCCTTTGGTCCAATATTTGGATAGTTGATGGGCATATGAATTTCATGGGGTTCAGTAATTTGCCAAGCACCGTTCTCCCAATATTTACCTTTTTGTGTGACTTCACGGATATTTATTTCAGGATTAAAATTGGTGGCGAATGCCTTACCATGATCGCCTGCATTGCAATCAATGATGTCCAAATAATGTATTTCATCAAAATGGTGCTTTGCTGCATAGGCTGTATAAACGCCCGTTACGCCTGGGTCAAAACCACAACCTAATACTGCCAACAGACCCTTTTCTCTAAACCGATCTTCGTAATCCCACTGCCATTTATATTCAAATTTTGCTTCCTCTTTGGGTTCATAATTAGCCGTATCAAGGTAATTAACACCAGCTTCTAAACAAGCATCCATTATTAATAAATCCTGATAAGGAAGTGCTACATTCAAGACCAATTTTGGCTGAAATTCCTTGATCAACTTAACCAAAGCAGGGGTGTCTTCTGCATCGACGCCAGCGGTGGATATTTTGCGTCCTAGCCTTTCTTGGATTTCTGAGGCGATTTCATCACATTTACTTTTGGTCCTGCTGGCCAACATAATTTCACTAAAAATAGAAGGATGTTGAGCACATTTGTAAGCAACTACTTTACCTACACCTCCTGCACCAATTATTAAAATTTTTGACATAATGATTGATTTTTTAATCTTTCCAGCAAAGATATGAGAATATTTTACCAAAAAAATATTTTTTTTATTTGAATTAAATCATTGATTAACAATCGATTGTAAATTTTACTAAAAATTATTTTAAAAATATGTGCATAAAAATATAAATAAACTTTTACCTTTGCACGGCATTTGAAAAAATGTTGATTGATTCCGTAGCTCAGTTGGTAGAGCATTACACTTTTAATGTAGGGGTCCTGGGTTCGAGCCCCAGCGGGATCACAAAAATTTAAATCCTTGGCTTAGCGTCAAGGATTTTTTTTTGCCTTTTAGAAAAAATACCTAAGCTTTTGGCATTTTATTAATTACAATTTCAGTAAATTTGCAGTACAAGAAAATTTTACTTATGCAAGAAATTATTAGCAATAAACCTACAGAATCCAAAATGAATATTGAAGACTTTTTACCCATAAATGGGACCGATTATGTAGAGTTCTATGTTGGAAATGCGAAACAAGCTAGCCACTATTACCGTACAGCGTTTGGTTTTCAACCTGTGGCCTATGCTGGCCCAGAGACTGGACTGAAAGATAAAGTAAGCTATGTATTGCAGCAAGGTAAAATCCGATTCGTACTGACCACACCTTTGAGATCCAGTCATGAAATTAACCAGCATTTGGTTAAGCATGGTGACGGAATAAAAACCCTCGCGCTATGGGTGGATGATGTACAATATTCCTTCGATCAGACTACCTCCAGAGGTGCTGAAGTTTATTTTGAGCCCGTCACATTAAAGGATAATGATGGCGAAGTAAAAATGGCTGGGATCAAGCTGTATGGTGAGACTGTACACGTTTTTGTTGAAAGAAAAAATTATAAAGGTAAATTCATGCCAGGCTATGAGGCATGGAATCCAAGTTATCAACCGGAATCCGTAGGTTTATTGTACGTGGATCACTGCGTAGGCAATGTTGGATGGAATAGAATGAATACTTGGGTAGATTTCTATGAAAAAGTAATGGGTTTCAAGAATATTTTATCCTTTGACGACAATGATATATCGACTGAATACAGTGCCCTTATGTCAAAGGTCATGAGCAATGGCAATGGATATGTCAAGTTCCCTATCAATGAGCCCGCAGAAGGAAAGAAAAAATCTCAAGTAGAGGAATATTTAGATTTCTACGAAGGGGAAGGTGTACAACACGTAGCTATGGCGACTCACGACATCATAGACACGGTTAAAAATCTTCAAGCTAGAGGCGTTGAATTCTTGACTGTACCCAGCTCTTATTATGACGAATTAAAGCAAAGAATAGGTAATATCGACGAAGATATAGATGCTTTGCAAGAGCTTGGAATTCTTGTCGATAGAGACGATGAAGGGTACTTATTGCAAATATTTACAAAACCTGTCGAAGATAGGCCCACCTTATTTTATGAAATAATACAAAGAAAAGGAGCCAAGTCATTCGGAAAAGGCAATTTCAAAGCATTATTCGAAGCCATAGAAAGAGAACAGGACCGTCGCGGAAATTTATAATCACAACTATTGAATTATATTGTTTTTGACCTGGAGGCTACTTGTTGGAATCCATTACCCAAAGATGCGAAGCAAGAAGTAATAGAAATTGGAGCTGTCAAAATCAACCAATTTGGAGAGATATTAGATGAGTTTTCATCTTTCGTTCAGCCAGTAATCAACAGGACGCTGTCTGTATATTGTCGTCAATTGACACATATCGAACAGAACCAAGTTGACAAAGCACAAATATTTCCAAAAGTAATAGAAAGGTGGATTGATTGGATTGACGAGGACTCTTATCTTTTGCTTTCGTGGGGTTCTTTTGACATAAAGGTCTTAACAAAAAACTGTAATTACCATCGAGTCCCAACGGATTGGTTGACAAATTATGCCGACATAAAGGCTCAATATCCGAAAGTGATTAATATACCGCAGCCAACTAACTTACAAAGGGCATTAGCCATAGAAGGGTTCAAATTCGATGGAGAGCAGCATAGAGCACTGAGCGACGCCAAAAATCTCGCTAAAATCTTTGTAAAGTATTTGGGCGAATGGCAATATTGACGAAAATCATCACTTATTACCCGCCCGTTTTCTTTGTCTGTGTAAATCCCTTTTCAAGCAAAATTTTTACGACTTTATCACGATGATCGCCCTGCAATATAATTTCAAAGTCTTTGACGCTGCCCCCTACCCCACACTTGTTTTTGAGTAGTTTACCCAAATCCTCAAGCTCGGATTCAGGACCAATAAATCCAGTAATCAAGGTTACTTCCTTGCCTCCTCTATTTTTTTTATCCAATGCAATCCTCAACTTTTGTTGCCCTGGAGCTATTGAGTCCGCCTCAACTTTTTTATCCGTTTCATACTGATAATCGGGATTCGTTGAATAAACGACGTTGATTCTATTTTTTTGTTTAGCCATTTAAAATTATAATTTGTATAACAATTGAAATCCTAATTGATCCAGCAATTCATCCGTATCTGCTACTATGATGATTCCTTTTTTCTTATTTTGATCGAACAACAAAGAAACGGAATGTCCAGCAATATTACCCGCATAACTGAACTGTGCATTTCCTTTTTTATCTGTGATTCTGTACCACCCTAAACACTTATCGATGCTTTTCCTAATTCCAGTAGGCATTGGATCTTTGAACAACACATCTAGATTTTCCTCGGACTTATTGGAATTGTGATTCAAATTGTCCGAAAGAAAGCGAATTAAATCGTTTGGATAGATGGCCAAACCTAATGATGCTTCACAAGAATTGAAAACTGGAAAAGGTGATTTAATCCTTTCATTTACGAAGCCTTGGCAAATATTAGATTGTTTTTTATCATAAATAAATACATTGTATGGATTTAATACAGAATCATTTCTGATAATATCAAAAAATAATCTTCCCATTTTTTCTTCAAATAATTGCTGGATTACACCATATCCCCAATGTGAATATTTATAATTCTTCACAGTTGGGTTCAATTCTTTTGCTTTAATTGTTAATTCCTTTCCAGAAAATTGTTCAAAGAAAGGCAATTGTTCGTTTTCTCCTCTTTTGAAATATGGAATTCGAGATAGGCCAGATCTATGTTGAAACATCTCAACAATCCACGTGGAATCTTCCTTATTAAAACCTATATTTTTATGTTTTGAAAGTTCATGAAATGCTATCAATGAAAACAGCTTGCTCATCCCTCCAAGCAATATCGGTCTATTCCAGTCGAGGCAAGGTGGTGAATCTGCATAACCAAGTTGAAACTTATGAATTGAATCACCCTCCAGCACTCCGATCAGCAATGATTGGACATTTTTCTGGGGGATTTTGGTATGTACATAAATGATCTCTTTGATTTGCGCCAAAAGTGTATCTTCAACATTTTGGCTGAATAAAATGCCATTAAAATTGATAATAATGATTATTATGAATAAATTTGTTTTTCTCACCATTATGGAAATTAGAATATGAAGAATGTCGAGAACCCTTCTAAATCATTAATCAAAATATGCATTCTCATTGTCTTACTATTTAATTACTGTATAAACGGTCAATCTCAATGTTTATTTAAGTTTGGTGATCGAACTCTTAATATTTCAAAGTATGGCAAAATAGCTATTTTTCAAGAAATTTTAAACAAAAAAAGGATAAATATCGATTTAGCTCCATTAAAAATAGAAGGGGTATGGGATCGTCGTTGGCAAAAAAACTACGTAGAATATCTGGAAAAAGTGAAGAAATTTGGCATAACCGATGCTGAAATGGACGCTTTTAAAAGCCAGTGTATTACAGAAGATATTTGGGATCAATGGACAGGGGAACCCAACTTAACCGTTCAAGAGCGAGCGTACTTGATATCGTATTCGCTAGAAGGGCATGATTATGATCGGGTTTTATGGGATAAAAAGCCATCAAAAAATTCTTTCTGGCTCATGTGGGGTCCCTTTCAAGCAACTTTTGGAGGCGTCAATAAATTGGGCGGTATTCTTAATCTTGTAGAGCCTAGTGTCCTCAAAGAATGTTTTGGCCAAGAATTTCAATCCATCCAAAACATGATAAACGACGATGACATGGCAAAGCGGTATCATATATATCAGGCGGTACGAAACTCAAGTACAAGAAAAAACGCATGGACTGCTGGATTACAGTGTATAGGAACAACATTTGAAGGACAAAATGCCTTTTTAAATTATGCCATAGAATCAAAATTTTGGATAGGAAATGGAATCCGAAAACTCTATAATCTCATCCCAGATGCCAAATCTCACGGTACCGAAATTGACTACGCATTCCTTATGGACATTGCTATTCAATTGGTCATTGATGATCGAAAATTGACACTAGCAAAGAAAGCCATCCAACCTTTGTTTGCTTCTAATCCTCATCCACCCCGTTGGATGATAAGAAAAGCCATTGGTGATGCTATGGTAAGTTCTATATCAAAATCAAAATCAGATCGAATGGGTCGAAATGTTATTTATTATCGTGAAGCTGCTGGCAATAAATTATCAGCACAGGAATTGAAAGCTTGGCAGACGAGGTCTCCATTTTATGCTGAAGACTTTGGGTTATCTGACGAAAAGACATTCTATCCATATGGAAGTACTAAAGACACCAACTAAGACTTTTAAAAAAAATAAATTAGAAAGTCGATTTCAACCCAATACTCATTCCTAAAAAATCATGTTGTTCTCCATAATTAATTTTATTGAAATTCCAATTTGATACATAGTTTTTATAGAAAACTTTTGTTAGAAATTGAAAATTGGGGCTCATCTTGAATCCCAATGTGATTTCACCGTGAATACCCAATCCTGTATTAGGCAAATATGGAGTATTTAGTTTATTGATATAGTAAGGTTCGTACGTGGAAGATACCAGCCTTCCTTTTCCTTGTAATATTGCATTCCAAAAAGGGCCAATTGCAGCACCTATCGAAAATTTTCTTTTTGTTAATTCGTAACCAAAAAGCAAGGGAATGTCCAATGTTACGATAGAATTGGTATCCTGAATGATTCTTTGCGAAGCTACTTTGTTATCTAAAGTGTTTGCCGACAATAGTTCAGTATTTTGAAAATCAAACTTATAAATGGATTTTTGATAATCCAAGCCAAGCTTCATAAATATTCCTGAATTCAACTTGATTCCCGCCCCAATCGAAGTTTTCACACCATACCATGCCTTAGTAGTATTTTCTAAATTTTCTTGAGCTCGACTTTTAGCATTTTGGTCCTGATAAAATTTTCGATTGTCTCTAAAAATGCCGCCATCAATTTCAATAAAATAGGACGAAATCTTTGCAGACTCTTTCCAGTGAATTTTCTTGTCCTCATGGCCGAATTTTACTTGTGATAGTGTGATTTGCGGTTCAATTTTCAAAAACACCTTAGGGCTTTCAAGAAATGCAAGCATCACATTAGGTGCTTTAAAAACCGATAGGGCTCTGTCTTCGATCACAGATGCATGTGGACTTGTTTCTACGTGTTTGTTAGCCGCAGCCTCATTATTTGCGAGCGCAACTAACGATTCATTTATTACTGCGGATGCATTTTCTTTTGAAGTATTTTTATTTGAAGCCAAAGCAATTATCTCGTTTTGTTTCGTTTCCAATTGCTTGGCTGGTTCATGAGACTGCTTATCATTTCCGGTTGTTGGCTCAGAACTGGCTATTGGCATATTATTCTCCTGGGCAATGGCGAAGTGCTTTACATCCTTTGCTAATTTTTTTGGTCTAGTATTAGTTGGACCCTCAGAATTTCCGTCTTGTAAGGGCAAACTAGGATTCGATGCATTATAAATAAAAAAGCCACTACCTACCAATAGAAGTAGCAGTAAAAACGGCCACAAAATAAAACCTCGTTTTTCATTTTTATCGACGGCATAAACAGGAATGTTTTTTTCCACTTCATCCCAAATAAAAGCAGGAGGAGTTTCTTGCATTTGATCATACAAGTCTTTCAATTTATGTCTAGTACTTTTTTCCATTTTCATTTCATTATTTACTATAAATACCCGCTTCAATCAATTGCTTTTGTAAAATTTCCCTTGCTTTAAAAACTCTTGCACGGGAGGCTACTTCAGAAATAGACAAAAAATCTGCTATTTCTTTGTGCGAATATTCATCTATAAAAAACAATAAAAACACTTCTTTCATTCCAGATGGCAATTCTTTAATTTTTTTATTTATATAATTCAAATCTATACCATCGTCAAAGGTCAAATCAAGTTTTACTTCTGGAAATTGTAGAGGATCTTCGTGTTCAATCAAGCTATTCCATTTCTTTTTTTTATTCCTAAAAACAGTATTGATGACCACCCTTTTTATCCAACTTCCCAGCGGAGCTTCAAATTTATAGGTAGCCAAATACTTGAATACAGAGATAAAACTGTCCTGCAATATATCATTGGCTTCGTCCACGTTCACTACATAGCGCTTGACAATGGAGTACATTGCTCCAGCATAAGCATCATACAATGCTTTTTGCGCTGCCCGACTATTATTCAAGCAATCCTCAACCAGTATCTTTTCGTCTTGTCTGCTCAAGCGACTATCGTGTTATTGTTTCTTTTCTATCTTAAATGTTCCACTGGCGGTAAGTCCCCTTGACTCCGAGCCATTTATATATCCGAGTATTTCATCAAATGAGAAATATCCCTCGTAGAACTCCCCAATTCTTGTTGGCATTTTTGTTATAATGAAACTGCCTTTCACTGTCTCATAAGTTTCGAAGCCCTCTTCGATCATATTAAATGACTGTATAGGATTCGTTCCCCTTTTTAACGCACTTTGGAAACTAACGGAAAATCCTAGGTCAATATTGGCATTATGGCCTCTTAGTGTTCCAATATTTTGGTACTCTATAAAAGTTGTATATTTTTTACTCTGACCATTAGAAAATTTAATTTCGAAAAACGGAGCGGTATTATTGCAAATTTTAGGGTTAAAAACATTGTTTTTCGCAATTTGATTGTAAGAAAAAGTGGATGCAGCGCTTTGAATATCGCTAGGAATAAAATTCAAAATTACATTTGTGAGAGAATCACAAAACTCGGGAACGACTATTTTGTACCTTCCATCTGATCCCACCTCAGAAAGACCGATAATGGAATTGTTATTTTGAAGGAAAATCTTTCCAGCTCCAAAAGCATTATTGTTACAGTCCTCTACCCTGCCCGAAAATTGATATTTTGGTTTATTAAATGAAACCATTACTTGACTTGTATTGGAATTTAATGCCTCCAAGCTTTGTCCAGAGGCCTCACCACATTCATTTATCAATACTATCTTCGAAGTAGCTGAAGCACTGATGAAGGTTGAAACTACGCCTGCTCGATTCGTAAAGCCAAAGGCTTCAATCTCGTTATTTATGTTTTGAATTTTATATCTTGCATAACTCAATGGTGCATTATCTATATCTTTCACCACAAATTGAACAGCATTTACAGATTGGGTCTTTCCGATACAATAAATGCCCTGTAAATTGATTTTTCCATTCAGAAAATCGCCATTTTCTTCCACTTTAGCCAGATATTTCCAACGACCAATTTCCTCATCGAGAAAAAACAACGACCACGAGCCCGTTGATTGCACAATGTTTGAAGGTTTTTTACAACTAAAGTTACTAGCTAAATCCTTGTTTAGGTCTATCACAGGAGCATTGGAAAAGTCCAAAAGTGATAATTCAAACTGGCAGATGGGCTGAAAATACTTGATTTCATCCGTCAAATCGCTATATTGTATGGTCCCGTTGAATTTGAGGTCAAAATCCCCATCATCTACATTCGTGTAATCAAGACTAGCTAAAAATACATTTTCAAAACTCGATTGGTCCTTATTTTTTATACCATTTTTTGGAATAGTTAAAGTCATACGAGACTGGGATGTAATAATATTGGAAACATCAGATCCGTCGTAGCTAGTAAAATTCAAGTGGTGATCTACCTTAAATTTAACAAAATTATGTCTGGAATTGGGGTCGTTAATGGTTTTGTAACCAATATTTCTATTATTTTGAAAAAAATTCAACACAATAGCCCCCGAGTACTGTTGATGAGGTATGTGAAAGTATCCTTTTTCATCAGAGGTATAGTATTTTCCATCCACTAAAACACTCACTTGAGCCAATCCAACATTGTTGTCACTGACCACTAAACCCTCCAGTTCTTGTTCATATTTTGTCTCCGTGATGGAAATATCCTTTTCTTCCCTACAAGCAGGGAGAAAAATTACCAAGATAATTGCGAACTGATAAATTATATATCGAAAAGCTTTAAAACTCATCCTCTGTATTATATGTTTCTGTTTAAGATGCCAAGAAATTTTGATTTGTTATTGAAAATCTAATATAGTTTAATATTTTCTTAAATTATTTCTAATTTACCTTCTTATTGAAATGAAATGCATCCAATAAACTAAAAGACTTCAACGATGAAATTGTTTTATTTTATAGCCTTATTAATTAGTTTCTTCCAGATGGAAAAATTTGTTCCTTACAATTATGATAAAGCCTGGCAAAAGGTAGAAAAAGCTAGGAATGAAGGGTTACCTGAGTCTGCAATGGCTGTGGTTGATGAAATATTGAAAAATGCAAAAACCGACAAGCAGGAAATGCACCAATGTAAAGCGGCCATCTTTAAGGCCATTTTGACCCAAGAGCTTAAAGAAGAAGGCGATCCAGAAAGCCTCCGATGGCTCAAGGAATATACTGACAGCCAAGAAGGAATCGTCAAAAGTGTGCTTTCCTCTGTCTTGGCAGAAAAAATGAATGAATATTCTGTTGGTTATCTTCACGAACTTATTGGTAAAACAGAATCAGGAGGGATTTTTGATGAAAAAAACCTCCAAACATGGGATTTGGGAACATTTAAAAAATACGCTACCCAGTATTATTTGCAATCGGTGAAATCTACAGAACTACAAAGATACACTAACCAATCAGCCAAATTGATCCTTACCGAATTGAACACAAAAAATAGCCAATTTCGTCCAAACCTTTACGACGTACTAATGGTAAGGTCCTTGGATTATTTTGCCTCAGAAAGCAATCTAATCTCTCAGCGTCAGCAAGCTGAAGTCCTTGAAAATCCAAATTTGTGGGCTATTTCTTCTGAATTTACAGTAACCAATTTTAATTTAAATTCTACACCTACATCCTTGGATCATTTTATTGATTTAAGTCAAAAATATGAAAAATACCTAGCCACCAATAAATACGAAACGGCGCTAATCAACCAACAGCTATCTAGAAATGCACAAATAAACGCTATATACAATGGCGCCAATAAAGCTGATCTACAAAAACAAATGCTCGAAAATATCGCCAACAATTATCCAAAAAATGAAATTATTGACGAAGTAAAATATAAGATAGCGGAATGGCATCTCAACAAATCAGAAGGAGAATCAGATCCTATCGCAAAAGTAAATGACATCCAGCTGGCCAAAACCATTTGTAAAGGGATTGTTGCCAATTCAAAAAATGAAATTGCAAAATCTTCAGCTCACAATATGGTTGTAAGGATTGAATCCCCTTATTTGCAATTGCAGACCAGTAGATATTGGCAGCCAAATACTTCAACTTTGGGTTTGGTGGAATATAAAAATATATCTAAACTCTATTTTAAACTGATTGAGCTAAAAAAAGAAAGCGAAGAGTCCATCAACCAAATGAATCCAGAAGCCAAACTAAAGTGGCTTAATAATCTAGCCCCTATTCAAAAATGGGAAAACGCATTACCAAAATCTACGGATCATCTAACACACAAAGTTGAATTGAATTTACAGAAAATTAACCTAGGGAACCATGTATTAATGGTCAGTGACCAACCCAAATTTGACTCTGGGATCACCCAAATTGTTATGTTAACTGGGACAAATCTTGCATTGACCCAAGTACAAAAATATCCTCAAAATCCAATTTTCGTCATAACTAATAGAACTACTGGAGAGCCGCAATTAAAGTTAAAAGCTAAGCTATATGAAACCTCCTATGACTATAAAACCCGCAAGCCAAAGGTTTCACTACTCAAAGAAACATTGACCGATGATCAAGGCCGTCTTTTCATAGATCCATATTCGGGCCCAAAGACGGGTGGACGAAAATGGGTTGTCTCCAAGGGCGATGACTCCATTTCTTCAGACTTTTATGCCAACGAACAGACAATATACAATCCAACCACGGAAGCTTATTATTCCTTCACTGACAGAGCGATTTATAGGCCTGGGCAAAAGGTATATTTCAAGATAATTGGTTTGACATACAAGGATCGAGTGCCAAGTATAAATTCTACTGGAAAGGCTGAAATTAAAGTGCTGGATGCTAACCAGCAAGAGGTCTTTTCTGTACAAAAATCCATGAATCAATATGGATCTTGCCACGGCGAATTGATTCTTCCAGAAGGAAAACTTGGAGGTGTCTATTCGATCATAGTGAATGGTAATTATACTTCAAATATTCAAGTAGAAGAATACAAAAGGCCCACTTTTAGAATACTTTGGGATACCATCAGAGAAGCCAATAGTCTTGGTGATAAAATAAAAGTAACTGGTAAAGCTTTGGCTTATACTGGATTTCCTATTTCAAATGCATTGGTTGAATTTCGCGTCAATAAAAATGAAAACTTACGTCCATATTATTGGTTTTATTGCAAATATCCTTATAGACCCAGCCCTCCTGAGGTCATCCTTACTGGGAGTGCAAAATCGAACGACGAAGGACTTTTCACGATAGAATTTCCAACTAAAAAATTGAGCCCAGCCAATCAAAATTTTATCATCAACAATTATCAAATCGAGGCCATCGTCACGGACATCAACGGCGAAAGCCAATCCAATGTTAAATCGATAAATATACGACAACAAGGCTTTTATTTTGAAATGCTTGCTGGGGAAAAGATCAATATGCAAGAATTCAAAAGCTTGGGCATCAGTGCAAAAAATCTAGAAAACATCGAGCAAAATCCTGAGATCAAAGTCACATTGTCAAGACTTAAAGCACCCTATGAATGGAAAAGAAGCAGAAGTTGGGGACAAGCTAATGTTTCCACGATGGATAAAAATGAGTTTGAACGCGAATTTCCTCACGACGAATATTTTGGGGAGGCAGGGCCTTTATCTTGGCCGGTTATGGAAAAGAAAGAATATGTTGGATCAGTTACAGAGGTGAACAAGCGAATCAACAAGGACCAATTAGTGGAAGGATTTCATTATTTGGTGCATATAGAAGGCAAAGATTTACAAGGCAATTTGGTGGTTTTCGATAGAAATTTTGAAGTCGAAAATGAGAAAATACCAAGCCTTTTGCCCAATGAACTTTTTAAAATAAAAACCAACAAAAAGAGCTATAGACCTGGCGAAATTTGTATTTTCACCATCACCACCAATACTCCAGGCTATGTATTTTTCCAGCTGGAAAGGCAAGATCAACCCATTGAATCTTTTTGGAAAAAAATCGATAAAACTACAACTTATCACGTAGCCATTACGGACAAAGACAAAGGAAATATTCATCTACATTTATCAAGTAATATTTTCAACCAATTTTACCTCAAGACGCACACCATAGAAGTACCATGGTATGATAAAAAATTAGAATACGAGTGGATTCAATTCAGAGACAAAACCATGCCAGGTTCGGATCAGGAATGGGTCTTGAAAATAAAAGGCCCTGATGCACAAAATGTTGCCACAGAATTCATGGGAACACTTTACGATGCATCACTAGATAATTTCATGGAACATAATTGGGCTTGGAATATTTTTGACACTTACGAACCGAATTTGATGACAAATTCACATCATTTTGGACTTTCTTACGGAAATTGGCTTACCCAACAGCCTTCTAATTACATAAATCCACCATATAGACCCGATATCAACCTCAATCTATTCAACTACCATCTCCAAAGACGGATGATGCGAAGAGGAGGCATGATGGAAACGGCGGCTGTACCACAAGCGGCCAAAATGAAAACAGAGGGCGATGCCATGAATGATAAATCCGAAGAGGCACCACCAGCCCTTTCAGAAATCAATGCTCCATTGCATACAAATACTGCAGAAATCGTTCCTAGAGAAAACCTAAACGAAACGGTTTTTTTCTTTCCTGAAATCATATCCAATCAAGCTGGGGAAGTTCATTTGAAATTCAAAATGGGTGAAGCTCTTACCCAATGGAAATTTTTAGGACTTGGCTACACAAAATCTCTACAATCATGCATCGTTGAGGCCACCACTATTACACAAAAAGACCTGATGGTGACACCCAATTTTCCAAGATTTTTAAGACAAGGAGATAAAATAATTTTGACGAGTAAAGTTTCTAACGCTAGTGAGAGTCCTGTAACCGCAACCGTTAATTTGCAAATGAAATTGGACAATCAAGAGGTAACAAAGCAGTTTTGCTCTTCCCCGATAGATAAGAAAGTCACGATTCCACCTCATCAATCGGTGAATGTCGATTGGGAAGTAACGGTACCTGAATCCGCCATCGGATTGTTAAAAGTATCCTGCGTGGCATCAGATGGCGTCATCGGTGATGGAGAAATGCACGAATTGCCTATCCTCACGGACAAGGTACTTATTACTGAAACAATGCCATTGTTTTTAAAATCAAATGAAAAGAAAAATTTTGTTTTCACGGATTTCGTACAAAAATATGGTAAGGTTCAGGACTTGCAATATACTTTTGAATATACAGCTAATCCCGTCTGGCATGTGATACAATCTTTGCCATATCTCACCAATGCTGAAAACGATGGAACTGAAGCCTTGGTCAATCAAATGACTGCCAACTTGATAGGTAAATACCTTGTACAAAATACGCCAAAACTACAAGCCTATTTCAAAAAATGGCAGGAACAAGGGCAGCTTCAATCAAATTTGACTAAAAATCAAGAATTAAAATCCGCTTTATTAGAAGAAACGCCTTGGGTACTCGAGGCCAAATCCGAAACGGAACAAATGGAGAGAATAGCACTTTTATTCGACCTGTCAAAACTCTCCAACAATCTGCAAAAAGATTGGACACAGCTGGCGTCAAGACAATTCGAACACGGGGCATTGCCTTGGTTTAATGGCATGAAGCCCAATCCTTGGGTCAGTATTTATGCTTTAGAACAACTTGGCCGTTGGAAAAAAATGGATCTTCTAAAAAACGAAGCGTTGCCTGGTTATGATGATTTTGTTCAAAAAATAGCAAATTATGTGGGTCAAGAAATGACCGAACGCTATGAAATTAAGAAAAAACAATTCGGAAATAATAAGAAATGGGAATCAGTGAAACAATACGACGATTTGGATTTGCTCAGTTTGTTTGCATTTTCATTTCATGAAAAAATAAAATTAACGGCTGCGACACAATCGCTTTCAAAAAAATATTTTATCCAAATGAAAAAATGGATTCAAGAGGAAAGCATCATCAGCCAAGGAATGATCGTTACCATTCTTGGAAGGTCTGGCGATAAATCGTTGGTTCCTAAAATGGTCGCTTCTTGGCGTGAAAGAGCCATTAAAAATCCAGATTTAGGAATGTATTGGAAATGGAAATATGAAAGCAACTATGCTTATTCAAACATTGAATCTCAAGCATTTATGATCGATGTATTTGATGAATGGGCTAAAAACACAGATGAGATAGACCTAATGAAATATTATCTTTTGACCCAAAAACAAACCAATCGCTGGCACAATTCAAAAGCAACGGCATCTGCCATTTTCGCATTTTGGCAAAAAGGAACTGCATGGCAAAACTCAGAGTTGAAAGAGCCGATTATCAGTTTTTCTAAAAAACCGTTTCATTTCGAGAACGGGACAACTCCCCCAGCCTACCAAAAGACGACTTTCAAATCAAATCAAATAAATGCTGATCTTGGGAAAATAGAGATTGAAAATCCAAATAATAATCCAGCTTGGGGTGCCGCTTATTACCAGTATTTTGATAAAATAAAAGACATCACTCAAAGCAATGGTACACAACTAAAAATCAAAAAGTATTTCATTAAAAAAGTGAGTGATAAAACAGGGGTCGCTGGTGAGACCTTGGACGCAAATACCAAATTGAAGCCAGGTGATCGCATCGCAGTTCGTCTTGAGTGTCATGCCGATAGGGATTACAGTTTTATACATATCAAAGATTTGAAGCCCAGTGGTTTTGATCATATCGACGCCATCAGCAAATATCATCATTTAGGAGGGTTAGGATACTACAAAAATCCGAGAGATTTGGCGATGCATTTTTATATAGATTATATGCCTAAAGGGAGCTATGTCCTTGAATATGAATTAAAAATCACTCATAAGGGAACTTATAGTCAGGGATTTGCCACCATCCAAAGCATGTATGCCCCTGAATTTTCAGGGCATAGTCTAGGAGGGATTTTGGAGGTTAAGACCGATTGATAAAATTTCGACTTAAAAGTGAGAATGCTGCAGTGTCCGTATATCTGCCATCGAAGTAGAAATTTTCGTGAAAAAGCCCTTCTTGGATGAACCCGTTTTTCAATAAGACCTTAATACTGGCTTCGTTGGCTGGATTGGTATTGGCTGCAATGGAATGTAATTTTATATTTTCAAAACCGAACTGAAGCACGCGAGGCAAGACTTCAGACATTATTCCTTTGCCAAAATGTTCTGGCAGAATACCGTAGCCAATCTCTCCTCGATGGTGGTCTTTTTCAAGGTTCCAAAGGCTGATTACACCGATGGCTTTTTGGCTCAATTTGTAGGCTATCACCCAAGTGATACAGAGGTTTTCAATCCATTGTTTGCGTACCATTTGCAAAAACTCCCTAACCTCACTTTCGTTTTTGGCAGGTGCCCGATCTAGATATTTGATGCAATCTGGCTCAGATCTCAACCTGAAAAACAATGATAAATCTCGCTCTTCTTGGACGTCTCGAAGTTCAAAATGTTCTGTTTCTAAAGAGGTGAATGGAAAGAGATTTATATCTAGCATGTTATATTTTTATTTAAAAATTGAAAGGCATCTTATTATTTCAATAGATTTTTGACCGCTTAGGGCTCAAATATATCAAATTGTAACAATACAGTTTTGAAAATTCTCACTTTTTACGATAAAAAAATGTCTTATTGCCCCATTTTTACAAAAAAATTAAATATATTTTCATAAAAAATCAAAATTATTAGCTTATTAAGCTGGTATGTATTACCTTTGATCCCCTTTTTTAAGTTTAGGTTTAATTTTATGAAGAAAAATCGAATCGAATTTGTTTATACCGAACATGAAAGCCCCCAAACTCTCGAAGCACCTTATATTAAGCTAGTTTCTGCGGCAAAAGAGGCGTCTGGAGATGCATATGCGCCTTATTCAAACTTTAACGTGGGTGCAGCAGTATTATTAGAAGATGGTACCATAGTGAAGGGTTCAAATCAAGAAAATGCCTCATTTCCACTATGTATTTGCGCTGAAGCAAATGTGTTATCAAACTATGGCAGTAACTTTAAAGAAATTCCAATCGTCGCATTAGCTGTTTCGGTGCAAGGGAAAGAACAAATCAAAGACAAGCCAATAAGTCCATGTGGAGCCTGTCGTCAAATCATTTCAGAATATCAAAATAGACAACAGAAAGAAATCCATATTCTATTAAGTTCTGAATCTGGACGTACTTTTGAAATTCAAAACATTTTCAATATACTTCCCTTGAGTTTTGGCCACCAAGATTTGTGACAGTTTTATTTAAAATTTCCTAGGTATTCTGCCAACCTCAGACATGCTTCTCTCAGCTCTTGTTCTGACGCAGCATAAGAAATTCTGATGCATTCAGGCGCGCCAAAAGCCCCACCAGACACCAGTCCTACATAAACATTATTCATCACGAGGTCACAAAAATCATCCGCATTGTGGATGGTGTCTTTGCCATTAGATTTTCCAAAAAACCAAGAAATATCAGGGAATAGATAAAAAGCACCATTCGGGTGATTGATTTTTATCCCTTTAATTTTACTCAATAAATCGATGACCAAGTCTCTGCGCACTAAAAATGCATCCTTCATCCTATCCGTTGGATCATTGCTAGCTTCCAATGCTTCTACTGCAGCCTTTTGACTGAAACTTGCAGCGCCAGAGGTAAACTGCCCTTGTATTTTTTCACAAGCTTCGGCAATAAATTTTGGTGCACCCAAATATCCCAATCTCCACCCAGTCATGGCATATCCCTTCGAAAATCCATTGATGGTAATCGTCCTGTCGAACACAAGTGGATTGGACCCTATGCTTTCATGCTTGTCGGCGAATTGAATGTATTCATATATTTCATCAGAAACAATATATACGTGTGGAAATTTGGCAACAACATTCGCGATTTCGTCCAATTCGTGACGAGTAAATACAGAACCTGTCGGATTGCAAGGAGACGAAAATAATATAAATTTGGTCTTGTCTGTTATAGCCTTTTCTACTTGCTCTGCGCTCACTTTATAATCTTGATCTATGCCCGCCTTTACGATTACAGACTTTCCTCCTGCCATCTGAATGATCTGAACATACGAGACCCAATAAGGGGAAAAGACAACTACTTCATCACCCTCGTCCAACATAGCCAGACATATATTGGCAAAAGATTGCTTGGCGCCATTTGAAACTACGATTTGGTTGACTGCGTATGGAAGATTATTTTCTTTATGAAATTTATTACTGATGGCCTTCTTTAGTTCAAGGATACCGCTTACTGGGGTATATTTTGTAAAACCCTCCTCAATGGCCCTAGTGGCAACTTTTTTAATGTGATCGGGTGTATCGAAATCAGGCTCACCAAGACTTAGGCTAATAACAGCATGTCCTTGCTCTCGCAATTCTCTAGCCATTTTAGCCATTTTTAAGGTCTCAGATTCAGCCATTGAAGTAACTCTTTGTGATAATATTCCCATTGTCTTATCGTATATTTGTCACAAAATTAGACAATTCTTTGGTGTTCTGGTAGCTTATTATAAAATAGGTCCCTAGATCCTTGATTAAATAAGACATAATACAATATTTCTTTTTATGATTGAAAAGGTAAAACTATTAAATAAAAAAAAATCAGAAGCTCTAGTAGCCGGTGGCTTAAAGCGACTCGAAGACCAGCACAAAAAAGGCAAGCTAAGCGCTAGAGAAAGGATTCATGTATTGCTGGATGAAGGTTCTTTTCAAGAAATAGGGATGTTTGTCACTCATCGATGTACCGATTTTGGGATGGAGGATCAAGTCATTTTAGGAGATGGTGTGATTACAGGATTTGGAACTGTACAAGGGAGATTGATTTATATTTATAGTCAGGATTTTACCGTATTCGGCGGGTCATTGTCAGAAACTCACGCAGAAAAGATTTGCAAAATAATGGATTTGGCCCTTCAAAATGGCGCGCCCATCATTGGGTTGAATGATTCAGGTGGGGCGAGGATCCAAGAAGGCGTGAGTTCACTAGGAGGATATGCTGATATTTTTTATAGGAATACGATTGCTTCGGGGGTGATTCCTCAGATATCAGCTATCATGGGGCCATGTGCAGGAGGGGCAGTTTATTCCCCCGCGATCACAGATTTCATCATCATGGTGGACCAAAGTTCATATATGTTCGTAACGGGACCCAACGTAGTGAAGACGGTTACCAACGAAGAAGTCAGCTCTGAAGAACTGGGTGGAGCCATGACCCATGCAACAAAATCAGGGGTCACACACTTAGTAGCCGAAAACGATTTTGAGTGCCTTCAACAGATAAAACAATTACTGAGTTATATCCCACAAAACTGCGAGGACAAGCCCTTGGGCCAAAGTTATCACTTGGCAGATGAATCTCGGCCTGGATTAAATACAATCTTGCCCGAATCCTCGAATCAACCTTATGACATGCACGAGGTGATTGCAAATATAGTGGATGAAGCTAGTTTTTTTGAAATACACAAACATTATGCAGAAAATATCATCGTCGGTTTTGCGCGAATCGCAGGGCGGAGCATCGGAGTGATAGCCAATCAACCACTGCATTTGGCTGGAGTTTTGGATGTAAATGCCAGTAAAAAAGCGGCTCGATTTGTACAATTTTGCGATTGTTACAATATCCCGTTGCTTGTGTTGGAGGACGTTCCAGGATTTTTACCTGGCACTGAACAGGAATGGAATGCCATCATAACCAATGGAGCCAAATTGCTTTTTGCATTTAGTGAAGCGACAGTACCTAGAGTGACTGTTATAACCAGAAAAGCCTATGGTGGAGCATACGATGTTATGAATTCTAAGCATATCGGTGCTGACATGAATTATGCTTGGCCAACAGCCGAAATTGCGGTTATGGGAGCAAAAGGAGCTAGTGAAATCATTTTCAAAAAAGAAATACAACAATCTGCGAATCCTATTGAAACATTAAAATCCAAAGAGACTGAATATGCAGAACATTTTGCGAATCCATATATCGCAGCGAGTCGTGGTTTTATAGATGAAGTGATAGAACCTCATGACACCCGAAAAAAATTGATTATGGCATTTGCCATGCTAGAAAACAAAGTGGTGCAAAGACCCAAGAAAAAACATGGAAATATTCCTTTATAAATCAAATTAATTGCTAAAAATTGGGTACTTGAATATTAAATATTTCTGATTTTGGATAGCCAATTATATTTAAAAGAAATTAAACTTTTTCATTTTAAAAATTATGGAAAAGCCAGTTTTGAATTCATAGATGGAGTCAATATCATCACAGGACTAAACGGCGTGGGCAAGACCAATTTGCTAGATGCAATTTATATTCTCGGATTGACAAAATCTTACTTTATGGCCAGCGATAGATTTTTGGTCCAACACGAGAAAAAATTTTATCGCATAGAAGGCAATTGGATTAAAAACTCAAAAAAGCTCAAGGTCGCTATCAAGTACGATGTAATTGATGGCAAAGAAATAGATGTCAATGGCAAAACAGGCATCAAACCCATGGAGCATATTGGACAAATTCCTATAGTCCTTATCAGTCCAAATGATCTAGAATTGGTCAGTGGGTTGAATGAGATAAGAAGGAGATTTATGGACATAACGATATCACAGATAGACCCAAATTATCTCGAAAATCTAGTGACCTATATCAAGGTCCAAAAACTGAGAAATGCGTTATTGACCAAGTCCATTTTCTTTGATCAGTTACCCATCGATTTACTAGAAAGTTATGAAATAAGACTCGTAAAATCCGGGGAATATATATACAAGTCAAGGCTTTGGTTTTTACAAATATTTCAACCCAAATTTATTGCATTTTATAATGAAATATCGGGTGGCCTTGAGGATGTTTCGCTGAGATATACTTCGGATTTAGAAGATGAGGATTATTTCGAATTATTGAAAAATCATCGAGGCAAAGATTTTGAAAAAGGTAGGACCGTTTATGGAATACATAGGGATAAAATGGCACTCTATATCAAAGGCCAGCCACTGCAACAAGAAGCCTCCCAGGGTCAATTAAAATCATTTGTGTTAGCATTGAAGCTCGCACAATATTCCATCCTGCAAGACGAATGTAAATTCAACCCAATATTGCTACTTGATGACATATTTGACAAAATAGACGCAAGTCGCGTCGGGCATATTCTGTCCATGTTGAGCAAAGATGATTTTGGACAAATTTTCATCTCCGACACACACGTAAATAGAGTTGCACTTTTATTGGAAGAGTTAAAATTAAATGTTAACTTTAAGGAAATGAAAATCGAAAATTCGTTTGAAAATATACAAATCGACCCATTGAATTAATTCCCATTATGACCATTTTTAAAAGACAAAATGAAAAATCTCTAAGCGACCTCGTGAAGGAACTCATCCACGATCCGAAGATTGTAAATAAATATACTTCCATTAGAATCGAAAAGGCATGGGAAGAAAATTTTGGGGCTCAAATAAGCAAACACACCCACAAATTGAATTATTACCAACGCATACTGACCATTTACTTAACCTCATCCGTTTTAAGGCACGAGTTACTCTTGGGTAAAGCCAAAATAATCAAAACTTTGAATGAAAGTTTGGGTGAAGAACTCATCGATGATATATATTTTAAGTAAAAATGTTCTATATTTGGCATTCTTGAGTTTTTCAAAAAATTGAATGGAATTATATCCTAGTATTCGGCAAATATTAAAATTATCGGTCCCCATCATGATGGGTAGTGCTGTTCAGAATATCATCGCATTGAGCGATAGTGTATTGCTTTTCCATAAAGGCAAAATCGATTTCGCAGCCATTGGTCTTGTAAGTATTTTTTACTTAATCATATCCTCTATTGGTTACGGATTTTCAAAAGGAGGACAGATAATCATAGCCCGAAAGGTTGGCCAAGGACATAAAGATGAAGTGGGTCAATCATTTTACGCAATGTTTTATTTTCAAATGATTTTAGCCTGTTTTCTCTTCATTTTCATGAAAACTGCAGGACCTTTTCTTTTCAAATTTTTAATTCATAATCAAGAAATAAGCACCAAGTGCATAGAGTTCTTGGACTGGCGTGCCTATGGTATATTTATTAGTTATGCTGGAGTTTCGATCGTAGCACTGTACACTGGAGTAGCTCGTACCACATTCATCATCATCGATACGGCTATACTATTGCTTGCTAATATTTTTCTGAATTATGCCTTTATCTTTGGGAAATTTGGATTTCCAGAATGGGGCATTTACGGAGCTGGGTTAGCCAGCACACTGGCGGAGTTGATAGCATTAGTCGTTTTTATGGTTTATATGATATTTGATAAAGAAGCCATTTATTATCGCATTTTCAGGCCTTATAAAGTCAATTGGGATCAAATAAAAGAACAACTTTCCATTGGAACCCCAATCGTTGCCCAGGCAATAGTGGGTATGGGCAGTTGGCTGATATTCTTTATGGTAGTCGAAAATTATATTGGAGAAGATGCATTGGCCATATCCAATCTAGGTCGTAATGTTTATTTACTCCTATCTATACCTTGCTGGGGATTTGCTAGTGGCATCAATACCATGGTTAGTAATTTGATTGGTCAAAAGAAGCATGATTTGGTTTGGAAAGCAGTTGTAAAAACAAGCATTATTTGTCTTTTGGTCACAGTAATCATATCATTTCCCATTTTATTTTACCCAGAATACAGCATAAAATACATATTATTCAATGAAGAAACCAATCTTATAGATCAATCAAGGGGACTATTTCAAGTATTATTTGGTATATTATTGGTTTTTGCGGTTGGTGGTGTATTTTTCAATGGTTTAGCGGGTACTGGGGCGACTTTTTATGGTCTGAAAATTCAATTTTATTGCGCATTATTTTATTTGGCATTTATATATTGCACCATTATAGTTTGGAAAGTAGGATTGAACTGGGGTTGGTCCAGCGAAATTTTTTATTGGTCGATAATATTATTCTTTTCAGGGCATTATATTTATTTTAAAAAGTGGATAAAGGAAAAACCGATTAAATGACTCATTGGACGGAAATAATCTGGTCTTCGTCGTCTTAAAACTTACTTTTGGAACTTTAGCTGGGTTAATATCCTTTCTAGATTAAAGACTTAATTTTAAAAAATCAAAACAAAAGTAACATGGGAACAATTGCAATTATCGTATTAATAATCATCATCATCGGATCCAGTATCTGTACGATAAATCAGGGTACCATTGGTGTAACCACGATTTTTGGCAAATACAATAGAATGCTTTCTGCTGGATTAAACTTCAAAATTCCTTTGATCGAACAAATATTCAAACGAGTCTCCATCCAAAATCGCTCTGCAGAATTAGATTTTCAGGCTATAACACAAGACCAAGCCAATGTTTATTTCAAAGCAATGCTCTTGTATGCGGTCTTCGATCAGCAAGAAAAAACTGTACACAACGTTGCTTTTAAATTCATGAATGATCGTGATTTCATGACGGCATTGGTGCGTACCATCGAGGGATCGATCAGAGGCTTTGTGGCTACTCAAAAACAAGCAGAGATACTCTCCCTGCGAAAGGAAATCGTGAATGACGTAAAAGAACAATTGGACCATACACTGGAAGAATGGGGCTTTCACCTGATTGATCTCCAGTTGAATGATATAACTTTTGACGATGCCATCACCAAATCAATGGCCCAAGTGGTTGCTTCCAACAACCTAAAGGCAGCCGCCGAAAATGAAGGTCAAGCCTTGCTTATAACCAAGACCAAGGCTGCGGAAGCAGATGGAAATGCCATCAGAATACAAGCTGAAGCTGAAAGAACTGCGGCACAATTGCTAGGACAAGGCGTAGCACTGTTTAGACAAGAAGTTGCACTGGGTATGACTGAGGCTGCCAAGCAGATGCAGAATGCAGACTTAGATGCCTCCCTCATATTATTTGCAATGTGGACTGAATCACTGAAACATTTTGCGGAACTAGGACACGGCAATACCATTTTCTTAGATGGAAATGTGGATGCCATGCAAAGGACCATGAAAGAATTGATGGCCATCAACCAAATGCACACAAAAACCAAATAAGTATTTTCTAAATCCCGAAATGATCCTTATGCCCAAAAGCATAGGGATTTTTTTTACTAAAATGGTTAATAATCAATTTTTTATATATTATTCGAAAATAATATATATCTATATCTTCACCAATTTCATGTGAAAATTTCGCTTTGAGGTAGTTACAATTCTGGCATAATAAACCCCAGATGGCAATTCACTCAAATCAAAGGAATATTGATGATTGTCCTTGGATAATTTTAAAGATTTCATCTTTAGACCTTTCGCATCATATAGGTCAAAATGTTGGATATCTTGGTCAGGTAAATTGAACTCAAATATCCCTAGCGAGGGCACAGGATAAGCGGATATATTCTGAAATGAAGCCAAATCATCAACGGATGAATTCTCTGCATAGCACCCTACGAGTCCCAATTCGGCGGCTGCAGCAAAACTTTGACCATAATGTTCAGATTTAGCTATAAGTTTCATAAACTTAGCCTTTTTAGGAATTGCCAATTTTATATACTGTGGTGCTAAGTGATCCGAAAGTACAGAATCCAAAACCGGCTCACCCCAGTTTAAGCTATCCAAGCTTAAATACAATTCAAATTTTTTGATATTTCCATTAACACCAATTTGACGCGCTAAATACATAAATTCTGAAATCTCGTAAGTTCGATTAAGGTTTATTTGCATTTCATGTGGATGGGTGTCTGCCCCCTGCGTCCATCTAGTGTGCCAAATCGTACTTGGATTTCCATCAAATGCCATGACGGCCAACCCAGGATCCAATTCTTCTTGGCTCGTCACAGATATCAATTTCCATTCATTTTTAGGGACTGAAGCTGGATTTGTACAATCAGATAAGGAGGGACAAGAGATTGCATTGACAAAATCTGGAATCGATTTGGTGTATTTTATTCCATTTTTTGTAATGGTCATAGTTACAGAAAAATTGCCCACAGATCCCAATACAACCCTCGGATTTCGAATATTCAGATCGTCCACCCACAATGGCATCGGTGAAATATTCCAAGTCCAACTTGCACCTTCATGGTCAATGATTGAATGGTCATCAAAACGCACAGTATCCAAAATACATTTGTACTTCTGCTGTTCGACCCAAGGTTGTATGATTGGTTCATACAGAGTATCTTTCAATTTATGCTCCCACACACCCGAGGTCCCCGCAACTCTTATTTTTGAATCTTTATAAAAAATCTTTGGCATATTCACGATCATGCCAACGGGATATTCATCTGACATTGAGGTCCAATCTTGGGCATCACTTCTTTTAAAATAAACATTTGAACCTAAGTTGTCATGCGGAATTGTGAATAAGTATAAGACCTCGCTTTGATTAATTCCAGGCTGTACAAGGACAGCTTTTAGATAGTTCCCTGTGATATTGGTGCTAATATCATGCCAGGAATCTCCGCCATCACTGGACATGAGAACTTTGCCTAGATCGGAGGACCATATTCCATTTTGTTGACAGACATATATCTTATTAGGATCGTATGGTGAAATATCAAAATGGTGCTTCCCTCCCCAATAAGCATCTCCTCCTGGAGGAGAGGTCAATGCTGGCTTAAATATAAAAGATTTGCCACCATCTTCAGATTTGTAAAGTCCTTTATCCACAATATCTACATAAATAAAATCAGGATTAGAATGGCTGATTTGTAAATATCTGACATTCTCAGGAAAAGTTGCCATCATTTCCCAATTGGCACCAAAATCCGTACTTCGCCAAAAAGTTTTACCTGAGCCTAGGTATAAGGTTCCAGAATAATTTGGATGGTGCACTAAATTTCCCCTCCTTCCGCCATATTCGTCCATATTTGGGAATTTAGTAAAAATGAAGTTTCCTTCATATTTATCTTCAGCCTTCTTAGGCAAAATCCAACCTCCACCAAGGTCATCAAAAGCAACATGTCTAGATTTCCCTTGGACAACCCACCCTGTAGGTGACTCCGCGCCTCCCATACGAAGGGCTTTGTCTTGATAAAAATCTGCAATCGCAGTATTGCCGTTGTGATATCTTCCTCCTACGATCAAATCTTCGTTCCAGCCTTGATCAAACCCCCAAAAGTCAGAACCTACCAATCCATTAACACTGGATCTGTATTTGGGAATGGAAGAAAAATTGTCTGTAGAATAGTTCATCCCTCCATCAGTAGCGACCCAAACATCACCGTTATTAAGCACTTTCAGATCTTGAATATCAGGATGCAATGGAAATATACCATCATATCCACCGATTGGGGTAAACGATATACCACCATCCACACTGCGAAACAAAGTACTTGTCCCAGTATAAACTATATCCTGATTGATTGGTGAAATTTCTAGAACAAAATCATAATAGCCTTGCCAATTGTCCATGGGTAATTTTGGAGTTTTACCCAGAGCTAAAGTGGTCCATTGCCATGCATTGTTGGAATATATCCCTTTTAAAATTTGAGGAGTTTCAGCATCACTCAATAATCCGGCAAGAACCAAATCAGGATTATCGGGTGTTACTGCCAACAAACCACCTGAAACCGCCACTTTTCCGACAGGAAATGCATTGGATTGTTGAAAACTTGCCCCTCCATTTATTGAATTCAAAAAAATAAATAAACCCGCAGATTCTGAAAGTCCATACACCACGCTGGAATTGGTTGGATGAAATTCGACATCCCATGTCCTAAAATTCCATTTTCTCGTCCATGTTTCACCTCCATCATTGGATATATAAAGCCCTTCTTGACTAGCAGCAGCCACCTGTTGAGGATTATTTGGATTGTATTTCACAACATCCGCTGAGAATCTCGCTGCACCCAATTTTGGCAAAAAAGTTATACCACCATCGGTAGATTTGTGGATTTGATTGCCGCTGCTGACCAGAATGGTATTTGGATCAGTTGGATTCATAGCGACAGAAGTAATCCCACTGCCAAAAGGGTATTCTTTAGCTACGAAATTCCAAGTCAGTCCATTATCGATTGATTTGTTCAAAAAACCTGTTTCTGTACCTGCAATTATTATATTTTTATCAAGGGCAGCGATGTCAAAAGAATAAACATTAACTTGCCAAGAGCAGGCAGATGGTGTTTCGGGATTATTATCTTCTTTGAGCCAAAAAGTTTGTTTGGGTCCAACGAAACTCCAACCTTCAGCGCCATTTCTATTCTCGATTTCCTGTCTTTTCCCGATGCTTTCTTGCCTTAATTTTTGGGCTAAATAATATTTATCCAAGTCTGGTAAAATTATTTGACCATTTGAATTGACAAAGGGCTGAACAGCTCGACGCCACACCTTATAGTACCTCGTAAGTGCATTTCTAACATTATTTTTTGACTCGTGAGAATCAGAATAAAGAGCATTGACCTCATCAAAATTTATAGGAAAAGAATAAAGCATTTTACCCCAATCTGGCATTTGGGAAGAATAAGCGGGCTTAAGACTTTTTTGAACTCCAGGCAAGTTATCATATTGGGTGAATTGGCTTTGAGCTACAATACGCATTCCAACGAAAAACATAACAAAAATAAAAAAGCTTACTGTGATGGATCTATACCTCATATTGTGTTTTATTATAAATGCAAATATAATATATTTTACATGTTAATTATTATTTCGCGTTTTCTCAGATCTAACTTATAGTCATTTACTCATCTTCTGCCAAATAACATAATACTCTCTAAAACAAATAGCCAATAATCCTACACTAATCTAGAATCACACGATAACTCCAAAGGTACTTTAATGAAAAGCATCAGACTCCACAATAAATTTAGAAGAATACTATCAGAAGGAATATCAACGTTAATTAATATATCAGGGTTTGAATTTAATACAAATATTAATAACTTTACACTCTAATAATCTTTTTTATGAAATTTTGGGATTTTAAAAATAATGTATGCACTGGTTTTCAAATTGTTATTTTTTCGCTGATGATTTGTGGAGTTTGGAGTTGTAACGATGAACTGAATGTCATAGAAGAAGGTAGTTCGACGCCTGTAGTTTATGGGGTTTTGAGTTTGCAGGACAACAATCATTATATAAGATTGGAAAGATCATTTGCATCGCAGAGTATTGCCGCAAGTGCGCTTGCTAAAGATACCGCAGCCCTTTATTATCCCAATGCAACGGTACAAATTCAAAATTTAAGCACTGGGGCCATCTACAATTTGGCAAAAGTGGACGCTACTGCTGAAGGATTCCCAAGGAAGTCTGGACCTTTTGTTGTTTCGCCTAACTGGGTCTATAAAATAAGTAATGACGAACTGAATATAACCAAAGCTACTCCATATAAGCTAATCATTCAAACAGGGGAAAACAAGACATTGACAAGTATTACCACCACCCTCATTAATCCTAGACTAATATCACCTGGACAGACGTCCAAGGTTCTAGTATTTGACGCAGTTTATAAAGATTATAATATTGACTGGGAAGATGATGCAAATGCTTTGATACATGATATAAATATAAAAATAACCTATGAAGAATTTAATGCTGCAAATCCTAATCAAAGTGAAATTAAATCATTGTTATGGAAATTAGGAGTGTCGCATACAAAGTCCAATATCAACTTCACCCCGAATCTATTTTTCCAATATATGAGCAATAATATTGAAAAGCGTCAAGACGTGGTAAGACAAATGAAGGATATCGAATTCCAAATCTACAGCGGTGGAAAAGAAATGCTTGCAAAGCAAGACTTAGTAGATGCTAATTTTGGAATAACTGGATCTCAAGATCTACCACTTTATAGCAATATCACAGGTGCATTGGGTATTTTTACCGCCAAAAACTATTTGAGTGTTGGAGGATATTTTATAAGACCAGGAGCTGGTTTGGACTCTTTGTTTAATGGTATTTTCACAAAAGATCTGAACTTTAGACAGTAATTTTTATTCTGGGTTAATTTAAATTGACATCCAAGTACACTGGATAGTGATCGCTGTATCCATTGTAGTATTTATCACCTTGTCCAAAAGTTTGATTTGGAAAAGTTTCCCCTGTCTTTCTATTTTTAAAGGTAATTTTATTATCCTTATAAATAATCTGCTTCGGAAATCCATTTTTGGTCGCAACGTTTTGACTTAAAATGATTTGATCGAAAACATCCCATGCCTTCTTTGGCTTAAAATAATAAGTACCTTCCTTGGAAGTATCAATATATGCTGCAGCGTTATAAAATTTCCCATCTTTAGTATTGCTAATTTTTTGCAAACTGGCGTCTGTCGGCCCATCGTTAAAGTCACCGACGATAATAATTTTGGCATTAGGTGATTTCTTTTTAACTTTTTCTATGGATTTAGTCAAAGAAATGGCAGATTTAACACGCAGATGATCGGTTTCTTCTTCACCTCCACGTCTTGATTTCCAGTGGTTTACATAGACATGGCATATGTTTTTGTCTTTTATACTTTCCAATTCAACGTGCAAAATACCACGTCTGTACAATGTATCCTCACCTGTCAATTTATCCTTAAGGAGAAGAAGTTCGACGCTTTTTGATTTCCAAACATCTGATTTATATATCATGGCTGGTTCTATTCCACGGGGATCTCTTGCAGGTCTATGCTCCCACTTGTAGTTATATTTTCTTAGGGAATCTGCATTGACCAAATCCTTCAAAACAGACTCTTCTTCGATTTCTGTAAAGCCCATTATCTCAGGGTGAATCTGATTTATCACATACCCTAAATTTTCAATTTTATTAAAATACCGTTTAGTATTCCATTGTTTTGGGGAATTCGGCAGAAATTCTTGATCGTCGGTCAAAGGGTTGTCAATCGTATCAAATAAGTTTTCTACATTGTAAAAGGCGATGCGAGATTGCGCATTTAGAGAACAAGCATTCATGATGGCAAGACATAAAGACATGCCAAGTAAAATCATTTTAATTTTCATTTCTATTATTTCTTTAATTTTAAATTCCTGAGAAAATGATCCACCAAAACGATGGCGGTCATGCTGTCCACTATTGGAACTGCTCTTGGCAAGACACAAGGGTCATGGCGACCAACACCTTTAAACGTAATTTTATTGAAATTAGTATCGAGCGTATCTTGTTCTTTTATAATCGTAGCTACAGGCTTAAAAACTGATCTAAAAGTGATATCCATACCGTTAGAGATGCCTCCTTGGATGCCTCCAGAATGGTTTGTAAGGGTAAATACTTTATTATCATCTGTTGAGAATACATCATTGTGTTCAGAGCCAAGCATTTTAGCACCTTCAAATCCACTCCCAAATTCTATCCCCTTGCACGCATTTATGCTTAATATTGCCTTTCCGATATCGGCATGCAGCTTGTCAAATACTGGAGCTCCCAGACCAACTGGGCAGCCTTTTACTACAGTAAATATTGTTCCACCAATGGAGTTTCCGTTTTTTTTAACATCTTGAATGTATTGGAACATTTGCTTTGCAGTTTCAGCATCAGGACATCTTACTTCATGGGCATCTATCGAATTTAAATCTAGGTTTTGATATTCTTTTTCTAGAAAAATATTTCCCACGCTTTGTACATAAGAAAAAACCTCAATACCCTCTTGCAGTAATATCCTTTTGGCAACAGCTCCAGCCGCTACCCTAGCTACTGTTTCCCGAGCTGAGGCTCGGCCTCCTCCCCGATGATCTCTAAATCCATATTTTGACATGTATGTATAATCTGCGTGGGAAGGGCGAAAAACTTTCTCAAAGCTTTTATAGTCTTTGGATTTTGGGTCTTCATTATTGATTTGAATGGAGATGGGAGTACCCGTAGTGATGCCTTCATAGACCCCAGACAATATGATAGCTTGATCTTGTTCTTTTCTTTGTGAAACAATGGCGGATTGTCCAGGCCTTCTGCGTGCCAATTCAACATTGACCATGTCCTCTGTCAATTCAATTCCAGGAGGGCAGCCATCAATTATCACGCCCATAGCGGGTCCATGCGACTCTCCGTAAGTTGTAACACAAAATAATTTTCCAAAAGAATTTCCTGCCATGATTGAATTTGGAGGCTAAAATTTATCAAAAATAGCATTTTTATATCAAGAATTCTGCGAAAGTTAATCTTGCTGCCGAGATTAGTTTCTCAAAATTCAATTCAAATATTATAAGCCTAGAAATTGGGATGCCCTAAAACGTAAAGAGCCGCAAAAAGCGGCTCTTTACAAGAATTTATCATTGATTTATTTTACCTTTTCAACGATTGATTTGAAAGTATCAAAATTGTTCATCGCCAAATCTGCCAATACTTTACGATTTAATTCGATATTAGCAAGAGATAATTGGTGGATTAATTTTGAATAAGAGATTCCTAACATTCTAGAACCAGCATTAATCCTAGCAATCCATAATCTTCTGAATGCTCTTTTCTTGTTCTTGCGATCGCGGTACATGTAAGCCATGGAGCGATCTAATGTATTCTTTGCAACAGTAAAGACCTTGGATCTAGCTCCAAAATAGCCTCTAGCTGCTTTTAATACTTTTTTTCTTCTTTTTCTTGACGCAACTGCGTTTACTGAACGTGGCATAGTTAAAATGTTTTTTTTAGTACAATACAGAGACTTTATTAAAAAGTGCTTTAGTCTGTATCCTCGTTAAAAAATAAAATAAATAAAATTAGTTGATGCCTAGCATCACCAAAACTCTTTTTTGATCTGATTCATGCACTAATGTGCTACCAAGAAGGTTAGTCTTCCTCCTTTTTGATCTCTTACGCAATAAGTGTGACTTGTTCGCACGAAAACGCTTTACTTTTCCGCTCCCAGTGATTGTAAATCTCTTTTTTGCGCTTGAATGTGTTTTTATTTTAGGCATAATAAGTATAAATAAATAATGACCTGATTAATAAGAGGCTGCAAAATTACAATTTAATTTTGAAATTAATAATAAATTAATTTGATTTTATTTTAGAATAATAAAAAATTCCAAAAATGTATATTTGATTTATTACTTTTTCTTCTTAGGTGCTATCATGACGAACATTCTCTTCCCTTCCAGTTTTGGCAATGACTCTGGTGCACCATATTCATCAAGCTCCTTGATAAACTTAAGCAACAACAATTCTCCACGATCTTTGAAAACAATAGCTCTACCCTTGAACTGAACATAGGCCTTTACCTTGGCACTTTCGTCACCCAGAAAACTTTTTGCATGTTTCAATTTAAACTCAAAATCGTGCTCATCGGTATTTGGACCGAATCTAATTTCTTTGATGACTGTCTTAGAGGTTTTGGCTTTAAGTTCCTTTTCCTTTTTCTTTTTATTATAAAGAAATTTATTATAGTCAATAAGCCTACAAACAGGAGGAGCGGCATTGGGGGTTATTTCAACCAAGTCAACACCTAGCTTTTCTGCGAATCCAATCGCAGTATAGGTCGGATACACGCCTGTTTCTATTTTTCTGCCTATAATTTCAGACATTTCCTCGAAATTGTCACCTACGAGACGTATTTCAGGAACTCGAATAGATTCGTTGATGCGATGTTCAGGTTCTCTTTGATTTCTTGGGTTATACCTCTCTCTATTGGACTGATTGGGTGGATTCAATATCTAATTGTGTTTTTAATGAATAAAAATGATAAAATTCTACGCAAAAATACAAATTTATACCAAATTTGAATCAGTTACTTTTGATATACTGATTTGAATATTTGATTTATCTGCGTTAATATCGGCTAACAGCACAGTTCCTTCCGATATTTTCTCATGGAGAAGGAACTCTGCCAATGGATCTTCTACGTATTTTTGGATAGCACGATGCAATGGCCTCGCTCCAAATTGTGGATCATACCCCTTTTCTGCTAAAAATTCTTTGGCCTCTGTAGTCACCTCAAGGCTATACTTCAGATCTCCTATGCGTTTCATCAAATCTTTAAGTGCTAATTCCACTATTTTCAAGATAGAATCTTTCTCCAATCCATTGAAAATTATGACGTCGTCAAGTCTATTCAAAAATTCTGGCGAAAATGTCTTTTTCAGGGCACCTTGAATGACGGATTTTGCGTAGTCATCAGCTTGTTCCGTCCTGCTCTGTGTAGCAAAGCCAACACCTTGTCCAAAATCTTTAAGCTGTTTTACACCAATATTAGAGGTCATAATAATCAAAGTATTTTTGAAATCTACTTTTCTACCAAGACCATCTGTCAACTGACCATCATCTAATACTTGCAATAGTATATTGTAAATATCTGGGTGTGCTTTTTCAATTTCATCCAATAAAATGACAGAATATGGCTTACGTCTCACCTTTTCGGTAAGTTGGCCGCCTTCTTCATATCCAATATAACCTGGAGGAGCTCCAATTAATCTGCTGATGGAAAATTTCTCCATATATTCGGTCATATCGATACGAATCAGCGCATCTTCTGAATTGAACAAATAAGTGGCAATTACCTTGGCTAATTCGGTTTTTCCGACGCCAGTAGGCCCTAAGAATATAAAGCTGCCTATAGGCTTTTTAGGGTCCTTCAAGCCAATTCTATTGCGTTGAATAGCTCGTGTGATTTTTGCGATTGCTTCCTCCTGACCTATCACCAAATTCTTCAAATCGGAACCCATGGTCACCAATTTGGTATTGTCGCTTTGTGCCACTTTTTTAAGGGGAATCCCAGTCATCATTGACACCACTTCGGCGATGTCTTCTTCAGTCACAGGATATCTCTGGATTTTGGAGTCCTCTTCCCACTTTATCTTAGCATCTTCCAATTGTCTAACGATCTTTGACTCATCATCACGCAAATCCGCAGCTCTCTCATACTGTTGATTTCTAACCGCTTGATTCTTCATTTCTTTTATGGACTCGATATTCTTTTCGAGCTCTTCGATATGCTTGGGTACATGGATATTTTTCAAGTGGACCCTAGCTCCTACTTCATCGATGACATCTATGGCTTTATCTGGTAAAAATCGATCGGAAATATATCTATCGCTAAGTCTTACACACGCTTGAATCGCATCGTCACTGAAGATAACATTATGAAATTCCTCGTATTTCCCTTTGATATTATTAATAATGAAAACGGTCTCTTCGGCACTAGGCGGCTCAATCAAAACCTTTTGAAAGCGACGATCCAATGCGCCGTCTTTCTCTATATATTGTCTATATTCGTCCAAAGTGGATGCACCGATACATTGCAGTTCTCCACGCGCTAGTGCGGGCTTAAAGATATTGGAAGCATCGAGTGAACCCGAAGCTCCACCAGCTCCAACGATGGTATGGATTTCATCGATAAACAAAATGACATCTCGATTTTTTTCTAGCTCTGTCATTATTGATTTGATACGCTCCTCGAATTGCCCTCTGTATTTTGTGCCAGCCACCAAAGCAGCTAGGTCTAACATTACAATTCTTTTATTGAAAAGCGTTCTAGAGACCTTTTTCTTGATGATTCTCAATGCAAGGCCTTCGATGATAGCCGTTTTTCCGACGCCTGGTTCGCCGATTAAGATTGGGTTATTCTTTTTTCTACGTGACAAAATTTGAGAAACGCGCTCAATTTCTGTTTCTCGGCCAATTATTGGGTCCAATTTCCCTTCTTCAGCGAGTCGAGTGATATCTCTACCAAAATTATCTAAAACAGGGGTCTTAGATTTTATATTTGACTTGCGTTGGTACTTTTCTCCCCCATCGTCTTCATATCCGGAATCGGAATCCGAAGATTGTGCCAATATGTCGTCTTGGTCGTCACTGTGACCTGTTTGTTCAATGATCATGTCCAATTGATTTTTGTAAATGTCGTAATCAACATTAAAATTTTGAAGCATTTTACTAGCTGTATTCTCAAAATGCTTAAGAATAGACAACATCAGATGCTCAGGATTTATTTCATCATTTTTGAAAACTTTCGATTCAAGAAAAGTCACTTTTAGAACTTTTTCGGCATGTTTATCCAAAGGAAGGCTTTTGTCTTTCACCTCAAAAGGTCCTCCCGGCTTGATGATAGATGACTCCACATATGCCCTCACATCCTCTGTAGAAATATTCAAATTTGAAAAAATCCTACTGGTAATGCTATCCGAATCTTGTAATACACCCAACAATAAATGCTCGGTGCCTATATGGTCATGTCCAGTTTTTAAAGCCTCATCCCTACTGATGGAAATGATCTTTTTAACTTCTGGAGAAAATTTTTTCTGCATTAGGATAATTTTTTAATAATCAACACCAAATTACATTAATTAATTATATAATATGTAAAATTAGCGCATAAATATCAATACATACCATAAAAATAATGCCAATCTTTCTAATTCGTTAAGAAATTTCATCATTTAACTATTTTTTATTAAATTTGCCTTTGATATTAATATTTTGATAATCTTTGTCCCCTCTTAAATAAATAGAGCCAAAACTATTTCATAAATGAAATACACAATAGACAAAAACGAAAAATACACCTTGTTTTCGCTAAATGAAGACAATTTGAACTCTCTTTTAGCTCCAAATCTAAAATCAGAAATGATCATTTTGGCCAATGAAGGTGTCCGAAATATAATATTAGATTTGTCCAATGTGAAATATGTGGATTCTTCAGGTCTAAGTGCCATTTTGACAGGCAATAGACTCTTTAAGGAAGAGGGCAGCTTTGTTTTGACAGGAATTGTCAGCCCACACGTTAAGAAATTAATAGAAATAAGTAAACTAGATACCATTTTAGTAATAGTTCCATCCATCCAAGAAAGTATCGATTATGTCTTTATGGAAGAATTGGAGAGGGAAATGGAAGAAGAATAATCTCAGATGCCTTTTAAGCTTACCGTGCTTGGATCTAATTCGGCTATACCTGCATTTGGTCGCAATCCGAGTGGCCAAGTCCTTGAAACGGACAACAGCGCTTATCTTATAGACTGTGGTGAAGGGACACAAATGAGAATGGATGAATTTAAAATCAAAAAAAGTAAAATTCTAGTCATTTTTATAAGTCACTTGCACGGTGATCATATTTTTGGTTTACCTGGATTGATTACTTCATATTGCTTAGGAGGAAGGTCAAAGAAATTGCAAATTTTTGGACCTCATGGCTTAAAAGAATTCATACATACTACGCTGAACCTTAGTTATTCTTATGTCAATTTTGATTTAGAAATAACCGAGATAGGCACCGAGATTGCAGCTGAAATTTACTCCGATCACAATGTGATGGTCGAAGCTGTCCCACTAAAGCATAGAGTCCCTACGATGGGTTTTATTTTTAAGGAAAATCCTAGAAGACCTAAGCTGAATAAATCTCTAATCGAAAAATATAACTTGAGCAAAGAACAAATCGTCCAAATCTTAAATGGAGAAGATATTGGCATGGATGAAGAGTGGTTTTTAGCCCCACGTATTCCAAGGTCTTATGCTTATATTTCCGATACATCCTATGCTCCCGAAATTATCCCACATCTTAAAGGAATTCAAGTTTTGTATCACGAGGCCACTTATGATGAAGATAAACGAACATTGGCCGAAGAGCGCTATCACTCAACATCGGTGGATGCAGCTAGAATTGCGCAAGGATGCGGCTGTTCCAAGCTTTTGTTAGGACATTTTTCTTCGCGTTACCACTCCACAGAGCCCTTGGCTGTAAGTGCAAAAACCATTTTCCCAAATACAGAATGTGTCCATGATGGGTTTGTTTTAGAGCTATAATAAAAAGATATTACTCCGAAACTTCACTCATTTTTATAATTTATTATCAAAAAAATCATGGCTTTTAAGGGATTAAAAAATAGTCAAACCTTGATCCCAAACCAAAGATGAATTCAATGAAAAACAAGTATCATATTATGATTTATAATGATACATATTATTTTGTATATTAATATATTATTTTTTAAATCTGGAGAGAACTAGGTTTTATAGGTATTAATAAACTCCAAATATTCTGGTTTGAGTCCCAAAATTTTGGTAATATTGCATACATTAAAGTTGGTTGCATGAAAATATTATCATTAAATACAGGGTATTTCAAATTGGACGGTGGAGCCATGTTCGGTGTCATCCCTAAAGTCATGTGGAATAAGCTAAACCCCTCTGACGAAAACAATTTATGCCCTTGGGCTTTGCGGTGTCTTTACCTTGAATACGGCGACAAAAAAATCGTCATAGACACTGGCAATGGGGATAAGCAAGATCCTTCTTTTTTTGCTCACTATCATCTATCTCACACCCAACTAATCGATGAATGCCTTGCTGCACATGGCATTTCTGCCAATGATATCACCGATGTGATACTTACGCATTTTCATTTTGATCATGTAGGAGGAGCTATAAAAAAAGATAAAAATGGCCAGTTGGTTCCTACTTTTCCTAAAGCTACTTATTGGACCAACCAAAAACACTATGACTGGGCATTCACACCAAATCCTAGGGAAAGAGCGAGTTTTCTAAAGGAAAATTTTGTTTTACTACAAGAACTTGGTATCCTAAAAATGATTGAAGAAACGGGTGATATCGTTAGATTTGACGATAAAATCTCCTTATTCTTTAGCTATGGACACACGGAGGCCATGATGATACCCATCATCGATACCCCTAAGGGTAAATTGATTTATTGCGCGGATTTATTGCCTTCCAATTGGCATATCGGACTCCCGTATATCATGGCTTACGACATTCGTCCTTTTGAATCTTTGGCCGAAAAGATCAAAGTGCTCGACTGGGCTTTGGATGAAAATGCCGTGTTATTTTTCGAACATGATCCAAATTATGAATGCTGTGACTTGGTGAGAAATGCTAAGGGGCGGGTAGAAATGAAAAGCCATTTTACGTTGGCTGAGTGGTTTAATTGATCATTCATATTCCAATTTGCCAAAAGCCGCCATCTGACGCATCGCCCAATTTTGCCTTTTCTTAACGTAAATCGATGGTCTATTTACTTTAAAAATATGAGGGTTCGGAAGGCATACAGCCAGCAAAGCCGCTTGTTCCCTAGAGAGCTTGCTAGCACTTGTTTTGAAGAATTGTTTTGACGCAGCCTCCACTCCGTATATCCCGTTGCCGAATTCGATCACATTGAGATAAACCTCCATGATGCGTTTTTTACTCCAAAATATTTCAATCAAAAAAGTAAAATATACTTCAAGCCCTTTTCGCAACCAACTCCTACCCTGCCACAAAAAAACGTTTTTGGCGGTTTGTTGGCTTATGGTAGATGCACCTTTGCGCCGCTCCTTGTTGCGTGCCTTCATCTTTTCGTTATACTTGATGGCCTTATTGATTGCTTCAAAATCGAAACCCTCGTGGTCCAAAAATTTCTGGTCTTCAGCACAAACGACAGCAACGGGCATATGTCTGCTGATTTTATCATAACTGACCCAGTCTTTCTTCCAAACGGGCCAATTGCCAGAAAACATCTGTTCGAAAGTACTATTAACCATCGTCAACGTGAAGGGAATAGGCAGCCAACGAAAGATAATCACTGAAAGGATAGAGATGACAAAAAAATAGACTATGAACTTCAACAGTCGCTGTTTCCACGTCATTAGCCACCTTTTAAATTTGCTATTTTTCATTAAAAAAACGATACCTTTCTTTATAATGTATTGTAAAATTAGCTCTTATACATAAGCCAAAAGTATAATATTAAAATGAATTTTTAATAAAAAAATCTTATAAATCGCCAAGAATGGGTCTAATGGTAAATTCTTCGACACAAGCCTCCTTAGGCAATTGGTATATACCCCAAACCATATCAGCCACAGATTCGGGTTCTATCAATCGCTGTCTTGGGAGGTCCACACCTGCCCAAGAATCGGACCAAGTGGCTCCTGGCATTATCGATGTCACTCTTATACCCGTAGATTTCAATTCTTCTCGCAGTGCTTTAGAAAAACCAAGCAATGCAAATTTAGAAATGCTATAAGACCCGCCATTGGGATAGGCTATTTCACTGGCTATCGAGCACATATTGAAGATATGTCCCTTTGTGCTTCCATTCATGATATCGATGGTTGCTCTAGTCATAAAATAAGCCGAATAAAGATTGGTCTCGATCATCAACTCCAACTGTCCACTCGGCTCTTCCAAGACGGCCCCAGGGCGAAATACCCCTGCATTATTGATCAAAACATCCAGCTTTATTTTATTTTCGAGTAAGAATGTCCTAAAGTTTTGGCACACTACCAAATCCTTTATATTGCCAGCAAAACCGTAAAATTCTTGGCTCGGAAACTCCATTTTCAATGCTCGGCAAAAAGCCTCTAATTCGCTTGCAGTTCTCGCATTTAAGACCAAATCGTGGCCTTCTTTGGCAAATTTCAATGCCATTGCTTTGCCTATACCCTTCGTCGCCCCCGTGATTAAAGTTGTTGCCATTTGGTTGTTTTTTAAAATAAAAAAAGCAACTTTGACCAAGTTGCTGTTATGTCGGGATGACAGGATTTGAACCTGCGACCACACGCCCCCCAGACGTGTACTCTACCAAGCTGAGCTACATCCCGGAGGAGTAGTAAATTATGTCGAGACGATTGGATTCGAACCAATGACCTCTGCCCTGTCAAGGCAGCGCTCTAAACCAACTGAGCTACGCCCCGTATTTCGTCGGCAAATATAATGCGATTTGCCCTTTTTTTATACTTTTATCGAAATTTATCTGGCGATTTGCGACGCAAAAAAAACAGATATAAATATCATCGAGATTTTAAAATTCTTATCCAATTCACAAGCATTGTCTTGAATCTCCCAGTCACGCGGATCATCTTCTACTAAGGTGATGAGCTCTATACAGGGCTTATCTTTGCTTTTGTTTTCACTCATAACCCAGTGATCTAATGACTTTTTATTAACCGCTTTGAATATGATCTTCCTATCATTGTCGGTTATCGACCACTCTGAAAAATCCCCTTTCCACTGCGTCCTCAGAGTCATCATCTTACCCTCATTGCTCGTGAGCTTCCATTCGTTTGGATCCAAACCAGACAATGGCTTAAAATCACCCACCCACTCTCCGAATCGGAAACTCCAGTCGATATTGTCCTTCATCATCGGCCATTTGCGTGAGAGGGTACCGTCATTCGCTTCAATGTCTGCCATCAAAGTCCATTCATTGTATTTTTCATCTTCGACCGAGCTAACCCCTATGAGCTGCTGAGCCTCCAGAAAAATCCCCGAAAACATAAAAAAAATTAGGACTAAAGCCTTTCTAAATGACTTAGAAGGGTAAATCATCGCCACCGTTTTGGGGTTCATCTTCTAAACTAGGAAAATTGCCACCGAAAGCTTCATCTACAGGCATGGCCTCGGCTGTTGGAGCAGCATTACTGCCTACTTTTTCCAACCTCCAAGCGTTCAAATTGGTTAGATATTTTCCTTGCCATTCTCTCCCACGGATATCAAAATTCACCTTGATCATCGAGTTCTCAGCATAATCATCCAGTAAAGCGCATTTGTCTTGAGTCATTTGAAACTTTATAAATTGGGGATAGGTCTCCAAGGTCTCTATCACGAACTCTCTCGTGGAGAAAGTTTCCGTCTTTTTTTGCGTGTCATATTTCACAACCAGCCGCCCCTCGATTTCAAATTTATTCATAGTTAAGTGTTTATTATCTACAAAGGTAAATATTTTTTCCAATTATATAATTCACCTAGCAAAACGTTGATTTATATTATTTATTTGGGCGTCCCCCTCCTTTCGTCCGAAAGACGAATTCGGGTCGTGCTCTTCGTCGCTTCGGTCCTACGGACGCTCGTAATATCACGAGCCGACTCCGATCACTGACGCGCTTGGGCGAGGTGTCATTAGTGGTATTTTTAGGCATATAGCAGATACTTTTTTATCGAATCGAGATTAGCTCTTTTTAGAATTTAAATGCTTTTCCAGCGATTCAATCTTATGAGGGTTTCTATCGGTTTGCAGCTACAAGATGTTGGCGATTTTTACCGCAAATCTTCATGCGGAGTACAAAACTTTCAGCTACCACAAATGTGTCTGACTTTTTAATTTAGGCTCGCAATGGACCCCGCCAATTTCTTGTAGGTGCTGTTAGCGGCTGATTTTTGAATAGTGTCTTTTTCATGATGTTTTCCGTCTGCTCGAAGTCTTACTTGGTTAAAATGAATTACTGGATGAAGTCCTTTATTCTTTCAATAAAACCTAATGAATTGCGTCCTTGTCCCTCTTGTAGTTTTTTTTTAGTAATGCACCAACTCCATTAACGGATAAATTAAGGTTTGTTGCAAGTTCTTTTATTTCAAACCCATGTAAGGTTGTTTGTTGTGAATGTACCATTTCATTTCTTAAGTTCTTTAGTTTTTTAAAATCGTCCCATATTTTGATTGCTTTAATTCTGTGAATTTAAAGTCGCAGGAGATAGTGACAAAAAGTTCTATTCTTTCCTCTGTATTTCTTGAGTTTTTTAGTTTGTCAAATTCTGGTGATTTCATTCCATTGAAGTCAAATAGAATGATGTGTCTGTTTAGATAACAGTCAACCAATGCAAGTGATGAAAATAAATATCCTCGATAATTTCGACTAACCAATTCAAAATCGTGGTTTGAACTTTCTATACATGTTTCTTCTTTATAAAATTCAATGTCTTCTGATAAATCTATTTCACTTGGAATATTTCTGCAAGGTCCATTTAGTTCTTTTTATCCGCCCATTCTGTTGTCAGATTTCTCATTTGCCAGTTCGGTGTTGACATACCGAAACCCTTGTTCCTCCAAAAACAAGGGTCTTGCCTGTCAAGGTCAGTTTGAATAAAACCGCAAATACCAATTGTCTTACTTTGGTTAACCCAGTTCGTAATATTTTTCATTTTTCTTTTTCTGTTCCTTGATTTTTAATAATATATTCCATTTTCTTAAGTTTAATTCCCAAATTTTTTTGAGCTTCTAAATATGGTCAACTATAGTCTCTGCTTCCTTTGTCGAAAGTCGAGGTTTTGTTGAACTAAAATGGTGGTGTCGTGTCGTCCATAAATTTGCATGTGGCTAACTACTTAATAAACTCCTATTAGTTAAAATATTATAATTTGTATTTATTTAAAGTGTTTTCAAAATTTGAAGATTTTACAAAATTTTGTTTTTGCTTGTTCACTTGAATGGTTTCTAAAAACCCTAATTCAACCAATGATTTTAAATCTGTTCTCGCAGTATAGTTTGATACACTAAATCTTGATTCCATTTCTTTGGTGTTTAGAATTCTATCGGGGTCTTCGTGGATTATTTTTAAAATTTGCGCCATTCTTTCATTTACTCCAGGTATTTTCATAAACTTCGCTGCTTGGAACACCTCTTTTTGTTTATGATTGATGTACTCCTTTAATGCAACAAATGCTTTTTCCATTATTTTAATATGGTAAGAGATGAAGTACGTCAAATCATTTTCTTCTATTTCGGTATATAAGTATGCTTTTTCATATTGAATCTTTGTGTCTTTTATGATTCTTGATATGGATGTACAATAAATTGTCAATTGTTAAATCTTCATTTTTATTCTGAACAATGTATTTCATTGTAATAAAATTGTTCAAAATCATTTGTTCAGATTTGTTTTTAGGCTTTTTCTCTTGTTGAATCATTTCTTTGGCCTTTTTTCTAGTAGTAATAGCACCTTCCATTTGACTACTAGAGATAGCCTCCCTCCATGATAGAGCTAATAATGAACTTTGTTTTATCCGTTTCTGAAATTCCAATATTACTCCCCAATGTGCCTCCAATGTGCATATCAAATTGATGTAGAGATTTTTGAATATAATCTGTTATTACAAAATGAAAATTATACGAATGAAAATTTACTTTTTACTTTTTAAATATCGATCTAGCTTAATTGCACTCCAAAGCTCTAAGGGCTGGCAATCTTTGGCTTTATTTTTTATTCTGTCCCAATATAAATACTCATCTTCTATTTTTTGCAAGGTTCCATTCATCTGAAATTTTACCAGTAGTGGTATTATATTGTCATATTTTTCTATTTGAGGTGCTTGTGCAATCATCTGAGAATCAATAAAACTATAAAATTCAAAAATAAATAAAAACCGCGAGATTTTAGACAAATCTCGCGGTTTTTACAGGTTCAAGTTTTGGGTATTAAAATACAACACTTATTCATTGTATTATTGACACAACCTAGTATATTACAGATCACCTTTTCTTATGCGCCAATAAATAAATGCTAGAAATAAAAGTATATAAATCCAGACGGTAATTTGTGCCTCACCAGTTGTTAAAAACAGCCTCATTCCAGAATTTTCTACCGCATTTCTTATCATTGGTGAAGGCCATGGTGTTAGGTCGTTCACAGAATTAAATGGATAAAAATGCATAGAAACATTGTCAAATACGTTTTTGTGTATTAGCCAACGGAATATTTTTCAAGGAACATACCCGCTACCATATAGATGAATAAGGCAAACCCTGTGCGTTTCACCAATACGCCCAACAATAAGCCATAGACTGAGTAAGCTAAACAAACTAAGGCAAAATTTGCAATCGCCCCTGCATGCTCTGTCATTTCATCCCACTGTGGATCCCTCGTATAGTAAGAACCCACGACATACCCTACTAGGATAAAATATAAAGTACAAAATAGAATAATCGCTAGGATACTAAGAATCTTGGCCATAAAGAAATCATGACGAGTAAGCCCTGAAATAATATTCTGTCGAAAGGTCTTGTACGAATGTTCGTTGGTTATGGTCAATACGCCTACAAAGCCCAAAAAGAAAAACATCAACCAGTTGCCAAAATAAGCCATGTACTCCCAAATATCAGGAAAAGTATAGATCGTCACAGGGTCGAATGGCACTCCAGCACCGAATTCTCTCCCTACGATTGACCACAAAATTCCAGGCAATAAAATCAAATACCCAATGAACAAAAGCTGAAAAAGCCTATAGTTCTTGTATTTTTTCCACTCTAATTGTAATAAATATAACGCCTTCATGTGATGTTAATTATTGTTGGTGATGGCTAAAAATTCTTCTTCCAATCTCTTCTTTTTCACCGAAAGATGGCCAAGTATGATATTTTGCTGCTGCAAACGGCGATTGACTTCCTCCGGCTTCATATTCGGTGAAATACCACATTCTATAAGATCTCCAAGGTTCCTTACGTCAGTAAGCCCTTCCATATTTTTCAAAGCATTTTCCAAAGCCATCATATCGGTGGCTTTAACCTGTATGGTCGGAATATCATTCAAAATATGTCCCACCGTTCCAGTGGCTAAGAGTTTACCATTTTTGATTATCGCCACATCGCTGCACACTTTTTCCACTTCGTCCAGTATATGACTGGCCATGAATATGGTTTTGCCAGTAGAGGCAATTCTTAGGATTATGGAACGGATCTCTGCTATGCCTTCTGGATCTAAACCATTGGTCGGTTCATCGAAGATATAAACGTCGGGGTCACCTATCATGGCAGACGCTATGGCAAGTCTCTGCTTCATTCCCAAGGAATAGGTCGAAAACTTGCTTTTCCTCCTATGCTTGAGATTTACAATGTCTAAAATTTCTTCGATATTATCATTTTTGCTCTTCTTAATATGCGCAACGATATCGAGGTTTTGATCCGCATTCAAATAGGCATAAAAATTGGGGAGTCTCAAGCAGAGACCCAATCCTTCGCCGATGGTATTCACCATATTTACCTTCAAACCACTCATAACCACCGCTATTGGCCCCTAGTATTCCCAAAACAATACCTAATGTGGTGGTTTTTCCACTTCCATTGGGGCCTAAAAAACCAAAAACTTGACCACGGTGAATATCCAAGCTCAGATTATCCAAAGCTGTTATATTTCCATATTTTTTGCTAAGGTTTTGAATAGAAAGTATTTTTTCCATAATATCGCAATTAAAATTCAAAGGTAACAAATTAAAAAAAACTGGTAATTTATTTTGCCCAATGACCGAGATAAATAGATGAATAATAGAAATTCACTGATTTCAATTCCGAAAGCCATTGATAAAGTCTGCAGCCAACATTTTTCTTTTTCCTTCAGGCTGCAATTCCAAAATTTCCAAAAATCCATCTGCACATTGAAGGTATAAGTGTCTTCCATTTGCAAAAAAACAAGCTTTTGCGACCAAAGTTCCTTGTCCCATCTCACCCAACTTACTTTTCAAGATCTTGTATTCCACTCCTTGCCATTCCAACCAGGCACCCGGATAAGGAGCCAATCCTCTGACGAAATCGTGGATATCTTGGCTAGATTTTGAGGCATCTATTTGACAAGTTTCACGATAAATTTTTGGTGCATGGGTGACTTGAGTTTCGACTTGGACCAATGGTTTTATTTCATCATTTTCAAGCATTGCCAATGTCTTTAATAATAGCTCAGCTCCTAGTATTTTCAATTTATTATAAACGATTCCAAAATCATCATCCTCCGAAATATTCGTCTTGGATTGCAGCAATATCGGCCCAGTATCGATGTCCTTTCGAATCAAAAAACTGGTAACCCCAGTCTCCTTTTCTCCTTGAATAATAGCCCAGTTGATAGGTGCTGCCCCCCCTGTATTTTGGCAACAAAGACCCATGAATATTTATGGTACCCTTGGGAGGAATACTCCAAACAACTTCTGGCAACATCCGAAACGCTACCACCACGAAAAGGTCTGCATTAAGGCCTTGAAGGGAGGCCACGAACTCTGGATTTTTCAGATTCGTAGGTTGCAAAATGGGCAGATTATTTGTCAAAGCAAATTTTTTCACATCAGTGGAAATCAGTTGATTGTGCCCTCTCCCACCTATTTTATCAGCTGCAGTAACGACGGCTAAAACCTCGACACCCGCATCGATGATGGCTTTGAGGCTTGATACTGCAAAATCAGGTGAGCCCATGAAGACAATTTTCATATAGAAAGAATTTAAATTTTGACAAGTTTTGCAAATTAACGTAAAAAGTTTAGCTTTGCTCAAAAAAAATGACAGCTAAAGAAATAATTTTTGATTTACAAACGAAAGTAAATCCTGCCGTAATCAAAGGCTTAGAAACAACTTTTCATTTCGACTTATCAAAAGACGGCAGTGGCGGATACACCGTGACCCTAGCAAATGATGAACTTTGCGTAGAAGAAGGCCTCATCGGCGAACCAAAATGTGTGGTAACCACAAGTGGAGAACATTTCGTTTCATTGATTAACAAAGAAAGCAATCCCATGATGTCACTTTTGACTGGAAAATTAAAAATATCCAATCAAGGCGAACTAATCAAATACGCGAAGATATTTGGGCTGATGTAATGGGGTTAGAGGGAGGTAAGTATTTTCGCCAAATAATTAGATTGATTTTTACTAGAATATTTTTTGCTATTTGAGGCATTATTTATTGGTTTCTCTAGGTCCAAGTGATATTTCAATTGCCCTAATATTCCATCATAATCTTTATAATCAAGCATGGGTAATCCAGTAGTTTCCTTCAAAATCGAGGCTGCCTCTCCTTGTACATTTCCGATGGCTAGAATTGGGATGTTTGACTTGAGATATTCAAATAATTTTCCTGAAATAATCAATTCAGAGCTTTTCAAATTAGGCAAAATAAATAGCAACAAATTGCTAAATTGCATCGCTTCAATTGCTTGTACATGACCAACTACTCCATGGAATTTTGTAAATTTATCCAATCCTTTAGAGTTTATTACCTTTTGAGCATTCTCTGGAATCGTTCCAAAAAATTCTAAGCTAATTTCTTTTTCCGTAATATTTTTCTCTTGAATATAAAAATTCAGGGCATCCCAAAAAACTACATTTTCATACCCTTCTAGGAATGATCCAATATATGAAATTCGTTTTCTAGAGAGTTTATTTTCCAAAGTCAGAGTTTTCGTCACATCCCCATCAAACCCATTATATATCACTTCTACCCTCTTGGCTCTTGACGCAAATAATTCAGCCATTTTGAAACCTACAGTAGTGATTACATCTGCATTTCGAATTACTTTGTCTTCTAGATTTTTGTCAATTTTTTTAACAAAAGATAAATGTGGCAATTGATCGTAATAAAATATCTCAGTCCAAGGGTCTCTAAAATCTGCAATCCATCTGACATTGTATTTTTTTTTCAATAACAAACCAATTAGGTGAGCACTTTGAGGGGGACCCGTGGTGATGATTACGTCGAAATTGGATTTTTTGAACTCTTTACAAGCTCTACGGTATGCGAACGGAACCCAGCCAATCCTTGCATCGGGAATAAATATATTAGCTCTCAACCAAAGGCTGAATCTGCTGAAAATCGAACCATTTTTTTTGTCACTGAACTCTGCCAATGGCATGGGTTGGCCCTTTTTATGCATTAGTCGTTGATACCATTGCAAAGGTTCTAAACTATAAGTTTTGATGACTTTTATGTTTGGATGGACTCTTTGGCTAAGACTTTCATCTTGGTAGGCAAAAGAGCCGTTTGACGGCGTCATTACGGTAATATCAAAGCCCGCCTGTGCTAGAAAATGTGTCATCCTTAGCCATCGCATTGGAGCGATTCCTCCCGCTGGGGCCAATAATAAGCAAACAAAAGAATTTTTTCAATAAATTGGAACTTTAGTATTAACTAAAACCAATGGGTTTTCTTTGGTACAAAGAAGATTTATCTTCTCTGGTAATTGGGGTTATATCCTCGATCTCTATCAAATTTTGTTTTTTCTTAGACAATTCAGCATTGCCAAGATTTGCCAAACGAAGGTTTTGCTTCTTGATAATGTCCTCCACCAAGCTTCGGACAGTTCTAGCATTGCCAAAGTGTTTATCCCGATGGGTATAGAGATTTTTAAGATGCAATTTCAATGCCTCCAAGCCTTCTTTGCTTATTTTAAAGGATTTGTCTTGAATCATTTTTTGTGCTATCATCATCAGTTCTTCTACTGTATAGTCTTCGAATCTAAGGGTACGATCGAACCTCGAAGTCAGCCCTGGATTTGCTTTCAAAAATGCCTGCATATTCTCCGGATATCCTGCAACGAAAACGAAGAACTTACCTCTATCATCTTCCATCCGTTTGAGAATCGTTTGTATGGCCTCAGCGCCAAAATCTCCAGTAGCAGTCATTCCAGACTGCGTCAAGCTATAAGCTTCGTCAATAAAGAGGACCCCACCCATGGCTTCGTCTATTTTTTCAGAAGTTTTGATGGCGGTCTGTCCCACATATCCAGCGATCAATCCCTGACGGTCAGTTTCTATCAAATGCCCTCTTTCCAATATTCCAAGTGCCCTAAAAATTTGAGCTAAAATCCTAGCAACAGTTGTCTTACCTGTACCAGGGTTACCAACCAAAACGGTATGAAAAAAGAAATTATTGAGAATTGGTCGCTGCGTCTGTTTATAATACTTTACGATGCCTACAAGATCTCTTATTTCTATCTTCAGTTTTTCCATCCCAACCAATGCATTCAAATCACTCAAAGCCTTGGTGAGAAGCGCTGGATCCAAAGGCATCTCCAATTCGCCTTTTCGATGCGATAGTTTAATTTTTTGAATGTCTTCTATTTGTATAAGTGAAAGTTGTCTCTTTGAACTTTCTTGAGGCACTTCTTTGCTCATGATTCTAATCCCGAGATTAACCTTAGCTTGCTTGACCAAATCATCCACATATCGTGCATTACCAAAACTCTTTGTCCTAGTCCTGTATGCATTGGTGATTATCTGAAAAAGTTCTTCTTTGGCACTTGGGGTGAAACTAACTGTCTGTCTTTTGGCAGAAGATTCTGCTATGGCCATCAATTCTTCAGGATAATAATCCGCAAATTCAAAAAAGCTCTTAAACCTAGATTTAAGACCAGGATTGGAATTAACGAAGGTCTCCATTTCTTTTGGATAACCAGCTACCACAACGGCAAAATCACAGGTTTCACTGGCCATCTCTTTTACAAGAATCTCAATAACTTCTCGTCCAAAATCCTTGCTATCATCCAAGGCTCGCGCCAAGGCATAAGCTTCATCAATGAATAGAACGCCTCCTCTAGCACGCTCGATGACTTCTTTGACTTTGGGAGCCGTCTGCCCGATAAATTCTCCTATCAGATCAGATCTATCTACCTCTATAATCGTGTTTTTAGACAATAAACCCATGGAGTAGTACAAATGTCCAAGCATTCTAGCTACGGTGGTCTTTCCTGTACCTGGATTACCCATAAATACGCAATGGAGCGGCATTTTTTCACTTTCATCAAAGCCCGCATCTCTTCTTAAATTAATAAACTGGAGGTAAAGAGCGTGTTCTCTAATTTTGTTTTTAACCTGTTGTAGCCCAATCATCCCATTCAGCTCTGCCATCACCTGATCGAAATCACCGGTACTTAATTCATGCGGTAGATGTAGAATCCCAGGCATCAAATTTAGAGATAGGTATGGATCACCCAATTCATTCATGACACCCACCTCGAATTGGATAACTCCTAACAGCCTTTCCATAAATAAAATTTCTGCTGTATAAGTACCTTCGCGCCAGGTTCCAAATGTATTGGAGCCCCATCCACCACAGATAAGGACCTTATTCTCAGATCTTCTAAAATTGTGAAACCGAGTGACTTCACCCTTTAGCTCGAAAATAGAATTTCGAAAACGAATGATAAATTCACCGTGCCAAGGATATTTTTTAATCAAATTAGACAAGGTCAATTCCACATAAATGTATCGAGTCTGGCTGCCATCTAATTTGGACAAATATACCCTATCTTGCTCTTGAACGTCGTCAAATGAGCCCTCATAAAGTCGAATCTTATCCAAATTTACGTAAGGATTGGTTTCCCCAATCAACTCACCAGCATCTTCTATATAAAATGCTTTTTCAGCTATTTTTACATTGTCGATATATGCCTCCCATGTATAATGCCCCTTGCGCCAATAAGAACCATTGATTTTATTGCCCCATCCTTCACGCACAAAAACCAAATCGTCAGTTACATGAACTCTCCGCTTGAAGTGTAAGTTGCAAATCTCCTTTTTCTTAAGTTTATTCCACTGGAAACACTGCAATGTGATGGAGGCATTCCAGTCTTCTGCTTCAAAATTTTTATTCCAAAATGAAAGTTCAATATATATGTACCCAGTCTCATATCTGTCAAAAACTTGGCGATATTTTTTTCTATTGTCCGCCAACCATTCTGTAGAACTATAAGTTTTTAAGTCCTTAAATTTATAAGGGATATATTCACTTTTAGTATTTTCTTCATTAAGTTCCATGCAAAAATTTGATTCTTTCAAATGTTTATCCAACAAAAAATAAATTCTATGGTTGTCAAAAAAAATCAGATCCGAGCCAAATTCTTAGTTGTCTGGTTTCTTATGCCATCAAAAACTACACCTAATAGGGTGCCGATAAGGGCTCCTGCGCACACATCTTGCATAAAATGATGTCCAATATAGACTCTTGAGACTGCAACACAAATAGCCATTAAAAGTAATAAAATATTCCAAATAAGTGGTTTTCTTTTACTTAAAATTAATAAAAACAAAGAAAGCAAATGCAGAAAGTGTATGGCCAGATGGAAAGCTATTATTGCCTAGATGTAAATCTTCGATGATGTGAAAATTGTCCAGATATACCTTTTCTACTAAATAGAAATATGGCCTCCTCTTATAAAAAAATTCCTTTAAAACATTAGAAACCAACATAACCGTCAATCCTAGTCCAGCGATCCAAGCGTACAAATGGTCTTTCTTGTAAATATAAAAATTCCAAAAAGAAATATGGCCAAGATTCACCTAAATAGGTAATGTATTTAAAAAACGATACGAAAGGTTCAAATTTGAAATTGTCCAAAAAAGAAAGGCAATTCCTGGGGAATTTGAACTGATATGTAATAAAAATAATCGAGGAGATAAGCGTAAATGCAATCAGTGTTTTTGTGAATTATCCCAGTGTTGGATCATCATTCTATTTTTCAAACTATTTATACAAAAATGGCAGTAAGTGTTTCATATAATCTTTGAATCCAATGTCTTTTTGGGACAAAGAGAGTAGAAATAAGCCCACAGGCAATAAAATCAAAACAGGTGCCCAAGCAGCTACAACTTCATTTACATGACCCAACTCGCCCAATTCTTGGAAAGTCATGGTCAAGATGATGAATATCATAAAATAGATGATGGCTACCAAAAGTGGATAGCCAAACCCACCTTTCCTAACGAACGAGCCCATTGGAGCTCCTATCAGAAGAAAAACCAATGTGATCACACTAAAGGTGAATTTTTTGTGAAATTCCATTCTTTGTTCGACAATATTTTTTTTAATATTGACAGTCGAATTTAATAAAAACTCAGCTCTGCCTTTGATGTCTTGTGTCTTAAAGAGTGCTTCATTGATGATATTATGAAATTCCTCTCTGGACATTATTTGTACCATATTATTTGCGATGGATTTTGTCGTATCACGCGTATAATCTTCGCCAATTAAATTTGCTGAATCTACACCCGTCTTTGCTGCTTTGCTATATGCCGCATTTAGTCTTTCCCTCAACGAATTTTCTTGAACAGCATTGGCTTTAAGCGAGGCTTTGTTTCTTATTATGGAAACAGAATCCCGAGGAGGAACAAAAGGGGGAATAAATTGCTTAAAAACGCCATCAGTTGTCCGATGAACATCAGAGATAATATTTTTCTGCAATGCAGCATTGTGCCGATTTAATGAATCCAAAGAATTGTTGATTTCAAAAACTGTCATAACAATCAATTGCGACTGAAATAGTTTTTCGTCAGTCTTATTAATGTCAAATTCTGACAAGTCAAATATTTTTTTATACACAGAGAAATTCGAACGAATCAATGGAGCTGGAAATAAAGCCCCTTGCGGACTAGCCAGTTCTTCTGTCTGTGTTCCGTTGTATAATTTCATAACGAAAACTTTTTTGTCTTTCGTAAAATACATCTCTCCCTTTTCAGCTTGGATCAATTGCATTTGGGTTTGGTTATCTCCATTTTGACGATACATCATCACCCCATAGATGGTCCTACCATCCTCCGATTTGTCATTGATACGGATAGAATATCCTCTGAAATCCGAATTAAAAACTTGTTTTTCAAGATTCAAGGTTGCCTTGGAGGTTCGGATATCATAAAGTCGGCTCTTTACCTTCAATTGTGCTTTTGGGACAACATATCCACCAATAAAAATACTCAAGAGCACCAACAAAGAAACAAAAATGAGCAAAGGCCGCATGATACGCAACAAGGATACACCTGCTGATTTCATAGAGCTCAATTCATAAGTTTCTGCCAAGCCGCCGAATACCATCACGGAGGCAATGAGCACAGCTAGGGCACAGGACCATTGGAATAAGGTAACAAGCAAGTATGACAGCAATTCTAATATAACCCAAATAGAAAGACCTTTTCCTATCATATCATCGATATACAACCACAAGAATTGCATCATCAACACAAACATAGATATGATAAAAGCCCCAATAAATGGTACCATAAATTGCTTCAATAAATATTTATCAAAGGTGCTCAACATCCTATTATTTGAGATATTATTGACACAAAGGTAAGGATTAAACCCAAAGTTATGGTGAATGAAATATAATTTATCCAGTCTGAGGTATTGAACTTTCGTTCGATGCTGGTCTTTTTTCGATTGGTTGGGAGCATATTTTTTATTGTCAAAATTTTATTTTTTATTGAATCAAAAAGAAAAAAAATCCAATTAAGACTTTGAATATTGAATAATTCACGGCGTTAATTATAAAAAAAGTGGGGAGTACCTTATATTTGCTTCCAAAATAAAATGTTATGAACAAAAGAGATAGTAAGGAATTGGGTAAATATAAAATGTATTTCGTTGCCTCTGTTATTGCTATGGTCGCACTGTATTTCTTAGCAGGACCGTGGTTTTGGCTTGCCATTCCTTTTGTATGTACGAGTTTTGTGTACATGCTGGATATCATATAGTTTTGACATATAAAAATGCTGTAAATTTCACTTAGTCATCGTGCTTCATCGCGGTGGCTTTTGCCTTTATGCCTTTTGAAATAAAGAATTCTTTTTGGCTATTAAATTAAAATAAATCATATTATAATGATTAAGAACTTCGTCTTGATATTTTTGCTATCGTGTACTTTCCATTTTGCTTTCGGTCAAAGGGGTAGTTTTCGAGGAATGGTATTTGACAATAGTAGCAGCAAGCCCATAGCTTATGCCACGGTTACGATAGATGGATCAACACTAGGAGCAATGACGGACGAAGAAGGATTATTCATCATACCTGACCTTCCACTTGGAGTATCAAACGTCGTCATCACCTCTATTGGGTACGATTCATTGGTGGCTCCCGTTAAAATAGGAAAAGGAATCAATCACCAGAACTTTTATCTAAAGCCAACAGATGTAAATTTGGGAGAAGTCTTGATTTCAGCTGCCAAATCTAAGGCAAAAACAGAGGTTCAAGTATCAAGAATAGCGATTACACCAAAAGAAATAAAATCCTTGCCTTCTGCTGGAGGAGATGGAGATATAGCACAGTTTTTGACCATTGTACCAGGGATTGTGAGTACTGGAGATCAAGGGGGGCAGATTTATATTCGAGGTGGCTCTCCCGTTCAAAACAAAATATTGTTGGATGGCATGACTATATTTAATCCTTTTCATTCCATTGGGTTGTTTTCGGTTTTTGAAACAGAAATAGTTCGTTCTGCCGACATTTTATCTGGAGGATTTGATGCCGCATATTCTGGGAGAATTTCGGCCATGGTGGATATTAAGACCCGCGAAGGCAATAGAAAGCAACTTGGAGGTTTGGTTTCGGTAAATCCTTTCCAAACCAGGGCACTCATCGAAGGTCCATTATTCAAGTCTAAAAATGGAAATCCGGCTACGACATCTTTTATTTTAACTGGTAAAAAATCGCTCATCGGCCAGACTTCAAAATCTCTTTATTCTTATATCAATGACAGCATTGGTTTACCCTATGACTATACGGATTTGTTTGGGAAAATCTCCGTAATGTCTGAAACTGGAAGTAAATTCAACGTCATAGGATTTAACTTTAAAGACGAAGTAAAATTTGGCGATATATCTACTTTGGGGTGGAAAAATTCGGGTGGAAGTGTGAATTTTTCAGTCTTGACTCCTGGCAGTAATTTTATCATAGGTGGTCTTTTATCTTACAGTAGCTATGAAGTTAATTTAGCAGAAAAGAACAGAGATCCTCGATCTAGTGAAATAAAACCATATAACCTTCAGCTCGATTTTACCTATTTTGGAAAAGCATCTGAATTTAAATATGGTATAGAAGTAAATGGCTTTCGTACAGCATTCCAATTTAAAAACAATGTAGGTATTACCATCGAACAATTCGATAACAATACAGAGATTGGTGGATTCCTGAAATATAAATACAAGAGCCCAAAATTCCTCGTGGAACCAAGTGTGCGGTTACAATATTTTGCTTCTCTCGGCACCTTTAAAATGGAACCTAGACTAGGATTGAAATATAATGTTTCAGATAACTTTCGCTTGAAAGCTGCTGGGGGCTACTATAACCAAAATTTAATCTCTACGGTCAATGAACGCGATATTGTGAATTTATTTGTAGGCTTTTTATCGGGTCCTACTGAGAAAATCTTTTTGCCGAATAGCAATGAGGCTACCAAGAACAAACTTCAATCCGCCTACCATATCGTAGGAGGATTTGAATACGACTTATTTGATAATTGTAATATTAATGTCGAAGCATACCAAAAAACATTTACTCAACTGATAAATTTAAATAGAAATAAAACAACGGCTTTAGAGCCAAATTATGTCACGGAAACTGGAGTAGCCAAGGGTATTGATTTTTTACTGAAATATGTCCAAAAGAATTACAATGTTTGGGCTGGTTATAGTTTGAGTTATGTGGATAGAAATGATGGAGAGCAGGTGTATCCTACGATATTTGATAGAAGACACAATGTTAATTTGATGTTTACTTACCAATTAGGACAAAGAAATCCTTGGGAATTCAGTGCTAGATTCAATTTTGGAACAGGATTTCCATTTACACAAGCAAAAGGTTTCTTCAATAAATTTGACTTTACAGAAGGTGTAGGTACGAATCCAATCGTGGAGAATCAACAAATTGGTGTTTTGTATAGCGATGTCAGAAACGGTGGTCGATTGCCCGATTTTGCAAGATTTGATGTTGCCGTAAAAAAGACCATCGAATTCCGCAAAAATCTAAAATTGGAAGCTCATGCCAGTGCGACTAACATTTTAGACAGGCAGAATATCTTTTATTTTGATAGGATAAATTATACAAGAATAAATCAACTCCCATTCTTACCAAGTGTTGGGTTGACTTTATTCTTCTAATCAATCTTCGCTGCCAGTCTGCAGCTTTTGGGTATTTTCGTAAAGTCTCAATGCTTCGATGATATCGTTGATATTGCCTTCCATCACTGAATCCAAATTGTATAGCGTCAGGTTGATTCGGTGATCCGTCAATCTATTTTGGGGATAATTATAAGTTCGTATTTTATCCGATCTGTCTCCGCTTCCTACCAGAGACTTTCTTATGGCAGCTTGCTCATTGAATACTTTGTCTCGCTTTTCTTTTTGAATCTCTGCGATCAAACGAGACATGGCTATTTCCCTATTCTTAATCTGCGATCTTGCTTCGGTACTCTCTGCAACTATTCCAGTAGGCAAGTGTGTAAATCGCACTCCAGATTCAGTTTTATTAACGTGCTGTCCTCCAGCGCCACTCGCTCTAAATGTATCCGTCTTGATGTCAGCCTTATTGATGTCCACGTCCTCAAACTCTAAAATGGGCATTACCACGACGGTCGCAGCACTAGTATGGACTCTTCCTTGACTTTCTGTCTTTGGTATCCTTTGGACCCTATGAGCTCCAGATTCAAATTTAAGCATACCGAATACGTTGTCTCCAGTCACCTCCAACTCTACTTTATTGTACCCCCCCTGAGTTCCCTCATTGACTGAAAGGATTTCATATTTCCACCCCTTGGTATCAAAATATTTGGTGTACATACGGTATAGATCTCCAGCGAAAATACTTGCCTCATCTCCTCCTGTACCTGATCTTATCTCGAATATGGCATCTTTCGTATCTTCTGGATCTTTGGGTATGAGCATCATTTTTATTTCTTCCTCCATCCTATCGATTTCAGGCAACAATTCATTGAGCTCCTCTTTTGCCAATTCTCTCAGTTCAGGATCGGACTCTGTAGAGATTATTTCCTTGGCATTTTGGGCGTTAGCTGAGGAAATTTTGTACTTATTTAAAATTTCTACAAATGGGCGTAACTCCACATATTCTTTATTCAATTTGGCATACCGGTCCATATCCGACATCAATTGAGGATCCGAAATTTGCTCTTCAATAGTGAGAAATCTATCGCGGATGGATTCCAGTTTGGCGATCATAGTAATATATAATTAATGAATTGGCTATTGGAAAAAGATGATTTCCATTAATGAAATAAAAAATAAAATTTGCTAGTATTTTTTAATAACAGCGATATCCTTGATTGATTGGATAAATTCCTGACTTAATACTGGGGTCTCAAGCTTATCCTGGATTAATCTACGAAGTTGATAGTTGCCCCGACGATTGTGCATTGGTCTTAAAACCACGCCAGCACTGAGTTTTGATGGTTTTGTTGGATTGCTTGCAGGATCTAAATTACCCATAGTTTATTTTTTAATACAATTAACGACTGTAAAAATAGCATTTATTCAATTCAAATACCCAAATTGTTGGGCATAATTTTTTAATTTTTCTTTCAATAGCTTCCTTGCTCTATGTAGCCTCGACCTTACCGTTCCAATGGGAACATCCAATATTTGGCTTATTTCTTCATATGAGAATCCCTCAACATCACAAAGTATAATCACTGTCCGATAATCTAGTGGTAAAGAATTAACCGCAGAAGAGACCTCATCGCCCAAAGTTGAATTATCAATTAACTTATCAAATTCGTTTTTTTCGGGTTTATTTCCCGAATCAATCTGATCTCCTACCCCTACCTCGTCTATATCAACTAGTTTTGGCCTTTTAAGCAACTGTCTGTATCGATTGATATATCCGTTTTTACATATTTTAAACAACCACGCTTTGGCATTAGTTCCTTTCTCAAAAGAATCTAGCGATCTGATGGCTCGCATATAGGTATCTTGTACCAAATCCTTGGCATCCTCTTCATTTAAAGTCATAAAATAGGCATATTTGGTGACAGATTGAAGATGCGGAAACAGCTCTTTCTCAAATATGTCTTTGTCAGAATCCTTTAGTTTTTGATCCATTTATGATTTTTAAATTTTTTTCTAAATATTTAGACAGATGCCCTCCTTATATAGTTTTTGAAAGTAAATATCTTATTAAAAAATACACAATGACAATTCCTAAAAATATTACATAAATTGGGACAAATGAAATGACCAAAATATGCGTTTTGTCTAATAGCCACATCGTAATCATTATAACAGTTATTATGGCGATAAACTTAGAAATTTTATCGAAACCTGGAATTAATTCAAATGGAACATATTTCTTGATAATCTTTAATGTAAGTACCATCATTACGATTGGTAATATTTGAATCAAAATATTCATATCCCAAACGCTTTGCCTTTCAAACATAAATAAATATACGGCTAATAGCAATGCGAATACACCTGGTATAACTGCCAAAAAAATTAGAATCGAAAATCCATAAATTAACGAAGAATTGGGTTTTTCTTTTTGAGTCAGAATCCCCCACAAAAAAGCAAAAAGAGGCAAACAAATCAAATAAATATAAATCGGCAATGGATTTTCTGAAACGGCTAGAAACAAATCTCTTAATGTCATAATATTTAAATATTGGAAAAAACTCTGAAATTAACAAAATTGAACTACCAAATTGGTTATTTTAGTCAAAAATATACCTCAAGTTGAAGTAAATTCTTACAAAAATACCATATTTGCATTGTAAAGTAATTATTGAATACATAAAAAATTTTAACAAAGATGAATAGCATAAAATTATGGTTGCTAATGCTCACACTTTCTCTATCATTGGGTGCTCGGGCTAATGAAGGAATGTGGTTGCCGATGCTTCTAAAAGGCTACAACGAGGCTGAAATGAAAAAACTAGGCATGAAAATTACTGCCGAAGACATTTACAGCGTAAGTAAGGGAAGTCTTAAAGATGCCGTAGGTCAATTCGGTGGCGGTTGTACTTCAGAATTGGTATCAGCTCAAGGATTATTATTGACCAATCACCATTGCGGTTATAGCACCATCCAAAGCCATTCTACGCTAGATCATAACTATCTCAAAGATGGTTTTTGGGCTAAAACATTAAAAGATGAAATTCCTTCTCCAGGATTAACGGTGATGTTTATTTCAAGGATAGATGATGTGACAAAACAAGTTTTAGATTCTGTTAGATCCGACATGACCGATAAAGAAAGGCAGAGCCAAATAGATCGAAATTTGTCAAAAGTAAGAGCAAGTATTAAGAAAGAATCTTATGAAGACGTAGCAGTTCGTTCTTTTTTTGAAGGCAATCAGTATTTTGCATTCATTACAGTGACTTACAAGGATGTTAGATTCGTAGGAGCGCCACCTTCATCCATCGGGAATTTTGGAGTAGATACCGACAATTGGATGTGGCCTAGACACACATGTGATTTTTCAGTTTTTAGAGTTTATACAGATAAAAATGGCAAGCCAGCTGAATATTCTGAGGACAATATACCGATGAAACCAAAATATCACCTCAATATTTCGATGGACGGAGTCAAAGAAGGTGACTTCAATTTGGTTATGGGATTCCCAGGACGTACAGATTCATATCTTCCCGCTGTTGCCGTAGAGCAAATACAAAATGTCACCAATCCTACGCGAGTGGAAGTTAGAGATGCAGCATTAAAAATAGTAGGTGCAGCCATGAGAGAAGATCCAAAGACAAAAATCATGTATGCTTCTAAATTTGCAAGTATATCCAATTATTGGAAAAAATGGATAGGAGAAACGCAAGGTTTGAAAACTTTCAAAGCTGTTGAAAAAAAGAGAGCTTATGAGAAAGAATTCACTAGAAGGCTGAACAACAATTCAACCCTTTTAGCCAAATATGGCAATATTTTACCTGAATTTGAAAAAAATTACAAGGCCATAGAAAAATACTCAATGACACGTGACTATTTTACTGAAATATTTATTAGGAATAGTGAATTGCCTGGATTGGCCCTTCAATTAGATCGTCTGAATAAACTTTACGAGGCTAGTGGAGAAAAGGCCTTTTTGGAAAGAAGAGATAAAATAATAGGCGATATCGATAGGTTTTATAAAGATTATAATCCGAACTTAGATAAAAAAGTTTTAACAACCCTAGTTGAACTTTACAACAATAAAGTCGATCCAAGTTTTGTTCCTGATTATGCAAAAAATGCGTTTAAGGACAACAACAATAGTTATGAAAAATGGATTTCTGGCATCTACGCTGGCACTAAACTCACTAATATCGATGGGTTCAAGTCCCTTTTGGCTGGTGATCAAGCAGAGAGTATTATGAACAGAATTAAAGAAGATCCTGCTTATCTATTCGCTAAGTCTTATGTGGCGAACTATGAAAGAGATGTTCAACCAAATTATAATGATTTAATAGCTAAGATTAATTCTCAAAAAAGAGGATATATGGCCGCTCAAATGGAGGTGTTCCCTGAGAAAAAGTATTTTCCTGACGCCAATAGTACACTAAGAGTCGCTTACGGCAAAGTTGCTGGATATACACCACGCGATGCGGTTCGCTATAACCACATGACTTACCTCGAAGGTGTTATGGAAAAATATAAACCTGGTGATTATGAATTTGACGTACCTGAAAAGTTAATAGATTTGTACAATAAAAAGGATTATGGTCAATACGGAGAGCACGGAAAATTACCTGTGAACTTCATTGGGACAGCCCAAACTACTGGGGGCAACTCTGGAAGTCCAGTATTAGATGCTAAAGGAAGATTGCTAGGCTTGTTATTTGACGGTTCATGGGAAGGTGTCATGAGTGATATTTACTTTGATGAGGATATCGTAAGAAGCATCATGGTCGATATAAGATATGTTTTGTTCGTGATAGACAAATATGCGGATGCTGGACATTTGGTGAAGGAAATGTCATTAAGCAAGACTCCAGCTGCCAAAATAGTACCCATTAAAGGCAAAAAAAGGGCATAAATAAACATTTAAAGTTTATTAAAAGATAGATAGGTCACTTGTAATAGGGTGACCTATTTTATTATAGATAAAAAAGAAATTGCAAGTATGGCGAGTCAAATACAATTGGAGGAAGGATGGCTAAAGGTTCTAGAAATGGAATTCACAAAACCATATTTTATTGATCTAAAATCAAAACTCATTGAAGCCAAAAATCACAATGCGATTATCTATCCACAAGGGCATTTGATCTTCAATGCGTTCAATTTGACACCTTGGGAATCAGTCAAAGTCGTAATCATCGGACAAGACCCTTACCATCAACCAGGTCAAGCCATGGGCCTGAGTTTTTCTGTTCCAAAAAATATCCAAATTCCACCTTCTCTCAGGAATATCTATAAGGAGATTAATAGGGATTTAGGGGTAGCCATTCCCAAACATGGAGATTTAACCACATGGGCAAAACAAGGAGTACTCCTACTCAATTCCATCCTAACAGTCGAGGCAAATAGACCCGCTTCGCACAAGAATTTTGGCTGGGAAATATTCACAGATGCCGCAATAAAAAATATCTCTGATAACAAAGAAAATATCGTATTTATGCTCTGGGGCAATCATGCACAGAATAAAAAAAGTTTGATTGATTCAAAAAAACATTTAATACTCGAATCTAGGCACCCCTCCCCTCTAGCTGGTAATTCATTCGTTGGTAATAATCATTTTTCTACTTGTAATAAATATTTAGTTTCAAAAAATTTAAAAGAAATAGCATGGGAAATTCACTAAAAATCAAATTAACTCTACTTTTTATTTCTTTAGCCATCATATTAGGGGCATTTGGAGCTCACATTCTCAAGAGCAAATTGGATCCATATCACCTCGAAATATTCAAGACTGGGCAATTTTATCACTTTGTCGGCGCTATTGGATTGTTGGGGATTTTATTATTAGCTGAAATTAAAAATATAGATATAAAAAATGTATTTTGGCTCCAATTTGCAGGAATTATTTGCTTCAGTTTTTCTCTTTATTTCTTGAGTATTTCGCCCATTAGCTTTTTTCACAATTTTCTATGGCTATTAGGCCCAATCACCCCAATTGGAGGGCTTTTAATGATCATCTCTTGGGTTATTTTGGCCTTGAAATTCTGATTTTTACTTTGCAATTTTATACGTAAAATATTATCTTTGTGATGTCAATAAATTTTAAATCACCAAATTTTTAACAATGAAAAAACTGTTATTATTATTAGTTTTGGGAATGGTTATCGGCTTTAACCAATCCGCTTCTGCTCAGGAATACAAAAGTGCAATTGGACTCAGACTTGGTTACCCTCTTTCAGTTAGTTACAAGACTTTTCTTAATGACAAAGCTGCTCTAGAATTAATGGGAGGATTCAGATCTTGGGCTTCTTATAGATCTGTAAATATCGGTGCTTTATATCAAATCCACAATCCAATTGAGAGTGTTTCAGGACTTTCTTGGTATTATGGTGGGGGATTGCAAGCGGCATTTTATTCTTGGGATTCTGGGTATCTTGCAGATGATGCAGGTAAAACTTCCATCGGTATATCTGGAAATATTGGCCTTGATTATAAATTTGCTAATACTCCAATCAATCTTTCGTTAGACTGGATACCAACATATTGGTTAACTGGTTATTATGATGGCTTTGGGTCAGCAATTGGCGGTTTAGCGGTAAGATATACTTTCTAGTATCTCCAATTAAATAGAATTAAAGGTCATAAGCAGATGATACTGTTTATGGCTTTTTTTTTAGTTCTTACTAAAATCGCTTTCGATGGTTGTCTGGGCATTTTTCTTTCTCCAATAATAGAACATCAGTCCCACCAATAGATATGGCATTGCCAGTAAATATAAAATTCCAGTATTTAAACCTTTTCCTGCGGTTCCTCCAGCTCTCATGTCAGATTCAGCGGCCATTTTACACATCGGACATTGGGCGAATATTTCAAACGGGATTATAGTGATTGCCAGTAAAATAATTATCACATAAATAGAAGCATATTTTTTCATATTATTGACATTTAAATTAATAGATGTACAAAGTTACAAAATAACAACCAAAAATAAATAAAGCCCATGATTAATAACATCATTGCCACCCAGTTAAATATAAATATCAAACAAGTCGAATCTGTTTTAGATTTATTTGAGAAAGGCTGTACCATACCATTTATAGCCAGGTATAGAAAAGAGGCTACGCAGGGCCTTGATGAAACACAGATAAAGGCAATTTTTGATGAAAATCAGCGGTTGACAGCACTTGTAGATCGAAAAAAAATGATCTTAGAGACGATTGAATCTCAAGGCGCATTAACTTCCGAATTAAAAAAGAAAATAGAAGATACGTGGATTTCCACCGTTCTCGAAGATTTATATCTACCCTACAAACCTAAGAAAAAAACGAGGGCGTCTATTGCTAAAGAAAAAGGTTTAGAACCCTTAGCAACTTGGATTTTTAACCAACAAAATGGAGATCCCTATAACAGGGCAAGACAATATTTATCTAAAGAAATTGGAACCGTAGAAGAAGCTATCGCAGGGGCCAAAGATATCATAGCTGAGTGGATTAGTGAAAATCTAGAAATTAGAAATCGTTGTCGTAACATTTTTGAAAAGCATTCAATCCTAGAAGCAAAAGTTGCAAAAAACAAAGAAAAAGACGGTGCTACTTACAAGGACTATTTCGATTTTCATGAGAAATCTTCAAAGGTCCCCTCCCACCGTCTATTAGCCATTTTCCGCGGTGAAAAAGAAAAAATATTATCCGTAAATATCGGACCAGATCCAGAACACACTATTTATCAACTAGGTTCACTCTGTTTGTCACGATATAGAAACGATTGTTTTGATATAGTGGAAGATGCCTTGAAAGACAGCTACCAACGGTTACTGGCACCGAGCATTGAAAATGAAATTCGCAATCAATTAAAAGAAAAAGCTGATATTGAAGCAATCGATATTTTTGGTAAAAACCTTTCCCAATTGTTATTGGCACCAATCCTTACAAATTGTAACATATTAGGTATTGATCCTGGCTTTAGGACAGGATGTAAAATCGCATGCATCGACAAAAATGGAACCTTTATAGATAATGCGACCATTTTTCCATTTTTTAATGAAGGAAAAACTAACGAAGCATTTTCTATACTGAAAGGACTTATTGAAAAACACAAAATCCAAGCAATCGGTGTAGGAAACGGCACAGCAGGCAGAGAAACGATTGAATTTCTTTATAAACATGAATTCAATAAACAACTTAATATATTTTTGGTATCAGAAGCAGGAGCGTCCATATATTCAGCTTCAAAAGTTGCCATCGAAGAATTTCCAAATTTAGATATTACAGTAAGAGGGGCTATTTCGATAGCACGAAGACTTCAGGACCCTATGGCAGAATTGGTCAAGATAGATCCAAAGTCCATTGGTGTCGGCCAATATCAACATGAAGTAAATCCAACCCTTTTAAAAAATAACCTTGAGTACACCGTGCAACAATGTGTTAACACGATTGGAGTCCAGTTAAATACCGCTTCTGAACATTTATTGGCCCATGTGTCGGGTATTAGTAAGAATCTAGCTCAAAATATAATCAAATATAGGGATGAAAACGGAAATTTTAAATCAAGGGATGCGCTTAAAAATGTTCCTCGATTGGGCCCTAAAGTATATGAGCAAGCAGCTGGTTTTTTAAGAGTTAAAGAATCTACAAATCCTTTAGACAATACGGCAGTTCATCCCGAATCCTATCCTATTATTGATAAAATGTCAAAAAACCTAAAAGTATCAACTTTCGATCTCATTAAAAATGAGAATTTAAGGCAATCAGTAGAATTGAAAAACTATACGAATGAAAAGGTTGGCTTACCTACATTACATGATATCATGAAGGCCCTAAACAAGCCAGAAGTAGATATCAGAGGAGAAGCAGAACCCATAGAGTTCGATCAAAGGATTCAAAAAATAACCGATCTGGCCGTTGGAATGAAACTCAGAGGGACCGTATCAAATATCACAAAATTTGGTGCCTTTATTGACATTGGAATCAAGGAAAATGCATTATTGCATATATCTCAAATTTCACGCGAATTTATACAAGACCCAAATGAGAAATTAAAATTGAATCAAGCGTTGAACTTAACTGTAATAGATTTAGACCTCGAAAGATCTCGAATCAGCGTCAGTTTAATTAGCGAAGGGGTTTAAACTCTCAAAATGAAAAAGCCAAAAGAAATATCTAGTGCGTCGCTGGTGCTTCTGTAGCTGGTACTTCGGAAGAATGAACTTCACTGGAAGACTTTGAAGACTGCCCCTCAGACTTAAGACCAATTGAATTTTTTGCTTTTATTTGTGCTCTGCTGGTATTCCAGTGCATACCTTCATTTGCAAATGCAATAAGACCCCATACCAACAAAATGGTGGGCATTAAAACGCTTAAAGACAATCCCCTGACTTCATATCTCATATGCATGAATTCGTAAACAATAAAATATGCTTTATAAAGGCTTAAGCTAATCATAAGAGGATACATGATCCATTTAGGCCAATGCATGCCTTCAATAATGTGTCCATTGCCAATCAAAGCGATAGCAACCTCTATCAAAGTTACAACACCCAACAATATAAGGCCTTTAAAAACTACTTTTTTACCCTCTTCGTAATTCAACATAATAAGTATATTTTAGAAAATAGTATTAACAAAAATTCGATTAATTAAATTATAATAAGTAAAACACCAAAAACACAAACACCCAAACCAAATCGACAAAGTGCCAATACAAACCTATTTTTTCAACCATTTCGTAATGATTTCCGCGATTTTGATAGAGTCCAGTCATTGCATTAAGCATAATAATCAATAAGAATATGACACCTGAAAATACGTGAAATCCGTGGAATCCCGTAATAAAGAAGAATAGTGCACCGAAAGCCTTTGGACCAAATGCCTGCTCTTTTACCTCACCAGCTGCATTTTTGTATTTCAACTGATTATAGTGTCCATCGTGATAATGAATTAAATAAGGAGCTCCAACCGTAAAGGTTTGACCAGCTTTTATATCATGACCATCGCCTTCCAAATAAACTCCATCCTCTATATGTCGTCCAAATGGATTAGTCCATACGGTCATACTTTCTCCCTTGATTAGAGTAGTCCATTCCCATGCTTGACAACCTAAGAAAATCAACCCTCCTAAGATTGTAAAAAACATCCATTTAACAACGCCGCTTTGGTTACCACGATGACCTTCCTGTACGGCTCTAACCATCGTCACTGAAGACAATATAAGTACGAAAGTCATGATCGTTACGAATATAAGCGGAGCATGTGTAATTCCACCAGGTAAAGTTGAAAATACGAAATCAGGTAGAGGCCAAGAAGGCATACTCAATCTTAATGCACCATAGGAAATTAAAAATCCCGCAAAAGTAAATGCATCTGACAACAAAAAGTACCACATCATTAACTTTCCATAGCTCGCCTTGAACGGTTCAGCAGCACCATTCCAAGAGCCTGGAGTGTCATGTGTACCATGATTATGTTCATCTGTCATTACGTGTTCCGTTATCATTTATAATTAAATTTTTAAGGTTGTTCTATATAAAAAAATATTAATAAATATACCCACAGCAATCCTACAAAGTGCCAATATTGAGAGGTAAGTTTCAGCCTAAATAATCTCTTTTCAGAAACTTTGTTAGGCAAGAAAAAAGCATGAATAATTGCTACAATCAAACAAATTAGTCCGCCTATAACATGCAATATATGCAATCCAGGAATGGCATATAAAAACGATGCTGAGGGATTCACCTTGATATCTAAACCATGGCTATACATAATCTTCCATCCCGAAATTTGTAAATAAATAAATACTATTCCAAGAACGAAAGTCAGAATTAAACCTAGCTTATACAAACCAAATTTTGCTTCTTTCAACCATATACTTGAAAAATACAAAGTTATACTGCTAAGAATGATGGCGCCTGTACTAAAATAAAACGGCGAGGGCAAATGAAACTCCAACCAGTTGCCAGCACCTTTCCTTACTAAATAGGCACTTGTCAAAGCTGCAAACATCATCGTAATCCCACAAATACCAAGCCAAAGCGCGAAAATCTGAGGATTGACGCCATTTCTTTTACTTGGGTATAAATATTGTATATTCTCCATTGTTTTGATTTAAAATTTATCAAACCACATCAGTCCTAAAAAACCTGGCAAGAAAAAAAATGAATAAAACATAAGTCTTAATGCAGCCTCTCGTGACTGTTGTTTATACAACATGATAGAAAAATATCCAAATATTATCGCTAATCCTACCAAACTAACAAAAATCCAAACACTAGATATTACGTTTATAAAAAACATAAATCCAAAGATGCCAACTAGTAAAAGGCAGAATAAAAAAGATTGTAGGGCTATATTAATATCTACTTTTCCATCTTTTAATGGAATGAATCTATAACCTGCTTTTAAATAATCTTCAGCTCCCAGAAATGCTATTGCCCAAAAATGTGGAAACTGCCAACAAAATTGTACTAAAAACAACATCAAGCCAACAGCACTTACTTTTCCCTCAACAGCCACTGCACCAATCAACGTAGGTAATGCCCCTGGAATAGCACCAATGGTGACAGCGATAGGAGACACCCGTTTTAAAGGGGTATATAAAAAAGCATATATAATCAGAGAAACCGCACTGATCAATGCTGCCAATATATTAAAAGTTCCCATTAAGACCAATCCAGTACCAAAAAAAAGACCACAAAGAATTAAAGCTGTGGACATACTTAGCTTTCCAGTAACCAGCGGACGATTAGCAGTTCTAGCCATTTGGGCATCGAAATCCTTTTCGAACAATTCATTCAATATATTGCTAGCCCCAGTTACACAAAATCCACCAAAAGCAAAAACCAATAATCTCAAAAGACCCGAATTTCCAGTATTTGCAGCGACAATTAAATAAGATAATACCGCTGAAAAAACCACGGTCATAGACAACTTGAACTTTACCAACAGACCTACCTCTCTAATCATCTCTCCACAAGAGATAATTAAAGATTTCAAACTCCTTTGTAAAGCAATACTCATCTGACTCTGATTAATATATTTTTTCTTATTGATGCAATTCAGAATGTTGTTCTCCTTCAGCCAATGGCTTTATCTGAGGTATAAAGTCAACTCCATCCTTTCCATAATCATAAGCCCATCTATTGACACTTGGGATATTGCCTTCCCAGTTACCATGACCAGGTTTTATCGGAGTAGTCCACTCCAAAGTATTGGATTCCCATGGATTTTTAGATGTTACTTTCTTACCTTTCCAAATGCTATAAAAGAAGTTTACCACAAATAAAATTTGCAATGCAAAAACTATTATCGCACAAACTGTGATGAATTGATTTAAAGCATCAAACTGTTTGAACGTTTCAAAACTATCAAATCTAAAATATCTTCTTGGCACTCCTGCTAAACCAATATAGTGCATCGGCCCAAAAATCAAATACGCTCCTACGAGAGTACCCCAAAAATGTATTTGTCCCAAAGTTTCATTCATAAAACGACCGTACATCTTAGGGAACCAATTATAAATCCCAGCAAACATACCAAAGAACGCCGCAATACCCATAACTATATGGAAGTGAGCCACTACAAAATATGTATCGTGTTGTTGAATATCAATGGTTGAATTTCCTAAGAAAATCCCCGTTAATCCCCCTGAAATAAACATAGACACAAAACCAATTGCGAATAAACTTGCAGAATTAAATCGTACATTTCCTCCATATAAAGTAGCAATCCAGTTAAAGACTTTTACAGCAGATGGTACCGCAATGATCAATGTGAAGAGCACGAAAAAATTAGATATAAACGGATTTACACCCGCCATAAACATATGATGTGCCCAAACTATAAAAGATAAAAATGCAATAGCAAGCATAGAAAACACCATCGCTTTATATCCAAAAATTGGTTTTCTTGAATGCACTGATAATATTTCAGATACCAAACCCATCGCCGGTAGGATAATGATATAAACCTCTGGGTGACCAAGGAACCAAAATAAATGCTGAAACAATACAGGACTACCTCCAACATTGTCCAAGGCTTGGCCACCTATAAATATTTCACTTAAATAGAAACTGGTACCCATGCCTCTATCAAACATTAATAAAAAGAAACCAGCAACAAGTACAGGGAACGATAACAAACCGATAATTGCTGTGATCAAAAAAGCCCAAATTGTCAAAGGCATTCTCCACATCGTCATACCTTTTGTACGAAGATTCAAAATGGTTGTTATATAGTTTACTCCTCCAAGCAATACAGAAACAACAAAGAAAGTCAACGAAATCAACCAAAGAGTCATACCCGTTCCAGAACCTTGAGATGCTTGAGGTAAAGCCGACAATGGAGGATACGCAGTCCATCCACCACTAAATGGCCCTGTGCTCAATACGAGAGACGCCAACATCACCACAGAAGATAAGAAGAAAAACCAATATGAAAGCATATTCAAGAATCCCGATGCCATATCCCTTGCTCCGATTTGCAGCGGAATTAACAAATTACTGAATGTACCACTCAGTCCTGCAGTCAATACAAAAAATACAATTATCGTACCGTGCATGGTTACCAAGGCATAATAAAAGTTAGGATCTAGAGATCCAATCCCATCATCATTTACAACTATCCACTTGCCTAATAAGGGACGTAACCAGGCCATATCGGCTTCTGGGAAGCCCAATTGCAATCTAAATATAACGGACATTCCGGCACCAATGATAGCCCAAATAATACCTGTTATGAGAAATTGCTTGGCAATAATCTTATGATCTTGGCAAAATATGTATTTTGTGATAAAACCCATTTGGTGTTTATCCCCATGATGGTGATCATAGAAATGGTCATTATACCCTTGCTCTTTAATTAATTTTTCTTCTTCAAGATGTGTTAAAGCAGCCATATTGGAATTTATTTTTTATTCAATGAATCTTTTAAAATAATTACTGTCGTATCGACTTTATCTTTAGTTTCGACACTAGTGTTCACAGGTTCGCCTGCAAGAATTTTACCTTTGTTGGGATCGTCAACTGTATTTCGTACGGTTGAGAAATAAACAGACTTTTGCTTATTAAACCATTGTTCATATTCTTCAGGAGAAACTATTTTTACAACTTTTCTCATACTATAATGCCCGATACCACAAAGCTCTGCACATCCCAATTCATAAGTAAATGTCTCCCACTTCTTAGGACCAAATGGATCTTTTGGATCGGAAGGCTCTAAGTATTCAGGATATTTTCTTAGTTCAAGTTTATACTCTTCAAGAGTTTTTTCCGGAGTAAACACAAAATAAGTTGGCAATCCTGGAATTGCATCCATTTTTACTCTAAATTGAGGTAGATAAAAATTATGCAAAACATCCTTAGAGGTAATACGAACTCTAACTTTTTTTCCTTTAGGTAACACTATCTGGTCCGCGATAAAATCATCATGGGTTTTAGGATCTGTCCAATCCATACCTAAACCATTAGTACCACTAATTAACTTGTAATTTCTAGTTCCTAGTTTGTGATCCATACCAGGATATCTAATATCCCATGCAAACTGATACGCGACTGCCTCAATTTCAATAAAATCTTCATCTTCTTTTACATCAGCCATGATTTCATTCCAAGCCATAAGTCCCGACACAACCAAAATAGTCATGACTATCGCTGGTGTAATTGTCCAATAGAACTCTAGCTTATTATTATGAGGAATAAACAACACTTTTTTACCAGGTCGGCCTTTATATTTAAAAGCAAAATAAAATAGGGCTACTTGAGTCAATACAAAGACAATCCCTGTAATAATTACAGTTAAATTAAAAATTGAATCAACCTTTTTACCGTGGATGGAAGCAGCTTCGTGAGGTCCATATCCTAGCATGAAATTTTTGTAGTGGTAACAAGACCAAATAGTACCTAAAATCAAAGCAATTCCAAATACCAATAACCAAAATGCAGTCCTATCAGAATTGATCCTTTCCGACTCCTCTTGACCACGAATTTTATTGGCCAATTCAACAATTTTGCCAATCTGAACAGATATTACAACGACTAAGACAATTGCAAGTAAAATTATAAAACCAGTCATTTCTATTTAGTATAAGGTTATTTAAATTTTAAACGTGATGATGATAGGATTCTCCAACAAATGGATCATTAGGCGGTGTCAGTCTAGCCTTCGTTAACTGCCAGAAAACAAAATATAAAAATAATCCTAAAAATCCTATCCATGTACCTATCTCCAATAAACCTGGGAAGTGAAACCCTGCTGGTACTTCAGCATGGTCTGAATGACTATCATGGCTTACTACTTCATGTCCTTCACCATGAGTCGCAGCTGCAGTATGTGGTACGGAATTGGCATCGGCATGATTTTCCTGAGAAGTCTTCACTGAGTGCATTTTTATTTCTGACTCATTGCCTCCAACTTTATGTGTATCATGATGTGCCAATTCGTGTGCTGTATGCAAGACACCTGGTTTTATCATCAAGAAGAAGTTTAACCAATGTCCCAATATGACAATAATTGAAACAAACACTAAACTTCCAACTTTTCTTTTTGTGTCATTGCGGATAAGTACCAAAAATGGAATGAAGAAATTGATGCCCAAATTCAAGAAAAACAAAGGTCTATACTCTTCCAGCCTTGTCTTAAAGTAAATGGTCTCCTCCCCTACATTCGCATACCAAATCAACATAAATTGAGAAAACCATAAATAAGTCCAAAATATAGAAATACCAAAAATGTATTTTCCAATATCGTGCAAATGTTCCTGAGTTACTAATGTATAATAGCCTTTTGATCTGAGATAAACCAAAATCAACAAGGTAAAAGCATACATGGTCACAACCATCGAAGCTGTGCAATACCAAGCGAACAAAGTACTATACCAATGAGCATCCAGGGACATTACCCATTGCCAAATAATGGCCGCACTAGAGAATCCTCCAAGTGGTAAAAATATAGCTGCCCAAAATTTTAATTTTTTATGCTGTGAAAATGATTCATTGCCATTTTGATCTTCATCTTGTGAAATCGCTCTCATCCTTTGAGCTATAAAGAACCATATTCCTACAAAGCCAATGGTGAAAATGGTGTAAATCATTGGATTTAAAAAGCCAGACTTGCCTTTGAGGATTTCATCAGCCTCAACCGAAGCCTTATCTGCCCAATGATACAAATGATGAAAGCCTCCCAAAACTCCAGCGACAATTACACCCATCAATACCAAACCAACAATCAAAAAGAGCGAATATGCTTCCCAAACTCTTTTAAAGATTGTGTGCCAGCCCCCATATGCCAACAATGATGCACTCAATACGAATAACGCACCAAAAGCTATTCCTGTAAAATAAACAGAATTATGGAGAAAATTAGACCAAAATCTAGTGTGAAATGCATCATCTCCTACAAAAGTAAGTACCATACATATCACACCCAATATCATCATCCCAATGAAAGTGGACTTTTGTTGTTTTTCAAATACAAATTGATTCATAATATAGATTTTTCCAGTGGAGTGAATTAATGTTTAATTTCTTTTGATATATTGGATACCTCCTTCACCGTCTCTTTCACTGCTGTTCCAACTTTTTCTGAAGTACTGTTTAATTCCTCCTTAATTAATTTACCTGAGGTAGCTCCAGCACTTGGAAGACCATTTTCATCCTCAGTATAAGGAACATTTTTAACTTTAGCTTGAAGTGACCTTATATAATGTATAACATTCCATCTTTCTAGATACGATAACTTATCAGAATAACCACCCATCATATTTTTTCCATACATTATTGCGTGATAGAATCGTCCATTTGTACTTGAAGTAAATTCATCACTAACCAAATTTGCTGGTGCTGCAGGATATTTAGCATTTGGCCCGTCATAAAGGACACCATTGCCTGTACCGCCTGTACCGTGGCAAACTCCGCAATAAATATCATAAAGCTCTTTACCTTGAGTCAATCCAACAGAAGTAATAGCTACTGGATTTTTAATTATCTCTTTTCCAGCTCTTGTACGCTCCTCCTCTGTATCTCCGTAATAATAAGGCACAGAACCATTCACAGTTAAACCTTGAAACTCAGCTACATGGTCGCCTCCCATTGAATTTTGAACACCGGCAAATCCCCTTGCTATTGTTCCTTTTACTGGAACTCGGGGCATAGCATATTTCATATAATCCGCATGAGATCCCCATGTATTGTAATAATAGTATCCATCTACATTCGCCTCATACGAAATGGAGTGACCCATGTCTTGCATGTATTCATGTCCTGGATTGTTACCACCAGCTGGGGAACAGCTTTGATAAACAGCACCAACGGCCAATATTAAAACAAAATTTATTATAGATTTAAAATTCATTGTGAATTATTTAAATTGATAATTTTTCTTAAAAATTAAATATCCTTAATGTGAATTTCTCCAGCACCTGACTCCTTAAGGAAACTCCTCAAGCCATCTACTTTATCGTTGCTCAAGCTTCCTAAATCAAAAGCCAAAGCAAACTTATCATCTGAAGTTCGTTCATCAAGAATGGTATTGTTTACCCCTGGGCCTAAGCCACATATTGTATAGAATGTTACAACCATGCCAATAGATGCAAACAAAACAGTCAATTCGAATGTAATTGGAATAAATGCTGGAACTGACCAATAAGGTTTTCCACCAAAAATCATGGGCCAATCTCTAGTAAATATCCATGTCATTCCACCAAAAGCTGTCATTGTACCTAATAGACCATAAATAAATCCTCCGATGTGAAGCCTAGACTCTGCTAATCCCAATAATGGATCTAAACCATGTATTGGAAATGGAGAATATACATCGAAAATGTCCAAATGCTTGGAATTAGCCTTATTAACTGCGGTCAAAAGATCTGATTCGTCGTTGTACAGACCATAGATTACCGTTTTATTTCTTTTTCTTAACATAATAATTGCAATTCAATATTTCAAATAAAATGAAAATTAATGGTGATGTTCTCCTTCGTGCTCAGCAGTCAGATGGTCCAAAGCATGTTGCTCATTGATATTGTGATGATGAGCATCTTTATGATGATTAACATACTGATTACCACTAGATTTCAATATACTTTTTATTTCTGCTATAGCAACAACTGGCGCTACTCTTGAAAAACCCAAATACAGTGTGAAGAACAATCCAAATGTACCCACATATATCCCAATTTCTACCCAAGATGGTGTATAATAGGACCAAGAAGAAGGAATATAATCTCTAGCCAATGTAGTAGCGATGATTACAAAACGCTCGAACCACATACCTATATTCACAAAAATTGACATAATGAATGTCCAAAATATACTTGTTCTAAATTTCTTAATCCAAAATAATTGTGGAGAAAGTACATTACAAGTCATCATACCAAAATATGACCACCAATAAATACCCGTAGCTCTATTTAAAAATGCAAATTGTTCATATACATAACCTGAATACCATGCAATAAACAACTCAGTCAAATAAGCAACACCTACCATTGTACCAGTGAACAAAATAACCTTGTTCATAGATTCTATATGGGATACCGTGATATAATCCTGTAGCTTCAAAACGTGTCTGGTGACGAGCATCAAAGTTTGTACCATCGCGAATCCTGAGAAAATCGCACCAGCAACGAAATAAGGTGGGAAAATGGTAGTATGCCAACCAGGTATTATGGAAGTTGCAAAGTCAAAGCTTACTATTGTATGTACAGAAAGTACGAGAGGTGCAGAAATACCAGCTAATACAAGTGATAAAGACTCCCATCTTTGCCAATGTTTTGCTGATCCTGTCCAACCAAAAGATAAAAACTGATACAATTTTTTTCTAAATCCAGAAGCTCTATCTCTGATGGTAGCAAAATCTGGAACCAAACCAGTGTACCAAAACAACAAAGAGACCGTGAAATAAGTGGAAATCGCAAAAATATCCCATAGTAACGGTGAATTAAAGTTAACCCAAAGGGGTCCTCTTGTGTTAGGCAAAGGGAAAAAATAAAACACTACCCAAATTCTACCTACGTGAATCACTGGAAAAATTGCTGCACATATTACCGCAAATATGGTCATGGCCTCAGCTGCTCTATTTACCCCAGTTCTCCATTTTTGTCTAAACAAAAGTAGGATGGCCGAAATCAACGTACCAGCGTGACCAATACCGATCCACCAAACGAAATTAGTGATATCCCATCCCCATCCAATGGTTCTATTCAGATTCCAAGTACCTGTTCCGAAATAAATCAACCAACCTATACAGAACAAACCGTATGCTAAGGTGATAACGGACGCGATAAAGGCAATTACCCACGATTTGGGAGGGGTAGTTTCTGTTGGTGCACATATATCCTCAGTGATCTGATGATACGTTTTATTGCCACCGATTAATGGCTCTCTTATAGGCGATACTACAACACTCATATAATCTATTATTTCAAATTAATGATTTATACTTCACTTTCCATTTTGTTGGTAATCCTCATTTGATACCCAACTTTTGATCTAACATTTATTTCTTCCAATACAAAATAATTTGTATCACGATTCCATCTCTTATTCAATTCACTGTTTGGATCGTTTTGATCCCCGAATATGATGGCTCCTGTTGGACATGCCGTCTGACAAGCAGTCTTTATATCGCCATCTCTGAGTGGACGACTTTCTCTCTTTGCTAACAATTTTCCTTCTTGAATTCTTTGTACGCACATGCTACATTTTTCGATAACCCCTCTTGATCTAACTGTAACATCAGGATTCAATACCATTCTTGTCAAGTTATCTGCATAAAAAGGTAAATCACCCTTCAATGGATTATTTTCATTTTTAGGAAATAAATCCGCAGTAGTATAATCGAACCAGTTAAACCTTCTTACTTTATAAGGGCAGTTATTTGCACAATATCTAGTACCCACGCACCTATTATATGCCATTTGGTTCAAACCCTCAGCACTATGATTTGTAGCAGCAACTGGACAAACGTTCTCACATGGTGCATTATCACAGTGTTGGCACATCATCGGTTGATAAACTACACTAGGATTTTCAACGTCACCGTAATAATATCTATCAATTCTCATCCACGTCATTTCGTGGTGTCTATTCACTTCTTTTTTACCTACGATTGGTACGTTATTTTCAGCGACACAAGCAACTTGACAAGCACCACATCCGATACAGCCATTTAAATCAACTGATAACCCCCAATGGTGTCCATTATTATAAACTTCGCTATAATCAGGATATAAAGTTTGTTCATTTAAATGCTTGGCTTTTTTCCTTTCCTCTTTTAAGGCTTGAGACTTTTCTTGCAGATTGGACAAATTGGCATCACGCAAAATAGTTCTCTTCGTCAATGAACCTTGGAATCCGTCTCCTAAGGTCATCATCGTCTTTTCATCGACGTTTATCACTTCGTTATTTGATTCTTGGTCTTTGCCACGAACTCCTAATGTATGGTGATGCTGAACCGAAGCAAAACGCTCGTCCTTGCCAACTTTATTAGAAACTTCTATGCCTGTAACAAAGTATTGAATATTTCCATCGCTATCACGCTTTAAGCAAATATTCATATTCTTTCCGACTCCTACTGCTCCTCTTCCACCTAATTGTCTTCCATATCCTAACGCTATCGCACAAGTGCCATCTGGCATCCCAAATTGTCTTACGATAGGAATCCTAGAATCAATGCCATTTGCTTTCAAATCCACTAGATCTCCATCTGTATCTAGATTATTCAGATATTCGAATTTTCCAGCTTCGTTCCACTTTATTGGTATATGAAGATAATTATCCCATACGACTCTCGTAACTGGATCTGGCAATTCTTGCAACCAAGGGTTGTTAGAATGAATTCCATTACCAACTCCAATTGGTTCATAAACCTTTAGTTCAAGTTTTGAACTACTTGGCTTTGTAATAGATCCAGCGACACCACTCAAATCAAAACTACCCGTCCTTCCTGATATTTCACTTGTTCTAATACTAAAACCATCGTGCAAAGTAGAATCCCAGAAAGACTGAAAACTACTGTATTGATTTTGATTAGAAAAAACTGAAGCTTTACATTGATTTTGGATGAAATTATAATAAAAATCAGCCGAATCAGTGCCTTCAACGGCCGCCCATTTCAATAATGAATGTTGAAAATTCCTAGTTTTAAATAATGGATCAATTGTAGGCTGAACGATTCCGTAAAATCCACTCTTAGGTTGAACATCATCCCAAGTTTCTAGGAAATGATGGGTAGGCGCTACATAGTTACAATTCAAAGAAGTCTCATTTGGACTCGTACCCATTGCGACCTTAAGACCTACTTTACCAAAAGCTGCTTTGAAATCATTGCCATTAGGCAATTCGAATAATGGATTGGCATCACCCAAAACGAATAACGCTTGTACTTTGCCACTATTCATTTCTCCCAACAGATTCAGCATGTCTTTATCAACACCAGATCTTTGGAATGATATATTGGCCATATCGATCGTCTGTCCATAATTATTAAGGACAGAATTCAATTTATTTATTAAAATTTGTTCGGCAGTATTGTTAGAATCCGAAACTATCAAACTATGCTTACCTGCTCTACTTAGGCTTACCAAATTGTCAGCTGCAGATTTAAGCAAAGACTCTGATTTAGAATTAGCAAGTTTTCCACTCACAGAAATTTGTTCAGCGCCAAGACTAGCCGCCACCAAATTGTACAATTTTGCAATTGCCAATCCTTGCTCGGATGGGCGAATTAAAATCCTCTGATCGGCATTCGACCCTGTGTAAGACATATGGCTTTCGACCATAAAAAATCTCGACATTTGGGCACTTTTAACGTCTTTGATTTGGCGATTTTGCACATATTGTGCTGCGTATTCAATCGGAGAAATCCATGTTGCTAGAAAATCAGCACCAAAACTAACTATACAATCAGCTTTGTCGAATCTATAACCTGGGATTATTCTTTGACCAAAATTTTTCTCATTGGCCATTAAAATTGCCGAACATGAAACAGGGTCATATTGAACCCATTCTGTATTTGGAAATTTAGATTTGAATAAACTAATTGCCGCTTTTGTGGATGGGCTTATATTGGTATGAGAAATCAATCGAATGGTCGATCCTGAATTTAATTTGGCAATTACCGCCTTATCGATGGTATTCCAATCAGATTCTTGAACGGCATTGTTGGTTACGCTTCCTGGGAATTGGAACCTACTGCTATCATAAAGATCCAAAACTGCTGCCTGTACTCTAGCTGATGTACCACCTTTGGCAAATGGGTTTTGTCGATTTCCCTCAATTTTGATAGGTCGTCCTTCTCTAGTTTTCACCAAAATAGGACAATAATCGCCACCCCTGACATAACTTGATGCGTAATAATTAGCAATACCAGGAACAATAGAATCGGGTTTTGTAACGTAAGGCAATGCCCTTCTAGCTGGAGTTTCACAAGCTGCCGCTATCGTAGCCGCCCCGACACTAAATCCTAAATATTTCAGAAAATCACGCCTTGAATGATCATGGTTATCACTCCCAATATTATCTACTATTGAAAGGTTTTGAAATTCTGAATGAAGGGTTTCTGTAAATTCTTTGCTTCCTTGCAAATCATCCGAACTTACCCAAATGCTCTCGTTTTGAAAATCTGACATATAATTATTTATGTAATTATCAAAATAATTGAATGAAAATTAGTAGTGACATTTTTGACATTCAAGTCCACCTATTTCTTCTACTGTCACTTTAGACCTCTTACCTGATTTTATTTCTTCGTGATATTTTTTATAATCATTGTAGAAAGGATTGTCTTTGAATTTCACCTCTGTCTGTCTGTGGCAATTGATACACCAACCCATAGACAATGGCGCATATTGTTTTACAACCTCCATATTTTCTACTTTACCGTGACACTGCTGACAAGCAACCTTTCCAGCGGTTACGTGTTGAGAGTGATTGAAATATGCATGATCAGGTAGATTATGAATTCGTACCCATTGGATTGGGCCCTGAATTTTTGGTTTAACTTCAGAAGTCAATGAAGTTTTAATTGCTTGCCACTGGTGATCTACCAATCCCTGATCAGCCTTTTGTCCATCAGCACTCATATTCTTAGCTATCCATTTTTATAAATACCTGAAACTTGATCTTGGCTTAATTTATCATAATTTTCAATGTATTTATCAGTACTTGGATCAAATCCAATAGATGCATAAATCTTTGTTATTTCTTCAGTACCGTGTTTACTTCCAGTCTTTATTGCTTTATGGCAATTCATACACGTATTAGCAGCTGGTATGACAGATTGCTTACTTCTTCTGGCACCATCGTGACAATATTGACAATCTATCTTATGAATGCCAGCGTGGGTTGCGTGGGAGAATTTTATAGGTTGTGTAGGCTGATAATTTTGTTGCCTTCCTAAAGCTATGGCATTATTAACCGTAGTATATCCTCCAACCACTATCAATACGAATAATAAAAATCCAATAATCGACTTGGATGTCAAAATTTCTACGATAGATTTAGGTTCTTTCGGTGCTGCTACCCCATCTTGTTTATCTGAAAGATAATTCAAGTTAGAAACAACCTTGGATAATAAAACTGCCAACAACAACAAGCTCAATCCCACCACGTACATTAGCCAGTTTGGCTTAGACTCTTCTACTGCAGGACCAGCTCCAGCAGCTGCAGCGGTCGCAGCGGGCTTATTGCCATTTTTGTATTGATCTTCGATATACGCTAACACGTCATCGATCTCAGCATTAGTAAGATTGGGGAATGCCGTCATCACCGTTGGCTTAAATTGATTCCAAAGCTCTGTAGCTCTAGGATGCCCTTTAGAAATCAATGCTTGACTGTTTCGAACCCAAGCATATAAATCCTCTTTAGGGAAAGATGCCCATCTTGCAACAGTACCACCCAAAGCTGGACCGGTAAGATTATCCTTCATATTCTTATTGTGACAAGAGGCACAATAGGTAACAAAAGTCGTCTTACCTTTGGCTAAATCGGCTCCATTACTGATAGGAACCAAAACCATCCATGCAAATGCACCAAGAATAATTGTTTTAAAATTGAATGCGCTTAACCTCATTAGAACATACTTTAATTTAAGTAATCGCAAAAGTATCATTAATATATTAAATTAAGAAATATTTAATATGTTTTTATTTCCTGACAAAGGTATGATATGTTAATTTTTTTAACAAATCTTTTATGCAAAAGATTGATTTTTGTTTTTGTCTTCTCTGCCCTAGTCTTATTAACTTTATTTTATAATTTTTGATATCCAACGACATATTATGATGCCAATGTAACAATTATTTAATTTATAAACTAACAATTTCCATTTTTATATAATTAAATTTTTAATTATTTCTAATAAATAATAATTTCAGGGCTTAATTCTAGGCGAGTATTGCATTTTAGTAATACACTTTTTTAAAAATAATCTTAGCTTTACACAATAATCTTTTGTATCAATGAAAATACTTTTTACGATTGTAATTCAATTATTGTTTATAATCTCGTCAATTGCCGCTGTCCCTCCAAGTGAATTGAAGTGTACGGCATTGCAAGAATGGCTAAAGGCCAATACATACGATAATATACATGTAACATTGGGTTATACAGAGGCTAGAAAAAAAATGTATTCAATCATTGATAATTCCAATGATTCTATCGAGTGTGTTTATGGCGGCTTCAAGGTGTTCAACCAAAGAGGCAACGAAATAACTTTTCCAAATCCTATCAACACAGAACACACCATCCCTCAATCCCTCTTCAACAGCTTGGATCCGATGATTTCTGATATACACCATTTATATCCTTCGTTTCAAGATTGGAACACAGAAAGAGGAAACAATAGGTTCGCTGATATTCCTGATGGAAGTACAACCAAGTGGATGTATAAGAACACCAGCAGAAGCAGTATTCCTCCTAGTAATATAAATGCATATAGTGAATCCAATGGCACCGTCTTTGAACCTAGAGAATCACATAAAGGCAATGTAGCTAGGTCGCTATTTTACTTTTATACCATGTATCAAAATACTGGATCGGAAATCACCGACGTAGCAAATGTTTCGACACTCTTAGCATGGCATATATTGGATCCCGTAGATGCCAAAGAAATACTCAGAAATCAGGAGGCTGCCATATATCAGGGTAATGAAAACCCCTATATTTCTATGCCCGAACTTGTCGATAGAGCATGGGGCTCTGGATGCATTATTGGAACAAAAGATATAATTCCATCTCCGAAAAATGAAATTCTAAATTGCCAAATTAATCCTTCGGGTAAAATAATCAGATTGACATTTAAGTCAGAATTGACTAAAGACGCAAAATTAAATGTATATGACATGACGGGTCGAAACATATCTTCCGCACGGCTTGTTTCTCTAGGTGGCAATTCGTATGAAGTTAATGCCAATATCGGAGATTGTAGTCCCGCCATTTATATATTTAATATAAGCAATGGAGAAGTGGTGCCCTACAAGTTTTATAAGCAATAAGTAATAATTATATTAGCAAAATATGACACATAGAATTAAAAAAGTAGTTGTTTTAGGTTCTGGTATCATGGGATCTGGAATTTCTTGCCATTTGGCGAATGTTGGATTGGAGGTATTAATGCTCGATTTGGCGTCAAAGGATGCAAAAGATATCAATCAAATAGCAAACACCGCATTAAACAATGCAATAAAAGCAAAACCTGCGCCTTTATATTTAGATTCATTCGCAAAAAATATAACAACAGGCAATTTTGAACAGGATATGCATAAAATATCCGAGGCCGATTGGATCATAGAAGTCGTTGTTGAAAGACTAGACATAAAGCAAAAAATTTATGAACAAGTCGAAACCTACCGCAAAAAAGGAACAATAGTGAGTTCTAATACCTCAGGGATCCCAATTGGGATGATGGCTGAAGGTAGATCGGATGATTTTAAGGCTAATTTTTTAGGTACCCATTTTTTCAATCCTCCTAGATATTTAAAATTATTAGAAATAATCCCTAGTAAATATACTGACCCAAATATCACCCAATTCATGATGGAGTTCGGTCAAAATATTTTGGGTAAGAGGACGGTCTTATGCAAAGATACCCCTGCCTTTATCGGTAATCGTGTCGGAGTTATGGCCATGGCGAAGATTTTCGAATTGACTGAAAAATATCAACTGAGCATTGAGGACGTTGATAAATTGACAGGAGCCGCCATCGCAAGACCTAATACGGGTACATTTAGGTTGGCAGACTTGGTAGGTTTGGATACCGCTAGTAAGGTTATCCTAGGCATAAAAGAAAATTGCAAAGACGACAGTGAAGCGCAGAAATTGGTCGTCCCAGACTATATTGATTTTTTACTAAAAATAATTGGCTTGGCGACAAGACCCAAAAAGGTTTTTATGAAAAAACCAACGAAAAGGATGAGAAAGGAAAATCGATCATCAAAGGACTAGACTTAAAGACAAAAACATATAATGTACCGGTAAAATCAAGTCTAAGTTCGCTTTCGCTTGCCAAACAAATAGAGGATCCACAAAAGCGCATCAAAGCGATCTTCGAAAGCCCTGACAATGGAGGATTGCTGGTAAAAGAGTCCTTAGCTTCATTATTTTCCTACGTATCAAACAGGATTCCAGAAATAGCTGATGATTTATACAATATTGATTTTGCATTGCAAAATGGCTTTGCGTGGGATTTTGGCCCTTTCGAATATTGGGACATCATCGGTGTAGAAAAAGGAATCGAAGCGGCTGAATCATTCGGATATCCTGTTGCGGATTGGGTAAAAACAATGGTTCAATCTGGTGTTAAGTCCTTTTATTCTTCACAAAATGGGGTTAAAACTTATTATTCCATCAGTGATAAGCAATACAAAAAACTCCCAGGTGCTGAAAAATCGATTATCCTGGATTTATATAGACATTTACCACCTGTGTTCCAAAACGATGAAATCGTGCTGCATGACATAGGAGATGGCGTACTTTGTTTAGAGTTTAGATCCAAAATGAATGCGATAGGCGAGGGTATCCTAAAGGGCATATTTGAATCCATAAAAATCGCCGAGGAAGGTGAATGGAAAGGGTTGGTGATTGGTAACAATGCCAAAAACTTTTCGGTTGGAGCCAATCTGATGATGATAGCTATGTTGGCTTTTCAGCAAGAATGGGACCAATTGAATATGGCAGTGGATTTATTCCAACAAGCAACCATGAGGTGCCGATATTCAAAAATACCAGTGGTTATTGCTACTCAAGGTTATGTATTTGGTGGTGGATGTGAGACGCTAATGCACTGCGATAGAGCGGTTGTGAGTGCCGAATCATACATTGGTCTCGTAGAAGTAGGAGTAGGTTTGATACCTGGAGGCGGAGGTACAAAAGAGTTTGCGTTGCGTGCCTCTGATCATTTTTTTGAAGGCGATGTTCAGATCCCTACCCTGATAGACAAGTTCAAAACCATAGCTACAGCAGCCGTAGGTACAAGCGGATACGAAGCTTATAAATATGGATATTTATTGGAAAATAGGGACCGAATCATCGTTAACAGTGCCGAAGCCATCTATCAAGCGAAGTTAGAGGTTCTTCAGTTGGCTTCAAATTATACCCCTCCTACCCCTAGGAAAGACATCCTAGTCTTAGGACAAGGTGGACTGGCCTCCCTATACGTGGCTGCAAATTCGCTGCTCTTGGGTAAATACGCCAGTGAACACGACATAAAAATTGCTAAAAAAATAGCGTGGGTATTATGTGGTGGAGATTTGAGCGGCCCTACTCGAGTCTCAGAAAAATACTTGTTAGATATCGAAAGAGAAGCTTTTTTGAGCCTTTGTGGCGAACCTAAAACCATGGAAAGAATTCAATTCATGCTTGAAAAAGGTAAACCATTGCGCAACTAATTCATATAATTTTTTTATTAATACAATAATTATGAAATACGGAAAAATAAGCAATTATATAAATGGTAAAAATGTCGCTTCTACCAGTCAAAGAAGCCTCGCTATTAATTCTCCACTAGATGGAAATTCATTAGGCGAAATCCCATTGTCGAATTATTCAGATCTTGATATAGCTGTAAAAGCTGCACAAGCCGCATTTCCTGCTTGGTCAAATACACCAATTAAGGAGAGGGTTCAAGTATTTTTCAAATACAAGTATTTATTAGAAAAGCATATGGATGAACTAACCAAATTGGTTAGCGAAGAAAATGGAAAAACCTATGGAGAGGCCAAGGCCGAAATCGAAAAATCCATCGAATTGACTGAATTTGCAACGTCTTTGCCACAATTGGTACAAGGTGAGCTTCTAGAAGTATCAAAAGGAGTAGAATGTCGGATAGAAAAACACGCACTTGGCGTTGTAGCTTCGATCGTACCTTTCAATTTTCCTAGTATGGTACCGAATTGGACCATTCCGAACGCCATCGCATTAGGCAATTGCATGATATTAAAGCCCTCAGAAATGGTGCCAATAAGTTCGATAAGATTGGTAGAATTGTTGAAGGAAGCTGGCCTTCCTGACGGCGTATTAAATATCGTACATGGGGACAAAGAAATCGTCGAGGCAATTTGCGATCATCCGGGTATCGAAGCGGTTTCATTCGTAGGATCGACCAAAGTAGCACAAATAGTCTATCAAAGAGCCACTCATAACCTTAAGAGATGTGTCGCTTTGGGTGGAGCAAAAAATCACCTCATCGTACTCCCAGACGCCAATCCTCAAATGACTGCGAGCAATGTTGCAGCTTCTATGAGTGGATGTGCAGGACAACGCTGTATGGCTGCATCAGCGATGGTAGCCGTGGGTGAAGTAGAGCATATAATCGATCAATTGGTCGAAGAATCAAAGAAAATAGTTCCTGGAGATAATCTGGGAGCCGTAATATCTAAGGCAGCAAAAGAAAGAATTGAACGATATATCTCCCAAGCAGAAGCCGATGGCGCTAAGATATTGCTAGATGGAAGGAATTGTGTTGTTTCGGGGAAAGAAAAAGGCACTTATGTTGGTCCGACTGTAATTGATTATGTTACACCTGAAATGTCGGTAGCAAGAGAAGAGATATTCGGTCCAGTTATCTCGATCATGAGGGTACGCACCGTTGATGATGCACTGGACATTGAAAATAAAAACCCTTATGGCAATGCAGCCTCTGTGTTTACACAAAGTGGAGGAGCCGCCAAATATATAGCTGATAGAGCTTCAGCTGGTATGATAGGCGTCAATATCGGTGTACCTGTTCCAAGGGAGCCATTTTCATTCGGAGGATGGAATGACTCCAAATTTGGCGTAGGAGATATCACGGGTAAATCATCTATTGAGTTTTGGACAAAGCCTAAGAAAACCACCATCAAGTGGGATGCTCAAGCTAAGACCAATTGGATGAGTTAAACCTATTGGGGGGTAAACTAATTTTTTTTGGAGGAAATATCCTACTGGTTTCTATAATAACTTATAGTAACAGTCGCCGACTTTACCATTTGTAGGGATTTTGTAAAATATCCGGTTTTTCTTACCAAAAATGCTACTCAGCGTTATGCCCGTTACACAAACACCCATTGAAAACAATTCTGCCTGCCAAAACTTGTATTTATTGAAAGTTTTTTCATGCGTATTAATTGCAAGAAGTGGTGAAAAAAATACCATAGAAATAAGGCCAACTAGACCAACTGTGCTAGAAATGTCTCTTGCGATATTTTTTTTGTAATAATCTTTTTGAAACGCTAGTGAGATTAGATCCGATTTCGAAATTTTAATTAGCGTATCCCTTTTCATTTTAAAATCTAGGGTTTTATCTTCTCCAAGAGAATAAGTCCCTTGCCTGGTTTTAATAGTTAGAGATTCGGCGGTTTGATTTGTAACATACCCTTTCAAATAATTGGGTGTTATTCCAGTGGTCTCCTTGTTCTTATCCAAGAAAAATTTGACTTGTGTTCTTTTATTTGAGTTAATACGTTTTACACTTGTAGTGCCGTCATTTCTAGTACTTTCTATTTGTAATTGACCAAAAATAAATCCCGACTGTAAAAGCACAATCAATAATAGTCCTAATGTTTTTTGCATAATATGAATAAATTTTAATGGTTACATTTTTGTGGCTCCTGATAAAATACGATCCCATCGGATACCTTCTCGCCAATTGCAATTTTTGGTAGAATACCAGATAAACAATGGCTTTCCTACAATATGGTCTTCAGGAACGAATCCCCAAATTCTACTATCCTCCGAATTATGTCTATTATCCCCCATCATCCAATAATAATCTTGCTTGAAAGTATAATTGGTGACATTCGTACCATTGATGAAAATCTTATCGTCTTTTATCTCTAGCGTATTGTTTTCATAAACCCTGATAGCCAACTGATACATGGCAATATTTTTTAAATTCAAATCCACGGTTTCACCTTTTTTAGGTATATGTATGGGCCCATAATTGTCTATGGTCCATCCAAAGAAATTCGCATCGTCGTGTGGAAATAAATAATCTCGACCTGGGTTATCTGGGGACATGATACTAACGCTGATATCGGGCGAAAGTGAGCGGACCCTTGCTACATTTTCATCGCTTAAGCTAAAAATACCTTCAGCAGGGTTTACATCATTGATATTGATCCCCCATTCATTCAATCGACTCATATTCAATCCATTAGGCGCTACGACCTTATAGGTATATTGCAAATTTTTGGGATTTTCAATAGCCTTATCATTGATAAATACTTGCCTATTGACGATCTTGAGATTATCACCTGGCAATCCTATACATCTCTTGATATAATGATCTTTTTTGTCGATCGGTCTTACGGCCATTTCTTGATTTTCGGGCGGGATCCTCATGATTAAACCAGGGCTCCTTCTTATATCGTGAATGGTAAAATTCCTTTGAGGCGTCACAAAAACAGAATCACCTTCTGGATAATTAAATACCACTGGATCAAACCTTTCAACATCCTGAATCTTTGGCAGCCTGAAATAAGGCAAAGACGGAGACTTCAGATAAGATTCTTTGTCCAAAATCGGAATTCTATTGTGCAAAAGTGGCAATTGTAATACTGTCATGGGCATTCTAATCCCATAGTGAGCTTTACTGACGAAAAGATAATCTCCAACCAAAAGTGAACCTTCCATGGAGGATGTCGGTATCACATAGGCCTCAATTAAAAACATGCGTATGAATGCGGCAGCAAATACAGCAAAGAAAATCGACTCGAACCATTCTCTCACCCCTCCTTTTTTGTATGGATTGGCTTGGTCCAATTTTTTGAAATTATAGTCATCTTTTTTAGTAATGGCTTCGGTAATTTTATCCTTGTACTCGTGTTCTAATATAACCGTAGGCCCAACATAATTTTCTTTTCCATAACCGATTTTGAAAAAAGCCAAAGGCGCATAGACAACACTTAAGGCACTATGCCAAAAATCATATTTTCCGAATGAACGCACCATATCCACGCACATTCCAACGAAAATAAAGATATTAACTATTGGAAAAAGCAACCACAAAGCCCAATATTTTGGCTGGCCGATGATTTGAGTCCAAACATAAAAATTCTTTCCAGGAATTAAAGCATCAATGGGATTTTTACCAGCTTTCTTGAATAAGTTCATCAAAGAAATAGACAAAAGGACGTAGAAAACTAGAATAAAAATTAATATACTCACGATTTTAAATTTTTTTTGATTTGCAAATATAACTTATATTTTTCTCTAATAATTGTACTAATTTTGTGGCTTTCGGATAAGGGTAGTTTTTTCTTCGACAAATTGCCTAAAAAACAGTAAAATTCTAACTAAAAAAATTTCCAATTTGGTAGCCAAATATTTCCATTTAGTCAAATTTTCCCATTCAATTTTTGCTTTACCCTTTGCCTTGATAGGATTTTCACTAGGCACAATTGATAGCAGCCACCCTCCTTCTTTAAGGTTGTTCTTTCTTGTTGTAATTTGTATGGTCACTGCAAGGAATGCCGCCATGGGTTTTAATAGATATTTAGACCGTGACATTGACGCACAAAATATTCGAACACAAACCAGAGAAATTCCTGCTGGAGTCATCAGCCCCAAACAAGCGCTTTTCTTTATTGGCTTGAATTGTCTTTTATTCGTGTTGAGTAGTTATTTTATCAATAAAATTTGTTTTATTTTATCCCCTATCGCTTTGATTTTAGTCCTTGGATATAGTTATACCAAGCGATTTACGGCGTTGTGTCATCTGGTTTTAGGGATAGGCTTAGGTTTGGCTCCGATTGGCGCATATCTAGCAGTTACTGGTCATTTTGACGTAAAACCAATACTATTAGGGATTACGGTTTGGGCTTGGGTTTCAGGATTTGACATCATTTATGCATTGCAGGATGAAGAATTTGACAAGACGAATCACTTATATTCAATTCCTGCATTGTTAGGAAAAGCAAATGGCAGGAAAATAGCAATGCTCATGCACTTCATTGCTCTTGTATTTTTATGCTTGTTCATCGCAGCCCTTTGGTCCTCAGGACATATTGGCTACATCTCTATATTAGCAGCGTCTATATTTTCACTTGCGATAATTTATCAACATTCCATTGTAAAAATTGATGATTTGAGCAATATCAATCTGGCTTTTTTCACCAGCAACGGTGTGGCCAGTCTTATTTTTGGAGCGATGATTTGTTTCGATTTATTTTTATAAAAAATCAACCAAACCAAGTTCTATTTCTAAAAAACAAAGTCTATTTTGATATTTTCTTTTCAATCGAACGTAAAATTTCAATTTGTTCGGACTGGCTTTTAAAAAGGATTTTTATTTGTTCCTCCAAGAGCAAATCGATTTTTTGGTGCAATGCTCTAATTTCCAATTCAGCTTTGAGATTTATTAAATAATCATTTTCACCTCTTTGTCGATCCTTTTCTTCCTGACGATTTTGGCTCATCATGATGATCGGGGCTTGCAATGCAGCGACACATGACAATATTAAGTTCATTAAAATAAATGGATAAGGATCAAAATTATCTTGCTTTGGAGAGATCGAATTGAACAAAATCCAGAAAAAAAGTAATATCATAAACAAAATAATAAAGGTCCAACTACCCCCGAATCTCGCCACTTTATCAGAAATTTTCTGTCCTTGGGTCAGGATCTCTTTGGGTGGGTTTAATAGATTTTCGATAATCAATTTTTCATCCGTAATGGACTTTTTTACGATGTCCTGTAGCTTTGCCAATTGTTCTGTTTCAGCCTTTAATAGGCTATTGATTTCGTTTTTCATCTTATTTTTGCCAAAAGGTAATGATAATAAATATAATAATGCTAAATATGCCCATCAAGGAAAAAATGAATAGGTAATCGGCTATGCTTTCAAGAAGATTCTCTCTTCGGGGATCGTTTGTTTTAATCGAAACAAATGAAAATACAGAAGACACAGTTAATAATAGTGCAATAAAAGAAGTAAAATCATCAATCAGATTATTTTTGGTCTTATCTGCCAAATGCAGCGAGGTAATTATAATCAAACAAAATCCCAATAAATTGGTAGAAGTGCTTAAAATGTGCTGTGAAGTTTTATTAGCCATGGTTGAATCTCATTTTTGTTCTAAAGTTAAAAATTACTCACTCAATAATTTGGAGACTTAAATCATTAAAAGAGATAGAATGACGATTTGTTTATTTCAGGATTATTTATTCAAAAAAGCCACAGTCTGTTTGAGTCTTAAATTTTAAATTTATCAAAATTGGTTCCATTGAACTTAAAAATCCCAGCGCCATCGGTTCCAAGCCATATTTTCCCTTTTTTATCTTTAAAAATTGTTTCAATCCCAACATTTGGTAGCCCTTGCTTTTCAGTATAATTGATTAGTTCGGTTCCGTCATAAATCCAAGCACCAGAATCACCCGTCCCAATCCAAAGTTGACCATTGTCACTTTCATTGATTGACCAAATTCGAGCTAAATTGCCAGGCTTTACTATACCCTTTTTTATAAAATTTGGATTGCTGAGACCCTTTTCTTCCGTGATATTCCTTAAAATTTTACCATCAAAAAGAAACAGACCGTTTCCATTATTTCCGAACCAGAGATTCCCTTTTTTATCTTCAAAAATCGCCAATACGGCGGGTCCAGCCAAACCATTCTGCGTGAACCAAGTAAATGTAACTCCATCATAGCGACACACACCCAAGGACTGGGTTCCGAACCAAATATTGTCTCGGCTGTCTTTTAAAATTGAATAAACAGTGTTTGGACTTGTTTGATATGGAGACTTTACACTTGACGAAAAAACATCAGGTTTGAGCAAGGGCAAATAATCAAAATTGTCCTTAGAATACCGAAAAACACCTCCACCAGCTGCAAACCACAAATCTTTGGCATTTGGTTTTTCATTCACTTGATTATTCCTATAAAAAGTTTCGTTTTCCTTAATCGTAAAAGTAGTGATATCCTGTTCATTTAATCGACAAACGCCATAACCACCCGTTGAAAACCAAATATTCCCCATTTCATCTTCTTGAATGTTGCGGACCTGATCTTGAAATAACCCATCTTTTCTAGTAATTTTGATCAAATTTTTTCCATCATACCGATATGCGCCGCCATTGGTGCCAAACCAAAAATTTTCTTTTGAATCTTGGAAAATCTTCAGAACCTTGGTGTCTATCTCTTGGGCTGGATGCGCATTCAGATCTATGGATTTACTCACGGAATTAAATTTGGCATCATTCTTTACGCTGGATACAGACAATGGGAACTCATTCTGATAAGAATTGGGCTTGTTTTGACAACATATTATTGAAAGTAAAAACAATACTAATAAAGTGTTTTTTGCTGCCATGATTGATTCAATGTTTACCCAATGAAAATCAAAGTTAGCGTAATAAAATCACTTCGAATTTTTAATTTGGTTTACTAAGATCAAAGGCTAAATATGCAAAGTAATGGAATAAAATATTGTACTAAAATACAACGGCAATACTCGCTAATAATCTAGCTGGGGTTTTAGAAAAAGGATATTTATCACCTAAAAACGTAATATGGTCGCCGTGTTTTGTAAAATTTCCTTCATAACGGATATCCAATAAAACCGTTCTAAAAAAATCAATCCCGACACCAGCCTGCCACCCATAAGTGATGTCTTTGAAGTCTTGTTTGTAGCCATTCCAATCTGTAAGACTGGAAGTACTATTCAAATGGATATGTCCAACAGGTCCTGCAATTAACCGCACAGGGCCCGCTGAAAATCCAAACAATATCGGAATATCTAAGTCTTTATAGGTCTCATTCAAGACGCTTGAAACGATCGTACTATTTACTTGGTTGAAATTGTAATCAACAGAAGAAGAGTTGAACAAGCATTCTGGCTGTATGATAAATACACCAAACTTTATTTGTGTCAGCACCCCAAAATGAAAACCAATATTTGCTTTATCGATGCCTAATCTGAAAGAATCTTGTACCGTTGGATCGACGATAATGAGATCGCTCGATTTTAGGTCAGAAGTACTCACACCTGCTTTAATGCCCCATTTAAACTGTGCAAAAGAACCAATTTGGCTTAATAATATCAAAGAAATGGTAAGAAAGTGCTTCATCGAATGGCCTTGTCTAAAAATTTTACAGAATACAAAAGCACCTGTATAACGATTGTAAATATGAATTATTGGGCTTTGGGCGTGTCAGAGTTCCAAATTTCAGATTGAACTTTCCAAACGCCATCCTCTTCTTTCCATATGGCGATAAACTTCCCTTTATCCAACTCTTTGTCATCGGTAGATTTAATAGAATAAAATCCTTCTTCAATAACGGCTTCTTGGTTACCATAAAGTAAATCGGTAGTAAGCTTCATTTTCATCTGCCCGTTTTTCCCATCATTATAAAAGAATTTGTGAATCTCTCCAATGCCGCTCAAACGCTTATACCCATCAGGATAAACATTAGCGGTTTTTGTATAATATTGAGAAAATTTGGTCGAATCGGCGATGAAAAATCGCTCCACATAGGTTTCGTTGGATTTATTTATTTGTTCTTCTATTTTTGAAATATCGAAGGCACTACAGCAAGCTTGTTTATCTCCTTTATCGCAATCCGTCTTGCAGGTAGCCATCAAAAAAAAGACATAAACCAAAGGAATTAGGAGTCTGGAGGACATAAAATTAATTTTGTTCACAATATACGTCTAATTTGTAACATCTGAAAATATTTTTGCTTTTTTAGGAAAAATGTTTCAGTGCCTCTCTGATAGACAAATTTGAAAGCAAATCTTTATGGTTTTCCACAAATTTTAAAGTAAAATCAGGGTTAGTTTTGGCGTATTCTCGCAATGCCCAGCCGATTGCTTTTCTTATGAAAAAGTCTTTGTGATCAATCAATGCCATTATATTGTGTTCTAGTATTTCGGTATCGGTTTTCGACTTCTGCTTCAGCTGATAAATGACGGCAGATCTTTGCAACCAAAGATTGCCAGATGCGATCCATTCTTCAGATTTTTTCATAGCAATGGTTTTATCCATGCTCAGAATTGATGCCGCAAAATAAGGTGCTAACGAATCGACAGAATCCCACCATGATTTATGTGTTATCAAATATTCAATGCCTTTTATATCGTCCATTTCAAGCAATTTCACATATTTTCTCCCAATGTCCATTGTACAATATTGCAATTCTCTAGGAAAATTTCCCCAGGAAAGGACCATAAAATCAACTAAATCTTTACCAGTGACAATCTTCGGTAACGGAATTTCCTTTCTATATTCTGACATTATATTCCGTCTTTCTGTTGACGAGATTCCATAAAAATCAAAATTTTGTTTCATGTAATTACTCATCCCTTTTGCCCTCAAAGAATCCGCTCTAAACAAAAGCGTCAGATGCAGCCCTTCAATCCATTCACTATGCTTCATATTAATTTAATTTTGGGACAAATTTAGAAATATAAAGTAAAACAAAGAATCTTATGCCTTACCTTTGCTCTTTATAACATATTTAAAGGAATACATGAAAATATTCGATGGAAAGCAGTGTGTAACTGCTTTAAAAGCCGATCTAAAGCAAAAAATTGAAGAATTACCTAATAATAAACGCAAACCCAAACTAGCAGCTCTGCTTGTAGGCGACCTGGCTGCGAGTCAATTATACGTAAAAAATAAAGTAAAAACTTGCGAAGAAATTGGCATGATTTCAGAAGTAATCAGAGCCGAAGAAAATATTTCGCACAACGATCTACTCGAAATAATCTATCGATTAAATAAAGATGAAACGGTCGATGGATATATCGTTCAACTGCCATTGCCAAAGCAAATAGATGAAAGCAAAATATTGTTGGCCATTGACCCTAAAAAGGACGTTGATGGTTTTCATCCTCACAACCTAGGGTTGATGCTATTAGGTCTTGAAACCTTCGTTCCAGCGACGCCAAAGGGTATCATGTCAATATTAAAATCAGAGAAAATAAAAACTGCTGGAGCACACTGCGTTGTGATTGGACGTAGCAATATCGTAGGGACACCTATGGCATTGCTCCTTTCGAGAAAAGGGATTGACTGTACGGTAACTTTAGTCCATAGCCAAACGAAGAATATCAAAGAATTTTGTGCGTCAGCTGATATTTTAATTGCCGCCATAGGCAAGGCAAACTTTGTCACAGCCGATATGGTTAAAGACGGAGCCGTGGTAATAGATGTAGGCATAAATAGAATCGATGATTCATCCACTCCCAAAGGTTATCGAGTGGTTGGGGATGTAGATTTTGAACATGTAAAAGAAAAGGCAAGCTTTATTACGCCAGTTCCAGGCGGTGTGGGCATGTTGACGGTTATCAGTTTGATTGAAAACACGTGGATGTCATTTTGCAGAACTGAAAATATAGCCAATGGGTGATTATTGGTGTTATACTTTTTGGAAGAATGGCTATGATTCTGACCTAATATTGGGTTTGGTTGGTCATCTGCCATTTGACACATTCGAAGAAGAAGGAGAGAAATTAAAGGCTTATATTCCAAGCGAAGATTGCGATGATCTTTTTCAAGATTCATTAAATATAATCTTAGATGAATATCAAATAAGTAAAAACAAAACCTTTATTCCAAATCAAAACTGGAACCAAAATTGGGAAAATCAATTTTCTCCCATTTTTATTGAAGATCAAATTGCCATTTCTTCCGGCGACGAAAGTTATTCTTCATATCCAATTCATATATTGATTAATCCTAATATGACTTTTGGTACAGGACATCATCAGACCACTCACTTGATGTTAAAAACCATGCTGGACATCAATTGGGAAGGCACTTCTGTATTGGATTTTGGATGTGGGACAGGCATTCTGGGTATCTTTGCGGCTATGCGTCAGGCGGATAAAATCCTAGCATTGGATATAGACGAAAGATCCCTAGTTAACACCAAGAAAATTTTGAACTCAATAAAATACCATCAAAATACGAAGTAAGAAATGAGAAACTAGAATCGCTTTACGACAATACTTTTGATGCCATATTGGCCAATATTAATACAAATACTCTTCTTGAAAATTCAAGTAATTTTAATAGACTCCTCAAATCGAATGGAAGATTGCTCTTGTCAGGTTTTCTAATTTCAGACGAAAAGAAAATTACCGAGCATTTTCAAAAATCTGGATTTCAAGTAAAAAACCAGAGTACCTACGACGATTGGATGTGTATGTTATTGGTTAAAGACCAGTAAATATTTGTTCTTTTTACCATTTTCCACAAGTATATATTTCCCCGCTACAAAATCATTTTTAGTGATGTTATGATCGTGTGCCGTAATCTTTATCTTATTGATACTCAGGGCATTGGATTGCACCGCACGTCTTAATTCTGATTTGGAAGGAAATATATTTGACTTTTCAGTCAATAGACCATCCATCGGGATATCATTATTACCATCGACGACATGAAATGTTGGAATTTCTTCACCAATGATGTCAAACTGAGATGCCGATAATGTTCCAAGCTGGGCTGCGTCGAATTTTGGGTCAAACAACAATGCTGATACTTGCTGTATTCCAGCCAGAGATGCCTCACCGTGAATTCTAGCAGTCAATTCTTCGGCCAATATCCTTTTCAAGGTCTTCGGATCGTCCTGGTAAGTCGTCTCTATGCTTTCGATTTCTTCTTTTTCTTTCAAACTAAAGTATCGATAAAACTTAGGCATATCGCGATCATCTGCATTTATCCAAAACTGATAAAATTGGTAAGGTGTGGTCAGCTTTGCATCGAGCCAAATATTGCCTTTATCGGATTTTCCAAACTTGGTGCCATCCGCTTTTGTCAACAGAGGTGTCGTGAGAGCGTAAGCCTTTCCGCCATTTATTCTTCGGATGAGTTCAGTCCCGCTGGTGATATTGCCCCATTGGTCCGAGCCACCCATTTGCAATAAAACGTTGTGTTTTTCTTTCAAACAGTAAAAATCATAGCCTTGTAACAATTGATATGAAAATTCTGTAAATGAAATTCCCTGTTCCAATCTATTCTGAACGCTGTCCTTGGACAACATATAATTGACTGTAAGGTGCTTTCCTACAACCCTAAGAAACTCCAATACGGACATGTCCTTGTAAAAATCATAATTATTGACTATTTGAATGGGATTTGTTGGATCGCTTCCCAAAAATTGGAGCATTTGATTGCTTTGGTGTGCTAGGTTAAAGTCCAATTCCTCATAGGTTTTCAGCTGTCTTTCTTCATTTTTTCCAGAAGGGTCTCCTATCCTACCCGTAGCTCCACCCATCAATACAATAGGCGTGTGACCGTGCTTTTTGAGAAAAGTCAATAGCATGATCTGGACATAATTTCCTATCGTCAATGAAGGAGCCGTCGGGTCAAATCCGATATAACCAGTTACTTTTTGAGTGCTTAATAACTCTTCAACACCTGGAGTGCAATCGTGCAACATTCCCCTCCATTTCAATTCTTCGATAAAAGACATAAAATTAATTTTGCGCAAAATTAGACAATTAAGCGGAGAAAAAGCAAAGTCAATAAAATTGAAAAAATTCTTTCTACAAAATCTCAAAAATCAGAGGATTAAATAATCATCTTCAAGACGGGATTTTGATCAATTTTTTAAAGAAAAATAATGAAATTAATCAAGGAAAACCTAAAATAAACCTAGTACCTAATATTTAATTTTTTATAAATAAAATGCAAAAGCCAAGCTGGACCAATTAATAGAAATTGAATGTCCTTAAAAAATGAAGGCTTTTTTCCCTCAATAGAATGACCGATGAACTGCCCTATCCACGCAATGACGAAAACTATAATCAAGCAATAAAATAATTCAGTAATGGACCCGAAATAGTTGTATAGTGCATTGTTGATAACGATACACAAAAAAGTAAAAATGGCAAAACTGATGGCCATAATGGTCGATAAAGACAAGTAATATACAAATGATAAAATCAATGCGATCATGGCCCAATTAGCCCATATGGTGCGTTCTACAAAAAAAGGAATACAATAAAACAAACCAACAATAGTAAAAAAAATAGTTGGGACACAAATCCAATGAAAAGCTTTATTTATCTTGTTTTGATGGCTTTCTCCGTATTCAATCAAAAGAGCATCAATTTTTCTCATTCAATGAAAATATTATATGACTTTTAAATATTTTAGAATGGAATGGGCTCCATCTTTTCCAGCTTGCACGGCATCCACGACCTCTCGGCCACCGTTTACACAATCACCTCCAGCAAAAACTCCCTCGATATTAGTGGCATTTCCTTCTATCAATTTCACTTTGCCCCAATCATGTGAGATACCCGCGCCATCCACCAACGATTCATAAGGAACCTGTCCTACCGCTTTTATGACCATATCGGTTTCCAAGGTAAATGAAACACCAGTATTTATAGGCTTACGTCGGCCATTGGCATCGGCATCTCCTAGTTCCATTTTATCAAAAACAATTGATTGGACTACTCCATCTTTACCTAGAATTTCTTTCGGTGACGCTAAATACAATAAATTACAACCGTCCAGCTTCGCAATATCAAGTTCGACATCTGTGCAAGGCTTTTCGTCCTCAGTCCTTCTGTAAGCGATGGTCACTTCTTTGGCACCGAGTCTTTTTGACTGGGTCGCTGCATCAATTGCGGTCATACCAAGCCCAATGACTACGACTTTATCACCTATGGGAATATTTTGATATCCTTTAGTTCTAATATCATATATAAATGAGATGGCATCCACTACCCCATCCAAGGATTCCCCAGGAATGTCTAAACCACGTGCTAATCCCACCCCAATACCTAAAAGACAGCATCGTACTTTGATTTCAATTCGTCTAACGAGATATCTTTGCCCAACTCTTGGTTATAATGTACTTTGATACCCCCAATGGACAGTATCCAGTCCACTTCGTCCTTGCATATTTCAGGAGAAACTTTATACGCGGCCACTCCGTAAGTCATCAAACCTCCGCCTTCAGCTTCTTTTTCATAGATGTCTATCTCCAAGCCTTCTAGGGCCAAAGCATGTGCACAAGCCAATCCAGCGGGTCCCGCCCCGACAACCGCTATTTTCTTCCCAATATTTGGTTTACGTGTATATAATGGCCATTTTTGTGTAATGGCTTTTTCCGTACTAAATCGCTGCAATTTGGCTATAGAAATGGGCTCTTCCTCCATGAGATTATAGACACAGGCACCTTCACATAGCTTTTCTACTGGGCACACTTTGGCACAAGCAGCCCCCATGATGTTTGAATCAAAAATGGTTTTTGCCGACCCTTGGATATTGTTGGTCGAAATTTGCTTGATGAATTTGGGTACATTAATAGAAGTAGGACAAGCCTTGATACAGGGGGCATCATAGCAAAACAGACACCTATTGGCCTCAATCGCAGCGGCATCCCCTGTATAAAAAGGAGGGTGAATGTCCGAAAAATTCTTTTCATATTCCAATGCACTAAGCTTTCCACTCTTAATCATATTGAGGATTTATTTGAACTTTTAAAATAAACTAAAATACTACGTTATAGATCTACCATTCGACCATAAGCTTCTGGTCTTCGATCTCTATAAAATTGCCAAACGGATCTTACTTCATCGATCATGCCTAAGTCAAATTCAGCGATCAACAATTCATCATTGTCTTCTGAAGCTTGAGCGATGATCTCTCCACGAGGATTAACGAAATAAGAAGAACCATAAAATTTGCCTAGATTCCAAGGTTTTTCTACTCCAACCCTATTGATACATCCCATAAAGTAACCATTGGCGACGGCATGGGCAGGCTGTTCGATTTTCCATAAATACTGGGACAATCCAGCAACAGTTGCAGATGGATTATAAACAATCTCAGCGCCATTTAACCCTAAAATTCTTGCTCCTTCTGGGAAATGTCTATCATAGCAAATGTAAACGCCAATTTTTCCATATCTCGTTTCAAAAACAGGATATCCCAAATTACCTGGCTTAAAGAAGAATTTCTCCCAAAAACCCGAGGTTTGAGGAATATGTGTTTTTCGGTATTTTCCTAAATAAGTTCCGTCAGCATCTAATACAGCCGCCGTGTTATAAAGAAATCCAGATTGCTCTTTTTCATAAATAGGTACAATAATGACCATGTTGTACTTTTTAGCATACACGGACAATCTTTCAGTTGTAGGTCCAGGAACAGGCTCGGCCGATGCATACCAATTTCGGTCTTGACCAGGGCAAAAGTATGGTGTGTTGAAAATTTCTTGGAGACAAAGCACTTGAACGCCCGCTTCTCCAGCTTTCTCAATGTAAGGAATATGTTTTTGAAACATGTCTTCCATAATCTCATGAATGGTACCTTCTCCTTCGGAAATACCCAAACTCATTTGAATTAATCCTGATTTAACTACTCTTGCCATATATGATTTTGTATTTTAATCGAAAAATAAAAAACTAAGATAAAATAAATATCGCTTATTATCAAAATTAAATAATAAATTTTTAAAAAATCAATTTCACAGAGTATAAACAATAGATATTTAATCAAAAATTTAATGCATATCACATTGAATATCAAATCACTATACATACATGTAATAAATATGTAAAAATAATGGTCATTTTTATTTGCATATCTCGAAAATATAACCATATATTTGCTCCACAGCAGTAAACTTAACCGAAGCTAAACTTTATTTATTTTTTTGTCAGTAAAATAGTCTAAAGCTAATCCCTTTTCGATTGGTTTTTCGTACACTCAATGAAAGTCATTGTGGTGTCCTATAGAGATTTTCTCTAGAACTCAATGGTCATAATTGAGCCCTATATTTTATTTTATTTTTTAAACTTAATTGCTATGAAAAAATTGTTTACTTGTATGATTGCGCTTGGTTTTAGTGCCATCGGATATTCTCAGGAATCCGAAAGTGTTAATCGAAAACTACTTAATCGAAGTCCCAGCCCCAAAGGATTTCAAATCCATGCCGCTTCAAATGCGGATTGATTTGTACATGATAGAATACAGAAAGAGAACGAAAGATCAATCTTTAATTGTTAGAATTCCCGAGGAAGTCGTCAATGGCACAAAGAACCTCGATGAAATTTTTGTTGGTGGTCCTACTAAGGAAAATGTAAAACTTGAAAACTAAATTTTCAAACTTAAAACTAATACTATCATGAATAAATTATACATTTTAATACTAATTGTTTTATCAAACCTAAAGGTTTCTGAAATATTCGGTCAAGGGACCTGTGCTACTGCGATTACCATTCCAACAATATGTATTGGTTCTGGGGGAACAGTGTCTGGTACAGTTGGCTCAGGAACACCTGTTTCAACATGTACAGACGGTACTGGACAAGTGTGGTTTTCGTTTACTGTGCCTTCTGGAAGGACCACCGCTTCATTAACCATTTCTGGATATGATTGTACTGGTGGTGGGTGTAAAGGGAATTTAGTCATTTTCAATTCATGTGGCGGTTCACAAGCTATCACAGTTTGTGGGGAAATCCTACAAAACCATGAATGGGTCATTTAGCCTTTCACCGCTTGCTGGATCAACTTATTATATACTTTTAGGTTCTACTGGAACCTTAACGGGACCAATTAGTGCATCCATTTCATTTTCAGCAAGTACAACACCTACTGGACAAGCTGAAAGCGAAGCAATAACACTTACTAATGGAGGAGCACCAATAAGTCAGTCTATGTGCGATGCTGATGGGGTTGGCTCCTTATCGGGGGCAGACAATTGTGGATCACCATACTTATATGAAAGATGGTATACGATCACTCCAACAGGATGCAGTGAGGCTGTTATTAATTTGACGAATGTGGATGCAAACGGAGGTACTTTATCGGTCGATATCCTCAATAGGAGTAATACTGGATGTAATGGAACTGTTGGTTTATATCAGAGAGGTGCAGCATGCATAATGGTGCTAGTGGTACGTTAAGCACGGATACTGTCAGTTTTGGAGCTGGGGGAGGTTCATATTTGGTGCTAGTCAATAGTTCTAATCCCGGTGCTACTTATGATATAGACTTTGATATAAATACCAATTCTACAGCAGAAGGAACTACTTGTAGCAGTCCGTATTCACTTACATCGACCGACGGTATTGGCAGCACATCAGGAGACAGTCATACTACATCCAATGAGTGTGCTGGTGCAAGTACTGAAGACGGTACTATACTTATAAATTGTCTGGACGATGGAAGTTTTGCAAGTCGTGCATCCACAACTGTTTTCACGGGTTCAGGATGTTCACCTTCAATTGAAAATTCGCAGTATTTCAGTTTTCAAGTTCCAACTTCGGGAGTTTATAGTGTATTCATTGGAAATCAAGCTTGTGATTACAATGCTGGTATCCAGTTCTTTTTAGCGGACAATTTGACATGTGGAACACCCAATACGGCAAGTGGTTTTATGGGATGTAGTAGTACAAATGTCACATCAAATCAACAAATTACCAATATCACGCTTACCTCCTCGAATACATATTACATAGTAACCGATGGATTTGGGGGTGATATATGCGATTATGATATTTTGATTACCCAAAGCGTAACTAATCCATTTTTGGATGTAGAACTATTGAATTTCAAAGCAACAAAATCAAATAATGGAGTTCTATTAAAATGGAGTACTGGATCTGAAACAGAGAATAGTTATTTTGCAGTTCAATATAGTTTAGACGGAAGTAAGTTTACTGATTTAGGCAAAGTTTTTAGTAAAGCTCCCAATGGCAATAGTTCGCATTTTTTGGATTATTCCTATGAACATATAATAAATCATAGCGGTATTGTTTATTATAGATTGGCACAATATGATAAAATCGGCAGATTTACATATTCACCCTTGCGCACTGTTAATCTCCAAAAAGAAAAAGGTGGACTCAAAATTAGTCCAAATCCAGTTGGAAATGAATTCAATTTGTCTATCGAAAGTTTGTCTGATCAAAAAATAAACATTTTAATTCATGATATAACTGGCAAAACAATCATTAATAAAAACATTTCCTTGGTACAAGGATCAAATAATATTAATGTAGATGTAAATAATCTCGAAAAGGGACTATATGTCATTACACTTTTTGATTCAAATAACAATCGAATAGGGATTTCCAAATTTAGCAAATAGTTGCTTCAATTATTAATCGACTATATCTGGGTTTTTCTAAATTCATAAGATTATAATAATATTGCTTGATCGAAGTATAAAAAGTTAATTGTTAGTGGTGAAAAATTCGGACGAAAGCCTAAGGCATTTTGCTTTAGGCTTTTTTACTTATAGCTATTGGAGCAAATTTCACATCATAATATTCATCTTGCATCCAATTTATTTTAAAGAATCGTTAAATCTCAACATAAGGCACACCAACCTTGGTCAGGAACTCTTATATTTGCCTTTTAAATATCATTTTACTTGATTCAATTTCTTTTTTCTATACAACTTAATTATCCCAATTGGTTCATTCTGCTTTGTTTGATCCTAGGGGTTGCCGCTGCTTATTTTCATTATCAAGGAGAATCTAGATTCAAGCAATGGAATGGAAACCTTCGCCGATTTTTGGCATTATTGAGGGCAATGGCCGTTACAATGATTTCGCTACTTTTACTGTCCCCTGTATTGAAATACGTGCAAAATGAAATAAAAAAGCCTACTGTACTGATAGCTCAAGATGACAGTGAATCCCTGAATCTCAATACGAAATCCGAAGAAAAATCGCTAATACCGAAAGCCATCCAAGAACTGAAAGATGGACTCCAAGGCGATTACAATATTCAATTTGTGCAATTTGGCGATAAAATAGTAGATAGCTCAGAGATCAAATTCAATGATAAATCTTCGAATATCGATGAAGTAATTTCATATATGCAAGATGTGTATGGCGACCAAAATCCAGGCGCTTTGATATTATTTTCAGATGGGATATACAATCGGGGTAAAAACCCAATTTACAATCGATTTGCTGACAAAATACCTATATACAGCATAGCCCTTGGTGATACTACTGCTCAAAAGGATGTTTGGATTAAAAACATAATGTATAATCAAATAGCTTATCTTGGGGATAAAGGATTTGTCGAAGTGGATCTTGCATCCTACAATTTTACTGGTAAAAACGTCCAACTTTCCGTGGATGAAATGACGGGAAATGCAGCCAAAAGGGTTTATACTCAAAATATTACGATTAAAAATCTTAGCTTTTTTGAAACCATACAAGTGCCGATCCAATATCCCAATGCGGGAATGAGGCAATACAAAATTAGTGTTTCGGGATTAGAAGGTGAGAAAACGAAGCTCAATAACACGAAGAGTATAGTTATAGAAGTTTTGGATGGAAGGCAAAAGATATTGATGTTGGCCAATTCGCCCCATCCCGATATTGCTGCCATAAAATCTAGCATCGAAACGAACAAAAATTATCAAGTAAAAACCGCTTTTATTTCGGATTTTAAAGAAAAAATAACCGATTTCGATCTGATTGTATTGCACCAAATCCCATCATTCAATTTTGATGCAACAAATATTATAAATCAGTGCAACCAGAACAACAAACCCATTTTGTACATACTTGGCGGACAAAGCAATCTCATTAAGTTCAATGAAATTCAGAAAATTTGCAATATAAAGTCTGGGGTAAAAAGTCTGAATGAAGTACAAGCACTCAAAACTAGTGGATTTAACTATTTTACTTTGGATGAGACAACTCAAAATCAAATAATGAATTTTATTCCGTTACAATCTCCTTACGGAGAATACAAATTAGGCGTAAATGCTCAAGTTTTATTTAAACAAAAAATAGGTAAAGTTGCCACCGATTACCCTTTGATATTATTTGGGGAACAAAGCGATCAGAAAATTGGTATCATTTGTGCCGAAGGAGTATGGAAATGGAGAATGTTTAATTTTATGCAGAACAACCAATTTTCAGCTTTCGACGACTTAATATCCAAGACGATACAGTATCTTAGTATAAAGGAGGATAAACGAAAATTCCGAACCTATCTAGCAAAGAATGTATGGGATGAAAATGAAAATATTGTATTTGGTGCTGAACTATACAATGATTCTTATCAGATGATTAATGATCCCGACGTGAATCTATCCGTTTTAGACGAAAATGGTAAAAACTTTACCTATACTTTTAATAAAAAAGAAAAAGGATATCAATTGGACATCGGATATTTGCGCTCTGGGTTGTACAAATACAAAGCTACCACCGACTATAATGGTCAACATTATAGTGCAGAAGGAAAATTTTCTGTAGCATCCATACAATTAGAGACAACCGAAACAACGGCAGACCATAGCCTATTGGCATCGCTATCCAATCAGTCAGGTGGAAAAAAAGTATTGTTGAATGATTATCGAGAGATAGTGCAAGAACTTACCACAAAAAACCAACTTAAACCATTGATCTATGAAAATGTTTTCACGAATCCAGCCATTAATTTAAAATGGATTTTCGGATTGATCTTTCTATTCCTAGCTATCGAATGGTTTTTGCGACGGTTTATGGGAGGCTACTAAGATCTAGAACACTAGAAATTATGGTATGGTTCGTCATTTAATATAGTAAATGCGCGATACAACTGCTCTAGGAAAAATATACGCACCATTTGATGTGAAAATGTCATTTTGGAAAGACTTATTCTCTCCTTAGCCATCTGATAGATCAGAGGTGAAAATCCATAAGCTCCTCCTATGATGAAAACAATTTTTTTCATCGAAGATAAGTTCTTCTTATTGATGTATGAAGAAAATTCTATGGAAGTATAATCTTTGCCCGTCTCATCCAATAAAATAATATAATCTTCCTTCCTTACGTATCGCATAAGGATTTCAGCCTCTTGTTGAATCAAATTTGCTGGTGCATATTTTTGTGCTTTTCGCACCCCAGGCAGTATCTTCAATTCAAAATTGCAATAATGAGTGAGCCTTTCTTCGAAAAGTTTAACTCCTTGATCGACGTACTTGTCGTTGTTTTTACCGATAACCAAAAGTTCAATTTTCATTTAATAATTTTTAGATTTTATCATGTTTTCTTGTACTAAATATTGCTTGATTGTTTGCTTTGAAGTCATCTTTGGCAATAAATATTGCACCCATTGAGACTTTGTACCATGCCAATTTTTTTGTTCTAAAATCCCGAAAATTCTTTTCAATCGATCGAGTGGTGCTTGTCCAAAATAACCAGTCAAATTCTCCTCGATGAGTAACTCCAAGTGCAATGAAGTTAAATCACTCTCCTGCAAACTGTGAGACCCGATTAGGAGTTCAATAATCTCAATCCTAGACATGCTTCTCCATGTATTAAGAATTCCTTCCTTTCCGAGGTATTGATCCACAACAGACCAGAAGGACTTTAAACTTGTATCTGCAACCTTCAAATTCGGCAATATTTCAACATTCATAAAATGAAGGAGTGCTGCATCAGAAGTCCTCGCCAATAAATATTCGAATTTATCGAGAACATTTTTATCCGATGTAAAAAATCCAATAAGCCATGCCTTTGACCCTTCAGTAAGTTCTTGGAATTCTATAATTTTCAAAAATCCATCCAACACTTTTTTGACAAATGTAAACTGAGCAGTGCTGGTCCATTGTCCTAACCGGTGGCAGAATGATTGATTGTCCGAATAAAAAACCAATAAGGTCCACTGAAACACTTGGTCTTTAGAATAGTCGAAAATACCCGCTGGGTCATTTTCAATCCTTTGGATTAATTCCGCTAAATACAAATTCTGGTCTTCAGGATCTGGATTCTGGTTTACAAGAGTCAAATTATTATCAAGCCAAGCTATATTACTTATGTGAGTCCCAAATTGTGTAGAATTAATATAAGTATCCATATGGGTAGCCATATCTTCCTTGAATTCAGGGCTAATTGCTGTCTTTTTGAGTGATAAAATAATCTTTTTCAATACAAAAAAATCAACCTGCCATGGATCATACAATGGGCTAAAAGTCCTCAGAAAAGACTCCCCGTACTTTATAAGAGCCATGGATATATGGAATGCCTCAACTCCTTCATTCTCTCGCCATTTAATTGTAGCTTTTTGGATCAATTCTAACAATTGATTTTCAATTTGCGAAATGGTCCTAGACGAATATTGCCCTACCCTATTTTTTTTACTTTTGATAATAGAAGTAAGCAGTGCATCGTATTTGTTTCTATTTTCAAGCGGGTCCGAATGTTCAACCAAAAAAACTTTTAATGCCTCAGCAAATTTCTTGTCCATCCTAGCATACTTTCGCAAGAAGCGATTCAAGGACTTTGCTTGTATGTTTTCTAATAAATGAAAAATAGACTTGGGATTGCTGGTATTTGTCTGAAGAATATCAGAAATATCCAATTGAGTATTCATATGCTCAATCATTGCTGTAATATGCCTACATTCATGATTTTGATGAAAATAAATACAGGAACATTGGTAAGATTTTAGGGCGTGATCTTCGTTTAATTCGATCTCAACCTCAAGGTTTGTTTGGCCTCGAAAAAGACCCAGCCAGTGAAAGTCTTCGATTTTTTCTATCGAAATCAGTTGCTGTTCATGAAGTAATATAACTCCACGATCGACCAATGACTTGGTAAATGTATGACTAATAAATTTCTTCACAACTGCATGTTTACTACAAATAAATATTTGCCGTAAGCAGCAAATATATATATAAATATCGAAAACCATCAATTAATATGAATTAATTTAATGTACCATGAAAAATACAACATTATATTCTGAATCTGCGCGTGTTTTTGCATTATTCAAAACAATATTTCGCATATCCCCTAATATAGCAATCCTTGACAACAAATGATTCAATTTTAAATGTAAAATATTGGCAACATGAAATGGCTCATGTATGCATAATCTCCAAATTATTTTATATTTGTTATACCAAAAATAAATTGATGAAATATTTATTGCTAGTTCGACATTCCATTGCGGTCACCAGTTTATTGGATGATTTCAATCGAAAATTGTCCAATGAAGGATTCACTTTGGCTCACAAACAAGGAAAATTATTAAGCACTCTTCCCGTAAAATTCCAAATATTACACTCTGCGGCGACACGGACGACAGAAACGGCTCAAATCATGGAAGATTATCTTTCAGATGGTTCAAAATTGATCTCCGACTTAAATTTATACAATGCCGATCTAATTTCAATTGCTGAAGCCATTCAAGAGATGTCGGATTCCATTGATGCATTGGCCATCGTTGGGCACAACCCCTCCATGTATGAATTTGCACAGTTAATTTCAAAAAGTAAGCTTAGAGGATTCAATCCAGCATCGGCTTGTTTTGCAAAGTTCTCAATCGATACTTGGGGTGAATTTGAATTAAACTTAATAGAAGAAAAAGTCGTTGAATCAGCACTGTACTTAACCAACTGAAGCACATGAATAAATTTCTCCTCATTATGGCACTCACTTTCAGCTTTTGCAATGAAAAGGAGCAGGAAATAAACGAAGATGCTTGGATAAATACCATGGTAGAATACCAATTATTGAATGCCTTTATCTCCAAATCTGTTGTCAACAACAAAGAAAGCCTCAGGGTCGCCTATTTAGGGCAAATAGAACAGAATTTTGGACTTGACTCCATAGAATTCACCCGCCAAACTGAAATTTTGAATGAAAAACCAGGAAATATGGTCCGATTGTTAGACAGCGTCCATACTCGACTTTATCGTAAAAAACTTGCATTTCCGTTGTAAGAACATCGTTTTATAGTTTTTTAAAATACATTTTTTTACTTTATTAATAAAAAGTTGGCTTGTCGAGGCCAATAATTGAAGTACAGTTTTTTGAGCATTGATTTCACAAATAGCTCTTTCTCATTGATTTAGCTCGATATCCCATTTCGATATTTAAACCAACCGAAAATATTTGAATAAATTTTTAAAAATAATTTGGTAATAATGATTTCAAAAATTATCTTTGCATCCGCTTAGGGCACGAGGGAGCATAGCTCAGCTGGTTCAGAGCACCTGCCTTACAAGCAGGGGGTCCAAGGTTCGAATCCTTGTGTTCCCACCCTCTAAAAGCTTCAATCTATGATTGGAGCTTTTTTTTTGTTCCAACACGACCAGATGCAAAATCAAGTTAAATTGAGGATACCAAAACGGTAAATCGAATAGGTCATTTTAAACTAATGAAATATTAAACTTCAATTCTTTAAAAGTTTGACTCCCCAAAATAAAAAACAGATAGCAAAAAAGTATTACCTAAAATCTTTTAATTTCTTGTTGATTAAACCAAGAGAATAAATCTGAGTCCATATTAGGAATCAAAACATTATGTCAAAAAATCGGATCATTTCAACAGTGCTTGTATTATTATTTTTAAGCGTTTTATTTTCTTGTAAAAAAGAAACTCAAATGCCAACAGGCACTACGACCTCCATCCAGAGAACTTTTAGTGGCAAAATCGATATAGACCACCTCGACGATTATGCCAATCAACCTATCCCGAACTATATCACAAAAGACAATACAAGTTCTAACAAAATTACCAATATCGGCGCAACTCTAGGACGAGTTTTGTTTTATGATAAAAAATTGTCAGTAAACAATTCTATTGCATGTGCAAGTTGTCATAAGCAGGAGTTTGCATTTAGTGATACAGCTGTAGCAAGTTTGGGCGTTAATGGGCGAACAGGACGACATAGCATGAGACTAGTAAATGCAAGATTCGGTGCCGAAACTAAGTTTTTTTGGGATGAGCGCGCTTTAACTCTGGAAGATCAAACCACCAAACCTATACAAGATCACAGTGAAATGGGATTTAGCGGACAAAATGGTGATCCATCTATCAACGATCTTATTGCAAAACTTAGCCAAATAGACTACTATAAGGAATTGTTCCAAATGACATATGGAAGTGAACAAATCACCGAAATAAAGATACAGAATGCACTGGCGCAATTCGTCAGAAGTATTCAATCATTTGATTCAAAATATGATCAAGGACGCATTCAGGTCAATAACGATGTAGCCAATTTTCCAAATTTTACAGCGCAAGAGAACCTCGGAAAGTCACTTTTTTTGACCAATCCTATTTTCGATGCCAACAGTGAACGAATCGGAGGAGGGCTCGGATGCAAAAGTTGTCACGGTGCTCCCGAATTTGATATAGACCCACAAAGCAGAAGCAATGGTATCGGTGGAAGCATCAATGGAGGACCAGACTTTACCAATTTTCGTTCGCCATCTCTTCGAAATCTTACAAATAATCTCGGTGTAGTCAATGGACCGATGATGCATACTGCGGTCATCAAGGATTTACAAGCTGCTATTGGGCATTATGGCAACCTAACCAATGCAGCAATCAACAATCCCAATTTGGATCGAAAATTGAAGCCAAATGGGGTCGCTGGGCAACAATTGCACCTTAATGCGCAAGAGATAAATTCTGTCATAGCATTCTTGAAAACACTAGCAGGTACAGATGTATATTCCAACAAAAAGTGGAGCAATCCGTTCTTGTAGAAACTCCAAGAATAATAATATTTCGGAGCCATAATTTTCTCAATAAATAACTGTAGGTTGATTTCATTTTTTTCTTCATAAAATGTCATAGAGATATCCCTAGTATATTTTTAAGACATTTTAAAAGGACTTAATTTTGGAAATACCTATCTGTAAAATGAATGGACAAACCATTTTGTAGCCTTCTCAGGGTTTTTTATCTATTATAATAAATAAAATAACTTTTATTTTGGAAAATACTACAATTATCATTATTTTTCCTTAGCATATTCTTCTATCTCAATATATTTGAACTACTTACAACATTTAATTTATTATAAATCCTTCATTCATTAGACTTTTGGGGTTCGTTTGCTTTAATAATGATTAAATTTTAAGCTAGGAAACTACGAATAAAAAAAGGGAATTTTCCAAACCCTGCTGCAAATAATTTTGAGCGATTAAAAAGATTGGAAGCGAACTTAAATTTTTTTTAATTATGAAAAGAAAATTTTTAACTTTTTGGGGCAGAGGTGTGCCTATCATTTTTTTAGGGCTAGGAAGCTTGTACTTTTTATCGCAATGCTGCAAAGACGATCCGAAACCCGAAGATCCTTGTCAAAATGTCCAAAGGTTTACAGCGGACTTTGATGTCGGGGAGAAAGTGGCTGACACATTTTACATTGGAGACACATTGGCATCAGGTACTGCGTTTTTTCAAGCGAAGCAGGACTATAAATCTTATTGGTGGAAAGTGGGCGATGATGACAGAATCCGGACCACTAAGAGTTTTGGAATAAATTTTAATGATGCTTTCATTGGGTCTTCTTTCAATATTACATTGATTGCCCAAGCCTCTGATGACCAAACCAGGTGTTTCTCGGGGCCAACCACCGATACCATAGTAAAATCTTTCGTTGTTGGGTGCTATCAAGATAGATCTAAAAGATCTACAATTTTACTATGCAATTATGGATGTATAGGCTTTTGGGAAGGTGCATATACTGATAGCCCAGACCAAAAGTTCGTCGTCAAGATTGTATATTACGATACCGACGCCAATGTAGTTCAAGGTCAATTGTACGGGAATAGGATTTTTAATCTACCCGAAGGCTGCGGGGGTCCGCGCGATACAGAAGGGTGCAGCAATGGAGATACCACGAGGACCAATGCTGCAATAGAAATGCTTGCCGGCAGCAATTGGTTTTGTTCTTATTATCTGACTGATCGTGGAAAGTGCTGTCCACCAGCTTATTATTCAGGGCGATTGGACCCGAACGACAGGAACAAAATCACGATTTACTACAAAAATGCAGCCTCATATAAAATATGGAAAGGAAAAAGAATTTAATTTTTTAATAACGTAAACAAAAAAAAATGGAAAAACTATTGATGAAAATTACAAATCTTTTTTAGCAGTAAAAAAAATTAATTGATTTTTTGAAAATGCCCCAAATCTACGTTTAGGGAAACCTTCTTTCACACAAACTTCCTGCACCCCTCCCCTAGCTGCGCAAGTGATGGAAATGGTCTCGTGAATACGAGAGTCGCAGCGAAGTATGAGCCGCGACGGAACCCATGGACAGCACGGTCCGAGTTTAGCGAGGATGCGCCCAAATAAAAATCAATCGAATCTTAGATATCGGCTTAGATTGGAAGCCCGCCAAATAGCTGGGAGTGAACAGAGTATGCCAATAATCGATATCGTCAGGAATACGATGATCGTGTCGCTGAAACGCAGCTGGATGGGGTAAGAATCCACGATGAAGGAGTCTGGAATCCGTACCAATTTGAATCGTTTGTGGGCGAAATAAGCGAGAACGGCTAAAATCCATCCGATCGAGAAACCCAACCACGCGTAGAGTAACCCGATCCACCCGAATATATGCCCCACGCGTGCTTTGGTGAGTCCCATGCTTTGCAGGATGGCGATGTCTTTCTTCTTGTCCAGAACGATGATCCAAAGGCAGCCGACGAGGTTGAAAGCGATGAGGATCAGGGCGAGGAGCAGTACAGAATAAGAAACCCATTTTTCCATATTCATCAGCTTGAGGAAGGCTTCGTCTTGAGCGATTCTGTCCTTGACAACGAATTTTTCTCCTAGCGCAGATTGCAATTTCTGCTGCAAATCAGAAAGATCGGTATTGGGGTCACATTTTAATTCTATGGCGGATATTTGGTTGTCCAGTCTCAAGAGTTCTTGTCCGAAGCCGAGATCCACGATAATCAGCTCATTGTCAGGGTCTTGCTGGATGCTAAAAACGCCCTTGATGGTGGACTGCAATTCAACGAAAGGTGATTCTAAACTCGAAGGAACTTCGTTTTTGGGTGCGAAAACTTTTAGTGGGGTAAACTCGTCGTCCATGCGAGCGGAAACCTTATTACCAAGGCCGATCCCTATCACCGCTTGTGGGTGCCCAAGTGAATCCAAGAGTTCGAAGCTGCCATCTACAAGGGCTTTTTCGATGCCCGTCACCTGGGGATATTGTTTGTCCACTGCCTTCATCTTGGCGAAGGATTGGCTGCCATCAAAGTCTATCATGACGGACTCTTCTAGCACTTTTGTTCGCACTTTTATGGTCGGATATTGCGACCAAACTGTAGAATCTATGGTGGTTGGATCAAAGAATTTTCCCTGAGCAGCCGTAATGCGTATATCGGCATTCAGTGTACCGATCAAGCCCGAGAGCAAATCTTCGAATCCATTGAACACCGAAAGAATCAATATCAAAGCGGCTGTACCAATGGCCATACCACCAATACATAGACCTGAAATAATCTGGATGGCGTTGGTGGATTTTTTGGAGAATGTATATCTCAAAGCGATGTTAAATGGTACCATCATCGACTAATTGAGTACTGGAAGCCCTACATACACTTCTTGAGGCTCATTGATATCCAGATCGCTATAATCCACTAGCTGGCTGTACAATGTGTCTCTTTCTATTGGTTTTCTACCTGCCCGCTTGATGAGATCTACCAATTGATGCGTGGATAAAGATGGATTTTGCTCTTCGGATCCAGCCATGGAATAAATCTTGGTAGTGTCATCGATCGTGCCATCTATGTCATCGACGCCGAAAGAGAGCGAGAGTTGAGCCATTTCTCTTCCGAGCATAGGCCAGTAGGCCTTGATATGATCAAAATTGTCCAAATAGATGCGGCTGACGGCATAATTTTTCATATCCTCGATGCTAGTGGTCTCGGCGATATGGGACATTTGGTTGTCTTTGTTTCTAAACTTCAAGGGGATGAATGTTTGGAAACCTCCCGTTTCGTCCTGAAGGGTCCTAAGCTGCTTCAGGTGATCGATTCGGTGCTCGTAGGTCTCAATATGCCCATACAGGATTGTTGCATTAGATTTGCGGCCCATTTTGTGCCAAATTCGATGCATTTCGAGCCACTGGGTGCCATCGCATTTATCGGCGGCGATCTGCTGTCTAATGGTTGGATCAAATATTTCTGCCCCTCCTCCTGGTATGCTGTCAAGACCTGCTTGTGCAAGGCGAGTAAGGCCTTCTTCATAAGAAACTTTTGCTTTCTTAAAAAATATAAAGAGGAACTCAACGGGGTCAATGCTTTGATGTGGAGCTCTGGTCTATGTGCCTTTATCTCTCGAAATAAATTCTCATAAAATGGCAAATCGTATCTAGGCAAAACTCCACCGACGATATGAACTTCTGTAACATTCTTTCCGTCGTATTTTTTAACGAAATCCATCATCTCCTCGTGCGTGTATTCCCAGCCTTCTTCTCTTTGTTTGATAAGGCGCGAATAGCTACAAAACTTGCAATCATAGACACATAGGTTGGTGGGTTCTATATGAAAATTCCTATTGAAATACGTATTGTCTCCGTGTTTCTCCTCACGAATGGCATTGGCGAGATATCCAACGAAACCTAGGGATTTTTCTTGAAATAACCTAAGGGCATCGCCTTCGTCAATGCGCTGATTTGAAGCTATTTTCTCTGCAATTTTAGTCAAATCTGAATCGATGCCTAGGTTTTTTATAAAATCAAAATTGATATTCATATTGTAGAAAAAATTGAAAAATTAATCACTGACACAAAATCACAAGATCATTGGTTCGAATTTCATTGGACCAATGCCCTGCACGGTCTTTGATTTTTATGAGATAATGAAGGCTGTCCGTGGGATATTGTGTAGAAGGAAAACAAGCAGAACCATCAGGGTAAATACAACAAGTTGAATAAACCAAAAAGCCTATTTCTCCACTGATACCGTTGCCCGAACCTTCGATGGGAACAAAAGGAATTTTAAATTTTTCAGGGAAACCTGGAATCCTAGAATCCGTTACGATCAAATTGAGGCTGTCTTTGTCGCCGAGATCTCCATCGCCATCGGTAAATGAAATGCGGATCAACGTGCTATCGCCATTGACCGAACTTTGGACCATAGAACTTTTGGTCATACCGAGGTATTCGATTTTTGGTTCGATGGGAAAACCAGGCTTGTTGGTACAAGAGGCAGAAAGCACAAAGAACAAATAAAATAATCGTTTCATACGCTCAGATAACGTGATTTTATGCATTATGTTTAGGTATTTTTGGGACAGCATCCAATAGATTTTGGGTATATGGATGGACAGCATTGAAAAATATGTGTTCGACATCACCTTCCTCCACTATTTCACCAGATTTCATAACAACGATCCTATCACAAATATTGTACACAACGGCCATATCGTGTGAAATAAAAATGATACTCAAATCACGCTCACGCTGGATATCCAAAAGGAGCTGCAAGACTTGGGCTTGGACGGTCACATCTAATGCGGAAACTGATTCATCACAAACCAAAACTTCTGGATTGAGCGCAAGAGCCCTGGCAATGGAGATTCTTTGCCTTTGACCACCGCTAAATTGCGAAGGGTATTTATTGAAATCTCCCACTTGGAGACCAACTTTTTGTAACAATTCGAGGGTTTTCTGGTGAGCCTCAGCAGGAGGATAAATTTTGTGTTCGAGCATCGGCTCTAGTATGGCTTCACCAATTTTCATTTTGGGATTTAGCGAAGCGAATGGATCTTGGAATATCAATTGCATGCGTTTTCTTTCCAACCGAAGTTCTCTACCTTGAAGGTCTAGCCAATCGGCATCAAAGAGTTTTATCTCACCCATGACAGGGTCTATCAGCCTCAGAAGTGCTTTGGCTAGGGAAGATTTACCGCTGCCAGATTCACCTACGACTCCAAGAATCTCACCTTTTTTTAGCGTCAAATTTAAATCCTTGACTGCAATATGGTATTCTTTTACTCTACCAAAAAAATCTCTCTTGGTTGGATATTCGACCTTAATTTTATTTATTTCTAATATCCTCGGGGCGGTATCAATCAATCTCAATCTATGCTCCAAACGAGTTTTGTATTCGTTTTCTGGAATTGATTTTGGTTCATTTTTTTGTAACAAAAGCCTTCGTTGGCCCTTGAAAGTAGGCATCGAAGCCAAGAGATTTTTCGTGTATTCGCTGGTTGGATTGTAGAGTATTGTTTCCACAGATCCAAAATCCTTAAGGTGTCCGTTATGTAAAACTGCTATTTTATCCGAAATGGAAGAAACCAATCCCAAATCGTGAGAAATGAACAAGATGGACATATTGTACTCATCTTTGAGGTCTTTTAAGATATGAATAATCTCTTTCTGGACGGTCACATCGAGGGCGGTGGTAGGTTCATCGGCTATGAGGAGTTGAGGTCCATTTAGCAAGGCCATCGCGATCATAATGCGCTGCAATTGTCCCCCTGATATTTGATGCGGAAAAGAATCCAGTATGCGGTCGATATTCGACAGCTGCATGTCTTTCAATGCCTTGGTTATTTTCTTTTTTCTTTCGGAAAATGGAATTTCTTTTTGGTGAATGGTGATGGCTTCGTCTAGCTGATCTTTGATGCGCATGAGGGGATTCATAGCAGACATGGGTTCCTGAAAAATCATAGCAATTTCATTGCCTCTGATTTTGCACAAATCCGCTTCACTAGAAGATAAGAGATCTATTTCATTCCAGAAAATTTGCCCTTGAACCAATTTTGGAATCTCAGGCAATAAGCCTAAAATAGCGAGACTTACCATGGTCTTTCCGCTCCCACTCTCTCCTACTAAAGATACTATCTGACCTGATTCTATAGAAAGATCAAAATGCTCGAGGACTACCTTTTCATTCGAGAAGTTGGGGTTGAATACTATGCACAAATCGCGGATTGTCAACATCTAACAAAGCTAAGCATTTTAAAAATTAAAAATAACTAAAACATAGAGCTGTTTGGATGAACTAACAAAAAAACAAAAGCCCAAGCACATCTGAACCCTTGCTTTAATTTAAAATAAAATATAACTAATAATGCAACAAATCCAATATTAGTGAATAAATAGCTTATATTTGTAAAATAAACCACCATAAAATGAATGCGATTCGAATTTTATCAACAAGTGCATGCCTTTTAATTTGTGTATTTAAACTCAAGAGTCAAGAAACCGAAAAATTCTACGATTCATTCACATTTCAAGTTGGAATTACGGTCAATGCCAATAAAAATTTTGACGGCACAAAAGGAACTTTCCGAGTATCAGATCATATATAGGAGTTGCCTTGACCAAATATTTTGGAAATTTAATTTTAAATGGCTCAACTAATTTAGGGTTTTATAATAAATCATTGGGCAATTGCCTGACGCTTGAGAGCCAAGACAATCAAATTGATCTTACGAGCAGTTTTCAATTCGGATATGCCAGCATGCCCCATAATCATTCAGAAATACCGTTTTGGAAGGCCAGTCGCTCCATCAATAATTTGTCATTTAATAATATCATCACAGATGGTGACAGAAAAATTCATATCATCCAAGGTGTGCATTTCATCGTCAATAATCACCATAGAAATCAAACCGTCGGTTCTACATTCGTTCAAGGAAATAACCTCAGTATTTACTATTATAACGATGGTCCGTATTTTTCTCAGATTGGATTAGGGGATGGATTTGATCGATTTTGGACAGGAGGTGGAGGACTGATTTGGCATCACCCATGGAGAAAGTACCAGAATATACTAGAATTCAGCTTTGATCAGTTTACGGGCTATAGACGCAGTTTTTACGAAGCCGCGAAACTGCTTGGGACCGATGTTTTTGACTATACATTGCTAGAAGATTTGGCCGCCATAGAATCCAAGTCTGGCTCACGGAGAGAATTCAGAAGTAAGATAACTAACTTTACAGGGAAAAGCAATTTTAATAAAAACTTCAACTCTTCATCGTATAATTTGAAGATAAATGGCGGTTGTATTTCACCTAATTTGTATGGTACATTAGGGTTTAATATTGGATTATTGGGATCATTGCGATTTGAAAAAAATCCCAAGCAAAAGCGTTATTATTCACTCCAAGACTTTATTCATATCAATAGTGCCATGCCACTTCATCAATCTCAGGGACAGAATTCTCTGTTGATTGGATTCAATTATAATCCAATATTTGATAAATTATGAAAACCAATATTTCACTTTTTTGTGTCCTATCATTATTAATGTATGGCTGCAAGCTTCCCTATCTATCAGACTATGCGATGGCACAGCTTTATCCACCACTGATAGAAGGCACAACGGTTTATAAATACAATACTTGGGCTAACCAATATAGCTATTATCGATACGGTCAAGAGATGAGGGTTGTGCTTTACCATGATTCCAAAATTCTGAGTAAAGACTTGTATTTCAATAAAACGGTGGACAGTATGAACTTCTTTAGTCTCACATTTCTAGCACCTAACTATCAGATATCGGCTGGAGACACAGTAATCTTCGAATCCATCAAGAAGAATGAGGCAAAGAAAATAATCATGGCTAAGAAAATGGAAGGGATTATTAGATCCTATACTAACCACAGTCTCGAAATAAATTTTTACAAAGGATGGAATCACAAAGCTGGCATCATGGACATCATCCGACTTAGAGAATCCGCCGATGATGACAAATTGATAAATACCAAAAGTTCAAAATTGAATGTAGATTTATACGGTTCGCTGATATGCGCATCCAATCTATATTGCGATTCTTTGGAAATATCCACGATTATAGACAGACAACACGATACAGGTGAAAAGTCCTCGATTTCGTTGAAATGTTTGACGAACCCTTTAGGATGCACGTGAACCAGTATCCTGCTGATTTATTTTTTACTAGAAATGATTGATAAAATCAGTATTTTCTGGACAAACAAGCCTTAGCCTTTAGGATGATATTTTGAGTTGTTAATCCATATTTGACAAGCAATTCATCGGGTTTGCCGCTCTCACCAAAACTGTCCATTACAGCTACCATTTCTATTGGAATTGGCAATTTTCTCGCACACAAACCAGCCAACATATCACCGATACCACCATTGATTTGATGTTCTTCTGCGGTCACAAGGGCCCTTGTTTTTGCTAATGATTTTAGAATGGTTTCCTCGTCCAAAGGCTTGATTGTTGCTAGGTTGATCACCTCACATTGTAATCCTTCCATTTCTAATTCTCGGGCAGCTTCTATGCATTTCCACACCATATGTCCACAAGCTACCAATGTGATGTCTTTGCCCTCTGACAACACATCTGCTTTGCCTATCTTAAATTCTCTCTCAAGCGGGGTAAAATTGGGTACTGAAGGTCTTCCAAATCGAAGGTAAACGGGTCCATCCCATGAAGCAATAGCTATGGCTGCAGCCCTAGTTTGATTTGAATCACATGGATTGATAACGGTCATCCCTGGAAGCATCCTCATGAGACCCAAATCTTCCAATATCTGATGCGTGGCGCCATCTTCGCCTAAGGTCAGCCCTGCGTGTGATGCACAAATTTTTACATTTTTGTGAGAATAGGCGATTGATTGTCTTATTTGATCATAAACCCTACCTGTAGAAAAATTGGCAAATGTACCCGTATAAGGAATATAGCCGCCAATAGCCAGTCCAGCAGCAACACCCATCATATTGGCCTCAGCAATTCCTACTTGCACAAATCGATCTGGCCAGTCCTTTGCAAAGGCGTCCATCTTCATAGAACCCATCAAGTCTGCTGTCAATCCCACCACTTTGTCATTGGTCTTGCCAAGATGATAAAATCCTTCGCCAAAGCCATCTCTTGTAGCTTTATTTCCTAAATTGATATGGTCTGATAATTTCATTTGTCGTAAAAATTTTTAATAATGGAGCCTAATATTAATAATCGCCAAGGGTTTCTTCCAACTGCGCTAATGCTGCTTCGCATTGTGCATCATTTGGGGCGCTGCCATGCCACTTATGCGAACCCATCATGAAATCCACGCCATAGCCCATTTCTGTATGGAGTAAAATTACTTTTGGCTTTTGCTTACCTGAATGCTCCAATGCTTTTTCAAATCCAGCAGTGAGCTTGTCCATGTCATTACCCTCGACCCGATAAGTCTCCCATCCAAAAGCGCTCCACTTGGCTTCTAAATCTCCAAGGGACATTACATTGTCGTTGGAGCCATCTATCTGCTGACCATTCCAATCGACGATGGCTACCATATTGTCCAGTCGGTAATGTGCAGCAAACATTATTGCTTCCCAATTTTGACCTTCCTGCAATTCTCCATCTCCTGTTAAAACGAAAACCTTTTTGTCGTCTCCAGACATTTTCTTACCTAGTGCAACTCCGCATCCAACAGAGACCTTGCCCTAGAGACCCAGTGGCTATCCTAACTCCTGGCAGCACCTCATGGGCGGTTGGATGGTCTTGTAGTCGGCTGTTTAATCGTCTGGAGGTCGCCAACTCTTTGACATCAAAATAGCCAAATCTAGCCAATGTTGCATACCAAAGTGGCGAAATATGTCCATTGGAAAGGAAGAAAACGTCTTCGTCCTTGCCCGACATATGGAAACGGGGATCGTGCTTCATGAATCTACCATACAATGCTACGAGCAAATCAGCACAACCCAAAGAGGCTCCAGGGTGCCCACTCTGGCATCCGTGAACCATCCTGATGATATCCCGTCTTATTTGTGTGGCCATAGAAGCCATTTCAGCATTGCTCTTCATGAGTGTTTTTATTGTGTTTATAAAAAGTCTGTTGGCAAAAATAAAAAAAAGGCAATACTTTTTATGTACTGCCTTTCTTAAATTCTTATAGCAAAGATAAAATATCTTATTTTGCTACTGCATCAGCAAGGGTCTTACCTACTTTAAATCTAGCTACGGTTCTAGCCGCGATTTTAATTTCCTTACCAGATTGAGGATTACGACCCGTTCTAGCAGCTCTTTTTGAAGTCAAAAATGAACCAAATCCAGGAACAGTTACTTTATCCCCTTTTGTCAAAGCATTTGTAATTGCAGCAATGGTTGCATTCAAAGCCTTTTCTGAATCAACTTTTGTCAAGCCAGATCCTGCTGCAATAGCATCTACTAAATCTCCTTTATTCATTGTAATAAAATTGGTTAGGTTAAATAAAATTAATTAACGCCGCAAAGGTACATTTTATAATTTAATTTTCCAAATTTAATATAGCCTAAAACCCTATCCAGCATTGAATTATAGCTTTTTCTTAATATGAAAGAAGACAAGTAAATTATTTATCCTATACGTATCTTATTGATTATAAGATGTATTATACATAAATTTTATACGCATATTATTTTATCTGATTATTACCATTTTATCTATATTTTTTTTCATCATTGGTGGGCTTTTTAGGGACTGATAATGCGATGTGGCTCATAAATATAACATTAAGCAATGATAGGACAAAAATGCCTAGCGCAGTAGGGGGAGTAGTGGTGTCGTCTTCAATAGACGATAGTCTCATCTTACGAATATCATGAGTAAATGAGACCGAAGCCACGCATCACCCGACCCTTACCCTTTTTAGCCATTCAATAATGCTGTAGGGGGACTGCCCAAATATTGCATTAGCATCCCAAAACATCCTTAGTTTTCAACCTTTTCCTCTTTTTTTTATTTACATTAAATGCCCAGCGTCGGGCACTAATCCCAATACAAAATGGAAGCTTATATAAGATTTTTCGCAGGGGTAACGCCCCAATCCACAGACATGCTCTTGAAGGCCATCGACACAAAAATCACCCAGGGAGCAACCAAAATCCATTTGATCATCTCCTCGCCAGGGGGGTCGGTTTTCCACGGATTGTCGCTATACAATTACCTCAAAGGCATACCAATACCCGTCCATACTTACAATTTTGGCAGCGTGGACTCTATCGGTGTTGTAGTATTTTGTGCTGGGCAAAAGAGGTTTTCTGTACCCCATGCCAGATTCTTAATGCACGGTGTTTCGTTCAATTTTCAAGCTGGTGGACAAGCAGATGAAAAGCAACTCATCGAGTATCTCAAGGGCTTGCAGATTGATCAAAACAATATAGCCAAGGTCATCGCCGATACTTGCGGGTACGAACCTGAAAAAGTCCTTGCGGATATGCACAATCGAACCACGCTCAATCCAGAAGAAAGCGTCGCTTACGGCCTAGTACACACCATCTCTTCACAGCTAGTCCCGAACAAAGCTCAAGTTGTCGTCATCAATGAGGTCCAACCAGGTCAGACACCAGTGATCCAAGAGGTTATATTCAACGGTTAGTGCGTAGCTATTGTCTCAATTTTGTTCTGGATATTGGCCAGCTCCTTTTGTATTTTTAACAACTGCAATTGGTAGTCTGAGTCGTTTTTGTCGCGATCATCAAAACTCAAATGCGCGTAATATTCCCAAAGTTCGTCGATCTCCAAAAGTCCTATTTCATATGGTTCGTAGGTCGTATTGTCGCTTACAAGTACTAGGCGATCCTTGTGTTTCGACAGTCGAACACGCTTATATACGAGTCCATCATTTTTGGTGATAACGATATAAGTTTTGCCGTCTTTCAGATCTCTGATATGTTCGATATACTTGCAGATAATCACGCTCCCCGACTCGATAGGCAGCATCGAATCGCCTTCGATTTCAAATCCGCGGTATGTCCCCGACGGGATATTAGGGAAAAATATTTTTGGTAAATCCTTGATGTACTCGGGGTCTGCATATCCCTGCAAATAACCTGCGGACGCCTTTGACTCTACGAGCTCGATATATTCTTCATTCTGAGCATTCACGCTGATTGCAAGGATCCTGAGGCCATCAGATCGACCCACTTCTAGGTCATCAGCACTCACCAATCCAGCCACCATTGAATCAACGGTCACATTGAAAATTTGGGCGAGTTTCAACAAGGATTTGATCGAAGGTTCGGCGTTGTTGCGTTCATAATCTGCGATAGAGCTACGATTGATGCCCAACTTGGTTGCCAATTCTTGTTGCGTAAACTGGTGTTTTTCGCGCAGATATTTCAAATTTTGCTGCAAAAACGTCATAGCCAAAGTTTATTGTTTTACAAATGTATAATTTTAATTACAAATAATGCGTATTTTTTCAACATTTTTCTTGAAGGTGTGATTTTTCTTTTGGCGTCTCCCACCTCACTTGTTTCAAAAGAGAGGTGGGTCGCGGCCTTCACGGGTTCTCTTCGATCCGTCAAGCCAAATCTTAAGACTTGACTTGACCCACCTTCGGTGGCCGTTTCGGTCGCTGACGCAGGAGAAGTTTGGCCATAAGAAGAAATCAAAGTAATATTTTTTTTTACAAAAGGAGGTGATACCAAGAAATTATCACACCATGAGTAAAGATTAGTAATCGCTTGGGTCGTGGGCGGGAGAATTTTCCCGCCAAGGTCACGACTTTGGCTCAGTTGGTTTTTGCAGGTGTTTTGGAACTAATTTAAATTCCATATTTTGAAGTACGCGAGAATACAATTGGTGAACTGTTAAAAACGACCTATGTAGAAGCAACATCGAATAATTCGACTTCACACTTGAGTAAATCAAACTACTGTATTTTCTGGTCGTAAAAACAATCAAACCCCTTCCTTAAACTTTGATCTTTCGGAGACAAAGTTCGGAGACAAAATTGAATGGACTTTTGCAAATATTAATAATTACATATATTTTTAAATTTAATATTAAGAAAAAGGAGATTGGTATTTGAACTTAGATCCAAATCTTAGATAAATACAATTGGTATCTAGAGAAAATATTTGTTATATTTTGAGTATTTAGAAGGATTTACAGATCTATAGTAAATTGCATTTATTTGGTCGTGCTTGCCTACTGAATTCTTCCGCACAAAACAGAATAATAGAAGAAAATTTGAGAATAAAATTGAAATTTAATTGCAAATAATTTAATTTTGTTAGCTGGTGATTTGCACAATAAACTTAATACATGAATAAAGCAACACTACATCTCGACTTAGTTCAATTTAATCCAAGATTCACATCACAAGAGTTGGGTATATTTTTTCGTCAATTACCATTTATTGCAGGAAACTTAAAATCATTATAAATTGTTAAAATACGAAAAAAGGAATATAAAATGAATAAAAAATCAAATCACGTAATACCATCCAGTAAACAAGGAGGGTGGGCTGTTAAAAAATCAGGATCTGCGAAAGTGTCTAGATCATTTGACCGTAAAGAAGAGGCAGTTAAATACGGTCGAGAATTAAGTAGGAAAGAACATACAGAACTATATATTCATAAAAAGGATGGTCGCATTCAAGAAAGAAACTCTTATGGAAAAGATCCATTTCCGCCTAAAGGATAATAGATGGTTAAACACAAGAACTACGAAAGGAATGTTTTCATAAATTGCCCTTTCGATGATAAATATTTTGACTTACTTCAAACCTTAGTTTTTACAATAATTTATTATGGTTTCACTCCACGTTTAAGTTTGGAAAACTCTGATTCTGGCCAACCAAGATTAGAAAAAATTGTAAACCTTATCTACGAGTCTAAGTACTCGATACACGATCTTTCAAGATTACAATCAAAATCTGCTAATGAGTTTTATAGATTAAATATGCCATTCGAACTTGGTATTGATTATGGTTTAAGGAAATTCAATCACGAATTTTCTGATAAAAGATCATTAATTTTGGAAACTGAAAGATACGATTATATGAAGGCTATTTCAGATATTAATGGATTTGATATCAAAAATCATAAAGATATTCCAGTTAAATTAGTAGAATGTATTAGAGCTTGGATTTCTGAAACAGTTAAATTGAGGAATCTTAATGCGTCAGAAAAGGTTTACAGTGATTTTATTGATTTCAATACCGATATGTTTCAACAAAAAATGATCAAATATCAAAACGATCACAATACAACACAAGCAGAAAGGTTTGCTAAAAAGGAAATTGAAGAAATGACAATCCCAGAATATATAGTAGAAATAGAGGTCTGGAAAAGCAGAAAGAAACACAGAATTTGATATACATCCCTACCTACTAAAAAGGCAATTTGCAAAGCCAAGTTTATTATCGGCTAGTGTAACGAAACTTATATGAGACTAAACATAATAGAATTCAATGAAAAAGAAGAATATATTGGCAATTATTGGCAGTGCAAGTACAAATTCTACCAACCTAAAACTTGTCGAGACAATAGCGAGGCTAACAAAAAATGAATTCAACGTGACGATTTATAATGAGTTAAAAAAATTACCACATTTTGATCCAGAACTTTCGACAGATAATCCACCAAAAGAAATACTTGAATTTAGACAAAGTATTGAAGAAGCAGACGGAATTATCATAAGTACACCAGAATATGTCTTTAGTATTCCAAGTGGACTAAAAAATGCAATAGAATGGTGCATTTCGACAATAATATTTTCGGACAAACCAACCGGACTCATAACAGCCTCGGCAAGTGGAGAAAAAGGTCATGAAGAGTTGCAACTAATTATGAAAACAGCAATGGCTAAATTTACAAATGAAACCACTTTGCTCATTCAAGGTGTAAAAGGAAAATTTAATACCCAAGGTAATATATCAGACGAGGAAACTAAAAAACAATTGGGCTATTTTATTGAATCATTTTTAAAATTAATACACGAATAACTCTACTGAACCGCGAGCAGTGATTTTATGCCTAGCCGATCGTGCAAAGGTAAAATCGCTGAGAATCAGGATTATCAGCTTGGCTAATCAGCAACATTGAAGATTTTTGTAATACTTTTTGTTATATTTGATTTTAAAATATTTTGCAATTAAATGATAAGAATCTTCGTATCCGACGATACAAACACGTATTTTTAATTACGGTAAACATGTGATTTTAGAACAAGAATTTATTTAAATAATATGGAAAAACAATATTACGTTGTTCACTTACTTCCTTCTCGACCCGACTTCGCTACAACAATGACTGAACATGAAAGAGCAATTATGACCGACCATGTATCCTACTGGATGAAAAAATGAATCAAGGTAAAGTTTATGCTTTCGGTCCTGTTTTTGACCCAAAGGAAATTTATGGCCTTGGAATAGTAGCAGTAGAAAACGAACAAGAACTGAAGGACATCATCGAAAATGATCCAGCAGGTAAAATAAATAAATATGAGTATTTCCGTATGAAAGCAATGGTACCAAATATAACTTTGGCTTAGCCCTAATTGTCATTTCGGACGGTATGACAGTATGACCAATTTCTAATCACATTTTTACTAAATTTCATTTTTCTATGAATTGTCGATGGTGACAAACTTTCATTTTGCCCCTCCCCCAGCGCGTAAGGTACCTGGAAGGCAGCCTTAGGCTGGTGCGCAGCACCGAGCGAAAGCGAGCCTGGAAGACACCGACCCGATCTCGCTTTTAGGGCGAGAGAAGGGATACGCCATAAAAATAATTGTGATTTGAATTGGGATTTTGGTGGAGTATTTTGATACCTTTTTCTTAACTAAATTATAACCTAATATTAAGGGGTAATTTGGCTAGAAAGTGGTACATTTGCCTTCGAAAAGGCATAAAACGGTGACTTTCCATATTTAATTTTAAAAATTTATAGAAATCATGCTTAAAACACAAGAATATATTGCTGCCAACCGAGAAAAGAATTTGGGGGAACTCCTAGAACTTTTGAAGATCCCGTCCATCAGCGCAGACAGTAAATATGCTCCTGACGTGGCAAAAACAGCCGATTGGGTAGCCGAAAAACTGCGCTTAGCGGGTGCTGACAATGTCAAAGTATATCCAACAGAAGGTCATCCGATCGTCTATGGTGAAAAAATAATCGACCCCAAAAAACCAACGATTCTAGTCTATGGGCATTATGATGTGCAGCCGCCAGATCCATTGGAACTTTGGGAGTCGCCGCCATTTGAGCCTATTATCAAAAAGACAGAATTGCATCCTGAAGGAGCCATTTATGCGCGTGGGTCTTGCGACGACAAAGGCCAAGTTTATATGCATTTAAAGGCATTCGAAGCGATGATGAAGCAAGGTGAAATGCCATGTAATGCAAAGTTTATGATTGAAGGTGAGGAAGAAGTGGGTTCACCGAATTTGGGTAAATTCATCGTGACGTACCGAGACATGCTCAAAGCCGATGTGGTATTGATTTCAGATACTTCAATGATAGCCAACGATTGTCCATCGATAGATACAGGCCTGAGAGGATTGAGCTATATGGAAGTTACAGTCACTGGACCAAACAGGGACTTGCACAGTGGTGTATGGTGGAGCAGTTGCGAATCCAGCGAATATCCTGGCAAAAATGATTGCTTCCATGCACGACGAAAACAATCATATCACGATACCTGGATTTTATGACGATGTAGTGGAAGTGACTCCTGCAGAGAGGGCTGCGCTGGCTGAGGCGCCATTCGATGAGAAGGCTTATATGAAAGATCTAGGAGTTAATGCCGTATGGGGAGAAAAAGGATATACCTCTTCCGAAAGGAGTTCGATTCGTCCTACGCTTGATGTCAATGGCATATGGGGTGGATATACTGGCGAAGGAGCCAAAACCGTGTTGCCGTCCAAGGCATTTGCAAAGATTTCAATGCGTTTGGTACCCAACCAAACTTCTGCCAAAATATCCAAGTTATTCGAAGATCATTTTAGGTCCATCGCACCACCATCAGTTCAAGTGAAAGTGGATTATCACCACGGCGGGGAGCCAGTGGTCACTCCTATAGACTCGGTGCCTTTCAAGGCGGCAAGTATGGCGATGCAGAAGACCTTCGGTAAGGAGCCTATTCCTTGTCGCGGTGGTGGAAGCATACCGATAGTTGCCCTATTTGAAAAAGAATTGGGGTTAAAATCCGTTCTTTTTGGGTTCGGGTTGAATTCGGACAATCTGCACTCGCCTAATGAAAAGTTTGGCTTGTTCAATTTTACAAAGGAATCGAAACCATTCCATATTTTATCAATATTTTACAGAATTAAATGCTCAATAATCAACTATTTATAACTACAAATTTTAATTTTAAAAAATGAAAAAAAACGCAATTTATTTAATCATCGCGGTAGTAATGAGTGCTAATCTTGCTATTGCACAAAACAAAGAAGGAAATAAAATGGATTCTTTAAGTTATGCTATTGGAGTGTTGATAGGTCAAAATATCAAGTCTCAAGGAGTGGACAAAATCGTCAGTGCAGATCTTGCAAAGGCTTTGGACGATGTATTCAGCGGAGGAAAATTGGCGATGGACCAAGGACAGGCCAATCAAATTTTTTCTGAATATATGACAGCAAAAAATAAAAAATCTGGAGCTTCCCAATTGGAAGAAGGGCAAAATTTTTAGAAGAAAATAAAAAAGGCCAGAGGTAAAGACTACGGCTAGCGGCTTGCAATATGAGGTATTAAAAGCTACTGAGGGGCCAAAACCAAAGGCAACTGACAAGGTGACGGTTCACTACAAAGGTACTTTGTTGAATGGTCAGACATTTGACAGCAGCTATGACAGAGGAGAAACGATAGAATTTCCATTGAATGGCGTGATCAAAGGATGGACTGAAGGCCTACAATTAATGAGTGTTGGATCTAAATACAAATTCTTCATTCCATACAATCTAGCATATGGAGAGCAAGGTGCAGGTGGATCTATCAAGCCTTTTTCAACCCTAGTATTCGAAGTTGAATTGTTTAAAATAAACTAAAAATAAAATCGGTCGATTCTGACTGATTTTGAAATAATAAGCGTTGGTATCCTTGGAGTTACTAGCGCTTTTTTATTGATCTTAACCTGAAAAAGCATGATGCGATATCTTGTCATTTAGGTTATATATGATGAATAAGCACAATTTATAATAGTCACTCAAAAAAAATCCTTACCTTTGTCAGCAATTAATTTGTTCAAAAGTATAAATCAATATATAAATGGGATGTGGCTCATGTGGCACGAATGGAGGAGGATGTTCGACAGGAGGTTGTAGCGGAGGCTGTTCATCTGGAGGATGCAATAGACTAAATACTTACGATTGGCTTGCAAAATTGCAAATTAAAGCCTTGCAGGAATATCCTTATATAGAAGTTGGATTTAATCACGGATCTCACAAACATTTTTTCCAATTACCACCTAATTTGGATGTAATTACTGGGGATTTGGTTGTTGTAAATACTGGTTCTGGATACGACGTAGGCCGAGTGACCCTAACAGCAGAATTAGCGAGAATAAGACGAAAAAAGAAAAAATATAGCAAAGAGACGATATTGCAACCTGTGGTACGAATCGCCCACGAAAAAGATATAGAGCGAATGATGGAGGCAAGGGCGATGTCAAAAGAATCTCTCATCAAGGCTCGAGCAATATCAAGAACCTTGGATCTGGACATGAAGATTGCCGAGGTCGAATATCAAGCCGATTTAAAGAAGGCAATTTTCTATTTTATCGCAGAAGGCAGGGTCGATTTCCGAGAATTGATCAAGGAGTACGCACGAGTCTTCCGTGTAAAAATCGAAATGAAACAAATAGGCTCACGTCAGGAATCTGGACTAGTGGGAGGAATTGGATCATGCGGCAGAGAGTTGTGCTGTTCGACTTGGCTTACAGATTTTAAATCAATATCTACAGCTGCAGCCAGATATCAAAATCTAGCCATCAATCAAACCAAGCTCTCAGGACAATGCGGGCGATTGAAGTGCTGTTTGAATTTTGAGTTGGATACTTATATCGATGCCTTGCAAGATTTTCCAGTAGATGCGGATAGAATTTTTCATGTCAATGGCCATGCCAATCTAGTGAAGACCGATGTATTCAAACGGCTCATGACCTACAGTTACGAAGCAGAAAAAGGTAGGATTTCTTATATTAATCTCGACGTTGATAAAGTAAAAGAAATTCAAGATAGAAATACAAGAGGCGATAGATCTGTGAATCTAGGAGATATCAAATTGGCCCAGATCGAGAAAGAACCGATCATTGATTTTGCAGATGTTACTGGTGAAATCGAACTGCCTAACCTTAAAAAGAAGAAGAAAAAGAAAAACAGAAACAACAACCGACAGTTCTCTGGCTTAAATATCGAAGGTGTGAGGTCAAATCAACAAAGACCCCAAACGCCTCAAAATCCTAATCGAAACCAAGACCGTCCAACTAGGCCAGGAGATAAGTCAGGTAATAGCCAAAACCAACAAGGTCAAAACCAACAAGGCCAAGGGAATAACCCACGAAATAAGCAGGGACAAGGTAATCCTAACGGACCTAGACCACAGCATCCGCCTAGGCAGCAGTCTCCTAACGACAATCAAAATCCGCAAAACAACCAAAAACCAAACAATACTGGCAATCCACCAAACCAAGGTGGACAGCCGCCACAAAATAAGTTTAGACCGAACAAATTCAATAATAAATTTAGGCCTAACAATCCTAATAACCCCAAAAATCAAAAACCCCCAGAATAATTTAATCATATAGCATGGAATCATTTGACATCGTTGTAATTGGCTCAGGACCAGGAGGATATGTGGCTGCAATCAGAGCCGCTCAGTTGGGATTTAAAACTGCAATTATTGAAAAATACGCCACTTTGGGTGGAACTTGCCTTAACGTGGGATGTATTCCCTCCAAGGCATTGTTGGACTCTTCTGAACATTTTTATAACGCAAAACATAAGTTTGAAGCCCACGGTATAAGCATTGGCAAAATGACAGTGGATATGGCCACAATGGTCAAAAGAAAAAATGATGTAGTAAGCCAAACATGTGCCGGAGTCGAATATTTAATGAAAAAAAATAAAATCACTCGATATTTGGGGCACGGTTCATTTGTGGATGCACATACGATTTCCATCAAACAAGACACGACAGAAACCCAAATTTCAGCGAAATACACGATCATTGCTACTGGATCCAAACCCATCATCCCTGCTAATTTTAATTACGACAAAAAACGCATTATTACTTCGACCGAAGCTCTAAATATTGTCGAAATTCCTAAGAAAATGGTTGTCGTAGGAGCTGGAGTCATTGGACTGGAATTGAGTTCTGTATATGCAAGACTTGGAACTCAAGTGACTATCATTGAATACGCAGACAAAATCCTACCAACAATGGATAGCGATTGTGCCAAAGAGCTCCAAAAGAGCCTAAAACTGATGGGTATTGAATTTTTGTTGGGTCATGCTGTAGCATCTGTTACTGCAAAGAGTAAATCTGTGAATGTAACTTTTGCACCTAAGAACGGTGGAGAATCCAAGCAATTAGAGGCGGATTACTGTCTCGTGGCGATTGGAAGACGGGCCTACACCGACGGATTAGGACTCGAAAAAGCTGGGGTACTAGCAGACGAAAAAGGTAAAATCAAAGTTGATGGCCACCTGAAAACCAATATTGACCATATTTATGCCATTGGAGACGTAATAAATGGCCCAATGTTGGCGCACAAGGCCTCTGAGGACGGCGTGTTTGTCGCAGAAACCATTGCAGGGCAACATCCCCATTTAGATTACAATTTGATCCCTGGCGTCGTTTATACATGGCCCGAAATGTCATCAGTTGGTCAAACGGAGGATGAACTTAAAGCCCAAGGAATACCTTACAAAGTTGGAAAATTTCCAATGAAAGCACTCGGAAGGGCAAGGGCTAGCATGGACACCGAAGGGCTCGTAAAAATCCTTGCACACAAAGAAACCGACGAGATCCTGGGTACACATATATTTGGAGCCCGCGCTGCCGATCTTATCATGGAAGCTGTTTCGCTCATGACGTTCCGGGCTAGTGCGGAGGATGCTGCCATCATTTGCCACCCCCACCCCACTTATACCGAAGCGATTAAAGAAGCTGCCTTGGATGCCACGGAATCTAGGCCGATTCATTTATAACCCTTTTTTTTGAATTATTTGGGCGTATCCCTTCTCTCGTCAGATAGACGAGATCGGGTCGTGCTCTATGCCGCTTTGGTCCTTCGGACTCATGTATTCTACATGACGGCTCCGATCACTTACGCAATTTACTGTGCATCTGTATAGAAATAGTGTACAGCTAAAGAATTATTTTAATAGGATAGAATAAGGTTTGGTTATAGGAATCAGAGAATTAACTTCCTATTAGCTGTTTGCACAGCCTGAGTTTGCTTAAGATTAAATTTCTTTTTTACAACAAGAATTTGTTGGGAAGAAAATTCCATCCATGCATAATCATAAACCAAGTGATAAATTTTGCCATCTTTGTTATGATACAAACCAGTGCAATGATCCCAATAAAAATTAGCCCTCGTCATCACAATTTTGTCTATCATAACTTTTTTCAATGATCCCAACAAAAGCTGGAGTATCTCTCTATTTCGGTGCAGTAACCTGTCAATCGGCTTAACCTCGAGCTTAGTTTGTCTTCTCAATGCCAAGTTATAGGCATTCTTGCACTTTATATCACAAAATATTTTATCGGCACGACCAAGCACTTCGTTGTTACATAATCTACAGAAACGCATAAATTGGCAAAATTTTATATTACTAAATAAGTTTAATCAAAATTAATAAAATAAAATTGAACAGTCGAGAAAAGCGCCAAGTTTTTTTAAAGATTATTATCCGTTTGCTATCCGATAACTATCGGTTACGATCGGTTATTGTTTTTCCAAATCCAAAATAGCATTTTGAGGTTTCTTCGAAAGTTTATCTGAACTCTAGTAGTTTGCTAACCGATTGCTATCGGTTACGATCTTTTATATATTTTCCCGAATCGTTAGTAGCATTTAGAGTGTACTTCGCTAGTGAATCCGACCACTAGCCGCTTGCTATCCGATAGCTATCGGTTACTATCATTTATATATTTTTCCGAAACGTTTGTAGCATTTAGTGTACACCTTGCTAGTGTATCCTAACCCTATCCGTTTGCTATCCGATAGCTATCGGTTACAATCTTTTATAGTTTTTCCATTCCTAAGCACCATTTAATCCCCACATAGAACGGTTATCCATACACTTTCCGTTTGCTATCCGATGGCTATCGGATACGATCGGTTATTGTTTTTCCCGAATCGTTTGTTGCATTTAGAGCGCGCTTTGCTAGTGTATCCGAGCCCTATCCGTTTGCTATCCGATAGCTATCGGTTACGATCATTTATGTGTTTTTTCCAATTCCAAAATAGCATTTTGAGGTTTCTTCGAAAGTTTATCTGAACTCTAGTCGTTTGCTATCCGATAGCTATCGGTTAAGATCGTTTATATATTTTCTCCATTCAATATGAAATTTAGAGCACATCTTACTAGGTTATTCGAACACTATCCGTTTGCTATCCGATAGCTATCGGTTACGATCTCTAATTGTTTTTTTTACACATCCTTAACGCCATTTGGCGCTCCCATAGAATGGTTATCCGAGCACTATACGATAGTTATCGATTTCGGTCGGTTATATTATTTTTCAAATCCTTAACACCATTTTGTGTCCACTTCGCGCGGATAATCACTAGATTAAAGATTTTCTTAATCTGAAACTTCCTTTAATCATTAGTGTCCTTTAAAATTAATGCTTAAGTTAAAAAGGGGGCTAGTTTTAGCTCATCTTCGAGGAGGTTAAATCTTTGTCAACGTCAAGAGCAGATTTTTTCTTGGCTGTTAATATGGTATGAAATTCAGATTCCGCTAGATTTTTTTTATACTCCAATTTAAATATTCTTAATATTTCAAATTTACTTTCATTTAAAGCTAAGGTTAGAGATTCTATTTCATGATAATAGAAAAAACTGCGATCGCCACTACTTCCAATTTGAAAACCCGAATTGTTTGGATCTCCTTCGACAAAACTGATATATATCAATCCATTTTCCCTTAGTAAATTTTTAAAGTTTGCTATTAATTTTCTGTTATCTGTATGTGATAAATAAGGTAAACAAAAGCCGCAAATGATCGCATCAAATTTCGTAGTAATTTCTGAAATATTTCTGCAATCCATGACTGCATATTTCGCATTTGGATTATTCTTTTTTGCAAGTTCAATCATATTGGGTGCAACATCAATGCCCCAAATATCAAAATCTGGTCTTTTCGCCAAAAGGTACTTTGCTATATTTCCTGGTCCACAACCTATTTCCAATATTTTTGGATTGACCTTGGAAATAGAATCACATATATAGTCATATGTTTCATTATACAAGTCTAAATCCATAAACTTGTCTTGGTATAGCACAGCTATTCTATTCCAAGTGTCAAACGTTTCTTTGTATCTATCCATTTCTGCAGGGTATTATTAGATCCAGAATTGAGAACAGAAGAGTGAAACTTTGATGATTAAAAACAGCCACAACATTAACCCCAAGCCAAAAGATTTACTTTTTGTACAATTTCTAAGAGCTCACTATATTTATAGTATTCTCGTTTGAGCGACCGATTATTAACGGATCAAGCTTACCTATCACCTGTTGACTTTTTCCAACATAAGGAACCTTGTGCAAGATAAATCTCATTGCATTCAATCTTGCGCGCTTTTTGCAATTTGACTTTATTACCGTCCAAGGTGCATCTGATGTGTCTGTGTGAAAAAACATTTGTTCCTTGGCTATCGTATATTCATCCCATTTTCCCAATGATGCTTTATCTACTGGTGACAATTTCCACTGTTTGAGGGGGTGCGTTTCCCTTTCTTTAAATCGTCTCTTTTGCTCTTCTCGCGTTACGCTGAACCAAAATTTAAACAATAAAATCCCACTTTGAACAAGGTTTTTCTCGAATTCAGGCGCTTGTTGCATGAATTCACTGTATTCTTTTTCATTGCAAAATCCCATCACGCGCTCAACCCCTGCCCTATTATACCATGATCGGTCGAACAACACTATTTCTCCTTTAGTTGGCAAATGTTTTATATATCGTTGGAAAAACCATTGTCCTCGCTCTTCATCGGTAGGCTTTTCTAAGGCAACCACTCGTGCACCACGTGGATTCAAATGTTCCATAAATCGCTTGATTGTACCTCCTTTGCCAGCTGCATCTCTACCTTCAAATAAAATCACAACCCTAGAACCAGATTCTTTTACCCAATTTTGCAATTTTAATAGTTCCACTTGAAGGTCATACTTTTGTTTCTCATAGTTTTTACGAGACATCAAATATCTGTAAGGATAATCCACTTCCCTCCAATTAGATAACAACTCATCATCGGGGTGAATATTTATTGGCTGTTCATTTAAATTGTTTTGAAGGGTCGCTAAAATATCTTTTTGCTCCTGAATGCTATAATTTTTCAAATATTCAATAGTACTTGCTAATTTATTGTCTCCTTGAGCATTCATGATATCTGCGATCACAACTGATTCTTGATTTATTCTTGCACGAACATTTCTTTCGCTCGTCTTTTCTCTAGCTGTTTCGGGGGTAGTTCCTCCTATCACATCACCTTGCGATACAAGTTTTTTTGAACTTGGCTTTACTTCAGATTTAGTTTTTTTACTTCTTGATTTTCCCATGTTTTTGCTTTTTGGTTTTAAAACTTTTCCTTTCCAAAGTTAACAAAAAATAGTCATTTTTTCTCAATTATTGTGGTTAAATTTTTTAATCTAAAACAAAATTTCTAGTAGATAATTACAATAAATAACAATAAAATTAAACGTTTGGACAGAATTAAATAAAACCATCCATATTATATTTCGCACCTACACAATACTGCAAAACATCGAAACACACTTAACCAAACTAGAACATATCGAATACCGCCATCGTTCCAATATCCGAAATATTGAAAATTATTGCCTTTTATCCTACTCAATACCAAAAATTTATTTACACTTTGTTCTGAAAATAAAATAACTCAAAGCAGCCCAGTTTTTGGTCCTCGAAAGGACTCTTTTTAATATTTTGCATTTTTAATCCTAATCCATTTTTTTTATTCTGATTTTTTGAGTTCCAGAGTAGCCATTAAATACTTTAAATTCACTTTTCCACCATTTTTCATGTAATCGTTGACGCAATTCTATTTTTTTTAAACAATAAAAATAAAATTGTATTATACTTTTTATAGATTGTATTTAAATCACCTTAAGAATTAAGAGCAGATTTTATTGTCAAATTGATTCTTTATATTTTCAGAAATCTTTGTACCAGCGGATTACATATTCCAAAAAATACATTACGACCCATGTTGACAACAAGATGGTTCTTTCGTATTTTGGTGAAAACGTCCAATTAATAGTTCATTTTCAAAGTCAAGAAAATCTAGGATCGGAATTTTCAGACGGAGGTGCATACATTCTAAATTTTCAATACAATATCGATTATCTTAAATCATTCGGCGCAACTATTTTTCAACAAGGGGATATTTTTCTCAAAGACATATGTTGTGCTTCCCAAATGATCATCCTTGACCTCTTAAATTCTAAACTAGAGGATGGTCTAGCGAATATTTTTATGGAGAGTAAAGCATTAGAATTACTCGTGTTGTCTATCAAATGTGAGGTTGAATCGCTAGACAAATGTTACAATTGTAAATTTTTGAATAATCCATACGAGAAGGAAAAAATATTTCAGGCAAAAGAAATATTACTCAGCAATCTATCCAATCCCCCAATCATTTCTGAACTAGCAAAAATGGTCGGCATGAACCAATGTTACCTAAAAAAAGGCTTTAAAGACATTTTCCAATGCACAATATTTAGTTTTGTACAAGAGCAAAGAATCTCCAAAGCAAAATTACTCTTAGCCCAAACCGATTCCTCCATTGGTGAGATAGCCGAACTCGTAGGCTTTTCTAACACAAGCAATTTTACCAACTCTTTCAAGGCTTTCACTGGGATCTCACCAAGTAATAGCCGAAATAATTAATTCCCTTTTTCACAATTTAATTTTCTTATCTCACAAACCCTTGCAAGTTTATCTAAATAGCTTTGCACTCGATTTTTAAATAAAAAAAACTAAAAATGTCTAATCGTTATATAAAAATTATTTTGTTTGTATTGGTAATAAATAGCTTAAATGCACAAGAACCTAGCCTTAATCAGACCCTTGATTCAGTCTTTATAAAAAACGAAATCAATCGACCTTATTGGATGGAGTCCGTGTCAGGGACCGTTATTTATTCTGGTAAAAAAAATGAAACCATACAGCTATCGCAAACTGGCGCAAATCTAGTGAACAACAGCGCCAGGCAGATTTTCGCGAAGGTGCCTGGGATCTCCGTTTGGGAAAACGACGGTTCTGGTACCCAAATGAATGTCGCAGCTAGAGGATTGAGCCCTAATAGAAGTTGGGAATTTAATACTCGTCAAAACGGCTATGACATTTCTAGCGATGTATTCGGATATCCTGAAGCATATTATAATCCTCCTATGGAGGCTGTTGAAAAAATCCAAATCATCAGAGGCGGTGCATCTTTGCAATTTGGTCCTCAATTTGGTGGACTTTTGAATTATATTCTGAAAAGAGATTACATCACCAAGCCCATCGTTTTCCGATCACAAAATTCTATCGGGAGCTATGGGCTTTTTAGTACTTTCAATTCTGTAGCTGGCAAATTTAAAAAATTTGATTACAAAGTCTATAATCACTATCGCAAAGGTGATGGGTGGAGAGAAAATGGAAAATATGAGGTCATAAATACACATGCCATGGTCAGATATACCATTTCGCCCTTCACCAGTATTTCTGCTGAATACACCAACATGGGCTACAAAATACAACAATCAGGAGGTCTAACCGACAAGCAATTTCTAGAAGATTCGAAACAATCCTTTCGCTCAAGAAATTGGTTCAGTACGCCGTGGAATTTGGGTTCTATCCACTTAGAAAGCAAAATCAATAATTGGAATACAGATCTGAATATTTTTGGATTAATTGCTCAAAGAAACAGCATCGGTTTCGTCGCCGCAGCTAATATTCTAGATACCATCAATAATTCGATAGGTGATTATAACCCCCGCCAATTGGACAATGATAAATACAAAAACCTTGGTCTTGAATGGAGAAATAACATCAAATATGATCTTGGGAAACAAACACAAAGGCTATCTTTTGGATTAAGAGCTTACCAGTCTGATATGAACAGAAGATTGAAAGGCAAAGGCGATACAGGTAACGACTTTAACAAGGATCTCCAAGGGCTTAAGTATCTCACAGACTTAAACTTTTCAACAAAAAATGCCGCTTTATTTTTAGAAAATCAGTTTCAAATCACCGATCATTTTAGTGTAGTGCCAGGCTTGAGATTTGAATACATACAATCCAAAGGTTCAGGAAGGATAAATATTGTTAACAATCAAGAAATAAATTCAGACTTGAACACCATAGAGCGCAAGGTTCTTCTAGCAGGCTTAGGACTCGATTACAAGCTTAATGATATGAGTTTTTATGCCAATGTATCTCAGGCATTTAGACCCGTCCTTTTTTCCGAACTAATCCCTTCTGCTACGACTGACGTAATAGATCCTGACCTAAAAGATGCTACTGGGTATAATGCAGACTTGGGTTTTAGGGGTGTTTTAAAAAACTGGCTTACATGGGATATCAGCGCATTTTATATTCAGTATAACAACAAGATTGGCAATATTTCCAAATATACAAATGACGATCCAAGTAAAAGCACTTATTTATTTAGGACAAATCTTGGTCAAACGAATCACAAAGGAATCGAAACATTCATCGAACTTAACATTTCGAATGTTTTCAATTTCCCAATAAAATTTGGTAACCTAAAAGCCTTTACTAGCATGGCATTCATCGATGCAAGGTATAAGGATTTTAAGATAACTACCACTGCAGGCTCAGCACCAAATACCACCATCAATTATACCAATTTAGCTGATAAAAAGGTAGAAAATGCGCCTAGCCAAATTCATTTAATCGGAATAAATTACGATTTAAAAGGTTTATCTCTAACATTGCAAACAAAAATAACCAGCAGCGTATTTAGCGATGCAAATAATACCGAATCTCCTAATTCAGCTGCTACCATTGGCAAAATCAATGGATACAATCTTTGGGATTTTTCCATAAAATATCGTCTCAACAAGCGTTTTGACTTCCAATTCAACCTAAACAATATCGGCAATATAAAATATGCTACAAGGAGAGCTGGTGGCTATCCCGGGCCTGGTCTAATACCTGGGGAGGGCCGTACATTTAATTTTGGTTTTGGGGTCGAAATTTAGGGCAATTATCTGACAATGGCGATTTTTGTTACCATCGACGGTGCTTCATCAACGCTAGATGTGTCAGTACAAAATACTAGATAAACTCCTGATGAAACTTTTCTGCCAGAAAAATCCGTAGTGTCCCATAATGCTTGTCCCCCTAATGCGGCTGTCTCAAACACCAATTCACCATTGATGTCAGTGATTTTTACATTGGCATCTCTGGTTAATCCCTTGATGGCTACCAAACCTGAATATTCTGGGCGGACGGGATTGGGAAATGCAAAAACAGTTTCTTTCTTTAGTTCAGATACGCCCAAAGATGCCTCGCCTCGATAGGAGCAGATACCCTTGCTCGTGCCTATATAAACGGTACCATCACTATCAGATATATGTATGGTGCTGATTACATCGTCTAACAATGGGGAGTTTGAAGCTGTAAAATGATGAATTGGATCTTCGCCCGAAGGAGATTGAACAAAAACGCCATTTGTTGTACCGATCCATTTCCGATTTGCGCCATCTATGGCTATACATTTTATATTTTGTTCTTTTAATAAAATGGCTCCAATACCGTTTTGAGATATGATACGTTCTGTGCCCTTACATTCAGAGTTAAAGGCACCAGATCCACATTCGAATATGGCAATTCCTTCTGTCGTCCCAGCCCAGACATCACCCTCCAAATCCACCGCCAAACAATTGACATATTGCGTTGGCAAGATCGAATTCGAAGTGTTTATCAATCGATACCTATCGTCCGATTCATCATCGATATTCTTGCCTTCATCGAACAATAAAATACCGCCATTCACCCCCCTGACCACAAACCATTTGAAATTGTTATTATCGACAACTACTTGAGAAAGAGCCGTCAATCCTATTCCTCCAAAATTTTTCCAACCTCCCTTGTCTTTTAGCACGCTAATGGGCCTAGATCCGAAAAAATTTGCAATCCAAAGGTTGTTGTTTTTATCAAAGGCCAATCCACTTATTCTTACCCTTTGCGTGTCTCCTTGAGTCCCTTGAAGACTGCTGTTGTGGGTATTGTATAGAGTGATGTTATCCCCATCTTTCTCGATTATTCCTTCATAATAGGTGCCTATATACAGCTTATTAGTCCTAGGTTTTTTTTCGACTTGATAAAAATCCCTGATATCTTGATCCGCTATGGCCTGATTGGTATATTTATTCAATTCTTTCCAAGTGCCATCTTCCCTGTATATAAGGCCATCTTCACGAAACAAATAAGATTCTGAATTGTCCACACCTCCTGCAGCAATATACAGATTCTTTCCTATGCTTTCGATATCGGTGGAATAGAAGGTCCTAGGGGAATTAAATACTTTTGGATGGCATCCCTCTCCAAGCGTATTTTCCACTCGATAACCTTTGCCTTGGTCGGCATACCATATTCGCGAGGATTCATCTATCAACGCATAATCACAGGTTTTCACACAGTCCCAACCTTGATTTCCTACAAACGATCTATCTGCATTGTAAACCTCAACCGTACCATCACAATAGTTAGGACGACAAGACCAACCTACCAATACTTTAGGTTTTTCACTATTGATAAATTTCACATAACGGCCTGCAAAATTCTTGAACACAGTAAAACGATCTCCTTCAAAAATGTATAACGAGTTATCACCTCCTACCAATAAACCACCACCGAGTTTACCGAGACTGAATGGCTTAAAGTTGATAGGAATCCCAGTAAGCTGATCCCAATATCTCCAAATCGAGAAATCCGCAGGATTGCTATTTTGAGGTATCGAATATAAGCCTCCATCAGTGGCTACAAAGTATTGGTTTTCATAAATTGCAATATCGCGAACGGCAAAATTTTGGACCGATGTAAATCCAAAAGTCCGAGTTTTCAAATCTATTTGAACTAGGCCAAATCCCGCACAGAGGTATAAATTACCATCATAAACCCTAGCGCGATGGATTGTTTTGTCCCCTTGAATTGTCGTATTGTTCTTAATGTTGGGAAGATTATAAACAATATCATCCTTTATGATGTCGATGGATGAATTTTCATAAACAATGACCAAAGATTTGGAATTTTGATCATACACTATCGACTGGATACCTACCTCAGTTAAGCCATCTGTTTTGTCATAAAAATCAACCTCATTCGTAGTTTTGTCAACAGTAAAAATACTCAATTGCGTGGCATAATAAACTTTAGTATCGCTTTGGGTTACAATATTCCCTTCTCTATATGGCAGATAGGTCTCCCAAGAACCAATTGGCAAATCATTTTGTCCAAAAACATGGCTTATCAAAAGGGTAAAAAAAACAACAAAGACTTGCTTCATATCAGTCATTAATATTTAAAATCATAAATGCTAAACCAAATTTTATTGGATAAAATTTTCCTTACAAGAATATTAACAATGTTTGAGCTTTTTAATGGCTTCCAATGGATTTTCATTGGAAAAAACACTACTACCTGCCACCAACACATTCGCTCCGCAGTCGATTAACTTCCTCGCATTTTGTTGATCCACTCCCCCATCTATTTCGATCAAAAGCCCTGGATTCACTTGTTTAGAAATTTCTACTAATGCTTTGATTTTATTGTAGGTATTTGCGATAAATTTTTGTCCACCAAATCCAGGATTGACAGACATAACACATACCAAATCGATATCCCCTATTATATCCGTGAGATGCGATACTGGAGTGTGGGGATTAAGCGCAATTCCTGCCTTACAGCCTAGCTCTTTTATCTGATAAATAGTCCTATGTAAATGTGTACACGCTTCGTAATGCACAGAAATTAAATTAGCCCCTACTTTCGCAAATCTTTCCAAATATTTTTCAGGCTCGATGATCATAAGATGCACGTCCATAGGCTTTTTCGAGTATTTCTTGACTTGGTCCAATACGGGAAATCCAAAGGATATATTGGGGACATAACGCCCATCCATGATATCAAGATGAAGCCAATCTGCCTCAGAGGTATTTACCATTTCTATTTCTTCCTTTAGTATGGAAAAGTCTGCTGCGAGCAATGACGGTGCGATAATATGCATAAATTTAATCTCTTATTGGTTTAAAATTGGGTCATTTCTATCTGGTCTTCGCCCAAAAGTTTTTGATTCTGAAGCCGTAAAAACAATTGAACCAACACCAAAACATCTCGTTCACAGTATTTTGCAATCCGCTTCAAATCATTTTCTTCATAAAATACTCCTCCTACTTGGCTACCGTCTATATCGGACTTAGAGGATTCGATACCTAGCACCGAAGCCAACAAATCCAAGGACGTAAAACTCTTGTAGTCGCCGAATTTCCACCACTCCAAGGTGTCAAGAAGATGCTTAGATTCCCATGGCTTTTTACCTGCTAAGTCTAGGATTTTTGGTACATCCATACCATTGATAATCAATCTCCTACATATATATGGAATGTCAAATTCTTTAATATTGTGTCCTAGCAAATACTGATTGGTTGGGTTATTAAAATATTTCTCCAATAGCTCATTAAACTGTGCCAGAATCTCCGTTTCCGTCTCCGAATAAAAGGATTTAATTTTGGTTTTTAATACGCCGTTTTCATCCTTGTATAAATACCCCATAGATATACAAACGATTCGACCAAATTCGGCATATATTCCTGCTTTTTCTGAATATAGTTTCTCATAAAGTTCTTCTCCTAATGCCTCTGCATCCCCTTGGGTTGACCACGCTTTACATTTTCTTTGCCAATGGTATTGCAAGTTTGAAGGCAGTTCATTATAATATCTTGTCGAACTTACCGTTTCTATATCAAAAAATAATATTTTTTAAAGTCAATATTATCGAACATAGATTCAATTTGAAAAAAATTTCTAATAAATTGTAAATGTAGTAAATAATACAGTAATTTTACCCCTTAAAATACCCCTTAATATGGAAGAAAATAAAAACTCGAATTTTAAAACGGTTGCCATCATTGCGCTGTTAAGTTTATTAGGATTGAACATTTATCAATACATGGATGGATCTTCCAAGTCCACTACCATTGATACTCAATCAGCTCAACTTGTTGAATCGAAAAAACTTTCCGATGACCTTGACGTTCAGTTCAAGCAAGCTATGGCCGACCTCGATGCTCAAAAAACCACCAATACCGAATTAAACCAATTGATCGAAACTCAGAAAGCTGATCTTGAAAAGCAAAGAAGTCAGATTTCAAATCTTATCACCATCAAGAAAGATTATGGTTCTGCCAAAGCCCAATTGGCCAAGTTGAAAGACCAAGTAAATGTTTATCTTGGTGAGATTACCGAACTTAAAAAGAAAAACGAGGAACTTACGGCTTCCAATACTCAACTATCAAAGGAAAATCAAGATCTTAATACGGAAGTTGTCACTGCTAGATCTGCCAATCAAGACTTGACAGCTCAGAAAAAAGCCATCGAGGACGAAAAATCTCGTATCGAAGAGGAAAGAAAAAACCTTAAGAAAAAGGTTACAAAAGCTTCTGCTATAGCTGTTTCTGATGTAGTTGTGACTGGATTCAAAGTTCGTGAAAGTGGCAAAGAAAGCAAAAAACGAAATGCTGAAAACATCGATCGCCTTAAGATTTGTTTCAAACTACTCAAGAACAGTGTGACTGAAGCTGGTACCGAAACATTTCACTTTAGAATCCTTAATCCTCAAGGTGAAATCATCGCTGTTGAAGACCAAGGATCAGGTGTAGTGGTTAACAATGATACAAATGACCAAATGAGATATACGTGTGCTAAAGAAATTTCTTATCAAAACCAAGAAGTTTCTGATTGTACAGTTTGGAACAAAAACAATCCATTCTCCCCTGGTGTTTACGAAGTAGAAGTTTATAACAAAGGTTATCTAGTAGGAAAAGGTAATTTTAAACTTAAATAAGTTTTGTGTTTTCATGGTGTAATTTTTTTGGGGAGTCCTTCTACTCAGGAGGCTCCCTTTTTTTATTTTACTTGATATAGGATTGCCACTGATGGATAACAAAGAAATAAATAGCGATTTTATAAATCCAATCCACGAAGATAAAGTAGCCGAAAATCCTGGATTGCTACCCTACGCCCATCACGTTGGCTCTGGCCTTATCAAACCTCTAGACAAGGGACGTGTCAAAGGCCTTGCCATGGCGGCCATGTATGAACAGACAGATCTTCAATTGCTCCAGCTCAAGCAACAAATGGATACCCTCGTAGATCAAGCAAAAGCGATACATACAAAAATCGGTCTTTCAGAAAAAATTTACCAAGCATCCATGGGATTCAAACCCGTTTTTGGCAAGACTTATTACCTTTACAGAAGGTCCTCTGGCGAGAATATCCTATCCATGGTGAGCCCCAAGGAATGGGGAAATTCCATACCTTACGAATACCTAGCCACCGTAAAATTATTAGCTGACCACACGTGGGATATTGAAGACGGTCAAATAGAACTAATCACCCCATTTTCCGACATTTCAAAATAAATATCTCGATGAAAAATTGGATACACAATTGCAAAATTTTGGGCTTTATCATCGCTTCTTTATTGACATTTGGTGCTTGTCAGGATGGTGTGCTTTACGAAAAAACACAAGAGATCCACAATGGAATCTGGTCCTACAAAGATACGCTGGCTTTTGCATTCACTCCCCCCGATACCACCACGAGATATGACATTTCACTCAATATTACCCATACTGGCGCCTATCCCAATCAGAATATTTACACCAAAGTCCATACCATTTATCCAGACAAGTCCCGAAAAACACAGATTCTTTCTTTTGATCTCGCCGAAAATAGTGGCGCATGGTATGGCACAAAGTCTTGGTTTTCTGATACTTATACCTGTGAGTACTTAATGCAAAAAGGTATCTTTTTTCCATCAAGGGGCACCTACGGTATGGTCATCGAACAATACTCCCGTAAGTCCGAATTAAAAAACATTAACGCGGTAGAAGTTATCGTCGAAAAGAGCATTCCCTCTAAAGAAACCAAATAATATTTTAGTTTTAATTTGGGCGTCCCCCTCATCTCGCCCTTTTGGTCGAGATCGGGTCGCGCACTTCGCCGCTTTGGTCCTTCGGACACTCGTCGAGACGAGTCGGCTCCGATCGCTGACGCACTTTCGTTTTTGAGTCCCTTTAATTTTTTTATTAGCCAATCTAATGTCACCTAATCCCTCAAATTCAAATATTTTTATAGAAAATTCATTTTTAAATTATAATTTGTATATTTGTCAAACTACTTTACTTTTAAATCTATTTTTATTATGAAACAAACTTATTTTATTCTAGGCTTAGTATTTACTTTATCTTGCAACAAAGACAACAAATGTGATAGCTCCCTCTTCAATGGTGAATGGAGGGGACCTAAATCTTGCCATTTAACCCAGAGTACCGTCACTGTGCGTTTAAGTTCCATTTCTTCATCGACGGTTAGGGTGAATGCACCAGGCATTGACGGTCTAGATGTCGAACGCTGTGGTTGTAAACTTTCCTTTGACAATACAGCCTTAGGGATCGGACAAACCCTAGAAGGAAATCTTTCGTCTGATGGAACTAAACTCACTTTTACTCATACCCGAGAGGCTGTTCTTGGCTCGATTACAAAATGTACATACGATTTGAATAAATAATATTAATAATTTTTGACAAGATTGTCACAAAAAATAATTTTATCTTTGTCATTATGATATGTACCAAATTCTTAAATAAAAAAATTATTTAACATATTTAATAATAATATGTAACTTTGCTAACGCAAATTTGCGCCCTTGAAAATTAGTCCGTTGAGTAATCGATTTAATTAACTTATGCTAAGTAGAAGAAATATTAGAGTAAAAGTACTCCAAACCTTGTACGCTTGTATTAAAAATGAAGACTTACAAGTAAAATCTGCCATTGATCGATTCGATAAGGCGGTACAAAATACTTTTGAAATCTACGTTTACAATCTTCAATTACTCGCCGACATCACCCAGTATGCAAAGGAAGAGGAAGATAAACGCAAAAATAAATTCATAGTTAATCCCGAAGACTTGACATTCAGTGCCAAATTGGCCACGAATCCTTGTACGGAATCACTGATTTCGAATCCTTCTCTAAAAGCGCTGGTAAAGTTTTACAAAATCGAGGAGAAAATCAATGCAGATCTCTGTAAGAAAATCTATTTCGATTTTTCAAAGGAAGAAGTTTATAAAGAATACGTATATAACCAAGAAGGCAACCAAGCGCATATTGATATCTTATTAGCTCTATATAAATTCAGTCTAAAAGACGACCACTGCAACGAGATCATAGAGGATTTCTATGCCGCGTGGGAGGACGATAAGTCCTTGGTCATGGGAGCAGTTAAGAAGACACTCAAAGATTTGCCATTGGCTGGAGATTTTCATGAGAAGCACAAACCTGATCCAGAAGCTGTGGATGAACTTGGCAAAAAACTATTGAAAACTTATGTAGAACACGAGAAATCATTCGAGAATCAAATCGCCAGCAATCTGGTCAATTGGGAGGTAGATCGAGTGGCTCAAATCGATATGCTTTTGATAAAGTTGGCTATGGCCGAATTCTTATACATCGACATCGTGCCAACCCATGTCACCCTCAATGAGTACATTGAACTAGCCAAACTATACAGTCACGAAAAGAGCGCAGAATTCTTGAACGGAATATTGGACAAGCTTTGCAAGCAGCTCAAAGAAGCTGGAAAAATTACCAAAGAATAATTCCAGCATCCTTATTAAATCTCTGTAGTTTATTATTATTTCCTTTTGAAGTCAAAAGTGAACGAGTCAAGTTTTCCTTCCTCGTTTTTACCTACTAACTCAGCGATAAAATTGTCGTTTGACTTTTTGATGTATTTGATCTTTGTAGGAAATTTGTTAGAGGAGTTCTCAAATATCCACACATCAGATGAATTGGAACTCATCACAAAATTAGTTGCCATCAAAACGCTGTCCTTCATCATAATAGGAATGTAGAAAAGATTCCCTTTTTGCAATTCAATGGACAATTTTTCACTAGAAGTGGTTCCGTCAGGATTGACCATAGACCCCTCGCCTATCAGGACTGAGTCATTCATCTTTTGCCAAGATTCTCTAGCTGTTCCGAACTTTGTCGATCCTTCCCATGATCCAACGAGCCATTGTAACTGTGAAAGGGCTTGATCTGGATTCCGTTTTGGATTTTTATCAGATTTGCAACTCACGGCAATACCTAGGATTGTGATTGACAATGCAATTAGGGCAAGGATTTTATTTGATTTCATATTTATATCTTTTTATATTTTTTTTAATGCAGTGGATTAGGGTTCTTATCAAAGGTGCGAGAGGGATAGTAGCTGCATCTCCTCGAGATGGTCCGTAGGACCGAAGCAGCGAATAGCCCGATTCCATTTTTTCATTAGTTAAAATTATTTGGTAAAAAATGGAACTCGCCATAAAAATACTACATATAAGTGGATTGTTGCGGGTTCAATGGATTCGAATGATTAATGGGCCTATCGATCAGCTCGCCTTTGGTAATAAAATATTTGGTTTCCCCTAGGAATGGCAATTTCCAATATCTTTCTTTGTAATAAAGCTTAATGGGATATCCTTTGTCACTGGCCTTGTTGATGGCTTCTAAAACTTTAGATTCCTTATTCTCTACCGAAAAATAGAAAATATTGTTGCCAATACCACCACCATTCGCTTTAAGATAACCAAGGTCCAACTCTCCTTCGTAAGTTTTAAAAATCATGCCTTTCCTTGAAAATTTGGTGATGACCCCTACCCTATACCCATCGCTATATGTTGCATAATACGCCAAGGCACCCCAGGCGGCCACGATGATTATGATTAATATAGCAGAAATTGTTATTATTCTTCTCATTTTCGATATTTTGCACAAAAATAATAATAATAAAGGTAATAATTGAAGTTAATGCGGTAATTGCTACATTTGTTTGATGAAATGGCTTGAAACAAGGCTGGAACAAAAACTAAATCAACGAAAAGAGCATGGCATACTGAGGCGACTGGTTGATCAAAAACCAGGGTTGATAGATTTCATCTCCAATGATTATCTAGGCATCGTCAAAAATCAGCTCTTAGTTAAATCTCAGGACAAAAACATACCACAGGGGGCTACTGGAGCTCGATTGTTAAGTGGGAATAGTCCTTGGCACGTAGATTTTGAGACTGCATGCGCCCATTTCTTTAAGTCAGATGCCGCACTTTACTTTAACAGTGGTTACGATGCCAATATTGGAGTAATTTCATGCATCGCAGGACGAAACGAGCTCATTCTTTTTGATGAATACTGTCATGCATCCATCCTCGATGGGATTAGGCTTTCACTAGCTCGCGCTATAAAATTCAAGCACAACAATGTCGAGGATTTGAGGTCATTGATAGAAGCAAACAAGGATATGGATATTTGGATCGTGGTAGAATCAGTCTATTCGATGGATGGAGATTTTGCTCCGCTGCTAGAAATAGTCCAGTTAAAAAAAGAATTTGACTGCGCCTTGATCGTGGATGAAGCCCATAGTACGGGGATTTGGGGGCAAAATGGGTCAGGGCTTTGCGTAGAATGGGGCATAGAGCAGGAAGTGACTGCTCGGCTTATGACGTTTGGCAAAGCGGCAGGAAGTCATGGTGCTGTGGTGCTAGGAAGCAACTTATTGATTGAGTATCTGGTAAATTTTGCTAGGTCATTTGTTTTTTCCACGGCGGCATCACCCAGGCATTTGGCGGATCTTTCGGCATTTTTTGGATTGGATTTGGAAGACCTCAGGAAGAGCTTATCTTCAAACATTGAGTACTTCTTGTTACAGGCGGAAAAGAATCAACTTAGAATAAAAAACGTCAGAAGCCCAATCCAGCAAATTATATTTGAGGATATCGAAAAATTAAAAATTGCAGAATCGAATTTAATCAATTCGGGCATTTGGACCAAGGCGATTTATCCACCCACAGTACCCCAAGGCAAAGAACAATTAAGGATTTGCCTTCACTCCTTCAACACTTTTGAAGAGATTGATTTATTAATAAAAACGGTAGCAAATAATGGCTAATCATGAAAATATAATGGTTGTTGGAATTCATACAGAAGTCGGAAAAACGATGGTATCCACTGCCTTATGCTTGGCATGGAAGATGGACTATTGGAAGCCATTTCAGACTGGCTCTATTATCGACGACGACACGTACACGGTTAAATCCATCGTGCAAAAAGCCTTGCCTGACTGGAAATACTACGAGCCATTGATTAGATATCCCGACCCTGTGTCACCACATATCGCACTTGAAAAAAGTAAGGCCTCAATAGACCCTAAGACAGTTTCTATCCCTCAATCTGAGAATTTACTCTTAGAGAGTGCTGGTGGTCTTATGTCGCCTATATCGAAGGATTACACTTTTGCAGACTTTGCTCAAGAACGAAAAATCCCACTCGTTTTGGTGATTAAACACTATTTAGGAAGCATTAATCACAGTTTGTTATGTTTGGATTATATCTACCACCACGATTTGCCCTTTAAAGGAATCGTATGGAATGGGGAAACAAACATAGATTCCGAAAATGTGATTATTAAGCGATATAACCCTCCCGTCATAGGTAGTTTGTTCCATATCGTAAATACATACGATCATCAGGCCTACAAAATCCACAAATAATCATGAATGCCAACAATCATATTTGGTTTCCATATACGCAAATGGCGAATGCTCCAGCCCCACTAAAGGTCATAAAAGGGGAAGGATTGTACTTATATCTTGAAGACGGGAGGAAGATTATTGATGGGATATCGTCTTGGTGGACCTGTCTCCACGGGCATTGTCACCCCCGACTGATGGAAGCACTGAAAAAACAAACGACAAAGCTTGACCACGTAATATTTGCTGGCTTCACGCATGAGCCAGCAGAGGATTTGGCATCAGAATTAGTAAAAATCGCTCCTTGGAACGACGCAAAAGTATTCTATTCAGATAATGGCTCTACAGCGGTGGAGATTGCCATAAAAATGGCCATTCAATATCAAATAAACACTGGAAATGAGCATAAAACAAAAATTGCAACTCTGAAAGGAGGCTTTCATGGAGAAACATTTGGATCTATGGCATTGGCTGGAAAAGATGGATTTTTTAAGCCATTTAAGAAATATTTATTTGAGGTGGTCGAGTTGGATGTTTTTTCAGACGATTTTGAAAAACAGCTCGAAGAAGCTTTCTCCGATGGAGACATCGCAGCATTCATCTACGAGCCTCTACTGATGGGGACCAGTGGAATGCGCATTTATCCCGCTTCAAAAATAAACCAAATCATCGATAATTGCCAAAAGCATGGAGCCTTGGCGATCGCCGATGAAGTATTGACAGGATTTGGCCGTACAGGCAGTTTAATGGCCTCAGATCAAGTGGAATTGAAGCCCGACATCATTTGTCTCGCCAAGGGATTAACGGGCGGTGTGATGCCCCTAGCAGTTACCTTGGCCACACCATTTGTTTATCAGGCATTCCTTGGAAAAGATCTATCCAATGCCCTATTACATGGACACTCCTATACAGCCAATCCCCTTTCTTGCGCAGTAGCCTTGGAGAATTTGAAGATTATGCAAACGCCCGAAGCTTTGTCCAGAATTCAAAATATCAGTGCTTACCATCGAAAATTTGCCCCTAAAATCCAAGCGAAATTTGGTGAGAGAATTCATGTGCGATTCGTAGGTACTGTGATGGCCATTGAACTACAAGGAATCGAAGGATCCTATTTTAACCCAATTCGAACCAAGATTTACGATTATTTTTTAGCCAATGGCATATTGATGCGACCTTTGGGGAATGTATTTTACTTACTACCACCCTATTGCATATCGACAGAAGAATTAGATTTCGTTTATGAAAAAATCATATCGTTTTTGCATGCGCATGTGGAGTGAAATAAAAACATTATATTTGAATTTAAATTGGATATATGACAAAGGAAGCTATAATAGAACGAACAGTTAAAATTATTAATCAACTCCCAGATTCAAAGGCTGAAGTAATTTCAGAATTTGCTGATTTTGTTATCAAGCAGTATGAAGAACAAAAACTAACTGAAGAAATACAAAATTTCATTTCCAAAAGTCAATCTTTTGATTTTTTGAACAGTGAAGAGGAGATTTATTCAGAAAAAGATCTCAAAAAGCTATTTAGTGAATAAAGGCGATATTATTTTGGTTTCCTACCCATTTACGAATTTGGTTGGAAGTAAATTTCGTCCAGCCGTAGTTCTATATGATACTAATTTAGACTTTACTGCTTGTTTTATTACTACTCAAATTGAAAAAAAAGAAACATCTGATATTTTGGTAGTCGCCAATGAATCCAATGGATTAAAAATGGATTCTTTAATTCGAACAAGTAAAATTGCAACTATCGATAAGCATCTTGCCAAAGGGCTACTAGGCAAGCTGAATGAATTAGAAATCCAACAGTTAAATACCCAACTTAAAAAGCTCCTTCACCTGTAGATTGAATTATTAGACAGTCTATGTACTTTGATATCCACAAATTGTAATTGTTAAGTGTTTGTCTAATTTGTGGAAATTAGCGGTAAAGCTGAAAGTTCCCATCATTTAACGGTTTCATTATGGCTTGTGGCGGTTTCGAAGTAATTTCCTGTCCACCGAAACGAAAGCCCACACCAAAGCGAAAACCTAACGGACAGCCTTTCACCCGCCATAAGCTATATTCTGAGTTAGGCCCAATGTTATTTTTTATTCTTCAATTAATTCAAATAATTCTGTTCTCTTGATTTCCTTTCCGTCAAAGCGGAAAAAGGTATAAAGCGAAAAAGTAGAGTCTTTTATTATTCTCCGATTAAAGACTTTAGTATAAAAGTCAACTGTGTCCTTGTCGGTGTACTCAACTGAAATTCCAAGTGAGTTCATTTTCTTAAGCATCATTGAGTTATACCACATCAAGTCGTCCGCTGCTGTATAAAAATTGTCTTCTCCGTCAATTTTCTTTAGTTGTTCAATTTCTAAGGAGTCCATTTGAATAACTACTACTGTTTTTCCATTCAATTTCAATCTTTTGTGACTTGGTCCATTAGAAAATTGCAATATTATTTTTTCCTGTTGCTTTTTCGTAACTGTTGGATCACTTATTACATTCCGAGCTTTTACGTTTTCAGCAGTTGACAATTCAGAAGGCTGCTGAATAGGATTTTTGTCGATAGACTCTTTCTTTTCAGTCTCTTGCCCACAAGCTGAAATGAGTACGACTAATGTCAATGTGAGGAGTCTGTTCATTGTCTTTTTTACATTTTGCCTAATATTTGCTGGTTGCAACTATAGCAATATACAAACATTTTTAAATATTGATATTATATTTATGTATGCATCTATTTATGCTACCCTCTTCACTTTTCACTTAAAGGCCATATTTTCAAGTAAGCCACAAAAACAAAAAAAGCTCCCTAATTTCTTAAGGAGCCTCTTTTTGCGGACCGGACGGGACTCGAACCCGCGACCTCCGCCGTGACAGGGCGGCATTCTAACCAACTGAACTACCGATCCGTTTGCGTTAGCGGTTGCAAATATAGAGTTTCCATTTAATATCACAAATTTTTTAGATAAAAAAATCAAAAAAAAAAATTATACAGCGTTTTCTTACAGTTATGGTTGTACTTTTGTATGTTAAATTAATCTTCAAAGACCAAGAAAAATAGACTATGTCAAATGCCCAAGTATTTTTAGAATTTGAAAAACCAATCGAGGTTTTATTTGAACAATTAGACAAAATTAAAGAAGTAGGCAAGGAAGGAGAAATTGACATCAGCAAATCCATCATCGATATAGAGGATAAGATTCACAAGAAAAGGTTAGAGATATATAAAAACTTGACAGGTTGGCAAAGGGTCCAAATATCAAGGCATCCAGAGCGACCTTATACTTTGTATTATGTCAGTAAAATGTGTCGTCAATTCCAAGAACTCCACGGTGACAGATATTTTAAAGACGACAAAGCCATCGTTGGCGGCTTGGCTAAACTGGATGATCAAACCGTGATGTTCATCGGACACCAAAAAGGGACCAATACCAAGATGAGACAGTATCGGAATTTTGGTATGCCGAATCCTGAGGGTTATCGCAAGGCATTGAGATTGATGAAATTGGCTGAAAAATTCAATATTCCCGTAGTCACTTTGATTGACACCCCTGGTGCATATCCAGGTATCGAAGCTGAAGAAAGAGGACAGGCAGAGGCTATTGCTAGAAATTTGCTTGAAATGGCGCAATTAAAAGTACCCATTCTATGTTATATCATCGGAGAAGGTGCCAGTGGTGGGGCCATCGGGATCGGACTTGGAGACCGCGTGTTCATGCTCGAAAATACATGGTATTCTGTCATCTCGCCAGAGTCATGCTCAAGTATCCTTTGGCATAGCTGGGACTATAAAGAACAAGCAGCTGAGGCCCTAAAATTGACTGCTGACCATATGTATAAGTTTGGATTGATAGACGGTGTCGTACCAGAGCCATTGGGCGGTGCACATCACAATCCAGAAGAAACGGCTAAAACTTTGAAAGCACATATTAAGAAAAACCTCGCTGAACTGATGAAATTGTCCGTTGACAAAAGAATTAAAATTAGAATTGACAAGTATTCAGCCATGGGCAAAACCAAATAAAATTATCATGACAGATAATAAAATAAATCCTTGGGAAGGAACTGGAGTCGCATTGGTTACACCATTTTTAAATGGTAATATTGACTTTGAAAATTTAACCAAAATTATTAATCACGTAATCGATGGTGGGGTTGATTTCCTTGTAAGTCTTGGTACTACTGGGGAAACCGCCACATTAAGCGATGAAGAAATCCAGCAAGTCATAGCGCATACGATTTCGGTCAATAAAGGCCGTGTGCCCCTCGTTATCGGAAACTTTGGAGGAAACAATACTCTCGAATTAGCTCAAAAGCTTCGGAATACTGATTTTGATGGAATTTCGGCTCTTTTATGTTCCAGTCCTTCATACCTCAAACCAACCCAAGAAGGCATTTATCGGCATTATATGGAATTGGCTGAGGCGAGTCCACTACCCATTATTATATACAATGTTCCTAGTAGGACGGCATCCAATGTTGAGGCTGAGACTACTATTCGATTGGCTGCTGCTAGCGAAAAATTCGTAGCCATAAAAGAAGCCAGTGGCGACTTATACCAGTCGATGTATATCATACAAAATTGTAGAAAAGACTTCAACGTGCTTTCGGGAGACGATCCTACGGCTCTTCCCATCATAGCTTCAGGAGGTAAGGGGGTCATCTCTGTCATCGCCAACGCCTTGCCTTTGGAGATGAGTTCTTTGGTCAATGCGGCTCTGGCTGATGATTTTGAAAAAGCAAGAAAAATTAATGGAGCCTTACTAGAAATGTACTGGTGGCTTTTCTGCGAAGGCAATCCTGTGGGAATAAAGTCCATCATGCACCATCTAGGTTTATGCAAAAGGGATGTGCGGTTGCCATTGGTACCTATGTCTGAAGCAAATTATAAGGGAATCCCTGCAGATTTAAAACTGATGCGAGGTGACCTAAAAACCATCCTTTAGACAAGCTGCTAGAGGATTTATTTAAAAAAAATTGAAAAGACTTTATGACAATTTCATTAGAATGGTTAAATGATTTTTTAACTTTAGAAAAATATTCCATCGATGATATTTCGATGATGCTAACCGATATAGGTCTAGAGGTTGAAGACATTTCGACATTTGAATCTATAAAAGGAGGCTTAGCTGGAGTCGTCATAGGAGAAGTTATTACTTGTGAAAAACATCCAAACGCGGACAAATTAAGCATCACCACCGTCAATATTGGGCATGGACCATTTTTAAATATAGTTTGTGGCGCTCCAAATGTCGCTCAAGGACAAAAAGTACTCGTAGCTACAATCGGCACCACGATTCATCTATCGGATGGAAAATCATTTGAAATAAAGGCAGCTAAAATTCGAGGAGTGGATTCTGAGGGCATGATATGCGCTTCTGACGAATTAGGGCTGGGTGATGACCACAGTGGTATCATCGTTTTACCCTCGGATGTAAACATCGGGATGAAAGCATCTGAATATTTTCAAGTGCATACCGATACGGCCATCTCAATTGGTTTGACGCCAAATAGAAGCGATGCGACGTGTCATAAAGGGGTTGCTGACGACTTAGCCGCTGCATATGATGTACGTTTTGGAGATAATATTAAAAAATCCATCAATCATAATACACCTGAATTCTCAGACCAACTGAGTGCTGTTCCAGTTACAGTAAAAAATGTCGCAGATTGTCCAAGATATACTGGCATTTTACTAGAAAATATAAAAATAAAACCAAGCCCAGCTTGGATGCAAAACCGATTAAAAACCATTGGAGTACGTCCAATCAACAATGTGGTGGATATTACCAATTTTGTATTGCACGAATTGGGTCAACCTTTACACGCATTTGATTTCGATCAAATAAAAGGCGAAAAAATAAAAGTCCAAACTTTACCAGATCAGACCGTTTTTGTGTCTTTAGACGGCCAAGAAAGAAAACTTTCGTCCAATGATCTCATGATATGTGACGGCGAGGACAACCCAATGTGCATTGCTGGTGTATTTGGTGGTCTTTCTTCTGGTGTCACTGAAAAAACCACCCGTGTATTTCTTGAATCTGCACATTTTTCGGCATCAAAGGTTCGTAAATCATCCATGATGCACAATCTTCGGTCGGATGCTGCTAGAATTTTCGAAAAAGGATCCGATCCCAATATCTGTTTGACCGCCTTGTACAGAGCGGTAGAGCTACTTGGTGAATACGCCGATGCAACAATTGCTTCAAGCATAGTTGATTGTTATCCAAATAAAATGGAGCCGACAAAGGTCCAATTAAGGCCGACAAAGCTTAATGATATCAGTGGCATCACCTTTGAAACAGCAGTGATTGAGAAGATTTTAAGTGCGATGTCCATGCCATTTTCTAAAGAATCCGATTATTATTTGGTAAATGTGCCTACCAACAAAGCAGATGTTACTAGAGAAATCGACCTCATCGAAGAAATAATTAGAATATATGGAATGAATAATATTCCTTACACAGATCGCATTCAAAGCGCAATATCTTTTGCACAAAAGCCTGATCCACATACGATTCAAGAGTCAGTAGGAAATTTTTTGGCCGCTAACGGATTCTTGGAGGCTATGTCCTTGTCGATCATACCTTCACAAAAATATGCCAATCAGGAAGCTTTAATCAAAATCAATAATACCTCAAATGTCCATTTGGATGCGATGCGTCCAAATTTAGAAATCAGTTTACTGGACAATATTGCTTTCAATATCAATCGCCAACAAACCAGTTTAAAGATTTTTGAATTTGGGAATACCTATTCGGTAAATGCTAACGGGGACTTTGAAGAATCGCAAAAATTGTGCATTGGTATCACTGGTCTGAGATATCCAGAACAGTGGAATACCGACAAAAAAAGCAAATCAGATTTCTACTCCATCAAAGGAATCGTCGAAGCCATTTTATCCTGGGTAGGCATTAAAAAATTAAATTTTAAGGAATTTAATGATGATTACTATGAGTATGGTTTAGAGATTTATTTTGGCGCAAAAAATCTCGGCAAATTCGGAGCAATTTCCACAAATATGTTAAAAGCAAATGGATTAAAGCAGGATGTTTATGCCGCTTCCTTAGACTGGAATGCAATATTAGGTAGTATATTGATAGAACCCAATAGAACAGAAGCCATCACCAAGTTTCCACAAATCATACGAGATATTGCGCTTATTTTACCCAATGAAATAAATTATATAGATTTAGAAAAAGAAATTACAAAACAAAATCACGCCAATATAAAATCAGTCACGCTTTTTGATATTTACAAAAATGAAAATCAACTTGGCAAAGGATTAAAATCTTATGCCATCCGTATAGTTTTTGAAGACATGAACGCCACGATGGAGGACAAATTAATCGATGGAATTATGGAAAAAATAAACCAAAAACTATCTGACAAGTTTGGCGCAAAACTTCGAGAATAAAGCGAGATCATGAGTAGTCCCTTTAATCAGCTAGACTTGGCATATATGGATAGGGCTATCCAATTGGCCAAATTAGGAGGGACTCAAGTAAAAACCAATCCTAACGTCGGTGCGGTCATTGTCCATAACCAAACCATAATTGGTGAAGGATGGCACGAGTATTTTGGAGGACCTCACGCCGAAGTAAATGCCTTGAAATCGGTGCAAGAGCAGGACTTGCAAAAATTGAAGGATTCGACCATTTACGTCACCTTGGAGCCGTGCAATCATCATGGTAAAACACCACCTTGCGTAGAAGCAATAATCCAAAATAAAATACCGCGAGTTGTCATTGGGGCACTCGATCCCAATCCTCAGATGGCAGGTTCAAGTATCAAGATTTTAGAAGCCGCGGGCATCGAGGTTTGTATGAGTGAAAGAATCATTGAAGGCAAAAACTTAATTGAAAAATTTTCAATCCAGCAAGCCGAGAAAAGACCATTTATAACGTTAAAATGGGCTGAAACCTTTGATGGATTTATAGGATCAAATACAGAAAGACTTGCCATATCTCATCCATTGACTCAATTCTGGACGCATCGATTGAGATCGGAACGTCAAGCGATTTGGGTTGGTAAAAATACGCTGGTTTTGGACAATCCACTCCTAGACATTCGCAAATCAACAGGCATCACACCAAGGATCATCGTCTTGGATAGAAAGGGAAATTTGCCTAGCTATTTGCAGATATTCAATCACCCAGAGAACATTTTATACATTACAGAAAATCATAATATAATAGATTTGCCTGCCAATGTTTCTATGCATTACATATATCCACAAACTACCCTTTCTGATATTTTGCGCGAAATATATGCAAACGGAATTGGCTCTATCCTAGTAGAGGGCGGAGCTACAACGCTCGAAGACTTCTTTCAACAAAACTTATGGGATGAATGCTTCAAAATACAATCGCCAAACTCAATTGAAAGGGCCAATATTAAGGCCCCATCAATTCATAACTCTTGGTTGTTGCTTAACCAGATTGGCTCTGATTTAATTTTCTTGAAAAAGAGGAAAGTTTAGATCGTAAAACTAAACTTTAACACGTTCCATATAGGTTCCCGTAGTTGTATCAACCCTAACGGTATCTCCTTGGTTGATAAAAAGAGGAACTTTAATTTCTGCACCTGTATCGATCGTGGCTGGTTTCATTGCATTCGTAGCCGTATCGCCTTTGACGCCAGGTTCGCTATACGTGATTTCATACGTCCAGCTACTAGGCATTTCAATGGTCAAGATGGTATCCTTTTCAGAGTGATAAAGGATGTCAACGTTCATTCCTTCTTTGAGAAATTCAGAATTGTCAATAAGCTTTGCGTCTATTGATACCTGATCGAATGTTTCATTATTCATGAAATTAAATCCAGATTCATCTTGATACAAGTATTGAAAAACCCTTCTTTCTACCCGAACTATATCGATTCTAGCTCCGCTAGGGAATGTATTATCTAAAACTTTACCTGTTGTCAATGATTTAAGTTTTGTTCTAACAAAAGCGTTGCCTTTTCCAGGTTTTACGTGCAAAAATTCAACTACTTTAAATACATCATGACTGAACTCAATACACAATCCATTTTTAATCTCTGATGTGGATGCCATAAAAAATTTAATATTATAAAAAAAATAAAATAAAGTCTAATAAGCCCATGTAAGGTAAATTGCACCCCAAGTGAATCCACCTCCGAAAGCAGTTAAAATAAGCTTATCGCCTTTTTTCAATTGAGGCTCATATTCCCAAAGACAAAGTGGAATCGTACCTGCGGTAGTATTTCCATACTTTTGGATATTTACCATTACTTTTTCAGACGGGAAATTTAAAAATTCTCCGATAGATTGTATGATCCTAATATTCGCCTGATGCGGTACCAACCAATCCAATTCCGATTTCTCCAAATGATTTCGATCCAACAATTCGCTGATAACATTCGACATACCCCTAACAGCCATCCGAAATACGGGTTGCCCATCTTGGAAAATATAGTGTTCTCTCGCATCTACTGTTTCATGCGTAGCCGGAAAAGCTGAACCTCCTGCTTTCATATGAAGGTAATTGTAGCCCGAACCATCAGACTTCAACAACACATCTTGGACGCCAAAGCCTTCAACATTTGGCTCTAACATCACCGCTCCTGCCCCATCACCAAAGATGATACAAGTACTTCGATCTTGATAATCTACTATCCTAGACATACAATCAGCCCCTACAACGATTACTTTTTTGTGCGCACCTGACTCTATGAATCTAACTCCCGTACTCAATGCAAAAAGGAATCCACTACAAGCAGCTCTTACTTCTAGACCATAGGCGTTGGTACAGCCAGTTTTATCACAAATCAGTGCACCTGTATCTGGGAAAACATAATCACCAGAGATGGTCGCACAGACGATCAATTCAACATCCTTCGGATCCGTATTGGTTTTCTCCAAAAGCAATTTAACTGCTTCTGCGCCCATATCAGAAGTCGCCTTCTTAGGATCTTTTATATATCTACGTTCGGAAATACCAGTCCGTGTTCTGATCCACTCATCATTGGTATCAACCATTTTTTCAAGATCAGCATTAGTTATTACCCCGTCAGGAACATGCCCAGCTACTCCTGTAATTGCTGCTGTAATTCGACTCATACTACTAATATTGTTAATGAGGCTGCAAAAATACTAATTAATTGCCACACTCGAACCACCAATAATCGATTATTATTATATTTATATACGCCTAAAAAATCCTTCCTTACTTCTATCTGTATCTGACATTATAGAAAATATCATCGACTTTGTACTTTTGGATTATTAATTTATTATTAAATATTTTCAGAAAAAAATCAAATTCAATTTTGGAAACTGGAATTAAAATAAAAGGTTTCAATTTCAACTCTCAATGAACAAAAGATTCTATCTTTAACCATAAAGTATTAAAATTTTAAACGAAAAATAAATCATCATGATAGCTTTAACGAATATCGTCATAGGAGCCATAGCGTTATTACACCTTTACATTCTTTGGTTTGAAATGTTTGCATGGGAAACACGGGGGCCGAAAATATTTAGAGGCTTTCCAAAAGACCTATTTAAGCCAACGAAAAACTTGGCGGCCAATCAAGGCTTGTACAATGGATTTTTAGCGGCAGGACTCATCTGGTCTTTACTTATTCAGAACCTAGAATGGAAGGACAATATAGCGATGTTTTTCCTCGGTTGCATTGCCATAGCGGGTATTTATGGTTACTTTTCAGCGTCCAAACGCATCATTTATGTCCAAACTTTGCCCGCTCTTTTGGGTATGATTTTGGTATATCTCTTTTAATCAATAAAAAAAGCCACTTAAATCAATAAATGGCTTTCCTTATATAATTTTTTAAAAAACTCAATTAAAAGTCTCCTTCTATGATTTCTTCATTAGCGGTTTTTCCTTCATTGAAATCCAACAACAATGAGAATCTCAAAGTATTATCCAATGGGTTTCTTTGATTAGATGTTCCGACCAAATACGCCAAATTTATACCGAAAACGTTGTATTTAAGTCCTAAACCGACCGTCAAATATTTCCGATTACCCTTGAACTTGTCTTCAGAAACATAACCAGCTCTAACAGCAAATTGACTATTGTAAACATATTCTACACCAATATTATACATCAATTCACTAACTTCTTCCTTGAATCCACCTTGAGCATCGCTGAATGATCCCAAAAGACCAGAAAACATTGATTTTTCCCTCCAGTCATTGATGGAGTTTCCGTTTTCATCTGTATATGCCGGAGTGGGCGTTGGAGTCAATAATTTGTTGATATCTAACGCAAATGTTATTTTGTTAAATGCATCCATGTCTTTAGAATAAGCAGCACCTATTCCCAAATTGGACGGAATGAAATCCCTTGATTGATTCCTCGTATAGGTAATTTTCGAACCAATATTGGTCATCGCTACTCCGACCATTAAATCTCCTCCTTTTTTGAATGGTTTACGGTAGGTCATGGACAAATCAGCAGCACCTGCTATACCTTTTGCGATTTCAATACCATCCACGACTTTGCCCGAAGCCAAATCTGAATAGATGAATTTTCCACTCAATCCAATCGCTAAGTTGTTAGACAATCTTCTAGAATATCCTATAAGTGCCTCGAATTCATTTGGTTTTCCTTCACCAGCCGGTTCACCGTTTTCATTGGTAAAGGCAATTTGTCCTAAGCTAAAATATCTCAAGCCAAATCCAATCCCTTGAGTAGAATCGAATTTTGTGAAACCTGATAAATATGCCAAATAGATATCATTTAAGCCTAAAGATCTCAACCACGGTGTATAAGTTGCTGATAATTGTGTTTTTTGCGTGGCAAATGCCATTTTAGATGAGTTATAATACATCGTGTTTGCATCAGGAGAAATGGCTATACCTGCATCTCCCATACCAGCACCACGGCCGTCAGGAGTAATTCTCAAAAATGGAACTGCTGTCACGATAACAGATGGTGGGCAATCACCTTCAAACTGTCTGGTAACAACATTATAGGAACATGGGGTTTGCGCTGATAGATTGCTTATAATTTGTAAACAAAAAGCAGTTATCAATAATAAATTTAATTTCATTGGATAATTGTTAAATATAAATTTTTTTATCAAAAAGTAATGGTCAGAATATTAACGTTATAATAACAAAATATTATATATTATAAAGTAAATTGTCACAAGTTTTACTTGAAAAGTCGAGCAAATTTAAACATATTAATTTAATAATATCTTTTTTATATTAAATATTAATTCAATATGACTAATTTTTCAAAATCAGATTCATGTTGTATAGTCTTTCCATCGGCACCTATTCCGCTAAGTCTAAGCTTATAGAGATACACCCCATTGGCTATTTTATCTCCAAAATCGTCCTTACCATCCCAATGTATATCGGTGACATTATAACCTTCTGTATTGGTTTGTCCTTGGATTGTTTTTACGATTTTTCCACTCAAATTAAAAATCTGGATAGCATAAGACATCAGTATATTGGGCTGATTGTGCTCGAATCTAAATTCAGTATGATTAAAAAATGGATTCGGATAGTTCAATAAATGCTTTATGTCCAACGAACCACTATTAGCAACTACGAATTCAGTTTTACCTTCGCCTTGCTTATTCGCTATATTCCAAGCTTTTACCGACAAAGTATGCCTTCCCTCGGCAATGTTGTTCAGCGGAAATTTAACGTACCCTTCCTTATAATTGTCTTTAAGGGATTCATAGAAGTCATTAAGAATATATGTATTTTTATTGTCTAGGAGCCCTTCCAAATCGTGTCCAATGCTATTTCCTGCTACATTTATACCCAACTCATCTTGCAATTTCACGAGTATGGTTGGGTTCTTATCTGTCAAGCCACCAAAGGCAAATTCTTCGGTATTCATATAGACTGAAACTTTTGGTGCTGCGACATTGGTCAATAATGTGTCTGTACCTCCAATGATAAAATTATCAAAATATCCCATACCATCTTGGCTAACTCCATCATGTGCATACAGGCTTATACGTCCTTTTCCGTACGTGTAATTTATATCTTTAGGTAGATAGAATTCAACTGTAAACTTTCCATTTTGCACAGAAACGCTCCCTTTGAATAAAACATTGTTTTGCAATTGAAACTGAATCAATGGGTTGTCTCTCCCTTGTCCTAGTGTTTTGTATGTTTGATTTTTGTCGTATAAAGTAACTAAGACTGTACCATTAAAATTTTGAAGCAATTGACCATTTTGAGTTCGAACTTCCCCTTCAAAAGTGACTTTACCCAATGCTTTTATTGTATCTAATCTACTCGTGTCAATTGCCTGCCCTTTGAATTTGGTAACTACGACATTGTGCAGTGGGATGGCCAATCTCAGCGATGGATCCCCAAGTAATACGAATTTTCGATTGTTTTCTAAGGAAGCTCCACTATAATTTTTTGCATTTATTAAAATTTCTCCAATTTGAGGTCTGGGTCCCCTTTCTGCAGGCAATAAAGTTCTGAAAACTTGCCTGTTTAGAGCTTCATTATCACTGGCAAATACTGGTCGAACTGTAGTAAATAATGCAATTCCTCCTCCTTCAGTGTTGTGCAAAACATATTCAGCTGGAGAAGTACTAGCAGCATTATCAAATGCGCCAAAAGTACATGTGGCAGTAACGAATAATGGAAGTTTAACACCATTTTTCCAAGATCGAATATCAGAAACCTCCATCACTCTTTCTTGTGCTAAGCCCAAATTACCGCCATGTCCAAAATAAGTCATCACCAACAGACCTTTGTACACATTGTTATTTATGGCCTCTTTGGCTGTTGGGAACCTTTCGCCGCCAGGAGTATTCTCCTCTTTATATGCATCGAAAAATATTTTATTATAGTTCAAATTATTTTGTGCAGAACGCGTATTGTCTGCGATTCTGTTGCATTGAGTAGTATGCAAACTGTTATCTCCATCATCGGCTAGGAATAATGCCTTAGTCCTCCAATCTCCCAACGCTATGGGATCTGATTCATATTGAATGATCTTGTCAACCAAGTTTTTTGCCTCTGCTTCAGATCGGGCAGGTAAGCGTCCAATTGCTATATCTAACGCTCCATTCAAGCCTGCTTCGTCCTCATCTAATAGGCCGAAATAATCATCCGTCGGGAATACGCTTAATTGGAAAAGGGACTCCCAAGTTTCATAAGTTGGCACAAAATTTTGATTGCTTACTTTCGTATTTATGCCTTTATAGTCATAAGAGCCATCTCCAAAGAGCAACATAAATTTGTATTCTGGATACCTGAAATGCATCATCTTATTCAAGTTTCTGAATGCTGTAATGTCTTGTATTCCACTTGAGAACTCATTATAAACCTCTTGGATAGATAAGGTTTTGGTCTTGACACCAATTTCATTTTTAAATGCAGCCAATCTTTCAGCTTGCCCCTTAAAATACGGGTGGTAAAGGATTATCATATTTTGGCTTTCCATTCCGTGAAGGTTTTGATTCTGGACCCTTCCTTCCGCTACTGGAACCGAGAAATTACCCGAAGGATCTAAAACTATATACCGCTTAACAATCCGTGAGTCCGACGCCCAAGTCAAGTCATCGATACCTACATTGGGTGCAATATTCGATACTTGTAAGGGTTCTGTAATATCCCAAATATCCAGTGCATTAGGACTTCCACTATTTACCTTCAACTTGTATCCGAGCACAATAGAATCCGCTGATGCAAAATTAATAACATGTAGAGGTGTTCCTTGCCAAATGAGCTTTCGGTGTACATTTATGCCAATATAATCGAGCCATCCTTCCGAATTTTGTCCTTGCTCGGGGTAAGACAATTTTACTTTCAAATTCTCACTAAGGGGAGTAAAATCACCAGTAGCCACGCGATAACTCGCAAAATGACCTTCTAAATCAGACAAAGTTATTTTAAAATGTTGATTGGTAAATCGTGCATTCTCAACATCCAAATGAGATACATTAACATTTTCATTTCTACTAGCAAATGCAAAACTTACTGAGCCCTGTTGGCTTAAGTCAATATTGGGTACTTTAAAATATTCAGAGTAGGTTTTTTCTCGAATGCCTTTGAATTGATCGCCAAACCAAAGTTTTCCACCACCAGGATTTAATACAGTGGTAGAAATCAAATTCACTTTATCTTCTTCAAAATGGAAATAATCTTGGTAATCCTCAACAACAAGTTCTGGATTGGCTGCACTGGTCATTGTTTGGATTCTCTGTCCACGCTGATCGTCCAACTTTATAAAATACGCCAATTCATCGCTATAAACGTGCTTTGCATAAAATAATTTTCGTTCACTAGGATTGGGCAATATTAGATTGGGGCCATCTGAATAAAAAAGTACATAGTCTCCTTGGTCAAATTTTCCATCTTCTTCACCTTTGACATAAATATTATTTTCAGCCAAATCATCTATATAAGGATGGGCATTGTTTTCTGACAATAGACCTCCACCATTTCCATATATTTTAATATTTCTCGGATCTATGCCATCTGGATTTATACCCAATTTGGACTTAAAGAAATCATAATCCAATTTGTAAATCCCTCGATTACTGATTTTAATTTTATAGATGTCTCCTTGGTTAAGGACGCTATTTGCTTTGAAATTTCTGCTTTTTGCATCAATCTCGTTTGAAACTTGAAAAGAAATTTTTATGAATTTCATCCTTTCTACCTGTCCGCCATTTCTTCTAAATGGACAAACAGAAAATACTGCTTGTGGCCCAGAAATGCCTTTATAAACAGCACTTTTACTGATATATTTATCCAAAGCTGGAATCAATTCAGTTGGAAAATTTAAGGCTTTTTCCCAAACTGGAAAATATTCAACTTGGCTCAACTCTCCGTACTTATCTAATCTCTTAATGATCTTTAAAATGGGCACTTTGTACTCTTCGTTTACTTCATAAGACATGCCTTCCACGAAGTCGATGGGTTGAGTATTTTCATCATAAAAGTTCAATTTAATTTCACTAGAATTCCAATCTATTTTTTTCTCAATTCCTTGAAAATTTTGGCCAAAAAGGATAAATGATGAAATTAAGAAATAAGCTACCGAAAATATTTTACTCATTAATTTAATCATATTTATTTGTTTTTTAGGTGGTTTCATAAATCTAAAGTATATTTGACACAAATTGTTTCAATCGCCTAATAGTATTAGCAAATAATTGATATTTCTAGTGTACTGAACGAATCCACCTTTTTATTATTTTAAGGTTAAATTTAATATTTTTTTTGCGAATTTATATAACTTTTATATAATTTAGAGTATCCTCAGCGTATTAAATTCATAAATCGAAGCAACTTGAGAGTAAATTTATTTGGAATCATTTTAAGCATATTTGGGAGTTTCATAACTTCTCATGGTTTTGGTCAGGATTTGGTCTATACCCAGTTTTACAATAATCCGATGATGCTAAATCCAGCCATGACAGGCTTGAAGAAAGCTGGAAGATTGGCTATCAACTACCGCAATCAGTGGCCAGGGTTGAACAAGGCGTACTCGTCATATTCTATTGGGTACGATCGTTTTTTTGACGATTATCAAAGCGGAGTCGGCATATATTTATTTGGCGATAACGCTGGTAATGGCATTTGGAAAACATACCAAGCTAAACTGAATTATGCATATGCCTTGGAATTAGGAGAAAAAAAATCGTTGAGCATGGGATTTGACTTTGGAGTCATAAATAGTTCTATTGATGCACAAAAATTAATTTTAGGAGATCAGATAGACCCAGAATCAGGTTATTATCCAGGTCTAGCAAGCACAGATGTCCCTGAAAATGGCTATTCCTTAACGAAATTTGATGCTTCGGTGGGATTGTTGTATTATTCTGAAAAAATATACGGTGGTCTAAGCTTTCACCATGCAACATTTCCTAACATTAAATTTTTCAAGAGAGAGGATAATCTCGACAACACATTACCGTTAAAAATTAATTTGCATGTAGGAACTAATTTCGAAATTATAGAATCCAATAGAAACACTTGGGGGATGTCTATTTCTCCTGTATTACTATTGTCAAAACAAGGAGACTTTTACCAATTGCAGGGGCAAGCTTTATTCACTTATGGTCAGCTTCTGTTGGGACTTGGCGTGAGATTAACGCCCAAAAATACAGATGCTGCTCTACTTACCGTGGGAGGAATCTTTGACTATTTTAAGATTTCCTATAGTTACGATCTTACTTTATCGGGATTATCGTCGAGAAGCCAAGGGGCTCATGAAGCCAGTTTGGTCTTTTCATTTGGCGAAGATCCTGGCACTGATATCAACGATTGTATGAAATTATTTAGGTAAAAAGTTATAATGAATATATATAAATGGTTCGATATTAATCTATTTTATGTTAAATTTATTTTTTTTTTAAAAAATCACAATATTTTTGGGTCAATAAAGTTTTAAATACAAAAATATAAGTTCTATATTTGCCCATTGGAAGTACGATAAATAGTTATAAAGTAATAATATCTTTTGGTTTGTTTAAATTTTCGAGAATGAAAAATTGCCTTAAATTCAGTATTCTATTTTTAGCTTGTATGGTGGCTATCTCGTGCAAGAACAGCAAAAAAGCTGGATCTTCGTCAGCGACTGGTTGGAAATACAATGATCCTAAAAATGGGGGATTTGAAAAACTTAATTATGAAGGACAAGAGACAGGTCCCAACTTAGTTCTTATTGAAGGGGGTACATTCACTATGGGTAATACCCAAGAAGATGTTACCTATGAGTGGAATAACGTTCCTAGAAGAGTGACCGTTTCTTCTTTTTATATGGATGAAACTGAAGTTACAAATATTAACTATCGTGAATATTTATTTTGGCTTCAAAGAACTTTTAGTGAAACGTATCCAAAAATCCCAAGGGCCGCCCTACCAGACACACTTGTTTGGCGTACTGAATTGGCATATAATGAGCCGATGGTTAATACTTATTTCAGACACCCTGCCTATGATGATTATCCAGTGGTCGGTGTGACTTGGTTGCAAGCGGATGAATTCTGCAAGTGGAGAAGCGATCGTGTGAATGAAGGCATCTTGGTAGATAGAGGCGTATTAAACTTAAATCCTGCCCAAAAAGATAGCGATAACTTCAATACTGACGCTTATTTGGCTGGTCAATATCAAGGTTCAGTAAAGAAAAATCTTAAGGATTTGTCAACTGGAGGTGAAAGACCTGTTAGATTTGAAGATGGTATATTATTACCTGCTTATCGCTTACCAACTGAAGCTGAGTGGGAGTATGCAGCTCTAGCATTGATTGGAAATAGAAAGTCTAACAAAGACGAATTGTTGGAAGAAAGAAAAATATTTACATGGAATGGCAATACGGCTAGATACCAAAGAAGAGATAGAGATCAAGGTAAAATCTTAGCCAACTTCAAAATGGCAGGTGGAGATTATATGGGAACAGCTGGTAAATTAAATGACCATGCTTCCTATACTTCTGCTGTTAAAACTTTCATGCCTAATGACTATGGCTTATACAATATGGGTGGTAATGTTTCAGAATGGGTTGCAGATGTGTACAGACCTCAGACACAATTAACACTTAGAGATGCTGAGACTCAAGATCTCAATTCATTTAGAGGAAATAGGTTTACTCAATTTGTCAAGGATGAAAATGGCAATATAGTTGAAAAGGATAGTATGGGAAGACTTAGAAGAGAGGCTGTCAATGATTCCATCACTGCACTTAGAGAAAACTATAAGAAAAGTGACGTAGTAAATTATATGGATGGTGATGCCGATTCTGAAGTTCAGTACTTATATGGCGTATCATCTTTGGTTTCTGATAAAGCAAGGGTAATCAAAGGAGGCTCATGGGCCGATAGATTATTTTGGTGCGCACCAGGTGCTAGAAGATTTAAAGATGAAGATAAAGCAGATATGACCATTGGATTTAGATGTGCAATGACCAGAGTTGGAGGACCTGTAGGTAACGAAGATACAGGAGGTAACAACTTTAAAAGAAAACCAAAAGCTGCTAAACGAAGATAATTTTTTTTAGAATAAATTAAGAAATAGTCCTTGGAGTAATTTCAAGGGCTATTTTTATTTAACCCAAATCATATGGCAACTCTAGAGACCCTATACGATGCTTTCAAAGCCTGCAATGGACTTTCTACTGATACGAGGAATATTCCATTAGATTCAATGTTTTTCGCATTAAAAGGTCCTAAGTTTGATGGCAATGATTTTGTAGAAGAAGCATTGAAAATCGGAGCCAAATTCGCAGTGACTGACAACCCTAAGACCAAACCTCACCCCAGTATTCTAATAGTTGATAATGTTCTGCAATCCCTTCAATCTCTAGCTGCGCTGCATAGATCGCATTTTAACTTGCCAGTACTTGGCATTACAGGAAGCAATGGGAAAACCACCTCAAAAGAGTTAATCTCAGCTGTCCTTTCAAAAAAATATGCAGTTCATTGTACCAGTGGCAATCTTAACAATCACATTGGTGTACCTCTAACCATTTTGAGAGCTCCAAAGAAAGCTGACTTTTGGATAATTGAAATGGGAGCCAACCATGCAGGAGAAATTAAAGAACTCTGTGATATAGCTCAGCCTACTGAAGGCTACATAACAAATATCGGTAAAGCCCATCTTGAGGGATTTGGAGACGAAAAAACGATTTTAACTACCAAAGCCGCATTGTATCAAAATGTCATCAAAAACAATGGAATTCTTTACTTTAACATTGAGAACAGCACCTTATTACCATTTATCCGAGAATATCCTAATGTAAAGTCCTTCAATTCTCAAAATATACCATTTACTTCATCAATTTCCACCAATAATTTAGCTGTTACAATTGATATAAAATATCAAAACAATAGCTATAAAATCAATAGCCATCTTTTCGGCCTCTTTAATGCAACTAATATCATTGCTGCTATATTTATAGGCCTCTCGCATGATATAAATATTACAGAATGTATCGAAGCAATCGAGGGCTACTTTCCGACTAATATGAGATCTCAAATATTGTCCTTTTCAACAGATAAAAAAATCATATTAGATGCTTATAATGCCAATCCAAGTAGTATGAAAAACGCATTGGAGTCTTTTGCAAATGAACAGAACACGACCAAAGGAGTAATTCTAGGTGAAATGCTGGAATTGGGGGATCAAAGCCAAAGAGAACATGACATTTTAGTGCAACAATTGATTAATCATGGCTTTGATGAAATCATCTTAATTGGTAAAATATATGAAAACAACCTAAAACTGCCCCTCAAGTCACGAGTATTTGCGAATCTTGAAAAATTCCAAGAAGAAGGCGGACTCGATTCCTTGAATAGTAAATTAATATTAATCAAGGGTTCTCGAGGGAATGGATTAGAGAGATTGATATCTAATTTACAAAAATAAAAATTACATTTTGATAATAGGTCTTGAGGACTTATCTTTGAGTTATAAATCATTATAAAAATTATGTCGGTTTTAGTTAATAAAAATTCTAAAGTAATAGTCCAAGGATTTACAGGAAAAGAGGGGACATTCCATGCAACTCAAATGATTGAATATGGAACTCAAGTGGTAGGTGGTGTTACCCCAGGTAAAGGTGGAACAAAGCATTTAGATCGGCCTGTATTCAATACCGTGGTAGATGCTATCGCTTCGACTAAAGCAGATGTATCAATAATTTTCGTGCCGCCAGCATTTGGAGCCGACGCCATTATGGAGGCAGCGGAGGCAGGTATTAAGGTAATTGTTTGTATTACCGAAGGAATTCCAGTTCAAGATATGGTGAAAGTTTATGCCTATCTTAAAACGAAAAATACAAGACTTATTGGACCAAATTGTCCAGGGATCATCACTCCCGATGAAGCCAAAGTGGGCATTATGCCAGGTTTTATACATAGAAAAGGAAGGATTGGTATCGTCTCAAGGTCTGGAACCCTGACCTATGAAGCAGTAGATCAAGTAACAAAAGCTGGCCTTGGCCAATCTACTTGTATAGGTATAGGTGGTGACCCTATTGTTGGCACTACCACAAAAGAAGCTGTAGAATTGCTAATGAATGATCCAGAAACCGATGGCATCATAATGATTGGTGAAATCGGTGGAGGCATGGAAGCTGAAGCAGCTTACTGGGTTAAAGAGCACGGCACGAAACCTGTTGTAGGTTTCATCGCAGGTCAAACTGCGCCCAAAGGCCGCAAAATGGGTCACGCTGGCGCTATAATAGGCGGAGCTGATGACACTGCTGAGGCAAAAATGAAGATCATGGCCTCTTGTGGAATCCATGTAGTAGAATCTCCTGCAAATATTGGCGAAACAATGCTCAAAGTTTTGACCAAAAAGTAGTAATTAAATTTAAAAAATTTAGGACATTTTAATAAAAGTTGGTTTCTCTTAGCAAGGGAAAATCAACTGAGGAATTTTGCCTTTTGATTTACACAAATTATAATATATTTTAAAAAAAATTGAAATAATCTGAAAGTCAAAACCTCCACTTTTGTTTAAGTTATTGCGTAAAGGGAAGGAGTAAATTTGGCAAAATATCGCAAGTCAAATCCTAAAAATTCCGTTATTACATTAAATAAATATTATATATTTTTTTTAACAATTCTTGTAGAATAATTGAATAAATAACTAAAATATATATATATTTGAAAATGAATTAAAGCGAGTTGAATATTACATTTTAAAAAATATAAAGAATACACTTTAATAGGTATTGAATCGCTTTTGAAAATTGGAATAAAATGCTCAACTTTGTAGGGCAAATTTATCCTGACTTATAAAAGAACTATACACTCAAGTAGAAGGCTACCGACTGCTTAGATTATGTGCTAATTATTTAAACAAAACAATGACCAAAGAGTATTTACGAGTGTGGAATATGTGCCTTGCCCAAATAAAGCAAGCAGTGCCTCCACAGAGTTTTACAACTTGGTTTGAACCCATAAAACCAATAAAACTCGAAGGCGATGTTCTTACTATTTTAGTGCCAAATAAGTTTTTTTATGAATGGCTTGAAGAACATTATGTTGGTATATTAAAACAAACCATTTTCTTAGCTTTAGGCCCCAAAGGAAGGCTTGAATACCAAATAAAAATATTAAAGCAAGAACATCCAATTATGCCCCCAGATGATGAAGGCATGGAATCAATGCTCAAAAAGGATGAATTCAAAAATGCGTTTGTAATTCCAGGTATCATTAAGCATAAATTTGAGACCAACCTTAATCCAAAATATACCCTTGACAATTTTATCGAAGGGGATTGTAACCGTCTGGCGAGAAATGCTGGATTAGCTATAGCAGAAAGACCTGGAACCACCTCCTTCAACCCGCTTTTTATCTATGGTGATGTCGGGCTTGGCAAAACGCATATCGCCAATGGTATTGGGAACGCAATTTTGGCAAAACATCCCACAAAGAAAGTTCTGTTTACAGCTTCTGAGAAATTTACCCAGCAGCTCATTAATTCTATAAAACAAAATAATATTGATGATTTTATTCAATATTATATGGCTGTCGATGTCCTTATCATAGATGACATACAATTTTTAGCGAATAAAGGTAAGACCCTTGAAATATTCTTCCATATATTCAATCAACTGCACCAGAATAGGAAGCAAATCGTAATGACTTGTGATAAAGCACCAAAGGATCTGGTAGGTATGGAAGATCGCTTGATTTCAAGATTTAAATGGGGATTGACAGCTGATCTCCAAGCACCTGATTTAGAGACTAGGATTGCTATCCTTGAATCAAAAATGAATGAAGAAAATCTAGAATTTTCAAACCAGGTAAAGGAGTACGTTGCGTACAATATAAAAAATAATATTAGAGAATTAGAGGGCGTTTTGATATCCTTAGTTGCACATGCTTCGATTAATAAAAAGTCAATAGACATCAATCTAGCCCGCGAAGTTATACAACAGTTTGTAGCCAATGTCCACACAGATATTTCTGTTGAAAACATATTACAAATGGTGGCCGAGTATTTTGATATAGATTTGAAAAAAATGCAAGGGAATACGCGAAAAAGAGAAGTTGTAGTCGCGAGACAATTGTCTATGTATTTGGCCAAAGCATATACAAAAACATCTCTAAAGATGATTGGAAATCATTTTGGAGGGAAAGATCATAGTACAGTGATATATTCTTGTAGAGCAGTACAAGATTTGATAGATACCGATGCCAAATTCAAAACGGCGGTAGAATCGCTAGAAAGGCGTCTAAAATTGGGAATGCAAGCCAACTAAAATTTATTCTTTAAATATTTTAATTAATATTTTGGAATTGTGCAAAAAGTCACTATTTTTGCACCCGCAACGGTGGGATGGGTGAGTGGCTGAAACCAACAGTTTGCTAAACTGTCGTACGGGAAACTGTACCGAGGGTTCGAATCCCTCTCTCACCGCGCCTTTTGGGGCGATGTCTTTCGGGGTGTAGCGCAGTCCGGTTAGCGCACCTGCTTTGGGAGCAGGGGGTCGCAGGTTCGAATCCTGCTACCCCGACAAAGGAGCCAAGTTTTAAAACTTGGCTCTTCTTGTTTAGTGGCATTACTTATCCATCCAATATTTCCACCAATTATTGCCCATCATCTGGTATATAAACCTTCAAAATCATGTAGAGATCAAATGTTTTTAATTTCCAGAATGTAACATAAATAGTGCTTTGCAGCTAAAACCATCTTTTATGTATTCACATCAATAATTCTGTGCCAAGAGCAAACTTGATTGATATCACAGCAGATATTATCATAGTTGGAAATGAATTTTCCAACTCAAAGCAGTTCATTAACACCCATTCCTAATTTAGATTAAAGAGTAACATTCAGTAATAAATTGGTATCAATAATTCGAAGAAATGTTTAGATTTACATAAAAATCTGCAAATAACATGAACTACGAATTAAAAAGAATCATTTACAGCTTGAAAGCATTATTACAGATAATAATATTTTGTTTATTGGTATTTGAACTCAAAAGTCAAAATGCAGTGACCGATTGTTCCAATATTGGGTTTCAAACTGGGACTTCCAATGGATGGTTGCTTCAATACGGTAGAGTAAGGGATAGAAATTCGTCTCTGGTATTTGATACACCAATTAACGGAACGCTTAATTCAGGCCATAAAATCATGACGCTTTCAGATGGTAACGATCCAAATATCAATATAGAGCAGTTACCATGTGTACCACCTGGATCAACGTATTCTATGAGAATTGGCAATGATCGCACTCGCTCATATTATGATAGAGCAACAACATCTATGTTAATCACTCCAAGTAATAACCTTTTCCAATATCAATTTGCTATCGTATTTGAAGATCCTAACCACTTTAGTTTTCAACAGCCAAAATTTTCTTTGACCATCAAAGATGGAAGTGGGAATATCATTCCATGTGGATTTTACGAGGTTGCCTCAGCAGCAAATATCACGGGATTTTTATCTCAGAGAGACCTTAGATATCGCAGATGGACTACAGTCTCAGTCGATTTGACCAACTACATAGGGCAATATATAACAATTAGTGTAACAACAAATGACTGCACCGAAGGTGGGCATTATGGTTATGCTTATTTTACTGCAAAATGCTTGAAAACAGAAATAACTACATCGACATACTGCCCTGGCATTGACAATAGCATTACCCTGATTGCTCCACAGGGCTTTCAAAACTATCTTTGGTCCACAGGTCAAAATACGAGTACCCTTGCCATCCAAAACCCAGTCGCAGGAGCTAAGTACAAAGTCATCTTGACACCATTTTCTTCCCTTCAAGAAAATTGTGACCTTACAGTAAGTTACACAATTCCAGATAAAACCGTAGTGACTCAGGATACAATAATTTGTATTGGGGAATCATTACGGGTCGGAAACAGCATATATACACAACCTGGCCAATACACAGACTTAGTCAATCATGGTACAGGATGTGATACCATTACTATAACAAACTTAAAAGTATTGCAAAAATATAGGGATAGCACCAACTTGAAAATATGTGACGGGACGAGCGTAACTATTGGCCAACAAATATTTGACTCAACCGGAGTTTATTATATTCATTTACCCACCAACACCGCTTGCGACAGCCTTATGATATTGAACCTTACAAAATCTACTTCGAGCACTACTAGTCTGAATTCAACCATTTGTCAGGGTAAAACTTATCCATTTTTTGGCACAAATCTATCCATCGCGGGTCAATATATCCAATTAATTCCCACTTCGAGTGAATGTGATAGTACCATCCGCCTAAACCTTGCTGTAACACCACCACCTTTTAGCCAATCTGAAATAACCATGTGTCAAGGAGATTCGTTGGTCATTGGTGGAAAAATCATTAACTCTTCTGGATTGTATAATATTTTAATTCCGACGAATGTGGGATGCGACAGCATTGTAAAAGCACAAGTGAATATCTATCCAATTTTTTCTGATCCTGACCCTATAAATACCACCATTTGTGCTGGTGATAGCTTGGTAGTGGCTGCAAACAAACTTAAACTGCCTGGAATTTATGATTTCAAACTTAAAAATTCATACGGTTGTGACAGCATTTTCTCTATAAAACTGAGCAATTATCAGAAGCATTTTTACTCCAATGAATACAATTTATGTCAAGGCGAAAATATCTTTCTACACGATAGCATTTACACACAATCGACCATTTTCCAAAAAACATATAAAGATGTAAACAATTGTGATAGCACCTTCATGGAAGCGATCAATTTTTTCCCGAACTATTATAAAGTTCTTGATATCGAGTCTTGCAAAAACAAACCCATCCATTTTTGGGGTAAAACATACGGTGAAACTGGGGTTTATAGTGATACAATAAAAAGTTTTGCGCCCACATGTGATAGTATAGCAGTGTTGAAGGTCACCATCCATGAATTGCCCGGTGATACCGTTATCAATGTATTGTGTCAAGGCACAGAGCTCCATATAGGGAACATTATTTATAATCAATCTGGAATATATCAAGATACCATTCCTAACGTCTCTGGTTGCGACTCTGTACATTTACGAGAAATTAAGTACGTCAATCTCAGCTTGTATCTTGACAATATCAAGGAGATATACAAAGGCGATAGCATAGGACTTGTACCAATATTTTCGGGTCCTTCGACATTAAGTTGGCTTTGGAGTCCTTCTACTCAACTCGATTGTGCATATTGCCCAAATCCTATTGCAAAACCCTATAATACCACGGTCTATACAGTCCAAATGATCGATTCAGTTAGTGGTTGTTTCGAGACGAGTCAAATTGAGGTGGTTGTTAAGAAATTCCCCATTTATATCCCTAATGCCATTTCACGAAATGGCGACGGCGTAAATGACGTTTTTTACATTTATCCAGCTATTTATAATTTTGAAATCGAAGAAGCCTTGATATTCGACAGATGGGGCAATAAATTGTCACAAAAGTACCATTTTAACGCATTAGAGGCGATCTGGGATGGGAAATTCAATGGCTCAGCACTTAATCCTGGTGTCTTTGTTTACTTGATTAAAATAAAGTACTTTGATAATAGCTTTGATACATTATCAGGCACTATTACCATCGTGGAATAACATTTTGTGGGGCAATTGATAAACAGGAAATCGGTTTTTTTAACCTAATTTATTGGTCTTTTATTATTGAAAAATAAATGAAATTTGCTAGGTATAAAGACAACAAAAAATATACTCTAGACCAATCTGGTAGCTAAAAATCTAGTTTAGTACCCAATATCAAACGGTAGAGGATCTAATGAAATTTAACTAATTTAAAAACCTTGGCAAATTCAGTTAAAACAACTTGTTAATACGATACTTTTCTAAGAGTGATGGTGTTTAAAGTATTCGGATCAGAATAATTGTACAAACTTGTCCAGTTGCCTTTTTCATCGTATTTGTAAATCGATTTACTTCCATCAGGCATATATTGAATCAATGGTCTGCCCGCTTCATCATAAGTGTTCTCATAAATGATGGGTTCACCATTCTGCAATGTTTCAATTTTGGAGACTCCTCCTCTTTGATTGTAAGTATATTTGATGTTTATCTCGGTTTTTCCATCACCCAGCTTTTCAGTTTCCAAAAGATTAAAAGATTTATCCCTAATTTCTTTTAAAAATGGGGCCAACTTTTGCTCACTATTTTTATTACTAAAATATGTATAATGGTAGTTATCACCTTTTGTCTCTCGTTGGAAGGTATTTATTTCGTTTTTGGCACTTTCAGCCATGATTTTAATCATAGGATTTGAATCATCCTGTATAAATTGAAGTTTTTGTTCAAAAAATACCATACCTGGTTTTTCGGTTGCCGTAATTTCTAGCGTTCCCATGCCCATTAAACCCATTGTTACTTTATCAATATCCCCATCATCTCGATACGTGAATTTTATTGGGCTGGGATCACATGTTTCGCATGTTGCTTTGATAGCACTAGCAAATCTATTTTTATCATCGTATGCAATAGCATTATACTCGTTATACATTGCCATACCACTATCGGCATATTCGTTTAAAATTTTAACAACTTTACCCATTTCGTCCCATTTAATCGTATTTGTCTCAAGAAGATCTCCTGTGGTATGACTAAATTTCTTGGTGATGATAGAATTACCTGAAGTAAATGATTCGCTTTTAGCTGAAATTAAAAGTTCAGTTTTTTGGCCATCTATTTCGATGGTGGTATCTGCTTTCAATCCTTCTTCGAAGCTATTGGACAACAAACTGTATTCCTTTATTTCGGCCAGTTTTGCACCATTTTTTAAGGGCTTCCAATTTTCCATTTTTTTTGCATAATCAAAAAATTCAAAATGGGTGGGACCAACCTGACCATAAAGCAATGAAGAGGTCAATAATAATACAAGCAAGTTTAATTTTTTCATTGAAGTTTATACATTTTTATTTATACAATTTAAATCTTCAAAGGCAACCTTTAGCCTATTTACGAAGGACTCCTCCCCTTTTCTCAACCAAACCCTTGGATCATAATACTTTTTGTTGGGTTTTTCGTCTCCTTCAGGATTGCCAATTTGTCCTTGTAGATATCCTTTTTTTGCCTCATAGTTGTTCTTTACACCTTCCCAAAATGCCCATTGCATATCCGTATCAATATTCATTTTGATGGCACCGTAGGACAAAGCCTCTCTGATTTCAGCACGAGATGAACCAGAGCCGCCATGGAAAACAAAATTAACGGGATTATGCCCCAAATGGTATTTTGCACTGATATAATCTTGTGAATTTTTTAATATGATTGGTTTCAACTCAACATTCCCTGGCTTGTAAACTCCATGAACGTTTCCGAATGCAGCGGCAATGGTAAAACTGCTGCTGATTTTACTAAGATGTTCGTACGCGTAGGCAACTTCTGACGGTTGGGTATATAATTTGGCATTATCTACATTGCTATTGTCCACGCCATCTTCTTCACCGCCTGTAACACCAAGTTCTATCTCTAATGTCATACCAATCTTAGCCATGCGTTCAAAATACTTGCAACAAATTTCGATATTCTCCTCTAGCGACTCTTCAGACAAATCAAGCATGTGTGAACTAAAAAGAGGGTATCCGTGACTATCATAAAACCGCTCTCCGGCTTCTAGCATACCATCGACCCAAGGCAACAAGTTTTTGGCACAGTGATCGGTGTGCAATACAACGGTAACTCCGTAAGCTTTTGCTAAGCTATGAACATGCATCGCACCTGAAATCGAACCTAAAACAGCTGCTTTTTGATTCTCATTGGACAAACCCTTCCCAGCATAAAAAACTCCGCCTCCATTGGAGAATTGGATCATGACTGGAGAATTAACCTCTCTGGCTGTTTCAAGCACAGCATTGACAGAATTCGTGCCTATTACATTAACAGCTGGTATAGCGAACTGATGCTCATTGGCATATCGTAGTAATGAATCTAATTCTGTACCGTAAATTACTCCATGCTTAAACTTTGACATAACTTTTTACTTTTTATTGTTAAACAATACCTTTTTCTGATAAATACCTTTCGGCATCCAATGCTGCCATACAGCCAGTTCCTGCCGCCGTGATAGCTTGGCGATATACTTTGTCCTGAGCATCCCCAGAGACGAATACTCCTTCCCTATTAGTTTTAGCTGATCCAGGACTTGCAATTAGATAGCCAATTTCATCCATATCCAACCAATCTTTGAATACAGCTGTGTTAGGACTATGCCCAATGGCTATGAAAAAAGCATTAATATCGATTTCCATAGTGCTACCATCAAGCGTGTTATTCAACCTTGCGCCTGTGACTTCTTCCTCACCCAAAATTTCATCCGTCACAACGTTCCAAATCACTTCTATATTGGGGGTATTTAAGACTCGTTCTTGCATTATCTTCGAGGCCCGCATTTCGTCCCTACGAACGATGAGATACACTTTATTACACAATTTGGAAAGATAATGAGCTTCCTCACAAGCTGTGTCACCAGCTCCAACCACCGCCACGTCTTTTCCTCTAAAGAAAAATCCATCACAAACGGCGCAAGCAGAAACACCTTTATTCATCAATTTGGCTTCAGAAGGGATTCCTAACCATTTGGCGCTTGCACCCGTGGAAATAATCACCGTGTGTGCCTCCAATTCAGTGCCTTGATCTGTCCAAAGCTTATGTATAGGACCGCTAAAATCCACTTTATCGATTAATTCATAGCGTATATCTGTACCAAATCTTTCAGCTTGCTTGATAAAAAGATTCATCATCTCTGGGCCCATAACGCCATCAGGAAATCCTGGGTAGTTCTCTACCTCATTGGTTATCATTAATTGTCCTCCAGGATCTTTACCTGTATATAAAACAGGGCTTAATCCTGCACGTGCTGCATAAATTGCAGCCGTATAACCCGCGGGACCACTCCCAATAATTATGCATTTATGAACCATATAATCGTTTGATTTTACAAAGATATTAATAATATTTTTATAATAATTACAACGTTAAAATAGTGCGTATGTTTTCAAGAATTGAATCGGAGCCGTATTTATCATGTGCGGAACATACGAAATGATTTGGCATTGCGGACCAGTTCTCTTTCAATTTTTCCCAATAAGCTTTTATCGCCAAATGTCTCTTCGCTTGAGTCAACCTGTCAGCTTTTGTGAATACTATTTGGAATGGGATCTCATGAGATGAAAGAAACTGAAGCATCTCCATATCCAATTTTTGCGGAGGGATACTCATATCGATCAGGGTATAAACACACAATAAATCCTTAGAATTTTTAAGATAATAAGCAATTAATTTTGAAAAGCCAGCTCTTAATTGCTTGCCTACTCTTGCATAACCATATCCAGGCAAATCTACCAAATAAAATTTTTCCTCAATCATGAAAAAATTGAGTGTTTGTGTTTTGCCAGGGGTTCCAGAAGTTTTGGCTAAGGTCTTGTTATTGCAAAGATAATTTATTAGAGAAGATTTACCCACATTTGAACGCCCTATAAAGGCAAACTGAGGCAAAGTATCCTGAGGGCTGTCCGAGAGTTTTGCATAGCTTCCGACATAACGAGCACTTTTGAATTGCATGAAATATTTTTATGTAAATAATCAGACTCTATTGAAAAATATTTAGGTAAAAATCAGGAAACAAACCAATGATAATAAGCGATAAAGCGCAAAAGCCAACTACAAAATTTAAGTATGGTGAAACTACTTCAGGAGCAACAATTGCAGAGGCTTTTTTATTAGAAAAATACATTCCATTAAATATTCTAAAATAATATACAATACTAATGATGGATGAGGCAATAACCAATAAAATCATCCACCACTGATCAAAACTCAAAGACATCAATAAATAAAATTTACCTAAAAAACCCACTGTAAGGGGAATTCCTGCGAGAGACAATAGGCAAATCGCGACTCCTAATGAAAACAAAGGTTGACTTCTTCCTAACCCATCAAAACCCTCGAAACCATTGCTATTGCCGATGGATTCAAGATAAACGATAGCACTAAAAATACCAATGGTCGCCAGTCCATATCCCAAAATAAATAAACCAAAGTATGATAGAATGTCCGAACTTGGGTTTAGGAAGAACATTAATAAAAAACCACTATTAACAATGCTCGAATAGGCAATCATCCGTTTGGCGTTTTCTTGAACCAAAGCAGTTAGAGTACCTACAACAACCGTTAAAATGATGATGAGAACCAATACTTTGTAGAGGGGAGAATTATCCACATTTCCTAACAGGATATACAACCTAAAGAATGCCCCAAAGGAGGCAATTTTCACCACGGTAGCAAAATAGGTTGCCCAAATACTTGGTGTTCCTTCGTACACATCAGGTGTCCAAAAATGGAACGGAATAGCAGCCACTTTGAAAAAGAAACCTATGCCCACAAAAAAAGCACCGAGTGCGGCCATTTTCGATATTTCTGCCTGACTAAAATATTCACTGATGGTCATGATGTCCAGCGAGTTGGTTGCACCAAAGATTAAGGCCATACCGAATAGGATAATGCTTGTAGCAAAAGATCCCATCAAAAAATACTTTAGACCGGCTTCGTTCGAATGCAAATCATGCTTACTACTAGACGCTATGACATACAATGGAATGGATAATATTTCGATGCCTAAAAAGAGCATGGTGATATTCGTAAATGTAAACAACAATATCGCCCCACAAAGTGAAAACAAAACTAAGCCCAATTTATCCCCATTGTTCGTATCCTCCTCTAATTTCAATCTGCTTTGATTGATAAAAAATACTAAAATGGTAAATATAATGGCGGTTCCTGTAAATACTTTAGCGAATTGTGTCATGTAGATCATCGAAGAATAATCCCCCCATAGGCTATTATTCTCTAAGCATAGTATGATAAAAGACAAACTTAATCCCAATATAGCCAATGGGTTTACCCACTGTCTTCCTTCAAAAATATGGAGAAAGAGGACCAAAATGGCGGTTAATAAAATTACAATTATTACTGACATTAATAAATCTCTATTTCTGGGTTAAATAATTCAAAACCGTGCTTTCGCTCAAACCTAAAATTAACTGTGGAAAAATTCCTAAAACAAGTACTCCAAGGACAAAAATTATCAATATAAAATGTTCTATTGAACTCAGGCTTGAATCCCCTGAAAGTACCAATTTTGATTCTTCTCCAAAAAATACCTTTTGATACAAGCGCAGCATGTAAACTGCACACCAAATGATGGTAGTACCTGCAAATAAGGCTGTCAAAAATTGATATTCAAACATGGATTTCAACAACAAGAACTCCCCTGGGAAGCCATTGGTCAATGGGAGTGCTGTCGTTCCTAAGACCAAAATCATGCCATAAATCGCTAACCATTTGTTTTGAGTCGCGATTCCTCCTAGCTTATTTAGATCCCTAGAACCATATTTTTGTTCGATTAAATTTACGATATAAAAAAGTCCTACAATGTTCAATCCATGAACGAACATTTGTAATAGACCTCCTTGCCATCCACTGTGCGAAAACGTCATAATCCCAGCTGCAATCAACCCAACGTGCGAAAATGATGAAAATGCCAAAATCCTCTTTAAGTCCGTCTGAGTAATGGCTATTATGGCTCCATATACTACTCCAATTATACAAAGTATGATTATATACCATTGTAAATCACAACACAAAGGGCCAGCAAAAACTGGACTCAACCATCTATACATGCCATACAAACCCATCTTTAGCATAATCCCCGCCAAAAGCATGCTGCCATAAAAAGGCGCCGACGTGTAGGTATCTGCCTGCCAATTATGAAAACCAAAAATCGGAATCTTAACAGCTAGGCCAATGAAAATACCCAATGCTACTAGAAATCGGGCTGTAGCACTCATATCTACGTTGAAAATATTAGCTATCGAGAAATTTCCACCCTCTGGTTGGATTTGGTATAAATAAAGAAAACTAACCAACATGCACAAACTTCCAATAAAGGTATAAAGGAAAAATTTAAGCGTAATGGGCATCCTTTTGCCTTCGCCCCAGATGGCACAAATAAAATAAATGGGTATTAGGGTTACTTCCCAAAAAATATAAAAGCCTAGCGCATCCGCACATAAAAAAACGCCATTCAATCCAAAATGCATCAAAGCGATAAGGGAATAAGTGGATTTGTCTTCCTTTTGATTGGCCAATAACATCCACAAGATCAACGCAATCAACAATTGTGTTAAAAGAATGGGGATGAGACTTATTCCATCCAATACCAACAAAAGTGAGGAGGGCAAATTGGATGAAAAGACATAATTTTCAGTAAAAAAGGGATTCGTCCACGAAGAAATATTCTTGACCACCATTCCCATCCAACTCAAAGAGAAAACAGAATAAAAAATGGTCGCGTATTTCGTCAGGTTTTTAGGCAAAATGAAAATCATTAAGCTAAAAATCAATGGAAAAAGAATAAGGCCTATTAACACAAGAATTAATTATATTTTTATGAGAAATTGAAGTATCATCAAAACTACGATACTTCCAGTCATCAATATCAAATAAAATTCAACATTTCCATTTTGAATTTTGCGCAGCGAATTTCCAATGCTTTTAAATCCCGCCACAAAGAAAAAACCTGAAATTCCATCAAAAGCAGATTCGACTTTTTGTCCAAAAAATCTTGAAATTCCAAGGACTGGCTTAGAGATTACAGTATCATACAACTCATCCACACCGAATTTATTAGCTACTAAAGCTTCCACTCCTCGCAAACTCATATCAGGCTTTGGCAAACTTTCCTTTTTGACATAAATATTGTACAAAACAAAACCAATAATCACCACCAGACCTACTACCAATGCCATCAATCCTATTTCTAACCCAGCATCCATGTGTTCGGTTGCTAATTTAGAATGCGAAAAGATTGGATCCAAAAAATGAGCCATTTTGCCATATGATTCACCTCCAATTAAGTGGGGTAAATTCAATATTCCACCAAAAACACTCAAAATGGCAAGTACCCAAAGGGGTGCCATCATGACCATAGGGGATTCGTGAATTTTTGACTTTTTGTGTTCGTCATCTCTGTAAGTACCAAAAAAGGTAAGAAATAACAACCTAAACATATACACTGCAGTGAGCAATGAACTAAACAGAGATAATGCCCACAATCCTTTGCTTTTTTCAAATAAAACTGTTAGGATTTCATCCTTTGAAAACATCCCTGATAACGGAAAAATGCCACAAATGGCTAGGGTTCCAATCAAGAATACCCAATATGTGGATTTAATTTCATTTTTCAAACCACCCATATTACGTATGTCTTGTTCGCCATGCAATGCATGAATCACAGAACCTGCTCCAAGGAACAACAAAGCCTTAAAAAAAGCATGAGTAGTAACGTGAAACATCGCAGTTGTATAAGCTCCTACCCCCAAGGCAACAAACATAAGCCCCAATTGACTTACCGTTGAATAAGCAAGTACTTTCTTTATATCATTTTGTCTAAGTGCTATGATAGCAGCAAAAATGGAAGTGGCTATACCAACATAAGAAACCAAATTTAACACACTTGGTGCCAAATCGAATAAGAAATGAGCCCGAACCAATAAGTAAATACCAGCGGTAACCATGGTTGCAGCATGTATCAGTGCTGAAACAGGCGTTGGACCAGCCATAGCATCAGGCAGCCAAGTATAAAGCGGTATTTGGGCAGATTTTCCAATAGCTCCGATAAACAAACAAAGAGTAGCAATAATAATCACTGGATCACTCATATCAACATTGGCAGCATGAATGGCCATCGCTTGAAATTCAATGGTCTTAAAATAGGACCACAAAAGCACAATTCCAGCGATCAAGCCCAGGTCCCCTATCCTATTCATTACGAATGCTTTTCTTGCGGCATAACCGTAATCTTCGTTTTTATACCAAAAACCAATCAGTAAGTAAGAACAAAGTCCGACCCCTTCCCAACCTATAAACAGAATCAGTAAATTACTACCTAATACAAGGAGCAACATCGAAAAAATAAAAAGATTCAAATAGGAAAAAAAGCGTGCAAAGCCCTCGTCGTCGTGCATATAACCTATCGAATACAAGTGTATCAAGGAGCCGATACCCGTGATGATCAAAGTCATTTGTAAGGACAATGGATCTATTAAAATGGAAAAATTGGCTTGAAAGTCAAATATATTAATCCAAGGAAAATAATTTTGAAGGATGGGTTGGCTTTCATGTCCGTAGTTAAAAAATACGCCTAATGCAATAAGAAAAGGGATAAAAACAGCTACCGTGCCGATCAGTCCTGGCGTTGTACCTTTCATTTTACTACCCAAAAGTCCATTTACTAAGAAACCGATCAAAGGGAATAAAATAACCAAATAAAAATATTTCTCCATTCTCTTCTTTTTAACTCAGGTGATCTATGAGATTACCATTTTAACCTATCTAATAAACTGACATCCACCGATCTAGTATTTCGGTATATCAATACCAATAATGCCAAACCGACGGCAACTTCTGCAGCGGCAACCACCATAATGAAAAACACGAATATCTGTCCATCTGGATTGCCATTGTATGCGGAAAATGTTGCAAATAAAATATTGACTGCATTGAGCATTAATTCGATACACATCAGGATAATGATGGCATTACGTCTAAGTAAAACGCCCATCACTCCGATGCAAAATAATATACAACTCAAGGTGATGATGTGCTCTATTGGCACTATATGATTAATCTGCATTAGCATACTCATCTTTTAATATAATTCCTTTTTTCCTAATAATACGGATCCTACCATCGCAGCCAAAAATAATATAGAAGCAACTTCAAAAGGTACTACAAATTTTGTAAACAAGGTTTTGCCTAGCTGTTTTACCAGCCCTATATCTGTCATCGCACTTAATTCGGTTGATTGTTGAGTGTCTTTCAGCACAGCTACTAGTACCAATAAAAACGAACCCGCTGCAATAGCCCCTGCTGTTTTGAATATAACGCTCTTTTGTGGTTCTGTGTCTTTATTGAGATTGAGCAACATGAGCACGAACAGAAAAAGTACCATGATCGCCCCAGAATAAACTATCAACTGAACTATGAACAAAAACTGAGCATTCAACAATACATAAATCCCTGCAATGCTGAAAAATGTTAAAATTAAGTAAAGTACGCTATGCACGGGGTTTTTCTCAAATACCACAAAAAGGGCACATAAAATTGCGAAAAAAGCCAATGTATAAAAAATATATTGCATAAATTACTTCTTTTCTGTGATATGTTTTTGTCTTCCCGACACATCAATTCGCTGGTCTATCTTCTCTACCAATTTATCTTTGCCGTAAATGAAATTTTCTCTCTCAAAATTGCTAGGAGTGATTCTATCGGTCAAAAAGATAGCCTCCTTCGGACAAGCCTCTTCACATAATCCACAAAATATGCACCTCAACATATTGATTTCATAAATAGCGGCATATTTCTCCTCGCGATACAAGCCTTTTTCATCCTTTTTTCGCTCCGCTGCTACCATAGTGATGGCTTCTGCTGGGCAAGCTACGGCACATAGGCCGCAGGCTGTACATCTTTCAGCACCGTTTTCGTCTCTTTTTAATACATGAAGACCGCGATATACTTTGCTAAATTCTCTTGTTTCTTCAGGATATCTTAAGGTGGCTTTTTTCTTGAAAAAGTGCTTAATCGTAATCCACATCCCACCAAAAATAGCCGGAAGATATATCCGCTCCCAAAAGTTCATAGTCTTCTTGGAAACTACCCTCGATCTATTTGTTAATGACTGCATAATACTACTCAAAAATTATTTTATCAAAAAAGCAAACTAAATGCCCCTGTGGCCAACATATTTAATAACGCCAATGGGATTAACACTTTCCATCCCAAATGCATTAATTGGTCGTACCTAAATCTTGGCAACGTCCATCTGACCCACATATAGAAAAATATAAAAAATACTATTTTTAGAAAGAATACCGTAAAACCTAAAAATGCCAATGTATTGGGTCCTAAACCAAGCTTGTCCATGTAAGGAAAATGCCACCCTCCAAAATAAAGAGTAGCTATCATGGCCGAAGAAATAAACATATTCATGTATTCTGCGAACAAAAACAATCCCAATTTCATACTTGAATATTCCGTATGATAACCTCCTACCAGCTCCGTTTCGCACTCTGGTAAATCGAATGGAGCCCTATTGGTTTCGGCAAATGCACAAACTAAGAAAATGAGAAAACCCAATGGCTGCTTCAGCACATTCCAAGTGCCTTGTGCTTGTTGTCCGACTATTTCATTGAGGCTTAAAGAACCCGTTATCATCACGATCGTAATCACAGAAATCCCCATCGCCAATTCATATGATATCATCTGGCTAGACGCCCGAACAGCCCCTAAGAGCGAATATTTATTGTTAGAAGCCCATCCACCTATCATGATTCCGTAAACACCTACTGACACAACGCCAAGTACGTACAAAACCCCGATATCGATATCGGCTACTTGTAAGGCTATGACTTCTCCCGCTATCACCAAAGCTGGACCCCAAGGAATCACAGCACTCGTCATCAAGGCGGTTAAAATGAATAATCCAGGTCCTAGTATAAAGAGAAACTTTTCGGATGCTGCTGGGATAAACTCTTCTTTAGTGAACATCTTTACTCCATCCGCCAAAGGTTGCAACAAACCCCAAGGTCCTGCCCTATCTGGACCAAGTCTATCTTGCAAAAATGCAGCAACTTTACGTTCCAAATACGTCGAATAAGCTGCGACAGCCAATGTCAAGACAAATATGGCTACCACCAATATAATTTTAGCTATCAATGCCAATGTCATCTTATGGGGTCAATTTTTTAGGTTGATCAATTACTGGCAATTCATAGTGATTTTGACTTATAACTGAATGTCGATCAATGTCAGTCGGGCCTTCAATCTCCCAATCACTCAATGATTTTTTATCAAATCTACATGTATTACAGATGAATTCCTCCACCTCGTTGTCGTGATTTTTTCTTGCATTTACACGCAAAATATCGTCTCCTGACAACCACAAAACCACTTTGCCACAGCATGTAGGGCAGTCTCTATGCGCATTCTGCGGATTGGTAAACCAAACCCGGCTTTTAAATCTAAAAGTTCTATCTGTTAAGGCACCCACAGGGCAAACATCAATCACATTTCCAGAAAAATCATTATCGATTGCTTGTTCGATATAAGTACTGATTTCAGAATGATCCCCTCTATTCATAACTCCGTGTACTCGACCGTCGGTTATTTGATTGGCCGTATATACGCAACGATAACAAAGAATACACCTATTCATGTGCAACTTAATCTTATCGCCTATGTCTATGACATCAAATGTTCTTTTTTCAAACTCAAAGCGGGTCTGTTCTAATCCATGCTCGTAAGAAAGATTTTGTAAATCACACTCCCCTGCTTGGTCACACACTGGACAATCCAATGGGTGGTTGATAAGCAAGAATTCGACGATGGATTTTCTAGTGTCCAAAACTTCTGGATTGACGGTATTTTCTACGATCATACCTTCTTGAACTGGGGTGGAACATGAGGCTACGAGCTTAGGCATAGGCCTAGGATCCTTGGACGACCCTGCAGCTACTTTTACCAAACAAGTCCTACATTTACCCCCACTACCTTTGAGCGAAGAATAATAGCACATCGCTGGGGGAACTATATTCCCGCCTATCTGACGCGCAGCATTGAGGATAGTTGTGCCTTCGTCCACTTCTACCTCAATATTATCAATGGTTAATTTTACCTTATTCATTCGTATTGCAAATGTATAGAAAAATTTAAATATATTGTATGCTCAACGGCCTTTTAATGTCACTAATTTCAAAAATAAAAATCCAATTTTTAAAACTAATTTTCGACAATTTATCCAACAAAGGTGCCATATAAATCGTGCTCCTCAGCTTCTGTAATTTTTATATCGGCAAAATCGCCTACCCGCGAATAATGTTCTCCAGCATTTATCAACACCTCATTGTCCACCTCTGGCGAATCGAATTCTGTCCTACCGTAGTAATAGCCACCCTCTTTTCGATCTATCAAAACTTTAAATACTTTCCCAATCTTGGTTTGATTTTTTTCCAAAGAAATTCCCTCTTGCAGAGACATGATGGCTGCGGCTCTTTCTTCTTTTATTTCCTCTGGGACATCATCTTCCATTGCATGTGCACTGGTGTCTTCTTCGTGCGAATACTTGAATACACCCACCCTATCTAAACGCATTTCTCTGACGAAATCCATCAATTCTTGGAATTCTTCCTCCGTTTCTCCTGGAAATCCAACTAAAAACGTCGTCCTTATCGCTATCCCTGGCACCTTTTCTCTTATGGTCTTTACTAGAGTTTCCGTCTCCTTTTTAGTAATTTGTCTTTTCATCCTAAATAACACGGAGTCGCTCGCATGTTGCAAGGGTATATCCAGATATTTACACACTTTTGGGTAGTCATTGATGGCATCCAATACATCCATTGGAAACTTATGCGGATAGGCATAATGAAGTCGAATCCACACCAGCCCCTCTACGGATGACAACTCTTTCAGCAAATCAGCCAACGCCCTTTTTTTGTACAAATCCAACCCATAATAAGTCAATTCTTGGGCAATCAACATGACCTCTTTCACTCCTAATCCAACCAAATGCTTGGCTTCTTTCGCGATATCTTCGATGGTTCGAGATACGTGCCCGCCCCGCATCAATGGAATCGCGCAAAAAGAACATGTTCGGTTACAGCCCTCCGCAATCTTGATATAAGCATAGTGCATCGGCGTCGTAGGGATCCGCTCTCCTATCAATTCGTGCTTGTAATCCGCATTGAGTTTCGCCAAGAGGCTTGGAAGCTCCATCGTCCCGAAAAATGCATCTACCTCTGGGATTTCAACCTCGAGTGCGTCTTTGTAGCGCTGCGACAAACATCCCGTCACATAAAGCTTGTCCAGTTTGCCTTTTTTCTTTAGTTTTGCGTATTGCAGGATGGTATCGATGGATTCTTGTTTAGCTAGATCTATAAATCCACAAGTATTGACGATCACAGTATCCGTTTTTTTACTGGATTCGTGATGAACTTCTATGTCATTGGCTTTCAATTGCGTGATGATATTTTCTGAATCGACCAGATTCTTGGAGCACCCTAAAGTAATGACATTGACATTATTTTTCTTTATTCCCTTCGTTTTCAATACTTTTACGGCAATTTGAGTGTTATAAAAATCGTTTAATATCTAAATTCGGATACAAATGTCTAAAGAAATGGAATCATTTACAAATATGATCTACAAAGTCATCTTCTCCTCCTTGCTTATATTGTTATTTTTACCACAAAATGGTAAGGCTCAAGTAGGTCTGAATGGCTATTACACCTCCCTGAGCGAATCCGACTGGGAGTCTTTACTACCCGATAACACTACTTGGCCATTGGACGAAATATCTGGGTTCGAATACGGCATAGACGGGTATTTTAGGCTTAAAGATTTGCGCATAGAGTTTTTTCCTGAGCTGCGTTACGGCCAGTTTTCATTAAAAAATAAAACCACCGACGAAAAAGCGAACAATTGCAAAATACGGAATTTATTTTCAAACTCGGTTCTATCTATTCAACATGGAAGGGGACTGCAATTGTCCTACTTTTTCCAAAAAAGACCCATTTTTCCACAAGGGATTTTTCGTATCTGTCACCCCTGGTTATAGCATTTTAGATCTTCCCACACTCAAAAGCACCCTGAATAAGCCGCCCAAATCAGGCTCTTTCTTGCTTGGATTTGGCGCTGGTTTGGACATCGGTATCTCCGATCTCATCACTTTGACACCATCCATCAATTACTATTATCACTTCCAGCACAAGTGGCAAAATCTCGCTAAAATGGTTCAACCCGAGCCACATAGCGATGATACCGTTGAGAACTCATCGACCGTAGGCGCTTTTTCGCTAGGTCTGAGACTTGGTTTCCGCTTCGATTACAAAGCCCCATTTGGCGGCAGACGGAGGTAATCAACCTAGCATCATCCTTAAAATAATTATGTTATTTAGGGCGTCCCCCTCCTCGCCCCGCTGGCGAGATCGGGTCGCGGCCTTCACGGGTTCCGTCTCTTCGTGACCCTGCTACCGCAGGCCGTTTCGGTCGCTGACGCGCTGGGATTTCCCAAAAAAATCTCCTTATGGGAGACTATCAACATATTTTTATTTTTCATATTGGTTATATTTCGGTATATAAGTTTTTATACCAGCGATACTTAAGCATAAAGATTAGGTTATATTTGTTAAAGTTTTTATTTCCGAGTGGAATTGCGATACAGATTTGATTTATTTGGCAAATACGCCGTAACTTAGTATCATATTTTGAATAATACATAGTTTACTTAGAGATTAATACAATGACCTAACGAAATTCGGCCGTACTCGTCATGCCCTCTTGTCTGCTCTCTACACCTATTGCTATGTCAGAATATGCATAATTTTATTTATTCTATTAATTAAAATTTTTTATTATGACAACTATTTTCAATTTCCCTTTTTTTGGATTATTTCCATTTTCGCTATCAGCTCAAAGCAGCGAAATAGCAAAATTTCGAACCAGTTCTGACTGCATTCAAGATATAACTTTTATTCCATTTAGTGATCAATTAGTAATTCATCAATGGCTTATAACTCTTCCCGATGGAACTATTTTAGAAAGTACGGCTTATCTACCACAGTTTACATTACTCAAACTGGATGGTATTCAGTTAGACATAATATTACTTTTCCAAATGGTACCACGGGATATTATCAGTCTAAAGAATTTCTTTGAAATGAATGTCCTACTGGTTTACGTGAACTTCCTCCTGGCACATCAATTACTAAATTTATTGGGTCGTCCCAAGCTAATATTACTAATACCACCCTTTGGTCTCAAACGCAAGCTCAACAGCCAGTGCTTGGGTTTGTGTTTGGCACAACCTTCCATGTCTATGGGCAATTGACCATTGACCAAAGTATAGATTTTTGGAATTGTAATTTCATCATGCATCCAGGCTCCAAAATATTGATTGATGATTTTTTATTTGTAACATTTATAAACTGCAACATTCAAGGTTGTGAGAAAATGTGGAAAGGAATTTACGTAAATCAAACTAGTGTAAATTTAGCTTTTAAAGTAAATAATTCTATTCAGGATGCAGAGTTTGGCATCAAAGTATATGAGACCTCTTCCGGTATAAAAATTGGAAGGTTGACTGTTAATAACGTCGCTTTTCTTAATAATTATACAGGCTTAAGCATGGAATTTGATAAACCAACTATTGCAAGATTTTATTCTGTTCCACAAAATAACCTCTTCAAAAGTAATCGAAGCCTATTGGCGCCATATCCAGGGCAGCCAAATTACGGTGAGATAGCTTTTGCGGGTATTAAATTAGATGATATCAGCTGGTTTAATTTACATCCACCTTCAAATTTAAATCTTATCTTTGGCACGAAGAATGTATTCGATAGCATTCAGAATGGAATACTTGCAAAGAAAACAAATTTGATGGTTGGAAATGCCCTCTTTACCAAAATGTTAGGTACGTCCTATAATCACAATATTCAACTACCGAAAGGCAAAGGAATCTTTTGTGATAGTAGCTATTTTGCTGATGTTGCTGATATTACTGTCAACTCCGCGGATGTGGGAGTCTTGTTCGAAAGAAGTAGCTTGGCTGAAGTAACTGTCAAAGGTTCTCAGATAACTGCTACTACTGGAGTTCGTTTGATCTCTTCTACTGATGCGTCATATACAATCGATAGCAACAGGATCAATTCAAAACCAAATTGCATCTACGGTTTGAATTCGATTGGTCGGGGGCAACTATTCATACGAAACAATGAGCTAACCTCTTCATCTCCTGCTCTAATTGATGCTTTTGGTTTGAATGGAGGATGTATTCATTTTAACCAAGATCCTTTGGTGGTAAAAGGTGCCATCAATCAAAACCAGATTTCGCCAGGTACCAATGTAGGAGGTATCGTTCTAAATGGGGTAAATGGATCCAAATTTTCAGTCCAATCAAATAGTATTGATGGTAACCAAAATTTAATGGGCATAGGATTGTATGGCACTAGTGGAATTAGACTCTATGAGAACACCATTAATACCAATACCCTGTTTGATGAAGATAGACCATCAATGGGTATCTTTTTGGAAAGCAGCCCAAATAATTTGTTTTGTTGCAATTATATCAATGGCTATCAACGCAGCATTTGGTCTAATTTTGTAAATATGGATACAAAACTTAGAACATCCCATATAAGCAATGCTCAGTATGGTCTTTGGCTAGAACAAGGCAGTTATATCTCACCGCAAAAATGGACAAACAACAGGTGGTCTCAAGGTACTTTTAGTGGCCTAGGGGCTTATAATCAGAATTCTAATTCTAATTCGGTAAATATGTCAAAATTTACGGTTCAGACCAATACTTGGCCCCTAATGCCGAGCAACGGCAATGCTGCGGGTGTTGATGCTTGGGTTGAAAAGGATTTGAATACCATAAATAATTGTTACTCAGATGTAGTTTGCAACTTTGAGTCAACCACCAAAATTTGGGGAAGAAGGCAATGAATATACCTATTCAGATCAAATACAATTAAGCGGAGACTACGGTAACATTCCACACAAAAATGGATATATTTATTTTGGAAAAAATATATGCTCAGGAAAATAAAGGATGCAACAGTAGAAACACTCAATAAAAGCGAGGTTATTTCATTTAAAAATGCAACCAAAGACGGACCTTTGGATCAAATCGTAAACATCGAAACAGCGTTAACAAATAATCATCCAGAAGAAGATCCTGCATACCAGAACATTCGTCAAAAAATCGATACCATAACTAGTATAAGGGCAAATCTAAAGGTTCTTTACAATAGTCTTGAGAACAAATATTTTGCGATCTTGGACTCTTTGACTTTGGTTAATGCCATCGAGGGATTGGGTGAACGCTTGGATTTAGAATACCAAGGTTTCAGCATTCTTATAAATGGATTCACTAAAACAAGGATGAGCACACTCAATGCATTTGCAGCTGAATTATCAAGCATTGTACCCAGCAGTCAAGAGCTTATCCAAGACAAACAATTCAACAATCTTGTCATAGAGGGCATGAAAAAGCAATTTAATAATTGGACACCAGCTCAATTTGATCAACTTATCGCTATAGGAAATCTTTGTCCTTTGGACTATGGCAATGCTGTCTATTGGGCTAGAAACATGGCACTTATACAGAACCAAAACTTGGTATTCGATGATCATTGTCAGACGATCGAAGAAAACCTTGAAAAGCGAGACATCACCCAAAACATGGGTTCTGAGCTAAAAATATTTCCAAACCCATCTATTGGAATATATAATATCAATGGATTAGAAGTAGGATCTACGCTATCGATCTACAATGCTTTAGGGCAGATGATTAAAATGCAGCAAATAAATTCTACAAGCGAAAGATTGGATATCAGCCAATCGCCTCATGGATTATATTTACTGAAAATATCAGGAAATAGTACGGATAAAACGTATAGACTCTTAGTTCAAGATTAAACTATATCAAATAAAGCAGGGAACAAATGCTCCCTGCTTTATTAACAATTTCAATTATTTATTATGGTTAAAAACTTTTGTTATACTCTAATTCTTAGCATTTGTTTTGCAGCACCTTGTTTTTCGCAAAAATATGATAATATTTGGCTTTTAGGCAAGAGGGGAGTAAATCCCTTTCCAGATATCGGCAATACTTTTCTTCAATTTCCATTAGACACGAGTACTTTTCAAAAGGACCCAATGGGCAGAGCTGACACCGACTTTACTAATATAGCCATATGTAATGAAGAAGGAGCCTTGCAGTTCTATACAGATGGGCTATTTCTATACAATAAATTGCATCAGAAAATGGCTGGGACGGATAGCCTTACACACGGTAAATTGGCATATTTTGATACTCCTCAAAAAATAGTTGTGCTTCCAAAACCAAACCATAAAAGCAAATACATTATCTTTCATGAGTGTGCACAAACATTGAGTCTGCCTAACGTCCTTTATGTATATTCTCTTGATTTGAGAATGACAGAAGTCGATATGCTTCAAAATGAAGGCCTTGGAAAAATTAATATTAAAGAAAAGAAAATTATAGAAGATACTTTGGCAATAGGCCATTTGACTGCTGTTAAACACGCTAATGGAAGAGATTGGTGGGTTCTTATTCCCAAATTTCTTAATCCATCAGATTTTAAGTTGCTATTAATAACTCCTGATAGTATTCATATTTTTAATAGGAGTACATTTAAGAATAGATTTTATATAGATTTAGGACAATCATTATTTTCTCCAGATGGAACCTCTTATGCCACCATTACTTTTTATGGACTAAGTCCTAATTATACTGTCTTTTTAGATCTCTATTCCTTTGACCGCTGCAGTGGTGAGTTGACTTGGAGAGGGCAGGATATATACCAGGGGCTTTACCCAGCCTGCGGTGTTGCGTTTTCTCCCGATAGCAAATTATTATATCTATCCCTAGGAAGAAAATTGATGCAGTACGATATGAGTCAAGAACAATACCAATCTACACGGATGGAGATTGACACCTTCGATGGATTCCATGATCCCATACATACTACATTTTTTATGCTCCAAAATGCTCCCGATGGCAAAATATATATGAGCGCAACCAACACAGTCCGATATTTACACGTAATCAACGATCCCAATATCCGAGGTAAGGGATGCAACTTTAAGCAACATTCCTTAAAGCTGCCTGTTCACAATAATTTTGGTGTCCCCAACTATCCCAACTATCGCCTCGGCCCATTGAAGGGAAGTCCTTGCGACACTCTGCCCGTAGTTAGTACCGACACCGAAGGTGAGATCCCTCTCTCCCTCAGCCCCAATCCCGTCACCAACGAGCTCCAGATTGGCTATGACCTGCGAGGTGATTACCAGCACAGTGTAGCGGAGGTATGGGATATGCAGGGGCGGCTCATGGTGCGACAGCCCTTGGATGCTTATCAGAATCGGACGAGCCTCTCGACCCGAGACTGGTTGCCAGGCATCTATGCCGTGCGCATCGTTCAGTATGGTCGCGTATTGGCTTGTGACAAAGTTGTGAAGCAGTAGAGGGAGATGATTTTTGTTCGGCACATGTTTGAAAACTTGTGTTAGCAGGAAATAGCTCAAACACACACGAATATTAGTACAATAGACAAAAATCCTAGCGCAGTAGCGCTGCGGAGGGTGGCCGTAGGCCAGACACGGCTTCGACGTGGCCGAGCGAATAGCGAGCCCGAAGCATAGCGACCCTGAGCGAAGCGAAGGGGACTGCCCAAAAAACAGTCAAAGAATTATTGAAAGAAGCTGAAGCGGGTCTGTCCGTAAGTCTTCACTTTGACGAAACGAGGATGCTGGGAAAATTCGTGATCAGGATTGTGCTCGAGGACGAAAATGCCCTCAGGTGCCAATAAGTCGTGCTGAAATATCAGGTCAGGGATCAGCGGAATGGTCTTCAATGGGTATGGTGGCCCCGCGAAAATAAAATCGTACTGCCGGTCACACCACGGAATATACTTGAAAACGTCCATCCTAAAGACTTGGAGCGACGACTCGATGTCTAGGGTTTGGGCTAGGGTCTTGACGAATTTGACGGCTGGCAGGTGGGTGTCCACGTAAGTCGCATCGGTGCATCCTCGGGAAATGCATTCGTAACAATGATTTCCAGTGCCGCCGAAAAGATCCAACATCTTGATGGACTCAAAGTCCAGGTCGTGCTGGAGTGTATTGTACAATCCCTCTTTGGAGATGTCGGTAGTGGGTCTGGTGGGCCATTGGTCCGCGGGAGGATAAAACTTGCGCCCCCCAAATTTGCCGCTTATGATACGCATGCGATCGTAGCAAATAGGTCGGTAAAGAGATGGGATGGATCGGGGTTAAAACCGCCAAATCGACTCGACTGGATCTCTAAAAATCTAAGTTCTTTGATATAAATGCGCAAGATTTTGTAAAGTTCGGATTGGTCATTGATGACGCCATGCAAATAAATCGTAGCGTTCTTGGCGTCTATGTCCAGTTCTTTGCAGGCAAATAGCACGAAGTATAGGAAATCCGCGGCGACTTTGAATTCAAAAATATTGAAATGCTGCAGTTGGCCATCGAGGAAATAGGAAAAGTAAAATTCATTTTTTTCGACGTGGATAAAAATATTTTTGTCGTTGTTTTCCTTGTGTATTGAACTCCAAAACTCTAATAAAAATCCATACAAACTGAGGTAATCGACCTTATCGGAGTATGGCATTGGCTTTAAGACGTCAGCATCCACATTGAAATGCATATAAATCGAATTGTACAAAATCGGCTGCTGAACCTTGATTTGATGGCCTGTATTGGACAAAAGGCTAGCGGAAAGAAGTCCATCTACGACTTTCTCTTCTTTGATACTAGCTGGTAAAAGCGCAAACTCTCGTGGGGTCAAAACCACCTTGGTGAGTGGAAATGTTTGCGCATCTGCCGATATCCGAGGATAGATCTCTTCTAAATGCTGGGCAAATGTGAATCCGCTGGCAAGCTCAAATTCTTGAAATTGCATGATTTGGCGTGACATCAGGCGGAGTAACGACAATTTTCCAGGCTTTTGAATCAACAAGGTCTCCCCATTTTTCTCAAATGGGACTTGTCTGTCCAAAAACTGTGGATCACTAAAGTCCGTTGTGAGCCTGATAAATGCCATAAATTTAAAAATAAGCGTAAATGTACTAAATAATTGGAAAAAATGTCTTTATAGCCATAATCTAATTAATAAATTGGTAGGCAACGAGTATTTCTACCTCAAAATTCTGATAAAAAATAAATAAATATCGCTTATTTGACGGTTAATAAATGTATGATGGGCGTTTACAAACCAGATAAATAGGCTTAGATATAGTTTTACTTTTCGTTAAAATGGAATGCTCCAAGAATGGAATCCAAATAATTTTTTGCTCACACTCGATGATAGGCCAATCTTCCTTGTAAAAATTATTGATTTTGTGATTGATAAAAACGTCGCTGATTTTTATGGTTGCGCCTCTGAGTCTTGCAGATTTCATTTTATCTCCTGGCTTAAAGGTTCTTATGACAGCTTGCTCTAAGAAGGTTTTTTCTATAGCAATAAAATCTAAAGAACTGTCCTTCGTATCTGGTTTTTCAATTGAAATAGTAAAATGAAAATAGTTGAATTCGAGATCATTGGATTGGATGGTGAAGGGCAATTCCTTAATAAAATCGTCCTTTTTTTTGATCAAAATCTCACCTTTTAGAATCATCAAAGCGTGTGTGTGGCTGAGATAGATATTTTTAAACTTTGTAGTAAAAGATGATAATATTTCATCGAGTTGGGTCGTGTTGTAGCCTAGGGGTTCGATAATACTCCAGAGAATGCTTCGAGCCCAAGCAAACTCAGACAATTTCTTTGTATCGATTATAGCATAGCGATCGTTGAGTTTGGTATAAACGCAGTCGATGTTAATCGCCAACGTATCTTGGATGATTCGGTTGTGGTCAGCTGCGATTTTCAGGTGATTGGGGATGTTGGAGATATAGTTCGGATTGATTTTTTGGAGCTCTGGGATGAGGTGATGCCGCACTTTATTGCGCAAATAATCATCGTCAAAATTGGACTTATCCACACGAAAATCTACCTGCCATCGAGTCGCCAACTCAAGTATTTCAGCTTTGGAAAAAGCCAATAGAGGTCTAATATATCGGTCTCTGACGGCCTGAATCCCTAGAAGGTTCATAAAATTGCCTCCACGAGCCCAATAGAGCAGCGATGTTTCAACTAAATCTTGTCCGTGGTGGCCCGTAGCTATGAATTGAACCCTACCCTCTTTTAGCAAATCATCCCACCATTCATATCGAAGGGACCTAGCAATTTGCTGGATATTCTTCTTTTCTTTTTGTATAAAAAAATCTTTTGAGATAAGTGGAATTCCGTGTTTCATGCCGAAATTTTCAACACAAGCCTGATCCAAATTAGAATCATCTCCCCTTAAGTGAAAATTAGCGTGTATAAGAACGAGTGAAAATCCTAGTCGATGACACAGGTCAGCCAAAACCAGTGAGTCCACTCCCCCACTGCATGCGATGCCCAGGGGCTTGTTTCGATCACAACCCAAATTTGTCAAAAAACCCTCGACGCCATTGAGAATTCTTTCTTCAAAATTCAAAATCTGGCTTGGTCTCATTTTTATATTTACTAATTAGATGCCTCGGCTATCAAGCCATTGCCTATATTCGCTCGCGAATTTTAAATGCTCTGAATAACTCGTCGCGAATGAATGTGAACCCTCGGAATTGGGTTTTGCGCACATATACAGAAAATTATTGCGTTCCATCGACAAGACAGCATCGATGCTAGAAATAGAAGGGATACAAATGGGTCCAGGGGGCAATCCAAGATTCATATACGTATTGTAAGGTGACGTCACGGTGAGATGCCCATGAAGGATCCTTCTCAGTGAAAAATCTCCCACAGCATAGACTACCGTCGGATCTGATTGTAATTTCATATCTCTTGTAAGACGATTAAAATAAAGCCCAGCGATGCGAGGTTTTTCGGGATTATAGGTGGTTTCCTTCTCTACGATGGATGCTAGGGTCATCACCTCATTCTTAGAAAGTCCCAGATTCTGGGCCTTTTCTACCCTATTTTTCGCTTCCCAAAATCGTTTTTCCTCGGCGAATAGTTTCTTGATGATCTCTATAGGTTTTGTGTTCCAATATACTTCATAGGTATTGGGGATGAACATACCGATCAATGCTTCTTTTTTACAATCGCAAAGGTCCAACGTCTGTTTAGAATTTAATATTTCCAAAAACTTCAATGAATCGGACTCGAAATTATCTCCGAGGTGTCCTGCCAGATTTTCAATTTTTCGCTCACTGTTCAACACAAATTTTACTGGAGTTTGGCGGCCACTTTTCAATAATTTTATCAAATTGAAATTGCTCATTCCTTGGGTGATTTTGTATCGACCTGGCTTTACTGTCTTGTCGTTATAGCCCATTCGTCTTGCCATGGTTTTGAACGAAGAAAGATTTTCTAAATAATCATTTTTTTCTAAGATGGAAAATACTTTGACAAGAGAAGATCCCGTAGGTATGAGCAAATACTCCGATTCGCTCTCGGATCTGGTGTTGGGCATGAGCAACTCATATGCAGTATAAAGGCCATAGAGAACTACACAAATGGCCACAAACAAAAGAATGTTCTTTAGACTGATGCTTTTTATTTTCATAAAAAATTAAAAAAAAATATTTTAATATTGTTCAGTAGAATTTGGGAAATCGCCCGATTTTACATCTTGGATATAGTGTTGTACGTTGTCTTTTATCTCATCAAATAGTTCCATATATCTTCTCAAAAACCTAGGTTTAAATTCTTTGGTGATGCCTAATAAATCGTGGGTAACCAGCACTTGTCCATCCGTACCACCACCAGCGCCAATACCGATGGTCGGTATATGCAACGACTTGGACACCTCTTCGCCCAATGTAGCAGGGATTTTCTCCAAAACGATGGCAAAACACCCAATTTCTTGCAAAAATAACGCATCCGACTTCAATTTATTGGCCTCCATCTCTTCTTTTGCGCGCACGGAATAGGTTCCGAATTTATATATAGACTGCGGGGTCAAACCCAAGTGTCCCATGACGGGAACTCCAGCAGAAAGTATCCTTTTGACAGCATCGCCGATTTCAGTTCCCCCTTCGAGTTTAACAGCGTGAGCCCCAGATTCTTTCATGATGCGGATGGCGGATTGAAGGGCTTTTTTGGAATTGCCTTGGTAGGTACCGAATGGTAAATCCACTACTACCAGCGCCTTTTGTACTCCTCGTACCACAGAGGATGCGTGGTATATCATTTGATCCAATGTTATGGGCAATGTAGTTTCATGTCCAGCCATCACATTACTGGCCGAATCACCAACCAATAAGATCTCAATACCCGCCTCATCTAAAATCTTGGCAAATGAAAAATCATAGGCCGTGAGCATGGATATTTTTTTGCCGTCCATCTTCATTTCTTGCAAAATATGCGTCGTAATTCTTTTGATTTCCTTTTGTACCGACATTATTATTATTTTTGTAGCCCAAACTTACAGGTATTATGAATATAAATGGTAAATATTAATTTGAAATTTTATAAAAAAAGATAAATAGATGGCCTCGAAAAAAGCTCTTGACAAAGAAAGTATATTTTCTAAAATGATAAAATTGATGAAAGAAAATGGCTTTAAAATCGATTCAATGGACAAAAACAGGCCTTGGGGGGGATTTTTAGTTATAGACGAATCTCAAGCCAAGGACTTTGCACAACATTTTTTTCCTGAAGAAAATTTTGAAGAAATAAAATTGACTCAGAAATTAAGCCCTAAAATATTGATGGTTGCGCCCTTGAAAAGACTAAGCTGGCAGTACCACCATAGAAGGGCAGAGATTTGGAAATGCATCAAAAATGACGTAAATGTCTGCATCAGCGATGATGATCATGAGGGAGAAATAATCTCTCTAACAAAGGGCCAGAAAATAAAATTGCGTCAAGGCCAGAGACATCGACTCATAGGCAAAGATACCTGGGGCGTAATCGCCGAAATATGGCAACACACTGATCCAAATAATCCTTCGGACGAAGAGGATATCGTGCGGGTTCAGGATGATTTTGGAAGATAAAAAAAAAGGGTCCAATCATTCGATTGGACCCTTACCTAATTATGTTAAACTTTAATGTTTAATCCATTTTATCGTCTTTTCTCCTTTTTTAGACTTCAATCTCACCAAGTACATGCCCTCTGGAATGTCTGTAGTTGAAATTTCGTGCGTAGAAGACAATCCTTGCTTGACCAATTTTTGGTTGATGACTTTTTGTCCTTGAATATTAAAGATGGAAACTTCATAATCCTCCGATACATCAACGCTTTGTATGAACACACTGAGTAAATCTTTTCCTGGATTAGGGTAAACCGCAGCATCAAAAGCAGCATTATTTTGGTCCTTTGATTTTAATGAAATCTCCGATTCGATATAAGTACCTTTGGATGGAAGTTCTGAACAAACCATTTCACCTCCTGTGACAGATACACAGGCACGTGTTTGGTAGTATTTTGCATCAACCAATTCGATATTATCAATGGCCCAGAATTGGGAGTTCGTGCCTGACGTATCATTGGTAGCAAATGAAAATCTAAATCTCAAAGATTTATTTTTAAAATCAGCCAAATCTACGTGTACCTCCTTGTATGCAGTCCCACTATTACCCCAATAAGCTTTTAAATTGGGAATTACAAAGGTAGAATAAGATATTTTTCCTCTGTATCCATTTCGTGTTATCCTTGATCCAAGATCACTCCAAGAAACGCCATTATCATCAGAATATTCAATGATACCTCCATCGGCTCCGTTTTCTGTATTTATTTTATAAAAAAACCTCAATTCAGGATTATCGCCTTGGATTAAGATGGGATCGAACAATTGCATATTTTGTAAACTAGAAGTTGGAAAACTGTTCACTCTGTATTTTAATGAACCCTTATATGTATCATTAACAGAAACATACCATTGGTTAGAACCTTCTTCTATAACAAAATCAAAATTTTCTTGGCTGCTTTCGGCATCGTCGAAGAAATAATTGTCAGAGAAAATGTCTGGGCTTGATTTTAGGACATATTTGTATCTCAATGTGTCACCAAATGCCATACTATTGATATTGAAACTCATCAAATTACCCGTAATAGTAGGCGTTTGACTAGCGGATCCTGCCACATAAGTACAACCGTTGGGGATGATGTCAGACACCACCAGATTGTTAAGGGTTTCATTTTTATGATTTACAACCGTCAAATTTACCGTGATATTTTCTCCTGGCTTGATGAATTCCGTTGCTTTTTTGATTATTTTCAATTGTGGAATACAAGTAGGTAAAACTTCGAAAGATTCTAATGCGTCATTTCGTTGATTATTTGATCCTTGATTGGCCAAATATCCGAGTCCTCTTTTTGCAAATGCCTCCCACAATAAACACTTGTTTTCACCGCCATACAGGACTTCATCAGCTTTTAGGATTGCGTTTCGACCATCCACAAATCCTGGGCTGCAGGGTTGTAATTTCATACCTTCCATTACCAATTTGATGGCCTTGTTATTTCCAGCATTTCCATTGATCAAATCTGGATTAAAGCCATATTTTTCAACCATTTTCCAATAAACTTCCCAAAGCATAGCCGCCCAAGTAGCTCCTAAAGGATGCGGCCCCGAAACGCCAATGATGCTTTCGTAAGTTTCAGGATTGTCATTCATATCTGTGGTATATGGATAACTTCTAATTCCTCTACCTGTAATAGGTTGATTGTCGGCGTAGGTACCAATACCTCTTATTTTTTCTTTTGTGTCTGTGGATTTAGCAGTGGTGACCAAGGTAAAGAAATCACTCCAACCTTCACCCATTTGCTCGTCATTACCCAAGCATCCTGCTAGTGATGGGCCTCCTGTTAATCTATTGGATATTCCGTGGCCATATTCGTGGGCGATGATACCGTTATCGATGGTTCCGTCCAAAAATGCGGGTCCTGAAACGTTGGGAGTTACAAATGAGATAGAGACATCTTCTCCCCTAGTGATTTTTTCTCTAATCGCAGTACACTTGCTTTTTTCTAACATGACAACAGGAATATTAACAGTGGCTGTGGGTGTAGTTCCTCCCATACTCACCAAAGCCTCCTCAAAATTGCATATAATCAAACCGATGGCACCTGCGTTCTGAGCAAAAATTGCCTTTTCTTTGAAAAAACAAGATCCTCTATCGATCAATGCCACGTTGCCACTTACAGCAAGGGAATTCTCTATGGCAGCGCATCCCAAAGTCGGTTTGCTTGATATATCAAATGCTGGAACAACCTTTCCTGTGATTGGCGTAGTAGAAATCGTCGGGCTAAAAGTCGATGTAGATGAAGCATAAACCCCACTGATAGAAGCTGGTGTTAATACTGTCAAGTAAGAATTGGCCGTTCTATCCCATAGAAACATTCTCATCCTTCCATTCCCTCCATCTTCTGGTGTCGAAAAATCAGCATTATTTCTACTGGTTTTTATATTGGAATCAAACTGCCCTAGCGCATTTACTTCATCATCTCCTAGACCACCTTTTCCATAATTATTTGTTTGAAAACTTCCTGCTGCCTCCGTCAATCCATTTGCATATGCAATATCGTGCATCATATTGACCATATAAAATAATTGGATGATTGCCGTTTGAGAATTAGACGTCGGCTCCAATGAAGGGTCGAATGCTTGATCAAATGAAAGAGCGGCGCCGCCCGATGGCTCGTCGTTGGCTGACACATAGTTCGCATCTGCATCGTGAAATGCGTGGACATTATTTCCTCTTGTGATCTGAAATTCTGCTCCATCCTGGCCATTAATATCGTGCCATCCATATGGCGAAGCCAAAGTAGAGGCTGGTCCATTTTGAAAACTCCTGCTTCCGAAACTAGGTGCTTCTAAGGGAAGTCCCCAAACATTGTATCTACTCTCACCTGCTAAAACTGTACCAAACCCTTCTCTGCTTTCTGCCTCAGGTGTCGCCATAGTATGGGAAGATGTTTGATCGGCCTCATGGCTATGACCATCAAAACTGCAATGTGTCGTATAGGATCCTTTATTTAATAATTTTCCTGTTTGAGCATCGATAAGCATATTCCAATAATCGGTGCCATTTACAGCGTCCAATTCAACCTGCCACGCCAATACCAATTGGTCATTTTCATTGGCCACATATACTTTTTTGACAAAAATATCCGAATGGGCTAAGTCGCTTTTATCGAAAATAAATTTATTATTTTTTCTATTTATTCCTTTCTGAATTGGCAATTTATATTGCTCTACACCTGCACTTTTAGCTGTTTGAATTATGGCTTCTATAGGCTCAATAATGTCTCCAGAAAGGGGTTGAACTTTCTGCTGTAGATTTCCAAAAAACCTAGACGGTGCAGCATAAATCTGTCCAAATTTATCTTTATAAAATGTGTTGACGGCGTTATATATAGGGATACCACCATAACATTGTTGTAAGTATAAATAAGTATTACCTTCATCCGTTGTATATTCATCACTAACTTTTAGATCTTTAAGGTCATCCAAGGTTAGTTGAAAGCTTTGAAGATTTTTTTCTAAGTGTGCTTTGGCTAGGTTGACGGCCGAGTTTTCCTGGGCTGACAAACTAAAGCAACTCATAATTGTTAGAGCTAGGATCGTTGTTATAAAAAATTTCATAAATTAAAATTTATTGTTTTTTTTTAATGAATGACAAATATAAACAGCTATTTATAATTAAATTAAAAATATTTTAATAAATATCATGATTTCACAAAACACTGATATCATTTATGGTAAAAATCCAATATTGGAGGCCATAGAAAACGGAATATTGCTAGATAAAATACTCATACAAAATGATATGAGGGGTGAAACTGAAAAAGAAATACGCCATTTGGCAAAGAAAAATGGAATAAACCTGACTTATGTCCCTAAGGAAAAACTTTCAAAAATAGCACCAAGTGCTCACCAGGGTTTGGTTGCATATATTTCCAAAATAGTCTATGCAAATCTTCAAAATATTCTTGAAAATTCTAAAGCTGAAGGAAAAATTCCAACTTTGGTAATTCTTGATGGCATCACGGATGTTCGAAATATGGGAGCCATCGCGAGATCAGCAGAGATTTTCAACATTGACGCTTTGATAGTGTTAGAGAAAAACTCTGCGCAAATCAATGAAGAAGCCATAAAAGCCAGTGCTGGAGCTTTGCTTTCCATACCTGTGTGTAGAGAAAAATCCTTGGCAGTATTGCTAGAAACACTCATAAATGAAGGATTTCAGGTTTGGGCTGCGGATTTGAACACCGAGAAAAAATTGGGCGATATTCCTACCAACGAACCCATCGCAATAGTACTTGGAGCAGAGGGCAGTGGTATCAGCAAGGTCACAAAAGATTATGCGGATGGTATATTTTCCATAGACCAAGGAGGAAAAATTCAATCATTGAATGTTTCTGTCGCCGCGGGTATTATTTTTCATCATATATTTGCACAAAAATTTAATATTAAATAAAAATATACTATGTATATAAAACATTATAAAGGTTTTATAGCCTTCTTTTATCTTGCTTTAAGTGCCTTCACTATTGGTTGCAAATCAAGTCAAAAAGCTGCCACTGCCGATATACCAGCGTCTTTAAATCAAAAAGCATTGCTTTGGGCCGTTTCGGGCAAAGACCTAAAAGACACTTCCTATATTTTTGGAACGATACATTTAATTCCTTCAAAAGATTTCTTTTATCCAAAGGGCACAGAACGCTCGATGGAAGTAAGTGAAAAATTAATTTTTGAAATCGACGTTGCCGAGGCTACAGATCCCAACAAAATGATGGGTTTGATGGAAAAACTGGTCATGAAAGACGACAAAACACTAAAAGATCTGATGTCAGCAAAAGAATATGCCATGGTAGAAGATCATTTTAATAAAAACAATATCCCTTTGATGTTTTTTGATCGATTGAAGCCAATGATAACAAGTACTTTGATTTCTCAAGAGCTGAATCCATTGACGAACAACGGCAATATGACTTCTTACGAAATCGAATTCAACAAAATAGCTGAAAATGCAAAAAAGCAAACTTTGGGCCTAGAAACTCTCGACTTCCAAATATCTATTTTTGACAAAATACCTTACAAAAAACAAGCTAAATTATTGGTCGATGCCATAAAAGCAATTCGCGCAGGTGGAGAGTCTTCTGATGAATTTTCTGTCATGTTGGATCTCTATAAAAAACAAGATTTACCCGCCTTGGGTCAATTCATCGAAAAATCTTCATTGACTGAAGGTAAGGAAATGAGCGATATACTTCTTCTTGATCGCAACAAGGCTTGGATTCCAAAGATCATCAATCTAGCTTCCTCTTCAAGGTGCTTTTTTGCTGTTGGTGCGGGACATCTTCCTGGACCCAATGGGATCTTGATGATGCTCAAATCACAAGGGTATCAAGTTAATCCCGTTCTTTAGTCAAGAATTTATGTATAAAATAATATAAAATCAGCCCCAATCCTAAGACTATCAGTCCTGCCACGGCTTGGACTGGCTTTTCCACCAAGGTTGATATCAAAAACCAAAGGCTAATCAGTATGAAAATAATCGGTGTAATCGGATATCCAGGCACAGTATAATTGCTAAGTTTTGGCACTTTTCTTTGCCTAAATACGAATATGGCAATAGCCGCCATCATCAGAAATATCCAGTCGATAAACGTGACATAGGTAATCAAATTATTAAAGGTCCCCCAGAATAACAACAAAACTATCGACCATCCAGATTGTATCAATATGGCCACATGGGGCGTTTTGTACTTGGGATGAATCGAAGCTAATTGCTTGAAAAAGATGCCATCCTTTGCCATTGCATAATATATCCTAGGTGCCGTCATCGTATATATGCTCATGGTTCCAAATGTCGATAAAACAATCAAACAAGCAACCAAAAAAGATGCACCAGACCAAACCTGACTCAATGCATCGGTGGCTACTGCCTTCGACACCATCAATCTTTCTAAAGACAATATCTTAACGTAGGCGATATTGGCCAATATATAGATGACGATCACGATAATGGATCCTAGTATCATAGCTCGTGGCACTTTATTCGCTGCATCGGGAGCCTCCCCTGCAAGTGATGCCGTGTGGTGCCATCCGCCATATGACCACAACACTCCAATCAAGGCCGTCGAACACGCAGTCGCAATGTCAGTTACTGGTAGCGTTGTATCTTCAGGAAATACGGGTGCGGTCCCCCAAAATATCCCCAAAACGATGATTAGAAATATACCAATCAATTTAGCACTCGTAAATATGTTAGAGATGAGCTGCCCCACCTGAACCCCACGGATATTGAATATCGTCAGAAGGACAATAACGATACTACCCAAAATCTGATCCGAGATCAACTCTAAGCCTGGAAATATTTTTTTGGCATACAAACAAAATGCCACAGCCAAGGCCGCAATGGAGCCTGACGTTACCACCAATAACATGACCCATCCATACAGAAAACCCACCAAATCACCAAATGCCTCCCGTATATACACATAAACCCCTCCCGCCTTTGGAAACATTGCCCCTAGCTCTCCATATGTCAGAGCCCCCGTCAGAGATATTATCCCACCTAGCGTCCATATCCCTATGATCCACCAGACGTTAGGGAGTTCACTAGCGATATCCGAGGGCGTCAAAAAGATACCGCTGCCTATAGAAGCCCCTACAGCGACCATCGTGAGGCCATACAATGTCATTTTTCGCCTTAATTCATCGTTTTCCATATCCGTTTCGTTTTGTCTATATTGTTATCTCTACAAATCACATTATTATTTAATGCGCTAAATATCCACAAATTTTCAGAACTTTGTACTTCTAAATTTGCCACAAGATGGACATCGCTGGAGAAAATATATTATTGCTGATCTATACGCCACTATTTTTAATTACAATAATTTTAGAATTGGTCCTTTCCAATTTTCAAAATTTACGTATTTACACGCTAAAAGAAACCCTTACCACAGCCTATATTTCTATAATAAACCTGGTCTTGGACGTCGGTTTGCGTGGGTTTTACTTCCTAGTACTCGGTTACTTGGCACAATGGTCGTTTTTTACCATCACCAATCCATATATTTACTGGATTTCATTGTTATTTTTGGTGGATTTTATGTTTTGGTGCATGCATAGCGTGGATCATCACGTGCGCTTATTTTGGGCAGTACACGTGACCCATCACTCTAGCCAAGAGTTCAACGTGAGCGTTGGTTTCAGGAGCAGCGTATTTCAGCCTTTGTATCGATTCATTTATTTTATTCCATTGGTATTCTTAGGGTTCCAGCCAGCACATATTTTCTTCATGTATTCCGCCACGCAGTTTTATGGCATTTTGATACATACACAGTTCGTAGGAAAGCTCGGGATTCTCGACCATATATTCGCTACTCCTAGCAATCACCGTGTGCACCATGGCGCCAATATTCCTTATCTAGACCGCAATATGGGGATGACTTTTATCATTTGGGACAAAATATTTGGTACTTACGCTGAAGAAATCGAACCAGTAATCTATGGCCTCACTAAACCACTAGATCAACCCCACCACCCCGTAAAAATCGTTTTTCACGAATGGGAAGCGATGTGGTACGACGTCAAACATGCGCCTAATTTCCGAGCAAAATTGATGTATATCTTTGGGCCTCCGGGTTGGAGCCACGATGGAAGCAGGTTAACCTCTGCACAACTCCGGGCTAAATCCTAATTTTATAATTTTTGGGGTGTCACCCTCCCTCGCTAAAGGCGAGATCGGGTCGAGCCCTCCAGGACTTCACTGCGTTTCGGTATGGATTTGCCATTGTATGTCAAAATCCACACTCAACCAAGGTTGATCCTTACGACCTCTGACACGTCTGGGTTTGAATGATTATCAGTTAAGAACCCCAAAAAATTTTATTTAAATTAAAATTTGGTCCGCCCCCCCCCCCATTTTCCCTTTTTAAAATTTTTTTAATCTCAAATGGTCAACCCCCCCGGGGGGGGTAATTCGCACAATTTCTTCTTTTCCTTACCAATGTACCCAACAACCCCGTTTACTTTCACCCAATTATTTATTTGATTTTCGAGAATAACCAGTCACCACATTGCCAATTTTAAAAAAGTTGATATTTTTTTCATATTTACAAATAATATATATTAATTTTTTATATTTTTGTGCATTAAAAATAATTGTTATGAACTGCTTATACAAAGTGTTATTCCTATTCTTGCTATTTTCTAATTCTGCTTTTGGAGCTCATATTGTTGGAGGCGAAGCAACTTACAAGTGTATTGCAACGGATTCAGTTTTAAAGACCTCTACGTTCACGGTTACATATACCATTTATAGGGATGATATCGGCAATGGTGCTGCTTTCGATTTTCCAGCTAGATTTGGAGTTTTTGAAAAACAGCCTTCTAGTTCTATTTGGTCTTATTTAGAAACTAAAACAGCCCCACCAACCGACATTGGATTCGTAAGCTACGGAGATCCATGTGTGGTCATTCCGCCCAATATTCGAATCGAAAAAGCAACCTATAATTTTAATGTTACTTTGCCTTGGAGTCAAACCACTTATCGAATAGTTTACCAAAGATGTTGTCGAAACAACACTATTTCAAATATTATAACTCCAGGAGTGATGGGTTTTGCTTTGGATGTGGAGATTAAGGGCAATGCTATATCTACATGCAATAATAGCCCTTCCTTTAATAAGTTTCCTCCGATTTTAGTATGCAATCAAAAACCCCTAAATTTTGATCATTCTGCCACGGACATAGACGGCGACTCTTTAGTCTATGAGTTTTGTGTTCCATACCATGCTGGAGGCCCCGTAGGATCCACAGTTCCTGGCAGTCCAAATGCATGCGATGGTGTGACACCAGATCCATTTAATTGTCCTCCTCCATATCCAGATGTTACTTTTTCAGGCATTTATTCTGTGGCAAATCCCATGGGAGGTGCTCCTCAAGTTAAAATTAATTCTAGTTCAGGACAATTCTCAGGGGTGCCTAATACATTAGGACAGTTCTTGGTAGCAGTCTGCGCCAAAGAGTATAGGAATGGAGTACAAATAGGAGCTATTCGTAGAGAATTCCAATTTAATGTAGTCAATTGCATTGGTATATCTTCGAATCAAACTTTTTCCATTTGTCCAGGTGATTCTGTGGTCGTTAACGATACCATTTATAAGCTTCCTGGTGAATACACACAAAGCTTTCAATCTGTTTTTGGATGTGACAGCACCTTGAATATAAAAGTCATATCTTTGAATCCAACAGCTGATACCCTCCAGTTTGGAAAATGTGATAGGGATTCCGTATTGGTGAATAATATTTATTATCATACAACAGGAATCTTTACCCAAAAATTTGTAAATTCAGTTGGTTGCGATAGTATTTTAACCATAAAGATTAATGAGCTGAGGCCTACCTTTGATAGCATCCACGTCGCAAAATGTGAAGGCGACTCCATCATAGTAAATGGTATCTTCTACAATTCCTCTGGACTATACACACAAAAATTTGTAAATGCACTCGGTTGTGACAGTATTTTAACCATTTCCGTGAACATACTAAAAAAATCTAGCGGTACTCTTAATTTTCAGATTTGTCAAGGAGAAATAGCTTTAGTTAATGGAATAGAATACACAAGCCCTGGTGAATATTTTCAGACATTACAAAATCAAAACGGTTGCGACAGTACTTTAAGAATTAGGGTAAATAAAGGTACGGCATTCGATATCAAGAAAACCCTTTCACTATGCGACACCATTCCTGTAGTGATAAATGGACAGAATTATACTCAGCCAGGCGAATACGTTTTTAATTTTCTAACAGTCAATGGTTGCGACAGCATTATTACATATACCATACTACCTTGCAATCAGAATATCATTTATGATTTTGAAAATTGCGATGCCATGGTCCTTGCAAATAGTATGGTTTATGATGAATTTACCCCAAGATATATAAGTCAATTGGATTGTGGTTCTATCCAAGCTTCTAATGTTTTTAGAACCAACCCGCAAATGAACAAACATTCTTGCACCGAAGGCCAAAATAGCACTGTCACGATGTGTGTAAGCGCTTCTACTTCCTGCGATTATGAAACTCCAGACGTAACGCCCATCACTTTTGAAGTTTTATTAAAACCAAATGATCAAGGGCGAATTTCATTGAACCATATCATATTTCATCAAAAAGCACCCACTCGTTTTAGTTGGATTGGTGGATTGACAGCGGACAATAACTATCCTACAAAGTACGGTATTCGTATCTACAAAAATAATGTCCTGGCATTTGAAAAAAGAGAAATTCCAACGACCCGAGATTGGACCAAAGAGAAATACGACCTATATGACGATAGTTTGTTTGTAGTTTCAGATTCTACTTTGTTTAGGATTGAGTTGCTCCCATATTGCCCAGCTGGCGTAAGGTCTAGTGTGTCGGCCTGGGATATAGACAATCTTTCCGTTTACTTTTCGTGTAGAGAAATACAAAGCCGAATGTTTAGTGGGAAGGTTGAAAACTCCACTGAAGGGTTATCAAATGTCACAATGAGGAGAATACATAACAACTCTATTCTTGTTACCACTACAGTCCAAAATGGTACTTTTATGTTTCCAAAAAATAAATTGGATCTAGAATATACCCTTGGTGCAACCAGTAACGATAGTATCCTTTATGGAATCTCAGTCCAAGACTTGTTGCTCTTGCAAAAGCATATCCTTGGTTCGGAAAGATTCACTAATCCACTTCAATATTTGGCAGCTGATATAAATAATGATCAGGTGATCACGGTAAGCGATTTGGTGGAATTGAAAAAGGTCCTATTGCGTGTCCAAAACCAATTCAAGAAAAGCGATAGCTGGTTATTTTTAGATATGAAATCTGTCAAAGAAATCACAAACCCGTGGGATATAAAGCGTCAAATCTTTATACCCAAAGGAAACAGAGACTTACTCAATTTAGATTTTCTAGCCTTAAAAGTAGGTGATATAAATGGCGCACTAGAGTTGTGGCGAAAGATAAAAAATTAGAAACTTTAAATAAATAAATCCAAGTGGTGAAATAGTTTTTTAGCACAAAAAATGCATGATGGGTATATAAAACAAAATTCCACACGTCATTTTTTCCGAGATGGTTATTTTTTATATGCCATTCAATTATAATGATATCTTTCGGAAGATAAACAACTGTCCTCGAAAAGCCCAAAGCCATAAGTCCTTTGGGCTTTTTTGATTTTCAACTTCATGAAATTAATATCTTGGGAATACCTTGTATTAGCGTTTGTTTTCACCCACAATTAGGTGAGGGCTAAGGTGTAATTGAATTCAAATCTTTAACGTAAGAACCGAATGATTCACATACCCACTATAGCTATTGCGATTTCTTTTTCTTGAATTTTCCTTCCTTCCAGGCTTGGAAGAAATCTTTCCACGCGAATATATTAAATATCTGCTGTGGCTTTTGCTGTCCGTAATAATAGTAGGAATCGGCTTTTTGTCGCATGGTGAGGTTGGAGGCTTCTCCCCCATCGGTTTTTAGACCCTTATTAACCCTTTCCATATTTTCAGCCGAAAGGTTTCGCTCCGCTATCGATTGGAGTTCATTGTGTACCTCCATGGCTAGAAAATCATCTTTAAAATAATGTTTGCTAGGTAGCGCGTAAATCACTGTTACTGGTAGATTGATTACGTCCCGAGTCATGTATTGATACATGGTATAAAACTGGCTTCGTATGGTGTCTGGTATTCTGTAGGAAGCATCCTTGAAACCAACACACGAAAAATCCAATACCTCGCCTTTTTTAGCGACGATGGTAAAGAATCCATCGGCTGATGCGTAGGTTGCTCTTGAAGTCCCCCTTACCACTATGGTGGTATATGGCACGGGTACCAGATTTTTGCGCTCTTCGGTGACGATCAAACCACTGAATTGGATGATGCTGGTATCGATTACCTGTGCATGCAAATTAGTAGCACCCAAAGCAGCGATTACAAAAAAAACGTATCTGAATATAAGATTTTTGGAGATATTCAAATTCATCAAATCTTTAGTTTATTGATTAAAAATTTAAAGACGAAAGGTACGTAATAATAGTTTCGATTTTAAGTAAATTTAACATTAATATATTAAAAATAGATCATTATTGAGGACTTTTAATTAAGATTTTTTATATTTACACGGTTAGACACAATACATTTCACCCTATTAACAATATTTTATACTTTTATTTGGCATGAAAAATAGACTTATCCAAACTTTTATAGCAATATTATGCACTTTACCATTTTTTAACAAGATCCACGCCCAAGCGAAGATCATCTGTGGGACCCATGATCTTGAAGAATTAGACAAAAGGCAGACTGAAAACATGGAGTTTTTAGCTAGAAATCCATTACAGCAAAGAGCTCCTATTTATATTCCAATAGCAATACACCTAGTGGGCGACAACAATGGTGCTGGGAGAGTGAGCGAATACAAGGTCATCGAACAAATGAACCAATTGTATAAGGATTATGTGAAGATGGGAGCCATTTTTTATTTAAGGGATTCTACTTTTTATTACGTAAATAGCACAAGAATTTACAATACGCCAGAAACTTCTGTCAGTGTGGATTCTATGAATCGCCTTAAGAAAGGAAATTGTATCAATGTTTTGTATCTAAAACTGCGACGCCTCCTAGTGCATCTAGTATAGGTACGACTTTAGGGTATTATTCTCCTACTTACGATTATTTGGTGGTCAGAATTGATCAAATCAATAAATATTCAGGCACCTTATCCCATGAACTTGGTCACTTTTTCTCACTTCCTCATACATTCAGAGGGTGGGATTTTGAACCTTGGGATCAAGCAACACATGGCACCACTGTTACAGCACTTTCTCCAGGCGGTGTACCTAACGAAAGAGTGAATGGCGGAATGGGCTTCAACTGTACTGGCACTTCAGAGGCCAACAGAGGTGGAGACAGAATTTGTGATACCCCTCCAGATTATAATTTTGGTTTTGGGTGGACTGGTTGTTCAGAATTCACCACAGTAGTAAATGACCCAGCAGGTGTGAGAATTGACCCGCAAGAAAATAATATGATGGGATATTTTATTGGTTGTGCTTCATATATCTTCACAGATGACCAAAGCGCTTTGAAAGTAGCTGATTACAATTCATCAAGAAGAAACTATTTACGAACTTACAGAAGAACGCCAAATACAAATACCATTTCCACCGCACCTAATTTGGTATTTCCTATCAATCAAGAATTGGTAGATCCTTATAATGACATTACTTTGCGTTGGGATCCAGTACCTAATGCTGGTTTTTATGTAGTAGAACTATCAAGATCATCTTCTATGGACGTGGATTACAAAGTTTATACCACCAAAAATCCATTTCTTAGATTAACCAATCTTTTATCCAATAGGCCTGATTATAGATGGAGAGTTACTCCTTATAATGAAGCTTACTTTGATGTAGTTTCTAGCCCAATACAGCGATTCAAGACTGGTATTGTGAATTCTGTATCTCAAATCGAAGAGATCAGTTATATGGATATCGTTCCCAATCCCACATCACTAGGAGATAATATTGAGATTTGGATGAATAATCTTGCCAATTTTCAAGGAAATATTAGCATATTGAATGCCGCAGGTGTTAAAGTCTTTGAAAAAGCCAACCAATCTTTCAACAAAGGCGATGATAAAATCTCCATACCCTCCGACAAAATGGCGAAGGGTCTATACTTTTTGAATATCAATACAACCGAAGGTATCATTACGAAAAAATTAATTTTACAATAAATTGAAAAAATTAATTCCAGTTTTCGTCTTTTGGCAACTAGTAATATCTCAAGGTTTCGGTCAAGCCCCTGATATTTGTGCTACACCAAATATGCCATTTGCTGAATATAAAGCACTGCGCCAAAGCGATTTGCATTTAGAATTTAGAGCCGATACAATTATTTATGTGCCCCTTACAATCCATATCGTAGGAGATGATGAAGGTAATGGATATTATGAGCCACAAAACGTCATGAATTCTCTTTGCAGATTAAATGCAGATTATGAACCATACAAAATTCAGTTTTATGTAAAAGGGGATTGGCATTATATCAATAGCACCCGTTGGTACGATCACGATACCTATTCTAAAGGGCAAGAAATGTTCTCAGCTAATAATGTGCCAAGAACTATGAATTGTTATATCGTAAAAAATCCAAAAGGTGCTTGTGGATATGCCTATATCAATAGCTATAATATGGCCTTGGGTAAGAATTGTCTGGGCTCTGGCAATAGCACTTGGTCTCATGAAATGGGTCACGCTTTATCACTGCCACACACTTTTAATGGCTGGGAAGGTACTACGATCAATACCTCAAATCCTACTCCAAGTACTATCAATGGACATGAAGTAGAGAAGGCAGACTCTAGCAATTGTACGACGGCGGCTGATCTATTTTGCGATACTCCTCCCGATTATTTGAGTTTCAGATGGAATTGCTCGACTGGTATGCAGAGTTCTACGACTTATAAAGACCCAAATGGCAAGGCATTTAAAGTCGATGGTAAGAATTTCATGTCTTATTCGGACGATGTTTGCGCTTCTATGTTTTCTACCGAGCAAGTTAATGCCATAAAAAATAATTTGCTTTTTGCAAAAGCAGGGATGTCAACATTTGAACCACCATACGAGCTTAACACGATATCTATCGCTGCTGTTGATCCCATATTGAATGGTTCGGTGAATCCCGATTCATTTGCAATCCAATGGACAAAAGTTCCAAATGCCACTAAGTACTATCTTAGACTGAGCAAGTATTCAGATTTTATCACTTTTGATACCATTTTATTCACGCAAGATACTTCCGTTGTTATAAAAAAATTACTCCCAAGCAGGAGATATTATTATACCGTCACTGCTCTCAATAAATTTTCATTTTGCAATGCCACCACAGGCGTTATAAGATTTAATACAAATACCCTAGGTACAGGTGGAGATCATATAAATGAGCGCGACATCAATATATTCCCATCTTGTATCGCAGGTCAAAAATCTATATCTATAGAGTTTTTTAATATAAAAAATACTGGAGTTTTGATCGAATTATTCAGCCCATTGGGCGTAAAATTAGGCCAAAAACCCGTCGAAATTTATAACCAAGAATATTCCATTTCAGATTTAAATTTACCATTTGAAACAGGGATCAACATCGTTCGTATCAAAATTGGAAACCAATATATTTCAAAAAAAATTATTAAACTCTGATAATAAGTTTAATTTTGTTCGCTTTTAAAAAAAATAAATAAACAATGAATCTCCACGAGTATCAAGGTAAAGAGTTATTAAGTAGTATGGGTGTTGCCATCCAAAGAGGATATGTGGCTACCACTGTTGGCGAAGCTGAATCAGCATACCAACGATTGAAAGAAGAGACAAATACCGAATATTGCGTAGTTAAAGCTCAGATACATGCTGGTGGTAGGGGTAAAGGCGGTGGTGTAAAATTGGCCAAGAACGAAGCTGACTTAAGGACTTATGCTGGCAATATTTTGGGCATGATGTTAAAGACACCCCAAACTCCTGGTGGCATGGAAGGTCCTGGAAAACTGGTCAAAAAAGTTTTGATTGCAGAGGATTGTTATGCACCAGATTTCGATGCATGCAAGGAATATTATGTGTCAATTCTAATGGACAGAGAAACACGAAGAAATGTCATCATTTATAGCACAGAAGGTGGAATGGATATCGAAGCTGTGGCTGAGAATACGCCACACTTAGTCCATAAAGAATATATCGATCCTTTAGCTGGGATACAAGGATTTCAATGTCGAAAAATAGCTTTCAACCTTGGATTAAGTGGCAAAGCCTATGCCGAAATGGTAAAATTTATTGCCCAATTATACAAAGCTTTTGTTAGTTCAGACGCATCATTATTTGAGATAAACCCATGTCTAAAAACTGGAGATGACCGAATAATCGCAGTGGACAGTAAAGTTTCTATTGACGACAATGCGCTTTATCGACACGCAGATTTAGAAGCGATGCGCGATACCGACGAAGAGGATCCGACGGAGGTAGAAGCAAAAGAATTTGATTTGAATTATGTAAAATTGGATGGTAATGTAGGCTGTATGGTTAATGGCGCTGGCCTTGCCATGGCGACTATGGATATCATAAAGCTTTCTGGAGGAGAGCCTGCTAATTTCTTGGATGTTGGAGGTACGGCTGATGCTGAAAGAGTGGAACAAGCGTTTAGAATTATTCTAAAAGACCCCAATGTTAAAGCCATATTGATCAATATTTTCGGAGGAATAGTTCGCTGCGATCGAGTAGCCCAAGGTGTAGTTGATGCTTATAAGAATATGGGAAATATCAATATACCGATCATCGTACGACTGCAAGGTACCAACGCCGATATTGCCAAAAAATTAATCGACGAGAGTGGACTAAAGGTTAAGAGTGCCATATTGTTGAAGGAGGCCGCTGAATTAGTGACCGAAGCTTTGGCATAAATAAAAGTGGAACTTTTATCCTTATACGATCTCAATACTTATATAAAACAAGCTATAGCTTTAAATTTTTCGGAGCCGATTTGGATTTCCGCTGAGTTATCGTCTGTCAAAATCGTTCGAGGACATATATATCTTGAATTGATCCAAAAAAATCATTATGGGGAGGAAGTGATAGCTCAATCGAGAGCTAGCTTATGGTCATCTGATTTTCAAAAGATTAAAAAAAATTCATCATTTTCTCCAGATGAAATTTTGCAAGTAGGCTATGAGGTAAAAATACAAGTCCTAGTAGAATACCACGAGCGATTTGGCTTAAGCCTTGTGATAAAAGATATAGATGCCAGTTTTACGCTAGGTAAATTAGAGTTGGAAAAGCAAGAAATAATCAATAAACTTGCAAAAGACAAGTTGCTAGATAAAAATCAAAAAAATACATTCATTCCACTGGTGCCACAAAGGCTGGCTGTTATTACCTCCAAAAATGCCGCTGGTTGGAAGGACTTTGAGAGCCATCTACTAGAAAATCCTTACGGCTATTCGTTTTCAATCCACGTATTTGAAGCGAGCATGCAGGGTACACTGGCCCCGATTGAAATCAGCAAACAAATCCAATCTATAAGCAACCATTTTTCAGATTATGATTTGATTATTATCATTCGAGGAGGAGGTTCGAAGATGGATCTAAATGATTTCAATGATTATGAGCTGGCCAAGGCTATCGCTAATTCTAAGCTGCCTATCATCACTGGTATTGGGCATGAAATCGATCAGACAATTGCCGATTTAGTTGCCCATACTTCACTAAAAACACCAACTGCCGTAGCCAATTTTTTGGTAGATACCATTGCTCAATTCGAGTCAAATTTAATCCAAACTAGCTGGGAAATTGAAAGAATTTCACTCGACATCATCAGAATTACTTCCACACGCTTTGAAGCTTTACATGACAGATTAAATGGATTGGCTTTGAGCCAAATAGCTAATTTTTCATATCGGCTGAATGAAATGTTCAATAAAATGATTTTTGGTGCCAAACAACATATACAATCAAAAAAACATCAACTTGAATTAAGTTTTCAGAACATTCACCTCAATAATCCACTGGTAATTCTTAAAAAAGGCTATACCCTGACATTTCAAAACAATAAAAAAATTCTCAGCGCTGAAAGTCTTAACTTAAACCAAGACATTACTACCATTTTTCACGATGGGGAGATCACAAGCACCATTATAAAATCTAAAAACAATGAGTAAAGTTAAAAGTATCTCTAATCCCAAAGAGCTCTCAATCGAAGAAGCTTATGCGAAAATGCAAAAAATTTTGCAGGAGATGGAATCTGGCAATTTACCTATAGATCAAATAATAGCTAAGCTTGAAGAGTCAAAAGCCCTTATGTTACATTGTAAAGAAAAGCTAAAAAATGCCGAATTATTAGTACAAAAAATACAAGAGGAATAGTGGTTTTATTCTTTTTCATGTTAAATATCCAAACGCTAATTCCCGTCCTCATATTACGAATTTTTGTATTATAAGTCATTGAATTTCAACATATTACTCCTTTTCTATATTTGTTAAAATTTGATATAAAAATTTATTTTATAAGTTAAAATTATATATTTGTGATGTATTAACTATTTAGAGTACAAGTAACAATAATTCATTTCAGATACTCAAAAGGAAAAACAACAAATTATGATTCTTTTTACAAAACGTCTTTACTTACTAATTTTTGTATCTTTATTTAGCTTTACCAGCAGCTTGTCAGCACATGGTGATGATGGTGGATTCCCAGTTATTTGCCCTCAGGATGTGACCGTAGATTGTCTCTCCTATACGTGGGATCCAGCTGATTATGGATCGCCTATTCCATTGAATAATGGATATACTCCAACTATAGTTGGCCCTCAAATCTCAAGCACTTTAAATGCGTGTGGCATTGGTGTTATCACAAAAACTTGGGATATTTATACGTATCATGACCATTATACATGTACACAAAAAATCCATGTCGTTCGATCACATGGATATTCCAATACACAACCAAATATTACTTGGCCGCCTAATTACACTGTCAATGGGTGTGATGCTGACGTTTCACCAGAAAATCTTCCCGCCCCATATAATCGACCTTGGGTATCCAATGGTACAGCTCCTTGTGGTTCTATGTATGCATGGACTTATAAAGACTGGGTTTTCACCCCTACTACTGGCGGTTGCAAAAAAATATTGAGAGATTGGACGGTAATTGACTGGTGTACCTATGAGACCAATAACCCGCATACAGGAGGAATTTGGACTTATAGACAAGAAATCGTGGTAATGGATAACGTTTTGCCGACCATTGCTTGCAATTATTCTGTTGTTGCAAGTATCAGTGGAAATTCTTGTGAAAAAGGCTACGTAAAGATTCCAGTACCGAGTGCCTATGACAATTGTGGTGAGGTGGGTGTTTACCATAATTCTAAATATGCTACAGCCTCGGGTTCTGACGCGAGTGGGTACTACCCTATCGGAACTACTTGGGTTGTTTTTAGTGCCAAAGACAAATGTGGCAATATTCAAACTTGCACAACGCAAGTCATAGTAAAAGACCTGATCAAACCAAAAGTTTATTGCATTGCTAAATTAATCACAACTCTGATGCCAGATCCACACGGCAATCACATGATTCAATTGGTTGATAATGCACTAGATAGAGATAGCGAAGATAATTACACACCAAGGCACCAACTTACATTTAGGATGGAGCCCAATACTTTTACGTGTAACAATCTTGGCTTGAATACAGTAAGAATGTACGTAACTGATCTTTCTGGAAATACAGATTATTGCGTCTCAACCATCGACGTTCAATCCAATATGGCCGTTTGTCCACCAGATACCATCAAGCCAACAATTATATGTCCGCCTTACAATACCCTATCTGGATTCTTGCATCCTGATAGTTGCGACCGACAATTTTTCAAAATACTAGATGTCACAGCTTCTGACAACCGATCAAATGGTCTTGTAGTTACTCATAATTCTCCATATGGAATTGGCTCTACAACCAATGCAACAGGTGTATATCCAGTAGGTGGCACCAATGTTACATTTACGGCGACAGATGCAGCTGGAAATGCATCGCATTGCGTTATTCGAGTTCTAATAGCTGACACCATCAAGCCACTTGCAAAATGCAAGAATGCTACAATTTATATTGGACAGACGGTTGGTGGCATCCAAGCTATTTTAACAAAAGATCATATAAACAATGGCAGTAGTGACAATTGTCTCTCAACATTGGCTTATACGTTAAGCAAATCTAATTTTTCTTGCAATGAATTAGGGAGTCATACTGTTAGAATGTCAATTAATGATTTATCCAACAATGCGGACTATTGCGACGCGACAGTTTCTGTAGTCGATACTTCGAATTTGTGCACCGCCTCAGCCCCTTTGATCACATGTCCTAAGGATACAATGGTTTTGGTACCGAGGGATAGTTGTTTGGGTCTTTTTGTTCAGATTCCAAATGCTACGGTTTTACCAGATGTTGGACCTGTAACGATCACACATTCATCTATTTTTGCTGTGCAAAATGGTGGAAACGCCAGTGGACATTACCCTATAGGATTAAACAATATCATTTTCACTGGAGTTGATACCCTAGGTAAATCTTATACTTGCAAAACGCAAGTTACACTTTTGGAAACTACAGCGCCGACCGCGAATTGTAAAAATGGGGTTATTTTAAATTTGCTTCAAGACAGTATCCAAGGTGGAAAAATTGATTTAGATCCACGCCTGTTAAACGGTTTCAGTTCTGATAATTGCACTTCTTCAAATAACTTGACTTTTATTGCACATCCGGCGTCGTTCAACTGCAATAATTTGGGTATAAACGATGTAACATTGACCGTAATCGACCAAAGTGGAAATACGGATTACTGCTTGACAAATGTTACCATTACCGATTCATTAGAATATTGCCACTTAGCCCGAATGTTATCTAGTGGTGCAATGTGTCCAGGCAACATAACAATCAATCTCCCAACAGGGCAGTGCGATGGAATAGAACTCAATTTGCCAAATGCCTTCCCTAGAGACTTTAGTCAATTCGAAATTACACACAATATGGGAAGAGGCTCTAATGTTAATGCGTATTTTGCTACTGGGACTACTCAGGTTATATACAACATCAATGCCATGGGTAGTATTTATCATTGTTATCAAAATATCATCGTAAGGGAAAATCAAGCACCGATCGTAAACTGTAGAAACGGAGTGACTATTCCGTTGGTATTTAATACGGCCATAACAGAGATGAATATCGATCCCCTTTTATTGAATAAAAATAGTACTGATAATTGTACTCCACCGAATAGTCTTCAATTCTGGACAGAGCCAGCTACAGTTAATTGTGCTATGGTAGGTTCTAGACCAATTAAGCTTTTTGCAAAAGATTTAAGTGGAAATAGCGATTACTGTACCACAAAAGTTCTGATCACAGATCCAGAAGGTATTTGTCCTGGTACGCGTATTGTCGCTGAAAATGAAGTTGAAACGTTTGAAAAATTGGCTTTCGAGACCGATCAATCGACAATCAATCCAATTGAATTCAAGATTAAGTCTAAAGCATCTTCAGAATATTTTAGCGTTTATCCGAATCCTTTTTCAGAATTCATAAACGTTAATATAAATAGCGAAAAAGAAAATCTTGGAGAATTGCGTATTACTGATTTGACAGGTAAAATCATTTTCAAACAGAGAATAAATATCCAAAAAGGAACGCAATCCTTTATTTTATCAAAAGATAAATTTAGATCGGCAGGTATGTATTTTATCAGTCTTTCAGCTGATGAGACCATCTTCCAATCAAAAGTTCTATTAATGGAATAAGTTATATAATAAATTTAGTGAGATTGAGCAGCTTGAATTTCAGGCTGCTCTTTTACTTTAAAAAAGTGTCGTTCGTCGAAATTTTTCATATAGCCCTGAAAAAATTGTAATTTTGGGTTCCCAATTAATTTAATCATTGTATGAATATACTTTCTGTTCAAAATGTGGTAAAACAATATGCTAACCACACCGCTGTGGACCATATAAGTTTTGATATTCCTTCCGGTACTATATTTGGCCTTCTTGGACCTAATGGAGCTGGTAAAACTTCCCTAATTAGGATTATAACTTGCATAACAAAAGCTGATGTAGGTCAAATTCTATTCAATGGAACGCCTTTGAATATCAATACGCCGTCAGAAATTGGCTATATGCCAGAAGAACGCGGACTGTACAAAAAAATGAAAGTTGGCGAACACCTCATCTATTTAGCTAGGCTCAAAGGGCTTTCGGTAACGGAGGCGAAAGCTAAAGTTGGAAATTGGTTGGAAAAATTCGATATAACTTCTTGGTGGAACAAAAAAATCGAAGAATTATCCAAAGGAATGTCCCAGAAAATTCAGTTTATAGCAACTGTCGTTCACGAACCAAAATTGGTCATTTTGGACGAGCCATTTTCTGGACTAGACCCCATCAATTCATTGCTGATCCAAGATGAAATTATCAAAATGCAGCAGAATGGCACATCGATAATTTTCTCTACGCACAGAATGGAGCAAGTCGAAGAAATGTGTCACAATATAGTCCTAATCAATAAAGGTAAAAATATTCTGAGCGGAGAGGTTAATAAAATTAGACAAGATTTCAAACAAAATGCCTTTCGCGTAGATTTTGCAAAAGAAATTCCAGAGTCTATTTTACAAGAAAATGGAGTCATCAAGAAAAATAATAATTCTATCCAGATCACCCAAAATGATTTAGTCACCATGAATAGATGGTTGGCTGAAAAAATCCAAAATGGCAATCCCATCACAGGATTTAAAGAAATTTTACCGACAATTGGCGAAATTTTCATCAAACAAGTAGAAGAAAACAATATAATCACAGAATAATATTTTAAGATTTTCATCATGGATAAACTTTGGTTAATCATACAAAGAGAATATAAAACAAGAGTTTTTAATAAGAAATTTTTCTTAATCACCATTTTGACCCCATTGTTGATAGCTGCCCTTTCTACCGTACTAGCCTTTATCATAAGTTATCAATCAGATGATAAGATGAAAATTGCCATTGTGGACGAAAGTAATATTTTCCAAAAGACCATCAAGGATACAAAGAAAATGTACTTTACATTTTATTCAAAATCGGCCAAAGATGCTCGCCAAACCTATTTGAAAGACGGATTTGACGCACTGGTCATAGTTCCTCCTTTTTCAGACCCAAATTCTACCAGCCATTCGATTCAGTACGTGAGTAAAAAGCAAATAAATATCAACATTGAAAACACCATCGAACGCACCTTTTCTAAAAGGATTGAGGATTATAAGATTAAATCGCTAGGACTTGATGAGAATTTGATTAAAAATCTCGAAGTTGATATCAGTATCAACCCTGAAATTTCAGTCACGGATGGTAATAATATCGCTTCCACCAACTATAGCAATCTACGTACCGCCGTAGCCAGTGGTATCGGAGGTATTATGGGCTTTTTAATGTATCTCATACTATTTATCAATGGCAGCAACGTCATGAGAAGTGTCATGGAAGAAAAAACAAATAGAATCGTAGAAGTCATGATTTCTTCGGTCAAACCCATGCAACTCATGCTCGGAAAAATTATAGCCGTCACAGCCGTCGGCATCACACAAATTATCATTTGGATTGCAATATTTTTGCTAGCAACCACAGTCTTTCAGTTATTTGTTGATATTCCACAGCCCACTGACCTTGAAGAACTGAAAAAAGCAGGCTCCAGCATAGATCCTGACGATATTCGGGTCATGATGTCTCAATTAATGCATGAATTAACGCAAATCGAGTGGTGGTATTTATTACCAATGTTTATTTTATATTTTCTGGGTGGATTGATCATCTACTCGTCACTATTCGCAGCGGTTGGATCAGCGGTTGGCGATGATATACAGGAGGGACAATCTTTGGTTTTGCCCATAACAATTCCAATCATCCTGGCTTTTTATATCATGACCGTGGCAGTAAGAGATCCCGACTCTCCACTAGCATTGTGGTCCTCAATATTCCCGCTATTTAGCCCTATTGTTATGCCCGCTCGTTTGGCATTTTCTCCTCCGATTTGGCAGGTTTTACTTTCTGTTTTCCTACTGATTTTAGGCGTTTGGTTTTTCGTCTGGCTGTCAGGAAGGATTTATAGAGTAGGTATTTTAATGTATGGTAAGAAGGCCAGTTTCAAAGAACTGGGCAAATGGATTTTTTACAAAGAATAAAATCTAAGACTTATTTTTAGTTAAAAAGTGAGGTGAAACCGTTTTTTCCTTGGTTTCGGCATTATATAAATAAAATCCCTCACCAGATTTTACACCCAATTTATTTGCCAATACCATATTTTCAAGCAATGGACAAGGTGCATATTTGGGGTTTTTAAAGCCGTCGTACAAAACATTCAGGATGTAATAGCAGACGTCCAATCCAATAAAATCTGCAAGCTGTAATGGCCCCATAGGGTGATTCATACCTAGTTTCATCACGGTATCTATCTCATCCACACCAGCAACTCCCTCGAACAATGTTATAATGGCTTCATTAATCATCGGCATCAATATCCTATTACTCACAAAACCATAATAATCTTCAACTTGAACTGGCGTCTTTCCAAGCTTACGACTTATATCCATAATTTGCGTACAGACTTCATCGCTCGTATTGTAGCCTCTTATGACTTCGATGAGCTGCATGATAGGCACCGGATTCATAAAATGCATACCTATCACCCGCTCTGGATTCTTTACGTGGCTCGCTAATTTCGTAATGGAAATCGAAGATGTATTGGTCGCTAAAATAACATTGGAGGCCGTCATATTACTCAATGTATTGAATATTTTACTTTTCAATTCAAACTGCTCAGTAGCTGCTTCAATGATCAAATCGCTATGGTGGGCAACATCCTCCAGATTCATTTCAAACGTCAATCTTTCCATAGTTTCGGATTTCATTTCATTTGTGAGAGTCCCTTTGGCTATTTGGCGTTCAAGATTTTTTTCAATAGTAGATTTAGCTTTTTGCAATTGCATTTCAGAAATATCAACTATGGTCGTATTAAATCCAGACATCGCAAATACATGCGCTATTCCACTTCCCATTGTGCCAGCTCCTATTACCAATATTTTTTCCATAACTAAATGTTCATTAATAAATTCTCGTGTTTATTTTAATCGTAAATTTGAAAATTAATTCATCCACAAATTTAGAAAAAGGAAGTACCAATTTATCTAAAATGCCCAAATTATTAATTATTTGTTATACCATACTTATACTCTTTTGTTCCGCTATTGGTTTATCTCAAGACACAAATGATACCATCTATGAAGGAATCCACTTAGATTCTAATATTGTTCAAGCCAAAAAACTGGGCTTCGATGTAAATGCATTCATCCGCATGGTTAAAAATGACAAAACATTCTATCAAGCTTTTAAAAATCTCAGAAAAGCCAGTTACGATTTCAATCCAGACATCAAAATGTACGATAAAAGAGATAAAACTATTGCATCATATCGCTCACAAGCTCGACAGTCCTATGGCGCCCCTTGTCGTACCATGCTGGAAACAGATATTGAAACAACAGGAAATTTTATCGAGAAAAACAAATCATGGCATTATTATACTTCGAAAATGTACCAAAGACTTTTTATGACTTACGGTAAAATTTGCGAAAGTGAACAGGAAGATAAAAGTGGAAAAATGTCCAAAATGGATACCTATATTTCTGAACTGAAAATGCTTATATTTAATCCAGGCCAACCATCAAGTATACCTTTTATAGGCAATAAAACAGCCATTTTTGATAAAAAAATGATGCCCTACTACGACTATAAAATTGAAATTAAAACCTATAAAGAAGGCCAAAAATGTTATGTTTTTACAGTTGAAGCCAAACCTCAATATAAACAAACAGACGAGGTTGTCATCCAATTTTTACAAACTTATTTTGACGTAAAAAACCTTCAAATTGTTGGCAGGATATATGATCTTTATTATGACAATATGTTCTATGATTTTGATGTTCACATGGATATTCAATTGCAACAAATTAAATCCATATATTACCCAATTAAAATTAGATACGATGGTATTTGGGATATTCCTTTCAAAAAACCCGAAAAATGCCTTTTTACCACCAGTTTCAAAATTCTAAATTAATAACTTCATGAAAGGAATAGTTCTAAAATCAGTTGGCGAAACTGTTTATGAGAATATTTTTCATGAACCTCCTAAACCCAACGAATATCAAATTTCTTTAACACATAGTGCGCTCAATCACAGGGATTTATGGATTTTATTGGGCAAATACCCTAATATTAAATTTCCCTCCATTTTAGGTTCTGACGGAGTTGGATACTTGGGCCAGGATCGATTTATCATCAATCCCGGTTTGCACTGGGGTATCGATCAAAGTCATCAATCCGACAAATTTGAAGTTTTAGGTATGCCAACCAACGGCACCTTTGCAACGCAGATAAATATACCTACCAACTCCCTTTATCCCATTCCATCACATCTCAGCGAAGTTGAGGCAGCAGCTCTTCCTTTAGCTGGGGTTACAGCATATAGAAGTTTATTCACTAGAGCAAAGATTACGTCGGAACACAAAGTTCTGATCACGGGAATTGGAGGTGGAGTGGCTCTTTTTGGATTTCAATTCGCTAAAGCCATCGGCTGTCAAGTTTGGGTAACTTCGGGCCAAAAATTGAAGCTCCAAAAAGCCCTAGAATTAGGGGCAGATGGTGGGTCTCTATATAATGATGAAGCCGCATTTAAATCCATGGCAAAAGAGGTTGGTGGGTTCGACATCATTTTAGACAGCGCTGGCGGGAGTAATTTTGATTTGTTAACCAAGCAACTTAAGCCTGGTGGGACCATAGTATTTTATGGTGCAGGTCAAGGACCGATTACACATTTAACAGCGGCTAATGTATTTTGGAAGCAACTTAATATTTTGGGCAGCACTATGGGCAGTCCCTTAGACTTTTCAGAAATGCTACTTTTTGTCGAAAAACATAAAATCAGGCCGATCGTTGATTCGGTATTCCCGCTTCTAGATTTTCAAAAGGCGATAAATCGTATGCAAGATGGCGCGCAATTTGGCAAAATAGTATTTGCTCACTAGATGTTTATAACTTTCAATAATAAATTTTATTTGGGCGTCACCCTCGATTCTCGAGGGTCGGTACATTCGTGGGTTCGCTCGTCTGACGGACGAGCTCCGTCTCTCCTCGTTAAGAAAACGAGTCGGACTCTCATCTGCTTCGCAGTATGAGACCACTACTCCACCTGACGCAGCTAGGATTTTAAATATTCGGCATCAAAGTTTGTTTCATTTTTTACAACATTCACCAACAAACGATAAAAACAATGGATGTCCATCTTCTATCGTAGATTGATATTCTGGGTGAAACTGTACTCCAATAAACCAACGATGAGAAGGTATTTCTACGATTTCAACCAAGTTTTCACGCATATTTATGCCACTGAATGACATTCCATTTTTTTCCAAAATGCTTCGGCAATCATTATTAAATTCATACCGGTGGCGATGCCGTTCAAAAATTGTCCTTTGTTGATACACTTTTAAAGCAAGGGATCCTTCTTCCAAATCACATGGATATGCTCCCAACCGCATAGATCCGCCCATAACCATTATATTCTTTTGTTCTCGCATCAAGTCAATGATTGGATATGGTGTTTCTTTATCTATTTCAGTTGAATTTGCACCTTCCAGCCCACATACATTCCTCGCGAACTCGACACAGGCGACCTGCATTCCAAAACAAATTCCTAAAAATGGAATTTGATTTTCTCTCGCAAATTTTACAGCAGCGATCTTCCCTTCAAAACCTCTTTGGCCAAAACCAGGAGCCACCAAAATACCATCTACATCTTCAAATACTGAAGATATCAAATTATTGTCATTCTCTAAATCATCAGAATTGATCTTTTTGATATTAACCTTACAGGCATGGTGTGCACCACTGTGTACAAATGCTTCATATATAGACAAATATGCATCGTGATGATTTACATATTTTCCAACCAAAGCAATTGTTATCTCCTTTTGATAATTTTTTAAATTACTTAAGAATGAATGCCATTTGGTCAGATTAGGGCTGACATTATTCTCAATTCTAAGCCTTTCCAAAACCAAATCATCCAATTTTTCCTCCAACATCAACAATGGAACTTGGTATATTGAATCTGCATCAATTGCTTCTATGATGGCTCTGTATTCCAAGTTGCAGAAAAGAGCCAATTTACTTCGTATTTCAGGCGAAATCGACATTTCAGTTCTACATAATAAGATATCGGGTTGAATGCCTAATGAAAGCAATTCCTTTACAGAATGTTGAGAGGGTTTGGTTTTCAGTTCTTTGGCAGCTTTAAGATAAGGTAGTAGAGTTAAATGCAAAACCAAACAATTTCCTTGACCTAGCTCCCATTTCATTTGCCTAATGGCCTCAATGAAAGGTAAAGACTCTATATCGCCTACTGTTCCTCCAATCTCCGTAATTATGATATCAAATTCAGCTGATTCAGCTACTATCCTTGCAAATCTCTTTATCTCATCCGTAATATGAGGAATTACTTGAACAGTTTTACCTAGATAGTGTCCTTTTCTCTCATTGGTTATGACAGTCTGGTAAATTTTACCTGAGGTAACATTATTAGCTTTATTCGTTTTGACTCCCAGAAATCGTTCATAATGCCCCAAATCTAAATCGGTCTCACCTCCATCAAAAGTTACAAAACACTCTCCATGTTCAAATGGATTTAACGTGCCGGGATCTATATTAATATAAGGATCAAACTTCTGAATTGAAACTCTCAATCCACGTGCTTGAAGCAACTTTGCAAGGGATGCACCTATAATTCCTTTTCCCAAGGAAGAAGTAACCCCACCCGTTACAAAGATATATTTCGTCTTAGACATAAATTTTAAAATAACTTTTCAACAATAAAGGTATAAAGAATTATTCTTTGTCGGTTAATCAAAGTCCAATTAACTATAATTAACATCTTAACAAAAAAAACAGAGCCCCGACTTACGTCGAGGCTCTGCTCCTATCTTCGAAATATTAGAACCTAGATTCTATTATTCAAGAATAATCATCTTCTTAGCGTCGCTGAAATCAGCTGCATCTAATTGATAGTACATAACTCCAGTAGCTGGAAGCTCACCTTTGTTCAAAGTTATACTGTTGTATCCTTTGTTGAAAGTTCTTTCTACTACTTTGATTACTTTTCCTGTAACATCATAGATACTAACTTTTGCTTTCATTGACTCTGGCAAGTTGAAACCAATCAAAGTTTCTGTTCCCCATGGATTTGGTTGGTTTTGGTACAATGCAAAGCCTTGTACTGCTACACCATCTTTTCCGATGAAGTTCAATCCTACGTTCATGATTTCTCCTGCTGCATTGTATGCTTGAGCATTGGTTACTTCAGATGTAGCGTAAACGCTTTCACTTACTGTACCGTTGCTTCTAGCCTTAAATACCAATGTGAATAATCCTTCGTTATCATTTACGCTTACTGCTGTTGGGTTTGACCAGCTTGTTGTGATCTTACCATTTTCCAACATTGTAAATCCGAAGTTATCATCATTTATGTTCAATTTACCAGCTTCGAATCCTACGAATTCCAATCTTTGGTTATCAAAGTTTGTTGTAAACTGATATCCGTTGATATTGTTGAATGATGCTGCGTTCATAGTTACTTTTACTGTTTCACCTGCTGTGTAATTAGCATCTGCTACATTGAATGACAATGTTTTTCCGCTTCTTTCTTCTGGTGTTCCTGTCAAGTTAACTACTGCGTTATCATTAACATCTCCAATCTTCACTGCTACGAAATTAGCAAAAACATTTCCTGTTTGAGTACTTGTTAAAGTAGCTTTCTCAGGGAAGCTTGCGCTAAATACGTTACCAGTTGTCAAATTGTAGCTCTTATCTACGAATCTGAATGATGTGTTATTAGCAAATCTATCGATCTTGAATAGAACCAATTTTCTCAATTCTACTAAGTCCGCTGCTGTGATGCTATTAGACTTGTTAACGTCTGCTGCGATCATCTTGTATCCACTTGACAATGCTTGGCTTCCCAAGATATGTTTTTGGATAGCAATGATGTCCGCTGTGCTGATACCATTTCTGTGGTTATCATCTCTTGATGGAACTACAGTTTGTTCAACCGCTGGCATTCTATCAAAAGCATATTCACCTGTTGTTGTTGACATTCTGTATCCAACTTCGTTGCTGTTAGCATCCATTACAGATACTTTTGCATCTCTTACGTCGTTGTTCAATTCAGTCTTAACTGTTCCAGCTAACAATCTGCTTGAACCATTTTGGCAAGGCATATTGTTTTGGATAGTTGCTGTTGTGATACAGAAATCAGAATTTCCTGCTGCATCCCACATATAGATATTTACTGGTACACGTCCTACGTCAGCCAATGTAAATATTCTATTTGCTTGTGTTCCTGCTGCATCGAATGTATATGTGTATGGACCAGGGCAATTGTCTGTTGAGCTATTACCAGCGATGAAGTCAGAAGCCCAAAGCTCAATCATACAAGTTGTTGGCATCAATTCTGCGATCAACTCGATACATACTGGACTTGGTTTCTTACAATCTTTGATGGTAAGTATCTGTGTACAAGTTTCCTTGTTTCCACATCCATCTTCTACTTCCCAAACAACTCTATGTGTACCTAGTACCCATCCAGCTGCTGGATCAATTGTAGATCCTGTTCCGAATGAATCAAATGTTCCATCGTTATTCAAATCTACTTGGTATCTGTATCTTAACTTAGTTTCTGGATCACAATCATCCGTAGCAGTGATGCTCAATGCTTGGTGATGAGGACCACATGCAGGTCCGTTATGACACCAAGAAACTGGAGCGCAATTCGTGAATGTTGGAGCTGATGAATTCATTACAACCAATACTTGGTCATACATCCAAGATGGATGGTTTCCTTCGTCATCTCTCTGACACCAGTCAATTACTTTCCACTTTCTGATTACTTTCTTACATCCTTGGCTTGAACCTACTTCAAAGTCGAAGTACCAGTCATCATAACCTACTCCTACATTTGAACATACGTCTTCTCTAAACCATGGCTTCTTGTAAGGCCAAGGAATATTTGCTGTATCTAAAGCTGCTCCACACTGATTAGTTGTGTAATCTGCTGGCCAGTAGATATCGTGCATATCATCCCAGTTATAATCTCTTGTACTATTGTAATTTACAAATGGTACGTCATAAGGTGGTTGACCACTATTCTCATTCAATACAAAGAAGTCAGCTCCTGAGAATTCATACGTGTTGTAAATGTTGATGTATTGTACACAAGATCTAGATCCCGCTGCATCTGCAGCTATCCAAGTTCTTGTAATTCTTCCTCTATTGCAGAATATATCTGGTGATTGAGAATAAGAAAGTGTCAAACTACAGTTATCGAATGCTACTCCATTTACTCCAACTTGGAAGTGTGGATTTTGATCGCTTTCTGAGTGTCTTCCGATATGACCATATCTTTGGTCAATAAAGATTGGATCTCTTGTAACTGCTGTTGTTCCTCTACCTCCATTTACTACAGTACCGAATATATCTAAGTTAGATAAACTATATGGGTATCTGCAATCGATGTTGATATCTGGTGGACATGTGATGATTGGTGGCAATTTGTCTTGTACCAATACTGAGTCCATACACTCATTGTAATTTCCGTTAGCATCTGTAACTCTCATTACAACTGCAATTTTCTTGTTAACATCTGTACAACAGAATGCAACAGTATCTCTCAATGTAGTGATAGCTGGGGTATGACAAGGATCTGTCATTCTTCTTACTTTCCAAGAAACGATACCACAATTGTCATATGATCCGTTATCAAAGTCAGTAGCATAGATTCTTCCTCTACCATTATCACCTAATCCGATAGTCAAATATGTCTTACAAATAGCAACTGGAGATACATAATCTCTAACTGCTACAGTCATACAGCATGAACCTACATTGTCACACATATCTTCAAGATAGTAGCAAACATTGTAATTTCCAACTGGGATATTTCTTACGATACCTCCATTTGTATTTACTCTGAAAACTTCTGCTCCAGTAGTAGCATCTGTTCCGATCATCCAACCTCCTCTGATAACACTTCCGCAAGCATCAGTAAATGTTGCTGCTGGGAAATTGTAAGATGACAAACATGTATTATAGTCAGTGCTTAAAGTTACGTTAGTACCTTCAGAGGCTACTAAGTTACCTGGTGCTCCCAAACCTAATTGTAAAGCTCTAGTAGGATATACTGGGCAAGCAACTACTGGACTTCCATGATCACCAACTTTGATGATTTGTAAGTGAGTAGCAGTTTCACCTGTACACCAGTCAAGACAAGTCCAGAATCTCAATACTTTGAATGTTCCCTCTACTGCTGAAGTAGAAGCATCATCACCACATACTTTGATCACCTCGTCTCTCCAAGTACATTGGATATTACAAGCGTCTCCTCCTGGCTTACCTGTTTCAGATACATCAGGATAGTTGTTACCATTTACATCCCAAGGGCCTTTGCACTCAAGAACAGAAAGGCTACCAACTAGACCATCATAATTTGAAGGCCAAGACAATGAACCTAAAGTCAATTTGTTGAAATACAAGTTTTGTACACATGTTCCAACGTTTCTATAAGAACTAGCATCTACTGCAGTCCAAGTTCTTTGGATGGTTTTCCACCAGCCAGTACATTGTCCTGTAGTTACAACATCTCTATATGTAAGAGTGTAAGAACTACAATTTTCAGTAACAGTTGGAGCAACTGGTGCTCTTTCAATATAGCTTACAGAAATACTAGCAGAATTTATAGTTCCTACATCACCACCAAACTCATCGCAGATTGACAAAGTCCAAACTCCTGCTCCAGACTGACCGTCAAAAACAGTAAGAGGACCTGTAATCGGCTGAACGCTAGGATATGCATCCAAATCAGCACACAAACTAATTGTTTGTGTACTTTCGTCATCAAACGTAGTATTGATTGGGAATTCACCACCACATACTCCGCTTAGAACGGTATAAACAACACCTGAAGGTGAAGTTAAAGTGATTGTGTTATCAGCTAACCAAGTATGTGTAAAATCCAATGTCAAATTAACATCAGTAACAGAAATAGGGAATCCAGGGTTAATGTTAAGAGTAACTGTACCACATGAATTGTCTAAAACTTGAACTGGTGCAGAACTACTTGCTGCTATTGTACCAGTTCTTGGGGTTCCAGCTGCAAAATGAGTCTGAGCCGCATTGTATGAACCAAGTGGTGCCATAACGTCGTTGCAATTCAAAGTCATATCGGTACAAGTAAGAACTGGAGGCATTTTGTCTTCAACTCTTAGGTATCCCCAACAAGTATTTCCTGTTGTAGGATCCGTAACTTTAACTTGTAATGTTCTGTCGATATGTGTTCTATTCACAGTTGCTCCTGGGATAACTGTACCATTTTCGTTCATTACTGTAACTACATATCTGTTAAGACATGCATAAGGTCCACCAACTAATATCATACCTGGAGTAATAGTTGCTCTGCAATCCTCATCTAGGGAGATATTAGCCAATTGGTTACAAACCAAGTTATTGTTTACAACATTACCTGGTTGATTTTCAAAGTTAACAACGGTTACTACCATAGAACAAGAAGTTGTCGGTACGTTACCTGCTGCATCAGTAGCTGTGAAAGTCAAAGTATGATTTCCTGCAGCCATAGGAGAACCGATAGCTGGACCACCTGTTTGAGTAACTATACCATTAGCAAAAGTACCAACTGTAGTTGATGGCAATACAGCTGTACCCAATGTCATTGGAAGACCTACACCCGCAGATCCTAAAGCATCGAATAAAGTTAAACCACCACCGTTTCCAGCAGTATAAGTAAGACCACCACTGGTATAAGTTGTTGGTCCGTATTGATTCATAGTCCAAGGCTGAGTAACAGTACCAGGAGTCCACAAGTAAAACCCATAAGTCTGTCCTGGCATAATGATCAATGGAGTCGTAAGGTTAAGTACAAATGCTTGACCGTTAGCTACACTTGTAGTAGCAGCTGGGATTGAACCCGCTAACGTAAATCCTGCAGCAGAATAGTTAGTATTCCAAGATGTAGCAGTATTTGTCCTATACAATGTGAAACCAGCATGACTACCATATGGACCATAATTGTCACCATAGAAAGTTATACTATAGATTGCTTGTGCTGTTGAACCAGAATTGGTCAAATTGAAAGTGTTACCTCTCATACCATTCGCTGTAAATGCTCCTACAGAAGGACCACTTGTAGTGAATGTAGCTGAAGCACTTGCTGGCGGAGCACCTAGATAACCAGGGCATGGTGCAATCGCGGTAATATTAGGAGTATAATTCGTTGTACATTCACCCGCCAATAAATTAATGGTGGTGTTGGCACAATTCATTACAACTGGCCCAGAAGCTGCAGCAACAGTAACAACAAAACTTTCAGTGAAAGCCAAAGGAGAAACACAAGCTCCTGTTGTCAATCTATAAGAAACTGTAACTGTTGTATTACCTGCAGGGTAACTCGCTGGAGCGTTGCTTGTAACAGTATAGCTAGAACCAGCTGGAGCTGCACAAGCACCAGAAGGAGCTGCTAAGTTTGCTGCTGGAATGGCAACAACAGGCAAACACGTAATTGGGTCAAAAGAACCAGAAACGTTAGCCAATGTACCATTGATATCAGTCAAGCAAGAAGCTGAAGGCACAAAGGTCAATGACCATGTAAGTGCAGTCATAACATCACCACCTAAATCATCTGAATATGATAAGGTATAATTACCATTCAATGTAGAGGTAGCTAAAGTAAGAGCCTGTTCTGGCAAGTAATTTCCAGAAGTTGAGCTTCCAACCGCAGTTATTGAACCTGCATTTGGCAGAGCTGGATTAACAAAGTTAAAATTAAAAGGTCCATCTGTGCTTCCACCATTATCGGTAGATAATTCAATTCGAACCCCATTAGGGCCAATCAGCACAAAATCCATATCAGAATGCCATGTGTGATTGTATTGAAGATTGACAGCTGCCAAAACAGATCCTGCAGGAACCCCTGCTACTGCAATGACAGAAGAAGATGCACAAGCTGCCGAGGATACTGAGGTGTTTGAGCCACAACCATCAGTTGCTGCAGCCCCAGCTCCACAGAATACCTGTGCAGATAGTCTTGGGGACCAAGACAAAAGCGTCATAATAGCTGCAAGAGCCACAATCCCGCTTTTAACTTTTGAAAAAGTAAAATAATTTTTTTTCATGAGATTAATGTTTAATGAACATTTTTTTTGTTTAAAGATTACGTCAAAAATTACTGGCGAAGAGCATTCAATAAATTACTGGCAGCTCTTAAAATTTGCTTTCCATTGTCTGGAGCTTGAGCCAATAATCCATTAACTGCTGCATTGAAAGCAAGCGTTGAATTACCGTTCAAATCCCAAATTTTTCTTGTAAATTCTTCCGCAAGGATAAATCCAGCAATTTGCTCTGGATTAACGTTTGAGGAAGTAGTCTTAGCGGCAACTGGCAAAGCATAAGTAGTCTTTGCAGGTAGTGAATTAACAATAGCCTTAGCGTAAGCGCCAGCTATTTGTTCAGCTTGAGCAGCTGGTTTTAGTTGAGCTCCTCCTGTACGATCTTGTGCAGATGCGCTGAAAGAAAAGCAAAGAGACTAAAACCGAATACCACTAGTGTGAGAAGACTTGGCTTCCCAGCTCTTCTCATAAAAGAAGAAAGTGAAAAATTCATTTTTGTCATGAGTTCTAGTTTTTTGTTAAAAAAAATATAATAAATTGCTGATATACAACAATATGTATTGGGGAAAAATCCCTAATCCATTGAAAACCAATAATTTGTAGTATATTCTTATCCTTGAGTTTATTCCTTTTTTAAAAGAGACCCTACGTATTAAAGGCAAAAGTACGTTTTAATTTTAATTTAACAAACATTTATTGATTTTTTTTGAATATAATTTTATAAAATATGTTATTTTTTTATAATATATCATATGGCGCCATATATTTTTTAATTTAATATATGTCAAATTTTTATACTAGTTGAAATTATTGTGGCAGCGTAAGGGGTGGTAGTGAACCTGCGATATCGAGCGAAGCGAGATAATGCAGGTGTCTGAAAGACCGAAACGAAGTGAAGTCACGAACGACCCGACTCTTCTCTCGTAACAGGGGTCGAGAGAAGAGATACGCCCAAATTATTCAAGCAATTTTTGAAAAAAGTTCGGTAGAACATTCTATCTTGTTGATTCTCTCCTGCTAATTTCTTGCCTAATGTTGGACAATTCCCGTCCTATATCTCCCGAAACCGACGTATTCTCTTGGGCTCTTCGAATCAAATATGGGATGACATCTTTGACTGGCCCATAAACCATGTATTTAGAAGACCGAAATCCATCATGGGCTAAATTGTAAGTGAGTATATCACTCATCCCGTATAGTTGGCAGAATAATACGTGTGGATGATCCTTGGGAATCTGTCTTTGGATGAGTAATCTCGTCAACAAATATGAGCTATTGTCGTTATGTGTAGCATTGCAAAAAGCAGTATTTTGAATATTTTCAACCAGAAAATGTAGGGCTTGGTTAAAATCTCGATCTGTAGCTGCCTTATCGGTGTTTATCGGATCTGGGTAGCCCATTTGCTTAGCACGCAATCTTTCTTTCTCCATATAAGCCCCGCGGACAATTTTAGCTCCAAAAAGATACTGATTCTTTGAAGCCTTATGGTGAGAAGCTTTTAGGAAGGCTAGTCTGTCGTGGCGATACATTTGGAATGTGTTGTAAACTACCACTTGCTTTTGGTTAAAAGCTTTCATCATATCATCGGCGATGTCGTCAATGGCTGGTTGAATCCAAGACTCTTCTGCATCTATAAAAACAGCTGTATTGGTATCATGCGCCAATTGGCAAATGCTTCTAATCTTTTCGATGCCTCTTTCGAATGCTTCGAGTTCTTCGGGTGATAGCAATTTCTTTTCACTTACCTTTTGGAGGGCGGCGAATGAAAATAAAGAAGTCAGTTTTATGCAAATAACAGGGATGTTCGGCTTATTGTCAGCAAACTGGAGTGATTGGATAAATGCCTCATGCGCTTTTTGAAAGTCCGCTTCATTGTCTTTGCCCTCAGCCCCGTAGTCAAGCACTGTTAGGGTATGATGCTTCGACATATTCTGAATAACTTGCTCGCATTCTGTTAGCGTAACACCACCACAAAATTGTTCGAACATGGTGTGCTTTACCAAATCCTGAAAAAAGGGGAGTCTCAGCTTGAGTGCCCACAGGGCTAAGGTCGAACCGATCGAAACAATCCAAGGATAATTAAGAAAAGTAAATAGCCATTTCATTTTGGTCAATTGGCCATTGGATTTATGGCTAAATCCTATCTGAGTATTGTCAAAATGAACCGATTTTTCCATAAGGTAAACGGGTTAATTGGTGATCACTATTTCTTTTTTGATTGATTTTTGATGCGTTCTTGTTCTTTCATGGCTTGTTCTAAACGTGCCCTAAAACCTGTAGTGGATTTAGGTTTGGCTTTGTTGGAAGCAAGCTCGGCTGCAATTTTATCTTCGTTGATGAAAAAATTCTTGATTAGAACTGTTTGACCAATATTTAAAATATTGCTAAAAAATAAATAACAAGTAAAACCAGCTGCTGAGGAATTGAAGAAAAATACAAACATTATAGGCATAATGTATTGCATGTATTTCATGGCTGGGTTCATGGCTGACATGTCAACCAATCGGCTATTGTACCACGTGTATGCTAGGGTCGATAAAGTCCATAACAATGTAAACATACTTACGTGATCGCCATAAAATGGAATGGTAAATGGCAGCCTCATGAATACGTCGTAGGAGGTCAAATCGGTCGCCCATAAAAAGTGCTCTTGTCTGAACTCTATCGAAGCAGAGAAATATCTGGTCAAGGCGATCCAAATTGGCATTTGAAGTAACATTGGAAGGCATCCACCTAGAGGATTGACGCCGTACTCGCCGTAAATTTTCATTGACTGAGCTTGCATAGCTTGTGGATCATCGCCATATTTTGCTTTCAATTTTTCGATTTCTGGTTTAAGGGCAGCCATCTTGGATTGAGAGTAAATCATTTTGAAAGTTAAATAAATCAATAAGATTTTCACTAACAAAGTCATACATAGTATGATGATACCCTTGTTGGCGATAAAGCCAGCAAAAAAGAGGTAGATCCAACGGATGGGATATCTATTGATGGTGCCAAAGATTGATGAGCCATATGAAACTACGTCTTCAAGTCCTATTTGCATGCCCTTTAAGCGTTCGAACTCGTTGGGCCCAATATAGAAATCCATGGCATATTTACTAGAACCGAGATTGAATTCAAGATCCGATGTGCATTTTTTTAAATCGTCTGAAGATTCACCTTGAATTTCAGTCGCTAATTTGGCTGATTTGAATTGATCCTCAGCAATCAAAGCTGAATTAAAAAATTGATTGGCGTGAGAAACCCATTTGACTGGTTTATTCGTCAGATCTTTCTCATCATTGGAAGTACAACTGCAATAGGTGGGCTGTTCGTCAATTTCTTTATAATAAACAGAGGTATAATTTCTTTCGTATTTGTCGTTGACTTCCAATTTATCTAGATAGTTAATCCAGTGTAATTTTCCAATTTTCTCAGAATTCAACTTATCCATGCCTTCAACCTCGACTTCGTGCTTGAGCGTGTAAGAATTAGGTTCGAGCTTATATTTTAATTTGATTAAGATACCTTCACTGGTCTTATAGGAGAAAATTATTTCATCGTTTGATTTTTGGGTATTGAAAACCAAACCTTGGGTGTGGATATCACCACCTGATAATTTGGTGAAAGTATAATCAAACTGGTTTTTGGGGTCCTCTAATAAATACAGAGGGGACTTTATAACTTTGCCATCCTCAACTTCCTTTTGTTTGAAATATTTTTTGACTAAGACGGAATTAATTCTTCCTCCTTTGTTGGAGAATTTGATGGTCAAAAGATCATTGGTAAGAGAATCTAATACAATGGGTGTAGCAGATGTATCGGACACAACAGAAGTAAGAGCAGTATTTTTAGTTGTGTCTAAAACCTTAGCTGGAGCGCCAATTTTTTTAAGACTATCTATTTTGGTTTGAGCCAATTTGATGGAGTCTTGCTTGTGTTTTTGCAACTTAATTTCTGCTTCCGAGGGTGCATTCAATTTTACCCAAAAGAAAAACAAACCCAAAATCAAGGCCATGCCTATCCCAGTGTTACGATCCATTTACCTATTTTACGCATTTAATAAAACCGTGCAAAGGTAACTCATTCACATTAAATAATATTAAAAATATACCAATGGTGAAATAGAACAGATAAATGCTTATAAAAAAATGAAAAACTGTCAATATTTCATAGTGAAATAATTTATTTAAAAAAAAAGCGTAAATTAGCATTTATTCTGCATCAAAGAAAAAGGGAAATGGAAGTAAGTTCAACGATCAAAGAAGGGATAGATGATGAGAAAATCATCATACAGAGGGCTTACCGCGACCTCCTGAAAAGTTTTAAAATTGCACTTGACGATGAAGATAAGAAAGGCATAAGGCAAGCCTACGAACTAGCTGTGGAAGCTCATAGCAAGCAGCGCAGAAAAAGCGGCGAACCATATATTCTGCATCCAATAGCTGTGGCAAAAATCTGTGTTGAAGAAATTGGGCTTGGGCCGACGGCAATAATAGCTGCATTGCTGCACGATGTCGTGGAGGACACTGAAGTTACCCTTGAAGATATCAAAACCCAATTTGGTGAAAAAATAGCCAAACTGGTAGATGGGCTTACCAAGTTGGATAAAACCTATGAAACCGATGTTCCTCAAGCGGAAAATTTCAAAAAAGTATTGAGTACTTTGGTTGAAGATGTTCGTGTGGTTCTCATCAAGATGGCCGATAGGCTGCACAATATGAGGACTCTGGGTTCCATGCCGAAGCACAAACAATTGAAAATAGCTGCAGAGACGACTTTTATTTATGCTCCTTTAGCTCACCGATTGGGGCTATATTCGATAAAAACTGAATTTCAGGACCTTTGTATGAAAATTACAGAACCTGAAAAATACAAAGAAATTGCAAAAAAACTGCAAGAAACCAAACGCGACAGAGCCAGCTATATTGATAAATTCATCGAGCCCCTGCAGGAGGAATTGAAAGAATTGAATGTTCCGTTCACAATTTTAGGCAGGCCTAAATCTATTTATTCAATTTATAATAAACTAAAATCCAAGAAGATACCTTTTGAAGAAATTTATGATTTATTCGCAATTAGGATTATATTAGATGTTCCTCAAAAGAAAGAAAAATCCTATTGTTGGCAAGTATATTCAATAGTCAGCGATGTCTATAAACCGATCCCAGAAAGGCTCAAAGATTGGATCACTACAGCCAAATCCAACGGATATGAATCATTGCATACAACCGTAATAGGCCCCAAAGGAAAATATGTCGAAGTCCAGATTAGGACTCAAAGAATGGATGAAATCGCAGAAAGAGGATTTGCGGCACACTGGAAGTATAAAGGCATCACAAATCAGCAGGATGTATATGAAAATTGGCTGGATAATATCCGCGAATTATTGGATGATGGGGACAAGGATGCCCTAGAATTCATGACTGACTTCAAGTCGAATTTATTCCATGAAGAAGTATATGTGTACACTCCAAAAGGTGATATGAAAGTTTTGCCAAAAGGCGCAACAGCGTTGGATTTTGCCTTTAGCATACACTCAGATTTGGGATACCACTGTACCGCTATAAAGATCAATAACAAGCTGGTACCGATGGGCTATAAGCTTGAAAATGGAGACCAAATTCAGATTATTGTAAACAAAAATCAGCGCCCTACAGAAAGTTGGTTAAAAATGGTCATCACCAGCAAAGCCAAGACCAAAATCAGGGCTTCTCTGAAGGAGGATAATAAGAAAAAAGGGGAATTTGGCAAGGAGGCACTAGAGCGAAAGTTCTCGAATTTGAAAATTGATTTCGATTCGAATATCGATATTTTGGTAAAAGCATATGGATACAAATCAAGGCCCGATTTGTACTATGGTGTAGCGATAGACGATGTAAATTTGCAAGATTTCACTAAGCGATTTAAAGTAGAAAATGGAAAAATAATACCCCTGCAAGAAGCTAAGGAGATTATAAAGCCAACTGTCCTAGCACCTACTATCAACAAAAAAAGCACAAGTCCCATACTCCTCAACGATGAGCCTGCTGATCAATATGAATATACCTTTGCGACCTGCTGCAATCCAGTTCCTGGCGATATGATATTTGCCTTTTTATCCACTGGGTCGGGTGTTAAAGTGCATCGTGCAGGCTGTCCAAATGCATCCAATCTGTTTGCAAATTATGGCTACAGGGTCATGCGAGCCACTTGGGTAAAAGACGTTCAATCCAACTTTGTTGCCCATATCTTGGTACATGGAATAGATACTGGTGTGGGCGTAATTGAAAAATTAAGTAATAAAATTTCTACGGCATTGGGGTTGAATATCAAGGCATTTTCTATAGAAGGGAAAGAAGGATTTTTTGAAGGAAAAATGGCCATTATAGTTCAAAATGCAGACCAAGTTGCTGCCGCCATAGAGGCATTAGAGCAAATAGATGGCATCGATTCTGTTTCGCGCATCGATTGAAAATTAACTTATCGATCTTATGAGGTAAAAGCCAACGATAATGGCAGTAATCATCACTACAAAAATTAGAAAAAAGATCAACCATTTTAGAGATTTTTTTTGTCGCTGTTTGGTCTTGTGTCGTTCAATTTTGACCTCCACTTTTTCCCATAGATTTTGGAGATCTGCTTCATTCAAATCGCTAGGACCTTGTTTATTATTTCGGTCATTGTTAAAAATATATTTAGTCATAACTAATTATTTATTTTGCTTGTAATGACTTCAATTTTAATTTTGCAAATGCCAACTGAGACTTGCTGGTATGAACGCTAATCCCTAATTTTTCGGCTATTTCTTGGTGCGAGAACTGTTCGAAAACGAATAATTCAAATACAGCTCGACAACCTTTGGGCAATTGCTCCAAAGAGGCCTCGATGTATTGATCCGCTTCCAAATCATAGGCATCTTCTTCTATTCTTTCGGTAAAATTTGCTTCGAGCTCTGCAAAATCCATTTTTGTTTTCTGTTTACGCAGGAACATAAGTGCTTCATTGACTGCAATGCGTCTCATCCAAGCTTCAAAATAGAGAAGATCTTTGCACTGATTTAGATGAACCAAAATTTTATAGAATGCCTCAACTAAAATATCTTGTGCGTCGTGATGATTGGGCACATATCTACGGATATAACCAAATAGACGAGGTGCATAGCTTTCAAACATCAGTTTTTGAGCCTTTTTATCGCCTTCGATGCAAGCCTTAACCAATGATTCTATGTCTTCTATTTTTATAGGCATCTAAGAGCAAATATACTTAATTGGTGTCTTCCAATGTGAAAATTAGGAGTGATAAGACCTGTCCGATATTACTATCGAACCAATTGAACAGTTCCAGCATAATTCAATATTTTACCCGAAAATTGAGTGCTTTTGATGATATAGGTGTAAACACCAGCAGGGACTTCTTTATTTTTCCGTGTACCCTTCCACCCTTCTGTAAAATTCTTTGATTCAAAAATTAGATTTCCCCAGCGATCAAAAATAATGAGATCGTAGCTGCTGATGAGCTCTTCATTTGATGTATAAGGCCTGAATTCAGTATTTACTCCATTGGGATTAAACACATTGGGAATATAGTAATCTACGAGTTTGGTAACACACACAATGGGCGATCTGGACGCAACTTCCATGATACTGCTATCTGGCATATTTATTTGGGAAATGGCTTCAACATAATAGCAAAATTGTAAGGTGCTGGAAGGAAGCAAGCTGATATCGTGCTCCATTTTTAGATCATTAACCCCATTATTTCCAATAATAACGCCAAAGGTATCAGTGGTGATGTAGTAAATATTGTATCCAATGATTTCACCTACTAGTTTTGGGGTGGTCCAATAAACTTTATTGGTGTTTTGTGGAAATGCGACACCATAAGCCCTTATACTAGAAACAATAGGTGAGATAAACGATTGGTCGCATTGATTCACTGTAATGATTCTATATTCATAAACATTCTGTGTTGGGTCTAGAGAACTTTGATCGACATAGGTTTCCACATCATTCAAAACGGGATTGGTGAAATTCTGCACATCGATCCAGTCTTGGCCTTCGGTGCGACGTTGGATTTTATATGACTTAATGTCAGCCGTTTTATCCCAAATCCAATCCAATTGTATTTTACGATCTATCAGTACACTGACATTTTTTATTAGAAAATAAGAAAAGTCAGCAACAACATTGGGCGTTTGACAGATGATATTTGACTTGGATTCGATTCCTTTTGTATTCGTTATGGCTTTAACGTACACGCAATATTCAAGGCGAGTATCGATGTTTTTCAGTATATAGGTGCTATCCGAGGGCAATATCGTATCAACAAGCAAAAATGGACCTCCAGCTTTACTAACCCAAATTTCCTGTTTAGAAATTCCACCTACGGCGTTTGTATATTTATTCCATTTGAATTCAAGGGTTTTGGCACATTGATCTGGCTTAGAGGTCAATACCATATTCTGATGTGCAAGGTCGTATAAACTCACATTACCACAAAAATCAACCGAACAAACATAATAAAATTCAGAGGAGGTACTAGGGGTTGAACCCAAATCCACATAGACATTGGTGTTCGCGTCAACCGTATCAATGGGAATCGTTCCGAGCGCCGTTGATTTGAAAATAATATAACCAAAAATGGATGCAGAATTTATAAAATCCCAATGGATCTCATTTTTATCATTTTCAACCGTAACTATCTTAATGGGCGTGATGGTGGGTATTCCACTACTTATGGTATCAGAAGCAGGCATTGTAACCCCTGGACAATCATAAATGGCCCTAATGTAGTAATATTGATTTCCAATAGCACCTACATGCTTATAATAAAGTTGGTTGGGATTCACGATAGTCGCAATCAAGGCAAAAGGTCCTGTTGGCGATGTGCTATTGAATAGTTCATAGTGGAGAAAAGGTCCACAAGACGACAAAGAATTCTGCCAGATGATTGTATCCGATTTTTTGCATTGCAAAGTTGGCGGATTAACTTGTGCACTTATGCTTGAGATGCCTATAAAATAAAGCACTCCAAGGCAAATGGACTTATGAAACAGATTTTTGAAATGACAGAGTATCAACAACATATTACAAATCAATGATGGTATCCAAAATATATTCTTTTATAAAATCTTTTTTGAATTCCTTTTTATAGTAAAATAATCCTATTCCTTTCGCGTATTTTTCATGCGCTTTGTACTCTATAGATAAAGTTCCTTGCGCATTGCTTTCTAATGCTTCTTTGGATTCAATGTCAAGGATATCAATTTTAGTCGATTTAAAATCTGCTTTGTTAAATCCTAAAAATTTTCTGTTCTTGATTAAAGTATAATTTTGGGTAGTGTCGTCGGGATCTTTCCAATTGACTCGATAAAGAAAAATTGCACTCGTGTCTTTGATTGAAAAAGGAAATAAGACTCCACTGGCTATGGCTGCAGACTGTGGATTTGCCCCAATTTTATCATAAATGGCCAGTGACCTGTTGATAATCCCTTCGGGCAATATCTCATCCAGGCTTTCTTGACCAACTGTATTATTCGGTGTTAGAAACTTGGCTTGAATAAACTTTTTACCATCCTTTTCGACGGATGTGAACGACCAAGTCTCATTGGGCATACGATCGTCATTTAGACTCTTATAGACATAGATTTTACCCTTTCCGAGTGACTTCCATGGGATATAAAACTCCTCTAAATTACTGAGTGATCCCTTGTTCTGTTGGGGCGATTGGCAACCCACCAGTAAGATACCAAAAAATATATAAGAAACAAATTTCAAAAGGACATGAATTTTGAATTATCTTTATAACGTTTATTTTGCAAAATTAATTAGAATTATGAGAAAATCAGCCAATCGATAGATTTATAGTTGATTTCGTATGATTTTTTTATTTAATATATCAATATGTCGAAGCAAAAATCATTTCTAGGGGAACCGTTATTGGATTATCTTTCCAAAATTCCAGAGAATGCAACGCCCCTTTGGGGTAAAATGAACATACATCAAGTGGTGGAACACCTCGCAGATGCTGTAAAATTGGCTACAAAAAACAATATCATTCCCTTGATCACTCCAATAGAAAATTTGGAGCGCATGAATGCCTTTGCAAAATCGGATAGGTCCTTGAGGCAAAATACCATCAATCCAATCATGCCTGAAAATCCGGCACCCACCCGAAAAAAACCATGCGGGAATCTTTGGAGGTTTTGAAACAATCACTCGAAAAATTTCACGAAAACTATGCCTTAAATCCTGAAATGAGCGTACTGAATCCATTCTTTGGAGATTTGGATTATGAAGGGCAATCGAACCTTTTGTACAAGCATAGTGTGCATCATTTGGCGCAATTTGGGGTAACGGTAGAAGAATAGGAATCGGATAAAAAAAGTTAAAACATAGCCCGAGATAGCGATAGGAGTCGTCGCATATAATCACCGAAGGTGAGCATGTGCGAGTCCGCAGGACCAAGCGACGGATAGCGGTCGCTTATCTTTTTTGTAAAAAAGTAAGCGAATCTCCCAAAAAAAAACAACCAAATATTATTTGTACAGAAGGTATTTTCTACGCATTTGGCATATTTTTTCAATCCAGGCTGCCAAGATGCTCTGATTTGTTCTGCTGTTCTGCCTGCTTCCATATCTTTTTGGAGCGTCAAAGTACCTGCCAATTTCGTCCAAAAGCCATTTTTTAAGAAAAATCTTTCGTCCTTGTCCTTCCACTGACGGCAAAGGTCTAGCAATAAATCGAGGTCAATTTGGTGAAAATTAGAACTTTTAGCGTCCGTGCTGCGAAACGTAATCGTAGGGATTTTTTGACCCAATAGCGGAGGATTCTTGGCACCAGAGAGGCTTCGAATGAGGATGGAGGTGTCAGAACGCGTCAAATTGGTATGGCCAACCATCTGGAAGGGTAAATCGGTACCTCTGCCCACAGACAAGGGCGTTCCCTCCAAGAAACAAAGCGTCGGATAGAGCAGAATCGACTTGTAATTTGGCAAATTCGGCGAAGGCCTGATCTCAGGTGCATAAGGGGTCGCGTGGGTATAATTTTTGCAAGGAATGACGGTAATTTTGGGTTTGTGCTTGGATTTAATCCACCCTTGACCTACGGTCATCTTGGCGAATTCGCCTATCGTGAGACCATGCACCACGGGAATCGGGGCGATCCCAACGAAAGATTGATGCGCCATCTCCAGCACGGGTCCATCCACGTAATGACCATTGGGATTCGGTCGATCAAGGACCAACACGGGGATGTTAAAGTCTCCAGAAGCCTTCAACAAATAATGCAGCGTAGAAATATAGGTATAAAAGCGTGCGCCGACGTCTTGAATGTCAAAAACCAGTATTTCGATATCGTTTAAGTCCTTTGCTTGTGGGGTTTTGTTTTCACCATAAAGGGACATAACCTGCAAACCCGTTTGGGGATCTTTGCCGTTGTGGATCTTTTCTCCAGCATCCGCTTCCCCTCTAAACCCATGCTCTGGAGCAAATATCTTGACGATATTGATCTTCAAACGAAGTAAGGAGTCAACCAAGTGTGTTCTACCAATGCAAGAGGTCTGATTGACCACGCAAGCCACTCTTTTGCCTTTGAGGATGGGCAAATACCTATCGATCTGAGCATTTCCGAGGACGATTTTGCCATCATTTTGTGCTCTCAATGGACTGATTAAAAAAAGTCCTATAAGCAAAAATCCTAGTAAAATGATTTTAAAATTATTCATAATAATGTGTCTATTTAGACCTCCATGCTGCTCCTGCGAGTCCAAAAAGCCCTGCTCCTACCCCACCAATCAAGCCCACCAAAGCGACGAGCTGAGGGTGACTTACCCCACCAAAAAGCTCACCTATTTTTGTCGCCAGTAAACCTTTGTTTTGAAAATTCTGAAAACCAGCCCAAGCACTCCAAAGCAAAGTATGGGTTCCAAAACCCAGCAAATATCCCTTGAGATTGCCTTGATTAAGCATATAACCTGCCAATCCACAAAATATCCAACTGAGGAAATAGTAATTGCTAAAATACGAAATAATGAATGAAACGACAATGACTAACGTGAAATATAATGAAAATCTTTTAGAATCTGGACTCATGATGAATGATTACTTGTGTGAAAAAATATAGGTTTGGGAAGATTTTTGTTTGGCTTCGGAAGCATTTACAGCGAAAAATAATTCATTGTATTTTCCTTGCTCCCATGTGCTGACCATATCATCGTAATGGATGCTGCCTGGATTACCGGATTGGCCACCCGGATACACGCCATATCCCTTGGGTTTGTCGCCCATCTCGACGATCATCCTCCAAGAAGGGCCGTTAGCCTTTTTGACCGAATTCAGTGCTTCAGTGACGCCACCATTGTTCAAGAAATTGGTAGAAAATGCTGGGATTCTGGCCAAGTGTGGGATATTTGATTTTTTAAAATTTGCCCAATCTATGGTTGGATTCAATTTGGTTAAAGAATCCATCGAAAAGATGGCTTTGTCCAAGGCTCGAACGATGAGCTGGGGAGCAGATTCTCGATCTGGAGTTGATTTTATGTCAAAATATTTGTTAGAAGGGTCTTTTTCGACCAAGGCAAGAGTAACCCAGTCCTCAGGCAGTAATACATCGTAATCATTGACCAAAGAATTGAGTTCATCCCAAACAGAAGCGTAAAAATTATTATACCACCATTCGCAAAAAATGGGCTCCACCTTTTGGGCGTCGAAGTTTTTATCCCAAGCGGAAAGCTTGTCCAGCCACTGTTTTTGAACTGCGGTCAAGGAGGTCTTGGAAAGCGTTTTTTGGAAAATATCGACGGTCTCCTCCGCCAGAAGAGAATGGGTATCATTTTGCAATTTTTTCATGGAATCCACCGTCACGTCTTGGAGTCTCGTCAATGACCTCACGAGGTATCTTCCTCTATAATCATCGAAGTATCCGTTGTAATAGTAGGGATATTTATCATCCGTAGAATTCTGGTTGGCCGAAGCCACGAACCCCCGAGAAGGATTGTAAACCTGTGGATTTTGGCTCTTGGGTATAAATCCTTGCCATCCATTGGCACTCAGTGATCCGTCTTGCACAAATCTACCTTGTTGATCTTGCTTTAAAGGTAAAAGGCCTTGGGTTTGTAAGGCGATATCGCCATTTTTAGCGGCGAAAACAAAATTTTGCATTGGTACGGTATAGAATTGCAGTGCTGAAGCATAATCCGCGTAATTTTTGGCCTTATTAAGTAAAGAAAACGCTTTCAATTCGCTGGTATTGTCTATGCCATCGTGTGCAATCCATCTCATGGCTAAATCCTGCGCTGGATGATTTATATCTTCAAATACGATAGGGCCCCAATGGGTGTATTTTACGGAATCTATGACATCGTCTTGGCCTTTTACTTTGATTTGCTCTATTCGCCATTTTACGGGTTGTATGGTGCCATCTAACATATAAGCCACCTTCTTATCATCTGTCCATTTCATGCGATATAAATCAACAAAATCTTGTTCACCATTGGTGATACCCCAAGCGATATTTTCATTAAACCCAATGATGACAGCTGGCACTCCTGGGAGCGAAATGCCATACACATTGATGCCTTCCTTAGGTACAGTAATTTGATTTTCGAACCAAATCGATGGTAAAGTCAGATTGAGGTGTGGATCATTGCATAAAATCGCCTTTTTATTATGGGTTTTCATGGGTCCTACGGCCCAGTTGTTAGAACCAGCGAAAGGATCTGGTTTGAAGGGATTTTTGTAGGACAACAGGTTCTCCACGCTAGGTTTTGTGTCGATGGACTTGATTGGAACTGGGTTCGAAATGATTTGGGAGCCAGCAGGAATAACGGGCGATTGCTTTGGATTTTTTTCAGGATAGAGCAAGTCGAAATCAGCCTTTCCAAGAAAATTCAACAAATTGGTATTGGCTACATCGTGTTCCTCTCTGCACAAAGTATTGCACATGGATTTGGCCATCAGTGCTGACTTCAATGGTGTCCAAAGCTCTGGTTCATAGCCTAGAAGTTTAAATTCTAGTGGAATATCTTTGGGTGTAAGCGTAGCGATATAGGCATTGACACCAGCGGTGTAGGATTCCAAATATTGGAAACTTTCTTTGTCTTTTTTCCACGAATTGATGGCATTTTCAGCCGCAAAAGTCAAACCATTTCTGCGATTGAATTTGTCTATTTCCAATGTCTTTGCACCAAGCACTTCGGAAAGTCTTCCGCTGGCTGCGCGGGTAGAAATATCCATTTGCCAAAGTCTCATCTTGGCGTGAATGTACCCTTGTACGAAATAAGCATCGCTGGCACTTTGTGCGAATATATGAGGGACCATTCTTTCATCCAAATACATTTCAGTATTTGTTCCAATTTCTGGAAAATCAAGCTTGGTTTCCATTTGACCCAACAAACCTTCGCCATTGGCCCAAAATCCGGTAAAAGGATTGAATAATTTGCCTATTGCAGGCAGTGCAACGCTACCAAATGTCAAGGGATTATGCATAAGATACAAGAATCCTAGCGCGAAGAGGGTTGGTAATACTTTTTTGAAAATAAAAGTCATAAGGCTATTTTAATTATTAAAATTAAAAAAGAATACTACAAAGCTTGGAAAATCCGAAAGATACTAATTAGTTTTTTTACAAACAAAAACAAAAGCTGGTGGAATATTCAGTGGTTCAAAATTTATTTGAAGATTGCCAAAAATAGTTTTGTACATTTTGCGTTCAAGCAAAGAGTAGTGCATTTGGATAAAAAGACCGTTTGATTTGAGCACTTGTTTGGCATTGTTTAGGATTTTGAATGATAATTCTTCTGTCAGATTGACAAATGGGATAGCACTTATGATGCAATCCACCGAATCAAGATCATAATGCGCCAAAACACTGGAAATATCTTCTGCGCTCTCAAAGACAAGATCGAGCCTCTCGTCTTTTATTTCTCTCAATTTTGGATAAAATACTTGATTTACCTCAAACGCCAGAAGTCTAGCTTCTTTGTGCATTTGGCTCAAAATATGTTTTGTAATCACCCCATCACCCGCCCCATACTCTACGATGATGCGAGCTTTATCGAAATTGACTGGTTCGGTCATTTTTTTACATAGGGCTTGAGAACTACGTGTAATGGTTCCAACGGTCTTGATATTCCTCAGACCCTCCCTTAGAAAATCTAAATGGTTCATAGAGTGCTTAATGTCGTCAAATATACAAAGATTGTTACTCTCCTAGCTTGAAAAATAATTTTAGATCGGGATATTTTCTAACTAGTTCTCCATTGACCATGTCTGAGGTAATCTTGATACCGTCCAAATAAGCAATAACGTAAGCATCCTTTAAACCTTCGACAAGTAAAGTCTCTCTATATGCTTCTGCATCTTGGAATTTTTTGAAAAATCCAATTGAATATCTGTAATAAGGGATGTTTGGAATTCTTTCGACCATGGGATCGGATTTAGATTCTAGCAAATTTCCGCTATACATCTGTTTTAAAGATGCAAATTGAACTTTGTACGACACGCCTTCTTGTGCTTGCTGGAAAGACCTTCCTTTGATGTCTTTCATCAAATCACTTACTGCTGGGAAGTCATAGTTGATGCGTAGATAAGGATTTTTTATGTTGTGTAATGTCAGATCAAGGCGTTTGTTGAGCCATTTGGCTGCAACATTAGTCTTTCCGTTCAGGACATTTTTTGATTCGGGGTAATTATCTCCTAAAGATCGCAAGAAAATTTTATCTGCAGAAAGGCCTTTGGAAATAAGGTAATTTCCCGCCAATTCGCTCATTTTCATCCCTGAATAAAGGGAAAAATTTCTAGAGCCATACAATTCTGTATGTGCGGTTATATTCAATCTCATGTTGGTGTCCAGTTTCATGATTTCAAAAATGGCATCCAGCTTTTCGATATTGTTTTTGTTGAGTTCCAATTTTTCTTTATCCGAATAAAATACGGGCGACAGGGTGAATTCTTTGACAAATGCAACAGTATTATCAACGGATTGGGCTGGGTTCGTTCGAGTTGCCCCTTGTACTACTTCACCTGATTCATTTAGCACTGAGCTGGAGTCATCTCTCTTCGTAAAGCTAGAATCAGTTGACTGGCCCGTAAAAGTGATCGAATCGAGATTCATCTTAGTATCCATGGTAGGCGGCTCTGGCTTAACTTTGGACTTAGGTGGAATGTATTTTCCTTCTTTATAGTCCTTGATCAAGTAAAAAACGCCTGGGATTCCAGCGGTCATGATATTAGCCATCGAATTTTGGAAAAGGCACGAATATAAATCTATTCCGCCCCATCCCGTTTTCCTATCAGAAGAAAGCAACGCATAGTTTCCGCTTTTGGCAAATCTAAAATACATATCATTGGCTGTAGAGTTGATTGGTACCCCTTGGTTGACTGGTTGTTTCCATTGGTAAGTAAAATCATCAAAGGTTGAATTGAAAATATCAAAACCTCCAATAGAATTGATAGAATTGCTGCTAAAAAATAAGGTTTTTCCGTCATCGGCTAGATAAGGAGCTATTTCATCGTATTTAGAATTGATGGCAGGGCCCAAATTTTCAGCCTTTTTCCATTTACCCTTAGAAAATAAAGATAAATAAAGATCATAGCCACCATATCCTCCGTCTCTAAGACTAGAAAAAAGAATCGCAGTATCGTTGATGAAAAACAAATCTTTGTCACCTTTCTCTCCTACCATGGGCAAGAAAGTTACCAGTTTGGGATTCACGACATCCCTATGTTCGGTTTTGAACGTATCTGTAAATATCTGGCCATTGAGTCTGCTAATTCCCTTCTTGAATACAGCAACCTTACCATTTTTGGTAAAATCCATCAAAATATCATTTTTAGGGCTATTTAACAAGTGATTTAAGGGCTTTGCTGTTTGCCATTCGCCATTATCCAACTCACTCATCATCATGTCCGTGGCGTAAGTGCCAGAGGCTTCATCCTTCACGCCAGCCTTGTTTCTCAGACCTCCATTGACTGTTTCTCTATTCGAAGTAAAGTAAATCTTGGCATCGCTGTTGGGGCTGAATACAGGAGCATATTCATCCATAGGAGTGTTGATATTTTCCCCTAAATTTTCAACGATGGTATTGGGATTTTCAAAGGCTAAAGTGGTACCCGTAGAACAACGTTTCAAATCCTCTAGAATTGCTTCTCTATTTGGTTCATTATCCTTTACTTTCGCTAGATATTTTTTATAATAGGTAGCAGCCTCCTTGTATTGCATCGTGTGGTGAAAAGACTTTGCAAAATAAAGCAAATTTTTAGGGCTATCATAACCGTCTATGACGACCAAAGAATTGTACATCCGCAGTGCGTTTTGAATTTGACTGCCTTCGAAATAGGCAAACGCCAAACTTTCTTTTATGGATCTCTCTTTTGGCTTTAATTCATAGCATTTTTCAAAGCATTTGATGGCCTTATCAAACCGCTCTTGCCTCATATACTGGTCTCCTCTTACAGTAAGCTCTTTGATGGTTACTTGACCTGTTACCAGAAAAGATTGCATCAACAATACAGTAAATGCAAAAAATGTACACTTTCTAAACATTAATTTAAAATTAAATTGACCAATATCATGAAATAAGTATTTCAGATTACTCTAAAATAAAACGTCATCAACTGGTTATTATTATAAAAATTTTAATTACGAATTTAGTATATCAAAAACTATACCAATTGATTCGTATCAAAACTTTCAAGATAATCTGCAATTTTTCTAAGGAAGGATCCGCCGAGTGCTCCATCTACTACTCGATGGTCATATGAAAGGGACAAAAACATCATATGTCTGATGGCAATCACGTCACCGTAGGAGGTCTCAATGACCGCTGGCTTCTTCTTAATGGCTCCTGTAGCCAGGATAGCCACCTGGGGCTGATTGATGATGGGTGTACCCATAACATTGCCAAACGTTCCAACATTGGTGATGGTAAACGTGCCACCTTGTATTTCTTCTGGCTTTAATTTTTGCTCTCTGGCTCTAGAGGCAAAGTCATTGACCGCCTTCGTTAAGCCAATAAGATTTAGTGTGTCGGCATTCTTGATTACAGGCACGATGAGATTACCGCTTGGAAGTGCTGCGGCCATCCCGATATTCATATCTTTTTTCTTGATAATCTTATTGCCCTCAACAGAGACATTGATCATTGGATAGTCTTGCAAAGCCTTTACGACAGCTTGGATGAACAAAGGTGTGAAAGTGATATTTTGGTTATATTTTTGTTCGAAGGACTTTTTGATTTTGTTTCTCCACTGGACTATTTCTGTGACATCGACCTCCACGAATGAAGTAACATGTGGCGAGGTGTGTTTGGACATCACCATATGGTCCGCGATCAACTTTCTCATGCGGTCCATCTCTATTATTTCTATGTTGTCTGCCACATTAATTGTTTGCGTCTCTTTGGCAGCAGGAGGAGTATTGTCTTGGATTATTTCTACTTTGGGGCTTTCGACTTTGACTGAGGGTGCTTCGGCGATTGGGGCACTTTTTCGATTTTCGAGATATAACATGATATCGGTCTTGGTCACTCGCCCATCTTGGCCTGACCCTGGAATTTTGTCCAATTCTGCTTGTGATATACCTTCAGTTTGTGCGATAGTTCTCACTAGAGGGGAATAAAATCTACTGGAATTATTCTCAATGCTTGCGCTTATTTGTGGTGTTTGTTGAGACTGTGCAGACGGTTGGGGTATTGGTTCAGCTTTGGGCTTTTCTTCGATAGGAGCCGACTTTTGTCCACCCTCTTGATTGGTTTCGATGATTGCGATCACCTTTCCGATTGGAACGACATCATTTTCATTGAAAAAAATTTGAGTTAAAACACCGGCCACTGGAGATGGAATTTCAGAATCAACCTTGTCAGTCGCTATTTCTAATACATTTTCATCTAATGCTATGGAATCACCAGGCTTTTTATTCCATTTTAAAATAGTAGCCTCCATAATACTTTCACCCATTTTAGGCATAATCAACTCAAAAGCAGCCATAACTATATCTAGTGTGTTATTTTAAAAATATTTGCATCAAAGATATAATTTTTTGGAGCAAAATCCACTAATTTTTCACTTTTATTTAAAATAGATAAAAGCCCAGTTGCCATATATTATTGCGTTTAAATCAATTAATAATCTAATGGGTAAAATATAATTACAATATAAGTTTTAATAAAAATATATTATATGGAATATACTAAAGATTCGCCGCCTTTAAATGCATTTTTTTCACCAACAAAAACGCATCAAATATCCGCTTTTCAACTTTTGATAATCCCTCTTGTTTGATATAGTCGTAGGGATTTTATTAGACCTATTCTGAGAATTTAATTATTTTTATCAGATTTCATCCATTTAAAATTATTATGGAATATAGAAAATTAGGAAAAACGGGGTTGCCTGTAAGTGCACTTTCATTCGGTTCATGGATAACATTTGGAAATCAGATCGGCGACGATGTTGCGGAGCGGCTGATGGTCAAAGCATACGAGGCTGGGATCAATTTTTTTGACAATGCTGAGATCTATGCGAGTGGAAAATCCGAACGCGTGATGGGTAAAATCCTCAAAAACCTCAACTGGGATAGATCATCTTATATCGTCTCCTCCAAAGTTTATTTTGGTGATGGCGGTAAATTGCCAACACAAAGAGGGCTTCACCGCAAGCATTTATTCGAAGCTTGTCACGCCGCCCTGGACAGACTTCAAGTGGAGTATTTGGACTTATTCTTCTGTCATCGACCCGACAAATCGACGCCCATTGAAGAGACTGTTTTTGCTATGAATCATTTGATCCAGCAAGGGAAGATTTTTTACTGGGGTACTTCCGAATGGTCGGCCATGGAAATCATGGAAGCGCATATGGTAGCCAAAGCGAATAACCTCATCGGGCCTTCTATGGAGCAGCCCCAGTACAATATGCTTTGCAGAGATAAAGTGGAAGTTGAATATGCTCAAATATACAAGACCGTGGGTTTGGGGACTACGATTTGGTCGCCACTTGCTAGTGGACTTTTCACTACCAAATATCATGCACATCTCAATGAAGAAACGAGACTGACAAGAGCAGAATTGGAATGGCTCAAAGAAAAAAATTTAACCGAAGAAAATATTCAACTGTCAATAACCCTCAACAGACTAGCCAAGGAACTAGGCTTTACACTCAGCCAAATGGCCATCGCGTGGTGCTTGAACAATCCAAATGTCAGTACCGTCATCCTAGGTGCATCCAAAGAATCTCAACTTGAAGAAAACCTAAAGTCTTTAGAAATTCTGCCCTTTTTGACACCTGAAATCATCGCCAAAATAGAAGAAATTTTAAAAAATAAACCCGTGCATCCACCATTTTGATGAGCTTAGATGATAGAACATTTTTACTTACCACCACCCAATATTGGCCCACGATTGAATCCATACATCAAGCCAACCGATCTGGTCATTGGGTGCTTGAAGCCTGTGAAAATTTTCAAAAAAAGTCATCAAGAAATAGGACCATCTTGCCATTTCCTCAAGGTAACCAGTATTTAAGCATTCCATTGGAAGGTGGTAAAAATCAAAATTGTCCGATCAAAGACATTAGAATTTCGTACAGCGAAGATTGGCGAAAACAACATATTTCAAGCATCAAAATGCACTGTTTTCGTCATCCTTATTATGATCATGTTTTCGAATGTATAGCCCCCGTTTTGGATAAAAAGCCATCATTCCTCTGGGACTTAAACCTTGAACTTTTGAGTCGTGTTATTTGGATATTTGGGATGAAAGAACTTGCATTGTATGAGACTACGACTTATGAAAAGTCTTATGAAGACAACATTTTAGACCTACGAAATTCAGGTATATCACAAGTCCCAAGTGACCTCTTTTCGGACTCAACCATTGCCCAACTATGTAAAATGGGTCCTACCCTATTCCTCGATAATTAATTGGTCTCTACTGGCCTAAATTTGAACTCCTTGTATTCAAATGCTTGAACTTTGGTATTTTGAAAATACTCCACATCGCTATCTGCACTATTCCCCATCAACGCATTTTTCTTGAATATAAATGGTTGAAAATAACCCTCACCTGGCGGTGGAGCATTCAAGCCATTGCCTAGCCAAATAGTCCCATATTTCTTTAACATTCTGCCTGCCCAAAGCATCACATCGTAGCCATAAAACGCCTCCCCTTCTGGCAAGCACCCGAACCGATTGAGGTACCGCATGGCGAACAAATTCATTTTTTCATCCTCCTTATCATAAAAATATGGAGCTATGAATTGGATATTGCTTCCCATGATCAATTCTGGTGTACATTTCGGAAGATCCAACCAAGACTCGAATCCTATTATTTTCACGTTGCGGCCATTTCTCACACCATTGACTTTCCTCAATAGCTGCGATATCGTTACATCCTCGTACATATATGGCAAGAAAATATAATTGCATTTTTGTCCGTCTATTAGAGAAGACAATGCACTCGTCTCTGCCTTACTGATCGTATCTGAAAGCAAACATTCCTCCACGTTTATATCATTATTAACCAACACAGCTTTAAAATTCTGCCAAAGATTCTGCTGACGAATGTCCGATTTTCTACACACACCGATTATTTTTCCGTCAGTACACGAAGATTTGAGAAGTTGAATCGCCTTTTCTGCGTGAGATTTTATACTTGGTCTGCAATAGACGATATTAGAAAAAACTTGTCCCAAAGCACCAGGTGTAGTCCACGGCGATAATACTTGGATTTGGTTTTTGGTTGCATAATCAACAGCGGTAACTATATTATCCATCTTGTAGGGTCCGATGATCAAATCTGGCTTTCTAGGTAATTTACTCAACAGGGTTTTTACCGTATCCCCACCTGCGATGTCATAAGTACTCAGCGATACCTTGATACCCTCGGATCCAAGCTGCTCCAAACCCATCTTCATCCCATTGTAAAACTGAATGATTCTCAAGACATTATCATTGATTTTGGCGATTTCCATTTGCTTTTGCGAATACATAGGAAACAATCCTGCTATCTGATAACCATCCTTGAATTGGCTTTGAAAATTGGTAACAATTCCTTTTTCAATCGTCGGTTCGTTCTTTTTATTTGACGAGTTGGTAATTGGCGGATATTTCGTAGGATCCACCTCGGTGATTTTTATCGTGTCTATCTTGGGTTTGTGAGGCACTTGAGCCACTGGACTTTTTTCTACTTTCGCACCAACTGCTGCCTTGGAGCTAAAGCAACCAGATAGCAAACTAGCCAACGTAAATCCAATTAAAATTGCAATTAATAACCTTATTTTCAACATTAGATATTTCTATAATTTATACAAAAGTAGGTCAAAACTACAAAATACAACAATGGATGACCAAAATTTTATGTCGATGACCAGGAGTTATTGGATTTTTTGTTGGGCGCATCTTCCGTCTTCGACGTCAGACCGGGCTATGCGTGGCCTTGGTCTCTGCGAGACTCGTCTCGACATTTTCATTTTCCGAGACGACCACTACTATCCCTTGCGCACTATTAATATTCCTATTATTTAACGCTCTAGAGTGTATGGCAGCCACCAGTTGCAAATAATCGGGTCTATCGGAGATTAGTTTGTGCTTAAAACTAGACTTAATCTGACCTTGTGCGATGGCAAAAACTCCAGGCATCTGAAAGGCATCTCCAGCGATATTTGCGATTCCGTACCTTCCCAAAAATGCTCCAGAAGTGAATCCTCGAATAAAATTATTAAGCCCAAACAATTGATTAAAGCTGGCTTTAACCAAACCAAATTTTGAATAATATTTTGATTGAATGTCTGATACATGCTCTATGCCCCCTAGTCCCATTTTTTTAAAAAACAGGTCAGCCGTTTCATCATCTGACATATGAACGAAGACTAATTTAACACCCGACTTTACCAATGTTTTTTTTTGCTCACCCAGCTCATGCAAAGCTTCTCGACAAAAAGCGCAGCCAAAATGCCTTAAAAACACAACCAATACACCATGTTGCATGGATAAGTCATAAAGATTATTGCCCTTGTTGGTTTTCATTTCTTTCAAAGTATCTGTCATTCACTAACTATTTATAGGTATTCTCTTTTTGGTTTTACTAAAGAAATGACATACCTTGTGTTATAATAAATTTACCTTGTTTCGATATGACTCAAGTATTTTATTAACATTAATTGCAATTATTAAGTTTTATATTTTTTAAATGTCATCGACCAAATATTCAATCAGCGAAATATTGAATGAATTGGGTGAAAATCGGGAAGACTATTTTCAAGCGGTAGCACCTCCCATCATCCAGTCGAGCAATTTTCATTTTAAGACTCTCAATAGTTTTAGAGATAAAATAGTCAACGAATGGACATCCAATATCTATACTAGAGGAAATAACCCTACGGTACATATCCTTCGCAAAAAAATCGCGGCCCTAGAAGGTGCCGAAGATAGCATCATTACAGGCTCTGGGAGTGCCGCAATAGCTATGGCTGTTATCAGTCAAGTAAAAGCAGGAGACCACGTCATTTGTATTCAAAATCCCTATTCCTGGACGTATAAACTACTGACTAATTTATTAGCGAGATTCGGCGTCGAGTCAACATTCATCGATGGGACAGACAATTCCAATTTCGTAAAAGCCGCCAAAGAAAACACTAGACTTATATACTTAGAAAGCCCCAATAGCTTGACCTTTGAAGTTCAAGATTTGAGCTTTGTTGCCAATTTCGCTAGAGAAAAAAATATAATCACCGCTATAGACAATACACATTGCACCCCTATTTATCAAAATCCTCTTAGCTTCGGCATCGACATAGTCATCCATTCCGCCTCAAAATATCTGAATGGCCACAGCGACATCTTGGGTGGAGTCATTTGCGCTAACAATCACATTATCAGGCAGATAGCTAAGCAAGAGTATATGATACTGGGATCAATCATTAGCCCCAATGATGCTTTTTTGATGATTAGAGGTCTTAGGACCTTGGCGCTGCGTGTAGAACGAAGTGACAGTTCCTGCCGCTATATAGTTGATCACTTGGCCCAAAATCCAAAAATCAAAAAGATATACTATACTCAAGACCCAAATCATCCCCAAGCAAGCCTTATCAAGTCACAAATGAAAGGAAATGGTGGGCTATTCTCACTAGAGTTAAATACTGATTCGATGCAAGAAGTTGAAGATTTTGTACATTCCTTGAGACACTTTCTGTTTGCCGTATCTTGGGGAGGCCACGAGTCATTGATATTTCCGACCTGTGCATTTTATGGTGTTCAGGGTATCAAGCCTTATTTGCCATTCCAATTCATTAGATTCTATATAGGATTAGAAGATCGAGATCTTTTACTCCAAGACATCATTCAAGCATTAGATAAAATCAACTAAAAACCAATCATGCAGAAAATCTTGATAGCCAACAGAGGAGAGATAGCCATCAGAGTCATGAAAACTTGCAAAAAGATGGGAATCAAGACCGTCGCAGTATATTCCGACGTTGATAGAACAGCATCGCACGTTTTATTCGCAGATGAGGCCATACATCTTGGACCTGCTCCTTCGAACCAATCATATCTCCTAGGAGACAAAATAATCCAAGAAGCACTAAAATTGGGCGTAAATGGCATACACCCAGGCTATGGCTTCCTTTCAGAAAATGCGCTCTTTGCACAAAAAGTAATAGATGCTGGGATGAAATTTATCGGTCCTAGCCCTCAAACCATAGAGTCAATGGGCTCCAAAATTGCTGCTAAGGAGATTGCCGATAGCGTCGATGTACCCATGGTACCTGGCACAAAAAACGCAATCACAGACCAACAAGAAGCCCTCAGCATTGCCACAAAGATTGGCTTTCCAATCCTGATAAAAGCATCTGCAGGAGGTGGAGGTAAAGGGATGAGGATCGTTCATGAAGTGAGCGAATTTTTGTCGCAGTTAGAAAGGGCTAGTAGCGAAGCTTTGGCTTCTTTTGGTGACGGTTCCGTATTTATAGAAAAATATGTGGAAAATCCACGCCATATCGAAATCCAAATCCTTGGAGATCAAATGGGCAATATCGTCCACCTGTTCGAACGGGAATGCTCTATCCAAAGAAGACACCAAAAGCTAATAGAAGAAGCTCCATCCTCCTTGTTGACGCCACATCTAAGAAAGGAAATGGGCGATGCAGCCATTCGATTAGCCAAAGCCTGTAATTATACAAGCGCAGGAACGGTTGAGTTTTTGGTGGATAAAAACAATAATTTTTATTTCCTAGAAGTGAATACTAGATTGCAAGTAGAACATCCCGTGACAGAGCTCATCACCGGTGTTGATCTTGTGGAGCAGCAGATTAAAATAGCCCAAGGACAATCTCTACCTTTTACTCAAAATGAACTAAAGATTTCGGGACATGCGATGGAATTGAGAGTCTGTGCAGAAGATCCTTTCAATGACTTTTTACCAAGTATAGGAGTATTAGAAACTTACAATCGGCCTTCAGGACTGGGCATTCGGGTGGACGATGGCATGGATGTGGGTCAGGAAATTTCTGTATATTATGATCCTATGATTGCCAAACTGATCGTCCATGGCTCTTCGCGAAGAGAAGCGATATATCGTTTGCTTCAAGCCATCAAACAATACGAAATAAATGGCGTCGAAACCACATTAGAATTTGGAACTTTCGTATTAAACAACCCACATTTTATTGCAGGGGATTTCGATACCCATTTCATTCAAAATTATTTCAAACCTGAAAATATTTTAGATCAAAAAAAATCGGACTATGCTATGGTCAGCAAAGTCGCCGTTCTGATAGCATCCAACCAATATCATAAACTAAGTCCACCAACCGCCTTTTCTACCAATTGGTCGAAAAATACAAGGGAATAATCGGGTACTTAGGGATTCTGGAACTATTAGCCCATATCTTAGGTTTTATTGGTATAAATTCAAATAAAAATGATTCAAAAAAGAATAGCTTTTAGTTCAGGAAATTGGATAGTTAGTTTATTTATTAGTGTATTGGTTTTAGTGGGTTTCTATTATCTTGCAGTAGGGCTTTTCAAGATTTTGGCGGCCATTTCACCAGTACTCTTGATATGTTCTTTGATTTTTAATTATAATGTAGTCCTCGATCACATCAAAGAATTAGGATTAAAATTATCTCAAAACCCAATTTTTGGCATCCTCAATATAATCCTTAATATTCTAGCCTTCCCATTTGTCATAGGATATCTCTTTGTCAAATCAATATTTAGCTCGACTTGGCTTTTCCCGCCCAAAGAGCCGCTTTATTCTAAGCATCAGACGACCGAATATACCGAATACGAAGAACTCCCAACAGAGGAAGGAACAAGCTACAATAAGCGCTGAATTGATTAGAGTTTTATGGTAGTATATGTTTTGCTTTGCCTATTTGTAACGGTTTTGTACTTCATCATCCAGTGGTATTTAAGACTTGTATTTAATGGGCAGGCCATGCCAGATAGTTTGAATCAAAACACGCCTAGGCGAACTGTTTCTGTGGTAATTCCCTGTAGAAATGAAAAAAATTCAATAGAAACAAGGATACAAGACATATTACATGTAATCTACCCAAAGGACCTTTTGGAAATTTTAGTCGTAGATGATTTTTCTGAAGATGGAACAGCAAATGTAGTTCAAGATTTCGTTGGTAAAACACCCAAAAGCAATATCAAACTACTTTCTCTGTCAGACGTATCCACCAACGATGATTTGCCCCACAAAAAATTGGCCATCGAGTATGCAATTCGCAATGCTGTTGGGGAGTTAATCTTGCTAACAGACGCTGATTGTCGCAATAAGCCAAGTTGGCTTTCCACTATGGTCCAAAGTATTGAGAACTACGATCTCCAATTGGCTACAGGCCCCGTTCTGATCAATTCGCCTAAGTCAAAATTCGATTATTTCCAAGGGTTAGATTTTGCAGCCATGATGGGCGTCACTTGCGCTGGGATTCGTTCGCAAAAATTTTATTTGGCCAATGGTGCCAATTTGATTTTTACCAAAACTGCATTTGAGACAGTGGACGGCTACTCTAATTTCCGACATGTCGCCTCAGGTGATGACGTTTTTTTGGCTAAAAAAATATCCGAACGCTTTCCAAATAAAATTGGTTTCGTCAAATCTCCCGATGCGATAGTCTATACCAATGCCCTTACTACCTGGAGCCATTTCATCCAACAAAGATTGAGATGGAGTGGTAAAACCAATCTGTTAAAAAACCATTTGATCAATGGAATCGCCTTGTCCATAGGGCTCCATCATGTACTCATTTTAACCTCAATTTTGGGCTTATTCATTGATTTTCAAACATTTGGAAAATTGCTTTTTTTTCAACTCGCCGTGAAAATTTTTATTGACTACGCATTTCTCTCAGATATAACAAAAGTTTTTAAGACCGAATATTTATTAAAATATTTCCCGTCTGCTGAATTTTACCACTTGGTATATCTGCCAATAATCGCAGCATTAAGCATTTTCGGAATAAAACCAAAATGGAAAGGTCGATTGGTACCATCAGTCAAATAACAAAACAAGACCTTTCAGGTATGAACCTTCGGGATGATATACATTGATTGGGTGATCCTGCCCTTGCATTAATTTGTGGATTATCTGAGCTTTTCGACCCGATTCGATGCATGCAGCTATCACAGTATTTTGAAAAAGTCTATCATCTACCACTTGTGAACAAGAAAAAGTAAACAACATACCGCCCTTTTTTACCTTTTCGATCGCTAAAGCATTGAGCCTTTTGTATCCAGATACAGCATTGTGTTTTTTGGCAAGACTTTTGGCAAATGCTGGAGGATCTATGACGACTATATCAAAGCACTCACTTTCTTTATCTTTAAAAAAATGCATGGCATCGTCGCAGATGGACACATGATTTAGGGAAATATGATTCAATCCAAGATTGATTTCTAACTGAGCTATCGCAGATTTTGAATAGTCCACAGAAACCACCTTAGTTGCTCCGTGTAATAGCGAATACAAGCTAAATCCCCCTGTGTAACAGAACGCATTCAACACGGTCTTGTTCTTTGAGATTTCGCCTAGTAGCTTTCTGTTGTTCCTTTGGTCAAGAAAAAAGCCAGTTTTTTGGGAATTGGCAAGATCGGTTTGGAATACAATTCCATTCTCTAAAAACTCTACGATTGGGTTATTTCCAACAATAAAATGATCCTCCACCAATTGAATGGATTGCTTCAATGTCTCCTTAGATTTTACATAGATGGCATCTATTTTCCATCCTCGAATTTTCTGTAGTTCTGCCCCAATTTTATCTTTCATCAACCAAATGCCTATGGAATGACATTGTATCACAGCGGTAGTATTATAGATATCAATGATCAATCCTGGTAAGTCATCACCTTCTCCATGTATCAATCTGAAAGCATTCGTTTTAATATTTTCAAGCTCTAATGTGTTAAGTCTTTTCTCTAGAGCATTTTGCAATTTGTCATGCCAAAATGAACTGTCAATTTCAACATCCTCAAAACTCAATATCCTAACAGCAATGCTGGCACCTTTAGAATAGTATCCGACTGCCAAAAAATTTTGTCTAGTGTCTGTTAATCTCACCAAGTCCCCTTCTTCCAAATATTTATTTTCATCTATTCCACCGCTAAAAACCCAAGGGTGCTTCCTTTGGATAGATTGGATTGCTTTTTGCCTGACTATAATTTGTTTCATCATAAAAAAATAAAAAAGCTCAAGATAAAAACCTTGAGCTTTATAGAATATAAAAAAAATTAAAATATTACAATTTCAAAATGCTAATTGATGCATTTGATTTTCCTTGATTCAACCGTAAGAAATACTGGCCACTAGGATATTTGCTCATATTTACTTCATTCGAACCTTGGTTTAAATTAAAGGTTTCCATGACTTGACCCAATTGATTAGTTATACTAGCTCCTCTAAATTCAATCGCTGTTTCTACCTGTAATTTGTTTGAAACTGGATTTGGATACAACTTGAGTTTGGCTTTATCCAATAAATCATTGGTGCTTGTGATTATCAAATCTGAAAGGAATCTTGGTCTCAACTGATAACCCGAAGTATAAGGAGAACTGCTGTCGAATTGGCTTCCTATACCTATGACGTCAAATGTACCAGTTGGGGCCGGAGTTCCATACAATGAAGACAAAGAATCAATAATCAACATGATCGTATCGGTTCCATTGTCAATTCTACACGTAAAATTGCTACCTGTATTGGTCCAAAAGGTTGGATTTGTAATTTTAAAACTATTGGCTCTAACCAATTTTGATTCCGTTACTTCGCTTACTCGCGTGATTTGGAATGGTGTGATCAATGAATTACCACCACTTACTTTCCATATTGTATCAGCAGTTAATTGGCTCAAACCATTGAATTGGCTCAACCTTCCACGTACTTTTACTTCGTCTCCTTGAGTTACTGCATATCCAAAATTCTTTGTGCTATTGAATACCCCAATTCCATTGTTAGAGTTATCTATAATGGTGAAGCTAACACCATTTCCTCTGATATTAATTCCATAAACGATTGCCGATACTTCAAAATATTTATTTAACGAATCTGCAACACCTGATGCATTTTCTGATTGTAATTTGTCTAAAGTCACAATCTGATATGTGATTGGATTTACAGGAGTGGTAGTAGATCGAACAAATACTGTCCCCGCCATATCTGGTGCGTGTGGATCACATTGGTATTTGTATAATCCTGGCGTATTGAACGTATAAGTATAAACCCAATTGCCCCCAGCTACAGCTCCATTGGTAAAACTCACTGGATTAGATGGGAAAACTGACTGCGAGCCATTTACATTGTGGCTTCCAGATGTATTAGTCCAACGCACGGTTTGTCCTTCATATATCGTAATATCTTTAGGAGTAAAGCTAAAATCTGCTACTACTACATCTGTATAACTTGGTGTGGCTGTATTGGCTCTACCTGGAGTACCTTTAAGCCTTTTATTATTCACAACGATCGAGTTGGTACTATCTACGGCTACTCCCCAGCTACTAACTTCTGAATTGTCCAAATTGGAGGCAATCAACTCTATAGAAGGTCCCGAACCATTAGCCAAAGTAGGCCAAGGCGCAGACGAACCATATCTTACTGAATCAATAAAGACTCCTCCTCCATCACGCAGCTCTATAGCTTCACCACTGTTGCTCAATCCGTTGGAAGCGCCTCCTATACTTGCTGGCCATTCGTGAGTAGTTGTATAACCAAACCCAAGTGTGAGGGCATTTATTTTAGCGGTAGTGACAACGAAACCATTGGCTGGGATGGTTGTTCCTGCTGGAAAAGTATAAGAAATTCCTCTCGTAAACTGCCAACCAGAAATATCAATAGGAGATGCTGAAGGGTTGTGAAGTTCTATATACTCCAATGAATCTGTACCCGATTCTGGTGGGTTATACATGATTTCATTTATGATGACCTGTGCCTGAGAGTAAGTTGAAAACAAAATAATAAAAAAGAAAACTGAGTACAATTTTTTCATAGATGATAAAATTTATTGAATTATATAAAAAAAGAACTTCCGAAATTAATATGGTTTATTTTATTATGAGTGATAAAGTTACGAAATAATGCAAAAAAAAAGAGCGAATAATTTTATTTTATTCGCTCTTTTTCAATATCCTATTGCTCGTGTAGCTTTTTTTCAAGAGTGGGATTGGAATTTTTTCCAGATTTTTTTCTTGGAGGAGTCGCAGCTTCTTCTCCATTTTTGTTTCTTTCTGCGTTATTCTTTCTCATTTTCGCCAATACTTGTTTTTGTTCTGGGGTCAATGTACTTTCATTTATCACAGCAGGTTTGGGTTTTGGTTTATCAGTAAGTTTCGGTGACGTTTGTGCCGATAACATAGCTGCAAAAAATACTAAACCGAAAGCGCCTAAGATCTTTTTTTTCATATTAATTTTTTTTTATATAAATAAATTGAATAATTTTGTACAAAAATAACTCGTTTTTTTTACAATCTAATTCTCTTTAACGTAGTTTTAACTCAATATTTTATCGGTTGGTTTTATTCCAAAAAATTGATTTGGATTTCATTTTAGTTAATTTCTTTTCAATTAAATTGGCAAAGAATAAAACAAATCTTTATTATTCGGACTTTATTTAAAAAAATTTACATTATAAAAATAATTATATGCAGATTGGGCAAATTTTAATTATCACTCTACTGGGTTTGAACGTTTTCAGCATAAAGTCTTGCGTAAAATCGCCAGAATATAAACAAATGAAAGACTGGAAAGTAGTCAACTACAGCCCTATGAACTTCGAAATGGAAGGCAAAGCACTTTATTATAATCCGAACGGAGTTGGATGTAATGTAATTGGGGTTAATATGGATGTGTACATTGATGGCACGAAGGTTACTACAATCGTTCAAGACGGACAAAAGACCAAAGTGCCACCTAAATCAACTTTCGAAATTCCACTTAAATTCAAAATCAAACCCGAAGGTGGTATCATGAATGGCCTTAAAAATTCCTTTAAACTGCTGTCTAACCAAAAAGTAAAAGTCCGATATGTCGGTGTTGTCACCCTCGAAATCTTAAAAATCCCCTATAAGGTACCTATGGATGCCACCGAAGAACATTCTATGTCAGAATTTATGAAATAAGATCAATTTCCCTTCTTTTTAAAGGGATTGAAATCCTTTATCTTATCGGAAGCTTTATTCAATACGTCCTTACTTTTATCGTCAAGGACTTTGTCCGTTTTACCTTTCAAAATCTCGGTCGCCTTTGTACCAACTTGGTCTTTTACTTTGTTCTTGATGGAATCGGCTATCCTCTGAGTTTCTTTCTTAGCTATGGCAGCAAGGCTATCTTTGGCGCGCTGCATCTCCTGTTGGGCCCTTTCTTTCGCTTTATTCAGCTCTTCCTCTGCTTTGGCTTTTGCCTTGCCGATTTCTTCGTTGGCTCTGTTTTGAATAGAATCCTTTACTTTTTGTGTGGTTTCTTTCAATGTCGTTGCAACTTCACTCTGGATGGTTGAGCTGCCATCTGATCCCGTCGGTTTGATATTTATTTTCGGGTTTTTAATATTCCCACCAATAGAAATAAGAACATTGATAAATTCGCCATTATTTATATTAACACCATATTTTGAGGCTTCTTTAGACAAAAAATTTAAGCCTTGATTGGCAGCTGCACCAACGGCATTCTTATCCAAAAGTTTCCTTGGAATTTTGGTTTTTATAGTGTACGCCATGTCTTGAGTAAGACTGTGGCTACCGCCTATTTTAAAATTAATATCTTTTAGCTTGTAGTCAAATTCCTTTAGGTTAAAAACACCATTTTTCAATTCAATCCAGTTCTTTGTATCATTAATGGATAGGCTTTTCACTTCAGCTATATTCAATTTATTCCCAATTTCTTCTAGAGCTTTGAGGTTTTTGATATTGCCATTAAGCGTATGCACAAATCCTGAAAAGTTCAAAGTATTCAGATCAGGCATCAATCCCTCTCCCATTTTACCAGATAATTCTATTTTCGTATTGAAAATACCTTCCAAATAAGCTCCTAGTGGGGCAATCATCTTTATAGTATTAAATGTATTAAACACATTTCCGAATGGCATTTTATCCATTCCCAAATTCATATTGAAGGAGGGCTTCTCTGTCCCTTTGGTATCATACAGTCCATCAAAATGAACTGCGCCACCAAAAAGTTGTGCGGCTACATCTTGCATTTTCATTTTTTGGTCAGTAACTGCCACGACCCCTTTACAGTTTTTCAAATCCATATTGCTGTAGGTCAACTGATCGATATTGGCATCGACCATGACATTAATATTTTCAGGGACTTTTATAGGTGCAAATGATTCCTCTTTGGTCACAGGTGGATTAGTAGAACTGCCCTTAGCTGCTGGTGCGGGATCCATAAATTCATTCAGATTCAATCGTTTTGAAGTCATCTTGACCTTGCCTTCCAACATTTTATTATCAAAGACATAGTCAAAAATATTTTCCAACTGACCAGAAAAATTAAAGTCATTCTGCCCAATATGGGTCGTAAGTTGTTCTACCTTGAATAGTGCAGGAGTCATTTTTCCCTTTGCAATATTATTTTTTAATTGATATGTATCATAATTGATTTGGCCGACCTGAGCATCTAAGCCAAATGAAAACTTGTCAAATGGCCTCGTACTTGCTTGAACTTGACCATTTTTTGCCGTTAAATCACTTTGTTGACTAGCAGTAGTGGGCGTTTCCATTGCTTTCAGCCATTCATTAGCATCAAAGAAATTTGAACTCAATTTAAAATCACCATCTAGTGTTACATTCGGCAAAAAATATGCCAAAGGATTTTTAATATTACCATTACCTTGTACGTCACTTTTACCCAATTTTGCATTTATTTGAGGTATTTGTATCATTTGCGGACTAAAACTTGTATTCACAGAATTAATCTTAATATCTGGATATTGTGCGTACTTGATATCAATGTTTTGTCCCGTGGCCATTCCGTCAAATTTCACTTTGTCATATTGACTTGCTTTTACATAAGACATGCGGGTTTCGATATCCAAGTTCCCATTTATCAACCCACTCAATCTTTTCATATCTTCAATTTTCACACTATTTTGGACCATACCGAGATCCACTTTCCCTTTAAATCCACCTTTGATGTAAGGGTCTGAAATGGGATTTTTCACCAATAAATTTATAGATATGGGGTCTTTTCCTAAGTTAAAATTCATGCCAGGAATATCAATTATTAGCGCATCGAGATTTGATCCACCTGGAAATGAAACCTTACCCTTGCCATTAACGCTGGACAAAGCAGCAGGCAATGATGGATACTGAAGGCTTCCATTCTTTATATCAAGATTGGCATTGATGGCAGGATAATAAACGGGCTTGTCCAAATATTTACCTTTAAGAGCTAAATCAAATGTAAAATTGCCATCTGCTTTGATATCACTATAATCTTTGGTATATATACCTGGTATAAGGGACATCAACTGCTTGAAATTATTGTTTGGGGTATTGACCTGAATGTCCATGGAATACCCATTAGGCAACATCCCAAGACCACCCTTGGACACTAGGTTTAAATCATTAAGTTTCATTTCATGTTTCAATATGGTAAAATACTGCTTAACCATATCGACATTCAAGACCAAATCCATATTGGTCTTGACTTTATTGAGGTAATTAATACCCCCATATTTAGTTGTTAAGCTTTCGATATCAGTTTGTGTTGCTAAATCAAAAACCTCGTCAGTAAAATTACCTTTACCCGAGTGGTTTAGTTTATTCATTACTACTTTCGCACCAAGTTGTCGATCTTCATAACTTATGTCCCCATCAATAATTTTATAACCTTTTAGTTTTAAAGCAAAGGACGAAGGCTCTTTTTGGACTGAATCAGGTAGCGTTATATTATAATTAGCCTCGCCATTCTCCAATACTAAAATGTTGAGCTTTGGATTGACCAACTTTATGCCATTGATCTTCACCAATTTTTCACCTTTTATGATGGATAAAATATCCAAATCTAAATCCAATGATTTAATATCGGCCAATTTGATATTTTCAAATGTCCCTTTTCCATCGACCAATATATTATTGATACCCAATCTAAAATCAGGAAATGACTTTATTAATGTAAAATCAATATCGCCAAAATCCACTTTGGCATTGACTACATTTTTATTGATTTCTTCTTTGACTAAAGAAATAATTTTATCCTTAAAAAAGAATGGGAGAGCAATAACTACTAGCAAAAGCACAAAAAGTGCGCCTAAAAGCCATTTAATCCAAGATTTCATGTAACAACTGAATTTATTAATGTCAGGAATAAAAAAACAAAAGTATGATACTGCATGATGTTTTAATTCGCATCAAAAATACAATGAAAATCAAATTAAAAGGTCAAAAAAGTGAGGATTAACACAATAATAACGCTGAGATGCAACTATCCTAAAACAAAAATGCGCCCTCGGGAGGGATCCCGAGCGACGCACTTCAAAATAATGCAAACCTACTCTGACACAAAGATACTATACTTCATTAAATCTGCAAATATTTTTGCAAAAAAATTTAGTTAATATTTTCTTAAAATTTTTAATGGGTAAAAAGAGCGGTGATTTCGGATATAAATATGAGTTCAATTTGCAACTGCCCTAAAACAAAAATGCGCCCTCGGGAGGGATCCCGAGCGACGCACTTCAAAATAATGCAAACCTACTCTGACACAAAGATACTACTGTTGATTAAATCTGCAAATATTTTTACCATTATTTTTTATTTTTTTTTCACATTTTTTTATTTTTAATATTTTATTTATTGATTATCTTATTTTTATATAGTTTTAGCGCATAATAATTTTATTTTCCATGTAAACTTTATTTAAGAGACTAAATCCTATGTTTTCAAAATAGACCTCTCTGCCCATTAAGTTGATACCTGAATTAGGATTATCCCAATTATTTTGATATATTTGCCTTAATTAAAGGTAAGATTAAGGGGAATTTCTTACTATTACGTAAAGCAAAAGGCATCAACATGGACGCATTTATTAATCGTATCTACGCAATTTCTCCCGAACTAAGAGAATCAACTGCATTCAATGTCGAAAACAAATTGGATCAGCTCATCGAGCGCTATCCCTATATATCTGGATTGCACAATTTAAAATTAGAACATTATAAAGAAAGTCATAATTATCTCCAAGACGATTTGATGCATAAGGCACTGCTTTATTGTCACGATAGAAACAAAATCTATAAATTGGTCAAAGGCACCTTAAAATTTGATACGCTAGATGCTGATTTTGAACCGATAGCACAACCTATTGTCACAGATGAGGATATCCAAATTCTAAGCACTCCAAGTGTTAATACCCTTCAAACACAACACGATGCCGTTGAAGAAATACCTGAAGTAATGGAGTCCATCACTGAACCCAATCTGGTGACCGATAAAGTGGATGAGGTACTTGCTAGCGAAGATCCTATTGCTGTTTATCTTCCAGAGCTGGAGGATAATGACTTAAAAATAACAGAAGAAAAAATCACTGTTATTGAAAATTTAAAGCAGGAAGAGGTGGCTGAAATTCCACTACCAGAGCCTATACGATGGGATGCCATCATTGTTGATTATTTACCGCATTTAAATATAGCTGGAAAATTTCATGCTGATTTAAAATATGTAGATAACCCCGTCATTCCGAAAAAAATACCTGAAGTTAAGTTCGACATTAGTGAACCAACTATTGAAGTGCCACAACCTATCCGAGGTAAAATGGAGCAAATTAATGAAATAATAGTTCCAGTTACAGAAATTTCAGAACCAATCATCGAAGTGACTGAACAAATCGTTTTAACAACAGAGCCTGTCGCCGAAGTAATTTCACCAGTCGCTGAAGTTCCTGAGCCCGAAATAAAAGAGCACGAATTGGTGATGGTGCCAGTGGATATGACTTCTGAGAAAGAAGCTAGTTTAAATCTTTCAGAACAAATTGCGTCAAAAACCGAAGATTATGAACCAAAAATTACTGAAAGATTCGATGATGTTGAATTGATAATAAAAAATGATCCATTTAAAGATGATGATCAAATACACCTGGATTCAGATAATAAAATATTGGCAAAAGAAGAAATAGTCCTAGATGAATTTATCGAAGAAGATTTCGAAAAAGAGAACCAGGCCAAGAATGAGAAAAAGAAGAAGAAAAAAAATAAGAAAGGAAAATCCAAAGACAAATCAAAGACAGATTCAGACGCTGATTTACATCAAAGAGAAGCGCAAAATTTAACTTTGAGCAAAGATGAAGTGAATTCAATAGAAGAAAAGGAAGCCAGCCAAGAAGAGGAACTTATAGGTATAGCTCAAGTTTCAGACATATTAGAAACAGAAATCAACCAGCCCCCAGAAGTAGGGATGATAGAAGAATTAGAAACATTGAATCAAGAAAGTAAGATTGATAACTCTATCGAAGTTCTAGAGCCTGAGATTTCAACTCCTGCACAGCCAGAATCAGATTTCCTAGCAGAAGTTAAAAACATCGAAGACGAAGGAGCTTCCATAGAAGCCGCCTTTAATGCAAAAATTGCACAAGAAGTGGTTCACCTGAAAAATTTGCCTGAAGACGATGAATCTAATATGGAGCGCGTAAAATCATCCGTACAGAAATCAATCGAGATTTCAGAAAGTTCACAAGAAACTTCCTCATTTACCAATTGGCTCTTAAAATTACATGGCCCCCACGCTGGTCCTAAAACAGAGAAAATAGATTCAAAGGTTCAAGAAAGTTCAGAACACACCCCTGTCAAGACCAAAAATAAAGATCAAGTAAAATCCATCGCCGAACAAAGTTTGCTTTGGGACGATGAAATTATTACCGAAACGTTGGCAGAAATCCTCGCCTCCCAAGGGCATAATTCTAGGGCTATAGAAATGTATAGAAAATTAATGGTGAAATTTCCAGAAAAAAATACTACATTTGCAGCTAAAATTAAAAACTTAGAATTGTAGTATATGGTTACTTTCATGATTATATTAATCACCATAGTTAGTGTCGTATTGATTTTTGCAGTACTTATCCAAAATCCTAAAGGTGGCGGATTGGACTCAACCTTTGGAGGAAATAATATGAACCAAATCTTTGGTGCTGCGCGTTCTGCTGACTTTATTGAAAAAGCTACTTGGGTTCTTGCGGCTGTTTTGATAGGTCTATGTATAGCCACTACGCTGTTGGTACAAAGCTCAGGAGGACAGCAATTATTGTCTCAATAAGTATTATTTCACAAACTTACTTTTACCATAGCAGTTATCGCTTTGGTTTTAATCTGAATATTATTCGATCTGGATTTCTATTGCCCTTGTAAAAAAGAATACAAACCCTTCGTCCACATGTCGTTTCAGGTTATGGCATATGGGAATTGTTGGCTGTACCACTACCCTTCTCCTTCGTTAAAATTTACTTAAGATCGGAACAAAATCTTGTAAGGCGGGGTTATTATGTTGGTATTATTAATTATAATTTAAATTTTTCACTAAATGGCATTTGAATTCACAGATAGTAATTTTAATGAAAAGGCACTTCAAAAAGATAGTGGGGTGTCCGTTGTAGATTTTTGGGCTGAATGGTGTGGTCCGTGCAGGATGATAACTCCTATAATTGAAGAATTGGCACACGAATACGCTGGTAAAGCCACCATCGGAAAGCTCAATGTAGATCACCATCCTGATGTTTCTATGAAGTATGGTGTAAGGAGTATTCCGACCATTCTTTTTATCAAAAACGGAGAATTGGTAGACAAAGTAGTAGGTGCCGTCTCCAAAAAAGTCCTTTCAGATAAAATAGACGCTATTTTATAGCACTTGATTTATAGATAGGATTTACAATTTTGTAGCTCTCGTCATTTCTCTTTTTCCAAGAGGGCCAGGCAGAGACTCCGTTGTAAATCCTATTCTCTTTAGCTCACGCCTGAATTCCCCTTGGGCACAATAGGTGACCAATACTCCTCCTTTATTCATGCTTTCATAGACTTTTTGCAAAAAGGGTGCCCGCCAATATTCATTTTGAATACTAGGTGAAAAGGCATCATGAAAAACCATATCGAATTTTGTTTGCAATGCAAAATCATTAAAATCCATATGTAATACTTTGCCTTTGAAATTGCCAATATGCCAATTTCCACTGTGCAATTTTAACCAATCTGAAACATTGACATTTACTTTTTCGTGGTACGCAAGGTTAGATATCTTCGAGTTGTCCAATGGATATTTTTCTATACCAACATACTCAATAGAGATATCTGGCAAATCCTGTGCCAAATCGAGGACCAGTAAAGCATTCAATCCTGTACCAAAACCAAATTCTAAAATCTTAATGGATTGGTATCCCTTTTCTATCAAATGATTGAGACCCGCACGGATAAATACATGATGGCTTTCTTGGATTGCGCCTTTTATTGAATGGTAAGTTTCTTGAAAAATTGGAGAATAAACCGTCTGGGTTCCATCTTCACATTGTATAATTTCGACCATAAAATAGATCAGTTCACTGGGATCGAGTCTGGTCTTATGTCAAGATGGGATGCATGGTAAATGCACTTTTTATTTTTAAAAATCAACAACTGAGGTGATTCATGCTCGATATGAGTGTATTCAGCCAACCACTGGGAGGTGGGTCTTTCTTCAAGCACATCAACGATAATCCAAGACGATATTTCGTTTGGTAACTTGTCGGCATCTTCAATGCGGTGCTTGGCAGCCATAGAAATAGAGCATCTTGGACTATGCTTGAACACAGCCAAAACCTCATCGCTTTGAATTTTTTCCAAAAGAACTTCTTTATCGCTAATTTTATCCCAGCTTTTCAATATTTTATTTATTTGATTCGATGCTAGTGCTTGAAGGACAACCATATCCTCTACGACAAGATGAGGTACTTAAGGTCAGCATTATTACTGAAGCCATTAAAAGGAGTACTGCGATTTTTCTATTGACTTTCATTTTTGATAATTATGAGACAAAATTATGTTTTAATATGTACATAAACGAAAAAATTAAAAAAAAATTCCATAATTCTAAAAATAATTTGATTCTTTTGAAAAAAAAATGCCCGTAAAATCCAAAAGCTGGTTTAAAGTCAATCTTTCTTTTCAGAAATCCATTACATATTATAAATTATTTAATACTTTCACATTAAATTTTGCTATTTAAAATAAAAAACGATCATTGCCTTTCTTGGCTTTTCAAAAAATTGATAAAAAATAAACCATGAATATACATTTGATAGCCATAGGAGGCAGTGCCATGCACAATATAGCTCTTGCATTAGAGTCCAAAGGATACAATGTTACTGGATCGGATGACGAAATATATGAGCCAGCTCGATCAAGATTGGCAGCCAAAGGACTTCTCCCTAAAAGCGGCTGGTCGCCTGAAAAAATCCATGAAAAACTCGATTTGGTCATACTTGGGATGCACGCCAAAGCAGACAATCCAGAGCTTTTAAAAGCTCAAGAATTAGGGATCAAAGTCGTTTCTTACCCAGAATTCGTCTATGATCAGTCCAAAGATAAAATTAGGATCGTAGTAGCAGGAAGCCATGGGAAGACTACAACCACAGCAATGATCATGCATGTCTTGAAATACCACAATAAGTCTTTCGACTATTTGGTTGGGGCTTTGCTAGAGGGTTTTGACACGATGGCCTCCTTCTCAGATGCTCCCATTATCGTCATCGAAGGGGATGAATATCTCTCCTCTCCTATTGACAGGATTCCAAAAATGTTGCATTATAAGCCGCATATAGCCATCTTGACTGGAATAGCCTGGGACCACATTAATGTCTTTCCTGTTTTTGAACAATATTTACAACAATTCAAATTGTTCATGGAGTCCATCGTTGATGGAGGACAGCTCATTTACTATCGTCACGACTTAAATATCCAAAATCTCGTGAAAGATATGGTGAGACCCATCGATCTGATACCCTATGAATACTTTCCATATTATGTTGAAAATGGCCATTTGAACATAGAATTAAATCAAAAAACACAAGCAATCAAAGTTTTTGGGCAACACAACCTTGAAAATATGCAAGCGGCGTATTTTGCGCTAAAGAAAGTTGGGATCACGGACGATCAATTCCTAGAGGCCATTGGAGAGTTTAAAGGGGCCGCCAAGCGATTGCAGTTGATCAAAAAAGGCTTGAGAGACATCGCTTATTTAGATTTCGCCCATGCCCCATCCAAGGTCTCAGCTACATTAAAGGCCATAAAAGAGCGATTTCCAGATTTATTAATTTTTGCATTGCTAGAATTGCATACATTTAGTAGCCTTGATCCCAGCTTTCTGAATGAATACGCAGGCACCTTGGATATCGCGGACCAAGCCATCGTATTCACGGATGAAAATGCGCTTAAGATGAAAGGGAAGCAGAGTATAAGCGAAGAAATGATCAAAAAAAGTTTTCAAAACCAGAAAATGCTCGTAATCAATGATAATTTGCAATTGGTGGAGTTTTGCTACAGAATCAAGGATAAACCCAAATGTCTGCTCTTCATGAGTTCGGGGACTTTTGGGAATTTAGATATTGCCCAGCTCTGTGAAGAAATCATTCAGTAAGAGGAAAAACTACCAAAATTGATATTTTTACCTTAATTTTGTCTGCAATTTGAAAAAATATTATGTCTAGAATAATTACGCTTAGAGATGCCTTGCGCGAGGCAATGACAGAAGAAATGAGAAAAGATGCCAATATTTTTCTCATGGGTGAAGAGGTCGCTCAATACGATGGTGCCTACAAAGTTAGTAAGGGCATGTTGGATGAATTTGGCCCTAATCGCGTCATTGATACACCTATCGCAGAACTTGGATTTGCAGGAATTGGCGTGGGTGCGGCCATGAATGGTTTAAGACCCATCGTAGAATTCATGACATGGAATTTTGCTGTATTGGCTTTTGATCAAATCGTGAACAATGCAGCCAAAACAGTATCTCAATCTGGTGGTGAATTTAGATGTCCCATAGTATTCAGGGGCCCATCTGGAAGTGCTGGCCAATTGGCACAGCAACATTCTCAGACCTTCGAGTCTTGGCTAGGAAATTGTCCTGGACTTAAGGTTATTTCTTGCGTTGATCCTTATGATTCCAAAGGTCTATTAAAATCAGCCATAATCGACGACGACCCTGTTTGTTTCATGGAGTCCGAGGTGTGTTATGGAGATAAAGGAGACGTACCCGAAGGAGAATACTATATTCCCATCGGCAAGGCAGCTGTAAAGAGAGAAGGCTCAGACATCACGCTTGTTTCATACAACAAAATGATGAAGGTTGCCCAACATGCCGCTGATGAGCTGGCAAAAGAAGGCATTTCAGCAGAAGTTATCGATTTGAGAACCATAAGACCGCTAGACTATCAAACTCTAGTAAATTCTGTAAAAAAGACCAATAGAATGGTGGTCATCGATGAATCATGGCCTATGTATGGTGTATCTGCAGAGATCGCCTATGAAATGCAAAAATATGCCTTTGATTACTTGGATGCACCAATTTTGAGGGTTAACTCAATGGACACATCCCTGCCCTATTCTGCGCCATATGTCGATGCATATCTTCCTAGTGTGCATAGAGTGGTGGCCGCTGCCAAGCAGGTTTTGTATGTTCACTAAAAACTCCATATTGAGGAATAAATACCGCTGATATGAAAAAATATTTGCGAATAAGATTAAATATTCGGACCATTTATTTTATATTTGCTCAATAATGCTATATTAAAACTTATAAAATTGAATAAACCGACAAATCTACATGTCCAAATAGCGATTAATCAATATTTTAATCATCAGCGTTGCGTTTATTTTTCAAAGAATTATGCAGAAGCGGAGGTTTGGGTTTTTGGAGAGGGTGCATTGCGAATACGTGAATTCACTTAACTAATAACAGCTTTCTTATATGATAACAGCAACAGTAGGAATACAATTATTAAATTTTTTTAAAGAGCCGATATTAAAACTAAGTCAAGACTTTAAAGATGAATTTATTGACATAGTCAATAATGGGTTATCTGAATTTGTTGATAATTTTTACAATAAGTATTCTAAAACTAAGACATTTATTTATAGAGATGAAAAAAGTCAACTTTTATGATGTTTTTTATCCAGTAACCATAAAAAACAATTCAGAAATTATTTCTGAAATCAACAATTTAAAAGATTTATTCAATAATAGAAAATATATTACAATTATTGGAATGGCAGGTTGTGGAAAAAGTATGTTGATGAAACATATTTTTATCCACCGTAAATCAATTTTAAATATTCCAATAGTTATTGAATTAAGAAATTTAAATGATTTTAATGGTTCGATAACTGACTATATTACGAAAATACTAACGAAAACAAATTGTCGAAAAATGGCGGATAACTGAGAGAATTTTGAATGAGGGAATTTTTATTTTTTATTAGATGGTTATGATGAAATCTATTCAGAAAAAAAAGATAAAATAACAAATGATATTGAGGAATTTTTCAATACTTACCCCGAATTACCAAAAAGTAAAAATAAATTTTATTGGAATGTATTTGATACACTTTGCACTAAACATGATGCATTCACAAAAAAAGGGTTTTGGTTACATGAAAGAAAATCGAAACTCCAAAACGAAGATTTTGAAAACGTCCTAAAATGGTTTTCGTATATCTCCATCTTTAAAGGAAAGTATAACTTTGATTTAGAATATTTAAAAGCAATATTAAGCGAAATAAAAATTAAGCTCAATTTGCAACCAAGTTTGGATGATATAATTTATGACTTGACAGTTTCAATTTCAATTTTAATTCAAGATGGAACTGATTATACATTCCCTCATAAATCATTACAAGAATATTTCCTGCCTATTTAATAAAGGGGCTGAATGAAGAACAAAAAGAGAAAATATACCATGAAAAATTCATCAATCTTAAAAGATATACCAATGGAGGGAATTTAAACCTTTATAAACTATGTTATGAATTAGATAAAGTATGTTTTCTAAATATTTTTTAGTACCAATTACTAAAGAATTTTTAAATCTATTAAATAATACAAATGATATTCAATTAACTAAATCATTTATAAAAGCTTTCAATTTAAAAATATATTTCCATAAAAACGAAAATGGCAATTATAAAATGGCTAGCCATTCTTATAATTATTTACCAGTTGATTCATTTTTATCATTTTTTAATCTTAAAAGCATTTTACCAAATTTATTTGTACATGACGAAAAATCAATTAATGTAATTAATAATTTACTTGAAAATAAGCTAATAATTTCTCATGATAATGGGATAGTCTCAAAAGTAAACTCTGTAAATATTTTGACGAGTGGAATGGGGATATTGAAAAATATGTAATAGAATCTGGGATAGTTAATAATTTCAATCAATTATATGTTGACATTATTTCAAATTTAAAACAAATTGAAGATGAACTAGAGATAGAATCAGTGAATACCAAGGAGCTATTAGATATTTAAAAAAAATAAGTAGAATACAACCCTCCCCCTCCCAACCCATTATCTAAAACCACTAAGAATGTCTCATTTAGGAGTAATTTACGGTAATACCCCTCGAGACCCATTTCCTAAATTGTTAATATAAAAAATGTTTGGCTTCAACATCTGTGCGCCAAGAATGGTAGTGGTCTGACCACCCATAGCGGATTCGGTTGGGATGGTCAGAGTCTCGTATCGATTTCGCCTCGAACGATGCGAGACGGAACCCACGAACAGTCTGGTCCTCGCACAGCGAGGAGGCGCCCAAAAAATAAAGATCAAACTGAACCTATTTTTTAACTACGATAGTGATGATGGTGCCACCGAGACCTGACTTTATATTGGCTACTCCCGAAATGGCGCGGCTGCGTTCGATGATATTGTGTAGGCCGAAGGCTTTCCCGTTTTGCAGCGTTTTGGGGACGTCGAAGCCCCTGCCGTTGTCTTTGACTTCAATGTGGACATTTTGGGTATCTTCCGTGATCGTGATTTTGCCTGCGATGGCTTGGCTGTATTTTACCATATTGGTGACGGCCTCTTGGAGGATTCTGTATATCTGGAGTTCGTAAGCGCGAGACAAACTGTTACTGTAATTGATATCCGCTGTTAGGATAAAATTATTGTGCTGTTGGACCCTTTCCACCATCTGCTCTATGGTAATCTGAAGCCCCACATTGTCGAATAGGACTGGACTCAAGCTGCGTGTGATGGATCGAATTTCTTCCAAAATATCATCTACTCTGTCTTGCAATCCACCTGAATTGTTGTCGATGGATTTTTTAAGACTGATCAGTTCGTGACTGACGCTATCGTGGAGATCGGCGGCTATGCGCTTACGGTCCTCCTCCGTCTGTTGCAGAAGTTGTTGGCTAAAATTCAGCTGGGATGCATTTTGTTGTTTTAACTCGAATTTTTGTTGTTTTTGTTGATAAAATAAAAATCCAAGCAATAATAAGCATAGTGCAGCCATTAAAAATGCGATAAAGTAGTTTTTCAAGGAAATGGTGGTTTGTTGTAATATGATTTGTTGCTGTTTTTGCTCAGTATCATATTTGGCTTGTAGGTCAAATAGTTTGCCTTTTGCGTTGTTGGCTTGGATAGAATCGTTTAGGCTCATGAGTTTTTCGGTATAAAACAGGGCTTGATTTAGATTGCCTTTTATCTTAGCATTTTGGCTCAACACATCATAATAGTACTTCGCTGTAACAAATATTTTGTAGCGTTCCATGTCTGCGGCTAAGCGTGCGATTTCTGATTCGTTGCTAAGTGTATTGTACTTTTCAAAATGGCACATTTCTTTGTAAACACCTATGTTTTCTTCATATTCTTGCCTGTTGGCAATTTTGTTTATTTCAATGCATTTCTCCAAGAAATAATATGCGCTGTCTATTTCGCCGACGATAATACATTTTTGGACGCAGGCACCCATTACTTGAAAAGAAAGTCGGTTGTTCTTCTCGGGCATGTCATTAAATGCTGAGGTTATGGCGTTGACCTCTTGGACAAAATGTGAGGAATCACTGGTCTCAGTAAAGGAAAAATAAGCTTTTTTGAGTCGATATTTGAGCGCATTTTTCAAATTATTGTCCGATACAGCTATTGCTATAGCCTTATTGGTATAATAGTGAAAATAATAGCTGCTATGGAGGGCAGAATAACAATTGGCTATATTTACAAAAGTGGTACTGATATTGCCACGGTCATTCAGTTTTTCGTAAAAGTCAACAGCCCTTAAGTAATAGGCTATGGCAGACTCGTACTGGTTCTCCATGAATGCAATATTGCCCAAAAGCAAGTAACACGAGGGTAGATTTTTGGTAAAATTAACTGTATCAGCAGCTTCTGTTGCCTTCAAAAGCCACACTTTGGCTTCAGGATTATTGCCCAAGAAATAATATTGATTGCCAATGCTAAATTTCAAATAATCGAGGATATTTTTGTTTTGTGCAGATTCTGGGGTGATTTTTACACATTCTAGACAGGTACGCAACAAAAAACTATCCGTTACCTCGAGACTGTTAACAGTACTTGCATAGCTTTTTAGCAAACCAAGATATCGGTTTGTATTGTTTGCCATTACGTTTGAACTATAATATTTTACAAAGGTATCCAAATAGCCTGTAGTAATCCGATCGTTATAATTCTGCTCATTATCAAGCCAATAGCTCGTCACATCTTGTACAACTGGTTGATTATCTGCCGATGGGTGGAATTTGTCTTTGCAACCAAATAGGAACAATGATGCCACACAAACTAAGAATATTTTATCAAAACATATTTTCATACCCCAAAATTATTTTAATAAATCGATACTAGGTTCATTGTGAAAAAATAAATAGGGTTAACCCTATTGATTGGTATTACATATGGTTGTATTATTGTGGCTATTATTTCAAATAACAAAACCAATGGAAAATGCAGTAAAATATTATTCGGAGAATATTGCGGATGAGGCAATAATACTTTGGAATGCGTCTAGCAGCACGCTATTCTCGAGTTGGACTCTGAGCAATGAAGATCAAATCAATGGAAATTTTATATCGGATAAAGAAGGTCGTTACGAGATCATTTGCCCTCCGAATTTGCATTTCATTCAACCATTGTCCTCTGATTTGGTGGAGAAAGAAAGTCCTTTACTCTGGCTCGTACAAAAAATTTGTGATCAATGGGCAAATACAGGGAATATCGGGGACATCACTGACTTACCAATCTTTGGAGGCAGCGAGTGGACTTTGGGATAAATCATTGTTTTTTTTTTACAATGAGGTTGTGTGAGAGACTTTTAAAATAAATACTTAAATGAATTTTATTATGGAAATATGAATAAAAACATAATTTTATAATGTAGTAATATTATTTCGAAGAACCAAAGCAGTAACTTTAATAAAAAACATGCATTTTATCATCGCTGACGATCACCCGTTCACACTTCAGGGGACCAAAGCCTATGTAGAAAGTCTAGGCTATGTAGTTCTGGATACCGCATTAAATGGTAGAGAAGCTTATACTCAAATAAGAAAGTTGAAACCTGAAATAGCCATCCTTGATATCAGTATGCCCGAAATGAACGGTTTGGATATCCTAGAAAAAGTAAGTGAAGAAATGCTTCCTGTAAAAGTAATCTTTATCACGACGCATAGAGAAATGAGTATATATAAGAAGGCGAGTGAACTGGGTATTTGGGGATATATTCTAAAAAATTATGCAGATCAAGAGTTGAAAGATTGTATCACCGATGTAATCAACGGCATTCGATACATGAGTCCGCACCTAACCCAAGACCTGGCCATCGATCGGCAGTATATCAAAAACGAGGCGATCAGTAAATTAAATTTTATAGAAAATAGGGTGGTGCAATTGATAGCACAACAAAAAACCACCAAACAAATATCAGAATTGCTTTTTCTTTCTGAAAAAACGGTAGAGGCTCATAGATCGTCCATCATCCAAAAACTAGGGCTGCCCCATGAAAAAAATGCTTTAATGAAATGGGCTATTAATTTTGAATGAGGAGGAATGTTACTTGAAATGTTTTGAAAATGCTAATTGTTGACTGATGTATTAAAAAAAGGAAAAAACCATAAAATATATACATTTATTCTAGGATATCCAAGTAAAAACAGACAAAAAGTCGTAAATTTACACTGTGGAAGAACAAGGCTATATAGAAATTAAATTTGAGAGTTTAATAGGTAATACCCCTATAAAACCCAATGATCTTGACATTGCAGAGATAAAAGAAATTATAAGCGATGTGGAGACATTTTTATATCCTTCAAGAGGAGAAAAAGCCGAGCGTCCCCATATTTCATACAACATAGAAGAAGGCTCAGTACGGAATTTGTTTTATTTGCCCATATCTGGTGTTTTGTTGTTTAACGGTTTGGCTGGAGAGATTAATAATCGTGGTAACATTGATTTTCTGGATTCCAAAAGGGCATTAATTATTGATAAATTTCAACGAAAAGCAAATGAAAAAAACTTAGAAATTTCGTTTTACAGTTCCTCAGACATAAAACCGATATTAAAAATCAACAGAGAAACTAAATTTTTCAAAATTGCTGCTACACAAATTGAAACAGAGTTTATTTTATATGGGAAAGTGAATGAAGAAGGAGGAAATAATCCTAATTTTCATCTATTAACTAAGGAGTATGGCAAGCTAGTCATAAGTGCTACCGAACAACAACTTTTGGAAGGGGAAAAGCGATTGTTCAAAATTTATGGCGTAAAAGCAAAAGGTAAACAAAACCTTGCAGATGGCAAACCATTTGACCTAAAATTGATTGATTACATTACTTACAATCCAAATTATAATGAACATAAATTGGATTTATTGATAGAAAGGGCCTCAGTAAAATGGAATACAATACCCAATGTGGATGTTTGGTTAAATGAAATAAGAGGATAAGCAAATGGACAGCATTCTACTTGATACCTCTTTTTGTATTCGGCTACTCAAAAGCAATGATGAATTACATCAAAATGCAAAGGATTATTTTAAATACTTTTTAGAACACAAGGTTGAAATATATCTGTCCACAATAGTTATTGCTGAATACTCAGTTAAGGATGATGCTAATAACTTACCTCTTGACTTTGTGAAAATTGCACCATTCGATTTTTTTGATGGTAAAACAGCAGGTGAGTTTCATTCCATTATTATCAATAATAAAACCCAAATTGCCACTTTTGATCGAAATGTAATTAAAGACGATTGCAAATTATTAGCACAAATATGTAATAGAAAAATTAGTGCATATATTACCAAGGACAAAAAATCATTCGGACAAATATTCTTACCAATACAAAAGGTAAAAGGTTTTAATATTGAATTATTGGATTTGGCAATACCTTTGAGAGATTTCAAAGGAGAATTATTTTAATTGGTGTCATAAAATACCTCTAGGGATAAACTCTATTTTTGATCATTAAAATTGTATTAGCCAGACAAAATTTCTAGTATTTATTTAAGCCACTGGGAGAAATTTATTACCTGAATAAAAACCAAAAAAATATATGATTTTCAATATAAATCCACTCGAAATCTACTACCTATCCCAACTAGTTGCCTCCATGTTCTGTGCGCCAAGAATGGTAGTGGTCTGTCCATAAATGAGCCTCAACAGGTATGGACAGAGTCTCGAATCGATTTCTTTTAGAGCGATTCGAGACGGCACCCACGAACAGTCTGGTCCTCGCGCAGCGAGGAGGCGCCCCTAAAAATAAACTTCCCGCTATCTTATTTTGTATGCTGGTAAAGTCGTACTTTCGTGGTAAAATTGAGGGAATGGATAAAATTTTATTGGGATTAATACGCGAAGAGAAAGTGCCTCGGGACTCGAGGGTAGCGTTGACACCAGCGCAATGCAGGGAAATTTTGGATCAAGGTATTTTCGATATCGTGGTCCAATCGTGTGCCCATAGATGCTATCGAGATGAGGAGTATAAAGATATGGGAGTGCCCGTTTTGGAAGATTTGGGCGATTGTTCGGTCTTGATCGGTATCAAAGAAGTTCCCGTGGAATTTATTCTCCAGGACAAGGTTTATTTTATTTTTTCGCATACCATCAAAAAGCAAAGCCACAATAGAAAATTGCTACAAAGAATGCTAGAGTACCACAATCACCTGATAGATTACGAAGTAGTGGTGGATGACAAAGGTGAGCGACTTATTGCTTTTGGGCATTTTGCAGGCATGGTTGGAGCGCATAATGCCATATGGACATTCGGCCAACGTACGGGCCAATACGCCATGCGAAGGATGTATGAGGCGAGAGATTATGCGGAGATGAAAGCCGAATATTCCAAACTAAAACTGCCAAAGATGAAAGTGATCTTGACGGGTGACGGTCGAGTTTCGACAGGAGCCGTCGGGGTGCTAGAAGATATGGGGCTAAGGCGAGTGAGTCCTGACGAGTTTCTCAAGGAGGAGTTTGATGATGCTGTATTCACGCAATTGACACCTATGGAATACGTCAAAAAGCTGGATGGTACGGAATTCAAATTGGAGGATTATTACAATCATCCAGAAGCATTTAGGATGGAATGTGGACCTTATTTAGAGGCTGGGGATATCTTCATCAACGGCATTTATTGGGACACTAGGTATCCTCCTTTTTTTGAAATAAAGGACATGGACAAGGCCTCTTTCCACGTAAAGGTTATAGCAGATATCACTTGTGATATAGGGCCCGATGCATCTATCCCATCTACGATAAAAGCCTCGACGATAGCCGATCCTATATTTGGGTTTGATCCAAAGACGGTGTCTGAAACTGAACCATTTGCAGAGGGTGCCATCACGATGATGACAATTGACAATTTGCCCAACGAATTGCCTAGGGATGCGAGTGAAGCATTTGGTCAAAAATTCATGCAATATCTATTGCCAGAAATACCGAAAAGGGGCAACTCCCCGATCCTGCAAAGAGCCACTATAGCCAAGAATGGTCAACTAGGTCCTCGGTTCGGATATTTAGCAGATTTCGTCGAACAAGAGCATCATGCTTTATCTTTAGATAAATAGGCCTGTAAGTGCTTTTGGATGTATTTGCCGATGATGTCAAATTCTAAATTGACCTTGTCGCCGACTTTTATATTTTTGAGGTTTGTATGTTCGAAAGTATAAGGAATGATAGTTGTTTTGAATTGATGGTCAATTAGCTCCATTACGGTCAAGCTGATGCCATTGATAGCGATAGAACCTTTGGATACTATAAGAGCGCTAAACTCGGAGGGGAATCGCCAATTAAATACCCAATTGTCTCCTAGGTTTTCGATCGCAACACACGCCCCTACCCCATCCACATGCCCCTGCACCATGTGACCGTCTAACAGTTGGTGCGCTTGCATCGCAAGTTCAAGATTTATCGATTGGCCTATGGCCCAAGACCTCAGGGTCGTTTTGTCCAAGGTCTCCTGAACAGCGACTACGCTATATGAATTTCCATCAATCTCAGTAACCGTAAGACAAACGCCATCGTGAGAGACACTTTGGTCGATATGGAGTTCTGTCGCCAACTCGGACGACAACTTAAAAACCATATTGCTGCCTTGACTTTTAGCCTCCAACAGCGTGGCTTGATGTTTTATAATCCCAGTAAACACGACGTTATTTTATCAATTGAATGAAACCTTTCAAGTTGCCAGCGGTGATATTTCCATGGCTATCTTTTTTATATACTTTTCCGATATAATAGTAAGTTGCAGCAGGGAGGGGCGTTCCATTGGATGTACTTCCACTCCACAATATTTGAGGATCGGATGTTTCGAATACCTTATTTCCCCATTTATTGAATATCACAAATTCGATGCTTTCGACATTGGTATTTCTCCTAGGGAGGAATACATCATTCTGGCCATCGCCATTGGGCGAAAAGGCATTAGGAAGCACATATTCTTGGCAATCTTCGACACAGATACCCACCTGTTGTGATTGCTCATTGAGCAGAGAATCAACCGCGCGCACTTGGTAGCATCCAGTCAGATTTGTATTCAAAAAATGCTTGTAAACGAATCGCTGATTGGCGTAAACACTATCGAGCAAAGTCCAATCTTGTTGAACATTTTCCCTAAAATAAATTCTAAAATAGTAGGCATTTCGCTGTTGGGAACAAGTAGCCACATAGTCCCATTTCAAGATGTTAAATCCAAAATCGCTGGGCGGCAAATTGGGATTGAGGCATTGGTTATCTATGCTCAATGTTACAGGGCAAGGCGGTACCGTATCCTTGGGGATCGCGCACCTCTCTTGAGAAAAATTCACCAATGTATCCGTCCAGCCGACAGAATTGTATTTGCCGATGGTCTTAATTTTATAACAATATTCTTTGCCATTTTCAAGGGGTTCATCGATCCATTGACCAGTACCAGAACTTCCTATCGAATCAAAAACACCCGTCAATTCGTTTTTACGATAAAAAACAAACTTAAAATTGTCCCAAGGCACAGAATATTGAGCGTTCAAAGAAACCTTCTGATCCGAAGGGGTGGTCACCAAGAAGACCGACGAAGCCTGCTCCGACGATCCGTAAAATTGTACAGATGCACTATGCGAAAAATGAATTTCATACGTGTAAGGACGATCTCTGGTATTGATAAGGTCATCTACCCAGACACCATCCACCATAGCATGATAAGAAGCATAGGTAAATATCGCCCCAGGAAGGGCGTCAACCGAAATGGGGTTTATTCCATCGCCGCGGTATATTTGAATCGTATATGGGGGCGGAAATTGTATCGTATCGAGGTCTGGGACCCGAGGTTTTTTCCAACGAAGCGTTATTTGCCCGCTTAGGGCGTCTGTTTTATCGACAGTGACCTGAGTGATGATTGGCAGGTCAAGATTCACCAGAAGGCAGGATTCTAGGCTTGGAAGCGATTCTATGACATTGAATGGGAATCCCGCAGGCGTATTTTTTGAGAACTGTGCCAGTATTCGATAGCAATAGGTTTTTCCCTTTTCGATGGTGGTGTCGAGGAACTGGTATCGATTGCCATCATTCGTTTTCACGAGGGAGGCAATTTTGGTATAGCCCTTTCCTTCCAATCCTGGCGTACAAGTGTCCGCCAAAAAATTGTTCGATCCAATCCGTCGATACACATTGAATCCCTTGAAATATTGATCTTGTGTATCCTGACAATCGTAAGGATATTCCCACTTTATCATGGCATCCTCACCTTGCTTCTCGACGGTCACCTGCTCGGGAGGAGGCCCAACGACCTTGACCCTAAGATTCTTCAAAAAGGCCAGTCCCGTAGTGTCAAAAAAATTATCCTCCGCCTTGAAATCAGGTTGTAGTATTCTCTTGCTATGGCATTGCAACTCGGCGTCCATCTAAAAACACCTCTTACCAGTGGCGAATTAAATCCACCAGGCACATTGAATACAGCAGGACTTGGAGTCATTTGGAATGGCGCACCCAAAGCCGTCAATTTTACCTTTTGTCGCAGCGATACGGCATCTGGGTCGTCTCCTGTTACTGTGATATCATACGGAATCCCCGCTATCATACAAATTTCATCGATGGATTGTATCGTAGGAGGCCTGTTATTGCACCCTTTTACCAATATCTGCATATCTCTCAATACGCTACTGATCAAGACCCCATGCCTGTACTCTGATATCCTTATCGCGATATTGTACTCGCCTTCCAGTTGAGGACTTTGCCACACGATGTCCCCGCTTCGGCTGTCTATCGTGATTTTGTTATTTGGTCCTGACAATATCTGATCTGGAAATGAATAGTTTGGTACTGGCAGCCCCATCTCTTGCATAGGCACCACTAGGGCATACGCCAAGCTGTCTCCATCGGGATCAAAAGCATTCGGATTGTGTATGAATTTTTGGCCTACACAAGCGATATCCACGGGTGGCTGAAGCAATATGCTGGAGTTGTTATACCCAGAGAATTGAGGGTTTAAAAAAGTAAAATTGGTTTCTATATAAAAAACGACATTTTCACTGCTGGGAGGATTGACGTTGAGTATGCCGCCATTTCGATTGGGGTCGGTCATGCTGATCGTATAAGTAGCACGCCCAGGATAGGTATGCTCCGCGATATAATAATTGCGCTTCACGTCATTCGGAAGTATCTCTCCATTGCCATTGGCCCTAGCGATCATTTGGCGAGACCCGTCTCCCCATTTGATTTCCAAGCTATCTCGGTCCACCGAAAAGCTACTGGTTTTGGTATAGGTCACGATGGTCGCCCTTAAAGTCAGATCGCCGACCTGCTTTAGGATGATTTCACCCGCGCGATTGTGCGTAGCCAAAGCACTGCTGCCACACACCAAAATTATCATAAATGTTCCTAAAAATCTTAACACCATTTGCTGCAACTGGGCTTTAAACGAAAGACTTACATAGTTAAAAATAATTAATACACAAACTTAATCAAAAATCCAATGACCTATACACCTAACTGAAAAATAATCGAATGAGTTCGTCAAAATTAAACGCATAAATCCTTAAAAAATTAGACCTATGCCTTTTCTATCGCTTTTTAAAATACAGTTTTTTTGGGTGTCCCCCTCTCCTCGCCTTACAGACGAGATCGGGTCGCGGCCTTCACGGGTGCCGTCACTACGTGACCCTGCTGCGCAGGCCGTTACGGTCGCTGACACAAAATACAACCAAGTTTTGATTCGTCCGATGACATTAATTGAAATTTTAGGCAAAAAGTTATTATTTTTATTCTCAAGTTTTGGTATATTTCAACCATGAAAAGTTACGATACAATCCTAGCAGAGAAAGTCCGAATGAGATTGGCTGAACTCCCCAACATAGTCGAAAAGGAAATGATGGGCGGCCTTGTATTCATGTACAATGACAAGATGTGCCTCGGCATCGTCAAGGACGAACTGATGTGCCGAATAGACCCGAAACTCCACGATACTTGCATAGAAAAGCGCGGCTGCCGCACCATGGACTTTACAAATCGCCCTATGATAGGCTATGTCTTAATCGACGTGACGGGCATGTCAGACTTTGCCGACTTTAACTTTTGGATTGGCCTAGCCCTAGACTTCAACAAGGACGCCAAAGCCAGCAAGAAAAAGAAATCGGCAAAACCTCCAAAGCAATAACTCTGGCTTGACACGCCGCTTTTTAAACTCTAAACGATACATCACCCACTTTCACCATCACACACCAAAAATTCCTCCAATTTATCTTGGATCTGTTTATTTACAATTTTTTTGTTTAGAATTCCAACTCGAAATAATCATCAATAACCAAAGACGATAATAATGAAAGAATCGAGAGAAAAATCATTAGGGAGAGTAGGTTATTGGAGAGAAATAAAACAAATATTGGTAAAATAATGCGATAATTTTGCAATATAAGCTTTGCTCTTTTCATATTGACTTCTTGTAAAAACGAGCTATCTGAAACGAAAATTTCAGGCAAAAGTATTAGTATCGAAAACAAAGAAGACAGCATAGTAATTTCAAAAAAGCACCACCCAAATTTCATCTTATGTGATTTGGATGGGGACAATCTATCAGATTCAGTAATAATCGTTTTGAATATAAAAAATGAAAAATCTGGCTTTAAAATTATTTTCGGGAACAAAAAAATAGAATATTTAGGCCTTGGTAATAATATTTTAGACCAAGGTTATGATGATTTAAACTGGGTTGGAATTTTACAAAAAGTACCAAAGGGTATTGTGTGTTTTAATAATGTAAACAAACAGCTAAAGAAATTAAAAAGTGACAAAATCAAATTAAACCAAATGATGGAATTTATAATTCACAATAAATTGATTTAATTTGAGTGGTCATTTATTTAATAATGAAAAATTGCATGGATTGCGTCCAAGACTGAACTTATAAATGCCTAGCCTTCGTTACTCCAATCAAAAGGCCGTAATTAGGCATTATCTAGGAGCGTTTAATCAATTTTTACTCCCCAAAACCCATCAAAATAGCTCAGGACCGAGTTCCTCAGCTTGAACAAAATAAAATTGAAATGAAAAGAAAATTAAAATAGATATTGGAAATAGTTCTGTATTCTAAAAATGGCCAGAGTATATTTCGTTTGAAGATATGGCCCATTTCAAATTCGAAGACCAACTACTTCGGATTCAAACTGGATGAGGCAGCAGAAATACTAGAATTTATTGGACTTTGAACAATTGAAATAATAAAAATTTCAAAAGCATTGAAATTCGATGCCTTTAAAATGAACGGATCAATTGCTTATCAGGTAAAACCACGGTGAAGAAATCTACAAGGAAATATTATTATCTCCAAACTGGAAATTAAGGAATTAATCATAAAGAATTGTTCTTTTAACAATTTGCACTTTTAGCCACAATATCCAAAGCTGAATTTCTATAAAGAGGCGTAGACTAAACTAAATTGGGACTATCACAACAACTTGGAATGGAATTTAAAAGGCTCTAAAGGTGTACAGTAAATAGGATAATTTTCAAGAGATAGACTGTTAAGATTTCATTCTTTCCAAAAACATTTTTTGCCGTTTGCAAAATTGAAACAAAAAAATATTTAATTAGATGCAATTGTAAAATATTTACCAATGGAGAGACAATCAAATTCCATTCAAGGGAAATCCTTGACTTCCAATGAAACGAATTAGTAAATAGACCGCAAATGCTAAGATTCGCAAAAAGATAGAAAAATTAGTACGTTTGAAAAACTCAATATTATACAATATAACAAACGTACCTCCTAACAAACAAAATTGCTCCTCATCAAGTAAAATTAGTTTTAAAACTTTCTTTTTCAAACCAATACATAGTTTCAAAATTGAGCAAATCTGCAATCCTCCAAGTCTCCTCAACTCCTTTTAAAATCCAGATTGTACCCAACCCCAAGTTGCCAGTTTTTGTTTATCAGCGAAGTATTATCGATTAGATTTCCACCTTCATCTGTATAAATAAGGTCCGTGATATTTGATAATCCTAAATTATAGCGGAGAAAGCAATACATATTTTTATAACCAGCTTTTACCTTTCCAACCAAACCAAAATCACTGGATTTAATGCTTTTAATATTTGGTTTTATCCACCCATGGCTGGAGTCTTTAATTTGTTCGTCGAGTAGTATTCCATAATTCACACCCAGTCCAAATATAAGATTTTGAAGGAAAGAATATTCAACTTCAGGGATGATATCCACATATGAATACTTGTATTCAGTCTTTAGTGGATCCAAAGGATTGGAATTTTGATAACCCTTTTGGCTAAATTGACAATTTAACAATACCCTAAATTTATCATTGAATCGATAGTTAGGTGACACCTCAGCAAAAAAACCAAACCGAGATTTAGTATCGACTTTTTGGTTGGTTTTGAGTCTAATATTAGACCAATTGAGCCCCGTAGAAAAACTCAAATTCACTTGGGCGGAGGTTTTACTAAAATACAAAAATGTAAGCAAAAAAGTTAAAGCGATTATTTTTTTCATAAGTAAGATATTTGGCTATTAAATGCAATTAGTCCTTAGTTTATTGCTTGTATCCACGATTTTAATTTTTTGCCGATTTATATAATTGGAAAAAATATTTTAATAAATATACAGAAAAAAAATCAATTTAATTTTATAGATTTACCATGAATAGTAAATTTATCCAATAATGCACCCGACGAGCTCAAATCCACCATTTAATGCATTATCATGGACATTCACCGTGATTTTAAATTCTTTCAATCTGAAAATAAATAAAACAAATCCCAAGTTATATATTCACGATTTAGTCAAGAAATTACTTTAGCCCAATTCCATATAAACCAGTAAAAACAAAATATTTTTTAAACTTTACAAAACTTCCTTCTATTATGAGAAAAACACTCTTAATCCTCGCATTACTAATTTCATTTAGTAGCCTTCAAGGCCAAACAACGTATGCATCAGCAGATACCAATTACATAAAATTGGTTGAAAGTGCGTTTGAATATTTAAAAAAAGGCGAATGTAAGCCTTGTTTAGATCTTTACGAAGAAGCATTTACGATATCCCAACGCAGTGTATTGAGCCGGTTGCGCGCCATAACTTGTGCCTACAAATGCCAAAACGAAAGTAAATGGAAATTCCATTTGGACTATATAATTGAAAAAGACTGGGAGACTGTAGAAAGTTTTTTGATGGATACGACCAATCAAAATCCAGAATTTAATACTTTTAAAGACAACGAGCTGAACAACTATACGCTTAATCAATTAAAAACGATCAAAAAGAAAATTGGGTATGATGAAGCTTTGGCAGCTGAATTAGAAATAATAATGAGAGATGATCAGACCTTAAGACAAAAATTAAATGGCATCCAAACTGAAGAAGAAAAAACTAAGACATGGAAAAAGATAAATGAATTAGACTCTATTAATTTAATCAAAATTGAAAAAATCTTTGAACAACATGGTTATCCAGGAAAAAGTAAGGTTGGCAGATTTAGCATTACAGCTTTTTTGGTGATTCAACATTCCGATTTATCATATCAAGAAAAGTACCTCCCTTTACTGGAAAAAGCGACCAAAGAAAATGAATTAAATAAATCAAATTTTGCTTTACTTATAGATAGAATTAGGATGCGTAAAGGACAAAAACAGTTGTATGGTTCACAAGTGATAGACAAGGACGGGGATGGCAAATATGAGTTTTCACCCATTGAGGATGAAGAAAATGTTAATAAGAGGCGCTCTGAAATGGATCTAGGCCCGATTGAAGAGTATGCTAAAAATTTTAACATCGATTATAAATTTGTAAAAAAGGAATAACCCAAAATAAAGTTTTATAAAATAATTTTAATCACCAAAATCCACAACTTTCAAGCCCCGTTTAGTAAAACTCTGTTCTCGCATTTGGCAAGTAATTCCAAATTTAGTATCTTTATGATTATACACATTTGCTCGCGATGGGCACTTGGTTCATTTTGATTTTTAGATACTTTTGGTTGAAAAAGCTTATGAAATATTTTATTTCCGTTTATATTCTTTTTTTAGTTCTTTTTGCATCTGCACAAAAACCGATTTTTGTAGAAAAAAAGTTGACTGACTTAGGACTTTTCTTGGTAAAAACTGAGGACGGAAAAATGGGAGTCGTGGACATGAACGACAATTATATCATCCCTCTGGATTCGGGTGTTTTAAGGCAATGGTTTTCTCCAGGAAGTAAATATTTCATTCGTGGAAATAGAGATCAAGGGCTGGTTTTTCAACAAGATCTGTATGATTCAACTGGGCAAATGCTTTTTTCTAAGGTAAATATTAGTAATGTTGGTTTTGGAACACATATGTCCCGCGCTGACGATTCTTTCAAAGATTTTTTCATGCTAGAGCGAAAAGGCATGCCGAATAAGCTTCTTTTTCACAAAAGCAAAGGCCAAATCCTACCGGACTCGTTTTCCAGTATAGATTATGGCGGACGAAATAGTACCTTTTTAGCGCTTCATTTGCGCAAAAAAGATGCTCCAAATGTAATTTCTGTCTATAATTTGCAAGGAAATAAACTTTTCACTGTTCCATCAGAAATTAGTGTAATGCACTCAGGCATTCCAAATATATTATTGGCAACCAAATTTAATCCCCATAAAATGGGCCTCGTTTTTATAGATAAAGGAATCGACAGTACGATTTTTGAGTTCGATGCATTAAGAAAAATGTGGACTGGGTGGTTCGTTTTTTCGAAAGATTCTGGAAATCATTATGGTCTTCTTGATCCCAATGCTCAACCCTTCGGCCAAGCCAATTTTACAAAACTAGGAGAGCCAAATCGCGCACAAACAAATATGTTCTTGGCAAAAATTGGCAGTTCTCCAATAGCAACCGGACTTCGTGCAGACATGGTGTCCCCTGCATGGATCGGAATTGATAGTCTTGGCAATGAGTACTTGTTCACAGAGGCGGTCCCTTCAGAAACGAAAGTACAAATGGAAGTGGATAATAAAGATAAGGCTCTGCCAGAAATTCCAGCCGGAAAAACACTTGAAAAAGCCCCAGAATTTCCTGGCGGCCAATCGGCCATGAATCAATTCCTCATAGAAAATTTAATATACCCGAATATAGCCAAAGAAAATGGCACCGAGGGGACCGTTATCCTAAAAATCATCGTAGAGGCCGATGGTCAACTGAGCGATATTTTTATCCTAAGAGATATAAACAACGGCTGTGGACAGGCAGCTATTCAGAGTTTTAAAAAAATGCCGCGTTGGTCGCCCGCCGTGCATCATGGAAAAGCGGTAAGATCCTCGATGGTGGTGCCCGTGAGATTCAAATTAAACCAGTAAGATATTTTATTAAAAATAATCCATTATCCACTCGTACAAAATAAAATAATTCAAAGGAACTAATGAATAAAGATAACCTGATAAAAAATTTAGATAAAGTTGAAAAAATAGCCGCTGCTTCTAAAATTGCAAGGTTGGTGGCGCATCCCATAAATTATATAAATGCCATCCTTTATCGAGAGCTTTTTTACAAAAGGAATAAAAAAGAGAAGGAAGTCGAATCGGAAACGTTTTTTGGGACTAAAATGAGTCTATTGCTTCCTTCTGGCACGGATATTTACCTTACGGGAGGTAAATCACATGGCTCAGAAACCCGTCTCGCAAGGTTTTTGATTAATAATTTAGAAATAGGCGATACTTTCATCGATGTAGGGGCACACTACGGTTATTTTAGCTTACTCGGGTCAAAATTAGTAGGACAAAAAGGCAAGGTTTTTCTTTTGAAGCTGCTCCAAAGACTTTTAAAGTCCTCAATAAAAATACTTCAAAAACACCGAATATAAAGAGCTTTAATCTGGCCGTTTCGGATGAAATCTCCGAATTAAAATTTTATGAATTTCCAAACTTATATTCGGAATACAATTCTTTGGAGGTAAACCAGTACAAAAACGAAAAATGGTTTTCTCAGTACAAACCAAAAGAAATCAAGATAAGTAGTGTTATTTTGGGTGAGTTCTTGCATAAAGAAAATGTTTTTCCGAAGGTAATAAAAATAGATGTAGAAGGCGCAGAATATAGAGTCATCAATGGCCTCAGTGATTTTTTAACCCAAAAGTCCCCAATCATCGTCATGGAATTTTTATCACAAGGAAGAGGCAGTACAGGGCATCAAGAGGCCACCAAGAAACTGAAATCGTTAGGGTATAGATCCTATGTAATTGATACATCAGGCAATCTAAAGCATATTGAAGGTATCTCCGAATATTTAAAAGAAATGGATTTAGAGTCGGATAATATTGTTTTTGTAAAAAGTACGTAAGGGAAGTAAGTTCTCCTGCTGCGAACAATTTTTCGCTACCAAAAAAGTCCTTTTATGACTTCATAATCACTTGATTAGACGCCCTAGATTAGCTTCCATTTACACTCGAGTAGCTATAATTTTGGGGTTATTATAAACATAAAACTAAGTTCGCTTCTTTACAATAGATACAATATTAGTTTTGGACAATAATTTATAACATGAAAGTTACCTGTCTGCTATTGATCATATCATTAACCATTGGCTTGACCAATGGCAATGCTCAAAACAGTAAAACCATGCAAGATCAAAAAAATCCCCTGTTGTGCAAACCTGAAGCCGGCATCTGCGAAACCCCAAACAATAATAACAAGTCAATAAGCCATCGCAAGGCTTCTGTCCAAAACAAACCCGTAAAAATCATTTATTTTACGGATCCTATCTGCTCGTCTTGTTGGGGGATAGAATCCCAGCTTCGAAAGCTCAAGTTAGAGTATGGTAACACACTTGAAATAGAGTATAGAATGGGCGGGCTGCTCAAAGATTGGAGCTACAATAGCGGCGGCATCAGCAAACCTTCTGACGTGGCTCATCATTGGGACGAAGTAAGCCAATATTACGATATGCCCATTGATGGAGATATTTGGCTTGAGGATCCCTTGATGTCCTCTTATCCCCCTTCGATCGCGTTCAAAGCTGCTCAATTGCAAGATCAAGAAAAAGCCATTTTATTCCTACGAGCAATCAGAGAATTGGTTTTTTTGAAAAAGAAAAATATCACCAAATGGGAGCATCTCGGAACGGCTGCTACAAAAGTTGGCATCGATCCAATACGATTCAAATCCGACTTTGAAGGCAAAGCAAAGGATTTATTCTTGGAGGACCTAAAATTGAGTAGTGAGTTAGGTGTAAGAGGATTTCCAACCCTATTTTTTACCAATGCCAATGGACAAAAAGAATTGGTCTATGGAGCAAAACCATACTCCAATTTTGAAAATGCATTGCTTAAAATTGACCCAACCGCCTCAAAATATGATTACGACAAAAATTGGTTTTCTGTTTTTTCAAAGTACAATTCCTTGACCGCAAAAGAATTCTCAGATCTCACGAACATCCCAAGAAAAGAGGCTGAAAAAAAATTGAATGAGCTATCTTCACAAGGACATTTAGAAATTTTTAAAACAAAAAATGGAGATATTTGGACTTTGAAAACAGTAACACACTAAAGTTCATTTCATAAAAAGTAAATATAGTATGCTAGTATGAATAAAATCATTTTCGTATTGATTTTGGTGCCGACCATGGTATTTGGCCAGAATAAAGTAAATTTTAACCAAGGAGAAATCGAGCAAAATAAATTCTGTGATACCATCCCTTTTGAGTTTATAAAAGATAAAATAATTCTCAAGGTAAAAATCGGAGGATCATTCAAAAGATTTATTTTTGATACTGGAAATACGCTTGCCATTTCAGAAGAAATTCAAAATATAATGAAAAATCCCATCCTAGACAGCGTGATCCAAACAGATGTGTTGGGTGCTAAAAAGAAAATCAATTCAGTAAAAGTCAGAGAATTTGAATTGGGTCATTTAAAATTCACGGATGTGCCCGCCGTAGTGACCAATGTTAAAGAAAGTGGTTTTTTAACTTGCTTCGATTATCATGGTTTTATTGGGAGCAATGCCCTGAGAAACTGTATCTTACAAATAGATTTACGAAAAAAATATCTCATAATTACCAATGAGATCTCTAAGTTGGAATTACAGAATTTTCATAAAACGGATCTTCGACTTGACAAACAAAGCGGACCTAACCTTAAAGTAAAAATTGGCAAAAAAATTGAATTTGAAGCTTTATTTGATAGCGGTTCTGATGAATTTTTGTCCATATCAAACGAAATTTATAACAAGATCGAAAAGAAAAAACTAAGTAAAACCACGAACGAAGGATTTGGCATCACTACCGTGGCCATGCATGGGACTGAGAAGCAGGCGACAAAAAAAAGAGTTTCAATCCAAAGTGTTGATTTCGACAATTTTGCCATACAAAATACCGTATCTGTCATTTCATCTCACAACACTGGCAATGCATTTGGACTGAAGCTTGCAGAATATGGAATCATTACAATCGACTACATAAATAAACAATTTTATTTTCAGCCATTTCTGCCGATTCAAGAATTTAAGGATAAAACTACGATCGGTTTTACACTAATGCCCGAAGAAAATTCAATCAAAATCGGCGTTGTTTGGTCTAATACGCAAGCTGCAAAATTAGGTCTAAAAAGTGGCTACAAAATATTAAAACTAAATCAAATTGACTTAACCCGTAGGACACCCCAGAGCGATTGCGAACTTTTTTTGACTCAACCTACAAAAGGAAAATCTGTAGAATTAACGTATCAAGACGAAAATAATGAAGTCAAAACAGTTAAGTTGGAACAGGAGTTTTGAGTATCCATTTATAACCCCCCAAAAAAAATCCTTTGAGTCCTTTAATATATTTATTGCAAAACACTTAAGGTTGATGACCAATTATAGCGTATGTTTGTTTAAAAAAAAATACACTGCCAATTTATAATCAAATAGGAAAAAAATATTCGCAAGTCCTACAAAAGAAAAAGTAAATGAAATCGTATTTTAAACTTCAGTACAGGATGACAAATCGGAGGTTTGAGGACGCAGGGATTCATCCTGGGTTGGCTTATTTCCTTTTGGTTATTTTGTTCTTAGGTATATCGATATATCTTTTTGAAAAAACAGAGTTTGCCGAGTATTTCTATTTGCTGTCTGCCCTTATCATTATGGGAAATCTATCTGAAACCCGCAGAACCGAATTTCTTAAAATTTGCTTTGGGGATGAGAAATTAAAAGAGATAAGACTCCTTGAAAATATTACCTGCGCCGTACCGTTCTTGATCTTTCTGGTTTATAAACAGTGCTTCATTTCGGCAACTTTATTAGCCATTTTGACGATAATTTTAGCACTTGTCAATTTTCGAACCAGCCTAAATTATACCATGTGGACTCCGTTTTCCAAAAGACCCTTTGAGTTTACGGTTGGATTTCGAAATACTTTTTATTTGTTTTTTATCGCCTATGCATTAGCTGCCATAGCCATTTCCGTAAACAATTTCAACCTTGGTGTATTTTCCATGTTGCTTGTTTTTGCGATCACTTTGAGCTTTTATTCGAACCCAGAAAAAGAGTATTTTGTTTGGATACACAATGTCAATGCAACAAAATTTTTATTGAGTAAAATATCCACAGCAGTTCTTTTCTCGGCGGTACTCGCCATGCCTGTTGCGATCCTTCTAGGCATATTCTATTATCATAAGATTGGAATAATATTGCTCTTTTTCTTTACTGGATGGGCATTTTTGACATGCGTTATAGTGGGTAAATATGCAGCATACCCAGATGAGATGAACCTAATCCAAGGTATTTTTTTAGCATTAAGCCTTTGGTTTCCACCACTGCTAATTTTACTCATTCCATTTCTATTTATAAAATCTAAAAATCGCCTGAGATATCTATTGAAATGATTGAAATAAAGAATTTATCAAAAAAATTCGGATCCCATGAAGTTCTGAAGAATATCAATATCCAATTTGACAATGGCAAAGTATATGGTATCGTAGGAGAAAACGGAGCCGGAAAAACCACTTTGTTTAGGTGTATATCGGACTTGGAAGATTATGACGGTAAGATCATCTCAAACCCCAATCCCATCAAAAACCACCTTGGGCTATTATTGACAGAACCTTTCTTTTTTCAAAAAATTACTGGAAAAGAATACATTCAACTATTGATTAATGCTCGGAATATCCATATTGACGACATCGAAGCTAGAAACATATTTGATCTTCCATTGAATCAATATGCCTCTACTTATTCCACTGGCATGAAAAAGAAATTGGCACTAACGGCCATTTTGCTGCAAGGAAACGATTATTTTATCCTAGACGAGCCGTTCAACGGCGTGGACATAAAAAGCAATATCATCATCACAGAATTAATTCACAAGCTAAAAGACATGGGCAAAACCGTTATCCTTTCGTCTCACATTTTTTCTACATTGAGTGACACATGCGATGAGATACATTTGTTGAGTCAAGGAAGTTTTGTCAGATCTGTTGAAAAATCGGACTTCTCAAGCTTGGAATCTGAAATGAAAGAACTGGCGATTGGAACTAAAATTGATAGATTGGGTTTGACCTAATAAATTTCGTTTTAAAATGACCTTTAGATCAATATTGTTCATTGATGAAATAGAAAAGCATCCTAAAAATCATGCACAAAAACATGAGAGAAACACTAATTTCAATTTTATTTCATTAAATTGTACTTCAAATCAATCGAGAGTAGAAAATTCAAAAAGTCTTAAAAATCTATAGCAATCCAAAATCTCAAGTAAAAAAATAATTACCACAATGAAAAATACAATATTTTTGTTTTTAGCAATTGTCTTCTATTGTATATGGTTTTTTCAATATTTTCTAAGTTACATTGAAGGCGCAAATAGTGTTATTGCCATGTTATTATGGCTGTGTGGCTGGATTTTTTTATTTGGTGTAGCATGTTTTCATTTATTCAAATGGCGCAGAGAAACTACAAAAAACAATAAACGCCTATTTTATTCCATTTTAATCTTTATTTTTAATTTATTATCATTAGTAAAACCTCAGGGTATAATTGATTGGGAAAAGTATGAAGATGAGAATTTATTAGTCGCAGTATATATTGGCGTCGTAAGCTGTCAAACCACATTAAAACTGAGGCCCAATAACAATTTTAAATATATAAATAGTTGCTTTCAAAAAGACTTCCATTTTGGAACTTACAAGCTTATAAACGATACCTTATACTTTGAAGTAGATAAAAACTTAGGGTTCATGGATAAATCTACCTATGCTATTTTAAAAAAATCAAATGAAGACACCAGTCAATATAGAATATTAGATTTATATAGAAACCCTAAAGAAACTCGATGTATTAGCTTTTTCATTAAAAAAATTAATTGGCAAGAATTAAAAAAGCAGAAGTAACAACTTATAATTGAGCGGAAATTTTAATCTAGTATTACCCCATTTTATTTTTACGAAGAATAGATTCCTCAAAAATTGAATTAACAATCGCCTTTAGAACAAGCGGAATAATCTTTTTTGATATTTAAACTTTGGAGTTTATTTATTAACTTTAACTTTGAAAATAATAGTCCAAATAAATTTTTAGTTAGTTTTATCAAAAATGGATAACAAAGTGGGATTTTCCAAAGCTTTAAACTCTGAACAAACTTGGAACCGACGCAGTAAGTATTATAAAATAAAATAATGTATTCATGAACCTAAATAATATTTTATTGTCAATTGGTATTTCAATTTTTGTATTTTCCCGATGCAAAACGATTGACCATCCAAATACCGAAAGTAAAAATTACTCGCAGGAATCGGACGCTGGCAAATGCTTCGCAGAATGCATTTTATCTTATACTCGAGAGTCAAAAACAATAGAATATCCAATTTTTCTAGGCGATGAATCCAAAGAAAATGTAACTGTCCAAATCAAGAGAATTGTGTTGCAAAATCAATCTTCCACTTGGATAAAAAGGAAAATGGTAAACTGCCAATCTCCAAAGCCGGACGATTGCATGGTTCATTGTCTTGTAGAAATACCCGAATTCTCAGCTGTAATAAAAATATTAGTAGATACAACTCAATCTAAAAATTTTGAAATGAGACCATTTAAATTTAATATTATAAATTTAAAAGATGCGTTCAAAGAAATGAGACGGGTATTGTGCTCTAAACAAATCACCAGTAAATTATGCATTGATGTCCAAAATTCTCTGCGGCAAAAAGGTTATTACACAAAACCCGAAAATTCTGTGATATTTGATTCAAATTTGAAGGCTTCCCTTTCACAATTTCAAGTAGAAAACAACCTCCCTTTGGGCCAATTGGATTATGAAACATTAGACAAATTAGGAATTTTGATAAATGATTAAAAAATTAAAAAACCGCCATATTATATATTCCCAAAGCCTCCTTTCAACTATAACATTCCAATCCAAAATATTAACTACAAATGGCATTGCACACGGCAAGCTTTCAAATGATTTTTAATATTTAAAAATAGCTGTATTAGTAATTTATTAAGCCTGAACTTTTCTTTAAATCTTTATCGGATAATCTATTTGTGAATCAAAATAAAAAGCATAAATTTGTAGCCAAACGAATACAACCTACAAAATGTTTATCATTGAAAAAACTGACGAATTTGACAAATGGTTTAGAAAACTAAAAGACTTAAAAGCCAAATCCAAAATATTGTTTCGCCTTCAAAAAATCCAAATGGATGGGCACTTTGGAGAATACAAAACAATTTGCGATGGGATTCGAGAGTTAAAAATTGATTAAGCAAATGGTTTTAGGATATATTTTAAAGAATTAAATGGAAAAATTATTATAATTCTATGCGGGGGAGATAAATCGACTCAACAAAAAGACATCTTAAAAGCAACTGAGATATTAAAAAGAATAAAAATACATAAAAATGGAAATTTCAAAATTTGAAATTGCTGACTATTTAGACAACAACGAAATGATTGCCGAATATCTGAATACAGTTCTAGCAGAAGGTAATGATTCTGATGTAATTATTGCCATCGGGCACATTGCAAAATCAATAGGAATGACCAAGATTGCACAAGAGACAGGATTGAGCCGGCCAAGCCTCTACAAAGCATTATCGAATGGCGCTAAACCACAATTTGAGACCATTATGAAAATATTAAAAGCAATAGGTGGACAAATACAAATTCATCCAGCCAACACATAAAAAGAATAAAAGGTTCAATTAAAAGTACCCCCGCCATATTATATAATCCCAAAGCCTCCATTCAACTATAACACTCCAATCCAAAATATTAACTACAAATGGCATTGCACACAACTAACTATTATAACACATTCATAGAAGTAGCTGAAGACTGCCCAACACAGATGAGTCAGCCGCCTTCTGCCAAAGTCGAAAAGCAGACTATCGCTGATATTCAGTTTGAATTGCTTGTAAAAAATCCTTACAAATTTACTTCTGACGATGTTCTATTTCAAGTATTTGCGATAAGAAATGACCTGACCCAAGCTGAACACGATGAGGCTAGAAATCATTTTTTTTCGAAGGGTCAACCCTGTTTTAGAGCCTCGCCTTTGACCAAAAGATATGGATTCGGTGTCCATGCTGATAAAGACGGAAAAATAGCAATCTTCGGGCGCGAAACTAGGGAATACGAACAGTTTGTGAATGATGATACAATCAAAAAAGTAAAAGCAATGAGATCAACTAAAAAATAATAATATGCAGCAACATTTTAAAATTCAATACAAAACGATCGTAAATGCACCCATCGAAAAGGTCTGGGAAGCACTTACAAATCCAGAAATTTTTAAACAATATTTTTTTGGAACAGAAATGTTAACATCTTGGAAAGTTGGCGATGACATAATTTTTCAAGGGGAATGGGAAGGACAAAAATACAAGGACAGAGGCCAAATTCTCGAATATGTACACAATGAAAAACTGGCATATTCCTATCTAAGCAGTTGGTCAGAAATGGAGGATCTACCAGAAAATTACTTATGGGTAAGCTATGAAGTAAAGCCGACTGAAAAAGGCACAGAATTGACAATTCAACAAACCAATTACGATGAGGAAAAAGCCAAACATTCTGAAGTCAGCTGGTCCTCGTTAGTTGACGGGTTGAAAAAACTAATAGAATAGAAATAGAGTTTTCTGAATAATTATTAGGATTGAAAAACTTCGTTCAAATCGGCCAATTAGAAATTCCTAAAATAATTTTGGATACATCTTTCCCTAATTTGGATACTTCTGTTCCCAAATTTAGCTAGACTTTTGCAGTAAATTAATTAAAAATATTTTATGCAAAAAATAAAATTAAACAACGGAATTGAAATGCCAATTTTAGGTTTTGGAGTTTTTCAAATACCTGATGAAAAAGAATGTGAACAAGCTGTAAGAGAAGCCATCGAGACGGGTTATCGTCTGATTGACACTGCAGCCTCCTATATGAATGAAAAAGCCGTCGGAAACGCTATTAAGAAAAATAATGTCTCCAGAGAAGACTTATTCATTACTACAAAACTATGGGTGCAAGATCACGGATATGAAAACACCAAAAAATCATTTCAAAAGTCATTGGACAAATTGCAATTAGATTATTTGGATTTGTATCTTATTCATCAACCTTATGGCGATGTATTCGGATCTTGGCGTGCGATGGAAGAATTGTACGAAGCAGGCAAAATAAGAGCTATTGGGGTTGCCAATTTTCAAATAGACCGTGTGATGGATTTAATGGTATTCAGTAAAATACCTCCAGCAGTCAATCAAATAGAAACCCATCCATTTCATCAACAAAATGAAGCTCAAGTTTTTCTACAAGAAAATAATGTGCAGATGCAATCTTGGGGGCCATTTGCGGAAGGAAAAAATGATATTTTCACCAATGAACTATTAGTCTCTCTTGCACAAAAATATAATAAAAGTGTTGCTCAAGTTATACTCCGTTGGCTTACTCAACGAGGTATTGTAGTAATTCCAAAATCGGTTCGCAAAGAAAGAATGAAAGAGAATTTCAGCATTTTTGATTTTGAATTGAGTGCTGGTGACATGGAACACATTAAATCGCTGGATACCAATAAAAGTCTATTCTTTGACCATCGAGACCCAAACATAATTAAATGGATGGGAAGTAGAACATTGGATTTATAAAGTTTTCAAAAAAACATAAGCATGAAACGTAGAGATATTTTAAAAAGTGCGGGATTAGCTCTTGCAGGAACTACACTATTGCCATTTAGTGCATTGGCAAATACCTCAACCGCTGATGAAAAAGAGAAAAATACAAAATCAAAAGTTGGTAAGCGAAAATTAGGTTCTTCACTTGAAGTTTCTAGTATTGGTATTGGCGTGCAAAATATGAGCCGAACTTACCAAACGACTATACCCAATCGCAAGCAAATGCATCAAATAATTCATGCTGCTTATGACAATGGCGTTACTTTTTTTGATGCTGCAGAAGCGTATGGTTTGCATGAAGTGGAACGAATTTTAGGCGAAGGCGTTCAGCCATTTCGTAATAAAATTAAAATAGCTACAAAGTTTGGTTGGAATATAGATCAAGAAACTGAAAAACGTTTGCCTGGACTAAATAGTAAACCTGCGCACATTGTCAAAGTTGTGGACGGAATGTTGAAGCGATTGCGTACAGACCATATAGATTTGTTATATCAACATCGAGTAGATCCCGATGTGCCCATAGAAGATGTAGTAGGGACTATAAAAGATCTGATACAGCAAGGTAAAGTACTACATTATGGGCTATCAGAACCTGGTGTACAAACAGTACGAAGAGCTCATAAGGAACATCCAATTACCGCTATACAAAATGAATATTCATTATTGTGGCGTGGGCCCGAAAAATCAATTTTACCACTTTGCAAAGAACTAGGAATTGGTTTTGTATGCTGGAGCCCACTTGGTGTAGGTTTTTTAACAGGTGCAATAGATGAACAAACACGTTTTGCACAAGGTGATATACGAGGAATAGAAACCCGCTTTTCACCAGAAAACATTAAAAACAATTTGGCAATATTAAAATTACTCAATGAATGGAGTATAAAAAAGCAAGCAACTCCTACACAAATTTCTTTGGCATGGTTACAAGCACAAGAGCCTTGGATTGTTCCCATTCCTGGTACTACCCAAATGGAGCACATGCTAGAAAATATTGGTGCCGATAAAGTCAAATTCTCAAAAAATGAATTCTCAGAATTTACCAATCAATTAAATGCAATTCAAGTTATGGGTGAAAGATTACCTCCTTTTGTTCAAGTATTTTCTGATGTGGAAGCACCCATGAAAAAATAAAAATTCAATATTAATATGAAAGCATCTTTAATTGGACTGTTGACAATAGTTTTTGTTACAACATTATCTTATGCACAGCAAAACACAAAAAATTCTACTACTGTAAAGAAAACAAAAATGGCAATGGAACAAGAGCAGATAATCAATCTTTCAAAACAAAAATGGCAATGGATGGCTGACAAAAATGTGGAAGAATTGAATAAACTTTTCAATGAAAAAGCAGTTTTTGTACATATGGGAGGTACTATGAACAAGACACACGAATTGGATATTATAAAAGCTGGAGGTATTCAATATAAAAAAGCAGATATTGAAGAAAGTTCGGTTCAAATTTTAGGAAACACAGCTATTCTACTTAATAAAATAAAACTCACCGCCATTGTTGGTGGTAACGAAGTAATAAATCCCTTTGTAGTGACTGAAGTTTATACAAATGAAAATAAAAATTGGACTTTAAGTTCGATGTCTTTTACTAAATTGCTGTCGCAATAAGATGTAACTTGAAATCTGTCAGAAATGAAAAAAAGTACCACAATCAACGAGATTAATTCTGTTTCACAATTTCATCAACTTTGTGGTTTACCAAAACCTTTCCATCCATTGGTAAGTATCGTAAATTTAGAAGATTTCAAATGGAATGAAGCCAACAAGGACTTTTGGAAACATTATACAGATAATCTATACACTGTTTCCCTTAAACGAGATGTAACCTCCAAAGTTCATTACGGACAAACGCATTATGATTTTGATGATGGTGTATTGATGGTAACTGCTCCAAAACAAATTTTTAGTTTAGAGGATACAGAAAATATGGGTAATGTAAAATTAGTGGGTCACAAGTTGATGTTTCACCCAGATTTAATACAAGGTTATCCTTTGGCTAAAACCATACACAATTATGGATTTTTCTCGTATTCAAATAACAAGGCTTTATTTCTTTCAGAAAAAGAAGAACAAATTATTTTAAATCTTTTTGAATCTATTAAACAAGAATGTCAAAACAATACCGATCAATTTAGTCAAGATGTGCTGATTGCCAATATTGAATTATTATTGGTACATATTGACAGATATTATAATCGCCAATTTCTTACCAGAAAAAATATCAGTAACGATACATTATCTCAAATGGAAGAGGTTTTAAACTCCTATTTTGAAAATGATAATACGCAATTGCCAACTGTTCAATTTATCGCCGACAAACTTAATTTATCACCCATTTATCTTAGTGATTTACTGAAAAATCTGACTGGTTTAACTGCCCAGCAGCATATACACGAAAAACTTATTGAAAAAGCAAAAGAATTATTATCAACTACCAATCTTTCTGTCAGCGAAATTGCCTATCAATTGGGTTTTGAATTTCCGCAATCTTTCAATAAATTATTCAAAAAGAAAATGGATCAAACTCCCCTAGAATTCAAGAATTCATTCAATTGAATTATATACCCTTGTCAATAACACCGAAAAGACCGTCCTTGCAAACAGTGCGCTAAGACCCAAAATTAGCGACCAATCATTGAGTACAGATGTACTTTAGGAAATTGTTCAGAAAAAATAAACCTATCCCCATTTAGTTTTTCAAGCTATTATTTGCAAATTTTTCAGTTAAACCGTAATTTGTACGTCTATAAATACACAAATACAATCCCCAGTACCACAGGATAAAAATTCAGAAAATGGAACACAAGCATAAATACGATGACAATGGGAACCAGCTTTGTTGTACGGAGGAAAACAAGATAAATTCAATGGTGGACCATCAGTTAAAAAAAGACCAAAGCACTGCTAGCTGTTGTCACGACGAAAATTCGAATTTTACTGGTGATTTAGCACATCAAGATATGCACGACCATACTGGGTCTTCTGATAGTACACTTAAAATGTTTTTGCCAGCACTAGTTTCTATGACTCTATTATTGTCGGCTGTAGCTTTTGACCACTTTTTTTTTCAAACTTGGTTCAATGGCTGGATGCGAATGGGCTGGTATGTATTTGCATACTTACCAGTGGGTTTTCCAGTACTGAAAGAAGCTATAGAAAGCATCATCAAAGGTGAGATATTTTCAGAATTTTTCTTGATGTCGATTGCAACAATTGGTGCTTTTGCCATCGGTGAATATCCCGAAGGAGTGGCTGTAATGTTGTTTTATGCAGTAGGGGAAATATTCCAGACATTGGCCGTCAAAAAGGCAAAGGCAAACATAAAAACGCTCATAGACCAACGACCTGATGAAGTAACGATCTTGCAAAAAAATGAACCCAAAAGGATAAAAGCGGAACTTGCCAATATTGGAGATATCATCCTACTCAAACCTGGTGAAAAATTAGGATTGGATGGCGAATTAATCTCCCAAAAAGCCACATTCAATACTGCTGCTCTTACGGGAGAGAGCCAACCCGATACCAAAGAACATGGTGATACTGTTTTGGCAGGGATGATCAATTTAAATACAATAGCACAAGTAAAAGTCACTACCAATTATACGGACAGCAAGTTGAGTAAATTATTAGAATTGGTGCAAAATGCTACAACACACAAGGCTCCAACTGAACTTTTTATACGAAAGTTCGCAAAAATATACACGCCCATTGTGGTACTTTTAGCCGTTCTCATCAGCGTCCTCCCCTACTTTTTTCTTCAGGATTACGAATTCGGCAAGTGGCTATATCGAGCATTGATTTTTTTGGTTATTTCATGCCCTTGTGCCTTGGTCATCAGCATTCCTTTGGGTTATTTTGGTGGCGTCGGCGCAGCCAGTAAACATGGAATTCTGTTCAATGGAAGTAATTTTTTAGACATTATATCCGATATTCAACATATAGTGATGGACAAAACGGGCACCATGACCGAGGGAATATTTAAAGTCCAGGATATTTTCATTAAACCCGAATACAACAAGGAAGAAATTTTACAAATTGTAAATGCATTAGAGAGCCAAAGTACTCACCCCGTAGCAACTGCCATTCATGATTTTGTTGGAAAAATAAATCACAATGTCAAACTAGAAAATGTTGAAGAAATACCTGGGCACGGATTGAAAGCGACCGTCGAGGGCACTGATATTTTGGTTGGAAATTTTAAATTATTGGACAAATTTTCTATCGCATATGATCTAGATACCAGCAGCTTAGTTTACACGCTAATTGGCATTGCTTACGACCAAAAGTTCGTTGGGTATCTCACCATCGCAGATAGCATCAAAGAAGATGCTAAAACAACCATTGATAAACTAAAATCAATGAAGATAAACACTACAATGTTAAGCGGTGATAAAAATTCAGTTGTCCAATTTGTAGCTCAAAAATTAGGGATTGCTAATGCGTATGGCGATTTGTTGCCTGAAGACAAAGTCAATAAAGTAAAGGATCTAATAGCCCAAAACCAAAAGGTTGCTTTCGTAGGAGATGGCGTAAATGATGCACCAGCCGTGGCATTGAGCGATGTAGGCATCGCCATGGGTGGACTTGGCAGCGATGCAACGATAGAAACCGCTGATATAGTGATCCAAGACGACAAACCCAGTAAAATCCCTATGGCAATAATCATCGGCAAACAGACTAAAAAGATTGTTTGGCAAAATATAATATTGGCATTCGCAGTAAAAGGAATCGTATTGTTGCTTGGAGCGGGAGGATTGGCTACGATGTGGGAGGCTGTTTTTGCTGATGTGGGAGTCGCCTTATTGGCGATATTAAATTCTGTTAGGATTCAAAAAATGGATTTTGATTGATAAAAAAATAGGACAAGAGCATTTATCCAGAAATGCTTTAATAGCTGCTTATTATGATTAATAAGATAATAATATTTGCCATAATAAATAAAAACAATGACTTTTCATCTCGGATTTACGTGCATCAGGATATTAATTTTTATAAGTGCGAGTTCAAATTTGTATGATTTGGTTTCTAAACAATTATACATAACTTGCACCTGATTTACTAGTATTTGCGTTTAAGACTAATTGCGAAAGGTCAAATATATGCTTTTTAATTCAGCTCATTTTGCTATTTTTTTTCCTATAATATTTTTGCTTTATTGGCTAATACCAAACAATAGAGTGAAACTGCAAAATATATTGCTCTTTATTTCAAGTTATTTTTTCTACGCATGTTGGGACTGGAGGTTTCTATTTCTGTTGATATTTTCAACTTTGTTGGATTATTTTACTGGCATCCAAATGTCAAATTCAAAAAATCAAGATCAAAAAAAGATTTGGTTTTTAATAAGCGTAATCACTAATTTAAGTTTTCTTGGCTTTTTCAAGTACTATAATTTTTTTATTGAATCTTTTATTTCTTTATCAACAAAATTGGGTTTTCATGCAAATCCACACACCTTAAAAATAATCTTACCTGTAGGGATATCATTTTACACCTTACATGGATTATCATACGTCATAGATATTTATCGCAATCGAATAAAAGCTGAAAATAATTTTATTGACTATGCAGTTTTCGTTAGTTTTTTTCCTCTTTTAGTAGCTGGTCCCATTGAAAGAGCAACACATCTCCTACCCCAAGTAAAAAGCAAAAGAATTTTCTCCAATTCACGATTTAATGAGGGGATTTTGCAAATAACGATTGGCTTATTCAGAAAAATCGTCATAGCGGATTCTTTAGCTATTTATGTAGATTGGGTGTATAGAGAACCCAATATTTTTAATTCAAGCTCATTAATTCTTGCGGCTATTTTTTACGCTTTCCAAATTTATTACGATTTTGCTGGTTATTCAGACATAGCTATCGGTACGGGAAAGCTATTAGGCTTTGATCTTTTGCAAAATTTCAACCTTCCATATTTTGCCACTTCAATCACAGAATTTTGGAGAAAATGGCATATGTCTTTATCCTATTGGCTTCGGGATTATTTATACATAGAATTAGGTGGCAATAGAAATGGCAAACTGAAAACTTATAGGAATTTACTTTTGACAATGCTCATAGGAGGCTTGTGGCATGGCAGCAACTGGACTTTTGTAGTTTGGGGTGGTTTACACGGACTTTTTTTATGTATTGAAAAATATGTTCGTCCGAATTCTTACTACAAATTTTTAAAAAAAATCTCCTATCTCGGATATATCTATACTTTTGTATTGGTTGCTTTTGCTTTTATTTATTTCAGATCACCAGACATTCAAACTGCTAATGTTATGGTAGGTAGGATACTCAGTGGCAATTATCAACTTCCAATAATTTCTGATTACAATGCAATGCTAATTACTATAGTCGTACTTATGATTGGCTTTACTTTTGATTTATATTTACGAATCACAAATCAATCCATAGAATATTTAGGAAGTAAAATTAAATTTTCAAGTATGATAATTCTGATATCTTTTACAATTATGCTTATGGTTTTGTTTTTTGCTAATAGCACTAATTTTATTTATTTTCAATTTTAACTATCAAATGAATGTCAAAAATATTAAACATGTACTAGGAACATTGATATTAATTTGTTCCATCTGTTATATTACCGACAAATTATTTTTTTTTACATTAAATAAAATTAGTGACAATGTATATACTGGGCTGGCAATTGGAAAGCTTAATCATTATTTAAAAATAAAAGAAAGCAAAAAATTATTAGTTTTCGGAAGTTCCAGAGCCAACCTGCATGTGGATCCGTATATATTAGACACCTCTAGTTTCAATATGGGTTTGAATGCAAGAAACATAGCATTTGTCACTACTGTAATTAAATTAATTGAAAATAAAAAACCGCAAACATTGTTGATTCAAATTGATGATTCAACATTATTTAATGAAGATTATGACGGAAAAGACCTAGACGCCTTATTGGTGAAATATCATAGGAATCCACTAATTAAAAAAGAAATAGATAAATTAAATAAGGCCAACCCCTTTCTTAATTTTTTTTGGAGCCTTTCGTACAACAATAGAATTTTCGGTATAATTTTAAATTATATCAAGCCTAAATATGATTATACAAAATATAGAGGATTTGATGCAATGGAACCTACCGAACACGAAAAAGAAGTTTTTCAAAATTTTGTCAAAAATAAAAAACCAAAAGGATGTCCAGATAGCGTTCATTTGAATAAATTAAGCTACAATTGTTTCTTGGAATTAATTGAATACGCGAAAAATAATAATAAAAAATTAATTTTCTTTACTGCCCCATTTTACGATGATGAATGCAAGATTGATAACGAAGAATTGTTTTCATTAACAAAAAAATTAAATCTTGAATATTTTGATTTTACTGACACATTCAGATATGACACATCATTGGACAACTGGCGAGACGAAGCACATCTCAGTAAAATTGGTGCTATAAAATTTACACATAAATTAAAAGAAGAGCTACTAAAAAATTCAAAAAATTTTCCCTTGTAAGCCAAAATCCTTAGCAATCATCCTCCTACAAGAAAGAGAGTTGGCTCAGTTCCTATATGTTTATTTATCTTGGGTAATTATTCTATATTTTTTTTTCAAAAATTGATAAATATTATTAAATTTGTTATAATATTTAAAATATAACCCAACTTACACCATGAAACAGCAAATATCATTTCAAAACGATACAAAAAGCAATCATTCTGGATTCAGAATTACAATCCCTTTTTGATTGAGTGTACAAACACTTAATCACTAACATCTAAATAATGAGAATTAAAAATACACGAATATGAAACACAAAATTTATTTATCACTTACCGATGCTAAGTATAAAACGCTTAAGGCAATGCTACAAACGGACGATTTTGGAAATGTAAACACCCTGACTTCACAATTTGCAGCTAAAGAAAATGGCAAACAACTACTAAAATGATCTATAAGCCAATTTGTCCAGTTTCTAGCTAAGGAAATTGCAATTTAAAATACTAAAAAAAACTACCTTTGAAATAATAAAACAGTGGAATTATTTCATGAGTAAAACGATCCTCACACTTGGGCTTTTGGTACTTTCAAATACTTTTATGACATTTGCTTGGTACGGACATTTAAAATTTAGCCAAATGAAATGGGCTAGTAACCTAGGGTTGGTCAGCATTATATTGATCAGCTGGTCGATTGCCCTCTTTGAATATGCCTTTCAAGTTCCTGCCAATAGAATTGGGTTCAGTGAGAACGGCGGCCCCTTTAATCTCTGGCAACTAAAGGTCATACAAGAGGTAATAACCCTGACCGTTTTTATGGGATTCACGCTTGTCTTTTTTAAAAACGAGACTCTTAGATCGAATCATTTGATTGGGTTTTGCTTTTTAATCCTTGCTGTATATTTTATTTTTAAAAAATAATGAAATTTGAAAAAGATTTAAACCAGATTTCTACAATTATACAATGGCAAATTTTGATATATTACTGAAGACAAAGTTCTACACTGGCAAAAAGCTATTTTCGCCATGTGTTATATTGCTATCTCTTCGATTATATTGCCTCATCTTTTTCGTAAAATAATTAAACCTTTCTAGAGAAGAGTAGTCAAACACAGCCCTTTATATTTTTCAACAAAAATAATACCCTAAATCCTGGTTTCACCCTAAATTGCACGAGGAAACCAAAAACAAATTACCAAAAGTATTCAATGGATGGATTTTAATCCTAAAACGATCGATGATTTATTTAAAAATAAACCAGTCTCCACGCCTGAGACACAATCCTTTGGCTGTCGAATTTTTTACAGAAAACAAAAACTATGAAACAAGCAAAAAATACGGTCATCATTTTCTTTTTATGGCTATTTATAATCCCTAGCTTTGCCCAGCGTAATACGATTCTTATTATCGCAGATGATCTAAGCCCCGATTATTTTGGTTTTTATGAAAATCATGGGGATACCGTCGATGTCCCAAATATAAGGAGCCTTATGACCCGAGGCATTCGATTTAAGAACTTTTATAGCAATCCTGTTTGCTCTTCTACACGTACTACCATACTAACGGGTAGATATAGTTTTAGAACTGGTGTTGGGGGAATTGTTGGTGGCGTCGGAGGCAGCAATCAAATCGATACCGCCGAAGTCTCCATTCCAAAACTACTAAAAAAATACAATCCAAATATAGCAAAAGCTAATATCGGCAAATGGCACTTAAAAAATCCTACCCCTGCCATCAACTTAATGAGCCCTCAAGCTTTGGGATATGATTGGTATGAGGGTCCTTTCATCGGCCAAATCCCCAATTATACCAATTGGACCAAACACACTAATGGCGTAGCAAGTACTGTGACAACGTATGCTACTAGCGAAAATGTAAACAATGCCGTAACTTGGCTAAAAACGCAAAATCCAAACAACCCATTTTTCCTTTGGCTCGCATTTAATGCCCCTCACGATCCTTTGCATTTGCCGCCTGCAGGACTTCATACTTTTACCAATCTTAGTGGGACTACTGCCAACATCAATGCACAACCCAAACAGTATTTTAAAGCAATGATACAAGCACTGGATCACGAAATTGGTCGCTTGATTGATAGCTTGCAGGTAATGAATAAGATGGATAGCACTGATATAATTTTTGTAGGTGACAATGGCAACACGCCTCGCACAGCACAGATTACAGACCTTACTAAAGCCAAAGGTACTGTGTATGAGTATGGCATTCAGGTCCCCTGCATCATAGCTGGTCCATCCGTAGTAACAAAGGGAAGAGTTAGTAATGCACTAGTCAACACTACAGATTTATTTGCAACCATAATTGAGAACTTTGGCTACACCAATTGGCAGACGCAAATACCGAGTTCTACACCCGTTGACAGTAAAAGTCTGCAGCCCATCATAAAAAACATCGGAGACTCCATAAGACCTTGGGCCTTTAGTGAAATCTTCAAACTCACCACAGATAGCTCCGATGGAAAGAGTATGCGCAACAAGAATTACAAACTCATAAGGTTTGATTATGGTGCACAAGAATTTTATAACCTTGCTGTCGATCCTCTAGAAAGTAACAATCTGCTTAATGGAACCCTTACTGACGCTGACATTAGCAATTATAATTATTTATGCAATGAAATGACAACGCTCGTAGGTGGCCCTTCATTTTGCCAAAATGTGGTAGCTGTAAATGAATTAGATACCAACAACTCAGTAGTCCTCTTTCCCAATCCAATGCGGAACACCCTGAATATTAAATTGACTAAAGAAACCCCTGAAGGCTATAGTGTTGAAATTTTAGATCTTCAAGGAAAAATTGTTTTCAAGCAACAGAATATTCATCCAATTGGGACTCATTCTGTGAGCTTATCACCTATGCCCCCAGGGCTCTATTTTGCATTGATAAAAACAAGGGATAGTAATTTCATTAAAAAAATAATACTAGAATAACTGACACTAAAATGCAGAATTGGACATACCTTTTGAGGTATCAACACCAAATCGTTTTTGACTAAAATAAAATGGTGTCAATGAGTTTTACCAAAATAAATTCCATTGATTTTCAAAATAATTTACAGAAAGTGTTAACAAATATTCATCCAAAGCTTCCGATGCGCGATAAAAATCTAATCCTTGATTTTTACGTAAATCAGCTCAAGTTTGATTTGTTAGGCGATTATCCGGATTATATCATGCTTTGCAAAGACAATATCGAGCTTCATTTTTTTCTTTTCAAGGAACTGAACCCCAAAGAGAATTATGGACAAGTTTATATCCGCACCAACGATATTGAAGGGCTTTTTCAAACTTATTTGAACCATAAAATCCCAATCCACCCCAATGGGCATCTCGAGATCAAACCTTGGGGTCAAAAAGAATTTGCATTACTCGACCCAGACAGCAATTTGCTTACTTTTGGGCAGAGAATAGATTAATAACCTTGAAAAAAAATAAAAAACCCATTCAATCATAACGCAAAATTCATTTTTAAATTCTTAATAACCAGAGAGAAAAATTGATTTTCATTCTCCTCAAAATTCAGCAAAATCAACCTCTCAAAAGCCAACAATTTTTTTTAAAAAATAATATCATATTCCGTGTTACAATTTTGCAAATATTTGTTATTTTTGTTTGCAATTTATTAATAATAAATTTTTCAGTTTTATTTCACAAATATTATATCAATAAATAGTAAAAATATAAAACAGCGCTATATATTATATCGGTAGAATTTTAGTATTACTGCCATTTATCCACAATTCTGCTCATTTTGATTGAGTTTTTCCCCTAACTGTCTCTTGAATTCTTCCGTAATTCTCTATTTTCCCAGCGTTGTAGTTCGAGTTCTGTCAATTAGAGTTTTTTTTCAAACAATAAACTTTTGAAAGCAAAACGGACATGCCGAAAACCGTGTAACAAAGTAGGCGAAACAACTAAAACCAATTGATATGACAAGTTTATTGCATCAAATTTCGAATTCTGTAAAGCACTGGTACCTCCCTCTAATCATCGGAGTATTATTCATTCTATTTGGAATTTATATCTTCACGGTGCCCCTAGAGACTTATCTAACGCTATCCATCTTCTTTAGCGCATCTTATATCGTTTCAGGGCTGATGGATATATTTTTTTCCATTGGAAACAACAAAACCCTAAAAGGCTGGGGCTGGTATCTCGTTGGCGGTATTTTTACCCTTGCTATAGGTATTTACTTAGCCATATATCCGAGTATTTCTATGGTTGTTCTGCCTTTTTTCGTAGGATTTACGATGCTTTTTCGCTCTTTCCAGTTGCTTGGTTTTTCATTCGATATGAAAGATTTAAAAATATTAAATTGGGGAAATGCAGCCATTACCAGCGTGCTGGGCATTATTTTATCCCTATTGTTATTGGCCAATCCAATATTTACGGGTATTTCCTTGGTGACCATCACCGCTTTGTCTTTCATCTTCGTAGGAATTGCTTCGGTAGTATTAGCATTTAATCTTAAAAAACTCAAAGATTTCCCAGATAAATTAACCCCTGAATTAAAATCAAGGATAAACGCCATTCAAGACGAAATAATCAACCAAGTTAAGGGATAAAAAATAAGTAAACATAGCCCAAATTGGTTTACCAAGAAGGCAAATTAACGTCGTTCTCTACATCAATTGAATATCCATTTGGTGTAGAGATTTTTTTTTGTGCATATTAGATATTTTTGACAAAAATTAATCTGGCTATGAAATGCTATATGCAGCAATTCCAATTACTTCAGCATAATTCATTGGACACTCTCGCTATACTCAAAAATAAATTCTTTATTTTCACCACATTTGAATTATAATTTGTAACTTTAGTCATGGACTCTTACAATGACCACCACTTCTATACAAAGTAAGATTGGAGTATTAAAAATATGATTGAAGTCGGGTATCATTTGAAATAAGGATTTTAAAAAAAAATAAAATGTATCGCATTCGAATGGCAAAATAACCTCCTAGGTTTCCAACAGGGCACGTATAGAATATTTAAAACCTCTAAATGAACAGATATGAAAAAGCAAATTTTAGTCTTCTCGCTGTTGATTATTCCAACTTTTTTCTTTGAAGCATACGCACAAAACACTTTTCCAGACGAAACTATATCTCAAAAGTGGGAATATCTACATTTTAGCTTTTGGGATGGTGCTTCATGTCAAAAAAGAATAATAAAGAATGGCATAAAAAAGGACATTTGTGAAGGTCAATATATTGAAATTTGGGATTGTAATGAGTATGAAAGCAATTGTCGAATATTAGGATATTACCGCAAACAGGGTGATTCAGTTTTGGTCAGAAGAGCATCATTATTGAATAACCTACCAGTTGTTGATTGTTCTTTACCTTATGGCTTGACGTATGATTTTGGAACTGAGATAGACGAACATTTACAATGTGCAACAAACATGCAATATTTACCCTTCCAAAGGGATTTTTGGACTACCGAAATTCAAGAAAAATTATATGAAGGACAGCTAAGAAAGACCATAGAAGTGAACTTTAGATCATTTGCAGATAATGATAGTCCAATAAACGACATGTTATGGATTGAAGGAATTGGTTCTAATCATCATCCATTTTATTCCTTGGTATGCATGGGCCATCACTGTGAAGATGACTATAAAATCGCAAAGGTTTTTAGGAACAATGAGCTAATATTTTTAGACACGCTTCGAAGTTCTTGGATTCCATGTCGTTACATACCTACAGGAACCAAAAACGAATTTAACCAGCAGCCTCGATTGTTTGTTTATCCAAATCCAGCCAGCGACTTCGTCAAAATTCACCAAGAAGGTTTATCTCAAGATCCAGCCAAGTTATCGATTTTCGATGCACTCGGAAGAGAACAAAAAATCTTCGATTTCTATGTATTTGGAGAACCTTTGGCCATCGATTTTTTAAACACAGGCATTTATATCATAAAAGTTTCTATTGGAGCTCTAAGTCAATATTTGAAAATCTTCAAAGAGTAGCAGAGGCAATTTATAAGCATCAAATTGTTGTTTTTATTTTCTAAAATATCTGAGCATTGAAAATAGCTTTACTTGACTCATAGTTAAACTTTCTATTACTCTCTAAAAATACCCAACCTCGCCAAACAATTGTAGCCACCTTCGCATTGTAACCTTTAAATAATTGTGTCATGGCAAATGGTAACCAAAAAGAAATCATCTACCTGCCCTTGGAAGATGTAAACAGTGAACACTGCGCCTTGATCGTAGATAATGGATTGGCAAATGTAAAAGGCATCAAAACACATTCTGTAGAACTTAACAACCAAAGAGCAGCTATCACCGTCACCGACGAAAACGTAGTTTCTCAAGCCGTTAGAGCTATAAAAGACCTTGGTTATGGCGTCACTACCGTAAAGAAAACTTTTCCTGTTCTAGGGATGACTTGTGCATCCTGCGCTGCAAGTGCCGAAAGCATCGTCAGATACGAACCAGGTGTTGTGAGTGCTTCTGTAAATTTTGCCTCAGGCAATTTGATCGTCGAGTACCTTCCCAATATGACCAGTGTCCCACAGCTTCAAAAGGCGGTACAAGGTGCTGGGTACGATCTTTACATTGAAAATGAGTCGAAACAACAAGAAACCCTAGAAGCCATTCACGAAAAAAAATTTCAAGCATTAAAATACAAAACAATCTGGGCTGTCATACTTTCCGTACCAGTAGTTATTATCGGGATGTTTTTTATGGATATGCCCTATGGAAATCAGATCATGTGGGCATTCTCGACTCCTGTAGTACTTTGGTTGGGCCGAGATTTCTTTATAAACGCTTGGAAACAAGCCAAACATCGTTCTGCCAATATGGATACTTTGGTGGCTTTGAGTACAGGTATCGCTTATATTTTTAGCGTATTTAACATGCTGTTTGCTGATTTTTGGCATCAGAGGGGATTACACGCCCACGTCTATTTTGAAGCTGCTTCAGTCATTATTGCATTTATTCTATTAGGAAAATTACTAGAAGAAAAAGCCAAAGGCAACACTTCGACTGCTCTCAAAAAACTTATAGGCCTTCAACCCAAGACCGTTACAGTCCTTCGATCGGATGGAACTGAGGCCCAAACGACCATCGAAACCCTAAACATTGGCGATATTATATTGGTGAAACCTGGAGAAAAAATTGCCGTTGATGGAGTGGTTACGCTTGGTAATTCGTACGTGGATGAAAGCATGTTGAGTGGGGAGCCCATCCCTGTGTTAAAAAATTTAAACGAAAAAGTATTCGCAGGAACCATCAATCAAAAAGGAAGTTTTCAATTCAAAGCATTGAAAGTAGGCCAAGATACGATGCTGGCGCAAATCATCAAAATGGTCCAGGACGCTCAAGGCAGCAAGGCCCCAGTTCAGAAGCTGGTCGATAAGATTGCTGCTATTTTTGTGCCTACGGTCATCGGCATTGCGATCCTGACTTTTATCATTTGGTCGATTTTAGGAGGAGAAAATGGCATGGTACAAGGTCTTTTGGCTGCTATTACCGTGCTGGTCATCGCTTGTCCGTGTGCATTAGGATTAGCCACACCTACAGCCATCATGGTTGGAGTGGGCAAAGGCGCAGAAGAGGGAATTCTCATCAAAGATGCCGAAAGTTTAGAATTGGCGCAAAAAGTGGATGCCATTATTTTGGATAAAACGGGGACGATCACCGAAGGCAAACCTCAGGTAACAGACGTGGCTTGGTTGGATGCGGATGATCAGAAAAAAAACATTTTGCTTAGCATTGAAAAGCAATCTGAACACCCACTTGCAGAGGCGATTGTGAATTATTTTGATGGGATCAAACCTATACATCTTACCCATTTTGAGAGCATCACAGGCAAAGGCGCTAAGGCAAATTTCTCTGATGAGACTTACTTCGTAGGGAATAAAAAATTATTGCTAGAAAACGGGATTACCATTTCAAAGGAATTGGAGCAATTAGCTGAAGAGTGGAGTAATTTATCCAAGACCGTTATTTGGTTTTCAGATGGTAAGAAAGCGATTTCGGTCATAGCCATTTCTGATAAAATCAAAGAAAATTCCGTAGCTGCAATCAAGGAAATGCAAGAAATGGGCATCGAATTATACATGCTTACTGGCGACAATGAAGCCACAGCAAAATCCATAGCACAAATAACGGGTATCAAGCACTTTAAAGCCGAGCTCCTACCCCATCACAAGGCCGAATTTATAAAAGAGCTGCAAAAGAACGGAAAAACCGTGGCAATGGTCGGAGATGGAATCAATGATAGCACCGCTCTAGCGACAGCCGACGTCAGTATCGCCATGGGCAAAGGCTCCGATATTGCCATGAATGTCGCCAAAATGACCATAATTTCTTCCGATTTGAGCAAGATCCCAGAAGCGATAAAATTGTCTAAACAAACGGTAGCCACCATCAACCAAAACTTATTCTGGGCTTTCATTTATAATCTAATTGGCATACCGATAGCTGCTGGACTACTTTATCCTATAAATGGATTTTTATTGAACCCTATCATTGCCGGAGCAGCTATGGCATTAAGTAGCGTAAGCGTAGTAACCAACAGCCTTCGATTGAAATGGAAAAATTGAAATCTTTCACCCATTCATCACTTCCTTTCGCTTAAAAGTCTTATTTTTATAAACTTATAAATTCTAAAAAACAATGGAAAATAAAGAATTGAAATTCAAGACAACCCTAAACTGTAGTGGTTGCGTATCCAAGGTCCAAAACGATTTAGACAACGCCGAAGGCATAAGCACCTGGGCTGTTGACACTGAAGACGAAGGTAAAATACTTACTGTAAGTTCTAAGGGAATTACCGAAGACGAAATCATAGCGATTGTCAAGAAAAAGGGATTCAAGGCGGAGCGCATAGATGCGGAATGAATGAGAGTACTTTCATTTGTAGAAATTCAAAAACTTAGGCAATGGTGTGAATGGTACCCCAAAAAACCACAGGCCCGATAAATAAATCGGATCTGTGGTGATGGTGAAATGATATGCTTCAAAATAAGGGATTACTAACTTTTCTTGATATTTAAATGATTATAATTTGTTTTAAAATAAAATTTTATACTTCGAATATTTATACATAGAATTTGAATTCTTTGATAATCGGATTTTTACTCCACCTTGATGAATTTCGAAGAGTAAACTTTTAACCCATTATTGCTTTTTAGTAGAAAGTTATATTGTCCAACAGGTAGATGAGCAACTGAGATTTTCATTACGCCTGACCCTATTTTACCATTCTGCAATCTGTTTCCGTTTGTACCAAAAATTTCAAAATCCCAATTATTGCTTATACTTTCATCTATTTCAACTGTAATTCCATCATGTGTCGGATTGGGATACAATTTGATTTTGTCCGATATTATTTTTTCTTCCTTTGACCCTACTAGATCCATATTCAAAACCTGCTGAAACCCCTGAGTAATGATTATGTTAGTTGATTGAAATGTGTTTATTGAATTTTGCCCCAATGAAGTACTCATGGTAATTCCATTTTGAGATTGAAGTGCGCCACCACTATTGACAGAATATTGTTCAATGACTTGGCAGAAACTTTGAAAATGGCAAAACAATGTTGTTAAAAATATAATAAAGATTTTCATAAATTAATATTTAAAGGTTATTACTTTGATTCGCTTAATTTAGCTTCTAGTTTTGCCATCCTTGTCTCAAAACTTGCCAATATTTCCTTTTGTTTTTCTATGATAGCTTGTTGCTCTTGGATGGCTTTAGTGAGGACAGGAATCAAGTCAGTGTATGCAATACCAAGTCTATCAGCAGGTTTGCTGATAACCTTCCCTTGATCGTCCTGAACCCATTCTTTATCATTTACTACTTCATCAATAACTTCTTGAATTTCTTGTGCTATAAAACCCAGTTTCTTTCCATAATGTGGTGTCTTGATCCATTCGTAAGAAACTGGCCTCAATTTCAAAACTTCTTTTAGCCCATAACTTAAACTCTCGATATTCATCTTTTCTCTTTTATCTGAAGTTTGAATAAATGCATTATAAGCATAAATATTACCCCATTTTTTATTTGTCGACCCCAAGTTATGTGCCAAATCTTGATTAGGACTCCAGGAAGCACCAACTTCCATACTGCCATTGCCTACTCTGGCAATAGTGTTAAAATTTGTGGTACTTGGCATATCGCCTGTAAAACCTAATCTACCAAATAGGCTTAATTTTTCAGGAAAGGCTGAATTACCTATACCTACGCTTCCAGCCATTATAACGTCATCATCAAAATACCCTGTTCCACCTACGTGAAGAAGGTATTGGGGATCAGGAGCATTTATCCCTACCACTCCATTACCCGTAATCAAAGCTTTTCCTGAATTAGTTGCTGCTTCAAAAAAACCTCCGATGTTTTGACTACGTCCCCAAACTCCAATCGAATTTTCGCTAAATCCAATCACCCCTTCAGCATCATAACTACCTCCAAACAAAGCTGCTTGATTTTCTGAATTTACTTGCAAACCGGTTTGATTAGGTGCATAGATTCTCATTTTGGCTCCATTAGAATTAGTTGTTCCAATTAAAATACTACCACTGTTGTTATTTTCTATATCGTCTCCTACCTGAGTCCACTTACTCGGAGCTGTATTATTAATGACAAATGTATTATTATTAATCCCTGGAATAATATTAATCCCATTACCCTCTAGATAAGAAGTTCCACCCCCCGATGGTAAGGTTATTGAACCTCCATTTTGGGAAAGAGAGAGTACATTTCCGTTCAAAGACAATGATTGTAATTCATTAGTGTTGCTAATATCTGCAGCAGAAATAGTACCATTTGAAATATTAATCCCTGGCCCGTCAATATATGATCCTGCTGGCCCTTGTATTCCTTGTAACCCTTGCTGTCCGGGTAAGCCTTGCACTCCTTGTGGACCCTGAGGGCCTTGGATTCTTCCAACATTCGTCCAAGATGCTCCACCCCAAACATGACCATTTCCAGTATCGGCAGCAATCATCATGTCGCCTACTAATCCCGAGTAGTTTGCATTCAAATTGGCTGAACTGGCTACAGTACCCACGATTCTCACTCCAGTTCCAGCATCTCCTTTATCACCTTTGTCGCCTTTATCTCCTTTGTCGCCTTTCAATCCTTGCGGGCCAGTCTGTCCTACAACTGAAGAAGGAATCCACTTGACTCCATTCCACAATAATACTTGTCCAGTACTCACGCCAGCCGATACGTCCACATTTTTAAGTTCGTCAAGTGAAGGTTTGTTTAATACATCGGTGGCAACATTTGCATAGGGTACACTTTGAAGTTCAACGTTACCCATATCTACAAAATTCGTTTGGTTATTTAAATCAATTTCAACTTTAAGCAGTTTGTAATTTAATTTCCAATCTAAGCCATTAAAAACTGGACTTGTTGGATCACCCACTTTTGTGTTAATCAAGCCAAGATTAGATGTCGTGATGGATTTGGTCTCAGAATAAATAGGTAAAGTACTCGTGTTATTTTGAAATATAGAGAATCGCATTCCCACTTGTGTATTTTTTATCGGCTCACCATTCGAATTTCTGATGACGGCTTGATAATTAAGTGGGTTTGAATTGCTTTGGGCATTTGCCAAAAATGAAATAAATAAATAAGCGAAGAATAAAATAAGTTTTTTCATAATTAATGATTATTTAAAAGGTTAAAAAAATTTTATTTAACCCTTAATCTAAAAAATGAAAATAGTAACCCATTTACTATAAAAAAATTTGAAAAAAAATAATTTTGGCAAAACTGGAGTCCTTTTGATGAACATAAATGAGTTTAGGGTTAGGAATAAATCATTGCATCTATCCAGAATTTAACACCAAGTGCTACTATAAGTACGTGATCCATTATAGATCTATGTTGTGCATACGGTCTGAATTCACATTTTAGCGAGCATATATTTAAAAATATTCTAACTTTATGTATTAAAATCCGCGATTTTGATGAATTGGATCGAAATGATAAAAACCGAGCCTGATAAAACCTTGGCTCTTTTATACCGAAATCACAAGCAATCCACTTTAAGCTGGATCAAATCTAATTTTAATATTGTTGGTGATGACGCTGAAGAAATTTTTCAAGTCGCAATAATTGTATTATATGACAATATTATCTCAGGAAAACTGAGCTTTTTAACAGCAGAAATCACGACCTATTTATTTGCAATCATTAAAAACAAAATCATTCAACTAAATAGAGTAAATGCGCGTATAGCTCCTATTGATGCAACTGAATTATTAAAAGAAGTCATCGCAGAAGATGATGATGATTTGGATGTAAAGGATATTGATAAAGCTATGAAATCCTTAGAATTACTGGGTGAGCCATGTAAATCTCTCCTTGAATTGGCTTATTTTCATCAAATGAAAATGGATGAAATAACAGAAAAACTTGGTTATAAAAATGCTGATACCACCAAAAATTTGAAATACAAATGCTTGAAAAGGTTACAAAAAATATTTTTTGAATAAATAATTAGAACTTAGTAACTCCTATCTAATATGGAAAAAAATGATTTACAATTGATTGAGAAATACCTAGCAGGATCCCTCAGCGATGCCGATAAAGCTAAATTTATCACCAAATTAAAACACGAAGAAGATTTTAGAGAAAATTTTGAATCACTTAAAAAACTATATGCTGGAATTCGCATGAATGTACTTGATGAAAGATTGAAGGCATTAAAAAACAATATCCAAAATAATCCATCAATCGAAAAATCTCCAAAAAATATTTTATCTTTTAAATATGGTATAATTTTAATTGGAATGCTATCTATTTTAGCCTTAGTATTTTATTCACTAAAAGAACTTAGGCAAAATACTAATGTTTATCCTTCGATAAAAACACCAGAGGCCCCTGCCCCAAATGTTGACTCTATTGAGATAATTAAAGAGAAGATTGACAGTTTGAATATTATAAAAAACTCGAAACCAAATCCACATTTGTTCGCTTCAACTAAACAAAAAGCTGGGTGGAAAAAAGCTTTATCTCATTATATAAAACCACAAATATTTGGAACCATCCTTCGAGACAATCCAAGTCAAGAGGATGAAAAACTTACATCCGCCTTAATATTCTATGAAAATAAAAAATACAAGGAAGCCCTTGAATCGCTCGGCGAATTGAAGGATGATCAAAGCAAATATCTAGCTGGACACTGCTTATTTCTCGCTGAAAGAACCCATCAAGCTGCTAAAATTTTCAGAGCCATGGCCGATGACGATTTTTCTACTTACCATGAAGACGCTAAATGGAATTTGGCCTTGTGCTTGTATGCAGATTATCCTCAAAATAGCCTTGAATTGATGCGTCTTTTAGAAGAATTAAAACAGAACGACAAGTATAGAAACGATGTCCTATTAATAGAAAAAGACCTAAGGTCAAAATAACTCAATTCAAAACCCTAAAAAGCTCCCCAATGTTGTGGACTATATTTGTTCCTTAATTGATTTTTAGCATACTTCAATGCCTGATTTGCATCTTTGCTTATTATAAAGTGGCTGTAAAAATGTTCACATAATTCCACTGAAATGTCATCTGGAATCGGCCACAAAGTTGCAATAACTTTATTCACTCCTGCTTTTTTGAAGGCATTTGCTACACTAGTGTTTCCATATCCTGGCAAAAATTTTCCTCTACCCGTATTACAAGCCGATAGAAAAACAAGGCCTTTTTCACTTAGATCATTGTTTAGTATTTCGATTGCGGTATATTCTGGACTATCATACTTCGCATCTCTAGCCAATAGGATTGACGAGTTGCTATTGTAAGTAAAATAATTCTGGACAGTTGTGGATACTGCATTATTAACGAAGCCGTGGGTAGAAATGTGTACAATATCCACCTTGGGATCTTTGAGCACTTCAATCAATTTTAGTTTTGTTGCTTCGCAATTTTTGTATACCATAGTAGACATCCCTTTGGCTTTCAATTTATCTTTTATGATCTCTATTTCTTTATATGATCCTTGTAAATATCCTATGTCATTTCTGGTAGTTATTGTGTTCGAGAGATTATTTTCACTTTCCGATAAAAAAGAGTTGCAATCATACCTAATACCGCCCATGATCGCATAATTATCGATTTCTTTATTTGGTTTTACATTATATATTTTTCTTAGCGAATTGGCATTTTCAATAAACAAAATCTCATAAAGGTCACTTAGTATATTATTTTTTTTTCCTGTCGGGCTCAACAAGTCTATTGCTACTTGATTCAGCTCACCATCAGTCGAAACATACAGTTTTTTATTATTCTTAATATATACATCGATAGGAGCTATTAAATAGTCATAAAGTGCTTTATTTTTTTGGCTATTATTAGTATAATTAGAAGCTTTCCATTGTCGCTCCATATTCTCTCGTAGATTGTCATATCTAAAGAACACAGTAGTATCTTTAGTGCTGATAAAAACAATTAGTTGATCACCACTTAATGGGTCTTGGTTCTCATAAAAATCTAAAAATACTTCCCCAATTTCCAGATTTTGCTGGATGTCTTCATTAGAATTAATGCTATGCCACCTAATTTTTGCATCTAGAAGTTTATTGTGTATTTTCCTATCTATAATATTTATTGAATCCAAAAATACTCTGCTTGTGCGGTGTTTTAACATGGTCGCACATAAATCTTTGTATGTCTGGTAATATAATTTCAATTCAATATCATCAGACTGTTTTATAAATTCATGCAATTTTTTATAATATAAATTTGAGGTGTTTTTCAATCGGTTTAGATAGGAATATGCTTCAGAGATAAAACGTTGGTCATTATTTTTAATCATTGTAGTAATTAAAGATATAAATTTACTAGTAAGAAACAAGGCATTTTTTGATTGAATGGAGGGACTCTCGTTAATTAGATTGATATAATTATTATTGAGAGATATCAATATTTTGTGATATAAATCAGGTTCATTTTTAAGGAAATTTGGAATTTTAATTTTTTGCATATCTACATTAATTCTATAAAAATGATGTAGGGGTACTTGCCTTGCGTTTAATACAGAATCTATTTTACTAATTTTGGATATTGCAGAATCTAATTTGCCAAGACTAATAAGAAAATTGACAATAGGAATTCCACCCAAATAATCTATTGAATTCTCATATGGTAAATTTTTGTAAAACCGTTCCGCCAAAACATAATCCTTTTTTGATAATGAATAATTGAAATAGATTTCATCAACTCGAATTTTTGAATTTTTTGAATATTTAGTGTTTTCGACTATACTATCTAATTTTCTTTTGTAAGTTTCTAAAATTTCTTTCTTCCCCAGATATAAAGCATTGCTTATTACATTTTCTATGCATTGTATTCTGAGCATTGTATCAATGACGATTTCATTTTCAATATTAAGTTCATTTTCTATCAATATATTCGTAGAGCTTTCCAAATCATTTTTCCAATTATAATAAATTGCTAAATTTGCCTTCGTTCTTACAAGGTCTGGGTAATTTCCTTTGAATTTAGTGGACCCAAAGTCTAAAGCCTCATCCAATGATCTCTTCATATTTATAAAATCATCGTTCCTAAGGTGAAGTACTGCTTTTTCTAAAAGAAATAACAATGTTGTACTATCATTGACTCCAATACATTTTTTTTTCTTTTCTTCTAAAATTTCAAAAGCTCTATTTGGATTATTGAGCATATAAAAATGTAAAAAAGCCCACCTGCGAATCCTCAATGCATAGGCATAGGTACATGGGCATTTGGATTCGATTATTGCTATGCTTTCAATTGTCAGCGAATCTTCTTCTTTATGTTTGCCTTCTGCATACAATTTGGGGATTAACTCAGCCAACCTTCTATACACTGGTAGAACCTCACGGCATGCTTCGTTAGAAATATTTTGTGCCTTCAACGAAAATATGGACACAAAAGATAACATTGACAAGTTAAATAACACTTTGAAATTCAACATGAATTCTTGGTTTACAGATTAATTACATATTTGCTTAAAATGAACACTATTTAATACAAAAATAGTAAAAACCAAAACTTCAGTTTAAAAAATATTTACCACAACTTATAAAAGTAAATATTTAAAATAATAGATAATAATACAATAAGAAAAAGTAAATTTGTTTGGCATAATCTTGATATTATATTTATTCTTTTGAAAAAATGAATTTTGCCTATTCAAGAACACTTAATCTTTCTACATGAAATTATCGACCCTGGCTTTATGTATTTGTTATTGTGTCATGACATATACAGCTTTTGTTTTTTATCCTAGATGGAATCTCCCTAGAACTGAAGCAACGATAAGCTGGGATGCATCTGGATACTATATGTACTTACCTGCTTTATTCATTTATAAGGACATCAAACATTGCTCATTTAAAGATAGTATTATAGCAAAATATCAACCTACACCCGATTTTCAACAAGCATTTATCCATGAAAAATCTGGTAATTATGTGATGAAATATTCGTGTGGACAAGCGATCGTTATGCTACCATTTTTTGCCTTGGCACATGCCTATTGCTCGCTAAATCCAAATTATCCAGCTGACGGATTCTCATTTCCTTATCAGGTTTCCATAGGTGTTGGCTTGTTTCTATTTTCACTTTTGGGATTATTCATTTTAAGGAAAGTACTCTTATTTTACTTTAAAGACAGTACAGTTGCGATTTTGCTTTTGTGTTATGCCATAGGCAGCAATTACCTGAATTATTCAAGCATAGATCAAGCGATGACACATAGTTCTTTGTTTACGATCTATTGTTTAATTTTATATTTCACCATATTATTTCATAAAAACCCAAGTTTCAACTCTGCTATAATGATTGGCTCGTTGGTTGGCCTCGCTACACTCATACGACCTCCAGAAATCATATCGGCGCTGATTCCTATCTTATGGACCATAGAGTCCCCAAAGGAAATACTAAATAAACTTACTTTTATTCGTCAAAATTTTTCAAAGTACCTTGTAATGGCGGGAGCGGCGATAATAATCGTTTCCATCCAAATAATCTATTGGAAATATGTCGCCAACGAATGGTTTATTTATAGCTATCAAGAGCAGGGATTTTACTGGCTTCGCCCTCATGTTTTTGATTATTCTTTGAGCTATAAATGTGGATGGTTGCGCTATTGTCCATTGATGATTTTGCCATTACTTGGACTATTTTTATATTTAAAATCAGGTGTAAACAAGGTAGCAATAATAAGTTTTGCACTATTAAATTTCTACATCGTAACGGCTTGGGATATATGGGATTATGGCGGTCCTGCTGGAAGAGCGATGGTCCAATCTTATCCAATTTTGGCTTTTCCTTTTTGTTTGTTGATTGAAAAAATGACAAAAATCAAGTGGACTTCCATCGTTCTTGCTATTTTCATTTTATTGTTTGGATATGTGAATATTTGGTGGACATACCATGCACACGCTGGAAATACGCAAATTACAGATTTGACCGAAGAATATTATTGGAAAGTGGTAGGCCGATGGACAGAGAGTGATGAAGACAAAAAATTACTAGACAATCCTCATGCATTTGATGGCTTTCCCAAAAATGTGGTTACATTATATAATAATTCATTCGACCAAGATAGCTCACAAAATGTCGTAAAAGAAACTGACAACCAACTCATCAGATTGAATCGAGATCTTCAATATACTTCTATTTACGGTATAAATAACAACACAAATTTCAAAAAATGGATTCGTGTTTCTGCAGATTTTCGATGCACCCTTAAAGAATGGGATACTTGGAAACAAGCTCAATTTATTCTAAAATTTAACAATGGAAGTGAAGTAATTCAAACAAATATTATCCGAATTCATAGATTTATTGACAATGGACAATACAAGAACATTTACCTTGATGCCATTGTCCCTAAGGGTTCCTGGGACACTTTAAATATCCTGTTTTGGAATGCCGACAGCGACAAAGAACTGTTTATAGACAACCTAAAAGTCCAGAGCTTTGATGATTAATTCACTTTTACATAAGCATGACCCATTGATTTAGAGTTATATTTTCTAATGAACAATGGCTCACAAAGGCTTTAAACGTGCTGTAAAATGCCTCAATAATGGCGATTCGTATATGATTTCATACCCACGAAGATTTCCGCGATTTTCATAGACTTCTATGATTTTTTCAATTACATAATCGATATGAGTTTGAGTATAAACTCTTCGAGGAATAGCGAGTCTTACCAGTTCCATAGGAGGGGCGATTGGAGTCTTATTGTCATTGTACTTGCCGAACATTAACGAGCCGATCTCCACCCCTCGGATACCACCTAATAAGTACAATTCATTTGCCAGAGCTACTCCTGGCAGATGATGAGGCGGTATATGCGACAAAAACGACTTGGCATCGATATAAAGTGCATGCCCTCCTGTAGGGCGAATGATCGGAATACCCACTGCTGTGAGCTTTTCACCCATATATTCAATACTGCGCAATCTGTACTTCAAATAATCTTCGTCCATGCCCTCGATCAGTCCCTGTGCCATGGCTTCCAAATCACGGCCTGCAAGACCCCCATAAGTGGGAAATCCCTCCGTCATGATGAGCATATTTCTCGCTTGCTGTGCCAATTCATCGTCATTCAGTGCCAACCAACCACCGATATTCACCAGGGCATCCTTCTTTGCGCTCATGGTTCCACCAACGGCCAATTGGAAACATTCCTGTGCTATTTCCAAGATGCTTTTGTTTTCATAACCAGGCTCACGCATTTTGATGAAACAAGCATTTTCGGCAAATCGACAGGCATCGAGAAAAAACATAATGCCGTATTTTTTGCACATTTCAGCTGTTTCTTTCATATTCTGCATCGAAACGGGCTGCCCACCTCCCGAATTATTTGTGATGGTCATTACGCATAGAGGAATATTTTCTGGACCTTTTTCTAGTATAAATTTTTCAAGAGAAATCAAGTCCATATTGCCTTTGAATGGAGCCTCCACGTGTGGAATTTTACCTTCTTCAGTTAAAAAATCATAAGCCTCAGCCCCAGTATATTCGATATTTCCACGCGTTGTATCAAAAAATGTATTGCTGACAAAATACTTGCCTTTACCACCCAGGATAGAATAAATTATCTTTTCGGCGGCTCGTCCTTGGTGTGTTGGGATGATGTGTTTAAATCCAGTAATTTTTTTCATTACCGATTCAAATTTGTAATAGCTGGGCGAACCCGCATAGGATTCATCCCCAAGCATGATGCTGGCCCACTGTTTTGAACTCATCGCTCCAGTGCCGCTATCAGTCAATAAATCAATCAGAACGTCGTCTGACTTGATTAAAAATAAGTTATAAAAACTATCCGCTAGGATTTGTTTGCGCTGTTCAAAAGTCGTAAAACGTATCGGTTCAACCGATTTTATTCGAAAGGGTTCTATAATGATCGCCATGATAAATTATTGTTTTTAAATGAAAATAAAAATTAAAGCCAAGGCAGTCCGTGGAGCTCCCTCGATCCTTAATAATTATAAACAATAACCACATTGCAAAACTCATCTTTTTAAACTTTATAAAAAGTCCAAACTTACTTTGTCCGTTTCAATCTCTGAAAGTCTCGATGCATTCCATAACCTTCGGCGGCTGAAACTATCTCAAGATTAGCTCTCAGAAATTTTTAAAAATATTAAAGTAAATATCGACAAAATAAACACTAAATGCAAATATGGGTGAACTAAATTTTGGTTCAGTTGTCATATGTTTGGAAGAAGAAAACAACTCCACGCACGCAAAAAATCTGAAATTTTAACTGTGTGGAAGATTTTTATCCCACCCTTTATTTGGCGCAGCATTAACACCTGTTTTTGAAACATTTAATATAAAAATCAATATTATGCCAAAGAATATTTTAACATTTATCGCCATCTTGTTTATAAGTATTTCAGGAATTGCACAAACGGTTCCCTTTAATATCCACATTGAACCGATGAATATCCCCACACTTGGAGGATTACAAGCGTACGCTTTTGGACAGTCTGAAGGCAAATGGCTGATCTTAGGAGGGAGACTTGATGGACTTCATCGTAGGCAACCTTTTGCAGCCTTTGACATTGCAGGGAACAATAATCAAATTATTGTGGTCGATCCCGTTTCGCTTCAAAAATGGGCAGCACCATTGGCTTCCCTATCTATTCAAATTCAAGAACAGCTCAGTGCAACCAATATGGAATTTCATCAAGAAGGAAAATACTTATATGTCATCGGCGGCTATGGCTATAACGCATCATCTGGTACTAGAAAAACATTCGGCAGCTTGATTGCGATTGATGTTCCTTCAGTGATTAATGCTATTATCACAGGTACTTCTATCACCAGTTTTTTTCGACAAATCAATGATGACCAATTTGCAGTAACCGGTGGTCAGCTAAAAAAAATAAACAACACTTTTTATTTAATCGGGGGCAATAAATTTGATGGGAATTATAATCCAATGGGCAATCCAACATACACTCAAAAATACACGGATGCTATTAGGAAATTTAACCTTGTTGATGACGGTACTATTGTATCAATCAGCCATCAGCCCGCTATAATTGATGCAGTAAATTTACACCGCAGAGACTACAATGCCGTACCTCAAATTCTCCCTGATGGATCGGAAGGCATCACTGCATTTTCAGGTGTTTTTCAACCGATTGTGGACTTACCTTATTTAAATTGTGTAAACATCGATAGTCTAAACTATACTGTGAATAATGCATTTCAGCAATTTTATAATCACTACCATTGCGCAGTTTTGCCCCTTTATTCGTCCTCAAAAAATGAAATGCACAATGTTTTTTTTGGTGGAATCGCCCAATTTTATGACAATGCTGGAGTTTTAGTCCAAGACAATAATGTTCCATTTGTAAACACAATTGCTCGAGTTACTAGAAATTCAACTGGTAAAATTGCCGAATATAAGCTACCAATAGAGATGCCAACGCTACTAGGTGCAGGAGCTGAATTTATCCCAATAAAAAGCATTCCACATTTTAAAAATGAAGTTATCAAATTAGACGAGCTAAACGGAGATAGCACATTGGTTGGTTATATTTATGGAGGGATTAGCAGTACAGGTGCTAATGTCTTTTTTACAAATACGGGAAATGAAAGCAGTGCAAGCAGCCAGATTTTCAAGGTTTATGTGATAAAAAGTTCAAATGTAGGCACCCACGACTTGAATGAGCAAAGTATTGGAACGCTAAGGGTTAAAGTTCAGCCCAATCCAAATGATGGGAATTTCGTAGTAAAATTTCAGCTCAATAAAATATCCGAAACCAAAATTTCCATTTATAGAATTGATGGAAAAAAAATTGAAGAGCGAACCCTTAGAAACTTGCTTCTTGGAGAAAATACTTTTCAACCAAATATCAAAAATCTAAGGTCAGGTGGCACTTTCATTTTAACAGTTGAAACACAATATGAGAAGGCAACTCAAAGAATAATTATCGATCCTTAAAATACTAGAGACCGTTTTTGAAGGCAATTCATTTCCAATAAATCAAAACTGACCACAGGGTTGGACAACAATCTAATCCTTACTAAGGACAATTCAAACTAGGACAAAATTATCTTAATAAAAACTAAAAATCACCTATTATGAAAAATCCACCCTTTAACTTTCAATAGCGATAAACTACATACATGTATTTGGTCTTTAAGGCTTAAAATGAATTGTATGTAATGTCGCATGAATGGACTAGACTATCATTCGAGATGGTATAGTAATCAGTTCTTAAGTTTGAAAATAGAAGATATTTTCTAGTCAAATAAAGCCTTGCGCTTATTTAATAGGTTAATTAATATCCTCCATTTACCTAGTTGACTTTCATTGACCTTTTTGCCAAAATTTTACCTTATTATATTTCACCAAAAAATTAATTAAAATGAAAATCAAATTATTAACACTATGCCTCTTTTTACTAGGTTTAACCCTAGCCAATGCGCAAGAGCCAGAAAGAGAACTCACTCGAAAAGAAAAAAAGAGACTCAAAAAAGAAGAGCCACCGCACAAGGGTTCAGTTTACTTTACTCCGATCCCAGTAATCAGTGCCAATCCATCCTTTGGTTTTATGTATGGTGTGGCTACTTCCACTAGTTGGTATTGGGGAGATCCTGCGACCACCAATATTTCATCAATGTTCGCGGGGGTAACGCTTACCTCTAAAGGTCAAACATTGATAACGGCGAAAACAACTGCATTTTCAGAGGACAATATGCTTAAGTTTGACTTGGATTGGAGATATCTTAAAAGCTCCCAAGCCACCTACGGACTTGGTTCAGGTCCCTTGTCAAATAGGTTAGCTTCCAATGGATTCCAATTGAATGATCAAAATGCTTTTTCAGCACCTATTAACAAAGCTCAATTGCTCGCATTTAATTGGTTCCGAGCCTACCAGACGGTCACTAAGAAAGTCGCCGATGGAACATATCTGGGCTTAGGATATCACTTAGATATCATCAGTAATTTTAAAGATAATTTACTAGATTTAACTGCAGAGCCACCTGTTATTACCAGCTTTTACGCTTACAATTCCAAATATGGATTTTCAAATGACAAAAATACACTTTCGGGCCTGTCATTGAATGGTATCTACGATACCAGAGACAATATAAATGCACCATATAAAGGAAAATATGCTCAATTAACTTTTCGTGTGAATCCAAAATTTCTAGGAAGCAACCAAAGTTCTACTTCATTGTGGGCTGAAATTCGCAACTATTTTGACCTCACAAAAGACCACAAGAATATGTTAGCTGTTTGGGCATATGGCAGTTTTCAGACATCTGGGAGCCTACCTTATATGAATCTACCTGCTATCGGATATGATCAATATAGCAGCTCAGGCCGAGGATACACTCAAGGAAGTATCAAGGGACAAGGGTTGATGTACGCAGAAGTGGAATATAGAAGAAAGCTATTTGGAACAGAAAAAAACCCGGACAAGTGGGGTATTGCATTATTTGCGAATGCAACCACCGCTTCCAACAAGGATGCCGACATAAAATTGTTTAACTATATAGATCCTGCAATAGGTGGAGGAATTCGCTTCATGGTTAATGCGAAGTCAAGGACCACATTATGCTTAGACTATGCAGTTGGCAGTCGCAATTCATCAGGTATCTATTTAGGATTGAATGAATTTTTCTAAAATAACTAATTTAAATTAATCTGTTTTAACATTTTCATTATATCACAATTAAAAAAAGAAATATGAATCAACTAAAATTAACTTGTTTATTTCTATGTCTTATCTTATTTAATACGACAAAAAATTTCGGTCAGCAAAATACCACAGTCTATTTCAATGGCGATATAATCACCATGGAAGGTAAGAATCCCATTTATGCCGATGCAGTGGTAGCGAAAAGTGGTAAAATCATTTACGTAGGCAAGAAATCCGTAGCCATGAAAAAAGCTGGGGCAAAACATAAGATGGTTAATCTACAGGGAAAAACTTTGTTACCTGCATTTTTAGATGCTCATAGTCATTTTATTAATGTTGGCTTTACTGCTTCAGTTGCCAATTTATTGCCGCCGCCTGATGGACCCGGTGCCGATTACAATTCTATCATTAATGCTCTTAACCTGTATAAAAACTCTTCAGATGGAAAAACGATGTTTAAAAAATTCAGTTGGATAATTGGAAATGGATATGACGATTCCCAGTTGAAAGAAGGAGATCATCCAAAAGCAGCAGATTTGGATAAAGTGAGCACTTCGGAGCCTGTAATCATAATTCATCAATCGGGTCATTTGGGTGTAATAAATTCCTATGCGATGAAAATGTTGAATATAAATAAAGATACAAAGGATCCTGAAGGTGGAAAATACCGTAGAAATCCAGATGGAACTCCCAATGGTGTGCTAGAAGAAGCCGCTTGCTTTGGCATATTATTTCCTATCCTTGGAAAGGGTGATGCAGAAGTTAACAATATGTTTGTCGATAAAGCATTGGTCGAATATGCAAAAAACGGGTATTTGACAGCTCAGGAAGGACGTGCTACCATACAACAGATGTCTCAATTGGCCGATGCTTCCAAAAAAAATAAATTCTTTATAGATGTAGTGTCTTATCCAGATATCGCTTTGGGCGTGGCTGAGACTATGAAAAGTCCTTATTACAATGCCATGCATCAATACAAAAACAGATACAGAATTGGTGGAGTGAAATTAACACTAGACGGTTCACCTCAGGGTAAAACGGCTTGGCTTTCACACCCATATCATATACCTCCCCAAGGAGAAAACGAAGACTATACTGGACACGGGGTTATGACAGATCAACAAGCCAACGATTATGTGGCACTTGCGTTCAAGAACAAATGGCAATTGCTTTGTCATACGAACGGAGATGCAGCCATTGACCAATATATAAGAGCTATAGATTTGGCGCAAAAAAGTTATAACTACCCAGATCATCGTACCGTATTAATCCACGGACAAACGCTCAGAAAAGATCAAATCCCAGACTTAGTTCGCCAGCAATTGATTCCATCACTGTTTCCTATGCACACATTTTATTGGGGTGATTGGCATTTAAATTCGGTACTTGGCGATCCAAGAGCAAGTTATATTTCACCGATGAGAGATGTGTTAGATGCAGGATTAATACCAACCTCACACCATGATGCACCAGTTACTTTTCCAAATTCTATGCGGGTTTTGGATGCGACAGTAAATAGAATTACTCGCTCAGGAAAAATCCTTGGGCCAGACCAACGAGTATCTGTTTATGAAGGATTAAAAACCTTAACTGAATGGGCTGCCTATCAATATTTCGAAGAAAAATCCAAAGGGACTTTAACTCCCGGCAAGCTGGCAGACTTTGTTATTTTGGATAAAAATCCATTAAAAATTAACTCCCTAGAAATTAATAAAATAAAAATTGTTGAATCTATTAAAGAAGGGAAAACTGTTTGGAAAAGATAATAACTCTTCTGATATATTGAGGCTTAATATATCGAGATCAGAAATGACCTCCTCAAAATTCACTTTTGGGGAGGTTTCTTTTTTCAAAAAAACCTGCAAGTGTTTTATAACGAAAATTTCAAGCATTCAGGTAAGTTCATTCTTACAATTCACTTTTCCAATTTTTAAAAAAATTATTAAACTTTTTGAGACACGAAATGAGCTGTAATCAGATTTTTGGAAAATAACTGAACACATTTTTATGCCCAATGAAATATTGAAACTGGATAAAATAATGGCTTTGAATTTTCAATATTCACCATTTTTTAGACAAAAACCTGATAATTAAGCCGGGAATTAATCAAATCACTCCTTATAAAAGAAATTTCTTATTGTATATATATTGTATATATGGCTAAATTTCAAGATTTGTGCAGATTTAATTAAAATTGTAGCACATTGAACTAACCACCTTTAATGTATATGTATGTATAAATTCTCCATTAAATTCATTTTGTGCCTATTTTATTTTGGCATCACCAATTCGGTTTCTGGCCAAAAATCCAATGTTGTTATTACAAAAAAAATAGATGGATTTCGACTTAATGTCGATGGAAAACCCATGATTATCAATGGCATGAATTGGGATTATTTCCCGATAGGTACCAATTATAATTATAGCCTTTGGACTCAACCAGACAGGACTGTAAAAGCTGCTCTAGATAGAGAAATGACCTTGTTAAAAAATATGGGCATTAATGCCATCAGGGTCTATGCGGGAATGCCCGCTAGATGGATTGAATATGTATATAAAAACTATGGTATATATACAATGCTAAATCATTCCTTCGGGCGGTATGGATTAAATGTGAATGGAACTTGGAGGGCAAATACCGATTATGCGAATAGGGAGGTTGCCCAAATATTGCTCCAAGAAACAAAAGCCTTGGTTCAAGAATACAAGGATACCCCTGGGCTATTGCTTTATTTGTTAGGGAATGAAAACAATTACGGTCTCTTTTGGGAAGGTGCAGAGACAGAAGACATCCCTTTCGAGGATAGAAAATCTGTGAAGAAAGCCATACCCATGTACCAACTGATGAATGAAGCAGTAAATGAAATAAAATCTATTGACACGGATCACCCGATCGCTATATGCAACGGAGATTTGTTATTTTTAGATTTAATTGTACAGCATTGTCCTGATATTGATATTCTTGGGACGAATATGTACCGAGGAATTTCATTTACAGACGCTTTTACCAAGGTAAAAAGTACCTTAGATAAGCCAATATTATTTACAGAATTCGGCTCAGATGCCTTTAATGCATCGTCTAATGAAGAAGATCAAATAGCCCAAGCTGAATATTTTAAGAACAATTGGAAGGAAATTTATGAAAATTCAGCGGGTATGGGGAAATCTCAAAATTGTCTTGGAGGTTTTACTTTTCAGTTCAGCGATGGTTGGTGGAAGTACAACCAAACTTCCAATTTGGATGTACACGACAACAATGCATCATGGGCGAATGGAGGTTATGCTTTTGACTATGTAAAAGGCGATAACAATATGAACGAAGAGTGGTTCGGTATTTGTGCCAAAGGAGCGGTAAACTCACAAGGATTATATGATTTATACCCTAGGACTTCCTATTATGTATTGAAAGATGTTCATGGCTTTAATCCCTACGCTGAAAATACAAATCTCAATGTCCTTCAAGGTCATTTCTCCAAAATTAACCTAGCTGAGGCTGAACTCAAAGCCAGAGCAGATAAAGCTGAACTTGGCAACAAACAACACAAAAAAATCAACCTAAGCCGCATTGGAATTGACCTTAGCACTTATAATACTGGAGGGGACCTGGTGACGACTCCAAAAAGCCCTGACTCTAATAATCCAGTTTACCCAAACAAAAAAGGGTTTGACCACATGGAGTCTTTCTTTGTAGGAGTTGAAGCCAACCCTTCGCCTAATATGAGGGCGAAGGTAGAAGCCAACATTCTTGGAAACGTAGCATTAAATCCCATCGATCAAATCTTTTATGAAAATAGAGGCCGTCCAATAATAATACAAACTCCAACAGGGCGTGGTACCATAAACAGCAATAATAGAGTTCAGATCTATAATGCTTCTTACGATTGGAACCACAAATTTTTCAATCTCAAAGGCTTTTATAGAACAGGGCATTACCATTGGGGATATGAGGGCGATTTTTTTGGCCTATATCCTGAAGCAAATTATGGCCCCAATATAGATATCTACAATGCAGCCGCACCTTTTGGCTTTGAAATGGAGGCTAAGCGAAAAATCGAAGGTCTTAAAGTAGCCTTTGGTCCTCAACTTTGGTGGGGTGCTAATCCCGCCATTTTGGTTAAATACAGCAAACAAATTTCTGGTAATACCTTGACTGCTGTATTGCACGAAGACCTCGAACAATTGACGAATACACAAAGCTCTTTTGCGGTTCCCCAACCCAAAACTAGGCGTGCTACACTTCATTTGTCGAGACAAATTGGCAATCTAAAATTAGATCTTGGCGGAATCTGGGCTGGCCAGCCTTTGCAAGGAAGATCATTCCAGCTGATACGAGGTGATGAAAACAATTATAAGGTTTATGAAGATCAAATCAAATCGACCGACAATTGGGGTGGTAAAATAAAGCTAACATTAACGGCCAATAAAATCAATTGGTATGCCCAATCATCAGTGATGGGATTGGTAGCAGGAGGCAGTCAAGATCCAACCCAAACATTTACAGGCTGGAGACTCAAAGACAGTGGTAGTGGGAATCAATACAATTTCCTAACTGGATTGACATATTCCGTTGGCAAATTGCAAATAGCGCCTAATTTTCTTTGGCAAAAACCCATTGAAGGCCCAATTCCTAGTGGCTTAGGTGGTGCTTCCAGACCGCGCAATATCTTGTCAGACCCTTTTGTAGTCAGGGCTAATAGAGAATCGGTCGCTGGAGAAATTTTATTTACCTATGATCCAACTCCTGCGACGTGGATGTATGAATGGAACAATGACGAAGTCGAGGATGCTAAATTCGCTTTGAGTGCAGGATTTGTTTACAAACACTTGCCCACTACCATGGATGCAGCAATTGGAATTTTTCCAGACGGAAGAACAACCTTTGCTTTCGATGGTGCACCACCAGCTATGGATTTATGGGAAATAAATTCTAAAATCGTCAGCAAATTCACAAGTGATAATGGATTGATTATCAATCTCTATGCAGGCAATGCTCAAGCTAATGGCAGTGATTCTAGGACTATAAATCGTCTAGGAGCAGAATTTCGAACCATTTTGAATAAATTTAAAATTCAAAGCTTTATAAAGTTCAACGATTGGGGGCCATATGACTACCATAGAGACTTCAACCTGACATTCCCTATCCAATTGATGGCTGACCTTTCTTACTCCCTAGAACGCCCCTCTTGGTTTTTGTTGCCAGGTACAAGAATTGGAATGAGAGGAACTTATAGAACTTTAGATAAATATTCGCCAAGATACGCTCCTACTTATATATTGGATGTGAATGGCGATCTTGTTCCAGATCCCAATGCCATCGGATTTAAGAATGGAAATGAATGGGAAATTAGGACTTATATCAGCATTAATATAAACAATTGATTTTAAAATCATTAGCTATGAAAAAATATATTATGATTCAGCGATTATTGATTTCTTTTCTGGCAATTTTTAGTTTGTTTTGGAGTTGCAAAAGGGATGTAGATTCTTTGGGCAGCCCAAAATTATCACACGATCCAGAAGTTTTCATCGATGGATTCAGCAGTGGATTGAATTATGCCGCCTTTTCGAATTCAGTCGTCACCGCATTTACTGTGGACAAAACAAATACTTATAACAATTCTACAGCTTCGATGAAAATTGACGTACCAGACCTCAATGATCCAAGAGGTGCCTACGCTGGAGGAACCTATTTTACATCGGTGGGTCGAGATTTGTCATCGTACAATGTCCTAAGTTTTTGGGCAAAGGCTTCCAAAGCAGCCGAAATTGATGTGGTAGGTTTTGGAAATGATCTAGGATTAAACAAATATATTACAATCCTAAATGCGGTAAAAGTCAACACCAATTGGCAAAAATACTATATCCCCATTCCTGACGCATCCTTACTCAAGGACGAGCGAGGCATGTTTTTTTACTCTGAAGGCCCTGAAAACGATAGAGGATATACTTTATGGTTTGACGAAGTAAAGTTTGAAAACCTAGGTACTTTAGGGCATTTGACTTCAGGTATTATGGAAAGCAAAGATGTTACAGTTTCTGCTGAAATTGGTGAAAAAATATCAATGAGTGGATTCCAAAGCATCATCAATCTACCAAATGGTTTAAATCAAGTGGTTTCAACTTCTGCTGGTTTTTATAAATTCAAAAGCTCAGATGAGAATGTTGCTACCGTTGATGAAAAAGGTACCATTACCGTTAAAAGTCAAGGAACAGCCTTAATTACTGCGCAATCCAATGGTACTACATCCTTGGGATCCTTATTGGTAAAGGCCATTTCGGCACTACCACAACCTTCTTCTCCCGCACCCATTCCCGATAAACAAAGCAGCAACGTTCTGTCACTTTTTTCAAATAAATACACCAATGTCCCAGTCGATACCTGGAATACACATTGGCAGTTTTCAACCGCCGAAGAGTCCTTTATTAAAATACAAAATGATGATGTTATAAAATATAAAAACTTAAATTTTGTAGGCATAGAGCTTGTATCTCAAACTCTGAATGTCTCAACAATGACTCATTTTCACATAGATATATGGACACCAGACAATACCGATTTACCAAAAAGTTTCAAAATCCTTTTGGTCGATTTTGGACCTAATAATGCCTATGGAGGCAATGATGATTCTTCACATGAACTTTCATTTACAAAACCCAAATTGGCTACCGGTCAGTGGATAAGTTTTGATATTCCACTGAGCAATTTTTCAGGTTTGACAAGAAAAAATAATCTTGCCCAGCTCGTACTCTCAGGAGACCTTCCCAATGTCTATATAGATAACGTTTATTTTTATAAAGCAGACACACAGGTACCTGATTCACCCACTGCAGCTCCTTCTGTACCGACATATCCTGCAGCTGATGTGATTTCAATTTATAGCGATTCATACACCAATGTAGCCAATTCTAATCTAAACCCAAACTGGGGTCAATCGACAAGAGTAAGCGAATTAAATTTTAATAACAATCGTGTATTGAAATTTGCTGGATTGAACTACCAAGGTATCCAAATTGGCTCCAACCAAAATGTCTCGAATTTGGGCTTCCTTCATTTGGATTTTTGGTCATCAAATGCTTCCAATCTGAATGTATATATTATATCCCCAGGTCCAGTAGAGAAGCCAGTTTCACTTACCGTCCCTACTACTGGATGGTCGAGCATAGATATACCACTGAGTTCTTTTGCCCCTGTCGATCTTTCAAAAGTTATGCAATTCAAATTCGAAGGAAATGGAGATATCTATATTGACAATATTTATTTTAGAAGATAAAAAACAATAATTATGACTAATAAGACAAAATTTATATTGTTTGGGTTATTTGCATTTTTCTTAGCATCCTGCAAAACTGATAATATCCAAGAATTGGATCAAAAGCAATGGAACTTGGTGTGGAGCGATGAATTTACAGCGAATCAGACCAATGGCATTGATACTACAAAATGGACGCATGATATCGGAAGGGGAAATAATGGATGGGGCAATCAAGAATTGGAATACTATACGGACAAAACAGAAAATATCTCGCTTGATGGCAAAGGCAATCTAACGATTACAGCGAGAAAGGAAAATTTTGCTGGGGCTAGCTTTACTTCTTCGAGAATTAAAACTCAAGGTAAATTTAGCACCAAATATGGAAAAATAGAAGCTAGGATAAAATGCCCCTACGGACCAGGAGTTTGGCCTGCTTTTTGGATGCTAGGAACCAATGTGGATCAAGTTGGTTGGCCCACCTGCGGTGAAATAGATATCATGGAACTTAAAGGTCAAGAACCCAATGTCATATACGGCAGCCTGCACGGACCTGGCTATAGTGCAGGAAATTCCATAACTCAAAGATACGCTCTAATCAACAATAGATTTGATACTGACTTTCATACTTTTTCCATCGAATGGAACCAAGAAAAAGTAGATTATTTTGTCGATAATTACTTATACCAAAGAATCGAAAGAAGCCAGGCGAAAGGCAATTGGGTGTTTGATCAAGAGTTTTACTTGATTTTGAATGTTGCCATCGGGGGTACATACGTGGGATATGTAAACATAGACACACCGTTTCCACAAACCATGTATATAGACTATGTAAGGGTATATCAATAGATAAAAAGGTATGTCGAATTCATTAATTAAAGATAAAATATCAACATCAAAGGCTTCAAAAAAAGTGGAACTTTCCTTTGTAAACATTGAAGGTCTCGAGTATTTAAAAATGGCCAATTACGACCTCATGGATCCATTTTTCATGACCATCGTGAGCAACTCAGACCACTGGCTTTATATTTCTAGCGCTGGAGGGATGACTGCGGGAAGGAGGAATTCCGACCATGCTTTATTCCCTTATTACACAGAAGACAAGTTGAACGATATGCGTCACACGACAGGGCCAAAAGCCTTAATTTCAGGGCTTATCGGTGGCGTTGATTTTTTTGAAGCCTTTCTGCGATGAAGTACCATCTCGATATTCAATATCCCGAAATCTGTACAAGAGTACATTTCATAATGCCATAATATTTGAAGAATTCAATGAGGAACTGCAGCTTCGATACCAATTGCATTGGAACTTAAGTCAAAAATATGGATTTGTAAAAAAATCAATTTTGGTTAATGAAGGCACAAAGACAGTCCAAATAAACTTGTTAGATGGCTTCAAAAACATACTCCCAGCTGGAGTGGATAGCCCACTTCAAAATGCTTTCAGCAATCTCGTAGATGCGTACAAAATATGTGAATTGGATCGCAGAACCGGCTTGGCGCTTTATCGTCTTGGATCGTTGATCGCGGACAATGCTGAACCCGCCGAAGCGCTTTTGGCCAATACAGTTTGGTCATCTGGATTCGATGTATCTAGGATCTCTTTGAACTATGCTTCGGAACAATATTTTCATGCAAATGCCAACCTTTTAGAGGAGAATGAAACCTATGGCAAGAGAGGAAATTATGCGTTAAATGCCAACTTTATTTTAAATTCCTTAGAATCTAAGTCCTGGTATATGGTCGCAGACGTAAGCCAAGATATTGTTCAAATTACCAAATTAAAAAATGAATTAATAAGCAATATCAATATTATTAGTGATTTACGAGCAGACATCTCCAAAGGAGGTGAAGACCTAAAATCTTTAATCTCTTCCGCTGATGGGATCCTTTGCACGTCTAATAAAATGGAAAATGCGAGACATATTTCCAATGTTTTGTTCAATATTATGAGAGGCGGTGTCTTTGCTGATAATTATACCATAGATACTCTCGATTTCTTCCATTATTGTTGCAAATCCAGCCATTCTGATAAGGATAAATATTTCAAATTTGTTTCAAATTTCTCCCAAAAAACCAACCGAAATAGCATTTGCTCAAAAGCAATTGAAACCAAGGACCCAGATTTGATACGTTTGGCTTTTCAATATTTGCCACTAAGATTTAGTCGCAGACATGGCGATCCCAGCCGTCCTTGGAATAAATTCAACATCAACTTAATCGATCAAAAAACGGGTAAACCAGCATTTGAATATGAAGGGAACTGGCGTGATGTTTTTCAGAATTGGGAAGCCTTGTCTTGTTCTTTTCCTGGCTATCTTACAGGGATGATATCAAAATTCGTGAATAGCTCTACTTTTGACGGTTACAATCCCTACCGAATCGACAAATATGGCGTGGATTGGGAAGTGATAGAACCCGATAATCCCTGGGCTTATGTAGGATATTGGGGCGACCACCAAATTATTTATTTGCTTTATTTACTTGAAAAATTGCATAAAATAAAACCACTTGAGTGCTGTGATTTATTAGGACAAAAATGGTTCGTTTATTCGGATATTCCTTACCAAATCAAAAAATATGAGGATATCCTGTCCAACCCTAAGGACACAATCATCTTCTCATATCAAAACGATAAAGCCTTAAAAAGCGAAATAAATCGCAACGGTGCGAATAGTGTCTTATTGAAAATGCTGGAGGACAAATCCATTACGTCAATCTTCTCGAAAAACTAATGGCCTCTCTCCTACCCAAACTATGCAATTTTGTGATGGATGGCGGCATTTGGATGAATACGCAAAGACCCGAATGGAATGATGCGAACAATGCCCTGGTAGGCAATGGTTTATCGATGGTTACTGCGTTTCATATTCACCGGTTTTTGTTATTTTTTGAAGGTTTATTAATACAAACAAAATCCGAAGCTTTCGAAGTCTCAGCAGAATTCTTTGAATTTTTCGAAAAAGTGTCAGCCATATATCTACAGTATCGTGAATTATTGGGTAAAACGCCTGATAACACAAAAAACAGGCTTTTCCTAGATGCCCTTGGCCTTGCTGCCTCTGATTTCCGATGGAAGATTTATGAGCATGGCTTTTCAAGCGAAAAGAAGCATTTAAATAGAAATAATATATTGACATTTATAAATAATGCAAAAGTATATTTAAATGAAACCATAAAAAACAACAAAAGAAAAGACAATTTATACCATTCATACAATCTGCTGACTTTAGGCAAGAACGATTATCAAATCAGTCATTTGGACGAAATGCTAGAAGGGCAAGTTGCAGCTTTGGCATCCAAAGCGCTTAATGATTCTCAAGTCCAAGACACACTGACCGCCTTAAAATCTTCAAAACTATGGAGAGAAGACCAAGGCAGTTATTTATTGTATCCCAACAAAAAATTAGCCAGTTTTTGGGATAAAAACAATATCGCTAAAGAAGATGCTGAAAATTCAAAACTGGCGCAAAGACTGCTCGCCATTGGAAACAGGAGCATCATCCTAAAAGATGACGACGGCAACTATCACTTCGCTGCATATATAAAGAATAACAGAGTTTTAAGAGAAACCATTTCAAATATCGACGATGAAATATTTCAGGGTTTAGACACTAATCGAGAAAAGGCTTATTTAGAAAATATTTATGAAAAAATCTTCAATCACAAGGCATTTACGGGGCGTTCAGGCACCTTCTTTTCCTATGAGGGATTGGGATCTATATACTGGCATATGGTTTCAAAACTTGCCCTTTCCACGCAGGAGAACTTGATAAACTCAGCAGAAACCACGCGTGATTTGCCCAAAATGAAGAGTCTATATAACGAAATATTGGAAGGAATTGGGGTGAATAAAGCGCCCAATCAATACGGAGCTTTTCCATCAGACCCATATTCACACACACCAAGCCACAAAGGGGCCCAACAGCCTGGTATGACGGGTCAAGTAAAGGAAGACATCCTGAGAGTGTGGAGCGATTTGGGAATTGATATCCAAGAAGGCGTGTTAAAATTTCATCCTAAACTTTTGACCATAGGTGACTTCATTCAAGAAGAATCCAGGCTTGACTATTATGATGTTTCTGGAAAAAAATCAACCATCGAATTACAAAAGGGACAGCTATTTTTTACTTATTGTCAGGTACCCATTATTTATGAAATATCCAACTCCAATCGCTTGAAAATCATGTTAAAGGATGGTAATGAGCGATTATCTAATGAATTATCCTTAGGCTTAGAATGGAGTGAACATCTATTTGGAAGGACAGATATTATTGATAAAATATATGTATATATAAATGTAAATGAATTATTTAACTCAAATATCTAAAATTTTTTGCTTGAATGGAAAAGTTAATTACTTGTTTTTTATACTGTTTCTATTTTTAAACATTGGATGCATGAGCACAAAGAAGAATTTTAATTTTCAAAAAAATAAAACATTACAATTGCTCTCTGACTCTGGCAATAAAGCCATCTGCTATGGTGGATATCGCCTCAAAGACAGAGCAGTAGTCCCAACAAGACAACAGCAAATCGAAGACCTGAAGATAATGGCTGCCATGGGCGTAAAATTCATACGGACTTACAATGTACATTTGCCCGAAGCTGCACAATTGCTAGAGTGTATCAAAGAACTTAAGGCTCAAGATAACAACTTCGAGATGAACGTAATGTTGGGGGCATGGATTGATTGTAAAAATGCTTGGACGAATATGCCTGTCGATCACGATGAAGAAAGTGACGAAAACAAAGTAGAAATAGCAAAAGCTGTTGAACTCACCAGAAAATATCCCGATATCGTCAAGATCATTTCTGTTGGCAATGAAGCAATGGTTAAGTGGGCTACTGCTTATTATGTACAACCCAGATTTATTTTAAAATGGGTAAATCATCTGCAAGATTTGAAAAAACAAGCGGAATTACCGCTGGATTTGCTCATCACATCTTCGGATAATTTTGCTTCATGGGGCGGCGGTGACGCAGAATATCACAACCATGACCTAGAGCAGTTGATTCGTGCGGTTGATTATATATCGATGCATACTTATCCGATGCACGACACCCATTACAATCCATCTTTTTGGGGTCTCGAAGGTATAAATTATGAAAAAAATAAGGAGCAACAGACTAGGATGCTGATGAAGCAAGCCTTGGATTATGCCGTATCACAATATAATTCCGTTAAAAAATATGTTGATAAAATAGCCAAAAATAAACCCATTCACATAGGAGAAACCGGTTGGGCTACCATGGATCACGATAAATATGGCAACAAGGGTTCTAAGGCCACAGACGAATTTAAGTCTGGGATGTATTACGCTTTAATCACGAAGTGGTGCCAACAAAACAATATGGCTTGTTTTTATTTTGAAGCATTCGACGAACACTGGAAAGACAGCTATAATGCCCAAGGTTCTGAAAATCATTTCGGCTTATTTACCATGGATGGAAAAGCCAAATATGCCCTTTGGGATATGGTAGATCAGGGTAAGTTCAAAGGCCTAACCAGAGACGGCTATGCGATTACAAAATCCCTTAATGGAGACAAACAAGCGCTTTTGGAAAAAATTGAATTACCGCTGCGCACCCAAAAAATGCAAAAAGCCACAACCAATAATTAGATTTAAATATAGAAAAACATGAGTGATAAAGCAGGAAATATGAATTCGACATCGACCCAAAAGGTATCTTTCATTGAAAAAACCGCATTTGGAATGGGGCATTTGGTCAATAATTTAATGCCTGGCGCACTTGGAGTGTTTTCCTTTTTTTTACTTACAGGCTTCGGCATGGATCCGTTTTTAGCTGGACTCTTAGGTGGAATACCGAGAATTTTTGACGCAGTTATTGATCCTATCATTGGATATATTTCTGACAATACGGTTTCTAAGTATGGAAGAAGAAGACCTTATATTTTCATAGGAGCCATTTTTTCTGGGTTATTATTCATATTGTTATGGCAGCTGGACGAGAATAATAGTCAAATGTTCAATTTTTGGTACTTTCTTTTGATTTCATTGATTTATATTACAGGCAATGCTATGTTCGCGACTCCACTAATAGGGCTGAGCTACGAGATGTCCACAGATTATAATGAACGGACAAAGTTAATGGCTTATGCACAATTCACTGGGCAAATTGCCTGGATGATTGTCCCTTGGTTTTGGGTAATTATAGCTAATCCAGATATATTTCCCACCCAAGTCCAAGGTGTGAGAACATTATCCTATTTTGTTGGTGGAATTTGCATCGTGCTAGGTGTCCTGCCGGCAATATTTTGTAAAGAAGTGGATCAGTCAGCGATAACGGATCGAGCTGAATTATCAATATCTAATATTGCAGAAAACTTCAAAGGCTTAATTAAAAGTATAATTCAGATTTTTAAAAACAAGGCATTTGTTAAACTCTGTGGTGCCACATTTTTGGTATTTAATGGCTTTCAGATGGTGGCAAGTTTTAGTTTTTTCATCATTGTATTTTATCTATTCAATGGCGATTACAAGGCCGCTGGCAATTGGCCAGCATGGTTTTCCACTGTAAGCGCCATATTTACAGCCCTTTTAGTCATACCAATTGTAACTTTCTTATCAAATAAGTATGGAAAGAAAAATGCTTTTTTAATCGCAACAGCAATTTCTGTCATTGGATATATTCTAAAATGGTGGGGTTTTAATCCTTCCAATCCTTATCTAATGTTTTTTCCACTACCGTTTATGGTCTTTGGTATTGGTAGTTTGTTTCTACTGATGATGAGTATGACTGCTGATGTATGCGATTTGGATGAATTAGAAAATGGAATGCCAAGAAAAGAAAGTACGTTTGGTGCTATTTACTGGTGGATGGTAAAGCTTGGACAAGGTCTGGCGCTTGTCGCTGGTGGTTATATTCTCAAAGTTGTAGGTTTTGATCAAAATGCGGCAACCCAAAGTTTAGAAACCATGAACAATTTAAGATTGGCAGATATCATCGTACCTGCTGTGACAGCACTTTTAGCCATCTATGTTATGAAAGATTATAGCCTATCCGAGGAGAGAATAATTGAAATCAAACGAGAATTGGAAAATAGACGAGGCCAACTTTAATAAATTATACATTTTATAAATGTCAATACGCTTAGGTCAAACATATCACTTTCAGCCACTACCCTATTTCAAGGAAGAAGTTTTTACTGCTTCTATGAGTATGGAGGAAATCAGAAATTTATTTATTGAAATTTTGAATAATGGCGTACATGGTTTGTGTTTTAGCTTATATGAAAATGGACAAATGCCTGGTTCAAAAGTCCATATTGACCAAGTTATACGCAGGCTCGAAATATTAAAACCTCATACTCGCTGGATAAGATCCTTTTCTACGACTGATTCAAACGAGAATATACCTATCGAAGCAAGCAAAATGGGGTTTAAAAACTTAGTAGGGGCCTGGTTGGGAAAAGATTTGAAAAAAAATGAAATAGAAATTGAAAATCTGATAGAATTAGGTAAACAAGGCTATGTTCATATCGCCGCAGTTGGCAATGAGGTTCTATATAGAGACGACCTTTCTTTGGATTTATTATTGAATTATATCCAACGTGTAAAAAAAGCATTACCAGAAATACCTGTAGGATATGTCGATGCTTATTATCAATTCGTTGAGCATCCAGCATTAGTGGAAAATTGTGACTTGATTTTGACAAATTTTTATCCTTTTTGGGAAGGCACACATATTGACCACTCGCTCCAACATCTAAACCATATGTACAATATTACCAGATCAGTCGCTGGTAATAAAAAAATAATCATCACCGAATCGGGTTGGCCTTCGAGAGGATCTGCCTTTCAAAATGCCCAGCCTTCACTCCATAATGCTTTGCGTTATTTTATCAATACCCAGCTTTGGACCTTGGATACCAATATCGAACTATTTTATTTTTCATCATTCGATGAAATGTGGAAAACTCAAGCCGAAGGAGATGTTGGGGCCAGTTGGGGAATTTGGAATGCAAATGAGATTTTAAAAGTCAATGAAATTCATATTGAGAAACAATAAATTAATTAATCTTTAATACGTTTATGTAATGAAAAATTTAATTTTACTACTATCCCTTTTATTTACAGGCAACTTGTTTGCTCAGCCCGTGAATCCAGCGGGAGACCCAACTCACGCTGCAGCCAACGTTATATCTATGTTTAGCGGCGCATATACCAATGTCACGGTGGATACTTGGCGCACCAGCTGGTCTTCTGCTGTACTAGAAGATATTCAGATTCAAGGCAATGACACCAAGAAGTATTCCGCGCTGGATTTTGTTGGCGTTGAGACCGTTACCAGCCAAATGAACCTCACCAACATGACTCACATGCACTTGGATTTTTGGACGCCCGATATGACCACTTTCAGGGTTAAACTCGTGGACTTTGGGGCTGATGGGGCTTTTGCTGGTGGAGACGATACTGAACACGAATTGGTTTTCTCCAATCCTGCTCAGTCTCAATGGATTAGCTTAAATATTCCATTGGCCAATTTTACCAATTTGGTCAATAAAGGTCATATAGCTCAGGTTATTTTTTCTGGTCTTCCTACAGCTGGTGGAACGGTTTATTTAGACAATATTTATTTTTATAAAGATGCTGTCTTGCCTATTGAACCCATCGCTGCTGCTCCAAACCCAACTCACACCGCTGCCAACGTTATATCTATGTTTAGCAATATTTATACCAATGTTAACGTAGATACTTGGCGCACTAGTTGGTCTTCTGCTACGCTAGAAGATATTCAGATTCAAGGAAATGACACCAAGAAGTATTCCGCGCTGGATTTTGTTGGCGTTGAGACCGTTGCAAACCAAATGAATCTCACCAACATGACTCACATGCACTTGGATTTTTGGACTCCCAATATGACCACTTTCAGGGTTAAACTCGTGGACTTTGGAGCTGATGGAGCTTTCGCTGGTGGAGACGATACCGAACACGAATTGGTTTTCTCCAATCCTGCTCAATCGCAATGGGTTAGCCTGAAACATTCCTTTGGCTGATTTTACCAATTTGGTCAATAAAGGTCATTTAGCTCAAGTTATTTTTTCTGGTCTTCCTACAGCTGGTGGAACGGTTTATTTAGACAATATTTATTTTTATAAAGATGCTGTTTTGCCTACCGCTCCTATCGCTGCTGCGCCGAATCCAACTCACGCCGCTGCCAACGTTATTTCCATGTTTAGCAATGTTTATACCAATGTTACCGTAGATACTTGGCGTACAAGTTGGTCTTCTGCTACGCTAGAAGATATTCAGATTCAAGGAAACGACACCAAGAAGTATTCCGCGCTGGATTTTGTTGGCGTTGAGACCGTTGCAAACCAAATGAACCTCACCAACATGACCCACATGCACTTGGATATTTGGACGCCCAATATGACCACTTTCAGGGTTAAACTCGTGGACTTTGGAGCTGATGGAGCTTTCGCTGGTGGTGACGATACCGATCACGAATTGGTTTTCTCCAATCCTGCTCAGTCTCAATGGATTAGCTTAAATATTCCTTTGGCGGATTTCACCAATTTGGTCAATAAAGGTCATGTAGCTCAAGTTATTTTTTCTGGTCTTCCCGTAGCTGGTGGAACAGTCTATATAGACAATGTTTATTTCTATAAAGATGCTGTCTTGCCTACCGCTCCTATCGCTGCTGCACCGAATCCAACTCACGCCGCTGCCAACGTTATATCTATGTTTAGCAATGTTTATACTAATGTTACCGTAGATACTTGGCGCACTAGCTGGTCTTCTGCTACGCTAGAAGATATTCAGATTCAAGGAAACGACACCAAAAAGTATTCCGCACTGGATTTTGTTGGCGTTGAGACCGTTACCAGCCAAATGAATCTCACCAACATGACGCATATGCACTTGGATATGTGGACGCCCAATATGACCACTTTCAGGGTTAAACTCGTGGACTTTGGAGCTGATGGAGCTTTCGCTGGTGGAGACGATACCGAACACGAATTGGTTTTCTCCAATCCTGCTCAAGCGCAATGGGTTAGCCTGAACATTCCTTTGGCTGATTTTACCAATTTGGTCAATAAAGGTCATGTAGCTCAGGTTATTTTTTCTGGTCTTCCTACAGCTGGTGGAACGGTTTATTTAGACAATATTTATTTTTATAAAGATGCTGTTTTGCCTACCGCTCCTATCGCTGCTGCTCCGAATCCAACTCACGCCGCTGCCAACGTTATATCTATGTTTAGCAATGTTTATACCAATGTTACCGTAGATACTTGGCGTACAAGTTGGTCTTCTGCTGTACTAGAGGATATTCAGATTCAAGGCAATGACACCAAGAAGTATTCCGCGCTGGATTTTGTTGGCGTTGAGACCGTTACCAACCAAATGAATCTTACCAACATGACGCATATGCACTTGGATATGTGGACGCCCAATATGACCACTTTCAGGGTTAAACTCGTGGACTTTGGAGCTGATGGTGCATTCGCTGGTGGAGACGATACCGAACACGAATTGGTTTTCTCCAATCCTGCTCAAGCGCAATGGGTTAGCCTGAACATTCCTTTGGCGGATTTTACCAATTTGGTCAATAAAGGTCATGTAGCTCAGGTTATTTTCTCTGGACTTCCTACAGCTGGTGGAACGGTCTATTTAGACAATATTTATTTTTATAAAGAATCAGTTTCGACCAATGATGTTTTCGGATATGATGTATTAAAAATTTATCCAAATCCAGTTTCTATTGGTCAGACCATCCAAATGCCAGTGGATATAAAGAGAGCTCAAATCTTTGATGCATATGGACGTTCGATTCAACAGATAATCGGTTCTGAAATTACAACCAATAACCTGAATTCAGGCTGGTATATCATCAAAGCTGAAGACAACAACGGCAAATATTTAGTAAATAAAGTTTTAATAAGATAACAATAGGGTTTTACGGGGTTAGGAATTATTTTTCCTAGCCCCATTTTTTTATCTTGCTCATTAAATAAATTGAAATGCGTTTATTGACAGATTTTCAAGTTGTTATTAAAGAATTTTTCTCACTGTTTAAATTTTGCATAAAACGCAATTTTATTATGACAAAGCAAAGAATTTTAGCATGAGAAATGGACTAATATGCTATAATTGTATGCTATTTTTGTTATCAGGTGGCTTTGATATTTACCCAAAATCTTGCCTAATCTCATTAAACAATTTAATTATATTTAACAAACTGCTATTCAGCTATATCCACATAAATTTACTGGATTTTAGCCTAATTATTGGCATCTTCTTTTTGTTACTTTCCTTTGGATTTTTTTACCTTTTATGGAAAATAAAACAAAAAAACCTAGCGATTAAAAACAACAAAATTGCACTTGAAACCAACCAAATTCAAATCAAAGAATTAGAGGACAAAATATCACTTTCCAGCCACGACATTAAACAAAAACAGGTAAAAATTGCCAATCTTGCCCAAGAGAATGAAAAGAAAATCCAACTCCTCCAAGAAATCAAGCAAAAAATCGAAAATGCTAAGCTAAATCCCTCCAAATCAACCCGTTTGCTATCAGAAGTTGATCAAATTATAGGCATATATTTTAGCAATGACGAAAACGTTTTTGAAATTCAAATGGAAGAAATTCATCAAGCTTTTTTCCAAAAAATCAGAAATCAATTCCCAGAACTGACCTCCTACGACGCCAGACTTTGCATTTACATCAAAATAGGTATGCAAGTAAAAGACATCGCAAACATTATGCACGTCCTTCCCTCCAGCATCTATATATCCCGATCTAGAATCCGTAAAAAACTCGGCCTCAACCAAAACGACGACTTAACCACCTATCTGTCAAACCTTTAACCCAAAATGCTCCTCCCGTTAGGTCATCTTGTATATAGCAGTCCACAGCACCATTTATCGCAAAAAAGTATCATATCACCCGCCGCCATAACATTGGTCTATTTGAATAAACTTGCCGATACCTCGCTCCACTTGGCCCAGGCTGTCCATGGGTTCGCTTTGCTCCGTGCTTCGCACCTGCCTACGGCAGCCATTCCCATCCTTATCGGGCATGGTTGATTATTTTGGGAAAGTTCATTTTGATTTATTTATGGCTCAAGGGTTCCAAACTTGTGCCTATAATTGAATAAGGTTTATTGAAAAGGTTTATCGCCTTAACCTTACCTTGCAACAATTACCCAAAATTTTGATTTATAGTAATTAAAGCAGCTTTAATCGGATCAAAGCTCAGAAAAAACAAGATTATAATTTATGTCGCTTTTTTCCCTATAAAACTTTGAACTAATCTGAATGTTTGGCTAATGAAAAAAATCTTGGTTACTGGTTCATCTGGCCGTTTGGGCAAAGAGTTGGTCGAGCAACTCAAGCAAAAAAAATATCATGTAATTGGCATTGACATCATTCCTTCACATACGACCGATTGTCTAATCGATATTAGAGACAGCACACAGGTCCAAGAATTCACAGTTGGCTTTGACGCCATTATTCATACTGCGGCCCTTCATGGCAAACACTACGAGCTTCATTATCCTCGAATTGACTTTATACAAACCAATATCGACGGCACCCTAAATTTGTTAAACGCTTGTGTGGCCAATTCTATCAAAAAGTTCTTGTATATAAGTACTACTTCGATTTATGGCAATGCAATGGACAATCCAAACCAGGCCGTTTGGGTGGATGAGAGCCTCGCACCAGATCCACGAGACATCTATGATATCACCAAACTGACCTGCGAATTGCTGTGCAGAGACTTCTTCGAAAAAAATCAGATAGAAACTACTGTTCTGCGAGTATCTAGATTTTTACCTGAAAATGACAACCTAAAAGCCATACATAGACTTTATCGTGGCTTGGACGAAAGAGATGGTGCGTTGGGAATCATTTTGGCCCTAGAAAAATCTTTTCAAACTTTTGAAATATTTAATATTTCCAACGATAGTCCCTTTACAAAAAATGATCTTGCTGAACTAATAAATAACCCTAAGTCTGTCATAAAAAAATATTTTCCGCAAGCCGAAGCTATATTTTCGGCAAAAAACTGGACTTTCCCTACCAAAATCGACCGCGTTTACTCCATCGAAAAAGCAAAAAAAGAGCTTAATTACCACCCGACAAACAATTTTCTTAAATTTATTAAAAGCTGAAAATGTCAATGGACAATCTAGATTGCAATGCATACCTGAAAAAACCAAACATGGCATTTGCTCTGTAAAAGAAATTGCTAATCATTATTTTTAAACCTATAATTAAATTATAGTTCTGAATGTATTTTGCTAATCGCAAGAACAATTTTTTCCCAATGGCACAATTTAATTTCCTTTTAAAACAAAAATAAAAAATATAGAATAACGAACTTTGCATCATGATAGTTAGACAAATATATTTGATAGCAGGTTCAATCGCAATTTCATTTTTAACCCTGATTGCTTGATGCCTAGAGGCCATGCAAAAATATTTATTTTAGACAGGACTGATGAATTCTTTTTTTTTCAGTGAAATAACCCCAAATTTTGATATTAATTTAATTTTAAAAAAACTATGAGAAATCAAGCTATTAATACAGCCCAAGGCCATTGGATTTTAGCTAAAATGGGTAAAAAAGTGCTACGTCCAGGAGGTAAAGAACTAACCGAAAAATTAATTCAAAACCTAGAAATAACCAAAGATGACGATATTGTAGAGTTTGCCCCTGGCTTAGGATATACCGCATCTATTGCATTAAAAAAAATGCCGCATACGTACACAGGTATAGAACTTAATGAAGAAGCTGCTTCTTTACTAGGTAGATTAATAAATGGACTTGGAAAAAAAATAATAATTGGCAATGCTGCCGACTCCACATTAGAGAAAGCCTCTTGTCACAAAGTTTATGGAGAGGCCATGCTAACAATGCACGCTAACCATAGAAAATCAGAAATAATAAAGGAAGCTTTCAGAATTCTTAAACCAGGAGGTCTTTATGGTATTCATGAACTGGGCCTAAAACCCGACAATATTTCAGAACAAAAAAAAGCTGAAATTCAGCGAGAACTTGCTCACGTAATCAAAGTAAATGCGCGGCCACTAACCCAAGATGAGTGGTCTAATGTATTGAAAAAAGAAGGATTTACTATTCATGCAACCGAAACAAATCCGATGTATTTATTAGAACCCCAAAGAATAATTGACGATGAGGGCTTTTTCAGAACTTTAAAAATTGTTTTTAATGTACTAACCCACCCTAAAGAAAGAGCTAGGATTTTGGCGATGAGAAAAGTGTTTAATAAATATAAAGAAAACCTAAATGCTATATGCATAATAGCAAAAAAAGGTGTTCATGATTAATTCGATTAATACCACTTTTGTAGATTTTTTGTCAAGCTCCACCAAAAAAAAACTAAGTAATGGTGTTAACTTTGCAATATCGATTGTAGGCGTGGTAATAGACATAGTTAGGCTACCAAGCCATATCGTGGCGAAACAAATATAAAGAGTTAGAACTGCTGTTAATTAACCAATAAATATTATATTTGCTTGGTTTTTTATCGCAAACGCCGACTTACATTGTGTGAGATAAGTTGATATACAATTTAGAACCTATTTTCGATGTTAGAAAGCTCAATTGCAGTTAAAGCCTCTTTGAAATATAAATGATAATAAAAACCGCAAACAATGAAAATAATCAATCAATCCATTGGCTTAATTTTAACCATATCATTGCTTTTTCTTGGATGTAAGAAAAAAGATGACTCGTCTTTTTCACAATACAATTATTGGTCGTGTCACCAAAAAGTGTCATGGGATTCATTGAAAATAAAAGAAACTTTGCTTGGAGAATGGCTGTGGGAATTCAGTATATGTGCATGGCCTGGATGTAAGATTGATAAAGAAACAAATAAGGGAATATCGGTCATTTTTAAAACTAACAACTCACTAGAAGTCAAGGAAAATGGACGTATCATCCGAACCTCTCAATGGAAAGTTGTTAAGCAGACTGATCAAGAATATTATATTGATACTGAACCATTTGAGTCTATGCTATATGGAGGAATATTATTTTGTGTTAAAAAGCTGGCATTCAATGCTAGTGGAACGGACATCGGCTGTGAGTATTTCAAAAAAATGGAATAATCTGAGTATTTTTTTTAAATACCATAAGAAAACGCAAAATGAAATTGAGCAATAATTTGATCTGCTATTTTTTTAAAAACAAAAAAGTACAATAAGTGGAGTTCAGAAACCATGCAAAAAACGTGGTGAATCTTTACCTTATAAGTGTAAAAATAAAATCTTTGGAATGAAAAAACTATTCTTCACCATAGCATATTTTTTATTACTATTAGTTCTATTTCCCAGTTGCGCGACGCTTATTGGGCCCAAAACAAACTCCCTATCCCTTAGTTCTAATCCTCCTAACGCCAATGTCTATATCAATGGAGCCAATTTGGGTACTACTCCACTAAATTTAGACTTAATACCGAATAAAACCTATACAATAGAATATAAAAAGGAAGGATTTAAAACTGTTACGAGGACTGTGAGCTCCCAAGTTAATATAGGCTGGATTGTTTTAGATTTCTTTGCTGGGCTCTTTATACCCATTATTATTGATGCAATTACGGGAGATTGGAATAGCCTTGACCAAAATTCAGTCAATGTAGAATTGAGCAAACAGAATAATTGATTATCATTTAAAAATAAATTACATTATAACTTGATCTCAGCTTGGGATTTAGACTTCAAATCCCTAAAAACCAGCTCCTGATTGCACAATCCATCGATATTTCCGTATTTTTACGAAATTATCACATTTAGTTTTGGGAAACCAAATTTCGATAAAAAAAGGAAAGCGACGAATGACGGCAATTAAATATTTTTTTTACTTGAGTATCATACTCGGTTGGAGGGTTGGTAATGCTCAAACTGACAGTCTGTTGAATCCAATTCCTGAAATTAAAATTTCTGGATTTTTGGATATTTTTTACGCATATGATTTTAATAAACCAGAGACATCAAATCGTCAGTCTTTTTTGTACAATCACAATCGGCATAATGAATTCAATCTCAATCTCGGATATCTAAAATTCGGGGTAACTCATCCAAAATATCGAGCCAACCTAGCCTTACAAGCAGGCACATATGTCAATGACAATTATTCATCAGAACCGGGTATTTTGAAAAATATTTTCGAAGCAAACATCGGCATATCCCTTGATAAGAAGAATAATATTTGGCTCGATGCCGGAATTTTTGGATCACATATCGGCTTTGAAAGTGCCATTTCTATGGATAATTGGACATTAACTCGATCTTTGCTCGCTGAAAACTCTCCTTACTATCTTTCGGGAGCCAAACTGACCTACAAACCATATTCAAAATGGGAATTTGCAGCATTGATTTGTAATGGCTGGCAACATATACAAAGAGTTAAAGGGAATTCCCTGCCATCATTTGGTACCCAGATAAAATATACACCTTCCGAAAAAATCACTTTGAATTGGAGTACGTTTCTAGGAACTGAGTTTGAAGACGATGTGAGAAAAATACGCTATTTCAATAATTTTTATGGACAATTTCAAGTCCACCCAAATCTTGGCTTAATCGCAGGATTTGACCTCGGATCACAGCAACATAAGACTGGTGAACCACAATATGATCAATGGTTTAGTCCCGTGATAATCATCAAATGCACTTTGTCAGACAAATGGGCAGCAGCATGCAGAGCTGAGTATTATCAAGACAAGACGGGAATCATCGTAGCAACGAACACTGAGAATGGATTTAAAACTTCAGGACTTTCATTAAATTTTGATTATGCACCAAGGAGTAATATACTTTGCAGATTTGAGGGTCGTTGGTTGAATGGGCAGGACGAAATTTTCCTGGTTGGAGATCGTCATTCGAAAGATAATTTTGCATTGGTCACCTCTATTGCTATGAAGTTTGAAAAATAACAAAATGGCAATTCTTTTGGTTAATTTAGATTATATAACAAGATAAAAAAGGGCAAAAACCCAAGCCTATTATTAAGGGAAAAATTCGAAAATTCAACAAGAATGGCTTAAATTTGAATTAAATTCGCCCTATAATCAATCTTGTTTTTAAGTTACCAAAATACAGGGCAAAAATCGGATTAATGATGGAAGAAATACCGAAACTTAAAGTAATCCCCACCGCTACCGATCATCTTTTAGATTTGCTAGGATGGATTATTCTCGTCACAACTTGGGCCTTGGCTATCTTCAATTATGAAAAATTACCCAATATCATTCCTACCCACTACAACGGTTCAGGCCAGATAGACGGACATGGTGAAAAATGGTTGATTTTGACTCTTCCATTGGTGGCGACCATTTTGTATATTGGTATGACGGTGCTGTCAAAGTTCCCTCAAGCTTTCAATTACCCGTCGAAAATCACCAAGGAAAACGCATTGATTCAGTACACCAGTGCCACAAGACTCATCAGATATCTCAAGCTCATAATTGTGATAATTTTTGGTCTCATCACATTTCAAACCATAAGGGTAGCTAATGGCCAAATAGAAAACCTTGGCATTTGGTTTCTGCCTCTCATGATCGGACTGATAAATATCCCTTTGATCTATTTTGTTATAAAATCTTTAAAAGCAAAAAAATGATCAATATATGAGCTTAACAAATTCAAATAATTTCGAATTGCCATCATTTAAAGAAATTTATGAAAATTGAGGAGCAAATCAATGAATATACCCAGAACCTTCCAGAGCCCAAGAGAATGGACTTACAGGCTTTGCACGATATAATTTTGAGTCTAAACCCTAATGCGAAACTTTGGTTTCTAACTGGAAAAAATAGCGAAGGCAAAGTGGTGTCCAATCCCAATATCGGATATGGGGAGTATATTATCAACTACGCAGATGGAAAAACTAAGCCATTTTACCAAGTCGGACTAAGTGCAAATACAACAGGGATTTCCGTTTATATCATGGGTATCGAGGATAAAAATTACTTGATCAATGCCTATGAAAACAAAATAGGAAAGGCAAAATTGACTGGCTATTGCATCCGATTCAAGGCTTTAAAAGACATCAATATCGATACATTGAAAGAAGCCATTCGTTTTGGATTTGAAAATCATTCTAAATGAAATAAATTTAGCTTTTACGAAAAACCCAAGTTTCTTTTCCTTGTATCATTGTATCAACTTGAATGGATATTTCAGTGATAATCAAACTTTAAAATAGGGAACCTCCAAACATTCAAATTTATACCTGAGTAATATATAAAACACTGTTTTTTAATACATTATACTTTATATCTTACTAACATTTAAAACCTAAACCCTGTTTGATCTTAAATAAGAAATAAATTTGTAACTCTTTCCAAATAAATTGTTTTAATTTTGGAATATTTTATACAAAATATTTCAAAGGCTCCGCGCATATGCCTGTATTCAGAATTTTTATAGTAGAAGACGATCCTTGGTATGGCCAAGTTCTCAAGCATCATTTAGGGTTAAATCCAGACTATGAGCTAGAGCTATTCACCAATAGCAAAGATTTGTTGAACAATCTTTACAAGTCACCAGACCTGATTTGTATGGATTTTGGACTTCCAGATATTTCAGGAGATAAATTATTAAAAGAGCTAAAATCCAGAAACAAAAACATACCCATCGTTGTCATCAGTGGACAAGAGGAGATCAATGTCGCGGTAAATCTTCTCAAGGCAGGCGCTAGAGACTATATCATCAAGGACGAACATACCAAAGAACAACTCTGGAAATCCATCATTCATATTCGAGAGAACCTCTCGTTAAAACAAGAAGTCGAAGAGCTCAAAGAACAGTTGGGACAAAAATTTAGTTTTGAAAACACCATCATCGGACAAAGCGAGGCCCTTTTAAGAACTTTCACCCTGCTACAAAAAGCTGTAAAAAGCAATATAAATGTTTCTTTGACTGGTGAAACGGGGACTGGAAAAGAAGTTTATGCAAAGGCCATTCATTTCAATAGCGATCGAAAGAAAAAACCATTTGTAGCTGTAAATATGGGTGCGATACCTACAGAACTCGTCGAAAGCGAATTATTTGGACATGAAAAAGGTGCATTTACAGGGGCTGTTGGGGCCAGAATTGGAAAGTTTGAAGAGGCACAGGGAGGAACCCTTTTTTTGGATGAAATAGGCGAGCTTGATTTGGGATTGCAGAGCAAATTACTTCGGGTGGTTCAAGAGCGAGAGATCATAAGAGTTGGAGGCAACAAGCCCATTCCAGTTGATATACGACTTATCACAGCCACGCATAAAGACCTAGCGGATGAAGTAAAATCAGGAAGATTTAGAGAAGATTTATTTTTTAGAATCGTGGGTTTGCCCATTGAATTGCCACCATTAAGAGAGCGAGGAAATGACGTCATCATCTTAGCAAAATATTTTATCGAAGAATATGCAAAAAACAACAAAACAAAAGCACTGAGCTTGCATGAAACAGCCAAAACAAAATTGCAGAAATACAATTGGCCAGGCAATGTCAGAGAACTGAAAGCCGTGATAGATCTTGCATGTGTCATGTCGGATGGGCAACTTATTAAAGCAGATGACCTCACTTTTTACAAAATTGGCGATCATCGACCGTATTCTTCCCATGAAAAAACGTTAAAAGAGTATGAGGCCGAGATTATTTCAGAATATTTAAAAAAATACAACCAAAATGTAGTAGCCGTCGCTGAAAAACTTGATATCGGAAAATCAAAAATTTATAATATGTTGAAAAGCGGAGAAATATAAAATAACATGAAAATCAAGCAATTTAAAATAACAAATCTGGAAGAATGTCAAATTATAGATGCCGAAAAGGCTGATTGGGTCCTATGCTTTGGTGCAAAAGCGCTCCTTGAAAATCGAGAGATAATTAGCACTCTCCTCGATAAATTCATGGGAGCAGAAATTGCTTTTTGTAGCACAGCTGGCGAGATTTGCCAAAAATGCGGGGTTGGTAATGATACTATGGTTATCACCTCTATAAAATTTCAACATACAAAATTAAAATCAACCATCGTAAATATTCAAAATTTCGCCAACAGCTACGACGCAGGCAAATCAATCGCTGAAACTCTCAATGACAAAAGCCTCAAGCATATTTTTATCCTATCCGACGGCAGCAATGTCAATGGCAGTGAACTCGTTAAAAGTATGAATGAATATTTCAAATCTAATGTCGTGATAACTGGCGGCATGGCTGGAGATGACACAAGATTCGACTATACTCTGACCAGTCTCAATGATTTTCCATCTAGGGGCAATATCATGGCATTTGGTCTTTATGGCGATAAAATTAAGATAGCACATGGCAGTATGGGGGGCTGGGACAGCTTTGGACTGGCGAAAACCGTCACCAAATCTGTAGGCAATGAACTATTCGAAATAGATGGTCGAAATGCCCTTGAACTTTATAAAGAACACCTAGGAAAATACTCTGATGACTTACCTGGCGCTGCGCTATTATTTCCATTGGCAGTCAAGATGAATGAAAGTGGAGACGTAGTCGTGCGAACCATTTTATCCATTAATAATGAAAAAAATTCCATGATTTTTGCAGGGGATGTACCCGAAGGCAGTAAAGTACGGTTTATGTTGGCTAATTTCGATCGGCTTATTGATGCTGCAGGCACTGCCGCCAAATCGAGCTTGATTTCGATTGCCAATGCAAAACCCCAGCTCGCGATTTTGATAAGCTGTGTTGGGCGAAAAATAGTCCTTGGAGGCAGAGTGGACGAAGAAGTCGGTGCTGTAATAGATGTTTTGGGAACGGATGTGCCCATGACAGGATTTTATTCATACGGTGAAATATCTCCATTAAAAGAAGGCACCAGTTGTCAGTTGCATAACCAAACGATGACCATCACTTGTTTTCAAGAAGTAGTTTAACTTTGTAAGGCCATGTATCAAAAATTTCTTCAAAATCTAATCAACAAGCATCTTGACCCAGCCTTAAAGCAGGATGATCATATAAAGCCATTTTTACAAAGTATAAACGATTCTTTTGTCTCTTTCGAACGATACAGAGAATTGCTGGAACATTCATTTAAAATCACCGAAAGAGAATTTGAGGCAATGAGTTCAAGGCTGCAAGAACAATTTTCAATCAAAGAAAAAGCGATAAACAATCTCCTAGAAATCACCCACCAATTGCACCAAGAAAATGATCAAAATGATTCGATAGTCGATAATGATATCATTGTGGTCTCAGACCTTATCAAAAAACAAATATTAAGCTATAATGAAACACGTGATCAACTAAACAGAACACTCAATCTTTTTAAAACCCTTCTAGACAATCTTAACAGTGCCGTACTGGTAGAAAGTGAAGACAGAAAGATCTTGTTTACCAATGAAGCCTTTTGCAATTTATTCCACATACCGGTTTCTCCAGAGCATCTCATTGGTTTCGATTGTAGCAATTCTGCCCATGATAGCATGCATTTATTTGCTGAACCCGAGATTTTTGTAAGCCGTATTGAAGAGATTCTCCACCATAGACAGACCATGCTGGACGAGCTTTTAGAGATGAAAGATGGTACCATGGTCGAAAGAGATTATGTACCTATTCACGTGGATGGAATCTATAAAGGACATTTGTGGAAATATGAAAATGTCACGGAAAAGCTCAAGCATCAAAAACAAATCGAAGAAAGTGATGAGCGCAACAAGCTCATTATGAATTCAGCCCTTGATGCCATAGTTATCATTGACAAACATGGAAAAATAATCTATTGGAATCCTTCAGCTGAGAGAATCTTCGGGTGGTCTCACGATGAGGTGGTGACACAACCTCTCAGTGACATCATCATTCCTTCGCGGATGAAGGATGGTCACAATACGGGTATGATGCGAAGGCTCATATCCGATGAGAGACGCATGTTAGATCGACTACTGGAACTTCCAGCGCAAAATAAAAACGGGGACGAATTCCCTGTGGAGATATATGTTATTTGCTTCGAACAAGAGGGTGAAAAATATTATTGCGGATTTATAAAAGATATTTCAGAAAGAAAAAACAACGAAGAGATTTTAAAGCTTCAAGAAGAGAAGTATCGCAACATCATCGCGAATATGAATCTCGGTCTATTGGAAGTGGATTTGAATGATACAATTATCTATGCCAATCAGAGTTTTTGTGAAATGTCAGGATTCAATTTGGATGAATTGAGAGGAAAGACTGCGGCCGAATTATTTGTTTTGGAAAATCATAAAAAGATAGTTTCTGAGAAAAATGAAAAAAGAAAAAGCCACGAATCCGATGGCTATGAATTGGAAGTAAAAAATAAAAATGGTCAGAACAGATGGTGGTTTATCAGCGGTGCCCCAAATTACAACGATCGAGGTCAATTGATCGGGAGCATTGGCATCCACTTGGACATTTCAGAACAAAAATTATTGGAAAAAGAATTAGCAAAGGCGAAATCATTCGCAGAAGCAGCCGCCAAAGCCAAAGAACTCTTCTTAGCCAATATGAGTCACGAGATACGCACTCCCCTCAACGTTATCATAGGCATGATCCGCCAATTGACAAAGGAGCACCTTACCGAAGATCAGCATTTTTACATCAATCAATCTGCCAGTTCAGCCAAGCACCTTCTCACCATCCTCAATAATGTCCTCGATGTCGCTAAGATAGAATCTGGCGATATGGAGATTTTGGAAAATCCATTTAGCCCGAGCGCCTTATTATACAATGTCCATTCTATCATGTACTCGCAAGCCGCCGAAAAAAATCTGAAATTCAAGCTCAATGTAAGCCCCGAAATGAAGTCTGTTTTGATCGGGGATGATACCAGATTGCGGCAAGTTTTGATCAATCTTGTTGGCAATTCTATTAAATTCACTCAAGAAGGAAGCATCATGCTTAATGCTGAAGTTGTATCAGAATCCGATACCCACCAAACCATTTTATTTGAGGTGACAGATACGGGTATTGGGATGTCACCAGACTTCATCGCTAGGATTTTTGATAAATTTTCACAAGAACAAAATGAATCAAATCGCCGATACGAAGGTACCGGCTTAGGGATGACCATTTCTAATGATCTCATACGCCTCATGGGTGGAAAATTGGGCGTAAATAGCATCAAGTCGGAAGGGACTACCTTTAGTTTTCAATTGACGTTTAAAATCGGTGATCCCAATCTATTGGTTGCAAGCAACCAACAGATTTCCCAGAACATTTTCAAGGGATGTAAAGCACTTCTCGTGGAGGACAACGAAATGAATCGATTCATCGCCATCCAAAGTTTGGATTATCTCGGATTTGAAACCACAGAGGCGGAAAATGGAAAAATTGCAATCGATCTAGTAAAGCAAAATACCTACGATATCATACTTATGGATATCCAGATGCCCGTTATGGATGGTGTAGAAGCGACTATTTATATCAGAGAAATACTGGGATTGAGGACACCTATTGTAGCCCTTACAGCCAATGCATTCAAGCACGATATAGAATTATACTTGCACAAGGGCATGAATGATTTTATAACTAAGCCCTACGACGAACAGGATTTTTTCCGAAAAATCAACCACGTATTATCCATTTATAGGGACAAATCGGTTGGCAATCCATTGGATAATTATTTAACGGTAGATGGAGATTTTCCTGAAAAACTGTACGATCTCACTCAATTGGAGCAAATAAGTCGTGGTAATGATGCTTTTGTCAAAAAAATGGTTTCCATTTTTATCAATCAAACGAAGGATAGCCTCGCCACCATTGAGAATAATATCGAAGAAAATAACCTTGAAAATATCTCACGGATAGCCCATAAGATTAAACCCAGCATAGATCAGATGGGTATAATCCTCCTAAAAAATGATATCCGAGCCTTAGAATCATATAAGATGGAAAAGGGCTCCTCTAGAGAGTTCATACAACTTGCAAGGAGTGTGAGCAATGTTTTAAAAACCGTCTTGTTGAAACTTGAATCCGATGGATATTCCTCCAACCCTAAGGATTGATATAGAGCATCTGAAGTATGTAGAAGGCGAATTCCCACAAAATAAAGGCACAAAATTGGTACCTGGAGCCTAAGTATTTAGTTTACATTATTATCTATTTTTGTTGCCAGTTTTTTTAAAAATGCAGCCTTCGCTTAGGCACTACTTTTATTCAAACAAGCCTCCCAAACCCCAACTCGCTTTCCACAAATAGACATTTTTCCATTATTTGGAACATATATAATTTAATTATCTGTATATCGTACTCATTTTCTGAATATTAATTTTTTGGAATGAAATTGGCATAGTATTATTCAAAACAGACAAAGTATTATGAAAGATAGCAGTCAGACTGTATTTATTGTAGATGATGATCCTTTTCATATTGAATTAATGACACATATTTTAAAAAAAGAAAAAATACCCTATGTTATGAGTTTCTCCAGTGGTGTTGATTGTCTAGACCATATTGATCTAAACCCTGATATTATTTTTCTTGACTATCAGATGGATGTTTATTCGGGATATGAAACCCTGCGTAAGATTAAACGTTACGATCCCAATTCATTTGTAGTCATGGTCTCTGCCCAAGAAGACATTGACACCGCTGTTGAAACATTAAAACATGGAGCTTTTGACTATATCAAAAAGAATGAAAACCTTGAAGAAAAGGTACAATCAGTTTTGAAAAAAATCAGTGAGCTAAAAAATATTATGAACGAAGAGAAACCTTCATTTTTAAAATCAATATTTAAATTTTTTTAATCCGTGAAAATTCTAATTTTCTATTCAATCATAATTTTAGCTCTGCTGTCATCCTGCAAAACAACTAATCTTTTTGTAGATAAAAATGCCAGCAATGATCCAGCTGATTTGGACAGTATTTTTGTAGCAAATAATAGATACGAATACCAAATTCGTAAAGACGACAAAATTACCATCTCCGTTTGGGGCCAAGATGAATACAGTGTCGGTTCTACATACGGCATTTACAATTCGAACGAAGTCTATGGAAAATGGCTCATGGTAGATGCCAAAGGCAATATAGAAATACCAAAGATCGGCAGCTTCCATGTTGAAAAAATGACCATTGTACAACTGAAAGAAAAACTCAAAAAGAGCTTTGGAGAGTGGATTAAAACGCCCATCGTGGATATCAAAATACTCAATCAAGAAATCACCGTTCTAGGCGAAGTCCGTGACCCTCAGGTCATCCCTGTCGATAAGAGTCGCAACACGTTACTAGAGTTGATCGCGAGGTGCAAAGGCTTTGAATTTTATGCCAATCCTGCCTACATAAAAGTATTTAGACAAGTGGGAGAAAACGTACATGTCGCCAATATCAATTTGACAAAGAGCGGATCGATGACTGCCAAAAACATCAATTTATATCCTGGCGATGTCGTAGTTGTTCCATCCAAAAAGTATAAAGAATTCGACAAGAGAATTTCCACCATCATACCATTCACTACTGCTCTTACATCAGCGGCCATTTTCATGAGTGCATTTTAATCATTGATCATAAAAACAAATAAAATAATGAGTACAGAATATCTTTTCTTACGTCCCTATATACGTGGCTGGGCCTTCATAGCCTTGGCAATGGTGCTAGGATATTTTATCGCAGAAAGATATCTTTCTTATGCCATACCAATGTATCAAAGCACTGCTAAATTGAAACTAGCTGATCTAAACGAAGGCGTCCCTAATAGCAAATTGTACAAAGACTTTGATGTATTCGCCAATACGCAAAAGATTCAATCCGAAATCGAACTAATCAAGTCAGAGGCCATCCTGAAACGGGTTTTGCCCAAAGTGCAACAATCTACATTGATTTACCGTGTTGGAAAGATCAAAAAAACGGAACTTTTCACAGACGCACCCATATCTGTAATGAAGATAAAATTGGACAAATCGCACTATAACAAGCCATTCCAATTATCCATTTTAGAAAATAAAACATTTACACTTCAGTCACCTGATGGAAGACATCTTTCAGGAAATTTAGGTGATACCATATCTCTTGGATTTACAAGATTGTTCATCGGTATTAATAAGAATTTATTGAAAACAAATAGCGATTTGAAGTGGGCCGATAAATTTGAAATTAACTTTTTAAGTCTCGACCAACAATATGCTGAGATATCAAAAAATCTAGAAGTCGAATCCGTGGACAAGGACGTCCCAGTCATCCGTATAAGCTACAAATCAGAACACCCAGAAAAAGCTGCTCTGATACCCAACAAAATAGCCGAGGCTTATATAGACGACTATATAGAAACCAAATATGGAGCAGCTAATGTTACGGTGGATTTTTTGACTGGACGAATAACCGAATTGAGCCAAAAACTGTCTTCGGCAGAGGGCAATATCTTGGACTACAGAAATCGAAACAATATAACCAATCTCCACCAAGAGACAGAGACCGATCTCAGAAAAATCTCTCAGTTAAAAATCCAACAGACGAATCTGAAAATGAACCTCGATGCGATCAAGGATTTAGAAAAATACATGGAAAATGGCAAGGGTAAATCCCTTGAATTGGCTCCAAATTTTGAGGCATTCACCGATCTGCTCTCTACTGAAATCGTAAAAAAAATCAAGCAACTTCAAGCAGAGAAAAAAGATTTATTGACCCTCTACACACCCAAAAATGAAAAAGTAAAAGTAGTAGATGCCAAGATAGATGATCTAACTTCTTACCTGGCAGAAAGCATCCGGAATACGAGAAAGAATCTACAGACCAAGTACGACAACCTAAGTACAGACATTGCAAATGATCAGAAAGTGTTGACGCCCGTCCCTGAAAAAGAAAGGGTCATGAATATCCTCGACAGAGAGTTTGGGATGTACGAGCAGTCTTACAATTTTTTAAATCAAAAAAGAATCGAAGCTGAGATAGCCAGAGAAGCCAAAGTTGCTTTCCATAGGGTAATAAGCCCTGCAAGTATTAACTCGATTCCAGTCTCTCCCAATCACCTTATTATCAAAATTATATCCGTAGTCCTAGGTATGTTAACAGCTTTAATCCTTATCTTTTTGTCCCAAAAATTACGAGCACGAATTTACCAAACCGATGCGATCGAAGCCAAAAGTTTACTGCCGATTGCAGCGGCCATCCCACGGTTCAAATCCACAACAGAATGCGACAATTTCTTTATCCGTTTGCTGACACAATGGCAAGTTAGAGGATTGTTCAAAGAGAAAAACATTTCTTGCTTTACTGGATTAGATGCAGAAAAAGGAGTAAATTTCATCTGTAAAAATACCCTCCAGACGCTCAGAAACCAAGGCAAAAAAATTCTTAATGTTGATATAAAGAATGGCAATGGACCATCTGATTTTTTTGAGATCCTTCAAGCAAATTCAAATGTCGCCAATCTCGTATTATGGACAGATACACTTAAGCTCAATTCTCCCGATGGCATAAAGGCCTTAATAGAAGAAAAAAGTAAAAATTTCGATCATACGATCATCGTCAATTCGCCAATTGGAGCCAATCATACTTTGGCGATCATGGCATTGGCGGATGTAAATTTTATATGCCTAGATGGCTGGACAACCCCAGCTAAAAAGATAGCAGAGATAGACCAAATAGCCGTTGAATATCAATTCAAGAATGTTTACTGGATTCTAAATCGAGCTGGATATCGCCCTAACTTATGGACCAAAATTAGATCCTTGTTTAAGACTCGCCAGACTGAACAATTCCCACAGGTAGTCCCAGCATGAAAATTCCAAACACGAAATATCTTGTTCTAGCAGACCAAGCACTTTTTAGTGGGTTGAGTTTTGTCACCACTATATGGATAGCAAGGAATGTAGATGCCGTTTCTTTCGGCATTTATTCAGCGTGGGTATTGGCCATTTACCTTTTCGTAAGTGCCATTGGAGCTTGGGTCATTCAGCCATTTCAAATTCGATATAATAAACTGGAACACACAAAAGAATACCTGACGTTTGTATTCTGGGGCCAATTTACGATGATGGTTGTTGCAGCGGGATTGATCTTTTTATTCAATTATTTATTTGATTATCAAGAGATTGGAACGATTATTTGCTATGGAGCTGGATTTGTTTTTTATGATTATTTCAGAAAAACATTGCTGGTAATGAATCGCATTTGGACTGCCTTGGTGCTGAATATTTTTACTGCCGTTCTCACCCTTGTTGGCTTGGCCTATTTGACTTGGAATCATACATTTTCTATTGAAAAATTTTTAAAATTCTCAAGCGTAATTTATTTTTCGATTTTCATGTATTCCTTAATATATTTTAAGCCTTTCCCTAAAAATATTTCAGGAATCGGCAGCCATTTTTCATACCACATGCGCCAAGGAAAATGGTTTTTTATGACTGCTATCAGTCAATGGTGGGCTGGCAACTTATTCGTCGTCGCATCGGGCATATACCTCGGGCCCAAAGCACTGGGGGCGTTGCGACTAGCACAGTCATTGTTTGGAATCCTCAATGTCATATTGCAGACGTTTGAAAATTATGTGTTGCCTCAGACGGCATCAAGGATTCATACAAGTATCCCCGATGGCATCAACTATTTAAAAAATCTTTCCGTAAAAGCAGCTTGGATTTTTCTTCCGTTACTACTTGTAACCTTCTTTTTTGCAAAAGATATTTTGGTTTTGGCAGGAGAAAACCAGTATGCCGAATTTTATTTCGTCGTTCAAGGATTGAGCCTCTTGTATGTATTAATTTATCTAAGCCAACCATTGCGGTGCCTCATCAGATCTTTGGAATTTAACGAAGCCTTTTTCAAAGGATATTTGATTACTCTCGCTTTTGCGCTGATCTTTTCACATCTCATTTTATCCAATTTTGGATTGTATGGGGTTCTCACTGGCTTGATCATCTCACAGGTCATACTTATAGCTTATTGGAGTTTGATTTTACATTCAAAAAACAAACAAATATGGAAGTCATTCATATCGTACTAGGAAAAGCCAACCCGAATCGGCTGAATGGCGTCAATAAGGTTGTATATAATATGGCCACAGAACAACACAAAGCTGGCAAAAATATAAGCGTTTGGGGGATCGCAACCGATGTAAAGCACGATTATCCAAAAAGAATTTTCAAAACCATTTTATTCAAATCCCATTGGTTCCCAGGGATGATAACAGGAAAATTAAAAAGGGCAATAATCCAAAATAAACATGCAATATTTCACTTACACGGCGGATGGATTCCATTGTTTTCAAGTTTAGCAACATTATTCGATAGATATGGTATAAAATACGTTCTGACACCTCATGGTTCATACAATACCCTTGCTATGAAAAAAAGTAGTTGGCTAAAAAAACTATATCACTTTTTTTTCGAAAAACGACTTCTAGAACAGGCACACAAAATCCATTGCATCGGTAAAAGTGAAGTGACAGGACTCCACAAAATTTGCGAACAAGCGAGGACTTTCTTATTGCCGTATGGATTTGAATATACGAGGCAGATCATGATTCCAAAGAAAGAAGATTCCTTTACCATAGGTTATGTAGGGAGATTAGACATACACACTAAGGGCTTAGACCTATTAATGGATGCCTTTTTATTTTTTCAAAAGCATTACCCAAAATCCAGCCTTTGGCTCATTGGTGAAGGCGATGGCCATGAATTGTTAAAACGCTTTATCCGCGAACAAAAACTAAAAAATGTCATCCTTTGGGGAAAAAAATTTGGTATTGAAAAAGATTTTTTAATACAAAAAATGCATGTATTTGTCCATCCTTCGAGGAATGAGGGTATGCCCACAGCTGTACTAGAAGCCCTGTCTTTGGGCATACCAGCCATCGTATCTGAGGCCACCAATCTAGGAGACTACGTTCGAGCATACAAATCTGGGGTAGTCATCCCTGATAACAATCCAGGTGAATTATTTCGAGCTATGGAGGACTTGTATTTCGATTTTATGAAAGGCAACTTTGATACTTATCGACTTAATGGAAAGCTCATGTTGAAAGAAAAATTTCATTGGCCTACCTTGGTTGAAAATCTTGATGAATTATATTTATAATCAATGAGTATGAAATTGTTAGATCGAGATCATAGTGTTTTCCTCAGAAGAATAAACTGGCAGTTATTTTTGGTATTGTTGGTGATGGTGGCTTGCTTTTTTACTTGGAGTGAAAATATAAACGTTACTCGAGCTATAAAATTGGTAGGAAGGCTAGGGATGTTGGGTGTGTCGTGGTCTATATATCGACGGATTCTGAACTATGGAGCAGCGGACAATTTGAATACTAAAAACCCATTATCTCCAGCTTTATACGCGATATACTTGCTCCTTGGATTCGTATCATTTATGTGGAGTACGAATATTGGTTATAGCGCATTGCAATGGTTTATGACGGCTCAGACGATTTTCTTTTGTTTCTTTTTTATAAAAAGTCTATTTCTTTTAGACCAGTATTTTCCAAATCATTCCATTCGCTTATTCAATCTTATTGGAAATACGGCGTTTGTTCTTGTTTTTATTTTTGTAATCGGCATGTACTTACTTCCCAATGAATTTTACCGATTGACTCATGGTGGTGAAGAAGCGAGGTTGGGAGGATATATGATGAATCCAAACGAGCTAGGTATGTTGGCTGGAGTCGGTATCGCTGGACTTTTGTTTGACTTGCGTAGAAATCATCAAAAATGGGCCACTATTTTCAAACTAATAGTTCTATTTTATGGTCTGTATGAGACTGGCTCTCGATCTTCGTTGGTAGGTGTATTTCTAATCATTTTGTTCCATTTATACCAATCAGAACAGAAAAAAATCACTTTAATAGCCGTAGTTGTGTTGATGATCGTTGCTCCTTTTGCCATTTATAAAATCGTCCTAAAAGACGGCGATCCAGAGAGAATGGAAGAAGTCTTAACGCTCACAGGAAGGCTTCCCTTTTGGAATGCTTTGATCCTAGAAGGCTTACCTAGAGAGCCCCTGTTGGGATTTGGTTTTATGCGTATTGATTATAAGGAGTATTTTCAAGGTAAAAATACTTATCCCGGAAAAATGACCCACAATACTTTTATGCAGGTGTTGATGAATTTAGGGCTGATTGGACTCGCGATAGTACTTTTGCAATTAATGTTCACCCTCATGGCGATATGGCGTGAAGATCCCGAAAAAAGGCTGATGTTACTCTCGTTGATGATTCCATTGCTCATCAATTCTTTTACTGAATTTGGGATTTTTGGCGAATCAAATTTTGGAATTTTATATTACCAATTAATCATCGTTTATATCTCGCTCCAGCCAGGCAAAATCCTAACACTAAAACAAAAACTCCACTTGGTAAAAACCAAAAGGATCGAAGGGATTTAACATTTCAAGTCCTACGAAAATTTCACAGTGTTTTAAATCATTTATTTTATTTGTAAAATTAAAAACTCGCCAGAGGCAAGGGGCACTTTTTGTGCAAAAACGGCGACTTTTTGACATTTTTTTTATTCCATATTTTGGTTTTTTCCATTTATTGGAATACATTATTTTTTATTATCTATGTTTATCACTGATATTCAATATAATACATTTTGGCAACAAAATTGAACAACATACCATAGAACAACATTGAGATATGACAAGCATTTACAAAATTTTTGAAAATCTGGGCTATAAGCACAACCCCGAAGTTGGTAAAAACTCGATAATCATAACTGTGCAATATTTTACAAACAAAGATGGAAGTATTCGTTGGATTTGGCCCACTTCGATGAGCAAGCCTCTATTCTTAAAATTTTATAATATCCAAGGATGGAAAGCGCAATGTTTTGAATTTATTATCCACAAATTATTTAAATTCAATTTGAATCAAAAGTTTTTCAAGACTTCTCACCTGTCACTAACACCAAAAGAGACTGGTTCTATTTTTGACATTTCAAACAAAGAGTGGGCATTATTTACGGGTACAATCGGACCAAACCAGAAGTATATTATTTATGAAGAAAATCAAAACCAAAATGGGCTTTTTACAAAAATTCCAATAAGTGAGCGCAGTACAACTTTAATTGACCATGAAAAAATGGTCTTAACTCAATTAGCTAATCACCACCTTAAATCTTTTGTTTTTCCAAGAATAATCGAGCGTTCAAAAACTAAGCTTACTCTATCCTCTTTTGAAAACTACGATCAAAGAGGTCAAACGCTCACACAAGAACATATGGCTGTGTTTGAAGAGTTAGAAATGGTCAGTTCGGAAACATTTTCTTTCGAAGACTTCAGAGACAAGCATCATATTAGAGAGCGTTTGATGCGATTAGAAAATACAAGAAATAAGATACCATCTGGTATAATCAAAAAGCTTCAAAGACTCCATCAGTCACTCCTTGGCAGTCATGTAACCACCCATATTGCTCACAAGGACTTCACACCATGGAATATGTACACAGATAAAACTGGGAAGCTTTATATATACGATTGGGAATTGTCTCGAGCCCTTACGCCAAAAGGATTTGACTTTTTTCACTTCATCATCCAAAAAGGAATTTTGAGTGAAAGAAAAAGCTGGGCGCAAATGAAATGGGAAATTCTAGTAAATAGTACAGAGCCCTACTTAAAGCATGAAAATATTGCCCACTTACTGTCGCTATATCTGTTGCTTAATGTTTTATATTATTTGGAACTTTATAACAACCAAGAAAAATGGCATAAACAAATTTACTGGCTCCTTGAAACTTGGAATGAAGCCATGAGCGATGTGCTAGGCTCCAAGGATAATTCTCGAGAATTGCTACTAATAGACATATTCGATTGGCTTTCAAAAAAGAAATACGCAGGACTAAAATTACCAGCCATTCCGGTTGAAAAACTATCCGCTTATTCGGATTTGGACCTACTTATGGACAGGACTTTGGCATCGGATTTGTGTACTTTTGTAAAAGCCCATCCTTTGGTATCACAGACAAAAACACAACGAGGCTTGAGCAAAACCGTGGCGACAATTGTCACTAAAAACGATGAAATCCTCAGTATCGATTGTATTCATTCTCTAAAAAGAAAAAACATAGAATTTATGTCGGTCGATGAAATGATCGATCAGAGCTACCTCGATTCAGAAGGAAATCGCAGAGTAAACGACCTGCACACATCAGAGTTTGTCGCTTTATTTTATGGCTTAAATTATGCAGTTGTCCCCAAAAAATTTCGCTTCTTTCCTTTTGAAAAATATCTAGAAAATAGCTTCCTAGGGCCTCTCGTAAACCCTAAAGAACGAGGAGTATTTCAGCATGAAAGATTGATGGAAATGATGAAAAAAGAGAAAAGAAATCAAGGTTTTTCTTACTTGAAAAATACGGTAATTTACTATGTCGAAACTTTAATGAAGATTTTTTCACAAAAAGGTATGATCATCAGCTTTAGTGGAGTTGATGGTGCTGGAAAATCTACGGTCATCCAACACACCAAAAATGAAATAGAAAAAAAATTGAGGCGAAAAGTCGTCATCATCAGGCATCGTCCATCTTTACTCCCAATATTAAGTGTTTGGACCAAGGGCAAAAAGCGAGCGGAACAAGATGTAGCAAATTCCTTGCCTCGCCAAGGTCAAAACCGAAGCATTTTTAGTTCACTATTTAGGTTTTTATACTACTATTTTGATTATATGTTCGGTCAGTTTTATGTCTATTTGAGATATGTACTTGGGGGAACAATCGTGCTTTATGACCGATATTATTTCGACTTCATCAATGACAGTTTGCGAAGCAATATCACCTTGCCCAAATGGTTATTGAAAAATGCGTATCGATTTTTGTTACAACCCGATTTGAATTATTTTTTATATGCCGATCCAAAGATTATTTTATCGAGAAAAAATGAATTAGACGAATCGAGTATAACCTCTTTAACCCAAGACTATTTACAACTTTTTGGAGAATTGGGCAAGAAGAACAAAAGCCAGTATCACGCCATCGAGAATGTAGATTTGGATAGGACACTTACAACTATTTCTGAGCAAATACAAACCAAACTCTTTTAGTCCATGAGAAGGATCATAGAAAATATAGTGCGGCTGCGCAACCCCCATTTTGAATTCCACGAGGACATTAACGGTCTGACCCTATCGTTATTTGTTTGGGATAATATTTGGGGATTGTTGCGCGGACTTAAGTTCTTATTTTATTTTAAAAACCCTAAAATGGCTGTATTAGGCAGCGGTATAAAATTTTTCAATTCACCCTATATTTATTTTGGAAAATATTTAAAATTAGGTGATTATGTGCTAATCAGTGCATTATCTCGTCAAGGAGTGCTGCTTGGAGATAATGTAGGATTAGGGGCTTTCTCTCGCGTTGTAGTTTCCTCATCTTTGAGCCACCCTGGAGAATTCATCAAAATCGGCAATAATGTCGGCATAGGTGAATTCGCTTATCTTGGAGGAGCGGGTGGCTTAGAGATCGGGGATGAATGCATCATAGGTCAGTATTTTAGCTGCCATCCTGAGAATCACATATCCACAGACGTGCACCAAGCCATTCGGCTCCAAGGAGTAAAAAGAACTGGCATCAAAATCGGAAAGAATTGTTGGATCGGTGCAAAAGTTACCATCCTAGACGGAGTGACCATTGGTGATGGATGTATCGTCGCGGCAGGAGCGGTGGTTAATAGTTCTTTTCCCGATAATTCTGTCATAGGTGGAGTACCTGCTAGATTGTTAAAACAAAGGTTTTAATCGATTTTTATAAAACCAGATCTTTCAATTCCTAAAAATAATTCTTGGCCAGAAAAATGCCAATTTAAAATAAATCTTAATCATAAAATGCCAGTGAAAACGATATTAGCTACTGCTTACGCCATCAATCCCTACAAGGGGTCTGAAGATGGAATGGGCTGGAATTTTGTGGTACAAATAGCCAAATTCAATCAGGTCATTGCTATTACACGGCAAAACAATCAAGAACATATCGAAAAATATATTTCCGAGAATCCCGATCCGTCCTACCAAAACATCAGGTTTTTGTATTATGACCTCCCCTATTGGATGAGATTTTGGAAAAAAGGAAACAGAGGAGCTATGCTGTATTATGCTTTATGGCAATATGGAATCGTTAATTTTATCAGAAAACAAAAATTAAATTTTGATATAGCTCACAACCTGAATTTTCACAACGATTGGACTCCTTCCTTTTTGTGGAAACTTAAAAAACCCTTCGTTTGGGGTCCTATCGGGCATCATCCACGTATCCCATTTCAATATCTAAAAGTATATTCCTATTCGAGAAAAATATCCAATGTCTTAACATGGCTAGCCAAGAAGTATTTTTGGAACCTTTCTTACTCTTTGTATCAAACAAAAACAAATGCGGACCATATCCTCTGCATGAATGATTCAGTTCCATCCATTCTCTCCTTGAAAAGCAAATTCAGCGTAGCTCCATCGGTGGCTACACAAGATTTTGGATGGAATCCTCAAAAAGACAATGAAGATAGGTTTAATGTAATTTCGGCAGGTAGATTCGTATCGCTAAAGGGATTTGACCTAACAATTGAAGCATTTGCAGCCTTTATTCGTGATTTATCTATACATGAACAAGCAAAATGTAAGCTCCATTTAGTCGGCTCGGGAACAGAAGAAGCCCTTTTGAGAGAACTCATTCTAAAAAACAAAATCAGCTCATTTGTCCAAATCATATCATGGATTGAAAGAGAGGAACTTTTGGAAAAATTTAAAGCATCATCTGTGTTTCTATTTCCTTCACACGAAGGGGCAGGAATGGTCGTCGCTGAAGCACTTTCATTCGGTTTACCTGTGATTTGCCTTGACAACGTCGGGCCTGGAAAATTAATTGACAGTTCATGTGGGATTACGGTTCCACAATCGACCTATGAAGATACCATTCAAAATCTTACTCAGGGTTTGCTTCAATTATTTCATAATAAAAATATAAGAATAGCCATGAACCAAGCCGCTAGACATAGGTTTCTGGACATATTTCACTGGGATCGTCGAGGGGAACAACTAAAAGAAATCTATGCCAACTTATGAAAAAAAAACAAAGAATACTGGCATTTCATCTGCTCAATGATCGAAGCGGAAGCCCAAAGGTCTTGCGACAATTGCTCATTGATTGGTCCCAACAAGAAAGTCTTCGGGTTCATTTATTCACTTCTAGAAATGAAGGTGGATTTTTATCTGGCATCAAAGATATAGAGACCCATACCTCTTGGTATCAATATGCATCCAATCCATGGTTGCGACTGATTTTATATACTTCTAGTCAAATAATCCTATTTATTAGGATGCTTTTTTACCTCAAAAAAAACGATATCGTCTATGTAAATACTGTCTTGCCCTTTGGCGCTGCCCTAGCGGGAAAAATAAAATCTTGTCGAGTTATCTACCATATACATGAAGTCTCCATCAGACCTAAACCCTTGAAGTGGCTTTTGCTTTTCGTATGCCAAAAAACAGCCAAAGAAATCATTTATGTCTCGAATTTTGTTAAAAATACCATCAATATCCCCAACAAATCATCCTATATCGTATACAATGGCCTCGAAAATTCATTCCTAGATTCCATTCTAGAAAAAAAATACAAACCAAACGTGAGCAATATTTTAATGGTCTGTTCTTTGAAAAAATATAAGGGTATTTTTGAATTTTTGGACTTAGCAAAATCCCTCCCTCAATATCAATTCAGGTTGATTTTAAATGCCCAAGACTCAGAAATTAGTGCTTTTTTTAGAGGATCTCAACTACCCAAAAATTTGAAAATTTTTCCTGTTCAAAAAAATCTACACCCATGCTATCAGTGGGCAGATTTGATGCTCAATTTATCTCATACGGATGAGTGGATCGAAACTTTTGGTCTTACAATCATTGAAGGAATGGCGTATTCACTTCCAGCCATCGTTCCGCCTACAGGTGGTATTCTTGAAGTCATAGAAGATGGAGTAAGTGGCTTTGCAGTGGATTCAAGAGATACAATACAAATCAGCGAAAAGATCGAACGCATATTTGAAGATTCTAATCTGTATCATAAAATGTCTCAGGCTGCTCACGGGAGGCTAGGGAGCTTTACGGAAGAAAATATGCTAACGCAAATCAGAGAAATCCTAGGCCATACACAACGACAGAGTCTTCCATTTTTAAAATCATTCCATAATATGGAATACATGTAAATATATTATGTGTATATTTTATTCATTTTCAATTATATACAAACTAGGCATACTTTTTGAATTTTGATATAATATCATAAAATAAATTACATGTCAATTATAAAAAAGATAGCCATCATCGGGACTGTAGGGGTACCTGCCAATTATGGTGGATTTGAGACTTTGACCGAACACCTCATCGAAGACCTAGGCCGGCATCATGAAATCACTGTTTATTGTTCTGGAAAAAAATATGTTAATGCGGAAAGACAAACCACCTTTTTGGGTGCTAAATTAATTTATTTACCCTTAGAAGCCAACGGAGTCCAAAGTATTATCTATGACAGTATTTCCATTCTCCATGCTTTGTTTTATGCCGATGTGTTGTTGATCTTAGGTGTTGCAGGGGCTTGGCTCCTCCCCTTCGTCCGATTATTTACTAATAAAAAAATAATCATATCCATTGATGGCATCGAATGGAAAAGAGATAAGTGGAATCTTCTTGCCAAATGGTATTTATTTTGGGCTGAAAGCATGGCAGTCAAATACTCGCACATAGACATATCGGACAATGAAGCTATCCAGGATTATACAGCTGCCCGTTATGGGACATTAAGCCGTATCATCGAATACGGCGCAGACCATACGATGAGGATCCCGAGGAATAAAGACGCCATAGAAAAATATTCATTCTTGGCAAAACCGTACGCATTCAAAGTCTGCCGAATAGAACCAGAAAACAATGTTCACTTAATACTCGAGGCCTTCGATAAGGTAGAAAAATTACCTTTGGTACTTGTGGGTAACTGGGACAAAAGTGAGTATGGTAAAAAACTAAAATCTAAATATTTGGGGCATCCCAACATTGAAATTCTAGATCCAATTTACGATCAAAAACAGCTCGACATGCTCCGCAGCAATGCCACCTTGTACATTCATGGTCATTCAGCAGGAGGGACGAATCCTTCATTAGTAGAGGCTATGTTTCTCGGGCTCCCAATTCTTGCCTATGGTGTTTCTTACAATCGGGTAACGACTGAGAATAAAGCACTTTACTTCGATTCGTCTCAAGAACTAATTTATCATATAGAAAATCTATATACTGTTAAGCTCCGTCAATTAGGACAAATCATGCATGAAATTGCCCTTAGAAGATATACATGGGCACATATTGCAAAAAAATACCAACTTTTGTTAGACGAAGTGAATGTTGTCCAAGGAAAATCCTCTGCAAATGCAAAAATAAGCAGCTTACCGTATGAAGAATTGCTTGGCAAAGGTTTAGCTCATCTCAAAACCACTAATACATTTTAAAAATGAATAGTTTTATATTATTAGTCCTATAGCTGCATTTTTGTTGGCTTATGTGTTGATTCCTGCTTTGAGAAAAATTGCCCTGCCAATTGGTCTAGTGGACAAGCCAAATCATAGGAAAGTCCATGCCAATTCTGTACCATTGGTGGGTGGAATTGGCATATTTTTGGCTACTACCTTAACTCTGACCCTGGCTGTTCCTGTTGACGAAAAAGTCCTTGTATACAAAAACACATTTATTGGCGTGGTCATATTGCTGATTATGGGCATCCTTGACGATCGTTTAGATTTGAGGGCATCACTTAAGTTTGCAATTCAAATACTATTGGCACATTTCATTTATTCACAAGGCGTAAAAATAGAATCCCTTAATGGTCTATTTGGAATTTATTCACTCTCTGCTTGGCTCCAGTACTTTTTGACTATAGTAATCATAACAGGAGTTGTCAATGCATTCAACTTAATGGATGGAATCGATGGATTGGCAGCCGGATTGGCCCTTATGGGTTTTGGAATTTTCACATTTTTAGCATTTGTTAATGGGCAATTTTTTACAGCAGTCGTTTTCTTGACTTTTATTGGGGCTTTGTTGGCGTTTCTACGGTACAATCTAAGTCAGAATAAAAAAATATTCATGGGCGATGCTGGTTCACTTATGCTAGGATTTGTCATGGTAGTTTCTGGTCTAGAACTGATACAAAAAGCCCAAGGCACTAACCACATATCGGCAGTTACCTTGGGTGTAATTTCAGTCCTTTTTGTTCCAGTATTTGATGCATTCAGGGTATTTCGGAGGAGAATAAAGGCAGGTAAAAGCCCATTTCATGCAGATAAAACCCATTTACATCATTTGATACTAATGACGGGCTTAAAGCATAAAATTGCCTCCGTTCTTATAGTCAGCCTGATGACTTTCATTTCAATCATAGGCTATTTGAGCTTTCAGTTTGCAGGACTTACTCTGTCCATTACGTTGATGTTACTGGTTTTCTTTATTGTAACGACATTATTGCAGTTCAACGAAAAACTGAATCATTGGAAACACTTTATCCAAGAAATGGAAAAGCCAATAAACTTGAATTAGATTCCCGTAAATCTTCTTCTAAAATGAGGGCTATATGTATTTTTATTGCTTGATTTACTAAATTATTTTTCCTTCCAACTTGTACCAAATTCATCTACGAGTACCATTTTTCCAATTATAAATATTTGAGATTTTTCTCTGAGGTTCGACTTTAAGAATAAGGTATCTTGTGTTGCTCGCCAGGTCATTCTTTCGACCATATCTCCTACTTTAAAATCCGCCGTTTTATCCTTGTTAATCTTTAAAAAATCTGGACCTCCTAATTCTGGATTGGAACCTACAGCTCTAGAATTTCCAAATTCTTTACCCTCGAACCATCTAGCTAATTTACCTTCTTCCATCAATTTACGAAGCTCTTCTTTTGCTGAATTTTGAATAGTCGCCTCATCTTGAATTCTAGTTTCCTCCTTGGCATTCTTGATAGCCTTCCCACAACTCTGCATAGATATGACACCCCCTAATATTAAAATACCAACAATTGTTTTTCTCATTTTACTGATTTTTTTTTGTTAATAATAAATTTAATTCGCTGATTAAAACCCTATTTTTAATTATTATTTAAGTAATGCGAATCCAATGGAAGTAGTTCATTTATTCAAATAGACTCCTTTCCATACCCAACTGAATCTAAATAGTCCCCGATGGTACTAAAGCTACCCAAAGTAGCCAAATAGGACAAAATCTTTTCGAACTTATCACATTGCTTTTCACCTGAAATATTTTTGATATAGTTTGGTAGCTTATAATTTGACAAATCTGCAAATTCCCATGGATGTACGTATATCAATACATAATCATGCTTCTTTAATATTTTTTTACACAGATAATTGTAAAGGAATGTAGGGAATAGTTTTACAGATAACCAAAAAAGTGGAATCCTCAGGGTATTACTCACAGACGCAGGAAGGTGTATAAGCCCATTTTCTACATAAATATTTTTCCTTTTGAAAAAATTATTGTACTTACCTGGGAGGTAGGTCGGATTCATCGAAGAATTGTATAAATACCCCGCCTTTTTTAGCAGACCATCATCAACTGATTGCATCCTTGGCATCCTAAAACCTTTTACACGTTTGCCAGTGATTCCCTCTAGCTCTAATTTTGACGACAACAAAAATTCTTTTGAAAAGTCAGAATGCCAATATGCATGAGATGCGATTTCATGTTTGGCAGACAACTTTTTCATATAGTCTTTGTAGTGAATAGCCCAAAATGCCGTAGTAAATATGGTCGCCTCCACATTATATTTGTTCAAGAGCCTTTCAAGATGCTCCATCCCTTTCAAACTAAGTTGCAATTGTTCAGTCAATGGAATCTGAATGCCATATTCGAGCGGCAAATCGAACTCCTCAAGGTCTATGCTGATCAATATTTTTTTATTCAAAATAAATTCTTCGTCATTAATTTAATAAAATTAATCAATTCTGCCCATATGACACTTTTTCTAAAATCCGTAAATTCAATGTTGTCAATGCACTTTACTGGCACTTCAGCAACCTTTAAATTCATTTTTTTTGCATTCAAAACCAATTCAATGTCAAAGACAAAGCCATTGATTCTTGACTTACTAAATAATTCGTGCGCGCATTGTCCGAATCCTTTTAGTCCTGACTGGGTATCAACGTACTCCAAGGCGAAAATGTACCTATTAAATTTTCTGATTAAAAAAGTAATAATCCTCCTTTTGAATGGCAACAACTTTAAATATTCTCCCCCACGATTTGTCATAACCAACTCGCTTCCAGCCCTCAACTTTTGGAGTACATCGTTTATACTTTTAAGGCCGAATGGAAAGTCAATATCGGTAAACACATAGTAATCTGCCTTTGAGCTCAAAATCCCTTCTCTTATTGCAGCCCCTTTACCTTGATTTTGATCGAGCCTAATGATTTCAATTCTTGGATTATTTTCCTTTAGAAAGCTTTCAATACTAGGATCAAAATTTCTAGTCGAGCCGTCATCCACCAAAATGATTTTAATATCTGACAGATTTTTTAGATAATCCGCAAGCTCAAATGACTTTGGTACAAAATCGACCTCCCAATGTTCTGGGGGATTAAAACATGGTATGACGATATTAGTATTCAAATAGCAATTTATTTTCTACTGTCTTACGACTAAAAATGGCCAAAGCTACTCCTATTAAAAATACTAATACTGAAAATGCTTTCGAATAGTACTGATATTTAAGCGCGTCAAAAAGTGGGATTATACCTACTGGAAACAAGGTGCAAAATGCCATTGCAATCCAAAAAAGATATTCTATGAGACGATTTTTCAAATATAAAAAAATCAAAACCATGCCCACAACTGCGTATATATACGTTGGAGATTCCGCACTTTGATTGAACAAAACAATGGTTATCATCAGCCAGGCAGCAATAAATATCGTATTTTTAATATAAAACTTTTGGAGTATCAAGCCTACCAAAATAAAACTACCTGCAATCAAATACACCGTTTGGTCTGACATATTTAGATTTAAGACTTTGACAATCCCGAAGAATGAATGTTGCTCCTTGATGGTATTACTAGATATGATTTCCAACCACGCTTGATAGTAATCTAAAAGTCTGGAAAGTGAACCTACAACTACAAGCGGCAATGCATGAATGAAAATCATCCAAAATATGCCATAAAATAGGCTCTTGATTATATCTTTAATTTGTCCGAATAAGAATAGCACACAAATTATTCCAGCATATCCCTTGATGGCAAATGCCATAACGGCAAAAAAAGTTGCCTTTAAAAAACTCTTTTGGTCAAAATATACCCAACATAATACCATACAAGCAAGCGAAGGAATATTAGCTTGCAAATGACCTAGATTGTTCAAAAAATCAAAAAAAACGAGTAAAAAAAAGTAAAATTTATACTCTGTCGAAAAGGGCAATTTACTAAGAGTAAATGCAAAACAAAAAATCAAGAAAGTAATCCAAAAAAAACGAGCCACATCTATCGAAAACAAAGTGAATGGCGCTATTAAAGTCGCAAAAACTGGATTGTAATAAAACAAATCGTGATGGACGTCAGGGTACGGTATATGTAATGGAAGACCTTGGGCTAAATGTAGATATGAGTGATAAAAAATTCGAAAATTATTGTCATGGGGTGCTGCTGTTCGAACGAATACATATATGGCTAGTAGGGCTAGGAAAATTAATACATACTTCTTGTTCTCCAATACGGTAGAATAAGATTTCAAAACATCTCTAATCTTCAAAAGTATTGTCATATAGAATGGTGGTCTTCAAGAAAGGCGACCCAATTTTCTTCATTTTCCAATGCAAATTTATAAAAAACAATTTAGCTTGTATCCTAACACAAAATATTAATGCATATATTTTACATGTCATGTTTTTAAAACGCCTATTTTAGGGCATTGTATGGCTTTTAAAAAAAATATTTTTGATTTTATACATTGCAAAACAATCTAAATTTTTACATTTGTCTTTCTTTAACAAAAAAACAAAATTATGACGAAGTATTTTTTCATTTTGGCAATGTTTTTAGGGATGACATTGCAGGCTCAAAATCTCCGATTTAACCCTAAAGTTGGTGCTGGATTTTATGATTTCAATGTCAGTAAAGGAACCGATGTTGATCCAAAAATTATGGTAACCCTAGGATGTGATGTTAGAATTGGAAGTGGCAATTTATTTTTTAACACTGGATTGCATTATTCTGCAGATGCTTTCAACAAGGATGCCAATACATTCTCAGAAAAAGGTAGCATCAATTTTTTGAGAGTTCCCGTAGGTGTTGGATATTATATTACGGGTAGAGATGGGATTCTTTCTTTGCATTTAAAAGGAGGGCTTGTCAATAATTTTAATATCTCGAATTCAGGCTTAGGCAAAGATTTTGACAGTCTTGTTAAAAAATATAATTTAGCTGGCAATCTTGGTTTAGGTGCTGAGGTACTCAAATTTATCCATATTGGTGTTGAGTACGATTTAGGTTTAACCAACTACTTCGATACTGATGATATTCTAGTTGCTAAAAAAGGTGCTTTCTTAATAAGCCTAGGAGTGACTTTCTAAGATAAAACATGTTTCTAAACCCAGAATTTGGTCTCATTATTTGCACAGGATAATGGGGCCATTTCTATTTGGTAGAATACCGATCAATTAAGTTTGTTTACAATCAAAAGAGTTAATGCGTATCCCGACCCATCAGAGCATAAAGTATATTACACAAAAATAAATGGAAAACCTTCTTACGAACTTTTCTTTCTCCGATTTAGTTCATCTCTGATCTGCGCCGCTCTTTCATAGTTCTCGTTTTCAAGTTCTGCTGCCAACATATTGGTAAGTGCTTGATCTGAATAACTAGAAAGCTGAGCTTGTGAGGACTTTTGTTTTTCAGGATAATCAATAGGAAGCTCCTCTCGGGGGTCTCCTTCTTGATCTTCTAGCATAACTCCGGCCTCCTCTAGGATATAATCATAAGTGTAAATAGGACATTCAAATCTGACTGCAAGAGCTAGTGCATCTGAGGTTCGGCTATCTATTTCATAGGTTGATCCATGATGTAAGCATACCAACTTCGCATAAAATACACCTTCCAACAATTCAGAAATAATTACTTCTTCGATTTTAATCTCAAATGTATCCAAAGTATGTTTGAACAAATCATGCGTCAAAGGACGACTAGGGATCATTCTTTCTAGCGCTACTGCGATGGCTTGTGCCTCTGGTCCTCCAATGACGATAGGCAAGCGACGTGCACCGTTTACTTCACCAAGCACGATGGCATAATTCTGCTTGTTGGCGATGCTATGCGACAAGGCTATAATTTCTAATTCTATCTTTGACCTTCTTTTAGTCATATCATTTTATCACGAATGGGTTTCTTTGAATTTTTTAACTGCTTCTGTGAGTTTCGGAACTATTTCAAATAGATCTCCACAAACTCCATAGTCACCAGCTTTGAAAAACGGCGCTTCTGGATCTTTATTAATGACAACAATGGTTTTAGAATTGTTCACGCCTGCTAAGTGTTGTATCGCACCAGAAATACCAATAGCAAAATAAAGGTTCGGACGAATGGCTATCCCAGTCTGCCCTACATGTTCGTGGTGAGGTCTCCATCCAGCATCTGCTACGGGTCTTGAGCATGCCGTAGTTGCACCCAATGCTTTGGCCAAGTCTTCAATTATCCCCCAATTTGATGGATCTTTCAGACCTCTTCCTGCTGATACTACTATCTCTGCTTCTGGCAATGGAACAGTACCCTCTACCCTTTTGATTTCTAATACCTTGATTGAACTCGGTGCTACGCCAAGATCAATGGTTTCTACAGGTACAGATTGACCTACAGCAATAGGCTTCATCGTATTTCCCATCACAGAAATAACTTTTGTACCGCTTTTTATTTGGTATTTGATAGTTGCTTTTCCTGAAAATACTGATTTTGAGAACATGTCGCCTTCTGGAAGCGCATTCACTCCGGAGACAAGCCCTGCTCCTAATCTAACAGCAACTCGACCAGCCAATGACTTTCCAAACGAACTGTGACTAAATATTACAATATTTCCATTATGTGAAGACGAAAAATCAGCAATTGCTTTTGCCCAGACTTTTGAATCAAATGCACCCGAATCCAATCCTTTTATTTTATATACTTTTGAAGCACCATATTGTCCCAACATATCGCCATTGGTCGTATCTTCTGTTACCAAAGCTATTATATCCTGAACGCCCATTTGGTGAGCAAAACTAACTACCTCAAAAGCTGACTTTTTACAAATTCCTTTTTGACTATCTCCAAACACTATTGCTGTCATAAAATGATAATTTTTTTGATTATAAAACTTTGGCTTCCTCGCTAAGCAATCTTACCAGCTCGTCCATATCGTTGGGATCCACCATTTTGATACTTGACTTGGCTGGTGGCACCGTAAATCCGATGGTCTGAATCTTTGAATCAAATCCTTCGGGTTCTACCACGGTAAGAGGCTTTGATTTGGCCATCATAATCCCTTTCATATTTGGGATTCTCTGCTCTGCCAAGCCTTTAGCGGCACTTATCACACAAGGTACGTTTAGCTCGCTTATTTCCACACCGCCTTCGATATCTCTCTGTACTGTGGCTTTGCTCCCATCGATGGTTAAAGATGATGCGTAGCTTACATACGGAAGGTCCAAATATTCGGCCAACATAGCACCCAATTCTGACCCATTGTAGTCGATGGTTTCTTTACCAAGTAGGATGAGGTCAAATCCTTTTGATTTGGCATATTCTGCTATTTGAAAAGCTGTGAACATCGAATCAGTTGGCTCTGCATTGATCCTAACTGCTTCATCAGCTCCTATGGCAAGCGCCTTACGAATGATGGCTTCTGTATCTGATCCACCTACATTAAGGGCAACTACATTGCCTCCAACCTGCTCTTTTATCTCTATAGCGCGTACCAATGCATACCATTCGTCATAAGGATTCAATATAAACTGTACGCCATCAGAATTAAATTCTTTAGAATCGTTCTTAAAAGAAATTTTGGCGGTTGTGTCTGGGGTTTTGCTTATGCAAACTAAAATATTCATTAAAATAAATTTTTCGGACGCAAATATATGATTTTCTTGGCTAAAAAGCTAATGAAAATTAAGTTCTTCGCTGTCTTTTGTTAATAGTGAATGAATTGATCAAATAAAATCTGAAGGTACGCTTTGGCCTGATCTACTTGCTTTTCCGCAATGGGTGGGTTACTTTGATCCAGTACTTTTTGGGACTTATTTTCTTTTACGATATACCCTTTTTTGACGATCCAACCCATCCCATCTTCAAATGAAAAATAGGCAAAATCTTTCCTCTTAGGATTTAATAAATCATTGCTCCACTGGAATTCTGAATCATCAATTTCCAACTGTTTCAATATAGTGCTGGCAATATCTACTTGGCTTCCGATCTTTTTTATTTTCTTTCCCCGATACTTGTATTTCAATGGTTCCCCGAAGATAATGAGAGGGATATGATACCTCTTTGGATCCGTAATATTCAAACCTTTTGGAAGGGAGTGCCCATGATCTGCAGCCATAACAAAAAGTGTGTTATTGTACCATTTTTTGGTTTTTATCGTATCAAAATAATTCTTTAGTGCCGTATCTGTATAATGTGCTGCATTGCAAAACAACTCAGCAGTCCCATCTCCTGAGTACATTGGAGCTATCGGAATCTTAAATGGCTCATGGCTGGTAAGCGTAATCAGGTATGAATAAAATGGCGTAGGAACCGTATCCAAATCCACCCCTTGTTGGAGCAAGACGTGTTCATCATCCATCCCCCAAGGCGAGGACTTAACTCCATGAAAATGCGATTGGTCGTATATCTGATTGAATCCTGATATGACTGCATATGATTTAAAGTTTCCAAAATTAATCTCCCCACCGTAGTAGAAAGATGTATGATAGCCCTGTTTTGAAAGCGTTTTGGCTAAAGAGGGTAAGTGGCTAATTTTCTCCGTGTGCTTGATGATGCTCGTGGTAGGTTGCGCTGGAAATGCACTCTGCAGACTGGTCAATCCTTGATCGGTGCGCAGTCCAGGTGAATATATTCTAGTAAATAGAAGCCCTCTTCCCGCCAAAGAATCCAGAAAAGGCATAACCCCTTGATCTTCACCCAAACTCTCAAATAGGCTAGCGGTCAAACTCTCTAATTGAATAAATACAATATTCGGTCGATTGTGCTTGAGCACCTTCAGCGGTCTATTTTTGCGATATTTGAACAATTCATTTTTCAGATTATCGGCTTTGATCAAATCGAACTGTGCGTAAGGATTTTTATCATCTGTATTCCTATTCAACAGGATATTGTGCACCAAATACCAAACCGAATTGATCGTCAAAAAATTTAATGTTTGATTGTTAGAATAGTTGGCCACACTTTCGTTGATGGGTATTTTTTGAAATCCTCCCCTAATGGGTATAATCAACAAAGGTGCAAACAACAAAAAGCTCGCCAGTCTCTTTTTCATCCCTGAAAAATAAAATGAGCCATTCCAATATTCCCTCGTAAAGATGAACCACCTCCACACCTCTATCACGATCAATACATATATCAAAAAGAATGCAAAATAAAGCCAAATAGGAAGATTGCCCATAGATGCCGCCGCCTCCTTCGGAAAAAACAAATAGGTTACAGCGCGATAGTTGATTTTAGTACTCCACGAGGTGATGATCCCAAGTTCCGAGCAGTAAATAATCCCCGTAGCACAGACCAAAATGATCGTGTAGATATATATCCATTTTTTGTAGAAATGCGACTCACAAAAGATAGAAATAAAATAAATCAGCAACGGTATCACTAAGAAAATAAGCCGCGACAGATGCATCCAATCTTAGCCCATATAAAAAACTATTCAATTTATCACCCCATTGGATTTGTCCTAATTCATTGCTAAAATACATCAGCCCAATGCTGCGCAAAATGGCAAAATTGATGAGCCAAAAAATGAAATATTTAACAAAAAACTTGATAACTCCCAATGATTTACTTTTTAAAAATACACCTCATCCTTCACATTGTCTTCAGGCAAATATAAAAAGAATTTGAACCAAACCTTTTTTTCAGGGAGAAATAATCGAAGCTCCGCACCAGGCCAGGAATTAAAATATATAGGTAATTGGGAAAATGTAGATTAACAAAAATAAATAAGGCGCAAAATTTACTTCCGCGCCTTATTTGTGGTACCTCCAGGAATCGAACCAGGGACACATGGATTTTCAGTCCATTGCTCTACCAACTGAGCTAAGGTACCTCCTTATTCAAAGGGATTGCAAAAGTATGTATTTCATCCCATTATTTCAAAATTTTATTCAAATTAATTTTCTAATATTGCAAAAAATCTCGCGAAAAACGATTTATTTCTATACCTTTGCCCTGCAATCTTTACCAAAGTTATTTTTTTAATCTTTTACATATATACAGATCAGAATGGGAAAAATAGTGGCCATTGCCAATCAGAAAGGTGGAGTGGGCAAGACTACAACTGCCATAAATCTAGCCGCTTGCGTAGCAGTTTTGGAGAAAAAAGTACTGCTGATAGATGCCGACCCCCAAGCCAATGCTACCAGTGGCATCGGCATAGACCCAGCCGATGTCAAGACCAGCCTTTATGAGTGCCTCGTCAATGGCACCCCCATCCAAGACGCCATCCTTAAGACCGAAATCCCCTTTTTGGACGTGCTACCTTCTCATATCGACCTCGTGGGTGCAGAACTAGAACTGGTCAATTTCGACAACCGTGAACACGTTATGGCAAAGGTCATCGCCCCTGTCAAAGACCAATACGATTATATTTTTATCGACTGCTTGCCGTCTCTTGGCATCATCACGATCAATGCCCTGACGGCCGCCGATACCGTTATCATCCCGATCCAATGCGAGATTTTCGCGCTAGAGGGTTTTTCAAAATTGCGCAATACGATCTCTTTGGTCAAAAAACAGCTGAATCCCGCCCTTGAAATCGAAGGAGTCATCCTGTCCATGTACGACAAGCGTTTGCGCCTCGCAAATTTGGTAGTGTCTGAGGTTCGAAAACTCAACAAGGACAAAGTTTTTGATACCATCATCCACCGAAATTCTAGGATTTCAGAGGCTCCGAGTGTGCACCAACCCGTTATTCTCTACGATGCAGGCTCTAAAGGCGCGACGAATTTCATCAACCTCGCCAATGAGTTTTTGAAAAAGAATAAAAAGTAAAGTTTTTTTTAGGGGCTGTGCCCTTCGACTGCGTCTTCAGGTCGGGTCGTCCATGGGTTCGCTGCGCTCCGTCTCTCATCCCTCACTGCGTTCTTGATTCGAGACTCTTCTTTTCAAGAAGACCATTCCCACCCCTCACAGACAGGGTTATGCCCTAGGTTTCAAGATTAAAATTCAATATTTAACTTTATTATAACAAAAATTGGTATCATTATTGCATTTCATTGCTATAAATTTGTCAAAGAATTGCTGATGAGCAATTTTTTTTCAAAGAATACTAAAGTAAAATTCTGATGAAAAAACGAGGTTCAACAATTAACTTTATATTAACGAGAATTTAAAAAAATATTGTATGTTTTATCGTTTTTAACCATGTAACTTTGCGTCATCAATTAAATAAAAATATTTTAAATTAATAAAAGTAATCCAATTATGAAAAAAATTCTTTCTTTGTTAACTTTTTGTGCATTATTCGCTACTACCATCATGGCTCAGTCTAAAGGTCCCGTTATGAGCTTTAAAGAAACTACTGTTGACTATGGTGAAATCGAACAAGGATCTGAACCTCTAAGAAAGTTCAAATTTACCAATACAGGCGATGCCCCTTTGATTATCTCTAATGCTACTGGAAGCTGCGGATGTACCGTACCTGAGTGGCCTAAAGAACCAATCGCTCCAGGTAAATCATCTACTATCGACGTAAGATATGACACCAACCGTCCAGGTGCTTTCACTAAAACTGTAACTTTGACTTCTAACGAAGAAGGAAAAACCAAAGTATTGACCATCAAAGGTATGGTAAAAACTAAGCCGCAACCAGAAAGCGCACCAGCTATCCAAAATAGCCCACTTGGTGCACCACAAAAATCAAATGTAAAAGGATAATTTTTTCCTAGTTTACCAATACATTAGCCCAGTTCTTTGTTGAATTGGGCTTTTTTGTTTACTTTGCTACCCAATTTCTTTTTATACCGATGACGTTATTAATCATAGTAGTCCTTGCCATCCTAGCTTTAGGGCTTATATTGGCGTATCTTCCTACATTCGACTATAAATACAAAAAGGAAATATTCGTTGTTTGCGGGGCTTTTATCATGGGGATTAATTTCATTAAGATTCTTCCTTTTGGTATTCTCAAAATTGGGGAACAAGCTGGGCTATATTTGTTGCTCGGTTTTTTTATCCAACTGCTGTTTGAAAAAATGTCTGAAGGCGTGGAACATGGGCATATACACCACCATCACTCAGCTCCGCCTACCTTTGGATTTCAGATCATACTGGGTTTAAGCCTGCATTCCATACTAGAAGCATTGCCATTGGCTCAGCTATTGCAGGAAGAACCCGAAGTTTTCCACAAGTATTTACTTGGAATTTTAGTTCATCATTTGCCTGCGACATTGGCTTTGGTTTCCATTCTTAGGCTATCGGGATTCTCAATGAAGTTGGTCTGGGCTGGAATTTTATTTTTTAGTTTGTCCACGCCATTGGGTTTTTGGATAGGCAAAAGTTTTAGCATCAACTATGTCGGTGAATTGCTCTGCATCGCGTCAGGCTCTTTGATGCATATCTCCACCACCGTCATCTTCGAAACCGAAGGCAAGAAAAACCATCATTTTGAGTGGAAAAAAATATTTCTCATAGGCATTGGGATTGCCTTGGCATTTGTCATTTAATTCTCAGTATCAGACAATGAAGTTCCTTTAAGGGCTTGGGAGATATTGATGTCAAGTATCCTTTCGGCCATAGGTCTTGTAGCCATATTCATCGATTCCATAAACAAATGTATGGTTTGAGGATTCGTTTCTGTTGATAACTTTTCTAGACCTGACATCAGACCCGCCAATTGTTCCAATTCAGACTTGGACAGAATATTTTTATTTTCTTGGTAAAACTTTTGGGTGGATAATAGCAATTGGGCAGCTTCTACCCTCGCCTCTATCAAAGCTTTCCTTGACTGATCCTCCTTGGCATGCTGGATGCTTTCTAGTAGCATTTTTCCCATTTCCTCCTCTGACAAGCTATTGGCAGTTTTTATCAAGACTTCAGTAGTGACCCCAGATCTCAATTCTTTAGCCCTTACTTTTAAGATACAATCTGCATTTACCATAAAGGATATTTCGATCTTAGGTAAACCAGCTGGCATCGGTGGGATCCCTTTCAGGATAAATTCTCCAAGCTTTCTATTGTCTTCGATGAGATCTCTCTCCCCTTGAAATACGGATATTTTCAACTGAGTTTGTCCATCTTTTGACGTAGTATAATTTCTACCCACACTAGCGGGTATTTTAGAATTTCTCGGCAATATGACATCCATCAGCCCTCCGACAGTCTCGATTCCCAATGAAAGAGGCGTGATATCCATCAGCAAAAACTCGGACGCCCCAGCCAATATATCTGCCTGAACCGCCGCTCCTATGGCTACTACCTCGTCAGGATTCAATTCATTGCTGGGCTTTATACCAAATCGCTCTGTGATCGCTTCTTCTATAAATGGTATTCTTGTGCTTCCCCCGACCAAAAGTATTTTATGAATCGTCTCGATATCCAGTTTGGCATCGCGAAGCGCCTGGGACATGAAAGATATGGTCTTATCGATGAGTGGGCTACAAATTTCCTTATATTTTTCATAGGATAATTCCAATTCATAGTCGTCGTCACTCAATCGAAAAGTATGGCCAGGCTTCATTTCCTTTTTTGCTCTCTGTGCCGTAGCTACTAGGTGACTCGGAGGGATGTTGGGATTGGTGCTATTCCAGAATTTTGCAATCGCTTGGTCTATATCGTCACCTCCCAATTGCGTGTCGCCACATGTAGATAATACTTCAAAAGTGCCTTCTTGAATCCTAAGTATAGAAATATCGAAAGTACCTCCACCTAAATCATACACCATGATCGTTTGATCTTCTTCATTGTTAAGTCCATAAGCCAACGCTGCGGCAGTCGGCTCGTTCACAACACGCAAGACGTCTAGTCCAGCTAGTTTGCCAGCATCACGGGTAGCCTGCCTCTGTGCGTCATTAAAATACGCTGGAACTGTTATAACCACTCGAGACACCAAACAGCCCAAATGATTTTCTGCCATATTCTTTAGCTCACCTAAAATCAAAGCACTCAGCTCGACTGGAGAGTAAAACCGATCGTAAATTTTAAGCTTCACCATCTTATCTTCGCCTTGATCGAAAATAGTGTATTGATTTTTAATTTCTTGAGCTGAAATTTCCTCAAAAGACCTCCCAAGCAACCTTTTTACGGATAGAATGGTGGTTTCGGGGTTTTCGATGTATTGATCTTTTGCTTGAGTCCCTACGATAATCTTTCCCGACTGGTCAAAATATATAGCCGAAGGTACAAGACAAGTTTTATTCTCAGCATCTTGAATTACGATTGGTTTCCCGTCTTTGATATAAGCAACCAAACTATTGGTTGTGCCTAAGTCTATTCCTAGGATCGGTGCATTTGGCGATTGTGGCTCTACACTACCATCTTTTATATTGATCGATATCATTATTTTAATGTATTATTTAACGAATTAAATGCTTGGGTTATGTCTGCCAATAAATCCTCGATATCCTCTATCCCTACGGAAATTCTAATTAAACCATCACTAATCCCGACAGCTTCTCTTTCTATTTTAGGAATAGCAATATGCGAAGAGCTGGCTGGATGAAGCACCAGTGTATCCACATCACCTAACGTTGGTGCATGGGTACACAACTTCAAATTATCGATCCATCTCAAGGCGGATTCCATACCACCCGTAACTTCAAAACTAAGCATGGCACCGAATTTTTTCATTTGTTTTAAAGCTATTGCGTGCGAATTGTGATTCGGCAAAGACAGGTGATTCACGTGATTTACAAGGACATGAGCATCTAGGAATCGAGCTAGTACCTCGGCATTACTACACTGCTTTTCAAGTCTAAGTGCAAGCGTTTTCATCCCTAAATTCAAAAGCCAGGCATCCATTGGATTGCTATTAGATCCCAATAACTTTATTGTTGGCCATACGGCCCCTTTCATCAGATCGACATGAGGGCTCACGATGACACCGGCGATGCTATTGCCGTGCCCATTGAGATATTTTGTGGTACTATGGATTACAAAATCTGCACCCAACTTCAATGGCTGTTGAATAATCGGAGTACAAAAAGTATTATCGACAATTAAGAATATTCCGTATTGTTTTGAGAGCGTGGAAAGCTCCAGAATATCAACACAAGTAAGCGTTGGGTTAGCTGGGGTTTCAGCATAAATACATTTTATCTTTTTATTCCTCTCCAATAAATTTTTCAAGCCAGATATGTCATTCAGGTCAATATAGGTGAAGTCTATCCCCGATTTGGTCAATACCTTATTGAACAGTTCCGTTGTACCACCGTATAAGTCTTTCTGTGTAATAACATGGTCTCCTTTTTCAAGTATGCCTAACATAACAGATGAAATAGCACTCATACCGCTTGAAGTCAGATAGGCAATACATTCTTTATCCGAGCCTAACCCTTCGAGTTGTGCTATTTTCGCCGCCACATGGTCTATGGTTGGATTGGCATATCGACTATAAACGTATCCATTTTTTGTTTTATTGAAAATGTCAACTGCTTCTTGTGCATCTTCGAACTCAAAGGACGAAGTCGCATATATTGGTAGCTGGTGGGATTTAATCCCCTGCTTGTGGTCAACAAAGTCTTTAACAACTAAAGTATTTATTTTCATTATTATATTCTATTTCAAAAATTGATAATTATGTTAGCTTGATTTTTGGATCTAAGAATGGCAATAAAATATCATTCAATATATTGATTACTATAAAAATGGTAGCCGAATACAGTATGGCGCCTAGAGCCAAAGGGATATCAAAATTCAACAAAGCATTGACAGTAATGTCTCCTACCCCATCGTAGTTGAAAACCGATTCGATAAAAAATGCTCCAGCCATCAACGAACCAAGCCATCCCATAGCCGCTGTCAACAGGGGAACCCATATATTTTTCAAGCAATGTTTATAAATGGCTTTGTAAAATGAGAGACCTTTCGCCCTAGCCGTTTTCATATAGTCTAGCTGTAGGTTTTCTAACAAAGCGCTCTTGGTCAATTGTAAAAACAAAGCGACAGGCCTCAAACCTAATGCAATCGCTGGTAAAATAATATTGCGCCAATTGGTGATTTCGTCTCCAGCATTGTTCAACTCTACGAGGCTGCCTTGGGCAGAGAGTCCTGTATAATTTGACAGCAAGTATCCAAATATCAAAGCTATGAAAATACCTGCAACATATGAAGGCAAACTATATCCCATGATGGCGACGATATTGGCCATTTTGTCAATCCAAGTATCTTGAAATATGGCACTTAATATTCCTAACAAAACCCCAAAAACCAATCCGATCAAAATCGCCAATAGTGCTAAAATTATAGTTTTAGGAATGGCCCTAGAAAGTATCGAAGAAACCGACTCTCCAGATTGATACGACTCTCTCCAGTGAGGCCATTTTAGTACGACTGGTGGACTATCCCATAATAAAATGTACTGTGTTTTAGGTGTGTATTGTTTATCAAAATTTATCCAAAAAGGCGAAATATCCCTGAGATAATGTATCATTTGGATAGGCAATGGCTGGTCCAAACCATAAGCTTTTTTTGTAGCGGCTAGTGTCGCATCGTCAATCCTCTGCCCGAAAGACATCCGTGCAGGATCTATAGGACTTAGATAAATAATGGAACAAATCAATATCACAACGGATATCAAAACAATAAAACCTGCTGCTGTTCTTTTTATTAAAAAATAAAACATACTATCTTGATAAAACTATTAAAGTGCAAGATATGTTTTTCGATAATATCATTTGCCTTGAGTAAGCTTTGATACATCATATTTTGTATTATTACTTTTTCAAAAAAAATCATCAATAGTCCTCATGTCAAAATTTAATTCTGAAATAATTCCCATCCGATCCCTTGAACATTTGATTAAAGATTTGGACTATGCTTTTCAAACACATGATGAAAAATTATTGCCATTTATTGGAAAAATGCCCACATTGAGTAATTTTCAAACTCAGATAAATACCAAATCTTTTACTTCTGAAAAAAGAATAAAACTAAACAAAATAATAACTCAGCAATACAAAAATTGTGGAATTGACACCCTGGAGCAACCCAACTTAGAGAAAATATTGGAACTTAATACATTTTTTGTCACAACTGCGCATCAGCCTAATTTGATGACGGGACCTTCATATTTTTTTTACAAGATCATATCAACCATAAAATTAGCCCAACTAATCAAAAATGAAAATCAAAACAGCCATATCATCCCTTGTTATGTTATCGGTTCTGAGGACCATGATTTTGAGGAATTAGGACATTTCTATTTACTAGGCCATCGAATAGAATTGACTCAAAACCGGGGTATTGCATTCGCAAAATACCCCATTGAGGATCTTATTCCAGTCGTCGAACAGATAAAAAATATCCTCCCATCCAGCACGAATACTTCAAAACTGGTGACTTTATTGGAAAAATGTATTCGACAAACCAAAACCATCGGTGAATTTACCATGCTTTTCATCCATGAAATATTTGGGAAATATGGATTGGTCATAATAGATATGGCTGGTCGCGAGGCAAAGCAAGCATTCGCTCCCATCATGATGGAAGAATTGACGAAAAGCAGTTCGTATCCTTTGGTTCAAAATACCATTTTAAAAAAACAATCACAAAACCTTGGTGCTCAGGCATTTCCACGAGAAATTAATTTGTTTTATCACGGAAAGAATGGCAGAACGCGAATAGAAAAAGTATCAGACGGTTGGCAAACCATAGACAAAACATACCAGTGGAATGCCTCACAGCTAGAAGATGAAATGGCAAAAACCCCAGAAAATTTTAGTCCAAATGTGATTCTGAGACCCTTGATTCAAGAACTAATTTTGCCCAATATCGCCTATGTAGGAGGTCCTGGAGAGATGGCGTACTGGATGGAAAGGATGGACCAGTTCAACCATTACCAGATCGAATTTCCAATACTCGTAAGGCGCGATTCCTTTTTCATTTTATCTGAAAAATTATTTAAAAAATGGCAAAAGCTAGGTTTGCCCTTACGCGAATTGTTCAAATCTAAAGAAGACTTGATAAAAAAGATAAATGAGGATAATTTTGACCAAACCATTATGGTTGATTTTAGAAGCGATATAATAAATGCTTTAGATCAACTGGTACAAAAATCGCAAGCCATAGACGACCCCTTAAGACAGAGCATGGAGGCAGAAAAAGCACGGTGGATAAAGAATATAGACAACGTCGAGTCGAAGATTTCAAAAGCAATGAAAATCAAAAACGACGCATTCATCCAAAGTGGATTGCAAGTCCAAGGCACTTTGTTTCCCAATGGCAATTGGCAGGAGAGAAAAGAGAGCTTTTTGGGCTATATCGCCCAATGTGGTTTTGAGCTAATCGATTACCTAATACAAGAAGCGAATCCCCTTCAGTCAGAAATAAAAATCATTCTTACTAAGGACGTTGCCAACGATTATTTGTAAAGATACTTGTAATATTCAATATAGCTTTGACGCCATTTTAACGCAGCAGGTAAATACAAATGGTCGAGATTGGGCTTATCATCAACCAGCAAGATTCCTTCGTCAAAATTCAAATTGGGTACTAATCTCTGGCTGAGTTTTACCGTATCAAATATTGGTTCAAAATGGGTCAAAATGGACCAATCAATCTTCTGCTTAGACCCAAGCATTACCATATTTCGATTCTCCTCCATTGGCTCAGGAGTTGTCACAGCATTGACATAAAAGCCATGGTCTTTCAGAGTTTTTAAGATAGATTTCGCGCCTAGTCCAGCTTCACCTTGCAAAAATCCATAAAAGTTAATCGCCACAAAACCATTTGGATTCAGATTTTTTTCAACTTCTTGGAGACTTTCTTTGGTAATCAAATGAGTTGGAGGGGTTTCTCCCAAAAAAGTATCAAAAATTATAGCATCATACTTTTGATCATGTGTTAAAATAAAATGGCGCGCGTCGTCAATATGAACGTTTATATTTTCAGGAATATAGAAATATTTTTTAGCCAAATCCACTACCCTGCCATCGATTTCCACTACTTCAACGTCAAGACCTTTTCGTATCAGCAGTTTGTACAAATCTCCTCCACCAAGCCCCAACAATAGCACTTTTTGCTTGGGTTTTAGGGCACTGAAAATAGCTCCAAATAGAGGCACGTGATGAAAGTAAGATACTTGCGGATCCTCCATACTCATCATGGACTGGTGGGTATTGTTGACGACCAAGGCCCTTGCTTTCTTGAAGCCTTCCACCCCAGCTTGATAAAATATTTCCATGACCTTAACCTCCCCGAGGATGCCATTATTTACGTACAATTCCCGATATTTATTCGTAGTTTTCAATCGCTCCTTTTGTGTAAAACTGACCAGAGAACAAGCGACTAGGAGTAAGAAAAGGGTTTCACCAACTCTTTTTTTTTGAAAAAAAACCAAGAAAGATCCAGCAATTAATAAGATTCCGAATAACAATGAACTCATTTTTAGACCGATTGATCCCATCAAATAGAGTCCTACTGAAAAAGTAGCCAAGATCCCTCCCAAAGTGGACACAGCATAAATCGTACCTGCACTTTGGCCAGCAGTTTTTATTTCCTTGTCGATCAGATGAATTATCAAAGGACTAACCATGCCCATTAGAATCAAAGGAACTACCATAAATGTTATCAATCCTAGAATTACGCCTGTGACTATATTGTAATAAATCATTTTCGGCAATACTGCTCCTGCGATATAAGGCATAATAATCAATAAAATCGCACCCAGCCCTGTTATTTTTACTAATGTCCCAACGTTAGCATCCTTGGAAGAAAAGTATCCACCTAGATAATACCCGATGGTTAATGCCACCAATGTCATGGCCAAAACTGCCGCCCAAACGACCACTGATGTACCAAAATAAGGTGCAATGAGTTTTGCAGCAATAAGTTCTAAAGCCATAACACAAGCTCCTTCAATAAATGAAAGAACAAACAATTTCTTGACCATGTATCTATTATTTAAGGGTAAATATATAATAAAAAATAATATTTATTGCTCAAAACAAATAATTTTATTTGCGAGGATTAAATTTGGGCCATATTATAAAAATAAATAATAAATTTGCATCTTAATTCACACAAATTATGTCTCTTCCTAGTGTTTTTGATTCGTCCGTTGTTAAATCTTTAGAAGACAGAATAAACAAATTAACTCCAGGGACCAAAAGTCTTTGGGGCAAAATGACAGTTGATCAAATGTTGGCTCATTGCAACATAACTTATGAGTTAATTTATACGGACAAACATCCGAAACCCAACGTTTTTACGAAATGGGTGTTGACAAGTTTTGTGAAAAAGAAAGTCGTGGATGAGACTCCTTATCCAAAAAATGGCCCTACAGGACCACAATTTTTGATCAAAGAAGCAAAAGATTTTGAAGTCGAAAAGAAAAGATTGTTAGAATATATAGATCAAACGCTTGAACTAGGAGAGCAACATTTCCACTTGAAAAAATCACATTCTTTTGGCATTCTAAAATCCAACGAGTGGAACAATATGTTGTACAAGCATTTGGATCACCACCTCAAACAATTTGGAGTCTAATGCATATCCGAATATTTGTCAAACAATAAGGTTGCCTTATTCATCGCTTTATTGAATTCTTTGCGATCTAGGTCTAGATTGTCGCCTAGTTCATCAAAGAAATAAATTAAATTTTCTGTCGGCATATTGCCCGTTAAATCATCTTTGGCCATGGGGCATCCACCATATCCCTTGATAGCGCCATCGTATCTTTTACATCCCGCCAACTGAGCTGCTTGAATCTTCTCTCGCCAAGTAAAAGGAGTCGTGTGTAGATGAGCCCCGAATTCTATTTGTGGATATTTAGGTATTAAATTGGAAAATAAATAATCGATGCTCTCGGGAGTACTAACGCCAATGGTATCAGAAAGTGACATCGTTTTAATGCCCATCTGCACGAGATGGTTCACCCACCTAGATACCGTTTCTACATTCCAAACATCGCCATAAGGATTTCCAAAACCCATGGATAGATATATTAAGGCTTCCTTGCCATGCCGCTGAGCCAAATCTTGAATCTCAGCTACCCGACCTAAGGATTCTTCGATGGTAGCATTGGTATTTCTTAGTTGGAAAGTTTCTGAAACTGAAAATGGGTACCCCAAATAGTGGATGGATTCGTGTCGACAAGCTTCTTCTGCACCTCGTCTGTTAGCTACTATAGTTAGTAGTTTGGAGCGTGTCTCGGAGGTATTGAGCCTACGTATAACTTCGTGAGTATCAGCCATTTGGGGAATAGCTTTGGGAGAAACAAAACTTCCGATATCAATGGTTTCAAACCCAACTTTTAACAATTGTTGAAGGTACTCCAACTTTTCATCAGTTGGAATAAAATGTTTTAAACCTTGCATTGCATCCCGCGGACACTCAATAATTTTAATCATAAAATTTTCAAAATGCTGAGTAAAATTAATGAAAATTTACAAGAAAATGATACAAGAAATAAAAACTAAACGGGAATAGTTGATTTGCACTAATCGGTTATTTATTGAAATCTGCGGAGGATGAGGGATTCGAACCCTCGATAAGCTTTTGGCCTATACACACTTTCCAGGCGTGCTCCTTAAACCACTCGGACAACCCTCCTTCTTTTTTTCAGCCTGCAAAGATAACCAATAGATTAGCAATAAAATAAGATTTCTGCCTTTTTTTAACCTAATGGGGATTTATTTGTTTATTGACTTTATTTTAATCTCCGCTATACATTTATTTTATTATAATAGATTATCAAATTCCATCTCAAGGATTCGTACCTTTGAGCCATTAAAAAAATAAAATTTCAATGTCAATTAAAACATTCGCTGATAGACATATAGGTGTTAATCCTTCCGAAGAAATTAAAATGCTAGAAACCATAGGTGTAGCCAGTTTGGATGCCCTGATCGAGAAAACTTTGCCGCCTAGTATCCGATCAAAATCGCCTTTAAATCTGTCTAGCCCTCTTTCTGAATTTGAATATTTAAAACATATCCAATCAGTCAGTGAAATAAATATCGTAGCAAAAAATTATATTGGACAAGGGTATTATGGCACGATTACGCCATCAGTTATTTTGAGAAATGTGTTTGAAAACCCAGGATGGTACACCCAATATACTCCCTATCAAGCAGAAATATCCCAAGGCAGGTTGGAAGCTCTCCTGAATTTCCAAACAATGATCAGCGACCTCACAGCGATGCCTATTGCCAATGCATCTCTGCTAGATGAAGCCACCGCTGCAGCTGAAGCAATGACCATGTTTTTTGCAGCTAAAACCAAAAAAAACAAACACAATAAAAGCAATATTTTTTTAGTATCAGATTCAGTATTTCGTCAAACAATTGATGTATTAATCACCAGAGCCAAACCTTTGGGGATCAAAGTCGAAGTTTGTTCAGATCTCGATGCCAATTTGCGTGAAGATGTTTTTGGACTTTTAGTTCAGTATCCGAATGCCAAAGGCAAAGTTGAGGATTTTTCAGGATTAATCACCATTGCAAAATCGAAGGAAATATACACTTGTGTAGCTGCTGATATTCTAAGTCTTTGCGTCTTAACACCTCCAGGCGAATGGGGTACAGATGTTGTTTTAGGCAATACCCAAAGGCTTGGAATCCCAATGGGATTTGGAGGGCCTCACGCGGCATATTTTGCGACAACTGAAGAGTTTAAAAGGATAATACCAGGAAGGATTATCGGGGTAAGCCAAGACGCCGAAGGCAATCGAGCACTGAGAATGGCTTTACAAACTCGTGAGCAACATATCCGACGCGAAAAAGCAACTTCCAATATATGTACGGCTCAGGCTTTATTGGCCATTATGGCGGGCTTCTATGCAGCCTATCATGGGCCCGAAGGCCTCAAAAGCATTAGCACTGAAATTCACAAAAAGGCCATAGCATTAAAACAAGCCTTGATAAAATTAGATTACACAATTTCTGATGGAATAATATTCGATACCGTAGAGGTCCTCGTTCCAAAAGATTTGCTTGAGGCCATAAAAAAATTAGCCGAAGCATCCAAAATTAATTTTTGGTATCACGACACTGGTTTATTGATTTCTGTAGATGAGACCCACTCGCACGAAGACTTAATAGAGATTATTAATGTTTTTGAAAAAGCAAAGAATAATATCACGACAAGTGTTTTGGATATTAGAGACTTTCAGGTGAGTTTAGGTACATTCGAAAGAAAATCTGAATATTTAACCCACCCTATTTTTAATCAAAATCATACCGAATCACAGATGATGCGGTATATCAAACGTCTAGAAAACAAGGATCTTTCACTTGTTCACTCGATGATCTCCCTAGGAAGCTGCACCATGAAGCTAAATGCCGCTACGGAGCTCATGCCCCTTTCCTGGGGTAATTTTGCCAATATACATCCATTTGCCCCATACAATCAGACATTGGGATACACACAAATGGTCGAAAATCTAGCAAAAGATTTATGTGAAATAACTGGCCTAGAGGCTTGTTCGTTTCAACCCAATAGCGGCGCCCAAGGAGAATATACGGGACTCTTGACGATCAATGCATATTTGGAAGACAAAAATGAATCACATCGCAATATAGCTTTGATACCTGCTTCTGCACATGGTACCAACCCAGCAAGCGCAGTGATGGCAGGTATGAATGTGGTCGTAGTTGCTTGTGATGATCTAGGGAATATTGATATCGAAGACTTAAAAACAAAAATCGACACCCATAAAGAAAACCTAGCTTGCTTGATGGTAACGTATCCGTCCACGCATGGCGTTTTCGAGGATTCAATTATAGAGATTTGTGCAATGATTCATGCGGCAGGTGGATTGGTTTATATGGATGGAGCCAATATGAATGCTCAGGTAGGTTTGACGAGCCCTGGGCTTATCGGAGCGGATGTTTGTCACCTCAATTTGCACAAAACCTTTGCCATACCGCATGGAGGAGGAGGTCCTGGAATGGGGCCAATTTGTGTTAATTCTAAATTGGCACCATATTTACCAAATCATTGTTATGTAAAAACGGGCGGTAGTAAAGCCATTTCCTCCGTCAGTGCTGCTCCTTATTCCAGTACTAGCATCCTATTGATTTCATATGGATATATAAAAATGCTTGGAGCTGAAGGTCTTACCAATAGCACCAAATATGCCATTCTTAATGCCAATTATATAAAATCAAGGCTAGAGAAATATTATTCTGTTTATTACCAAGGAAAAAATGGAACCGTAGCCCACGAAATGATTATTGACATCAATCCATTTAAGGTATTCAATATCCAAGCAGAAGATATAGCCAAAAGATTGATGGACTATGGATTTCATGCGCCAACGATGTCATTTCCAGTGGCTGGAACATTGATGGTAGAACCAACCGAGAGCGAAAGCCTAGACGAATTGGACAGATTTTGCGACGCAATGATTTCCATAAAAAAGGAAATAGAAGAAATAGAACAAGGCAAATATCCAAAGGAAAACAATGTACTCACAAATGCCCCTCACACTCAATATTTAATCACCGAAGACGAATGGACATTCCCCTATTCAAGGCAAAAAGCAGCATTTCCATTGCCATATTTGAAAGAAGGTTATAAGTTTTGGCCGTCAGTGAGAAGAGTGGATAATGCCTTTGGAGATCGGAACCTAGTATGTACATGTCCGCCTTTATCAGATTATGAATAGATTGGTTTATATTTTATAAAAAATAATTTTTGCTAAAATTAAATATAAAGTCTTCTCGAAAAAATGAAAAACTTCCAAAAAAGTTGTTTGGATTGAAACCATTTTTGTAACCAATTCGTTACATTTTAACAATGAGGGAAATACTTATTTCTGACGAATGTATTGAGTTTGTATCTAAAAGTAATATAAGAGTTCAGACAAAATTTAATTACTTAATTGAGGTAATTGGAGAACAAAAAATCATTCATAAAGCTATAGTTGATAAACTTGTTAACTCTAGATTTTATGAACTTAGAATCAAAGCCGATAACCAAATAAGGATAATTATTTTTTCAATCGATAACGAAAATTTCAATGAAAGTAAAAAGATTATTCTTCTGAATGGTTTTATAAAACGGACCAATAAAGATTATATCAAAGCATTGAAAGTGGCAGAATATCTTCTTACCAAATATGATAAAGAATTAGATTAACATGATAACAGCAAGTGAATATTTAAGAAAAGAAATTGGAAAAGAAGGAAGTCCAGAACGAGAGAAGTTCAAGGAAGAATCCTATGCGTACTATTTAAGCGAAATTCTTAAGGCTAGAAGAAAGCAATTAAAATGGAGCCAAGAAGAATTGGCAAATAAAGTTGGCAAAAAGAGGCCTTATATTTCAAGAGTTGAAAACGGAGAAGATTTGAGGATTTCCAATTTTATCCAAATAGCAAATGTTTTAGGCCTTAACTTTGAACTAAAACCAGCTTAAAAAATTAAAGAGTGTGTCTTTACCTGAGTGAGAAATCTTCAATGATGTTAAAGATCATGAGTTCTAAAAATGATACATAATCCTAATAATCAGCCATTTATGGAAGAAATTATGGATTAAAAAACAAAATGCTTAAATTTGCTGACAGTAATATTTGATCTTGAATGAAGCAAAGGGTTTATATAGACACTTCAGTTTTTGGAGGATATTTTGATGAAGAATTCTCTGAACAAACAATTCCGTTTTTTAATAGGTTAAGATCTGGTGAATTCATTATTCTCTACTCGACAGTTACACAAGATGAACTAGAAAACGCACCCTCAAGGGTAAAAAGTTTTGTTGAAAGTTTAAGAGCAGAATTTACCGAATTTATTGAAATTAATGAAGAGTGTGTTGAGTTAGCTTTCGATTATATAAGAGAAAAAGTCGTTGGTCAAACAAGTTACTCCGACTGTTTACACATTGCTTTAGCAACCATAAATCATGCGGATTTTTTAGTAAGTTGGAATTTTAAACATATTGTAAACATTGAAAGAATAAGAGGGTATAATTCAATTAATATTAAAAAAGGCTATAAACAATTAGAGATTCGATCACCTAGAGAATTTGAAAAATATGAAAACGATTAAAAAAACATTCGATGCCGTGAAGTTCATGCGAGAGCAAAGGGCAAAGTTAAGTGATAAATTATCTAAAATGACAAAAGAAGAAATTTTAGAATATTTCAAACAAATTAACACTCAAAGTAAAGTAAAGCCCTGTGGATAATCATAGGTAAACATAAATGTGGCTGGCGTGAAATATTGAAAGTAATCAGTATAAACCCCATTTTACCATACTAATCTTATGGAGTTCATATTTTAGGTTAGAGTTTAAATCCTAAAAATAATTACAACTTAAAGTCACAAAAACGCAACCAGACAGTAAATATATGTTAAAAATTGGCAATATAGAATTACCAGATTTCCCTTTGCTTTTGGCACCAATGGAAGATGTCAGCGACCCTCCCTTTAGGGCATTGTGCAAGGCTCAGGGATGTGACCTTATGTACACGGAGTTTATTTCAAGTGATGGCTTGATTAGAGACGCTGCCAAGTCTATCAAGAAAATGGACATTTACGAAGAAGAAAGACCGATTGGCATACAAATATTCGGTGGTGATCTGAGTTCGATGAAATTGGCAACAGCCATTGTCGATAAAGCCAATCCCGACCTAATAGATATCAATTTTGGATGCCCTGTTAAAAAAGTCGTTTGCAAAGACGGAGGGGCGGGCATATTGCAGAATATCCCCAAAATGATTCGCCTTACCTCGGAAGTCGTAGAAACTACCCAAAAGCCCGTTACAGTCAAGACTAGACTAGGCTGGGACGATAAAACCAAAAATATCGTAGAAGTAGCTTTAAGGCTTCAAGACGTAGGCATACAAGCTTTGTCTATCCACGGTAGGACAAGGCAACAAATGTACAAGGGGGAAGCCGATTGGACCTTGATATCTGAAGTCGCCAACCACCCCGATATTCGGATTCCAATTTTTGGAAATGGCGACATCGACAGACCTCAAAAAGCCTTTGAGTACAAAAATAAATATGGAGTTGCTGGAATTATGATTGGACGAGCTGCTATAGGATATCCATGGATTTTCAAAGAAATAAAACACTTTTTAGCGACAGGGGAGATCTTGCCTCCTCCTACAGTTGAGATGAGGGTTTCCGCAGCCAAACAACATTTATTAAAGTCAATCGAATGGAAAGGGGAAAAAATCGGTGTTGCTGAAATGCGACGGCATTATGCCAACTACTTTCGTGGTCTCGAAAATATAAAGCCATTTAGGGCTAGATTGGTAACTGAATATGATGTTCCTATCTTATTAAGCATTCTCGAAGATATTAATGAAATATATTCTGAAAATGCTTATCAAATTTAATTTTTATTTTAAAAATGAACTTTCCCAATATCTTATATGTTAAATAATTTGGTTTAAAAGTCTTACTTTTGGAGATTACGTATTACCTTTGTAATCCCATAAAGCTCGATAAATTATGTATAAAAGTAAAATAGCTGGTATTGGGCACTACGTACCAGCGAACGTAGTAACAAATGATGATTTGGCCGTTTTGATGGATACATCCGATGAATGGATCCAAGAACGCACAGGTATCCAAGAACGTCGATACGGCACCAAACACGAAGAATCCACCACTTCCATGGCTGCTAATGCGGCTAGAATTGCAATCGAACGTGCAGGAACTTCCAAAGATCAAATCGATTTTATCGTATTCGCTACTCTTAGCCCTGATTACTTTTTTCCAGGTTGTGGTGTACTTTTACAGCGAGAATTAGGTATAACCAATACTGAAATCGGTGCTTTGGATGTAAGAAACCAGTGCTCTGGATTTATCTATGCTCTTTCCATTGCAGACCAGTTCATCAAGACAGGTATGTATAAAAATATACTCGTGGTGGGTGCTGAGATGCATTCTATGGGTTTGGATTATACCACCAGAGGGCGAAATGTCACGGTCATCTTTGGAGATGGTGCAGGAGCTGTCGTACTTCAACGGTCGGAAAATGAAAGCGGTATCTTAACCACAAAACTTCACGCTGACGGAACGCACGCAGAAGAATTGGCTTTTATCAACCCTGGGTCACACGGAGGATACCATAAGGATAGAGATTTATACGGATATCCCGATGATAAATATGGCGGAATATTTTTAACAGAAACCATGGTCAAAGAAGGATATATTTTTCCAAATATGAATGGTCAATTCGTCTTCAAAATGGCAATTCAAAAATTTCCAGAAGTCATCAAAGAGGCACTTGCAGACCAAGGATATACCTCAGAAGATATCGACCTTTTTATACCTCACCAAGCAAATCTCAGAATTTCCCAATTTGTACAAAAACTACTGGCATTGCCAGACCACAAAGTGTATAACAATATTCAAAAGTATGGCAATACTACAGCCGCATCTATCCCAATAGCTTTGAGTGAAGCTTGGGAATCAGGAAAAGTAAAAGAAGGCGATCTTATTTGTTTAGCAGCATTTGGTAGTGGGTTCACTTGGGCCTCTGCCTTAATAAAATGGTAATATAATGGAAGAATTTAATATACTTGCTATCGGGGCACATCCCGATGATATCGAGCTTTCCTGTATGGGAACTCTGATACACCATATCAAACTAGGCTATAACGTGAGCATATTAGATCTCTCGGCTGGTGAATTGGGTTCTAGAGGTAGTGCTGAATTACGGCTGATCGAAGCACAGAATGCGGCAAATCTTGTTGGAGTAAAGGAAAGACTAAATGCGGGGCTTCCCGATGGTTTTATCCAAAATGATAGAGATTCTTTGATTAAAGTTATTACTTATTTGCGCTATTTTAAACCCGATTGGGTCTTTGCCAATGCCTTAGAGGATAGACATCCAGACCACGGAAAAGCCGCTACACTGATAAAAGAAGCTTGCTTTTTATCAGGATTAATAAAGATTGAAACCTTCTGGGAAGGAGAAGCTCAAAAACCTTGGAGACCACGATCTATACTTCACTATGCCCAAGATTTTTTGGTTAAACCAGACGTAATATTTGATATAACGCCATATATGGAAGAAAAAGTAGCTGCAATATTATGCTTTAAATCTCAGTTCTATCAACCAGGATCCACAGAACCAGAAACACCTATTTCGACCAAACATTATATGGAGAATGTCCGATGCAGAACCTCAGCCTACGGTCGTTATATAAACGTTCAATATGCAGAAGCATACCAAGTTTCAAGGCCGATTGGAATTCGCGAATTACAACATCTTTACTAGTAAGAAAACTTTGCTCACTTTGTTTTTTGTTGCAATAAAATAATTAAGATCTTCTTGTATTCAAGGATAGCGTTCCTAATATTTGAAAACATACGAGCTAATTATTCTCCTTAAAAAATAGATCACTCCAATACCCACTCAATTTTTTACAAATAAAAAAAATGGGTCAATGACTGCTGCCATTAACCCATTCGAAGTATAAATATTTAATTTTAATATCTGTAATACTCTGGCTTGAATGGCCCTTGAACATCTACACCAATATAATCGGCTTGTTCTTGTTCCAATGTCTCCAATTCTACGCCAATTTTATTCAAGTGCAATCTGGCAACCTGCTCATCCAAATGCTTAGGCAACATATAGACTTGATTCTCGTATTTATCGCTATTGTTCCAAAGTTCTAATTGCGCTAATACTTGGTTGGTGAATGAATTAGACATCACGAAAGATGGATGCCCTGTTGCACATCCCAAATTAACCAATCTTCCTTCAGCCAAAACGATTACATCTTTGCCATCAATTTGGTATTTATCTACCTGAGGCTTGATTTCTATTTTTGTTTGGCCATAGTTTTTATTCAACCATGCCATATCGATTTCATTGTCAAAGTGTCCAATATTACATACGATGGCTTTATCGCGAAGCGCTCTGAAATGCTTTTCTCTGATGATATTCTTATTTCCAGTAGCAGTCACAACGATATTGGCCTCTTGGATTGCGTTGTCCATTTTCTTCACTGCAAATCCGTCCATTGCGGCTTGTAGTGCGCATATTGGATCAATTTCAGTGATGATTACTCTTGCACCAGCTCCTCTCAATGAAGCAGCTGATCCTTTTCCTACATCGCCATAACCAGCCACTGCGGCTACTTTACCTGCGATCATGATGTCTGTAGCTCTTCTGATAGCATCTACACAAGACTCTTTACAACCGTATTTGTTGTCAAATTTTGACTTGGTAACAGAGTCGTTGATATTGATACAAGGTAAAGGCAACTTGCCGCTCTTATATCGCTCGTATAATCTATGTACTCCAGTTGTAGTTTCTTCAGATATTCCTTTGATACCAGCTACCAACTCTGGAAAACGGTCCAAAACCATATTGGTCAAGTCGCCTCCATCATCAAGTATCATGTTAAGCGGCTTGCCATCCTTGAAGGCAAATAATGTTTGCTCGATACACCAGTCGAATTCCTCCTCGTTCATGCCTTTCCAAGCAAATACAGGTATTCCAGCCGCTGCAATAGCCGCCGCCGCATGATCCTGAGTTGAGAAAATATTACAAGATGACCAGCTTACTTCAGCGCCTAGTTCCACCAAAGTTTCGATCAAAACTGCTGTTTGAATCGTCATGTGCAAACAACCTGCTACACGCGCATTTGATAATGGTTTGGTTTTGCCATATTGTTCACGTAAAGCCATAAGACCTGGCATTTCAGCTTCTGCCAACTCTATTTCTTTTCTTCCCCATTCGGCAAGATTGATGTCTTTTACTTTATACATTGATTTCATTATGATAGTTAATAACTTAAAATTAGATTAACGAAAAAAGCCTCGATCAATTTTTCGAGGCCGATATTTTTTCAATTTGGTAAAATCAAAAGTTTATCCCTTAGCGGTATTGTGTCGTACCTCTTTGATACGAGCTTTCTTACCAACCAAGCCTCTTAAATAATAAAGTCTAGCTCTTCTTACTCTACCTACTTTTAGAACTTCAATGCTAACGATATTAGGAGAAACTAGTGGAAAAATTCTCTCTACTCCTACCCCATTAGAAATCTTTCTTACGGTAAATGTTTTTGTTGAGCCACTGCCTTTAATTTGGATCACGTCTCCCTTAAAAACCTGGATACGCTCCTTGTTGCCCTCGACTATTTTGTAGTTGATGCTGATGGTATCTCCAGCCTTAAAGGAAGGATAATCTTTGGCCGGTGTTATCTGTTCGTGTACGTATTGTATCAAGTCCATCTTATGGTATTTTATCTGATTGAGGGTGCAAAGGTATTTAGTTTAATGCAATTTTCCAAAGAAAATTAAATTATTGTATTATTTTTTATCAAATTGATTTCTTTTTAAACCCAAGGATAGGAATTTGAAGCCCCAAAGTTTGAAAATTATTGCCTATATGATAAAATTGAAGCGCATAATCGAAAGAAAAATATTTCTTTCTCAGCCCAAACCCAATGCTCATCCCTGTCAAACTCTTATAATTAACCACCTTCAAATCCGTCCTTTGCATATGATTATAACCAAATCGCAGGGAAAAGCTTCTTTGAGCCCCAAATAAAAGCTCCCCACCAAAATTTAAATGCCTGAAAAAATTATTGACAAAAACCGAAGTTGCAGACTTCGCAGTGGGCTGATCCTCACCTAATATGGTGTTGGTGGCAGCAGCTATGGGATTGTCATAATTGATATCCCACTGATAGAGATGATGCGCGATGATCGAAAACCTCAGCGGCATATGTTTCAATTTTTGAGAAAATCCAATCCTTATGTCGAACGGAGTTATTAACTTATCCTTTTTGCCATTGAATCTACTTACCGCTGCGCCTATATTTATGGCATCTAGGGATATACCCAGCTCCTTTTCCGGGATATAATACATGCCAGATAAATTGGCAGAAATACCGTGTGCTTTATAGGTTTCAATACTGGTCAAAAGATATTGTAGCGAAGCTCCAACACTCAGTCGCTGGTTAATTTGCCTTTGCGCAGACAATCCCATTTTCAAATCAATGGCTGAAAATTCACCCAGCACATTGCCTCCCTCATCCGTGAGCTTGAATTTACCATACTGTACCCAATCGACAAATGGTGTCACTTGCAGCTTCCAGTTTGGCCTATCGAAAGCCATGGAGACCACCCCATGCCTTGCACCTCCTTTCAAAAATTGAAATCCCATACCTATCTCACCATTTTGGGTAGGATTAGATCTCGAAGGAACGAGTATATTTTGATTAACACGATCGCTAGGATAAGCCCCCATCATGCCACCCTGGGCCAATATGCTGGGATCTCCAGATTTGGTTCCCCATTCAAATAGCCGTTGACCTCCTATCTGCCCACTAATGGATGTGCAAATAACCAATTGACTCAGTACTAGGGGCAAAAAATATTTCATTACCATAGAAAATCATTCATTTAAGAGAACCGTACGACAGATGCCTTCTTGGCAATTCATTTTTCTTTCAAAACTTCCATCCGGGCGATAAAGATACAAATCTCCATCTTCATTATCGCCATTTTTGTATTGTCCTTTAGCTTTCATGAATCCATTTTCATAATACTCAACAAAGGGACCATTCTCTAGATTATCTTCAAAAAAGACTATTTCCTTCGTCGTCCCTATTGGATAATATACCTGCCATTTTCCCTTCATCTTTCCATTAATATAACTGCCCATTCTCTTGATTTTCACCCCAGGAAAAAACTCTTTGTAAATAGAATCTATCATCCCATCCTTGTATATTTCTATCGTCGAAATATCCCCATTGTCGAAAAATAAATAGCGCGTACCATCCAATTTTCCATTTTGGTATCTGGCACGTTCGAAGACCTGACCATTTTCATAATACTTTATATATTCACCATGCTTTCTTTGTATTGAATCCTGATACTGATATTTGGCGACAATTTTGCCATTTGCATCCACTTCCATGTGATAAGGCTCCTTGCAGCCATTTATCCACAGAGCGGACAACAGCAATAGCCATAATATTTTAGCCTTCATCTGATGATATTTACTTTTCGGTTAATTTAAAAACTCAATTTTTTCTTATTCCATTGCAAAGGTAACTGCTTTTAACTTTTAAGGCTTACGCACCGCATAAATCAACTCATCTTCGTATTGTCCCCATTTATATATGGTTTTGCTTAGTCTCGCTTCCAATACGAATCCACACTTCTCTAATACCTTCTGAGATACAATATTACTGCCAAATGGGCGCGCGAATATCCTATCGATATCCAAATTTTCAAATCCATAAGCCACCATCAGCCCAACACAGTGCGAGACAATTCCCTTGCCCCAATACTCCTCACCAAGCCAATATCCAAGTTCCGCGTTTTTGCACATGATATCTATTTGTGGGTGAAGCCCGATCCCTCCACACTTCTTGCCATCGACCGAAATCGCAAAAAGATTCCTATTGTTTACACTCACTTTTTCGATGAAAAATAGCGCATCTTCCTCCTTATATGGGCTGGGAAACCCATTGGCCATCCATTTGGCTATCTTGCGATTATTGGCGAAATACAACAAATCTTCCAAATCATCCAAAGTCCACTTAGTCAAGGTGATATCCATATTCTCTTTTTTTGTGGTGATACAAATTAAAGATATCAATCTTCCAGCAAATTTTGCAAATTATTGTTTTTTTTTATGGCAATTCGCCTCGTCTATTTCAATTTGCCCTAGACTCGGCGACCAGGCTCTTCGAGGGTTCCGTCCCAAAGGGACCAAGCCCCTTCGATCCTTATTGCGCTTTGAAAAATCAATCAAAGAATGGTTTTTCTCTGCATTAACCTTTTTCAACATATTCAAAATTTCTATTAATGTGTTCAATTTTCCTTCTTATTTTTCTTTTCCATTTGTCTTATTGACATTTGTATCAAAATCACTTTTAAGAAATTCTGCTTTTACGAACAATTCCAAAACTTTCTAAAATTTATATAAATTTCGCCAGTCATCATTGAAATAAATATATATTTTAGCCCAATTTCGATTTTTCATCACATAAAAGCAATATCATTTTGAATATAATGTGAATAAAATTTTATTTTTATGCAGCGAATCAGACAATATTTGTATCTTTATTTTAAGGTTTAATTAATTAATTGATTTATCACACTACATGATCTGACTCTATGCTCTTAATTATAACATCAACACTCCTTACACTTTTTGGTTGGTTTTCCTCAGGGCCTGCTCAAAATCCAGCTGGTTCTTTAAAATGGATGACTTGGGACGAAGCCGTTAATGCTAATAAACTTAAAGCTAAGCCTATTTTTGTCGATGTCTATACAGATTGGTGTGGTTGGTGCAAAAAAATGGATGCTACAACTTTTTCAGACCCCGAGTTGGTTAATTACCTGAACAATCATTTTTATGTTGTCAAATTCAATGCAGAACAAAAAGAAGAAATAATTTGGAATGGCAATTCATTCAAATTCATAGGAAACGACAAAAATGGCGCACACGAACTGGCTTTATCGTTGATGGATGGACGAATCGGATACCCTTCTACGGTTATACTAGACCCCAAATTTTCCCGCATACTCCTATCTCCTGGTTTCAAAGACAAAAATAGTTTGTTCAAAGAATTAAAATTCGCCAAAGAAGAACTCTACAAAAAAATATCTTGGTACGAATATTCTAAGAAATAGGCTTCATTGCTGGACTTTTTTATACAATTTACTGAAATGCTCAATTTGCCTTATATTGCAGAAAAATTCTGACGGATGATAGCATTTCAAAAATACGCGGAAATATTTTCGGCGTATGCCCAAGACCAACTCATCGATCAAGCTCCACAAAATCTATACCAGCCCATCGATTATATTCTCAGCCTTGGGGGTAAAAAAATCAGACCTTTGTTGGCCCTTTTGGGAAGAAATCTATATCAAGAAAGCTTAGAAGACGCCTTGCCTATTGCATATGCCGTCGAATTATTTCACAATTTTAGTCTGATGCACGACGATATCATGGACGATGCCCACCTCAGGCGTGGAAAGCCTGCGGTACATGAGAAATTTGGCGTCAATGCGGCGATATTGTCCGGTGACGCCATGTTTGCACATTCTTTCGCTTATATAAATCGTGGATTTAAGAATAATCGCCTGACTGAAGCCCTCCAATTGTTTTGCAATACTTCCATACAAGTATGCGAAGGGCAACAACTGGACGTAGATTTCGAAACAAGGGATCTTGTAACACAGGACGAATATATTCAGATGATTTCCTACAAAACCGCTGTATTGCTTTCCTGCTCGATAGCTTTAGGGGCAATGACAGGGGGAGCCAGTGATCAAGACACCAAATCGCTGTATGACTATGCCTTAAATTTAGGGATTGCATTTCAGATCCACGACGATTATCTGGACACCTATGGACAGTCTGAGCTCGTCGGTAAAAAGGTGGGCGGGGACATCTTACAAAACAAAAAAACAATCCTATGGATTCGAGCTTTGGACCAAGGATTTAAGGAAAGAATCCAAGAGGCCCTAGCCATCAAAGACGATTCCACTAAAATAAACAAATTCTTAGAAATATATAAAGATGCAGAGGCTGATCAATTTGCATTAAGCCTTAAAATGGAATATTTCAACAAAGCTTTGAAAAACATAGATACCTTAGAAATCTCCGATTTGAAAAAAGAATGGCTATACCAATTTGCCCAAAATCTTATGGATAGAATCTATTAGTTCCCACTAAACACTGAAAAATATTGCAAAAAAAAAGCCCAACTTATAAAAGCCAGGCTCATTATTCAATCCCTAAATATTTATCCTTAGATCGTGTCCAACTTGATAATAGAATTGTAATCTACTATTCCATTATACACCAATCCGTCGGCGTCAACTTCATTCGTCCAAATTTCATTATTGATCAAATAACGAAATTGAAATTCTTTACCCGCTGGAAGTTCAATAGCACCTTTGAAAGAACCATCTTTTTGTTTTTTCAAAATCAAAGCACTTTTATCCCATGCGTTAAAATCACCACAAACTGCTACAGACTCCGTAGTCAATGGTAATTCATTTTTTAATTCGAAAGTCACTTTGTACTGACTTTTGGTTTTGTTGAGTTTTTTATCAATTGCCATAGCGATATAAAATTTTGTAATTTACTAATACGATGCAAAGATACAAAATATTATACTGAAATCATTGAATAATTTTTGTTAATTTTTTATTAAAATTCACCAGAGGGCAGAATCGAGTCGATTTGCCATTTATTATTTGCCAAAAAACCATCTGAATACGAGGCCTTTTTACTTCGGCTGGGCTTTTTTGAAATTTATTTTATAATAAGACCCGCCCATCCCCAATAGGATGCTGAGATTTTTATCTGTCAAATCAAATATCTTCAACTTTTGTTCTACTTGAGTTGGTCTGAGGGTATCTGTCAGATAAACATTGGGATTCGTGACATAGTACCTTCCTGCCTCTATAATTCTAAAATTTTGAGAATAATGATACCTCTTATTTTCTCCAAAAACCAGTTGTATGGTACTATCTGGTAAGCTCCTTTTGGTCTGCACGTCCTCAATATTGATACTGACCCAACGTCCCAACAAGGATTCTGGTGTTTTCCTACAACCAAGCACGGCAGTACAGGTAAGAACAAAAATCAAAGCCAAGATCAATAAATGTGTTGTCTTCATAATGACTGGGATTTTAAAATAGCCGCTTGGCTTTTGGTAATCAAATTATCGCGAATTCCATTAAATTCTTTCGTTTCAAAATCCAAAGATTCCAACTCCATATCTTGGATTTGTTTTATGAGTACTGATCTTTGGACATCGTCTTGGGCCTTACTGAGCAAATACAAAAGGATATCCGCCGTATGCCTTATGATGACAATATCCTTTCTGCCCCACTGATAGATTTGATCAAAAGCGAGATCTACGACATTGTCAAAATCTATTTCACTGTAGTTCAGATTGTTGGTTCTAGCCCATTTGTGTTTTGGTGACTGATTGCAAATCATGAACTGCAAGGTAATTTCACCCAAGTAATCTAAGCAATTGAGACATGTGGTTGGATCATTTACAGCTGGAGAAATAGCTTTGATTGCTATATCCACCAATTGTCTAATCCCATACATGAAATCAATGCTGGCATTTCGAAATTTAGCCAAATGAAAGCAAGATTTTAGCTCCGCCCAATGCATAGGGGAAATATCATTTCGATAATTTTTATCGTGAATTATAAGCAATGGCTCACCTTTCGAAATAAAATTACCCAATACGGGTTTTACTTCGAATTTATATTGCGGATATTTTTCTACGATTTCGACCAGTTTGACTTCATTGATGAAGGAAACAAACCCAACGTTTGTACTGATGATAAACTCTGCAGGCATTTTGTCTGACATGTCCCAAGAATGGTGAGTTGGGCCTATTAATGGATATTTTTCCTTGATGATTCTGGTAGTTTTTTCAAAAATATGGTTGGTAATCGAGGCTGCATTGATCGAATCTATCAAATTAAAGACAAAATAAGGAAGCGCAATAACCAATAATACGATTCCGTACACCACCCCAATTATTAAAAATATTTCAAACTTAAATAATTCTTTAGTCTTAAAATATTTGTCAAAATCATAAAGTTGAATGGCCGTACAATAGGTTATTCCAAGCAAAAAGGCGTAGAACACAGATTGGTTGGTATAATTATCAACAAAAAAATTGCGCACAATCCTAGGTGAAAACTGAGCAGATGCAAGCTGAGTAGCTACTAAAATCGCAGAAAATGAAAGTGTAATAATCGTGATACAAGCGTTTACGATAAAAGACGGATAGGTTTCTAAATGGCTTAACTCAGGCTTGTTGATATACACAATTGTAAGTGCAATCACCACAACCCATGTAAGATAACCGTGGATTCTGCGGACATCCAAATGACTTAATATTTTTATCATTAATTACTTTTGGTTAAAAAAAATAAAATTCGCGCCCAATTCACTCAAAACAAATAGACAAATCTGGCCTTCTAATTGATTATATTTTCCTTGAAAATCATCCATTCTTTGTTCATCTATGATGGCTTTATTCAAAAATTCTTCCAATGACGAAACATAAATTTTCCATTCGTCTTTCGTCTTGGTATCCAAGATATTTATGCCGATTTTTACCATTTCTTTTGAAAATACAAAAATTGGATACTTGGTATATCCAGAGGCCAGTATCTTTTCAACGGCAGTGGATAGCATTGGGACAAAAGGCAACAATTCAACCCTCAATTGCGCTAACAGCTCTGCTTGACTTAACGGGTCTTCCATCTTTTTTATTTTAATGCTAATAAAACGACATTCTCTATGTGATGCGTATGTGGGAACATGTCCACTGCACGAGATTTTAATACTCGGTATTTTGGAGACAGCAATTGCAAATCCCTAGCTTGAGTCGCTGGATTGCAACTCACATACACAATCTTCGGAGCCGCCAAATCCAGCAAATATTGAGTGACTTGCTCGTGCATACCTGCTCTTGGTGGATCGGTGATAAGGATATCTGGACGCCCATGTTTTAAAGCAAATTCTGGTGTCAATATATTTTTGACGTCTCCTGCGTAAAATTCTGCATTGGTAATATTATTATTAGCAGCATTGATATTTGCATCTTGGATGGCTGCTTCGATTTCTTCTATGCCCACAACCGATTTTACTTTGGATGCGATATATAGCGCGATGCTGCCGAGACCCGTATAGAGATCATAGACGATTTCATTGCCTTGAAATTCAGCAAAGTCAACTACGGTATCGAAAAGGTTGTTTGCTTGCTTTGTATTTGTTTGGAAAAAAGATTTAGGACCTATCTTAAAAACAACCTCCCCTAGCTTATCCATGATATGCGGTTCGCCGTGAAAATGTGTCAGTTCCAAGTCGTAAAAATAGTCATTAGCTTTGGTATTGACCACGTAATAAAGCGAATTAATCTTGGGTAGATCAGCCACCATAAAGTTTAATAAATCCAAGATCTTTTGTTCATCATTTCGCCCGAATTGTATCAATACCATAACTTCTCCAAGAGAAGATACTTTTACCATCATGCTCCGCATCAGTCCACCATGATTTCTCAAATCATAGAAATCATAATCATTCGCGAGGCAATATTCACGAACTTTATTGCGGATTATATTGGATGGTTCGGCTTGTAAATGACAAAACTCGATATCGATGATTTTATCAAACAAACCCGGTTTGTGAAAGCCCAAAGCATTGCGTTGAATGTCTTGGTCTTCGCTGGTGACTTCATCTTGGGTCAGCCACCTTTTATTGCTAAATGTAAATTCAAGTTTATTTCTATAAAAAAATGGCGTCTCCGCTGGGAATATTGGCAATATTTCCTCTACTTCTATTTACCAATTCTTTGAAGGGCATTCAGGACTGAATTCTGCTTGAGAATCAATTGTTCTTTGTATTGAATATGTTGAATTTTACAGCCTCCACACTGCCCGAAATGCTTACACTCGGGCTCTATTCGCTTTGTACTTTCTTCAACGATACGCTTCGTAAGGGCATAAGGCATACCTTTGGTTTTTCGTATGATCAAACCATCGACGATGTCTCCGGGCACTAAGTTTTCCATCAAAATGACCCTACCATCGGGAGCCTTTCCGATGCTCATTCCTTTGTCGCTAAAATCCACAATTTGGATGCGTTCTACGTATTCTGGCTTGGTTTTTCTCAATTTAATATAGTTATTTGAATCTGCAAAATTACAAAAATATATGACTAAACTGTGGGGTTACTATTTATTCTCCCTCATCAGAATTTGAAGAGTCCTAATCCGACATTTAACAAATATTATTTTATATCTTAAATTTTTACAACCAATTGTGTGATTTTGGGCAGATGGCCTTGAGGATCAACGAGTTCCAGAATATATGTCCCAGCGGATAATAGATTCATGTTCAGAATATAATTTTCTCCATCAGCCAAGGAACCATTGACGATTCTTTGTCCAGAGATTGAATACAAGCTATATGTCAGGTCGGCCCGTGTATTCAGTGATATCACTATAAAGTCTCGACATGGATTGGGAAAAATCTTCAATTTAGTCAAGATAGGATCGGAACAATCACCCCATGCGAGCAAGCCAGTACGCAATGTACTCAAATTGGCCTTCATCGCATTGACTTGTCCAGCAGTAAATAAGGCAAGACAATCATCTTGAGTATAGTCCATAAAATTTTGCCACATGGGGTTAATTCTATCGCATGTTGCTACCCTATTTCTACAAAAAAAATTGGGTCCATAGGAAATGGGTGTATCTTCAATTCCATCGTCTTCGACACATTCATTGGCAAGGCTTCCCCAAATATGATTCAAACCAAAATAATGCCCCATCTCGTGGCTGAGGGTATGCCCCCATTCGTATAATTGATCATTGAGGCTGTGATGTCCGAAATATCTAGGATCTATTATGATACCATCTTCTAGTGAATTGGCCATGGATGGACCTGAAGAAATACCGCGCAATGATTCCATTTCTGCGACCCAAATATTTATATATTTGCTAGGAATTATAGCGTCCATTCCGCCTTCACTTGTGTAAAAAATGGATCTTTTTCCTGCATTATTCCTATATGTTCCTAAGTCTAAAATATGTGTTTTTCTGCGCTGGATTCCCTGAAAAGCTATGCAACTAGAATCGACCTCGGCGAGATAAAACTCCACATCAAAAACACCAAGCAACTCCAAAAATTCAGGACTCAAAGTAGAAACTTGAGCATTTTTTCCATTAAAATCATCATTCAGCGTCTGAATCTGTTCCAGTATTACTGACTTTGGAAAATTAAACTTTTTATCTCTATAAACGATGTGAAAAACCAAAGGAATCCTCAGCTTTGTCCTGTCTTCAAGGACGAGAGTCTTAGGCAAGTTTGCCATTTCAAACTTTTCAAAGCCACATTTTTTTTGACCAAATGCAAAAAATTCAAAGGCCATTATAATAATAATGGTTAAATAGAATTTGTATGAACCTGTTGAATAAGCCAATGGTCAATTTTAGTTGTATGAACCATCTAATATAATATTTGTTTCTTTTTATTGACTAAAAAAACATTATATTCCCAATTCTATCAAGCATAAAGGATCCTTTTGACTTCCACCCACGAAATTAGATTTAATCAATATGTTGCACCAATTTCGTGGCAGCCCTTTGATTCTATCGACCAATTAAAGCCATTGATACAGGATTTAAAATGCGATGATGTATTCATGTCTGTCCCATTTCTCCAATCCTTGGAGTATAGCCGACCACGGGATATTGAATTTAGATACCTTGTTTTTTTTCAAAATGAAAAGCCAATAGGTTGGGCATATGTGCAAGTGATCCCTATCAATCTGGCTAAAAGTTTAGAATTTGAATCCAATGAAAGTGGAATGTTTGCTAACATTTATTTACAGTTAAAAAAGTGGCTTGCAAGTTTCGTAGATTATAAAGTTTTAGTCCTTGGAAATATGCTACTAACTGGAGAGCATGGATTCTATTTTGACGCCAATATATCACAAAAGCTGGTTTTCAAAACAGTAATCGAAGCTTTAGAAGATTGTAAAAAAGAATGGCAAAAAACTTGGCGAAATGCCAAACTCGTGGTCATCAAAGATTTTTACCCCAACAAAATAAAATTCGGCTCACTCTGGCAAAAGCGTTGTTATGCGCCCTTTAGGATTCAACCCAATATGGTGATGACGCTCCCTAAAAACATAGCCACATTTGAGGATTATTTAGCAGCGATTACGAGCAAATACAGAGTCCGACACAAGAGAGCTTTCAAGAAACTTGGCAACATAGAGCGCAGAGTTTTGACACAGGATCAGGTGGTTTTCTATTTGGATGAAATCTATGCTTATTATTTGGATTGCGCCAACAATGCTGGATTTAACGCCACTTTGGTACCGAAAGAATATTTCCTTAATCTATCCATTAACATGCCTAAGTCATTTCAGATTTATGGACTATTTGACGGTGAAAGGCTGATTGGGTTTTATTCATTTCTTATAAATGGTTCCAATTTTGAAGCACATTTTATAGGATTTGATGGCTTGCTGAATCGAGAAAGACAATTGTACCAAAACATGCTCTATTTCATGGTAGAAGATGCCATCACGCTTGGTTGTAAAAAAATAATATTTGCTAGAACGGCCATAGAGATAAAATCGACCGTCGGAGCCATTCCCATCGAAATGGACCTGTATATGAAACATTCTAATTTTTTTATACAGCTATTTATTCCGTTCTTACTGCGCTATTTCACACCAAAAGAAAATTATATAGTGCGGGATCCTTTTAAGCATGAACTTGAATAATGATACAAAAGATTTTTTCGGAAAAGGTTTGGCTGGGAAAAAACAAAATTATCAGCGATGTCCAGCTCATTTTGGATGGTGGAAAAATAATCGCAATCAATGAAAACTACTCAGGTGATAAAAGGCGACCATTTGCGACCTCGAGGTATTTTAGCACCGGGATTCATCAATGCTCATTGCCACCTAGAATTAAGCCATTTATTAGGGATTATCCCAAAAAAAACTGGCCTGATTGGTTTCATCGAAAAGGTGATTAAACTTAGGGAATTCGAGGAGGATCTTATCCTTGCTAAAATCGAAGAGGCCGATCAATTTATGTGGTCCCAGGGAATCGTGGCCGTAGGGGATATCTCCAATACCCTTCACTCAAGTTCGACCAAATCTACTTCTAAAATCAAGTACTATACTTTCGTCGAAGCCTTTGACCTGTGGCAAGAATCCAAATCATTGAATTATTTTGAAGGTTATAAAAAAGTATTCGAAGCCTTTGACTTAGGGACTACTGACCAGAAGAAAAGTATGGTTCCACACGCTCCATATAGCGTGTCGCCGAACTTATTAGAAAAAATATTGAACGATGCAAAACCCAATTCTACCCTGAGTATCCACCATTTAGAAACTGCTTTGGAGGACCAATTTTTCCTAAAATCGGAAGGTGGATTTCGAGAGTTTTATGCCAATATGGGCATTCATCCAGAAATAAATCTTGGAGAATATGCTGGTTCAGCCGATTATCTAAAGCGCTATTTCCCTCGAAATCTGAAATATTTGCTGGTACACAACACCATGATGCAAAAATCCGATTTTGAGACTTATGAAGCCTCAGGACTTGACATTTATTTGGCTACTTGCGCCAAAGCAAATTTGTATATCGAGGATCAGATCCCAGATTATGATTTATGGCGGGAATTTAAGTTCCCCATTTGCATCGGAACAGATAGTCTTGCTTCGAATGATATCCTTTCTGTTTGGGATGAAATGGGTACCATTAAACGATTATATCCGCAGATCGAAGATAGCGAATTGATTGAATGGGCTACTATAAATGGAGCCAAGGCCTTGAATTACAAAGACAGTCTGGGTACAATCGAAATCGGAAAATCACCTGGTTTGAATGCTTTACCCATCGATGAAAAAGGGCAATTGGATTTTTCAAAAAATATCACCAAAATAGCCTAAGCCTAGATCATTTCTTTAAGTTTAGCTTTCACGTTTGCCCGCCATTCCTCCGCCAAAATACTCAATATAATGCTGGTTCGTCTAGTCCCATCTGCCTTGAACGCGTGATTTCTCAATATCCCTTCTTCGACACATCCTATTTTTTTCATAGCAGCGATGCTTCTTTTATTATCAAAATCCGCTCTAAATTCGACCCGCTCCCACCCTAGTGTTTCGAACGCAAATTCAAGCAACAAGTATTTGCAATGGATATTAAGTCCTGAACCATGCCAAGCCGAACCGTACCAAGTGTAGCCCAATTGGGTCGTTTTATTATTTATTTGAATATCGTAAAACCTAGTAGAACCCACGTATTTATTGGTCTTTTTATCAAAAACAATCCAAGGATAAGCTGTATGGGAATGCCTAGCATTTACAGCATCTTTTAGATAGTTTTTCAGCCCTTCCTCTCCTATGGCTTGAGATAGCGAATATTGGAATAATTGCGGTTCATGGATCGAATATTCAACCAAAAAATCAAAATCTTCCATGGTCAAAGGCCTAAGTAAAACCCTTTCGTCTTGCAAAATATACTCCCTATCAAAAGAAAAACCATCGTTTTCTGTTAGCATATGAATTTTTTATAGTAAAATAAAAACTGTTTCCAGCCCCGACTAATTTTTTGGGACTAGAACTTAAACCCAATTTCAACTAAAGGCCAAAATTAATTATCTTTGGGTTCCTTTAATAGAATATTTATTTTTTATGAAAAAGATATTGGTCATAGGTGCTGGAAGATCGAGTGGCGCCCTTATTGAATATTTACTCAAAGAATCAAGCAATATCCCCGCCAAAATAACAGTTGCTGACGGAAATTTGGACTTGGCATTGACTAAAATCAACAACCATCCAAATGGAAACGCAATAAAGATCGAGGTAACAGCAGATGGCATAGAAAACCATATCGTTGCGGCGCATGACATCGTCATTTCGATGATGCCCCCACACCTCCACCCACCCATCGCTAGACAATGTCTTGCTCTTGGAAAACACTTTGTGACCGCCTCCTATGTCTCCAATGAGATTCAAGAACTGCACGAAGAGTTTATAAAAAAAGGGCTCGTCTGCATGAACGAAATAGGTTTGGATCCAGGCATAGATCACATGTCTGCCATGGAATTGATAGACGATATCAAATCAAAAGGAGGAAAAATTACCAGTTTCAAAAGCTATTGCGGAGGCTTGGTAGCTCCCGAATCCGACGATAATCCTTGGCATTATAAAGTCACATGGAACCCTAGAAACGTAGTATTGGCAGGGCAAGGCATCGCCCAGTACAAGCTAGGACATCAGATCAAAAGATTGCCTTATCGCCGAATATTTCAAGAGATTGAATCCTTTCATTTCGATGCTATTGGCGATTACGAAGGGTATATGAATAGGGATTCGTTGTCCTATATCCGCCAGTATGGGCTTGATGACGTGGCGACGATGTGCAGGGGGACGATCAGAGGCAAGGATTATTGCCAAGCGTGGTCGGTTCTGATAGATTTGGGATGGACGGATCACTTGACACAGATCAAGGATCAAAACTTAACTTATAAAGCAGTTACTAAGAGCTTGTTGGATGGAAATTGCGAAAACCTTAGCGAATATTGCCAAGTAAACAAAATTGACCCTAAGATTTGCGAGATGCTTGTATTTTTAGGATTGGAGGACGATAAACCCATTGGATTAAAGTCCTATACCCTCGCAGATGCCCTAGAACAGCTCATTGTCACCAAATGGGCTATGCAGCCACTTGACAAGGATATGGTGCTCATGCGCCATTTATTTGAGTTTGAGTTGGATGGAAAACAGTCCAAACTTCAGTCGGATCTCGTAGTACTTGGAGATGGCGAAGCAGGACATAGTGCCATGTCTAAAACAGTTGGTTTACCCTTAGGAATTTTTGTTCACAGACTGGCCCTTGATTTGGTCGAAGAGACTGGAGTCATGATTCCAATATCTTCCAGCATTTATAAGCCGATCTTGGAGCAATTACAAAACTTGAATATTGCATTCAATCACACAATGAGCTAACTGTGAATTGGCTAAAAAAACTAATACCAAGTCTAACATTTGAGGAAAAAAATGCCTATGCTTTCTCCATTGGTTCCTTCTTGAGAAATAGTATTTTTTTGTTGGCTACATTTATTTTTGCCAAAAGATGGTCAAGCCAGGATTTAGGAGATTTGGAACAATTCTTCTTTATTTATTCTTTGCTTCCCTTATTTTTATATTTTCCAATAACCAATAGTGCATTGGTTTATTATCAAAAATTGGATGAAAATCAAAAACCAAGTTTCAAAAATGGTTTGTTTTTCTTAGTCCTCATCGTTAGTTTCACTTTTGCAGGTATTTGGTTCCTTTTTCCTAAGATTCAATATCTCTTTTGGCCTGAAACCCAAAGCCTAAACTACTACAATTTATATGTAATCATTCTGGCATTGCAACCTTTTCAGTTTTTGCTGGGATTATTTCTATTTTTAGATAAAAAAATAAATTTTCAAGTAGTATTCAGTATTGTAAGTGTATTTTTAACCGCTACCTTTTTCATTTTACCAACTTTTTATTCTTTGGATAAATCTTGGCACCTCAAAGGCTGGATTCTAATCCTCATCTTCCAAATGTTATGGGCTATTGTTGACAATTTTCCTATTTTTAATTTTGGATTGAATTTATCCATTTTCAGAAAATTTATAAAAATATTGATCCCCTACGCATTGTATGCGATTTTAGCTGCGATACCCCTGGCGGGAGACAATGTTCTGGTGAACTATTTATTTCAAGACAAACAAATATTTGCTGAATTTAGGCTCGGCATTAAAGAACTTCCATTTATTTTATTGATTTCCAACACTATACACAATATTTTCGTACAAAAAATATCTCACGAGGGATTAAGTGCATTGCCTCAACTGAAGTCCACCAGCTCCAAGTGGTACGGAATGACCATTGGAATTTCTACCATGCTATTCGTTTTTTCTCATTTTCTATTTGTATATTATTTACAAGAAAAATACAAACAAAGCGAACTATTATTCCACATGATGCTATTGCTTTGGATAAGCCGCTTTTTATTCAGCCAATCTGTATTAGCGGGCATGGGTCATCAGCGATATTTCATACTCGTAGGCTTAATAGAGCTTATACTCAATTTAGTATTAAGCATTGGGCTTGGGTTGGCCATGGGGCTCCCTGGGGTAGTTCTCGGTACACTAATTGCGTTTTTAGCAGAGAAACTAATCTACGCTTGGATTCTATACAAAAAGTACCATATCAAAATCTACGAATATATGCCTATAAAGCATTATGCGATAGGCATAATATGGTTGGGAATTGTTTTTCTCTACTTTAGAATAATTTAACTTACCATAAATTTTGAAATAAACAAACTAAATGATACCTTTGCCCCCGTTAAAAAACCCAATGCACGCATAGTCGTGGTAGTTGGGCATTATCTCACTAATTTTTAAAGTTTTAACAATGGCAGTTAAATTAAGATTGCAAAGAAAAGGGCGAAAAAAAGCTCCTTATTATCACATCGTAGCAGCGGACTCTAGATCTCCACGTGATGGAAAGTATATAGAGCGTTTAGGATTTTACAATCCACTGACCGTTCCTGCTACTATCGAAATCAACCGCGAGGCAGCTTTCAAATGGGTCATGAATGGTGCGATTCCAACAGACACAGTCAACGCTATCCTCAAATTTAAAGGTGTTAACTTTCAAAAACACTTGGCAATAGGTGTAAAAAAAGGTGCCTTCACACAAGAAGAAGCTGATGCTAAAATGGCTGACTGGTTGACAGCAAAAGACGCCAAGATCAAAGCTCGCGTTGAAAAAACCAAGCAAGCAGTTGTGGATAGACACAAAGCTATCTCTGGTACAGCCAAAGTAGTGGCAGCTCCTGTTGTAGCTCCTGTCGAAGAAGTTACTGAAGTAGTTGAAGTAGCAGAAACCGCAGCGGGTACGGTTGAAGCCGTAGTTGCAGAAGAAGTAGTAGAAATCAAAGACAATGCAGAAACAGTTGTAGAAGAGGCAGTTGCTGCAGTTGAAGAAAGCGTTAGCACTGAGGCAGCTCCAGAAGCAGCTGAACCAACAGCTAGTGAAGAAACTACCACCGAAGAGGCTTAATAAAAACGCTGCCAAACGGCAGATTTTCAAAGCAGTATAAAAAATAAACCTGATAAGGCCTTGATTGTCTTATCAGGTTTTCTTTTAAAGAACATAATTAAATTTTCGCTTTATGGAACAATTAAATAAACTTTATGTCCAAAAATTGGATGATATAGCGGCGACAATAGAACAATCTGATGCCCTCGCAACTTATTTGGAAGAAGAAGATCAAGAGAGTTACAAAGCTCTTGTTGATGAAATCGAACCCACCATTCTCGAATTATACCAAGAAGTTTCGGTAAAAGAGCCCTTACAGTTGGTTTCACTAGAATTAGCCCTCTTGGAGGACCGATTCGAGGGTCTCTTCATGCCTAAGCTTTTGGGCTTTGCGATATTGAGAGGGGAAATTGACGATCAATACCGATATGTTAGGACACAAGAACACTTAAAAACTGTTCTTTCGGCCATTTGCACCAATTCAAATTTTGAATTAATCAAAAATAGAATTGGCCAAGCTATTCAAATTTGCTTTGCATTGAGCAGCGATATTTGGGTGACCAATTTTATAGATTCTGTCACTACCAAGAAGGTTAAAGCCTATCTTTTGTCACAAAAACTCGAAAAATATCGAGTGGCCAAAGACCGAGAAATTGGGTACAATATCTTCAAAAAACAATACCACAATTACCATTTTTATACCTCTGAGTTCCCGAAAAATCAACCAGAGTTAATCATGCAATTTGCATCCCTACAAAGCTTTTTACTTGAGCGGATCAAGATTAATGATTACAACGCCAATTTTTTAGGTAAGTTACTAGATTGCTTGGCGAATAAAGATCTTATCGGTACGCAAGAACATATCTCACTACTGGGTATTATCATCAATTACTTTGACTTGGGAGCCAATGACTTTAAGAAGGCAGCCTCCCTCATAGAAACGACCTATAAGGCCAATCCCAAATTCGAAGCTCAATATTTTGAGTTTCTGGAAGGAATACTTGGTAGTACATTGCCTTTTGATTCTCAGTGCGATAGTCGCGCTTTCAAGATATTTGACAACGCCAATTATGGCAATGTCTATAAGTATTACCAAATCATGGCCTCTATCGCTTCTCGCGGTGTTGCGCATGAGGACAGCATCGAGGCGATAAGACTATTTTATAGCCAGTACGAAGGGCTTTCGACCATCAATGAGTGCGTGAGACTCAATATCTACCGTTTTTTCCAAGGGTTTATGAGTGGTCTGAACGTCGGCGATTATTTGGACTATTTTGAAATAAACCGTTATATCGTAATCTATATTGACGGCTTTAACAATGAGCATTTCAATCAAAAGATCAAAGAAATCAGCGAGAAATATACCAATAAGTGCTTGAAAGTATATACCGACAAGCGAAGCAAAGAATATCAGGAAATCAAAAAATTCATCGCCACCCATTTCGTGGAGATGGGCTTTATGAAAGAAAAAGAGGTCACAGAAATGTTCAAGACCAAGCGCAAAAAACTCGCTTAAAAATACAAAATCCCTTGGCTAAAACCAGGGGATTTTTTTTTGATGGCACGTCCTCCATTTCATTCGGACCGGGCTGTTCGAGGGTAACCTCGTCTAGGGACGAGATCCGTCTCCCCCATTCGGGTGAGACCAAGCCTCTACCATCCCTCGTGCGCTATGTCTTTGAAGTCTGGGATATTTTATTAACCCCCTGGATCGACCATTTGGGGTTGTTTCTCTTCTTCCTTACGCACAGATTTTATAGGCTTGGAAGCTTTTCCTAAATTATATGTAAAAGTTAGTCCAACGTTGGTATTATCTCCTCTGCGGTATCCTTCGAAGAAATAATTAGGATCCGAAGTAGAATAAATATTGAACGTTTGGGTCTTGAAAATATCAGCTAAGCGCATAACGATATTCCATCGATCATTTTTAGCACCATACCTAAAGGCTAGGTTGCCATTTCCCATCGCTTTGATTTTTCCTTGAGGTGTAACGAATGGTGCATTATATCTACCATTGAACTGTATAGACCACTGAGGATTTATATTGTATGTGGCACCCAATTGGACAGTCATGTACAAGGCCCCATTATTATAAATCAGGTAATCATCATTATAAAACTGCTGGTATAAATTGATGGTTGAATTTGCCTTCCATGCTTTAGAAAAATTGGCATTAAGAACCATTTCTGTACCGTACAATTCTGCGGAAGAGAGATTATCGAACTTCACCATCGTGCCCCCTGTCACATAGTTTGCCGTGACTGTTCTTCTGAATGAATTATTGATGTGACGATAATAAAATGACTGATTTAGGGACAATTTTTTCCAATATTTTATATAACCTAATTCCAGATTATTGACGTATTCGGGTTTTAGATTTGGATTTCCAGTTCTTATCGAATAAGCATCCGAGAGATTCACAAAAGGATTCAACTGACCTATACTTGGTCTGTTTATGCGGCGAGAATAAGCCAAGAGAATATCAAAGCCCTCTGATAATTTACGTTGGATTTGTATGGTAGGAAAAAAATCGATATAGTTCCTATCGTTAGGCGTTTCGTTCAAAAGCAGCGTTGTGGTTTGGGTATTTTCCACTCTCAATCCAACATGATATTCGTACTTTTTCCATTTGTGTTTCCATATTCCATAAGCAGCACTGATGACTTCATCGTACTTGAAATCATTGGAAATCCCAGCATCGTTTTTAAAAGCGCCGCTTAGAGTATCGAAGGTCTCTGACCCAATGATATTATGAAGGTTTCTAAAGGAGATTAAGAGTCCGGTTTCTATTTTTTTATCCTTAGTCAAAGGATGGGCATAATCCAGTCTTCCAACATAGATTCGCTTGTACTCATCAAGGAATACTTTTTGAGGCAATTCTGATATTCCTGTAAAAGAATTATTTGTAATTAGATTCTTTTGATCATAACGACTATCATCCAAGTCCTTGCTATCCGATACAAGTAAATCAAAGTCTAGTTGCTTATTTGGAGTATTGAATTTTCGTTGCCAACCTAAACTAAAGTCTATCCCAGTTTTAGACTGTTCCGTCAACCCACTTCTTGAAGCCAAACCGAAATTATCGTTGCTATTAAAAGGCCAATATAAGAAATCACTTTCTTGCTCGCTGACAATTTTAGGAGAAATTCTATAATTCAGACTTGTATAAAAAGTATTCAAACTATTTTGAAAAAAATCTACTCCAACTTTTACTCCATGATTCAGATCGGTCCTCTTCTCATCGGTATTTTGTCTATTGGTGTAGAAGCTATCGCGAGTAATGATGCTCCTTTGGCTAAATCCATTAGAAAAAGTAGGGTTATTCTGATAAGTATATCCTCCAAAAAATGCCCATCTTCGCCATTTCATATTATAATTAATACCCGCATTGTATCGATTAAAAGCACCTCGTACATACCCAATATAAGCAGTCCCATTGGAGTTAACTTGAGAATCCTTTTTCATGATTATATTGATAATACCAGCATTGCCCTCCGCATCGTATTTAGAAGATGGATTATTTATTATTTCTATTTTATCCACTGAGGAAGCTGGTATTTGTTTCAACGCACTTATGGAAGAGAACCCACTATTTCTTCCATCTATTAGGATACGTACATTGGAATTTCCTCTCAAATTGATATTCCCTTCATCATCCACATCGATTGAAGGCAAAGTGCTCAACATATCGTACAAGGTGGTTCCTTTTGTATTGACATTGTCTGCGAGATTTATAACTTTTTTGTCCAATTTGGCAACATACTCTGCCTTTCTCTCCACAATATCAACTTGATCCAGTCCTATCTCAGTCTCTTTTAATGCGATGGTAGGCATCAGATGTGGATGAGAATCAGGGATATAGCTGAAAGGTTTGCTCCTTTTGGTTTCATACCCCAAATAGGTACATTCAATCAAATAATTACCCTTTTCGTCCAAATTAATTTCAAAGAAACCCAAGCTATCCGTCAAGGCGTCGGCAACGGTAGAAGAATCTTGCATTTTGATCAGGATGATTTGAACCAATTCCAATCCCTTTTGGGTATTTTTTTCTGAAACAACTTTACCCCGAATTGTATTCTGAAGCGTACTTTGTCCGTATAAACAAATTTGCATTAGGCATATTACCAATATTACCGACAATATTTTTTGAAACATATTTACTTTTTAAAATTCTTAATAAATCTAAGAAACGTTTTTTATTCTCTTTTGTTCGTTTTTTATTTGACCTTATTTTTATGACAATGCAATGCTACTTTTGACTGGTTTTTTGAAATTTTTAAACAAAGGAATGAAATTTAATTTCAAGGATTTTAACATTTGACGATTATTTATCAATTTATTTTTTTTATTCCATACATATAACCAAAATTTTGAAGTATAATCGCTGGTGTATTGATATTGCTATTATCTTTGTGAATCAAATATCCCAAGATGCATTTAGAGACAATTAAAGTGGTTGGTGTGATGTCGGGGTCCTCTCTGGATGGATTGGATTTAGCACTATGTGAATTTAGAATCGATAAATCGAATGAAAATCAGCCCATTCACGCGTGGCAATTGCTAAATCACGAAACCATACCCTTGCCATCCCAGTGGAAAATTCTCCTCAAAGACCTTGTAAACGGCAATTCATTATCATTGGCACAAGCAGATTTTGATTTTGGCTATTTTATTGGGAATTCCGTAAAAGATTTTTTACAAAAACACAACCAATCTGCTGATATTATAGCCAGTCACGGTCATACAATTTTTCATTATCCTGAAAATAAAATGACCTATCAAATAGGCAATGGAGGGGCTATCAATACCAGCTCTGGTATGACTACGATAAATGATTTTAGAAGTACTGATATAGGATTGGGAGGACAAGGAACCCCTTTAGCCCCAACCGCTGAAAAAATCCTTTTTGAAGGCTATGATTTTTATCTTAACATAGGCGGCATAGCCAACATTACTGCCAAAATTGGGCAAAAATTCATTGCATTTGACTCCACACCTGCCAATCAAGTACTGAATGGTCTTGCCCAAAGATTGGGCTCCGAATATGATGAGGATGGAAAAATCGCCAGAAGTGGAGACCTGAATGATGAATTATTCCGAGGACTCTCTCTGTATCCTTATTTTAAGCTGAAATATCCAAAAAGCTTGGACAATGATTGGATTACGAAAAACTTTTTGCAGAATATTTTGATGCACGAAGGAAATACACAAGACAAACTTAGGACAGCTACTGAATTCATCGGTTATCAAATAGCTCAATCCATCAATCAGATAATGAGCACAGAAGGCCTCTCACAAATAGGGTGTAAAATGATGGTGAGCGGTGGCGGTGCATACAATACTTTTTTGTTGGAATGTATCCGAAAAAATATGGTTTCCGTTGCTACCGTCGAGATCCAAATCCCTTCTCCAGCTATCATAGAATTCAAGGAAGCAATACTGGTGGCTTTATTGGGTACATTGCGCCTGTACAATCTTACAAACTGCCTATCCTCGGTGACTGGCGCTAGTCGAGACAGTATAGGTGGGGCTATTTATCAAGGACTAAAATAATCTATCAATGAAAGACCTCCCGATACTAATTACAGGTGCAGGAGGCATGTTGGGCTCTCATTTGGCAGAAGCATTGAGACGAGATGGATACACCAATCTGACATTGGCTTCAAGGAAACATTTTGAAACTGACCTAAAGCTTGAAATTGGAGATTTGAAGGATTGGAATTTTCTTCTACGAATCATCGAAGGAAAACACACCATAATTCATGCCGCATCTAAGATTTCATATTCAGATCTAGACTTTGATACACTCATGGTCGAAAATACGCTGGTGATGCGGTCGATGATCGATTTGGCATTGGAATATGACGTACCCAACTTTATATATATCAGCAGCACATCTACCCTTTTTAGATCAGGGATTACAGATTCCATCAACGAAGAAAGCACCTGGAAATCAAAAATCCAAACATCGCCCTACGGCACTTCTAAATTCTATGGAGAATTGGAATGGGCACGAGGAATGGCAGAAGGACTTAATGGACACCTTTTACTGCCTTCCGTTATCATCCCTGAGAAAGGCTTCTATCATCAAAATTTTGGTAAAAATATCAAGATGCTAGAAGATGGATTCGAACATTACCCATCTGGAATTGGAGGATTTGTAGCAGTCTCTGACATTTCAAAAATTATAATTGAGATTTTAGAGAAAAAAATTCCACAAGGGAAGTACGTTATCAGTGCAGAAAATCTTTCGTATAAAGATGTTTTTGAGATCATTCACCAGGCTCTAGACTTGAAGACTACCCTAACACCTCTAAAAAAATGGAAATTAAACCTAGCGGTTATTTTGAACAGCGTCCAAGAAAAATTATTTAGAAAAAGCAATTTCATCAATAAACATACAGCCTCCCTTAGTACTTCACATTTTGAATATGACAATACCAAAATATTAGAACACACCCAAATAAAATTTAAGCCCATCAAAGAAGCTATTCAGAAGTATGTACAAAATTATTTGAAAGAAAAAGGGGCAAAATGGGATAAGCCCCTCCTTGAAATTCATAAGCCGGATTCTGTAAACTAACGAATTAGCTCGACCGTCATTTAACTAGACTTTTTGTCACCAAAAAGCTCAAACTGCCTACCCTTCTTGCCTTCTTTAGAAGCATTTCGAGCAAAAATTTCCCATGACAGGAACAAGATTTACATGGCATTTCAACTCGTAAGGTTTATCCCAAGACATGATTACTCAAGCTTGCGGGTGCTCTTACCACCCGTTTTCACCCTTACCTTGAGAACTCAAGGCGGTAATTTTCTGTGACACTTTCTCAAGACCGATTCACCATTATATCAGTCTCCCACTCGTTAAGTGGTACGATGCTCTATGTTGTCCGGACTTTCCTCCGCTTACGCGGCGACGGCCTCCTTTCAAAGGCAAAAATACCATATTATTTCGAGAACCCACGGTCTTTTATCTACCTGAACCCAATCAACGCCTATGCATTTCGCTCAAAACTAAGTCTGAATCTCTTGAGGTCATTCCCATATTTTGATTGAAAATAGGACCAAAAGCAATTTTCTGCGATAATTTGAGTTTAGATTACAACTATTGATTAAATTTGCTAGATATAAAAAATTGAATGCAGTTAAAATTTAAAATTTTATGGTTAGGATATATGGCGGTTGGTTTGTCCATGTGTCTTCTGTTTGTTTGCAATTGTAGCCCGGTCAAGCGTACCAGCACCACAATCAGCAACACTAAACATAAAAAATCTAAAGGCCTCAATACTTTGGTGCGTTTTGAAGATTGTAAATCGCTATCCCAAACCATCGATAGAGCCCAATCTTCTCATCAATTGATTTTTATGGACTTCTACGCTGATTGGTGTATCCCATGCAAAGTAATGGATCAAGAAGTGTTCAACGATGTAGAGGTTGCTGATCTATTAAATAATCATTTCATCAATGTAAAAATAAATGGAGAATTGGACAATGGTCCTGATTTGGTCGCCATGCACGAAGTTTCATCTTATCCGAACTATATCTGGCTAGACTCCAAGGGAGTAATCCTGCATAGAGAAGTTGGTGCGCTGAGTAGATCCAAGTTTTTGTCCATCACCGCTGACATCATATCACGACTGAAGCGCTAATGCGCCTGAGTACTTCCAAATCCCCCAATTCCTCGGTCTGTTTCTTCCAAATTATCAACAGGAGTTAATCTCGCTTTAGCAACTTGTGCAAATACGATTTGGGCGATGCGCTCACCCGATTCGATGGTTTGTACTTCGCCTGACAGATTGACTATTGGAATCCGCAATTCACCTCGATAGTCGCTATCTATCGTTCCAACGGCATTGATCAAAGTAAGTCCTTTTTTTAGCGAAGTGCCACTCCTCGCCCTCACTTGTCCTTCATATCCTCTAGGAATAGCAATATACAAGCCCGTTGGCACCAAGATTCTTTCCAGCGGACTTATACTGATTGGCGCATCTAAATCCGCTCTTAGATCCATTCCTGCCGAACCTTGAGTTTGGTATTGGGGTAATTCTTGTTTTCCTTTATTGATGATTTGGACTTCAATATCTGACATAGCGAGATAAAATAAAAATATGCCGAAAGATAAAGCCTTTCACTTCAATTCACCTAAATTGATGTCATTTTTTCTTGGAAAAATTAATTCTATTTTAGAATAAAATAAAGTAAAATACAAATTCCAATCCTCTTACCCATGACTTCAAAAAACCTTAAAAGTAGGACAGATTACTATTAATCTCCTATTTATTAAAAGATGAATCCCAAAAGGAAAAGAAAGCGAATAGGTACTACTATCCGTACTTTTCTTTGTGCAATTGTTCAGATTGGCCTACCCAGTTGTCTCGCAATATCCTTCCTGGGAAAAATTCAATGGCATCATTCACTTTTTCAATATCATGCTCGTTAAAATTGGCAATTTGCTTAAAAGTATAAATGCCTAGGTAGTTCAGTTTTTCTTCAATAAATGGTCCAATACCTACAACAAGCTTGAGATCATCCTTGGCGTCTGCACTAGCTATACCTATTCGCCCGAAGTCTATATGCTTGGCTTTTTCTTGGATACGCAGTTTTACAGCATCTTTAGCGGAGGCATCCTGAACTACGTTGTCAGAACATTCAGCCATATGCTTGTTGTATTTGGCTTCTAGATCAATATAGTTATTGCGACATCTTTGCAATTGGGCTTCAAGGTCTGATATATTGGCTTCTGCATCCAATTTGAATTTGTTAAAATTACTGGTAGTAGTCTCTAAAGAACTATGAGTGTCGAAGTATTTTTGTTTCCAATCTGTGCCAAAAAATTGTCTAAGCAACCAACCCAATAGTGCCGCTCCTAAGAAACAAAGTAATAGTGGCAAACAGCATGCCCATGAACAACAAAATATTAAAAATGCCATAGTTGTATAGTTTAAATTTTTTAATAAAAGTATTTATAAAGATATTAGAATTTAAAAAATGTCCTTTGATTTAGTTGCCTAAAGTTATTTCAACTCGGCGATTTTTTGCTCGACCTTCACTGGTTTTATTGTCATCTATAGGATTATTTTCGCCCTCACCACCTACTTTTATACGATCGATTGATATACCATATTTACCTAAACTCCTAGCGACAAATCCTGCGCGACTCTCAGACAATCTCTGATTGGAATTCGCCTCACCTATTTCGTCAGTATAACCAATTACATTCAATTTTGACTCTGGATGTTCATCCAAATATTTGTCAGCTTCTGCGAAATAAGTCTTTAATTCTTCCGTTTCGACGATACTATTTCTTCCTGAGGCAAAATAAACTGTCCTTGGACTAAAAATTGTCTTGGGTCCCTCAGCAGTAGGCTTTTCACTAGCAGTTACCCCAAAAGTTATAGGTCCATATATGGTATCTGCACCATCCATTTTTAATCCAGCGAGTTTGTCGCCAACGATATCAATATTCGCATCGGACATACCTCTTGAGCTTAGATACTGTTTGATGGCCTCGGCTCGCGCTGCTCCTAAGGCAGATCCATTTTCATCCGAAGCGGCAAATCCATTGATGGTAAGTCTTTTTTCGGGATGCATCTTAAAATATCTTACGATGGAATCTAAGTGCTCAACGATCGGTGCTGGAATAATCGGCTTATCGCTGTCTTTCAAAAATGCAAGATGGATATTTTCATGAAGGTCCACATCGTTATCTTTGAATGAAAATGTAGAATGTTCTACACTCGTATTTCCAGTAGAGCAGCATCCATCTCCACAGGTATTGCAGCAAAAATTACAATAAATCCAACACGTAAGAAAAAAAAGTAAAATAAGGGCTGCGAGGGTGGCTAAAAATCTAGAATTCATAATTACTACATCTTAAATTAGTACAAAATATTAATAATTTAAAACAAATTTTAAATCCCCGAAAAATTAATCATTATAATTTGTAATTGTGCATGAATTGCCATTTTTTTTCAAAAAAATTTAAATATTTTTATTTTTAATAAAAACTAGTACATTTGGCATGTCGAAATCGTGTCCATGAATCAAATATATTATCCAATACTTGTATTTTCCTTGTGCCTAGGCATTTTTGGATGCAAGTATAATAATAAGAAGGTTGAAAAAGAGAATGTCCAAATAACCAAAGGCATCGTAGATACCACCCTCGAAGGGGTGTATTACCCCACTATGGGTAATTTTATATGGCCTTGCGAAAGCGAAACCGCTAGCAAAATCACCATCAATGATGAAGCAAAAGCTTTAGAATCCACCTACGAACAAGATATGGAGCAACCCAGTAAAAGTGAGCCAGCCCTCGTAGAAATCGTCGGAGAGCTCGACTTAGCCACCAATACGCTCACCTTGAATGATATTGGCAATTTCGAACCCATCGGATATTTTTCGTCTTGTAACCAACTCAGATTATATGGCTATGGCAATACTCCCAATTGGAATTTGATCGCGCTACATAAACTACCCGTCATCATATTCAAAGATTTTGAAACAGGCACCAATCAAGAATTTGTCATTGACGATTGGACTTTCAAACCCACCAACTATACCAAACAGGTCTTTTATTCAAATGATAAATCAAAACGCATAACCATCGAATTTATCAAATCTCAAACCAAAGATCCTAAATCAGGAGAAGTATTTGATTATCAAGTACATATATACAATGGCCCAAAAATGTATGTTGGATATGGACAATTATTTTAAAAATGTCTGAAAAAAAATTTTAAAAATTTTGTTCAAATAAAATTTAGAATATACCTTTATCCAAATTAAAACTGAATAAATAACAATTGAATATTTTAGAAATAATTAATGTCCATGAGTCCTATTTATTTTAAAGAGAACGAATTGAATCCTTTGAGTCTTTTGAACGAAGAATTCTTACAGACTGAAGATCAGAATGCCCCAACAAGTGTTACTGATACTCAAATTATGCCTGATGCCACCGGCGTACTTCATTTAGAAGCTAAGAAAAAAAATGATGACGACGATGACGATTTTGACGATGATTTCGACGATCTAGATGACGACGATGATGATTATGACGACGATGATGACGATGAATTCGATGATGATTTGGATGATGACAAAGATCCATTGGACAATATCGACGACTCCGAGTTTTATCAGGATGATCCAGATTTCGAAGATTTGACAGATTTGGATGACAGTGGTTTTAAGGGAAAACCTTCAAAACACAAAATCAACGACGACGACGATTTTTTCGATGACGACGAGTTTTTGGACGAAGATGACGTCGAAGACACTGGCGAGACGTATTGGGATGACCTAGATTAATACCAAACAACAATGCCCAATATCCTTGGGCATTGTTGTTTTAATGACAAGATAATGATACCATGAAACAAATGAAATTTTTCAATAGGGATGTAAGTTGGCTTGCATTCAACCACAGAGTACTGCAAGAAGCACAAGACCCTTCTGTGCCCTTGTTGGAGAGACTCTTTTTTTTAGGAATCTATTCTTCCAATTTGGATGAATTTTTTAAGATTCGAATTGCCTCCCTCCATTATATCATCCGTACTGGCAAAAGAACACAGAAAAAACTAGACTTCGAGCCTAAGACATTACTCAAAAAATTGCTCGATATTGTCAAAAAACAACAGGTTTTGTTCAGTAAGATTTTTGAAGAAGACATCGTCCCCAATCTCAAAAAAAACAATATCCACATATTGCGAAGGTTGGAACTTGACGAAGCCCAGTCCAAATGGGTCGCCCAATATTTTCACGATCATATGCTACCTTATGTCCAACCCGTGCTCCTATTTAAGAATATGGTTAGGCCATTTCTCAATAACAATGAGCTATATCTGACCATTCAGATGAAGGAAATGAAAAAAAATTCGGACAATTTGTATTATGCAATCGTCAAAATTCCTTCAGACCATTTGCCACGATTCGTAGAAGTACCCAGTCAATCGGCTCAAAAATCCGTCATTCTTTTGGATGATATCGTAAGACATTCAGTTTCTTGGCTATTTCCAGGGTTTCAAATTTTGGATACATATTCCATCAAACTCACGAGAGACGCCGAATTGTATATAGACGATGAGTTTTCTGGGGACCTCATGGCTAAGATCAAACAAAGTTTGATGAAGAGAAATGTTGGACAAGCTTCTAGGATGGTATATGATCTGGCTATGCCCCCAAAGATGCTAACATTACTCAAAGGAATGTTCCAAGTTGGTGATTTGGAGATGTTGCCTGAAAAAAGATATCACAACAAATCTGATTTTCTTAGCTTTCCAGACTTCGGCAAAAATCATCTCAAAAATGTCCCTTTGCCGCCACTACCCTACCCGCCATTCAAAGAGGCAGAGTCTATTTTCAAAGCCATAGAGCAGAAAGATCACTTATTGGTATTTCCTTTCCATAGTTACGATCCTGTCATTGATTATTTCAGGCTAGCAGCCACCGACCCTTTCGTAACTGAGATCAAAGTTACACAATATAGGGTATCTCATTCTTCACCAATCATGGAGGCTCTCATCGAAGCTGCCGAAGCGGGTAAAAAAGTGTTCGTATTCATCGAAGTAAAAGCCCGTTTTGACGAAGAAAAAAACCTCAAATGGGGCGAACGGCTCGAAAAAGCAGGCGTTAAGGTCCATTACTCCCTACCAGGTAGAAAAGTACACGCAAAAATGGCAGTTGTAACCCGTGTAGTAAAAAAGGTCAAAACCCACTATACCTATCTTTCAACAGGCAATTTCAACGAAAAAACTGCTACGATTTACAGCGATTTTGGGTTTTTCTCTACCAAGCCTGCCTATTATACGGACATACTCAAATTATTTGACTACCTAGAACACGACGGCCTAAAAGAAGAAATATACGAAACCATTCTAGTCGGACAGTCCAATCTCAGAGAAACCCTCTCCGCCATGGTCCAGCAGGAGATATCCTCCGCCAAAAAAGGGCAAAAAGCAAGCATAGTCCTCAAAATGAATAGTCTTGAAGACAAAGAGATGATCAAGCAACTTTATTACGCTTCCGAAAAAGGTGTCAAGATAAAACTCATCATACGAGGTGTCTGCTGCCTCATCCCTAAGGTCAAAGGCATGAGCTCAAATATCAGTGCCATCAGCATCGTAGATCGATTCCTAGAGCATAGCCGCGTCTTTTATTTTCACAACCAAGGCCAACCCAAGCTGTATTTGTCCTCCGCTGATTGGATGGAGCGCAATCTCTCGTTTCGCGTGGAGACCAGCTTCCCTTTATTCGACCCCGATTGTATCAAAATCGTCAAAGACATCCTCAATCTCCAGTGGAAAGACGGCGTAAAAGCCCGTATCATAGATGCCACACTGTCCAATAGGTATCGTGTAAATAAGGACAATCCGCCCGTGCATTCCCAGGTAGATACCTATTTTTATATCAAGAATCTTACCTACGATTAGTTTTGGGGCGTCTCCCTCCCTTAGTCATAGAGACTAGGTCGGGCCGCGCTCTCCACGACTTCACTTCGTTTCGGTCTCGTTTTCTCCTTTGGATACAACGAGACGCTCCTTCGGAGCTCGTTCCGATCGCTGACGCGCCGAGTTTTTCTAACTTAGTTTGGAATATGCCAATCGGCCATCAATGAAAAGCCAAAAGAACCAACTTTAATGGGGTTTTGTAGCAAATGCATAAACTAAAGTCAATTATATTTACTTTTGTATTTGTAATGTAATGACTATGACAAAGGAAACGGCAATTAAACTATTTGAACAAAACCAAATTCGCTTTTTTTGGAAGGAAGAAGATGAGGAATGGTATTTCTCAATAAGAGATGTTATTGCAGATTTGACAGGAACCGATCGTCCTCACAAATATTGGAGGGATCTGAAAGCCAAGCTTCAAAAGGAAGGTAAAGAACTGCCTTTAAAAATCGGACAATTGAAATTGGCGGCTAAAGATTGTAAATTTCGATTTACAGATATTGCAGATACAGAGCAACAATTTCGATTAATGCAAAGTAATCCATTACCCAAAGTAGAGTCTTTTAAGATGTGGTTGGCGCAACATCCAAAAGCCCTACGAAACGCCTTTGAAATATAAGTTTTAAAAAAAAGTATGAGCAACATAACACAAAACATCCAATCTTATAAAGTAATTTATCCACAAGTATATTCGTATATACTACCTAATAGACCACAAACTGAAGGTTCACAAAAAATTGGTTATACTGAAAAAGAAAATGCTGACGATAGAATACTTCAACAAGTAAAAACAGCTGCATTTTCTGAAAAATATACCAAATTGTGGACTGCTCCAGCATTTTTTGATGGTAGTGAGCAAAGTTTTACCGATAAAGCATTCCATAGATTTCTTGAAAAGAAAGGTGTTGAAAGGAAATTAGAGTTAGGTAAAGAGTGGTTTTACTTTAACGGAGAGCCTCTTAAATCAAAAGATTTATTTGATTTATTTCGTAAAGAGAAATTTTCAGCACTACAGAATGATAAGGGAAAAGTAGAATATACTTTGCGTTTTGAACAAGACGAAGCTGTAAAAAAAGCTCTTGGATATTTTGAGCAAACTGAAAAAGGAGAATTTCTATGGAATGCCAAGCCTCGATTTGGTAAAACATTAGCGAGCTATGATTTAGCCAAGCGATTGAAAGCAAATAAAGTGCTTATCGTCACCAATAGACCTGCTATAGCCAATTCATGGTTTGATGATTTTGAAATGTTTGTTGACGGATATGCGTTTATATCTGAGACTTCTTCCTTAAAGCATAGAGCTACTCTCACTAGAGAGCAGCATATTGCAATGATACCTATCCACCCACTTATTACATTTCTATCTTTGCAAGACCTTAAAGGATCTAAATATTTTGGCGGAAATTATGACAAATTACGATGGGTGGCTGACTTGGAATGGGATTTGTTAATTATTGATGAAGCACACGAAGGGGTGGATACTGGAAGAACTGATGCTGCATTTGATGTGATTAAACGCAAGCATACTCTTCATTTATCGGGTACTCCATTTAAACAATTAGCCAATGATAAATTTCCTAAAGAAGCCATTTACAATTGGACATATCTAGATGAACAAAAGATAAAGCAAAAAGAAATAGAGGAAGACGAAACGGGGGAACACACTGATTTACCCGATCTAAAACTGTTTACTTATCGTATTTCTCAAATGATTACTGAAGAAGTAAATGAGGGAATAGAAATAGATAACGAAACTCGTGATTATGCTTTTGATTTGAACGAGTTTTTCAGAGCCAAAGATAAAAAATTTGTTCACGAAGATGATGTAAGAGAATTTTTAAAGAATCTTACAACAAACACTAAATATCCTTTTTCTACCCCCGAACTTAGGGAAGAGCTTAAACATACTTTTTGGTATGTAGGCAATAGAGTAGATTCTGTAAAAGCATTAGAAAAATTACTCAAAGAAGACCCTGTTTTTAAAGATTATAAAGTCATTGTTGCAGCTGGCGATGGGTTAAGTTTTGAAGAAGAAGAAAACGATTTTAAAGGCAACGAGTCTTCTTTTCAAAAAGTAAAAAAAGCCATTGCCGAAAATCATAAAACCATCACACTTTCATGTGGACAATTAACCACTGGAGTGACTATCAAAGAATGGACGGCGGTTTTAATGCTCACCGATATCAAAACGCCTTCGGTGTATATGCAGGCGGCTTTTAGAGCTCAGAATCCTTATAAAGAATTTAGAAATGGTGAATTGGTATTTAAAAAATCAGCCTATCTATTTGATTTTGCACCTACTCGCGTACTAGAAATTTACGACCAATTTGCCAATGGCCTAAATCCAAAAGCGGTAAAAGGAGAGATTACCGAAAAAGACAGAGAAGAAAACATCAAAGAGCTACTGAACTTCTTTCCTGTCATATCAGAAGATGTGAATGGAGAAATGATCGAGCTTGACGCCAATAAAGTGCTTACATTCCCGAATGCTTTGGCAGCCGCAGAGATTGTGAATGCTCGTTTTATGACCAATTTATTGTTTAACGATAGCCTTAAAGGTGTTTTCAATTTCCCTAAAGAAGTAGAGGAAATTTTGAATAAAATGCCCGAGGAGAAAAACAAACGTGCTCAAAAAACAAGTAGCACACTTGATCTTGATGATGCTCGGGCTTTGAATAACAACAAGTCAAAAGAAATAAATACCAACACTGAAATCATTCTCGGCGAAAAAATATTCAAAACAAATACCGAAAGAGTAGTTGACAATTTATTAGAACTAAATAATGAGCAAATCTATGCGGATGAATTAATCGAAAAAGTATCAGTTGCAGCAGAACCTCTTATCGCAAAATTTAAAGAAGTATATAAAGCTACCCAAGCCGAAACCAACGAAGTAACAAAGCAAATTCAAGAAAAGGTAAAGCAAATTGCTGAAGAATATAATAATGCTGAGATTAAAGACAGCGAAGCTCTCAAACAAAAATTAATCGATACTATTGAGTTAGATTTTGTAACGAATAAAGTTACGCAAAAAGAAGACGAGAAGGTAGAAAAAGTACAAAAAACCAAAGAAGAGGAAATTAGCGACCGATTGCGTTCATTCACACGCACCATCCCTATGTTTATCATGGCAAATGCTTCTAGAGATGAAATTACCATTGATAATTTTGATACTGAAATTGATGATCAAGACTTTCTAGACCTTACCAGCATCACCAAAGAAGAATTTCACAAACTCCGTGATGGCTTTGATTATGAAGAAGACGGAAAAAGAAAAACTTTTCAAGGGGTGTTTAACAAATACAGGTTCAATGCCTCTATCGCAGAATTCAGGTTGAAGAAAGATCAATTAGCCAATTATTTTACCGCTGAGGAAGATATTTTTGAACTGATTCCCATCCAAAAAACCAATCAAATATTTACCCCAAAAAAGTAGTGTAAATGATGGTTAACAACCTAGAAGAGCACGACCCTAGTTTATTTACCCGTAGCGACAGTACATTTATAGACCTGTACATGAAATCGGGCATGTACATTACAGAGATTGTTAAAAAATTATTTAATAATACTCGAGCAAATTACAAAAGTGATGAAGAATGTTTGAAACACATCCTAGAAAACCAAGTGTATGGATTAGCGCCAACACCTATATTACAAGGCATTACACAGTCTTATATTTTTGGTTTTGATGTTGACCATCATATTTCTCGCAAAAATTTTATACAACATGATATTACACCAGAAGCCCAACAAGGCACAGCCCCACAAAAATTACAAGAACTTTTTAATCTTAATGAAAACATGAAATTTGATGCAGTGGTGGGAAATCCACCTTACGAGAATAAAAAAGAGAATACTAGCGATGATCCTATTTATCATTTTTTTATGGACTCGGCTTTTAGTATTTCAAATATTTCTTCTTTGATTACTCCTGCTCGATTTTTATTTAATGCGGGTAAAACACCAAAAAAATGGAACAAGAAAATTTTAAATGATAGTCATTTTAAAGTTATTAATTACAAAAGTAATAGTAATGATGTTTTTCCTAATGTTGAAATAAAAGGTGGTGTTGCTATAACATTAAGGGACGTAAGATTGGACTTTGGAAAAATCGGATCATTTACATCTCACGATGAATTAAATAGTATAAATGAAAAAGTATCAATACATCAAGATTTTGAATCAATTTTTCATATTATTCATCTTCAAAATAAATTCAACCTTGATGTTTTGTATTTAGATTTTGAAAATTACAAATCAATAATTGGAAGTAATGGTAAAGAAAGAAGACTTACATCGCCAATTTTTGAACAATTAGATGTCTTTAATGACATAAAGCAAAATGATAGTGAAATAAAAATTTACGGTTTAATTAAAAACAAACGAACTTTTAAATGGATAAAAAATAAGTACCTCGATAAGCATCCAAACGTAGAATTTTATAAAGTGTTAGTGCCTAAAGCCAATGGTAGTGGCAAATTTGGTGAAGCACTGTCTACTCCATTTATTGCTGAGCCTGCGACTGGTTTTACTTTTAGTTATATTTCATTTGGTTCATTTGAACGAAAAGATTCCGCTGAAGCCATTCTAAAATATCTTAAAACAAAATTTTCTCGTGCATTATTAGGTGTCCTGAAAGTAACACAGGATAATTTGCCTATCACTTGGTCAAAAATCCCTCTCCAAGACTTCACTGAAAACTCAGATATCGACTGGTCAAAATCAATATCTGAAATAGATCAGCAGTTGTACAAAAAATATCAACTTAGTCAAGAAGAAATTGATTTTATTGAGGAGAAAGTTCTAGCAATGGATTGAAAGCTGTGATTTTACAATTCAAAGTAAATAATTATGGGCAACTTAAAATTATTTGAAGAGCAACAAATTCGTTCTGTATGGAACGAAGAACAACAAAAATGGTATTTTTCTATCATTGATGTAATAGCAGTTTTAACAAATTCGCCACGTTCAAGAAAATACTGGAACGCATTAAAAACTAAATTACAACAAGAAGGAAGTGAACTGTCCCAAAAATTGGGACAGTTGAAATTGCCAGCAGAAGATGGTAAAATGAGAATGACTGATGTTGCTGATACAGAGCAACTTTTACGACTTATTCAATCCATACCATCGCCCAATGCTGAACCTTTCAAACAATGGCTGGCGCAAGTAGGAGCCGAACGCATTGCCGAGATAGAAGATCCAGAATTGGCACAAGCACGAATCAGAGCCACCTACAAAGCCAAAGGATATAGCGATGCTTGGATAGAGAAAAGAATTAGAGGCATACAAGTTCGTGATGAACTCACCAATGAATGGAAACATCGAGGCGTAAAAGAAGGCAAGGAGTATTCTATCTTAACCGCCGAAATCAGCAAAGCTACGTTTGGTATTATGCCAAGCGAATATAAAAATCTAAAAGGTTTGACCAAACCCTCTGAAAATTTAAGAGACCACATGACCGATTTGGAATTAATATTCACCATGCTTGGTGAAGCATCAACTACTGAAATTGCAAAAAATAAAAATGCCCAAGGATTTGTAGAAAACCAAAAAGCCGCCAAAGCAGGCGGAAATGTGGCTGGAAATGCACGAAAAGAATTAGAAAAAAAATCGGGAACAAAAATTGTAAGCAAGCAAAATTTTAAAAATTTAGATAATCCCAAAGAACTGAAAGATAATAAAGATTTAAGATGAATCTAAAAAAAAGCATCCAAGAAATCGATATACGTGAAGATTATCTTTTAAAAAAAGGCCAGCTACTGGACATTCTCTTGCAGGATAAAACCACTAATAAAAAATATTATTTGGGCCACAGACTCATATCAAAAAAGAGGCAAAAAGTATGCACCACTCGCACCTATAACCTCAGAATTAATAACGGGCATCAATGGAACTTTAATACAACCTCGAGCCGTAAAAAGCAAAGAAGAGCAACTTTACAGAACAAGAGATAAAGCAGAAGTGTTCACTCCGCTTAGCATTGTAAAACAAATGAATGATGCTTGTGATACCAAACGTGTAACAAAAAACAATTGGCAAGAATATATAGCTTTACTCAAACTAGAAATTACCTGCGGCGAAGCACCCTTTATTGTATCCCGTTATGACCCAGTTTCTGATAAGCAGGAATTACTACCACTTAAAAAACGTGTTGGTTTTTTAGATAAAAAATTGAGTGTTATATCTAAATACTGTAATACACTAGAAGAGTGGCTAAAATGGGCGAAGATTGCATTTCAATGTTCTTACGGATACGAATGGCAAGGAGATAGTTTGCTAATTGCTCGGGAGAATTTGCTTTATACTTTTATTGATTATTATCAAGATAAATTTAAAGAAACGCCAAGTTCAGAACTACAAAAGGAGATTGCAGAAATCATCGTTTGGAACATCTTCCAAATGGATGGATTGAAGTATGTGATACCCATGAGTTGTAAAACAGAGAAAATAACTATCAGAGGAGCAGTAAATTTATTTGGCAAAGATGATGACCGTATAGATGAAAAACCATGCGAAGGTTGCGAAAAAAAATATGCTTCAAATCATAATGGAATGCGTGTAAAAACGATGGACTGGAGAGAGGGTAAAATCATAGAATTTGTAGAAATTGTAAGTTGGTGCTAAATAATACCGAAGTTAAACTAAATATAAGTATCTATGAAAATTTATATTGCTTTTATCATTGTGATCTTACAAGTAATATTTGTTTCTGGCCAAACATTTTCGGTTGGGGATATTGTGTATGAAATTTCTGAAACTGGATTAAATCTTAGAGAAGATAAAAATACAACCAGTAAAGTTGTCAAATTGATACTTCCAGGCAGTAAATTAAAAATATTAGAATCTGATTCAGTAACTGTATTTACCTCAAATAATAAGATTAAAGGATCTTGGGTAAAAGTTGTGGACTCGCTAGATTTATCAATTGGATTTGTATTTGACTATTATTTATCTAGATATCCTTTTTTTAAATTTAAAAAAAACAATAAAACTAAATGTTGGGAAAATGATATTTTATTGGATTTTGCTAACGAATTAGGTAAATTAGACTCATTTGAATATTCAAATTATAGTGATGGTGAAGGATGGTATGAAATGCTATATTTTACCTTAAAGAACGAAGTAAAATATATTGAACATAGGCATTGGGAACATTTTGAAAATGAATTGCAATTTAAAAACCTTAATACTTATGAGATATTGCATTACGTCAATGCTATATTAAAACATTGTAAAAAAAATCATACTAGTATTGATGCGGATTATTTTAAAAAAAATAAAATCTTATCTATTTATAGATATGAAGACTGTTGTTCCCATAACATGAGAATATATAGTGAAGGAAATAATTTAATCATTAGGATACAATCAGACCCTGGATCATAGATAAACTAGATACAACAATGGCTATGATGATAGATTCGCTATCGCTTCGCCCATCATGGAAGCCCTCATAGAAGCTGCTTAAGCTGGTAAAGAAGTACATGCAAAAATTGCCATAGTCACCCGTGTAGTCAAAATAGTAAAAACCCATTATACTTACCTATCAACGGGTAATTTTAACGAAAAAAGTGCTACTATTGATTCTAACAACCCTTTCTAACTCAGGGCTATTAATTTTTTAAGGCCATCTTCCAAAGTCACCATTGGGCGATTCAAAATCGATTTCATTTTACTGATATCTGGCTTTCGACGGGTCATATCGCCTTCTTTTAATGCCGGCAGATGCTTTATCTCGGAAGATGAATTGGTCAGTCGAATGATTTCCTTGGCCAAATCCAAAACCGATATTTCTACATCGCTACCGATATTGATCACGTCATTGATGCCTTTATTTTCATCCAAGGTGGCAAGTGTGGTCGCTATATTATCGTCCACGTAACAAAAGGTCCTGGTTTGACTTCCATCTCCGTAGATGGTTATGGGCAAATTATTCTTAGCCAATTCAATGAATTTCGGAATAACAAAATCTGTGCTTTGATTCTCTCCGTACGTATTGAAAAATCTAAAAATTGTGTAATCCAAACCGTATGATGCGTGATAGGACTTGAAATAGGCCTCCCCTAAATTTTTGACAATGGAGTAAGGCAATTTTGAGTTCAAAGGGGTGGTGTTTTCATTTTGTGGAAATTCAATAGGTTCTCCATAAACTTCGGAAGAAGATGAAAAATATATACGCTTTACCTTTGAATAAGAAGAAAGCTTCAAAATATTTTTGATTCCCTCGATATCATTTAATACAAGCAATGGATTCTCCAACGTCCTTTGGACACCCACCACAGCCGCATAATGAAATACATAATCGAATGGATTTTGCAAAAATATCGATGCCAAGGTATCGAAATCATTGACATCTGCTTGGATGAATTTAAAATTTTTGGTGTCTAGGTTGGGCAATTTGTGCATCGCACCAGTCGATAAATTATCGACAACACATACAAAATTATTCTCGTCTTGGACTAATCTTTTTGCCAGAGCACTGCCCACATTACCAGCACCACCAGTGATCAAAAATTTTCTTGTCATAGTTTGAATTAAATGAGGTTGTAATTTTTAAACTCGCCGACATGTATGCCCGTCTTTTGATACAAGGCATTTAATATTTTTTTACCAAAAGATAATTTTGGAGCGACTGTCGGATCGAAAGAAAATTCCCAGTTCACCGCTTTTATACGCTCTTCGATCACTTGGGGATGAGTACCAGTAAATCGTGATACCGAATCGATGAGATTGTAATCGAAGGCATCTTTGTTATCAAATTTTTCTTTGACAGCATTATCATCGTGCCATAGTTTTTCAAATGATTTTCTCTTTTCTAACTGGGTTTTTGGATTTTTTACCCAACCATAATGATGAATCGTCGCAGGCACATATTTACAATCCAATTTTTTTCCATCACGGCGAAAACTCATGGCGTCTTTGTATGATGATATGTTTTTAGCTTTTCTAACCACGCGCACTTCACGCTTGTGCCAATGTCGCGAATCCGCAATATAATCGTAAGACCCATAAAAATTCAAATGGTCGAAAACAAGACCTTGGACACGGGAATCATCCTTGTATTTCAGCATAGCGGCTTGTATCGTAGGCAAATCTCTTTCGTGCATCACCTCATCGCCTTGAATGTAAAAACACCAATCGCTATCTTCGCTGATGGCTTGATAAGCCTTGTTGGTTTCGTCTGCAAGTACCCTACCCCCTTGGCGCAAACTTTCATCCCAAACGGTTTCGATGATTTTTATCTTAGGAGAGCCTATGCTCTGGATTAATCCCAAAGTATCATCCTCTGATTTTCCAACAGCCACGACAAATTCGTCACAAATAGGCAAAATTGATTTGATGGCCTCCACGATTGGAAAATCGAATTTCACGCCATTTCTTATAAAGCTAAAACCTGTTACTTTCATTGATTATATAAAAAATTTATGCGTTAAATATTTGCCACTCACCTTCCGTTTAAATCCCCAAAATGTAGTACGAGTAGCAATTTCAATGCGTCGAACATGAAAATAATCTTCTTGCCAATGCAAAGGACCATTTTTTGTAGCTATACCAAAAGTATATCCTGCCTCTTTCGTTATTTTCTTTATTTCGTCACTAATAGCTCCAAAAGGATAAGCAAAAGAAACTACTTCTTTACCAATCTTTTTTTCAATATCCGATTTACAATGGCCGATTTCTTTCCGCTTTGATGCTTCATCTATATCATGCAGAACAGGATGATGCTGCGTGTGTCCGCCAAATTCAATTCCATAATCACTCATTTCCTTGATATGCATATCAGTCATCAAATTTTTTCGAGGCTCTCCTTCATTAACACCCCATGAATTGTGATCTTCTTGCGTTACCAAGTAGATTACAGCCTTAAAATTATACTTTTTCAGCAAAGGAAAGAGCCTTGTATAATTGTCCTCATACCCATCATCGAAGGTAAGAATTACTTTTTTATGAGTATCCAATTGAGGATTCTGTGCTAAATCTTCGAAAGTAATTGTTTGGTATTGGTTTTTGTGTAGATAAGCCAATTGTCGCTCCAAATCTCCTTGAAGGACATAAATATTGTGTTTCCCTTTTTCTTTTTTGGACCCAATTATAGAATGATACATTAAGACAGGTAACAAATACACGTTAATTATTTTATTTTGGGTGCAAATATAAATTATTAAATTTGAAATTATAGTTAAATAATCTGAATTATATTTTACATGTAATATATTATTTAAATTGCCAGAATGACTGAAATACGGGCTTTGAAAGAAACATTTTTTTTGTTGACACATTGATTTTTGTTCCTTCTAAAATTTTGGATTCATTTTCGGAAATAATTTTTCTTAACATAACATAATACCTTGGAAACTCATTTCGGCATTCAAATGAATAAGATTCTCAAACAATTTTAATCTGTGGTGTTAATAAAATTTATTCCCTGAAATATTATAGTCTAATTTTTAGATTGTTTGAGAAAATTTAAAAATAGAAAACTGAATTTGCCTCAATTTGTTAAACCAATAATAAAATAGTTTGGCGTGTCAAAAAGCAATTAAATATGGACCAAAAAATACACTGGGAAACGGTTTATGAAACCAAAAGTCCAGAGCAAGTCAGTTGGACGCAAGAAATTCCTAAAACCTCCCTTGATTTTATCAAATCTTTCCGATTGCCTAAGTCTGCAAAAATCATAGATATAGGCGGTGGCGATAGCAGACTTGTAGATTTTCTATTAAAAGAAGGGTTCGAAGACATCACCGTTTTGGATATATCCGCCAAAGCTTTGGATAGAGCAAAGGATCGATTGGGTGATAAAGCTGAAAATATACATTGGGTCGTCAGCGATATAACACAATATAAACCCACAACTACATTTGATATTTGGCATGATCGGGCAACATTTCATTTTTTGACCACAACAGAGCAAATTTCTAAATACTTGGAGATAGCTAGAAATTCTGTGGAGGGATATATGACTATTGGCACATTTTCTGAAAATGGTCCCGATAAATGTAGCGGTCTTCAAGTAAAACAGTACAATGAGGAAACACTTTCCACCGAATTGCAAAATGGCTTTAGAAAAATTCGATGCATAAATGAGGACCACGTAACTCCTTTTCAGACCAGCCAAAATTTTCTGTTTTGCAGTTTTGAGAGGAGAAGATTCTGACACTACCTTTCTGCTTTTTATGACTGCAATCATAAACTCATCCATATCCATCTCTTGAGATTTTATAAATATGATCTAAAACGATCTATTTTTTATATAAAAAGCTAAATATTAGGCATTTACACATTATAATAAATGCAAAATCCTAAATTTCTTCGAAGATAATCCGTAAATTTGCGAACAGCAAATTAGATAGGTACAAGTGAGACGAACATTAAAGTATTACAAGATTATGTGGCTACGTCACGATCTTGCTGCTGGACTTTCAGTTTTTTTGGTGGCTCTTCCACTTTGTCTTGGGATAGCCTTAGCGTCAGGTGCGCCTTTATATGCTGGATTATTGTCTGGGATTATTGGAGGGATTATGGTAGCATTTATAAGTGGATCACAGTTGGCTGTATCAGGTCCCGCAGCTGGATTATCCACATTGGTAGTTGCATCCATCACTTCATTAGGGGATTATCGCGTATTTTTATTGGCATTGATCATCGCTGGTTTATTTCAAATTTGTTTGGGATTATTAAAACTGGGAGCCATTGCCAATTTTTTTCCATCGTCTGTCATCAAGGGAATGTTGGCCGCCATAGGTATCATTTTGATTTCAAAACAAATACCACTAGCATTGGGTTACGATAGTCCAGATTTTTGGACTGATGGGTTTTTGGATTTATTTACTTCAAAAAATTTTCTCGGCAACGTTCAAGAGTTTTATCATCATGTTACATTGAGTTCCATCATCGTAGCGATAAGTTCTTTATTGGCCATGTTTACCATGCAGAAGGTTTTCACTAAAATGCTAGGAAAAGTGCCTGCACCTTTACTGGCTGTTCTCGTGGGTGTGACAGTTAGCTATTTTTTTCAATATTTCGCACCTAATTTAGCCTTGAAGCCCTCTCAATTGGTCAATATTCCTAACAATATATTTTCTACGATAATATTTCCTGATTTAACTAAAATATTCACGAATACTCAGATTTGGAAAGACGGCATCATCATCGGTATTCTGGCTACTTTAGAGACTTTGCTTTGCATTGAAGCTATCGATAAATTAGATCGGCACAACCGCATTACCCCTGTGAATAGAGAATTATTGGCTCAAGGCTTTGGCAATATGATGTGTGGTTTTTTAGGGGCGATACCTTTGACTGCTGTCGTAGTAAGGGGTGCCGCCAATGTGGACGCTGGAGGGAAAACAAAACTGTCCGCCATCACGCATGGAGCTTTTTTGTTATTAGCCGTTTTATTGATTCCTTTCGCGATAAACAAAATCCCCTATGCTTCCCTCGCTGCCATTTTGTTGGTAACTGGATTCAATCTTACACATCCTACATTATACAAGCATATGTGGCGATTGAGTTGGAAACAATTCTTACCCTTTATATTTACGATCGTGATAATTCTTATGACGGACTTACTGATTGGGGTCAGCATAGGTCTATTAATTTCACTATATTTTATCATTCAAAATAATTTTCAAGCTGAGTTTCGGCTCTCTAAAAATGTAGTAAATGGCATAAAAACAGAGATCATCGAATTGGATTCCAACGTCACATTTCTGAATAAAGTAAAGTTAAAAAAAGTATTGGATGAAGTCCCTGAATATTCCGTATTGACGATAGACGGGAGCAAATCCGAATTTATTGACTACGATATTTTAGAGATCATCAGTTCTTTCAGCTATAAGGCCAAAGATCGCCACATAGAACTCCATCTCATCAATATCGAACAGGTAAATGCACCCTCAAGGTCAACTGGGCATTGAGTTTTTATTAATTTCATAACTTAATTATCAGGCCATTTTCAGAGGCATTTTAGGACATCCTATTTGATGGTTTTTAATGGTGAATTTCCTTTTATTTGTCGTATTTTTTCCTTAATTTTATGCAAAACAATGAAGATTCAAATTCCTTTTATTGCCATTTTTTTTTCGTCAAAATGGATGAAATACAGAGGAAATCAATCTTTGATTTGCTGAAATTATTTTGTTAAATTTTTGGCTTTTGAAAGTAAAAAGTAATTTTTTCTTTGGATTTTTGAACAAGGCCCTGATGATATGACAGCACACTTTAATTTTAGAATTTTCAAATCAATAAAAATAACAAGTCTTGACACTAAAAGTCAAGCCAAACCTAAGCTTGGATCTGCTGTAGAACTATGTGAAGAAAATAATTTGCAAGAATTAACGATTTTGATTAGTTATAAATTTGACGCCAAATGAATTCTATCAACGACATCTTACTAAACGCCTATGGAGCCACCGTTAAAAATTATAAAAAAGGCGAATTAATTTTTGTAGAAGGAAATATTCCGAGATTTTATTATCAGATAGCCAAAGGGAAAGTAAAAGTTTTTTGTATCAATGCCGATTGCAAAGAATTAACCTTGGGTATTTTCAATCCAGGTGAAAGCTTTGGCGAACCCCCGCTTTTTCTAAATTATCCCTATCCGAGTTGCGCTATGGCGACCGAAAATTGTGAAATAATTAGAATCTCTAAAGAAAAATTTTTGGAATTATTAGATAAAAATAGCCTAATGGCGCACCATTTCATCAGGCTTTTTGCAGCTCGACTTTACGAAAAAACTATAAATTCTCAGATTCTTCACAGCCGTACTCCAGAAGAAAAGATTATAATGCTTTTCAAAAAACAAAAAAAGGATGAAAACTCTGAAATCAAACAAATCATCCCCTTTACTCGTCAACAAATAGCTAATATGACAGGCCTACGAGTTGAGACCGTCATTCGAGCTATCAATAAACTCAGTAAATTGAACAAACTAGAAATTATTGACCATAAAGTATATTTTTAATGATAGAATCGAAGACCTCCCAATGGATTAATAAATGTCTTATAAACCTATTCATCGTAGCCGCTCTTGGCGTTTTAATGAGGTATAAAATCGCATTTGAGTTTCCTTTTTTTAGTCAAAAAAATTTACAACATGCCCATTCTCACTTTGCCTTCAATGGATGGGTGTCTTTAATCCTTATGATCCTGTTGGTGGATACCATCAAAAATCGGATTACGGAAACTTCTTTAAAATCTTTCAATATCCTTTTTACCATCAGTTTGATCGTTTCATATGGGATGTTAATTTCATTTACGATGCAAGGGTATGGGATATATTCCATCGTTTTATCTACGGTGGCTATATTCATTTCATTTTGGTTTGCATGGCATTTTTTCACTATTTTGAGAGAAATTAAGGATATTCCAGGCCGGGATTGGATGCTAGCAGCTATATTTTTCAGTGTTTTGTCTTCTCTAGGCACGTTTTGGTTGAGTGTGATGATGGCAAGTAAAAACTTAGATCAACATGCGTATTTGGCTTCCTTATATTGGTATTTGCACTTCCAATACAATGGCTGGTTTTTCCTTGCTTGCGTTGGCTTATTTATTAATTATCTTCACCTAAACGGTATAAATATATCTAATGAAAAACAGATATTCTACCTATTTGCTATCAGCTGCGTGCCAACATATGGGTTGTCCATTTTGTGGTTAAACTTGCCAAATTGGGTATATACACTCATCATACTAGCGACTATTGCTCAGTTTTATGCCCTTATCTTAATGTTTAGGCAATTGATAAAACTAAAATTATTTAATGAACTCAAACTAGATTTTGTGGCCAAAATATTGATGGTGTGTTTTGCTACTGCATTAACAATAAAATTTAGTTTGCAATTCGGATCATTATTTCCCGCCATCAGTAAATTTGCCTTTGGCTTTAGGCATATAGTTATAGCCTATCTCCATTTAGTTTTGTTAGCCTTTACTTCGGTATTTTTGATTTCTTATTCGTATTTCAAAGGATATATATTACCAAGTAGTTCCGCCAAATTGGGCATTATGCTATTTGTTTTGGGTGTTTTTCTAAATGAATTACTGTTGGCGACACAAGGGATAGCTTCCATCAGTTATACGATGATTCCCTTCGTCAACGAGTCTCTATTTGTAATTTCCATCCTCATTAGTTTGGGATTAGTAGTACTTATTTTAGCCAATTTCAAACATCAAAAAACGACCTAAATATGATATGATTTCAGTCATATAATAAAAAATTATAATGATTTATATTTGTATATTAATAAAAAAACGTATGAAAAAATCATTATTTAATTTATCGCTAATCTTTGTCTCGATGTTGATTTCTTGTAATAATTCGAGTACTGGAACACAATCAGAATCTTCCGCAACAACCGAAGTGGCTCCTGGTCAGTCGGCTGTAGTGGATGATATCTCAAAGCCCAATATCGTTCAGGTAGCTGTAGGTAGTAAGGACCATACAACGCTCGTCGCAGCAGTCAAAGCTGCAGGCTTGGTTGATGCGCTTAGCAATACAGGTCCATTTACAGTATTTGCACCTACGAATGCGGCGTTTGAAAAATTACCAGCAGGAACAGTAGAAGGCTTATTGAAACCAGAAAAAAAATCTGATTTGGAGAATATATTAGGTTATCATACTTATGTGGGCGTGCTGAAACCTGAATATATGAGCGATGGTCAACAATTTGACATGGTATTTGGGGGTAAAGTTAATATCACCAAAAAGGGTGCTAAAACTTTTGTAAATGGGTCAGAAATTATTGCATCAATTCCTACTTCTAATGGGATAATCCATGTCATTGGTGACGTACTTTTGCCCAAATAATTTTTTGGTTATTCAATATTGGGAAGGCAGGTTGATTTGACTTGCCTTTCTTGTTTTATCTCTTAAAGAAATATCAAGGCATTAGCCTAGATTATTGTGACACGACCCCTCCAATGTTTAATCAACCACCTCTTCTGACTTTAAGTAAAACCTAACCGAATAGAATAAATTACTATAGTTTTTCGATCTGTTCTTTTGTGAGCCCTGTTAATTTTATAATATCATCTATTGCTAAACCCATTTGTCTAGCAGATTTTGCGATTTCATTTTTCCCTTCAAGCTTACCTTCATCAAAAGCAGTGTCAATTGCAATATCATAATAATCAAAAACAGCTTTATTGTCTCGGAATATTTTTAAACTGTATTCATATTTATCCCAGTCGGCAGGTGCTAATTTTGCAAGTTCAGCCTTTTCGAATGCTTGATTAAAAATTTCGTCTGAAAATATAGCGGGTATTGTTTGAAAATCTTCTAAATGTTTAATGAAATAAAGCCATTTGTCTAGTCTAGTTCTTAGCTCGGCTTCTGATAGCTTAAAATTTGGCATTTCTAGGTAGATGAAAGTCAATTTATCATAAAATACTTTGCCGTTTTGATTCTTAAGTTTGATGGTGTGTACGACTTCGCTTTTTTCGGGTTCACTTTCGTAGTCGTCAAAGGTAAAGTCTAAAATGCCAACACAATAAACGGCTTTCAAATTATAATTCCATTCGCCCTTTTCTGCTTGTTCACGAATCGGAAAAGTTGAATAGTAAATTGTCCTTTCTTTGAAATAATTTTGTTTGGCTTTTGCAGTTCTACTATGAATTTCTCTCCTTTCTCATTCTCACAATAGATATCGTAAATGGCTTTTCGATCCAAATCAGCCTGACCAAGTTGTTCGTTGTTTTTAAAATTTAGATCAACAATCTTATCAGTATGTGGCAACAAAGCATTCAAAAAGTCGATAAGCAAGGGCTTACTGGCTTCCTCTCCGAAGATTTTTTTAAATCCAAAATCGGTAAATAGGTTTATATACTTTGCCTTCATCTTGTCGATAGCTATAAATTCATATAAGCAAATTTACAAAATATTTTTGAGTATCATGACTGAATGACCAATATAAGCCCTAGTTAGCCACAATGAGCTCAGCAGTTTGTTTGAACATTGAATCCCAGACCTATTATTTAATTTTTACAAATCTTTGATCCTAAATTTGCGAAGCGAAATAACATAGGGCACAACAATCCAAAGCAATAACAGAAAAAATGTCAAGACCAATCCCAAACTTGTACCAAAAAATTGTTTAAAAATGGCTCCAGTGTATCCAAGCATCGCCGATACATCCAGCTCCAACAACATCAATATCCTAGATAAGTCAATCGGGCTCAAAGCAGAGATCATGACCATCATTTTTTCGATCGGATAATCGCTCAGTTGGAACATTAAAAACAGTACCAACCCATCAAAAAGTAAGGCAAAATACAGCCACATTAAAATCGAATAACCAATGCCTCTCGCCTTGTCCCTACTCAGGATAGAACTAAAAAATGCCAACGAAATAAAAATAAGCGTAATAAAAATGCCTACGACTATCATCATCAATGCCTTTCTCGGCTCTGCATAAATCAAGAGAGGGATGCCAGCTCCGATCAAAAAGGAAACGGACAAACTAACCGACAAGCCTGCGAATAAACTATTCCAGATTTTATTTCTTTTGATAGGCTGGCTCAGCAGCAACTCAACAAATTCACTGCTATTGTATATGTAAATCGTCGAAAACAATACTGAAAATAGCGGTACCACGAACAAAATAATATTCAATAAAGTCAATAATCCCTTGGAGGCATTGTCCTCCAAACCAAAGGCACTCCAAGCAAACAATGCGATGAGAATGGTATAAAAAACTACTATCTTATTCTTTACAATATCAATGATAACATACTTTAAAATTCTTCTCATCTTATCTCTTCTTTAAAATATGAACGATGGCTTTAGAAATCCTATCCATGCCCGTTTCTTTGGTCAAAACGCCTACCTCTTGGTGAAATAATATTTCCCCTTCTTGCATAAAAATTATCTCGCTGACCATATCGTCCAATTCGCTCAATAAGTGAGAGGTAATTAGAATCAACTTCCCTTTAGCCTTTTCTTTTAACACCTTATCTTTCAAAATTTCGGATGATAATGGGTCCAATCCAGCCGTCGGTTCATCTAAGATGAGCACTTCGGGATTGAATAAAAAAGCCAAAGCGGCACTTACTTTTTGCGTAGTTCCACCACTCAGTGTATTCATCGGTTTGTGCAAAATTTTCTCTATTTCGAACTGTAGATACAAGTCTTCATCCAGTTGGTAATCCACATTTCGGATGCTCTTCACCATATCAAAAATTTGGCCAATAGTCATATTCTCTGGATATCTACCTATTTGAGGCATATACCCGATTTTTTTTCTATACTCTATATCCTTGAGTATAGATTTTTTTTGAAATAAAATATCTCCTCCTGTAGGCACGACCATACCCAAAATACTCTTGATCAAGGTAGTTTTACCACAACCATTGGGACCTATAAGAGCGATGCACTCTCCACTTCTTAGATGAAGATTTAATTCATTGAGGACTAAAAATTTACCAAATCGTTTTGATAACGATTTTACTTCTATCATAATTTTATACTTTGTACAAGGGGTCTTGTGTCAACAAAATTTGCAGGTGTCAGACTTGGCAATACTTTTTCTGATTTATCTAGTAAGGTAATCATAAAACTTCTAAATAATAACATGGCCGAAGGGGTGTTTTCTACGATCACCGAATAGAGACTCAAGGGATGGTACGGCACGTCGCCTACATTGTCCTTGTTCAGATCGTACCCTTCATATTTGTCCCAGTAATTTTCGCTGAAAGAATTCAAGGTCAAGGACCCATTGGTGCTCACATCAAAGGTATTTCCAACAAAATTATTGTGCTCGATAACATTATCCATGCAATTTGCCTGAATTTTCATCCCCCAGCCGTTGGCGCTGATGATATTTTTCTCCACCCGTATCCTATTGGTTCCATCCATAAAAATAGCAGATGTATTGTTCACAAATTTATTACCTCCAAGATAGCAATCCGATATCTCCTTTAGTAACAGTCCATATGCCGAATCCCCCCAATTTTCTTCGAAAGTATTGTTCATCATCGTTATATTTTTTGTAAACATTACCGCCACCCCTGCCCCATTATTTCTAAAACAATTGGTAAAATATGCATCATTGTTAGAGAACATAAAGTGTAAACCGTATCTTATGTTTTTGTCGGCAATATTCCTCCATATCACCGAATTCGTAACAAACTCGAAATAAATACCGTCCCTATTCCCAGTCAATTTGTTTCCTATAATCTGAAGACTATCGCTTTTCCAGCAATGTATTCCATTGCCAATCTGCTGTTCTTCCTTGCCAAAAGCTATGACTCTATTGTTTTTTATGATGCAATTTTTACAATATTGAAGGTATATCCCAAAAAAATTATCGTACAAAAGATTGTTTTCGATGACAACATGATTACCATTGTACACCTTTATCCCTCCTGGATCATCCAAAGATGCGTAGCCTGAATGTTGGATTTTAAACCCCTTCACGACCACATGATTTGCTTTGACTGACAATACCTCATATTTCTTACTTCCATCCAAAATGGGCAAATCCTTGCCGATCAGAGTGATAGACTTTTTAATCTCGATATTTCCTTCAATATATGTACCATTATATACAAGGACTGTATCCCAGTTTTGGGCTGATTCAATCGCTGATTTTATAGTTTTGAATGGACTATCCTTGCCCACCCTGATTGTTTTGGCTAACGACTGCCCATTTATGGCGATGAAAATAATAAATGCTAGGGCTATTCTCATTTTTTGTTTAAAATTTCCTCCCAAGTAAGTACTTGAAGACCATGCTTTAACGCATAATTTTTTGCATCTTCGACTTTTTGAAATCCCGCAAAATTTCCTCCCATTGGACTCCTAAGTTCATTATGGTTTACATAATGAGCACTTGCAGCATCAATCAATTGGTTGGTAGCTGTGAAATTGTGGACGAAATATTTTATATTTTCCTCAGAAGCATTTTCTGATTTATAATTTATTAAACATCTCAAATCATCGAATTTATAAACTCGGCCTTTTTTCGTGATTAATTCTGCACCAAATCTTCCATCTGATATAGTCATATTGCAATAATCACATTTATCCTTATTCAGCATGATTGGGTCCATTTCACCAGTGTTGCATGCAAATAAAATAATAAAGGAAAAGCTAGCTATGGTCGTCTTTATGGTTGTTTTTTTCTTAAAAAACTTCGATAGATAACCTGCTTCAAAAAGTACAGATACCAACATAAATAGCCCACTTGCAATAAAAAGCCACCCACCGATATCAGGAATCGAATAAGCACCAAAATTCAACAATTGCTTAAAGCCAATCAATGGCGGCTGATATGCCATTCCAGGCACGATAATCGCGGCACTTGGGTCCAAATTATGACCATAATTGTATTCCCATCGCCAGAAGTCCGCCATGGCAATAATCCCAAATGCCAAAAACAAACCGAAAGTGATATAAAGCATCCTTTTGCTCCCATAAAAAGCCGTCACCAAAGCCAATAGAGCAAAGAACGAAATAATATATGGCAACAAGGTAAATTCTATAAAATTCTCAGCGTGAAGGGTTTGCATCCCAATATAATGATTTAGCCCATTGATAATCTCTACTTGGCCGCCCAATTTGTAAGAAAATATCTTCATGACCAGTCCTTCGGGATATTGAGGTGCGTCTAGTTCAATCCTCCACAGTGGTACAAAAATCGAAATGATGAGGATGATACTTGAAAGGACAAGCAATATTTTTGAATTTTTTGACAATTTATTCTGCATAACTTTAGATTTATAATAAAAAAGGAGCAGATGGCGTATTATACCAGGCTGCTCCTTATATCACATTTTAAATTTACTATTTAGCCTCCGTTACTGGCTTATTTAAACTAAAGGTCAAGGCTGCATTACTACCCGCTGGTGACACTCGAACATATCCCTGCATTTCTTGGTGCAATGCGCTGCAAAAGTCTGTGCAATACATTGGGAAAATTCCAGTTCTATCTGGCACCCATTTAAGTGTGCTCGTCTCTCCTGGCATGATTAACAATTCAGCATTGTTAGCACCTTTTACAGCAAAACCGTGAGGTACATCCCAGTCTTGTTCCAGATTGGTTACGTGAAAATATACCTCATCCCCTAATTTTATACCTTCGATATTGTCTGGTGCGAAGTGAGATCGGATAGAAGTCATATAAACATGGACTTTTTTACCTTCTCTTACGACCTTGGCAGATGCCTCAGATTTAGTGCTGTAAGGGTTTTTATTTTCCTCTATTTTATAAATTTTCAACTGTCCGTTATTCTTAATCAATTCAGTAGGCGACGCTTGTGCATAATGCGGCTCACCAATAGTCGGGAAGTCCAAAATCATCTGCATTTTTTCGCCACTGATATCAAATAACTGCGCACTTTGAGCCAACTCAGGGCCTGTAGGAAGATATCTGTCCTTGGTGATTTTATTATAAGCAATCAAATATTTTCCATAAGGCTTGGCTGTATTTCCACCTGGAATACACAAGTGACCTACAGAATAATAGGTAGGAACTCTATCCAAAACTTTAAGATCTTTGATATTCCATTTTACGATTTCTGATGAAACGAAAAACGATGTATAAGCATTTCCATTATCATCAAATTCTGTGTGTAACGGTCCTAGGCCTGGTTTTTTAACTTCTCCGTACAAAGCTGATTCATACTTGATAACTGGTATTCCTTCGTACTCGCCATCATAAGATTTGTCAGCTATGGCTTTTTGGATTTTGTCATAGCTAAATACAGGAATCAATGCAGCCAATTTTCCACTACCGACGATATATTCTCCCTTAGGATCTACGTCACAACCATGCGGAGATTTTGGACAAGGGATGAAATAACAGATATCTTTAAACTCTGCAACATCCAAAACCAAAACTTCTTTTTCAATGGTAGAAGTAGCCATCTGGGTTGATTCATCATATACATTATGAGCATATTTAACCGGTGTCTTTCTTCCTTTTCCAGCTTTGATATACTCCTCTGCTTTTTTCCAATTTACAGCCATGATAAAATCTTTGTCCCTTTGAGAAGCATTTACTTCCAATAAGGTATTAGCCTGCTCACTGTTATAACAAGAGAAAAAGAACCATCCGTGTGATTTCCCTTTTCCCGCTCGAGCCAAGTCAAAGTTGATACCAGGAGTCCTCAATTGGAAGGCTATTTTCATCTTTCCCGTTTCTGGAGCTATGCTTACGAAGCTGATATGGCCTTTAAAATTCTTTTTGTATGAACTGATTGGAACATCTCCATTATCGCTATCACCAGGTACGCTAAATCTTGTTCCTGCGACGATATACTCAGAGTTTTCTGTACCGAATGGAGAACTGTGGTTACCAGCACTATTCGGAAGCTCTAAAATTTCCGCAGTTTTAAATGTTTTTAAATCTATCCTCGCCAATCTCGGTGTATTGTTCGCATTCGCGAAGGCCCACTTTCCATCTTGAATTCCCTTTTTCTGAGACATTTCTACGTGGTGTAAATCATCCCAAGGAACGAATCCATGAGAAGTATTCAACATCGGTTTGGTCTCTTCACTGTATCCCCACCCCTTTTCAGGATCTACCGAAAACACAGGAATAACCCTAAAAAGACGACCACTGGGTAAGCCATAAACGCTCAATTGGCCACTAAATCCCCTGACACAAAATTGTAGAATTCGTCATATTTTCCAGGCGCAACATAGGCCTTGGCTGCCGCATCACCGCTCACCGCACTGCTGGTATTTTTAGTCTTGCATGAAAACAAAGCTACCATAGAAACTAATGCAATGAATTTTAAAAAAAAATCTGTTCTTTTCATTTTATTTTATTTATTGTTATTTCACATTATCATTTTTACGCATAAATTCTAATAGATGTCTCGCATCATCATCGGTGAGACTTTGGTTAGGCATACGCACCAAACATAATTCAAGCTGAGCCTGAACTTCAGGATCCTTTTCGATCATAGGGTCTGGATTGGTGATAAAGTTCATAATCCAATGTCCTGTTCTTCTTTCAGTTACACCTTTCCAGCCTGGACCCACTAGTTTTTCACCAGTCAGTTTATGACAAGAAATACATTTTGTATTCGCGATAGCCTCACCTTTTTCAGCCATAGCTTTGTCCAAAGCCCCAAGCTTCAAATTCGCTTCATCAAACTTTCCTTCCCCTCTTTTCGGATCATAACTTTCGGTACTTTTTTCTGGTTCTGGTGTCGCTTCTGCACTAGTACTGGACTCCTCTGAAGACGAGGAAGTTTCGGGATTACCTCCACATTGGACAAAAACCAACGCCAGTATCATAATCGTAAAAATTGCTAATTTATTCATAATCATATTTTTTTTTACAAAGTTACCTTTGACCGACCAAAATTATTTATGACCAAAATCATACAAACCTCGATCCTAGTAAAAAATAGGAGTATTTTGTCCTATTTATTTTGAAATTATTAAATATCACAAAATGATATCAAAGCCACCTTCCTAATATTTGAGAAACCCGACGATAAATATCCATTTTAGTTTTGGTATGTTTGCAGTATTCACCACTATTATATCACCTTTTCGTCCAAATTCAAAATCAGGCAATTTTTAAGCAAATGGACTTAAATTTTTGATAAAATTTACCTAAAAAATTGATTATTTTGGGATTTTGTCAATTTATTTTCTTGGGCGATTGCCAATTCTTGGCACCCGGCTGATTCGGGGTATCCGTCTCTCCATATTCATGTCGAGACCGGCAAAGCCGCCCTACTCATCCCTATCGCAATGCCTAGAACCTGCCGAGGGTTTTCAAATGAAAATCCAAGCTATAAAGTTCTCATTTCTGATTGATTGACTTAATTTCTGACTCTATTTTAGGGATTAATTCATTAAAGAATAGTTTCAGCTTTTGGTCCACTGCTTGATAAACACAGGTACATTCTTGATCGTCCATAGATTCATAATTATATACTCGTTTTATGTCTCCAAAATCTTTGATAAGCTTTTTATCTTTGTCTAAGATCTTTACGTCCGTCAGTGTGATGATAACACTTCCCTGACTCACTTTATAAGTCTTGTAGAATTGATTGTATGGATTAGACTTTACGTGATCTTGACGACCGAAATAAGAAAACAATGATCCAGATAAATGATAATCCGCCGAATCTCTATTCAGCAACACTTTTTTGAAGGTTTTCCTTTTGTTAATGTGTTTGGCCAGTACCGTTGAGATTTGCCATGAGGCTGACCCTTTTTTATATTTTTCTTCATCATTGACACAATATGCTTTGTCCTTAAAGGGATGGCTTGCTTTGCCAGTGGTCAACATTTTAAAATTTGGGTCCTGTCCCCTTTTGTCCTTTAGTTGTATCACATTCAAGACTAAGTGAGACAATGAACTATCCTTATTGATCTCAACATCCTTAAATTGATAATTGATAATTTCGTGCATATCGGGAGTCTCCACGGATTCATACACAGCTGTTGTTCCTAAATCTACCATATCCTCTACTACATGAAAAAAGCAACTAGGCAAAGACAAAATGACAAATAAAAACAATGCTGCGAGTAAAAATTTATATGGTTTCATTATAAAATTACGTTTTGCATTAAAGAATAAAATTCAAATCAAAGACATAAGTTTAGGTTCTTTACAAGCATAAATTTACTTATTTCCAATCATATAAAAACAAATACCAAGTTTTTTTTACCAAATTTATATACAAAACTTAGCCCGATAACCTATGCGGTATATTTTTTTCTTAAATTTCTACGGTATTTTTCTAAGCCCAATTTTCAACATTCTTTCATTTGGTCTAACCTTTAGCTTTTTTAATAGACTCAAAATAAATCTAAATTGCTAGGCGTTTGTTACCATATGAGAAACCTAAAAAGAAGTAGATTATGACCTTTAGAAATTTCATTTACAACACGGCCAGTTTCCTTATTCTTGTATTAATTGGCTTTTCTGCTTGCAAAAAAAATCCATCTACCCATGTCAGTGGAGGTCTAAGTTCTGATCGTGATACCATCATCCTCAACGAAAAATATGGCAGTGACCCCAAGCAAGTTTGTGATATTTATCTGCCAGCCGGTAGAAACCCAAATACTCCTTGTATCCTAGTAATTCACGGTGGAGCGTGGAAAGCTGGTCAGAAAGAAGATTTTAATCCTTATATAAATATGATTAGAAGCAAATGGCAAAACGTTGCCGTGATCAATATGAACTATCGTTTGGCCAGTAACACCAATAATATCCACCACGATCAAATAATGGAAGACATCGATGCTACCATCGGGCACATAGCTTTAAATAGTCTCAAGTATCAAATTTCACAAAAAATAGGTATAGTCGGAGCCAGCGCTGGGGGACATTTAGCCATGATTTATGCCTACAAATACAACCGACTCCAAATGATTAAGTGCGTCGGAGATATATTTGGTCCAAGCTATCTTAATGATTGGGCATGGTACGATTCTAACAACATATTGCTCGGTGGATATGTAGGAGATGTATTAGCTGAATATGTTGGACGACCTTGGGATACGGCAGTCTATAAAGCTGTTAGTCCTTATTGGAATATTTCTGCACAAAGCCAACCTACGATCATATTTCATGGCAACCTCGACCCAATAGTTCCAGTCTATCAAAGCCAACAGTTGCACGCCAAACTTACTTCTCTCGGGGTACCCAATCAATATCACGAATATCAAGCATTTCATGGATTTGACCAAGCGCAATCTATTGACGTAATCAATAAATTGGTTGCATTCTTCCAAGCGAACCTCCATTGATTTGGCATATTCCACCGTGTCAACTTTTTCATTCTATTAATTTCTTGATTTTTTGTAATAATATATTAGTTCTATTAATTATATTTTTTACCTTATAATTAAGATCTATTTATTGACCTAATAAACTTTTTATTAGTTAAAGTTACCTTTGATGAAACATTTTTATTAACCAAAATTACCCTTCAAACAAAGCTTTATATTAGTAACCATCCTATTATTAGCCACCGTCAAAATCAATGCCCAATGCAGCAATTTCTCAAATTCGATTAGTATTAATGGGCACAAATGGTTGTTTTCCAGTGTATAATCAATTTTGGCAATGCTCGTTCAGGGGTCCGTACATGGTCAGTACCACAGGGGCCTTTGTGGGGAATAGACCTCCAAATGCAAATGCCCAGCAGTCCTTCCTGTTGAGTTGAGACTTCAGCCAAGTTAATAAATTTGTTTTGATCTCTGAAAGCAGGTGATTATTTTGAAATTTTAATAGATGGATAAAAATATAGGAAGGGTAAAACCAGGGTAATTTACAACAAAATTTATCAATTTGTTGAAAAGAAAATACCAATAAAATATTATTACAATAAACAAGTAGATTTAGAGGTAAGTTATTAAGATGAGAGGAGATGACCAAAATGGACATGAAGGTTTGGGTGAAAATCTTACAGAATTCCCCAGAGTTATATTGGAGGCAAACGAGACTTGGGTTGGCAACAATTATTGATGTTTCAATCTAAATAAATTAAAGCGAAGATAATTTTAAACAGAACAGGTCAAAATGCAGGAATTTGACAAAATTATGGATTTTCTCTTTGAGTAAAAAACTTAATGGAAGGCATTTTATCGACTTATTTTTGCTGGTCTTGGCGCTAAATTGTTCGCTTTTGCGATACCAACATAAAAAGCTCTTATCTCTCGAATAGACCAACTTACGGAATCTTCAAGGTGAAAGAAATATCACCAAAATAAATACAGTTTGTGAAGACTTCCTAAAAAATGAAGTGCTAGATGAAAAGTCTAGATTTTCTATACTCACCCGAAGAGCAGATACAGAACAAGAATAGCCCAGACTTAGAGTTTTACAAAACTTTTTTTTAGGAATAGTTCAAAGATTGGACTAAAGACAAAGCAGGAAGGAAAATTTTAATAAAAATGAAAAAAAAAAAAAACAGACCAAAAAGAAGGCCTTTATTTTACATAAAGTGAAAATGGAAAGGTTTTATATTTTATTCAAAAAAAATTTATTAACAGAGATTAGTAATAGAAATTATTTATGCTTCTTTAATTACGTTAGTTCCAATAGTAAAAAAAAAAATCTTCCATACCACTTATTGCATCTTTTGTCGCCGATAATACTCCATTCGGTCCACCTCATTTTGGTCTCCCAGTCTGATTTTTATCCACATATTATTTTTCTTGAGCAATCGCTCCTCCATTTTACAGAAGAATTTTTGTTGCAGATCCGCTCGATAATAGTTCTTCATTTGTCCAGTACCTGACCAATCAAATCGACTCAATGAATCTTGTGGTATCCAGATCTGTCGCGATTTACCCAAGGTATATGAGGATTGTCCCATTGCCTCTATACCCTGAAAAATCAAGAAACTGGTAAAAATAACCGAACCAAAACTAGACTTCATATTGATATGCTTTAACCGCTGCGATATAGGCTTTTACGCCATCGAGAGGGGTATCAGGATATAGGCCATGTCCGAGATTCGCAATATGGTTTGTTCCAAATTCTCGCAGCATTTCACGGGTTCGGTCTTGGATATATTTTTCATCAGCATACAAAAAACAAGGATCTGCATTGCCTTGAGTTATTTTAGAAGAGCCCAATTTCGAATGAGCATACTCAGCAGAAATCCCCCAATCAAGCCCAACTGCATCAAACGAGGTAGTCGCCAAATCTTCTAGCGCAAACCAAGCATCCTTTGCAAATATTATACTAGGCACCGACAAGGTTCTTTCTATTTGTTCTAAATATGGGATGCAGAACTCTCGATACATCCTAGCGTCTAGTACCCCAGCCCAACTATCGAATAATTGGATGATTTGGGCACCTGCAGCGATCTGACCTTCCAAATAGTGAATCGTAGCATCGGTTATCTTCTGCAATAAAAGATGCGCAGCTTTACTGTCTTCATACAGCCATTTTTTTGCCTTTGAGAATGTTTTACTTCCTTGTCCTTCGATCATATACGCCATAATCGTCCAAGGTGCTCCTGCGAATCCTATCAACGGCACACGATCGTTCAGTTTTGTCTTTGATTGCGCGATGGCTTGATAGACATAATCCAATCGCTCTTGGATGATATCCCTTTCGCATACCAAAGACTGGATATCCCCGATCGATTCAATAACTTTCGGGAAGGAAGGCCCTTTTGCTTCGATCATCTCATAATCCAAGCCCATAGCCTCTGGAATCACCAAGATATCCGAGAATACGATGGCGGCATCTACTCCCAATATGTCCACGGGTTGTACAGTAACTTCTGATGCCAGATCGGGATTTTTAACAAAAGACTTAAAATCTTTTGCACTAGCCCTTACTTTACGATACTCGGGCAATACCCTTCCTGCTTGTCGCATGAGCCAGATAGGTGGTCTGGAAGTGGAAATTCCATTCAATTTATCCAATAATATTGTATTCATTCTCAGTCAATTAGGGTTTCAAAGTGTTGTTTATAAAATTCACCAAATTCCATCCATTTTTATAGTGATCAACGATGGCTTTGGCTGAGTTTTCATTATCTATAAAATATTCGTGGTCCATTTCCCTCATAAAGAAAAACTGCTTGAAATATAAGTCGGGATTCTTTGTTGCAGCCGATTTAAAAGGCTCTTGCAACACTTTATTTTTTTCTCCTTGGAACCCGCCAAACGAATCAACAAAATGCTCATCTTCTACCAGTGTCTGCCACCTCTTTTCATCGTCCATCATCGCTTTTCTCACCTTTATAAGGTCATCCTTTGTAGGACAGTACAACCCTCCTCCAATCTCACAGATATTCAGTCCTACTTGGATATAAAAGCCTGGCATTTCTGCCGTTTTCGTCCCTTCAGGATTAAATGCTGCCGCCATATGAATCTTGTATGGCGTCTTATCATTAGAGAATCTAATATCTCTGTTTATCCTGAATATGGCATCCTTCACCTCCATATTTAGACCTGGAACGAATTCTTTCAGGCCAAGTATGATTTCTCCCACAAGGAGCTCGAATGGCTCTTTTACCTTGGTTTCATAGTCTTTTTTATGTTCTAAAAACCAATTTCGATTATTGTTTAAGGACAGTTCGTAAAAAAAATTAAAAAAATCCTTCTTTATCATATTCAATAAAATTTTAATCCATTAGGTTTGTATTCAAATTGGCACATTTCAAATTGATAAATGAGCTTTTGTTTTTCAACAAAATTATCCAATAATTGATTTGAACAAATAGAAAATATCCCCAACTCATGAAAAATTATTTGGAACTTTTGTCAGACATACTCAAAAATGGTACCGAAAAAAGCGATCGAACAGGCGTCGGAACACTTAGTTTGTTCGGGTACCAATTAAGATTTGACCTGAACGAAGGCTTTCCTCTTTTGACTACAAAAAAAGTCCACCTCAAGTCCATCATCCACGAATTGCTTTGGTTCATCCAAGGAGACACCAACATCGCCTACCTCAAAGAGCATGGCGTTCGCATTTGGGACGAATGGGCCGATGCCAACGGAGATTTGGGCCCTGTATATGGCAAGCAGTGGCGCGCTTGGTCCAACCCCGATGGCACCACAACCGACCAGCTCCAGTACATTATCGATACTCTCCGATCGGACCCCAATTCAAGAAGGCTGATTCTCAATGCGTGGAATGTCAGTGATTTGCCCAAAATGGCGCTAAGCCCCTGTCATTGCTTGGTACAATTCAACGTGGCAAATGGTCGCCTCGACTGCCAACTATATCAGCGCTCCGCCGATGTTTTCCTTGGCGTTCCATTCAATATCGCCTCCTATGCCCTATTGACGCATATGATCTCACAAGTTTGCAACCTCAAGGTCGGGGATTTCATCCACAGCTTTGGCGATGTGCACATTTACAAAAATCTCTTGCCTCAAGTCGAGCTCCAACTGACACGAACCCCTAGAAAATTACCCAAAATGGTCTTAAACCCAGCCATTTCAAGCATAGAGGACTTTCGATACGAGGATTTTCAATTGTTTGAGTACGATCCCTACCCAGCCATCAAGGGACAAGTTGCGGTTTGATATTTACTAATAAAAATTTAATGTTTTGGGCGTCCCACTCGATGCTCGAGTGTCGGGTCATCCGTGGGTTCTCTCGTCTTTTGGACGAGCTCCGTCTCTCCATCAAGGTCGAGACCCTCGTGAGGCACGAGGCCACTACTACCCCTGACGCGGCTAAGTTACTTCTCTGTAAGCCCTTCGAATAGCCAATCTGCTAGGAGTTGTCTATTGCGAGGATCCAGTATTCGCTTTTGGTCGTGGGTATTTTGTATGTTGCCGAGCTCTACATATACGGAAGTAGGCAACGCATTTTTCAAGACATAAAGTTCCCTTGTACCGATGGTACCATCGTAGTCATCTACCCTATGTTGCTCGTATTTTTCATCGAAGGTTTTCCATAAGTTTTTGGCCAGAGCTTTGCCCTCGCTATCGTTTTGCTTATAATAAAAGAACACATCTTGCCGAACTCTTTTCTTTCTAGAATCGACGTGGATAGATATGAACTTTTGAGATTTGGCTTTCCTTTTATGAAAATGATAAAGACCATTAACCAGTTCTACCCTTCTACTCAGCCGCTTGAGTTGATTGATCGGAATCCTTTGACCATCAGCATGCTCCTCGTCATTATCCAATTTAAGATACATATCTTCCCTAATCCCATCATTGGGATCGTGGTTGATCATATACACGATGGCGCCTTGTTCTTTTAGTTCTTTAGCCAATCGCAAAGCGACATCATAGGCATATTCATCCTCGCTGATCCGTCGGCCATTCACTGTACAGAGTGCCCCAGGATCTGGTCCTCCATGACCGCTTTTCACATAAAATACTTGCCCTGCTAGTTTGTTGGTCTTTTCCTCCACCTCTACACCAAAATATGGCGTTAAAATGCCTTTTTTAGTTTTGGTGATTGGTTCAACCTTAGTACTCAGAGTGGGTGATTCCACCGAAGTTTTCATTCCAATTTGTTCCTTTGCTTTTTCAAGCTTGGCATTGCATTCAAGTTCATGATAAGGAACCCATAGAATCCGTGATTGCTTGAAAGTAGTCTTCCTCAATCCCTTAGAATACATAAGATTATTATATTGTTCTATTCTTTTAGCCTTGGCTAAATCTACTATCCCCAGTGTGGATCTTATGGACTTACCATTGTATTTATATACAGCGATGGGCAATATGTATTCATTGTTCAAAAACAAAAAGTTTTCTTTTTTCAGAACATTTTGATTCAAGAAAAATGCTTTATTGCAAGTATGCTTGTTGAGGGCATATTTTTGTAAAAGGCGATTGACCGTGCAGGATTTTTGTAGATTAATGCTGTGGTAGTTTCTATCCTGTGCGGATAAAAAAGCTGTATAAAATATAGAAAATACAAATACAGCGATTATAGTTTTCTTCCATTTATCAACCATTAATCTAAATATTTCTGTAAAATTATGATTTTTTATAATATGTTTTGCTTTTTTAGGCAACTTTTTACACCAACTTAATAAAATCCCTAGTAAAATTGTCAAAAAAATGGCTTTTTATCGATTTACACAATACATTTGTGCAGCCAAATAAAAAGAAATTGAATTCACTTCTTAACCAGATCTATTATTTATTAGCCAAAGACTTCAAAGTAGAATGGCGAAATAAATATGGAATAGCCAGTCTCCTATTATACGTTTTATCCAGTATATTTATTATCTATATTGGATTGATTCAGTTGGATCCCAGGATTTGGAATGCATTGTTTTGGATATTAATGCTTTTCGCCGCGATAAGTACCATAGTTAAAAACCCAAACCAGGAAAATCAAGCCCGCGCTCTTTACGAATACACACTTTATTCGCCTTATGCTGTGATATTATCGAGGTATATCTATCACACGGTTTGGCTTATTATTTTGGGACTGATGACCCTTTTCATTCTTAGTATTCTAACCATACAGCCTGTTAGAAATTTTGGACAATTTTGTTATTGCTTTGCTTGGCATCGGCAAGTTTATCCACGATTTTTACTTTTGTTGGATTTCTCGGCCAAAAAACCAATAATCCATCGACGATCATTGCCATTTTAGGCTTTCCTTTGACCATCCCCATTTTTTTAACCATATTAAAAATCAGCGCCCAGTCCCTGGGAATGTTGCATGACACCTCGGTGATAAACGATTGGATGATTTTATCTTCTATTTGGATCATTTTAGCTGCCATATCTATCATATTATTTCCTTACCTTTGGCGTGAATAAAAAAATTCTTTTCAGATACAATAAGAACTAGTTTTAAATCAATATCCTTAAAATGAATTTTCTTAAAAAGCATGGGTACAAGTTAATAGGCAGTTTGCTGATATTGTACACCTTGTTCGTAGGGCTATCCACTCCACTTAAGCCCGGAATCACATACTTATCGACCAACTCCATAGATCAAGGCCAATATCTAAATGTTATGATAAATGGCTACAACACTCATTTCAAAACAGCAAAAGACAACCGAGCATGGCTAAAGATTGATAGCGTGTATGCCGTCGAAGCGCTCAAACTTACACCTATTTCAGAAACTGAAATCATGGCTTATTTTTTACTTCCAAATTTTGCACCAGATAGTGCTAAAATATTACCTTTGGGAGTACTCATGGACAATAGTTTAGATGGTCATTTTGAGCGACCTAGCGCGATTTTTTACAAACAAAACTCGCACTATATCCAGCAAGGAAAAATGTTGTGGACACAGTGGCCGATGAATAATCTTCATACTAATACCACCTTCAATTTTCCATATAGGAATATCCTGCAAGAGAGTATCAGAAATACTTATTATCATGTACCGATGTGGTTTGCCATGATTGCTTTGTTCTTCTACTCTATGATATTGGCCATAAGGTTTATCCGATCCAACGACGAAGCCCTCATGATAAAATCCGTTGCTTTGATAAAAGTTGGATTTATTTTTGGGGTAGCTGGATTGCTCACAGGAGCTTTGTGGGCTAAATATACCTGGGGACAATACTGGAGCTTTGATGTCAAACAAAACATGTCAGCCATTGCCTTGATGATATATGGTTCGTTGCTGGTTTTGAGAAATTCCATTACGGATCCACATCAAGCCAACAAGATATCTGCTGCATACAATATTTTTGCTTTTGCAGCATTGATTCCCTTAATTTTCATCATCCCAAGACTTACGGACAGCTTACACCCTGGCAATGGAGGCAACCCTGCCTTTGGTAGCGGTGATTTGGAAAACACGATGAGGATGGTATTTTACCCTGCTGTATTGGGATGGATTTTATTTGGATTATGGATGGCAGAAATAACGAATAGACTCGACAAGATTTCACAAAAAATGACCATTTTTTTACATAATAAATAATAAAAAGTTAGGATTAATTATGAAAATGAGAATTTATTTTGGATTATTATTTTTTTGCATATCTTTAATATCCAATCCGATAATGGCGGCCACTCAAGATGAATTTTTCAGACAAAGTGGCAAATCAAATACGGTCACTGGCGTGATTATAATTATATTTATTTGTATTATATTATTTTTAGTACGTTTAGAAAATAAAATTTTTAAAATAGAAAAACAATTTAAAAATGAGCAGTAACATTAGTTTTTACGAAAGTGTACAGCGAAACTTTGAAAAAGCAGCTCAGTATTCTGGTTTGCCCTCAGGATTGTTGGAGCAAATCAAAGTGTGTAATGCTGTTTACCAAATGCGATTCCCAGTAAGAATTGGGGAAGAATTTGAAGTGATAGAAGCCTACAGAGTTCAACATTCCCATCACAGATTGCCCACTAAGGGAGGTATCCGTTACGACTTAGGTGTAAACCAAGACGAAGTGATGGCTTTGGCAGCATTGATGACTTACAAATGTGCCATCGTGGATGTGCCTTTTGGAGGAGCGAAAGGAGGAATCAGGATCAATCCGAAAAAATATACTGAGAAACAACTTGAGAATATAACCAGAAGATATACAGCCGAACTTATCCGCAAAAATTTCATCGGACCTGGTATAGATGTACCCGCACCTGATTATGGAACCGGATCCAAAGAAATGGCTTGGATCGTAGATACCTATGCGAGTATGAAGCATGGCGATATCGATGCTGCTGCATGTGTTACGGGCAAGCCTGTGACACAAAATGGTATTACGGGTCGTGAAGAAGCTACTGGACGAGGCGTATTCTATGGTTTGAGAGAATTGTTATCTATAGAAGATGATATGAAAAAGGTTGGCTTGACCACAGGCATGGCTGGCAAAAAAATCATAGTACAAGGTCTTGGTAATGTTGGAAGTTATTCAGCAAAAATCTGTCAAGAAGAAGGAAATGCCAAAATCATCTGTATCGCAGAATGGGATGGTGCCGTTTATAATGCTGACGGACTTGACATAGCAGCACTTATAGCCCACAGAAATGCTACTGGATCTATCAAAAATTTTCCCGGTGGAACAAATATTGCCAATTCAAAGGAAGCAATAGAAATGGAATGCGATGTGCTAATCCCTGCGGCACTAGAAAATCAAATTACGGCAGAAAATGCTCCACGCATCAAGGCAAAAATCATCGCGGAGGCGGCTAATGGACCTGTCGCTTTCGAAGCAGAAGATATTTTACTTAAAAAAGGAATTATCATCCTGCCAGATATGTATCTGAACGCTGGAGGGGTGACGGTATCATATTTTGAATGGTTAAAGAATTTATCTCATATGAGATTCGGTCGTATGGAAAAGCGTTTTGACCACAATACTTATCAAAATCTCGTAAGTCTTGTCGAAAGAATGACAGGAAAAACCATCGGAGAGTCTGAGAAAAACTTTTTGACAAAAGGGGCCGACGAAATAGACTTAGTGAGATCGGGATTGGAAGAAACTATGGTAAATTCCTTCCACCAAATCAGAGAAGTGTTCGTGACGAGACCAGAAATAAATGATTATAGAACGGCAGCATTTGTTTGTGCTCTGAACAAAATATCCAGCGATTACCTTTCTTTGGGCATTTTCCCATAGAATTAAAGTATCAAATTCCAAAATATTTCGATTTTTTATTTCGAAAAGAAAACATTTTTTTTAAAGGTGCGTTAATACTAATGCACCTTTTATTTTTAACTACAATTTAAGAAATTATATTTGGAAAATTTTTTTTCGTAGCGGTAGAGGTTGTATATTTGTTGGCACAAATTAATTATTTTAAAAATTATAAATTATCATGCACGGATCAGATTTTAAACTTGACAAACTAGACTTAAGAATTTTAAGGATCTTACAAGAAAACAGTAAAATCACCAATTTAGATCTTTCTAAGAAAATAGGATTGTCACCTGCTCCAACACTCGAGAGAGTAAAAAAGTTGGAAACATCTAACATCATCACCAGCTATCATGCTGAGGTAAATCATCAATTGGTTGGGCTAAATGTCAAGACTTTTGTTTTGGTTTCTCTAGCTTGGCAGAAAGAAAATGCATTGGATAACTTTATCTCTAAAGTCAAGAACATAGACGAAATCACAGAATGTTATATCATAACTGGAGAAGCTGATTTCTTGATGAAAATAGTTTGTAAAGATATCCCTACTTATGAGCATTTATTGTTTAAGACTTTATCTCAAATTGAAGAAATCGAGCGATTAAAGACTTTGATGACTCTTTCTACGATCAAGGATTCAAAAGTTCTTCCTTTTGGAAATGAATAATAAATTGTCCTAAAAAACATACCCAATAAAAAAGCCATCTTCGGATGGCTTTTTTATTAAGTGGAAATAAGTTTTATTTTTCCAAAATTTCAATATCCATATTGTACTTTGATGGATTAATTTCTTTCATCATTTGGTACGCTAAGGTCACTAAATCTGTAGATTGTGGCTTCGTGAAGTAATCCCCATTGGTGCCGTAAGGCGTCCTATGTGATTTCGCAGTTAAAGTCCGTGGTTGACTTTCCAAATATTCGAAGCCATTGTCTCTTTCCAAAATCATTTGCATCATATATGCAGAAGCACCTCCTGGTACATCTTCATCCATGAAAATTATTTTATTGGTATTTTTCAATGAATCCAAAATCACGCCGTGTATGTCAAAAGGTTGGAGTGTTTGGGCATCTATCAGCTCTATTGATATATCCAAAGAAGAAAGAATCGAAAGTGCTTGCTGGGCGATTCTGACGCAAGAGCCATAAGTAACGACTGTAATATCATGCCCATGTGATAAAATTTCTGGCTTCCCTAATTCCAATTTGAATTCCAACATATTGTCGATCATCGATTCTCGAATTCGATAACCATTCAGACACTCTACGATGATAGCTGGGTCTTGCCCTGCTAATAAAGTATTGTAAAATCCAATGGCACGCGTCATATCTCTCGGACAAATGATGAAAATCCCAGGCATACTTGTCAGCATCAAGCCCATTGGAGAACCTGCGTGCCACATACCTTCTAGTCGATGTCCTCGCGTCCTTACTATAACTGGGGCCGATTGTTTTCCAGCACTTCTATATCTAAGCGTAGCCAAATCGTCCATCAAAGGGCTCATGGCATACGGCAAATAATCCAAATACTGAATTTCAGCTATGGGACGAAATCCCCTTTGAGCCAAACCGATCGCTTGACCCACTATGGTCCATTCCCTGATTCCACAATCAAAAATTCTGTGGTCTCCATACTTCGATTGCAACCCTGAAAAGCCTTGGTTTACGTCTCCAATATGCCCTACGTCTTCACCAAAAGCCAAAAGCCTAGGGTTGTGTCCAAAGGCCAAATCAAAGTACTGATTCAGTAATTGATGTCCTGGAATTTTGGTATCGTCGTTGGTCTTTTTCAAAGGCTCAACGGGCAGGTGGTGATAACTATTCTTGCCTTCAGCGTACAAATGGGTATCATAGACGTGGGCGTCGGCATCTTTTCTAGTCCTTAACCATCGAGATATAGGTTCTATCAAAGGACTATTTGTAGAAACCAATTCGATATAATATTTTTTAACGAGATCCAAAATTTCTGCATAAGCAAAATGTTGGGAGCTCTTCATAATCTCATCAAACATTTCGGGTATAGCTACCTGATTTGCAGTATGGAGCTCCATAACGAAAGCTTTGGCCTCTTCAGATTTCAAAGAAGCATTTTTCCATGCAATATCTTTTTTAAGTTTTACTTCGGCCTTGGCCTGTTCGCGCATTTGATCCAAATCTTCTTGCTGTGCCAAACCTACTTCAAGCATCCACTCTCCCATTTTACGAATGCAATCCATTTCTTTTTCAAATAATAATCTCTCAGTTGACTTGTATCTCTCATGGGATCCACTGGTGGAGTGACCCTGAGGTTGAGTTATTTCATGTACATGTATCAGGCATGGTATCTGAGTTTGCCTACATTTTGAGATTGCTTTTTCGAAAGTTTCTACCAAACTTACATAATCCCAACCCTTGGCGACATAGATTCTGATCCCTTCGTTGTTATCATCCAATAAAAATCCTTCCAATGCCCGAGAAATACTGCCTTTAACGGTCTGCATATTGGTCGGTACTGAAATGCCATATCCATCGTCCCAAACAGCTACAGCTAGGGGTACTTTCAATACAGCTGCGGCATTGAGGGTTTCCCAAAAGGCTCCTTCTGAAGTGCTAGAATCGCCTATCGTACAAAAGGAAACTTCATCCCCATTTCTGGTCAAATTTTCAGCTCCTTCGAATACACTTTGCTTGAACAATTTGGAGGCCAGTGCGTGTCCCATCGCTCTCGCTACTTGACCACCAGTAGGGGCCATATCTGCGGATATATTGTAACGATTTTTTAAGTCTAAAACGGCTCCATCATCATCGATAAATGGGGTCGCAAAATGGCTAGACATCTGCCTTCCGAGGGTATGGGTATCATGCTCAGGGTCGGCATATATTTGTGCAAAATATTCTTCAATAGTCACCAGTCCTTTGGCCAATACAAAAGTTTGATCGCGATAGTATCCAGATCTAAAATCTCCGAGTTTGAAGGCTCTTGCCATGGCCACCTGTGCCACCTCTTTACCATCTCCAACGATACCGAATTTAGCTTTACCAGACAAAACTTCCTTTCTAGCAGCGAGGCTCATTTCTCGGCTTACTAGACAAGTATAGTAATCTCTCCAAACTTCTTTGATGTATTCGTTTTCTGGGGGATTAGCAAGACTAGCTGGCAATTTGATGACAGAAGATTCCATAATAGATCCTTAAAATTTGGTAATAGTAAATGCAAAGATACGAAATCTTCCCTACTGATCTTCAGTAAATAGAGACTTAATTTCCGTCGCATCTGAGGGTTTAAGCCTACCACTGAGCACGAGCCTCAATTCACGTCTTTTTATTGCATGGTCAAAAAGATTAACTTCTTCTCTTGTCAAAGGGACAACTTGGGGCACTTTGATAGGAGTTCGCTTGACCTCATCGATACCTACAAAAGTGAAATATGCATGATTGCATGGGCGATTGTCTCCTCCCTTGATATTGGCTGCAAAAACTTCTACAAAAACTTCTACGGAAGTATTAAACGCTCTGGTAACACAAGATTGTATGGTGATTACATCTCCCAAATGAATAGATTGTGTAAAGGAAACATGATCGACGCTTGCTGTCACTACATGAGATTCACAATGTTTACCAGCCGTTATCGCCGCGATGATATCCATCCAACGCAATAGATTTCCACCCATCAAATCACCGATCGGATTGGTATCATTGGGCATGATCATTTCGGTCATGACGGTTTTAGAATCGGCTACTTTTTTTTCTCTCATAATGTTGATTTTATTTAAATGATAACGACACCAATTTTGCCGATGATGGGGATATTGGTCGCTAGATCAATATTAAAACTTCCCTGCACAAATGTAATTTTTCGGTCAAGCAGATAATTTTCTTGTTGAAAACTAATCCAAAATTCATGATTCAAATGACTTAATTTAGAATCCAAAAGCTCGAATTGATGGCTTGAATTGGGTTCCACTTTTTCTATAAAATGTCTAAAAACAGAGGTCTCATATCGGGTATCTTCATTGATCAAATAACCCTTACTTACGATCAAAACATTTTTTATGGAAAATTCATTCAGATTGATAAAATGAACGGGCCAAAAATCATCTGATTGTCCAAAAAGTTCTACTGCAATGCCAACTTTTTTTACCTTCGGATATACTATATCTCTGATCAAAATCCTATAATAATTTTGTAAAATTAAAAACATCGCAACAATGCTGTTCTATCGAAGCGATAACATCGTCACGTTCTAACGCCCGCTGCAATTCCAACTTCATAGAAGTAACAGCTCGATTATCATCCTGTATCCCACAGGGAATGATGTGGTTAAAATAACTTAAATCTGGGCTTAAATTGAGTGCAAAACCATGTAACGAAATCCATCTAGATAGATGGATCCCTATGGCACAAATCTTCCTAGCAGGAAATATCTCATCCTGATCCAACCAAACTCCCGTATAGCCCTTATGCCTTTGTCCGCTCAATCCATATTCAGCCAATGTCTTTATTATTATCTCCTCAATACTTCTGACGAACCAATGGACATCGGTATTTATTTCATTCAGATCAAAAATAAGGTAGCCGACGATCTGGCCAGGCCCATGGTAAGTTATATCTCCGCCTCGATTGATTTTGTAAAAGCTAGCACCTATGGCTTTGAGTTTCTCATCATCGACCAAAAGATGCGTATCTTTCCCACTCCTTCCTAATGTAAATACATGGGGATGCTCACAAAAAATCAAATGATGGACGATTGGATTTGGGTATCCATTCGCTCTATTCTCAAGTAATTCACTTTGGATTTCAGCTTGTTTGTCCCATGCTAGCTTATAATCGATGGAGCCCCAGTTATGTATTTTTAATTGAAATTCGCCCAATTTAACTTAATTTCGTAATTTTATACTAACGAATTCTGATTTGAGATATTCTATTAATGTATTACTGCGACTAAATATAGCACTGGTGCGGTAATTCATTATAATAAAACAAATAATATCATGAAGATTTTAACAACGGTTTTGATTATATGTTTTGGACTTTTTAGACTAGAAGCGCAAAACATCGCTCCCGATTTTACTGTCACACTGACCGATGGTCAAACCAAATCCTTGTATAAAGATTATCTAGACAAAGGAAAAACAGTGGTACTAAAATTATTTTTTGTGGACTGTCCTCCCTGTCGAACCCATGCACCATTGTATCAAGATCTTTACGAAGAATGGGGTCAAGGGATTGGCCCAGTGGAGTTTTTTCATTTATCTACCAGTTCATTTGATTTAAACCAAACGGTTTTGGCATATGATCAAGCCAATGGTCATACATTCAAGGCTGCAGGTTCAGATGGTGGTTCTTTACAAGCAATCCTTCCCTATCGAAATGGAACATTTGGCCCTTTTCAAGGAACTCCTACTTTCGTCGTCATCGCCCCCAATCGAAGTTTAACTTTTGACACAAGAGGAACTAGTCCTGCGAATACCATGGAACTTTTGAACCAAGCCATATTGAATACAGGTGCCATAAAGCCTCCCGTTGGTGGACTCAATATCACTCTAAGTGGGCAAATAAGAAAATACAACAAACCCGAAGATTCTATTTCTGAGCAAAAAGTCGCCCTCTATCAAGGGACAGAACTTATAAGTATTTATGATGGCTCTGATTATAAATTTATAGTCCCATTTTCAAACCTAAAATATACGATTAGGCCTATTGATTTGGATGTTCCTTTCAGAAGCGGGATTTCGACAGCTGATATTTTAAAAATACAAAAACACATCCTCGCCTCGGAAGTGTTCACGTCGCCATTCCAAGTATTGGCCTCTGATTGCAACACAAATAATTTTATCTCAGCAGCTGATTTGGTTTCTCTCAGAAAACTCCTTTTATTTCGGATAGAAGAATTTGAAAATGCAAAATCAATTAGATATATTCCTTACAAAAACTTCGATAGTACTGTGTCAAATGTTTTGCAACATACTTTTCTAGATTATTATGAAATTTTCGCCAATGAAAACCATGAAAATATGGATTTTCGCCTCATCAAAATTGGTGATGTTACAGGTGAATTCTGAGCAATTTTTGGCTTATTCTGATTAGAGATTTGGCTAAAACCTACGACCGAATTAAAAAATTTAATGGATTTTCATTAACTTCGCATTCAAAATTTAGAATGACTTTAATTAAATCCATATCAGGAATTAGAGGGACCATTGGAGGGAATGTTGGCACCAATTTAACCCCGATAGACATAGTTGAATGTGCTGCAGCTTTCGGTACTTGGGTATTACAAAAAAATAAAAATCCAAAAGTAGCCATCGGAAGAGATGCTCGTATCAGTGGAAATATGGTCCAACAACTCGTCATGAATACTTTGGTAGGACAAGGAATCACAGTTCTAGACTTGGGATTATCCACCACTCCAACCGTAGAAATGGCAGTAGTAAATCACAAAGCGGATGCAGGTGTAATCATCACCGCGAGCCACAACCCTATCCAGTGGAATGCGCTCAAACTACTCAATGAAAAAGGAGAATTTATCGCAGCAGAAGAAGGCGCATATTTACTTGAAATAATAAAAAACAAAGAATTCACCTTCGTGCCAGTCCTCGACTTGGGTGCCATTATTAAGATAAATGACGCCATCGAATCACATATCGAAGCCATCCTAGCGCTTCCCTTGGTCGATGCTAAATTGGTCCAATCCAAAAAATTCAAAGTTGTCGTCGATTGCATAAACTCAACTGGGTCTATTTCTATCATTCCTTTGTTAGAAAAATTGGGCTGCGAAGTCATTGTACTCAACAAAGAGATGACGGGACATTTTGCACACAACCCAGAACCATTGCCTGAGCATTTGGAAGAATTGTGCCAAGCAGTTGTCCAGAACAAGGCTCAAATGGGCATTTGTGTGGATCCAGACGTAGACCGACTGGCTTTTGTTATGGAAGATGGAAAATTATTTGGTGAAGAATACTCCTTGGTAGCTATCGCTGATTATATACTCTCCAAAACCCCTGGAAATACCGTTTCCAACCTTTCATCCACCCGCGCACTGAGAGATGTTACACATAAGCATCAACAAACTTATGCAGCTGCGGCCGTGGGCGAAGTCAATGTCGTCCAAAAAATGAAAGAAATAAGTGCTGTAATAGGAGGTGAAGGCAATGGTGGAATCATTTATCCAGAACTACATTATGGACGAGATGCCTTGGTAGGAGTCGCTCTTTTATTGACTTCCATTGCTGAAAATGGCTTGTCAATGACTGCATTGAAGGATTCTTTACCCAAATATGAGATGTCAAAAGACAAGATATCCTTAGAAAATTTTGATCGGGTACCAGAAATTCTAGAATTTGCTATAGGCTTGTATCCCAATGCTGCTATTGATAGAACCGATGGCGTAAAAATAGACCTAGACCAAGGCTGGATACATCTTCGCCAAAGCAATACTGAGCCCATCATTCGCATATATACAGAGAGTTTGGACCAAGCTCAAGCGATTCAATTAGGAAGTGATTTAAAGGCAAGTGTCGTTAAATTTCTCTCTAAAACTTAAATACATCAACCCATGGAAAGAATCTATTTTGACAATGCAGCCACCACACCTCCAGCCCCCGAAGTGGTAGAGGCTATGTTGCTTGCCTTAAAGAATGATTTTGGCAATCCATCCTCGATCCACGCTGAAGGGCGAAAATCTAGGGCATTGATCGAAAAAGCTAGAAAATTCATAGCCAACAAACTGAATGCTTCCATTGGAGAAATATTTTTTACAAGTGGCGGCACCGAATCCAATAACCTTGCCATCAAACATTCGGTTAAAAATCTTGGGGTCACGCGCATCATCAGCAGTAGGCTTGAGCACCATTGTGGCCTGCACTCCATCGATGCCATTCAGAAATCAGATAATATCATCGTTGAGTATGTTGAAAATGATGCTCATGGAAAAATAAACCTTGAACAATTAGAATCCCTATTAAAAGACGATTCGAACAAAACTTTGGTTAGTTTAATGCACGCAAACAACGAAATCGGCACCATGATCGATCTTGATGCAGTTAGTGCGTTGTGTAAGCAGTATGGGGCTTATTTTCATTCAGATACTGTGCAGACCATATGCCACTACCCTATCGATTTGCAAAAAACAAAATTGCATTTTCTATCAGGAGCTGGGCATAAATTTCATGGGCCAAAAGGCGTAGGATTTATTTATATAAATAGTGATATAAAGGTTGATCCCTTGATAGATGGGGGTTCACAAGAGAGGAATATGAGGGGAGGTACTGAAAATTTGTATGGGATCGTCGGTCTTGAAAAAGCATTCGAATTGGCCTATGCCCATATGGATGAATGGAGTGAACACATTTTAAGTCTTAAAAATTATTTCAAAGAAGAATTAAAAAAATATTTTGATGGCATCGTATTCAATGGCTGTGAAGAAAACTCACTTTACACCGTATTGAGTGTATCTTTCCTGAAAATTCAAAATCAGAGATGCTTTTGTTAAATTTAGATATTGCAGGTATATCTTGTAGCGGAGGAAGTGCCTGTACGTCTGGCAGCGAAAAGGGGTCCCATGTGATCGAAGCCTTGCATCAAACAGAAAAAATGAGAACCATCAGATTTTCATTTTCGCATTTAAATACTAAAAATGAAATTGATAGGTGTATAAACCTACTAAAAAATTGGTGTAACTTAAAATAATGTTTACCTTTGCACGCAATTTTCAGCAAATAACATGACCCTAGAGGCAAGTCAAATAAAAGAATATCTAGCCCAACCAAGAGTTATTGGTCTATTTTCACATAGAAATCCCGATGGAGATGCATTGGGGAGTACGCTTGCGATGCAACATCTTTTGGTTCAAATGGGACATACCGCGAAGGTAATGGTTCCTTCAGAGTATCCACAGAACTTTGAGTGGATGCCAGGCGTAGATAAAATTTTGGTTTGGGATCTTGACTCTGAAGACATCAAAGCCTATACAAATACGATGGATTTTGCCATTTATCTCGATTTCAACTCTCTGGATCGAATCGATAAAATGGGCGAGTACATATCCAATAAGACGATTAAAACCTGGACTATTGACCACCATATAGACCCCATCATCATTTCTGACTGGATTTATAGCGTGCCCGAGGCTAGCTCGACTTCGAATTGGTTTGGGATATAGTCCTCCAATTTGGCTGGGAAAAATACCTAAACACACAGATTGCCAACTGCCTCCTGACAGGAATCATAACCGACACGGGCAATTTTGCCTATTCAGTCTCACCTAACTTGCTGAATAAGGTGGCCGAGATATTAAAACTCGATGTCAATTATGAATTCGTGCAAAATGCCATTCATAACACGATGCCTGAGAAACAATTGCGCCTTTTGGGTCATTGTTTGATCAATAGAATGGAGATTTTCCCGCAATTTCAGGCTGGACTAATATATCTTGACAAAGAAGATTATAAGAATTTTGAAATAAAAAGAGGCGATACAGAAGGCATTGTCAATTATTTATTGAAATTAAAAAATATAAAAATAGCTGCATTTATAACGGAGCAGCCGACGATTACAAAGATTTCACTTAGGTCAAAAGGCGATGTCAATGTGGAGGTCATTTGTAAGGAATATTTCAAAGGAGGGGGCCACAAGAATGCCTCTGGTGGCGCACTTTATTTGCCACTCCATATCGTAGTCAAGATACTTAAAGAAGCATTAACAAAATATCACAATATTTAATTTTAAATAAACAACATTAATAAAATTTTTATGTCACACATTAAATCAATCATTGCTTTAGTATTTGCTTGTATCGCAGTCATATCGTGCAAACAAACACAAAAAAACTTCCAATGGAATGGAATATGTCCATGTTGTGTCCAACAATGGTCCAAAGCCAGCAGAAGAAGATAAAATTTCTTTCCATATGACGATCAAGACGGATACTGACTCATTATTGACCAGTACCTATATGATGGGACAAGAGCAACAAACCATGATACCACCTGCTTCTTATCCAATGACCAAGCCAGATCCATTTTTGGAAGTATTCAAAAAAATGTCTGTAGGTGATTCTTTGATATTGACTATTCCAGTAGATTCAATGCCTAGCAGAAATGGTATCCCTGAAAAAGCAAAAGCAATTGTTTATGGTTTTAAAATGACTAAAATTACTTCTAAAGCTGAAATCGAAGCGAATAAAGCGAAGTATCAAGCCGAAGGAGCAAAAGTTTTGGAACAATCAACAAGCTTATTTTCTAAACTAGAGGCTGGAAGCGATCCATCTGTATTGAAAACAGCGTCAGGCATCAAGTATGTGGTTCACAGCGAAGGTAAAGGCCCTAAAGCAAATATGGGTGAAACCGTAAAAGTGATGTATTCTGGTATCCTAAAAGATGGAAAAGAATTCGATTCATCTTTCAAAAGAGGAGAGCCAATCCAATTCCCAGCAGGTGTAGGTCAAGTAATCAAGGGATGGGACGAGATGATCACCACCCTACCTAAAGGTTCGAAAGCAACTATTTTCGTTCCTTATGCATTGGCTTATGGAGAAGCAGGAAGCCCTCCAATGATCCCAGCAAAATCTGACTTAGTATTTTATATAGAAATATTAGAATAATATAATACAGAGCCCAAGCATCAAAAAGTTTGGGCTCTTTTTTTTACGCAATTGCAAATACTATGTCACATCAAACCATCAAAGATTGGAATCATGAAGATCGTCCTAGAGAAAAAATGATGACCAAAGGTCGCAAAATCATGACTGATGCAGAATTACTAGCAATACTTATCACCACGGGCAATAAAAAAGAAACAGCCATGGACTTGGCTAGAAAACTTTTGGCTCGATTTAACAATGATATCCATACACTATTCAAAGCGGACTGGAAAGAATTCACTGCTGTGAGCGGCATAGGACAGGCCAAAGCAATCACCATCGCTGCAGCCTTGGAACTGGGTCGAAGAAAGTCGAGCGCTACTCCCAACTCCAAAACCAAAAATTCACTCCTCTGGAGACGCATATAATCTGTTAAAATCTTCACTCAGCGATCTTACTGAAGAGTATTTTTTTAGTATTTTCCTCAACAATGCCAATGAAGCCATCGCCATAGAACCGATAAGTTCTGGAGGGATGACCAGCGTCATGGTGGACCCACGAGTGGTGCTTAGAAAAGCTTTAGAGCTAAAAGCCATCGGCATCATATTAGCGCATAATCATCCGAGCAATTTGCTCAAACCCAGCAAAGCTGATATCGATTTGACTCAAAAATTGCAAGACGGAGCTAAGCTACTAGAATTAAAGATACTAGATCATCTCATCATTTCTGACCATCACTATTATAGTATGGCAGACGAAGGGGTTCTACCTTCCTAGATGTTAATTTTTGTTAATCAATTTAATTTTTAAGATAAATTCGTCAATATTTGGGTTTACAAGCACATTCAGTTATTGTTATGATGAAAAAATAATTCCACTATTCATTTTTACTTGCATCGGTATTTTTTGGTTTTTCTCAATCCGAACCAGAGCTAGATACCATCCCAACAAGTCCTTCTGATCAAGCTAAAATGTATGCCATCAGAATCAAAAAATCAAGAATAAATGGCATTTATATCCCCGAGGACATCAATGAGGCGATGAAAGACATAGATGAAAGAATCGACTCCGCGGGTGAAGAAAAATTCAAGCAAGTTTCTGAAAAAGAAAGTGCAAAAAATTTCATTTCACCTTCGGACAATGGATGTCGCACAATTGGTCCTACCCCAAGGATCTCGATTGAGTCACTACCTTAAGGGAAAAGGACTCACCTTCGTGGACGACATGATGGTCACCTTGAGCGTATGTTATCACCGACATATCAACGGAATACCCCTAGATGAGGATAAATTGATAGCAGAAATATTAAAACGTCGCCACGACGCTTACAAACTGAGATTTAAAGAACGGTACCACCATCTCAAAACGCAAACTTCCCAGACCTGGTGAAATAGATACTCTACATCGAGAATAATTTTTTTTCTAAAAATATACATATTACATTTTTTATAATATATTTGCACCGTGACTCAAGAGAAATTGCTTCGGCAGTTTTTTTTTGTTTTATATATATTACGATTTTTTATAATATTTAAAATTTTGATAGATAAAATATTATAGATTACGTCTTTTTTTAATATTTGGCATAATTTTTGTACACGGTTATATTAAATCATTTTTAACAATTTAATCAATAAGTAATGGAGAAGTTTCAATCATTTTTCGTAAAGACTCTGCTTTTATTCAGCTTGGCCATTATAGGTACGCAGGCTTCTGGATTTAATGCTACATCAAAATCTACATTAGTAGAAAAGTCATTTAAATACTATGACGTACCTGATTCAAAGATGGATCAGTACCAATTGCAAGTACAAGTTAGTGTATCTGGTGGAATTCAAGGTGCTGATGGCAATACTCAGGTATTATATTTTGTATTTCCAGCTGGCTATGGGGTAAATATTATCCAAAAATACACTACTCAGATGTTGAGTAAGAGTGAGAAGCTGATATTGAATTATACCAATAAAATACGTTGTGCGAAGATTGTCCGCAGACCTATTGTGAGTCTTGTGCAGATGCATTCAGTCGTATTATGCCCATTGACAATGGTTTTGGAAATAATATAGAAAATAGGATTTTGAAATTTGAGCCTTTGACTTCAGATACCTATATAGAAGATGTATCGGGCAATGGTCGTCGCGTATCTAAGTGGTTGGTTACGATAACCTTTGACGCGGATGAGAGTTTTAGACTTGCTCCTAGAAAATTGTACATTACGGGTATGGAACAAGAGGATGTAAAAGAGATACAATTGACTGAGTTTGAAACTTCATTCTTACCTCATGGAAATTTGGAGGCAATTGATATCGTTGAGTCTTTCTATGGTACGAATGTTGTTGGAGGTGAGTCTCACTGGAAGTATGTCTATGGCTTAGACCTAGAAAAGGTATCAAAGTATCGAGCTTGATCAGTGCTGAAATGATGTCATTTGAGGGTATCCAAGACGATGGAAAACGATCCTTAGTTGGAATACGGGCAATGAGTGCAAAAATGAAAATTCGTAGTAGAAAGGTCTAAGGATGGTATAAATTACGACAAAATCGGAGAGATCAAGGCTGTGACAATATGATAGAAAAAGAGAATACGCTTTTGTGGACTTTAATGGATTCGATGGAAATTCGTACTATCGCATCTATGTGAAGGATCAAGATGATACTAAGTTCTATACAAATACAATAAAAGTAAATCCAGGTTCATCACAAGTGCCAAAATCGATGCCAAGGTTAAAATGAAAAATTAGAGTGGAATGCGATTGCTTCTGGTGAAAATCAAAGGTAAGGTTTCCATAGCTATATTTGACAAAGAAGGTAAAATAGTCAAGACATTGGATCCAGATGCTATTGGTTCACACAAAAATGTTTTGAACTTAGAAACATATCGCAACAATGGATATTTGTTCTTATTCAAATATCAAAAAATGTACAAAGCAGTCAAGATGTTGGAAGAATAAATTTCCCATTTACATAGTGGAGGAAGCTCTAGATTCTATCTAAGGCTCTTTCTTTCTTGCCTATGCCATATAGAGAACAGATATGGCAATGGTGTTCACTACGTGCTTTTTGGCGCGCTGGACAATATTCTCTCTATAAAAACAATGCGCAGATGGAGCTTGTTCCACTACTCTCTGAAAAAATACTCTTCAGATCCGATTCTACCCTAGCGACGTTTTTCCTTCACTAAGCCCAAATCCAAGCGCAAACATGTATATGTGTATCTACTGGGAATGCCGAAACACCAAATGCTTGAGACATTACCACCGATGCCGTCTTATGTCCAACTCCTGGCAGGGATTCTAAGTCTTCGAATGTATTTGGAACTTCCCATTATATTTTCAATCAAAATTTTACTCAATCCCCATATTGGCTTGGATTTGTAGGAGATAGACCATATACTCTCTAATTATGTCTTGAATCTCTGTCCTACCGTTAGATTTACCATTTCCCAAGGTGTTGATGCCATACAAAAAGCCTCCGGAGTTACTTAGTTTCACCCGCTCATCCGTACACTGAGCCGACAGACGAACGCCACCCAGCAAAGTATAGGTCTGTATGATTCAGCGGAATTGGGGTCTCAGGATACAGCTTCGAGCATCTCCGCCATACCCTTTTCCTCTTTTGATCATCCATTGACTTAATAATTTTTTTATAAACAAAATAACTTCTAATATACTTTATATTTGCATAAATATTAAGATAACAGATACACAATGTTTGAAATAAAATTTTTAAAATAGCGTTAATAATTACTTTTTTGGTATCTTTTTTTTTCTGCAAAGATTCAACCAATGCCTAATGGGTTCTGATTTGCCGTTGAAAACACTAATGATATTCAGCGGATCCATATCTTCAAAAGAAATGGAGTCCAAGTTAAAATTGAACGTCAAGGCGACGATTGGATTATAAATGACCGACTTACCAATGTTGACCCTAAGGGAGACTTCTATTAAAGACCCTAAAAATAATGAGAGTTTCATATATACCATTGAAGGCAGCTGAGCTAGGCATCATCAAAGTTAAATGGGTTCTAAAGGATAAAGGTTGAACTTACAACAGAAAAAAATGAAAAATTAAAATGTTTTTAAGGTAGGTGGTGGTGATTTAAGGGGAGAATCTGGTACTCATTCTATTATGGAAAATTCTAACCAGCCTTATGCCGTGCTAATCCTGACGCCTGATGCTGATTCGAACACATTTTGACTATCAACCATTGAGATGGCGTTCGAGATATATTTATCCTTTTCCAAAGGAAGAATTAGTTTGTTCGGAGATGGTACATCCAGCAGAGCCATTGCAATCGTTTAGGTTGAAAAAGAATTCAAATGGGCAATTTTCTACTGTGGGCGCCATCAATACCTGAAGAAAATCGGCTAATATTTCACTTAAGCAACGCTTTTATATCAAAGCCGATAAAGACATACGACGAAGCCATCGTCAATGACTCTGAAGAAAAGGATGAATTGACAAGTAACAATCCATTTGCTACGCTAAAAGTTAAAAATGCAAAAGGTGAACAAAACTCTATCTTTTCATAAACTGAAGATGAAATTGGGACACAAGGATTAGAAGCTGATCTAAAGGAAATAAAATATTTAGACTTTATATAAAACCTCTTGGGGCGATTGGGCTTTCTGCCCAACATCCCGGTATCCAAGACATTTTTAGACGCTAAATTATTTTATTACAAAATCAAATATTTATTATTCGTGTCTGGTCCATCCATCTCTGCTTTGAGTCATAGCTCATACTGATCCGCTAAGCTCTTCAGACTATTGAACATCGGCAACCATTCTTGCGGTCCCGTTGACATCGTCAAAATCTCATAACGACGAAGCTGCAATATACTCATTCAGGTATTGATCATCACTGGACAAGCTCTACACAAGCATTGCAGGTAGTACATGCGTGTATTTCTTCCAGCTGTATTCTATCGAACAATGATTTTCCATCGTCGTATTTTCCATCCTTCATGAATAATCCCGCATCCATATTCCCACCTACTTCTTATCACTCTATCTCGGATATCCATCATTATTTTCCTAGATCAGGAGTTTTCCGTAAGATTGGCAGGACAGATTCGACGTACATCTACCGCATTCGGTACAGCTTATAGTACTTCCAAAAGATTGCGCCACGACAATGGTAAATATGTCATTAGCTACCAAAATCCATATCATCGCTATTCGGACTTGGGTCCTTTGTCTCGATACCAAACATAGACTGGACTTCTCGTGCATGATGGCTGGCATATTGCCTATTTCCCTCGAGGGGTTAATTTGCAAAATATGTATTGAAAATGCCAAAAATATATGCAAATGTTTGGAAAAATGGAAGATATAAATAAATCCAAACACCACCATAAGATGCAACTACACCAACCAAATCTTTCCAAAACAAACAAGGCATCATTAGGCAAATTGCCAAAAACAAAGGTCCTGTCCATCATGACAAACAAAAATGCCCCGTATGATGATAGTCTGGATGATTTCTAGATTGCAGCACCATATCAGCGCCATTCATAGTAAAAATCCCTATTATCAAGAGTATTTCCACCCAATAAAATCAGATTCGCATCGAACGACGGAAATCCTTTCAAATCCCTCTTTGAAACAATCGCGGCAATTTGATGATATTTCTACGCGACAAAAATACAATAGTAGCAACAAATGCCAATAAGGACAACATTTCAATGAAAGAAATAATTCCAGTGTATAAAATACCCAAAAATGGTGCAAAATCCCCCCAGCCAAATATGCCGTCGATAAATATCTCAAACCAATTCCATCTGGGCCAACAAAAATGCGAGATAAATGAATAAGTGAAAATGCAGAATCCACCGCTTCTTGGAAACATCTTTTCTGTTCCAACGCCACGAAAATCAAATTTTTCAACCTACTGGATTCATCTCCAGATATCTCCTCTTGTTTACCCAATTTTATATTTCTATAAATTCGATAAAATCCTTTGTAAGCTTCCTAAAACCAAAAGCGTAATCGCCAAAAATAATTTGTCCCAACTCCATCCTACAATTATTTAATTATTT
>JADKKF010000025.1 GCA_016720635.1 Saprospiraceae bacterium
TTTCATTGCATGGTCAAAAGACAACTCCCCCTCTTGTCAAAGCGCGGACAACTTGGGGTAATTTTCTTGATGGGAGTTCCCTTCGACCTCATCGATACCCACAAAAGGAAATGAGTATGATTGCATGGGCGATTGTCTCCTCCCTTGATATTGGCTGCAAAAACTTCCACAAAAACTTCCACGGAAGTATTAAACGCTCTCATAACACAAGATCAGGTTATGATTACATCTCCCAAATGAATAGCTTGTGTAAAGGAAACATGATCGACGCTTGTTGTCACTACATGAGATTCATAATGTTTTCCAGCCGTTATCGCCAGCGATGATATCCATCCAACGCAATAGATTTCCACCCATCAAAATCACCTGATGTGATTTGTATCAATAAGTATGATCATTTCTGGTCATGACGGTTTTAGAATCGGCTACTTTTTTCTCTCACAATGTTGATTTTTTTAAATGATAACGACACCAATTTTGCTGATGATGGGGGATATTGGTCGCTAGATCAATATTAAAACTTCCCTGCACAAATGTAATTTTTCGGTCAAGTCGGTGATATCTTTGTTGAAAACCAATCCAAAATTCATGGTTCAAATGACTTAACTTAGAATCCAAAAGCTCGAATTCGATGGCTTGAATTGGGTCTCCACTTTTCTATAAAATGTCTAAAAACAGAGGTCTCATATCGGGTACCTTCATTGATCAAATAACCTTTATCGTTGATCAAAACATTTTTTATGGAAAATTCATTCAGATTGATAAAATGAACGGGCCTAAAAATCATTCGATTGTCCAAAAAGTTCTACTGCAATGCCAACTTTTACCTGGATATACTATTCTGATCAAAATCCTATAATAATTTTGTGTAATTAAAAACATCGCAACAATGCTGTTCTATCGAAGCGATAACATCGTCACGTTCTAACGCCCGCTGCAATTCCAACTTCATAGAAGTAACAGGCTCGATTATCATCCCATCCGTTAGGGATGATATATAAATAGCTCAAATCTGGACTCCAAATTCAGAGTAAATCCATGCAGCGAGATCCATCTCGATAGGTGAACTCCCTATTGCACATATTTTTCTAGCAGGAAATATTTCATCCTGATCCAACCAAACTCCCTGTATAGCCCCTTATGCCTTTGTCCGCTCAATCCATATTCGCAATAATGTCTTTATTATCTCCTCAATACTTCTGACGAACCAATGGCATCGGTATTTATTTCATTCAGATCAAAAATAAGGTAGCCGACGATCTGGCCAGGCCCATGGTAGTTATATCTCCGCCTCGATTGATTTTGTAAAGCTAGCACCTATGGCTTTGAGTTCCAATATCGACCAAAAGATGAGTATCTTTTCACTCCTTCCTAATGTAAATACACTGGGGATGCTCACAAAAATAAATGATGGACGATTGGATTTGGGTATCCATTCGCTCTATTCTCAAGTAATTCACTTTGGATTTCAGCTTACGTTTGTCCCATGCTAACATAATCGATGGAGCCCCAGTTATGTATTTTATAATTGAAATTCGCCCAATTTAACTTAATTTCGTAATTTATACTAACGAATTCTGATTTGAGATATTCTATTAATGTATTACTGCGACAAATTTAGCACTGCTGCGGCAATTCATTTAATAAAACAAATAATATCATGAAGATTTTAGTAACGGTTTTGATTATATGTTTTGGACTTTTAGACTAGAAGCGCAAAAACATCGCTCCCGATTTTACCTATCACACTGACCGATGGTCAAACCAAATCCTTGTATAAAGATTATCTCGACAAAGGAAAAACAGTGGTACTAAAATTATTTTTTGTGGACTGCCCTCCATGTCGGGCTCATGCACCATTTATCAAGATCTTTATGAAGAATGGGGTCAAGGGATTGGCCCTGTGGAGTTTTTTCATCTATCAACCAGCACATTTGATTTAAACCAAACGGTTTTGGCATATGATCAAGCCAATGGTCATACATTCAAGGCTGCAGGTTCAGATGGTGGTTCTTTACAAGCAATCCTTCCCTATCGAAAATGGAACATTTGGCCCTTTTCAAGGAACTCCTACTTTCGTCGTCATCGCTCCCAATCGAAGTTTAACCTTTGACATAAGAGGAACTAGTCCTGCGAATACCATGGAACTTTTGAACCAAGCCATATTGAATACAGGTGCCATAAAGCCTCCCGTTGGTGGACTCAATATCACTAAGTGGGCAAATAAGAAAATACAACAAACCCGAAGAATCAATTTCCAATCAAAAGTCGCCCTCTATCAAGGGACAGAACTTATAAGTATTTATGATGGCTCTGATTATAAATTTTATAGTCCCATTTTCAAACCTAAAATATACGATTAGGCCTATTGATTTGGATGTTCCTTTCAGAAGCGGGATTTCGACAGCTGATATTTTAAAAATACAAAAACACATCCTCCGCCTCGGAAGTGTTCACGTCGCCATTCCAAGTATTGGCCCTCTGATTGCAACACAAATAATTTTATCTCAGCAGCTGATTTGGTTTCTCTCAGAAAGCTCCTTTTTATTTCGGATAGAAGAATTTGAAAATGCAAAATCGATTAGATATATTCCTTACAAAACTTCGATAATTACTGTGTCAAATGTTTTGCAACATACTTTTCTAGATTACTATGAAATTTTCGCCAATGAAAACCATGAAAATATGGATTTTCGCCTCATCAAAATTGGTGATGTTACAGGTGAATTCTGGAGCAATTTTTGGCTTATTCTGATTAGAGATTTGGCTAAAACCTACGACCGAATTAAAAATTTAATGGATTTTCATTAACTTCGCATTCAAAATTTAGAATGACTTAATTAAATCCATATCAGAAATTAGAGGGACCATTGGAGGGAATGTTGGCACCAATTTAACCCCGATAGACATAGTTGAATGCTGCAGCTTTCGGTACTTGGGTATTACAAAAAATAAAAATCCAAAAGTAGCCATCGGAAGAGATGCTCGTATCAGTGGAAATATGGTCCAACAACTCGTCATGAATACTTTGGTAGGACAAGGAATCACAGTTCTAGACTTGGGATTATCCACCACTCCAACCGTAGAAATGGCAGTAGTAAAACACAAAGCGGATGCAGGTGTAATCATCACCGCGAGCCACAACCCTATCCAGTGGAATGCGCTCAAACTACTCAATGAAAAAGGAGAATTTATCGCAGCAGAAGAAGGCGCATATTTGCTTGAAATAATAAAAAACAAAGAATTCACCTTCGCGCCAGTCCTCGACTTGGGTGCCATTATTAAGATAAATGACGCCATCGAATCACATATCGAAGCCATCCTAGCGCTTCCCTTGGTCGATGCTAAATTGGTCCAATCCAAAAATTCAAAGTTGTCGTCGATTGCATAAACTCAACAGGATCTATTTCTATCATTCCTTTGTTAGAAAATTGGGCTGCAAGTCATTGTACTCAACAAAGAGATGACGGGTCATTTTGCTCACAACCCAGAACCATTGCCTGAGCATTTGGAAGAATTATGCCAAGCAGTTGTCCAAAACAAGGCTCAAATGGGCATTTGTGTGGATCCAGACGTGGACCGACTGGCTTTTGTCATGGAAGATGGAAAATTATTTGGTGAAGAATAATATTCCTTGGTAGCTATTGCTGATTATATCCTCTCCAAAACCCCTGGAAATAACTAAGCCGAACCTTTCATCCACCCGCGCACTAAAGATGTTACACATAAGCACCAACAAACATACGCTGCGGCAGCCGTGGGCGAAGTCAACGTCGTCCTAAAAATGAAAGAAATAAGTGCTGTAATAGGAGGTGAAGGCAATGGTGGAATCATTTATCCAGAACTACATTATGGACGAGATGCCTTGGTAGGAGTCGCTCTTTTATTGACTTCCATTGCTGAAAATGGCTTGTCAATGACTGCATTGAAGGATTCTTTACCCAAATATGAGATGTCAAAAGACAAGATATCCTTAGAAAATTTTGATCGGGTACCAGAAATTCTAGAATTTGCTATAGGCTTGTATCCCAATGCCACCATCTATAGAAACGATGGCGTAAAAATAGACCTAGACCAAGGCTGGATACATCTTCGCCAAAAGCAATACTGAGCCCATCATTCGCATATATACAGAGTTTGGATTAAGCTCAAGCGATTCAATTAGGAAGTGATTTAAAGGCTAAGTGTCGTTAAATTTCTCTCTAAAACTTAAATACATCAACCCATGGAAAGAATCTATTTTGACAATGCAGCCACCACACCTCCAGCTCCCGAGGTGGTAGGAGGCTATGTTGCTTGCCTTAAAGAATGATTTTGGCAATCCATCCTCGATCCACGCTAAGGGCGAAAATCTAGGGCATTGATCGAAAAAGCTAGAAAATTCATAGCCAACAAACTGATGCTTCCATTGGAGAAATATTTTTTACAAGCGGTGGCTCCAGAATCCAATAACCTTGCCATCAAACATTCGGTTAAAAATCTTGGGGTCACGCGCATCATCAGCAGTAGGCTTGAGCACCATTGTGGCCTGCACTCCATCGATGCCATTCCAGAAATCAGATAATATCATCGTTGAGTATGTTGAAAATGATGCTCATGGAAAAATAAACCTTGAACAATTAGAGTCCCTATTAAAGGACGATTCGAACATAACTTTGGTCAGTTTAATGCACGCAAACAACGAAATCGGCACCATGATCGATCTTGATGCAGTTAGTGCGTTGTGTATGCAGTATGGGGCTTATTTTCATTCAGATACTGTGCAGACCATATGCCACTACCCTATCGATTTGCAAAAACAAAATTGCATTTTCTATCGGGAGCTGGGCATAAATTTCATGGGCCAAAAGGCGTAGGATTTATTTATATAAATAGTGATATAAAGGTTGATCCCTTGATAGATGGGGGTTCTCAAGAGAGGAATATGAGGGGAGGTACTGAAAATTTGTATGGGATCGTCGGTCTTGAAAAAAGCATTCGAATTGGCCTATGCCCATATGGATGAATGGAGTGAACACATTTTTAAGTCTTAAAAATTATTTCAAAGAAGAATTAAAAAAATATTTTGATGGCATCGTATTCAATGGCTGTGAAGAAAACTCACTTTACACCGTATTGAGTGTATCTTTTCCTGAAAATTCAAAATCAGAGATGCTCTTGTTAAATTTAGACATTGCAGGTATATCTTGTAGCGGAGGAAGTGCCTGTACGTCTGGCAGCGAAAAGGGGTCACATGTAATCGAAGCCTTGCATCAAACAGAAAAAATGAGAACCATCAGATTTTCATTTTCGCATTTAAATACTAAAATGAAATTGATAGGTGTATAAACCTACTAAAAAATTGGTGTAACTTAAAATAATGTTTACCTTTTGCACGCAATTTTCAGCAAATAACATGACCCTAGAGGCAAGTCAAATAAAAGAATATCTAGCCCAACCAAGAGTTATTGGTCTATTTTCACATAGAAATCCCGATGGAGATGCATTGGGGAGTACGCTTGCGATGCAACATCTTTTGGTTCAAATGGGACATACCGCGGAGGTAATGGTTCCCTCCAGAGTACCCGCAGAACTTTGAGTGGATGCCAGGCGTAGATAAAATTTTTGGTTTGGGATCTTGACTCTGGAAGACATCAAAGCCTATACAAATACGATGGATTTTGCCATTTATCTCGATTTCAACTCTCTGGATCGAATCGATAAAATGGGCGAGTACATATCCAATAAGACGATTAAAACATGGACTATTGACCACCATATAGACCCCATCATCATTTCTGACTGGATTTATAGCGTGCCTGAGGCTAGCTCGACTTCCGAATTGGTTTGGGATATAGTCCTCCAATTTGGCTGGGAAAATACCTAAACACACAGATTGCCAACTGCCTCTGACAGGAATCATAACCGACACAGGCAATTTTGCCTATTCAGTCTCACCTAACTTGCTGAATAAGGTGGCCGAGATATTAAAACTCGATGTCAATTATGAATTCGTGCAAAATGCCATTCATAACACGATGCCTGAGAAACAATTACGCCTTTTGGGTCATTGTTTGATCAATAGAATGGAGATTTCCCGCAATTTCAGGCTGGATTAATATATCTTGACAAAGAAGATTATAAGAATTTTGAAATAAAAGAGGCGATACAGAAGGCATTGTCAATTATTTATTGAAATTAAAAAATATAAAAATAGCTGCATTTATAACGGAGCAGCCGACGATTACAAAGATTTCACTTAGGTCAAAAGGCGATGTCAATGTGGAGGTCATTTGTAAGGAATATTTCAAAGGCGGGGGACACAAGAATGCCTCTGGTGGCGCACTTTATTTGCCACTCCATATCGTAGTCAAGATACTCAAAGAAGCATTAACAAAATATCACAATATTTAATTTTAAATAAACAACATTAATAAAATTTTTATGTCACACATTAAATCAATCATTGCTTTAGTATTTGCTTGTATCGCAGTCATATCGTGCAAACAAACACAAAAAACTTCCAATGGAATGGAATATGTCCATGTTGTGTCCAACAATGGTCCAAAGCCAGCAGAAGAAGATAAAATTTCTTTCCATATGACGATCAAGACGGATACTGACTCATTATTGACCAGTACCTATATGATGGGACAAGAGCAACAAACCATGATACCACCTGCTTCTTATCCAATGACCAAGCCAGATCCATTTTTGGAAGTATTCAAAAAAATGTCTGTAGGTGATTCTTTGATATTGACTATTCCAGTAGATTCAATGCCTAGCAGAAATGGTATCCTGAAAAGCAAAAGCAATTGTTTATGGTTTTAAAATGACTAAAATTACTTCTAAAGCTGAAATCGAAGCGAATAAAGCGAAGTATCAAGCCGAAGGAGCAAAAGTTTTGGAACAATCAACAAGCTTAGTTTCTAAACTAGAGGCTGGAAGCGATCCTTCTGTATTGAAAACAGCGTCAGGCATCAAGTATGTGGTTCACAGCGAAGGTAAAGGCCCTAAAGCTAATATGGGAGAAACCGTAAAAGTGATGTATTCTGGTATCCTAAAAGATGGAAAAGAATTCGATTCGTCATTCAAAAGAGGAGAGCCAATCCAATTTCCAGCAGGTGTAGGTCAAGTAATCAAGGGATGGGACGAGATGATCACTACCCTACCTAAAGGTTCGAAAGCAACTATTTTCGTTCCTTATGCATTGGCTTATGGAGAAGCAGGAAGCCCTCCAATGATCCCAGCAAAATCTGACTTAGTATTTTATATAGAAATATTAGAATAATATAATACAGAGCCCAAGCATCAAAAAGTTTGGGCTCTTTTTTACTCAATTGCAAATACTATGTCATCAAACCATCAAAGATTGGAATCATGAAGATCGTCCTAGAGAAAAATGATGACCAAAGGTCGCAAAATCATGACTGATGCAGAATTACTAGCAATACTTATCACCACGGGCAATAAAAAAGAAACAGCCATGGACTTGGCTAGAAAGCTTTTGGCTCGATTTAACAATGATATCCATACACTATTCAAAGCGGACTGGAAAGAATTCACGGCCGTGAGCGGCATAGGACAGGCCAAAGCAATCACCATCGCTGCAGCCTTGGAACTAGGTCGAAGAAAGTCGAGCGCTACTCCCAACTCAAAACCAAAAATTCACTCCTCTGGAGACGCATATAATCTATTAAAATCTTCACTCAGCGATCTGACTGAAGAGTATTTTTTTAGTATTTTTCTCAACAATGCCAATGAAGCCATAGCTGTAGAACCGATAAGTTCTGGAGGGATGACCAGTGTCATGGTGGACCCACGAGTGGTGCTTAGAAAAGCTTTAGAGCTAAAAGCCATCGGCATCATATTAGCGCATAATCATCCGAGCAATTTGCTCAAACCAAGCAAAGCAGATATTGATTTGACCCAAAAATTGCAAGACGGGGCCAAGCTACTAGAATTAAAGATTCTGGATCATCTCATCATTTCAGACCATCACTATTATAGTATGGCAGACGAAGGGGTTCTACCTACCTAGATGTTAATTTTTTGTTAATCAATTTAATTTTTAAGATAAATTCGTCAATATTTGGGTTTACAAGCACATTCAGTTATTGTTATGATGAAAAAATAATTCCACTATTCATTTTTACTTGCATCGGTATTTTGGTTTTTCTCAATCCGAACCAGAGCTAGATACCATCCCTACAAGTCCTTCTGATCAAGCTAAAATGTATGCCATCAGAATCAAAAAATCAAGAATAAATGGCATTTATATCCCCAAGGACATCAATGAGGCGATGAAAGACATAGATGAAAGAATCGACTCCGCGGGTAGAGAAAAATTCAAGCAAGTTTCTGAAAAAGAAAGTGCAAAAAAATTTCATTTCACCTTCGGACAATGGATGTCGCACAATTGGTCCCTACCCCAAGGATCTCGATTGAGTCACTACCTTAAGGGAAAAGGACTCACCTTCGTGGACGACATGATGGTCACCTTGAGCGTATGTTATCACCGACATATCAACGGAATACCCCTAGATGAGGATAAATTGATAGCAGAAATATTAAAACGTCGCCACGACGCTTACAAACTGAGATTTAAGAACGGTACCACCATCTCAAAACGCAAACTTCCCAGACCTGGTGAAATAGATACTCTACATCGAGAATAATTTTTTTCTAAAAATATACATATTACATTTTTTTATAATATATTTGCACCGTGACTCAAAGAGAAATTGCTTCGGCAGTTTTTTTTTGTTTTATATATATTACGATTTTTTATAATATTTAAAATTTTGATAGATAAAATATTATAGATTACGTCTTTTTTTAATATTTGGCATAATTTTTGTACACGGTTATATTAAATCATTTTTAACAATTTAATCAATAAGTAATGGAGAAGTTTCAATCATTTTCGTAAAGACTCTGCTTTTATTCAGCTTGGCCATTATAGGTACGCAGGCTTCTGGATTTAATGCTACATCAAAATCTACATTGGTAGAAAAGTCATTTAAATACTATGACGTACCTGATTCGAAGATGGATCAGTATCAATTGCAAGTACAGGTTAGCGTGTCGGGTGGAATACAAGGGGCTGATGGCAATACTCAAGCATTATATTTTGTATTTCCAGCTGGCTATGGGGTAAATATTATCCAAAAATACACTACTCAGATGTTGAGTAAGAGTGAGAAACTGATACTGAATTATACCAATAAAAATACGTTGTGCGAAGATTGTCCGCAGACCTAGTGTGAGTCTTGTGCAGATGCATTCGGTCGTATTATGCCCATGGACAACGGATTTGGAAATAATATTGAAAATAGGATTTTGAAATTTGAGCCTTTGACTTCAGATACCTATATAGAAGATGTATCGGGCAATGGTCGTCGCGTATCTAAGTGGTTGGTTACGATAACCTTTGACGCGGATGAGAGTTTTAGACTTGCTCCTAGAAAATTGTACATTACGGGTATGGAACAAGAGGATGTAAAAGAGATACAATTGACTGAGTTTGAAACTTCATTCTTACCTCATGGAAATTTGGAGGCTATAGATATTATGGAGTCATTTTATGGAACGAATGTGGTTGGAGGTGAGTCTCACTGGAAATATGTTTACGGGCTTGACCTAGAGAAGGCCATCAAAGTTTCTAGCTTAATAAGTGCTGAAATGATGTCATTTGAGGGTATCCAAGACGACGGCAATACGATCCTTAGTTGGAATACGGGCAATGAGTGCAAAAATGAAAAATTCGTAGTAGAAAGGTCTAAGGATGGTATAAATTACGACAAAATCGGAGAGATCAAAGGCTGTGACAATATGATAGAAAAAAGAGAATACGCTTTTGTGGACTTTAATGGATTCGATGGAAATTCGTACTATCGCATCTATGTGAAGGATCAAGATGATACTAAGTTCTATACAAATACAATAAAAGTAAATCCAGGTTCATCACAAGTGGCCAAAATCGATGCCAAGGTTAAAAATGAAAAATTAGAGTGGAATGCGATTGCTTCTGGTGAAAATCAAGGTAAAGTTTCCATAGCTATATTTGACAAAGAAGGTAAAATAGTCAAGACATTGGATCCAGATGCTATTGGTTCACACAAAAATGTTTTGAACTTAGAAACATATCGCAACAATGGATATTTGGCCTTATTCAAATATCAAAAAATGTACAAAGCGGTCAAGATGTTGGAAGAATAAATTTCCCATTTACATAGTGGAGGAGCTCTAGATTCTGTCTAGGGCTCTTTCTATTTTATGCCATATAGAGAACAGATAGGGCACTTACTAATCATATGTTGGCGAGCTGGACAATATTCTCTTCCATAAAAAATAATACGCAGATGGAGCTTGTTCCACTGGCCCTCTGGAAAAATACTCTTCAGATCCGATTCTACCCTGGCGACGTTTTTTCCTTCACTAAGCCCCCATCTAAGCGCAAGTCGATGAATATGTGTATCTACTGGGAATGCCGGCACACCAAATGCTTGGGACATTACCACCGATGCCGTCTTATGTCCAACTCCTGGCAGGGATTCTAAGTCTTCGAATGTATTTGGAACTTCCCCATTATATTTTTCAATCAAAATTTTACTCAGTCCCCATATTGCTTTGGATTTTGTAGGAGATAGACCACATGGCCTAATTATGTCTTGAATCTGTTCTACCGTTAGATTTACCATTTCCCAAGGTGTTGATGCCATACAAAAAAGCCTCGGAGTTACTTGGTTCACCCGCTCATCCGTACACTGAGCCGACAGGACGACCGCCACCAGCAAAGTATAAGTGTCCGAATGATTCAGCGGAATTGGGGTCTCAGGATACAGCTTCTCGAGCATCTCCGCTATATGGGCTCCTTTTTCCCTCTTTTGATCATCCATTGACTTAATAATTTTTTTTATAAACAAAATAATCTCTAATATACTTTACATTTGCATATAATATTAAGATAACGATACACAATGTTTGAAATAAAATTTTTAAAAATAGCGTTAATAATTACTTTTTTGGCATCTTTTTTCTTTTCCTGCAAAGATTCAACCAATGCTCTAAAGGGTTCTGATTTTGCCGTTGAAAACACCAATGATATTCAGCGGATCCATATCTTCAAAAGAAATGGAGTCCAAGCAAAATTCGAACGTCAAGGCGACGATTGGATTATAAATGACCGTGACTTGGCCAATGCTGACCCTATGGAAACTCTATTAAAGACCCTAAAAACCATGAGAGTTTCATATATACCATTGAAGGCAGCTGAGCCAGGCATCATCAAAGAAATGGGTTCTAAAGGGATAAAGGTTGAACTTTACAACAGAAAAAATGAAAAAATTAAATGTTTTTATGTAGGTGGTGGTGATTTGGCGGGAGAATCTACCTATCTCATTATGGAAAATTCTAACCAGCCTTATGCCGTAAGCATCCCGACGCTCATTGGGTTGATTCGAACACATTTTGACTATCAACCATTGAGATGGCGTTCGAGATATATTTATCCTTTTCCAAAGGAAGAATTAGTCGAAATGGAGATGGCATATCCAGCAGAGCCATTGCAATCGTTTAGGTTGAAAAAGAATTCAAATGGGCAATTTTCTATCAGTGCCATCAATAATTTGGAAGAAAAATCGGCTAATATTTCACTTGCCAACGCTTATATCAAAGCCATAAAAGACATACGATGCGAAGCCATCGTCAATGACCTTGAAGAAAAGGATGAATTGACAAGTAACAATCCATTTGCTACGCTAAAAGTTAAAAATGCAAAAGGTGAAACAAAAACTCTATCTTTTCATAAAATCGAAGATGAAATTGGGACACAAGGATTAGAAGCCGATCCGCTTAAAGGAAATAAAATATTTAGACTTTATATAAAAACCTCTTGGGGCGATTATTTTCTTGCCCAATATCCCGTTATCCAAGACATTTTTAGACCGCTAAATTATTTTATTACAAAATAAAATATTTATTATTCGTGTCTGGCCCACTCATCTCTGCTTTGAGTCATAGCCCATACTGATCCGCTATTCTCTAGACTATTGAACATTGGCAACCATTCTTGAGGTCCTGCTGACATCGTCAATATCTCATAACGACGAAGCTGCAATATACTATCCAAAGGGCTGATCATCACTGGACAAGCCTCTACACAAGCATTGCAGGTAGTACATGCGTGTATTTCTTCCAGCTGTATTCTATCGAACAATGATTTTCCATCGTCGTATTTTCCATCCTTCATGAATAATCCCGCATCCATATTTGCACCTACTTCATCGGCCCTATCTCGGATATCCATCATTATTTTCCTAGGACTTAGGAGTTTTCCCGTAAGATTGGCAGGACAGACTGACGTACATCTACCACATTCTGTACAGCTATAGGCCTCCAAAAGATTGCGCCACGACAATGAAAACACGTCATTCGCACCAAAATCCATATCATCGCTATTCGGACTTGGGTCCTTTGTCTCGATACCAAACATCGACTGGACTTCGTGCATGATGGCTGGCATATTACTCATTTCCCCACGAGGGGTTAATTTTGCAAAATATGTATTGAAAAATGCCAAAAATATATGCAAATGTTTGGAAAATGGAAGATATAAAATAAATCCAAACACCACCATAAGATGCAACCACCAACCAAATCTTTCCAAAAATAATAAGGCATCATTGGGCAAATTGCCAAAAAACAAAGGTCCTGTCCACTGCGACAACAAAAAATGCCCCGTATGATGATAGTCTGGATGATTTCTAGATTGCAGCACCATATCAGCGCCATTCATAGTAAATATCCCTATTATCAAGAGTATTTCACCCAATAAAATCAGATTCGCATCGAACGACGGAAATCCTTTCAAATCCCCCTTGAACAATCGCGGCAATTTGATGATATTTCTACGCGACAAAAATACAATAGTAGCAACAAATGCTAATAAGGACAACATTTCAATGAAAGAAATAATTCCAGTGTATAAAATACCCAAAAAAGGTGCAAAAAATCGGTGCGTGCCAAATATACCATCGATAAATATCTCAATCAATTCCACCTGGGTCATCAAAAATGCGAGATAAATGAATAAGTGAAAAAATGCAGGAATCCACCGCTTGAACATCTTTTTCTGTCCCAACGCCACGAAAATCATATTTTTCAACCTACTGGATTCATCTCCAGATATCTCCTCTTGTTTACCCAATTTTATATTTCTATAAATTCGATAAAATCCTTTGTAAGCCTTGTAAAAAACCAAAAGCGTAATCGCCAAAAAATAATTTGTCCCAACTCCATCCTACAATTATTTAATTATTTCCAAAAAATTTGTGCAATTTTTGCATCTTTTACGTTTATAGAACTAAAGATAATTAGTTTGGCACTATTCCATTTTAATTTATTATTATAAAAATTGAAAATAAATTCATAATAATTTTTTTTATATTTAAAAAAATATAATATTTACAATGAAATAAAAGGCTTATTCCCTTGAGACAGTTAAAAATATCCAGTAAGATAACAAACCGCGAGAGCTTAGCTTTGGATAAATACCTGAGTGAAATAGCCAAATTGGACATGCTTACTCCCGAACAAGAGGTAGATTTAGCCAAGAGAGTAAGAAATGGAGACGAAGCCGCCCTCGAAAAATTGACCAAGGCTAATCTTAGATTTGTTGTCTCCGTAGCTAAGCAATACCAAAACCAAGGACTTTCTCTTTCTGATTTGATCAATGAAGGCAATCTCGGACTCATGAAAGCCGCCAAGAGATTCGATGAAACAAAGGGTTTCAAGTTTATTTCTTATGCCGTCTGGTGGATCCGACAAAGTATCTTACAAGCGATCGTCGAGTACAGCCGACTGGTTCGTATCCCACTCAACAAGATCAATTCTTACAACCGTATCAACGACGCCTATCTCAACTTTTTACAAGAATTCGAGCGAGAGCCCAGCCACGAAGAATTGGCTGAAATATTGAACCTTCCCCTCCTCGACATCACCAGCGTTTTGACCACTGGAGCCAAACATCTATCGATGGATGCACCAATCGGTGACGAGGAAGATGGCAGTTCGCTGATCGAGTTATTGGTCGAAGAAAATAACATTTCACCCGACAATGACCTCATGATTGAATCTCTGAAAAAAGAAATCCACTCTGGCATGAGCGCTTTGTCCCCTCGCGAATTGGAGATTTTGTCGTGCTTTTTTGGCATCAACGGCAAGCGAGAGTTTTCCCTCGAAGAGATTAGTGACCGCTTCGATCTCAGTCGTGAGCGCGTTCGCCAAATCAAGGAAAGAGCCCTTCGCCGCCTCAGAAAAACATACAACAAGCGGATTTTAAGATCCTATCTTTCCGAATAATTTTATTTTTATTTGATTTATGGCATATCCCCTCCCCTACAGTTCGGGGTCGGTGTATTGCGGAGTTCCGTCTCGACTTTTGGGCGAGACCGACTGAGTCGTCCTCCATCCACCTTATGCGCTGAGTATTGCCCAAAACAAAAGAGCCTCGACTTGCGTCGAGGCTCTGCTATGATCCTAGTATATTTCAGCTACCATGCTATTTTGGTAGAAAAGCTACCTTCGGTTATATAAATCGTATCTGGTAAGGAAGCCAAGCTAAAATCTTTCAGCTTTAACATCTTTGCTTTAAAATTACCTTTTACATCCCCTGTGGCTATATTCAACTCCGTTATTTCTACATAAGAATTACTATCTACCCAAGGATGAGAATATGAGCCTTCGACAACATCTCCATCAGCGCCGAAAAATGCAAATCCAGGTTTGTATAAAATTGCATCATTGCAAAATCTGGGTGCCTAAAGAATCAACTTCAATTTTAGGAAAAAAATATTTGCCAATTTTGGGTCTTAAATTTCTAACACCAAAAACTTCTCGTAATTCATCATTTTGTGTAAAAATCTGCGTTTCAAATAAAAAGACAGTATCTTCTTCTGGATTCCATTTCTCCTTTCTTCCAAATAATATTTTTTTTGCTGCAATACTTCGACCATTTATTGTCATATTCCCATAACCATATTTATAATGACCCCATTGATCGAAAAGACCTTCTTGATCTTTTTTGCAGGAGACAAAACTAAAGCAAAATAGTGTGGTAATAAATAATATATTTTTCATTATTTCAAAATTCTTTCGGTTAGTAAATTATTGATATGAATATTTTTGAATATTTCCTATAGTTCGCTATTGGTATATATTTTACCTTTATAAAAGACGAAAATACCATCAAATATAATAATTATTTTTCATTTTACCTAATTTATAACAAACAAAAGAGCCCCGACTTGTGTCGAGGCTCTTTATCATCTCATCCTATTTCTACACTGTTTATTCAAGCAATATCATTTTCTTGATATCGCTGAAGTCTGCGGCATCCAATTGATAATACATCACGCCTGTTGCTGGTAGTTCACCTTTGTTCAAGGTTACTGCGTTGTAGCCTTTGTTGAACGTCCTTTCTACTACTTTCAGCACTTTGCCCGTTACATCGTAGATACTTACTTTCGCCTTCATCTGTGCTGGTAAGTTGAAACCTATCAACGTCTCGGTACCCCATGGATTCGGTTGGTTTTGGTACAATGCGAAGCCTTGTACTGCTTTGCCATCCTTGCCTATGAAGTTCAATCCTACGTTCATCATTTCTCCTTTCGCATTGTAGGCTTGGGCTGGTGTCAACTCGGAAGTCACATATACACTCTCACTTATCAACCCTTGGCTTCTCGCCTTGAATATCAACGTGAAGGCGCCTTCGTTCTCCGTTATACTCTCCGCCATCGGATTAGACCAGCTCGTCGTGATCTTGCCTTCTTCCAACATCGTAAATCCAAGTTCTCCTCAGTTACATGCAATTTTCCAGACTCGTATCCTACAAATTCCAATCTTTGGTTATCAAAGTTCGTCGTGAACTGGTAGCCATTGATCTTCGCAAAGTCATTCGCTTTAAGCGTCATCCTTACCGTCTCTCCTGCCTTGTAGCTGCCTTCTGTTACATTGAACATCAAGCTCTTGCCACTTCTTTCCTCTGGCACGGCTGTCAGATTCACCACTGCATTCTCCGTTACGTCTCGATCTTCACCGCTACAAAATCCGCTTCAACACTTCCTGACATCGCATTCGTCAAGCTCACCCTTTCTGGGAAGCTGCTCGTCAACGCATTGCCCGTTGTCAAATTGTAATCCTTATCTACGAATCTGAATGACGTATTGTTGCCAAATCTATCGATCTTAAATAACACCAATTTTCTCAATTCTACCAAGTCTGCTGCTGTTATCGTATTCGATTTGTTTACGTCTCCTGCTATCATCTTGTACCCGCTATTCAATGATTTACGCTCTAGGATATGTCTTTGGATCTTGATGATATCCGCTGTACTTACCCCATTTCTGTGGTTGTCATCTCTTTTCGGTACCACTTCATAATTATTCGCATCCATTTCATTGAATCCAAACGTGCCGCTTGTATTCGTCATTGAGAATGCCAATTCATTCGTACCTGACATCACGCTTACTTTCGTATCGCTTACGTTCGCATTCGTCTCCGTCTTCACCGTTCCTGTCAATACAAACCTCGATACGTCATTCGTACATGGCATATTTTTCTGGATTGTTACCGTTGTGATACAGAAATCTGAATTGCCTGCTGCATCCCACATATAGATATTTATCGGAGATCTGCCTAGATCATCTTTTGTAAATATTCTATTTGGTTGGTTACCCGCTGCATCAAATGTGTATCGGTATGGACCAGGGCAATTGTCCGTTGAACTATTCGCTGCTAAAAAGTCTGATGCCCACAATTCTATCGCACATGTCGATGGCATCAACTCGGCTATCAATTCGATACATACTGGACTTGGCTTCTTACAATCTCTTATCGTTACTAGCTGTGTACAAGTCTCCTTGTTGCCACATCCGTCTTCTACTTCCCACACCACTCGGTGCGTTCCGATCGTCCAACCCAAACTTGGATTCAAGCTTGAGCCCGTTCCAAATGAATCATACGTTCCGTTATTATCTACATCCAACTGCCATCTGTATCTCAACTTGGTCTCTGGATCACAATCGTCTGTAGCGGTGATGCTTAATGATTGGAAATGGGTCACGCAGCCTGGGCCGTTGTGGCACCATTCTACTGGCGCACAGTTCGCAAACGTTGGCGCTGCTGAATTCATCACTACCAACACTTGGTCATATGTCCATACTGGATTCGTCCCATCTTCATTCTTTTGACACAAGTCTAGAACTTTCCACTTTCTTATAACCTTCTTACAGCCTTGGCTTGAACCCACTTCAAAGTCAAAGTACCAGTCATCAAAGCCTACTCCGATATTTGAACATACGTCTTCTCTAAACCATGGTTTCTTATACGGTAATGCAATATTCGCTGTATCCAACGCTGCTCCACACTGATTCGTTGTGTAGTCCGCTGGTAAAGTAGATATCGTGCATATCATCCCAGTTCAAGTCTGTTAATGGATTGTAATTGTTGAATGGTACATCGTATGGCGGCTGGCCGCTAGTTGACGTTAAGACATTGGCATCCAATCCATTGAATTCATACGTATTGTAAACCGTTATCGTCTGCAAACATGATCTGAATCCTGCTGCATCTGATGCCGTCCACGTTCTCAATATCGTACCCTTATTGCAATTCAAACTAGGAGACTGTGAATAGCTTAATGTCAAATTACAATTGTCATACGCCACTCCGTTCACTCCTACTTGGAAATGTGGATCTTGCGCACTTTCTGAGTGTCTGCCGATATGTCCATATCTTTGGTCGATATAGATCGGATCTCTCACCACTGCTGTACTTCCATTTCCGCCATTTACCACCGTTCCGAATATATCCAAGTTTGACAAACTGTATGGATATCTACAATCGATATTGATATCTGGTGGACATGTGATGATTGGTGGCAATTTGTCCTGGATCAATACTGAATCCATGCACTCATTGTAATTGCCATTCGCATCTGTGATTCTCATCACTACTGCTATCTTCTTGTTTACGTCTGTACAACAGAACGCTACCGTATCTCGCAAACTTGTTATCGCTGGGCTATGGCATGGATCCGTCATCCTTCTTATTTTCCACGACACTACTCCACAGGTGTCATATGAGCCATTGTCAAAGTCTCTCGCTTGGATTCTTCCTCGGCCATTATCTCCCAATCCTATCGTCAAATACGTCTTGCATACTGCTACTGGCGATACATAATCTCTTACCGCTAAGGTCATACAGCAGCTTCCTATCTTATCACACTGATCTTCTAAGTAGTAACACACCGTGTAATTTCCGACTGGGATATTTCTTACGATACCGCCATTCGTATTTATCCTAAAGGCCTCTAAGCCCGTTGCTATATCCGTTCCTATCATCCAGCCTCCTTTCAATGCACTTCCACAGGCATCTGTATAGGTCGCTGATGGGAAATTGAACGATGCCAAACATGAATTATAGTCCGTGCTCAATGTCACATTCGTGCCTTCTGACGCTACCAAGTTGCCTGGCGCTCCTAAGCCTAATGTCAATGGTCTCGTTGGATATACTGGACATGCTACTACTGGACTACCATGATCCGCTATCTTGATGATTTGGATATGTGAGGTCGTTTGACCTGTACACCAATCCAAACATGTCCATATACGCAATACTTTGTACGAGCCTTCGATTGCCGTTGTTCCTGCATCGTCTCCACATACTTTGATGATCTCATCTCTATATGTACAGCCAATATTGCATGCATTTCCTGCCGGACTGCCCGTTTCTTCTACGTCTGGATAATTATTGCCATTCAAATCCCATGGGCCTCTACACTCAAGTGGGGTAACGATCCTTCAAGCCATCATAATTCTGTGGCCAGCCTATCGTTCCCAAGGTCAATCTTGTATAGTATATTCTTTGTACGCATGTTCCTGTGCTTCCATACGTATCCGTTGCTGTCCACACTCTTTCGATTACTCTCCAGTATGGTCCATCGCAACTTTCGCTTGATACTTCTCTTTCTGTATAAGTTAAGCCCAATACTGATCCGCAATTATCTGTCACCGTCGGTGCATAGAAACTCGCTGGATGCGTATCGGTACAACTTACTGTATAATCTTGACATACAAATACTGGTGGCATCTTGTCTTCTACCAAGATTTGTCCCCAACATAAGTTGCCATTACAATTGTCTCTTACCATATATACCAACATCTGGCCTATGTGGCTCGCATTCAATACATTTGGTATTGGTGTGCCTGCCATCGTTGTAAGACTTACGGTGTATAAGTTAGGATTCGTATTAGAAGTTAAACCTGTCAACACATCCCAAGGATGCAAAGAATATGTACAATCTGGCCCAAGGCTTAAATTTACTTTGTTTCTACAACTCAATGAAATATCTTGTCTCCAGGTAATCACCACTGTTCTGATTACGCTATTACACACATTTGAAGGGTCATCACATATTAGTTGAATGGTACTATATCCAAGGGCTAAATCATTGGCACTAGGTACGTAACTTAAAGCACTTGAGAATATATTATTTGGATAAAAATTACCTGTTCCAAAACTAGCCCAAGTTCCATTTGTGACATTAGACCCATTCGGTACAATAGATGCTGACAAATCAGCCAAATTAAAGCCAATAGGGCATCCTTGAATTGAAGAACCTGCTAGGAAAGTAACAATTGGCGATGGTGCAACATAAACAGTAACTTCATCAGTATCATAACATCCACTTGCAACATTTGTAACTGTAACTATATATGTTGTTGTCTCCCTTGGAGTTGCAATTGGGTTAGCAATATTAGTGGCATTTAAACCATTTGCTGGAGACCAAGAATAGATAACTCCTGGAGAAGGGTTTTCACCAATAATATTGCCTATCTCAGCTATTTCACAAATAGAATTATCCAACCCAGCATTTGCAAAAATATCCATCAGCATACATACATCATGTGATACATTTATCGAATTATTACAAGCATCAGTAATGGAATACGTTCTAGTAACACAATTAAATCCTCCATTTTCAAAATAGGAGATTGGCTTACGAAAGCCACATTCAGTGTTCCAATACAATTATCATTTTCATCCATAACAACTTCAGGATCTATTGCAGTAAATGGAGCTCCACACGTAAGCGTAATATTACCAGGGTTGGAGGCCATCGGCATAGTACTATCCATTCTTCTAGAGAATATTTGTGTACAACTTACTGTGTTGTTACAAGCATCAAACGCCGTATATGTTCTTACCAATGTTTCATCGCAACCTGAAGAAATTGTCATATCGGAATTAGAAATAGACACTTGACAATTATCAGAAATTAAACCTCCAGCAATTGTAAAGTCATTTACGAAGTAGTAAATGCTATAGGTAAAGCTGCATTGCAACCTAAATTACCACCTGGAATACATGTAATACTTGGAAGAGTATTATCTGGCAATACCGTAAAGGTTCTTACGCAGCTCGTCGTGATGTCACATCCGCTCGCACTCGTCGTACCCACCGTTACCGTCACATTCGCCGTTCCGCCGCACGCATTCGGTGCCCGCATCCATCGCTCGGGTTAAGGTCGCTTCACAGCCACCCGTTACCGTGCCATTCGTTGATGCCCACGCTGCGTATGCTGCGTCGATTGTCGCCTGTGTTTGGCATGAGGCCGTCGTCATATCTTCTCCGCATACAAACGTTATTTCTGGGGCTGGCAAGACCGTAAAGGTTCTTACGCAGCTCGTCGTGATGTCACATCCGCTCGCACTCGTCGTACCTACCGTTACCGTTACATTCGCCGTGCCGCCGCACGCATTCGGTGCCGCATCCATCGCTCGGGTTAAGGTCGCTTCACAGCCACCCGTTACCGTGCCATTCGTTGATACCCACGCTGCGTATGCTGCGTCGATCGTCGCCTGCGTTTGGCATGAGGCCGTCGTCATATCTTCTCCGCATACGAACGTTATTTCTGGGGCTGGCAAGACCGTAAAGGTTCTTACGCAGCTCGTCGTGATGTCGCATCCGCTCGCACTCGTCGTACCCACCGTTACCGTTACATTCGCCGTACCGCCACATGCGTTCGGGACCGCATCCATTGTCCTAGTCAAGGTCGCTTCACAGCCACCCGTTACCGTGCCATTCGATGCTACCCATGCTGTATATGCTGCGTCTATCGCCGCCTGCGTTTGGCATGAGGCCGTCGTCATATCTTCTCCGCATACAAACGTTATTTCTGGGGCTGGCAATACCGTAAAGGTTCTTACACAGCTCGTCGTGATGTCACATCCGCTGGCACTCGTCGTACCTACCGTTACCGTCACATTCGCCGTGCCGCCACATGCATTCGGTGCCGCATCCATCGCTCGGGTTAAGGTCGCTTCACAGCCTCCCGTTACCGTGCCATTCGTTGATACCCACGCTGCGTATGCGTCGATCGCCGCCTGCGTTTGGCATGAGGCCGTCGTCATATCTTCTCCGCATACAAACGTTATTGCTGGGGCTGGCAATACCGTAAAGGTTCTTACGCAGCTCGTCGTGATGTCGCAGCCGCTCGCACTCGTCGTACCCACCGTTACCGTCACATTCGCCGTTCCGCCGCATGCATTCGGTGCCGCATCCATCGCTCGGGTTAAGGTCGCTTCGCAGCCACCCGTTACCGTGCCATTCGTTGATGCCCACGCTGCGTATGCTGCGTCGATCGCCGCCTGTGTTTGACATGAGGCCGTCGTCATATCTTCTCCGCATACAAACGTTATTGCTGGGGCTGGCAATACCGTAAAGGTTCTTACGCAGCTCGTCGTGATGTCGCAGCCGCTCGCACTCGTCGTACCCACCGTTACCGTCACATTCGCCGTGCCGCCACACGCATTCGGTGCCGCATCCATCGCTCGGGTTAAGGTCGCTTCGCAGCCACCCGTTACCGTGCCATTCGTTGATACCCACGCTGCGTATGCTGCGTCGATCGCCGCCTGTGTTTGGCATGAGGCCGTCGTCATATCTTCTCCGCATACGAACGTTATTTCTGGGGCTGGCAAGACCGTAAAGGTTCTTACGCAGCTCGTCGTGATGTCACATCCGCTCGCACTCGTCGTACCCACCGTTACCGTTACATTCGCCGTGCCGCCGCATGCATTCGGTGCTGCATCCATCGCTCGGGTTAAGGTCGCTTCACAGCCACCCGTTACCGTGCCATTCGTTGATGCCCACGCTGCGTATGCTGCGTCGATCGCCGCCTGTGTTTGGCATGAGGCCGTCGTCATATCTTCTCCGCATACAAACGTTATTGCTGGGGCTGGTAAGACCGTAAAGGTTCTTACGCAGCTCGTCGTGATGTCGCAGCCGCTGGCGCTCGTCGTACCCACCGTTACCGTTACATTCGCCGTGCCGCCGCATGCATTCGGTGCCGCATCCATTGTCCGGGTTAAGGTCGCTTCGCAGCCACCCGTTACCGTGCCATTCGTTGATACCCACGCTGCGTATGCTGCATCTATCGCCGCCTGTGTTTGGCATGACGCCGTCGTCATATCTTCTCCGCATACAAACGTTATTTCTGGGGCTGGCAAGACCGTAAAGGTTCTTACGCAGCTCGTCGTGATGTCGCAGCCGCTGGCGCTCGTCGTACCCACCGTTACCGTCACATTCGCCGTGCCGCCACACGCATTCGGTACCGCATCCATCGCTCGGGTCAAGGTCGCTTCGCAGCCACCCGTTACCGTGCCATTCGTTGATGCCCACGCTGCGTATGCTGCGTCGATCGTCGCCTGCGTTTGGCATGAGGCCGTCGTCATATCTTCTCCGCATACAAACGTTATTGCTGGGGTTGGCAAGACCGTAAAGGTTCTTACGCAGCTCGTCGTGATGTCGCATCCGCTGGCACTCGTCGTACCCACCGTTACCGTCACATTTGCCGTGCCGCCACACGCATTCGGTACCGCATCCATCGCTCAGGTTAAGGTCGCTTCGCAGCCACCCGTTACCGTGCCATTCGTTGATGCCCACGCTGCGTATGCTGCGTCGATCGCTGCCTGCGTTTGGCATGACGCCGTCGTCATATCTTCTCCGCATACGAACGTTATTTCTGGGGCTGGCAAGACCGTAAAGGTTCTTACGCAGCTCGTCGTGATGTCACATCCGCTGGCACTCGTCGTACCTACCGTTACCGTCACATTCGCCGTGCCGCCACATGCATTCGGTGCCGCATCCATCGCTCGGGGTTAAAGGTCGCTTCACAGCCACCCGTTACCGTGCCATTCGCTGATACCCACGCTGCGTATGCTGCGTCGATCGCCGCCTGTGTTTGGCACGAGGCCGTCGTCATATCTTCTCCGCATACAAACGTTATTGCTGGGGCTGGCAAGACCGTAAAGGTTCTTACGCAGCTCGTCGTGATGTCGCAGCCGCTCGCACTCGTCGTACCTACCGTTACCGTCACATTCGCCGTGCCGCCACATGCATTCGGTGCCGCATCCATCGCTCGGGTTAAGGTAGCTTCACAGCCACCCGTTACCGTGCCATTCGTTGATACCCACGCTGCGTATGCTGCGTCGATCGCCGCCTGTGTTTGGCATGAGGCCGTCGTCATATCTTCTCCGCATACGAACGTTATTGCTGGGGCTGGCAATACCGTAAAGGTTCTACGCAGCTCGTCGTGATGTCGCAGCCGCTCGCACTCGTCGTACCACCGTTACCGTCACATTCGCGGCCGCGTCGGTGCCGCATCCATCGCTCAGGTTAGGTCGCTTGCCACCCGTTACCGTGCCATTCGTTGATACGCTGCGTGTGCGCGGTCGATCGCCGCCTGTGTTTGGCATGAGGCCGTCGTCATATCTTCTCCGCATACGAACGTTATTGCTGGGGCTGGCAATACCGTAAAGGTTCTTACGCAGCTCGTCGTGATGTCGCAGCCGCTGGCGCTTGTCGTACCCACCGTTACCGTCACATTCGCCGTACCGCCACATGCGTTCGGTGCCGCATCCATCGCTCGGGTTAAGGTCGCTTCACAGCCGCCCGTTACCGTGCCATTCGTTGATACCCACGCTGCGTATGCTGCGTCGATCTCCGCCTGGGTTTGGCATGAGGCCGTCGTCATATCTTCTCCGCATACGAACGTTATTGCTGGGGCTGGCAATACCGTAAAGGTTCTTACGCAGCTCGTCGTGATGTCGCAGCCGCTCGCACTCGTCGTACCCACCGTTACCGTTACATTCGCTGTGCCGCCACACGCATTCGGTGCCGCATCCATCGCTCGGGTTGGTCGCTTCACAGCCACCCGTTACCGTGCCATTCGTTGATACCCACGCTGCGTATGCTGCGTCGATCGCCGCCTGTGTTTGGCGAGGCCGTCGTCATATCTTCTCCGCATACGAACGTTATTGCTGGGGCTGGCAAGACCGTAAAGGTTCTCACGCAGCTCGTCGTGATGTCGCACTCGTCGTACCCACCGTTACCACATTCGCGCTTCGTGCCGCACCCATCGTTCGGGAGGCAGCCACCCGTTACCCCATCCCACGCCGCCACCTGTGTTTCGCCGCATCCATTGTCCTAGCATACGGTCGCTTTGCTGCGTCGATTGTCGCCTGTGTTTGGCAGGAGGCCGTCGTCATATCTTCTCCGCATACAAACGTTATTGCTGGGGCTGCCAATACCGTAAAGGTTCTTACGCAGCTCGTCGTGATGTCGCAAGAAAAACTAGAAGTAACAGAGTAAACCACAGAAATTTCACCGCCTTCACAATGATCTGGAGGTAAAAGAGGAGCATTGTTGATTAACGATGCATTACAACCGCCAGAAAGCGTCACGTCATTAATAAAATTAACAAATGCAATAGAAACATCCATTGAATTACTACATGAAGACACACTGATATTTGGACCGCAATTTAAAATTATAGGCACTGAAATTTTTCGTAATTTTATGGTCACAGGTTGCTGTATTATTGCAGCCATCCTTAAATATATATGTCCTAGTTAGTGTTTCATTGCAACCACTTGATGCCGTAATGTCACTACTTTGAAATTGTCAAATCACCACATGCGTCAGAAGCATTGCCTCCTAGCGCTACCCATCCTGAAACATCAGTTACAGCTATTGGCCAATTTGAACCACATAAAGTCAAATCTAATACTGGAGCACATGAGATTGTAGGTGCCGTTAAGTCAACTTTTCTAACTATTATTTGATCGCAAGTAACAGTATTGTTACATGCGTCCGTGAACAAGTATGTTCTCGTTAAGGTCTCGTTACATCCACTTGCTGCCGTTACATCGCTAGGAACTCATTGCTATCGTTGAACAAGCATCCGTCTTGGTTCCTCCTGCTTTAGGTGAAGTCCGCTGCTGTAGCATAGGCTGCTGGCCATGCTCCATTGCATGCACTTACTACTGGTGCCGTTGGGCATCCCTTTTGCTGTAGGTGCTGTTAAATCTATTTTTCTAACTATTATTTGATCGCAAGTTACTGTATTGTTACATGCGTCTGTGAACAAATATGTTCTCGTTAAGGTCTCGTTACATCCACTTGCTGCCGTTACATCGCTTGAACTCATTGCTATCGTTGAACAAGCATCCGTCAAGGTTCCTCCTACTGAGGGTAAAGTCCGCTGCTGTGGCATAGGCTGGTTTCTAGCTTCAGCTCCGTTGCATGCGCTTACTATTGGTACGTTGGGCATACTGCTGTCCCGGTGCAGTCACCCATCTTTCTTAGTGATTATTTGATCGCAAGTTACGGTGTTGTTACATGCATCCCCGTGAACAAGTATGTTCTTTGTTAAGGTCTCGTTACATCCACTTGCTGCCGTTACATCGCTTGAACTCATTGCTATTGTCGAACAAGCATCCGTCAAAGGTTCCTC
>JADKKF010000026.1 GCA_016720635.1 Saprospiraceae bacterium
CATGCGTTCGGGACCGCATCCATTGTCCTAGTCAAGGTCGCTTCACAGCCACCCGTTACCGTGCCATTCGATGCTACCCATGCTGCGTATGCTGCGTCGATCGCCGCCTGAGTCTGGCATGGGGCCGTCGTCATATCTTCTCCGCATACAAACGTTATTTCTGGGGCTGGCAAGACCGTAAAGGTTCTTACGCAGCTCGTCGTGATGTCACGACCGCTCGCGCTCGTCGTACCCACCGTTACCGTCACATTCGCCGTGCCGCCACGCGTTCACGGTGACGTCATCAATCCCTCGAGTTAAGGTCTTCACGGCCACCCGTTACCGTGCCTTTCGTTGATACCCACGCTGCGTATGCTGCGTCGATCATCGCCTGTGTTTGGCATGACGCCGTCGTCATATCTTCTCTCGCATACAAACGTTATTACTGGGGCTGGTAAGACCGTAAAGGTTCTTACGCAGCTCGTCGTGATGTCGCATCCGCTCGCGCTCGTCGTACCCACCGTTACCGTCCCATTCGCCGTGCCGCCGCATGCATTCCGGTGCTGCATCCATCGCTCGGGTTAGGTCGCTTCGCAGCCTCCGTTACCGTGCCGTTCGTTCGGCGATGCCCGCTGTATATGCCATCCCCCTATCGCCGCCTGTGTTTGACACGACGCCGTCGTCGTATCTTCTCCGCAGCCAACGTTTCATTGCTGGGATGGCAATACCGTAAAGGTTCTTACACAGCTCGTCGTGATGTCGCAGCCGCTGGCGCTGTCGTACCCACCGTTACCCGTCACATTCGCCGTGCCGCCACATGCATTCAGTGCTGCATCCATCGCTCCGGGTTAGGGTCGCTTCGCGGCCACCCGTTACCGTACCTTTCGTTGATACCCACGCTGCGTAGGCCGTCGATCGCCACTGTGTTTGGCGTGGGGGCGTCGTCATATCTTCTCCGCATACGAACGTTATTGCTGGGGCTGGCAAGACCGATTAAAGGTTCTTACGCAGCTCGTCGTGATGTCGCACCGCTCGCACTCGTCGTACCTACCGTTACCCGTCACATTCGCCGTGCCGCCACGTGCATTCGGTGCCGCATCCATCGCTCAGGTTAGAATGGACTCACAGCCACCCGTTACCGTGCCATTCGTTGATACCCACGCTGCGTATGCTGCGTCGATCGCCGCCTGTGTTTGGCGCGACGCCGTCGTCACATCTTCTCCGCACAAACGTTATTTCTGGGGCTGGCAAGACCGCCAAAGGTTCTTACGCGGCTCGTCGTGATGTCACCGGCCGCTCGCACTCGTCGTACCCACCGTTACCGTCACATTCGCCGTGCCGCCGCACCTGTTCGGTGCCGCATCCATCGCTCAGGTTGAGGTCGCTTCACGCAGCCACCCGTTACCGTGCCATTCGCTTCTGATGCCCGCGCTGCGTATGCTGCGTAACCGATTGCTGCCTGCGTTTGGCATGGGGTCGTCGTCATATCTTCTCCGCACAAACGTTATTGCTGGGGCTGGCAAGAAAATGAAGGTTCTTACGCGGCTCGTCGTGATGTCCGACCGCTCGCACTCGTCATGCGCCGTTACCGTTACATTCGCCCGTGCCGCCACACTGTTCAGAGTGCCGCATCCATCGCTCCGGGTTAAGGTCGCTTCACGGCCACCCGTTACCGTGCCATTTGTTGATGCCCACGCTGCGTATTCTGCGTCGATCGACGCCTGTGTTTGGCATGAGGTCGTCGTCATATCTTCTCCGCATACAAACGTTATTGCTGGGGATGGCAAGACCGTAAAGGTTCTCACGCAGCTCGTCGTGATGTCACACCGCTGGCGCTTGTCGTACCCACCGTTACCGTTACATTCGCCGTAACGCCACATGCGTTCGGTGCCGCATCCATCGTCCTAGTTAAGGTCGCTTCACAGCCACCCGTTACCGTGCCGATCGTTGGTGCCCACACGCTGCGTATGCGCGTCGATTATCGCCTGTGTTTGGCGGGAGGAAGTCGTCATATCTTCTCCGCATACAAACGTTATTGCTGGGGCTGCCAATACCGTAAAGGTTCTTACGCAGCTCGTCTTGATGTCACAAGAAAACTAGAGTAACAGAAGTAAACCACAGGAAATTTCACCACCATACAATGATCTGGAGGTAAAGAGGAGCATTGTTGATTAACTTTGATGCATTACAACCGCCAGAAGCGTCACGTCATTAATAAAATTAACAAACGATGCAATAGAAACATCCATTGGAATTACTACATGAAGACACACTGATATTTGGACCGCAATTTAAAATTATAGGCACTGAAATTTTTCTAGTAATTTTATGGTCACAGGTTGCTGTATTATTGCAGCCATCCTTAAATATATATGTCCTAGTTAGTGTTTCATTGCAACCACTTGATGCCGTAATGTCACTACTTGAAATTGTCAAATCACCACATGCGTCAGAAGCATTGCCTCCTAGCGCTACCCATCCTGAAACATCAGTTACTGTTATTGGCCATTGAACCACATAAAGTCAATCTAATACTGGAGCGATGCAGGTTGCTAGGTGCCGTTAAGTCAACTTTTCTGCTATTATTTGATCGCAAGTAACGTATTGTTACTACGCATCCGTGAACAAGTATGTTCTCGTTAAGGTCTCGTTACATCCACTTGCTGCCGTTACATCGCTTGAACTCATTGCTATCGTTGAACAAGCATCCGTCAAGGTTCCTCCTGCTAGGATGAAGTCCGCTGCTGTTGCATAGGCTGTTGCCATGCTCCATTGCACGCACTTACTACTGGTGCCGGCTTTTGGCTGTAGGTGGTCAAATCTACTTTTCTAACTATTATTTGATCGCAAGTTACGGTATTGTTACATGCATCCGTGAACAAATATGTTCTCGTTAAGGTCTCGTTACATCCACTTGCTGCCGTTACATCGCTTGAACTCATTGCTATCGTTGAACAAGCATCCGTCAAGGTTCCTCCTGCTATGAAGTCCGCTGCTGTGGCATAGGCTACTGGCCATGCTCCATTGCATGCACTTACTACTGGTGCCGTTGGGCATACTGCTGATAGGGCAGTCAAATCTATCTTTTCTAATGATTATTTGATCGCAAGTTACTGTGTTGTTACATGCGTCTGTAAACAAGTATGTTCTCGTTAAGGTCTCGTTACATCCACTTGCTGCCGTTACATCGCTTGAACTCATTGCTATCGTTGAACAGGCATCGCTTAAGGTTCCTCCTGCTAGGTGAAGTCTGATGCTGTAGCATAGGCTGTTGGTCCATGCTCCATTGCATGACCTACTACTGGTGCCGTTGGGCAGACAGCTGTAGGTGCAGTCAAATCTACTTTTCTAAGTGATTATTTGATCGCAAGTAACAGTGTTGTTATATGCATCTGTGAACAAATATGTTCTAGTTAAGGTCTCGTCACAGCCGCCTGCAGCCGTAACATCAGGACGAACTCATCGCTATCGTTGAACAAGCATCCGTCAAGGTTCCTCCTGCTAAGGTAAAGTCCGCTGAACGTCTCGTCACAGCCGCCTGCAACCGTAACATCAGACGAACTCATCGCTATCGTTGAACAAGCATCCGTCAAGGTTCCTCCTGCTAGGGTGAAGTCTGCTGCTGTGGCATAGGCTACTGGCCATGCTCCGTTGCACGCACTTACAATAGGTGAAGATGGGCATACCGCTGTAGGTGCAGTTAAATCTACTTTTCTAACTATTATTTGATCACAAGTAGCGGAAATATTACAAGAGTTAACAATCGTATAAGTTCTAGTTAGTGTCTCATTGCATCCACTTGAGGTCGTAATGTCTGAACTCGTCACTGCAGTAACGCAAGTTCCTCCTCCAATAGAAAATCCATTTATTGTCAGATCGCTAACTGAAGTTAATGCAGAAGGCCATGCTGCTCCACAAATACTCAAATTACTAGCAGACGGGCAAGAGATGGAGAGGTTTGGAGCAACAGCTCGAGTTATGGTTTGGTTACAAGTTACAGTATTATTGCAAGAATTAATGGCAGTAAAAGTTCGAGTATTTATTTCACTACATCCTAAAGAAATTGTATTATCCATAGCTGAAAGCGTAATATCTCCGCATCCTCCCGCAATTGTACCTTGAATTGCGGTAAATCCAGCTGCCGTATTCGCAGCTATTGGCCACGCAACATTACATGTTAGATCCTGTTGAGCAGGACACGTAATAGTAATATCTGGAATGAGTTTCATTTTAAAACAATAAACATCATAGCAACTAGGGGTTGATTGTCCAACAATACTATTATCCCTTCTAACCACTAATGTTGTTTCTGTGCATCCTGTAGTTGGACAATAAGATGTGATGGGATTGGTTTTACATGCTGCATCTTCAAGAGTAAGATAGAAAGAATTAACTCCATTTCCTCCTGCAGTAGAAACATTGAGATCAGTAAATGGAATGGTAGAAAGAGATTTCGGACATTGAAGGGGGCAGACTGTCACATCAGCGACCGTAATATCTGGAACTTCATTGAATTTAATTATTAATGTATCTCTTGATAGGCGACAAGCCCCAGCTCCATCAGGGTCTGTGGAGGATAAAACTAGGCTGACATTACTTGCAGTATAATCCGCTACACTTGGAGTGTAGATTGCGGCTAATGTAGAATTAAAAGCAGTACTGCTAAAACTACCTGAACCAGTGGTACTCCAAGTTCCTCCAAGCGTACTATTTACTCCAGTTATAAAAGCTCCAGCAAGAGTTATTGGGCCACATGATTTACAAACGGTGATATCGGGTCCTGCATAAGCTGTATCAATAGGATTGACTACAACTTTTAAAGAAGAAGTATAAACACAACCTGAGCACCCATCAGTAACTGATACGGTATAAGTATCAGTCATGGTTGGAGAAATACTGACATTCTTCCCTTGAAATAAATTTGTAACATTTGACCCTGAACTTAATAAGCCTCCCATCCCACTTGTAATGGAATAGTTTGCTCCAAAATTCTCAAAGAGCATCACGTTAAAGCTTTTTATAGAAACGTTGTAGGGAGAAACATCATCCGAAGCTGAAAGTATCCAATTACCAGGTGTTGTACACGCGAGCAATGGGGCTAAAGAATTAATTGGGGCCCTTCTACCATCTACATTGGCATTTGACGTTCCTAAAGCAGGCATATAGCCATGAGAAACAAAAGTAGTTATGAAATCTCCTGCTCCATTACCCCCGCTTGCAGAATTAACAAGGACTACTTTAGTACCACATGGAGAAGTCAATGTTATATTTAATTCAGACAACCAATCTGAAGTTGAAACATCAAGCTTAACTTGGATACTATCCCATCCATTTTGAATACTAAAACCTGCAGGCAAAGAATAATTAACATTACTAGAGCTTGTAATTATCGCAGTGGTAGTACCTGTTATTGTCGAACCACTCGATCCATTTACCATAGTTTGGCAAGTTGTAATATTGGATCCTAAAGTGAGAGTTGTAGGATTTCCCAAACAGACAAGTGAATTATTTGTTCCAAAACTAATAGAGTTGGTGCCTCCGACAAAGATAGTTGTACCTACAGTTCTGCTACAGCCGTAACAATCAGTAACTACTGCGCTATAGTCAAAAGCACCATTGGCAGTTGGCAAAACCACTGCAGTTAATGACCCACTTTTGCTATTACCAGAGGTATTTAAACTTACAATATTTCCGTTTGGATTGGTAGTAATCCATTGTGGGGTATTCATAATTGTATCAATACATGCATATGTACAGGTATCAAAAGTAGATTGGCAAGAACTTGGAAAAGACAGCGTCCAATTGCACAAAGTACCATCATCGCTTCCAACATTATCTTGAACACCTAATATCCAAGTACCGTTTAAAGGTGAACCTGTCAATACAGACATATTACCTGCGCCTGTTGCACCTCCTGCACCTGCATTTGTACCCGAAGCTCTATATGTTCCAGGTGCTATTTGGTCAATAGTTCCAGTTTCACAACTTACAAGGGTTGGGCTTGTTTGATTTAGTGTTTGAGTTGCAGATGGATCATTATGCGCTACAAAACAATATCTTGCACATGTCCCATTTGGTGGATTATTTCCAGCTGAGGCACAACCTAGGTCAGCAGAAGCTGGATTCCCACCACGGTGATGTAAGGTAACTTTTGATCCATTGGGTGCAGTCAATGTTATCCTTAAATCATTTATCCATTCATGCTCTATATCCAAACAAACAGTTGGTAGGCATAAAGATGACACTATACTACCCGATGGATAATAATCTACATCTTTAGGTACTTGATAAGTAGCACCAGCGACATCTGGCAATGCAAAGTTTTGAATTGGTGTGGCCCTCATTATGCATATTTGGGTTGTATCATAACTTGCAGTCAAGGATATGGATGAACCTAAACATAAAGCACTACTATTAACAACACTTAAGTCAGGTGGTGAGGTGACATAAACATACACTGATTGTAGATTTGTATTAAAACACCCTAATGGGTCACCACCTGTATTGTTGTCCCTTACTCTTAACCTAGCAATATAAATTCCAGGCATTGAAAATGTTCTCGCAAATGTCGGGGTAGTTTGTGTTGTATTAGTAGTTAAATCTGACCATGATAACTCATATCCAGCTATTGCTGACGCGGGGGCAAAAAAGGTAGAGTTGGCACCAGACACTGTAGCGGTTTCTCCAGCACATAAAAACATATCTGAAACGCATTGTAAAGATGCGATTGGCGGGTTGGTACAAGGTGTAAAACATGTGATGGAAGCATCCCATCCCGGAGCAAGGGTTGCAGTATTGTCCGACAACATCCTAAATGTAATACATTGTCCCGAAGATTCAACATATGTCCCTTGCAACGAGGTACCATTCTCAGCTCCCAAAAGAGGGGAGCCTACTCCAGAGCCATCATAAACATAAAACGCATCCGTTAGATTGACATTGAAGGTATTAAAGTATATTCTTACTCTTTGACCTGCTGGAGCACAGAAAGTTATAGTTCTATTATGGTTTTGCGTATAGTTTGCCCCTATTCCACCGTCATCCATAAATCTTCCAGAACAAGTATTAATGGTGGTACCATTCATTCCTGCCGTTAACGTATAATTTTGAGCCAAACCCTTTTGGGTGTTTAATCCAAATAATATTAATAGTAAAACTAAAATTCCTTTATTCATTTTAACAAAGAAATTCATTTTGCATTTATATGGTTGATTCATAATTCTCAAAATTTTTAGGTACTTAATTGACGATGATACTTTTAAAATTCAAATTTTAATACTGATAATTTTGCTTGTAAGCATTAAAAAGTGTTTCTAATTTCATTTCAGAATATAAAATTATTTCATCAGTTTCGACGCCATTTTGGCTTGGTGTTATCTTAATATCTTGCGTTTTATCCCTTTTTCCAGAAAAATTCAATACATCAAATGTTGCACTATCAATCGGTTGATAATTTGGGCCTGGATTCAAATTTCGGACAATTTCATATGAATTATTCAATTGAAAATTAAGGTATAGTATATACTGTTTATTCAATTCCATGTCTCTTGTGTAATCTGCCTGATTTGCATAATGTAAGGATATTCTTGAGTCAGGAACAACAGGCATCGTACCATTTTGAGCATAACCTGATTGGATTGAAAATATTCCCATTAAAAATATGATTGTAAAAACAATTTTCATATTGATGATTTAATTTATTGTTATAGAATAAGTCGAAGTACAGCCATTACTAGTAGCTGTTAATGTGTAAGTACCTGGAGCTAGGCATTTTAAATTTGGCGATGTTGCTGATGGCAAAACACTCGTTGGCATCCATGAAAAGGTTGTACTTGCTGGGTTTGCCGTGACATTTATACTTCCATCATTTGGAGTTTTTGGATGGCAAGTGTCATCCTCCTTATTTATGGTTACTAATGGGAGAGGTTTTGTTACTATTTGAACTGAAACACAAGAGGAAACAACTCCACAAATATTTTTTGTTTGGGCAAAATAAGATGTCGTGACATCTGGTGATGCAAGACTAAAAGTCCTACTAGTTATAGGTAATCTAGCAATTGCAGTTCCTTTTATGGTATCGCAACTGACTGTGTATATTATAATCGAATCGCCTGTACCCCCTGTGACCGTCAGTGAAATATTACCTGAGTCATTCAAACAAAAATTGTTCCTATCTGTGGTAATGGATGTTGGTGCAGTTACAGCCACTTCGCTAGGGCTGACTGCCACAACAATACTAGATGTCATAGAACAACCTGACATATCGGTAACAGTCACTATATAAGTCCCTGCAGTTGTTCCGTCGACAGATGGGATAGTGTAGCTAATATTATTGTTTATAGTTGAACTCGAAGGAAGTTTTGACCATCCATAATTATATGGAGATCTGGGTGATGCAAATGGAGACCCTCCAGTGCCTTCAGCTGTTAATACTACTTTCTGACCAGAACAAACTGTTGCATTGGGTGCAGCTGTAATACTTACACTTGGCATAGTTGTAGGAACAGTATATGTATAATTTGCGCAACTATTATTCAGAATAGACAATGTCGCCATGTCATGGGCAACTTGACCAAATGTGGCTACATTTGAATTGATTTGAGCTAGTGACAAATTAGATGTATATAAATAAAAGTTAACAACCGTACCTTTGGGCAAAGGAGGTATGGTAATAGTTCCACAATTTCCCAATATAGTCCCCTGAGCCAAGGAACTATTGGTGAAATTATCCACGGAATAACGTACAAATATTCCCTCTCCTGCAATATAATTTAATGCACCTCCTAACAGAACATCAACCGTGTAGCCTTTACAACTCGCCATAGCGGGCTGAGTTAAACTAGTAATTTTTACAGGGAGATAGGTCGTTTCCAAAACTGCCATTCTTTGGTTCGTTGGCCCGGCAACCTCAGTAATATTGAATGTATAATACCTCCCCGCTGTTACGGCTGGCAAAAGTCCCGATTGCCCTCCACTACCAGAATTGTATAAAGCTGAGGCTGTACCCCCTACTGGGGCTATGAACTGATTGTAACCAGCAAGTGTCAATCCCGAAGTATAAGGACGCCAGTTATTGGTATAACTTGGTGCCGCTGCTGTACCCTCCATAAATTCCCAAGTTCTTGTTCCTGATCCTGCAGAGGTAGTTGCTTGAATCCCAGAGGCTTGTCTAAATGCGCACAAATCTGTAAGATCATACCTCCTGTAAGTTCCGTCAACTATTGAAGTACCAAGAACCGACGGCGTTTGCGCATTTAACGAAATATTAAAGATAATGAAACCCAAAATTATAGAATATAATTTCTTCATTTGTATATTGTTTCTCGTTTTTAAATGTAAAATCTTTTCCCTATTTTTATCAATTCCGATTGTTGTTTCTTCATCAATAAAAAAACCTTCCCATAAACCCAGCAAAATTACTACAATTAATGTAGTAACACAAAATTATTGTTACTTATTTTATACATTTTTAAAAATAAATATATAAATCCAATATAATATTGAATTTTAATATATATTAATAATTTTCCATATAAGCCCTAACCCTTCATAAATTAATTACAAATATCATTCCAATTTTTAAAAGGATATATTTGTTAAAATTAAAAATTTACAAAACATTATTATTTTGCAAGCAATCCTTCTCAATAACTTGAGATGATTGTCCTGAAAATAGTTTTTTTAATAAAAAGTCTTAGGTAAATATTTAGATTGTTAGGTCCTGCTTGTCGTATTCTAGTTCTTGCTAAAAACCAATTTTACTTCCTTCTCTGTGGATATTTTGTTTCAATCCTATCATGGCCAATGCCGCCTGCGCCGCTTCAATTCCTTTGTTGCCATGGACTCCTCCAGCCCTATCTAAAGCCTGCTGGTGATTGTTGGTGGTCAAAAGCCCAAAAATGTATGGTCGTCCTTTAATCATCGACAGATTAGCCAATGACTGAGCGACACTTTGGTTTATATAATCGTGATGTGAAGTCTCACCTTGGATGACGCAACCCAAACAAATGACTGCATCGAATCCCTTACAATTGCTGACTAAGGTCGCACCCGATACGAGCTCAAAAGCACCCGGTACGTAGAATATTTCAATTTTTTCGCCATTTAACCCTTCCTGAACAAGGTGGTTCTTAGCTCCCAAACACAAAGCACTAGTAATATCATGATGATACGTCGAAACTATGATTGCAATGCGTAAATCCCCCTTTTTCTCGATTGGATAGTGGATTTGATCACTAGAAGATAACTTTCTAAGTTCGGAAGCCATGTGATTAAAAATCTAACTTAAAAAAATATAGGCAACTCGGGAAGAATTGCCTATAATATAGATTGTATTTTTTTTTCCAAAAAATCTTAATCAAGTGTTGCTCCTAACTTAGTTAAGTTTCTTTCGCCATTCTTCCCTTCAGGTGAATCTGGATATCTAGCAAATAGGTCTTTAAATACCTTAGTAGCAGTTTCTTTATCTCCTTGTAGTTCAGAGAAAAGAGCATACTTCTTCATGTAATATGGAGTCAAAAAGGTATTGTCCCCACTGTTAGCAGCCTTCTTGTAATAGCTTAAAGCCGTGCTGTTATCTTTCTTTTCAGAATATGCATCTCCCAACATACCATTTTTCATGGTAGCAAAAACAGGCTCATCTGCATCAAAATCCTCAAGCATCTGTATCGCCTCATCATATTTGTTTAAGTTCAAATAGGATGCTCCAGCATAATATCTAGCCATATTGCCCGAAGGAGTGCTTCCATACTCATCTATAATTTTTAAAAAACCAGCAAATCCACCTGCTGGGCCATTCAATGCAGCATCAAATGAGTCTCTTTCGAATGCTCTTTCAGCATAAAACATCTGTCCCATTGCTTCGGCAGCATTTGGTTCTGCTATCAATTTTTTATATCCAAACCAAAGCGCTACCAATGCTATCAAACCACCACCAATGTACATTGCGATTTGTTGATTGTCTTCGATCCAATCTTTGATCGTATCAAAGCTAAATCTTGATGAAGTATTCGACCCAACTGGGGTTACAATTTCTTCTTGAACATGTGCCTCGTTGCCTGTCTTTCTAGTTGCCATAAATTCTTTTGTTATTGTATTTGTTTTTCAAAAAACCGTGCAAAGATAGGCAATGTCTTTATTATATTTAGATTTTATCACTAAAAAAGTTTTAATCTTTGCAATTTACTCAAATTAAACTAAATTTACCTCTCGGTCGATGTTTATAATTGACTCGATTCTGGTGATTTTTACAGCATTTTATTATTATATTATCATGAAAAATAAATGGATACTAATTTTGGTTTTGGCATTTTTCCAATTGCAAGCCAAAGCCATCGAGGGGATGTGGTTGCCTTTTTTATTAAAACAACTGAACGAGGCTGAGATGAAAAAGATGGGGCTAAAAATCCCAGTCGAACAGATTTACAATATAAACTCCTCTAGCCTAAAAGACGCTGTAGTGCAATTCAACGGTGGCTGCACGGGCGAAATCATATCTTCTAAAGGTTTACTTTTAACGAACCATCACTGTGGTTTTGGGCAAATACAGAATCACAGCACGTTAGAACACAACTATTTGGAAAATGGTTTTTGGGCCAAAAACCAGTCCGAAGAATTGCCCAATCCAGGTACTTTCGTGACATTTATCATTAAAATGGAAGACATAACCAATCAAGCACTAGATAGCATTACAGACGCATTAAATCCTCAAGAACGACAGTCTAGAATCGACAAGAATCTCAGTAAGATTCGATTAAATTATCCAAAAGAATCATACCAAGATATCGTGATAAGACCTTTTTACGATGGCAATCAGTATATTTTATTTATTACCGAAAATTTCAAAGACATTCGATTGGTAGGTGCTCCGCCATCTTCTATAGGCAAATTCGGTGCCGATACAGACAATTGGGTTTGGCCTAGGCATACTGGTGATTTTTCTTTGTTCAGGATCTATGCAGACAAAAACAACAGACCAGCTGAGTACTCGAAAGACAACCAACCTTATATCCCCAAAAAATTTCTCTCCGTGAGTCTTGATGGAATCGATGAGGGAGATTTTACGATGGTGTATGGTTTTCCTGGTAGAACAGAAGAATATATCCCTCAACAAAAAGTTAAGCATATCGTCGAAGTTATAGATCCACTCCGTATTGACTTGAGAGATATCGCCCTCAGCAAGATGCTTTTTTATATGAAAAAATCGCCTTTGACAAAGATCCAATACGCTGACAAATACTCTAGTATTTCAAATGCTTGGAAAAAGTGGCAAGGAGAAATTTTGGGCATTAAAAAATCACATGCCCTTGATAAAAAATTGGCTCATGAAAAAGAATTTGAATCATTGGTCGAACAAAATCCCTTATATAAATCCAAATATGATGGCCTTTTGACTTCTTATCGAGAAAAACTTAACGAATACGAACCCCTTTTCGAATCTAGGGAATTGAACAGCGAAATGTGGATTAGAAACCTCGATCTTCCTAGAAAATCGCTTGAATTTTATAAGCTATTAACTTTAACTTCTGATGATAAAAAGCCTGCTTTCGACGATTTGGTGAAGGAGCTCAAGGAAGGCCTTGACGGTTTTTATAAAGAACATGAGCCTCTTATAGAAAGAGATGCATTCATTGGGATGTACGACTATTATGCTCAAAAAATTAAACATAAATATACGCCTTCGCTGGTCAGTGAATGGAAAAACAAAAACAAAACAGGAACAGAATTATATTCCGACATTTATTCAAATTCATTCTTGATATCCCAAGCTAAAGTGGAAAAAACACTCCAACTAAGCAAAGATTCTTTGATCTTGACAATCCAAAACGATCCTTTGGTTCAGACAATGGCGCATATTGACAATTTTCTAAAAGAAAAAATTACCGCACCACTGAACCAAATTCAGACCCAACTCAATACCTATCAACGCAATTATATGAAGGCCCAAATCGAGGTTTTTCCCAAGAAAAAACTCTTTCCAGATGCCAATTCTACGATGCGCTTGACCTATGGTCAGGTTTCTGGGTATAAACCAGCAGACGCTGTAAATTATGGTTTTGTAACCACCCTCGATGGGGTGATGGAAAAATACGTACCTGGGGATTATGAATTCGACGTTCCTGAAAAATTGATATCCCTTTATAAAAACAAGGATTATGGAGTTTATGGAAAAAATGGAAAAATGCCCTTGGCTTTTATAGCATCAAACCATACAACGGGTGGCAATAGCGGAAGCCCTGCATTAGACGCGTATGGCAATCTCATTGGCTTGAATTTTGATCGAGTTTGGGAAGGGACGATGAGTGACCTCTATTATGACAAAGATATCTGCCGCAATATCATGGTGGATGCTAGGTATATTCTTTTCATCATCGACAAATACGCTGGAGCAGGATATCTCGTGTCTGAAATGAATTTAGTTCACCCAAAGGCCATCAAAAAGTCAAAAAAATCCAAATAATTTACCAAAATTTTAACCAAATAAAATAATCAATTCCGTCATTTTTGCGTTCGGTTTAAATCGGTTATTCCGATTTATTAAATTAGTCATTATGCTAAAAAGAAACATATTTTTACCTCTTTGCTGCTTTTTTTTAATATTTATTGGCGCCGTCTCTAAGGCAAATGCTACCATGATATTGCTCCCAATGGATGAAAAGCAAGTAAATCATCTCAAGGCTTACGGCATCACCTATTGGGTGCTTACATATGACGTTGACACCTATTGGTTGCTCAACTATAGAGGCGGATCTTTTGCTTTTTTATACACCAAAGAATTCGAAAAAGAATGCAAGACGCGAGGTGTTAGCTTCGAGGTAATATCGGACGCTGCATTTGCCAATATCCAAAGGGAAATCTCAGACCCCGAAATAAATCAAGACATCATTAAGCTCCAAAAAGCTCCAAAAATTGCCGTTTATACCCCCGATTTCAATCCACAAGGTGGGCGGATCCAACCTTGGGACGACGCCGTGACCCTTGTCCTGACCTATGCGGAAATACCTTATGACAAAATTTACGATCGCGAAGTGGTCAACGACAAACTTGCCCAATACGACTGGCTGCACTTGCACCACGAAGATTTTACGGGTCAATATGGAAAATTCTGGGCAGGTTATCAACATGAAACTTGGTACAAAGAAAATCAACGAAAGCAAGAAAAACTGGCCTTAGAGCTTGGATTTCAGAAGGTTTCACAGATGAAACTCGCCGTGGTCAAAAAGATAAGGGAATACGTCGGAGGTGGCGGATTCATGTTCGCTATGTGCAGTGCCACGGATTCTTATGATGTCGCCCTCGCGGCGGATGGTTTGGACATTTGTGAGTCGATGTTCGACGGTGACGGAATGGATCCAACAGCCCAATCTAAGCTTGATTTTAGCAAAACTTTTGCCTTCAAAGATTTCCAGCTTGAAAAAAATCCCGGCATTTATGAGATTTCTTCCATCGATCACGCACCGCCGACACGCAGTATCGATCCCACCAACGATTATTTCACCCTCTTTGACTTTTCTGCCAAGTGGGATCCTGTCCCGACCATGCTGACACAATGCCAAACTCGGACCGTCAAGGGCTTTATGGGCCAAACGACGGCTTTCCGCAAAGACTACGTCAAATCGGGTGTCCTGGTCATGGGCGAAACCAAACCGCTTAAGGAAGCCCGCTATATTCATGGCGAATTTGGCAAAGGGCAATGGTCTTTTTTTGGGGGCCACGATCCTGAGGATTACGCTCACCGAGTAGGCGATCCTGAGACTGACCTTAGCCTTCATCCCCAATCTCCAGGATATAGATTGATATTAAACAATATTTTATTTCCCGCTGCTAAGAAAAAACATAGAAAAACCTAGTTTTATTTGGGCGTCTCCCTCCCCTTCCTACGGACGGGCTCGGGTCGCGGCCTCCACGACTACACTTCGTTTCGGTCTCTTCGAGACTCTCAGAATTTTTGACTTCCAGTCCATTCTGAGATCGTTACGGTCGCTGACGCAGCTTAGTTCTTTTTTCTCGGTATTTTTATTAATTTTGTATATTCATAGGTAATCATCTCTTTGTTGTTTGGATGATTTCGGAGCTTAGCATCGCAGCCATGGTAACATTTTAATTGGCTGACTGGATTTTTTTTAAAGTTTGTTTCTACCCGATTTTTCCAACATTCAAAGAGTTTAATATGTAAGTAAGTTGAAGTACATCACTAGAACGGTTTGGATTCTTTCGGTTGTGAGTCTTTTCACGGATATGTCCAGCGAAATGCTCTATCCGATCATGCCCATTTACCTCAAGACGATTGGATTTTCTATCGTACTGATAGGAGTCCTCGAAGGTATGGCAGAAGCCATAGCAGGATTGAGCAAGGGATATTTTGGAAAGCTATCAGACCTTTCTGGCCGACGAGTGCCCTTCGTCCAATTGGGCTATGCGATGAGCTCTTTATCTAAGCCCATGATGGCTATGTTCACTTATCCGTTGTGGATATTTTTTGCAAGGGCTTTAGATCGATTTGGCAAAGGTGTTCGGACTGGAGCCAGAGATGCGATTCTTTCAGATGAGGCGACACCCGAGACCAAAGGCAAGGTATTTGGGTTCCACAGGTCGATGGACACTTTAGGGGCCGTGATTGGCCCTCTTTTGGCACTTATGTATCTCTACTACTACCCAGAAGATTATAAGACCTTATTCTTTCTAGCCTTTATACCGGGATTATTAGCTGTCATTGCTTCCTTTTATATCAAAAAAGAAGAATCAAATATAAATCCATTCACCATAAAAACTTCGTTTACATCATTTTTGAATTATTGGAAATCAGGTCCTTCTGCTTACCGAAAACTGGTCTTTGGTTTATTGTTTTTCACCTTATTCAATAGTTCCGATATATTCTTGCTCTTGCAAGTAAAACAAGCTGGATTCGATGATTCGATGGTCATTGGAGTTTATATTTTTTACAATTTAATCTACGCTTTATTTGCCTTTCCAATGGGCATCTTGGCGGATTATTTTGGACTTAAGACGATTTTTATACTAGGACTTGGATTATTTGCCTTTGTATATCTCGGTATGGCAGTTTTCAACAGCCAAACCATGATTTTTGTGCTGTTTTTTGTGTACGGTTTGTATGCTTCGATGACGGAAGGCATAGCGAAAGCGTGGATAACCAATATCACCGAAAAAAAGGATACAGCCACGGCCATCGGTACCTTTACGGGGCTCCAAAGTATCTGCGCTATGCTTGCCAGCTCTTTGACGGGATTTTTGTGGTATCAGTATGGTGCTGGTACTGCCTTTTTGATTACATCAATAGCCGCTTTTGTTCTTATATTCTACTTCATCGCTCTACCCCATCCGAATTTTCTAAAAACTGCTGATAAAAATGGCTCATGATAGCTTCGTTTCAAAAAGCACTTGAATCCATTCTTTATCTAGAATCTAACTTGCAAATTGCAAGTTACCAATTTGTTTGCATATTCCTACTTTCTAAAATTCAGTTTTGGACCAAAATACCAACATAATTAATAATTCTATTGTTGACCCTTCTATATTGTAAACTTACTTGACGCAATAAAGTACGCTTTCGAACAGATCACCTAAAACTATTAAACGATGAATATTTATTTAGCCCTAACCATTTTGATAAGCTTATCGGCAGGATTTGCTTATTTGAATCAACGGTTCATCAAATTGCCTTTCGTAATTGGTCTGTTCGCATTGTCCACGGTATTATCCGTTTTTGTTATCAGTTCGAAACTTTGGTTGGATATACCCATAGATCAAATAAAATCCTATATAGAGCTAATGCAAATAAATAAAATTATACTCAATATCCTATTGGGATTTTTATTATTTGCGGGAGCTATGCAGATCAGTTGGGAGGACATGAAAAAACAACTTAGGCCAATCGCCACTTTCGCTTTAGGTGGTGTATTGCTTTCGACTTTGATTATTGCGGGCTTATTTTATGGGTTAACTCAAGCTTTTAACATTCCTATAGATTTCATACAGTGTTTGATATTTGGTGCTTTGATTTCACCTACAGATCCAATAGCTGTTATCGGTATATTAACAAAAGCTAACGTACCCAAGAAGACCGAATATACGCTTGTGGGAGAGAGTTTATTCAATGATGGTGTAGGGGTCGTAGTCTTTTTAGCTTTATTAGAAGCCGTCAAATCTGGGGAATTTAGTTTTTCTCATTTCGGAATTTTATTCCTCCAAGAAGCTGTGGGTGGGGTTATGTTGGGATTAGCTTTGGGATATTCGTTGCACTTATTGTTAAAGTCAATCGACCATTACGAATCCGAAATATTACTAACACTTGCGTTTGTTATGGCCGGATATTCCTTTTGCAATTATATCCATGTATCTGGACCTTTGGCAATGGTCGTGATGGGACTGATGGTGGGAAATTTCAAACAAAGCATCACCATGAGCGATGTGACGCATGAACACGTTCACAAATTTTGGGAATTGGTGGATGTAGTTTTGAATGCGATATTATTTATTTTGATTGCTTTTGTCATCATAGTTATTGAGTTTGAAACCAAATATATTTTCGTTGGATTGATTTCGGTTTTGATTGTATTGTTGTCGCGGGTAATTATAGTTTATGCTCCGCATCTTTTATTTCCTAAATTATTAAATTTGAATAAAAGTGAGATAAAAATAATCATTTGGGGTGGTCTTCGAGGGGGGCTATCATTAGCTATGGTTCTGTCGCTTCCCCAGAGTGAGACCAAGGAAGTAATTATGATAGCGACCTATTTTTGTGTATTATTCAGCATCATGATCCAAGGACTTACCATCGAAAAATTGGCCAAAAGCAGTGCCGTATAAAATCTTATAATTACCTAACTTGCAATTTGCAAGTTCAGTTGCTTCAATAGCTTTTATAGTCGATTGCAAAAAATATTATTTCAATATTTATCACCGATACAAGGCGATTTTTTATCAAAGTAGATTTTATGATGATAACTTAAATAATAAAAGTTTATAAGCTGGCTCTACGAATGGTTTAAAAAATACATCTATATAAATCAAATATCTTTGTACCCATCGATTATTCAACAATCTGGTACAAAAGAAAGGGATATGAATCAAGCTTTGCTCATAAGCCACGGCATATCCTTTGGATTGGAAGTAAGCAATAGTAGCTATGATAGAAAGAGGGCTTTGGTTCACTTCAGGATTTCTTCGATTAAAGCATCGGTAGTTATCGTTGCTTATGTCAGGAAATATCCCAAGAACATAGCTGAACTTTTTACGCTTTTCTTCGATCAATCCTTCTATTTTTGGCAGACAATACATGGAATTGATAAAAAGCCAAATTTCATCTTGTTTTTGTGGTTCCAGTTTGAAAATGTCGCCTTGCTTGGCGTCTAAATCTGGCATATATGATTTGCAAATAGCCACAAGGTTCGAATCGATGTCCAACATTCTAATGCGGCGATTTGGTTCTTTTTGAAGCCAATAACTGATCACACCGTCTCCACAAGGGGCATCCGTCAAAGTATTGGTGTTCAAACCAAATTTGTACAGCGTACTTTCTATTGCTTTGACAAATAAATATTGTGGGTATCTAAAATAAAAAAAATTAGCTGTCACAAATAAAAAAATTTTAATAAAATATTTTATATCCCATTACAAGTTTATACTAAATGCTATTGCAAATCCAAATCGATGGAAATCGTAAAATAATTTTCAAATGCAAGGAACCATTGTTATCGCCCTTAAAATTACAAAAAATTCAAATTACATGGTATGACTTGCAAATCGCAAGTCGCGTCAGTGGGCGGAATGGTCTCCCATCACAATGGGAGAGTCTGTAAGACGGAACCCATGCAGCACACGCCCTACGACTTGGTCGTAGGGGACGCCCAATCTATAAGAAAAAAGGATAAAACTATAATATTTCTATTTCATTGGCCTTGGGATTTTCACCCCACTTGTTCGTCATTGGGTAGCTGTCACTTACCAAAAATACAAGTAAAACGATGCTACCAATCACGGGAACAAAGGCGATCAAAAACCACCAACCGCTGTGATTCGTATCGTGCAATCGGCGAACTGCAATCGAAAAACTCGGTACTAATAAGGCCAAATAAATGAGACAAATCAAGCTAGCTATGCCTGAAGCAAAAGTACTTATTTCCTCTTCCATGCTCATCAAACTGCTCATGAGGATTAAGCACAATGGTACTAAAATAATCATGGACATCAGGACAAAAAACCAGTACTGCTTCCTTCTAGCGCGTCCTGAAAAATTGGCAAAATTTTTGAGAAAAGCATCTTTAAAATTTTCGATTAGATACATATTGTTTTGATTTAGATGGCTAAAAAAATTTACATTTTTGTGAACTTCTTGATGACAAAGCCACCGTCGGTCTGCCATCGCCCGAAATATGTACCTGGACTTAAATTTCCAACGTCGATCTTCGCATCATTTGGAACACTTCTGTGCAAAACTTTTCCCTGGGCATCGTAAATCAAAAGGGAGACAATTTTTTGATTAAAATTGGGTTGCCATGCTAGGATTGAATTCACGGGATTTCCCAATAATTTGATTTGTTCTTGTGCTAAAATATCTCTGGTGCCAGTGGATTCCGGAGTGAAGCGATAAACCGTATTTTTAGGTGGAATGCTGTCAAGGATGCTGTAATTTGTCAAAAAAGCATCATAAAGTGGATCAGAAGGCGGTCCGAACAGCCCAATACCATCGCCAAAAGTATGATTTACGGTATCTCTGTACGGGTAAATCGCGACCCAAGGTCCGATATCTCCATCAAAATCTCGTGTAGCATCTGTAATCAGTGATTCACCAAAACGCATCTCTATGATTCCATTTTCGTATAACCAGCATTGAACATTGGCTGAATCTTCTGATACGCCATCGTCATCCAAGTCACCGTAGAAGCCAATGTTGCGCCATTCTATCTTCAGTATCCGACTACCAATAGCTCCAGTGGTTGAATATCCTAAAGTGGATAATGCCCCAGGACCCGGATCAAAAGTGGATGGATCCAAACCTCTATCCAAGATATCTGCTCCAAATGGAGAAAGAAACGACAAAGAATCAGATTGTTCATTGGGGTCGTATAAGGTCGAGCCATAACCTAATCCCGTATGAAGACTATCAAGAACCTTGCTGTAGTATGGAAAATTGAATCCAAACGGAATTGTAAAATCAGGGTCGTCGAAGGTCATCGTCCCGTTGAGAGATATTAAATTCGGGACGGGAGTGTATGGAGCTGTATATACACTAAATTCATATTGAGCCTGTAGATTAAAAATGGTAGCAAAGAAAATAATTCCAATTAAAAGTGATCGCATAATACAAGTTTATGGTAAATAATAATGCAGTAAATATATTTAAAATTATTTAATAAATTTCAAATAATAAATTTAGATAAAAATAGCAAATCAGTATCTGTAGGGAAATTAATTGACAAATGGAGAATATAGGGTTCAATTCTATGCAATAGGCCACAATGTAGGGTTTGAATAGCTAAATACCCTTGGACATTGTAGGACATTTAAAGATTAAAAGCCTTAATGATGCACAGTCATCAATAATCCCTTGCTAATCAACTATTTGTTACGGATGGCAGCAAGGTGTCTGAACAATTCTCCTTCGTCCTGTATCAGAACCTCCCTAGGTTTTGACCCCTCGTTGGCTCCTACGATACCGAATGCCTCCAGCTGATCCATGATCCGTCCAGATCGATTGTACCCTAGTTTCATACGTCTCTGAATCATGGAAGTAGATCCGTGTTGCGTTTGTACGATAAGTCTGGCTGCTTCCTCAAAATTATCATCCAAATCATCGCTTGAATAAGAATTGAGCTCGTCAGATGGACCTTCTGGATCGATGTATTCTGGCAAGAAGAATGGCATAGCATATCCTCGTTGATGCGCTATATGGTCTATTACGTGTTCTACTTCCTTGGTATCAACGAATGCACACTGAAGTCTTATCATGTCTCCACCTAGTGATAAAAGCATGTCACCACGCCCTATGAGCTGATTGGCACCTCCCCTATCTAGGATGGTTTTGGAGTCAATGGCCGAAGAAACTTTAAAGGCAAGTCTTGCTGGGAAATTGGCCTTGATGACACCCGTGATGATATTGACCGATGGACGCTGCGTAGCGATAATCAGGTGAATTCCGATGGCTCGAGCAAGCTGCGCAAGACGCCCTATGGGCAGTTCTATTTCTTTGCCAGCCGTCATGATCAAATCTGCAAATTCATCAATAACAAGCACGATATAAGGCATAAAGCGGTGTCCCTTCTCAGGATTCAATCGGCGATCTACAAATTTTGCATTGTACTCGGCCAGATTTCGCACATTGGCCTTTTTCAGTAGGTCATAGCGTTGATCCATTTCGATGCATAGAGAATTCAAGGTATGGATAACTTTCTTAGTCTCCGTGATGATCGGTTCGTCCTCGTTGGGAAGATATGCTAGGAAATGATTTTCCAATTTGGTATAGGGCGAAAGTTCAACCTTTTTAGGATCTATCAATACCAATTTTACTTGCGAAGGATGTTTTTTGTACAATAATGACATCAAAATCGCATTGATACCCACGGACTTTCCTTGACCAGTCGCTCCTGCTACCAGTAAGTGCGGCATGGTCGCTAGATCCGCTACGAATACTTCATTGGATATCGTTTTTCCAAGCGCAATGGGTAGCTCTGCCGTAGAGTTTTTAAATTTCTCCGATTGGAATACCTCACGAATCGAAACCGTTTGTTTGTTTTTGTTCGGCACTTCGATACCGATGGTACCTTTTCCTGGGATTGGCGCTATAATACGAATACCCAAGGCGGCCAAACTGAGTGCGATATCGTCTTCTAAGTTTTTGATTTTAGAAATTCTAACGCCAGGAGCAGGGACTATCTCGTAGAGGGTAACAGTAGGCCCAACAGCTGCTTTTATCTTTGTTATTTCTATTTTATAATTCAATAAAGTGTTGACGATTTGATTCTTATTGGCTTCCAATTCCGCCATATCAACTTCGATATTCTGTGCTTGAAATTCTGTCAAAAGCTCTAAAGTTGGAGGCACGTAATTAGAAAGCTCCTTCGTGGGATCGTAAGGATCCAATTCAGGCAGAACGCGCTCCGCTGCTGACTCTTCCAATGCGGCTATCAAAGGATCCACGAATTTCTCTTCGGATTCGATGATGGGTTCGAAGACAGGTGTATCGATTTCTAAGGCCAAATCTCCTTTGTTAGTCTCATGCTGGGAACGTGTATCTTTCAATTCAAAATCAAAAAGTTCATCGTCATCATCAAAATTAATGCTGTCTATATCGCCTTTTGGGGTGATGGAAGCTGTTAAAGGTTTGTCATGAAAAAGAATCCTGTCCAATGGATCATATGGATGTTCCGCTGCTTCTACTGTTTTGTTTGTTTCTTCTACGGCTTCATTAACGATCTGATCGACACTTTCTTTGGATTTATTATAAAATTTACTAAAAAAATTAAAACTAGGCCAATTCATCTTGAGATTGACAGCTGGCATACTAGGGTTTAAATGCTCGTCCTTGATCTCGGGGTTGTGATACCATATTACCAAACCAATTCCAGTAAATATAAAAAACAAAACCAAGCCTAGAGTTCCTATCAAACTCTGCAAATTATTGTTAATCGCTTGACCACAATGACCTCCCCAAGGAAAGGCTGAAATAGGACTGAACAAAAAGTCCAAAACGCAAGCAGTAAAAACCAAACCTATGACGGTATTCTGAATGACGTGCCACATATTCACCTTATGTGGATGAATCAAGCGGATCCCCCACTGATACATGAAATAAACGACAAAAAATGAAGAGAGTCCAAAACCCCAATAAAAAAATAAATGTGAAGTGACCGCACCAATTGAGCCCAGCCAATTGGCCATTTTTATATTCGTTTCTGAAAATAATTCTGTTGAGAATTGGATGACTTTATCTTGGTCTATCTTCCACGTAAAAATGTAAGATGCGAAAGAAACCATCAGTACCAATGCTAAGAAGAAAAATAATACTCCCAGCATTTTAGGGACTCTATCATCAGAAAACCCTTGAGAAAGGCTCTTGAAGAATCCGTTGTTTTGTTTAGTTTTAGTTTTAGCCATATCGTACCTTAGTCTTACTTTTTTTGTAGTCTTCTTATATATAATGACAATATAACCCGCTCGGGGGTATATTTCAAAGGGTAAAATTAAAACATATTTTTTATTTATATGATATTTTTTCATAATATAAAATCAGAAAATTTCATATTAATAATTCTATATTTATAAATAGCTGAATTTCTGTAATTTACATTATTTTTATAAACTCAACTTTGGCCAGCATTAGGTAAAATGCCGCTTCGTTTATCTAGATTTTTATAAAAAGATTCAATTTTAATCTTAGTTTTGCGTACCATCTTTTTTGTAGAAATTATGTTCTTTCAAAATGTATAAAATAGCCATAACAGGTCCAGAATCTACTGGAAAAACTACCCTTGCTGCTATTTTAGCGGAGCATTTTTCAGGTAAGATGATTCCAGAATTTGCTAGGCAATTTTTGGCAAATAAATCCTCCTACACATTGCAGAATTTGCATGAAATCGCAGTGGGGCAATGGACCTCCGAAGAAAAAGCCATTCAAGAAGGAAATGAGCTGCTGATTTGCGACAGTGACCCCTTGGTGTTTGGCGTTTGGAGCCTTGAAAAATTTAACAACTTGGCCCCTTCGCTTGAACAAAAATTAATACATTACGATTATGACATGACGCTGTTTTGCATGCCCGATTTGCCGTGGGTTTATGATCCATTGAGGGAAAACGAGCACAACCGAAACGAATTGGCGGTTTTATATGAAAAAATCGCTAAAAAATATAACATATCTTTGCACAGAATAAATGGTTTTGGAGACTTTCGCACGAGCAAAGCCATCGCTATTCTTGAAAAATTTTTAAACAAAAAATAAAATTTATTGGATGGAAAATCTCTTAATGGGTATCATCATATTGGCGTTTTTAGGCTTACTGGGTTTGAATATTTATTTTAGAGTAAAAGTGTTAAAAACATATAAGACTTTGGTGCAAAATAGGGTGCAATTCAATGCCATGGATATCTTGAATCCGAGCGTTTTGGATAAAATATGCCAAGAACATCCAGCCCATCGAGTTGATATTCAGAGTTTTGCAAAAAATATTAAAAATTCGGTACAATTGGCCATTGGGTTAATCGCCCTCATCACCTTATTTGGCGCGGTTCTGATGTATTATCGCAATCAGTAAAATATCTTTAGTTCACGTCATTTGGAAATATTAATTATTTTTGCATATATTTTATAAAAATACCCTAAAAAAAATCAAATAACTTGGATACATTTAAAGTAGAAGGCGGCTTGAAGTTAAAAGGTGAAATCACCCCTCAAGGGGCCAAAAACGAAGCCTTGCAAATCATCAGTGCGGTTTTGCTCTCCGAAGAAAAAATTACAATCTCCAATATTCCCCAAATCATTGATGTTATCTTATTGATAGAATTATTGGAAGGCCTCGGCGTCGCCGTTGAAAAGATATCGGATGATACCTATTCTTTTCAGGCTAATGACATTAATTTGACCTATTGCGCCACCCCAGAATATCAGTCCAAAGCGAAAAAAATCAGGGGATCCGTCATGTTGATTGGACCTATGTTGGCCAGATTCGGCAAGGCATACATACCTAAGCCTGGAGGTGATAAAATAGGGCGAAGAAGACTTGATACACACTTTCTTGGATTCGAGGAATTAGGAGCTAAAGTCGCATACGACTCTGAGACTTCTTCTTATTATTTGGATGCCAAAGAACTCAAAGGAAAGTATATCCTTATGGATGAAATTTCCGTTACAGGAACTGCCAATGTCCTCATGGCGGCAGTCATGGCGGAAGGAACTACACAGATATACAACGCAGCTTGCGAGCCTTATATCCAACAATTGTGCAAAATGCTAGTAAGGATGGGTGCAAAAATCGAGGGAATCGGCTCCAATCTTTTGACCATCCACGGTGTTAAAAAACTAGGAGGAACAAGCCACAGGATGTTGCCAGATATGATAGAGATCGGAAGCTTTATCGGATTAGCAGCTATGACCCAATCAGAAATAACGATCAAGGACTGCCAGATCAATGAATTGGCCAATATTCTGCCGGTTTTTAGGAGAATGGGGGTAAATTTTGAAATTAAAGGCGACGATATTTTTGTTCCTGCACAGGAATCATACGAAATCCAAACTTTCATGGATGGGTCCATTATGACGATTTACGATGCACCTTGGCCTGGTTTTACACCTGACTTATTGAGCATCATTGTAGTTATGGCCATTCAGGCTAGAGGGAGCGTTTTGATACACCAAAAAATGTTTGAAAGCAGATTGTTTTTCGTGGATAAACTGATAGATATGGGCGCACAAATCATCTTGTGTGATCCACACCGCGCAACAGTCATAGGCTTAGATAGAAGTCAACAACTTAGAGGCATTGAGATGTCTTCTCCAGATATCCGTGCTGGCGTAGCCTTGTTGATTGCTGCATTATCCGCGAAAGGTACCAGCCTTATCCACAACGTACACCAGATAGATCGCGGATATCAAAATATCGATGCCAGACTTAACAAACTAGGGGCTAAAATCACAAGGGTTTAAAAACTTTGCCTTTTATTCGACAGGTATTGCTAGATATTTTTTAAACCAAGTTGCTTGTGGGGATTTATATCCCAATTCTTTTGTAGAGTGAATCCACTGCAAGGATGTATCCCATATTTTCAAGTCCTTGATATCGCCGCTTTGTAGCATAGTTTTTATTTCTGAAAAAGAACAAATTTTTTCAACACCGTGAATCTCAACTGGGACACTCATTCGATCAAAAAAGTCCATATCGAGCCTGGCGCCGAGATCTTTCATCGTTCTAAAAAGACCATCTTTAGAACACCCCCCAATCGAGTCTTCTTGTTCAGCAATTACCAAGACGAAATTTGAATGAATTATAAAACTCGAATAAACTTTATCCCCGTGTGAGGTCCATTGCTCGCAGAAGGTCACCAGTGATTTACTTACCACTTCTTTTTGGTCATTGGTCAATGGGTTAGCAAAACAAAAATGCCAAGCTGCCATCGACCCTTTCATTTCTTCTATTTTTTTCAACATAATTTATTGCATTGACTGTATGATCAATTCTGACAAATCATATACCATGATATCATCTTGTTGGTCCTTGGCTTTGATACCGTCTTGAAGCATCGTAATGCAAAATGGGCAATTTGCTGCGACGATCTTGGCACCAGACTCCATAACGTCCTCTACACGCTCCACATTGATTCTTTTACTCCCTGGCTCGTCTTCCTTAAACATTTGGCCTCCACCCGCACCACAACACAGTCCATTGGTTTTACACCTTTTCATCTCCACCAAATCCGCATCGAGCTGCTTTAGCACATCCCTTGGAGCTTCGTAGATGCCATTCACCCGACCGAGATAACAAGAATCGTGATAAGTTATTTTTTTGCCTTTAAATTCTCCTCCGTCCTTCATTTTTATTCGACCTTCATTGATCAAGGATTGTAAAAATGCGCTGTGATGCGTCACTTCATAGTGCCCTCCTAGTGCAGGATATTCATTTTTAAGAGTATTAAAACAATGCGGACAGGCTGTTACGATTTTTTTAATTTCATAGCCATTCAAAGTTTGAATGTTTTGTGCCGCCAACATTTGAAAGATGAATTCATTTCCAGCCCTCCTAGCAGGATCTCCTGTGCATTTTTCTTCATCACCCAATATAGCAAAAGAAATACCCACTTTGTCTAGGATCTCGGCAAATGCTTTAGACACTTTTTGGGCCCTTGCATCATAACTACCAGCACAGCCCACCCAAAATAATACTTCAGGTGACATCCCTTCATTTAAGCATTCCGCCATTGTTTTAATCTTCGTCGCCATTTCCAACCAGTCTGATTTTAAAGAATATATATTACAGAATTGTTAAATATTTAAAATAAAAATGTATTATTTTAACAAAAACATAAGTAAAAGTATTTGCTTTTTTCACGACTAAACCTTTACCTTTGCTAAGGTATTGAATTTTTCGCATTTTTGCTAATTTTTCAAATTGCTATAAAACAATAAACTTTTGTCTATCAGACATTCTTTTGGATGAAAATTAAATTTGAGACTGTACTTCCATTATTCTTTTGTTTTTTAAGCCTTACTGGGCTTTTTGGACAAACTATAAAAACTTTGCCTAGTGGTGAAACCGTCATGGTGTACCCCGATGGCTCTTGGCGAAAATACCAAAAAAACAGCGAAGATTCTTCTAGGGTAGACGAACTTGCCGCTGTCTCTAATCCAATACCAAATCCTCCTCCTAGCCCAGAGTTTATCTATACTCAAGCCGATGTGCCAGCGTTAGAAACAAAGGTCATCAAAGCCATTAATTCCTATCGCGAAAAAGTAAATTTTAAGTACGATCGCCAAGATAATTTGGAGAATATCAGATCCAAACCCAATGTAACAGACGACGAATTATTGACGGCCACCAAAGATTTGGAAGTTGCGATCCAAGCGGAAGAAGTGGCATTGCAAACATTAGAAAATTCCAAAGCTGAATTAAAGAAAGCAAAGGTTACACCTCCTACCAAAGCCCAAAGAAAATCAAAAGACAATAACGAAACCAGTGAAACCATTCCTTCACAAGAAGGTGGAGTGGTGGATACTTCTGCCCAAAATACCGCCAATGAAGAGATAACATTCAACCAAGTTTCTATCGAAGATACCAGCCCTAAAAAGAAGACAGTTGGCAAAAGCAGCTGTGGCATTCAATATAAAGGTATCGATGAATTCTCCAAAAAGAAGAGGATCGAATTGAATCCAGATTTGTTTTTTACATATTCCAATAAGGAAATCAAGCAAATCTTAAAGGAGCAAGATGTCATCAGATGCGAGGGATATATGGCCGCTATTTCTGGAGGATATAGGTATTTACTTTTAACTTTCTCATTTCCCTCCCAAGAAATTCGGCGAGATTACGGTACCTATCGAGAAGGCTCTTTTTTACAAATCAAATTCATTGACGATGAAAAAATGACCCTATACAATACAGGCGTCGATGATGTCCGCTTCAATTCCAAAACTGGTCTTTACGACATCCAGGCTCAGTTTTCCATTGACTACAAACAAGAAAAAATCCTACGCAAAAAAGATATTGATAAAATTCGCGTGACTTGGACGTCAGGATTTGAGGATTATGAAGTATTCAATACTCAATTTCTCAAAAACCAAATCCAATGTTTGGAAAAAGAACTCGATTGATGCCATTATGCTCGGTTTACAATTTCCGACAGACCCTCGATGGGTCGATTTAGCCTCCAAAGATCTAGCAGAAATCCTAACTGACCACGCCTATTGTGAACTGAAGGCAGCCACCATGTGCATCAGCCTGGTCCAGTCATATCCCGACAAAATAAAATTGGTCGAAGAAGTCTCCCCTGTAGTCACTGAAGAATGGGGTCATTTCCGGCAAGTTCTAAACGAACTCAAAAAAAGAGATTTGAAGCTCGGCTTTCAGCGCAAAGATGAGTACGTCCTAGGTCTGCTGGCCTTCAAGAAACCAGGTGGTTCCAAGATAGACGTCCTCGTCGAAAAATTGCTCGTTTGCGCCTTGATCGAAGCACGCAGTTGTGAGCGATTTCGCTTGCTAAGTCTCCATCTCGAGGATGCGGATCTGCGCAAATTTTACCACCATTTCATGGTTGCAGAAGCCAGCCACTACACCATGTTCCTAGACCTTGCTCGACTTTATGGCGATCCCACCAAGGTCAACTATCGATGGCAGGAGTATCTCCATTTCGAGGGAGAGCTTATGGCCAGCTTGACCCCACAAGGCACAAGGGTTCATTGATATTATGGCACCTCCTCATATTATGAGGACCGAGCTTTTCGTGGGTTCCGTCTCTCCTCTTTCGTCGTCGAGACCCTCGTATATCACGAGGCCACTCCAATCTCTGGTGCGCTAAATGAAATAAATGTCTAATCTAATATCTATCCAACAACATTTTGCACACTCTGATTCTAAGTATAGAACCATCACAAATACCACCATCGCTGTATTCCAAAATTTATTTTTACCTTAGCATTCATATTATTGCTTATGACAGAATCTAAATCCCCACTTTTTGCTAAGGAAATTAAGCTTTTCATATTCCTTTTTGGCGTTTTTCTTACCAATGCATTATTGGCAGAATTCGTTGGTGTTAAGATTTTCTCCCTAGAAAAATCCTTAGGTTTCCAACCAGTAGAATGGAATCTTTTGGGCATCCCAGTTTCATTCAATTTAACTGCTGGGGTTATTCTTTGGCCCGTCGTATTTATTCTAACTGATATAGTCAATGAGTATTTTGGCCCCAAAGGTGTCCGACTTATTTCGTTCACCACCGCTTTTTTAATTGCCTTTTCTTTTGCAATGGTGCAGTGGGCTATCCACCTTGTACCAGCCGATTTTTGGCCTACATCCCACCTACCTCCAGCCACAGATATTTCCTTCGAACAAAAGAAAAATCTTGTCGGAAATTATGATGCAGCCTATCGCTTGATATTCGGTCAAGGTCTTTGGATTATCATCGGATCTTTGGTCGCATTTATAGTAGGGCAGTTGGTCGATGTTTTTATTTTTCAATCCATAAAAAGAAAACTTGGCTCCGGGAAAATCTGGCTTAGATCTACGGGGTCCACCATCGTTTCCCAATTAATCGATAGTTTTATCGTCTTATTTATCGCCTTCTATATAGGCGCAGGATGGAGCATGAAAACCGTTTTGGCCATTTGTACCATCAACTATTTTTATAAGTTCTTTATCGCCGTTGGACTGACCCCTTTGCTGTACATAATCCATTGGGCGATAGAATCCTACCTAGGAAAAGAGAAGTCCCAAGAACTCAGAGACAAAGCCATGCACCAAGGAATTGACTAAATCGCGCTAAATCATTATCTTTGTTCGCTTAATATTTTTATATTGAAATCATTACCCTCCGATATCGCCCAGGAAGTCATCGCTTGTGAATCTTACGGTTTACAAAGTTTGATGAATTCTTTCGAAGCACCTTTCAACGATTTTATTCAACATATTTTGAATTTTAACCCAAGACTCGTTTGGACAGGTGTAGGCAAAAGCGGCTGGGTAGCCCAAAAAATAGTCGCAACCATGCATTCTGTAGGCATCAAAGCCGCATTCATGCACCCTAGCGAAGCCATACACGGAGACTTGGGTATGCTCCTCGAGGGCGATTTTGTCCTTTTCATCTCCAAGAGTGGAGAGAGCGAAGAACTAAAAACAATCCTTCCCATCATCAAATCAAGAGGATTAAAAACAGCCGCGATATGCTCAAGACCCAAAAGCTATCTTGCATCCGAAGTGGACTTCCTTTTACTGACTCCCAGCGTACCGGAGGCCGATCCGTTTGATTGGGTGCCAACAACTAGTACTACCGTGCAGATGGCTTTAGGTGATGCGATTGCCATCACATTGATGAAATTAAATGGAACAACTGAAAAAGATTTTGCTAGGAATCATCCAGGAGGCTTGATTGGCAAATCTTTGCTTATGTCTGTCAAGGACTTAATCAAAAGCCAAAGCGCGCCTTCTGTCATTATCGATGAAAAAGTCCACTCCGTTTTGCTCACCATGAGCCAAGGCAAATTAGGCGCAACCGCGGTACTAGATCCAAGGCAAAGACTGGTAGGCATCATCACAGATGGAGATATCAGAAGGATGATCCTCAAAGAAAATACTTTTCAGGATATGACCGCCCAAGACATGATGACATCAAATCCACTGTCGATTTCTATCCACGCACCCGCTTTGGATGCTTTGGATCTCATCAGATCTAGACATATCAATCACCTTCTTGTCATCGATGAAGAGGACAATTATCAAGGGATCCTCCATATACAAAGGCTTATAGAAGAGGGATTTGGGTGATTGAATCGTCAATCATCGTGAGGTCGTCCTTTTATCTTACCTGCGCGATAAATTTTCTCTTCGGCTTCCATCGCTTTTTTCTCTGCTTCAGTCCATTCGATGACGCCTGGTTTGCTCATATCTGGCTGCCCAGCATCCACCCAAGCCGTGTACCAAAGGGATCCGATGGTATGTATCGAAGCCCTCCATCGATTCTCAATCATGCCATCCATCTGTACTTCGTACTCTTTGGCATATTCTGGACATTGAGCTCTCACGACGAGACCTAGCCGCTCCGCTTGACAATACTGCTGATCCGTTGGATACGTTTGGCTCAATCGCTTCTCGATCGTTAAGACAGAATCTACGAAAGCGTGGCTATCAAAGACGATTTTCCAAAAATATTCATTCGGTTTTTTTATATACACAGCCGAGCCAACCAAAGCATCATATTCCAAGTCAGCGAACAATTCAGGGATCCTACTCTCCCAAAATCCATGGATTCCATCTTGCCCTGTCAGCTGCCCATTGTAGTTGGAACAGGTGTGCAGCGGCACGTGGGCATCCCCGACATAATGCCCGAATTCTGTCGAAAGTTTTAAAATCTGCTTGTGATCTCTCTCTTTGAAAGCCGTAACCAATTTGGCAAACATACTGGTCAAATTGTAGGGATTCACTCCGTGTTCCGTCAGATAATCTTCTGGCTCTATCACCCCCTCGGGCAAGGAAACGCCGAATAAAGCATTGAACGAATCCACTGGTGAAACGATCTCATCGTCGTAGTATTTATAGACAAAATTCCTTAAGAAAAAAGGCTTGTACTTAGCAACAGAGATGACACGTCGCACTTTTTTTCCGTTCCACTTACCTTCCAGACAGACCGAATCCTTGCTATTTCTAATGAACTCGGCCTTGCAAATCCGCACCGTATCTCCCGAAGTGTTCTTCCAAATCCAGTCCGTATAGTACATAAGTGCAGTATTCCAGTCTCTGGGCAAATTGTCGAATGGCATCTTCCCATATCGATCCAAATCTATATAATGCCTCGACCCTTCGTGCTTCGTCGCATATCGCCTTTTGTCGGGATCCACCGCGTGTTCCGTAACGTATTCGATATTTTTTTTATAAAACACCATCATCTCAGGAGGTAGCGTAAAAACCGCCAATCGATTGATCCTTTTGTGCCCAAAAAATCCCCATTTCCCATCAGGGGGGTTAGGCCTCGCCACCACATCATTCCCCGTCAAAACAAACGAAATAACCGCTATTAATAAACTCCAATTTCTAAACATATCCTCCGTGTTTGTAACTTTTAAAATTTAATTTTGGGCGAGACCCTTTCTCGTCTTTACGACGATATCGGGTCGGGTCATCCGCTTTACTTCGTGTCCGCTCCTACCCCTCTCGCGCTTGGTTTTCTCTATAACAAATATCATCCCTCTCTCCCTACAAATATAATCCAATTTGTACTGGATTGTATATATGCTGTGGATTTTTTTATGAAATGAATTCTGTGCTTTATATAGAAAAGTATCTATTCTATTTGACAATTTTGTATCAGCCTTCTTCTATCGATCTGGCTCGATATGGATCAACACATTGCCCAATTCTGGGATTTTTGCCTTCAATGCGTCTTGCAATTTGTGCGAGAGATCGTGTCCTTCTTTTACAGAAATATTGGCATCTACAGAAGCGTGTAAATCTACATAATACTTCATTCCTGTCTTCCTTACAAAACACTTCTCCGTGTGTGTGATGCCCTCTACTTCAGCTGCTATCTCTCGGATCTCAGATACCATATCATCGTACAGATGTTCGTCCATGATTTCTGCTAATGCGGGTCTAAAAATTTTATACGCATTATACAATATGAATCCAGCGGCAACCAAGGCCGCCCAGTCATCGGCCGTCTCGTACCCAGGACCAAAATATATGGCAATGGCTATTCCAATAAATGCCGCTATAGAAGTGAAGGCATCGCTTCTATGGTGCCAAGCGTCCGCCTTGAGCGCCGAACTTTTGGTTTCCTTGGCTTTTTTCATCACCATCTGAAATGAAATCTCCTTCCAAAGAATAAGTGGAGCAAGGAGGTATAATGTCCATATTTTGGGTAAATCGTGGGTCGTTTGGATATTCTCAATGCTCTCAATGGCTATGATCAAACCCGAAGCGAAAAGGAATCCAACCACCAGCACCGTGATCAGTGGTTCGGCTCTGCCATGTCCATAGGGATGGTTTTCGTCTGGGGGCTTACTCGCGTATTTTATCCCTAATAATACCAAAAACGACGCTAAAATATCTGTAATAGACTCTATTGCATCGGCTATCAAAGCAAAAGAATTGCCGAATATGCCCGCCAATGTCTTTATGATAGCTAGTATTACATTACCGATGATGCTGAAATATGTAGCACTTAGGGCTTTTTGTTCATTTGTCATTCTGGTATAAAATTATCATAATTTCTCCATAAAAAACAAGATAACGAAGAAAGATTTATTGTCGCTCAGAAATGGCTAAAATAACAAGCGCACCATGGGATGGGAGTGGTCTCATCTCCTAAGAGATGAGAGTCAGGTCCATTGGGATGCATCCCTCAGGTTAGGACCTGACGGAACCCACGTACAGCCCGATCCGAACGCAGTGAGGAGGTGCCATAAAAAATATATCCAAATAAACATGTATTTTTGACTGAGTGCTAAGATTTCGTATGGATACAAATATACATCATATACTCAAGCAATTTTGGGGCTTTGACCGATTCAGACCCTTGCAGGAGACCATCATTCGGCAGGTTTTGGAAGGCAAGGATACCCTCGCTCTACTGCCTACGGGTGGGGGAAAATCGATATGCTTTCAAGTTCCAGGATTGGCTCTTGGGGGCATGACCATCGTAGTGACACCATTGATCGCCTTGATGAAAGACCAAGTATCGAACCTCAAGCGAAAAGGAATCAAGGCTACCGCGATATATTCTGGGCTTGATGCAAGACAAATCAAGAGTATCCTAGACAATGCAGAAAGTGCCTATTATCAATTCTTATATTTGAGTCCTGAGCGGCTGCAAAGTGAACGATTCCAAGAAAGATTGCCTAGATTGGACATTCGGCTTATTGTAGTGGATGAGGCGCATTGCATCTCCCAATGGGGGTATGATTTTAGGCCCGAATACTTGCAAATACCAACGCTGAAAGCCTTTTATCCCGAAGTACCTATCATGGCACTAACGGCTACGGCAACGCCTGATGTAGCGCGAGACATCCAAGAAAAACTTGAATTCAAGCGGTCGAATATCCATCAAGCTAGTTTTAATCGGCCCAATATTTCTTACAATACGCTTTTGACCGATCGAAAAAGACAAGAGCTATTTGACAAACTTAGGCATCACCCAGGTAGCACGATTGTCTATGTGCGCAGTCGAAATAAGACCGTAGAAATAGCAAAATATCTAATCCAAAATGGTTATCGTGCTGATTTTTATCACGCAGGTTTAGAGCTCAAGACTAGGGAGAAAAAGCAGGACGCATGGATAAAGGGAACTTGTCCGATCATGGTTTGTACGAATGCCTTTGGGATGGGAATAGATAAGCCAGATGTGCGTCTTGTAGTCCATATGGACGCACCTGACAGCCTAGAAGCGTATTTTCAGGAGGCCGGAAGAGCGGGGCGGGATGAGCAGAATTCCAGTACATTCTGGCTTTGGGATGAAAACGATATGGAGAAACTTAATTACCAATTGGAAATGTCGTTCCCTCCTTTGGATTCCATCCGTTTATTGTACGAAACGCTGGGCGCATACTTAGGAGTCCCCTTAGAATTCGGCGATGGGCAGAGTTATGACTTTGACCTCCAAGATTTTATCCAACGATATCAATTAAATCCTCTAGCTTGTATCGGAGGGTTGAAAATATTGCAAGACGAGGGTTATATCAAGCAGGAAGAAGAATTGAATTCACAGGCTAAAATACTCTTCATGGTCAGCCACGATTATCTCTACGAATATTTACTAAAACATCCCCAGATGGATTTTTTTGTCAAGACATTACTGCGATTGTATCAAGGCGTCATGACCAATATAGTACCCATAGACGAGGCCAAATTGTCGGAATTCCTGAAAGTGGACGCACCTACCTTGAAGGTGCTGATGCGCAAACTGGAAACGGACGATGTAATCGAATATTATCCTGCACTGACCAAGCCACAGCTGAGATACCTAGCGCCTAGGATGCCAAAAAAGCTATTAGCCTTCGATGAAAAACGCCTCCGATTTCTCAAGGAAAGAAGAAAAACTATGATCGAAAAGGTGAGTGAATTTCTGCACAGTACACGTTGTCGCTCTGCTTTTCTCCTTGACTATTTTGGAGAGAAAAATGCCCCAGATTGTGGTCATTGCAGTGCTTGTCGGACACGACAAAAATCTATGATGACCCCTCAAAATATCCAAGAAATGATTTTTGATGCTTTGAAGATACACCCCTTGAAAATCGAAGAACTAAAGTCCCAATTGCCAACAATCCCAGCTAAGGATTTAGAGGTTCAATTGGCTCTCATGGCTCAGGAAAGGCGAATATCCATACATCCCAATGGGATGATCTCGCTGAGGGATGAGGAGTGAAAAATGCTAATAATGAAAGAATGAATTTCCAACCCAATCTTTTCCTAACCTAAAGATTTTCACCCTCCTCCCCCATTTCTTCCATCAAATGCTTAACTTTGTCTCCCATCTTTTTATTTTGTTATGTTTAAAATCATCGTATTTGACTTTGGAAATGTTATCCTAGACATTGAAATGGAGAAAACGGAGAAAGCGCTATCGGCACTTCTCGGCATTCAGTACAATGTGATGAACCAAGGCAATGTGCCCCAAATTTTTTTGGATTATGAAATGGGTTTGGTTAGCGAATCTCAATTTTTTGACGGGTTAAAATCGCTTGCTCCATCGAAAATTTTGGATGAAACAGATCTGCTCGATGCATGGAACGCTTTATTAGGGACCATAGCTCCTGAAAAAATCCAATGGATTATGGAGTTGAGAAAAAAAGGCTTCAAAACGGCATTGCTTAGCAACACCAACCACACGCATATTCAACAAGCACTAAGTACCATTCGAAGTAGTTTTCATGGCCTAGACTTTGAAAATGATTGTTTCGATTATGTTTTTTATTCGCACGAAATTCATTTAAGAAAGCCCAATCCAGATATTTATCTTTACGTTGAAAAACAGGTAGGTTTGAAGGGTTCTGAAATTCTCTTTATCGACGACAATCGCGAGAATATTCTAGCTGCGCAAACCCTCGGATGGAACTGTATCTGGCTCCAAGACAGAGACCTTTTGATACCTACTGTTCAAGATATTTTAAGCAACAAAAAATAATCCATGGCCAAGCATCTAACCAAAGCACAAGTCTTGGATAAACTCCAAAAATATTGCATTTATCAAGATCGCTGCCATACAGAAGTGCGAACAAAACTCCTCCAGCTACAAGTATATGGGGATGAATTGGAAGAGGTGATGTCAAAGCTCATCGAAGATGGATTCCTCAATGAGGAAAGATACGCCATCGCCTATGCCAGTGGAAAATTTAGGATAAATCATTGGGGCAAAAGGAAAATCATGCTAGGACTCAAATCCAAACATATCTCCGATTATTGCATCCAAAAAGCATTGCAAAAAATTGACCAGAAAGAATACAATGAAACCATTGCAAATCTCTCCCAAAAGAAAGCAGCGAGCCTTTCAGAATTAGATGATTTTCATAAAAATCAAAGGGTTTTCCAATACCTTTGGGGCAAGGGATATACTTATGAAGATATTTTACCGTTTATAAATACGCCCAGTACTCCCTGTTAGACCATATTCCTTCCAAAACAAAACGACTTAAAAGTTTTTTATTTTTTCACATTAAATATTATAGTAATATATAATTAATTGTATATTTGCTACTTGATAAGTAATTTTGGTATGAATAAATGGTTTTTCTTTTGCCTCATGGTGGCAAATTGTGTGGCTTTACGTGCGCAAAATCAACAGCAAGCCTATTTGGATTATGTTGAGAACTACAAGTATGTCGCCATCGAAGAAATGAAGAGAGGGGGAATCCCTGCCAGTATAAAATTGGCACAAGCATTGCTAGAATCTAATGCAGGACGCAGCAAACTTTCTCAAGGATCTAACAATCATTTTGGTATAAAATGTGGCAAAAATTGGGAAGGTCCTTATGCTCAGTTCAAGGACGACGATTACAAAAATGGCCAATTGGTTGAGTCCTGTTTCCGGGCCTACAATGATGTAGTGGAGTCCTTTGCCGATCACACAGAATTTTTAAGAAATAAGAATAAATATTCGAGGTATGGATTTCTTTTCACCTTGGATCCCTTGGACTATAAAGCATGGGCTTATGGATTAAAAGATGCTGGCTATGCCACCGATATGAATTATCCGACCAATTTGATCGCCATCATAGAGCGATACGAACTGTATAAATACGATTACGAAGGAAATGTTCCTCCGCCACCTGTGTATATAGGCAGCATAAAATCGCCAGGTTTTATCTATAATAATCAAGATTTACAACACACAGACGAGCAAAATGTATTCATACAAAATGACGCCAAACTCTATGTACCTGTCAATGTAACAACTCCTGCGGAGATTGCGCACTATCTAGGATTGGAGGTCGAAGACTTGCTCGAATACAACGAGGGACTGAAGGATGCGCATCAAAAAATTCATCCTGGCGATCGCGTTTATTTGCAATCGAAGAGAAATTTCAATCATGGAAAAGAGCTTTGGCATTATGTTCGACAAGGAGAGACGATGTACTATATTTCTCAATTATATGGCATAAAGTTGGATAAACTGTATCATAAAAACAGAATGGAAAAAGGTACTGAGCCGGCCATTGGCGAAAAGATAAAATTGAGATGGCGAATTGGCAAAGATGAAATTCCAAGATTGGCCAGCGATATAAAATCTATCTTACCTGACAAACCTTTAGAATCTACCCCTGACACGGAGGTTTCTCAGGCAATAACACCAATGGCCGAGCCTATCACTCGCCCTAAAGCTCAAACACCTGTACCTATCAACACAGAAGCAATCAAAAAGCCAGCCCCAAAGCCGAAGCCAGCCCCAAAGCCTGTGCCGAAGCCAGCGACTAAAACGATACCAGCTGCACAAAGCATCCCACCTAAGTCTGAGAGTATTCCTCCTAGGACTGAGAGCATTCCACCTAAGACTGAGAGCATCCCACCACCTGTGGAAGCCGTAAAACCTCCAGTGGATAGCAATCAGGATGGCCACGAAGTAAGCCCAGGCGATACGGTTTATAATTTGAGTAAAAAATATGGGATAAAACCCGATCAAATACGCGAATGGAACGCCCTTTCGTCAGATTCTATAAAAATTGGACAAAAACTCATCATCAAAAAAAATAAATAATTTTTTTAAAAATTCGTAATTTTAAGAAAAATATAATTTCGATATGCGCTGCGCAATTTTATGGCTTTCCTTCTTCTTTTTGATTTTTCAACCGAAAGGTCATGCACAGAGTATGTATTACTTAAAACTCGGTCCCACGGTGGGTTTTCAGAAATGGAATGATTATGGAAAACGCAGTCCCCTGTACAAATACCACGTAGCATTGATGGTAGAAAATGGTGATGTGGAAGAAAAATATGGCTTCTTCGCCTCACTGGGTTATCACGCAAAGGGTAGCGCTATAAGGTTTGGTTCTTACATTTCATCCACGGGTCAAAACATCCCCGTGAGGACTTTCGAAAATCTATTTGGCAATCTAAGTCTAAGCCTTGGACTCAAATCCAAAAAACCCTTTGTCAATAATTCTCAATACTATTATGGCCTTGGTGTGCGTGGAGATTATACAGTACATACCAAGCTCGAAGTCTTTGGCTATCCCGAAGATGCCATCAAAAAGTTCAATTATGGCCTTTGGTTAGGCGGTGGCATAGAATTTCCACTTGCGTCACAGAGATTCATTCTAGAATTGAGCGTGAGTCCAGATATCAGCAAACAAGTGATCGTAGAAGGCATACCGATACAAGGACCCTATCACGGGTCTTATAGAGTTCGTTCCTTCTCAAAGACAAACAAATACTGCCATGGAGCTTAGCCTTGGTATCCAATTCTGGGGGAGACCTCCCTTAGAAACTGAATATGAGGAGGAGGAATTGCAAGAAAATTAATCGACTGCTACCACTTATTTTTCCACATCATAGATTCCATCGGACGAGGAGTTTTCTCGGTGTATTTGGCATTCTTTTTTAGGTGATACATATTATCTATATCTCCTTCGACAGCAAAATAAATCAACTGACCGATGGGCATTCCTGGGTAGATTTTTACTGGCATGATGCAAGAGATTTCGAGCGTCCAATAGTTACAAAATCCCACGTCCCCCTTTCCAGCCGTGGCATGAATATCGATCCCAAGCCTACCTACGCTTGATTTTCCTTCCAAAAACGGCACTGCATTGTGTGTTTCCGTGTATTCTTGTGTACTGCCCAGATACAGCACTCCTGGCTGCAAGGTAAAGCCCTCAGGTGGTATCTCAAAATGCCTAACTTTATTGTGGGATTTGGCATCCAATACATTCCCTTCATAACACGCAAAATAAGGGCTTAGATGCACATCATACGAGTTCGTCCCCAAAGCATTTCTGTCAAACGGTTCTATAACTATCTTACCCGTTTCGATGCTTTCTAATATTTTTTGATCTGAAAAAACCATAATTTAGTCCGTTTAAGGCTTTTCTCCTTTAAGATAATTTAATATATACAATTCAAACAAAATAAAAAATGCCACCCCAATGCTTGTCTCCAAAGTATATTCCACCATAAAGGATAGAAATGTCGCCACATTGAACGCCAAAAACAGCGTGTTTTTATAATTTTTTTGATAAAATAAGGGCACCAATAGCCCCAGCATCAATCCAAGCAATCCCACCAGCCCCAACGAAGCCCATGTGAATACAAACTGATTGTGCGGCAATTTGGCGATCGTACCTGCGGGATATCTCTCTGCAAATTTTTCGTCCTTCACCTTCTCGAGATCCCCAGCTCCTACCCCGAGTATGGGATTTTCCTTGATGATGGACCAACCAATATCCAGCGATCTGATCCTATCCGAATCCGAATAATCATTGCCCTTTCCCTTCCTTGTGCATCTTCCAGTCGTATAGCGAATACGCCACTTTTTGCTGCACACTGGGCAATAGCAAATAGGCCATCGCAGGCAAGGAAATTCCCGCTACCACCAGCCATGCTAACAAATAATATTTTTTTACTTTCAGGATTTCTACCACACACCATACCGCAGCAGCGCCATAAAACGTGAATATTCCACTTCTCACCGCCAAGACATGCAAAAATCCCAGCAAATAGATACCCAAAATGATATTCAATCGCCACTCCCAAGCGTATTTTATCGTGAATTTGTCCTTGATGATTTGGATTGCGATCAAAAGCGCCATCGCCAGTGTCAAGCCGTATCGGATATAATTTATCGGCGTCGGCAAGCACTTCCCTTGGAATAACTGGGCGTTGATGGCCTCGAAATCTTGCAAATATTTCACCCACACATACACCGTACTGCCACAAATCACCCAAAATCCTATCGTAAATATCGTGTATAGCGTCCTTCGGCTGAATGCTGGCATCGAAGCGAATACGAGCGGCAATGCCAAAAACGGCAGCTTTATCCTGAAAAAATTCGCCCATTCCTGCGTATCCTCACTCCAAAAATAAGACAGCGCCCCTACGATCCACAGACCCCACATCGCCCAAAACGGCGGATACTTCCAGAAATTCCGCCATCCTTCCGCTAGTGATTTGCTCAGTCCAAGACGCCATTTCGGAGACCACTCAAAGTCGATGATTATCGACCCAATCAAGAGAAACATGACCAACGAGGGCAAAAATTTGGACCCGCTCACCAATGCGAACAGTTCGAATGTACACAAAAATACCTGCCACTGCGTCTTCGTTATTGTCATCGATTTCTAGCTTTACCCGAGCAAAGATAAGCTACTTAGCCTATTTCTCCCCATTTGATTTTATTAATTTTGGGGCGTCCCCATCGCCTTCGCCGATGGTCAGGCTCTTCATGGGTTCCGTCCTTCGGACTCATCTGCGATGACCATTCCGATCCTTGACGCGCTGGGTTTTGTGCAAAAATGAAAGGAAAAACTTTATCTTTGGAGTACAAACTTGAAAAAGTGCAACTGTATGCAATTGGTTGCACATGGATTTTTTTATGAAAATAATACGAAGTATAATTCTCGCATTTATTTTGGCTTTATTAGCTGCATTTGCTAAGGGAGAATGGTATATTCAAGCATTAAATATGCCTGTTTGTATTGGAGATGGAATGGCATTTCTTGCTATCTTTTATTTTATCTTAATTCTTGGTATTCTGATTTTCTTTTTTATCAACAAAAATTTAGCCAATGGGTTAATCAAGCAAGGTTGGATGATTGTATTTTACTTAGCACTTGTACTTTATGTATTTTATGACGATTATAGAAATTTTGCTAGTACTGATAATTCTCCAGATCCCCAAAATTTTTGGCTCAGAGTTAATTTTGCATTTTCAGATGTCACAGTTTATAGTTTAACAGGATTTATTTATATTCTATTTTTGTTTAAGTTATTTAAACAGAAAGAACCGAAGTCGCTCTAAACGAGATAAATTTGATAATTACCCAAAGCAGCTATTCAAATAGCCGCTTTTTTTGTTGGAATTCAGTATCTTTAAATCAATTAATGCATATGAAAGAACGAAAAATTATAATTTACTTATTAGGCGTAATGATACACTTGGGGGCATGTGCCCCCAAGAATTATTTTTATGCCGAAATGTTGAAAAAACATCCTGAAAGGCAAGAGGAGTTCTTTCAAAAAATTACTTTTAAAGACTCTAATGCTAAAAAGAGGGGAACAATGAATGATTCTATTATTTTTTATATAGATCCATTGATTTGTATACGAAAATATGTCAGATTTCCATCGGGATTAATCGTACCTGATGTTCCTCTAAGGATCTTGGATTCTCTTAGTTTTATTGGGGACTCACTCAAACTAAATATCCCTAAAACGGCAGATACAAAAAAATATATCACCTACATAGACGAGAACATTGAAGAAAGGGTTAATAGTATCGTTGGATATTACCTACCTTTAATAGAATCAGGGGCGAAAGACATATATTATTCTTGTCGCATTTTTAAAACTCCTGTGGCAGAAAATTTGAAAGACAAAGCAGCTTTGAATTTATATGTGGTTTCATTCAAAAAGCATAAGGTTGTTGGCAAAAAAATAATTACTTTACCCCTAGAAGAAAAATACCAAAACATATGGTATCAAACAGAGATATGGCAATCAGCAAAACCCATTGATTATTGATTAGTGGAAAGAATTATATCTATGGATACAAAAAAAATAATTAAAATTTGGGATTTGTTGCATGGTGGGCTTACATCAGAGATTAAAACATGTTCCTTTCCGATCATTTATTTTTTATTTGTTTTAGGTTTTATTTCATGTAGTCAAAACTTTTATAAGATTAAATTTTCTATATTGAAGTTAGATAATAATGTTTTGCTTGATAAGTTCGACCAAGAAGCAATTTTTATTGAATGTGATCCAATTCTAAATAGATTTGATCCTGTACCTAATACACAAATTATAATTGACGACAAAATGAAATTAAATGGGGTTCTTAAAAATTCAATACCACATTTATATTTTAATCAATTAAGAAACTATTTGCTGAGTAACTCAAAAAAATTTTGTAATAAAAAAATATATTTCTTGAAAAAAAATATTTTCAAGGGCAAGTATTACTTTAATCCGACAAGTTTTAATGATGACATGTTCTTCTACTCAAATGATTTAATTGCTATTTTTTCATTTGACCAAAAATGTGAAATTAGTGGTGGGAATTTATACAATGGCGGAGAGGATTCACAAGTACATATTTTAGAATAAAATCAAATTTTAATTAGGTTTATCCATTGTATTTTTTTACTTACAATTGAATCTGATGAAGTATTTAAATTATTATACAACGGTAAACTTTTGTGATTTTAGAGTTAACAAATTTCCATACTTTGATCAAAGCGGCTACACCAAAAGTAGCCGCTTTTTCATTTCAAACTCCTATCAATGCCATTCTATACTACCATTATTAAATTTGTTAAAATCGCAAGGTTAAATACCAAATAATTTTCAGTTAGAGTTTATAACCTATCTTTATTTATAAATCAACTTAATAATTATTATGACGCTGTTCATTTACCTATTTACCTTTTTGTCTCCATGGATTTCAAACCCCGACAAAGGCACTCTAAAAGTGAATTTGCCATCGGATTATGTGTACGTCCCATCTGGTACTTACCTGCGTGGGTACAAGGCTACTGACCGCATAGATATCAGCGGTTTTTACATCTCTAAAGTAGAAGTTACTTGCCTTGCATTTAGGGAGTTTTTGGCAAATTATAAGCCTAAATCTACCTCCGATTTAAACCTATTGATTGATTCAAGTCATTTTACGAATGAAGAAAAAATCCTAGCGAGAGTATATTACACCCATCCTGCCTATGAATCATATCCAGTAACTGGCGTGACATATACCGGTGCTCAAAAATATTGCGAATGGCTGAAAGAAAAATTGCAAAATCACGTAGGCAAAGACTTTAACGTAGAAGTAAGACTGCCGTCTTCCTACGAGTGGGAGTGGGCAGCATCCGCCGCCAACGGCCTTGATAAGTATTTTGGGTTCAATGGGTACTATTCGAGAAATGCTGAAGGCAAACTCCTAGCCAATTATTCGAGCTGCGAGACATCTTCTGAAGATATTCCAGATCTTTTGATGAAAATCCCTTCAAATGATCACAATTTTACCTCTCGCACTAACTCTTTTTTACCCAATGATTTAGGTATCTATAATATGTCGGGCAATGTCGAAGAATTGGTGCAAGAGCCTGGGATTACCAAGGGAGGATCCTACAAAGATCCACTAAAGTACCTTTACAGTGTCACACAAAAAAGCATAAATCCAAACGATAGTCAAATGTCCGTCGGATTTAGACCTATAGTAATCATCACTGCCATTGGCACCAGCCGTTGATTTTGTTGGCCGTATTTTTATTGTATAAATCTTGAATTATAATTTTATTTTAAAAATCTATTCCATGAAAAAATTACTTCCATATGCATTACTTTGGTTGGTATTCTTAACTTCATGCTCTCCCGTCATCTTTAAAAAAACGCAACCGAGAGATACTGAGGCTCTGAGATCAATACCAGCACAGTTCATCGGTACGTATGTGAGCGAAGAAGAACTCAAAGACACCATCACGATTGACGCACATGCATTTACATCCAATGGGATCCCGCCCATCGCTGGAAATATGACGGATGGAAAAACCGTGATTAAAACTCTTGCGGATAATTATATATTGAACACTTCTACAGGGAAGTATTGGGAGACTTTTATCGTCAGATCTACACCCAACGGACTTACGGTTGCGAGCATAAGTTTTGAGGAAGAAAAAGAAACCAAATTTTCAAAACTAGAAAGCATCACCAAAGTCAAGCAAATCAAAGACAAGGATCATGCTAAAATTACTTATTTGATAAATCCTACGAAGGAAGAATTTGAAAAAATTATGGCCAGCGGCATTTTTAATCAAGTCATGAAATTCAGGAGGATAAAGTAAGATCAAATCGTACCTTAATGCTTAATAACGACATCAATAATAGAGTTCGTATAGCTTACTGTGACCCTTCTATAAATGTTTATGTCGATTTTTTACAAAATATTTAGATTAAATTCTATAACTTCGAGGAGGTAAAAATCATCCAAAGGAGTGTTAAAATTAAATTCAAGGAAAGCCCCTTTAAAAACGCAATACCTAATCAGCATTGGACTGGTATTAATAGTGGCATCTGCTTGCCAGTATATGTCTAGTTATTTTGGGTATAGGGTCGTAGCGCTGGTTTTGTTAATGACGATCTCAATCATAGCGATGATATTTGACATCATGCCTGTTATGGTAGCAGCAATTTTAAGTGCGATTATTTGGAATTTTTTATTCATCCCCCCTCTTTATACTTTTCATATTTACAATACGGAAGACCTTTTGATGTTTATGCTATATTTTGTCATAGCATTGGTCAATGCTGTTTTAACTTATAAAATAAAAAAAGCTGAGAGTAAATTCAGGGACAAAGAGGAAAAAGAAAAATCTATAAAATTGTATAATACACTATTGAGCTCACTTTCTCATGAATTGCGTACTCCGATCTCGACCATAATTGGCGCAGTAGATACCTTGAAGGAAAACAAAGAAAAACTTTCGATTGGAAACCAATATGTACTTCTTGATGAAATAGATAAGGCTAGTTTTAGATTAAATCGACAGGTTGAAAATCTGCTAAATATAAGTCGTCTTGAAGGAGGGGTTCTGAAGCTAAATTTTGATTGGTGCGACATCAATGAGCTGATCAATTCAGTTATTCAAGTCCAGTCTATATCAGAGGGCCATACAGTTGAATTCAAAGAAAACGACCGTATGCCACTGGTCAAGGTGGATGCGGGTTTACTAGGACAGGCCATTCACAATATTCTTCACAACGCCATTCAATATACCCCACCGAGTACATTAATAATCATAGAGACAAACTTCGAAGGTAATAATTGCATCATAACTATCATAGATCATGGGGAAGGATTTCCTGAAGAAGAAATTCCACTAGCATTTGGTAAATTTTACAGACTACCTCATTCAAAACCAGGAGGCAGTGGTCTTGGCCTTTCGATTGCCAAGGGATTTGTGGAGGCACATGGAGGCAAAATTACCTTGTCAAATATCCCAACTGGGGGTGCAAAATTTTTAATTGAAATTCCTGTTGAAACCACTTTTATCAATAAACTAAAAAATGAATAAGCCAGAAATATTAATCATCGATGATGAACCCCAAATCAGAAAACTGCTTGAAATCACCCTAGAGAGCAATGACTACAAGGTATGGCAGGCTGAGAGCGGCAAAGAAGGTATAGTCTTGGCTGCTCATCATCCTCCTGAACTCATTCTTCTTGACATAGGGCTGCCCGATAAAAGTGGTCATGAAATCCTCAAAGAACTGAGAACTTGGTACAATAAATCCATCATCATACTCTCAGTCCAAAACAGCGAATTGGATATAGTGTCTGCCCTAGACAATGGGGCTACAGATTATTTAACAAAGCCCTTTCGCACAGCTGAACTTTTAGCACGAATCCGAGCTGCTATTAGGAGAAATCACTCGCTCAATAACGATAATACCATCGAGTGTGGAGATCTTATTTTTGATTTTTTGGCTCGAACAGTAAAAAAGAATGGTGAATTGTTAAAGTTTACTTCCACTGAATTTCAACTTCTTTCGTTATTCGCCAAAAACGAGGGTAGAGTGCTTACACATCAATTTATATTGAAGGAAATCTGGGGAATTGGTTATCAATCAGAGACCCAATATTTACGCGTTTTTGTCGGAACGCTCCGAAAAAAAATTGAAGACAATCCGAACAAGCCATATCATATCATCACCGAAAGCGGAGTTGGGTATAGATTCCGATAATATAATAAATCTTTATATTTTCTTTATATTTAAAGGGCATATTTTTACATTTTGCCGACATCAATCTTCTCACCTTTGTCCCGAAAATTGATACCCAATGGAAGGACATAAAAATCACGGATTAGACAAAAAGATAACTGCAGCGACATTGTTGATTGCCTTGGGCATCATATATGGGGACATTGGAACGAGTCCCTTGTATGTATTGAAAGCTGTGATTGGAAATAGATCCATAGATGAAGTACTGGTGTATGGTGGTCTGTCTTGCGTATTTTGGACAATTACCTTTCAAACTACGCTCAAATACGTTTACCTGACTCTTAAAGCAGATAACAACGGCGAAGGCGGGATATTCTCGCTTTATGCACTGGTGAGAAGGTATGGAAAATATCTTATCATTCCTACGATGTTAGGCGCCTCTACCCTATTGGCAGATGGTATTATCACACCTCCAATTTCTGTGTCTTCAGCTGTCGAAGGACTAAAAAATATAGAAGGATTAGAAAATCTACACACTGTACCAATAGTTATTGCGATTTTGTCAGGGATTTTCTTCTTCCAGCGATTTGGAACCAATAAAGTTGGATCAATTTTTGGACCTATAATGTTGATTTGGTTTTTGATGTTGGCTGTTCTTGGTATTTCCCAGATCTACCTTCACCCTAGTATCGTTAAAGCACTCAATCCATATTATGCATTTCATTTTCTGACCGCTTATCCAGAAGGATTCATCCTTTTGGGTGCTGTATTTTTATGCGTTACAGGTGCTGAGGCGATGTATTCAGACTTGGGGCATTGTGGCAAGGAGAATATCAGAATAACTTGGGTAGGAGTTAAAGCCTGTTTATTGTTAAACTATATGGGGCAATCTGCCTGGTTGATGAGTTTGGGAGAAGGGGCCTTATTGGCGGATCGCAATCCATTCTTTGGAATAATGCCACCTTGGTTTTTACTTGTAGGTATTGGTATCTCGACTGCTGCTGCCATCATTGCATCTCAAGCGTTGATAAGTGGAAGCTATACGCTCATAAATGAAGCGAATAACCTTAATTTTTGGCCTAGGGTGGCCGTCCGACAGCCTTCGGAGATCAAAGGACAAATCTATATACCTAGTGTAAATATCATGCTTTGGATTGGTTGTGTTCTCGTTGTTTTATATTTTGGAAATTCAGCCAATATGGAAGCAGCTTATGGACTAGCCATCACTATTACGATGATGGTAACCACGTATTTGCTATCGTTTTTCTTACTGTACAGACTAAAATGGAATAAAGTATTAGTATTTGCATTGTTAATGCTCTTTATGAGCATAGAAATAACCTTTTTCGTAGCGAATTTACATAAGTTTCCAGAAGGAGGTTATATCACTCTATTGATTTCATCGATATTTATGTTCATCATGTATTCTGTGTATCATGGTCGAAAAATTAGCAATAGATTTACCAAATTTGTAGATTTGGGTAGGTATGCAGAAACCATCACCGAACTGAGCAACGATGATGAAATTCCAAAATTATCTACCCACTTGATTTATCTAACCAAAGCAAATCATCGCCATGAAGTAGAAGAAAAAATAATCAAATCCATTCTTGCTAAAAAGCCAAAAAGAGCCGATGTCTATTGGTTTTTGCACTTAAATCGAACCGCTGAACCATATACATTGTCATATGATGTATCTGAGCTCGTAGATGACAAAATCATTAAAGTAAATATCAACGTCGGCTTTAGGATTCAACCTAGGACTGAATTATATTTCAAGAAAATAATGAATGAGTTGGTTAAAAATCAAGAGCTTAATTTTCATATCCGGCCAGATGGCTCGACGAAATATAATGATGAACCCGACTTTAAATTTGTTGTTATTGAAAAATTCTTGTCCGTTGAAAATGAATTCTCACTAAGGGAAGATATTTTATTAAAGGTTCATTTTCTTTTGAAAGAGTGGGGATTAAAGGACGAAAAAGCCTTTGGACTAGATAAAAGCGACGTTGTTGTCGAAGAATATCCATTAATTTATCAACCCATTACAAAGTTTGAAATAAAGAGGAGCTCGAACCCAACAACTATGAAAGTTTCATAATCTATCCTTAAATATCACTAACAATTCACAGACTTCCAGCGAATTTCTAGGTTAAAATTTCTCAGAATGAACTTTAAAAAACTACAGAAATGGTGAAAAATTAAAACGTTCTAGGTGAATTTTGATAAAATAAACCTAGCATCGCGCGCACCAGAGATTGTAGTGGCATCGTTGAAAACGAGGGTCTCGACGATATACAGAGTCGAGACGGAACCCACGAAAAGCTCGGTCCTCATATCATGAGGAGGTGCCTAAAAAATCATCCACCTAATATGTCTTTATATGCCCAAATTGAAGCTTAGGACGAAAAATTCAGGTTATCTAGACATTTGAATTTTCCAACATAACCGCATATCCTTGACCGACCCCAATGCACATGGTGCAAAGGCCCCATCGCTTGCGCTCGCGAACCAACTGCTTGGCGCAGGTTAAGATCAAGCGGGCTCCAGTCATACCCAATGGATGCCCGAGGCTGATCGCTCCTCCTTGCGGATTCACGCGAGGATCATCGTCCGCCAGGCCTAGTGACCGAGTGCAGGCAAGAACCTGAGCAGCAAAGGCTTCATTCAACTCGATGATGTCCATTTGGTCGAGGGTTAAATTTGCTCTTTGCAGCGCTTTTTGCGTGGCGGCTACTGGACCAATACCCATAATTCGGGGCTCAACGCCCACTACCGCATGGCTTTTGATAGACACCAAGGGTTTCAAGTCATATAGTCGCAATGCCTCATCTGTAGCAAGTAAAGTAACACATCCGCCATCGTTCAGTCCCGAAGAATTACCAGCAGTCACAGATCCATCTACCTTAAAAGCTGGTTTTAGAGAACCCAGTTTTTCTAGGGTACTATTGGGCTTTGGAAATTCATCCACTGCAAATGTAATGCTACCCGCTTTTGTAGTCCACTCCAGAGGTAAGATCTCTTGCTCAAACAAATTGGCATCTGTAGCCGCTTTGCATTTTTGTTGACTTCTGTATGCGAAAAGATCTTGGTCATCACGGCTTATATTGTATAAACTTGCTAAATTTTCTGCTGTATTCCCCATGGGATCGACACCATACATTGATTTCATTTTGGGATTGACAAATCGCCATCCGAAACTTGAATCATAAAGTTCAACGTCACGCCCAAAAGGTTGGGATGATTTAGACGTAACCCAAGGGCTCCTCGTCATGCTTTCGATACCTCCTGCGAGCATTAAATTGCCTTCACCACCCACTAACCTTGCTTGTGCATTGATGATAGCCGACATTCCAGATGCGCAAAGTCTATTTACGGTCTCACCTGGAACAGAAAATGGCAATCCAGCCAATAAGAGCGACATTCGTGCGATATTCCGGTTGTCTTCTCCTGCTTGATTGGCGCACCCGATGACTACGTCTTCGATGGCACTTGGATCGACACTTGGGAATTTTTGCATCAGAGCTCTAATGAGCTCAGCCAACAAATCGTCTGGACGCCAAGAGGATAGTTGTCCACCAAATTGACCAATCGGGCTTCTGAGACCATCTACAATATATACTTTTTGCATGATAACGATTTTAACTAAACAAAAATACCCAAAACTTATGTAAAGCTTTGGGTATCATAATATATTCATTGGAATAATTCTATTCTTCTTCGCTACTCTGCTCTTTCCTCACCTCATTTGCAACTGCTGCCGTAGCTGCTACGGTAGTTGCTGCAGCAACACCTGTTTTTCCAGCCCCACTTCTACGAGATCTACGAGTCTTAGCCTTAGAATCACCAGCTGCCTTAGTACCTGAAGTATAAACATCGTTGAAATCTACTAATTCAACCATGGCCATATCAGATCCGTCAGATCTTCTAAATCCTAACTTAATGATACGCAAATATCCACCTGGACGATCTGCAATCTTTTCAGCTACGCTACCAAAAAGCTCTTGTAGAACTTCTTTGTTTTGCAAATAACTGAAAGCCACCCTTCTATTATGGGTAGTATTTTCTTTAGCTCTATTGATGATAGGCTCAGTATATACTCTTAATGCTTTAGTTTTAGCAAGAGTAGTTGTAATTCTTTTATATAAAATCAAAGAGGACGCCATGTTCTTAAGCATTGCTTCTCTGTGACCTTTTTTTCTACCAAGGTTATTAACCTTATCTCCGTGTCTCATAAAAAAAATGGGTTAACTTCACGTCACTTTTCGGAAGGAATCCTATTCGGTAAACGTTAAAAAATTAAATAATTAAATATCTTCGTCTAATTTATATTTAGAAAGATCCATACCAAAAGAAAGTCCTTTTGTAACCAAAAGTTCTTCAATTTCTACTAAGGATTTCTTACCAAAATTTCTAAATTTCAATAATTCGTGCATATCGTACTGAACCATCTCACCTAGCGTATTGATTCTAGCAGCTTTAAGACAGTTGAAAGCACGAACAGACAAGTCCATATCTTCAAGGCTGGTCTTAAGCAATTTACGCATATGTAATACGTGCTCATCCACTACCGCATCTTCACGCTTATTACCATCATCAAATGTAATATTTTCATCTGTGATAAGCATCAAGTGTTGAATCATGATTCGGCTAGCTTCCTTTACAGCTTCTTCAGGATGAATGGTGCCATCAGTTTTGATATCAAGGGTTAGCTTTTCGTAGTCAGTTCTTTGACCGACACGCGTATTTTCAACTAAATAAGATACGTTCTTAATAGGGGTATAAATTGCATCAACTGGCACTACGCCAAGAGGAGCGTCTTTCGGCAAATTCTCATCTGCTGGAACATACCCTCGACCCTTTGTAACGGTCAATTCAACTTCCAAACTTACAGAAGGTTCCATGTTACAAATCACCAATTCAGGATTCATAACCTTGAAAACATTGGTATATTTTGTCAAGTCACCTGCTAAGAACTGCTCTTGACCTTTGATGGTCATATAAATTTTTTCTTCGCTGGAAGAATCATCAGAACTCAAAACATTCTTTAATCGAACTTGCTTAAGGTTTAAGATGATTTCAATCACATCTTCTACAACACCTTTGATGGTAGAAAATTCGTGATCAACTCCAGCAATACGAACAGCAGAAATAGCATAACCATCTAATGACGATAATAAAATTCTGCGAAGCGAGTTGCCTATAGTTTGTCCAAAACCTGGTTCAAGAGGTTTGAATTCAAATTGTCCTTCAAAGTCCGTTGCTTTATTAAGAAGAATTTTATCTGGCTTATGAAACTGTAAAATACTCATATAAACAAATGATGTATTAAATATTTAGTAAAGAGATATTTCTAAAACGTCAACAACTATCCGAAGATAGTTGTCAGCGTAAATTTTATTTAGAGTACAATTCGACGATGAATTGCTCATTAATGTTTTCAGGTATTTGTTCTCTGGTTGGATATGTTATAAAGATTCCCTCCATTTTATCAGGATTCCACTCTAGCCAAACAAATTTCTTTACATCTTTGTTTCCAACCAAAATCATTGGTAAATTTTGAGATTTTCCCCTAACGGAAATTTTATCACCAGGACGCAATCTACAAGAAGGAATATTGGTCAAAATACCATTGACTAGGATATGTTTGTGAGACACCATTTGTCTAGCCGCTCTTCTAGTTTTGGTCAATCCCATTCTATAAACGACATTATCCAATCTAGCTTCTAACAATTGCAATAAGATTTCACCAGTCACACCAGACTTACTGTGTGCATCGTGGAAAGTATTTCTAAATTGTCTCTCTAGAACGCCATAAGTGTGCTTAGCTTTTTGCTTTTCTGCCAACTGAATCGCGTAGTTTGAACGTTGCTTACGCTTACGAGCCAAACCGTGCTGACCTGGTGCATATTTTCTCTTTTCGAAAGCTTTATCATAACCAAAAATAGCCTCACCGAAAGTTCTAGCAATCTTGGTAGCTGGTCCTGTATATCTTGCCATTATAAATCCTTAGATATTATTACTAAATTAAAAATTAAACTCTTCTTCTCTTTGGAGGTCTGCAACCATTGTGTGGCAAAGGCGTCACATCATGGATTCCCAAAACTCTGATACCATTTTGATCGATGGCTCTGATAGCCGCCTCACGACCGCTACCTGGACCTTTTACATAGACTTCAGCAGCGTGCATTCCCGCCTCATAAGCAACTTTGGCAGCATCAGCAGCGCATACTTGAGAAGCATAAGGAGTATTCTTTTTAGAACCTCTAAAACCATGCTTACCAGAAGATGCCCAAGAAATTACTTGACCTTGTTTGTTGCAAACAGAAATAATGATGTTATTGAATGTAGATTTGATGAAAACCAAACCTTCGGAATCAATCTTTACTACTCTTTTTTTGACTTTTTTAGCTTTTGCCATGTTAATTGCTTATATAACTATATATTAATTTAAGATTACTTAGCAGCTTTTTTCTTATTTGCCACCGTCTTACGCTTACCTTTTCTGGTTCTAGCGTTGGTTTTAGTTCTTTGACCACGCAAAGGAAGACCCTTACGATGTCTAAGCCCTCTATAACATGCAATGTCCATCAATCGCTTGATATTCATTTGGATTTCAGATCTTAGTTGACCTTCGACTTTAACCTCATCGCTGATGATACGGCTAATTTCTTTTATATTGTCGTCATTCCAGTCGGCAACTTTAACATTTTCATCAATTCCTGCCTGAGCCAAAATTTTTTTTGCTGTGGATCTTCCCACTCCAAAAATATAAGTCAACCCAATGACTCCTCTTTTATTCTTTGGTAAATCTATACCACCTATACGTGCCATTTAATCAATTCTACGTTAATGAATGAATGAATTATCCTTGTCTTTGTTTAAACTTTGGGTTCTTTTTGCAAATGACAAAAAGTTTACCTTTTCTTCTTACAATCTTGCACTCGGCAGACCTTTTTTTGATTGAAGTCCTGACTTTCATGTTTATTATTTATATCTATAAGTTATTCTTCCTCTTGTCAAATCATATGGAGACATTTCCACTGAAACCTTGTCTCCAGGTAAAATACGAATGTAGTGCATTCTCATCTTACCAGAAATAGTAGCCAGAATCTGGTGGTCATTTTCTAATCTCACTCTAAACATAGCGTTTGAAAGTGCTTCTTCGATGATACCATCCTGTTTTATTAATACTTCTTTTGCCATCTTACTATTCGGGCTGCAAATATCCGAATTTTAATTTATATTTTTACTAAATATTCATTTTTTTTAACTGCGCTCTCAATTATTTCATGATTACTCAGTATATTAGCCTTTTGCTTTCCTATAGCCACTGTGTGTTCAAAATGCGCGGATGGTTTTCCATCTATGGTCATTATCGACCAACCATCTTTGAGGACTTTGACATTCTTTTTGCCCAAATTAATCATTGGTTCGATAGCAATTACCATTCCTTCAGCCAATAATGGCCCATTACCTCGTCTGCCATAGTTCGGAACTTCTGGAGCTTCATGTAGTTGAATTCCAACTCCATGCCCCACCAAATCTCTAACTACTCCATAACCATACTTCATCTCTGTATGAGCAAAAACAGCATGGCTTATATCACCAACACGTTTTCCTATTATCGCCTGATCTATTCCTAAATAAAGTGATTCCTTGGTTCGAATCATTAAAGATTTTGTATCTTCATCTATATCATTGAAAGCAAAAGTATAGGCGGCATCTCCAAAATAACCATTGAGTTGTACGCCACAATCGACGCTCATGATATCATTGGGTTCCAACGGTCTATCATTTGGTATTCCATGAACTACACAATCATTCAAAGAAAAACAAAGAGTAGAAGGAAACCCATGATACCCTTTGAATGCGGGCAAACCTCCTTTTGATCTTATGTACTCTTCTGCTGCGGCATCCACCACTTTTGGTGTTATCCCTGGTTTGAGCATTTCTGCTACTAGAGCTAAAGTTTCAGATACTATCTCACAAGACTTTTGGATGGCATTAATTTCTTCACCAGTCTTATAAAATATTTTACCTTTAGCCACTTTATTTTTATATATTAATAGTTGGTCAAACTCTGCAAAGAACTTGCAGTAGCTCTTCCTTCAACTTTTCCGTCTTTTACTAAGCCTTCATACTTACGCATAAGCAATTGACTATCCACTTGTTGCAACGTATCTAAAACAGTACCTACCAAGATCAACAATGTGGTACCTCCAAAAAACATAGCTAAACTGGTATTGATACTTAATGCTCTAGCAAAGGCAGGCAGGATGGCAATCAAACCCAAAGCGCATGCACCAGGTAATGTTATTTTAGATGTAACTGTATCGATATAATCTGCTGTTGCTAATCCTGGCTTTACACCTGGAATAAATGCATTTTGTCTCTTAAGATATTCTGAATACTGTTGAGCATTTACCAATAGTGCTGTATAAACATAAGTAAACACGACTATAAGAATGAAGTATATAATATTATAGGTAGCCGAAGTATAATCATTCAAACTTCTTAGTAAGCTCGATGTAGCACCTATACCTGTTGCATTAGCCGTATATTGTAGAAGCGTTGCGGGTAAGAACATGATAGCCTGAGCAAAGATGATAGGCATTACTCCAGCTGCAACCAATTTCAATGGAATATAATCTCTATTTCCAGAAACTGGCATATTGCTACTATCGCGACCAACCATTCTTTTAGCGAATTGTATCAAAATTTTTCTTACTGCTTGCACCAAAGCAATCGTAGCAAGAATAACCAAGATAAACAAAGCCAACTCTATAACTAATAATACAGGATTTTTACCTAATTCGAATGCAATGGCACTTGGAAATTTAGCGATAATACCCACCATGATTATGAGAGAAGTACCGTTGCCTATACCTCTTTCAGTAATCCTCTCTCCTAGCCACATACAAAACACAGTTCCTGTTGCCAAAACGATGATATTACAAAGCCAAAATAACTGCCAAGAAAGATTTGGATCATATGCATTGGCATTTCTGATATATGCCAAATAACCACCTCCTTGCACCAATACTATTAATACTGTAAGGAAACGTGTATATTGGTTTAGTTTTTTACGGCCGCTTTCTCCTTCGTGCTGTTGCAATTTTTGAAAATAAGGCACAGCAAAACCAAGCAACTGAATGATGATGGAGGCTGTGATATAAGGCATGATACCTAGTGCGAATATAGAAGCATTGTTAAATGCTCCCCCTGTAAATACATTTATCAAACCAAGCAAATCCGTAGCACTTCTGTTCTGAGCTAGATTTTCCAGTACGCTTGGGATAACCCCAGGCAATACTACGTATGAACCAAATCTATACACAAGCAACAAAGCTAACGTGTATAATATTTTTTCTCGAAGCTCTTGGATGCTCCAGATATTCTCTATGGTTTGAATGAATTTTTTCATAAAAACTACTTAATCAATTGAACACTACCGCCCAATGCTTCAATTTTCTCCTTTGCTGTAGCAGAAATAGCATGAACGCTTACTGAAATTTTAGAATTTAATTCGCCATTACCTAAGATCTTCACTTTATCGGATTTTTTGACCATAGATAATTTTTTCATTGAATCCATATTGAAATCCAATGCATTGAATTTATCTACTGCGTGTTGAAGAGAACTTAAGTTTATCCCAACATAATCAATGCGGTCGATGGACTTAAAGCCTCTCTTAGGCAATCTCATTTGCAAAGGCATCTGACCTCCTTCAAAATTTCTTTTTGTTTTATGCCCAGATCTTGATCCGTCCCCTTTGTGACCTCTAGTGGAAGTCCCTCCGTGACCCGAACCTTGTCCTCGAGCGATTCTTTTTTCTGAATGTGTGGCCCCTTTAGCGGGCTTTAATGTAGATAAATCCATTTTAATAAATTTAATATTGAGAATTAAACTTCTTCAACTTTGATTAGATGGCTCACTTTTTTCACCATACCCAAGATTTGTGGTGTAGGTGTATGCTCCACTGAACCGTTCATTTTTTTGATGCCAAGTGCTATGATCGTATTCTTTTGAGAATGCGGTCTGTCGATTACACTTTTGACAAGGGTGATTTTAATTTTTCCCATTTTAAGATAATTTTTATAGTCCCTTGAATAATTCGTCCAATGATTTGTCTCTAGTTCTAGCTATTTCAACCGGAGTTCTCAACTTTGACAATGCATCGATGGTAGCTTTTACCACATTGTGCGGGTTGGATGATCCTTGAGACTTAGCAAGTACGTTATGTACACCTGCGATTTCCAAAACTGCTCTCATGGCACCCCCAGCGATCACACCAGTACCATCTGCCGCTGGTTTAATCAATACCTTTCCAGCACCAAATTTACCTAGCTGTTCGTGGGGAATGGTTCCTTTTAGTATAGGCACCTTTACGAGATTTTTCTTGGCGTCATCCACTGCTTTTGTGATGGCATCCGTAACCTCTCTCGCTTTACCCAATCCTTGACCCACTGTACCGTTACCATCGCCTACTACTACTATGGCAGCAAAGCTGAAAGTACGACCTCCTTTAGTCACTTTGGCTACTCTATTAAGAGCGACCATTTTATCTTTAAGTTCCAAAGTATCCGTTGGATTAACTTTTCTTACAGAATTAGACATTATAGTAATTTATTATATTGTATTAAAATTTCAATCCACCTTCACGAGCGCCATCAGCTACGGCTTTGACTCTACCATGATATAAATATCCACCTCTATCAAAAACAACATTCTCAATCTTAGAGGCCAAAGCTTTTTCTGCCAATAATTTTCCTACGGCAAATGAAGTATCAACTTTGTTTCCAGAGGCAGTAATTGCAGCATCTTTAGAACTTGCACAAGCCAGAGTAACTTCTTTGATATCGTCAATCAATTGACAATAAATTTGCTTGTTACTTCTATAAACTGAAAGTCTTGGTCGTTCAGCTGTGCCTGACACCTTTTTTCTAACCCTAAGGTGAATTCTTTTTTTCTTTTGTATTTTGGATATTTTCATGTGAAAATATAATTTATTTTAAAGATTGAAATCTAATTAATTAAAAGATTATTTCTTACCAGAAGTTTTACCAGCTTTACGACGAATAATCTCACCTTTGAATTTAATACCTTTTCCTTTGTAAGGTTCAGGTTTTCTGAAAGATCTAATTTTTGCGCAAATTTGACCCAAAAGTTCAAGATCGTTAGACTCCAACTTGATACCTGGGGCTTGTCCCTTTTCTGCTGAGGTACTCAAAGTTATTTCTTTAGGCACGACGAACATTATTGGGTGAGCATAACCTAGTGTCAATTCCAGAATATTTCCTGTATTAGAAGCTCTGTAACCGACCCCAATGAGTTCCATTTCTTTTACAAAACCATCTGATACCCCTCTAACAAGATTGTTGAGAACGGCTCTATAGGTACCATGTAAAGATCTGTGTCTCTTTTGGTCAGTAGGTCGTGTCACTGACAAAGTGCCATCTTCTACTTCTACCTTAATATCCATATCTACTTGATATGAAAGACTTCCTTTGGGACCTTTTACAGTTACCAAATTACCCTTAGATATAGCAACATCAACGTTGCTTGGAAGACTAATTGGGGCTTTTCCTATTCGTGACATAAAATATATCTCTTACTTAAAAAATATTAGTAAACAAAACATAAAACTTCTCCTCCAATATGAGCTTCACGGGCTTGTTTGTCCGTAAGAAGACCTTTGGAAGTCGAGATAATTGCAATACCCAATCCATTGATTACTCTAGGTAAATTATTGGCTTGTGTAAAATGCCTCAATCCCGGTTTGCTGATTCTAAGCAATTTTCTGATTACAGGTTTTTTAGACTCCATATCATACTTAAGAGCTATTTTGATAACTCCTTGTACTGTACTGTCAGACTCAACTTTATATTTGTGAATATAACCTTGATTGTACAATATTTCAGTGATACCGACTTTCAATTTTGAAGAAGGAATATCTACTGTTCTATGACCTGCTAATTGAGCGTTTCTTATCCTTGTTAGGTAATCAGCTATTGGATCTGTAACTGCCATATTATATAAATTGACTTAAATTTGTGTGCTAAAAATATTACCAACTTCCTTTTCTTACGCCAGGTATTTTACCCTCTAGCGCCATTTTTCTAAACATAACCCTGCAAATACCAAAATCTCTCATATAACCCTTTGGTCTTCCTGTCAATTGGCAACGATTATGCTTTCTAATGGGATTTGAATTACGAGGTAATTTATCCAGTGCATCGTAGTCTCCTGCTTCCTTTAGAGATTTGCGCAATTCTGCATATTTTTCAACGATTCTTGCACGTTTTAATTCCCTAGCTATTACGGATTTCTTTGCCATAATTATTAATTTTTCTGATTTTTGAAAGGTAAACCCATTTCTTTCAACAAAGCCAAAGCTTCAGCATCGGTCTTTGCAGTAGTAACGAATGTTACGTCCATTCCTTGAATTTTGCTAATCTTATCAATATCTATTTCAGGAAAAATGATTTGTTCAGTGACACCCATTGTATAGTTACCGCGGCCGTCAAAACTTTTATCGTTGATTCCTTTAAAATCTCTAACACGGGGCAAAGATACGGTAATCAATCGATCCAAAAATTCGAACATTCTATCAGATCTAAGGGTTACTTTTACGCCGATGGGCATAAACTCTCTCAGCTTAAAGTTAGAAATAGAAGTTCTAGCTATGGTTGGTACAGCTTTTTGACCAGTGATTGTTGACATTTCATTGACTGCATTGTCGATGATTTTCTTATCACCAGTAGCATCACCAAGTCCTTGATTGATACTTACTTTAACTATCTTTGGCACTTGCATGATAGATTTATAACCGAACTGTTCCATTAACTTAGGAATCACGGTATCCTTATAGTGGGTGCGAAGTCTTGGAATATAACTCATTATTTAATAATTTCTCCAGATTTTTTAGAATAACGTACCAATTTTTGACCCTCAACCTTTCTACCTGTACGTGTTGGTTGTTTTGATTTTGGGTCTATAAGCATAAGGTTAGACAGGTGGATGGATGCTTCCATTTCTTCGATACCTCCAGCAGCGTCTTGTGTTGGTTTGATGTGTTTCTTCATCATTTTAACGCCTTGGACAATGGCTCGATTTTTATCAGGAAAGACAGAAGTAACTTCTCCTTTTTTCCCTTTTTCTGAACCTGCAATAACCACAACTTGATCTCCTTTCTTAACGTGAAGTTTAGGAGCAAATCTTTTTTGGTTAGAAACCGATGGATTCTTTTTCATATATAAATATTATAATACCTCGGGGGCTAATGAAACAATACGCATATAATCGCGCTCTCTCAATTCTCTCGCTACTGGTCCGAATATACGGGTACCACGAGGTTCATCTTGATTGTTCAACAATACTACAGCATTGTCGTCAAATCTGATATAAGAACCATCTTTTCTTTTTACTTCTTTATGAGTTCTTACAATCACGGCTCTCGAAACTGTACCTTTTTTGACACCACCTGGTGTAGCGTCTTTAACAGTTACGATGATTACATCTCCCAATGAAGCATACCTTCTTTTCGTACCTCCAAGGACACGAATACAAAGCACCTCTTTCGCTCCACTATTGTCTGCCACTCTTAATCTTGATTCCTGCTGTATCATTATAAAAAAATTATAAAATATTATCTAGTATATCAATTATTTTGCCTTTTCAACTATTTCCACCAATCTCCATCTCTTCAATTTACTTAAAGGTCGAGACTCGACTATTTTAACAACGTCCCCAATTGAACACTGATTTTGTTCATCATGGGCATGGAATTTTTTAGATTTTTTCACAAATTTACCATAGATAGGATGTTGAAGTCTCCTTTCTACAGAAACGGTGATGGTTTTGTCCATAAGATTGCTTGTGACAACTCCTACTTTAATCTTCCGTAATGCTACTTTTTGTACTTGCTCTGTCATTGGGTGAATGTTTTACACCAAAAAATTAATAAATTAAAATCTACCGTTAAGCCTTTTCTCTTGCAGTAATTTCTGTAAGAAGTCGTGCTATATCTTTCTTTTGGACATTCAGTGCTATCGCATCCAAATTTCCACTAACTAGGGAGTCAAATTTTTCTCTTTGACGTCCAGCCTTAAGCTCTCGAACGGTCTGTTTCAACTGATCCAAGCTCAAGTTTTTTATATTATCAATATTAGATTTCTTAGCCATTGCGAATTATAATTTATAAAATTATTCTATTACGTAATCTCTTCTAGTAACCGTACGGGTCAAAACTGGTAGTTTTTGGGCAGCCAACGCCAAAGCTTGTTTTGCTACTTCAAATGGCACACCATCTACTTCAAATAGAATACGACCTGGTTGTACCAAAGCTACGTAGTGATCCAAAGCTCCTTTTCCTTTACCCATACGAACTTCCAAAGGCTTTGATGTGATCGGCTTATCAGGAAATATTCGTATCCAAACTTTACCTTCACGTTTCATGTATCTTGTCATAGCGATACGCGCTGACTCTATCTGGCGACTTGTAATCCTAGACAATGACAAAGATTTAAGTCCTACTGAACCGAAAGAAATCGTACTACCTTTTACGGCAATACCCCTATTTCGGCCCTTTTGCATCTTACGATATTTTGTTCTTTTTGGCTGTAACATATTCTATTATATTTTCCTAAAAGCCTTTCTAATTATTTATTTCTAATTATATTCAAATTTTTGATAATACAGGGACAATTATCTGCGATTATTACCGCCTCTTCTGTCACCTCCTCTATCATTTCCTCCGCCTCTTCTGTCGTTGTTTCGACGGTCACCACCTCTGTCTCCGCCTCTTCTGTCTCCTCCTCTATCTCCACCTTGAGCACCCGAAGCTACTCTCTTATCAGCACCTACATTAGGTGACAAATCTCTCTTTGTCAATACTTCACCATTACAAATCCATACCTTGATGCCAATTTTTCCATATACGGTCAATGCTTCAGATATAGCATAATCGATATCAACTCTAAATGTGTGCAAAGGAGTACGACCCTCTTTATATTCTTCCGACCTCGCCATTTCAGCACCATTCAAACGACCAGAGATACGAACTTTGATACCTTCTGCTCCTGCACGCATGGTGGACTGGATAGCCATTTTAATAGCTCTCCTATAATTAATCCTAGACTCCAACTGTTTCGCTATAGATTCTCCTACGATGGTAGCATCCAACTCTGGCTTTCGAATCTCTACGATATTGATTTGAACGTCTTTCGAAGTTAATTTTTTCAACTCCTCACGAATCAAATCAACTTCTTGGCCACCTTTACCGATGATGATACCAGGTCTAGAAGTATGAATAGTCACCGTCACACGCTTAAGCGTTCGTTCGATTACTATCTTAGCGATACCGCCTTTGGAAATACGCGCTTTCAAATAATTTCGGATTTTCTCATCTTCAACCACTTTAGCAGCAAAATCTTTACCACCAAACCAGCTAGAATCCCATCCTCTGATGATTCCTAAACGATTTCCTATTGGACTAGTTTTTTGACCCATAGATCAATATTTTTTATAGTTTAAATTTATTATTCAGGTAGAGGTACTTTATTCTCCACCACTATAGTTACGTGATTTTGTCTTTTGCGAATTCTATTAGCACGACCTTGAGGTGCTGGTTGAAATCTTTTTAAGACTGTACCCGGATCAACATAAGCTGTTTTGATATATAAATCATAATCATCTGCGCTATATGCCATTTCCAATTTGTTTTCCCAATTTGAAATTGCCGATACAACTACCTTCTGCAACCAAACCGCTGCTTCTTTGTTCGTAAATTTCAATAAATTGATCGCTTGAGAAACTCCTTTTCCTCTGATATTATCAACGACTAACCTCATTTTTCGAGGTGACATCGGACAATTTCTCAACTTTGCAACTGCTTCCATTTTCTAAGATTGATATCTATAAATGTATTAATTATTTCTTTTTACCACCGTGGCCTCTAAATTGTCTCGTTGGAGAAAACTCTCCAAGCTTATGACCTACCATATTCTCTGTCACAAAAACAGGAACAAAAGTTTTGCCGTTATGCACTGCGATCGTCTCTCCAACCATGTCGGGAATAATCATAGATGCTCGAGACCAAGTCTTAATAACAGCTTTTCGTGTACTATCCTTAGATTTTAAAACTTTATCTAAAAGTTTATGAAATACATAAGGGCCTTTTTTTAATGAACGTGGCATTATATAATTCTAGTTTAAATGTTTAACCTTTTGAATTTCTTCTCGATACGATCAATCTTGAAGATCTCTTATTCGTATCACGAGTTTTCAATCCCTTTGCTATTTGTCCGTTTCTAGATCTTGGATGTCCTCCTGAAGCTCTACCTTCACCACCACCCATCGGGTGATCTACTGGATTCATCACGACACCTCTTACTCTTGGCGTTCTTCCTAACCATCTATTACGGCCAGCTTTACCCAATTTTATCAAGTTATGATCAGAATTGGATACTACACCCATTGTTGCTCTGCAAGTTAATAAGATTCTTCTTACCTCACCTGATGGCATCTTAACTGTAGCATACTTACCCTCTCTACCTGTAATCATTCCATAAGAACCCGCACCTCTAGCCATATTGGCTCCAGCACCTGGCTCCATTTCGATACAGTGAATTTCAGTTCCTAGGGGAATTTCCTTTAAGAACAAAGTATTTCCTACTTCAGGAGCAGCTCCTTCACCGCTCATTACTTTTGCTCCTACTTTCAACCCTTTAGGCGCTATGATATATGATTTCGTACCATCTGCATACCAAAGCAAAGCGATGAAAGCAGAACGATTCGGATCGTATTCGATTGACTTAACCGTTGCAGGAACCCCGTCATGATTTCTTTTGAAATCAACGATACGGTACAATTGCTTGTGTCCTCCACCGATATATCGCATACTGCGACGACCTTGATTATTTCTTCCACCACTCTTGGTCAAACCTGTTGTAAGGCCTTTTTCTGGTGTTGCACCAGGAGTCAAATCAGCAAACGAATTAGACGTTTTGAATCTCTGCCCTGGGGTAATCGGATTATATGTTTTAACAGCCATTTCTTTCTATTTAATATTTAAATGGACCAAATTTATTCTTCGTTATTGTTTGTAGCGAAAAGATCTATTTGATCTCCATCTACCAATTTTACATAAGCCTTCTTCACGGATGGCTTCATTCCTCTCATCACACCAGATTTAGAATATCTTGTTCTAACCTTTCCAGGCATGATAGCTGTATTAACTTCAGTAACCGTGACACCGTACAACGCTTGAACTGCATTTTTTATCTCAATCTTATTGGCAGATTTTTCTACTACAAAAGAATATGTATTTGACTTCTCAGCTAATACTTGCGCTTTTTCAGAAATGATCGGCTTTTTTAATTTAAACTCTGACATACGATTAATTATTTCAATATTAAGCTAAAGTATTAGATAATTTTCCCAAAGCACTTTCGAACAACAATACATTCTTAGCCTTTAAGATTTGATATGTATTCAAACTATCAACAGATGTAATGTCTTGAAAAGGAATATTTCTTCCAGACAAATAAACGTTGCGGTTCAATTCACCCGTAACAATGATATTCTTATTACCTAGAAGTGACATATTTTTCAATAAACCAACAAATTCCTTTGTTTTTGGTGTATCGAATGTAAAATCTTCAAGAATAAAGATCTTAGATGTTTTGGCTTTATCACTTAAAACTGATTTCTTAGCCAACAACTTGATTTTCTTATTCAATTTTTGACCATAAGTTCTTGGTCTAGGTCCGAAAGCACGACCTCCACCTACCATAGTAGGAGAGTTAATATCCCCCTTACGCGCACCGCCTGTTCCTTTTTGCTTGTGTAGCTTTCTAGTAGAACCACTCACTTCAGATCTTTCTTTAGCTTTGTGGGTTCCTTGGCGTTGGTGTGCCAAATATTGTTTTACTGCAAGATAAACTGTATGCTCACTTGGTTCTATTCCAAATATTTCGGCTGGAAGAGAAAGTGACCTACCTGTTTTTTCACCTTGTTTATTATATACTTCTGCGGTCATATCTTTTATTTTTCGATTGTGACGAATGAGCCATTGTGACCTGGCACTGCACCTTTAATCAATATTAAATTTTTATCAGCTAAAATCTTGATAATTTTCAAGCCTTTTAGTTTTACTTGGTCATTCCCCATACGGCCTGCCATACGCATACCTTTGAATACTTTAGAAGGGAAAGAAGAAGCACCAACAGATCCAGGAGCTCTGAGCCTATTGTGCTGTCCGTGGGTAGCTTGTCCGACCCCACCGAAACCATGGCGTTTTACAACCCCTTGGAATCCTTTTCCTTTAGAAGTACCGACTACACTTACTTTTTCTCCTTCAGCAAAAACCTCTTCAACTGTAACTGAATCTCCCAACTGCTTGCTAAGAGTGCTGTTACGGAATTCTTTGATTTTGCTTTTTGGTGTAGTATTAGCCTTCGCAAAATGTCCTTGTAATGGAGCGGTGGTATTTTTGGCTTTAGCCTCACCGAATGCTAATTGTAAAGCAGAATACCCATCGCTATCAGTAGTCTTCACCTGTGTTACGACACAAGGTCCAACTTCAATTAAAGTACAAGGAACATAGTTGCCATCGTTATCATAAACGCTAGTCATGCCAACTTTTTTGCCTATTATACCGTTCACTTTGTTAAATTTTAAAAACTTTAAATACACTCAAAGCAGTATCAATAATTCATTGACTTACTTTAAGGGAAATTACCTTAAATAAAAATCCTACTAGCAGTAAGAGATGAGGGAGACTTAAGTCAATTTGACTTGGATGTCCACACCAGATGGCAATTCTAATCTAGAAAGTGCATCAACTGTTTTTTGTGTGGGCGTGTAAATCTCGATCAGTCTTTTGTGGGTCCTTAATTCAAACTGTTCTCGAGATTTCTTGTTCACGTGTGGCGAGCGCAACACGGTGTACATTTTTTTCTCAGATGGCAGCGGAATCGGTCCCGTAACAACAGCACCGCTAGTGCGAACTGTCTTTACGATTTTTTCCGTTGACTTATCTACCAAGTTGTGGTCATAAGAACGGAGTTTAATTCTAATTTTTTGATTCATGTCCTGTGCTATTCAAAAGCGACTGCAAAAGTACGCTATTATATTTTAATAATAAAATTTTTCTTCCTATTTTTTTAAATTATTTTGATTCACCCTTTGCTCTCTCGATAACTTGAGTCGCAATATTGGCTGGAGCTGCTACATAATGTGAAAATTCCATCGATGAACTAGCTCTTCCTGAGGTGATTGTACGCAACTGAGTGACGTATCCGAACATTTCTGCCAATGGAACCTCTGCTCTTACGATAACGGCGTTAAACTTCGAATCTTGACCTTTGATAAGACCTCTTCTTCTGTTCAAATCTCCGATCACCGCACCAGTATATTCATCTGGCGTAGTTACTTCCAATTTCATGATTGGCTCTAGTAAAACAGGAGCAGCCTTCTTAGCAGCTTCTTTAAAACCATCCTTAGCGCATAATTCGAATGCGATGGGTTTTGAATCCACTGAGTGCATACTTCCGTCATATACTTTGACTTTCATGCTATCGATATTGTATCCAGCTAAGATACCATTGTTCATCATGGCGGTAAATCCGTCTGTGATCGGTTTCATATAGTTCTTGTCGATAGATCCTCCGACGATAGCCCACTCAAACTCTAACTTTTTCTTGCCAGATTTGAAATCCTCTGACTCTAAAAATGTTTCAGTTGCTGGTCCTAACTCGAATTCCATATCGGCGAATAGACCCGAACCACCCGATTGCTTCTTCAATTTTTCTCGGTGGGAAACCGTTTTTGTCAAAGCCTCTTTATAATTAACTTGAGGTGCACCTTGGTTTACCTCTACTTTAAATTCACGTCTAAGTCTATCAACGATGATCTCAAGGTGTAATTCACCCATACCGCTGATGATTGTTTGTCCAGTATTTTCGTCATAAGCAACTCTAAATGTTGGATCCTCTTCCGCCAATTTATTCAAAGCCATTCCCAACTTTTCCAAGTCTTTTTGAGTCTTAGGCTCGATGGCTAAACCGATAACTGGTTCTGGGAATACCATTGATTCAAGTACAATTGGATGATCCAAATCGCACAATGTATCTCCAGTACGGATATCCTTGAATCCAACCGCTGCACAAATATCTCCAGCTTCTACTTTTTCGATTGGATTTTGCTTATTGGCGTGCATTTGATAAAGTCTTGAAATACGCTCTTTTGAGTCAGAACGAGTGTTCAATACATAAGAACCAGCATCCAATTTTCCAGAATAAACTCTGATAAAGCATAGTCTTCCAACAAATGGATCCGTGGCAATCTTAAATGCTAAAGCTGCGAATGGCTCCTTAACGTCTGGTTGACGAGAGATTTCAGCATCTGTCTTAGGATTGATTCCTTTGATTGCCTCTACATCCAACGGAGAAGGCAAATAATAACAAACTGCATCCAAACAAGCTTGTACTCCTTTATTTTTGAAAGCCGAACCGCACATAACTGGGGTAACTTTCATATCTATAACGGCTGCTCTAAGCGCCTTTCTTACTTCATCAACACTGATTGAATCTGGATCGTCGAAAAACTTCTCCATCAAATTGTCATCGTATGATGCCACTTCCTCGATCAATAAGGCACGAGTATCGGCACATATTTGTTTCAAGTCTTCTGGAATTGGAATTACTTCAAATGTCATTCCTTGGTCAGAATCGTTCCAAACGATCGCTTGGTTTGAAACCAAATCAACAACTCCTTTGAATTTTTCTTCGGCTCCTATCGGAACTTGTAATGGAATGGCGTTAGATCCCAATTTTTCTTTCATGTCTTTAACACACATGAAAAAGTCAGCACCAGCTCTATCCATTTTATTAATAAAGGCAATACGAGGTACTCTATAGTTATCAGCCAATCTCCAGTTGGTTTCTGACTGAGGCTCTACCCCATCCACCGCTGAAAATAAGAATACTAAACCGTCCAATACCCTCAAAGATCGATTTACTTCTACCGTAAAATCCACGTGACCTGGCGTATCTATGATGTTAAAATCATATTTTTGTGGCCCAATTTCCCACTGACATTTTGTAGCGGCAGAAGTGATAGTAATACCCCTCTCCTGCTCTTGCTCCATCCAGTCCATCGTGGCAGCACCATCGTGTACCTCACCTATCTTGTGTGAAATACCTGTATAGTAAAGGATTCTTTCTGTCGTGGTGGTTTTGCCCGCATCAATATGCGCTGCAATACCTATATTTCTGGTATAAGTTAAATCGTTAGCCATTTTTTATATGCTATTTCTTAAATATAAATGAAAATTATGCTTTAAAGTGAGCAAAAGCGCGGTTAGCTTCTGCCATCTTGTGTGTATCTTCTTTTCTCTTAACAGCTGCGCCTTCGCCCTTTGCTGCTGCTAATATCTCAGCAGCCAATTTTTCAGAAATTCCTTTTCCGCTTCTAGCACGGGCGAAACGAATCATCCATTTCATCCCGATAGAGATCTTGCGATTCGCTGGAAGTTCTGTCGGAATCTGGAAAGTAGCACCACCGATACGACGGCTACGCACTTCCACCTGAGGCATAACGTTGTTTAGAGCTTTTTTCCACAATTCGTGTTCGTCTTCACCTCCTGCTTTAGTTTTTACAATTTCCATTGCATCATAAAAAAGTCCAAAGGCAGTACTTTTTTTACCTTCCCACATAAGATTGTTGACAAATCTTGTCACCATTTGATCACCGTATTTTGGATCATTTTCTACTCTGCGCGGTTTCGGCTTTCTTTTTCTCATCTTCCTATCTTAATTGAATGATTGATATATACAAATTATATTTTATTTCTTAGGTCTCTTAGTACCGTACTTAGATCTGGATTTTTTACGATTGTTTACACCCGCAGTATCCAATGCCCCACGAACGATGGTGTATCTTACACCCGGAAGATCCTTGATCTTTCCTCCTCTCACCAATACGATTGAGTGCTCTTGAAGATTGTGGCCTTCTCCAGGAATATAGCAGATAACCTCGTTGCCATTGGTCAATCTTACCTTAGCAACTTTTCTTAACGCTGAATTCGGCTTCTTTGGCGTAGTAGTATATACCCTCGTGCATACTCCTCTCTTCTGAGGACAAGCGTCCATGGCCCTAGATTTACTTTTTACTTCTACTTTTGTACGACCATTTCGTACTAATTGATTAATAGTTGGCATAAAAACTTGGTTTTTTACCTGGATTTTAAAATATTAAAAATGAAATTTGAGTGCCAGAAATATGGCTTCCCCAAAAGCGGAGGCAAAGGTATTACTTTTTATTTATTTTTTACATAATATATTTACATTTTCTTTTGAAAAAATTTACAACACCCAATTATTTTCATATTATAACTTTTATGATAATATAACCCATTACTTTTACATATACTTATATATTACTTTATATTATATCTAATTTTTATGGTTTTAAAAAATGGTTCGTCGATTTTGATAAGAAAGGGCACATCTTATGATATTCCTGCTGTTCATGCTTTGGTTCGTGAACTGGCTATCTACGAAAAAGCCGAGGAACAACACACTGCGTCTATCGATCAGTATGCTAAAGACTTTGACGAAAACCATTTTGAATTTATCGTAGCAGAACACCCTACAGATGGCATCGTGGGCATGGCGTTTTATTACTGGGCGTATTCAACTTGGCGTGGAAAATTCATATATCTAGAAGATTTTGTGGTCAAGGAAGCCCTGCGCCAAGAAGGAATCGGTCAATTACTTTTCGATGAGGTGGTATCGATAGCTAAGCAAAGCGGCGCCAAGCTCCTCAAATGGCAAGTTCTGGATTGGAATACTCCCGCCGTCAAATTTTATGAAAAAAATCGCGCCATGATCGAAAAAGAGTGGTGGAATGGTAAAATCATGTTTGTTGAGTAAGAAGCGTGATCGAGATTTCTCATTTAAATTTTTAAATCCAATCTATTCTACAAATAAACCGTATCTTTGCGCCACAAGTAGGTTGCCCTTGTAGGGGCATGAAAAGGGAATCGCGGTGAAAATCCGCAACTATACCCGTAGCTGTAAATATTCGCTAATGCTTGGATGATACGCCACTGAAATTAAATTTCGGGAAGGCTTCCAAGGAGAATAAAGTCAGAAGACCTGCCACTTGATATTTTTTTAATCTAAGATTTTCGGGAGTTGAAATCTGAGATGAAAGCGATGATCTCAAGCGATTGAGGTGTCCTTTTACCTTGCATTTTCTCTAAGATTTTCTTGTAAAATTGGTATTGTGATTCGTAAATTTTTACGCATCTTTATCGTGTTAATCGGTTGCAATGTGACCATGGCGCAAGTGCCATTGGACACCGTAGTCATCGATTGGTCCACTCCCAATTTGACGAAAATCGAAAGCGATTCCTCTGCTATCTCCACCACGGACTGGCTTATGCGAGCAACTAGCGGTCAATTACAATTGGGTAGTCCAGGGGCCCTAGCTACTTTCTTAGTGCATGGACTGGGCGCTAGGCATCTTCCCGTATTATGGCATGGCTTAAATATCCAAAGCAGCCTCAATGGTGTATTAGATTTCAACCTTGTTCCAGGTATATCGGGTAGCGTTTTTACACACGATAGATCTAATCCACAGGGGATAGTTGGTGCATTAACCATTGATGAAAAGACTGGAATGCAGGGTTCTACTATATGGATAAATGCATCTAGCTTACAGAATATCGGATTAGGAATAAACAGTCTTTTGAAGGATAAAAAGTGGACAAATCACATAATCGCTGATATTGGTTATGATAAAAATATATTCAGCTATAAGTTATCTGATCGAACATATTGGCGATCCAGTACGGATTTCTTAAAAATGAACCTGCGGTATATCGGCATGGTGCCAATAAACTCTAGGCAAAATCTGGAAATGGGATTTTGGCAGCAGTATTCACAAAGGAAAATCCTGCCAAGCGTGTCTTCTGCGCCCATCGACCAAAACCAATTGGACGCCAACACTAGGCTATTTTTGAAATGGACTAAAATCGAAAACAAATATCGTCTAGAAGTATCCAGCGGGTACATGCACGAAATCCTAAATTTTACTACGCCAACGGTGGATAGCCGCGCTAATGTAGACATCTTTCAAGCGAAAGTGTCAATGGATGTTTGTGGATCCTTTCCGATTCAATCGTATTTGAGCCACCGAATGGAACTGGCTCACCCCAATTTTTTCAGTGGTTTAAAAAATCGCCATCTAACCCAACTCGGAGGTATCAAAACTTGGTATTTCAACCCGCGCTGGGCCCTAACGATTCATGGACGACAAGATCTTTTGGACAATAAAATGATGCCTACAATGCTCCAGTTGAATATCTCCTATCAAAATTCTCTTTTGATTTTGGCAAAAAATTATCTGTATCCGAGTTTGAATGACTTGTATTGGCCAACGGGTGGCAACTTAGAACTAAAACCTGAAAAATCACTTCAAGCATCCTTGGCGCAAAAAATAACGCTCTATGGCTGGACATTTAAGCCAATGATTTATATCAATATCTTAGATCAAATGATCCAATGGATTCCTATCAATAGCAGCGTTTGGTCCCCTCAAAATATCTCAAAGGTAGCTGCTCGTGGACTAGACGTAGAAATAAATAAAGATTGGACTCTGTCAAAAAATACGGCATTGTCGTTGAGTAGTCAATTCAGCCTCAATCATACTTCAGCTCTGAAACATGAAACCAACAATGACTTGGTGGGAAAGCAACTCATCTTCATACCTAGATACAAAGGCCGCTGGACCGCCGGATATGGATTCAAAAATCATAGCCTTGGATTTACCTATTTATTTACCAGTGAGCGATTTGAATCCCCAGATCACAGTCAAGTACTGCCCGCCACACACTTGTTTGACATGCAATACAGTTGGCATAATCAAAAATGGTATCTGACTGCTGAAATTAAGAATCTATTCAATTATCAATATGAAGGTATTAGGTATTTTCCGATGCCTGGGATCCATGCACAATTAAATTTTACTTTTAAATTATAAAAACTTAACAAATGAAAAATTTCGCAATTTTATTGTTGGCCATTACATTTCTATTTGGTTGTAAAAAAGACAAAGAAAACAACGCAAGTGGAGACTATACCAAAGGGCTATTCGTAGTAAACCAAGGAAAATTTCAATCAGGGACGGGTACCATAACTTATGTTTCCGAAAAAGATTCAATCACAGATTTATTCACGCAGCAGAATGCAGGACATATCTTGGGCAATATAGCTCAGTCAATGATCAAATTCGGAGATTATTATTTAGTAGCCATCAATAATGGCTCCAAAGTACAGGTGCTCAATGCCAAAGACTTTACGCATAAAGGTGAAATCAATGGAATATTTGTTCCGAGATATTTTATCAGCAGTGGGGATAAATTATTCGTTTCAAGCTGGGGTGATGATTTCAAGTCGGGAAGCATCAAGAGGCTGGATCCTGCAACACTGACCATCAAATCGAGCATATCGATAGGCGGTGCTGCGGAATATATGTTAATATCCAACAACTTTCTCTATGTTACTGTGGCTACGGTCGCAGAAACGTCAAAATCTCTTTTGGTCTTTGATATCAATACCAATGCTTTGGTAAATAATATTCAACTTTCGGATAATCCCCACGCTATGGTTTTGGATAAAAACAATGCTTTATGGGTCATCTGTAGTGGAAATCCCGATTTTGCAAATCCCGCCAACAATACGCCTGGCAGATTGATCAAATTGGTCAATAATAATATAGTAGCGAGTTATGTGCTATCGCATGGTGCCAATTCATTAACTACGAATGCCAACAAAGACGTGCTCTATTTTTTGATGGACAATCAGGTATTTGCTCATCCGATTGGAGCCACTGCATTTCAACCAGAATCATTGTTTCAGGGATTTTTCATGACGCTTGAGTACGATAAAAATAATCAAGAAATCTTATTGGCAGATGCTGGGGATTTTCAATCAAATGGGCGGATCATTCGCTTAAATCCTATCACCAAAACTACCAAGAGCTTTAAGGCAGGGATTGTACCAGGATTCGTGTATTTTAGCGAGTAAGAGAATATAGTCTTGCTTTCTATTTCAGGGCATTTTGTCCTAAAACCACTAAACTAATTTTGTATAGTCAAAAGACTAATGAAATTTCGAAATAGCTTAATAATGCTGGCGCGTCAGCGACTGGAACGAGCATATGGCGGAAGGCAACGCACCGCCGTATGCGTCTCGAAGAGACCGAAATGAAATGAAGTCGTGGAAGCCGCGACCCTAGTCTCACCCTACATTAGAGACTAGGGTGACGCCATAAAAAATAATATGGACTGACAATTTGTCATTTATGTATAATGCACGTATATTTGCGCCATGTCCACTATACAAGGAATAAAACAGCGATTCGGGATATTGGGGAGGTCTCCCCTACTTGATAATGCTCTGGAGCGGGCCATTAGAGTGGCGCCTACGGATTTGAGCGTCCTGATAACGGGTGAAAGTGGCGTCGGAAAAGAATCCTTTTCTCAAGTTATACACGCTCTGAGTGCCAGAAAACACAATCAATTCATAGCTATAAACTGCGGTGCTATCCCCGAGGGGACGATTAATTCTGAGCTATTTGGTCATGAAAAGGGCTCTTTTACTGGAGCTGTGAACGATCGAAAGGGCTATTTTGAAACCGTAGATAATGGGACAATATTTTTGGATGAGATAGGAGAAATGCCGCTAGATACGCAATCCTTCCTACTCCGTCTCCTAGAAAACGGTGAGTTTATCCGCGTAGGATCGTCAAAGCCACAAAAAACAAATGTCCGAGTCATAGCAGCGACCAATGTCAATTTGGAGGATAAAATCAGCAAAGGCAAGTTTCGAGAGGATCTTTATTATCGGCTGAGCACGGTACCTATCAATGTTCCCTCCTTGCGTGAGAGGCCCGAAGATATAAACCTTTTGTTTAGAAAATTTAGTTCGGATTTCGCCGAAAAATACAGGACGCCACCCATACAACTCGATGAGCGAGCGAAATTGATTTTGGAAAATTACGCTTGGCCAGGCAATATCAGAGAGTTGAAAAATATGGCCGAACAGGTGAGTTTGCTTTCGGATGATAGACTGCTCGATGCGGACAAGTTGCTATATTTATTTCCACATTTGCTCAGAAGAAACCTTCCAAGCCTAGAAAAACAATTCAACAATGAAGGCTTGAATGAGCGAGAAATTCTATATAAATTGCTCTTTGAAATGCGCAGTGATCTGGTAGATCTAAAGACACTCGTGTATGAACTCATACGCTCGAACAACCTACAAGTGCCTGATCCTGAGCAGCTTTTGCAGCTCAAGGCTGCTATATCTATGCCAAGTAATGGGCATGATTCCCAGAGAGAGCGAACTTTTAAACACCAAAACTGGCAAGAAACTCCAGCAGAAGACGATACAGAAACTTATACAAAGCCAGTGATCTTAAGTCCAAACTCTAAGCAATACGATACCATGGAGATCGTAGATGAAAAACTTTCACTCGTCGAGATGGAAAAGGATATGATCAAGAAGGCTTTGAAAAAATACAAGAGCCGACGCAAGGAAGCCGCCGAAGAGCTCGGCATCAGCGAGAGAACACTTTACCGAAAAATCAAAGAATACGATATAGATGAATAAATGGCTGTTTATTTTGGTTGCAGGGTGTTTATTTTCAAGCTGTTATAGCTTCAGATCATCCACTGTGTCCAATGCTCTCAAAACATATTATGTAAAGACCTTTGATTTACAAGCTAATCTCGCTCCGCCGCAGTTGGCGGTCCAATTCTCAGAAGCCCTGAAGGATAGAATCCGAACGGAATCTCCTCTCAAATACAGCGAACTAAAACCCGACATTTCTTATCAAGGGACTTTGGTCGAATATCGAGTAAGCTCCGAAGCACAACAAGCAGGAGAACAAACGGCCATAAGCCGCCTTACCATCAGGGTAGATGTCCAGTGTACCCACGAGCAAGATGAAAAAAAATCGTGGAAAAAATCCTTCGAATATTACGCCAATTATGATCCAAATCAAAATCTTTTGAGCATTCAAGATGAGTTGCACAAGCAGATTTTTACCAAACTTTTGGACGATGTTTACAATCAAACTTTTGGCGATTGGTAAGGTATCGACCTTGGAATAAAAAATAAATTTATAAATTTGCATAAAATATATAATAGTCATGGCAGAAATAAGCACGCTTGAAGCAAAATCCAAATCAGCCAAGCAAGGCAAATATTCAAAAGAAACTTATCTTGGATGGTATGAAACCATGCTGAGAATCAGAAGATTTGAAGAAAGGACTTTGTTAGCTTATTCTCAACAAAAGATCAGAGGATTTTGCCACGTGTATATAGGTCAAGAAGCCATCGCAGCTGGTATGGCATCAGCACTTACACCCCAAGACGGAGTCGTCACAGGATACAGACAGCACGGGATAGCCATCACCAGAGGGATCAGCTCTCGCAGCGCCATGGCTGAGCTATTCGGCAAAGTCACTGGGTGCGTAAAAGGCAAAGGCGGATCTATGCACTTCTTTAGTGCCGAACACAAGTTTTTTGGTGGCAACGGCATTGTTGGTGCCCAAATTCCCATAGGGACAGGCATCGCTTTTGCTGAAAAATACAAGGGAACCACGAATCTCTGCGTGACCATGTTTGGCGACGGTGCAGCTAGACAAGGAGCGCTGTTTGAAGCCTTCAACATGGCCATGACTTGGAAAATTCCCGTTTTATACATCGTAGAAAACAACAAATATGCCATGGGGACTTCCGTAGAAAGAACCAGCAATGTGCATCAACTTTCTAAGATTGGTTTGGCATTTGACATGCCTTCGGAGTCCGTTGACGGGATGTCTCCCGAGACCGTCCACGAAGCCATCGAAAGAGCTGCCAAACATATCCGAGCAGGCAACGGGCCTTATTTTCTAGAAATAAATACCTACAGATACAAAGGCCATTCCGTCTCCGACCCAGGAAAATATCGCTCCAAAGAAGAGTTGGAGAATTATCAGGATCAAGACCCAGTCAAGATGACCGAGAAGAAAATCCTCACCAATAAGATAGCTACCGAAGCAGAAATCGAAGCCATCAAAGCCAAGATCGAAGCCGAGATGGATGATGCTGTGCAGTTCGCTGAAGAATCCCCGCTTCCTACGGCTGATTTGCTATTTGAAGCCAACTATGTACAAGAGGACTATCCATTTATGATGGACTAATTCGCGATGGCTTACAAAATCACGAGGCCTTTAGATTTTACGAAATTCATAGATGGTGTCGATGATACTGAAGCCAATATTATTATAAATCTTCGAGAAATTATTCTTACCCACTTTGATTGGCTCGAAGGAGCTGCGTATAAAGTTCCCTATTATTATGGCCATCTGCGTGTGTGCTTTATCTGGCCAGCGAGCATCCCTGCTGGACCTAAAACAGGGGTTATTTTGGGTTTTTGTTACGGAAACTTGATGGACGATCCTAGAAATATTTTGATCAAACAAGACTGCAAACAAGTCCATTGGCTTAAATTTTATAATGTCCACGAGATAGACTCCGATCTGATTATTGAGTATTTGTGCCATGCCCAAGCCGTCGATGAAACTTTTAGAAAAATCTGACCCCAAGAGCTAGGATTTAGAATAAGTCTTCGATATTTGGGCGTGTCCTACACTCTGTTTCGGACCAGACTGTCCGAGGGTTCCGTCTCGTCTCTTCGTTCCGTGACTCTCGCTGAAAGCGAGACCTCTCCCATCCTTCACGCGCAAAGTTTAAAAAAACAATAACAAGTTCTTAACATTGAGAATATAATTTGTATAATTAGACGATTTATCTATATATTTTATATTATTTGTATTTATACCAAATAATTATCATATACGCTTCATTAATGCAGACAGCCCTGTTTGCCACAAAGCAATTAATTTACACTTCCATACAACTAATTTCCATATCTCAACGTATTATATAAAAACAGCAATAAAATCTAAACAAATCACCGACGGCTAAGAGTCATTAGACTCTTTGTTCGGACGGTTTGGTTTAATAAAGTCTCATATTTTTAGGTGGTTAAAAAAAGTCCCCCAAAGCATTCGGCAGAGGGGGATTTTTTTTTATATATGGGATTGGATTTCTTACCCTTCGAAATGCAACGATAAGGTAAATCCTCTCGAAAACAATTTGTCTAAGATTTTGGATTGCGTAAGTTTGTCATCGTATATCAATATATTATTCAGCCCATGGGAGAATTTCAGCTCTGGAGAGAATATAAAGTACGGGAAGAAAAATTGAAATCCAGCCCCAACCTCCAAACTAAAATCCGAAGGAGAAATTTTGACGATGGTAGCTGCCTGTCTCGACTTAGAGTCTGAAGACAAATCATACGAATATTTTATACCTCCCATCAAGAAAAGTTTCATATCCTTATATGCATCTGATTTGTACCTGAACTGAAGGGGAATCTCTACGAATACTGATTCAAACTTTCTAAGATAATTATTATCGATATCATCGTTTGTCACGTATTCTATATTTCGCTCTCCAAAGGCAAAGCCAGGATTGAATCTAATGTCCACGTACTCTCCAATCTTCAAATTTCCAATCATAGCCAAATTAAAACCTGGACCTCGCACACCATCTACACGATCGAATTCATTATTCAACAAAAACTGCTTGGATCTAAATACACGATACTTAGAACTCGAATAACCAAGGGTCAGTCCAAAATAATATTGCTTGCTCTTATAAGAATTATAGTTGTAGCCAGCCGAACTGCGATTCCTTTGCGCATAAGACTCGGATGCCATGCCAAATGCTAAAATAAATCCAGCCATCAGGGTGATCTTAAAAATTAGCGCTTTCTTCATATTCACTTTTAGATATTATATTAATCTTAAAAACCAAATTTATTGGAATATATTGTACTTTTTACTTTATTAATATTTACAAATCTTTAGCAATCTTGCGGTAAGATGTGGCAATACCCTTTATCAGTGAACTACTAAAGCCACGATGCTCCATTTCATTAAGCCCTGCTATGGTACATCCTTTAGGAGTAGTTACCTTATCTATTTCTTCCTCTGGGTGCGTGCCATTTATAAGCAATAACTGAGAAGCCCCAAGGACGGTTTGAGCCGCTATGAGATTGGCCGTCTTTGCATCGAAGCCGATCTCTATTCCACCTTGGATATTGGCCCTGATATACCGCATGGCATAAGCAGTACCACAGGCCCCTAGGACCGTAGCAGCCTCCATCAGCGCCTCTTGGATGAAGGCATTTTTACCTAACAAACCAAACAATTTGTCCACGTCCTCGATTTGCTGCTCATTTGCTCCGTAGTGGCAGATACAAGTCATGCTCTCCCTAATCGCTATGGCCGTATTAGGCATAGCCCTGAACAAACCAGTGTCTTTTCCTAGTACATTCTTTATTTCACTGAGTTCTAAGCCAGTGACCACGGATATCACGATAGCGGATGGATCTATTTTTGATTTAATCTCATGCATGATGTCTTTGGCTTGATAAGGCTTTATGGCCAAGATGATAATATCGGCCTTTTCACAGGCTTCCATATTGTCCTTGGTTACGTGCATCCCTATCTCAGACAGCCTTTTTAGTTGACTGGTATTTCTTCGAGTAATCCAAATATTGTCCATGGACATTTGATTGCTCACATGAAGGCCTTCTGCTATTGCCGAACCCAAATTTCCCCCGCCGATAATGGCCATTTTCTTATTCCAATGCATATATTTTTACTTTTTCTTGAACCATTTATTCCAAAACGGCTCCTTTTTCTTTTTAAAAGGATCTTTTTTAATGAAGATATATCGAAAGCTAAAAGCAGTCTCTGGATAAAAATTTTGGTCCCTATCACCAAAGAGTATAAGTGGTCTAAAATCCCAAGAGAGATTCAATCTACCAAATGTAACCTCAGCACCAGCCAACAGTACAGCACCAATTTCACTTATAGTGGTATCTGCTTTATTTTTCCACGACCACTGGCCTCCTGCACCCATATATATATTTATACCGCGGCCGATGAGTACATTTTGATGTTGTTTGACCATAGCGGTTGCAAAACTTACTTTTTGAGTAAGCTGCTCTCCCATCAAAAATTCTAAGGAAGTATGTTGCGCTACACGCTGATTGACAGTCAAAGCTAGCACATTACCCGCCCGCAGACCTGCTGCCGTGAAGTAGGGTTGAGCATTTACAATTTCAGTAAAAAAAATCATTGCAAGGAATAACCCAAGCGACAGCCTTGAATATTTTTTCAAAAATTACATATAAATTTTAATGGAAAATAGCTAATATTAACTTGAAATTCAATGAATAACACTTTAATTTAAAACGTAAAGTTAAGTCTTTTATTCAATTCGATGTGCTGATAATTATAATTTTAATCTAATAAAACCGATAAAATCAACAATATCGAGTTCTTTTTCGTTTAATTGACGTAATTTTTTACTAAAGGTTCTTGATGAAAATTTTAGCCCAGTCACAACTTCCTACCGAATTCGGTCTATTTACACAATACGCCATTGAAAATCTAGGAGAAGATAATTTTCCTCATATCGTGTTGGCCAATCTTGAAAGAATCGACACAAGACAACCGATCAATCTGAGGATACATTCCGAGTGTTTTACAGGAGACGTACTGCACTCGATAAAATGCGACTGTAGGGCTCAACTTACATTTGCTCAAAAGTATATTCAAGAACATTCAGGGCTCATTATTTACCTCAGACAAGAAGGCAGAGGTATTGGACTTACCAACAAAATCAAAGCCTATCACCTCCAAGATCAGGGGCTCGACACCATAGAAGCGAACAAAGCGTTAGGCCTAGAAGTGGACGACAGAAATTATTCGATAGTAGGAGAAATTTTGGCTCATTTTGACATTAAAAAAATCAATTTGATATCCAACAATCCATTGAAAATCAAGGCGGTGAAGGACATGGGTATCAAAATAATTGATCGTATCCCTACCAGTATTTCCTATCCTGAAAATTATCAATATTTACAAACTAAGAAAAACAAAATGGGTCATCTTCTTGATCTTTAAAATTGGTAAAATATGAATAATGACCCGAGGCTAATCGCCTTTAAGCAACTATTGGATATCATGGACGACTTGAGGGCTAAATGTCCATGGGATATGAAACAAACCTTCCAATCGCTTCGTCACCTTACCATCGAGGAGACTTATGAACTCACGGATGCCATCTTACGAAACGACCTAAAATCTATCGAAGAGGAAGTTGGTGACGTCCTTTTGCATCTGGTATTTTATGCCAAGTTAGGATCTGAAACGGGCCAATTCGACATTGCTTCCATACTAGAAAGACTTAATGCCAAATTGATTCATCGCCACCCACATATATACGGTGATGTGACGGTTGCCGACGAAGAAGAAGTTCGCAGAAATTGGGAAAAACTAAAGCTCAAAGAGGGCAAAAAATCCGTTCTAGAAGGCGTCCCTCGAGGCTTGCCAGCTATGATAAAAGCAATTAGGCTACAGGAAAAAACCAAGCAAGTTGGCTTTGAGTGGGAAAATACTTCTCAAGTAATGGACAAGGTCAATGAAGAGCTGGGAGAATGGAAAAGAGCCATCGAAAGCAAAGACAAAGAAGCCATCGAAGATGAATTGGGAGATGTATTTTTTTCATTAATAAATTATGCCCGATTCGAACAGATAGATCCAGAAGCGGCACTCGAAAAAGTCAATCAAAAATTCAAAAAAAGATTTGAATACATTGAAGTCAATGCGCCCAAACCGCTAGAAGAAATGAAACTCGAAGAGATGGAGGCTTTGTGGCAGGCAGCAAAAATCAACCTCAGAAAATGAAGCGCATCGGATTGATTTCTGACACCCATAGCTACCTTGACCCTACCATTTTCGAGCATTTCACCGAGGTGGACGAAATCTGGCACGCTGGCGATATCGGTTCTGTGAGCTTATTCGACCAACTCAATCATTTCAAACCCACCAAGGCTGTTTTTGGCAACATAGACGATCATTTGATTCGCAGGATATGCCCCAAAGACTTGGTCTTCGACACGGAAGGATTGAAAGTTGTGATAACGCATATTGGTGGTTTTCCTCCAAGGTACAATCAAGACACCAAGCAACTGATCAATCGTGAAAAACCGGGGTTAGTGATCACAGGACATAGTCATATCCTTCGTATTATGCCAGACCCTACTTATAATTTACTCTTTATCAATCCTGGAGCTGCAGGCCACCATGGTTTCCATTTGATTCGAACAGTTGTGCGATTTGGCATATCAGAAGGTAAGGTCAAAGACCTTCAAGTCATAGAGTTAGGAAGGCGAGGCCGCCTCACTACTTGACCAATTCGCGGCCTTTTTCAATAAGCCATAGCTTTGAAGAAACTTTTCCATTTTGCTTTCAATTTCTTCAGAAATGCAAGGTTCGATAGGTAAGTTTTCAGCCTTAGCTTTCGCAAATTTTTCTCGTGTATTTTATAAGATTTATATAAGAGATATGTTGCATCTCAGACAAATCCTTTTTAGCTCTATGTAAATATATCTTAAAACTATCCAAAAGATAATTCAAAGGCTCCCAATCGTTAAGTTCGTAGTAAGTACTCAAAAGCAATGCCTTGGATGACAAGGTGTACATATAATCATCTTGCTCTACGTCCCGCAGATATAGCGCTACTTCATTAAATTTTTTCTGATAAAACTTGAGAAGAGCCGAGTTGTAATTAAGGACATTTTCTCGTTGATTTTCAGCTACCAAATGGCCATAATTTTTCAGTAATTGCTCTACCCAAATAAACTGACCTGACCGAAGCCCTAATAATACAGCATTTTTAAACTTCCATGGGCTTAGGGCTCCATCTTCAGAAAGAAGATCTTGCTTTAACAAATAATCATATAGATTTATATATTCTTCGTTAAATTGGCTCATCCCTCTGTTGGTTTGGCCAACACAATAATTGAGCAAAGCAGCATACAACTCTTGGATATCATGGAGATGAAATCCGTCTTTGTGTTCTTGCAAAAGACTTTTACATTCGTGATAATTTGTTTCTTGTGTTGGCTCCAAATACAATAAACAGACTAAATAATAAATCCTTATCAAAGGCTGATCGTGGAATTCCTTTTGCTTGACATAACCTATGATTTCATCCATTAAAAAGATAGGATCTTCCTTGGACAGAAGCACCTTTCGACTCAAAACTTCTAAGTAATATTTTAATTTTTCTGAAATAAAAAAATAGTCAAGATTAGCCGAAATAGTTTCAATTGAAGTATCAAACCCCCAACCAAATAATGCTGCATTCTTTTCGTTCAATTCAAAATATTTTCTTTCAAAATTATATTTTGCATAATAATGTTCAGCAGACATCGTGGCATATCGATCCAATGTTTCTCGCGACTTTGATGTTACTGAATTATACAACAAATCGAGCTTCCTCTCCAAAACAGCTCCAAACAAATCGCTTACGTATCTAGTCTTTTTAACTTGGAGATGTTCTATTACCAAAAATTCTTCAAATAAGGTTAGCAAATCATTATACCACTTACGAAGCAAACCATAATTGAACGGTTCTTTAGAATTAATTTTGTTCCAAACTTCTTCCTTTGTTATGGAATAAGAAGAATCATTCCTCAAAGCTTGATCGATTAATTCGAAAATTTGGATTAATCTTTCACTCGCATTGTGATAAGGCGAGGCCACAAATTTTGCAAAACGACGACGTTCTGCTCCACTGAGTTTAGAAATAGCCTTAAAAACTTTAGAATCGAACATTGATCAAAACCGTAAATATCCTTTTATATAATACAATTTATTATCAAATTTACTATTAAACGACATAATTTGTTAAAAAAATTTGATAAATACCAATTTCACCTAACTCCAAATAAAAAAATGATTAAAAATTAAGTTAAAAAATCAAATTAATTTGTATAATAGGTAGATGTGCCTTACTTTTGTGATAGGTAAAGTTTTAGCTTGCCAAATAGAACAATAAACCCATGATGGAGAGTAAAATACCGAAGATATTAAATGTTTTGGTGATAAGTTTAACTTTCACTTGTGTTTGTTTTGCACAAACTAGTCAGCCATATGCTAAACATAATGCTTTAGCGGGTCAAACCAACTCACTCAATGTTCAGTCAGATAATAATCCTTATATTATTAAGAACCCTTCCAAGGGTCTAGTTCAAATTGAAGCCATATCAGGCTCTGATTATTTATTAAATTATGTTCCAAATATTAATGCTACAGGTTTGGACACCATTGTGTACGAGTATCGCAAAAATATAGGAGGTAATTTACTTCCGTTTTTTGGGAGTTTAGTTTACAGGATTTCAAAGGTTAAAGCTTTAGACGACGCTTATTTTGTCGATAATATTCAGTCCACTGTAGCTTTAAATGTATTAGACAACGATTTAAGTGCAAATACACTTGTGATTAAAGCCATTGCAGCGGTAAGTAATGGATCTGCCACCATTAGCACTGATCAACGTCAAATTTTATTCAATCCAAATGGATTTGGTTATTTTAGTGTACAATATATTGTGACCGATTCACAGCAAAATACCGCTACTGCTACAGCCCATATTTACTATACAGGGGGGCAAACCAGCATCCAAGATACGGTACAAATTTCTACTTACAAAAATACTCCTACAGATCTTGGTTTACCTTTTTCTGATTTTTATACTGAATTTGCACCTAATTCTGGTTCCCTAGCTTTAGGAACTGGGACCGTTCAATATTTACCCAATAATAATTTTATCGGTACTGATATTTTTGTATTGGCTAAAACTTTTCAGACAGGGACTGTTCATAAAGTTGTAAAGGTTCAGGTCTTAGATCAACAATTCAAATCGATGTTGGTTGATGATAAATATTCTACAAGACAAGATGCTACCACTGCTTTGTATATGAATGTATTCCAAAATGATATCCTTCAAAGATATAGGATACAGTCATATACCACTACTAATAATGGTACATTAAGGTTTGTTGGAAACGATGCTTTTACCTATATTCCAAATCCTGGATTCAAGGGTGTCGATCAATTTACTTATACAGTTTGTTCTCCTACGATTTGTGAAACTGCCAAAGTTTTTATCAATGTAGATAATCTTCAACCTGAATTGAGTGATTATTATTTAGTAACGACTAAGAATCAACCGATTATAATCAATTATGCACTACCGATAGCAAATTATAATTTTACGGTAACTAAAAATCCTACGTCGGGTCAAGCATTGTATTATCCAGGATTCAATTCTTTATTCTATTATGGTCAATGGATTAGTGGGTACAATCTTTTGGTTTATAATCCAAGAGCAGATTATGCTGGAAATGATCGATTCGAAGTAAAATACTGTGTAGGACAAGATTGTAAAACGGTTAAAATTGATGTTCAAGTGCTAGATATTCAGTTAACAAATCCTTGTGTAAACAACTGTGTTTGGGAAGGAGATGCTAACAATGATGGCAAGGTGAATATGACCGATTTATTGACTTTGGGCAGTCATTTCGCTGAGACTGGACCAAGTAGGACTATTTCTACGGATGGTCTTTGGTTGGGAAGAAGTGCTGCTTCTTGGGCATATACTCAAACCTCAAGCAGTACAAACTTAAAATATGCGGATTGCAATGGTGACGGGATTATATCGCACCTTGATACAAGTTCAATATCTCGATATTATAATAAAAATCATACACTGACCAATAATCCAATTGGAATACCTACCAATTTTCCAATCTATTTGATACCAAGATTTTCAAATTTAAATATTGGAGACCTTGCTGTTATAGATATCGTTGTTGGGACAGAAGGCTATCCTGCATTTGATTTATCTGGATTTGCATTGTCCTTGGATTACAATCCAGCCGTTTTGGATAGCAGTAGCGTTTGCATGATGTTTGATGGCAACTCATGGTTGATTCCGAATAATAAAAAACTATCCCTATCTAAAGCACCTTGGGGCGGCCGTATTGATGGTGCGGTAACCAGAATAGACAAGCAATCAACGGGTGGAATAGGCAAAATTGGAGTTCTTTTAGGTATCGTTGACGATGTAGTTACTGGAATTGGCTCTACACATCAGTTCAGTACAAAAATCAAATTGTTAGGATCTCAATCAAGTGCTATGGACGGTCTAGGCAATACATTCCAGCTAAAAGACGCTGTGGCAGACTTACATATTTCTCGAAACAAATCATTTGATCAGAATCAGTTATTGATATTTCCAAATCCTGCAACAGAGGGCGTTCAAGTTCACCTTAATGGCATTGACAATCTAATAGGCAATATCATTGTTTATTCTAGCACTGGTCAGAGAATAAAAGAGGTAAGTGGTCTTTCTCAAAAGTCTTACCACTTAGGTCTTGATGAGTTGCAAACTGGCTTGTACATTGTACAAGTGAAGAGTACAACAGGACAACTCTACAACCAAAAACTAAAGGTTGTCAAGCCTTAAGCCTTTCTCAAATCATTTCTAATAAATCAACTATATTGTTGAATATTGGTCTTTTGCCAGATAGTATGAGGTTTTTGGTGTACCATCCAATCTCTTCAATATCCTCTTCTATCTGAGGAATTAAGATTGTATCACTGCTCTTCATAGCGAACCAGAAAGAAACTTTCAATAGCCATTTTTTTTGAGAACTTCGGTAAAGATGATAAGTAGTGGTCAAGTAGGCTCCCAATGTAAGATTTTCAATACCCGTCTCCTCTTTAACTTCTCTTATAGCAGTGTCCTCAATAGTCTCTCCTTCATCTTGTTTGCCTTTGGGTAAGTCCCAAGCACCCCGTCTATAAATAAATAAAATCTCGCCTTTACTGTTTTGGACAAGGCCGCCACCAGCGATAACCGGTGATGCTACAGTGTATAACTCTTGAAGGACTATCGTTGGATCCTCATGAACTAAAATAACGGCATCGTAAGTATCTGATTTCTCAAGCTGCTGAAAAATGGACAAAAAGAACTTTGGTTTACCCCAGTAGTGATTTACTAGTACATTCCTATGGTTTGCTTTCAGTTTATCTACCTGATGGGCTTGGGCCAGATATAGCGGTTTTTCTTCTATATAAATCTTATACAATTTTTCCAACGTGGTTGTTTTTCAATGTTTGATTAAAATATACCCATTCACCAGCTACACATGTGCTGAGCACGACCCCAAACAACTCTTGTCCCATATATGGGGTGATCTTGTGTCTAAAGTGAATGTCGCTCTCTTGAATGGTTTGGCTTTTATTTGGATTCCAAACAACAAAATCGGCATCATAACCCACTTCGATCTTGCCTTTGGTGGTGAACAATCCTAAGAAATTATATGCATTCTCACAAATCCATGGGAGCACCTTCTCAAGTGGAATATTCAATGCTCTAGCTTTAGTCCAGACGATAGGTAAGAAGAATTGAATGCAAGAGATACCGCCCCATGCTGTCTTATAATTACCCGTATCGAGTGATTTAATGTCGGGTGGTGCTGGTGAATGATCGGTGCCAATAAAATCTATAACTCCATTCATCAAAGCCTCCCACAAGAGCTTATTGTTGGCTTCTTCACGAATGGGAGGAGCACATTTGTACTCAGGGCTATTGTCTTGAATTTGTTCCGCTGAGAAATATAGATAGTGAGGAGCTGACTCCACGGTCAAAGGCAATGACTTTCTGGCCTCTTCGATTTCCTTAAGCATATTCGCCGAAGATAGATGTACTATATGTACCCGACAACCAGTCGAACGGCACAAGTCGATCATCAACTTGATGGCTTCGTCCTCCCAAGATTTCGGTCTCGAGGCAAGATAATGACTGTAAGAAAAAGGATTCAACTCAAATGGTTGTATATCGTCATGGTGTGAATCCAATTCGCAATGTACGAGAAGTGGAAGTCCAGTCTGGGCAATCAAGGGCATGGCTATTTTCAAATCCTCCATGGTTACATTTGGAAACTCATCGATCCCTGAATGCGTCAAAAACGCCTTGTATCCTCGAATGCCTTCTGCTGCCAATCCCAGTATTTCACCATGATTTCCTGGAACAATACCCCCATAAAACCCAACATTTACCCTCAACTTGCCGACAGATGCAGTCTTCTTGAGTTTGAGATTCTCGACCGTAGTACTGACAGGTGAACTATTCAGCGGCATATCTATGATGGTGCCGATACCCCCTGCCGCAGCTGCTGCAGTGGCTGTCTCAAATCCCTCCCATTCGGTACGACCTGGTTCGTTGATGTGAACGTGTGGGTCACACAAAGCTGGCATGATGACATTGTCCTCAAAATTATGAACAATACAATCTATAGAATCCAAAGGGCTATCGCTCAATTGAACGATCTTTCCATCGGACACTTTAATATAGGCTGGACTGAACTTTCCATCCATCCATACCCTTGAAGAAAATAATATTTGATCCATAAAAAGAAATTCTCAATATACCACTATTGGAAGCATCAAAATTACTGAAAAACTGACACATTATTCAATACACTATAAAACTTTGAGTACATGAATTTACTATAACTTGACTGCGCAAGGGACAGTAATGGTCACCTCATCGTCTCTGATGCGGTGAGTCTCGGCTCCATAGAGGCGAGACCGAAGCCATGCATGGCCCGACCCTCTATCGGCTGTAAGTCGGTGAGGGATGCGCCCAAAAATATCACAATAAAATCGGGTTTAGAGCGTCGCTAGATTGTTTTTCGATCATCTCACGGTAGTGACCCAACTCCATGGCCATCAGCTCATCGTGGCTGCCCTGCTCTAGGATTTCACCTTCTTGGAGGACGATGATTTGATCGGCCCTTCTGATCGTGGACAAACGGTGGGCGATGATGATGGAAGTCCGATTGTCTAAAAGTTTTTCAATGGCTTTTTGGATGGCTTGTTCGGACTCGTTGTCGATGGAAGAAGTTGCCTCATCTAGGATCAGGATATCGGGCATAAAAACCATGGCACGGATGAACGCAATGAACTGACGCTGACCCATCGAAAGGTTATTTCCACGCTCCATCACCTCGAATTGATATCCATTGGGTAGGGTTTCAATAAACTCGTGAAGGCCAAGGTCCTTAGCGGCGCGCTGAACATCGCTGAGGGTAATCCTAGAATCCATCATTCGAATGTTTTCAAAGATGCTACCTGAAAAAAGAAACACATCCTGAAGTACCAATGAAAATTTCGAACGCAAGTCATGAGGATCCAGTTCATTTATAGAAATTCCATTACACAAGATATCTCCAGCTTGGATTGGATAAAAACGCATCAAAACATTGATGATGCTCGATTTACCACTACCTGTGCTTCCTACGATGGCAAGGCTCGTATTGGGCTTAAGTTCAAGGTTAATTCCCTTCAATACCTTGTTTTGGTCGTTATAGCTGAATTCTACATTTTGGAATTGGATATGATCCAAAGTTTCTGATATTGATTTATTGCCCAGTGGTTCGTTGTCATCTTGGTCATCCAACAGCGCGAAAACTCTTTCTGAGGCCACCATGCCCATCTGGAGGCTGTTAAATTTGTCTGCTAGCATCCGCATAGGACGAAATAGCATTGCCACAAATTCAGGAAAGGCAATCAAGGCTCCTACAGAAATACTTTCATCAACTACTCCCCTAGCGCCCCACCAGACCATCAGGCCTAAGGTCATGGCGGAGATGATTTCAACTACTGGAAAAAAGATGGAATAATAGAGTATGGAATCAATATTAGCCTTGTTGTAGCTCTTGTTAATTTTGGCGAAATTATCCCATTCTTGGGTCTGTGCATTGAACAAGTGAACGATCTTCATACCTGAAATACGCTCTTGAAGATATGCGTTCATATTGGCAATTTGGGTTCGGACTCGTTGGAAACTTTCTTTCACCTTTTCTTTGAAAACGTAGGTACTAAAGATCATTAACGGCATCGTCAAAAGGCAAATCAGCGTAAGTCTATAACTATTGGTAAACATTATGACCAAAACCGCTATGATAGAAATTAAATCGGCCAAAATGGTTATAGCACCTTGCGAAAATACGGAATTGATGGTTTCGATGTCTGAGATGGTGCGAGTATTGAGATTGCCAATAGGAGTCTTGTCAAAATACTGCAATTTGAGTGACAAAATCTTTTGAAAGACACGATTTCGAAGGTCCTTTACGACATTCTGTGCCAAGCGCGAGGTCGAATAATTGAATACATATTTCAAGAAAACCTCTACGATCAAGAGTGCAAAGATGAGCAATGTCATCCTCAGCATTCCAGGACCATCGTTGGTCATGACGTGCTGATCGATCATCCTCTGGATCAATAGCGGTCTAAATGAACCCAAAGGAGACATAACCAAAACGAGCACCAAGCAGACACCGTAAAGTACGGGGTAAGGAAGCCCTAATTTTAGGATTCGCCACAAGACTTGGCTATCAAATGATTTTTTCTTCTCGCTCACTAATTCATATTACAATAAAGGTAAAATAGATAACGCTATGACTTAATCTCTTGTTTCGACATCATGTATGATTTTAGGAAAGGATCGAGTCCGCCATCCAAAACTGCGTCGGTATTTCTGGATTCATAATTGGTTCGGTGATCTTTGACTCTCCTATCGTCGAGTACATAGGATCTGATTTGTGATCCCCATTCGTTCTTCATTTTTTGGGCTTCGATGGCGTCTCTTTCCATTAATTTCTTTTCCAATTCCTTTTCATAAATCATGGATTTAAGCATGATTAGGGCTTTTTCTCTATTTTGGATCTGAGATCTTTCTTGCTGGCATTCCGCTACCAATCCTGTTGGAAGGTGACGTACACGAACAGCTGACTCAGTTTTGTTTACGTGCTGCCCTCCTGCCCCACTGGCCCTAAAAGTATCCCATTCTATATCGGCGGGATTGATGACTACTTCGATTCTGTCATCGACCATGGGATGAACGAAAACCGATGCGAACGAGGTCATCCTCTTGCCTTGAGAATTGAAGGGGCTAACGCGAACCAATCGATGGACACCATTTTCACCTTTCAACATTCCGAATGCAAAATCACCAGAAAACTCAAGGGAAACCGACTTAATGCCAGCCACATCCCCATCTTGTTTGTTCAATTCAGATACTTTGTACCCTGACTTTTCACCCCACATGATATACATTCTCTCCAGCATAGCCGACCAATCGCAACTTTCGGTACCACCAGCTCCCGCGTTGATCTCAAGGATGCAGCTGAGTTCATCCTCAGGCTTGTTGAGCGTAGATCGGAACTCTACATCATCTATCACATCTAGGGCAAGTCGATATGCCTCATCCACTTCTTCTTCGGTCGCCATATCTTCCTTGGAAAATTCAAACAATACTTCCAAATCATCGACAGCTGTCTGTACTTTTTCGAAAGATGCCACCCAAAGTTTGTGCATCTTGATTTCCCTTAGAATGGATTCTGCTTCGTCTGGTTTTTCCCAAAAAGTTGGGTTAAGTGATTTGTCGGTTTTATCTTCAATTTGGATCAATCGATTCTCGACGTCAAAGATAGCTTCTTAAGGAAGCAACTCTTTCTTTTAAAGATTTTAATTGTTCAATGGTCATAGCCAAATTCTGTTTGAACCACAAAGGTAAGAAAACAGCAAAATATATCTGTGTGATTATTGAAAAAGGTAAAAAAGGGATCGATAATGGCGTTTCAATCCCCTAGAAATTTACTAAAATTATTTTTGTATGGAAATCCTTGAAGTGAGGATATGGTCTTCGTCGCGCTCGGGGGGGGGGAAGTGCGGGAGGGACCCCCAAAAAAGACCGAAGACCCCCGCGGTTGGCTCCCACTCCCTCGCCCCACATCCCCGGTCTAAATTCCCGGCCGGAATTACTAAATTATTTGATTTTTTTGTGGGGTGGTGGGGGGGGGGGGGGGGGGGGCGGGGGGGGGGGCCGAAGCTAGAGTGAGAAAAACAGAAAAACTTTCCCCAAAGCGCCTCCGGACCGCGAGTTCCGGGCGCGCCTTAGACGACCGACCTTTGTTTGCCCTTAATTTGTTAACTCGGTCGTCAAAAACCCCTCCAAGCGCAGCGGCGGGGGGGGGCGAGAAACCCAAGGGGGGGGAAAAAATTAAAAACTGAAGGAAAGGGAAGAAATGTTTTTTTAAAAATTACGGGAAATTAAAACTTCTTTATCGCCGGCAGCCCAGGGAAACGTCAACACCTGCCCCGGGGGCGCAGGCAAGAAGGGAAACCCAATCTTCGGGCGCCGCCGGGGAAAAAAGTAGGGTTTTCCACAAACGTTTCCGCCCCCGCGGTTCAGCCACCCGGAAGGTATTCTTTGGTTCCTCAAACGCGGGAGCAACCCTTGAGCAAGCCGAAGGGAACCCCCCCCCGGACAAACTCCCTTGAGAAGGCAGAAGGAAACGGGCAGAGAAAAAGAACCCCGGGCCGAGAAAGTCCGAGAACTACAGAACGAACCTCGACGGGGTGCCCGGGGGACCCCGGGAGCCGTCCCCGCCCCGCGCCGGACCCGTCCCCCCGCCCCCTTGAATCCCGACAACCCCCACTAAACACTGGGCCCCCCCCCACAAGCCAAAAACCCCAAAAAAAAAATCCTCAAAAAACCCCGGCCCCGACCGCAAAACCGGTGGAAAAACGCTAAAATAGAAAAGAAGGCGCCCTTAAAAAAAAACCTGAAAGGGGTTTAACCCGGGTTGGGGACCTAGGCTGGTGTTAGAAAAAGCGAATTCAGGGAGGGGGGGTTTCCTGGGCAGCCCCCCCGGAAAAAAAAAGAAACAGGGTACGACAAATTCCCCGGGAGCAACCCCAGAACCACCCAACAAGGCACTAAAATTTATGAAATTAAAAACTCCCAGCCCCAACAAGCTCCCGCCTCAACCGACCGTTTTAAAAAATTCTTCACCCATTGGTTGCTCCCCCTGTTCTTCCCCTTCAGGAAGTTCCCCCCCCTCAGGAATCTCGATGGGGAGCGGTTCCCGCCCGGAACCTGCCCGGGTCCCGGGGGGGGCCCCCCCCCCCCCAACAAAAAAGGGGGCCGGACCCCCCCTCACTTCGCCTGGACCAAAAAAAACGAACAGGCCGCGCTCCCAGCGGTGGGGGTGTAAGGTTCCTAAAGACAAAAAAGGTCGAAGAGGGCACAACCCATACGCGGAAATTGGCGGAACCTAACACAAGGCAAAAAACCCGGAACAAACCCTCAGGCAAACTTTTGGCGAATTCCCCGGACACCCCGAGAAGCAGGGCCCCTCCCGGAGCGCCGCCCTAAAAAGGGCGTTCCAAAAAACTCAGGGGGGGCGAGTTTCAAGAAGGGGCGCCTCAAAGGGGCCCGCCAAAAAAAAACCTCAAAAAACCGGGGGTGCACAAAACAAATTCCAATACCAAACAGCGTGGCGTAACCAAGAAACCCACCAACCCTAGTGTGGGAACACCACCAGGGGATTCCGCCACCCGGGGGCCTAGACGCCCAAAAAAACCGGCCACAAAGGAAAAAGATTCTCCTCGGAAATTCGCCGGGATAAAGTAGGAGAGCAAACCGAGCACTTTCCCCTTGAAAAACCCCAAAAACTTCGGGGGGGGATTGGAAAGAGGCTTGCCTGGAGGGTTTCGGGGAAAAAAACCAAAAAAATCGGGCATAAAAACAAAAGAAAACCAAAAAAGGAGGGAATAAAATAAAAAAAACCGGAAAAACACCACCAATAAAATTTAAAAAACCAAAAATATTAGCGAACTACAACAAAAAACAAAAATCGAAAACACTCCAAAAATCAATTTTTCTATTTTTCGGGAAATAAAAAAAAAAATTTTCGGCCTGCACCCCCCCCGGGCCCCGTTTAAAACCCCCAGGAAAACACCCAACCCACCGGGAAACAGTCCGCCCGAACCAAAACACCGGAAAAAAAAACTACTGACAACCCTCAACACTACCCAAAACTTGCCCCCCCACGCCTCCAAAGTGGTTCCCGGCAAACTAACTCTTGTACCAAAAAAATTGATGGGAAGGGTCACCGCAAGGGAGAGTTTCCCAACGAGGCCCGCCCCACACCCCTTGAAAATTAACCTCACATGAAAAAACGGCCGGGCGGGCCCAAGAACGCCCCCCGTCGGCCGAAACCCCTTTTTGGTACCCCCGCCTTTACGGGGCCCCCTTACTTAAAACTCCCCCCCCCAACCACTTGGGGGCCAAGCGGGAACCCCCGGGTTCCTTGAGAAGGGGCGTGTGTAAAGCGCGCGCGGGAAAAACGACGAAAAAAAAATTATCCCAAATTGAGGGGGACAAAGGGGAGGGACGCCGATTAAGGACCGGGCCCCCGTGCGCCCACGAAACTACCTCTCAACCTGGGCCCCCAAAATCCCCCCGCCAAAACCGGGGGGACGGGGGCGGCGCCTCCCAAACAGGTGCCTCAAACAAAAATTCCCCAACCAAACCACCTACAAACCCCCTTCGCCCCGCACCCCAATACACAAAAGTGGGCCCCGGGGCGGGGCATACCAGGCAAAAAGACGAAAACCACCAAAAAAAAAACCACCCACAACGAGATCCTCCAGCACACGAATTTTTCCGATTAAGGACAAATTGAAAAAATTCGGGTTAAAAAAAGCGACAAAAAAAAAAAAAAAAAAAACGGGCACACTACCACCGCGCAAAAATTTTCTTTTTAAACCAAAAATTTTCGGTATAAAAAATCTCAAAAAAAAAGAACTTTTTCAAAAAAAAAGCTGGAGCTTTAAAAAATTTGAAAAAAGGCAGTAAATACACAACAGGCATCCAACCCCTCTGAATGAGTAGAATTTTTAACCAATTGTCATAAAGCCCTGTTAGAACTAGCGGCCTCTTGCTGGAGGTCTTCCTGAAAACTTACCTGGGGCATACGTCGCAAAAAGAAATCGCTATACCGCTGTTCCCTGCTCTACCAGTCCGTCCTATGCGGTGCACGTAGGTTTCTGGTACTTCGGGCAATTCATAATTGAAAACGTGGCTTAGCTCATCAATATCGATACCCCTTGAGGCGATGTCGGTGGCTACCAAAACCTGTATGGTTCCATTTTTGAAATTGTTCAAGGCGTTTTGTCGAGCGTTCTGAGCCTTATTTCCATGGATGGCTGCAGCGGTGATATGGTGGGCATGAAGCACTTTTACCACTTTGTCGGCACCATGTTTAGTACGGGTAAAAACCAATGCTGATTTGATGTCATTTTCTCTCAATAAATGGATCAGAAGTTTGTTTTTATCGGCTTTGGCGACGTAGTACAGACTTTGGTCAATGGCATCGGCGGTAGAAGAAACGGGTGTCACTTCTACTTTCTTGGGATTGTGCAAAAGGGAATCAGCGAGCTTTTGAATTTCTGGAGGCATAGTTGCTGAAAAGAAAAGCGTTTGTCTCTTAGTGGGCAATTTTGTTATCACGCGTTTTACATCGTTGATAAATCCCATATCCAACATCCTGTCTGCCTCATCCAAAACAAAAATTTGTAATTGACGTAGCGTGATGATTCCTTGATTTATCAAATCCAATAACCGACCCGGTGTAGCTATCAGTACATCGATGCCTCTTTTCAAATGCTGAACTTGGGGACCCTGACTTACACCTCCAAAAACCACCGTGTGGCTAATTTTAGTATATTTTCCATAGGCTGCAAAACTTTCGTTGATTTGGATTGCTAGTTCCCGAGTTGGCGTCAGGATCAATACTTTGATGCCTGAGCTGTATGTTTTTTCAGTATATAATAATTGTAAAATTGGGATGGCGAATGCCGCTGTCTTACCAGTACCCGTCTGTGCGCACCCTAGTAAATCGGTTTGATCCAACACGATCGGGATTGACATTTTTTGAATTGGTGTTGGGGTGGTATAGCCTTGTTCGGCCAATGCTAATAGTATCGGATTGATTAATCCTAGTTCCTTAAATTCCATGAATTTTTTTTAATTAAATGTGGGGGTTGGATTGGTTGTATTTTCAAAAAAGCTGACGTTAATAATTGAGTCCATTAGCTTACAACTTGCCAACATTATTTGCTTGGAAGACACAAAGGTAGATATATTTTACGAAAATTAGCAATTTATCAAAGAAGTACCAAAAATTATTTGGTATTCTCGACATTCATTTCACCGAAAAATATACCTTTTCAGCCCAAAAAACCCAAAATACTTGGCAATTTTTTAAAAAAAATCCTATCAAATTGTGATTACAAATACAGATTAAACATCCTCTCCCCACTTTTCCATTTCCTCTTTACTCCAAAGATCTGGAAAAAATATCCTTCGCTGATATCTTGGATGCATGTACTTCCGCCAGTCACTCCCACCTGTAGCTTCGGCCTTACCAAGATATTTCCCTGCTGCGTGATAATGCGACATAACCCAACTAATATTGACGGTATAATCATAATGCCGCATTGCCTCTATAAGTTTTTCATCGGCTTGAACATCACCTGGGAGCGATTTGAATTTGGTCCAGAAATTCGTTGTATTGTAATATTCCATTTTCCTCAAAAACAAATCCTTGTATTTGGCTTCAAAAAGCTGAATTAGTGTTGATTTTTCACCTGTTGCATGATCTTTACCTGCCGCTTGCCAGTATAAGTGGTCGTAGGCATGCTCATAGGGCGTATTCCTATCGATGGTGGCTCTAAAGCGGTAATCGATCAAATTTATGAGTTCAGTGGAAGCAAATTCAATGAGTCTATATTGAGCACTTTGAAAGCCACTCGCTGGGGTCAGGGTAGTTCTAAACTTCTGATACTGAGCAACTTCCATTCCATCTCCCATGATGTCAAAAGATGTTGAGAGCATATCAAAATAACGGCTTATCCTTTCTAACTTTAAGGTAAAAAAAGCTGCAGTCATATCCTCCGCACGGCTCACCTGGTCAATTTCCCAAAGGATCATCTTAAAAAGGAGTTCGTTGACTTGATGATATATGATAAAAATCATTTCGTCGGGCAAATTCGTCCTTTGAACCTGAAGATTGAGCAAAGCATCGGGCTGAATATAATCCCAGTACGTGATGGGCTTGGCCCAAAGCAAACCCTCGAGATGTGTATCTGTATTTTGCCCAAGGGCTTCGAATTTTTCTTCGAGTTGCTGTAAAAGATCTTGCTGTCTATTTTCCATGTTGCTTGGTTGTAGTACAAAGATAATAAGAATTGCCCGAATCGGATGGCACCTTTTTAGTCAAAAAGGCCCCTATTGGATGCTCAGAAGGAATAAATGAGATTAAAAAATCAGTATTTTTACTAGAAATGAATGTTTAATTTTGTTGATTGTAATTAAATACATTTTACTTTGATATGTATATGAATTTTACCGATTGGAATTACCTCATAAATGGAACCCAACGCCAGCAATCGGTTTTTCAAGTACTTGAAGTTTTAAAGTTAAGGCAATTATTTGTTGAGTATCAACCCATCTTGGTGGGTACCATCCCCATTAAGATTGACATTCCCAGCAGCGATATCGATATTTTAATATGCGCTAAGGACTTGATTGAAATGGAGTCTTTATTTAAAAAACTATTTTCAACATTTGATCATTTCTCTAGCAGATACTTCGAAGTCCAGAATAAACCATCACTAACCTGTTCATTTGATTTTATGGGTGAAAAAATCGAAATATTCGCTCAAGACTGCCCCACTACCCTACAGTACGGGTACCTTCATATGATCATTGAACACCATGTATTACAGCGTGAAGGAGAATCATTCCGTCAAAAAATATTAGATTTAAAAAGAAATGGTATAAAAACTGAGGCTGCTTTTTGCCAGCTTTTATCGTTGGATGGAGACCCTTTTGAATCGCTTTTGAACTATGGACGGGAACTTGGTTTATGCACCTAGTGCGATAGATTTTCTAAAATAATTGCCTAGCCTTCGTTTTATTAATTTTTTCTAAAAAGAAAATTATCCTCGCCATATGTATTGATTCGGGAAAATTCCGCAAAGATCTTAGGGTCCAGATCCATGGAAATATAATAGAAATCGACATTCGATGTTGAATTAGCTTTTTCATTTTCAAGTAAAAAAAACTGCATCGAGTTGCCATATACATAATGATTATAATAATCTGCGGCTGATTTATATTTTTTCTCCATAGCCACTTTGGCTTGGTTATTTTGACGGTATATCTCTTTGCAAACTTCCTTGGTATATGCATCAAAATACCACTCTCTCACCGTATCCAAACGCATGACCAATGCAAAATGAACTATGAATATGACTGAAATGCTTGCTCCCAGTTTCAAGACGAGTTCGCTATTTTTCTTGTAATAATAGTCCAACATGGCGACGCCCAAACCTAAGAAAATTGGATAATACATAATAGCCTTGCGCCCATCCATATATTTAATATTGAAAAAATTCCTTTGAACGATGGTTACAAAAACGATGGTCAATAACAACATAAAAAGAAAGGAAAATCCAGAAATTACCGACGCCTGTTTTATGCTATTTTTATAAAAAAGAACACCTGCCCAGACCACTAAAGCCAACATTAGAGCCTGCAGAAGTATTGCTACCCAAAAAGTATCGCTGTAGGCAAAGTTTTTGGCAAAAGTATGAAAGGAATCAAACCACCCATTGGCCCCCCATCTGAATTCATCTTGCGTTCTCAGCATGGCTATCGGCTTAAAACAAAGGATCGTCATCAAAATTGCTAGCAAAAAGGGAATCCAATTAAGCTTAATCAAGTCCAATATTCCTACTTTCGTGAACCTCTTATCAAAAAAAATCCAGTACATATTCATAACAAACCACAAGGACACATAAAAATTAATCCAAGTAAAATTCGAAAGAATGGCAAGCGAAGCGAACAAATAACTTGTAGCCAAATAACGCGAAGAGGGATATGTAAAATAGTGCATAATGGCCGCTAGAGAGACCATCTCAAACCCTAAAGCCAAGCCATAACCCCTCGACAAAGAAAAGAAATCCAACACATAATTGAGCGAACAAAGGGCTATTATACCCACCAATCGAATGAAATTTTGTTTCGTCAACGTTTGCATCAACCAAACAAGTCCTACATAAAAGAACCCAAAACACAACACATTCGGCAATCTCAAGACCCATTCTTTGTGACCAAACAAATGTATAAATGGCTTGATCAATATGGAATTTAATACATGATTGTTGGCTGAGCTAAAATTTTCAGGGGCATAACAAATTTGGTAAATGCTCTGACTACTCAGATGGTAAGTCCAGACTTCATCGTATGTAATGGACAGAATAATCGACCTATAAAGAATCAGGAAAAACGATAAAAAGCCTATCACCAAAATAAGTCTCCAATACGCCTTGTCACCTATTTTGATCGCAGAAATATTCATCCAATTTTATCTCAATTTTGTAGTAAATATAATCCAAATTTGCTTCAAAATGACTCTTTCGCAGCTTCATTTGTTATAAAATGGATGGATGATGGTTTCAATATAATTCGCCCTCTCCTAGCTACCACACATCATGCAGCCCTCGTCACCATTGCATACCATGCCTTCTGGACTAGAAGTAACCGTTACTGTTTCCGCCATCGCGAAATTACTGGTATCCTTATCATTTGCAGTGGCAGCTGTTTTGTTGGCCATCGCATTTGGAACGGCTTCCTCCTCTGCGACGAACTTTTTCTGATACTGCTCAGACAAGGTGAACTTGATCGCTTCTGTCGCTGCCTTTGTTCTAAGATAGTACATACCTGTCTTCAGCCCCTTAGACCAAGCATACATATGCATGCTGGATAGTTTGGCAAAATTCGGACTTTCCATGAAGAGATTCAGTGATTGGCTTTGACAGATGAACGCTCCCCTGTCGGCACTCATATCGATAAGGACCTTTTGAGATATTTCCCAAGTTGTCTTGTACAATGCCTTTATTTCATCTGGAATTTCTGCTATTTCTTGTACACTACCATTGGCAGCCATCAGCTTTTCTTTGAGTTGCTCATTCCAAAGGTTGAGTTTGATTAAGTCCTGTAGCAAATGTTTATTCACTACGATATATTCTCCACTTAGAGTTCTTCTAGAATAAATATTGCTGGTATATGGTTCGAAACATTCGTTATTGCCGAGTATCTGACTCGTGCTCGCTGTTGGCATAGGAGCCACGAGAAGGCTATTTCTCAATCCATGTTTCTTTATATTGGCTTTCAACGAAGTCCAATCCCAATTTCTACTAGGTGTCACATCCCACATATCATACTGCAGTATCCCTTGGCTCGCGGGGCTTCCTTCGAAGCTTGCATAAGCCCCATCTTTCTCTGCAAGGGCACACGATTCAGTCAATGCTGCGAAGTAAATTGCCTCGAATATATCCTTGTTCAACTGTCGTGCCTCTGGACTATCGAATGGCATCCTCAGATGTATAAACGCATCCGCTAGGCCCTGAACTCCGATCCCGATAGGACGATGTCTTCGGTTGGAGTTTTGCGCCTCGATGATGGGATAATAATTCACGTCGATAACCTTGTTCAAGTTCCTAGTAACTACCCTTGTGATTTCGTGCAATTTTTGGAAATCAAATGCTCCATCTATGACGAATTTATTAAGTGCTAAGGAGGCCAAATTACACACAGCTACTTCATCCTTAGAAGTGTATTCCATGATTTCGGTACAAAGGTTGCTGGATTTGATGGTACCTAGATTTTTCTGATTTGATTTCAGATTGGCGGCATCTTTGTATAGAATATACGGCGTTCCGGTCTCGATTTGAGATTCTAGTATAGAGAACCACAATGCCTGCGCGCTGATGGTTTTCCTAGCCCTCCCCTCTTGTTCATATCTCGTGTATAACGCTCTAAATTCTTCCCCATAAGCATCTGACAATCCGGGTGCTTCGTTTGGACAGAATAAAGACCAATTGCCGTTATCTTTCACCCTTTCCATGAATAGATCAGGCATCCACATCGCATAAAACAAATCTCTTGCCCTATTTTCCTCCTTGCCATGATTCTTCTTAAGATCCAAGAATTCCTCCACATCTGCGTGCCAAGGCTCCAAATATACAGAGAATGCCCCTTTACGCTTTCCTCCTCCTTGATCCACGTATCTAGCTGTATCGTTGTACACTCTCAACATCGGTATGATACCGTTACTCGTACCGCCTGTTCCCTTGATATAGGAACCCTTGGCGCGGATATTATGTATAGACAATCCTATGCCACCTGCAGACTGAGATATCTTGGCACATCTTGACAAAGTCTCAAATATCCCCTCGATCGAATCATCCGTCATGGTCAGTAGAAAACATGACGATAATTGTGGTTTCGGCGTAGCAGCGTTGAATAAAGTTGGCGTCGCGTGGATAAACCATCTGTCACTCATAAGATTATAAGTTTCCAATACAGAATCAATATCGCTACCATGAATACCCACCGCAGCTCGCATTAGGAGATGCTGAGGCCTTTCGATTACTCGTCCATCCACCTTGAGTAAATAAGACTTTTCTAGCGTTTTAAACCCAAAATAATCATAAGCATAATCCCTATCATGTATGATGGCACTGTCCAGTTTATCAGCATTTTCCATTACTGTCTGATATGCTTCCTCGCTGATCAAACCCGCTGGCTGCCCATTCTTTGGATCGATATAATGGTATAAAGTTGATATAGTCTCTGAAAATGATTTATTCGTGTTTTTATGCAAGTTTGACACTGCTATCCTAGCCGCCAAATGGGCGTATTCTGGATGCACGATGGCCATTGAAGCCGCCGTTTCTGCCGCCAAATTGTCCAGCTGAGACGTCGTCACTCCGTTATAAATCCCTTGGATTACCTTTTTGGCGATCTCGATTGGATCTATGAACTGTTGATTCAATCCATAGCAAAGCTTTTTGATCCTTGCCGTGATTTTATCGAATGAAACATCTTCATTTTTGCCGCTTCTCTTAATTACTTGCATACTATAATTTTTTTTTGACTGTCTATTAATTTTTTTTTAGGGCGATTATCGTCAAGGACGAGACCGGGCTATTCGCCTTACTGCGTGCCGGCTTCTATCCCTATCGCAACCCCCTTTTGTTAAATTCTTTGTTTTACTTTTTTAAAATTCGGCATCCAAGGAGAAAACCTGCTTTTCTCTGTCAGTCATGACGCCTGACTTTTGATAGTCAGCCACCCTTTTTTCAAAGAAATTGGTTTTTCCTGGAATCGAAATCATTTCCATCCATGGAAATGGGTTTTCAGCGTTGTAGATTTTCTTTTGTCCCAATGATACCATCAATCTATCGGCCACGAATTCGATGTACTGACACATCAAGTTTGCATTCATGCCAATCAAACCAACTGGCAGCGCATCTGATACAAATCCTTTTTCTATGGTCACGGCATCCTCGATGATCTCTTTGACCACCTGTGGATCCAATTTATTTTCTATATGTTTATTATAAAGAAGACAAGCAAAATCGCAATGCAATCCCTCGTCTCTAGAGATAAGCTCGTTTGAGAAGGTCAATCCTGGCATCAATCCCCTCTTTTTCAACCAAAATATGCTGCAAAAAGACCCAGAGAAGAATATTCCTTCTACCGCAGCAAAGGCAATCAATCGATGGTGAAAACTTCCATTTTTTATCCATCTAAGTGCCCATTCAGCTTTTTGAGCCACCGCTGGCATATTGTCTATGGCGTGGAATAAATAGTCTTTGTCTTTATTGTCCTTGATCAAAGTATCGATAAGTAGAGAGTATGTTTCGCTGTGGATATTTTCCATCATAATCTGAAATCCATAGAAAAATTTGGCTTCAGGATACTGAACTTCACGAACGAAATTTTCAGCTAGATTCTCATTGACTATGCCATCACTGGCTGCAAAAAATGCTAAGACATGCTTGATAAAATGCCTTTCATCATCATTCAATTTGGATTCCCAATCTGTGATATCTTGACTCAAATCTAACTCTTCCGCGGTCCAAAATGAGGCTTCAGCTTGCTTATAAAACCTCCAAATTTCGTCTTGGTGTATCGGAAATATGACGAATCGGTCTGGATTTTCAACTAAAATTTTTTCTGTTCTCATTTTACTGCAATATTAAACATTAGGCTTAAATTCTGAAGGGGACAACAAAGGTAATTTGTTTAAACATAGAAAAAAAATATATTCGTTTTTTTAATATATAATTTTTATAGTTATGTATTTTATGTTCATATACAATACTTTATAACAAATTATATCTATTTTTCCTCCGCAACTCTTTGTAAAAGTAAAATTACAAAAAATCATAATATGTCCTTGTAAATAGTTATCCACATATGTGGATAACCTACCTATCGCACTGATTTTTAGCGTCTTGTAACTCCAAAAAGTTCACTCATTTTCAGCCTTTTTGAATAAAAAAAGATTTTTATTTTTAAACTAGATCTATGATTTTTTTAAATAGGTACATTTTTTATAAAATCAAAAAATTTGTTTGCTCTATAAAAATTTATTTAATCCTGTATTTACATTATCGACGACAATGAATTATCAGTATTCTTGTTTTTCACAACCCTCTTTTTTAAGAAATATTTCACATTTCATTAAACCAATTTAACTAGGATGAGTCTTAGAATCTAAAATTAAAATCAAGGCAGAATGAAAATGAGGTACACTAATCAAAAATTTAAATCGGCATTTCAAAGATACAAAATTGTTTTTCTATTCATTTTTAACGGTATTATTTCAGTTCGAGCTCAGACCAACTCGATCATCTTAGGGCGACCCACGGATCATTCTATAACAGCCAGCGTCATGTTTGACCAAAATGTGCAGTTTTATTTGGAATACGGAACTAAGTCATCTGTATATCCTTCGACCACCAGTACTTTTACATCCATTGCGAATACTCCCATTGAAGTTAGCCTCAGTAACCTTGAAGCCAACACAAGATACTATTACAGGATGTTATACCGACTAGTAGGCTCCAATAATTATACTGCTACACCTGAGTATTCATTTCATACTCAAAGAGCAGTTAATAGCCCTTTTACCTTTACCATCGAAGCAGATGAGCATCTTTACGACAAAAAAGGTGTAAAGAATATGTACAATGTCACTTTGGCCAATCAAGCAGCAGACAAGCCAGACTTTATGCTTTCTTTGGGCGATATTTTTGGAGATGACCACCAACCATTTTCGATTACGTCGGGGGCCCTAGATTCATTGCACAGAGATTATAGACCATTTTTAGGAAATATATGCCACTCCGTACCTTTCTACGTTTGTTTGGGCAATCACGAAGGTGAAAATGATTATTATTACGGGATAACCCCACCAAATAATCTTTGCATAATGGCTACACAATGGAGAAAATTCTATTATCCAAATCCATATCCAGACGGTTTCTACACTGGCAATACTGATATAGAGCCATATGGCATTGGAAATCCAGAAAATTATTATGCTTGGACTTGGGGAGATGCACTTTTTGTAGTTTTAGACGTTTATCGGGATCAATGCGATACTTCTGCAAAGCCTGGTGGCTGGAGTTGGACGCTCGGATTTCCGCAATATAATTGGTTAAAAAACACCTTAGAAAGCAGTAATTCGAAATATAAATTTGTTTTTGCGCACCATATACGTGGTCAAGGCAGAGGCGGGGTAACCAATGCGAAACTATATGAGTGGGGAGGTTACGATGGACAAAACGGCACTAATTATAATTTTCCAAACAAACGACCAGGCTGGGCCAAGCCAATACATCAATTATTCATAGACAATGGAGTCAATATTTTTTTTCAAGGCCACGACCACGTTTTCGCTCATGAAGTCCTAGACAATATAACCTATCAATCTGCTCCAATGGCCGCCGATTCAACCTACGAAATAGGAATGTTAGCCAATGCTGATGCTTATGTTTCTGATACTATCAATGGAACCGGTCATATCAGAGTTAATGTTACTCCCTCTTGTGTGAAAGTCGATTATATCCGCGCTTATTTGCCAGCTGATACTCTTAGTGGAGCTCATCGCAACGGAGAAATTGCCTTCTCGTACACCATTGGCACTTGTGCTGTTACGGGAACTATAGATCCCAAGAACGAAGAGATAGTCAACATCTTTCCTAATCCTGCTAAAGATAAATTGACCATCCAATATGCCAATGATACCAATATATCTCGCTTAGTTAGAATACAAAATGCCGTAGGCCAAACACTAGTTCAAACACAATCTCAGACAATCGACGTCAATCACATTCCCGATGGTATATACTTCTTGACCATCGATGCTGACAATAGCCATATCGTAAAAAAAATAGTTATTAATCATTAAATTTTATAGTTAAAAATGCATCGCAGATTACTTTTCACTTTAGGTATTCTCTTTATTTTTTGTGCAAAAAATGTAGCTCAAACTGTATTTAGAAACGAAATATTAGGGAGGCCTACGGCCAATAGTATTACGGTACAATTGATGTTTAATGACTCTGCGGACGTTCGTGTCCAGTATGGCACATCGAGTGGCAATTATACCAATCAAACTGCTTGGCAAACATTTGCAGATAGCACCCCTGCCGAAATAGTCATATCCGGGTTGCAAGCTGACACAAAGTATTATTATCGAATCAATCATCGCCGTCCAAATACCAATACTTTTGTATCAAGACCAGAACATATTTTCCACACACAGCGACTACCCGGGAGCTCATTTACTTTTATAGTCCAAGCAGATCCTCATTTAGACGAACAAAGTGATACCGCCTTGTATCGATTATGTTTACAAAATCAATTAGATGATTCGCCAGATTTTATTGTGGATTTAGGGGATTTTTTGATGACCGATAAATTGAAAAACAGGGCTAATCAAATACCCCGAGATACAATTCCTTATCGCTGTAATTTGTTAAGAAACTTTTATGAAAAAACTTGTCATTCTGCCCCTCTTTTCATAGCTCTAGGCAATCATGAAGGAGAATCGGGCTGGTACTTAAACGGAACCACGAACAATATAGCCATTTGGGGAACGCAAGAAAGGCAAAAGTACTTTTTAAACCCTTTTCCTGACAACTTTTATACAGGAGATACCACGCATCATAATTTTGTTGGGCAAAGAGAAAATTATTATGCTTGGCAATGGGGAGATGCTCAATTTATAGTTCTAGATCCATATTGGTACACATCTCCGAAGCCAGATTCGTTGCACGGATGGAGGTGGACTCTAGGGAAAACACAATATAACTGGTTGAAATCTACACTTGAAAACTCTAAGGCCAAATTCAAGTTTGTCTTTTCTCATCAAATCATAGGAGGTGATCCTGATGGTCGAGGGGGTGTAGAATATGCCAATTTATATGAGTGGGGAGGTAACAATCTTGATGGAACACCCGGCTTTGCAGCCAATAGGCCCGGCTGGTACAAACCCATCAAAGATTTATTAACGGAGCACAAAGTAAATATATTTTTCCATGGGCACGATCACTTTTTTGGGAAACAAGAGAAGGATTGCATGATTTATCAGGAAACCCCACAGCCTAGTCACCCCAATTATTCCTCTGTTAATTATGCAGCAACCTACGGCTATGTGAGTGGCCAAATCTTACCCCAATCAGGGCACTTAAGGGTTACTGTAAATCCTAGTGGAATTCAAGTTGAATACGTAAGGGCTTATTTACCTCAAAATGAAAATGCGTCACGTCACAACAAGGATGTTTCAGCCACTTATTTTATCGGAGCTGTGAATTGTTACGATTCTCTCTCTACAGGAGTACCTGTCTTGTGGAATAGCGATTATGCCAATGAACTCGTATATCCAAATCCTTTTTCTACCGAAACTAAAATTGAATTTACACTGTCCAAAGCCCAGAAAATAGATCTCACCATATTTAACGAAAAAGGTCAATTGGTTCGAAAATTAATAGCTGGAAGCATGGTACCACTCGGTAAATACCAAGTAATTTGGGACGGAAAAGATTTTGCTGGTGCCGAACTCAATAATGGTGTGTATTACTATACAATCAGAGGTGAAGATAAAGGGGTCAAATCTGGGAAAATAATTTTAATAAAATAAAACGCATTATGAAAAAAATATTTACGGTTGTTATCTTTTGCTTGGCTACCTCTTTTATTTTTGCTCACGACATAAATTATGAAAAGGTAATTTTAAGAAATTGGTCTATTGAAAAAGAAAACCGATTTATAGAAGGTTCATTCTATATGTACAAGAATGATATGGTGTATATAGAAGACATCAACAGCAATATTATATCGATTCCCTTATCAAAATTATCGGACACTGATAAAGCATTTGTTCTACAAAAATCAAATAAAATAGCGCAATTTAATCAGAGTACACCCTCCATTGTAAGTTCGAAATTAACTTGGCAAGCGTTATTCAATTTTCAGTTTTGGTTGGTAGGATTTTCATTGTTAGGATTTGCAGTATATATTTTCAATTTCACAGAAAAAAAGAAACTAAAATATTTGATACCCATTTTGGCGGTTGGTCTTAGTGTTACGCTGTATAGTTTTACCACCAAAGCCATAAAAATACTACCGCCACTATTCTCCCCAGCCTTTATAGATTCAGCATTTATACCATTCAAGCCCAATGTACATACTTTTTGGGACAATGCTTATTTCTATGTAGATTCAAAAGGCATACCAACGACTCATGATATGATGGTTGGAATTTCTAGTAGAGGGTGGCAACAACAAGTCCCCATACCACAGTGCTATATTGGGTCTAATGCTTGGTCGATTCCCCTTTCTCCGGTGATGTCGTCTAATCCCATCCCTGTGGATAGCATTCATTTTACTAGGGGTGCCATCGCCTTAGCAGTGAATGGTGTTCCGATATTTAATGTACATACGAATACTGGAGTAGATTCGTATTTAGATGGTCAATTAGACAACTTTGGGGGACATTGTGGGCGAGCAGACGATTACCATTATCACATTGCTCCCTTGCATTTATATAGCTATACTTCCACTTCGTTGCCGATTGCCTTTGGGCTAGATGGATATCCAGTGTACGGCAATGTAGAACCAGACGGTACGCCTATGCAGTCTTTGGATGCCAACCATGGACATTTATTCAAAGGTCTTTATCATTATCATGGTACTGCCTCAGCCCCATATATGATCGCTAGGATGGCGGGGCAAGTGACAGAGGATGCAACGCATCAATTAATACCACAAGCGGCTGCACGACCCGTAAGGCCCTCATTAACCCCTTTGAGCGGCGCATTAATTACCTCATGCATTCCCAATGCAACTGGCAATGGTTATAATTTGGCATATACCCGAAATGGGATAAAGGATTCAGTTGTATATAATTGGTCAACCAGTGGTGTTTACACTTTTAAATTTTATACGAGTGGGCATCTCGATTCTACCAAGAACTACAATGGTTTTTTACAATGCACATTACCTATATCTACAGGGATAAAGGAATATTCAAATCCAGAGGAGGATTTTGTTATTTTTCCTAATCCAACTAAAGGAATTTTTCAAATTCAGTTAAAAAATAATATTTTGCAAAAAGACGTAAAAGAAATTTCTATTTTTAATTTGCAAGGTAAAATAATTTATCAAACCAAGCAATTCTCTCCAACCATAGAATTAAAAAATGTGCCTAAAGGGATTTATCTGATTCATATAGAGTTACCTCAAAAGCATTTAACTCATAAATTAATCATTCAATAAATGAAAAAAATCATACTTCTTGCACTGATCTATTATGTTCCAACCCTATCATACGGCCAAATGGTAAGCAAGACCATGTTGCGACTTCCTGACACAGGTGCGAGTACCAGCTATACCAATACATTTGGAGAAGACAATGACTTTAATTTATTTACTCCATTTTATATAAACAATGGCAACGGGACCCTTACAGATGGAGTCACGGATTTGATGTGGCAGCAAAAAGATGGAGGCGAAATGACAATTGAGAACGCAATGATATATTGTGATACGCTTTCTTTGGGAGGATATACAGACTGGCGACTTCCTAATGCCCACGAGTCATTTAGCATCCTAAATATGCAAAATACCAATCCTGCACTGGATGCATCTATGTTTATAACAAATGGAGCCGAATATTGGTGGACTAGCAATAAACAAGCAAATGACACCAACAAAGTATGGGTAACAAATGCTGGTGGAGGAATCGGCAATCACCTTAAAACCGAAACTTTGAGTGCCGGTGGTACGAAAAAATTTCATGCTCGGGCTGTTCGAGATAGAAATGCCCCCACATTAATTGCAAATCATTTTACAGACAATGGAAATGGGACCATTACTGACAACCTTACCAATTTAATTTGGCAAAAAATGCCGTTTGCAGATACCCTTACTTGGGAACAAGCATTGGTTTATGCAGATACAGTATCCCTCGGAGGAATGAATGATTGGCGCTTACCTAATATCAAAGAATTACAATCAATCAGCGAGGAGAGGTTACTCAACCCGTCCCTAAATACCAATTATTTTGCAGTAAATAGCGCAAAAAAATATTGGTCTTCAACCTCGCTACCCAACCAACCTACCAAAGCTTGGTATTTGAATACACAGTTTGGAATTACAACCTATGAAATAAAAACGCGTAAGCTCAATCTAATCTTGGTTAAAGGAGATCAGATAGGTACTAGGGTAAATGAAATAAGTAGATCGAATCCTCATGTAGTGTTTCCGAATCCTTTTAATTCGATGATCCAGATAAAAAATAAGAGTGGTACCGAGCAATTCGAGCTTACAAATATTGTTGGAAAAATCATTTATTATGGCAAAGATATCGATCAACAAAATTTTTCTAATATTCCAAATGGACTTTATTTCTTAAGAATCTTTGACAACGGAACCATCTTAGTAAAGCTAGTAAAAGGCTAATTATTTGCAACATGATATTTTTTGAAATTGCAAAACAATATTTGGAATTAGGTTTTACGCATGTCATTCCTTTGGGGTTTGATCATATCCTATTTATTGTTAGCATTTACTTACTAAATACTAATATTAAATCCGTCGTATTACAATGTTCAGTTTTTACCCTTGCACATAGTATATCTTTGGGACTAACGGCCTTGGAATGGATAATTCCAAATACGGATATTATTGAGCCATTGATTGCTTTATCTATTTTATTTATGGCAGTTCAAATCATCACTCGAAACCATAATAATACATCGCAATACTTTATTATTTTTCTATTTGGAACTGTCCATGGTATGGGATTTGCCAGTGCCTTAAAAGAAATTGGGATTCCTCGAGAAAATTTTTTAAATGCATTATTCTCATTCAATGTAGGTGTCGAACTAGGGCAAATCATCGTGATAATGTTAGCTTATTTCACACTCGGTATATGGCTTAGGGGAAAAAATTGGTATAGAGAAAGAGTAGTTTTACCTCTTTCAAGTTTAATAGGGTGTATCGCATTATACTGGACCTTGGAGCGAATTCTTTAGGTTCATTTAGCCGCAAGCAACATTCATTAATAGAACTCAAAAAGATTTGGTAGCAGAGCTATAATATACTAAATTATGGTAGAAAAAGGATTAAAAAAGAACTCCGATCCAAAGGCATTAGTTCTATGTGCTAGCTCTAATATCATGCGCTGTTTTCGTAGGTAATAAATCGCAGGGCAGTGGTAGGAATATTTTTTTTATTTGGTGCTAGTGCTGGTTGGTAAAATTCTGTAAAACCTTTTTCCCAATTCCATTTTACTTCCAATATAATATTATGAGTATTTTATGAATGCCAAAATTCTTTCTGGAGCTTAAAAATTAGCGAAATGTTTTTTATTGTTAGTTATCCTTACTATATTTGTGATGATAATATTTTATAACTATTAAATTTAACAAACATGAAAAGTCGGTTTTCTACCACGCTGGATGTCCTGTATGTATCAGTGCAGAGCATGATGTAATTGGTCTTTTAGGAGAAGACAAAGTTGAAGTTGTGCATTTTGGCAGCGACAGATCAAGAATAGACGAGGCTGAACGTGCTGGGGTAAAATCTGTACCTGCGTTGGTCACTCCTAATGGCAATGTACTACACATCAATTTTGGGGCATCGATGGCAGATGTTAAAGGTTAAAAAAAATATTGCCTCATAAAGTTAGGTTAACTACCTTTATGAGGCATTTATTGAATTAATCAACAAAAATGAAGATTTTTTTAAACTTTGTTTGGCAAATGTGTTTGAAAGAAGAGATAAAACAAACCAAGCAAAATAAAGAATATAATATGAATGTAGCAATCTGGGACACATATGTGACCAAAAAAGATGGTAGTATTATGCACTTTGATATAGTGGCGCCAAATAAAATCCAGGATCCAGAAGTTATATATAATTTTGGGAAGGAATACTTAAAAACCAAGAGTCAAGATGGCCAGTCGTTGTCATCAAAACAATGCAGATTTTGTCATATTGAAAAAATGAAAATCGTCTGGGAAAAATCAATAAAAGACAAGGGATACTTTATTATTGAAATGGAAAATTGCAATTGATGAACAAATCAGTATTTGATTTAGACCACCAAAATTCAAGCATTGAAAGTAAAATTGTGGCCTCGTTAGAGAGGGTTTCTGAAGCATTTAGGGTCCTGCTATGGAATGAAAGTAAACATTTTTCTTTGTCTCCCATACAAGTGCAGGTTCTCATTTTTCTGTTGAACCATTCCAGCCAAAAAAGGAAAGTGAGTTATATAGCCGATGAGTTCAACATGACCAAAGCAACAATAAGTGATACTATAAAAACACTTCAGCAAAAATTATTGATCAGCAAGCAGCCTGAACAGAATGACACTCGAAGTTTTGTGATAAATCTGACCGATAAAGGTAAAATTCTAGCTTTGCAGACTTCTTTATTTGCTACTCAATTACAAGTACCAATAAATAAATTAAATAATCAAGATAAAGTCAATTTACTTTTGAGCTTGTTAGATATAATTCGCCATTTGAATCAAACAGGCATAATTACCATTCAACGAATGTGCTTTAGTTGTCAATTCTATGAATCAAATAAAAATGGTCAGGGGCATTATTGCGAATTACTAAAAACCAAACTTTCTAATACGGAACTGAGGCTTGATTGCCCTGATCATATTCATCCTATAGCTAAAATCTGAAAATACTTTTTATTAAACCTTTACTTCTTCTGCCCATCCTCTTTGATGATCTTTTCAACTTCGGTCACGGTTAATCCCGTGATATTGGCCAATAATTGCACACTCAAGCCATTATTGAGGCCATTTAGGATGACTTCAATTTTACCTTTTTGTTCTCCCTCAAGGATTCCTTCTTGTTTACCTTTTTGCTCTCCTTCAAGTATTCCTTCTTGTTTTATTTGTGAGTATGTGGTCATGATATTGGATTTTACTGTTGGTGGTATTGTTTCTATGGCTTTTTTAAATTCTGGTTGTGGAATTTCTGATACATTTATTATGTAAACGAACATTTGCTGGAGAAAGTTTCCTGGTTCAATTTCAGCAGGTAATAAGGTAAAGATTTTTATTAGTTCCTCTGTTAATTTTATAATATTGATGCCCTTTTTCTGTGCCAAAACCGCTGCAGCCATCAATCTGTTGCGGATTTGGGAGATGTTTTCATCAGAAAGTGTACTTAGGGCTATAAATACGTGATTGATCGCTGGTATGTACTGGTTTAGAGACCCTTCGACTCTTGGAAACAAGTTAAGTAGAACTGGCTTTTCCCATTTTTTCTTGCCTTGGTAATAAATCAAGGGTATGATGACTTTTAGCTCCTTTTTTTCGCTGATGCACTTGACCCAATGAGAAAAAATATAATGCCCAACTTGCACTAGGACATGCTTGTCGGGTGCTGATTTGTGCTCGAACAATAATACCAAATCAATGGGACTATCGTCCGTGGTTTTTACCTCGAAAACTATGTCTGAAAAATGTTCGTTTAAGTCCGCTTGTATGTAGCTTTCTTGGATGGATTTTAGCGTAGCAAGATTTAGACTTTTTTGCAATTCTTCGGGCAAAAACTGCTCGAAAAAAGCCGCAGCCCTGTCCACATCTGAGAAGGAAGCTTTTACGAATTTGTCATGTAAATTATGAATATTGTTTTGCATTTAACAAATATAGCGATATTTTTGAAATATGCTGTATTCTTGTTACTCATTCTAAGTTAAGCAATCATAGCATGCGTAAGGTGTCTGGAAGACAGCCGCAGGCAGGTGCAAAGCACCGAGCGAACAGCGAGTCTGGAAGCCACCGACCCGACTGGAAGGAGGGATACGCCCAAAAACAATCATTGATTATCCTCGAGCAAGGCTTTACGGCTTTGGGTATAATTCCTCCATTTTTCTAAAACATTGCTAAAATCCTCGGGCAAGGGGCTTTCAAAATACATTCGCTGTTCCGTTTTGGGATGTATAAAACCCAGAGACTTCGCGTGCAAAGACTGTCTAGGCATCATCTCAAGGCAATTCTCCACGAACTGTCGATACTTGGAAAAAATGGTGCCTTTGAGGATTTGATTGCCTCCGTAACGAATGTCACCAAAGAGCGTGTGGCCGATATATTTCATATGGACCCTAATCTGGTGGGTGCGCCCCGTCTCCAACTTGCACTTGACCAAAGTCACGTAATACATGCGCTCTATCACTTCATAGTGTGTAACTGCGTGTTTGCCTTGATCTCCCTCTGGATACACAAAAAACTGCATTCTATCGCGTGGGTGGCGACCTATATGTCCTTCTATCCTACCCTTATCATCTGGCAGATCTCCCCAGACCAAAGCCTGGTACTCGCGCTCTATCGTATGATCGTAAAATTGCTTGGCCAAGTGGGTCATGGCCTCTTCAGTCTTGGCGACTATCATGATTCCCGTGGTGTCTTTGTCTATACGATGGACTAGTCCTGGATGGACGTCAGCGTCGAGGTCTCCGCCCCCTTGATGGTAAGCTAATGCGTTGAGCAAGGTGCCTTCAAAATTACCAAATCCTGGATGTACCACCATATTGGCGGGCTTGTTGATGATCAAAACTTCGTCATCTTCGTAGAGGATGTTCAAAGGAATATTCTCAGGTATAACGCGGCTATTGTCATAAGGGGAGGCCGGTAGGACTACTCTTATGTATTGATGGGGCTTGACTTTATGGTTGGATTTTACCATTTTGCCATCTACTGTTATGGCGCCAATTTCAATGGACTTTTGGATTTTATTTCTAGAGATTTTTTGGATGCGATCCATCAAAAATTTGTCCAAGCGCACGGGGCTTTGCTTGGCGTCAGTAGTTATTTCTACAACTTCTATCAGGTCATCGGAAGGCTCTTGCCAAGACGTATCTTCGATTTGATCTTTCATATAATGTTTGATTTAACCGACATGCGAACATCTGGTCGAACGTCAAATGCACAAAAATCTTCTTTTAAATATTTGAAATGGGCTGCCATAGCGATCATCCCCGCATTATCGGTGCAGTAAGCCATCTTAGGGATATACACATTCCATCCCAATTGCTCACCTTTAGCTTGTAGGGCTGTTTTTAGTCCTGAATTGGCAGCGACACCTCCTGCGATGGCTATTTCTTTGATTTTATGAAGCTTAGCTGCTTTCGTCAATTTCTGTAAAAGAATCTCTACGATATTTTCTTGAACTGAACGACAGAGGTCGTTGAGATTCTTTTCGATGAATTTAGGATTTTCTTTTAATTTGTTTTTCAAAAAATACAAAACAGAGGTCTTAAATCCGCTGAAGCTATAATCCAATCCTTCTATATTGGGTTTGGCAAACTGAAAAATAGGCTCCCCCTTTTGTGCGAGTCGGTCCATAACTGGTCCCGCGGGATACGCGAGTCCTAGCATTTTTCCTATTTTATCAAATGCCTCACCAGCCGCATCATCTATGGTTTTTCCTAGCACCGTCATGTCATCGACCGAATTAACCAACACGATCTGTGTGTGGCCACCGCTCACAGTAAGACATAGAAAAGGGAATTTGGGGCTCGGATTTTCAATAAAATGCGCTAAAATATGAGCTTCCATATGGTTCACTTGGATGATTGGTAGGGATAATCCCAGAGCAAAAGCCTTACCAAAAGAAACTCCAACCAGTAGAGACCCCATTAGACCTGGACCTGTTGTAAAAGCTACTGCGCTGAGCGATTCTTTGGTGATACCTGCCTGATCCAATGCTTTTTGGACTACCGTTAGGATTTTGCCATCGTGGGCCCTAGAGGCAATCTCTGGCACGACTCCGCCATATTGTTGATGTTCCAGCTGGGATGAAACGACATTGGAGAGCAAAAGTCCGTTTTTGATGACAGCGGCGGCGGTATCGTCACAAGATGATTCAATGGCAAGGATAACGATATCTCTGTTTGATTCAGTCATCACACAAATTTGTGTTTCTATGATATTTTGGAGGATTATTTGGTTTCGTATCGCCACTCGTACACCCATTTAGCTTGGATTTGCTCTAAGTGGGCTTCGGTACAGTCTTCTCTTTTTGCTACAAAGTTTGGAATCTCAAGCACCCATTCGATCAGTTCTGTAAACCTTATTCTATAGATTTTACTCTCAGTGAATTCAGTTCCGAATCGCTCGAAAAGCTTGATCGCTATATCCTCATGGTCCGCCCACTTTATAGGTGTATCTTCTATATCTTTAAATGCCATATTTTGTCTGGTTAAGTGTTAAACAATCTTTAGGAAGAATTTTTTTTAATGCTCGTGACCAATGATTCTTTTTTGGTCAGGTATCAATACCTCGATTACCGCATTTTCATCCAAAATAATACATTGACAAGCCAATCTGCTGTCCAGCTTTGGATTGATCGCACGGTCGATGAAATCCTCTTCTTTGTCAGAAATTTCTTCCAAATAATTGTCTCCAGATTTGATATACACGTGACATGTACTACAAGCACAGACACCTCCACAGTTGTGATTTAGATGTATATCGTGTTCTTCCGTCAACTCTAATATTGAAATATTCGAGGAGGCATTTTCTATTGTTTTCGGGGCTATCGCATCATCCTCAAAACTAAATTTTACTGTCGCCATTAAATTATCTTAATTTTTATTACCTTGCAAAGGTATGGTCTTGTCTGTACAAGCCAACCATTTTGAGTATAATATTAACGTTACAACCCAAATAAAGATGCAGAATTTTTCAATTTTCTTCAATAACAGTCGATTGGACTTTCTATTTTTATGTCTATTTTCATTAATATTTTGTCCATTAAGTATTGAGGCTCAGTCATTAAAACTTGAGGACATCATGCGAGGAAATGACTATATTGGGCATACTCCCAGCAGACCTATTTGGAGTCTTGATGAACAAAAACTCTTTTTTCTATGGCAAAGAGATTCTCAAATCATTCAAAAATGGTACACCTATGATCTAGCTAAAAAATCCATAAAATTGAGTACTCCCGCCGAAAGGCAACAGGAAATCGTAGGCAGTGATTTGTCTTGGAACCGTTCAAAAACAACTGCACTCTACGAAAAAAACGGAGACATCTATTTGTTCGACAAAATGAGCAAAAAGTCTCGAATCTTACTTGAAAGTGACACCTACGAATCCAATCCCAAATGGGGCGACAAAGACAACATAGTTTACTTTCAAAAAGATCAAAATATCATAAGATTTAACCTCGACACCCCAAGTCTATCTCAAGTAACTTTCTTGAAAACTAAAAAAGAAGATTCTAGATCCAAATCCAAAACTCCCAGTGAAAAATGGGTCGAAGAGGACAATATGAAAATCATGGAAGTATTGAGCGATCGAAAAAAAATCAGAGAGGAAAATAAATCTTATCAAAATAGCCTTACCAAGCCCAAGGGCTTGTTCATTGGAGAAAAAGAACTTTCTACCCTTCAAATCAATCCCAACGGCCGCACGGCTTTCGTCCAACTCACTGAAAGGGCTAATAATCGAGAAACTGAGGTCCCAGATTTTTTAACAGAGGATGGATATGTCCGCAGTAATAGAATCAGACCAAAGGTCGGCGAAACGCCCAATTCTTACGAATTCTATTTGCTAAATCTCGCTTTGGATACCTTTAAAGTCATTGATTTTGCTTTCTTGCCAGGCATCAAGACCAAGCCAAAATTCCTTCAAGACTACCACCGAGACACACTGCCTTTCCAGCCTCAATATAAAAATCCTAAGCCCATATATGTATCACAAGTTTTGTACAGTCCAGATGGCGACCATTGCGTCGCAGAAGTTTTTTCTTTCGACAACAAGGATCGATGGTTGGTGCATATCGGCTGGGACGCTAAAGAAAATTACTGCATAGACCACCAGCATGATGAGGCGTGGATAGGAGGGCCTACGGTTGCTTATGAAGGCTTTATGACCTTTGCAGAAGACAAGGGATCTTTTTATTTTACCTCGGAGGAATCAGGATTTTCACACTTGTACCAGTACCATTTTTCAGACAAAAAAACAACCCAAATAACCAAAGGAAATTTTGAGGTGCAAGACATTAAATACCTAGACCTACAGAATATGTGGTTAATCCACGCCAACAAGGTCGATTTAAGACAGTCGCACGCCTATATCTTGGACAAAAACAATAATTTGGTCCCCCTATGGCAAGGAGAAGGCAAGTACGAAGCTACCTTATCCCCTCTCGGCTCATACTACAATTTTGTATATTCCAACTCTACCACACCTCCTGAACTTTTCATCGCTCACAGTCTAAATATTCCCTCCCAAACTCAAATTACTTTTTCCCAAAATCCTGAATTTGCAAAACAATCTTGGATGAAGCCCAAATTCCTGTATTTTAAGGCGCAGGACGGCGTTTCTATTCCTGTACGACTATACACCCCAGTCCGCATCCAAGGTGGCCCTGCGGTCATTTTTGTGCATGGCGCGGGCTATCTACAAAACGCACACAAATGGTGGAGCAGCTATTATCGCGAATACATGTTCCACAATTTCTTGGTTTCACAAGGATTTACAGTCCTAGACATTGATTATCGAGCCAGTGCAGGCTACGGCAGAGATTGGCGGACTGCCATCTACCGCCACATGGGTGGGATCGACCTCACCGACCAGATCGATGGTACCAAATTTTTAATTGATTCCCTTGGCATCGACAAAAATAAGATCGGGATTTATGGGGGTTCATACGGCGGGTTCATTACCTTGATGGCACTTTTCAAGTACCCAGGGGTTTTCAAGTGTGGTGCCGCGTTGCGTTCCGTTACCGATTGGGCACATTACAATCACGGATACACTTCCAATATCCTCAACACGCCCGTCGAAGATTCCATTGCATATAAACGCAGCTCTCCCATTTATTTCGCCCATGGGCTTCAAGACCGATTGCTCATGCTCCACGGGATGTATGACACGAATGTTCAGTTTCAGGACGTTGTGCGCCTTTCCCAGCGACTTATCGAACTCAAAAAGGAGCGATGGGATCTTGCAGTTTTTCCAGTCGAAGACCACGGATTTAAGGAGAATTCGAGCTGGCTGGACGAGTACCGCAGGATTTACCAGCTTTTCTTGGATAATTTAAAATAGATTATTTTGGGCATGCCTCCTCCCTCGTCAGACGACGAGATCGGAGTCGCGTGTTGCGAGGGTTCCGTCTCGACTTTCATCTCGGGATGATGCGCCGAGACTCGGGATATTTATCCTAAGGATCTCCATCCCGACCTCTTCACCCGCTCATGCATTTAGTACCGTTGTGAATTTTAATTTACTCGTAATATATCAAGCACTTTTTCTTATTTTCCTAGCATTTATTTTTTATAAATAGTTTTTACTTTTTATTTATTTTAATTATTTTTGCAATCAATAAACTTAACCTAAAAAATTTTAATCATGCTACGTTGCACCTATTTAGCCATATTGTTCTTTCAATGCCTATATGGATTTGGACAAAACAAATCTACTTTGATCGAAAACTGGCTACAAGCCAAAGAGTCCAACCACTATTACCAGTACATGGATGTTTTTAAATTAATAAACTCTGAAAATTTAGACCAGCCCATCGACCAAAATGTTCTTCAAAAATATAGCTTATTGGAATTGAACCAAATCAAGCTAAAGAGCACATTCCGAAGAGCAGGAACGCTTCTCACAATGAATTTGCCTACGCCAACGGGAAAAACCATCACCCTTAGACTTGCAGAAGCAGAGAATTTTACTTCTGATTTTCAGGTAAACACTCCCAAAGGTGCTAGTACGGTTTCTGTTGGAAAGCACTATAGAGGTATCGTTCAAAACCAAGCAAATTCCATCGCTGCCATCAGTATATTTGATGATCAGATTTATGGTATGATTGCCACTGATGAAGGCAATTTTGTACTTGGAAAACTCGAAGGTTTAGAAAACAAATACATTTTTTACAACGATGCAGATCTTTTGATCAAAAATGCTTACGGCTGCCATACTCAAGAGCAAGAACAGTACCTTCCCGAGCCAAAGGAAGCTCAGTTAGAACAACGCAATTTAGGGGATGTATGTAAGAAGGTAAGAATTTATTTTGAGGCTGACAATGAGTTATTTATCAATAAAGGATCTGAAGCCAATACCGTAGCCTATCTAACCAGCATTTTCAACCAAATGGCTACACTATATCAAAATGATGGCATAGTAATGGTTCTGTCTGGCACCTTTGTTTGGACAACAGTCGATCCATACAGGAAGACCAGTTCTTCAGATGGATTGAGTGATTTCACTACTTTTTGGGGAAACCAGTGCAACAGCTTTAATGGGGATCTAGCACATTTAATCACCTTAGACGCTATGGGCAATGGAGGACTTGCCAATCTAGCTGTTCTCTGCAACAGATCTAGAGCCTATGCTTATAGCGAGGTTTCATCTTCTTTTTCTTCAGTACCTACCTATTCATGGACCATTAATGTAATCACGCACGAGACAGGCCACAATCTTGGATCAAGGCATACACACAATTGTTCTTGGAATGGAAACTCCACCATGATCGATGGATGCGGTCCTTCGGCCAGTCCAGCCTATTGTGACGGCGGGTGTCCATCTGCTTGTACCATAGGTCCAATACCCAGCTCTGCAGTAGGAGGTACCATCATGAGTTATTGCCACTTAATAGCAGGTGTCGGAATCAAGTTCGTCAATGGATTCGGTTCTCAGCCCAGGGATATAATGAAAAATGCAATCACAGCAGCTACTTGCCTTCAACCTTCCATTTCACTTTCAGCCAATTCTACCAATATTTGTTCAAGTGCCCTTGGAGCGATACAGACCAGCGCGACATCTGGAACTCCAGGATATACCTATATTTGGTCGAATAGCAGTACCTCAGCTAACTTAACAAGCGTCAGCACTCCAGGAATCTACACGGTTACTGTAACCGATGCCAATAATTGCAATGTTTCCTTGTCCAAAACTTTGGTGAATTTGGCTACCCCAGGTGATGTCGTTTCTAGTACAAATACCAGCTTATGCTGCAACAATGGAAATACAACCATCACTACTGCCAATGCAGTCAATCTAAGCACCTGTCAGACTGTCGCCTGGCTACGAACAACCGTCCCAATAACGAGTTATGCTCAAGCACAAACAGCTTTCGCCAGTGCCTCACCTTCTGATTTATTAACCAGCACAGCTATAAATAGTTCGGGAGCTGCAACACTAGTTATCACCAACAATGACTGTGCATCATCCAGCACTTATTATTATACTCCAATAATAACTAAAAAACCATTTGCTGGGCTAAATGCAACGACTAGTACCAGAAGTACTAGTTCTAGTATCCCACTAGTATATGGAAGTAATACATATTCATCAGGTGACTATGGACCTACCCTTCCAGCCTCTAGTTTTGTCCCACCTAGTGACCCTTGCAATCCAAGAGGGCCAACTACCTACGAATTTACATTCAATGTAACAGGTTATAATGGCCCCGCCAATAATATGAGAATTCAAATAAGGAATTTTAATGGGAGTACTATTTATTTTACTAAAACTGGATTGGCAGGTAATGGAACCTATGTTTTCAATGAAAACTGTTTACCAAGCACCTACAATCCCTTTACGACTACTATGGTAATGGTTGACTACCCTGGTGCCAATTCTTCAACGTCATGTGGAGGTATACCATGTAGGGCGAATTTCACCAGTTCATTGGTTATGACCTTCCCTGAAGTTCCTGCATCAACAGCGATTACATTTGAGAATGCGTGTGATGTTGGAAACTCTTCTCCTCCGATTGTTTTGAGCAATTGTCTTTTATTGCCGCTCCGACTTCTCTCTTTCAAAGCCAAAGAAAAAGAAGCCGTCAATCTCATATCTTGGGAGACCAGCTCTGAAGTAAATTTTGATTATTTTATAGTAAAAAAATCTTCAGATCCTACTCAAAAATTTACACAAATTGGAGAAAAAGTTCCATCTAAGGGTAGGAATAATTTCAACACTTCAAATTCCTACGAACTTATTGACAAAGACCCTTCACGATTAACTTATTATGAACTTACCATGTTTAACAGTGACGGATCATCTGAGCTTTCAAAAATAGTGAGTGTATTGAGAAAAGACGATAAGGAAAGTAATAGTTTAGAAATATATCCAAACCCAATTCACAAAAAAGAACAATTATACTTAAATTATACTTCGACAGATTTAAAATCGATGAAATTTGAATTAATGGATATTTTAGGGAAGACAGTTTATTCACAATTATTCGAAAACATCTCAGTTGGTCCAAACAATTTCCAACTTGCTATCCCTAATTTGCCTTCTGGTTCTTACATAGTAAGAGTAAGCCAAGGAAATTTAATTTTCAATAAAAAACTCCAATTAAACTAAAAATTAGTTGGTAAGTAATACAATGTGACCCATATCAAGCATTTTGTATGGGTCATTTTTTTGTCTATTTGCCCTGTACCAGACTCTTGATTTGATCGAAAGATGGATTTATTTCTTGAATTTTTCCATCGGGGTTTATCAAAATTTTTGCGGGAATACTTCGGATTCCATATTGCTTGGCGATCGGCGAATCAAACATTCTGAAATCACAAAAATGATCTTTCCATTCCATCCCGTCTTGCTTGATCGCTGATTTCCATCTCGATTCTGACGATTCGATGCCAATACTAACAATCCTAAATTTCTCGTTTTTTAAATTATCATATAAAGAGACAACATCAGAGGTTTCAGCACGACATGGTCCACACCACGATCCCCAAAAGTCTAATAATATCCACGAGCCTTTGTTATCGGATAATTTATGCCCATTTCCATCCAAATCTACGTATTCAAAGTCTGGAGCGATTTCTTCATTCGAAACATCGGGGCTTACGTATTTGTATCTGATAACAATAGCGATCACGATTGCTACCAAAAATAAAATCCAATATACTTTACTATTCATAATGCTTATTCAACTAAAAACAGATCTATTTAGTTCAAAGTCCATAGAAATGCGGCTATTAAGTTGATTGACGTGTTGAGCACAATTTCAAATTCCATTTTATACATCTAATTTTAGACAAAAAATATCCAAATCTTACCAACTAATTTTTCAATCAAAGTGTCATTAAGGATATAATAAAACTTTTAATTATGAAAAATATCTTTTTTTTGACTTTGCTTTTGACACTTTGCTTTTCATGCAAGAAAAAAGAAGAAATTTGCAATACTGGTATAATTGGAACTTGGCAGCTAATAGAAGCTCTGGGGGATCCTGGAGACGGAAGTGGTACTTGGCAACCCGTAACAAGCGCAAAAACGATAACTTTCGCTTCAGGAGGACATGTCAGTTCCAATGGAAAATTATGTACAATGAGTTCAGATGCGGATGGTCCTACACATGGAACATACTCGGACATTGAAAAGTATATCGTAGGAGATGATTGTACATCTTGGAAGATTCAGTATGAACTTGATGGCAATACTTTAGTTCTCAGATTTCCATGCATTGAAGCCTGCGCCATGCGATTTAGAAAGATATGATTCAGCTAGTATTAACTATTAGATTTTATCCATTATTCTATTAGGAACAAACCATTGGAGGGCAGTTAATACAATGATCAAAAATGCGATCCGAGGAAAATCTACATAAGCGACAACTATTGCTATCAAATTTATAGCCAAGGTCAGGTGTCCTTTCTTGCGATCTTTATTTACAGCGATTGAGAAACTCGATTGAGGACCGTGTAATTTGGTCAATGAATTAACCAAAAGGATATGTGATAAAGTGCAGAGTACTAAAACAAAAGCATATACCATTACAGTCAAATTCCCAAATTTGCTAGAACCCATAGTAGCCGTTGCGAATGGAATAAGGGACTGACAAAATAATGCAAACATATTCATCCACAAGACCTTATTGTCCACTTTTTGAACACCATGAAACAAGTGGTGGTGGGTGCTCCAATAGAGTCCTACTAGTACGAAGCTCAGAGCATAACTAATAAAAACAGGATATTCCTCGACATAATTTTGCCAAGTCGGATTGGCTGGCACTTTCAAATCAAGTACCATTATCGTTATAATGATGGCCAATATCCCATCCGAAAAAGCCTCAAGCCGGTTTTTATCCATAATTAAATTTTAATTCATCAAAAATCAGCAAAAAGTTGGTGATTTTTCTTAGTCTTTCAAACTGGCCAAATCAATCACAAAACGGTATCTTACGTCACTTTTCAACATTCGTTCATAGGCTTCATTTATATCCTGCATCTTTATTATTTCTATTTCCGAAACGATATTATTTTTACCACAAAAGTCAAGCATCTCCTGCGTCTCAGCTATGCCTCCGATTAGTGAGCCAGAGATGGCTTTACGCCCAACGACCATCTGCATCGTGTTTAAAGTTGGCTCCAAAGGTCCTAAATAACCTACCAAAACAAGCGTACCACTTGCTTTCAAGGTAGAGATGTAAGGGTTCAAATCATGAACATATGGTACTGTATCGATAATTAAATCAAATTTCCCTTTCGCCGAATCCATTTCGCTAGAAACTGTGGATATAATCACACTATCGGCACCCAATTGCAGGGCATCTTTTTCTTTATCAGCCGATCTAGAAAAAAGCGTGACGTGAGCACCCAGACCTTTAGCCAATTTAATGGCCATATGTCCAAGTCCTCCTAAGCCCACTACAGCTATCTTTGAATGAGGCCCAACTTTCCAATGTCGTAGCGGTGACCATGTCGTGATACCAGCGCAGAGCAATGGTGCCACAGCAGCCAAGTCTAGATTTGAAGGAACTTTCAAGACGAAATGCTCATCAACGACGATCTTCTGTGAATATCCGCCAAAAGTATGTGTGTGAAGGTGCTTATCCTTTCCGTTGTAGGTGCCGACGAATCCATTTTCGCAATATTGTTCTAAGTCATCGTGACAGGAGTCGCAAGTTCTGCATGAATCTACCAAGCAGCCCACTGCAGCAGTATCTCCAACTTTTAGCTTGGTTACATCGCTGCCCACCCTAGTGACCTTTCCTACAATCTCGTGTCCAGGAACAGATGGATACTTTGTTCCACCCCAGTCATTGCGTGCCGTATGGAGATCTGAATGACATACTCCACAATATAAAATTTCGATTTCAATATCGCGAGAAGTTACCTCTCTCCTATTGATTAGCATGGGTTTTAAATCAGCGGTAGGAGCTTCTGTACCAAATGCTTTTACTGGATATGTGTTCATTTTTTTTTTCTGTAAAACTACAATTTAAATTTCAACACGAGCACTAGAATCTGACAATTATAGGATTTATAAATAATCACGTTTAAATATAAGCTAACCCTTCGAACTTACCAATCAAGGTTTTGTTTCCAATAAAAAAGAGGTAGATCCGCAAATGTGCCATATCATATTTTTCACTTTCATCAAAAAAATGAAATAAAATGGATGGTCACTGGCACCCAAATATTAATTATTTTAAAAAATAAATGAAAATAGGTATGAGAAAACTTTTTTATTTAATTTCAATCATAGTCCTAGTAATTTGGGGTGTACTCATCTTTTTCGATGTGCATTTTCTTTGGCTTGGGTTACTTATTGTACCTATTCTTTGGATGGGAATATCGGATATTTTACAAAAAAAACACGCTATTAAGAGCAATTTTCCGGTCTTGGGACGATTGCGATATTTCATGGAAGTCATGAGACCAAAGATTTATCAATATTTCATAGAAAGTGATACAAATGGGACGCCATTTAATCGATTACAGCGCTCCGTGGTATATCAACGCAGTAAAAATGAAACAGATACCCAACCGTTTGGCACCCAATTGGATGTTTATGACCCAGGCTACGAATTCGTAAATCACAGTATGAAAGCCGTTCATTTTGATCAACTCGAAGAAAATCCTCGAATAAAAATAGGCTCTAGTCAATGTACAAAACCCTATATGGCCAGTATGTTCAATATCAGTGCAATGAGTTTTGGTTCACTCAGTAAGACAGCAATTCTAGCGCTCAATGAAGGCGCAAAATTGGGCGGTTTTTACCACAATACGGGTGAAGGCGGGTTGTCTCCTTATCACTTACAAATGGGCGGCGATGTGGTCTGGAATATTGGTACAGGGTATTTTAGCTGCAGAACTCCTGAAGGAAAATTTAGTGAAGTGGAATTTGAAAAAAGGGCAACGCTCCCTAATGTAAAAATGATAGAATTAAAATTTTCTCAAGGAGCAAAACCTGGGCATGGAGGCATATTGCCCAAAGCAAAAGTTACAGATGAAATAGCAGCGATTCGCTTGGTTTCGAAAGGTCAGGACATCTTATCACCTCCGACGCATAGTGCCTTTTCAACTCCTAGAGAACTGATGCAATTCGTGAGATTATTAAGAGAAAAATCTGGCGGAAAACCCATTGGAATCAAACTATGTGTAGGTCGAAAATATGAATTCATTTCACTGTGTAAAGCCATGATAGAAGAAAAAACCTATTTGGATTTCATTACGGTGGATGGAGGGGAAGGTGGCACGGGGGCAGCTCCACCTGAATTTAGCGATCATGTCGGGATGCCACTTCGGGATGCATTGGCTTTTGTGTACGATACCCTAAAAGGATATGATCTGAAAAATCAAATTAAAATCATAGCGAGTGGCAAAGTCATTTCTGGATTCGATATTGTCCGCGCCCTTTCGATTGGGGCTGATGTCTGTAATTCCGCCAGAGGCATGATGTTTGCACTAGGTTGTATTCAAGCTTTGGAATGCAATAAAAATACATGCCCGACTGGGATTGCTACTCAAAATCCAGATTTGTATAAGGGACTGGATGTAGATTCCAAATCACAAAGAGTGAACAGATATCACCGAGAAACCATCAAAAATGCCTTAGAATTGATAGCAGCCAGTGGGCTTTCCCATCCTGACGAAGTGGATCGTTGGGTTGTGTGTAGGAGAATTGATGCCAACAAAATTGAAACATTGCGAGAAACATATCCCGAGCTAAAAGCTGGATGTCTTTTGGATGATGAAACCATCCCTGAAAAATGGAAAAGAGACTGTAAAAAAGCCACAGCTGATAAGTTCTAGTATTTTGCAATAAAAAAATGAATTTACCATTCGATATAATCATTACGTATGGATTTGTTTGAAATTACTTTTTAACTTTATCCATGAATGGGCAAACCTAATTTTTAATAAAAGTTGAAAATTTTACCAAAATTATCCGAAAATTTCTTCTATATTTAAAACTAATAATAAAATCTTAAATAACTATTAATCTATAACTTATACATTATATAAATATATATCTATATTTTTCAATAGCTTAAATTCTGCATATTTTATTTTACATGTAATATTTTATTTATCTTGCGCCCAAATTGACAAAATCTAGGGATTGATTCGTTAGAAACTCTAATTTTGCCTTTGGTAGATTTAAATATTTTTAAAAATTTTATTACACACGGCCATGAGAATTTTCACATTATTGTTTATTTTTTTTGTTTCAAATTTAACTCTTGTAGAAGCGCAAGAAACTAATAAAAGGGAATTAATTAGTGTCCAATTTGATACCAAATTCAGGCAAGAGATTATGACCAACGATTTACTTTCATTGGAATATGCCATAAGCAGGGTTAAGGGGGATTATTGTAATTGGTTGAACAACAAGGGTGAAAAGCAGAGTACTGGCATAGGAAAAGTTGGTAAAGCATTCTTAAGATTAGCGAAAATTGGTCTCATTGACTATCCTTTGGCCAATAATTTTATGATCATAAATCATGAAATAAATGGTCATGCAGCTGCTTCCATTGAAACTAATCAAAAAGTCAGAGAGATCTCTATACCTTTTAAATATTATGGAAAGAGTTTCCACTATCTGACAAAACCAAAGACTCAAGTATTTGATGCGATAGCTTTTGTAGCCTCTGAAAGCAAGCCAAATTATTCCTATACTTATAGCGACTTGGCGGTGGATATTTCTGCAGGCATGAACGCTGGAAATGTACTCCGACAAAATATAAACAAAAATATCCTTTCCTCGGGTAGAATGCACCTTTATCAATCCTTGCAAACATTAATGAGCCATTGGGATTTTTGGAGATATTCTATCGCTTCAGATTATGGGGCATCGGATGATGTAAGTTATTATTTAAACTTTGTAAATGCACGCCATGTGGTCATTGCAGATAGTTTATTCAAACCCGAAAATTCCAACAAATTGATAAAATATCAACAAGAAAATTTCAAATTTTTGCCAGACCAAATCCTTAGTGCGGGGTATGTCAATGTTTTGGGTGATCCAAATTTTTATATTTCTGTTTATAATGTTTTGTGGAAATATTTAATCAAAGGTGAGCCTGTTTCAAAATATAAGAAAATAGGTAATGATCGTTTTAGTTTTATGCCCAGCGTAGGTGCCTATTTAAGTCCATTTGGAATTGAATATTTTGGTCAATTGAGTGTTAGCTGGCATAAACGAAATTATATATTGAATGTAAGGAGAGGGTCCAATGGATATGGCGACAAATTTTCTGGCTATGGGATAAAGGTACTCAATTTGATAGAAACTGACAAGTTAGTTATCGGTGGATCACTGGATTATTTTGACCAGCCCAAAATACAGTTCGGAAAAGAACTCGCTACAGGAGAGGCTCCAGGCACCACCGAAACCAAAGGAGGCAAAGGATTGATGGCTCAGGTCAACATTGATTACAAACTCTTAAATGGCAATGTGCCAATGTATCTTACGGGAACTCTAGGGTACAAAAGTACAGGATTCGTACCAGGCCAGTTTATCAAAGCCACCCCAATCATCTCTGCTGGAATCGCATTTGACATACAAAACAAGCATTAAAAATTCTTCAAAGCCAATTTGATTAAAACCTTGGCTTGGAGAAAATTACTTAGAAATAAAGAAGCAATTTTGAGGGTATTTTATCTTGGCGAAAGCGATTATAGAATACCCATTAATGTAGAGAGAAATCGATCCTTTAATTGCCATTTTGCCTTGAATTTGATCCTAAAACCTTACTTAGTAACAAAACTTCATCACAATATTTCCCAGCCTTCTATTTCTCCAGGAACTATATCAAAAATGGGATGTGGCTCAAACTTCTCAACCGATTTTAGTGCTTGAAATTTGTCCATATCCCTCGCTTCAAGTTTGTGCATCAAGTGAGAAATCTCGTACCTCATTTGACCATCTGTTACAGGAATCTTACTTTTCTTGAAGGACCAATCTATTTTTTCTTTGTCGAATTTGTAATTTCTTGCGGTGGCCTCGTGATAAACTTCGCTCAAGTATTGATTGATCAACTCTAGGGGGTTCTGGGCTTTTTTAAAACGATCAAGCTGGGGATGATTTCTATAGCCCTTAGTTTTTCCCTCCAAAACGTGTTTTGCAAGCAGTGTTTCACGCCACAAGGCTACAAGACCTTTGGTATCGAGATATTTTGGATGTAGAGACCAAATACGCATAAGGATTAATTTAATAAATTTATTAGAGCACTTTTAAGATTTGTATATCGAAATTTAAACCCAGTCTGAACTATTTTTTCAGAAGAAATTCTACTCCCATTCAAGATGATTTGAGACATTTCACCAAAAATAATCTTCAGGAAAAAAGCTGGGACACCGATATTCCAAAAAGGTTTTTTCAAGACCTGTGTTATCGTTTTGATAAATTCTCGATTGTTGATAAATTCGGGAGCAACAGCATTATAAGCACCATTCATCCTATCGTCTTCGATGGCTTGAGCAAAAATATCACATAAATCATCGACATGGATCCAAGGCAAGAATTGTGTACCACTGCCAATTGGCGATCCAAAGCCCAAGCGTATTGGTACGAGCATTTTTTCAAGCGCACCTCCATGTTTCGTCAAGACTATTCCCGTTCGGATTTTAACCGTTCGGATGCCTTTAATGGAAAAACCATCTGCTACGGATTCCCACTGCTGGCATGTATTCCCAAGGAAATCGTTAGCAGGCCCATCTGATTCTTTGTATATTTTATCGGTCGTCTTCATGCCATAATATCCTATAGCTGAGGCTGTTATGAATGCTTTTATAGGAATATTTTTTTCCTCGATTTTTTTTAAAATTAATTTAGCGGATTTCACGCGACTATCCCTAATGAGTTGCATCCTTTTGTCTGTCCAGCGGCTCTCACCGATATTTGCCCCTGCTAAATGTATGATATAATCCACTTTTTCGAAAGCCTGCTCATCGATCTCACCTTGTTCGATATCCCATAAATATGTGGGAATAGAAGCCTGAGGATTTGAGATACGGCTTAGATGAGAAACCTCAAAGCCGAGATCTTGTAGTTTACATGTAAGATGCTTTCCAACAACTCCTGAACCTCCTGTGATTAGGATCGTTGCTTTGGCGAGGTCCATTACTTATCTAGAATAATAAATTAAGTGGTAAAATTGGTCCATGCCAGTTATACGAAGTTTGAGTCTTAAGGCTTACCATTTATGTATTTGTCATAAAAAAATAAATAGCCATACCAATCATCAGAATCATTTTAATGTTACACCAAGTAATTTGGAATCTGGGTGTAATCCTACTGCAATTATCCGTTTTACAATTCATCCCTTCGAATATTTTGGGTTTAAAAAACATTAATTTAACAATCAGCAAAGTCAATTGTTTTTACTACTAGCAGGGTATCCAAAGAGTCGAATGATCTTTTTCACCTTTAAAGATATAGCCATGTCTTTTTACCTTTTTTGTAAGGCAAAAGGACCCTCAAAAGAGTGTCTTTTATTGAATTTGGCTTTTTCAATATGGGGCTTGGAGATGTGGATAAACAAACGGGAGAAGTAAACTATCTTTCGATTACAGACAATGGTGATAGAGATAAAGTCTAGCAAGGGTTGCGTCAGCGATCGAAACGAGCTCCGAAGGAGCGTCTCGTTGGCTTTTAGAACGGCAACGAGACCGAAACGAAGTGAAGTCGTGAAGTCCGCGACCCGAATTCGTCTTTAAGACGAGGTGAGGGGGACGCCCAAAAATACATTAAATCAATCTTTGTTTTTAACTTGGATCATTTGTGCTGCAATGCTGACGGCAATCTCCATAGGAGTCTGGCTCCTAATCGGCAATCCAATTGGGGTAAAAATACTATCCAAAAACGATGAAGAAACGCCTTGATTCGCCAACTCTTGGAGCAATTGTTGCATTTTATTCTTGCTGCCGAGGACGCCAAGATATTTGAACTTTTTGGTCGTAAGTGCTTGGATGGCCTCCTTATCTGTGCGATACCCAAAGGTCATGATAACCACGTAAGCCTGGATATCTGAAGGAATTTCAAGCTTCGAATATTGGGGTAAAATCTCCAGCTTATGAATAAAATGATTCGCTGCAATTGTGTTCAATTCTTGTCTGGTTTCATACAAATATATTCTAAACCCTAGAGAATCAAGCAACTGAGAAAGTGCCAGTGAACAGTGACCTCCCCCTATGATGTGGGCGCTGGGCTTATGCCCTATAACTGCGTGGTATGACCAATTGGATTCATCTAAAAAAATCGAGATACTGAATATCTCCGCTATAATCTGGGACAATATGTAGGCCCTTGGGATCTAATTTCAGGCAGATGGTACTCTTGTCATCAAGGGACTTAGCGATGGCTTTCACTGCTGGGATATCCGCCTCTTGGATGAGGTGAATGAATATTTTCTGTTCGCCAGAACAAATCATCCCGCTCCTATTGTCGCCGATTCCGTCTTGGTGTATTTGGTCTCTTACGAGGCTAAAACGTTGATTTTCATCCAGCATTTTTTTGGCAAATTCGACCCATTTGTGCTCCATAATCCCGCCACCGATAGAACCGAACATCTGGCTATCTCTTGTCACCGCCATACAAAATCCTTGCCTCCCTGGACTACTACCTACGGAATTCAAAACGTAAAGCAAAACGCAAGCATTTCCGTCACGATGATGGTTTTCGATAAAATGCCAAATGCTTGGTGATGGCGTCATTGGATGGTTTTAGATCTTCGTTCCATAAGGATTGTATCCCGCCAAATTCCATCCATACGGCCGATTTTTTCGTGGTATCCAATCAATCGGAATCCACAAGATTCATGGAGCTTAATACTTCCAATATTTTCAGGGAAAATCCCCGCTTTCAGCGTCCAAATGCCTTTTTTTTCTGAATCTTCAATGGAATGGAGAAGGAGCTTTTTGCCATATCCTTTTCCTTGAAATTCTTCCGACATATAAATGCTCAACTCGGCTACTCCTTGGTAAACGCAGCGACTAGAATGTGGGGATAGAGCTGACCAACCGGCCAATTTATCATCGACCCAAAGAATCCATCTGCCAAATGGTAAATGAGAGTCATGCCACTGAGACCAAGTAGGGCATGAAGTCTCGAAAGTTGCATTTTTGGTCGCAATTCCTGGGAATAAATTTCCATAACGGCATCAAAATGACCTTCGAGAATCGCTTCAAATTTCTCCATATTTCCCATATAAAGCTAAGAGAATTTTTTCGTGTGTCGCGGGTGCATCGAAAGGCACCAATGCTTTGGGATTAAAGGCTTTGATGGCATTCCTAATAGCGAAATATGCGCCTATACCATACATCAAAGGCGGCTCTCCTACAGCTTTCGATTGCAGGATAGCCAAATTGGTTTTTTCTGTTTTGAGAAATCTAATATCTAGGTCTTTAGGGACCGAATAAATGTCTGGAACCTTGTACGTAGATAAAGCATTTGAACGCAATCGCCCTTCCTTGTCGTAAATGAGTTCTTCCATTGTCATCCAACCCATCCCTTGTACTAGGGCCCCTTCGCATTGACCCAAATCTATTTTCTCATTCATCGTTTGGCCTGCGTCGTGGATCACTTGCGCTGAATCCACAGTATATCTGCCTCGGATGCAATCCAAGGTAATTTCAAAGATGGAAGTTCCAAAAACATGATAAGCGAACGGATGGCCTTTTTCAGTATTGGTGTCGAAATGGATATCTGGTGGCGTATAATGCGCGTGTTCGCTTAGACTAACCCGCTTGGCATAAGTAGAAAATATCAGATCTTTCCAACTCAATTTAGATTTTTCGCCATTTATATAAATTTCATTTTTTACAAAGGCAATATCCGACTCTGAAACTCCTAAATCTTCTGCGGCCGATATCAAAAGTCTTTCCTTGATCTTATTGCAAGCGATTTCAACCGCCTTACCATTGAGGTCTGCGGTGGCACTTGCAGCAGTAGGAGATGTATTGGCAATTCTGAATGTATTGGTGCTGTTTATTTTCACGAAACTTTCATCGATCCCTAGGGTTTTGGCGGCGACTTGGACCATTTTGGTATTGACCCCCTGGCCCATTTCTACAGCTCCCGTCGTGATGAGTACGCTGCCGTCGGTATAGACGTGCACAAGCGATCTGGCTTGGTTGAGCATGGTTTTGGTGAAAGAAATTCCAAAGCAGATGGGCATGATGGCATAGCCTTTTTTGATTAATTGATTCTTATTGTTGAAGGCTTCTATCGATTTGATTTTTTCTTGAAAATTGAATTGTGTCTCGGCTTCGGTCCAACATTCTATGGCTTCACTCACGACTTTTTGACCATAGGGAAATTCATCACCAGTTTTTAATAAATTTTTATGTTGAATGACATGGGGTTCAATGCCTAAGGCTTCAGCTGCCTGAACGATCGCAGTTTCAATCACGAACATACCCTGTGGCCCTCCAAATCCCCTAAATGCCGTATTGGGTGGCAAATTGGTTTTGCACGGATAGGCACTGGTTTTTACATTGGGGATATTGTAAGTATTGGTTGCATGAAAGAGGGTGCGCTCTAAAATGGCAGGAGACAAATCCGCAGCAGCTCCCCCATTTTGATAGTATTGAGCCTCATATGCGATGATATTCAGATCTTTGTCTAAACCAATCTTATAATCCGAACTATAAGGATGCCTTTTCCCAGTCATGCGCATATCTTCCATTCGATCCAAAGAGTACTTCACAGGGCTCTTGGTAATATGAGCTGCAACCGCACACATGGCTCCCCAGGTTGAAGCTTGATCCTCCTTTCCCCCGAAGCCACCACCAAGACGTGTGGTATCTACTTCGACTTGATGCATGGGTTTTCCTAGGACTCTAGATACCGTTTTTTGGACAGCCGTGGGTCCTTGTGTAGAAGAATAAACTTTGATGAAGCCATTTTCCCCAGGAACGGCGTAGGCCCCTTGCGTTTCGATGTATAGGTGTTCTTGCCCTCCAGATTCTGCTTTTCCCTCAAAAATATGGGCGCAATTAGACCAAGCTATTTCCGTATCTCCCAAATTAAAATGTCTAGGAGTTGAAAGGTATTTCCCTTGCCTGTGCGCTTCTCTAGGATCTACGATTATGGGCAATGGCTCGTATTCTATTTCTATCAGTTTTAAAGCTTTTTTGGCGATATGTTCATTTTCTGCCACAACGATCGCAATGGGCATCCCGATGAAATCGACCATGTTTTCAGCTAGGAGTGGTTCGTCGGGGATGATTCCACCGATTTGATTTTCTCCAGTGATATCGCTATGGATGATAACCGCTCTGACGCCTGGATAATTTTTAGCTTTTGAAATATCCAAATGTTTGATGTGTGCATGCGCAACTGTCGAATCAAATACCTTGGCAAACAAAGTTCCCACTTGAAGTGGAATATCATCGAGATAAATGGATTCACCTCTAACGTGCGAGTAGGTATCTATATTAGATATCATAAATGATGCTTTTTAAAATTTAAAAATAATTAAAAAAAAATTTAAAAAAAAATTTAAAAGAATAATATTTTAACCATTTGATTATCTTTGTATTATATATTATATTTTTATTTATTTAAAAAAATTACATTTTTCTTAGAAAGTCACCCAACCTTTTTATGGAATTTGTTGTCTATATAAGCATAGCAATTTTGACGAAAAAATGAACTTCAAAAATCGGGGTATCAGCGAAAAAGCACGATCTCAAACATGCTTTTATTTCCCTTTCCTAAATCTAGCTTGATATCTCGATTTTTTTTTCGTTAAAAAGTTTCCACAAAAATTTAAATACTAAAGATGACACCAAGGATTGACCAATTGATTTCATTATTGGAAGAATAGTCCTAGTGACTCTTTTGTGCTTTTTGCATTGGCCAAAGAGTATCAGAATATCCACGAAACTGAGAAGGCAAAACAATACTATGAAGCCTTATTAACCACCGATGAGAACTATGTCGGAGCATACTATCACTTAGGTGGACTATTGGCGGATGAAGGGTTGGAAGATCAGGCGCTGGAGGTTTATACCAAGGGAATAAATATCGCTACTGCCATCAAAGACCTACATGCGTTGGCTGAATTAAAATCGGCGAAGCTGAATTTAGAATTGGGACTTTAAACCAATTGATGCTCTTCATTGTTTTTTAAGCAAGTAAAATTTACAAAAATCTAAATAATATAATTATTATGTATCCAGTAGAATTGACAGCCCCTATGGCTCAAGAATTGGAAAATGCGGGTTTTAAAAGTCTAAAAACCAGTGAAGAAGTAAAAGCAGCCTTGGATCAGTCAGGAACAGCTTTGATTGTAGTAAATTCGGTATGTGGGTGTGCTGCTGCCAATGCGAGACCTGGTGTCAGGATGGCAACAAAACATGGCAAAATTCCTAACCAATTGTTGACCGTTTTTGCAGGAGTTGACCGTCAAGCAGTAGAAGCTGCTAGGGAATATATGCTGCCTTATCCGCCTAGTTCGCCTAGTATTGCCTTATTGAAGGATGGCGAGATAAAGTTTATTTTGGAAAGGCATAATATAGAAGGACGATCAGCTGAGATGATATCTCAGGACCTTGTAGAAGCCTTTGAAACATACTGTTAATCACTTTTTTACTAGGAAAAGCTTTTGAATCAATCGAGTAGGCTCTTGACCCATCGCGAACTGGAGTCCTTGGAGGAGGTATTTAAAAAATACTTGGCTTCCTTGGGGATAAGTGCGTCGGAATGGGAGAAACAAAAGGGCGACCCAGCTTATTTTGAGGATCGTATTCGAGAGTTTAGCGATATGGTCTGGCAATCCATTTTACCAAAAATTGATCATTTTGAATTTTTAGGAAATGGTGTGTGGATGGTGCTCAAAATCGAGGATAAAAACGTCCGCATGGTGGGGCTTTTAGACAAAAATGCGACTCCTATTGATTTTACTGTCACAAAATTAGATCCTACAATGTTGGGAAAAGAAAATATCTTTTTTATCCAAGATCAAAAAAAATTGGAAGTTTCATCTATAAGTTATAAATTGGACCTTTTAACCAAAGGGTATATCATCAGTTCAGAAGAGATATTTGACCGATTTTCAACGATTTTAGTATGAGAAAAATCATCCAATTTGCAATTTTATTCTTTATTGGCACGAATCTATTGGGTCAGTCTGGAGCGAAGAAATATGGGTTGGTAGAACATTTTACAAATCTTCCATGCCCAGTCTGTGCAAGTAGGAATCCAAATTTGTACAATAGGCTGAGTACTTATACCAATAGTGTTCACCATATAGCATTTTATCCTGGCACACCTTACAGTTCTTGCGCTTATTATCAAGCGAATACCGCTGAAAATCTAGTAAGAAAAGCATTTTATGGGGTAAATGGATCACCACAGGTATTCTTCCAGGGATTATGGGTAAATGACGACGCTGGCTTCATCTCAACCGCCAAATTGAATGCATTAGCAACGGCCACAAGTCCGCTAGAAATAAAAGTAGAGGATCAATCTGGAGCTACCAAAAAAATCAAATTGAAGAACCTTGGGCTATTTAGTATAGGGGCTGGCAACCTGAAATTATTCGTGGCCTTGGTCGAGAAACAAATAAATTTCCTAGCACCGAATGGAGAATCCATCCACAAAGACGTCTTTAGAAAATTTTTAACCAATCCGAGTGGAAATGATGTCGTACTGATACCAAGTGGAGGAGAAGCCATCATTGATTTACCTTATACGATATCTCCCAACTGGGTTGGAGCAAATATGTATGCCTTGGCTTGGGTGCAGGACATTAGCAACAAGGAAGTAATCAACAGCGGTTCAGAAAATGACATAACAAGTGTCGAGGATATTATTCTTGACAATCAGGCTTTGAAGGTCTTTCCCAATCCTAGCATAAGCACCCTGAACATTGATTATTCAAAATATAAGGAAGCTAAGTCCATAGAACTTTGGGATGCAATGGGCAAAATTTTATACCAAACGGATATCACTTCAAATTCATCGGGTGTTCATAGTCTGGATGTATCAAATCTAGCAAGTGGCGCCTATCACATACGCTTGAAGACAAATCTAGGAATTGTCATAAAGACTATCGTGAAATAGTCGTATCATTGCTTCAAGAGACAGAAAATCATCACAAAACAATAAAACAGCTTATGGTCCGAACAAAAAAAATGGAGAATGCTTGGGCTATTTTTGACTGGGCCAATAGTGTTTATGCCCTTGTCATTTCTGCCGCGGTTTTTCCTGCCTATTTTCTGTCGGTTACAGATCCCGTATTGAATTTTTATGGTTGGAAAATATCGAATAGTTCTTTTTATTCCTTGATTATTTCTGGTGCATTCTTGGTGATGGCGTTTTTATCTCCTCTCCTATCGGGGATCGCAGACTATGGCAACAAAAAGAAATTATTCTTAAAATTCTTCACCACTTTAGGTTCTTTAGCGTGTATATGCTTGTATTTTTTCAAGGGAATGTCCACGATTGAAATTGGGGCGTGGGGATTTATATTTGCGACCATAGGCTTTGCCGGTGGTCTTGTTTTTTACAACGCATATTTGCCCGTAGTGGCAAAGCCTTCGGATTTCGATCGTGTGAGTGCCAAAGGGTTTGCTTTTGGGTATTTTGGGTCTGTTTTATTGTTGATAGTGAATTTGGTTACCATCCTCCATCCAGATTGGTTTGGATTTGAGTCTAGTGCTTTGGCTACAAGGGTTTCTTTTTTGTTGGTAGGTATATGGTGGATTAGTTTTGCACAAATTACGTTCAGAGCTATGCCTAGCGACAGCAATAAACCCCTAGAAAATGGCATAATCACCAAGGGATATAAAGAGATAAAAAAGGTTATGAACGAATTGAAATCTCTACCTGAGGTCAAGCGTTTTTTAATTGGCTTTTTCTTTTACAATTCTGGCGTACAAACGGTACTGTATCTTGCGGCATCCTTTGCCAAGGTCGAATTAAAATTTATGACAACAGAGTTAATAATTATAATTCTTTTGCTCCAGTTGGTAGGGCTGGTTGGGGCATTGATGTTTTCACGCTTGTCGAAGCTTAAAGGGAATAAAGTAACCTTGGTCATCATATTAGTCATTTGGGTTTTCATTTGCATTTTTGCTTATTTTGTATATACCAAATCTCTATTTTATGTGGTGGCGGCTTTGGTTGGTATGGTGATGGGGGGCGTCCAATCGTTATCGCGTGCGACTTATTCAAAACTGATTTATCAGCACAAAGATGAATTGGCGTCGTATTATAGTTTTTATGATGTATTAGAAAAATTCGCCATAGTCATTGGCACCTTTGGATTTGGATTCGTGGAGTGGCTTACGGGATCTATGAGAACCAGTGTTTTGGTATTGATATTATATTTTTTGGTAGGGCTATATTTTATTATTCCCTTGAAAGTACCGCGAATAATAGAAGATAGGGAGTAAATGTTGGGCGCGTGAAGGATCGAAACGATTGTCCGAAGGACAAGTCTCACTTCGATTTTGCTAAAATAAATAGAGTGAGACCGAAATGAAATGAAGTCGTGAAGAGCCTGACCTGAACTCGTCTCCAAGACGAGAGAAGGACACGCCATAAAAAAAACAAACATTAAACTAGTCGAGTGCTCATGTTGCCTAAAAAGGTATTGCAAGTGTGTAAAAAAGTGCCTTTCCCGCTGAAAGATGGGGAGTCAATCGCCGTTCGCGCGATAGCGAAATCATTGCACGAATTGGGAAGTCAGGTAACGCTTTTGACCTTGAATACAAGCAAGCATTTTGTAGAGGAAAAATCTGCCGTGGAGGGAATGCCTTACTACGAAGTAATCCATTTTGTACCCCAAGACAATAAAATCACATTATGGGGGGCGTTTAGCAATCTACTGTCCAGTGAGCCCTTTCATATAAGTCGGTTTTGCAATGCAAAATTTGAGAAAATTTATGCGCAATTGCTTGATAATGAGGGTTTTGACCTGGTAATCTTTGAGAGCATTACGATGGCCTACGTCCTTGAAAAAAGTAAGCCAACGGCGACACGAATCGTCCTGAGGTCGCACAATGTTGAGCATCAGATTTGGGAGCGTATCGCCGAAAATTCTGGTTTTCTTAAGAAAAATTACCTATTACTCCAAGCAAAAAGGTTGAAAAAATTCGAACTAGATATTTGGGAGAAAGTCGATGAGATCTGGGCGATATCTGATATCGACTGTGGGAATATATCTAAAATGGTGCCTGGAAAAGCCGTGAAATCGCTGGCTATTGGCCTAGATGCTGGGGAATTCGAAGCCAGAGAATTATCTTCGAAACAGTCGGCTTCATTCATCGGAAACATGGAATGGATGCCCAATTTGGAAGGTGTTGAATGGTTGGAGAAGGAGATATATCCAGCCGCTCTCAAGGCAAATATCGCCATACCCATTCATGTCGCTGGGAGGAATATGCCAAGTTCTTGGCTCAGAGAAAAGGATACGGGGCTGATTTATGAAGGCGAGATCGAGGACGCAAAAGCCTTCGTGCTAGGACATAATATCACTCTGGTACCCTTATTCAGCGGCAGTGGAATCCGCACGAAAATACTCGAAGCAATGGCCATGGGGAGAATTGTTTTGACTACAACCATCGGTGTTGAAGGGATTCCTGCCGATCATAGAAGGGAGGTTTGGATCGGGGACACGGTTGAATCATGGGTTGACTTTATTACCAAATTGAAAGAGCCGACTTTCCAAGAAGATCTCAAAAAAATGAGTGCAAATGCAAGAAAATTTGTGGTAGAAAACTACGACCCTAAAGTCATTTTATCGAAAGTCTTATCATTTTAGCGGTTCGAAAAAGGGCAATAGTGGGTAAATATGAGTAAATTTACCTAAAGTTGTATTAGAAAATGTATTAACCAAACTTAAAATATTTCATTATGCAAATTAAAACATTTGTTACTTTTTTTACTTTAATATCTCTACATGTATTTGGGCAAAAAAGTATGCTTGATTTTAGCTTGGGTTTTTCAAACACCAAATACACAAGTGGATCTGAGTTTGATGAAATATCCAATATACAGACAAATAATCTTTCACCTCTGAACTTTGCGATAAATTATCGGCAACAGGTTAACAGTTATTTTTATTTAACCACAGAAATTGGTTATACTTCCGCGGAGGACAATTTGGATATTACCTACAGCGCAACCAATCCAATCCTTACTAGTGAACTGCACACAATTTTTCAAAATGATAAAATTTATATGAGTATGTTGACGGAATTTAGGCATCCGAAATTCGATTGGGTCTATGCAAACTTTGGGCCTCTTTTTGGGAAAGATGTGGTTAAAGAATTTAGGTCTTCCTACAAAATACTAGGGGGAAGAAAGGAATACGTCGACAACTTGGTCGTTGACCATAATGACGCAGTTGGTTTTGTTATCAATTTAGGAATATCTCCAACTATTGGTAAGATTGGCTTATTACTAAATGTTGGATATGTTGACAATTCTAGTCTTTATACAATATTGCCATACACGTATATGCTACCAGTCATTTTACGTATAGATTTGGAATAAGTTACTTGATAAACGACTCACCTCTAAAGAAATCAGAAGACTAACCTTCGCTAAATGCTCGAATTTTTCTCATAGTGACCAGTTCATTGTAGCTGATATTCAGCCATTTGTAGGATTGAAAAGCAATATACAACAATACCAAATCCAAGTACCAAGGCCAGTACAAGCCCAATATCCGCTCGTCGTAGTAACAGAAAAAGAAAATTCCAGGTAGGGTCAAGACCATGGCCAAAACCAATTTTGCAGTGGATAAATAGCCAATATAAAGTCCGATTTTATTGGATACAAATCTTATAAAAAAATGCAACGGCATAAAAATCGGCCACCACGCGACTGATATTAGCAAGAAAAAAATCAATGCTACAAAATGCATCAGCTTGCTTTTGTGAAAATAAAAAACCTTTTGAAAGTCTATCGTATCAAACCCCAATGAGGCGAATTTTGCTGACTTGTCCTTAAATTTCTTGCTTTCAGCGATATTTGAAAAGGAATCTTGGCTTCTGATATCGAAAAGCAATTGATGGCTGGATTGGAATGATTCTTTGGTATTGTGCAGGGCGAATCCTCGACTCAATGCCGTTAGTTCGTCAAAACAAAGCATTTTTTCTTCTTCATCCGTGTCGGCATCGATGCACAAATCATCCAAAACTTCTTTGATATTATTGGTAACGATGCGAACGGTTTCGTAGGGATCGTGTTCATAGGATTGCCGCCATTGAGACAATTTAATCGGGGGGCCTACTTTCACATAGGAAGCGCCAGCCCACCTAGTAGGAGAGGTATAATTAATCCCAATGGGCAAAATATGAACCTCGGACGCTTCCCCCATTTCTTGAACCGCTTGCAATCCTATTCGAGCGGTTCCTGTTTTTAGTTCCAGCAATTGTCGTTTTAGAAATGATGTACCTTCGGGCGCGATATAGATATACCCGCCATCCCGCAAGTAGTCTATAGCCGCATCAAAAGCATGGTCGTTGTTGAGATTTCTATTTCCCCCAATATCTTGTGGCCTTTGTACGGGAATGCAAAAAAAGTTTGTAAAAAACCAATTATTGAACTTTGATTTGAACAAGGAGGCATTCGCCAAAAATTTGATGCCATTATTGATAAAATGCACGCCATTCAACACGTCAAACATGGTATTTGGGTGATTGGACACGACGATGGTCGGCACTTTATAATCGATATGCTCCTTCCCTTCAATCTTATGGTCAGCCCAAAAGAAATGCAGCCCAATTTTCACCAAATATCTTATAAAATGATAAACGTATTTCATTTTACTTTGATTTATTTTTGATTACCTCCATGATTATCTCGGCAACTCTTTCAGAAGCTCCAGGACTCCCAAGTTTGTCTTTGAGTCGGTTGTATCCTTGTATGATTTTCGGCCTGTCAGCATCAATTTTAGAGAGCGCTTCCGTTATTTGTGCAGTTTGGAACTGTCCTTGGATTAATTCTTGGATCAAGGGCTCATCGAGGATTAGGTTCACCAGACTTATATACTTTACCGTGATGAGTTTTTTGGCGATTGCTATCGAGATCGAGGAAGCCCTGTAACAAACTACTTGCGGAACTCCCAAAAGTGCCGTCTCGAGCGTAGCTGTTCCACTAGTGACGATGGCTTTTTCAGTCCTCGACAAGAGGTCGTAATTAGCTCCTAGTATGAGCTTTACTTCTAACTTTGGATAATTATCTAATATTTTGTGGTAGGTCTCCGTTGGTATCGTTGGTGACTGTGCGATCAATACTTTTTGGTTAAGTTCGGTCAGTGCAGCTGCCATGGGCGGCAAATTTTTCAACACCTCCTGCTCTCTGCTTCCAGGCATCACCGCAATATACTTTTCACCATCCGATAGTCCCCATTGCTTGTTAAAATCTTTATTCGGGTGAAATTGCACCAGGGCATCCATCAAAGGGTGACCCACGTACTCTACTTGATTTATCCCATGAGAATCCCTAAAATAGGTTTCTTCAAAGGGCAATATAACGCAAAGTTTATCGACATATTTTTTCAAAAGAGCCGATCGTTTGGGTTTCCAAGCCCAAGCTTGAGGAGCGATATAATAAACGATTTTAATACGCTGCTCTTTGGCCCACTTCAGCAGCCGCATATTGAATCCTGGATAATCGACCAGCACCAATACATCAGGACTGAATGCCTTGATTTGAGCTTTTATCAAGCGAAAATTCTTCCAGATTTTGGGCAGGTTTTTCACAACCTCCGCAAAACCCATAAATGCCAATTCGTTGATATGCTTCTTGATTTCTGCTCCAGCAAGAGCCATTTGATCCCCACCCCACGCCTGAACTTCAGCATGGTCGTCCTTGGATTTCAATGCTTTAATAACTTTTGCAGCATGCAAATCTCCCGAAACTTCCCCTGATACAAAAAAATATTTCATCGCTTTGGGAGCTTATATAAGCTCCTGCTCTTTTTGGATGATATTAATTCCAAACATGATCACCCATATGATTACATAAAAAAATGTGGCATAGATTACGCCTTTCATAGCGAGGTCCATTTTTCGATTTTTATACATATTGGCGCTAATCATATTAGTGCATATGGCCAATATAGCACAAGTCCTTTGTCTAAAATTAGCAATTATACCCGAGACATCCACCATACCCCAAACTTCCATTTGGTCGTAAATCGTCAGCAATAAACCGAACGCAACAAATGGAACGACCAGTCCAACGACCAGACCAACCCAAGTGGCATTTCTAAGCAACCAGCCGTTCATATCAAATTTTTTGGAGGCTTTCTAGACTTCCGATTGCTTGATAATCGGTCATATCCGAAGATACCGGCACTACGGTGACAAATCCACTTTCTAAGGCAGTCCAATCGTCATCCGTACCAGGATCATCATGGACAAAAGTTCCAGTCAACCAATAGTATTTTTGGCCTCGCGGATCTACACCTTCTTGGAATTCCTCTTTCCAACCAGCTTTGGATTGACGGCATATCTTGATGCCTTTTATTTCATCAACACCCATTTTAGGGATATTGACGTTCAATAGCATTGTATTTCCAAAACCATTTTTCATGCAATGAGCTATGATTTTCCTAGCATAATGCTGGGCAGGCTTGAAGTCTGCGTCATGTCCATAATCCAAAAGCGAGAATCCAATCGACGGAATTCCCTCCAAAGATGCTTCCATCGCAGCCGACATCGTTCCCGAATAAATGATATTGATCGAAGCGTTGCTCCCGTGGTTTATCCCAGAAAAGCAAAAACTTATTTCATCGTTTTTGTACAAAACATTTTTGGCCAATTTAACGCAATCAACAGGGGTACCGCTGCATTCGTAAGCCTCCACACCATCCATATAATTGACTTTTTTCAGGCGTATTGGCGACTCTATCGTGATCGCGTGTCCTTGTCCCGACTTCGGTGAATCAGGCGCCACGACTACCACATCCCCGAATTCTTTAGCCACTTCTGTGAGTGCACGAATACCCGGAGCAAATAATCCATCATCGTTCGTAACCAAAATTTTCATATTTCCATCTTTAAGCTACAAAGTTAATTCTTTGAGATTAGAATATATTTATTTTTTATGGGGATTAGAGTATGCCAAGGCCATACTCTACCGGGCTATTCGCCTTTACTTCGTATCGGCTGCTATCCCTATCCCGGTGAAACAAAAAGAGGATGTCTGAATCAGACATCCTCATAAACAAATATTAGGTGGAATAATATTATTCTGTTTTTATCACCTTTTTAACAGATAGCGGAAGTCCTTGTCCATAAATCTGAACAAAATAAACGGCTCCTGGCAAAGAACTTAAATCTATGGCAATGGTGTTTAACCCTTCGCTAAGTAAAATTTGTTGAGCTCTTAATATTTTTCCGTCTGCAGTCGTTATGGCTAATTGAGCGTTACTTTGAATATTGGAATTATATTTAATTATTGCATTCTGATTACCTTGGACAGGATTTGGATATATTCCTGCTATACCAATTTGTGTATATTTCTGGCAATCCGATGAAACAAATATTGATTCAAAAATAGTAGCGGTACCATCATTATCAATTTGCTTTAATCTATAATAATAACCAGATGCTGCTATTTTGTCATCTTTAAAATGGTACTTAGTTTCAAGAACACTATTCTGCAATCCAACAAGTTTACCCAATTCGGTATATTTTATTCCATCGAGACTTCTTTCTATCACGAAATATTTGTTATTTTTTTCAAGTGAAGTTGCCCATTCCAAATCAATAGAACAATCTTTCCCTAATCCCTTAAAATATTCCAAATTAATTGGTAAAGTACCAAATATCAATCCAAAATCCGTATTATAATCTGGTGTACCTTGAACCAATATAGTTGGACTACTTTCGGTTGAATAAATGGTTCCAAAAGTAATTAACGCGTCACTATCATACATGTCAGTCTCATCATCAGGGTTGTTTGCAATAGTACCTGCAGGTATTTGTCCAGCTATCGAACCAATATTAATGATATCAAACATGACATAATAACTTTGACAAACCAAATTAGAAAACTCATAATTTCCAAAAGAAGAGCTCAAAGTTGTTGAAACCAATTCATTCGTTTCAGAATTAACAAGGCTGATATTAACACCGCTAGCACCACCGATCCATGTAAATGTAGATCCATTGGTCATTTGTTCTCCAAATATAGTATTATTGATGACACTATTTGTTTCATTATAGGTACTGCCATTTAAATTAATAGAAGTATTTTGTAAGCCGTCTGCTGGCAATGAACTGGAGTTGTAGTCAAACCATACAGTACCTCCCAATGTACAAGTGTTCGAAGAATTTGATCCACAATCTGTCCTAACCTCAATTTGCACTGAACTTGATGATGAGCACCCTGCACCATTTGTAACCATCACCGAATATGTACCCGAATTTATTAATTGAGCATCAAGAATTGTGGGATTTTGATCATTGGATGTAAACCCATCTGGTCCAGACCATTGATACGAAACCCCTCCATTAGCAGTTAAGTTCACATTATCTCCCTCACAAATGCTTCCAGATTCTCCTGCTTGAGCCAATGGAGGAATATTATCTGCTACGACTTGGTAATATACTGAACTTGTACATCCATTAGAGATATTTGTTACAACAACTGTATAAATGGATGCCTCACTTACTTGAATTGATTGACTTGTGGCACCTGCATTCCACTGATAGGTCACGCCAATATTTGGAGTAGCTGTCAACGTGGCCATACTATTTGTACATGTAATGATTCCATTTTGACTAATCGTTGGCAATGGCGGTGTTTTATCTTCATTTATATTAATAGAAAATGACTTAGTACACCCTAAACTGTTAGTAACTACCACAGTGTACATACCTCCCGATGAGACAATGGTATTATATGTTGTCACCCCAATACTACCATTACTATTAAACCATTCATAAGTCCAAGCTGCATTATAAGTGGCCGATAATGTGGTCGAAGGGTTGTAACAATTTAAATGCGTAGGAGTCGCACTTAAAATTGTTATTATATTCGGAGATACCGCAACATACATGCTTGAATTAGATGTACAGCCATTCAGGTTAGTTACCGTAACATGATAGTAACCAGCATATGTTGATAGCGTGTTTAGCCTTGTTGGATTTTGCAAATCGCTGATAAATCCAGCAGGACCACTCCAATGGTAATTTGCCCCTCCATCTACAAACAATTGCATTTCTGCTCCTCTACATACTGTACTATTGCTATTCATTGTTATAATAGGGATACTATTATCTACATAGACAATGGCCTCATTTGAACTTGTACATCCATTAGAGATATTTGTAACAACAACAGTATAAATGGAGGCCTCACTTACTTGAATTGACTGACTTGTGGCACCTGTATTCCACTGATAGGATACGCCAATATTTGGAGTAGCAGTCAACGTGGCCATGCTATTTGTACATGTAATGATTCCATTTTGACTAATCGTTGGCAATGGTGGTGTTTTATCTTCATTTATATTAATAGAAAATGACTTAGTACACCCTAAACTATTTGTAACTACAACTGTGTAAGTACCACCAGAAGTCACTACAGTATTATTGGTTGTCACCCCTAAACTACCATTGCTATTAAACCATTCTATAAGCACCCGTTTGCATTATACGTAGTGATAATGTGGTCGAAAGGTTGTAACAATTTAAATGTGTAGGAGTCGCACTTAAAATTGTTATTATATTGGGAGATACCGCAACATACATACTTGAATTAGATGTACAGCCATTCAGGTTAGTTACCGTAACATAGATAGTAACCAGCATATGTTGATAGCGTGTTTAGCCTTGTTGGATTTTGCAAATCGCTGATAAATCCAGCAGGACCACTCCAATGGTAATTTGCCCCTCCATCTGCAAACAATTGCATTTCTGCACCCCTACAAACCGTGCTATTGCTACTCATTGTTATAAAAGGGTTACTATTATCTACATATATAACGACTTCATCTGTGCTTGTACAACCCAAGTTATTGGTCACTTCAACTGTATAAGTAGTCTCGCTTGATGGCATTAAATTATTATTTTCTGCCGTAACAATACCATTTGACCAGATATAGGCATCTCCCCCAGTTGCTACCAAATTTATACTTGGATTATTACATGTTAGAGTTTGATCCAGACCTGCATCTGCTATTGCTTCACTAACATAAACAGTTATTTCTGCAATTCCAGGACATTTCGACACACTGGTATTTGTGATGGATACCGTATAAGTAGTTGTAACCATTGGACTTACATATATATTATCAATTCCAGTTTCACCAGTACTCCAAATTATTGATTGAGCCCCGTCGGTTTCTCCTAACGTTAATATGGTTGATTCTCCCAAACATAATGTATTGTCTCCTGTGACTTCAAATGGGTACGGTGTATCTAAGCCAACCATTGTCGATGACGACGATGTGCATCCACTTTCATATGTCACGGTAACAGAATATAGAGTATTAACCTGAATTGCATCATTGATGCTTTGCGTAACTGCCCCATTACTCCATAGCCACCCAACACCGTTGGATGCAGTCAATTCAACTGTACCGTCGCAAGTATTATTTTGACCCAAAATCATGGCTGGAGGAATAGGAAAAGCAGGAATTTCTATGCTGGTCGAAGCGGTGCATCCATTTTCATCAGTTACTTGCACAGTGTAAGTTCCAATCGAGAACAATCCAGTAATGCTTTGGGTAGTTTCCCCATTATTCCAAAGCCACGAACTTGCATTTGACGCTGCGAGCACAGCTTCACCATTACATTGTTGATTTTCAATAGAAATAATTGGATTAGGAATTGAGCTTACTTGTATCAAGACCGAGCTAGTTGATTTACAACCATTAATATCAGTGACTGTCACTGTGTACAAATATCCACTCAATGTATTGACCGTAATAGTCTGTGTAGTTGCACCATTATTCCAACTCCATTCTGAACCCTCTGAAGCAGTCAATTCAGTACTACCTGGACCGCATAATCTAATATTACCAGAAATTGTAGCAGCGAGAGGCTCATTAACCACAACCGTTATGGAACTTGTTCCTGTACATGCAGTATTGCCAGTAACTGTAACTGTATAAATTGTAGTACCGGTGGGACTCACATTTATTGAATTAGTTGTCTGATTTGTGCTCCATAGGTAATATGTCAAAGTAGCTTGAATTGGTCCTCCAGGTGAACCTCCTGAGCATACTGCTGTAATATTTGGATCACTAGTAAATGTATTTGATACTTGTAATTGTGTATTTTCGCCCGAGCACAAATTTAAATCACCAAGAATATTTACTACCCTATTGGGTCTTACACAAAAAGTTACGTCAGCTGCACTTGTACATCCCGTCAATGTATTTGTTACTGTAACAGAATAGATCATGGCAGCACCAGCTAAAGTATGAATTTCAATAATTTTGGTTGTTTCACCGGTTGACCATAAATATCCAATATTTTCTTCTGGCCATGTCATAGCTGTCAAGCTATAATCAATGCCTGGACAAACTTGGTTGGGCACATTGTCTTCTATCCAAACATCTATATAACCCAAAGTCACATTTATTTCATCAGAAGCTGTGCATCCCCCCTCGTATGTTACTGTTACTGCATATGTACTTATTCCTGCTTCAGAAGCATAAAACCACTGGCTACTTGATCCATCTTGCCACAAATAAGCAATACCAGGCCCTGCATCAAGATAAAGTCCATATTCAGAACAATTCATAGTTAAATCTTGCCCCAAATCCAAAATTGGATTATTAATAACAACTGAAATTACTCCATATCCTGGACATTTTGAAATACTTGGGTCAGTCACCGTTACGCTATATGTTGTATTTACAATTGGACTCACGTTAATTGATAAAACATTAAGCTCCTGAGTACTCCAAATTATCTCAGCATTTGAGTTAACTCCCAAGAGAGAAAGGTTGGTTGATCCCCCTGAACATATCGATAAGTTCCCTACAATAGAAATAGGAGGATTTGTTCCATATGTAATGATTTTGCTGGATACCGAAGTACAACCATCTACCGATGTCACAGTTACAGTATATGTAGTGTTCTCCGTAATAACATCTGTCAATACGGCATCGGTTGAACCAGTATTCCAAACATATGTACCGCCACCAGTTGCAGTCAAGGTAACGTTTCCACCGCAAGCTTCATCTGATCCTTCAATATTGGCAATAGGCACATCTCCAAATGTGGGAGTATATGTTGCGATACTTGGACAACAAACAGTTACGGGATTTCGGAATCCAAAGCTTAGGCATCTCGTGACTGTTGCATTCCAAGAGGGTGTAATTGGACCTCCATCAACTGGGGATATTATAAGTGGATTTAAATTAAAAAAATCATCAGATCCCCATTCCAAATAAAGGTTATTAAAGTTTCCAATAATAGGAAGCCCTGTTGTTGTATTTATAACTGTCAAACTAACTTCATTCCCTTCGCAAATTGAAGACAAAGAGGGCACTATAGTTATTGGAATAGAAGTTCAGAGAATAGATTATGGGAATCTTCCCATCGACAACCATTATTTCGAAACCTTCAACCCAAACTGAAGTTTGACCGACATTTGGTACAAATGTATAAGGATTCCCTGTATATAGTACATCCATAGTACCACCAGTATACCAAACATAATTAGAGCCCCCTGAGGCCGTTAATTCAACTGGATTTCCAGATCCAACGCAATATTCTGTTTGTCCACTAATTTGAATATTGGGTTGAGGCAAAACCGTAAAAGTTGTAGTAACTTGAGGACTAGTAGTATATGTGGCTTGATCTGTTGATCCATAAGGAGGTGCCATAGGCGACCATTCAATTGCATAGCCTGAAGGAGGAGGATCAATGCTAAGAGTTGTAGTTTCAGTAGTTTGACAAATAGTTAAATCGCCCGTTATTACTGGCTGATAAGTATCATAAATGTATACAGTTATTTCTTCCGAACTGGTGCAACCAGAGGATGAGTTGGTAACAGTGACAGTATAGGTAGAAGTAGTTATTGGAAAAACATTAGTAATAGTGGTAGTTGCCCCAGTATTCCAAATCACCGGAAAGCCACTACCTGAAGAAATGTTTAAATCAACGCTTGTAGGTTGACACAATGAAATATCCTCCGATAAACTTATTAAGGAACCAATCCTTCAATGACCTCTACAGTGGAAATACTTGGGCACCCGTTTTCTGATACAGTTACAGTATATGTACCAGCTGTTACTGATATAGTGCTGGTTGTTTCATTTGTATTCCATAAAAACTCACTACCTCCAGTTGCAGTTAACTCAGTATTGCCCCTGAACAGAAACTTAAGTTTCCTGAAATTTGCGCAGTAGAATTAGATAAATCTGAAGTAATCGCGATACAGGAAAAGGTGGTACATCCATTTGTTCCTGTTACCGTTACACAATACGTGCCTGGTGCGTTAACCGTTTGTGTCGCTCCTGTTATGCCTCCTGTCCATATATACGTCCCGCCTCCTGTCGCTGTTAACGTGATACTTGGTACACTACATGTCAAGGTTGTGCTTGGACTGGCTGTGATACCTGCCGTAGGGATTGTTCCATTTTGGAATATCGTTATACATGAGCTTGAGGTACACCCATTTGTTCCTGTTACCGTTACACAATACGTGCCTGGTGCGTTAACCGTTTGTGTCGCTCCTGTTATGCCTCCTGTCCATATATACGTCCCGCCTCCTGTCGCTGTTAACGTGATACTTGGTACACTACATGTCAAGGTTGTGCTTGGACTGGCTGTGATACCTGCCGTAGGGGATTGTTGCATTTTGAAATATAGTTATACATGTGCTTGAGGTACACCCATTTGTTCCTGTTACCGTTACACAATACGTACCTGGTGCGTTAACCGTTCTTGTCGCTCCTGTTATGCCTCCTGTCCATATATACGTCCCACCACCTGTCGCTGTTAACATGATACTTGGTACACTACATGTCAAGGTTGTGCTTGGACTGGCTGTGATACCTGCCGTAGGGATTGTTCCATTTTGGAATATCGTTATACATGAGCTTGAGGTACACCCATTTGTTCCTGTTACCGTTACACAATACGTGCCTGGTGCGTTAACCGTTCGTGTCGCTCCTGTTATGCCTCCTGTCCATATATACGTCCCACCACCTGTCGCTGTTAACATGATACTTGGTACACTACATGTCAAGGTTGTGCTTGGACTGGCTGTGATACCTGCGGTTGGGATTGTTGCATTTTGAAATATAGTTATACATGTGCTTGAGGTACACCCATTTGTTCCTGTTACCGTTACACAATACGTGCCT
>JADKKF010000027.1 GCA_016720635.1 Saprospiraceae bacterium
CCTTCAATTGATTGATAGCATTCGCCAACTCTGCTTCAAATCGCCTACTGAAATCAATCCAAGATGGTACAAAGTATACAACTGCGCCACTAATGAATATCTAGGCAAGCTCTTGGTGATGACCAATTGTCAGGTAATTTGATAGCATTAGAAATTATTTAGTGTTTGCCCATTCTATTATTTTTCCTCCGAAACAATGCAAATGAGATTCTTGCATATTTTTCTTTTACTTGATTCATACAAGGAGATATTCTCTTTTATGTTTCCAGAATAGGATGATGCAGGAGCCCAAAGTATATTTCATTGATAGGCTGGTGCGTCGTAAAGTTTTCCCACCTAAATCCGGGATAGTGCACTCATGTCTGATAAAGATGCGACAAAATCTGCGCCTATGCAGGCTCCACCCATACCTGCCCAAAAACATGGTTTACTGGATTATCCAAAGGATCTATCTGAGCTTGTTGTCCAATACCTACTGCTTCCTCCAATTGTGAAGGGAAATTTTTACCATATCATACATACTCTGCAAGATCTTGTATTTTGCAAAATACCAAATACTTGGCATCTAATAAAGGGTGGTCAAAAATTGTGAGGATTATGCGGTGAAATACCTCCAAAGCCTTAGTTATTCAGTTCTAGAATAAAACTGGAAGATTTGGTCTTCCAGAAATAGAATGTCCATGTCGCTAAGGAGCAGGGGTAAATTAGCACCAGGTATTCCGCCCAATAAAAACAAGGGCATATACTTTATTTTGGCCCAACCTAGAAGAATTCGTTTCAGCTTTGTTAAGAAAAATTAATCTCTGTTTTTCACAATACATGACAAAAATAAATCCTGAATGGGAGATCCGTTTTGATATCATATCCATCATTTTAAAAATAGAGATGGATCTGCAGGAATCTGAAACATTTTGAAGATGCATGGTTTTGAGCGCTATAAAATTCCATAAAAAAAACCCAGCTTTTTAATGATAGATTTGGGCCAGTCTTTAAAAATTTTAAGCATTAATTCTTTTCATTTTTACTGTTACCATCTTGGGGCATATAGGCTAGTGCGCTGGGTGATGATCATTGGATCTCTGATCACTTCGTAGTTCTCATATCCTTTTCTCACTGCTTTAACTTCCCAGTCAAAGTTATGGTTTCCAGTACCTTTTCTCAATTCTTTTAAAGGAATCATGCAGTTTTCTATAACTGCAATGCCTTCTAGAATCACGGAGATGGTGAGTATAATACTTACTGTTGCTGATTTCAGGGTTGATTACATATTCAAAATGCTCATAAGTGGAACAAATGCTTCACCATTGGCAACCCTCGCCGTTCCTCTTTCATAAGCACCAGCTTCTGGTCCTTCGATACAAGCATACCAAAGTTCTTTTCCTGCTTGTTTAGGATAAGGAATGTGAAATTTTTAATATCTTTTTAACATTACCATTTTTGATTTGTACTTCTGTTAGCAGAATCCTGAAAGTTTTGTAGCTAAATTACTTGGATTACCAAAACTATGCCCTGTTGCAGAAGCATGAGCCGTTATGAGTATGTTGCGCCATTAAGTCCAGCGTGGCCTGATAAAGTACCCGCTACTCACCAAAATAAGTGATAGGCTACCTACTCCAGCATATGATTCCATTCTACTATTAAATTGCCTTTACAGGTGTCGTTCCATTTAGAAATTGGCTAAAGTGTTCAGTTTGATTCAGCACACCTCGGAAGTACCGCAATATAATTGGCAGCACTTATGCGCCTTCGAAGTATCCACATTTGCTCTGAGATAAATCTATTGAAAGTGATTGGATATTCACCGATTTCTGCTCCAAAAGCAACTTCCTTTTCATTTGCTCGCTTGGATTCTGGCGTTCATCATACCATTTATTAGTTGCTTAAGCAAATTTGACCTCCAAAACTTCTTGTCCGAAGCGTGTTTCATTTTTACTAGGACTAAATACAAGACCAACTGTATTGGAATGTCTTGTAGCTCACACTATCTCACTTTTAAATCCATATTGCTGCTGCTCACCGGGATCACTTACTCTACCTCCATTTTTACTTAGTATGAGTGAGTTATCTGAAGTATCTAAGGATATGGTTTGAATTCAGTTTGTTTGGATCTGCATCCGCATCATTTTTAATCCACTTAGGTTTACAGAATTTCTTTGTGAAATTCCTAAAAAGTCAAATTGCTTCAGTAAAAAGTTAAGTGTTGCAACTCATTGGTTGGGTGACCATCATTATCTCCAGAAGATCACCAGATTTTAATGCATAAGCTGCAATTGGAGCCATAAGTATAGGAGAATTCCCATATTCACAAAGCAGTTCCTCCAGCTGGGTCATTTCCAACTTTCAAGTTAAACTGACCAGCTCCCCAATCAATCGTAGCACAGCTGCCTGTTGCATTAGATCCATTACAGACATTCACACTAAAGATACCAAGTGCAGAAGTAGTCACAGCATGTCTCTCGACATAAACTGGAACTCCAGACGCATTTAAGATGGACAATTGAAGGCCTATGTTTTGATTTACCAAAGGCGCATTACTAGCGTTCCTTGCAACACCCTGATATTTGAAAGATGGTGATACTTGTGCTTGGATAGTCAACATTACTATCATTGAAGCAAATAATGTAAGTAAAATTTTATTCATTTGGAAAAAAGTTGTATTAATTGATTTTGTTATTGTTTTTTCTATTTTAAATGTTTTGATCCTTAGCACTCTCAAATTTTAAAAGTATATCCCAGCTGGATAGTTAGAAAAAATTTAATGACTCTGTTCCTATGGTGATCTTGTCTTTGAATATTTCTGATCCACTGATATGAGGAAATATTGAGATTCAAACGCTATTCTTCAATTTTTATGGTTGGTGAGTGTTGGTTTACGGGATTGGGAAAACTTCCAGAGCCTGCAATCTCAGCATCATCAACTGCGACAAAGTAAATTGGCTTGATGGAAGCCTTGTGCTTAATAGATCCATTATTTGTTTTCAATGTCTCTGTCATAAATTCCCTAAGGTCCATTCTATACTATGTGTTCGTTTTTTTACGACGTTTCCAGCATTGGCCAATGACAGTTGGAGTAATTTTTTTTTTTTTTTTTTTTTTTTTTTTTTTTTTGTAAGAGCATTAAGGCCAATGGCCAAATCAAACAAAAAAAGAAAATATTTTTCATTAAAATAAATGTGATGTAAATAGAACAATTTCAGGTTATATTTTAAATTTTTATAAAAAATTAACATTTTATTTAGGATTATACATATTGATTTATAACTAGTGTTTACAAATATTTTTTGTATCATTTGAAAGATATAAATGACTGGTTAAAGATCAATTAAAACCATATTTGGTAAAAATATGAAAAGAAAGAAGCTGATTTCAAATAAAAATAAAATGGAACAGAAGTTGGTTCAAATTAACAATAATTATGATCTCAGTGCACAGATATTTTTCTGGAATAAAGAACATATGTCCAATCAAGTCAATGCAAAAAAGCTATAAAACACAAAATTGGTATTAGATTTGACTTATGTTATTCAAGAAATCATATATTTCGCCTTCTTTAAAAGAAATAAAAAGCTCATGATGCCAAAATTTTACATTTTGCTGCATTCGTCTTGTTGCCACTTATACTTTTGCACAGGACGTGCATTTTACACAATACGAAATGACTCCAGGTCATGTAAATCCTGCCAATACAGGTGGATTTTATGGTTCTTATCGAATTGGAGGTATCTATCGTGATCAATCACTCAGCGCTACTGGGGAGGGAAATCAATATAGAACCCCACATATCTACATGGATGCAATATTTCCATGGGGACTGAGAAAAAAGATTGGGGGTGGGATTTGGAATCAATGGATTACAAGATGTTTCTGGCACAATAGACCTAGGGAAAAGAGCTTTCCAAGCTCTGCAGCTTATCACCTTGCTTTAGGTAAGGCATCTAGAAGTGATTTAGCATTAGGAATTCAATGGGGAACAGTGAGTTTTGGAGTAGGTAGTAGGGATCAGGCCAAAGATCTTGTTGGTTGTCAACTGGAACTACATCACCGGATGTAAAAATCTTCAAGAAAACCAGTTACAAAGATTATACTGTTGGACTTGCCTACACATCAAAAGTGACTAGCAAGAACCATATCCTTAGACTAGGCTTTAATGCTCACATGTAATAGACCTACTGTAAGCGTTTTAAGTAATGCAGGAGGAACTGGCGGATCAGCTAATAATAAGTTGCCAATGTTATTTACAGGAAATGCTGGATTTGAATATCATTATTCCGAGAAATTGGACATCATTCCCATGTTATGGTTTAGAAGCTTGGACAAACCAAGTGAATCAGTTATCCAGTGTAGACCAGCTACTTATTCAATATAGAAAAACAAATAAGACTCAATGCAGGTCTAGGATATCGCATTGGCGATGCAGCTCAATTTATGGTTGGTGCAAATATCGGTAAGATTAAAGCACAGTTAGGATATGATTTTATCACATCGGGCAAATCAGCTGCAGAAACCCCTCTAGGCGGGGCTGAGTTTGCAATAAGTTATATTGGTGTGGTGAATAAAAAACCAAATCCAAAGCCTAAAGTATTCTGTCCACGTTTTTAATCAATGTAATTCTGGTACATCAAATCTATTTGAAATGAAAAAATTATTTTATATATCACTATTTCAATTCATTGTAATGTCCATTTCTTGGGCACAACCACATAATAATAATTCTCGCTGCATTAACGAAATCAGGTGATGAAGAAATAGAAAAGGGCAATATTATAATGCTTTGGATCAATATACTAAGGCCTATGGTGAAGTGAAGGATAAGGATATTGCTATAAAAATTGCAAAAACACATTTGTTACTTCGCGACTATACCAAATCAGTGAATTGGTTTAACCGAGTTCTATCAAAGGATAAGGCTAATAAATATCTTGAAGAAAGATTTCTTTATGGCAGAGCTTTAAAAATGGCTGGATCAACTACAGAAGCGGCGGCCGAATTTAAGACATATATAGAAACTGGAGCCGATCCAAATTTGAAGGCTTGGGCAGAAACAGAATTGAAAGAATTGAGCTGATGGGAACATTAAAGGAAAATGTGGCCCTAAATGTAAAAAACATCGGAAGTCCAGTAAATAATCCAGAAAATCAAAGTAGCCCAGCTATTGATGTCGATGGCACTTTATATTTTGGTAGCCTAGGCGTCAAAGATTCAAAAGACAAGGATAAAAAGGACGACGGTGTTCATTTTTGCAATCTTTATTCTTCGACAATAGTTCCAGATAAAGGTTATGGAAAAGCTACAGCTTTGCCAGAAAATATCAACAGAGAAGGCTACCATACAGCAAATGTTTCAATAACACCTGATGGAAATACAATGTATTATACTAGAGTAGTTTCAGACGGTGGACATATGGAAGAAAGTAAACTCTATGCTTCTACAAAGACAGCTCGAGGTTGGAGTCCAGCATTGGAAGTGACTGGAATCAATGGAGACTACCTCGTACGTCATCCAGTAGAAGGTGAACTTTATGGAAATAAAGTATTATTCTTTGCTGCAAATATTCCTGGGGGCAAAGGAGGATTTGATTTGTATTATGCGAATAAGACAGGAGAAGCAAGTTTCAGTGAGCCTATTGGATTAGGTAGTTTAAATACAGCAATGGATGAATTGACACCTTACTATATAGATGGCAAGTTGTTTTTTAGTTCTGAAGGATGGCCAGGATTAGGAGGCTTAGATGTATTTTCAAGCACTTGGAATGGATCAGAATTCAGTGCGCCAATCAATTTAGGAATGCCTATAAATTCTTCTGTAGATGATATTTATTACAAGATAAATAAAAATGGTGACATGGGATTCTTAGTCTCTAATAGAGATGCACCTGGTTCAAAATCCCTTAAAGGAAAAACATGCTGTGATGATATCTACACCGTTGAAAAAAAGGAAATTTATTCTTGAATTATCAATATTATCAAGGATCAATCGAAAAAAGCAATAAAAGGCGCGACAGTTCAATTGATTGAAATGTCAGGTGGAAAAGATGGTGAGATCCAATCCAAAACAAATAATGATGGCAATATTATTTCATTCTTATTGGACAAGGATAAATCGTATAAAGTCGTAGTAAGCAAAGCAAACTATTTTCCTGAAGAAATCCAGTTAAACACTGTTGGCGTGACGGAAGATCAAGAATATAAGAGAGAGTTTATATTAAAGAACCTTCCACCAGAATCAGATGTAGAGATCCTCACGATCAATGAAGCCATAAGACTAAACAATATCTATTATAATTATGATGATGATAAGATATTAAAAGATGCTGAAGGTGATTTGTATGCTATCATGGATCTTATGACAAAATATCCAGATATGACTATCGAACTTGGCTCTCACACTGACTCAAGAGGAGATGATAATTATAATCAGAAATTATCTTTGCGCAGGGCTAACTCAGCTAGAAGATGGTTGATGAATAAAGGTGTAGCAGGTGATCGCATCACAGCAAAAGGTTATGGTGAAACTGTTATTTTGAATAATTGCACCAATGGTGAGGATTGTACAGATGAAGAACATCGCTATAATAGAAGAACAGAATTTAAAATACTATCAGGTCCAACGACCATCGAAGTAAAGAAAGAAGTTTTAAAGAAAAAAGGCAATATCAATAAAGGTTAATCGAACCTTTGTCGAAAATAAAAATGGATTAAACAATATTTGTTTAATCCATTTTTATTTGTATCTCATTGTAACTCTAAATTGAATTAAATTAACTTACAATTTTTTAGTCTTGCAAGAATTTCCATTAGCTTAATTTAATATTAGCTTTTTTGTATATTGCCAATCAGTGGACTGTAATCTAACAAAATAGTTTCCAGCAGTTAAACTTGGATTTCTGTAGCATTATTTTTTGCGATCTGAATTAAATTCAAGTTGTTGTTGTGTCACAATATTACCAGTAGCATTTATAAGCGATAGTATGACTTTCTCTGGTTTTTTCAATTCAAGTGTCACGACAAAGTTTTCATTTGACGGATTTGGGCTGACTTGAAAATGAATGAGCTCTTCAGGCAATTGATCATGAACCGAAGTCACTTGATTTACTGTATTGTTCGCTGAGAGAAGCCATAAGTCAGGATCAAATTTTACAGATGTAATTTTGAAATCCAATGGCACAGTAAAGGATTCCCCAGAAAAATGGTGATCAAATCGAACTAAAGTATCGCGACCTTACCCAGAAAAAAGTACAGGTACAGGCATTTCAAAAAATGATACAGAAGCATCAGAGGTAGTTTGATTTAGCTGTACAAACAATTGATTGGAATTATTCTGATTCCAATTTACTTGATACGATGGATATCCATGACCAGTAAACCAATCTTTAAAATATTCATCAAGATTTTGACCACTTGCTTGTTCTAAGTTAGCCTGAAGTTGATGTGTGTGTGCAAAATTGAATTGTGTCTCGTGTAAATAACTTCTTACCCCTCTAAAAAAGGCATCATCACCCAACTTCCATCTTAGCATATGCAATAGATATGATCCTTTATCATAGCTCAATCTTCCATTAAAAATCCGACCAACACTGGTCGTATCATCTACTTTTACTGAGCCATTTGGAACAGATGTGATATAATTTATTTTATTGATACGCCAATCCCACCAAGTCGATTCTTGTAGAAATCGTTGTCTTGTCAAGCCTTCAAGAAAAGTGGCGAATCCTTCATTCAACCAAATATCTTCCCAACTTCCACAGGTGACCATATCTCCAAACCATTGATGAGCTAACTCATGGGCTAATAAACCCCAATTATAATTTATAACAAAACTCATCGTTTGGTGCTCCATTCCTCCACCCCAGCCGAACTGAGCATGACCATATTTTTCTTTATAAAAGGGGTAAGTGACAAAAAGAGAGTCATAGAACTGAAGCACTTTTATTAGATTCTGAGTTCCCTGTTTTGCAGCTTGTAAATCTTCGGGATAAACATAATTCAACATTGGCAATTGAGTACCATTGCTTAAGGGAACAATGTCAACATATTGTTCATAGTTGGTCACAGCAATAGCAATAAGATAAGGGGCAATAGCATATTGATGTTTCCAATGAAATATTTTAAAACTATCAATTTGTGATTCTGAAACCAATAGTCCATTACTTGCTACACGATATTTATCTGGAGTGGTAACAATAACATCGAGTGAATCAACTTTATCTGTCAATCCATTCTTACACGGCCACCAATCCTGTGCTCCAAATGGCTCTGAGAGCGTCCAAATTATAGGGGTATTGTTGTGTGAACTTTGGATGAATGAACCAAATCCACCTGAAGGCGGCACTCCTGCATAGATTATTGTCAAAGAATCTAAAGTCTCAATTGGCAGGGCGGATGGAAGTTGGACTGTGAGATCATAAGTTCCTGTCTGAGTAAAGCTAATAGTAGAACCATGATATACTATTTCAGAAACTTTTAATTGTGTGGAAAGATTAAAATTTAAAATATCTAAACCATTTTTTTTAGCCTGAAAATAGCAACATGCCTTTCCATCAATTGTATAAACTGCAGGATTGATTTTCCATTCTAAACGATAATATTTTAAATCAAAACTAAGGTCTTCAATGGATAGCGCATTCAACATTGCATCGTGATATTTTTGTTCATTTCTCGCTTTGTTGCAATAATGGTCCTGAATAGACTCACCATTTGATTGGGCTGAGAGATTACAAGCTAAAATAATAAAAATGACGAAAACTAAAAGATTTTTCACAATTTGATTTTAAATATAAAACAATAGAATTCCACTAAACAAACAACATTCAAGAGGTCAAATAGATGAATAAATTCATCCATTTTTTAAAATTAGTTAAGCTTGAGAACTAATAATTATATTCTTTCAAATCGATATCCTAAATTGCTGTAATATTCAAGCACTTTAGGAAGGGCATAATTTAATTTTTCTTTAGATTTTAAACTGTCATGAAATACGATGATGGATCCCTCACTTGCATTTTTGATCACATTCTGAAAGCAAGTTTCTTTATCAATATTTAGATCAAAGTCACCACTTAACACATCCCACATCACGATTTGAAAATGGTTCTGCAGAATTCTAGCTTGATGTGGACTGATGCGACCATAAGGGGTCGAAACAATTTGCTTTGAGTGATCTGAGAGGCTTTACGTATATTTTTTTAAGAATGCAGCACTAGGAGTGGTCCAGCCAGAAAGATGATTGTAAGTATGGCTTCCTATAGAGTGTCCACGAGCTTTAATATCATTAAAAATATCTGGATTGCATGACATTTTCGCCCACACAAAGAAAGTCGCTTTAGCGTGAAATTCATCCAAGACATCTAAGACCCAAGGGGTTACTTCAGGGATAGGGCCATCATCAAAAGTAAGATATAATACTTTTTCTGTGGTTTCCACTTTCCAAGTGAATCCATTAAAAAATCTCTGTACTAAGCTTGGCGTATAACTCAGATACATTTGTTCAAATTTCGATAAAATTGATATCTTTGCAAAAAGGACTTTGGTTTATTACTACGAAATTAACAAGATTTTCTGATTAATAGTATGTTTTTACATCGATTAATTGGAGAAATATAGATCAAAACCTATTTTTTATCCTATTTTCATCAAATTAAAAAATTAAGTTCTTGAAGCCGATTAGAGTGCGATTTGCCCTAGCCCTACAGGTGCATTACATATTGGAGGTATCCGAACAGCCCTATACAATTATTTATTTGCAAAAAAATCTGGAGGAAGCTTCCTTTTAAGGATTGAGGATACAGATCAGACGCGATATGTCCCCGGTGCTGAAGAGTATATTATTGAAGCACTGCATTGGGTTGGTTTGATCCCTGATGAAGGTCCTGGTTTCGGTGGTGAATATGGCCCGTATAGACAATCTGAAAGAAGTGCCATCTATAAGGAGTATGCTGAGAAACTCATCCAAGATGGACATGCATATTATGCTTTTGATACTGCGGAAGAAATTGAGGCAATGAAAGCAAGACTTCAGCAAGATCCATCAGACTCGATCAAATACGATTACAATACTAGAATGTCTATGAAGAATAGTTTAACGCTTTCTTCGGACGATGTAGAATCAAAGATCTCTTCAGGTCAACCGTACACCATTCGTATGAAAATACCAGCTGATGAAGTAGTTCATTTTTACGACACAATAAGAGAAGAAGTATCTCTTCACACAGCGGAACTTGATGACAAAGTGTTGATCAAATCAGATGGTTTGCCCACTTACCACATGGCGAATGTGATAGACGATCAATTGATGAAGATCACTCACGTCATACGAGGTGAAGAATGGCTTTCAAGCACAGCACATCATGTTTTATTATATCGATTCTTTGGATGGGAAGCAGAGATGCCAGAATTTTCTCATCTGCCATTAATCTTGAAGCCAAGTGGCAATGGCAAATTATCAAAAAGAGATGGCGCACAGTTTGGATTTCCAGTCTTTCCATTGGATTGGAAGGATGAAAAAACAGGAGATTTATTTTAGGTTTTCGTGAGCAGGGTTTCTTGCCAGAAGCATTGTTGAATTTTATGGCATTGCTGGGTTGGAATAGTGGAACAGAAAAAGAAATATTTTCTCTTGATGAATTAATCCAATATTTTTCTAAAGATAAAATAGGAAAATCAAGTTCAAGATTTGATTACGATAAAGCAAAGTGGTTCAATCAACAATATATACAGAATACCGAAGATACAACTTTAGCAAAATATGTTATCCAAGATGCTTTAAAACAAGGTCAAAAACTTACAGATGAACAAGCGATATCAATAATCAAATTGTACAAAGATAGATCGATATTTTTGACTGATTTCTTTAAGCAAGGGAAATATTTGATTTCAGACATCGCAGAAGTGGATCAAGATTTTAAATCTAAAAAGTGGAAGCAAGAATGGACTGATTCCTATTTAGAACTAGCAAATACTATTGAGCAAAGCGAGGAATTTACCAAAGAAAAACTAGAAGAAATACTCAAAGCATTTATGGCTAAATTTACTTACAAGATGGGAGAAGTGTTGCCTTCGCTTAGAGTGATGATGTCTGGAATCCCAATGGGACCAGATATTTATGCAATGATATTGACATTATCTAAAGCAGTATTTGTAAAAAGAATTAGAAAATATAATTAAGTTAAATAAATAATCTATGAATCAAAATTCAAATCCATTTAACCATCGTTTAAGTCCAATCGATATACGCATTGATCAGTTTGGTGGAATATCCAGCTCAATGCCTTTGGACAAATTGAATAAATTATTGGCCGAGAAAATGGAAATAAATGCACAAGATCAAATTAGAACTGAAAAAGGATACTATCCTAGCTAACAATACAGTTATTAATTGTTATAATTGTATATAAAATTCTAAAAGCAAACTGATGAAAATTAAATTTTGTGGAGCAGCACAAACAGTTACTGGAAGTTGTCACTTGATTACCTTGGACAATGATTATAAAATATTACTCGATTGTGGTTTATTTCAAGGACATGCAGGAGATTTGGATGAATTGAATTCATCTTGGCATTTTGATCCAAAAGAAATTGACGTCATGATATTATCTCATGCACATATCGATCACTGTGAAGAATTCCAAAGTTGGTGAAAGATGGTTTTAGAGTTGATATATTGTACTCATGGTAACGCGATCTTGCTAATATCATGTTGATGGATACTGCTCACATTCAACAAAAGATGCCGAATACTACAATGAAAAGATTTATAAAAAATAAAAAATAAACACACTGGTGAGAAAGCAAAATTGCGTGAACCACTTTACGGTGCAAAAGATGTGGTTGCTGCTTTGAAACAATTTGTTTCAATATCATATGATCAATGGATAAGGATATCGAAATATATAGAAGTTAATTTTACCGATGCAGGTCATATCTTGGGTTCTGCAAGTGTGAATCTTGTAATCAAAGAAGGAAGTGACGAGATCAGAATTGGTTTTACAGGAGACATAGGAAGACCTGCCAGACCAATATTGAGAGATCCGCAACCCATGTTTCCTTCAGATTATGTCATCAGTGAATCAACTTATGGAGATCGATTACACATGGAAAAGCCAGCTGAGAAATCAAAATTTCTAGAAGTAATCAACGATACTTGTATAAGAAAAAATGGGAAGCTTATTATTCCAGCTTTTAGTATGGGAAGGACGCAAGAGATCGTGTTTATGCTAGATCAACTTGTAAACGAAAAGAAAATTCACAATATTCCGGTTTATGTAGATAGTCCATTGGCGGTCAATGCTACTGAAGTTTTCAAGATACATCCAGAATGTTTTGATTTTGATTTGCATCAATATATTTTGAAAGATCCAGATCCATTTGGTTTTAAGCGATTGACTTATATTACAGATGTAAATGAATCCAAGCGATTGAATGGCATGAAAGAACCTTGTATCATCATCTCTGCAGCTGGAATGGTGAATGCAGGTAGAATAAAACATCATGTCTATAATAATATTGAAAATCCTCATAATACGATTTTGATGGTAGGATATTGTTCGCCTGAAACACCAGGAGGTGTGCTGAGGAGTGGTGCATCAGAAATCCATTTATTTGGTGACACGCTACAAGTCAATGCTGATGTGGTGCTGATGGATTCATTTTCTGCCCATGGAGATCAAGGGAAATGACAGAATTCTTAGGAAATCAAACCAAGTCAATAAAAAATTATTTTTAGTCCATGGCGATATCGATGTACAAGAGAATTTTTCAAAGCATCTCAGATCTAATGGCTTTACGGATATTGCAATTCCTGCATTAAAAAGAGGAAATACAAGTCAACTAAAATTATTTTTAATTTCATTAAAAATTATGGAAGCTGAAAAGTGGGAATTGGATTTTGAATGGCTTAGAGTCAGACATTTTATAAAAGAAAAATTTAAAAAGTCAGAGCTCCCTGACTTAAATACGACCTTGATGCTAATCGGGATTCAAGAATTAGGAATGTTAAAACCTAATGGATTCACTAAAGAAGAGAAGCAGGATCTCATGCACATTGCTACCTGCGAGTTGCTTTCCATACGTGGATATTATAGTTTTATTGGTAAAGATCAAGATGGATGGCCTCATTATGAAATGATCAAACCTTTTACTACAAAAGGTGTTAAAGATCAGGAAATTTTATTAAAAGAACTTATTACGACATATTTTAAAAATAATTTTCCAAGTGAATTTAAATAATTTAGAAATGAAGAAATTATTATTTATTAGTTTGATTGCTTTGATATTCAATGCTTGTACAAATAGCCCAAAGGATAAAGGGGCTGATGCTATAATAGAAACCTCTTATGGCGTCATCAAAGTAAAATTATATGATTCTACACCTAAACACAAAGCTAATTTTTTGAAATTGGCAAAAGAAGGATATTATAACGATCTTTTATTCCATCGCGTGATCAGCAAGTTTATGATACAAGGAGGTGATCCAAATTCAAGAAATGCTCCTGCTGGTGCAATGCTTGGTGCAGGTGGACCTAGTGAACTCATTCCAGCTGAAATAGGCGCAAAACACTTTAAAGGGCCTTGCAGCTGCAAGAACAGGAGGACCTGGTAATCCAGAAAAAAAATCATCAGGATCCCAATTTTATATAGTACAAGGAGACATCATTAATCCGGCACAGTTACAGATGTTGGCCAGCCAAAAAGGCATCACATATACTGAGGAAGAACAAAGAAAATATAGCACCTTGGGAGGGCTCCATTTTTTAGATGGCGACTACACAGTATTTGGTGAAGTTATCGAAGGCTTGGATGTCATAAGATAAGATTGCTGCAGTGCAAACTGATGCTAATAATAGACCATTCACTGATGTAAAATGAAAGTGAAGTAAAAGTTGAATTTGATTTAAAAAAGAGAATGATGCATAAATTTTTTTTTCGCGCATATTGTATTATTAATAACGATTATTGGATGTTCTCCAAAACTTAATGTCTCAGCTAAAGCTGATGTTAGCACAGTCAAGCTTCCAGAAAAAATAAAATTTAGTTCAGACCACATCGATGCAGAAACAGTGGAATGGAATTTTGGTGACGGCAATATTTCTACAGAAAGAAATCCAAGCCATCGATTTATAAAATCAGGTGATCACGTCGTTCACCTTAAAGTTAAAAAAAATAATAAAATAAAAGAAAGTAAAATGACAGTACACATCAATCCAACAGAAGAATGCCTTATACAGATAGAAACAAGTATGGGCAATATGCTTGTAAAACTGTATCATGAGACGCCATTGCATCGCGATAATATTTTAAAACTTCCAGAGCAGGGATTTTATGATGATTTGATATTTCATCGGGTTATTAATAATTTCATGATACAAGGTGGCGATCCAAATTCTAAGAATGCTGCCAGTGGCGCTCCTCTAGGTTCAGGAGGTCCAAGTTATACCATACCAGCAGAGTTCAATAAGAATCTAATCCATAAGAAGGGCGCATTGGCAGCAGCAAGAACAGGTGACCAAGTGAATCCAGAAAAAAAATCATCAGGGTCACAATTCTATATCGTGCATGGCAACAAACAAAATGAAAATGCGATAACTAGGATTGAAGATCAGAAGGATTTAAATATACAGAAGATCAAAGAAAATCTATGCTGAGCAAGGCGGAACACCATTCCTTGATATGGAATATACAGTCTTTGGTGAAGTAATAGATGGATTGGATGTCATAGATAAAATAGCAAATACACCAACATCTCGTGGAGATAGACCAGAGAAGGATGTAAAGATGAAGGTTGAGAGTATTGAAGTAGTCGAATTAATTTATTTGAAATAAAAAAACCAAAGCCGAATATTACATTCTGACTTTGGTTACTATTTTACCAAAAATGATTTTATTCCTTATTCAAATTTTTTGACCCATTGCTTTGATAAACGTATCTGAAAGTATAATACCTCGCTTGGTCTTTGAATGCATCTGGAGCTACTGGGGAGCCTTTGTAGTATGAGAGTAATTCGATTTTTGCATATTTTCCATCACTACATTTTGCTGCGGATCCAGGTCCAGAGATTCCAGAATTTACAATTATCGTACTTGCTCTAAAGCCTATATCCCATGTTGTAGTGGCACTGTCTGTATTTGCTACGATGGAGCTATCGCTAAATCTAAAGAATGTAAATCGCTTTGTGTCACCAATGGGCATTCCATTGTTAGGATCAAATCCTGTTGTAGGATCTGCTGCAAGATCTTTAATCGTAACAGTGCGGAGTGTGGAAGTATCAACATTATTTTCTGTTTTATCACATGAGATTAAAAACAAGAAACTTAAAAATAAGAAAACATTAAAAATTTTTCATGATCATTTATTTTGTATAAATTTAAAATTCATTTTTATATAAGCAGTTCTACCAATTAATGTGGGTTGATTTATTGGATCTGTATAATTTAATAAATTGTCTGCTCCTAATTGAATATCCCACCAATGACTACATTCTCTTTGTATGCCAATATTTAACAATCCATATCCTTTGACCAACCTATCGTATTTATCAATGATGGAATTGGAATTGGAATCAGATGAATTAATAGATGTGCCATTGACAGAACCGTTTGTTCCAGCAAGTCCAAAAGGACCTTTAAGTATTAGTCGCGCATTAATTTTACAATCTAAATATGGGATTCTATAGTTTAATTTAATATTTCCTGAATGGGTAGATCGATGTGGTAATCCTATGTAGTCGCTTTTCTTAATTCGGTATGTCTGCAATGTAACTGGATCTCTTCCAAACACAAGTCCTTTATCAATATTTTCTAATACGTCCTTGTCCTTAGCTTGCAAGAATTGATAACTGGATTGGATATCTAAATCTTTAGTGATTTGATATTTATAATTCAGTTCGAAACCTTGTGTAAAGGCTCTTTTAATATTTGAATAACTGTAGATGAAATTCTGTTGGTTGGTCAATGCGACAGTCTGTGTTTCAATGAGGTCTGATATGTCATTTCTAAATAAATTCAGATGAATTGCATGTTTTGATTTGATTAGACTTGCTCCAATATTCCAAGCATTGGATCTTTCAGCGCGAAGTGAAGTCATGGCATCAAAAGGAATGAATAATTCTCTGATTTGATTTTTATTCAGCAAGTCTTCAATAGCTGGCTTTAATGCTTCTGTTCCAAAGACGCTATATCCAGCAGCAGCATTGTTGAAGTTTAAATAAAGTTGCCTAAAATCAGGCGCTTTGAATCCTGTACCAAAAGAGGCTCTCAGGCTTAGTAAAGAATTGACTGTGTATTGGGCAGCGATTTTTGGAGACCATTGTTTATGGTATATCGAATTGTAATCAAATCGCATTCCACTTAGTACGTTCCATTTACTGGATGGAATCCATTCGTGTTGAATGAATCCATAATATGTTTCTTGCTGTTTGTCTTCTCCGCTACCATAGCGATTGGTATTGATCGTTTCACGAATCCAACCTGAACCAAATGTCCAATTTTGTTTTTTTGAAAAAGTGCAAGTGCTTTGAATTTCAGGTCTTAGAAAAGTCTGTTTGAAATTATCATTATAATAATCAGATTTATTGTCTAATTCTTTTAAGTTTGTTTTGGTATAATATTCAGTATAATAGCTTCTCAAAATGATGTTTGTCTTATTGGTCAATTTATATTGATAGCTAGGAAAGACACTCCAATCGCGAATGACTCCATCTCCAAATACTTTAATAGAATCCAATCCATTAATGACATGATATGCGTTATTTTGATTTTCTAAAAATATTTTGCACTGAGACTGATCTCATGATTTTTAAAAAGAATAGGACAATTTATATCTCAAAGTATTATTCTGATAAGGTGAAACAGTTTGGCCATAGATATTTTTTGATAGGTCATAGCCATCTGTACTAAATCGATTGTAGAAAATTTGATTTGAAAAATTGGCCTTATTATAGCTCAAACCAACTGATGCATCTAAGGTGTTTCGTTCTGCATATTTAATTTGTGCGGTCAGTTTATTGGTCAATGATTTATGAGTAATGATATTGACTACACCCGCTAAAGCATCTGAGCCATATAATGAAGAAGATGGGCCTTTAACGATTTCTATTTTTTGATTTCTCCCGCGGTAATTCTATTAAGTTCCAATGAACCAGTATATCTTCCTACTACGGGTTCGCCATCTATTAAGATGAGTGTATAATCAGGGTTCAGCCCTTGAAGTTGCAATCCATTTCCCAATCCATTAATTTGCGGTACGATATTAATTCCTACTTGTTCCAACAATACATCTTGTAGTCTGCTGGAACCAAGCGCATGAATTTCTTGCGGAATGCTAGTAACAGGAAGAGAATTTTTGAAAGGCTTCGTTCAGTTTTGTTGCGGTGAGCCACGATTTCATCCGGTCGTAAACTATCTTGGCCAAACAAATTGTTGAATAAGCAAAATAGAATCAAGGGTAAGAATGAATATGCTATCGTTTTCTTTTTCATTTGCAGCACAAAATTCCGATATGCTTTATAATAAAATAACGAAATCCAGTATTATTAGTATCGCTTAAAGTTTTAAATAAAAAAGCTATATTACTCTTAAAAGATTGATATTCATCATATTATAATTTCATTTAAATATGAGAAATATATAATTAACATTATCTTTGTAAAAAATATCAAATAAGGTATGGAAAATATCGCTTCTGAAATTCATTTGGAATGGCTAGAATTGGAACAGCTTCTTCCATTAACTCTTGATAAAGAACAGGTACATCTTTTTTTTAGTTTAAATGAGAGTATCAGTTTTGGATTTGGACCCTATTCTAGGAATTTGAATGCAGAAAAAGCCTTTATGATTTATAATCCTGAGAAATCGATGAAGCGGAGCCCTAAGCCAACTAGTTGTAGTAGATTGTTGTATCTGAAGTTGGCATTAAGTAATTTGCACTTGAATTATTTGTAGTGGGTTCTACGACAGGCACCCGTATTTAATCAAGAAAATTCAATCGCAAATTTTATGAGAGAAAGGAATATCATCTACGCTCTTAATTGTTTAGACCAATTATACTATTCCGCATCACGCCCCAATACTGAAAGACTATATCCAATAGCCAAAGTCTTTTGAGATATTGAGTTTTGTTTTCTCAGAAGCTGAACCTAATAAAACCAACTGCCCATTTCTCAATAGTCAAAATATTGTATTAAAGATAAAACAAGCAAGGAAATCCTTATTGGAAACTATGCAGATCCACCACAGATGCATGATCTGGCATTGAAGTGTGGGTTAAATAGACTTCAATTGAAGACAGCATTCAAGAAATATATGAAATACACCTTATCAATATTTACTTGATTACAAGCTTGATACTGTTTCAAAGAATCTTTTGCTTTCGGAAAATATCAGGTGAATGAAGTAGCCTATAAAGTGGGTTGCTCTAATCCAAGTCATTACATCGATGCATTTAAAAGAAATATGGATTGACACCAAAGAGGTGATAGGAAGTTAGATAAATTAAATCCAGATTTTTTTTGATGAATGTTGATAAAAAATTTTATACATCAATCATTCTTCGATGATAATTAATTAGACCTAGATGATAGTTTAGATGTGTGGCGAAGTTCAACAATGTGGTATGAATGGAAGCATGGTCTTCCCAGATTTTTATAGGATATTCTTCCAGAAAATTTTTCATCGGGAAGATTGCTTAGTCCAGTTTCAACAAGCTGTATCGTTTCATAGATTTTTTTTACTAAAGATTTCTCTAGCGATATCTTTTAGAAAACTCAAGATCACATTTTCTTTCATAGGGAATATTGCCCAGTGCGAGGCCTACATAAGAAATGGAAGTTGCCAATGATATGAAGACATAAGTTACCTGCGGAATTTGAAATTTGATATTGCACTTTCCACGAATTATTTTCATCATTATAAGATTCAATTTCATGGACTAATTTTTTAAGTCTCTTTTGTAAACTTGTTGAAATATGGAAGCTAACATAATCGAACGTCTATAATTACAATCATTCTTTGGAGAAATTGTTTAAATAAGAGTTGATTAGAGAATAGAATGAGTTTCTAATCAATTTTTATTATAAAGAATTAGGTCTTGATAAATAATTTTTTAAACCTATCAATACAATGATACAAACTGTAATCATCAATAGCCAATGAAATCAAAGAAAATGAAATCACAACTTCAATACCTACAATTACCTTCTTTCCTCCTGCTATGAGAATCATTTTTTCCCTACTCCTGTTATGGCGGCAAGAACTACTGCAATAAAATTTGCAAAGGCACCATACAAAACTAAATAAAGCAATGTTAAGCCATTGAAACTAATCCAGATTTTTCCCAAATAAGTACAAAATGAGGAAGAAATCCATTCATGATTCCTTCTAAATGTGCAGATAATCCCATCCTAGGATTACTTAATATAGGGATGAATATTCCAATCAATAAACCCATTAGAATCACAAGGATCCCAGAACAATAAAAGCGTTTGAGCTTGCTGTTTAAATTTTAAGGACATTTTTAGAATACTGTTACATGAAGTTAATTTTTCATATATTATTTTGCATAAAATACTTGCAAAATCGAATTTGATATTTGACCTTTGTTAATCTCGGTTTTGTAGAATTGATGGATTAGCTTTCTTAATAGTCAAATTAGAATAAAAAGCCCAGCAAAAAAGCGCCAATAGCAGCTGTAAGGATGTAGCCTATCCAACCACAAGCAAGGCATACTCCCAACTTGCCCAATCCCCAGTAACAATGTAGCCACCAAAATTCGAAACCACGTCATGTTCCCAACAATGCAAGTCCTCTCATGGGGAATTGACCACCAAGCCATCGCAACAGCTCACAAAATTAATGAGATAATTGTTCCTTCCCACTTAATTTTTGTTTTTGAATGATAAGTAATACGTTTAATCTGTTTTATACTTTTAAGATAATAAGTTTTAGTGATTTATAGCATATTTATTTTATTGGCGATTTTCTAAAATTAAAGTCTCATTGAGTATTTTAAGAACACTATAAATAGCACAATTATTTCTTAAATTATATCCACATCTTCCCTCAACATTTTTTCTACATCAACACAAATTCTTCTTGAATAGCTCGTAGAAAGTAAATAGTTTCCAATTTGTTCTTTAATAGACCAAACTAAAAGTTCTTGGATTGATTTATTACTACTCCAGAATGTATTTTATTCTTTGAATATACATTGTTTCATATCATGTTCCGAATCTTAAAGGATACAGAGCCATTATAAATTCCTAATTATAACAATCAATAGATCACTTAGCTTCCCCTTCTTCCAACTCACACAAACCACACTTTACTCTCAGGACATTTTGCAATACTACTCGATTGCACTGGAAAGTGACGATGTTTACAAAAGTTCTGGGAAGTGAAATGTTGTACTCACCACACCTTGAAACTTTTACCTCATCGGTAGGATGTACATTGACAGTAATTTTACCACGAGCAGATTCAATGATTACTGGGTCATGTTCTTGGATATCATTTTTGGCTGCATCATTTGGATGAATAGGAAGCACATCTTAATAATGTTTCCAGCATTACCGATACGTCTCGTCATTGTTCCTGCATTGTAATGTTCCAAAAACTCGTTTAGTCGTGAGGATGAAAGGATATTCTTCTGCATATTCTAGGATCTCGAGGTCTCTATATATTCACGGAATATAAATAGACCTTTACCTCGTTTGAATTTATTTATAAAATTTTGTGTATCAGTTCCATCTGCTGCGACTGTGCATTACAACTCCATAATTTCCCTCTAAATTCTCCCAATTCCTCCTGCAAAAAAAAGGAACAATCTTGAGTTTCCCCAACATAGATTTGGCAGAATATGGCTTGTTGATCATATCCCATCTTATTCAAGGGTCAATGATGATTTGACCATCTGATTTGGAGTCTGCTATTGGCTCTACTACTTTTGAACTTTTTGGATTAAGGTTCTCCATTGGTGAGTGTGCCTCCTTTTCTAGGAAATGCCCTAGGAAGAGAAGGTGGCACATGAGGGAGTTTACATGTTTCTGTCATGAACAGTTCTTGTACAATAAGTAAATCAAGAGATTTTTCGCTTTCATTACTTGATGCGTGTTAGGATCTGATTGTACCATATCTACCGATGACATACATCGCTTTAAGTTTGCCAGCTATTGCTGCTTCATACCATATCTGGTATCTTCATCCCTGCTGCCGCTGGGACTTCCCCATAAATTTTGCCAATAAGGGTCTTGAATCTCAGGGGTTGGTGTGATCGAGGTAACCTGCACCTTGATAAGGCTGAACACCCATATCTGCCATGCCTTGTACATTGTTTGTTCCACGCAATGGATTAACACCACGGCCTCGTTTTCCTATGGCTTTCGAGTAAGCGTGGCAGATCTGCGTCCAACATGACTATATAAGTACCTTGATAATGTTCTGCCCAACGCCTAGACCGTGGAAACTCATAGCGCTTTTGCGGTAGCATAAGCGATGGCAGCAGATCGAGCTTGATCCCTTAAGGTACTCTCACTTACAGATTCCAATTCATCAATATTAAGTCAGAATATTCTCAACAAAATCCTCAAGACCCTTCAGTTCTCGATCCTATGAATTTCCTTATCAAAAGTTCTCACTGACAATATAGTAAATCATCATTGAGTACAGCACATTCGTCCCCCTAGTCTCAATTGAAGGTGATGTTTGCGTATTTTGCGATTTCAGTTCGGCGAGGATCATGACTATAAAGGAATCGTCTTGCCTTTCATTGCAAATTGGAAGTTTGCACCAGTGACTGGATGACCTCTGATGGATTTGGCACCAATAACCATGATGGCTTCAGTGTGATTTTGGGTCTTCAATACTATTTGTAGCAGCACCTGTACCGAAGTCCTTTGCATACCAAAAGCTGTTGGCGGTGACAGGACTCTTGCACGTCCATCGATACTATTGGTACCGATAACTGCACGAATGAATTTCTGCATTAAATAATTTTCTTCATTGGTACAACGTAAAGAGGATATTCCAGTAATTGAATTTGGTACATAGGTATTTTATGCTAGTCATTTTTAGAAGCGATATACTCGTAACCTTAAACTCCCAACTAGCTTTTGTAGACTTCGGAATGATCACGAATCATAGGATGCAAGTCGCTCTGGATGGTTATAAAACTTAAATGCATAGCGCCCTTTTAGCTTAAGTATGGCCTTGATTGACACAACATCATAAGGTGCTTGAATGCTGAGATTTTACCACTTTACACTTACCTCAAGATTACAACCACTCCACAATACGTGCGACAGATTTGACCTTGTCTTGACCTACCAAAGATTTACTCTGGAACACATCTGATATCGCAGAGGTTGGACAAGCTTGAGCACAGGCGCCGCTCACACATTCAGACTCCATAAAGCTTTCATTGGCTCACGCCATAATCTGACTATCAAATCCACGACCCATGACACCAAAGCACTAATTGCCCTTGCTTCATCACAAGCACCGGACACGGCGATAACACATGATACATTGGATAGATCAGAAGTCGTGTAAGGATGGCTCGTATCTTTCGTCTATCGAGATGGTTTTTACCTTCAGGTAGCGCACTTTGCGATTCCAACTCGTGCTGCGGTATCTTGGAGCTCGCGGTTGCCCGTTTACTTCACAGGTCAGGCAATCCAATGGATGATCTGCTCCAAGACCAGTTCGATTAATATTTTTCGAAGGGATTGGATAGAAGGAGACTCAGTCTGAATGGTCATTCCTTCCTCCACTGGCGTATGGCGAAGCTACTGTCCGTGATGCACCTCCTATAGTTCTAGACACTTCTACACTCCACACTCGACATGAACCAAAAGCTTCTAGATTTGGAGCAGCGCACTAAAGTTAAGGATATAATCCTTTCCAAAATGTCTTTTAACAAGAGTCAAGATAGATTCTCAGCTTTTGAGCTCATAATTTTGTCCATTGTGGATGCATGTTACGCTTTCGGCTTAATATCAGGGATGAGGTAAGAAGTCTTCATAAGGTGAAGATACGTCAAAACACTTAAAAACTGCCAAAAATTCTGAATAAATTTGGGCATGCCTCTTCTTGAAGTTGTGGGTTTAGAGGCACGAGCTTCACTTTACTCTATAAGTGAAGCGGATGGAGTGGATAAGTGAAAGTATTTTCATCATTAAAATGTAACAAAAAGCATCATCCATTTCCTCCTTCAAGATCAGCTTGAGATCTTCAAGGTTTCCATTTTAATAGGGGGTGTACGTTTGGATCCACCTGTATTCCCCTGGGAATCTTCCGGCAAATGAATTTACCTCACAGAAAAACAAGCCTGATGATCGACATCGGATCTCCTTCCAGCTTTTTATTTGAAACCAAATTGCAGCATTTTCCAATGTGCCAAACTATGTTCTATTGGATATGCCTGACCTAAAATATGTGCCCTCTCTAGATGATGCCGTACTTTAGGTAAATCTGAATTTCCAAGTGAATTTATACTTTGATAGCTCTAATTGATAATAGGGGCGAAGCTCTAGGCATTTAAATAAATTTCATCGGCTTATTTATTTAATTATAAAAAATATAATCGTATCAACAAATTAGATTGATAATATTTATTTCTTATTAATGTTTCAATTTGATTCAAACTAAAAATAACTTTTCTTTAAGCTTTGAAAGCTTTGTAAGATTAAAAAAGCCCATATTTTGCAGCCAAATAAGGTATATGGTCCGATTGGGATTAATGGTCTCTGTGTTTGTTTTATATTTCACTGGTTTTGCACAAAAATAATTATTCAAGTTAATGATTCGAAATCTAATATTTAACTGGAGATGTCCCCGTTTCTCTGTTTTCTTTTCTCGATAGTATCATGATCAAAGCAGATTACAGCAATGCTGAAGACAGTTATTTTTTTTCGAATATATCAAAGCAGGAAAATATCTAGTAAGCATCGTTTCTAGGATTTGAGCCATTCAAAAATTGGTTTTGGTCAACCATTCCGACATTAAATTTATTGTCGAAATGAAGAAAAGTCAAAGCTCTATTTCAGAAGTAAAAATTACAGGTGGAAACCGTTGGTCAGACAAGAAGATGGTAAGACAATCATCGATCCAGAGCCAATAGCCAATACCTCTACCAATAGTTATGAATTACTTGAAAAGCGCCCGGAATCTTTATAGATCAAGATGGAAATATTTACTTGTCAAGTGCCACTCCTGCCACTGTGTATATCAACAGTAGAGAACAGAGAATGAGTGCAAGTGATAGCTTGCCTCTTATATTAAAAAATCTGCCCCCTACGGCTATTCAAAAAATTGAAATTCTTCACAGCCCTTCTGCTAAATACGATGCTTCTAGCTCTGGAGGCATTGTAGAATGTTGTCCATAAAAAGGGTGAAATAGGACTCTCTGGATCAGTAAATCTAGGGCAAATCAAAGGAAAATATGGTAATCAATTCGTCCCGGATTGAATGACTTGAATCAAGAGTGCAAGTACATTAGTTATTATGTTAATACCAATTACCAATATCGTGATGCTTTGGAAGAATTGAATTCAGATCGATTTTTACTTTTTAAAGATTCAAGCTTGACACAAGCGAAAAATCAACAAGAAATAAGGCGAATCAATATTATTTTGGCTGGAATAAATTTCGTTTATACACCCAAGTTGGAATTCGGTTATGATGGAAGGTTTAGAATTCAACTTATGAGACTGATTACAAATAATACAAGTAATATAGCAGGAATTACGAGTGGAATTCTTGCATCGCAAAACGAAAACCATACGAGTAATAATAACAAATTTAAATAATTTTCACAAGATTTCTCGGCCCTTGTATAAAATCGACTCCAACAGATTCACAGCTTGATACAAAATTTTCATATCAATATAATAATAGTAATACAAATCAAAGTTTTAATTCAATTTTGTTTTGCCACAGTGGTTAAATTCTAAACGTGGTGTGACGGAAATAAAAAGAAATAATTTTCAATTTAATTCAGATCTAGCTACAAGATTAATCCGAAACTAAAATTAGAGACGAATTGCAGAAATCCAATTTTCAATTTTTCAAAAGCAGGTCAATTATTATTTGAACAATAATAATAGCTCAAGTGTCTCAGATCCTAATCGGACCAATTCCTATAATTATCGCGAACAGATTCATGCAGCATATATTCAAGCTTCACAAAATCTGCCTTGGATGATCATTAAAGGCTGGACTAAGGAGAACATACCTTCATGGAAGGGAAAGCAATCGATACGCGATACCATATTTAAAATCCAATAAGAACTCCAGATTTGTTTCCTATGTCTACTTGAGTAGAAAGTTATTCAACATAATAATCATGAACTTAAAGGTTATGCCATTTATAGACAATCAATCTATCGGGCAAGTTATGAAAATTTGAACCCTTCCATTAAATATATTGATCAATATTTATACGAGATTGGCAATCCTCGATTGAATCCTCAATTTACGGATAATATTAGTAAATATAAGTTTTGATACCCTTTGTTTGCAATTGGAAAGAATTATACTCAAAATATTTTCTCCAATGTAGTTTATAGGGATGAAAATAATCCCAATGTTAAAAGGACCTATGATAATTTGGGTAATAGTGAAGAATCTATTTCAGGATTACTGGAGCCATCCCTCCTGGAGGTAAATATTTTTTATGGTTGTAGCTCAATATGGATTAATGCACTACAAGGGTATATATGAGAATGAAGCAATACAGTTTAAGCACAGTAAGGAGGATGGCGTTTTTTACATTTCATTCATTATCAATAAATAAAAAACAACTAAGTTTACTATGAACGGATTCTTTATATTAAATGGAAGTAATAATTTTTGTGAACTAATTTCGGGCAATTAAATTTTGGATTACCAAAAGAATTTATTAAACAATAAATTAAGTATAACACTCAATGCCCAAGATGTGCTCAGGACAATGCGTGTGCATTTTAAACTGAATCAAGCAAGTATATTGAGTACTAGGAATAGATATTCTGATTCACAGATTTGGTATTAATTTGCGATATAATTTTGGGTTTTCACCTCAAAATAAAGAATTTGGAGACAGGATCCAAATTCCCAAAACACACAAGACATAAGTTTGGAGAGATAAATAAGATGAGGGATAAAATAGATATCATACATTGTTATTTTCATTTTCAATTGAGAAGAATGAATCGTGGATTGAAAGACTTTGGAATCTACCCAAATCTTTTGCTATTTTCTTTTAATTTTTGCTTTTATAGGCCTTTCATATTTACTGTTCAAACACAGAATATGAAGCTTATATTTACACTGCAGTGGCTATTCTTTATATGCTTAAACTT
>JADKKF010000028.1 GCA_016720635.1 Saprospiraceae bacterium
ACGTTATCATCGAGTTGAACCTCCCACAAACTTCAAACAAGATGTTCTTTGCTAAATTTAAATTTACTATGTAAAAAGAACACTTATTTTGGCAAAACAGGGAGGATGTTTTCGGTCTTTTTTGCATAACAAAACCATTTAAAAACAAAAAATAAAATCGAATAACTGCCTAAGAAAAGTCCTTACAACACAAACGAAAAAAGGTCATTTTTGGCAAAACGATTTACTAGGAAAATATAAAAAATTTAGGCTCTTAAGGGCTAAATATTTTACAAACGAAGGCAAAAAAAGCTATAAATTTATAAGCAAAATGACTTTTAACAAATGATTCGATTTTACGCCAAAAAGGGCAACAATTACTGGGAAGCAAAAGACCTCAACGGCTAACAAAAAACCCGGATGATAACACGGTACTTGCGAGCATGCCACCTAAAGATTTTTATTTCAGATTTGGCAAAAATTTAAAAATTATATTTTACTTTTGGGTCAAGGAAAGGGGTGGCCGTCGCAAGTACCCAAACGTTATCATCGAGTTGAACCTCCTACAAACTTCAAACAAGATGTTCTTTGCTAAATTTAAATTTACGATGTAAAAAGAACACTTATTTTGGCAAAACGGGGAGGACGTTTTCGGTCTTTTTTGCATAACAAAACCATTTTAAAACAAAAAATAAAATCGAATAACTGCCTAGGAAAAGTCTTTACAACACAAACGCAAAAAGGTCATTTTTTGCAAAACGATTTACTAGGAAAATGCTAAAATTTAAGCTCTTAAGGGATAAATATTTTACAAACGAAGGCTGAAAAAGCTAGAAATTTATAAGCAAAATGACTTTTTACAAATGATTCGATTTTATGCCAAAAAGGGCAACAATTTCTAGGAAGCAAAAGACCTCAACCGCTAACAAAAAACCCAGATGATAACACGGTACTTGCGAGCATGCCACCCAAAGATTTTTATTTAAGATTTGGCAAAAATTTAAAAATTATATTTTACTTTTGGGTGAAGGAAAAGGGGTGGCCGTCGCAAGTACCCAAACGTTAGCACCAATATTATGAAGACACTACATAACATCATCATCATCTTGACATTTACGACATTTTGTTCGTGCAGCAACGTATCGACAGACAAAACTGTGGCAACTCAAAACGACAGTATTGTAAGTGACACAGTAAACATCCTTAATCAAACAAGTAACGAAGCGACAATTACAAATGGCGATGAAGAAGCCGACACAATTACAACCATAAAATTTGATGAGCTAACAGTTTCTATTAATCGTTTAATCATTTATGACGAGGACAAGAAAATTGACCAAATTCAAAAAGATACAGTTGAAATGTATGCTGAACTTGGAGAGACAATAGAAGGTCAACTTATTTCTATTTCAAGCGACCAACTTAAAGGCTTGACAGTTGAGCAGCGCTATGAAACAAGTGTAATCATTATGAACGAAGGCCCGCATTGCGATTTAACTGACTGGAAACATTTCTACTCCGACTGGAAACAATTACTAACAAATAGCACTGGCCAATTTACTTGCAACAAATATTCTGAAAAAGAATATGAGAAATTCCCAAAAATCTCAATCAACGACTTAAAACAAAAAGTAAAAGACAAATGCGGAGACAAGTGGTTAAAGCTTGTTGAAAAAGTAAAAACACCAACCGAATATCCAAGTGGTGTAAGTATTAGCCGTTATTATTTAAGAGTTACAGGGCAACGAAAGGACAACGGACAAACGGTAACGAAATTAATAGTAATTGAAAGACCAATGGGCTGCTAACTGACATAAGAAATACTGGTGCTAACACGGTACTTGCGAGCATGCCACCTAAAGATTTTTATTTCAGATTTGGCAAAAATTTAAAAATTATATTTTACTTTTGGGTGAAGGAAAGGGGTGGCCGTCGCAAGTACCCAAACGTTATCATCGAGTTGAACCTCCTACAAACTTCAAACAAGATGTTCTTTGCTAAATTTAAATTTACTATGTAAAAGAACACTTATTTTGGCAAAACGGGGAGTAAGTTTCGGTCTTTTTTGCATAACAAAACCATTTAAAACAAAAAATAAAATCGAATAACTTCCTAGGAAAAGTCCTTACAACACAAACGCAAAAAGGTCATTTTTGGCAAAACGATTTACAAGGAAAATCCAAAAAATTTAGGCTCTCATGGGCTAAAAATTTTACAAACGAAGACTGAAAAAAGCTCGAGAATTCTTGGCAAATGACTTTTAACAAATGATTCGATTTTACGCCAAAAAGGGCAACAATTTCTTGGAAGCAAAAGACCTCAACCGCTAACAAAAAACCCAGATGATAACACGGTACTTGCGAGCATGCCACCCAAAGATTTTTATTTAAGATTTGGCAAAATTTAAAAATTATATTTTACTTTTGGGTAAAGGAAAGGGGTGGCCGTCGCAAGTACCCAAACGTTA
>JADKKF010000029.1 GCA_016720635.1 Saprospiraceae bacterium
AATTACTGGGACTATACTTCTGCAAAAGAAAACTGGTAAAGGTATAAAAAGATGCAGTTCCGCTTAAGTAGAATAAATTTTTATCAATGAAATACAACAGTTTGAAGAATCTTTGATTGGCACGACTGCCCATTGTATTCAATAAGGTTTGACGACAATTTAGAACTTAACATTGATTATATCTTTAAAATGGGCAATTCAAAGTAACTCTCACATATAAATATTTAATAGTTTCTGCAAATTTGATATTTTATGATGTGCTGAACATGGAAATTTCCATAAAATCCTATCTTTTTAAATGTGTTTTGAAATTGATAGGATAGTAAAATGAAGGAAATTGCGGGTCATTGAATTACAAGAAGGATATTTAAAGTTTAATTCAAGTGGCTTTAATCAAGTATTGATTAAAGATCCAAATATGGAAAGAGAATCAAATACTTGCCGAAGAAGAAAGAATTGTTATTAAATAAAAAGTTTTTAATCATTGAAATGTTTCTTCTTGCTCTTTACAATTCATTAGAATTACGCTATATTATCAAGAAATTAAACGATGAAAATGAATTTTAAAGTGTTTATGTCATTTTTATTCTTAATAGCAATAATATTGGCTTTTAGTTCATTTTGAAAATGATTAATATCGGAAGGATCATACTGCTGGAGTTCTTCCGGATATGCTGCTTATCAAAGAAGGAATCATTAGGGGCAGTTTTATTCTGGAGCATTAAGATTTCTTTTTTTAGGCAGAGGCGTATCCAAGTTCAAAGAATACATTTGGATTCCTGCCAGTTAGGTCAGCTATAATAAGATCTGCTTTTTCTATTTGGTTGAATATTCTATCGATTACCTTTCCTTCCAACTGTTCATCAACCTTTCACAATAACAATCAACTTCTGGTTTTAAACAGACTTCTTTGATTCCAAATTTATATGTATCATCAAAATCACTATGGAAGGGGCATAATGACAAATACAAAAGGTTTAGCCATTATTTAACTTACTTTAAAATTGCCTGCAATTTATTTTTTGCTGGTGAAAAGCATCAAGCAAATTAAAGACAGTCTCTTTGTCTTTATCCGGAAGCTGATTGATGTCATTGAACTGCTGGCTTGCCAGCCGGATCTTTTAACAGATTAGTATCATTGCTTTCTCCAAGAAGGAATCCAACAGAGGTATCTAACTCGTCTGCAAGGTTCTTAACAACATCAATAGAAGGCTTTATTTCATCGCGCTCATACTTACCGATGATGGAATGATTCGTGTTGAGAAGCTTAGCCAAGTCATTTTGAGAAAGATCTTTAGCTTCTCTACACTCCCTTAATTTTTTTCCAAAACTGCTCAATATTAGTCATTTATAGCTCAAAACGGCCATTTTATTAGTAATAATACAAAGATACTGTTCAAATGTGAATAAAAAAAGTCATAAATAGTTTTGTGAATCAAGTCAGATCTTATACATTTGGGTCAGAAATGACCAAGAAAGAAAATTAAAATATTTTTTCCAATGGATCCAAGATATAAAGACCTAGATTGGGATAGGTCTAACCCTTGTACCATGTATGGAGTGCAGACAAGAACCAAATGTAAAATCCGGTCAAGCTTTTGACCCACCTTTCCGGCTCTCAAGGATCACCTCCAGAAGGTCTAAAGAAATGATGTCAGCAGTGTATAAAAAAATGGAATTAAGATTTTACGCAATGAATCTCCTTTGAGTTCTAATTCTGTGATGTTTGGCAGTAAGCCGGTTCAAAATTGCATCTGCCATGGTAGGGTCGTTTAAAATAATCATACCAATTTTTGATAGGTAGTTGCGAGGCAATAATCGTAGAACTCTTACCATAGCGATCTTCCAGTATTTGAAGCAATGCCAGCCTCAAATTATTGTCAAAAGGCACTAGGCCAAAATCATCCAAAATGATTATTAATTCTATTTTGAAGGTAGTTAAGGAGTTTGTTGAATGTTCCGTCAAGCTTGCTTGGCGCTGATGCGTTCATAAAATCGATTCATATTAAAGTAACTTTACCTTATATCCCATGCCGTGCTTCGGTGACCTAAGCGGCACAGGCCAGACAGTCCTTTCCCGCCCCAGCAGCTCCTGGAGATGAGAATGTTTTCTTGATTTTTTGATAAAGGAACAATCTGAGAGTTGGAGATGGTTTTGGTCAGGTTCCTTTGTGTTGAACAGATGATTTGTTCCAGAGTTGACTCATATCGAAGTTTACTGATTCTTACTAAAACTTCATTTTAGCATCCTTGCGATGGTAGACTTCAGATTCTGTCAATTGTGCCATCATCAGATGTGCCTCAGGTTGTTGATGGGCCGGAAGATCTGTGATAGATTTGTAAGTTGTTGCCATGCCGGATAGTTTAAAGCTTTGAGCCAGTTTTAATGTTTGTTCTGTATTCATGATTTAAATATTTTTGCCGTAAGTGGACGAACCTCGTAAATTTTCATGGTCTGATATTATTGTGATATTTGTGTATTCCTGATTTGTATCCTGTTTGTCCATATTGTTTTTTAGCACTCGTTCCAATATTCCATAATTTATTTTAGCTGCATTTTTTATTAGAGCGCACGCATTTTCTAATCTTTCGGGAGTATAGGCATTTGCAAGTCTTAACACTCCAATACAACTTCTGTAGCTTTGTTCAATAAAAGTTCTGGGTTTCTTTTAAAATATGCTCTACTATATTGGATGTATATGACCTATTTGTTTAGCTTGCTTGATAAAATATTCTGAATCCCATCCTTTGTATTGTTCCATATACTGATGGTTGGGGCATGTGGTCTCTTAAGAGTTGTATACCCATTTTGTTTAAAACTTCTCTTCTTTATGAATAGCCACACGTTGTAATTCATCATATATTTCCCCACTATAGAAGCAGTGGTGAATAGAATTTTTAATCTCTTGCTGATCAAGGTATAGGGGACACTATATTGATGGAAGTCCTGTCCCAGTATAACATGATAATTTCGTTGTACTTTGCCAAAAGTAATTTGCTGATAAACATAAGGTTCTCCAGGTAATTCTTGCAACAATACCTTTTCTTGAGATTCAAACATTTCAAGTCTTGGAATATTCTTCTTTGCCTTGAAAACGCTGTGTATTGTGTCTGATTAATTGTTCCTGCACATGGCACTCCTGTAATTCTTCTTTGCTTTTAAATATTGATCTCTTAAAGAACATATTCTCTGGTGTCAACTGAACAACAGTATTTTCTTACACTTGTTTTGCTTCTTGGCTTACGAATCCTACTCGCAACCATATTGGTGTTATAATGAATCGCTAATGAGCTTCATGGCTTGTGTAAATCCTGGTCGTAACGATTTGCCTTAACCACAGCTGATTTTAAGTTATCGCACTTGATACTCAATGGAACACCACCAAAATAAGTCAAGGCATTGCTTATTCCACGGGTAAATTCTGGTTGCTTTGAGATCTCAAGACCTCAAACATCAGTCGTCCCACCTGCAAAGTACAAACTAAAACCTGACAGTATTTGATTTCTCCGGTTTCCGGATCAACATAACTAAGCAAATCTCCAGCGAAGTCAACCATCATTTGCTCACCAGGAGCATGGTGAATTTTGTATATCGCCATATTTCTTTTCTGATGTTGGAGAAGGTGCCAGCAAAATTGACTGTGGCTCAACCCATCAGGATGGTCAACACGATACTCATGCCACAAGAGAGTTTTGGTCACTCCTGTTCGCCTAAGTTCTTCAATATAGTAATCCATCTTATTCAAAACCAATTGTATTCGGCCTACCGGAAGCTGTGCGTTTTGAGACTGCGGGTTATAGATTAATTCAATAAAATCCTCATCAGACAGCTCTAATGCAGCTTTATGATCAATTCCTATGGATTCGATTAATCTCAAGTATTCCCGGATTGTATTTCGAGACATACCTGTTTGATTAAGGCGATCTTGCGGATGCTAAAGCCCGCATTCTTTAATTGGAAGATTGTTCTGATTTGATGCATTTGCTTTGGTTTTGTTGACATGATATTTGGCTTTAATAAACCAAATACCACATTATATACATCAATTCCTATAAGACCTTACGGTGGGTCACTTTGCTCCGGATTTAGTGGGTCACTTTGCTCCGGATTTAGTGGGTCACTTAC